>NZ_JABFAP010000001.1:0-13638 GCF_017168255.1 Agrococcus sp. KRD186
CGAGGGCGGTGGTCTCGGGCTCGTGGCTCGCCAGCACGATGACGGCGCGGTCGGCGCGGCGCAGGATGGCGGCGCGCACGAGGTCGGCGGAGGCGCGGTCGAGGTGCGCGGTGGGCTCGTCGAGCACGAGCAGGTGCGTGCTGCCGGTGCCGGCAGCGGCGGTGCCGGGGGCGGCGGCAGCAGCGGCGCCGGTAGCGCCGGCTCCGGCTTCGGGGGCGGCGGCAGCAGCGGCGCCGGTAGCGCCGGCTCCGGCTTCGGGGGCGGCGGCAGCGGCGGTGCCGGGGGTGGCGGCAGCAGCGGTGCCGGCGGCGTCCGCACCGGTGTCGATGCGCGCGAGGGCGCGGGCCACCGCGAGGCGGCGCTGCTCGCCGGGGCTGAGCTCGGCCACGGCCGCGTCGGCGACGTGGCCCAGCCCGAGCTCCTCCAGTGCCGGCAGCGGATCGGCGCCGTACAGGGCGAGCTCGGCGCGCGGCGTGGGCGCGAACGCGCGAGGGGCTTGCGGGGCCCAGCCCACCGCATCCGCTCGTACGCCCGTGATGGTGCCGCTGATGTCGGCATCGGCGGGCAGGGTTCCGGTCAGTGCGGCGAGCAGGGTCGACTTGCCGGCGCCGGAGGGTCCGGCGATGGAGACGATGCCGGTGAGCTCGGCGGTGACGCCGGCGAGCGTCGGGGCGTCGCGGCCGGCGTAGCGGACGGTGAGGTCGGTGATGCGGATGGAGGACGTCTCGATACGCGCGCTGCGCGCGCTGCTCGACGAGCGGTAGGGAGCGTCGGCGGCGCGCACCTCGGCGGGGGCGGGGCGGTCGAGGATCGCCTGCGAGCGCTCCAGCGCCGAGAGGCCGTCTTGCGAGGCGTGGAAGGCGGTGCCGACCTGGCGGAGGGCGTTGTAGGCCTCGGGGGCGAGGATGAGGGCGAGGAGGGCGGGCTCGAGCTCCATCGTGCCGTTCAGCAGCCGCAGGCCGAGGAAGACAGCGACGATCGCGACCGAGATGGTGGCGACGAGTTCGAGGGCCAGGGCGGAGAGGAAGGCCCACCGCAGGGTCTCCTGCGTGCGCTCGCGGTAGCGGCGCTGCAGCTGCTCGAGCGCCGCCGCCTGCTCGTCGACGCGGCCGAGGCCGACGAGCACCGGCAGGCCGCGCGCGAGCTCGGCGAGGTGGTCGGCGAGCCGGGTGAGGGCGGTGAGCGCCTCGTCGGTGCGCTGCTGAGTGTGCTTGCCGATGAGCACCATGAAGAAGGGGATGAGCGGCACGGTGAGCACGATCACGACGGCGCTCAGCCAGTCGGCGCCGAGCACGCGGATGCCGATCAGCAGCGGCACGACTGCGGCGGCGATCGTCGCCGGCAGCGAGGAGACGTAGTAGTCGTCGAGGTCGTCGAGCCCGTCGGCCGCGAGCACGGCGGTGCCGCCGCCAGAGGCATCACCCGCCGCGATGCGTCGCCACAGCCGCCCGCGGATCGAGCGCTTCACGTCGGTGGCGATGCGGCGGGCAACGACCGAGGTCGCCCACTCGGCGCCCGTGCGCAGCAGGGCGCCGGCGATGCCGAGCACGACGATCAGCCGCGTCGTCTCGGCGTCGAACGAGGCGTCGGCGAGCGCCGCGATGCCGCGCGCGACCGCCTCGGCGACCAGCACGAGCCCGGCGGCCCGCAGCGCCGCGAGCAGGCCCAGCAGGTAGACGCGCCCGCGCGGGACCGGCCCGAGCGAGGGGCGGCGGAAGCCGGGTGCGGACGCGGTGCGCTCGGCCTCGAGCACCCACGGATCGATGGTCGAGCGCTGGTCGTTCAGGGCGCGCGCAGCGGGCTCAGGTTGCGGTGGGAGCACCCAGTCATGCTCTCAGTCTCGGCTATGTGCGTGCCGACCATGCGCATCCCTGCCATTGCCTCAGAGGTACTCGCGCGCGTACTATAGGTACGTACCTACATTTGGAGGTCGGCGATGACGATCATGAGTGCCCGCGAGTTCAATCGCGACGTCAGCGCGGCGAAGCGTGCCGCCGGTGATGCGCCGGTGGTGATCACCGACCGCGGCGAGCCGGCGTTCGTGCTGCTCTCGATCGAGGAGTACCGCCGCATCGGCGAGCGGGGCATCGACCTGGTCGAGCGGCTGAGCATGGACGACGATCTCGACATCGAGTTTGAGCCCGTCCGGATCGAGCTGCAGGCGCCCGAGCTATGAGCTATCTGCTCGACACCACTGTCGTCAGCGAGCTGCGCAAGCCGGATCACCGCGCCGATCGCGCCGTGCGCAGCTGGGCTGCGGCGCGGATACCCTCGCACCTGCACCTCTCGGCGATCACCGTGCTCGAGATCGAGCTCGGCATCGGGCGGCTCCGACGGCGCGACGCCGCGCAGGCCGATCGTCTGCAGACATGGCTCGAAGACGACCTGCTCGCCGTGTTCGCAGGGCGAATCTTGGCGGTCGACGTGCCGGTGGCGCGGCGCGCCGCCAGGCTCCACGTGCCTGATCCTCGCCCGGAGCGTGACGCGTTGATCGCAGCGACAGCGATCGTGCATGGGTTGACGATGGTCACGCGGAACGTGGCCGACTTCGAACCCATGGGCGTCGCGGTTATCGATCCATGGTCCTCGCGGCGCTGACCAGGCAGCGGTCGTCGACGCGTCAGCGCTGATTCATGCGGATGAGGTTGCCGGCCGGGTCGCGGAAGGCGCAGTCGCGCACGCCGTAGTCCTGGTCGGTGGGCTCCTGCACGACATCCGCCCCCGCCGCCTGCACGCGCTCGAACAGCCCGTCGAGGTCGTCGGTGGCGAGGGTGAGCGCGGTGAAGACGCCCTTGGCCATGAGGTCGAGCACGACCTGGCGCTCGGCATCGGTCACGCCCGGGTCGGCGGCTGGCGGGTGCAGCACGATCGCGGTGGGCGAGCCCTCGGGCGCCACGGTGAGCCAGCGCATGTCCTGGTAGCCGACGTCCTGCCGCACCTCGAAGCCCAGGATGTCGCGGTAGAAGCCCAGCGCCGCCTCGCCGTCGGTGTGCGGGAGGAACGCGTAGTGAATGCTGATGTCCATGGCCGCAACGCTAGGCCGCATCAGGCCCGCCGCGCTTCTCGAATCCTGACGAAGTGGGGCGGATGCGTTGCCGCGGCCACGCGGGCACGTCACCGTGACATGGTGCTGACTCGGTGGCATCATGGGCCACCCATGCGCATCACTCTGAATATCGACGCCGAACTGCTGGCTGCTGTGCAGGCGCACGCCGTGCGCACGCACAGCACGGTCGATGCTGTGTTGGAGGATGCGCTCCGGCGCGACTTGCTGGCGCCGATTCCGGCGGTGCTGCCGGACTTCGCGTACACGGGTGGGCTGCAGCCCGGCGTCGATCTGCATGACAAGCGCGGCATGGCCGCACTGCTGGGTGAGCCGCGCCGCTGACCCGTCAAAGGCGCGACGGCGTCATCGCGCCACGATGCAGCCGATCAGCAGGTAGCCGTTGGGCGTCGAGCCCTCGCCGACTCAGCGGCCCGGATTACGCTGCGCTCGCAGATAGGCGTCGAGCTCAAATCGTTCGCCCACCGCGACGGCTTCCACCGCGACCGCCGTCGCCTCATCAGGCGTCAGGCGATAGACCAAGCGGTAGTTCGGCTTCGGGTTACGCGGATCCTCGTCGAAGTACAGCATCCGACAGTCGGACAAGTCGCCGGTGGCCACTCGAGCATCGAGCGGGATGCCAGTCAACTGGCCCTTCGCCACGAGGGCAAGGAGGTCGATTGCCCGCTTTCGCAGTTCCAATGTTGGCAGGTCATAGATGTCCTGCTGGAAGCCGATCGTTCGGGTGAGCTTCAGCGACACTATGCCGGCAACTCCACGCCGAGCTCAGCGGCGAGGTCGTCGAGCGGCACCGCTGGGCCCTCCGCGATGCGTGCCCGCGCGATGCGAGCGATCTCGAGGTCCTCCAAGAGCGGCACGATCTCGCGATAGAGGTCGTAGGGGATGATCGCAGCCTCTGGCTTGCGGTGCGCACCGAAGATCATCGGCTTGGCGCGTGACCCATGCTCGCGGAAGCCGCGCACCACGTCACCGAGTTCATCCCGCGCTTCGCGGCTGGTGCGAACGATCTGAGGATCGTAGGTCGTCATGCCTGCAGTCTACCAAAAGCGCGCGCGAGTGTGGGCACAAATATGTACACGCTGGCGTGCGAGATTGTGCGCGAGTTGGAGCCGACCACGGGTGAGCGTCACCGGATGGGCCGGGTCACCTGCTTGGCGAGGCAGGCGGGGATGCCGGCGGCGGCCTGCGAGTGGTCGCGCCTGTAGACGCTGGGGAGACGCCGACGAGCTCGATGCAGCGGGTGCTGAAGGCGTCGAGCGATCCGTAGCCGACGGCGAAGCAGTGGGTCGCCGCAGCTAGGCCCGTTTCATTTCGCCAGTGCTCGAGCCTTCACCAGAGCGAGGTCGCGCTCAAGGCGCTCGACCGCCTGCTGAAGGTCGTCGCTGCCCCGACTTGCCAGGCCGTCGAGGATGAACCCGCGCACGAGCGCGGAGACCGGTACTCCGTCGGAGGCTGCGAGCGTCTGCAGCGCCTCGAGCGTCTCCGCAGGCACGCGCAGCGACAGCATCTGCGGGCGGTCGCTGTTGGGCCGGGTCCAGACGCCTTCGGGCACCGCGTCGCGGTACTCGACCGTCTCGCCCTCGATCTCGGCGCGGATGGCGTCTCGCACTTCGTCGGGGATCTTCTTACTCATCGCGGTCACCTCTCCAGTACCGCTCACGATGTGCCCGGTTCGCGGTCCATGCGTTCGCACCGAAGCGGTTCTCCCCTCGCCGTACAACGATCACGACCAGCACCTCGGCACGACTATGGCTCCAGCCGATCCATCGATCTGACATGCCCGATCTGCTGCTCGGATCCGGCGAGATGCACAATGCGTTCGGGTCAGCAATCGCATCGTCCGCCTCCTCCTGCATCACTCCGTGGCGCTCGCGCATATGCGCAAGAGCTTCGGGGGTCCATTCGACGTAGGCCACGGCCGGAGCGTATGACAACTGTAAGACGTACGATGCGCATTGTCCACAGAGCGATGGAGCGAGGCCGTCTGGTCCTCACCGGATGGGCCGGGTCACCTGCTTCGCGAGGCAGGCGGGGATGCCGGCGGCGGCCTGCGAGTGGTCGCGCTTGTAGACGCTCGGGGAGACGCCGACGAGCTCAGTGAAGCGGGTGCTGAAGGTGCCGAGCGAGCCGTAGCCGACGGCGAAGCAGACCTCAGTGACCGACAGGTCGCCGCGCCGCAGCAGCGTCATCGCCCGCTCGATGCGGCGGGTCATCAGGTAGCTGTAGGGCGGCTCGCCGTAGATGCGGGCGAACTCGCGGCTGAGTTGCCCCGCTGACATGTGGGCGCCGGCGGCGAGCGCCTCGACGTTCAGCGGACGGTCGAACTCGCGGTCGATGCGGTCGCGCACGTGCCGCATCGCGATGATGGCACGGCGGGGCGCGTCAGCATCGGACGGGACCACGGATCAGTAGCGCTCGGCGTCGCGCTGGCGCTGCAGCTCGCCGCTGAGGTCGACGCCCTCGCCTGGCTCGGCGGGCTCGGGCAACGTCGTGCGTTCTCGAACCGGCTCTCGCAGTCGGCCCTGTGCTCGCAACCGTTCCAGGGCGGTGGGTTCGCTGGCGCTGTCACTCATGCGCCTACTGTAGAGCGCGGGTGTGACACGCGTCAGCGCGCGGTTTGAAGGTGGGCTCCGGGTGCACCCTCAGAGGAAGTCGGCCAGCCCCGTCAGCAGCCGGTCGATCTCGGCGTCGTCGTTGTAGGGAGCGAGGCCTACGCGCACGCCTGCCTCGGCCGAGAGCCCGAGCCCGCGCTTGAGTGCCTGGAAGGGCTCGTGCGCGTAGAAGGTGCCGGCCGGGGCGACGATGTCGCGCTCGGCGAGGAAGCGGTAGGCGTCGAACGGGTCGCGGTCGGCGAAGGTGAAGAACAGCGTCGAGGTGCGCTCGCGGGCGACCGAGTGCAGCGTGACGCGGTCGCCGAACGAGGCGAGCCCCTCCTCGATGCGGCCGCGCAGCCGCAGCTCGTGCTCGTCGATGGCTTCGTTGGCGGCGATCAGGCGCTCGCGGCGCGTGGCGCCCGAGCCCGCGGCGCCCGCGCCCGCGGCATCCGCACCCGCTGCACCCGCGCCCGCGGCGCCCCCGCCCGAGCCGGGCGCGAGGCTCGCGATGAAGTCGACCGCGGCGGTCGCGCCGGCCATGATCTCGTACGGCAGCGTGCCGAGCTCGAAGCGCTCCGGCACCTCGTTGGTCGAGGGCAGCAGCTTGTCGGGCTGCAGCGTCTCGAGCAGCGCCGGATCGGCGGCGAGCGCCGCGCAGTGCGGGCCGTAGAGCTTGTAGGGCGAGCAGACGAAGAAGTCGGCGCCCAGTGCCGCCGTGTCGACGGATGCGTGGGCCGCGCAGTGCACGCCGTCGACGTAGACGAGCGCCCCCATCTCGTGCGCCCGCGCCGCGATGCGCGCCACCGGCGGCTTCGTGCCGAGCAGGTTGGAGGCGGCGGTCACCGCCACGAGGCGCGTGCGCTCGTTCACGATCTCGTCCAGTGCGCTGAGGTCGAGCTCGGCCGTGGCCGCGTCCAGCGGCAGCCAGCGCACGACGGCACCCACCGCATCCGCCGCCTGCATCCACGGCCGCACGTTCGAGTCGTGGTCGAGCTGGGTGACGACCACCTCGTCGCCGGGCTGCCAGGTCTTGGCGAGCATCCGCGAGACGTCGTAGGCGATCTGCGTGGCGCTGCGCCCGTAGACGATGCCGCGCGGCGAGGCGCCCAGCAGGTCGGCGAAGGCGCTGCGGAAGGCGGTGACGGCGTCGTCGGCGTTGCGCTCGCTCAGCGACAGCGTGCCGCGGTTCGACAGCGGCGCGGTGATCGTGCGGGCGATCGCCTCGCCCACCACGGCGGGCGTCTGCGTGCCGCCCGGGCCGTCGAAGTGGGCCAGGCCGGAGGCGAGCGAGGGGAAGTGGGCGCGCAGCGCGGCGACGTCGAGGCTCATGGCGACACTCTGCCAGCAGCGCTGCCGGAGGTGGGCCATCCGCCACGCCACCTCAGCGTCCCGCCCCGACGCTCAAGAACGGTAACGGTGTTCCATAAGTCCTCTCAAGGTTGCCGCAGACGGGCGTACCGTTGGCAAGTGGCACACCTGCTCGTGACTGCACTGCCGCTTGCAGGTCACGCTCGGCCCATGACGGCGGTCGCCGCCGCGCTCGTCGATCGCGAGCACCGCGTCACCGCCTACACGGGCGCGACGTATGCGGATGCGTTCGACGAGCTCGGGTGCGAGACGGTGCTGTGGCGGGATGCGCACGAGATCCAGGAGCAGGAGCTCATGGACGCGCTGCCGGCCGCGGGCGAGCCGGGCGCGCGCGGCTCGCAGAGCCGCCTGCACCACCTCTTCCTCGACACCGCGATGAGCCAGGTGGAGGACATCCTGGCGGCGCACGAGCGCCATCCGTTCGACGCGCTCGTGGGCGACGTGATGTCGGTCGGCACGGGGCTGGCGGCCGAGCTGTTGGGCCTGCCGTGGGCGACGCTGTCGCTGGTGCCGCTCACGATGCCGAGCCGCGATCTGCCGCCGCCCGGCATGGGCCTGCAGCCGGGCAGGGGCATCACCGGCAGGCTGCGCGACCGGTTGCTGCGGGCGTTCGCGCCGCCGGTGGGCGAGCGGGCCGATCGCGAGTACCGCGCGCTGCGCGCGCAGCTCGGGCTCCAGAACGGGCGGCACTTCGCCGAGGCGATCTACTCGCGGCAGCTGGTGATCGCGACCGGCTCGGCCTCGCTCGAGTTCCCGCGCAGCGATCTGCCGGCGCGGGTGGAGTTCGTCGGGCACCTGCAGCCGCGCGCGTCGACGCTCGGCGCGCCGCCGCTGTGGGCGGAGACGCTCGCCCTCGAGCCGCGCCCGATCGTGGTCGTCACGCAGGGGCTGGTCGACACCGACCCGGTCGAGCTGCTCGAGCCCACCCTGTTCGCCCTCACCCACGAGCAGGTGCGGGTGATCGGCACCACCGCCGGCCGCAGCACCGCCGAGCATGTGCCGGCGAACGCGCGGCTGGTCGACTTCGTGCCGTTCTCTGCGGTGCTGCCGCACGCGACGGTCGGGGTCACCAACGGCGGATGGGGTGGCGTGCTGGAGATGCTGGCGGCCGGCGTGCCGCTGGTGGTCGCCGGGGGCACGCTGGACAAGCCCGAGATCGCCGCACGGGTCGCCTGGTCGGGCGCGGGGCTCGACCTGCGCACGGGGCGGCCACGACCCATCCGGGTCAGGAACGCCGTGCGACGGGTGCTGCAGGAGCCGGCGTTCAGGGAGCGTGCGCAGGTGATCGCGGCGGAGTTCGCGGCGCTCGGGGGAGCGGAGCGGGCGGCGGCACTGGTGGAGGAGCTGCTGGCGCCGCGTCCTGAGCAGATCTTGACCTGAGTGCGGCTCGTCAAGGCGCGCGTCTGCTTACGATGGAGCACGTGCCAATTCGCGCCCGTACCCCGAAGGCGCGCGACGCGGAGCCCGTCGTGCGCGTGCTCGCCGTCTACAACGGCGATGTCGCGCACTCGCAGCGGGTCGTCGCGCGGGTGGTCGACGAGCTCGGCGCGGTGCTCGGGCGCACGCAGTTCGCCGACGCCGTCGAGATCAGCGAGCTCGACCTCGCACGCGTGCCCTCCCGCAGGGCGCAGCGAGCGCTCTGCCGCTCGGCCGAGCTGGTCGTCGGCCTCGACGCCGAGCACCTGCGCGGGCTCGACCGGCCGCTGCTGGCGCGCCACCGCATCTACACCCTCGAGGAGTTCACGCTCGCGCTCGAGACGGTCGCCCATTCGGCGTACGGCCGGGCGGTCGTCTCGGTGCTCGAGCGCGGCCTGCCGGCCTTCTCGCGCAGCATCATCGCCGCAGCCTGCGCGGCGCGAGGGCTGCTGCACACGCCCATCCGGGCGCCGCGCCGCGCCGACACGGTCGAGGAGTACGCGCCCCGCCTCGCGCGAGCGATCGGCGAGCTCGCGATCGGCCGGGCGCTCTCGGGCTGAGCCGCCTCAGCCCTGCTGCGGCAGCACCGTCAGCACCCGCCGCACGAAGTCGTCGAAGGTGCGCATGTAGGTCTGCAGGAACGCTTCAGTCGCCTGTATGGCGGGGTTACCCGTGGAACGAAAGAACCCCGGTCGCATCATGGCTCGAGGCCAGAGAGGCGAATTCCGGGGACTTCTGCGTCCTAAGGTAGCAGGTATGGCTGAGCCCGTCCAGGATCCGATCGTCCTTGAAGCCGCACGCCTTGCTCGGTTGGAACAAGCTCTCGACAAGGCCGTGTCCTCGGATCGAATGGGCACATATCTGGCCGCAGCAGCGGGTGATCCTGCCCGCGCGCGAGCGCTGTATGTGTGGGATCGAGATGTCAGCGCTGCTCTGCTTGCCGATATAGCGATTCTCGAAGTAGCCGTCAGGAACGCCATGCACGCGGCCTTGGCCGCGGGATGGAGTGAGCGTTGGTACGAGAATGCTGCTCTCTGGCTGGACGATCGCAGCATGCGACAGCTGGAGAACGCTTGGAAGGATCTTCCGAGCGACGTCAAGCGCAATCGGCACGACGTCCTCTTGCCGGGCCGTCTGGTGGCGCGGTGCATGTTCGGTTTTTGGACGAACCTGCTCGACGCAGGCAGTTTCGTTGGGCGTGAGCCTCGGCGGACGGCGACGGACTACGAGGCGTTGTGGCGGTCGCATCTCAGCAAGGCGTTTCTCGGCGGTAGAGCGCAGGCGCGTGCTTCGGGCGCCAGGTACACGCGATCCTGGGCGCATGAACAGCTCCGATTTGTCAACGTCGTGCGAAATCGAGCGGCGCACCATGAGCCGTTCGTCAATGGCTGTCCAGTACCGGGGCAAGCAAGCAGACGCCTAACCGCGCAAGAGGCTCATGACGCCTGCCTCGTGCTTGCTCGAATGCTCGATCGCGACCTTGCGGCGTGGCTGAGCGGGTCAACTCGAGTGCCCTCGGTGCTGGCGGCTCGCCCTTGACATGCGGACTCGCCGTCGGCGTGCGGAAGTAACGTCGAGGCTCTGTGCTCGTTTGGTTGCCGTGCGGCTGGATGGGTCGGGCTGAGCCGCGTCAGCCCTGCTGCGGCAGGACCGTCAGCACCCGTCGCACAAAGTCGTCGAAGGTGCGCATGTAGGTCTGCAGGAACTCCTTGGTCGACTCGTTGGTGACGGTGTCGTCCTCGGCGTAGTCCTCCTCCTTGAAGGTGATGTACGCCTCGATCTCGTTCATCATCGGAGCGTTGCAGTAGGAGAGGATGGACTTGAGGTGCTGCTGGCCGACGGCGGTGCCGATGGCGCCCGGCGAGGCGCCGATGATGCCGACCGGCTTGCGGCTCAGCGCGTTCTCGCCGTAGGGGCGCGAGGCCCAGTCGATGGCGTTCTTCAGCGCGCCGGGGATCGACCGGTTGTACTCGGGCGTGACGATCAGGATGCCGTCGGCGTCGAGGATCGACTGCTTCAGCGCCACCGCCTCGGGCGGGTAGTTGTCGTCGCGGTCGCGATCGTAGAGGTCGAGCGTGTCGATCTCGATGAACGAGCACTGCAGCGCCTCGGGAGCGAGCTTGATGAGCGCGTTGGCGAGGCGGCGGTTGATGGACGACGCCGCGATGCTGCCGCAGATGACGCCGATCGTGTACGGGGGTTCGTGGTGGTAGGTGTCAGCCATGCCGCCAGCATGCACCCGCAGCCTGGGAAGGTCGAGGGTGTAAAGACGAGCGGATGCGTCGGCTGGCGACGCAGGTCAGCCGGCGTAGCCGCGTGGGTTGCGTTCCTGCCAGCGCCACGTGTCGCGCACCGCGTCGGCGAGCGTGCGGGTGGTGCGCCAGTCGAGCCGCTCGTGCGCGAGCGCCGGGTTTGCCGTCGAGACGGCGGCGTCGCCGGGCCGGCGAGCGACCACCTCGTGCGGCAGTTCGCGGCCCACGGTCGCTTCGAAGGCGTGCAGCACGTCGAAGACCGAGCCACCAGCGCCGGTGCCGAGGTTGACGGTGAGCACGCCCGGCTCGAGCTTCTCGAGCGCGGCCACGTGCCCTTCGGCCAGGTCGAGCACGTGGATGTAGTCGCGCACGCCGGTGCCGTCGTGCGTGTTGTAGTCGTCGCCGAAGATGCGCAGCCGCTCGCGCACGCCGGCCGCCACCTGCGCCACGAAGGGCATGAGGTTGTTGGGGATGCCCTTGGGGTCCTCGCCGATCTCGCCCGAGGCGTGCGCACCCACCGGGTTGAAGTAGCGCAGCACGGCGGCCTGCAGGCTCGGGTCGGCGGTGGATGCGTCGGCGACGATCGCCTCGATCATCGCCTTCGTGCGGCCGTAGGGGTTGGGCAGGTCGATGCCGACCGGAGCGCTCTCGGCGAGCAGCTCGCCGGGCTGCTCGTAGACCGTCGCGGAGGAGGAGAAGACGAAGCGGGTCACGCCGTGCTCGGCCATGGCCTCGAGCGTGGCGATCGCCGAGCCCAGGTTCACGCGGTAGTACTCGAGCGGCTTCGCCACCGATTCGCCGACTGCTTTCCGCCCGGCGAAGTGGATGACCGCCTCGATGCCGTGCTCGGCGATTGTGCGGCCGACGAGTTCGCGGTCGCCGGCGTCGCCCACCGCAAGCGGAATGTCGACGCCCGCGAGCCGCGATGCGCGCCGCACGGCCTCCTCGCTGGCGTTCGAAAGGTCATCGAGCACGACAACGTGGTGACCATGCTCGATGAGCACGATCGCGGTGTGCGAGCCGATGAATCCGGCGCCTCCGGTGAGCAGCACGCGCATGGGGTCTCCTGTGTCTGGGGTGCCGGCCAAGCCTATGCGGCGCGGGTCACGGCTGCGTCGGGGCCGGAATCTCGACCGGCTCGCCCCACTGCAGGAAGGTGTTGCTGGTGGTCGCCGAGATGTCGCCGACCGCCGCGGTGCCGACGGCATACGCGCCCAGGTAGTCGTTGCCGAGCCAGAGCTGGTAGTCGGTGATGGCGATGCCCAGCATCGCGAACGCGCCGGCTGCCTCGAGCTGCCAGGCGACATCCGCCACCGCATCCGTCGCCGGCACCGAGGTCTCGTCGACCACGCGCCAGTCGGTCTGCGCCATCGCTGCGCCGAGCGTGCGCGGATCGCCGAAGACGCGGGTGAGCTTCACGGCGGCCGTGGCCAGCATCACCTGCGGGTCGGTCGATCCCTCATCGGCCCGCACCCAACCGCTCTCGGGTAGCAGCGCCCATCCGTCGTCGCCGCGCACGACCAGCGGCAGATCGCCGTCGGCGCTCATCGAGAACTGCGGCGTCCACTCGAACTGCACGGTGGAGGAGGTGCCGTCGCTCGAGTCGACGCGGTGCGAGCCGGAGCCGACAGCGAGCATCGCTGCGGCCATGCAGCCGCCGAGCTGCTCACCCGGGATGACCGCTCCCGACTCGAACAGGATGCCGTCGCATTCGGGCACAGCCGCGGCGACGGGGTCGGCGGATGCGTCGGGCTCGGCCGCCGGGTCGGTGCCGGTCGCCGACGCGTCGGCAGGCTCCGTCGCCAGCGGGCTCTCGGTGGAGGTGCTCGATGACGAGCATCCGGCGAGCAGCAGAGCGGCGAGGATCAGAGGGGCGAAGGCGGGCGTCAGGCGGCGCATGGATCGATCGTAGGGGGCGCGATCCGGGCGTACTTGAGGGCATCCGCCCACAACGCTGAGGCGTGGCACCGGCGTGTTTTGAGATGAGTGTTACAGAATGTCGGCATGACGATCTACACGCTCGACAATGGTGTCGAGTACGAGACCACCGATTGCCCGCTTTGCGAGCTCCGCGCTCCCCGCGTGCGCCCCGCAGACGGGCTCCTCCACTGCGTCAACTGCGACATGATGTGGCGCGAGCAGCGGGAGGCGGCCTGATCTGGCAGCGCTGAAACCGGTCGAGGTGATGCTCCATCCGACGGGTGGTTAGGGAGCGGATCCGGAGGTGGGGGCTGCCAGAGCACGGGTGTGCCATGCACGCGATCCGCGGTAGCACGCGCCACGTCACGGCGCGGATCGGTCGGCGCTGCATAAACTCGACTGATGCGTGCGCGAACGATAGACCGAAAGATTCACCAGGTGACGGAGCATCGCAGCGTCGCAGCCTTCTGCGATGCCGCGACCACGCCGCCGGGCATCAACACCATCCTCGATGGCGACCTGCCGATCGACGTGCTGAATGTTCCCGGCGGGGGCGACACCACGCTCGTGTTTCTCCATGGTGCAATGGAGAGCGACGTGCGGCTCCCCGTGCTTACCGGTCAGTCTGTTTCTAGAGGCGTCACCGCCAGTCGCGTATTCATCTCTGACCCGTCCCTTGTCCTGTCGGAAGACCTGTTCCTAGCGTGGTACGCAGGCAACTACAAACAGCCGGACTTAGCGACGCGGCTGGTTGAAATCATCAGCAAACTCGCCGCCGATCACGCTTCTCGACGCGTCGTACTGTTCGGTGGATCCGGCGGCGGATTCGCGGCGATGCGGCTCGCGGCTCAGCTCGATCACTCGCTCGCGCTCGTCTTCAATCCTCAGACGAATATCGGCGCTCCTGACATACCTGTGGGCGCGTTGAGCGTGCCGTGACGGCCGCACGCCGTTCCCTGCCTAGTTTCTGAACTGTCAAAGGTACGGAAACGAGTGGTCAGGAGAACGGCGTGCGTGATGTCAG
>NZ_JABFAP010000001.1:13738-66780 GCF_017168255.1 Agrococcus sp. KRD186
TCGTCAAACACCGGGCACGGATCCTCGCCGCGATCGAGCACAACCTCTCCAACGGCCTCATCGAGTCGACCAACACCAAGATCCGACTCATCACCCGGATGGCATACGGCTTCAAATCACCCGAAGCACTGATCGCCCTCGCCCTGCTCAACCTCGGCGGCCACCGCCCCACCCTCCCAGGCCGAAACTGACCCACAGGTACGTCAGGAGAGCCACAATTGGCAGGAGCCAGGGTCTCGAAGTTTTGATCCGAGCCACACAGCGTGCTCGCCAGCGGGGAGTGGATGTCAGGACTCGCATCGTCGGTCACGGAGCGGATGTGCGCCGCCTAGTCGCGTTGAATGAAGCGCTCGGATCGCCGGTCGAGTTGCTGCCCCATGTGGCAGCTGATGAAGTATTCGGCCACTACACATGGGCCGATACGACCGTCGTGTCCCTTCGAGACTGGGAGCCGTTCCAATGGACAGTGCCGTCAAAGTTGTATGAGCTCATGGCGACGGGCAAGCACGTCACAGCGGCAGTCGCGGGAGAGGCGGCCGAGCTGGTCCGGCAGAGCTGTAGCGGCGATGTCGTAGCACCGGGCGACGTGGAGGGGATCGCGGAACTCTGGGTGCAGCTCGCTGCCGATCGCGCGCGCGTCGCCAGCCGAGACGGCGGGCGCTCCTGGGTCGCCGCGAACGTTGACTACGACGTGATCGCGAAGCGATACCTGCAAGTCATCCAGGAGGCGCTCGCCAACTTCACGGCTGCGCGACATCCTCGATCGTGAACTCGGGCAGGCGCTCACCGACACCAAGCAACTCGGCGATTGCAGCCACGCTGCGTGCAGACGCCTGCCCATCGCCGTAGGGGTTCACGGCGCTCGACATCGCAGCGTAGGCGTCCGGATCCGAGAGTAGGTGGTTCGCCTCGAAGAGGATCCGCTCGTAGTCGGTTCCGACCAAGCGCACCGTCCCGGCTTCGACTGCCTCGGGCCGCTCGGTGTTGTCGCGCAAGACCAGCACAGGTTTGCCCAGGCTGGGCGCTTCTTCTTGCACACCGCCGGAATCCGTGAGGATGATGCGGGATGCAGCCATCACCTTCGTGAATTCGGCGTACGGCAGCGGCTCTGTGACGACCACGTTTGGCTTGTCCGCAAGGTGAGGCACGATGGTCCGCCGAACAGCAGGGTTGCGATGGATCGGGAGCAAGACGATGTGGTCGGCATGCTGGTCGGCGAGTGTCGTCAGCGCACGGCCGATGGCATCCATGCTGTCGCCGAGGCTCTCGCGACGATGCGTGGTGGCGAGGATGATTGGCCGGCCGCTGGCGATCGCCTTTGCGACGGCAGGATCCGATGGCACCGTGTCCCAGCGAGACGCCTCAAGCAGGGCATCGATCACCGTGTTGCCGCTCACGACGATCGTGTCCGGGTCGAACGACTCGTGCAGGAGGTTGGCTCGGGAGCCCCGTGTCGGAGCAAGGTGAAGGCGTGCGACCTGCCCAATGAGCCGGCGGTTCGCCTCTTCGGGGAACGGTGAATCGAGGTCGCCGGTTCGCAGCCCCGCTTCGAGATGCACGACCGCCACCTGCCGATTGAACGCCGCGATTGCTGCGGCCATCGCTGTTGACGTATCGCCTTGCACCACCACGACGTCAGGACGTTCGATTTCCAGTAGCTCATCTAGGCCAGCTATCGCACGAGATACCAGGAGATTGAGCGGCTGGCCGTGAGCCATCAGGTTGAGATCATGCTTTGGCGTGATGCCGAACATCTCGTTCACCTGATCCAGCATCTCGCGGTGCTGACCCGTGACGACTGCCAACGATTCGAAGCGATCATCGCGTTCCAGCGCGTCGATCACGGTGGCCACCTTGATGGCCTCCGGTCGAGTGCCGTAGACGGTCATGATCTTGAGCTGGGACATGGAGCTCCTGTGCTGCGTGGGTTTAGTTGGTCGAGAGTCTCGGGGGATGGGCTTCCGTCGCGCTCACCAGCGCCCGCTTGGCTGCCTCGTTCTTGCCGATCGCAATGCTGTGGGCGTAGTAGCGGTACATGTTTGCGACCTCGCCGGCGGGTCCGTCGGCAATGAGTGTGCCCGCATCGAGCCAGAGCGCTCGTGTGCACATCTCCTCGATCGTCTGCGCAGCATGGCTGACCAAGAAGACCGTGCCGGCACGAGCGATGAGCCCGTGCATGGCCTCTTTCGAACGCTCGTGGAACGATGCGTCACCGGTCGCCAGCGCTTCGTCGATCATGAGGATCTCAGGGTCGGCGGCAACCGAGATAGCGAAGCGCAGCCTTGCCGCCATGCCTGACGAATAGGTCTTCATCGGCTGATTGATCGACGCCCCTAGGCCGGCGAGTTGCTCTACACGCTCCTTGGCGAAATAGGCGTCATCGGGCGTCATGCCCATCGCAAGCGTGCCGAGCCAGATGTTCTCCGCCCCCGACAACTCGGGCACCAGAGCGGCGCTGACGCCCAAGAGCTGCGGTTGCGCGGAAGCGACCACGGTGCCGGAGGTCGCCGGCTGCAGGCCCGCGAGGACACGTAGCAACGAGCTCTTGCCCGAACCGTTCAAGCCGACGAGGCCGACCATCTCGCCTTCGCGAGCGGCAAGCGTCACCCCGCGAAGCACCGGTCCGGTGACCGCCGTCGCCTGCCCGCGACGCCACCAGCGGCCGCCGGAGGTGCGTTGCACGGTGTAGCGAAGCCTCACATTCTCAGC
This sequence comes from Agrococcus sp. KRD186, assembly GCF_017168255.1. GTDB lineage: Bacteria > Actinomycetota > Actinomycetes > Actinomycetales > Microbacteriaceae > Agrococcus. The sequence continues at coordinate 16,448 of NZ_JABFAP010000001.1, forward strand.
GGCGATCGTGAGCTTGGGTTCACCGCTCAGGCGCCAGCCCGCGGCTGTATCACTCGCGGCCATAGCGTTCCTCGTCTCGCCAGAACAGGGTGAAGCCGACGAGCAGCAAGCCCGCCGCCCAGAGGATGAGCTCGAGCCAATCACCGGCGGCCGGTGCAGCCCCGTCGATGAGCACGGTGCGGTACATCTCGAGCACGACATAGAGCGGGTTCGCCTGCACGATCCCCAACGCGACAGGGTGGTCGATGAAGCGCTCGATTGGGAAGATGACCGCCGACGCGTACATCAATAGCCGCGAGGCGAAGCTCATGGCCTGCGACAGGTCGGGCATCACCGACCCGAGCCATCCGAAGAGCAGCGCGAACCCGAGGTTCAACATGAGCTGGAGCAACAGGATGATCGGGAAGAACGACCACGCTGCCGACGGCATCTCGTGCGGCGGGATCGCGACGATCGCGATGAACATCACGCCCATTGCCGGGATGGAACTGAGCAGGTCACGCAGCACGAGGGAGACGGCGAGCGACGCACGTGGGAACGCGAAGGCCCGGATCATCGACTTCGAGTTGCGGATGAGTGAGGACCCCGAAGTGATCGCCCTCGAGGTCGGCTGGAACATGAACACGCCGATGATGATGAACGCGACGAAGTTGTCCATGCCGAGCCCCATCTGCAGCACGACGCCGAAGATCACCCAGTAGAAGGCCGCATCGAGGACGGGCCGCAGCACGTACCAGGCGACGCCCAATCGCTCGTTCGCGTAGCGCGTGACCGCTTCACCGCGTGCACCAGCCCAAATGAAGTGCCGGCGGTCGAACAGCTCGGTGAAGTACTCACGCAACGGCGGTCGGCTGCCGACACGGCGAAGGTGGCTCAGGTCGCCGTACTGCTCCTGCAGCTCACTCCGAAGGGAGGCCGAGAGCAAGTCGGCACCGGCGTCGCGCGTCGACCACGCGCGGCGCCACTTCTTTCGGAGTCCCCTGGGCTCAGGGCGCTGTGACGGGGATGCCATTCGCGGTCCTGGGCGTTCCTTTTCAGAGAAGGGAGGCGACGTGCGAGAGCGCGCCTCGTCAATCTTCCCACATTCCGAGTTTTGCTCCGATTGCGTCGAAACGCTCGCGATACGTCGTGCCCACCGAGCGCCAGGTCCGCGCCGCCGCTCGCGTCCTGCCGAGAGCCGCGAGGCGAAGCCGTGCGGCTTCGTCCACCGAGAGTTCGACGATCCGCGCGGCAAGGGCGCCAGCGTCGCCCGCGGGCACCGAGGCGCCCAACGTCTGCAGCTCTTCACCGATCGAATCGAGCAACGGCGGCAACGCGCTGACGAGTAGCGGCCGGCCGCTCGCCATCGCTTCGATGGGCTTGAGCGGCGACACAGTTCGAGTTACGGCTCTATCGTGGCGCGGGACGACGAAGACATCGAGTGCGTCGCGGTAGGCCGCTACCGCGTCCGTGGGCACACGGCCGGTGAAGACCACAGTTCCTTCGAGCCCTGAGCGCTGCGCCTGCATTTCGAGCGCCTTCCGCGCCGCACCGTCTCCCACGAGCAGGGCTCGCACATCGTGCCCATCCGCGCGAGCGAGCCGCACCGCATCCAGCAGCACATCGAAGCCTTCATAGTCGACCAGGGATGATGTCGAACCAACCCAGAACCCTTCTTGAGGCAAGCCGACGGCGGCGCGCGCGGCGGCTGGCGTCGGGAGCGCGCGCTCGAGGAGTGCTGGGTCAATGCCGTTGGGCACGAGATGGATGCGCTCACGTGGCACGCCGCGCTCCGAGAGATCATCGCGCATGCTCCGCGACAGCGTGAAGACAACATCGGCGGCGCTCGCCATTTCCGCCTCTCGCTCGCGCGTCAGGAGGAACCGCTCGCTGGCCATCGCGCGCTCGCGGGCTTCATCGCTGCCCAGCCCAGCCACCCACGTCTGCTCGAGCATCCCGCGCACCTCGTAGGCCCACGGCAGCCCGAGGGCTTCCGCAACCTCGCGCACCACGAGAGCGTTCGGGTAGTGGGTCGTGGTCTGGAGGACGGCGGGGCGGACGCGTCCCGCGAGCTTCGCCAACGCATCCGCCTGCTGCACAAGTCGACCATCGGGTGTCGAGGCGAGGCGGGCGGGAAGCGCGCGGTGGTACTCGATGCCGTCGACCACGTCGAGCGCTGCGGCCCTGAGCCCTCCGACGACCACAGGGTAGCCGACGCGCGTCATGGCTGTGGGGGAGAGCCCGGCTTCGCGCTGCGCCTTCAGTACCTCGTGGGAGCGCACGGTGTAGCCCGATTGCGTGTGGGGGAGCGAGTTCGTCAGCAGGTGCAGTACACCAGAGGCGGATGCGTTCGGTCGCGCGTCGCGGTCGGGGGTCCATCGGAGGCGCGTGCCTGGGGTCATCAGCGCGAGTTCCGCGCGGAGGGCGCGATGCAGTCGAGAGCCGGGAGCGTGCGTTGCGAGCAACGCGATCGCCGAGGAGGCCTGACCGAGCTGCCACGCTGCACGTGCACGTGAGACCGGGTGGACACGCGCGTCGTCGACGACCAGCTCGGGCCTGCCGGCCGCCTGAGCCACTTCAGCGGCGAGACGGCTGAAGCTGCCGCGCCTGGCGTGCTCGTCCAACTGGTCGCGCGTCGCCCCGAGATCGCCGCCTAGCCAGGTCTCAAGGAGTTCGCGGTCGTCAGCGCGCGTAGATCGGGCGAGGGCGAGCAGCGCAGGACGGGCACCTGGGAATCGCCGGGCGAGTTGGATGCCGAACGTCAGCGGGTCGTCTGCCACCGACCGGAGTGCGGTCGAGGCCGCCATGGATATGTTCCCCAGTAGGCGGGGCGCGGCTGCCGCACGAGAACCGTGGGATCGAACCTGCGAAGCGGCGGTGGGCATAGTGCCGAGTCTGACACTGATGGCGCCCACTCAGCATTGGCTGAAGACACGCACCTGGAGTCTGATACCGGTTGCCGGCCGCTCTAGTCTTTCGACCATGCCGATCCCCAGCCGGCGCCACCTCTTTGCGCGCCCTCCTTCAGGTGCATTCCGTGTGCTCACCGTCTGCACCGGCAACATCTGTCGCTCGCCGCAGGCCGAGCAGCTGCTGCGCCTGCGCATCCCGCAGGCGTTCGATCGCACGGCGATCGCTAACCTCGAGGTCACGAGCGCGGGCACTCGGGCGATCGACGGCGACACGATGGACCGGTACGCCGCCGCCGAGGCGGTACGTCTCGGAGTGCCCGACGCGGCAGCGCATCGTGCCCGGAAACTGCGTCGCGCCCAGATCGCCGATGCGGACCTGATCATCACCATGACCGTCGACCACAGACGGGCGGTCGCCTCCCTCTCGCGCCGCGGTCATGCGAAGACCTTCACGCTGGTCGAGTTCGCCATGATCGTCGAGGCGCTAGCCGACGGCAGCGCCGCCGAGCGCATCGATCCGCTCGGAACTGACGGATTCGCCGCTTTCATGCGTCGCGTGGTGCAAGCTTCCGCGCGTGTCCGCGCGCGTGTCGAGATGCCGAAACCCGCCATGCTGCTCGATGTCGTCGACCCCTACGGCTACCCGATCGAGGTCTACCGCCGTTCAGCCGAGACGATCGACCGCAAGACGGGGCGGCTCGCCGACGCGCTCGCAAGCCTGGCAGAGGGCGCGCTCGCACAACATAAACCGCTGCCCGGCCATCGGCCGCGACCGCTGTCGCCGCAGTAGCGGAACAAAGGTCGCGGATGTGCCGGCTCGCGCCCCGTGCGCCCGTCACGTCGCGCAGGCGGTCGTCCAGCCACCCGGACTGGGCACCGCTCGAGTCGCGTAGCGCCTCAGCCTGAGTACCCCCGCGGGTTCTGCTCCTGCCGCCGCCACGCATCCCGCACCGCGTCGTGGAGCGTGCGGGTGGCGCGCCATCCGAGTGGCTGTGTCTCTGCGGCTTCGGCCTCCGCCTGCGATGTAAGCGAGCCGTTGGCGGGGTGGCCTGCTGCACTGCAAGAGCAGCGAGATGAAGTGGTACCAGCTCCGGGCGGCGGAGTAAGGCTACGGTACCTCTGGGTCGACGGGCGAGTCGGCTTCGCTACCGGCTCCAGGCTCAGTCGGGTCGGACTGAGTCGGCTCCGGCTGCGGCGCCGGTCGCGGATCCGGCGCCGGTTGCGGCTGCTGCGCAGGAGCCTGCTGCTCCTGCGCAGCGTCTTCGGCCGCGATCTCCGCCTGCCGTCCGAGGGCCGCGTTCGCATGCGCAGTGAGCGCCTCAAGCACGTCGATCGTTGCCGACGGATCTGCGGCTGACCGCAGCGCGTCAGCCGTCGTCCGCACTGGCTCTTGTGTCGCGGCAAGCCGATTGACGTTCACGACCTCGTCCGCCGCTGCCAGGACAGCGGGCGAGAAGGCGGCGATCGCGGCGTCGAGGGCGTCAAGGCGAGCGGTGTCGGGTGCGGATGCGTCACCCAACCCTGTCACCTCCGCCTCGATCGCGTCGACGTCTGCTTGGGTCGGTGCGCTAATCGATGGCGGCACCGTGTCGCGCGGTGCCGACATGCAGGCAGCAACGACATCCTCAACGCCTTCGTATTGCGTAGCGATGGCCTCGTCTTCGGGAGTGGTGAATCCGCTTCCGAAGAGCTCGACGGTCGCTACGCGCTCGGCCTCGAATGCCGCGCGCGGTGCCGGATTGATGATGAGCCACGCATCGGCGACGAGGGCGGCGTTCTCGAGGGCGGCGTCCATGCGCTGCTCGACGCCGACGGCGCTCACGATGCGGCCATCGACCTCACAGAGCGACTGCTGGTGGTCGGTCGCCCAGGACTCGATCGTTCCCGCGGCAGCGGAGTAGCGCTCCTGCAACGCGGTGCTCGAGCTGCCCGCATTCTCAGCGCCGACCTCGCGTTGCTGGGAGACGAGCGTGACGGCGACAACCGAGCCGATGGCGAAGAGCGCGGCCGCGCCCAGGCCGATGAATGCCCAGAGCCGGGTGCCTTCGATCGGCATGGAGGCGCAACCTTTCGTTCGTTCGGTGCGGAGATCGCCTGACAGGCTACCTGGCTAGTGTCGAAGCGACGCTCGATAGTGTGATTGCATGCCGCTGCCGAGCCGTCCGTCCTCTGAGCCGACGATAGTCGACGGCGTCTTCCGCATCCTCACGGTGTGCTCTGGCAATCTGTGCCGCTCCCCCCAGGCCGAGCAGCTGCTGCGCGCGCGGATTGCCGCGGCGTTCGGCCGCAGCGCGATTCCTGCGCTGGCGGTGGCGAGCGCCGGCACGAAGGCCCGCGACGGCGATCCCATGGACAAGCATGCCGCTGCAGAAGCGGTGCGACTCGGTGTCGCAGACTCGCTCGATCATCGTGCGCGCCGCATAGTTGAGCAGTACGTCGCCGAGGCGGATCTGATCCTCGGCATGGCGCGCGAGCATCGCGGCGCGGCTGCGAGTCTCGTGCCGAGCGCGAACCGTCGCGTCTTCACGCTGGTCGAGTTCGCGCGCATCGTGGAGGCACTGGCGAGCGGGAGCGGCGTCGACATCGAGGTGACGCCGCTCGGTGCCGACGGCTTCGCGGCGTTCATGCGCAGGGTCGTCGCGGCAGCGGTGACGGCGCGTGGCCTCATGCCCGTACCCGAAGACCCGCTCGAGCTCGACGTCGAGGACCCCTACCGCCTCGAGCCGGAGGTCTATCGCCGATCGGCGGATGCGGTCGAGGCGCACATCGAGCGAATGGCCGTCGGCCTGCGTTCGCTTGCAAGAGGCACCCACTGAGCGCAATCCTCAGTGTGACAAGATATCTGGGGCGTGCGCCCTTTCTTGTCGCGCCCAGCCACGCGTAGGGAGTCAAGTTGGAGCTTTCGGATTACATCCGCATCATCAGGAAGTATTGGGTGCTGCTGGTGGCCGCAACGCTCGTCGGCGTCGGGGCAGGAGCGGTCGCTTCGCTCGTGCAGACGCCGACATACTCGGCTTCGACGCAGGTGTTCGTCTCGGTGCAGTCTGGCGACACGACCGCTGAGCTGGCACAGGGCAATACCTACACACTCTCCCGCGTGGCGACCTACGCGAATCTGGTCGATTCGCAGCGAGTGCTCGACGGCGTCGTCCAGTCTCTCCAGTTGGACGAGACCAATGCAGACCTCGACTCCCGCATCAGCGCCTCGACGGTGCCGGAGACGACGATTATCGAGATCACCGCCACTAGCGACGAGCCGGCCGAAGCTGCTGCGCTCGCGGATGCCACGGCGGCGAGCCTTGCAGAGACGGTGAGCTCGATCGAAGCTCGCCCCGAACTCGCAAGCCCTGTGCAGCTCGCGGTGGTCGAGCAGGCGACGGTCCCGACTGCGCCAATCAGCCCTCGCACGATGATCAATGTGGCGCTTGGCGCTCTGATCGGCTTCGCACTCGCTGCGGGATTCGCGCTGCTGCGGGAAGTGCTTGACACCCGCATTCGCAACGAGCGCGACGTCCGCGCTGTGACACCAGCCCCGCTGCTCGGTGCCATTGCTTTCGACCCGAAGGCGAAGCAGCGTCCGCTGATCGTGCACTCTGACCCGCAAAGCCCGCGCTCGGAGTCGTTCCGAACTCTGCGCACCAACTTGCAGTTCATCGAAGTCGATGACGGTTCGCGCACACTCGTTGTCACCTCCTCGATGCCCGGTGAGGGCAAGAGCACCACGACCGCGAACCTCGCGTTGGCGCTCGCTGACGCCGGTCAGACAGTGATCCTCGTCGACGCAGACCTCCGCAAGCCAAAGATCGCTGACTACATGAACCTCGACGGCGGTGTCGGTCTGACCGACGTCCTCATCGGTCGGGTCGAGCTCGTCGACGCCGTGCAGCAGTGGGGCACGAAGTCGCTCTACGTGCTCCCCGCGGGGCGGATTCCCCCGAACCCGTCCGAGCTTCTGGGTTCCAAGGCAATGGCGACGCTGATCAAGGATCTGCAGGCGGAATTCGACTGGGTGATGTTCGACGCGCCACCGTTGCTCCCGGTGACTGATGCCGCTGTGCTCTCCAAGCACGTCGAGAGCGTCATCGTGGTTGCGTCGGCTGGTAAGGCGACGAAGGGGCAGCTGGAGAACGCGATGCAGCTGCTCGAGACGGCCGATTCAGAGATCTCAGGGGTTGTGCTTACGATGGTGCCCACGCGCGGCGCCGACGCCTACGGCTATGGCAACTACGGCTACGGCCACTACGGCTATGTCGAGCGCAAGGAGCAGCAACGAAAGACGCGGTTCGCCCTGCCCAAGGTGCGGTGATGCGTCAGCTCATCGGCCAGGGGAGGAACCGGCGCAGATTGCTGCTCGGAGTTATCGCGATCGCCGTCCTGCTTGTCGTCGATGCGGTGCTGATCTTTTGGGCGCTCGGCGCGCATCGTCAATCCGGGGAGTTGGGCGAAGCGCCGCAAACTCCGGCGCCCTCGGAGTCACAGCCCGTCGGCGAGACTTCCATCCCAGCGCCATCAGGGACGGCCGAGACCGCAAGCACGTCCGTCCGGCTGCTGAGCGCGGTCTCAGGCTCAGTCGCGTGGCGGGCGGTCTCCGGAATCTGCGGCGAGCCGGGCTCGGTCGAGGTGACCTCCGATTCTGGACGAACGTGGACCGCGGCTGGCCTCCAAGTGCAGGGCGAGGTGCTGTCACTCGAGCCGAATCCTGATGGTCGGCGTGGCGTGGCCGTTGTCGGCAACGCCGACTGTGAGCCCGTTGCCCACCGCACGTTCACAGCTGGCGTCGGATGGGAAGAATCGCCAGACCAGGGCATTGGCAACTGTATCGCGCCTGACGGGCAACTCGTCCTTCAGGGGCAACGGGCGGATTCGCCCTGCGACGAGCCAGTTGCTTTGGCTGGTGCGGGCGGCGGCGTCGTTCTGTGTGATGACATGGCGCAGGCTCGCACCGGCGCGGGTGCTTGGGTTGCTGTCGCACAGAATGTGACCGCGCTCGGACCGTCATCGGCTGGCGTAGCCATCGCGATGAGATCTGAAGCCTGCGAGGGTCTTGAGATCGGCGTCGTCACTGGAGGCGAGACTCGGACCACGTGCAGCGATGTGCCTGCGGACACGGTCGTGGCGGTCAGTGCATTTAATAGCGTTGTCTGAATCTGGTCGCTTGATGGCGTGCAGTTAATGCCGCTCTGAGCGTCAATCTCCAACCTGTAGCTATAACGAGGGGCCATCGATGAGAATGCAAAGGAAACTCGTCGTCGTCGGGCAGGGTGCGTCGGTTTTCCGGTAGCCACGCGAGCGGTGCAGCAGGGCTTCAACGTCGCGGGTTGCGACCTCGACTCGTGCAGGGTCGCGGCGCTCTCTCATGGTAGGTTGTGCGTCCACGACACTAGCGACGCCGAACTGTGCGACGCGAGTAGGAGCGGACGCTACGAAGCGAAGGATGACTACGACCTAGGGTGTGCCTTCCATACGTGAGCCGTTTCACGCGCGATTCCGCCGGGATGACTGCTGCGGTTTCGATGCTCGTTCTCGTCGATCGAGAGTGATGCGCAGTGGGCGCGGATCGCGCCGCTACTGCCATCGAACGTGGGTCGGCGTGGTCGCCTGTCCCGGGACGATCCGATCTGGACAGCCGATCTGGCCTAGGGCGGTCAGTGAACGCTTTCGAGACAACCGCGCACGCTCAAACGGCCCCGCGAGTCACAGAATGCCCGAAGAGCCTCTCAAGGTCGGGGAACACGATATACTAATGGCTGAGACATGGACCTCAATGACGGAGAGACCACTACTGTGAAGAGATCTCGCACTCGACTTGTCTACCTGCACCAGTACTACCTTGGACCGGAATCCGGAGGAGGTACTCGAACCCACGAATTCGCCAAGCGGCTGGCGCAATCCGGACTGGACGTGCAGATAGTAACAAGCCGTCGCTCGCCTGAATCCGAACCAGGCTGGACGACGATAGAGCGGGACGGCTACGTCGTTCATTCAGTCCGAGTGCCGTATTCAAACCAGATGACTTATGCCAAGCGCATTTGGGCCTTTCTAGCATTCGCGTGGTTGTCCTCTTTCAAAGCAAGGCGCTTGCGAGCCGATTTATTGTTCGCGACAAGCACACCTCTAACGATCATCATGCCTGCAATCGCGGCCAAGGCTTTCCGCAACACGCCATTGGTCTTTGAGGTCCGCGACCTCTGGCCGGAGTTGCCAATCGCCATTGGGGCACTTCGAAGCAAGCCAATGATTTGGCTTGCACGACGGATGGAGAGTGTCGCATATCACTCCTCTGAACGCATTGTCGCATTGTCTCCAGGCATGCGAGATGGCATCGTCCGCACCGGAATCGATGGGGAGCGGATTGACATGATCCCCAACTCGGCGGACCTACAGCTCTTTGGTGCAGCACATAACGACCCGAACCCATGGCTGGAAAGCAAGCCCGAACTCAATGATCGCAAGATCATCCTCTATTGCGGGACGCTAGGAAGGATCAACGGTGTCGGCTACCTTGCGGAAGTCGCTGCCAGGGCAAGATCGATCGACCCAACCGTCGCGTTCGTCGTAGTCGGGAAGGGTCGAGAGCGCGCCACGATCACTAAGAGGGCAATTGACCTGCAGGTCCTCAACAACAACTTTTATATGTACGACCCCGTACCTAAACGAGTCGTGGCCCAGGCATTCGCTGCATCAACAATCACCACGTCTCTTTTCCTCCCAGTGCCCGAGATGGAGGCAAACAGTGCGAACAAGTTCTTCGATGGTTTGGCTTCAGGGCGCCCTGTCGCCATCAACTACGGCGGCTGGCAACGTGATCTCCTCGAGGAGAATGAAGCCGGCATCGTAGTTTCGCCGACGGACTTCGAGGCCGCAGCGAGGGCGATTGTGTCGCTTGCGAACGATCCCGACCGAGCGAGACGGTTGGGGTCGAATGCTCGCCGGCTCGCCGAGACTCAGTTTGACCGTGACGTGCTTGCGGCAAAGTTGATCGCGGCCTTGCAGGCTGTCACCGAAAGGCCCGGTCAAGGCTGAATTCCGATTCCTCAACGTGCTGTGCGGTACGACAGCCGCCATTATAAGGAAGAACGAGATACAAAGAGAGTCACAGTAGCCGCCTGAGGACATCGCCGCTACGCAGACGTATAGACCCGTGGCAACCGCAAGAGTTGACGCGGTGCTGCAGCCGTAACCCAATGCCGTTGTTGTGAGTATCCATAATCCGAGCTGCAACAGCACTTCCGGCTCTCCTGACGTACCTGTGGGTCATGTCCGGCCCGGGAGGGCGGGTCGGTGACCGCCGAGGTTCAGCAGCGCGAGGGCGATCAGCGCTTCGGGTGACTTGAACCCGTACGCCATCCTGGTGATCAGCCGGATCTTGGTGTTGGTCGACTCGATCAGGCCATTGGAGAGCTTGTGCTCGATCGCGGCGAGGATCCTCGCCCGGTGTTTGACGATCCGCTTCTGCAGCTTCACGAACGCGGGGATGCGGCAGCGGCGAGCCCAGCTGATCCACCGGTCCAGCGCTTCGACGGCCTGCGAGTAGGGCAACTGGAAGACGACGCGCAGCCCCTCCTTGAGCAGGTACGCGCGGTGCAGTCTCGGGTCGGTCTTGGCGACCCAGGCGAGCTTCACCTGCTGCTGCTCGGTGAGGTTCTCCGGGTTCTTCCAGAGCGAGTAGCGGGCGCCCTTGAGCGCCGTAGCGCGCTCGCTGCCCGGCCGCGACGGCGCATCGGCGCGGGGACGTCCACGACCCCGCTTCGGCTCTTTGCGAGCCAGCTCGCGGGCGTCGTTCCACGTCTCCCGGCGGATCTCGTCGAGCGCGTCGGTGGCCCACGAGACGACATGAAACGGGTCAGCGACGCGGACCGCGGCCGGGCACTTCTCGGCGACGATCGCGTCGATGAACTCGGCGCCGTCAGCGGAGACGTGGGTGATCTGCGCGCACCGTTCGGGGCCGAGCAGGTCGAAGAACTGCCGCACCGTGGCGCGGTCGCGTCCGGGCGCGGCCCACACCAGCCGGCGCTGGTCGTGGTCGACGACGACCATCAGGTACTTGTGGCCCTTCTTGTAGCTGATCTCGTCGATCCCGATCCGCCGCAGACCCGCGAACCGGTCGGTGCCGGCCTCCACGTCGGCCCAGACGCGAGTGATGATCGAGCCGACCGTGCGCCAGGCGATCCGCATCAGCGCGGTCACGGTGGACTTCGCCGACTGGGTCGCCAGCCAGGCGACGGTCTCGTCGAAGGCGTACGTATGGCCGGCATCGTGACGGGCCCACGGCACCGAGGCCACCACCACCCCGTGCGTGCGGCACCGCACCCGTGGCGACTCCGCCTCGAGCTCGGCACGCACCGTGGCCAGATCCAGCGCCCGCCAGCGACGCCGACCCGGCCCGGCGTCATAGCCAGGGCTGCGGCGCCGGCAGATGCCGCACCGGCCCCGCTGCCGCTTCGTCGGCCGCACGTGCGCGACCAACAGGTCGGCGTCCTCGTCGAACTCGACTCGCTCGATCACCGTCTTCTCGACGCCCAGCAGGCACCGCCATAGGCTGACATCACGCACGCCGTTCTCCTGACCACTCGTTTCCGTTCCTTTGACAGTTCAGAAACTAGGCAGGGAGCGGCGTGCGGCCGTCACGGCACGCTCAATCCGCCCACAGGTAGGTCAGGAGCGCCGCACTTCCCCGGCAATGCCGCCTTCCCGGCAATGCCGCCTTCCGCGGCAGTTACCAAGACCAAGTTGTGGGGATGCTTGAACTGGTGACCGTCCTGAAGTGGGACAGTATCCGTCGACGCCTACTCCGAGCGAAAACAGTCGCCTGCGAAGTGTTCAGGTCGCGGCCTGACGAATGCTGTTCAGGCAACAGCTGCTTGTAGAATCGGGTGCACAGGTGGTCCACGAGCGCGGCGCGTATCGCGTCGGGGAAGGGTGATACAGCGACGACGAATGTTCCCACGATTACAGCAACCCGTTTTGTTCCGAGTCGGCGCGCGACCGGAATCACAAAGGCTACGGCCACCTACCCGGTTGCCAACATCCCGGGTGACGTCCCGCTGAGTGGTGGAGTTTCTCAACACCGTGCGGGTCAGTTGGTTCATTATGCAGCGGCGAGTTCGGGGATGGCCACCTCCTCGTCTTGGGCGGTCAGCAGTGCCATGGAGCGTTCGCTGAAGTAGCGGCGGTCTGCGCCGTCCCATTCGTCGTGCTGCTCGATGAGGACGTGGCCTGCCAGGCGCAGCAGCGAGGCGGGGTTGGGGAAGGTGCCGACGACGTCGGTGCGGCGCTTGATCTCCTTGTTGACGCGCTCGAGCGGGTTCGTGGACCAGATCTGTCGCCAGTGCGCGACCGGGAACTGCGTGAACGCGAGCAGGTCGTCGCGGGCGTCGTCGAGCATCGCGGCGATCTTCGGATGCGAGCGGGTGAGCATCGTGGCGACCTCGTCGAACTGGCCAAGCACGTGCTCGGCGTCGGGCTGGGCGAAGATCGTGCGGATGATCGAGGCGACCATCGGCCCGGCCGTCTTCGGCACGTTCGTGAGCACGTTCCGCATGAAGTGGACGCGGCAGCGCTGCCAGGAGGCGCCGGCGAAGACGGTCTCGATCGCCGCGATCAGGCCCGTGTGCGCGTCGGAGATGACCAGCTGCACGCCGCCGAGGCCACGCGCCTTCAACGACCGCAGGAAGGCGGTCCAGAACGGCTGCGACTCGGTCTCACCGACCTCGAAACCGAGGATCTCGCGGCGACCATCCGCGGCCACGCCGACGGCGACGACGATCGCCTGCGACACCACCCGCCGGCCGACACGGGCCTTGCAGTAGGTGGCGTCGAGGAACACGTACGGGTAGGCCTGGTCGGCCAGCGGCCGGTCGCGGAACGCGGCGACGTCCTCGTCGAGGTTCGCGCAGATGCGGGACACCTCGGACTTCGAGATCCCGGTATCGGCACCGAGCGCCTTGACGAGGTCGTCGACCTTGCGGGTCGAGACGCCGTGCACGTACGCCTCCATCACCACCGCGAACAGCGCCTGGTCGACGCGGCGGCGCCGCTCCAACAGCGACGGGAAGAACGTCCCCTGCCGCAACTTCGGGATCCGCAAGTCCAACTGGCCGGCGGTGGTCGTGAGCGTGCGCGGCCGGGTGCCGTTGCGCTGCGCCACCCTGTCGGGGTTGCGCTCGAACGGGGCAGCGCCGATGAACGCGGCCGCCTCCGCATCGATCAGCTCCTGGTAGAGCGTCTCGGTCGCGGACCGGATCCGATCGGTGACATCGGTGAGTTTCAGTTCCCCGAGGAGCTCGAGGAGGGCAGACTGGTCAAGAGCCATCGTGCGTTGTGTCTTTCTGTGAGTAGCTTTAGTCGGTTCTCACTGACCATCGCACGATGGCTCACCACGTCAACGACGTGACACTCAGCACCGAGAACTACACCACCCCAGGGGACGTCACCGCGGAGAGTTGAGTCCCGCATAGTGGTGTAACGCCGGTGGCGCGGCTCGTCACGATGACGTAGACGCGGTCACCGTGTGATCCTTCGAGGAATCTCCTACAACCCACTCGAATGGAGTCATCACGATGACCGCTCCTCATATTGTCGACCCTGCCGGCGTGCTGGCAGAAGCCCTGACCGACGCGTTGCCGGATCTGATGCGCTCGCTGTTGCAGACGATGATCAACGCGTTGCTGTCTGCCGACGCCGACGCGGTCGTCGGCGCCGAATGGGGCCAGCCCAGCCCCGACCGCACGACGCATCGCAACGGCTACCGGCACCGCCCGCTCGACACGCGCGTCGGCACGGTCGATGTCGCGATCCCGAAGCTGCGGCAGGGCACCTACTTCCCTGACTGGCTGCTCGAGCGGCGCAAGCGTGCCGAGACCGCGCTGATCACCGTCGTCGCCGACTGCTACCTCGCCGGCGTCTCCACCCGGCGGATGGACAAGCTGGTGAAGACGCTCGGCATCCACTCGCTGTCGAAGTCGCAGGTCTCGCGCATGGCGGCCGATCTCGACGAGCACGTCGAGCAGTTCCGGCACCGGCCGCTGGATGAGGCGGGACCATTCACGTTCGTCGCCGCCGACGCGCTCACGATGAAGGTCCGCGAAGGCGGGCGCGTGATCAATGCCGTCGTGCTGGTCGCTACCGGCGTCAACGCCGACGGGCGCCGCGAGGTGCTCGGCATGCGCGTGGCCACCAGCGAGACCGGGCCGGCCTGGAACAGCTTCTTCGCCGACCTTGTCGCCCGCGGCCTGACCGGCGTGCGACTGGTCACCTCCGACGCCCACCAGGGCCTGGTGGAGGCGATCGCCGCGAACCTCCCAGGGGCCAGCTGGCAGCGCTGCAGAACGCACTACGCGGTGAACCTCATGTCCGTCACGCCCAAGAACCTCTGGCCAGCCGTGAAGGCGATGCTGCACTCCGTCTACGATCAGCCAGACCGAGACGCCGTCCACGCTCAGTTCGATCGACTGCTCGACTACGTCGACGGGAAGCTGCCCGACGCGTTCGAGCACCTCGACGCGGCGCGCGCCGTCATCCTCGCCTTCGCGCAGTTCCCCGAAGGCCTCTGGCAGCAGATCTGGTCGAACAACCCGAACGAGCGCCTGAACCGCGAGATCCGTCGCCGCACCGACTCCGTCGGCATCTTCCCAAACCGCGACGCCATCACCCGCCTGGTCGGCGCGGTCCTGGCGGAGCAGACCGACGAATGGGCCGAAGGGCGCCGCTACCTCGGCCTCGAGATGCTCGCCAAGAGCCGCCTCACACTCGTGGCCGACACCGGAAGCGAGGTGACCACCGAACCCGCCCTCCAGCTCTCCGCCTAACCAGCCAGAACGAAGGACACCGCTACACCACTACCGGGGACTTGACCCACTCAGCGGGACGTCACCCAGCGATGGGGCGGCCGGTGAGGCTGCTCTAGCGCAAGCGCCAATGGTGCTGCCAAGAGCTCACCTGCGAAGTGGTGACGTTCCTCGAGCAGGACGAGCGCATCGCGGCGCCGCGATCGAAGCTGATGAGGCGGGCTTCGTGGTGGGCGATCGAGCAGATCCGCTCTGAGCACGCGTCTGTGAGCGGCATCCGGCGGCAGCTGGGCACCGCCTGGCGGACCGTCTGGCAGCGGCCGCTACTGGAAGCGGCCGAGGCGGACCCTGCCCGGTTCGACGACGTGACGATCCTAGTATCCGAGCCTCATCTTTGTGAAGTGGATACTGCTCGTTCCACTTGCGGTGCTCAATGACCGGCCGTTGCGGCCTAGCCTTCGCTCGTCACTACCCGTTAGTTTCATCCGGAGCGCTTTGGCCGAGAGGGCGTCCGCCACTTCGACCTCGCAATCCCGCTGTGATCCCAGCCAATAGCGCGAAAGTGTATCCGATCACTGATCCCCAAGCCGCTCCGAATGCTCCGAAAATTGGGATCAGGACGACATAGGAGATCACGGACGCTACCATGCCAGTGACCTCGACGAACGACGCAGATCGTGTGCGATCTTCAGCGATAAGCATACCCTGTTGCACCCGCGTGCAACTGTAAATTGCTGCAGCCACGATGAGCGGCGGAAGTAGCGCCAGTGACTCACGATAATCCGGCAGCCACCGTGAAATTACCAGCCAGCACACAAGCGCGGCACAGGTCGCCATTGCTGCACCAAACAGACCCGCGACAAAAATAGACCAAAGAAACCTGGAGCGCGTCGGAGGATTCCTCTTCCACTGACGCAATGCGGCGTCAGCGTACTGCTTTACTGGGGCACTAGCCAGCTCCGTCGCTGTCGCGACCAGCACGTAAAGCCCTAGTTGCGAACTAGAACTAAGAAACGGCAGTAGCAGCCGGTCAGAGCGAAGCATGGCGGTATTGCCAAGGCTTGCCGGCAACAGTTCGAGACCCAGCCGCGAGAGTTTGCCGGGCGGAAGATCGAGGCTGGCGGGCGCCGCGCGACCTGCTGCTCCACTCAGGAGCAAAACCAACGCAGTGATGGCCGCGCTCGTGACATATACGGTCGCCCAAGCTGTGACACCCGAGACATCCGCCATCGCCAAGACACCGGCACCCAGAAGGAGGCATACCTGAATCAGAACCGTAATGCCTACAAAGGGCTTCCATTGACCGCTAATTATGTAGCTGACTCGCGCGGTCCGTCCCCAAAGACTCACCAAAGCGAAGACAGCTCCAAGCGCAATCAGCGCCAGAAGTGTGTAGTTGACTCCCGTTAGGACTGCCAGCATGCCCACAGATAGGACCAACGCCGCAAGTGTGGCGATTGAGGGACTGAGAAGCCGTATCTGCAATCGATTGACAGCGTGGAAGTTGCCGTCGATGTGCACTGTTGCGGGTCGTTCAAGTCCCAGCATCGCAAGAGTAGTCGCGAGATAGCCCAATTGCAGCCATAGAGCGAGATCCCCGCGTTCCGCTGGTGTCATCACGAAAGCAGCGAGGAAGCTGACGCCGAACGCTGCAACGGCTGCTACCATCTGCGACGCGAACAGCAGGGCTGTAGGGATCGAAGCGCCCCTCACGCTACTCATTGTCGTCCCATCGAGTGAAATTTCGATTCCTAGCCCTCGAGATGTCACTCCTCGCCGGGGCCGCTAAACAGCGTATCGCGCTAAGGCTCCGGGCTCGGACATGGTCAAGTGAAGGCTGCAGACACAGCCTCGGCGTACCGAGCTCGATCTCGGTTCGGCGCCTACGTTCGTTGCAGATCGCGCTCCTCAAGCCTGTCTTCGATGTGGTCGCGTTGACTGGTTGTGACGGTCGCCGCGACAGCGAGGAAGAACCACATGAACCGTGAGTCGTAGTAGTCGCCCGAGAACATTGACGCGAAGAGCAGGTATGCACCGGCGAGGAGCGCAGTGAACGCTGCGGGCTGCATCGGGCGCACTCTGGTGGCGGCGATCGCGAATGCGGCCAGTGTGCCGATCAAAAGGGCTGCCCCGATTGAACCACCTTCTCCTGCAGTCGCGAGGAGCAGATTGTGTGGGTATTCGAAGACGCTCCCTCTGGGCTGCAACGCGTAGTATCCGTCAAGCCCGACGCCACCGACCGGGTTCTGGTTGTAGAGGACGAGGATCTGTTCGAAGATGCTCGTGCGCCCCGACGTGTAACCCTCGACGATGGTTTGCTGGATGTAGCGGTCCTGTACGAACCGAAAAATCGCGCCGCCGTCCGAGGCGGCAGCAATCGCGGCAACGACGCCAGCTGCAAGGCCGAAGCGCAGGAAACGCTTGCCGCCGAGCCGTTGTACGATCGGGATCAAGAAGAGAACGACGACGATGGCGGCCGACAGTAGCCCGCCACGACTACCGGAAAGCGCCGCGCCAACCGCAAACAACGGGACTGCGAAAAGAGGCCATGACTTCTTGCGGCTGGCGGTCAGGAACAGCGCAGCGATGGCAGCGAGCAGCATGATTCGCACGAACACGTTGGGGCCGCCACCGAACGCCGAGTAACGGCCCTGCGCCCCGGGCCCCTCAAGCATTGCTGCGGCAAAGTAGATGACTCCAGTCCAAAACACCCACGTCCATAGCCGCGCAACGACCTGTGCCGGCAACGCGGCCATCAAGTGGAACCCGAGCAAAAGGAAACCCGCGAGCAGTCCGAGGTCGAGCAGATTGTCGGCGGTGCGTGCGCCAGCAGGCGCCCATCCGGCCGACATCGCCATCCATGAGAGCCAAGCGAGGAAGAACGCGATGCTCGTATGCGGCAACCGCGTCTTAACGTACCGGTGTGCGACCGCAAACCACCACATCCATGCCAGGCCGATTGCGTAGATTGCCGCCAAACGAAGGTCGAGCGCTGGAAGTGAAGAGCTGATCCGGTCGAGCGTGAACCTACCCGCCAGTAGTGCGACGTAGAGACCGAACAGCAGTGCTGTCCCGAGGTGGACGTGGAAGGGTTCACGCGCGAGCGGTGCGGGCGGCACATGAGCTTGCTGGGTCGTCGCAGTCATTGTGCCGAATCTATCGGATGATGGCTCACCGCGACCTGCCACCGCCGCGTGGTCGACCGGCTTACAATCCCGTCCCAGTGAGTGATGGAGCTCCTCAATGGCGTGCGGGCCAACTGAATCGATCCGATTACGCGTCAGCCTGTATCCCACGACTGTTGACCGAGCCCTAGACGAAGGGGCCGAGACGGGAAGACGCTCGTGGTGTCAGTGGAGAAGAAGTGTCAACGGCCAGTAGGAATTGCCCATTGGCGGCCAGCAGAAGTGCCCGCTGGTGGCCATGAGAACTGCCCGTTCGCGGCCAGGAGTTCTGCCCACCGGGTTGTGGTGGCCCTGGCCGCGTAGGGCGCGCGACGACGCGCGGAGCGGAACCATCAGACGTGGGCAGAACTCGTGGCCACCAGCGGGCAGATCTGCTGGCCATCTACGGGCAGTTCTCGTGACCGCCTACGGGCAGTTTCACATGGCCGCCAACAAAGAAGGCCGCAGTAGTCCTGAACGCGCTGACCGAGGAGGTCGGGTCGCGGGTCTGCTGCACGTGTAGATGACATCTGATCTGGCCTGCCCGATGGGCGAGCCTGGAAGGATGCCATCGTGCCAAGCCCTACCCGAGTGAGTTCCGTGACGTGACGGCGCTCAGCGAAGTTCCCCAGAGTTGCTCGGCGGATTCCAGCGGTCGTAGCTACACGGCCGTGGCCTGAAGGTTAGCGAACAGGTCGTGGGGTGTGTGCCAGCCGAGCGTTTTCCGGGGGCGACGGTTGAGCTCGTTGCTCACTCTCTGAAGGCCTTCGACGCTGTGCACGCGGAGGTTCGTACCCTTCGGGAAGTAGTCGCGCAGTAGGCCGTTCGTGTTCTCATTGGTGGGCCGCTGCCAGGGCTTCCCGGGGTCGCAGAAGAACACCGGCATGCCGACGGCTTGCGCCACGGTGTGGTGGTGGCTCATCTCGCTGCCCTGGTCCCAGGTCAGCGACTTCCGCATCGACGGCGGCAACGCACTGAACGTCGCGATGAGTTGGTCGCGAATCGCGCCAGCGCGTGAGTCGCCATCGAGGTGGAGCAGGATCGTGTAGCGGAATGTGCGTTCGACCAGTGTGCCGATTGCGGAGCGGTTGAACGCGCCCACGATGCAATCGCCTTCCCAATGGCCGGGCTCGATGCGATTCAGGACCGTTGCGGGCCTCTGGTCGATCGGGGTGATCGGCACCACGAACCGTGGTCGACGCTGATCGCCACGACGACGCGGACGTCGATGGAGCCGCCCGGTGCGTAGCACCGCGCCTGCATCGCGGGCGATCACCTTGCTCGGGGAGTAGAGCGCCTGGTAGATCGTCTCGACCGCGATGCGCTCACCATGCTGGGCGGCGAGGTCGTGGACGATCTGCTCGGGGCTCCAGCGCTTGTCCAGATACGCCAGCACCAGCAGCCGCAGCCGGTCGTCGGTCTCGAGCCGTCGACGTTTGGGACGTGGCCGACGTGCCCGCATCAAAGCCTGCGCGGTGTACGGGTGGTAAGCGCCGTCGCTGGCGCGGTTGCGGGTCAACTCACGCGCCACCGTGGAGACGGCCCGGCCGAGTTCCGCGGCGATCGCGCGGGCAGACTTGCCAAGCCGGGTGCCATCCGCGATGAGCACTCGCTCCGCCTCGCTCAGATACCGGCCAGAGTCGGGCGCACGCTGGTAGCGTCCGACGACGGGTTCGACGACGCGAGAGCCGGTCTCCGTGACGATCACTCCGCCGTTCTTCCACCAGTGCCCGGTCTTGCGGTCGATCCCGAGACGCCGACACGCTTCCGAGATCGAGACACCCTGCTGCAGCAACTTCGCGAATGCGCGCTGCTTGTCCACCATCGGCTGTCGTCCAGGACGACGTGTTGAACCAGATCGCATACCTACCTACCTCAGGTGTAGCTACGACCGCTGGAATCCGCCGAGCAGAACTGGGGAATTTCAGTGAGCGCCGTCATCACCGCGGACGCGGCCCCAAGGCATGGTCGATCTCACCCACGACGTCCACGGCCGGACGCGGGCGAGGCTGCTGGATCTGGTCCCTGGCCGCTCCGGCGGGGCCTACCGTTCCTACGGCTTCGGTGGGCGACGCCGACGAGACGCCGCGTCGACTGGGTTGCAGGTAGTCGCGAACAAGACCCAACTCATCCGCCGTAAGGGATCCTGGCGCGACGTCGGGCAGGTCGAGCTCGAAACCCTTCACTGGGTGCGTTGGTTCAACGGCCAGCGGACACACGGCCCGATTCACGACCTGATACCGGCCCGAGAGGACCCGATCCGGGGGGGGAGGGGGGACATCGCCGATGCGTCATACGTACTCGAGAACTGATCGGAGTTGACTCAACTCGCGAATCTCGATGTCGGCCTCGGCGCCGGGTTCGGGCTCGCTGCTAGCGTGCAATTGGCCAGCCGTGCGAAAACGGATAGCGGCCATGCCAGCGAGGTGTGCAGCTAGAAAATCCTTGGCAGGATTGTCGCCCACATACACCGCGTCGCGAGGGAGTATTCGCATCCGGCGGCATACCTCCAGCATCCCTGCAGGAGAGGGCTTCCACGCAGCACGACCACCTAATTCATCACTCAGAACGACATGGAGCCCTTGCTCTGCCAGTCCAAGCGCACGAGCCTTTGCGGACTGCATCCCTAGTGGACCATCCGAAACCACTCCAACCGGCCCCTGGCTGCGGCACCAGGCGAGAACGTCCTGGACAGATTCCGCGAGCTTCACATCAGGGGCATGCTCTCGGTATATCTGCACACACTCTTGCGCCAGAAGAGCGTCGTCAATTCCATGGATCTCCAATAGCCGATTGTAGGCTCGACCACGGTGCTCCGAGTCAAAAATAGCCCACAACTCACCTTGCAGCTGGTTCGCTTTCAGCGAAATTCTGGGCGCCAACCAATTGGAAACGTGCTCGTAGCCACTCCGAACGTACTCGCGCTCTGGCATCAAAGTGTCGTCGATGTCAAAGACGACTGCGCGCACCTTTAGGATTGTCACGGCCTATAGAACAACGAGTCGTCAAAACGAACCATGTGAAGACCAACATCTAGGGTCTTGACGGCCTCAGGTTCTCGACCTAACCAGCTGTCGACCAGAAGCCTGGCGACTGGCACGCCTGCAGCGACGGCCAGCGGGATGCCGCCTCCCATGCGAGCATTGATCTCGGTGACGCGAAAGGAGCCGTCGCTCGCGTACATTCCCTGGACCGTTATCGGACCCGATGGTTGCAAGGCTGTGACGACTTTGCCCACGATTTGTGTCACCTCGGGGTCGTCGACGACCATGCCGCGGCTGACTTCGCCTCCTCGAATGGCCAGGCGCATGCGTTGAGCTGTCGCGAGAACCTCGCCACGTGCGCCGACCACGACGTCCACTGTGATTTCAGATCCGGAAAGCGAGCGCTGAACAATCGGCGAATCGATGAAACTCGAAAAGAAAGCAAACTCATTCTCGGAGTTGACTTGAAAAGCATCGACGCCACCGCTGCCACGCCGTGGCTTAATAAAAAGCGGAAAATCCACTTCGCCTATAGACCCCGGAAGCCACGATTCCACGGTAGGTATCCCGTGCTCGTTTAGCCATTGATAGGTAAGCCACTTGTCGGAAACGATTACGGCAGCATCAGGACCGACAGACGCCAGGGGTAAACGCGACGCGGTTCCAAGCGTATATACGTCCGGATCGATGAGAGGGAAGATCACGTTTACACCCCGCTCGTGGCAGATGTCGGAAATCACCTGCAGATACGCTGGATCGTCGGCTCGCGGCACTTTGATGACTGCGTGCTTCAATACTTGAGCGGCGGGCGAAAAAGGATCAATTTCAGTTCCCAGGACAGACAGATCCTCAGGATGCGCGCTTGCGTACTCCAAGAAGTGGCGAATCAGTTCAACTCGTCGCCCCACAGATGTGAAGAGAACGGTCAAGGCGGCAGTCATTGCGTGCTTCCCCAATCAAATATGCTTCAGATAGCCGACGTCACCGTGTTCGCTAAGGGCGTCATGCTGAGTGAAGACTTGTCCGTCGGACGAGAGGATGGCATGAGCAGTCCGCAGCAGGATCCTCAGATCTGTCTTAAGCGTGAGATTGCGGCAGTACTCGACATCTAGGGCAATCTTTTCGTCCCAGGTCAGGCTGTTGCGTCCGCTGACCTGCGCTAGCCCGGTGAGACCAGGTCGGACTGTCAATCGAACGCGTTGTTGGTCGGTGTATCTCTCGACCTGGTAGGGGAGAGCTGGTCGTGGCCCAACGAGCGACATTTCCCCGCGCCACACATTGCACAACTGCGGGAGCTCGTCAAGGCTCACTCGGCGCAGTATTCGACCCACATTCGTAACGCGCTCCGAGTTAGTCATCTCAGTGCCGTCCGCCTTGATGCTCTGCTGCGGATCCAACATGCTCCGAAACTTGAGCACCCGAAAAACCTCGCCCTCCTTACCAACACGCGATTGAGAAAATAGCACGGATCCCCGAGACTCAACCTTGATGGCGACTCCTATAGCTGCCAACAGCGGTGAGAACACCAGGACCGCGATCCCGCTGACGATCATGTCGAGCGGCCGCTTAGCACGGCGGGCGTACATATTCCTCATGCTGCGAATATCCTTTCAACCATGTTCATCCGCGCAACGCGTGTCCGGTCGAAATGCTGAACCGACGCTGCGTACGATTGCGTCTGGCGCTGTACTAGCAGGTCCAGCTCATTCTTGTTCGACGGCACGTTTGCCCATTCCAGAGCGATAAAGTCAGTCTCTGTGTAAGAACCCGGGGCGAGTCGCCATTCGAGAGCGCCTGCATTCTTGCGGTAATAGTAGTCCAACGAACCACGAACTGGTCGGATGATGCTCACTACCGGTGCCGATAAACCGAGTGCTGCGACTAGGCCATGGTACCGATCGGTCACGGTCAGCCGCGCGCCACTAATTAGGTGTAGCGCATCTTCGACCGGGAGGTAGCCTTCACTAGAGATCGGATAAAGATGAGAGTTTGGGAGGATTCGACTCAAAGCCTCCGCCTGATCTTCGCCACCATGCGCCCGATTCATGGGTAGGAGAACTACCTCGGCACCAATCGAGTCCTGCAGCGCAAGCAACGATTTCATATTGATCTCGAGCTCTTGAACTGGTCGGTACGTCTCCACCACGAGATAGTCTTTCGACGTCGGAATGTTCAGGCGCGACGGTCGGCAAGCGAGGTCGCGCTCGACCAGCAATAGGTCGTCGGGGGCGAGATAAATGCTATTCTCGGCCACGCCTATCCGTCGCAGCCAAGACGGAGACCCTAGCGCGTCGCGGCAAGTGAAGCTGGCTGAGTGCATTCTCGCGAACAAGGACGCAAACATCTCCGCACTCTCGGAAAACGGTCCGAAACCGTTGGCCGTGAAATGAATCGTTTTACCCTGCTCGACTGCGACAACGGCAGGTGCAAGAATCGCTAACAAACGGCGCATGCGATGCGGGCGTGCCCAAAGATCATTCATGTAGCCGCCACCGTTCACTACGACGACGTCAAGTCCGGACACGATCGCTCTGAGATGGTCAATGTTACCAATGTGTCGAATCAATTCAATAGGAGTTAGCGGTAGGTTTGGGGACAAGTCGGCCGCTTCCTGCGCAACCTCAACATGGACTATCTGTGCATCCGGCGCCAGATCGTAGTCGCGAAGCATTCTTCGCAGGAATCCATCATCGAACGAAAAGATCACGGCCGGCGGCTGTGGGAACGCAGCCAGGTTGTTGGGCAGCATCGCATAATCGCCGAAATTCACGTCACAATAGGGTCCCGCGATGGCATATTTCACTATTGGGCCTCTCCGACTTCGTGTGTTTCGTGATAGACCCGATTGAACGTCGGTAGCGTGAGCGGCTTCTCAATAGTGTCGGTCGCCTCTGAGAACAAGCTGCTGGCAACAACGGCAGCGTGACTTCGTCGCGGGGCTTGACCGCTTCGCTCGCTCATCGGAGGTTGCTCAGGAATTCCTCGATCCTGCCAGTGACTCGTCGGATCTGCGGCTCCTCAAGCGCCGATCCGGAGGGCAGTGTGAGGCCGGTCTCGAAAAGAGCCTGTGCATTTCCGTTCGTGAATGCGCGCTCCATAGCGAACACGGGCTGGAGATGCATGGGCTTCCATAGCGGCCGGCTTTCGATATTGTGCGCAGCCAAATAGGTTTGCAGTTCGGTGGGAGAGAAGCCAGCGCGGGTCTCATCCACGATGATTCCCGTGAGCCAGCAGTTGTCTTCGGCGGCGCTACCGCCGAAGATTGAAACACCGGCGACTCTCGCGAATTTCTCGGAGTAGTGCAACCGTAGCGCGCGTCGCTTCGCAATCATCTCGTCAAGCCGCAACAGCTGCGCTCGTCCTAGCGCAGCAAGTAGATTCGAAAGCCTGTAGTTGAATCCAATGTCAACGTGCTCGTAGTGTGCTACGGGCTGCCGGGCTTGCGTGGCGAGGTAGCGCGTGCGTTGCGCCAATATTTCGTCGTTAGTAAGCAGCATGCCGCCGCCTGACGTTGTCATGATCTTGTTGCCGTTGAAGGAAACGACGGATGCATTCCCGAACGATCCAGCTGCGCGGCCTCGGTGTGTCGCGCCGAGCGACTCGGCCGCATCGGCCAGCACCAATAGCCCGTGCCGCGCGGCGATTGCCTCGACAGCGGTGTAATCGACTGTCTTGCCCAGTAGGTCGACTGGGACGATTGCCTTCGCGGGGGTGCCTTCCGCCTCAAGCGTCTCAATCGCTTCCTGGAGGAGTTCGACGTCGATATTGCCGGAGGCGAGTTCGCTGTCCACAAAGACCGGTTTCGCCCCCGTGTACCTGATCGCGTTCGCAGTAGCGGCGAACGTCATCGAGGAGGTGAGTACATGATCTCCTGGACCGATATCGAGGCCCAAGAGCCCTAGGTGCAGTGCCGCGGTCCCGGTGGAGAGCGCCACGCCGTGAGCAACGCCGACGCGCGCCGCAAGATCCTGCTCGAACCCATCAACGTCCGGACCGAGCGGTGCGATCCAGCCGGAATCCATCGCCGCGCGGACTGCCAGCTTCTCTGCCTCGCCAATGTCGGGCGAAGACATGTAGATCCTCTCGCTCACTGTGCCGACCCCTGCCCGGACTGAAGGCGCATGACGGGTGCGGTCGCGCCGGCGACGTTTCCTTCCTTGCTGCTGTGCTCGCGCAGGTTGCGCTCGTGCTCGCTTGCCCAGTGGGCGTCCCAACGCGACTTGTTCAGCTCTGCCGAGTCCACCGGCTCTCCTTGCGCATGCGTGATCTTTGGATGGAACGGTCGGTCGTCATGCTCGCCAGCGCCGATGAGCTCCTCGTGCAGCTTCTCGTGCGGCCGTAGCCCGGTATACACGATCTCGATTGGCTTGCCCGACATGCGGATCATGCGCTTGGCTACGTCGAGAATCTTGACTGGCTGACCCATGTCGAGGATCAGCACCTCCCCGGGCCGCCCGATGCCGCCCGCCTGGACGACCAGTTGGCATGCCTCTGGGATCGTCATGAAGTATCGCGTGATGTCCGGGTGCGTGACTGTCAACGGCCCACCGGCTTCGATGAGCGCGGTGAACGTGGGGAGCATCGAGCCGCGACTGCCCAGCACGTTGCCGAATCGGACGGAGAGGTAGCGGCCTTTGCCGCGCTCTGCGACCGATGCGGTGAGGCGCTCGGCGAGCCGCTTCGAGTGACCAAGCACGCTCGTCGGATTCGCTGCCTTGTCGGTTGAGATGTTGACAAAGGTCTCGACGTCTGCGGCGAACGCGGCTTCCAGTACGTTGCGTGAGCCGAGAACGTTCGTCTTCCATGCCTCGTCGGGGTATTGCTCGAGCATCGGCAGATGCTTCAGCGCTGCGGCGTGGAAGACGACCTGCGGGCGGCGTTCATCCATAACCTCACGCATAGTTTCGGCGTCGCGGATGTCTGCCAGCAGGACATCTTTGGTATGCAGCAGCCCGTGGCCGGCGATGGAGATCTGCACCGCCTGCAGCGCCGACTCGTCGCGATCGAGCATCATAAGCTCAGCCGGCCCGAACTTGGCGATCTGGCGGCAGAGTTCGGCACCGATCGAGCCGCCCGCGCCGGTGACTAGCACGCGCTTGTCGGTGAGATATCCGGCAACCGTTGCAACATCCGTGTCGACTGGGTGGCGACCGATGATGTCTTCGATGGAGATTTCGCGCAGATCTCCCATGCCGCGACGACCGTCGAGGATGTCATCAAGGGGGGGCATGACGAGCACCCGCAGGTCAGCCTCGACTGCGTAATCGGTGATGCGCTGAAACAGCGTCGCGTCGGCCCGGGCGATCGCGATGACGACTGCAGTAGCGCCGGTAGCCTGCGCGATCCGTGGGAGGTCAACGCCGCTACCTAGCACGTGGACGCCTGAACGGACGGCATTTGCCTGCTCGGGCGCATCGTCGATAATGCCGACGGGGTTGAAGCGCGACTTGGAATCTGTGCGCATCCGCTTGACGAGGCTCGAGCCGACGAAGCCTGCACCGTAGACCAGCACCGGTGCCGCATCATCTGTCGGGCGACTCGACCGCTCAGTGACCACGCGACGGAAGTAGCGGGTCAAGGCCATCGCAAGGAAGGCGAGGGGCGCAGCGATCAACGGAGTGCTGCGGGGGATGCCGATCTCAGCGCCGAAGATGACGATCGGGATAGCGATCACGATGAACGTCAGCACCACCGAGCCGACCAGGCTGAGAACCTCGTCGAAGCTCCCCACCTGATAGCGACGCCGGTAGAGGTTAAGGATGAGGCCCGCGCCGAGCTGCACCAAGACAGCGGTTGCGACGATCGCCAACAGGCTGATCCAGTTCGTGTTACCGAACGCGAACTCGTAGCGCAGCCAGATGGCCACGATGATCGCGACGATCCACGCGATGGCATCGAAGAGGTACTGATAGACACGCATGCCCGCGCGGATCGACCCAAATGTCGCGGTTCGTCCAGGTGCGTTCGACGCCACTCATTCCTCCGTGCACTTGTGCGCAGGCGCGCACCGATCATCGGATTCACATGCGCGTCTGTCGTCTCTCTGCGTTCAATGGTAGTCCTGACCGCCGCCAGGGGGCGGCACGCGACGTCTTGCGGTCGCTGAACAGACAGTGAATCATCTCGGAAGAGGGAGGGCGTTCAACCCTCCCGGGCTAGCCTGATCTCCATGCGGCATCCCGTCACCAAGGCTGTAATCCCTGCGGCGGGGCTCGGCACCCGGTTCCTTCCCGCGACCAAGGCGCTTCCGAAGGAGATGCTGCCGGTCGTCGACAAGCCGGCGATTCAGTACGTGGTGGAAGAAGCGGTTCGAGCCGGCATCCGCGACGTGCTGTTCGTCACGGGTCGCAACAAGAATGCGTTGGAGAACCATTTCGACAGGGCGACTGAGCTCGAGATGATCCTCCGGCGCAAGGGGGATGAGGCGAAGCTCCTACGCGTCGCCGAGTCGACGGATCTGGCGAACGTCCATTACGTGCGGCAGGGTGATCCGAAGGGGCTTGGCCATGCGGTGCTGCGTTCGAAGGCGCACGTGGGGGGCGACTCCTTCGCGGTGCTGCTGGGCGATGACATCATCGACAGCCGCGACCCTCTGCTCGAGCGCATGCTCGAGGTGCACGATCAGCGCGACACCTGCGTAGTGGCGCTGATGGAGGTCGACACGGACCAGGCGCATCTCTACGGCATCGCGACGGTTGACGCGACCGAGGAGGAGGACGTCGTGCGCGTGCGCGGGCTGGTCGAGAAGCCCGAGCCGGGCACGGCGCCGTCGAACCTGGCGATCGTGGGTCGGTATGTGCTCAAGCCCGAGATCTACCCGGTGTTGGAGCAGACGGCGCCCGGGCGAGGTGGTGAGATCCAGCTGACGGACGCTCTGCTGACGATGGCGGACCATCATGCGCAGGGCGGCCTGCACGGAGTGGTGTTCCGCGGTCGCCGCTATGACACGGGCGACCGGCTCGACTACATCAAGGCGAATGTGCAGCTGGCGGTGGAGCGCGAGGACCTCGGACCAGGGCTGCGGGCTTGGCTGAAGGAGTTTGTCGGCACCTTCGGCGACTGAGCTGCGGGCCGGGACCGGGTCGGCGACTTTCGGTCAACGGTTAAGGTTATGCAGGCGTTCGACCTGCGCCGATCGTGTTGCTGATGTCGTGTCAGCAGGGAATGAGAGAAACAGTGAAGATCGTCATCGTCGGGACGGGATACGTCGGGCTCTCGAACGCTGTGGTGCTCGCACAGCACCACGATGTGGTCGCTGTCGACATCAACGAGCGTAAGGTCGAGCTCGTGAACAGCCGTGTATCGCCCATCATCGACGCGGAGCTTCAGGACTATCTCGCGACTGGGAGCCTGAAGCTGACTGCGACGACGGAGGCTGCGGCAGCCTTTGACGGGGCGGCACTTGTGGTCGTTGCGACACCGACCGATTATGATCCCGACGAGAACTACTTCGACACCTCGTCGGTCGAATCGGTGATCTCGCAAGTCCTCGCGATCAACTCGACGGCCACCATCGTGGTGAAGTCGACCGTGCCCGTCGGATTCACTGCGCGCATGCGAGAACTCCACCCAGGCGGCCAGATCATCTTCTCGCCCGAGTTCCTGCGCGAGGGCCGTGCTCTCTACGACAATTTGCACCCAGCGCGGATCGTCGTCGGTGACGCTGGCGAGCGCGGTCGTCAGTTCGCTGATCTCATGGTGGAGGGGGCCGAAGACGAAGACATCCCCGTGTTGCTCACCGACGCCACCGAAGCCGAGGCCATCAAACTCTTCGCCAACACCTTTCTCGCGCTGCGCGTTGCGTACTTCAATGAGCTCGACACCTACGCGGCCACCCATGGGCTCAATGCGGCGCAGATCATCGAGGGCGTCGGCCTCGACCCCCGCATTGGCTCCCACTACAACAACCCGTCGTTCGGCTATGGGGGCTACTGCTTGCCGAAGGACACGAAGCAGCTGCTCGCCAACTACGAGTCCGTGCCTCAGAACCTCATAGGCGCTGTCGTCTCGGCGAACACGACGCGCAAGGACTTCATCGCCAATGACATCCTGCGTCGCCAGCCGAAGGTGGTCGGCATACACCGGCTGATCATGAAGTCAGGCTCCGACAATTTCCGGGCCTCGTCGATCCAGGGCGTCATGAAGCGCATCCGTGCCAAGGGCGTCGAGATCATCCTCTACGAGCCGGCACTCGAGGACGACGAATTCTTCGGATCTGAGGTGCTGCGCGACCTCGACGAGTTCAAGCGACGCGCGGATATCATCGTAGCGAATCGACGCTCCGAGGAACTCGACGATATCGCCGACAAGGTGTACACCCGTGACATCTACGGTCGCGACTGACGATCAGCGAGTTGTTCGACCGTCGACGTGTTGCAACCGGCGAACTCGCGGTGAATTCTCAGAGGAACTTGCGCTACATTCTCTGCCATGGCAAAGAAGACTTTCGTTCAGCTCGTCGATGACTTCTCGGGTGAGAGCATTGCGGACGGCACAGGCCGCACCGTGCGCTTCGCATTCGATGGAGCAGAGTACGAGATCGACCTTTCCAACGAGCACGTCGAGGAGTTCTCGAACGTGCTCGAGCGCTACGTGCGTGCGTCACGTCGGGTCTCCGGACGTCGCAAGGGCGGCGCCAGCGTTGCTCGCAGCGGCGGGAACTCGGAGACCGCGGCTATTCGTGAGTGGGCTGAGTCGCAGGGCATCAAGGTCGCCTCGCGTGGCCGGATCTCCGCTGACATTGTGGAGCAGTACAAGGCTCGCTGATCTATTGGAACGCTGAAGAGCGTCGCCCGAAAGGGCGGCGCTCTTTGGTTTCGATTTGCGGTCGAGCTTTGCCCGAGCGCTACTCAACCAGCGGGATGGACCATTGCGCGGATCGCCTCTAGGGGTACAGAAACCCAGGTAGGCCGATTGCTCAATTCATAGACGACCTCGTAGAGGGCCTTGTCGAGCATTAGCGCGCTGAAGACTGGGTCCTGCTCATCGACGGGACCCAGCGCATCCGCATAGCCCGACAGGAACTCGGCGCGGCGCTGGGCCACCCAGTCGCCGGCTGCCGCGGGGTCGCCGCCGGGGTTCTCCTGCAGGGCAGAGCCCGCCGCGTAGTCGAACGAACGCAGCATGCCGACGATGTCGCGCTGGCGGGGCTCGCGCACCATGCGCTCGTGGAGGGGCCGGAGTGGCTCGCCCTCGAAGTCGATCAGCGCCCAGCTGCCGTCGGTCGCGCGCAGCACTTGGCCGAGGTGGAGATCTCCGTGGATCTGCTGCAACTGGCCGAGCGCATGGATCTCCCGGAGACGCTCCGCCGCTGCGGAGAGGTCGCCCTCGAGCTCCGAGAGCACACTCGCGCCCTGCTCGCGTGCCCACGCGAGCCGCTGCTCGAGGCCGGTGATGAAGCGCAGGGTGTCGGCGTCGGTCGCGTCGGCCGTGCCCAGTGCATCCGCCAGATCTTTGTGCACGGTCGCGACCGCTGCGCCGAGCGCCGATGCATCGGGTAGGTCGCGCTGCTCGCCGCGCAGGGTGGCGAGTGCGTGCTGACGGAAGAGCTCCCAGCCGTCCTCGCCGCCGGAGACGAAGGACGAGACCGCCAGCAGGTGCCCGCTGACAAACGCGTCGCCTGCCGGCCAGGTGGCCGTCATCGCCGCCAGCAAGTTCGGCACCGGCTTGCAGCCGGCGCGTGTCAGTGCACCGGTGACGACGACGTCCGGGTTGTCGCCGGGGGAGACGACGCGGAAGACCTTCGCAATCCACGGGTGCTCGCCGCCGCCGATGATGGAGGTGTTCGACTGCTCGCCGGAGATCACACGTATCTCGCCCGCAGGCTCCGGCGGACTCGTCGCTTCGCCGCTGAGGCCGTCGACCGCACGGTTGCCGGAGGCGACGTCGATGAGTGCCTGCACCGCATCCGCATCGTGACACGCGTCGACGAGCCAGCGGCCGTCGAGTTGTGCGATGGCCGCAGTGCCCGGTTCGTCGCGCCAGGCGACCGGCACCTGCAGCAGGGTGTCGCCCGCGCGCAGGAGCAGGATGGCCGCTTCGCCGAGATCGTAGGCGCGCTCGAGCGTGACATCGACCACCTGGCCCTTCAGCGGGTACCAACGGGTGGTGGGCATCCAGGCGGCGATCGCGTCGATGACTTGCTGGTCGCCGAAGTCGGGAGCGTCGGTCGGGGTGGTTGCGCTCATGGGGGCCATGATGCCGCCCGCAGGTGAGTACTGGCTATGGGCGGTGTCACCGCCTTCGGTTCCAACAAGTTGCTCTACCCCGGAGGTACTGAGGGTGAGAGCCGAGCGAAATCCTAGATGGATGGTGCAGGTACCACACGCTCGTGCAGCCACGGAGACCTTCCTGACTCACGCGACCGTCCCTTTTGCGAACCGGGAAGACTCACGCGCGTGCAGCTCATCGGCGACCACGGCTGGCCCGTGGAGCGGTTCGCTGACCGGTTGCAATGCGGCTGCGGCACCTTCCGCCGTTGGGCAGCGCGGTATCGGGCGCGAGTCGATGACGGATCGACCCTCCGGCCGCTACGGTCACGGAATGCGATCCCGGCGGCATCGTCGGACTGCAGCGCCGGCACGCGACTCGTGTGCCGATCGTCTCCAGTAGTATCTGTACGACATACATCAATGAGGAGAGGGCGACATCGTGCAGGTCGAGCGCTTGGAAAGCATGCCGCTACTGGCTTGGGTGGCGCACGTAAGACCCGATCGCTCCATCGAGACGTACGTAGGCGAGTGGGTCGAAGCCAAGGACAATGCCGTCTTCGAGGGTGCATGGAACGGCGCCCTCGAAGACGCAAGTTTCGATGCGTCCTATTCATTTATGGGTTCGGGTATCATTGAGCATGAGTGGGGTGGCCTCGCCGTAACGCCGTGCCACACCACAGAAATCTTGTACTCCGTCACGACGCCTTCTCACGGAACGCACGTTTCGAACTCCATCGCGCTGCTCCTGAAAGCATGCGGAGCAGAGTTGGACATTAACTATCTTGACTATGAACGGGATGCTCTGAGCATCTCGCACGGCCTGCGGACGCTGGCCAAGAGCATCCCGCTCGCGGACAACCGCAAGTTGAATTTGCATGCCTATTGTAATGTGCGAATCGGGTACGACGGATCAATCAGCGAGTCTCCGAAACCAAACCCGCCGGTACCTACTGACTTCGCAGAGTACAAGTCATTTCTGCTCACCGAGGTTGGGGGAATCCTCGCAAACGCTGCTCGCGTCTCGCGGCGTGCCTCCTACTCGCCGATCGTGTTCTGTTCAAATGGCTACGATTCCACGCTTTGCGCAACAATCGGGCGCGAACTCGGATGCGAGGAGGCAGTCGCATACGAGTCAAAACGCGCGGGTCGCTCTGACTCGGGTTCCCCGGTTGCACGCGCGCTCGGCTACCCAGTGATTTACGAGAAGGATGAGTTGGAGTACCTGGACTACCCGGTGGCGCATCTGTTTACCGCGAATGGTGAACTCGGCACGTCGATCTTTTTCGCATCCGCCCAGCCGCTACTCAAGGGGAAGGCTCTGTTGAGTGGCGTCCACGGCGATAAGATGTGGGACCGCCACTATGTAGAACAAGGCGGGCCGATTGTCCGCTCCTTCGTCCCTGACATGGCCAGGACCGAGTTTCGGCTCGCAGCGGGCTACGTGAATATCCCACCGGCGTTCCTCACCGCAACCGTCCAGCCTGCAATAAATGCATTATCGAACGCGCCGGAGATGGCCTCTTGGACCCTGGGCAACGATTACGATCGCCCGCTCCCGCGGCGCATCGTGGAGGAAGCTGGCGTGCCCCGCGAACTGTTCGGACTCGCGAAGCCAGGCGGTGCGGCGAGTAGCTTGCGCTTCGGAAACAAGTGGCGTGTGAAAAGAGTCATGCCGCGCGGCAGTTGGGACCGATTCGAGCGATATCTGACGACAGCCAAGAGGACTCGGCGACGCACGCTTCAATGGCACTTCCGAAGCGCGGTATATCTGGCCTTCCTGGCTGCGACTGTTTCGTCTCAACGGGTACCCTTCGTCCGCCCAATTCTTCGTCCTCACCGATGGCCGACCAAACTTACATGTAGTCCATTCGCGCCGTCGTTCCTCTTCCCGTGGGCGATATCTGAGTTGCAGGAACACGCCTACCAGGACGTTCCGCGAACAGTGTCCGGTGCGAATGTCGCGCCTTAGCCTGACTTAGTTCCTCGAATGGAGGTTGCTACCGCGCTGACAGTCGCATCGGCAAGCGAGCGGTGAGTGCCCTGCAGAACTTGCGACGCGTGGTTTTGCCTCGAGCCTTGTCGGCTTGATGCAAGGCAGATGTTGCAGCAACCCGCCATGCTCGGTCGTGACAATCAGGACGCAATGGTGAGCCAACGCATGCGCTCGCCTTACGGGCGATTCGCGGTGTGCAGCTGCATGCCGTGCACCTTGGACTCCAGCTGAGAGATGGGCGCGATGAGGCCCTGGGTCGAGCAGTTGCCGGTGAGCGGCGAGTGCAACCCGGAGACGACGCCGACAGCAATCGCGCCCTCGGTGGTCGGCTTGCTGACGACCCGACCCCCCGAGTCGCCGAAGCAGCCGGTGACGACGACATCGGGGTCGTCGCCGGGGGAGACGACGCGAAAGACCTTCGCGATCCACGGGTGCTCGCCACCGCCGATGATCGACGTGTTCGATGCCGCCCGAGACGACGCGGATGTCGCCCGCGAGCTCCGGCGTGCTTGTCGCCTCGCCGCTGAGGCCCTCGACCGCGCGGTTGCCTGACGCGACGTCGATGAGCGCCTGCACCGCATCCGCATCGTGACACGCATCGATCAGCCAGCGGAGGTCGAGCTGCGCGATGCCTGCCGCACCCGGCTCGTCGCGCCAGGCAACCGGCACCTGCAGCAAGGTGTCGCCCGCACGCAGCAGCAGGATGGCCGCGTCGCCCAGGTCGTAGGAGCGCTCGAGCGTGACGTCGACCACCAGGCCCTTCAACGGGTACCAGCGAGTGGTTGGCATCCAGGCGGCGATCGCGTCGATGACCTGCGGGTCGCCGAAGTCGGGAGCGTCAGTCGGGGTGGTTGCGCTCATGGGGGCCATGATGCCGCGTGCAGGTGAGTGCTGGCTATGGGCTACGGGACGTAGTCGGTGCCGTTGGCGTCGACGTAGGGTGCGATGTCGCCCGCGCGCAGCGCTTCGCCGAGCGCTGCGGTCTGCGCCTGATCGACGACGTTGACCGACTGCCCGCCCTGATTGCCGAAGCCTGTGATCGGCGCCATCAGGCTCACGACGTCGTCGCGTTCGAGGTTCTGGCTCAGCGCTGTGAGCGCGATCATGTCGTCGATCGAGAGATCGCCGGTGATCTTCGTGCGGCTCGCGATATGGGTGAAGAGCTCGAGCAGCGCGCCGGCATCGCCGCTCGAGGCGATCTCATCCATGCGCTCAAGCATGCCGGCCACGGCCGCCCGCTGGCGCTCAGCTCGGTCGAGGTCGCCGGCAGGCAGCCCCTTGCGCTGCCGCACGTAGATGAGCCCGTCGGTAGCAGCAAGGTGCACGGGGTCAGCGGTGAAGTCGACGACGCGGCCGGTGCTGATCACCGTGACCTGCGTGGGGTACTGGTTCTCGGCGTCGAACCCGTCGAGCGCACGCGTCATGCCGATGTAGCCCTCGAAGTCGGTCTGCACCACGTAGTCGATCTCGAGGCCGCCGAACATGTGGGAGACGGTGTCGCGCATCACCGAGGTGCCGCCGCGTGCGAACGCGGAGTTGATCTTGCCCGAACCCCAGCCCGGGATCTCCACCCACGAATCGCGGGTGATGGAGACGAGCGTGAGCGACTCCCTGTCTGCAGAGATCTGCGCGAGCATGATCGCGTCTGCATTGCCCGTCATGCTGCCGGGCGTGCGTGAGTCGGTGCCGAGGAGCAGGGCCGTGACCGCGCCGTCGGGCAAGGGGTCGACGGGGCCGGTGGGCGTCGGCGTCGGCGTCGACGTGGCGACGGGGGACGGTGCTGCGGCCGTTGGCGTCGGCGTCGCACTCAGTGTCGGTTCTTGGGGACCGCAGCCGGTGATCGCGAGTGCGACTACCAAAGAGATGGCGATCAGATTGGCGCGCGTGCGGCGTCGTGGCATGTGATGAGCTCTCGGGTCGGCGTGCTTGCGCTCAAACGTATCTGATGTCGCTGAATCGACGGTGGTCTGGAGCCGCGTCTGGAGTGCGTGCTGGCTATGGGCGGTTCGCGGTGTGCAGCTGCAGGCCGTGCACCGTGGACAGCAGCTGCGAGACGGGAGCGATGAGCCCCTCCTGCGAGCAGCGCACGCTGATCTTCGACTTTATGCCCGAGACGACGCCGACAGCGATGGCGCCCTGGGAGCTCGGCAGGCTGACGATCGGGCCGCCGGAGTCGCCGAGGCAGAACGCGCTCGCGCCGCTCGAGCGCACGATCTGCACGTGCATGCATTCGCTGCCGCGGCTGGTGCCGTAGCAGGTGACGTAGGCCTCGCCGGCGGTCAGGTCGCACTTCCAGCCGGTGACCTGGCCGGAGGAGCAGAGGCGGTAGCCCGACGGCGGCCAGGTGGTCTGCGTGCCGACGATGGTGACCGTCGAGGTCTCGCCCGTGTAGATGCGGGGGAGGGTGCGCGCGTCGTAGGAGGCGGCGATGACGCCCAGGTCGTACGGGCGGGCGCCGTCGTTCAGCTCGCGCACCAGATCGCTCGTGCCGATGCGGGTGCCGTTGGCCTGGAGCGACTCCTACTCCTGCGACTCGGGGGCAATGCTGTCCCGAATGGGCACCTCGCCGGTGAGGATGTAGCCTGCGACCTTGCCAAGTAAGGTCCGAGTGTCAGCCTTAAATTCGTCCTTGATGGCCTTCCCGTCTTCGGTTAGCAGGCCCTTAACTGATCTCGAACTGAACGCTGGTTTGTCACGAATGTCCGGCGCCGGAATCTCAGCGACGAAGACATCGTAATGCGCATCGCGGATCTTGTTTGCGATGTCAGGTACGTTATTGTCGAGAACTACCGCTACGCGACGGAATCCGAGTTCCTTCAGGAGATTCGTGATCTTCAGAACGTTGCCCGAGCCGCCGGAACCCCAACCAAAAACTGTGCCGGCCGGCTGCACCCCGGATAGTTCGAATGCGGAGGGCAGAAGGGCGGCGTCCTCTTGCCCCTCAACGACGATGATGCCGTCGTCAAGAAACAACGCCTCGTTGGCGTCAACTCCCAACGTGTGCGGATTACGCCATCCACCACGAGACGCTGGAATTTGGTCGATCGTTGTGCGGGTAGCTTGCGCAAGCTTCGAGTCTGTCCCGTCCTTGAAGACTCGCGCGATCGCTGCGCCGGACTGGATGTCGGCCCATGACACTAGTTGGGGAGAATGAGTGAAGACGACGATCTGGCGGGTAGCCGCAAATCTCGCGAACACCTCGCGGAGACGTCGTACAAGTTGTGGGTGGAGCGAGAGTTCGGGTTCATCGAAGACTAGGAGCGTGCCACTCTCCGAGTCGTAAAGTGCATTGAGTATGTACAGGAGACTGATGATCCCGTCACCCAGTCCCTCGCTCGTGTGTTGGACTCCTTCGCCGGTTGTGACTTTCAGATAGTAGGACTGGCCCTGCTGACCCTCGCCTAGTTCGATCGCCCATTCCAGGCGATGCCCGAGCACTTCCGCCATGAGCTCATCGAACTTTGCCTTCTTCTGTTCGTTGTTGTGAAGGTCGAAGAGGCGACCAGTGAACTGGTCGTGTTGCCGAAACCTGGTGAAGTCCGAACCATCGTGCATCCAGTCGCGTTGCGCGCCTCCTCCCCTGCCAAAGCTGGCCTGAAACTGCCGACGGGAGGGCACCGTAATGATCTCGAGCGCCGTTGGGTGCTCTTCCGTCGACCAACTGCCCTTCGTTTCGCTAGTCTCCGCATGGCGACTCTGCACGCAGTAGCGCGAGCCGTCCGCCCGGGATAACTCGATTCGTATCCCGCCGGACGTGGCCCGGTTTCGACGGCCCTCAGAGAACGAGACGTCAGATTTCAGTTTGCGAGCTATGGCGTCGAAAGACTCCCAAACCGTCGATTTCCCAGTGTTGTTCGCTCCGACAACGAATGTCAGCCCGCTACCGTCTTCTCCGTTTGGCTGCGCGAGTTTCAAGAGGGCTGGCTCACGGAATCCTCTGAACCCTTCGACGGAGATGCTCTCTAACCAGACCTGTTGCTCTGTCGCCATGGCTGTGCGATTTCCTTCCCGCTCTGAACGCAGACGCTGTCGGATGTCCCAGCGATTCAGCCGGGGCACTCGTCGACGCATAGAGAGTAGGCCTGCGGTCATAGGCTGGGCAGAGTCGTGGACGTAGGCAGCGAGTGCACGGGCAGCCGTGCCAACGGCCATGATCGGCGCCAACCCGGCAGCACGGTCTTCGTGCGTCCAAACAACCCAAACCTCGCCAGGTGCGGGTTGGCCGTTGACTCGCTCCCACACCATCCGGATGACTCCGGGTTGGTTGGGCCCGATCTCGATGCAATGTGCATGCTCGAGCGGCGCGTGCCGCGCGGATTCAAGGCGTGTATCGCGGACGAAGACATCAATGCTGTTAGAGGGGCCCAGGCGCAAGCTCCCGACGCCGGCGGCACCAAAGGCCTTAAGGGTGTCGTCCACGGTCGCCATTTCAATGCTGACGCCCTCGAGTCGATTGTTGCGCCGGGTCCGGATTGTTATGAAGTCGGAGGGAAAAAAACTCCGATTGAGCCGGATCGTGACGGGCGCGCGCCTCACAGCGGAGCTCGACGAAGCTCGGAGGAGTTCACGCAATTTTGCCTCACGAGGTATAAACCAGCGAGGAGCGCGGCTACCAAATCAAGGCCCGGAGGACGAGGACTTGGCTGTAGTCGTAGACATGGACCGCGATGACAGGCGCCCCGGGGCCGTCGGCCCGCTTGCTCGGGCCTGGCGAGCGCCTCACCAGTGTCATGGGCGGGGCGCGTGGTGCAGCTGCAGGCCGTGCACCGTGGACAGCAGCTGCGAGACGGGCGCGATGAGTCCCTCCCGCGAGCAGCGCACGCTGATCTTCGACTTGATGCCCGAGACGACGCCGACAGCGATGGCGCCCTGGGCGGTCGGCAGGCTGACGACCGGGCCGCCCGAGTCACCCAGGCAGAACGCGCTCGTGCCGCTCGAGCGCACGATCTGCACATGCATGCACTCGCTGCCGCGGCTGGTGCCGTAGCAAGTGACATAGGCCTCGCCGGCGGTCAGGTCGCACTTCCAGCCGGTGACCTGGCCGGAGGAGCAGAGGCGGTAGCCCGACGGCGGCCAGGTGGTCTGCGTGCCGACGATGTTGACCGTCGAGGTCTCGCCCGTGTAGATGCGGGGGAGGGTGCGCGCGTCGTAGGAGGCGGCGATGACGCCCAGGTCGTAGGGGCGGGCGCCGTCGTTCAGCTCGCGCACGAGATCGCTCGTGCCGATGCGGGTGCCGTTCACGTTGCGCACCGCGCGGCCGTCGGCGTAGTCGCTGCAGTGCGCGGCGGTGATGATGAGCGGGCGGTGGCCGTAGACGCCCGTGAAGCCCGAGGTGCAGTTGACCCAGCCGCTCGACCACTGCGTCTGCACGCGCATGCCGCCGGAGAGCACGGATGTGTCGTTCGAGCGGCCCGCGTGGAGGTTGGCGGCCGCGGTCAAGGGCGCGGCGCCTGCGTGGAGCTGGGTCTGCGCGGTGTTGACGGGGGCGCTGTCGGTCTCTTCGACCGTGACGGTCGCGCCCAGGCCCTCCGCAGCTTGCTCGGCCGCGCTGATCACGTCGAGCACCTCGCCCTCGAGCGGGATGTGCTCCGTGCCGACCGACTCAGCCACCTGCTCGGTGGGCACCTCGACCGCGAGCTCGTCGGCGTTCAGCGCGATCGCGAAGGCGCCGTCGCTCGGCATGCTCGCGGCAATGCCGTAAGCGATGTCGAGCATCTCCTGCTCGCTCGAGCGCTGCGGCACGAACGTGACGTCGATGCCCTGGTCCCCGGCGGCATCCGCTATCTCTTGTACCTCGGTGGGCACAGCGCCGGCCCAGCCGATCGCGATGGTGCCCGCCACCGGGTCGCCCTCGATCGCGCCGAGGCGCGGGTGGGGCGTCAGCGCATCCCACTGGGCGATCTGGTCGATGACCGCGAAGTGCGCCTCCTGCACCTCGGCGAGGTCGTCGGCAGCGGCGGTGGGCGCGACGGGTGCGAGGGCGACTGCCGAACCGAAGGCGAAGACGCTGATGGCTGACAGGAGCATGGAGCGGCGGCGCAAGCGGGACCTCGTGACGGTTCGGCTGGGGTGGGGGACTCTGCAGAGTGTACCCCGGAGTCTCAACTGACGGTAGAGGGTTTCGGGTCCGAGCCCGCGGACTCAGATCGCGCGCTGCCAGACCTGATCGCGCATCATCAGCACGATGGGCGCGCCCTCATGGTCGTGCGCGCGCAGCCGCAGATAGGTGAGGTCAGCGCCGGCGACGATCTTGTCGACCGGCACGGTGGCGGTCTCGGCCCACTCGTGCAGGCTCGTGGCGCCGTTGACGGTGGACTGGAGGTCGGCGAGGATCGCGGCGATGTCGGTGCTGGTGTAGGCGGCTGGCCGCGGGAGATCGGTCTGCATGCTCGGAACGTACCCCGAACGTGTACCCCAATGGCTGGGAAGTCGGTGGGTGAACGCTGAGGGCGCCGGCGCTGATCAGACTGGCATGATGTGAGGAAAACTGGCATATGCCTGAGACGAGGTTGTCGCATGTCTGAAGAGATCCACGCTGACGAAACTGCTGTTGAACGTGCTTCCACCGAGCGCGGCAATCTGCCAGCTGCCGTTGCCGAGCACGCGAAGGACGTAGCCAAGTCGCAGGGCTTCCAAGCCCAGATGTTCAAAGCGATCGCAGTTCAGCGACCGCTGGTCATGGAGTACCTGCGGTCGGTGCGCCGCGACAAGCCCGACGCTTCGCCCGCAGACGTGCTGAAAGAACTCGACAACCGCTATGTCGCGAGTGTGACGCTGGCGAGCTCTGGGGTCGGCGCCTCCGCGATGATCCCCGGTGTCGGTATTCCGGTCGCGCTGGTCTCGGCGTGGCCGACCTGCTCTTCTTCTACGAGACGAGTGCCCTCTACGTGCTCGCCGTGGCGGAGATGCACGACATTCCCGTGACGGATGCTGAGCGCGCACAACCGCTCGTGCTCGGAATGCTGCTTGGTCAGCGTTCGCAGAGCCAGGTGAGCAAGATCGTCATGTCCGCTGCCGGTGTCGGCGCCGTAGATCAGGCTCGCGCGAAAGCCGCCGGCGCCGTCGGCAAGAAGATTCCGAATGGTTGGGGTGAGGTGCTCACGCAGCACCTGCCTGAATCGTCGCTCGCACCGCTGACCCTGGTGCTGGGTCGCGAGTCGGCGAAGGCAGGAGGCAAGGTCGCCGCCGGAACCTTCGGCAAGGCGATCCCCTTCGGCATCGGTGCCGTCATCGGTGGAGTCGGAAGCTTCACGTTCGGTCGGGACGTCGTGAAGGCATCGCACCTGGCATTCCCGGAACGGCCGACTGCCTTCCCGGAGTGGCTCAATGACTTCGAGAAGCCCGACCGAGTGTCAGCGGAGCCGCCTCGAGCACTGGTTGCACTGCAGAGCGCCGGAGCCACCGCCAAAGACTTCGGAGAGGAGGTCTGGGACAAGGTCGGCAAGGCGACGGAGGCATTCCGCTCGGTTGACCTCGATGGTGACGGGATTCCGGACGAAGCGAGAGCCCTGACAGCGGTCAAAGGCGCGGGTCGAGCAATCGCCGACACGGCCGGTGCCGCGGGCGGCAAGGCCGCGGGAGTGTTCCGTTCGGTCGACCTCGATGGTGACGGTGTGCCGGACGAGCCTCAGGCGTTGACGGCTGTCAAGGGCGTCAGCGGCGCAATTGCCGGTACCGCGGGCCTTGTCGGAGGAAAGGCCGCGTCGCTCTTCAGGCGCAACAGACGAGCAGAGGATGCGGACCCCAAGTCGAGCAGCGATTCCGCAGCGCCGGCTGAGGAGTAGACGCGTGCAGGTGCGCTCCTCGACCGGCGCCGGCTCCTTCGCGCCCACCGGGTTGACGACCTTCGCGCCCTCGACCGGGGTGGTGCGTGCCGGCATCCGCTTCATGATGCGACGGATGTTGAGCCAGGCGATGAGGCCGGCGATGGCGAGGATGACGAGCGCCGGCATTACCACCAGCTCCTCGAGCGAGCGCTGCTCCGAGAGCAGGCTCTCGAGCTCGCCGGTGCGCTGCGTCGCTGCGCCTCGACCTCGAGCAGCAGCGTCTCGGCCGCGGTCGTCAGCGGCTCGGCGACTCAGCCCCGGTACCCCCGCGAGTGGCGCGGGCGAGAGCGGGCCGGCCTCAGGTGTCTTGCGAGCCGCGCGTGAAGCGGCCGCCCGACGGTGTGCCTGCTGGAGACCGTCGCCGGAGCGCCGCGTGGTCATCCGAGCCAGACCGATCGACCGTGTTCGGCTCGTGCGTGATGACGAGATTCGACCACTGCATGATGCCATCCACAGTGGAAGCGATCAGCGGATGGCGGAGGTTCTGTTCGCCGAGCGCCCGCTGTGCATCGAGAAGGGCATCGCCGAGCGGTTCGACGATGTTGGCGATCAGGAGCCGAGCATGTTCCTCGCGTATGCCAAGCCGACGAGCTTCTTTGACCAATCCGTCGGCATTGATGCTGTGAAAGGCGTATTCGCCGTCGACCGACATCGCCGACAGCCGTCGCTTCGAGCCGGGGTCGTAGCCCGCCGTGGAGACGAGGTCGTACAGCGGCGAGAGGCGTGCGCTGGGGCCCTCGAGCAGCAGCGAGTAGTTCTTCGCATGCGCGTCTGTCCCGAGCACGGCCACGTTGAACACGAGTCCCTGGAAGAACGCCTCGGCGGCGCGGGTCCGGTCATCGCGTCGCAGGCTCGCCGACAGCAGCTGGCCGATGGCGGCGACGCCGGGGCCGCCATCCTCGCGCTGGTACTTCTTCGACGTTGGTAGCCCCAGCGACTGCAGGAGATCCTCCTGATGGATTCGCCGCACCAGTTTCCCATCGGTGCGACGGTCGAAGCGTTCGATGACCAGCGCGCGGAGTTCGCCGTCGGGGCTCTGCCAAGGCTCGGTGCGCGCGACGTCGAGGCCGAGGCTCGCGGCCGCCATCATCGTGAGCCGCTCGGGGATGTCGAGTGCGTAGAGCTGCGCGTTCGCCGAGGTGTCGGGTTTGAGGATGTGCGTGGTGGCCACGCCCCGATCGGCGAAGTACCAACCGCCTGCACTGCGGGCGAGTGCGATCTTTGGCTGCGCACCAGCCAGACTGAGTCGGAAGGCGTGTTCGGGGGGCGGTGCGCCAGTTTCGTATGTGGCGACCGCCCGGCGCAGTGCGTCGGCCATGCGCTCGTCGTCGACGGGATCACCGCCGGGGCGCTGTGACGGGTCGTCGTCAGGCTCTTCGCCTGCCGGGACGAGCTGCAT
Organism: Agrococcus sp. KRD186; assembly: GCF_017168255.1. Taxonomy (GTDB): domain Bacteria; phylum Actinomycetota; class Actinomycetes; order Actinomycetales; family Microbacteriaceae; genus Agrococcus. The sequence continues at coordinate 58,702 of NZ_JABFAP010000001.1, forward strand.
CGCCCCTGCGGTGTCGCGGCCGATGTGCTGCAGCATCGAGAACGGGTTCCGCGGGGAGACGCCGTGCTCGCGCGCGATCGCCTCCCGTGCCTTGTCGTTGTCGGGCAGCAGGCCGTCGAGCCAAGCGAGCGGTGCCTTGCCGGAGTGTTCGCGTGTGTACGTCGGCATCGACAAACTGAGCGGCGTCGCATGCTCGTCGCGCCCGGGTGTGTACTCGAAGCGCACCGCGCCTCCAGCGCTCATGGTGAAGGCGCCCGCGAGTTCGCCGTCCATGTAGGCGTCGAGTTGCTTCATGACCGAGCATCCGCGCCGGGGTGCACCGAGAGCTCGAGCCCGAGCACGTCGAGCACGTCGAGCAGGAGTCGGAGATCGAGGGCCGGTTTGCCGCGCTCGACTGCCGACACCCACTCTCTGCTGACACCGGCCTCATCTGCGAGCCGCTGCTGCGACCAGTCTCGTTCGAGACGGGTTCGACGCACCGCAGCTCCAGCGGCCTTCGTGGTCGGTATCCGCATCGCCGCTCCCTCGCATGTGCATGATCGAACTCACACCGTCACGTGTACGTTCATGCACATTACGGGATGTGCACGATCAAGCACAAGTCTCAGGTTCTCGAGTCTCCTCGACCCGCGACGTCGGCGGGGTTACTCAACCGGCGCCGGCTCCTTCGCGCCCACCGGGTTGACGACCTTCGCGCCCTCGACCGGGGTGGTGCGTGCCGGCATCCGCTTCATGATGCGACGGATGTTGAGCCAGGCGATGAGGCCGGCGATGGCGAGGATGACGAGCGCCGGCATCGCCTGACCCAGGCCGAACAGGAAGGTGGCGCCCCAGGCGAGGAAGCCCTGCCAGCCGTTCACCAGGCCGTCGAGGAAGCTGGGCGTGCCGGTCGGGCCCTCGACGGTCGTCGAGCGGATCTGCACCTCGAGCGTCGACATCGCCACCAGCTCCTCGAGCGAGCGCTGCTGCGAGAGCAGGCTCTCGAGCTCGCTGGTGCGCTGCGTCAGCTGCGCCTCGATAGCGCATGGCTACGATGGCGTTCGTGGAGGCGGGGCACGCAGACGATGAGGCGATAGTGCGCCTCTGGCGCTGGGATGCGGACCGGCTGCGCATCGATGCGATCGCTGACCAGCGAGATCGAGCAGACGACGGAGCCGATGCCATCGCGTCAATCTCTGCGTTCGCGATGCCCTTCGGGCCAGATCGGTCGCGAGAGGTTGCAGAAGAGATGGCGCTCGCGGCCGCGCTCGCAGAGCGAAGCGCAAACTGGGTGACCTTCACTTCGCGATCCAGGCTCGAGGCTGCTGGGTTCGAAGTCTTCCACGACGAACCGCCGCCGTGTCATGTCGGCGTGCGCATAGCAGATGTCGAGGATGACGAAGAACTACTGCGACTAGAGTCAGTGTTCAATGAGAGGGAGAGGAGGAAGCCATGACCAGCGTTCACCTGCACACTCGACCCCGCGTCGAGGTTGACCCAAACCGGCACAGTCGTCGTCGGCCCGGTTTGCTCCCCGTGCCCTTGGAGCACACGCCGTTCGGCCTCACTCCAAACCAGCGTGTCACCGCGGTGCAATCTGATGATCGCGGCCCCGACTTCGTGGGAGTCGCACGAGTAGCCGAAATCGATGCGGCTCGTGGGCTTGTGTACTTGGATGTTGACTGGCAGTCGTTCCAAGAGGACGCGTTTCAGGTGTCGGAAGCTTCGGGGCTGAAACACATCAACTTTGTTGCATCAGGAAAGACGTTGCGCCTGATCGGCCGGGCATCGACCAGCGGTTCTGAGCGCAGTCTTTCCCATACACGGATCGCAGGATGAGACTTCTCGCTTCGTTCGTCTGTGATGCCGCAAGCATTCGCGAGAATCTCGGGCAAATTCTCGGCGCAGGTGTGAGTCGTATCAGGCCCGAGACGTACCCGGTGCCCATCGGTGTCGACTTCTTCGCGCTGCTCGAGGTCTCGGGCATCGGCACTCAGTCGGCCACCGAGATCAGCATTGCGCTGCGTCAAGCCGCTACCCAAGTCCCAGTGAGCGAGATCAGCGCCACTCTCGACTTTCCGGAGATTCAGCGAACCGGAGCCGAGACCCTGAACGTGCCGATGGTCTTTCCAACGCGATACATGATTGTGTCGGAACCCGGAGAGTACGAGTTCGTCCTCACTATTCCAGGCGTAGATCTCGTCGCAGTGCCGCTCACTATGCGGCCTGGCTCAGCGCACGAGGAGTAGTCGACGCTCGCGAACGGTTCTGCATCCCGTCAGACTTTGACTAGCCCGCGCTGCTTCGCCCACGGCCCGGGGTTCCGCAGCTGGTAGGCATTTTCGGCCGCTCGGCGGTGGCTGATTCGCGTGATTCCGCGGTTCTTGGCGTCGACGAGCGGCAGATTCTGTAGGCACACGACTGTCGGAGTGTCGGACTGGGAACTGAGGCCGATACGCCGGTCCGAGCCGACCCTGTAGTAACACGACCCCCACACGCCCAACCGTCAACTTCCGCGCCACCGCGCGGAATCCCGGGCAACGTGTGCTCACCAGTTGCGGAACTCCGGACGGCGTGGAGCAATCTATTCGACCGGCGCCGGCTCCTTCGCGCCCACCGGGTTGACGACCTTCGCGCCCTCGACCGGGGTGGTGCGTGCCGGCATCCGCTTCATGATGCGACGGATGATGAGCCAGGCGATGAGGCCGGCGAGGGCGACGATGACGAGCGTCGGCATCGCCTGACCCAGGCCGAACAGGAAGGTGGCGCCCCAGGCGAGGAAGCCCTGCCAGCCGTTCACCAGGCCGTCGAGGAAGCTGGGCGTGCCGGTCGGGCCCTCGACGGTCGTCGAGCGGATCTGCACCTCGAGCGTCGACATCGCCACCAGCTCCTCGAGCGAGCGCTGCTGCGAGAGCAGGCTCTCGAGCTCGCTGGTGCGCTGCGTCAGCTGCGCCTCGACCTCGAGCAGCGTCTCGGTGTCGGCCGCGGTCGTCAGCAGCTCGGTGAGGCGCTCGACGGATGCCCGTGAGGCGTTCACTCGCACCTCGAGATCGCGCACCTGGTTGGTGACGACCTCTTCGCCCAGGTCGAGCGTGGCGACCTCGCCGAGGCCGCGCAGCGCGTCGAGCATGCCGGGCACCTCGGTGGCCGGCACCCGCACGGTGAGGATGGCCCAGGCGGGCTCGAAGTCGGTCGAGGCGCCTTCGGCCCGGCGGTCGATCGTGCCGCCACGTGCCACCGCGGCGTCAGAGACCGCATCCGCCACCTGGAGGGGATCGCCGGCGCGCATCGAGACGCTGCCGGTGACGATGACCGCGCGATCCTCGTCGACTGCGGCCTCGGGCTGGCCGCCGCCGGAGGCGCTCATATCGGAGCCGTCGCCGGCGGCGCCCATGTCGCCGCCGCTCTCTTCCTGCGGCATCTCGACGACGGGCCAGTCGGGCGCGGACTGAAAGCCGGGTTCAGCGGCGGGGGAGACGGACGTGCCCGCAGCGGAGCAGCCGGCGAGGAGGACGGTGCCGGCGATGACGATGCCGGCCATCGAGAGGAGTCTGCGGGTCATGCTTCCAGCGTGCGCGCAAACTTTCTGAAGCACAGCCCAACCTTTGCGATGACTTGGGCGTCAGCGGTGTTTGGACTGTCCCGTTGTGTGGGCGCGTCTCTCCCGCGCGTCGGTGGATGCTGGTATATTTCCTGGTATGAATTCCGAAGGACATCCGGACAGCGAGCGCGTGTTGGCCGACTTGGGCGACGGCTTTGTCCACTCGTTCATCGAGGCTGTCGACGGTGCGCGCGAAGACTTCGTCGCACTGAGGGATTGGCAACCGGGATGGTTTCCGAGCTTCACGGGCCGATTCACAGCCAACTTCCTCCACGAGCGGATCTGGGATCGGCTCATCCGGGCCGTCCATGGCATGGAGGGGATTCACATCGTCGATCGCGAACCCGTGCGCGAGGTCCGCAGCGGCACCAGATACCTCATCCGGATCAAGCGTCATCACCCGGGCGACCGCATCTCGGCGTATCCCACGGAGGGCTCGAGCGCCTTTTGGTCGAACAGTCTGCTGACGCTCGACGGCTTGGAGTCGTTCGGACTCGCAGTGGGTTACTTCTGGGACGCCGCCCTGCACGCCGTCGGAGACCCGATCCTGTCCTTTCGCGACGGCAAGGACAACCCGATCTGGGCGATCCGACTTCGTCGCGACGCAGGCAACGCCACTGGCTTCTCCTGGTCGCCTGTCGAGCCCGATCTCCCGGAGCTCGACCTCAGCGGTGTCATGGATGAGGCAGCGGACGAGACTGGCTCATGACGGGCAGTGTCGGCGATGTGATCCTGGTGCTTCGACGGGCCGCGGACATCACACAGGTGGAGCTCGCCAGTCGACTGGGCATCACCCAAGCCGCGCTTTCGAGATACGAGAACGATCTGCGCGAACCCGACGACCAGGTCGTGGAACGCCTTGGCGATGCACTCGGAGTGACCACCGAGTTTCTCCGCCACGAGTTTCGGATGCAGGGGGCCATCGCCGCAGACGCGCATATGCGACGGCAGAAGACGACCAAGCCCTCGGACTGGAAGCGCGTCGAGGCGCGGCTGAATGCATTTCGAATGCATTCGACGTACCTATTGGATCGTGTGCCGCTGCGGCCGCAGAACCGCGTGCTGCGGCTCGACCCCGACGAGCACACCCCATCGGAGGTTGCAGGGTTCGTGCGCGCCGCGTGGAGGATGCCGGTCGGCCCCGTGCGGAAGCTCACCCGCTGGACCGAGTCTGCAGGCATCATCGTCATTGAAGAAGACTTTGGGACCCATCGAATCGACGGAATGTCGCAGTGGGCAGGCGACCACGCGGTCATCATCTTGAATGCGATGTTGCCGACGGATCGCAAGCGACTGACAATCGCGCATGAGCTCGGGCACCTCGTGCTGCACGGCGACTATGTCGACGGCGACATGGAGGAGCAAGCCAACCTGTTCGCGGCCGAATTCCTGATGCCGGAGCATGTCATCGCGCCCCAGTTGATGAATCTCACGCTTGGGAAGCTGTCGGACCTCAAATCTGAATGGGGTGTCTCGATGCAGGCGATCTTCGAGCGTGCCTATCGACTGGGAAAGGCATCTGGCGAGGAGCGCCAGCGGTTCTATCGGCAGATGAACGCCCGGGGGTGGAAGACCCGCGAACCCGGCAGCGACCTGCTGGCGCCCGAGCATGCTGAACTGGCTGCCACGGTTGGCCGGCGTCTGGGAGAGACGGGACTGACAAGAGCGGAGATCTTGCGGCTGGTCGGAGCACGCGATGGCTACGCGACGCCGTTCCTGCCGCCGGCGCAGATCCTCCGAGCGGTGTGATCGCCGGCGCTCGTGAACGCTTCGCCGCTCGCGCACCTGCTTGTCGCTGGTGATCGCGGTCGGCAGCCGGTCGAGGTCGTCGGCCGCGTTATCGGTGCCCTTGAGCCAGCGCTCGATGCTGCCAAGGAGACGGCTGAGGCCGAACCCGAAGCCGGTGTCGCGGTCGGTGACGGCCGGCTCGAACACGCCCGCCCGCACCGCCGGCCAGCAGTGGGAACCGCTCTCGGTGACGAGCTAGAGCGTGGGCGTGGCACTGGTCGCCCAGTGGCCGGTAGCCGAGTACCGTAGTACCTATGGCTGCCGCGACATTGAACCCCGTGAAGGTCGACGCCGAGGCCGACCGCCTCGCAACCGATGCTGCTCACTTCCTCGGGCGGACGAAGAAGGATCTCGTCAGCGTCGCAATTCGTGAATACGTCGAGAAGCATCGTAACGAGATACACGAGGCTATTCAGGAGTCGATGCGACGACTCGACGGATCCAATCGCGCCGCCGTTCGCATGCTGACAGGATTCAGCGACGAGGAGCTCGACGATCTCGGTGGGGTACCGGAGGATGAGGCAAGCGGGCCTCGGTGACGGGCGAGGCGGTGCGGCCGACTCGGCCAGCGATGCAATAGTCCGGTGCTTTTGGTTTCGCCGCCGGTAGGCGCAGAACGCGCTGTGCCGCAGTCGACTCGTTGCAACCTCAGAGTTGGTTGTCCACAGGATGCGCCGAGCGGCGCGCGCCCCTACTCGACGATTGCGTACGTTGCGCGCATGCAGAGCAGGCAACGTGCGCGAAAGGCCGTTGTCGCGCTTGTCGCGACGACGGCGCTCGCCGCGCTCCTTGCCGGGCTCGTGCTCGGGCTGCTCGTGCCGCCGATCGTCGATGACGCTGCGTTCCGGCGCGACTTCTTCACTTCGTCCGGCTTCGCCGGGCTCGCCGCGGTCGTCGCTGCGATCGTCGCGTATGCGGCGACTCGGCAATCGGTCAGGTCATCGTCAGCCCATGCTCGGGCTGATCGTGAACTCGCGGAACGTCGCGATCGAAAGGCGCAGTGGTGGGCGCGAGCGGAGTGGGCTCTCAACCAGATCACGACCGGTGACGCGGGCGCTGCTGTGATCGGACTCGGAGTGCTCGATGCTCTCGGCGCCAGCGAGTGGGCAAACGAGCACGAGGTGGAGATTGTCGCCGTTGCACTCGACTACGCGCTTGACGTGGGAGCGTCGCCAGCCGAGACCACCAATGTCAGCGGATGCGACACATCTGACGACGGCTGGACTTCCGGCGTCGACGCAGGGACAATGCCAGCAGGAGACGACGATGCGTGATCACCAGCAGGACCCTGCCGCCACCGTGCGACCGTCCGTGCCCGAGCCCATGTACCGGTCGCGGCTGACCGGACGGCCCGTCACGAGAGCAGAGCGGATCGCCGCCGCTCGCGCGCGAGTCACGATCGATCCGAAGCGGGGCGTCGAGACGCCGCAATGGATCGTTGAACTGGCGAAGCAGAGCGCCTGAGCTACTTCAATATCGGGCGCGAACGGCAGAATGCAAGCAGGAGGCGATGATGGCTGAGCAGCAGCAGACTGCGGAGCAGACGACGGCGGAGGCGCCTGAACTGTATCGCTCGCGCACGACCGGCCGCATCATCACTCGGGCGGAGCGCATTTTGGCCGCGCGGGTTCGGGTGACGTACGACCCGAAGCGTGGTGTCGACACCCCTGCATGGATTCGAGAGCTCGCGAAGCAGCCGCTCTGACACGCCGCCGCACGGCGACAGAGGCACCAGACGTCGCGGCGTGGGTGGACACCTACTTGCGGGCCTTCGCCTCTGCCTTCGCGGCCTTCAGGGCTGCCCTCGCGGCCTCGCGCTCGGCGGCGGCCTCGGCCTTGGATTCTGCGGCCCGAAGGCGCTCTGCGACCTTGGCCACCGCATCCGCTGCCTTCGACTCCGCCTGGCGCAGCTCGATGCGCGCCTTCTCGACGAGCTTCGCCGCCTCGCGCACCTGCTTGTCACTGGTGATCGCGGTCGGCAGCCGGTCGATGTCGTCGGCCACGTTGTCGGTGCGCTCGAGCCAGCGCTCGATGCCGTCGAAGATGCGGCTGAGGCCGAAGCCGAAGCCGGTGTCGCGGTCGGTGACGGCCGGCTCGAACACGCCCGCCCGCACCGCCGGCGCCAGCAGCGGGAACCGCTCGTCGGTGACGAGCTCCGGCAGCGCCCTGCGCACCGCGTCGTCGACCGCCGCGTTGCTCGACGCCTTCGCGTACAGCGCGATGTAGCCGAGCAGCAACAGCAGCGTCGCCACTTTGCCGTCGTCGGGCATCCGCACGCCCTCGAACGCTGTCAGCCCCGCCTCGATGATCGCCAGCCGGTTCGGCGTCGTCGGCGTCGAGCTCGGCGGCAGATCGGCCAGCCACGGGTGCGCGTCGTAGGCGGCCCGCACGAACATCGCCCACTCGCGCAGCCCCTTGCGCCAGCTCTCGGCTGCGCCCGGCACCGTGATCTCGCTCGCCGTGTCGTACATGAGCAGCAGCAGGTCGTCCTTGCCGGTGACGTAGCGGTAGAGGCTCATCGGGGCGACGCCGACCGCCGCCGCCACCTTGCCCATGCTGACCGCCTCGAGCCCGTGCTCGTCGGCCAGGGCGATCGCCGCTTCGACGATGCGCTCGGTCGTCAGCTCGCGCTTGGGTCCGCGGTGCGGCAGCGCGGCGACGCCCCACGTCACGGCGTGCGCGTGCGGCAGGTCGGGGGTCTCGGGCTGGGC
>NZ_JABFAP010000001.1:66880-205512 GCF_017168255.1 Agrococcus sp. KRD186
GTCTCGGGCTGGGCTGGGTCGCTCACGGGGCTCACTGCTTCTGCGTTCACTGGCGGTCGTCGGGGTGCGTGCCGGTGCGCTCACCGGTCTCGAGGGCCGCGATGCGCGCCATGTCGTCGTCGCTGAGGGCGAAGCCGTCGATGTCGAGGTTCTGCGCGAGGCGATGCGGATGCGTCGACTTGGGAATGAGGGCGCCCCCGAGCTGCAGATGCCAGCGGATGATCGCCTGGGCGGGGGAGATCTTGTGAGCCTCGGCGATCTTCTTGATCGTAGGGTCGTCGAGGATGCGGGCGCGGCCGAGCGGGCTCCACGCCTGCGTGACGATGCCGTTGACGCTGTGGAACGCGCGGAGCTCGTGCTGCGGCAGCCACGGGTGCGACTCGACCTGGTTGATCGCGGGCACGACGCCGGTCTCGTCGATGAGGCGCTGGATGTGAGCCTGCGTGAAGTTGCTGACGCCGATCGAGCGCACGCGGCCCTCCCGCTGCAGCGCGATGAGCTCGCGCCAGACGTCGACGAACTGCCCGCGGGCCGGGCGCGGCCAGTGGATCATGTAGACGTCGACGTTGGTGCAGAGGTTGCGCTCGGTGGCCTCGAACGCTGTGCGGGCTGCCGCGGGGCTCTGCTCGGGGTCGCCCCAGAACTTGCTCGTGAGCGTGAGCTCGTCGCGGGCGATGCCGCGGTCGGCCGCCTGGGCGATCGCCGCGCCGACCTCGCGCTCGTTGCCGTAGAACTCGGCGCCGTCGATGAGCCGGTAGCCGGCGTCGAGGCCGGCGGTCACGACCCGCTCGGTCTCTTCGAGCGACACCTTGTAGAGCCCGAAGCCGAGCGCGGGGATGGCGCTGCCATCGTTGAGCTCGAGGGTGGAGGGCATGCGTCGATTGTGTCAGGCGTGGTGCGACCGGCGACCGCCGATACGTTGGGGGTGCCCTCTTGCTCGCACCGCCCGACGATTGGAAGCACCTTGCCGACCTCATCTGCCGTCACACCCGACCTCGGCCGCCTCGGATTCTGGCGCAGCGCCGACCTGCTCACGCCCGAGATGGCCGCCGGCGTCGAGCAGCTCGGCTACGGCACGATCTGGATCGGCGGATCCCCCGACGCCGACCTCGCCATCGCCGAGCAGCTGCTCGATGCGACCGAGCGCGTGACGATCGCCACCGGGATCGTGAACATCTGGACCGCGCCGGCTACCGAGGTCGCCGCCTCCTTCCACCGGCTCGAGCAGACGTACCCGGGCCGCTTCCTGCTGGGCGTGGGCATCGGCCACCGCGAGCGCAACGACGACTACCGCAAGCCCTTCGCGGCGCTCGTCGACTACCTCGACGTGCTCGACGCCGAGGGCGTGCCCGCGTCGCGGCGCATCATCTCGGCGCTCGGGCCGCGCACGCTGCGGCTCGCCGCCGAGCGCTCGGCCGGCACGCATCCGTACATGACCACGCCAGAGCACACGCGCTTCGCGCGCGAGCGGCTGGGTGAGGGGCCGTTGCTCGCACCCGAGCAGCGGCTGGTGCCCGGCACCGATGCGACGGCGGCGCGCGAGACCGGCCGCGGCTTCCTGGACGGCTACCTGGCGCTGTCGAACTACCGCCGCACGCTCGAATCGCACGGCTTCACCGCAGCCGAGCTCGACGACGGGGCGACCGATGCAGCCGTCGACGCGCTCGCACCGCACGGCACCCCGGCCGAGCTGGCAGCCGCCGTGCAGGGACACCTCGACGCCGGCGCCGACCACGTCTGCGTGCAGGTGCTGCCGCGCCGCGTCGACCCGCTGCCGCACCTGGAGGCGCTCGCGGGCGAGCTCGGCCTGGGCGGTTCAAGCCAGCGGAGTTAACCGCAGGTCATCAGGCTTCGCTGCGAGTCTTACGCGGGCGGCGCGAGACCGGAGTCGTGGCGCCACGATCGATGTCTGCAGCGGCGGCTTCGAGTCGCGACATCAGCGCGCTGTTGGCAAGAATGCTGCGTTCGTAGTCGGAGATGGTTGTCACGGGCTCAAGTGTCACTGTGCCGTGCGGGCTGACCGACACGCGGTAATCCCGGTTTGCCTCAAGGGCCTTGCCGAGGCTGACACGCCTACGGTCGTCAGTGTGTACGAGTGTCATGACTGCTCCTCCCGTGCCACGTTTGGGTGGTACAAATGTAACGCACGATGGGGCAACAAGGCAAGTTGGTTAATGCCAGATTACCCCAGGGTGATAAGCTGGTTGCATGGATGTCGAGTTCGCAGCAGACGCTCTAGCCGTCGAAGAGCAGTTCTACGCCGCCTCAGGTCCCGAGTACGAGCGTCTTTGGGAAGTACTGGATCGCATCCTTGAGGACGCCGACGAGGCCAAGCATGCCAACTGGTCCAACTTTGTCTCGAGCCTGGACCTGTGGGGTTCAAAAGTTCCTGGCACTCAGTACATGGTCTTCTGGCGCACTTCCCCCGGCCCCGTGTTGTACGTCGCCGTCATCGCGCTAGACCAGGGAATCTGATACGACGGAACGCTTCAGCCGGCAGTCGTCGTCGGCTGCTGGTGCTCCCAGCCGTCGCCGCCGCGCAGATACTCGACCCGCACGTGCTTGCGGTCGAGCGTCGCCTGCAGGAACACGCACCGCGTCGGATCCAGCGCCCACAGCACCCAGTCGGGGTTGGGCTCGCCGGAGAAGCTGGGGCGTTCCCGCCAGTCTGCGGCAGACGCATCCGCCCCCATCTCGCTGACGAAGCCCGACACCTCCACCTGGCGGCCGAGCTCGCGCCAGAAGAACAGCGCGGTCGCGACCGGGCGCGCCTCGAGCTCCTGCCCCTTGCGCGAGCCGCGGTTCGAAGAGAACTGCAGGCCGCGCTCGTCGACGTCCTTGACGATGAGCGTGCGGCTCGCCGGAGCGCCGTCGTCGCCGATGGTGCTCAGCGTGAAGGCGCTCGGCTGCCGCTCGCCGCTGGCGATCGCGTCGTCGAGCCACGCGGTGAAGAGCGCGAGCGGATGCGTCGGCACCCCCTCGGGGTCGAGGCTCGGCATGGTCTCGGGGAACGTGGGCAGCGCGCGGAGGCGCTCGCGAAGCTCGCTCATGCCGCCACGCTACGCCCGTCCCGCCACGCCCACCCGAGGTGACGCAGAGGGCGCGGATTGCGGCACGAAGCGTGCCCAGTGCGCCGCTTCGCGCAGCCGAGCCCGAGCGAGCGGGCGCATGCGGCGCGGTTGGCCCCTCGAAACGCACCCTTCGCGCCGCCTCGGCTCGCAGGTATACGGCGATTCGCTCTCTCCGGCGCCCATCAGGAGCAACGCGCCGTATACCTGTGGCCCGCGTGGCTCAGCGCGGCAGCTCGACCGGCGCCGTGTCGGGCGGGTCGCCGATGCCGTGCCGGAGGTCGGGCTGGTGGCGGCGGAAGACAGCCGCGATGGCGGCCGCGATCGCCACCATCACCGCGCCCACCCAGACGCCGCCGACACCGCCGACCGCATCGATGAAGACACCCGCGAGCGCCGAGCCGACGGCCGCGCCGAGCAGCTGGCCGGTGCCGATCCAGGCGTAGGCCTCTGGGGTGTCGGCGAACTTCACGGTGCCCGCGATGATCGCCGAGAACGCCGCGAGCGCTGGCGCGGTGCCGAGGCCGGCGATGAACAGCGCGATCGAGAGGCCGAACGCCTCGGTCATCGGCAGCGCGATCACCATGCCCGCCAGCACCACCGTCAGCCGGATGGCGACCGACCAGGGCGCGATGCCGCGGCTGCCGACGGCGAAGCCGCCGACCAGCGAACCGATCGCCGAGACCGCCAGCACGATGCCGGCCTCGAGCGCGCCCTCTCCGAAGGTGCCGACCACGCCCGCCTCGACCGCCGAGAAGCCGCCGATGAACATCGCCGAGACCACGACCGACAGCAGCACCGGGGGCTTGCCCAGCACCTGGCCGAGCCTGCGGGTGGTCGGCGGGATGCGCAGCCGGCGCACCTCGGGGTTGATGACGAACAGCACGGCGCCGAAGAACTGGATGGCGATCGTCACCAGCAGCGTCGCCCCGGTGCCGGCGAACGCCACGAGCGAGACGACCAGCACGGGGCCGAACACCCAGATGATCTCCTGCAGCGCCGCATCGAACGAGAACAGCGGCGACAGCAGCCGCTGCGGCACCATGCGCGGGTAGAGCGTGCGCACCGTCGGCGTCACCGGCGGCGTGGCCGCGCCCGCGACGATGCCGGCCAGCAGATCGACCCACAGCGGCACCGCCTGCGTGGCCAGCAGCAGCAGCGCCGCAGCCGAGATCGCCGCCGTCACCAGCAGCACGGTGAGGGTGCCGAAGCGCGACAGCAGCCGGGTGATGAACGGCCCGGCGGTGGCCATGCCGACCGAGAAGGCGGCCAGCACGAGGCCGGCGGCGCTGTAGGAGCCGTGCAGGTGCTCCATGTGCATGAGGATGCCCAGCGACATCATGCCCGCGGGGAAGCGGGCGATCAGCTGGCTGAAGATGATGCGCGCCAGCCCCGGAACCCTCAGCACCTCGGCGTATGCGCGCACCAGGCGATCCTAAGGGGCGGATGCGTTGCCGCAGCGGAGGCGCGTTGGTCCCCGCAGCGCGGTCAGTCCTCCCGCGGCGACTTGATCAGGAAGCCGGCCAGCACGAACAGGGCGGCGGCGACCACGTGGCCCCAGAACCAGAACGCGGTGAGCGCCTCGCCCTCCCACGTGAACGGCACGACCGGGTTCCAGATCACCGCGATCGCGAGGAACACCGGCACCCACCACCAGTGCTTCGCCTGGACGGCGAACCAGCCGACGATGAGCGCCAGGATCGAGATGACGTATCGCAGCAGCTCATCCCATGCACCCGCCAGCCACAGCTGCGCGGCGACCAGCGCGAGCGCGGCGATGATGCTGGGGGCGAGCGCGTTGCGCTGGAAGCTGGGGCCGTAGCGGTTCTCATCCATGGTGCCTCCAGGCTATTGCCCGCGCGGAAGCCTGTTGCCCGCGCGGCGGTCGCGACCTCCACGCACTGCTGAGCGATCAGGCGGTCAGCGTCTTGCGGATGCGCTGCAGGCTGACGGGGCCGGAGGTGCCGAACTGCTGCGCGAAGAGGCTGACGCGCAGCTCCTCGAGCATCCAGCGGGCGGCGACCAGCGCATCCGCCGCCCCCTCCTGCAGCGGCAGCGCGCCGCCCGCGGCGGTGTACAGCGCGGTGGCCTGCTCGACCTCGGTCATCCAGGTGCGGTCGCGGTTGGCGGTCTCGGGCAGCCGCCCCGCGCGGTGCACGATCGCGCGCACGTAGACCTCCAGCCGCGGCAGCCGCTCGAGCCCCGTGCGGCTGACGAAGCCGTCGAAGACGAGCTGCTCGAGGTGCGCGCGGGCGTCGGCGAGCGCCGCCATGTGCGCGAGGCTCGCGCCCTCGCGAATGGCCTTGTCAGCGTTCCGGGCGGCGGTGAGGATGCGCGCCACCTGGCTCGCCAGCGCGAACATCCGGTCGACGAGCCCCGCCTCCACCCGACCGCGCACCGAGCCGAACTCGGCCGCGGTCGCGGGCACCGCATCCGCCATCTCCGCATCGATGATCGCGAGCATCAGGTCGTCGAAGAGCCGATCGGTCGAGGCGTACGGGCTCGCGCCCAGCGCCAGCTTCTCGGCGCCGGTCAGGTTCGCCTGCACGTAGGGCGCCGGGCTCTTGACCTGCGCTAGCAGCAGCTGCCGCACCGCCGCCCGCTGATCGCGCTGCTGCGCCTCGCTCGTCGACGCGAGCCGGATGCCCACCCTGCCCTTGCCGGTGACGGCGTAGCCCGGGTAGGCGCGCACGGTGTTGCCGCCCTGCTTGACGTCGATGTGGGTGGGCAGGTCGGTGTCGAAGCCGGCCACCTCGTCGCGCTCGAGGTCGCTCGTCACCCTCACCGCGGCCTTCGCCACCTGCGCCGTCGCCTGCTGGCCGAAGCGCCGCTTGAGCGCCTCGAGGTCCTTGCCCTGCCCGAGCCGGCGGCCACGGGCATCCTCCACCGCGAAGGTGGGCTTGAGGTGCTCGGGGATGCGTCCCCAGTCGACGTCGGTGCCGGCCGCCTGCACGTAGGCGGTGCGGCTGACCCGCGCGGCGAGCACCTCGGCGAGGGAGCGGGGCTGCTGGCTGCTGCTGCCAGTCTGGGTGCCGCCCTGGCCGCCACCGGGCTGGCCGCCGCCCTGGCCGCCGCCCGCGCTCGTGCCCGGCTGCGCCGGCAGCTCGGCCAGCATGCTGCGCGCCCAGTCGGCCGCCGGCACCACGTGCTTGCGGATGTGCTTGGGCAGGCTCTTGATCATGGCCGTCAGCAGCTCCTCGCGCATGCCCGGCACGAGCCAGTCGAAGCCGGCCTCGCTGAGCCTGGGCAGCACTGCGAGCGGCACGTGCACCGTGAGCCCGTCGTCGGCGGTGCCGGGCTCGAAGCGGTAGCTGAGCCGCAGCCGCTGCTCGCCCTGCACCCACTTGGTGGGGAACTGCTCGTGGTCGACCCTCGCATCCTCGCCCGTGAGGTCCTCGCGCGTCATCGTCAGCAGCTCTGGCGTCTCCTCGCGCGCCGTGCGCCACCAGCCCTCGAAGGTGCGGGTGCTCGCGACATCGGCGGGGATGCGCGCCTCGAAGAACTCGAACACCGCCTCGTCGCCCACCAGCAGGTCGCGGCGCCGCTGGCGCTCCTCGAGCCGTTCGATCTCGCGCCGCAGCTCGCGGTTCTTGCGGTCGAACTCCTGCGGGCTGTCCCACTCGCCCTCGACGAGCGCGTGCCTGATGAAGAGCTCGCGCGCGTGCTCGGCGTCGACGCGCGCGTACTGGATGCGGCGGCGCTCGACGATCGGCACCCCGAACAGCGTCACCTTCTCGTACGCCACCACCGCGCCCTGCTTGCGCTCCCAGTGCGGCTCGCTCACCTGCCGCTTCGCCAGCTCGCCCGCGAGCGGCTCGGCCCAGGCGAGGTCGACGGATGCGACGGTGCGGGCGAAGAGGCGGCTCGTCTCCACGAGCTCGGCGGCCATGACCGCTCTGGGGGGCTGCTTCGCCAGCGCGGAACCGGGGAAGATCTGGAACCTCGCGCCGCGCGCGCCGAGGTACTCGGCGCGCTGCCGGGTGCGGCGCTCGTGCTGGCGCTTGCTCTCGCCGGGCCGCGCCTGCTGCGCCTTACCCGTCTCGTCGATCACGCCGATGCGGCCGAGCAGCCCCGCGAGCAGCGCCTTGTGCACGGCGACGGCGTCGACCCCCTCCGTAGGTCGAGGAGCGCCGCCGCGCAGCGACGACGCGTCACGAGACCGGTGTGCGTTGGTCTCGTGACGCGTGCGGCCTGCGGCCGCGCGCTCCTCGACCTGCGGGCCGTCGACCGCCACATCCTCCGCTGGTCGAGTAGCCGGCGCAGCCGGGGTATCGAGACCCACCCCCGCCGCGTCTCGATACACACCTCCGGCGCTACTCGACGACCGAACCGCCTCCTTCTCCCGCCTCAACCCCAACGCCTTCGTCAGCTGCCGCACCACGTCCTGCCACTCGCGCACGCGCAGGAAGTTGAGGTGCTCCCGCTTGCACAGCCGCCGGAACGCGCTGCCCGACAGCGCCGCCTGCTGCTCCTGCAGGTACCGCCACAGCGCCAGCAGCGACAGGAAGTCACTGGTCGGGTCGGCGAAGCGCGCGTGCAGCCGGTCCGCCTCCTCGCGCCGCTCGAGCGGTCGCTCCCGCGGGTCCTGAATGGTCAGCCCCGCGACGATCGCGATGACCTCGTGCGCGACGTCCGCATCCCGGCCGGCCACGGCCATCCGCCCGAATCTCGGGTCGACGGGCAGCCGCGCGAGCTCGCGGCCGATCTTCGTGATCGCCCCCGACTTGCCCATCGCGCCGAGTTCGAGCAGCAGGTCGTTGCCGTCCTTGATGTCGCGGGCCGCGGGCGGCTGCAGGAACGGGAACTCCGCCAGCGGCCCGAGCCCGAGCGACGCCGCCTGCAGGATGACCGCCGCGAGGTTCGTGCGCAGGATCTCGGGGTCGGTGAACTCCGGCCGCTTGTCGAAGTCGGCCTCCGAGTAGAGCCTGATCGCGATGCCCGGCGCCACGCGCCCCGCACGCCCCGAGCGCTGGTTCGCGCTCGCCTGGCTGATCGCCTCGATCGGCAGCCGCTGCACCTTCGAGCGGGCCGAGTAGCGCGAGATGCGCGCGGTCCCCGTGTCGATGACATGACGGATGCCCGGCACAGTCAGGCTCGTCTCCGCCACATTGGTGGCGAGCACGACCCGACGCCGCACACCGGGGCGGCTGCTCTGCTCGAACACCCGGTGCTGGTCGGCGGCGCTCAGGCGGCCGTACAGCGGCAGGATCTCGGTGTGCTGGCCGAGCCGGCCGGCCAGCTGGTCCTGCGCGTCGCGGATGTCGGCCTCGCTGGGCAGGAACACCAGCACGTCGCCCGCGTCGTCGCGCTCGATCTCCCTGAGCGCCGCCGCGATGCCCTCGACCGGGTCGAGGTCTACATCCGGCTCATCCGCCTCGCCATCATCATCGGCATCCATGGCCTCGGCGACCAGCGGCCGGTAGCGGATGTCGACCGGGAACGTGCGCCCCGACACCTCGATGATCGGGGCGTCATCGAAGTGCTTCGAGAACGACTCCGGGTCGATCGTCGCGCTCGTGACGATCACCTTGAGGTCTGGGCGGCGGGGGAGCAGGCGCTTCAGGTAGCCGATCAGGAAGTCGATCGTGAGGCTGCGCTCGTGCGCCTCGTCGATGACGATCGCGTCGTACGCCTTGAGGTCGCGGTCGCGGTGCATCTCGGCCAACAGGATGCCGTCGGTCATCACCTTGATGCGGGTGGCCTTGCTCACCTGGTCGGTGAAGCGCACCTTGTAGCCGACCTCGCTGCCCATCTCGACGTGCAGCTCTTCAGCCAGCCGCTCGGCGATCGTGCGGGCCGCGAGCCTGCGCGGCTGCGTGTGGCCGATGCTCTCGCGGCCGAGCTCGAGCAGCATCTTCGGCAGCTGGGTGGTCTTGCCCGAGCCGGTGGCGCCCGCGACGATCACCACCTGGTTGGCCTTGATCGCCGCCATGATCTCGTCGCGCGCCTCGCTGACCGGAAGCTCGGCCGGATACTCGATGCGCATCCCGCCATTCTCCCGCACCCGCGCGGCAGGTCCGCTCGCCGCCCGCGCGCCCCGCCAGCCCGCTCGCCGCCCGCCCGCGCGCGCCGGCCCCTCGAAGCTGGACCCCCGCGAGATTGAGGGACCCGCCAGAACGGGACCCACAATCCGGGAAGGGTCCACCGCCGCTCGGACCTCTGCCAGAACGGGTCCCCTGATCTCCAACGGGTCCCAGATCTCGCCTCCGCTGCAGCGGGCGCCCGACCTCGTCGCGAAGTTCTCCACAGCGCCCGCATCCCGAGGCCACCGCGACGGTGAGCGTCGGGCACTCTTCGCCCATGCGCGAATCCGACACTCGAATCTGGGAGCACCGCGTGCGGGTGCAGAGCGCCAGCGAACTGCGCGCGGATGCCCGGGGCGTGCCGCAGCGGAACCCGGCGTTGGCGCGCATCCGGCGCGGTGTCTATGCCCGCGTCGACGAGCTCCAGGACGCCATCCCCGGCGTGCGCTATCTGGCGCGCATCGAAGCGGTGGCGGAGGTGCGCCGCAGGCCGACGTACGCCCGTGAGTCGGCGCTCGCGATCCACGGCATCCCCTACGGCATGGAGCCCGATCGCGTGTTCACCACCGGCGACCTGCGCACGGCGGGCTACAAAGCGGGGGTGCAGCACTCGCGGGTGCAGCTGGATTCCGTGGATGTCACTGAGGTCAACGACCTGCGCGTGGTCGCGCTGCCCCACGCGCTCGCCGACGTCGCCCGTCATCGCGATCAGCGCGTCGCTGTCGCCGCGATCGATGCAGCACTCCATGAGGGCCGCGCGACCAAAGCCGAGATCAGGGCAGCGCTCGCGCGGCAGAGCCGGATCGGTCGCGCCCGAGCGGAAGCTGCGATCGACTTCGCCGATGCGCGCGCCGAGTCGGTCGGCGAATCCTGGAGCCGCGTCGTGATCCACCTTCTCGGCTTCGCTGTACCGGAGCTGCAGCCGACGGTGCGCGGGAACAGTGGCGCGGAGTGGTTCCCTGACTTCCGCTGGGAGCTGACAGAACTGCGGAGGCCGCTGCTCGGCGAGTTCGACGGCCTGGAGAAGTACGGCCGGATCGCGGAGGGGGAGGGGCGATCCCCGCAGCAGGCGCTCTCGCAGGAGAAGTTCCGCGAAGACGATCTGCGCGTCGAGAATGACACCGCCCACTGGGTCTGGGCAGATCTGATCGATCCGACGCGACTCGAGCGCATCCTGCTCGCCCACAACCTCCCGCGCGTGCGCCGCCCGTCGCTCTGGCTTCCACGGCCGGCATGAACGTTCGTTGCTGTGAGCGCCAGGCGACGCTCACACCCCTTGTATTGTACAACATGAGGGATGTAATCTGATGCCTGGTTGGACGGTCGACGTTGCTTTGATCGAAGAGTGGTTGCTCTCGCTGGACGAAGGCAGCTACCAACAGGTCAATGCCGCACTTGAAGTGCTCGCGGAAGACGGCCCCAACTGAGGAGGAATCGTGGCGATGAGTCTTGAAGATCTGCAACGAGTGCGGCCGGTTGACCGCGCTCGCGTTGATGCGCACAAGCAACAGATGCGAAGTGAGATTCGTGCGTATCGGCTCCGTGAACTGCGACAGGCTTCCGGCCTCACTCAGGTCGAGCTCGCCCGCCGATTGCAACTGAGCCAGAACCGGGTGTCCAGGCTCGAGCAAGGCGACATCGAGCGCTCCCAGGTCGACACACTGCGACGGTACGTCCAAGCGCTTGGCGGCGAACTTCGTGTCGAGGTCGAATTCGGTGAGGACCGCATTCAAATTGCGTGACAGCTGATCGTGCGCGACTACCTCGACACTGTCGAGCCCGACGTCGACCACAGCGGCGTCACCGTGCGTCTGTCTCAGACGTGAGCGACAGCACGCGCGTCTGCCGCGACTAACGTGACCGCATGAGCGAGATCAGCGTGCGCGCCGTCGTGGCCGACGACCGGCAGCGGTGGGAGGAGCTTTTCCACGGCTACCGAACCTTCTACGAGAACCCGCACGACGAGGCCGTCGCCGAGCGCGTCTGGGGCTGGATCACGAGCGCCGGCCACCAGGTCGAGGGTCTCGTCGCCGAGGTCGACGGCGAGATCGTCGGCATCGCGCACTGGCGCCGCTTCGAGCGGCCCTCGGTGGGGGAGACCGGAATCTACCTCGACGACCTCTTCGCCGACCCGGCAGCCCGCGGCAAGGGCGTCGGCCGTGCGCTCATCGAGCGACTGCAGCAGATCGCCGTGGAGGAAGGCGCCTCGGTCGTGCGCTGGATCACCGCCGACGACAACACCACAGCCCAGCGCCTCTACGACCGCGTCGCGACGAAGACGCGCTGGCTCACCTACGACGCGGCACCTGCGGAGGATCCGCGCTCTACTGACCGCTCTTTCTCGTCCGCAGCAGCAACGCTATCCACAGCAAGCCAGAGACCAGCTGCGTAGATCGAAGCGACCGTGGCATGGTGCACGGCCATGTGGTCGGTGGAGTATGAGGGCGAGGCATTCGAGCGCTTCCTGTTGGCACTCCCGACCTACGATCAAGCAGTGCTGGTCGCCGCCATCGAGCACGTCCTGCGAGTTCACGGCATCGATATCTGCGCAGGGGACTGGGGCAAGCCGCTTGGGGGCGGCTTGTACGAGTTCCGGGTGCGGAAGTCGTTGCGCACGATCCTCAAGAGTGCTGGCTTGTCGCCGCCGCAGGGCAGCGAGGGTGACCGCGCCACGCTCCTCCGTGTCTTCTGCGCATTTCACGGAGACCGGATCGTCCTGCTCCTTCACGGCTACAACAAGAGGGTCGACCCCTCTGAACGACGCCAACGCAGAGAGATCGCGACGGCGCGGAAGCTTCACGCGCAGTGGAAGCAACGGCACCGAAGCGATTGAGTATGTGCTAAAACACTTAGTCAGGAGGGCAACAATGACGAAGGACTTCGGTGAGCTTGCCGTGCGCGCCAAGGCGGGATGGCGTGAGGACGACCGACGCGTCTATGAGGCGGCGTCTGCTGAGTTCATTGCTGAGGTCAACGATCGGGCCGAACTCGGCGCTGCAATCGCGACTGCCCGTCAGGCTCGTGCTCTCACTCAGCCGCAACTGTCGCACATGACCGGGATTCAGCAGGCCGAGATCAGTCGCATCGAACGTGGCATCGGCAACCCAACGGCAGCGACATTGCTGCGATTGGCGGACGCACTCGGGCAGCGGCTGGCACTGCTGCCTGCTTCGCGCTGACTGCGCCGTCCAGCCGCACGGCGGCCCCCGCCACCCGCCTGCACCCCGCCCGCACCCTGGCGCCGCTCAGGTACGGGGGGCAGGATCGACGCATGGACATCCACGACAACGGCCCGCAGCGCAACGCGTTCGACATCGAGACCGCCTCGCGCGAGAACTCGAACTACCGCACGGTCGCCTGGAGCGGCACCCATCTGCAGGTGGTGCTCATGTCGATCGAGCCCGGCAGCTCGATCGGCCTCGAGGTGCACCACGGCACCGACCAGTTCATCCGCCTCGACGCCGGCCAGGGCCGGGTCGTGATGGGGCCCTCCGAGAAGGATCTGCCCTTCGAGCAGGACGTCATCGACGGCTGGAGCGTGCAGGTTCCCGCCGGCACCTGGCACGACATCATCAACACCGGCAGCGAGCCCCTGAAGCTCTACACGGTCTACGCGCCCACCCACCACGCGCAAGGCATCGTGCAGGCCACCGCGGCCGACGCCGAGGCCGACGAGGCGGCCGGCCGCGACGAGCCGCCCGCCTTCGCCGAGGAGATCGACACCAAGGGCGAGGACAAGGCCTGACGCCACCCGCCCCACGCACGACGCCCGCCGAGTCGATCGGCGGGCGTCGTCGCGTCCGGGGGTCGCGGCCGGCGTCGGCGGTCGCGCTGCTCGTCCACGACGAGCGGATGCGTCAGGGCCGCTGGGTGCCGAGCTGGTCGTCGGTCGCGTTGCCGTCCGTGCCCTCGGGCGCGGCATCGACATCGGTGGAGGCCGGCGGCGTCGCCAGGTCGGGGTCGGCTCCGACCACGGTGGTGCCGTCGTCGGCGCCTTCGCTGGCACCGGGCCGATCAGCGGCGCTGTCTGCCGCGACGGCGGGCCGTTCCGGCTCGCCGGCCGCGGTCCAGGCGTCGTAGTCGGGATCGGTCGCGGGCGCTGCGCCCTCGCGCGCGGGCTCGTCGGCGACATCCGCCGCATATGCCTCGGCGCCGGCCGCGCCGGTGCCCGCGTAGCCGGGCGAGCCGGCGGCCGCCGCGCCCGCTGCCCCGACCGAGGCGGCGCCGCCCAGCACCGCCGCTTCCGCAGCTGCGGAGCCGCGACCGCGCGCGGGGTCGTCGCTGTCATCGATGTCGCCGTCGAAGGGGTTGTCGCCGATCAGCGGCGGCAGCTCCTCGCCGTGCTCGCCGCGGCGCTCGAGCACGAAGACCGCGCTGAGCATCGTGATGATCGACAGGCCCACGAACACCCAGCCGAGGATGCTGTTGGCGAGCAGCCCCATGGGGTCGGTCACGCGGGTGTAGCTGAGGATGGCCAGCAGCGCGCCGATCGCGACCAGCACGCAGGTCAGGACGACAAACCAGGTGGGCCGGGTGCGGCGCGTGGCGATGAGCGCGCCGAGGACGAGTGCTGCGAGTCCGAGCAGGTAGTGCATGCGGTCAGCCTAAGCGTGCCGCCTGCGATCTGCGAGCATCCCGATGACTGCCGACGCGCCGAGGGCGTGCATAGGCTGCTCAGGGCCATCACGTAGGGTGCGCCATGTGATCACGCGCAACCGGCTGCTGCTGCTCAACTCGACCGTGGCGCTGGTGCTGGCAGGCACGCTGACCGTCACGCTGCACGAGCTCGCTCACTTCGCCACGGCGCTCGCGCTCGGGCACGAGGCGACGCTGCACGCGACATCGGTGAGCAACTCCTCGACCGACGACGCGACCGCGATCACCACCGCGGCTGCCGGGCCGATCTTCAGCATCCTGTTCGGGCTCATCATCGTCTTCGCAGCCCGCCGATGGGGCCGCGGCTTCTGGCGGCTGCTCTGGATGTGGCTGGGCTTCACGAGCGCCCAGGCCGGCTTCGGCTACTGCATGATCGCGCTGCTCTCGCCCGCCGGCGAGACCGGCAAGGTGCTCGAGCTGCTGGGAGCGCCGTGGTGGGTGGGGCTGATCTCACTCGCCTTCGGCACCGCCGGCATGCTCTGGCTCTCGCGCCTGTTCGCCACCCGCGTGGCCGCGTACGCCGGCGAGGACACCCGGCAGATGATGGCCTTCGGCATGTGGCCGTGGCTGTTCGGCACGCTCGCGCTCGTCGTCATCTACGCCGCAACCGTGCTGCAGTTGCCCTTCATGGAGGCGTTCCTGTCGATGTTCGGCATCATCGCGATCGGGGTGTTCGCGCCGATGTTCACCTTCTTCGTGCTGCGCCTGCACCCGCCCCGCGAGCAGCTGGAGCTCGGTGTGCCGTGGGTCGGCATCGCCGGCGTGGCGCTGATGGTGCTGCTCATCCTGCTGGTGCTCGTGCCCGGCATCACGCTCGGCTGACCGACCCAGATCTCAACGTGTCAGGTGCTCGCTTGCTGCAACTATCGCGGCGAAACAGCACCTGACACGTTGAGATTCGCGCGGGCCCGGCGCGCCGCGTCACCGGGCTCACCTACCCTTGATCGGTGACCTCCCTGCCCCAGACCCGTGCCGACGAGCACTTCGGTTCCTGGGCGGTCGACCACCTCTCGCCGACCTATCCGGAGCGCGCCGCCTGGGGCACGGTGCAACCGCTGCGCGCCTGGCAGCAGGAGGCGCTCGAGCAGTACTTCCGCACCGAGCCGCGCGACTTCCTTGCCGCCGCCACCCCGGGCGCAGGCAAGACCACCTTCGCGCTCCGCCTGGCGAGCGAGCTGCTGCGCCGCGGCACGATCCAGCGCATCACGGTCGTCGCCCCCACCGAGCACCTGAAGCAGCAGTGGGCCGACGCCGCCCACAAGGCGGGCATCCGGCTCGACCCCGACTTCGCCAACGCCGACGGCGACTACCCGCGGCAGTACCACGGCGTCGTCGTGACCTACGCGCAGGTCGCGGCCCGCGCAGCCGTGCACGAGCGCATCACGCGCAGCGCCGCGAGCCTGGTGATCCTCGACGAGGTGCACCACGCCGGCGACGCGCTCAGCTGGGGCGAGTCGGTGCTCGAGGCGTTCGGCCCCGCCACCCGCCGGCTGTCGCTGACGGGCACGCCCTTCCGCAGCGACACCTCGCCCATCCCGTTCGTCGAGTACGCGCGCGACGAGCGCGGCATCCGCCTCAGCCGCACCGACTACGCCTACGGCTACGACGCGGCGCTGAAGGACAACGTCGTGCGCCCGGTGGTGTTCATGGCCTACGCCGGCACGATGGCGTGGCGCACCTCGATGGGCGACGAGATGAAGGCGACGCTCGGCCACGGCGACACGAAGGACATCACCAACGGCGCCTGGCGCACCGCGCTCGACCCGGGCGGCGAGTGGATCCAGCAGGTGCTCAGGAGTGCGGATGTGCGCCTGACGCACGTGCGGCAAGCGGTTCCGGATGCGGGGGGCCTGGTGGTCGCGACCGACCAGGCACAGGCGCGCCAGTATGCGCAGATCCTGCGCGGCATCACCGGCCACGAGCCGACGGTCGTGCTCTCGGACGACGCCGGCGCATCCAGCCGCATCGACGCATTCTCGAAGGGCGACAGCCGCTGGATGGTCGCGGTGCGGATGGTCTCGGAGGGCGTCGACGTGCCGCGGCTGGCGGTGGGCGTCTACGCGACCAGCTCGTCGACGCCGCTGTTCTTCGCGCAGCTGATCGGGCGCTTCGTGCGCAAGCGCACACGGGGCGAGATCGCCACGGTGTTCCTGCCGAGCGTGCCGCCGCTGCTGGCGCTCGCGGCCGAGCTCGAGCGGCAGCGCGACCACGCGCTCGATCGCGAGCAGGCCGACGACCAGCTGCTCGACGACGACCTGATGGCCGCTGCGGAGCAGGGCGACAAGGACGACCGCGAGCCGGCGCCGTTCACGTGGGAGCCGCTCGAGTCGAGCGCCACCTTCGACCGGGTGCTCTTCGGCGAGGCCGAGTTCGGGCAACTTGTCGAGCCCGCGAGCGAGGAGGAGCTCGACTTCATCGGCATCCCCGGGCTGCTCGACGCCGAGGACGTCTCCGAGCTGCTCAAGCGGCGGCACGCGCGGCAGGCCGCGCGCATCCGCGAGCGGCCCCAGAGCGAGGCCGCGCCCGAGCCGCTCTACCGCAACATGCGCGAGGAGCGGCAGCTGCTCAACTCGCTGGTCGCGATCGTCGCGAAGCGGCGCGGTGAGGCGCACGCGCTCGTGCACGCGGAGTCGCGGCGCATCTGCGGCGGACCGCCGGTGGCGCAGGCCTCGATGCAGCAGCTGCGCGACCGCATCCACTACCTGCGCAAGGTGATGGACCGCGGCCGCTGAGGGACGTCGCCCGAGAGGAGCCGACGAGCTGGCGTCTCGATGGTCTGTCGCGCCGTGCCGCCGAGTCGCGCCGGAACGGACGTGGTTTCTCGACGTCGCAACCAACGTAGGGTCGCATTGTGAGTCCAGAACTCGTTTCAGTCGGTATCGCTGGTGGTCTCGGCGTGCTTGGCACGGCCATTGGTGTAATTCTCACGACTATCTTGGGTGGTTGCGAGCACGAGATTTGCTGGGCGTTCTGCGAAACGCGATGCGATTTGAACTCGGCGTAGATGGTGCGATCGAGCCGCACAGTCCCCGGGACGAGGACTGGCCTTGGCTACCGGAACGCCCAGCGGCGGAGGAATATATCCGCCGTCAGACGACGACCCCGGGACGTCCGCCGCTGACTGAGCGCGAAGCGAGCCGCATCGCTGATCTGGAGATCGACGACGTTCGCGGCGACGCTGGGTCTTGACCCACGCGCACGCACCATTGCATGTGGCTGGCGGTCGCGCGATCGAACCTGCACGGCTCGCGAGAAGTGTGGAGAACGGAGTCGGCATGCTCAGGGTGACGGCATTTTCGGCACCATCAAGGGCGGAACTCCTGCGCGGAGACCGACATCGCCAAGATGGGTGGCCGTCACTCCGGCTCGGCGAAGAGACTGGAAGGCAAGGGTGCATTGCCCTGTCAGGCAAGGGGGAGTAGACTACGCTGATGAAGCCCCAGAAGACCAAGGATGTGACGAAGCATCTGAAGTCATTGGGCTGGGTGTTCCTTCGAGATGCCAAGGGCAGTCACGAGGTTTGGGGCCTGCCGGATGAGTCCGTCAAGCACCTGCTCCCGACCGGGCACAAGGAAATCTCGGCAGGAGTGCTCAATCAGTTGAAGGACAAGGGCGTCCCGATCCCGAAGCAGAGGCAGTAGGAGGCGAGACCATGACCACGAAGCGAACGCTCCGAGTGAACGCGTACCGCGAAGGACGGTGGTGGGTGTTCGAGATCCCTGAGCTCGATACCGGCGGTCAGGCCGCATCGCTCGCAGAGATTGCCGGCGAGGCCCGCGGTGGCGCAGCGGCATGGCTGGAAGTCGACGACGACACCATTGACATCGACGTGCACGTGCACGGCATCGACGACGCGCTTGCTGCCTGGGCAGCAGGCATGGCGGCAGAAGCGGACGCTCGAGCGGCGCAAGCCGCAGCTGCCGCGCAGAAGCGGAGCGCGCTCGTCGAGCTCACGAAGAGCTATGGACTCAGCGCAGCTGACGCCGGCCGGGCGGTCGGCATCAGCAAGCAGCGCGTCTATCAGATCGTCGCATCGCAGTCTGAGGGGGTTGCGACCACACGCTCGCTTGCATCGAAGAGCCGCCGTTCGGGCGCGGACCGCGGCCGCTGAGGGCCGGCGTCACTCGACCGTGAAGTCGGCGTGCCAGACGTAGATCGCGTCTGGCGGCGCGCCGGTCAGCGCAATGAGGCGCTCGGCATCGCCGATCGGCGGATGCTCGCCGTCCAGGGGTGCGAAGAAGATCTTGCGGGTCGTGGTGCCGTCGGCGTTCGGCGGCTGGTGCAGCTCCTGGAAGCCGGACTCCTCGCTCTGCGCGACGTAGCCGTTCGAGGCCGCCCACGCCTCGAGCTGCCCGAGTGCGCCGCCGTCGGTTGCGACGAAGGCCTCCGAGACCTGCACGACGCCCGACTCGCCGTCGGTCGGCGAACGGTACGTGATCGCGCACACGACGTCGAGGCCCGCGAGCGCCTCGGCCGCGATGAAGCCGGGCTCGGGAGCGGCCTGCGCCAGCTGCTCCTCCTGGGTGCCCATCCACCAGACGATCGACGAGCGGTCGACGATGAACGCATCGCCGCAGTACGGCGGCGCATCGGCCGACGCCGTCGGAGCGGGGGAGGGGGATGCGGTCGCGATCGCCGAGGGGGCTGCCGAGGGCGTGGCGGGCGCCGGTGTCTCCCGCGCGGTGGTGGCCGCGGGCTGCGGTGCGGCGCAGCCCGCGAGCGCTGCGAGGGCGAGCGCGAGCAGCGACCCGGCGAAGACCCGGCGCACGGGGTGGAAGGGAGACGACATGCCCCAGTCCATTCCTCCGGGCTGGGAGGGCGCTCGAGATCCGATCACGATCGGATCAAGGTTTCCGCCGCTAGTTGTGCTCGACCCAGCAGGTCAGCACGGCGGAGGCCATCTGGTAGGCGGCCTCGTCCTGCGTGCTGGTGCCGTTGCCGAAGCCGTCCGGCAGCGCGGTCGCGTCGACCGTGAGGGTCTTGCCGTCGCGGAGGAACGCGACCACCCCGTCGCCGGTCGAGAACGACGGCAGGCCGAGCCCGAGCATCCCCTCGATGTCCTCGGCGCCGAGCTGCTGCTGCAGGGCGTCGAAGTGCTCCTGCCCGGCCGCCGCATCCGTCACGTCGTGCACGGTCAGCACCACCGGCGCGCCGTCGACGTCGTAGGTGCACGTGAACATGGGGGAGTCCCAGCTCGACGACGGCACGGCCGAGGGCTCGAGATCGAAGATCTGTGCCGCCGAGGTGACCACCTGGCCGTCGCAGATCATGCGCGCCGCCTCGGACGCGCCCTGCGCATCCGTCATCTCGGTCTCGTGCGCGGCACCGTCAGTCTCGGGCGCGGCGCCGTCGGACTCCTGCGCGGCGTCTCCGCCGCTCTCGCCGTGCTCGGCGCCGTCCATCACCGTGCCATCGGGCATGGTGTGGGCGGGCGCCTCGGGCGACTGCGCCGGTTCGCCGGACGCTGCCGCGCAGCCGCTCAGCAGCAGCGATGCGACGGCGATCGTGGTGAGCAGGGTCGTGCTCGTCCGGGTCGTGTGAGCCCGGGTCGTGCTCTTGCGGGTCGTGCGAGCCATGGGAGCCATCCGATCTGTGACGTAGGGGTGCAAGGGGTTCGGCGCCGCGGCGCGTTCGGATTGGTGCGACGGCCAGCGATCGACGCCGCGCGGGAAAACTGCTCCAATCCGCATCGGCGAGGGTGCCGAACCACGTTCCAAGAGCGGGCACGACCAACTGCCCGAGACTCAAGGAAGAGGTACCGCTCATGAAGAAGACAGCACTCCTGCTGGTCGCACCGGCACTGGGCATCAGCCTGGTGGCGATGGGCGCCATGCCGGCGATGGCCCACGACGGAGCCCACGCGTACTCCACGACGCTCGACGAGCTCAACAACTCCGGCGCGACCGGTGAGGTCTGGATCGACGTCGAGGGCACGCAGGCCACCGTCACGGTGAACGCCTCCGGGCTGGCCGCCGAGTTCGACGGCGCGGCCTACCCGCACGTGCAGCACATCCACATCGGTGCGCAGGGCACCTGCCCCACCATGGATGCCGACGAGAACGGCGACGGCATCATCAGCACCACCGAGGGCGCCGCCTCCTACGGCGCCATCGGCACGACGCTGTCGATCGGCGACGCTGACAAGAGCCCTGACGGTGCGCTCGACCTGATGTCGGCGCCGAGCGGCGACACCATCACCTACAAGGAGACCTTCGACCTCAGCCAGGACGTGCTCGACTCGCTCGAGTCCGGCACGGCAGTCGTCGTGGTGCACGGCCTCGACCCGGCCACGCAGCCCGAGGGCGCGACCGAGCCGAGCGACCTGGTGCCCGAGCTGCCGCTCGCCGCCACCTCGCCCGCACTCTGTGGCGCACTCGCCATGGCACCTGCTGGCGGCGTCGACACCGGCGTCACCACCGCTGGCGACAACGGCGGCGAGATGGGCTTCGTCGCCCTGGGCGCCACGCTGGCCGCGATGACGGCTGCCGGCATCTACGTGGTCCGTCGTCGCACGGTTCGCGACAACTAAGCACCAGTCAGCTCGATGATGCTTCACGGAACGGGCCGTCGCCTCCGCCTCACGGCGGTGGCGGCGGCCCTCCTGCTCTCTCTCACCGCCTGCGGCACGGCCGCCGACGACGCGGCGCAGCCGGACGCATCCGCTGCCCCGTCTGCAGCCACGAGCGCGGCGGCCACCCCCAGCGCCGAACCGAGTGCCGAGTCCAGTGCCGAGCCGACCGCCGAGGGCGACGCGGCATCGAGCGCGGACGCCGACGCGCCGGCCATGGCCGCCTCGCAGCCCGTGCGCATCGACATCCCCGCGCTCGATCGCACCTCGGAGCTCATCGTCACCGGGCAGCGCGCCGACGGCACGCTCGAGGTGCCGCCCGGCGCCGAGGGCTCGCCCGCCAGCTGGTACGACGGCTCGCCCACCCCAGGCGAGCGCGGCGCGTCGATCATCCTCGGCCACGTCAACTCCCTCTCGGACGTCAGCGGCGTCTTCTACCAGCTCGACACGCTCGAGCCCGGCGATGAGATCCGCGTCACGCGCGAGGACGGCTCCACCGCGGTCTTCGAGGTCGATCACCTCGAGTCGTTCCCGAAGGACGAGTTCCCCACTCGCGCCGTCTACTACCCGGTGACGGGCGCAGAGCTGCGCCTGATCACCTGCGACGACCTGGGGGAGGGCGGCGACGAGTTCCCGAACAACACGGTGGTGTTCGCGACGCTCGTGCCGGGGGCGTAGCGACGCAGCCTCAGTCTGCTGCGTGGGCCTCCAGCATCAAGGAGATGGCGACGGCCTTCGCCGCAGCCAGGTGCTCGCGCATCACGGCCTCCGCGCGCTCGGGGTCGCGAGCCGCCACCGCATCGAAGATCGCGCGGTGTTCGTCCGCGGCATCGGAGGCGCGGCCCGGCCGCTGCGACGTCAGCGCGCGGTAGCGGTCGACGTGCCCGCGGACGATGCGGAGCAGGTTGACCGCGAGGTCGTTGCCGCTGATGCGCTGCAGCTCGTCGTGGAACTCGGCGCCGAACCGCACAACCTGCGTGTAGTCATCGCGCAGCCGATCCATCAGCAGGATCTGCTGCTCGAGCGTCACGACGTCGGACTGCGTCACCCGCCGTGCCGCGTCGGAGGCGATCAAGCCCTCGAGCCTCGCTCGCACGTCGTAGACGTGATCGAGCTCTTCCACCGAGACGGGCGCGACCATCGTGCGGTTCGTGCCGCGGCGGACGGCGAGGCCCTCGACGACGAGGGTGCCGATGGCTTCGCGCACCGGCGTGCGAGAGACGCCGAGCTGCTCGGCGAGCTCCGGCGCCGACAGCGGCGTGCCGGGCTCGAGCCGCCGCTCCACGATGAGGGCGCGAATCTGCTCGTACGTAGATCCGCCCTGGTCCCGGCGTCGCCCTCGATCGTCCATGGGCTGATCTTGGCACAGAACCGTGCTGTTGCACATCTGCATGCAGTTATGCAATCCTCGGATTCGGCGCCGTGATGACGGCCTGACAACGGCACGAAGGAGTGAACGTGAAGAAGCACTGGAAGCTGGCTGCAGTGGTGGGCGCAGCAGCCCTCGCATTGACCGGCTGCACGACGGCGACGCAGCCCGCAAGCAGTGAGGACGCGCCGGCCTCCGGCGAGCCCGCAGCTGCCGAGAGCCTGGGCCGCATGGAGATCATCGCGCCGGCCAACCCCGGTTCCGGATGGGACCAGACCGCCCGCGCCTTCGGCGGAGCGATGGAGGCGACGGAGCTCGCGGACTCGATCACCGTCACCAACGTCCCTGGGGCGTCGGGCACCGTGGCGCTCGCCCAGATGGTGAGCAACCCCGGTCAGGAGGGCGTCCTGATGGCCTCCGGGCTCGCGATGATGAGCGGCGTGCTCACCAACGACACCGGCGTCACGATGGAGGAGATCACCCCGATCGCGCGGCTGATCGGCGAGGCTGAGGTCATCGTCGTGCCAGCGGAATCCGAAATCCAGACCATCGAGGACCTCATGGCGCTCATCGCCGAGGACCCCGCGTCGGTCCCGATCGCCGGCGGCTCCGCGGGTAGCGCCGACCACGTCTTCCTCGGTCTCCTGGCCGAGGCGTACGACATCGCGCCGAGCGAGCTGAACTACGTGCCCTACTCGGGCGGCGGCGAGGCCACCACCGCGCTGCTGGGCAATCAGGTCAGCGCCGGCATCTCGGGCATCGGTGAGTTCAGCGAGCAGATCCTCGCTGGCGAGCTCCGTGGCATCCTGCTCTCGACCGCAGAGCCCATCGAGGGCATCGAGATCCCGACCGTCGCCGACATCGGCCACGCCGACCTTGAGTTCGCCAACTGGCGGTCGATCATGGCGCCGGGCGAGCTCGACGACGCGACCGTCGAGCAGTACGTGCAAGTCGTGACCGAGGTGGCCGCTTCCGAGGCATGGGCCGAGCAGATGGAGACCAACAACTGGGCTGATCTCTTCCTCGCCGGCGACGAGTTCGGCGACTGGCTCGAGCAGGAGAACACGCGCGTCGAGGGTGTGCTCTCGCAGCTCGGACTCGTCCTCGAGTGATGTCCGACCCCCAGCTCGTCTCCGGCTCGGGCGCAGCAGCTGCTGCGCCCGAGCCGGAGACGGCCGTCTCGCCGGGCGCGACGCGTGTGCAGCACCGCTGGCCGGAGCTGCTCCTGGCGATCAGCGTCCTGGCGATCGGCATCGTCACCATCCTCGATGGGATGTCGCAGCCCGTCTCCACCTCCGCATCTGGACTGGGTGCAGGCCAGTTCCCGATGCTCGTCGGCACGTTCACGAGCGCCCTCGGGGCGCTGCTCATCATCCAGGTGCTGCGCGGTCGGCTCGGCAGCCCCGACGCCGCCGAGGGTGACGTCGACATCACGCGGCTGCACTGGTGGCAGCTGCTGCTGGCGGCAGCGGCACTCGTCTTCTTCGCCCTCACCGTCGACGTGCTGGGCTACCCGGTCGCAGCCGCGATCACCTTCATCGGCGTCGCAGTCGCCACTGGCGCGCGGCGCTGGCTGATGACCATCGCCATCGGCATCATCATGTCGCTCGGCGTCTTCTACCTCTTCACGCTGCTGCTGCGGATCCAGCTGCCGGCGGGCATCTTGACAGGAGTGCTGTGATGGACGGCATCGAAGGACTCATCCACGGGTTCACGGTCGCGTTCACGCTGCAGAACCTGCTCTTCGCGCTGCTCGGCGCCTTCGTCGGCACGATGATCGGCGTGCTCCCGGGCATCGGTCCGGCGCTGACGATCGCGCTGCTGCTGCCGATGACCTATGGCATGCCCGTCGCGAGCGCGTTCATCCTCTTCGCCGGCATCTACTACGGCGCGATGTATGGCGGCTCGACCACCTCGATCCTGCTGAAGACACCCGGCGAGTCCGGCTCGATCGTCGCCGCCATCGACGGCAACATGATGGCGCGCGCCGGCCGCGGCGCAGCCGCCCTCGCGACCGCCGCGATCGGGTCGTTCATCGCAGGCACGATCGCGACGGTGCTTGTCGCGCTGTTCGCGCCGACGATCGTCGACATCGCGGTGCAGCTGGGCGCGGGCGACTACTTCGCACTGATGATCGTCGCGTTCCTCACAGTCGGCGCGCTCGTCGGCAGCTCGCCGCTGCGCGGCCTGACCGCGCTCGCGATCGGTCTCACCATCGGCCTGGTCGGCATCGACTTCCAGTCAGGGCAGGACCGACTGACCTTCGGCATGACCCGCCTGCTCGACGGCATCGACGTGGTGGTGCTCATTGTCGCCCTCTTCGCCATCGGCGAGGTGCTCTACGTGGTCGCGCACCAGACCTCGTCGAAGTACGCGGTCGAGTCGATCAAGGGTCAGACCTGGATGACGAAGGACGACTTCCGTCGCTCCTGGAAGCCCTGGCTCCGCGGCACGGGCATAGGCTTCCCGCTCGGCGTCATCCCCGCGGGCGGCAGCGAGATCCCCACGTTCCTCTCCTACGCGCTCGAGAAGCGACTGGCGAAGCAGGAGCGCAAGGCCGAGTTCGGCCGCGGAGCGATCGAGGGCGTCGCCGGTCCCGAGGCCGCCAACAACGCCAACGCGGCGGGCACGATGGTGCCGCTGCTGACGCTGGGCATCCCGACCTCCGCGACCGCCGCCATCATCCTCGTCGCGTTCCAGCAGTACGGGCTGCAGCCCGGCCCCGCGCTCCTGTCGACCGAGCCCGACCTGGTCTGGGGCCTGATCGCGAGCCTCCTCATCGGCAACTTCATGCTGCTCGTGCTCAACCTCCCGCTGGTCGGCGTCTGGGTGAAGCTGCTGAAGATCCCCAAGCCGTATCTGTTCGCCGGCATCGCGCTGTTCGCCCTGCTGGGCGCGTACGCCGTCAACGGTGCGTCGTTCGACGTGCTGCTGCTGATCGCCTTCGGTGTGGTCGGCTACCTGCTGCGTCGCTTCGGCTTCCCGATCGCGCCTGTCGTGGTCGGCGCCATCCTGGGGCCGCTCGCAGAGCTGCAGCTGCGCCGAGCGCTCGATATCTCTGCGGGCGACCCGACCGTCTTGATCACGTCACCGTTCTCGGCCATCGTGTACATCACGCTCGCGTTGGCACTCACGCTGCCCGTGCTCATCAGGGCGCTCAACAAGCGCAGGCTCACACGAACCACCATGCTCGAGACCGTGCGCGAGCACAGCAGCGTCGGCAACTAGTCCTTCCACATCCAGATCGAGCGTCAATCAAGGAGACGTCATGATTCAGCACGAGGTCCGTGCCCACAAGAGCGCCGAGAACCTGCCCCGCGAGGAGCAGCTGGCGTGGAAGATCGCGCAGGTGGCCGTCGACCCGGTCGAGGTGGAGGCGGAGGTCGTCGAGATGATCGCGAACCGCATCATCGACAACGCCTCGGTCGCGATCGCCTCGCTCAACCGGGCGCCGGTCGTCTCGGCGCGCGAGCAGGCGCTGCGCCACCCCTATCAGCCGGGCGCCGCCGTCTTCGGCGTCGAGGGCACCGTGAGCCCCGAGTGGGCGGCGTGGGCGAACGGCGTGGCCGTGCGCGAGCTCGACTACCACGACACCTTCCTGGCCGCCGAGTACTCGCACCCGGGCGACAACATCCCGCCGATCCTGGCGGTCGCGCAGCACGTCGGCTGCGACGGCGCAGCGCTGGTGCGCGGCATCGCCACCGGCTATGAGATCCAGGTCGACCTGGTGCGCGCCATCAGCCTGCACAAGCACAAGATCGACCACGTCGCGCACCTCGGCCCGTCGGCCGCGGCCGGCATCGGCACGATGCTGGGCCTCGAGGCCGAGACGATCTTCCAGGCCGTCGGCCAGGCCCTGCACACCACCACCGCCACGCGCCAGTCGCGCAAGGGCGAGATCTCCACCTGGAAGGCGCACGCGCCGGCCTTCGCGGGCAAGATGGCCGTCGAGGCGGTCGACCGCGCGATGCGCGGACAGACGAGCCCCGTGCCGATCTACGAGGGCGAGGACGGCGTGATCGCCTGGCTGCTCGACGGCTGGGAGGGCTCCTACCAGGTGCCGCTGCCCGCGGCGGGCGAGCCCAAGCGCGGCATCCTCGACACCTACACGAAGGAGCACTCGGCCGAGTACCAGGCGCAGGCCTGGATCGACCTGGCGCGCAAGCTCTCGGCCGAGCGGCCCGAGCTGCGCGAGCCCGAGAACGTCGCCTCGATCGTGCTCCACACCAGCCACCACACGCACTTCGTGATCGGCTCGGGCGCCAACGACCCGCAGAAGTACGACCCGACCGCGAGCCGTGAGACGCTCGACCACTCGATCCCCTACATCGTCGCGGTGGCGCTGCAGGACGGCGGCTGGCACCACGTCGGCTCCTACGCGCCCGAGCGCGCGTCGCGGCCCGACACGGTCGAGCTGTGGAACAAGATCACCACGCTCGAGGACCCGATCTGGACCGAGCGCTACCACGACCCGGACCCGCAGAAGAAGGCGTTCGGCGGCCGCATCGTGATCACCCTCGCCGACGGCGAGACGATCGAGGACGAGATCTCGGTGGCGGATGCGCACCCGGCCGGGGCGCGCCCGTTCGGCCGTGCGGAGTACGTGCAGAAGCTGCGCACCCTCGCGCAGGGCATCATCGAGGATGCCGAGATCGACCGCTTCCTGGCGCTCGTCGAGCGGCTGCCGGAGCTGACCGTCGACGAGGTGCGGCAGCTGAACGTCGTCGGCCCCGAGGGCACCATCGACGTCGGCACCACCAAGGGCCTCTTCTGATGCTGTCGACGACGATCACGCCGAGCGAGAAGCGGAAGGCGTTCCGGGCCGGGCTGGCCTCCGGCACGATCCAGCGCTTCCCGGGCGCGTTCACGCCGCTGACCGCGCCGCTCATCGAGCAGCTGGGCTTCGAGGGCGTCTACATCTCTGGCGCCGTCATGTCGGCCGAGCTCGGCCTGCCCGACATCGGCCTCACCACCCTCAGCGAGGTGGCGGAGCGGGGCAGGCAGATCAGCCGCATGACCGATCTGCCCACCCTGATCGACGCCGACACGGGCTTCGGCGAGGCGATGAACGTCGCGCGCGCCGTGCACGAGCTCGAGGACGCGGGCGTCTCGGGGCTGCACCTGGAGGACCAGGTCAACCCCAAGCGCTGCGGCCACCTCGATGGCAAGGAGGTGGTCTCGGCCGACGTCGCCGCGCAGCGCATCGCCGCCGCCGTCGCCGCCCGCCGCGACAGCGACCTCGTGATCATGGCCCGCACCGACATCCGCGGCGTGCAGGGCATGGCGGCAGCGATCGACCGCGCCAAGGCCCTCGAGGCCGCCGGCGCCGACGCCATCTTCCCCGAGGCGATGGCGACGCTCGAGGAGTTCGCGGCCATCCGCGCGGCCGTGCAGGTGCCGATCCTCGCCAACATGACCGAGTTCGGCAAGAGCGCCCTGTTCACCCACCAGCAGCTGGCAGACGTCGGCGTCAACCTCGCCATCCACCCCGTCTCGCTGCTGCG
The DNA here is from genome assembly GCF_017168255.1 of Agrococcus sp. KRD186. Classification (GTDB taxonomy): domain Bacteria; phylum Actinomycetota; class Actinomycetes; order Actinomycetales; family Microbacteriaceae; genus Agrococcus. The sequence continues at coordinate 94,069 of NZ_JABFAP010000001.1, forward strand.
CATCGCGATGGGCGCCATCGAGCGCGAGCTCGGCCTGCTCAACGAGACCGGCACCCTCGACGGGGCGGTCGAGCGCATGCAGACGCGCGCGCGGCTGTACGAGCTGAACGACTACGCCGCCTACAACGAGTTCGACGAGGGCGTGTTCAACTTCGAGGTGCCCGGCGGCGCCCGCTGACCTGCGCATCGACTCGAGTTGGCGTGAACGGCCCGATTCCGGCGTGGAACCGGGCCGTCTGCGACACCTCACTGACGGGAGCTCCATGAGTCATCTGTTCACGCCCGTGCAGGTCGGGCCCATCGCGGCGCGCAACCGTGCCTGGGTCTCGCCCATGTGCCAGTACTCCTGCGACGCGCAGGACGGCATGCCCGGCGAGTGGCACCACGAGCACCTCGCCTCCTTCGCGCGCGGCGGCGCCGGGCTGGTCATGACCGAGGCCGCCGCCGTCGTGCCCGAGGGCCGCATCTCGCCGCAGGACGCCGGCATCTGGAACGACGCGCAGGCCGAGGCCTGGGCGCCGATCGCCGCCCGCATCCGCGCCCACGGCGCCGTGCCCGCCATGCAGCTCGCGCACGCCGGCCGCAAGGCATCCACCTACCGCCCGTGGTCGGGCCGCGACACCGTGCCCGCGGCCGAGGGCGGCTGGCAGAGCGTGAGTGCGACGACGGATGCGTTCGGTCGCTTCGCGCCGCCGCGCGCGTTGACGGCGGCGGAGGTCGCGGCGCTGCCGGAGGCCTTCGCCGCGGCCGCCCGTCGCGCGGTGGGCGCCGGCTTCGAGGCGCTCGAGGTGCACGCCGCCCACGGCTACCTGCTGCACCAGTTCCTCTCGCCGCTGTCGAACACGCGGACGGACGAGTGGGGCACTGCCGATTGGCGCACCGCAGCCGGCGAGCGCGACCCGCGCGGGCTGCGCGTCGAGCTGCTGCGCCAGGTGGTCGCGGCCGTCCGGGCAGCGGCGCCGGAGGCCGCGCTGATGGTGCGGTTGAGCGCGAGCGACTGGGTCGAGGGCGGCATCGACACCGCCATGACGATCGAGCACGTGCGCGTGGCCGCCGAGGCGGGCGCCGACTGGTTCGACCTCTCCTCGGGCGGCCTCGACCCGCGGCAGCAGATCGCGCTCGAGCCCGGCTACCAGGTGCCCTTCGCCCGCGACGTGCGGGCGGCGACGGGCGTGCAGGTGAACGCGGTCGGCCTGATCGACGAGCCGGCGCACGCCGAGCGGGTGCTCGCCGAGGGCGACGCCGACGCGGTCATGCTCGCCCGCCCCTGGCTGCGCAACCCGCACTGGGCGCTGGCGGCCGAGGCCGAGCTCGACGGCGACCCGCAGGGCCGGCCCGACGCATCCGCCGACACCGTCTCGGTGTGGCCAGCGCAGTACACGCGCGCCAGGCACGTGCCGCCGCCCGCGGCCGGCTGAGCGGCGCGGCACGCGAACGGGCTCGAAGCGGCGCGGCACGCGAACGGGCTCGAAGCGGCGCGCGCGATGCGGCATGCTTGAGGGCAGCGCCCAGCGTGGAGCGCGACCGATCGAGACCCGGCCGGCCGCCCACGCACCGACGGCGGCTGCACCGAACAACGGGAGACCTGATGGCGATCGACCTGTCCACCTACTCGCTCACCGACGACGAGCTGACGCTCTCGGAGGGCGTGCGCGACTTCGCCGAGCGCGTGGTCGCGCCCGTCTCGTACGAGGCGGATCGCACCAAGACGCTGCCGATGGACGTCGTGGCGCAGATGGGCGAGATGGGCCTGTTCGGGATCCCGTTCCCGGAGGAGTACGGCGGGCAGGGCGGCGACTACTTCGCGCTCTGCCTCGCGATCGAGGCGCTCGCCCGCGTCGACCAGTCGATCGCGATCACGCTCGAGGCCGGCGTCTCGCTCGGCGCCATGCCGATCTTCAACTTCGGCAGCGACGAGCAGAAGGCCGAGCTGCTGCCGGCGCTGCTCGCGGGCGAGGCGCTCGCGGGCTTCGGCCTCACCGAGCCCGAGGCCGGCTCGGACGCCGGCGCCACCCGAACCACCGCGCGCCTCGAGGGCGACGAGTGGGTCATCAACGGCTCGAAGCAGTTCATCACCAACTCGGGCACGCCGATCACGAAGTTCATCACCGTCACCGCCGTCACCGGCGAGACCGACGGCCGCAAGGAGATCTCCACCATCTACGTGCCCAACGGCACGCCCGGTTTCACGGTGGAACCCGCCTACGACAAGGTCGGCTGGCACGCCTCGGACACGCATCCGCTGACCTTCTCCGACGTGCGGGTGCCGGCGGCGAACCTGGTCGGCCAGCGCGGCCGCGGCTTCGCGAACTTCCTGCACATCCTCGACGAGGGACGCATCGCGATCGCGGCGCTCTCGACCGGCGCCGCCGAGGGCTGCCTCGAGGAGGCGGTCGACTACGCGCACAAGCGCAAGGTCTTCGGCGAGCCGCTCGCGAGCCGCCAGAACGTGCAGTTCGTGCTCGCCCGCATGCAGACGCGGGTGCACAACGCGCGCCTCGCCTGGCACCACGCCGCGCGGCTGCGCGATGCCGGCAAGCCCTTCAAGACCGAGGCGGCGCTGGCGAAGCTCACCGCGAGCGACGCCGCGATGGACAACGCCCGCGACGCCACGCAGATCTTCGGCGGCAACGGATTCATGAACGAGTACTCGGTCGCGCGGCACTACCGCGACTCGAAGATCCTCGAGATCGGCGAGGGCACCAGCGAGGTGCAGCTGCTCGTGATCGCGCGCGCGCTCGGCGTCGCCTGACCGCTCGGGCTCGATCGGGCGGGGTCGCTCGATCGCGCGTTGCGCCTGACGCGCGGGCGCCGCTCGTCGCTCGATGAGAGGCCTCTCATGAGCGCTTCCTCCTCACCTCACGCGCGCCGACGAGAGTTGGTCTCACCAGGCCCCGACGCACCGGGGATCACAGACGCAGGAGGCACAGCATGAACACCAAGTGGATGGCAATGGGCGCAGTGGGAGTCCTCGGACTGGGCGCGATCGCCGCCAGCGCGGCGGGTATCGCGAACGCCGTGGAGCTGCGCACCGCAGACGGCAGCGTCGTCGACGCCGGCACCACCAGCGGCGACATGCTCGACAGCGGCACCGTGCAGATCAAGTCGAGCGGCGACCACGCATCCGTGGTCTCGGCCGCCTCCGCTGCCGACGCCCCCTCGGCGACGGCCTCGGCCACCTCGCCCGTCAGCGCGAACTCGCCCGCGTCGGCGCCTTCGGCGGCGACCACGGCACCGGCACCGGTGCAGCAGCAGGCGCCCGCGCAGCAGCACTCGGCGCCCAGCCCGGCCTCGGCGCCCAGCCCGGTCTCGGCCCAGAGCCCCGTCTCGGCGCAGAGCCCGGCCTCGGCACCCAGCGCGCAGTCGCCCGTCTCGGCACCGAGCGCCCCGTCGGCGCAGTCGCCCGCCTCGGCCCCCTCGGCCGGTTCGAACGACTGACCCGCGCCCCGCACGCACGACGCCCCGCCCTCCACGGCGGGGCGTCGTGCTGTCTGCGCATCGGCCGTCGCGGCGACCCGTGAGACGGGGCACTGCCCGCGCCGCCCGCTGCACATCCGCGCCCATCCCTCCCCGAGGAGCACCATGGCTGAGCCTGACATCAAGAAGGGCCTCGCTGGCGTCTACGCCGACACCACCGAGGTCTCGAAGGTCAACCCCGACACCAACTCCCTGCTCTACCGCGGCTACCCCGTGCCAGAGCTCGCCGCCACCCAGCCCTTCGAGGCCGTCGCCTACCTGCTCTGGCACGGCGACCTGCCCGATGCGGCGCAGCTGGCCGAGTTCCGCGCCAAGGAGCGCGGGCTGCGCGCCCTGCCCGACAACGTCAGGACGGTGATGGATGCGCTGCCCGAGACCGCGCATCCGATGGACGTCGTGCGCACGGCCGTCTCGATCGTCGGCGCCAACGACCCGAACGCCGAGGACGCATCCGACGACCTCGACAAGGCCTTCACCCTGTTCGCCGTGCTGCCCTCGATCGTCAGCTACGCGCAGCGCAGCCGCAACGGTCAGCCGCTGGTCGAGCCGCGCGACGACCTCGACTACGCCGCGAACTTCCTCTGGATGTCGTTCGGCGCGGAGGCCGACCCGATCGTGGTCGAGGCCTTCAACCAGTCGATGATCCTGTACGCCGAGCACTCCTTCAACGCCTCGACCTTCACCGCGCGCGTGGTCACCTCGACGCTCGCCGACCTCTACTCGGCCGTCGTCGCCGCGATCGGCGCCCTCAAGGGGCACCTGCACGGCGGCGCCAACGAGGCCGTGATGGAGGTCTTCGGTGAGGTCGGCAGCGCGGAAGAGGCGGATGCGTGGATGCAGACCGCGCTCGACGAGAAGCGCAAGATCATGGGCTTCGGGCACCGCGTGTACAAGAACGGCGACTCGCGCGTGCCGACGATGCGGGCGGCCCTCGAGCGGCTCGTGGAGCACTACGACCGGCCCGACATGCTGGAGATCTACCACGCGCTCGAGCAGGCGATGGCCGACCGCAAGCCCATCAAGCCCAACCTCGACTTCCCCTCCGGCCCGGCCTACGCGCTGATCGGCTTCGACGTGCCCATCTTCACGCCGCTGTTCGTCGCCGCGCGCGTCACCGGCTGGACGGCGCACATCATCGAGCAGCGCGCGAACAACGCGCTGATCCGGCCGCTCTCGGCCTACAGCGGGCCGGACGAGCGGCACGTCGACGGCGTCGACGCATCCGCCCTGCCCCAGGACACATCGACCATTGAGGAGACCGAATGAGCATTCCCGCACTCGAGCTGAACGACGGCCGCAGCATCCCGCAGCTGGGCTTCGGCGTGTTCAAGGTCGACCCGGCCGAGACCGAGCGCATCGTGCTCGACGCGCTCGAGGCCGGCTATCGCCACATCGACACCGCCGCCATCTACGGCAACGAGGAGGGCGTGGGCCGCGCCATCGCCGCGTCGGGGATCGCGCGCGACGAGCTCTTCGTCACGACCAAGCTGTGGAACGACCGCCGCGGCGCCGACGACACGCGCGCGGCGATGGGGGAGAGCCTCGAGAAGCTGGGGCTCTCGCACGTCGACCTCTACCTGATCCATTGGCCGACGCCCGCCGCCGGCTCGCCGGTCGAGACCTGGGAGACGCTGGCCGCACTGCGCTCGGAGGGGCTCGCGACGTCGATCGGCGTCTCGAACTTCGACGAGCGGTACCTGCCGGCGATCCTCGAGACCGGCATCGTGCCGGCCGTCGACCAGATCGAGCTGCACCCGCAGTTCCAGCAGCGCGCGGCGACGGCGCTGGCCGCCGAGCACCGGATCGCCATCGAGGCGTGGGGGCCGCTCGGCCAGGGCAAGGTCGACTACTCGGGCGGGGCGATCGGCGAGATCGCCGAGCGACTGGGCGTCTCGTGGGCGCAGGTCGTCATCGCCTGGCACCTGGCCTCCGGCCGCATCGTCTTCCCGAAGTCGAACCGCCGCGAGCGCATGGCCGAGAACGTCGCAGCCGCGTCGGTGCAGCTGCGTGCCGACGACGTGGCCGCGATCGACGCGCTCGATCAGGGTGCCGCTGGCCGCGTCTCCTCTGATCCCGCCGAGGTGAGCTGAGGCGAGGCAGCTGCGGCCGATCCGGACGCGGTGCGCGCGTGACTGGCGAAGCCGGACCCTGTAGAGATTGTGGGACCCGATCTATCGGGTCCCACAGTCTTTTTCGGGTCCAGCAGGCGCTGGCGATGCGCTCGTCGCGACCACGGTTCTGCACAGGTGGCCGCCGCGGCTGCTCGAGGCGAGGCGCATCCATGCCACGGTGCGCGGCATGGACGAACCGATCACGGCCGAGGCCGAGGGCTATGTGCGCGAGCTGGCAGAGCTGTGGCTCGCGCCCCACGAGCAGGAGTGCCTCGCCTGCTACCTCGACCGGGTGGTCGCCGTGTTCGGTTGCCAGGGCGACCTGCGCTTCGCCGGGCGCTTCCGCGACCTCACCGCGCCGCGGGCGACGGCGCTCGAGCGGCGGCTGTCCGACTCGGGCGGCTGCTGCGATTGCGAGGTGCTCACGAACGCGATGCAGCCCGCCTGGCACCTGTGGAGGCCTCGCCACTGGGTGCTCGTCGACGGCCTGAAGAGCCAGGTCGACGCCGAGCCGCCGAAGGAGATGCCGCCCTGCACGGGTGTGCGCCGCGGCTCGACGCAGCCCTGCCGCAACTGGCACTCGATGCTGCGGCCGAGCTGGCGTGCGCGCCGCTTTGGGCAGCGCGGATGACGTCGGCAAGCAGTACCAAACCTTGGTACCTTCGCGGCATGGCACGGAACACATCGATCAGCCTGGACGAGCACTTCGCGGACTTCCTGTCCCGGGAGGTGTCGTCAGGACGCTACGGGTCCGCAAGTGAGGTCATTCGCGCCGGACTGCGGCTCTTGGAAGACCAGGAGACGCGGCTGGCGACGCTCCGATCAGCGCTGGTCGAGGGTGAGGAGAGCGGCGCGCCGGAGGAGTTCGACTTCGACGCGTTCGTCGTCGCGAAGCAGGCATGAGCGAATACCGGCTGACGCCGGCCGCGAGGCACGACCTCTCGTCGATCTGGGACTTCACCGAGGAGCGCTGGGACGTCCGCCAGGCGGAGACCTACGTGCTCGAGATCAGGGCGGCGATCGAGCGCGTCGCTGCCGACCCTGATCGTGGGCGAGCCTGCGACGAGATCCGCGCAGGCTACCGGCGGTACAGCATCGGCAGCCACCTGATCTTCTATGTCCCGAGCGACCACGGCGTGGACGTGATCCGCATCCTCCACCAGCGCATGGACCCGACGCGACACGTCTGACCCCATCGCGTCTCGCATCCGCTGCTCCGCACAGAGCGCGCAGGCGGCTGGCCGCGTACCGTGGGCGCATGAGTCGCATCGCCGACAACCGGCTCGGGGCCGCCACCAGCGACTACCTGCGCCTGCACGCCGCCAACCCGGTCGATTGGCGCGAGTGGGGCGATGCCGCCTTCGCCGAGGCGCGCGAGCGCGGCATGCCGGTGTTCGCCTCCGTCGGCTACGCCACCTGCCACTGGTGCCACGTGATGGCACGCGAGTCGTTCGCCGACCCGGCGATCGGGCAGCAGCTGCGCGAGGGCTTCGTCGCGGTCAAGGTCGACCGCGAGGAGCGGCCCGACGTCGACGCAGCCCTCATGGGCGCGGCATCCGCCTTCACGCGCAATCTCGGTTGGCCGCTGAGCGTGTTCCTCACCCCCGAGGGGCTGCCGTTCTTCGCCGGCACCTACTTCCCGCCGGTCGGACGGCAGGGCATGCCGGGCTTCCGCGAGGTGCTGGCGGCGGTCGGGCAGGCCTGGCACGACCACCCGGATGCGGTGGCCGGCACGGCGGCGCAGGTGCAGGAGGCGCTGCGCTCGGCGAGCGCCGGTGCGAGAGCGAGCGGCGGCATCGGCGAAGGCACGGGCGATGGTGAGCTGCCCGACGTAGCAGCGGTGCGCGCGGCGCTCGCGGCCACCGCCGGGCAGGAGGACGCCCGCTTCGGCGGCTTCGGCGAGGGACAGAAGTTCCCGCAGGCGCCGCTGATCGTGGCGCTCGCGATGGCGGAGGTTGGCTCCTCTGAAGCCGATGATGCAGGGCCGGCGGGAGAACTGCGCGAGCTCGCCGGACGGCTGCTCGACGCGGCCGCAGGCGACGACGCGGTGGTCGCGGCCGGCGGCTACTCGCACCTGCGCGGCCGCGACGGCGGGTTCTTCCGCTACGCGACCCAGCGCGACTGGTCGGTGCCCCACTTCGAGCGGATGCTGGTCGACAACGCGCAGTTGCTGCACGCCGCGACGCTCCTGGGCCGCGAGAACGTCGCTGCGGGGATCGTCGACTTCCTGGCCGAGGTGCTGCGGCTGCCGAGCGGCGCGTTCGCCATCGCCGAGGACGCCGAGTCGCTCGTCGACGGCCAACGCGTCGAGGGCGGCTGGCACCTGCCGGAGCATGCCGGGGCGCAGCGCGATCGCCCACCGCTCGACCGCCTGGTCGTCACTGGCGCCAACGGGCTGGCGATCGAGGCGCTCGCGATCCGAGCGCTGCGCGACGAGGACGGCCGCGCACTCGAGCTCGCGACCGCCGCCGCCGAGCACCTGCTCGCCGCCCACGCACCCCACGCGCAGGCGGAAGCGGATGCGGGCGCGGACGCCGACGCGGAGCCGGTCGCGGATGGGCTGGCGCCCGGCGCGCTGGTGCACGCGAGCCTCGACGGGGTGGCCTCGAGCGCTGTGGCCACCGCGGCCGACGCGGGATGCCTCGCCAGCGGGCTGCTCGCGCTCACCGCCGCGACCGGCGAGGCGCGCTGGGCGGTCGCCGCGCGCGCGATCCTCGACGCGGCGCCCGACCCGGCGGTGACCGCATCGCAAGGGCCCGCGCTGCAGCTCGGCCCTGCCTCCGACGGCGACGCGCCCTCCGGGCAGGCGGCGATCGCGGGGGCGCTGCAGCAGCTCTACGCCCTCACCGGCGAGGCCGCGCACCTCGAGCGCGCGACGCGGCTGCTCGACGCGAGCCTGGCGATGCGCAACCCGTTCGCCGGGGCCGCCACGCTGAGGGTCGCCGGATTGCTGACGGAGCCGCCGCGCACCGTCGTGATCGTGGGGGAGCCGCCCGCCGCCGAAGCCCGCGAGCTGCGCCGCGAGCCCGGTGCGCTCGCGGCGACGGCGGAGCAGGCAGCAGCGCTCGCCGGCGCGGGCTTCGCGCTGCTCGAGGGCAAGAGCGAGCCCGGCGCCTACCGCTGCGAGGGGTTCGTCTGCGAGCTGCCGCAGCGATACTGAGCGGCCTCGACAGCGGAACGCAGGCGCCGCGCCGACACTGTTCCGCGGCCTCGACCGCGGGCGGCAGGCGGCCGGCGCGGGTGGGCGCTACGGCCAGATCGGCGACGGCGGCCAGTAGCGCAGGCGGATCTGCGGCTCGGGCATCGCGATGCCGTACGCGACCGGCAGGAACCACAGCGCGACGGCGATGCTGACGATCACCAGCACGGCGATCACCGTCCAGCCGGCCGCGCGGCGCTCGACGTCGTCCTCCCAGCGGCGCAGCCGCAGGCGGCGGGTTCGCCGCCGGTGCGGCGCGTGGTGGGGGATCGCGGCGGCGACGTCCGCGTCAAGGCGCGCCGACGCATCCGCCATCTCGAAGTGGGGCGGCGCACCCGGGGTGGCCGGCGCGCTCGAGCCGGCCGACGCATCCGCCATCTCGAAGTGGGGCAGCCCACCCGGGGTGCCCGGCTTGCTCGAGCCGGCCGACGCATCCGCCCCCACTGCCTCCACCACGGCAGCGCCCACCACGGCAGCGCCCGGCACGGCAGCGACCGGCACGGGCGGGCGGTAGCGGCCGACGAGCAGCTGCAGGGCGTAGGCGAGGCCGATGAGCATGAACGGCAGGAAGACGATCGCGTAGAAGAAGAAGATCGTGCGGTCGGGGAACGCCAGCCACGGCAGGTAGCCGGCGGCGATCGCGACCAGCAGGAAGCCGGCGCGGCGGTCGAGCGCGCGGCCGAGCCAGAACAGCAGCACGCCGATCACGAGCACGCCCGCGTACCAGGTGAGCAGGTTGGGCAGCGCGGTGATCCACCACACGCCTGCCTCGGTCGTCGCCGACTCGAACGCCGTCGGGCGACCGAGCCACAGCCACTCGACCGCCGGCGACTGGTACGGGTGATCCTTGTCGAGGCCGACGTGGAAGCCGAGCTGCTGCGCGTGGTACATCCACAGCGACTGCAGCCCCAGCGGCACCCAGGCGAGCAGGCCGCCCCAGCGCAGGTCGGCGCGCTCGAGGGCGAGCTGCGAGCCCCAGCCGCCGTCGAACCAGCCGGCGTAGCTGGCGACGTAGACGACCAGCGCCGGGCCGACGAGCAGCACGACGCTGGCGGGCGCCTGCAGCAGCAGGGTGCTCAGCCACGGGCGGCGGAAGCCGGCGCGGCGGCGGTCGAGCGCGTCCATCAGCACGATCCAGGGCCCGAACAGAGCGAGGAAGGCCGCACCCGACCACTTGGTGGCGCAGGCGGCGCCCAGCAGCACGCCGGCGACGATGATCCAGGGGCGGCTCCAGACGGCGGCCAGGAAGCGCCGCGGCCCTTCGGCCAGCGCCCGCACCGTGCGGGCGGGGGAGCCGCGCCGGTCGAGCAGCAGCGCCCCGGCGCCGGCCAGCACGAACAGCGCGAGCATGCCGTCGAGCAGCGCCGTGCGGCTCATCACGATCGCGAAGCCGTCGATCGCCAGCCAGAGCGCCGCGAGCGACGCGAACGCGATCGAGCGCAGCATGCCGCGGGCGATCGCATAGGTGAGGCCGACCATCGCGATGCCGGCCAGCGCGCTGGGCAGCCGCCACCAGAACGGGTCGGTCATGCCGAACACCGCCATCGCCATGCCGATGATCCACTTGCCCAGCGGCGGGTGCACGACGTAGTCGGGCTCGCTCGTCAGCCCGCTCGCGTCGCCGGCCTCGAAGGCCTCGTTCGCCTCCTCGCCCCACTCGCCCTCGTAGCCGAGCTGCCACATCGACCAGCCCTCTTTGACGTAGTACGTCTCGTCGAAGACCAGCTGGTGCGGGTGGCCGAGCGCTGTCAGCCGCGCGATCGCAGCCACCGTCATGATGGCGACCGGCGCTGCGATCTCGAGCGTGCGGCGGATGCGCGGCTCGTGCAGCCGCGCTTCCACGCGGCCGTACGCCGCGGTGAGCCGCTCGAGGCGCGGCCGGGAGGGCGCGTCGGGCGCGCGCTCGGCCTCGACCGCGACGCCGGCGCCGCCCCGGGCGCCGCTCGCGCCGCCGGTGCCGCCTGCGCTGGCGCCCGCGGCGGGGTCGTCGCTGGGCAGGGTCACACGGCCGATTCTGGCATCCGATCCTGCGGCGGACGCGCGCCGCTGCCGCGTGCGGGACGAAATGTGCACGCGCGCGTGGTGGTGGGCCCGGTGATGTTCGCCATCGCGGGCGCGGCGGCCGCCGTTGGCGTGCACATGTTGGCGCCGGGCGGCAGGAGCGGGGCGGCCGCCGGCGTGCACTTGGCACGACGCGCGACGCCCGCTGCCCGCGGCGACGTGCACGCGCAATGCGCGGCGGACGGGCTGAGATGTGCACGCGCACTCGGCGGTCAGCCCCGCAATGTCGGGCCTCGCCTGCGAAGCAGCCGCCGGCGGCGTGCACATGTTGGCGCCGGGCGCCAGGCGCGGGGCGGCCGCGGGCGTGCACATGTTGGCGCCGGGCGCCAGGCGCGGGGCGGCCGCGGGCGTGCACATGTTGGCGCCGGGCGCCAGGCGCGGGGCGGCCGCGGGCGTGCACAGGGTGGCCCGTGGCGGAGCCAGCGCGCCCGCCGAGCGGCCGCCGCTAGCCTGGGCGGCGTGATCATCCTCGGCGCCACCCCCATCGGCAATCTGGGCGACGCGAGCGGCCGGCTGCGCGAGGCGCTCGCGACCGCGCCCGTCATCGCCGCCGAGGACACCCGCACGACCAAGCAGCTGCTGCGCGCCCTCGGCATCGACGCATCCGCCGTCTTCGTCGCCCTGCACGAGCACAACGAGGAGGCCGCCTCGCCAGCGCTGGTCGAGCGCGCCCGCGACGAGGACGTGCTCGTGCTCACCGACGCCGGCATGCCGACCGTCAGCGACCCCGGCTTCCGGCTCGTGCAGGCTGCGGTGGCCGCGGGGGTCGGGGTGACCTGCCTGCCGGGGCCCTCGGCGGTGCTGACGGCGCTCGCGCTCAGCGGACTGCCCACCGACCGCTTCGCGTTCGACGGGTTCCTGCCGCGTAAGGGCGGCGAGCGCGACCGCTTCCTGCAGCAGGTCGCGCGCGAGGAGCGCACGCTCGTGCTGTTCGAGGCGCCGCACCGGCTCGCCGAGTCGATCGAGGCCATCGCCCGCGCGATGCCCGAGCGCCGCATGGCCGTGTGCCGCGAGCTCACCAAGCGCTTCGAGGAGGTGCGGCGGGGCACCGCCGCCGAGCTGCTGCCGTGGGCGAGCGAGGGCGTGAAGGGCGAGATCGTGCTGGTGATCGAGGGCGCGACCCCGGCGCTCACCGACGTGGATGCGGCGGTGCAGCAGGTGCTGCGCCTCAAGGAGGGCGGGATGCGGTTGAAGGACGCCGCCGCCGAGGTCGCGGAGGCGACCGGGCACGCGCGCAACGCCCTCTACCAGGCCGCGCTCACGCATCCGCCCGCCTGACCCCGCCACTGCGGCCGCCGTCGAGCCCGGCGGAGGCGCAGCGGGCCGACCGGCGGCTCGTAGACTGGACCCCATGCCCGAGCGCTTCACCGTGACGACGCCGATCTACTACGTCAACGACGTGCCCCACATCGGCCACGCCTACAACGAGGTCGCCACCGACGTCCTCGCCCGCTGGCACCGCATGCGCGGCGACGACACGTGGATGCTCACCGGCACCGACGAGCACGGGCAGAAGATCATGCGCACGGCCGCCGCCAACGGCGTCAGCCCGCAGGAGTGGACCGACCGGCTGGTCGAGACCGCCTGGAAGCCGCAGCTCGAACTGCTGAACATCCAGAACGACGACTTCATCCGCACCACCAGCGAGCGGCACAAGGCGGGCGTGCGCATCTTCCTCGAGCGGCTCAAGGAGGCCGGCTACATCTACCACGGCGAGTTCGAGGGCCAGTACTGCGTCGGCTGCGAGGAGTACAAGACGGCTGGCGATCTGGTGCCGGGCACTGGTGAGTATGAAGGCCAGCTGGTGTGCGCGATCCACTCGCGCCCCATCGAGGTCGTGCGCGAGGCGAACTACTTCTTCAAGCTGAGCGAGTTCGGCGACCGGCTGCTGGCGCTCTATGACGAGCGCCCCGACTACGTGCAGCCCGAGCACGTGCGCAACGAGGTGCGGCAGTTCGTCAAGCAGGGCCTCACCGACCTGTCGATCAGCCGCAACACCTTCGACTGGGGCATCAAGGTGCCGTGGGACGAGTCGCACGTCGTCTACGTCTGGTTCGACGCGCTGCTGAACTACATCACCGCTATCGGCTACGGCGTCGACGACGAGCAGTTCGAGCGCCGCTGGCCGGGCGTGCACATCGTCGGCAAGGACATCGCGCGCTTCCACGCCGTCATCTGGCCCGCCATGCAGATGGCCGCCGGCCTGCCCATCAGCGAGCACGTCTTCGGCCACGGCTGGTTGCTCGTCGGCGGCGAGAAGATGTCGAAGTCGAAGGCCACCGGCATCGAGCCGAAGCAGATCACCGAGGTCTTCGGCGTCGACGCGTTCCGCTACTACTTCATGTCGGCGATCGCCTTCGGCGCCGACGGCTCCTTCTCGTGGGAGGACCTCGACGCCCGCTACCACTCCGAGCTCGCCAACGGCCTCGGCAACCTCGCCTCGCGCGTGATCGCCATGGTGCACAAGTACTGCGACGGCGTCGTGCCCGAGGTCGCCGTCGACGCCGAGCTGCAGACCTTGATGGCGGATGCGGTGGGTCGCGCCGACAGCGCGATCGACACGTTCGCGATCCACGACGCGGTCGACGCGGCGATGTCGATCGTCGAGCGGCTCAACGGCTACATCACCGAGCAGGCGCCCTGGGTGCTCGCGAAGGACGAGGCGCAGCGGCTGCGGCTGCACGCGGTGCTCGCCACCAACGTGCAGGGCATCGGCACGGCCGCGATCATGCTCGCGCCCGTCATGCCCGAGACCGCGCAGAAGCTCTGGGCCGCGGTCGGCGGCGAGGGCGAGGTGTCGGCGCAGCCGATCCGCGAGGCGCACCAGTGGCGCGGCACCGGCCGCGTGACGACGGTGCCGCCGCTGTTCCCGCGTATCGAGCAGCCCGCGGACTGAGCCCGCGCGCCCGCCGCGCGCCGCGCGCCGCGCCGCGCGCCGCGCCCCGCTCGCGCGGGGAATGACGATTTCGTGTGGGAGTGACGCAACACTCCTGCACGGATCCATCAATCCTGAGCAGCGCGGGCGGGGGTTGACCCCAATGCCGTTCGGTTAGCCGTCGGGGCCGGGGGTCAAGATTCTGGTGTGGAGTGTCGCGGGATAGGTGCGTCGGTCGATCTCGCGGCCCTTGGCCCGGTACTTGGAGATGGCGCGTTTGATCACGCGCGCAGCCCTTGTGAAGAGATCGGTCTTGGCGGACAGATCCACTTCTACAAGGGCTGCGGCTCTCCAACGGGAGCCACGCGGACGCGCTGCTTGACATCACCGCCCGACGGCTAACCGAACGGCATTGGGGTTGACCCGGCCTGGGGCGCCGACGAGCATGGGGCGCATGAGCGAGAGCAGCGCGGGCGCGGCGCGCACCAGCTGCGTGCGACGCGATGGTGGCCTCGGGGCTCGACGGCGGGATGGACGAGAACTTCGACCGGCTCGACGAGGTGCTCGCGAGCCTCGCGCACTGAGCCCTGATCCACCGTCTGGCTTCAGGTCGACGCTTGTGAGCGCTGCGGTCGTGGAGCGGGCGGGTTCGCCGATGTGAGGGCGCGGTCGGCCTGCCAGCCTGTGCTGGCCTTTCCACGAGAGTCTCCGGTCGCGCCCGTCAGGGCTGGGTGGTCAGATGGTGGCGAGGCTCGGCGGTCCGGTCGCGGCGGCCCAGAGTCTGGCCCAGGCGTGTCGCCAGGGCCAGTTCGTGGGCAGGTGCATGATCGTCCGTCGCGCACGCGAGGCGAGTCGTGCCGGCACGGCGATCGTGGTGGCCAGGACGGTCGCCATCCGCGCGGCGGGGGTGCCAGCGGCGATCGCCGCCGCGCGGGAGACGTTGAAGGCCATGATCGCGAACCCCAGCCAGGCGGCGTTGGCGTGGAAGCGGCCCGATGGCAGGTGCGCCAGCGGCCCGTTCTTCAGCTCCGCGATCACCTGCTCGACGATCGCGTGCCGACGGTGGGTGGCGTCGGCCTCGACCGCGGAGAGGGTGCTGTTGGTGATGAACGCGTGATACCGGTAGGTGTCGAACAGCGGCTCCTGGCCGGTCTTGCCGCCGGTGTTCAGCCGCTTCACCCGCCGCACGACCAGCCGGCAGCTGATGTGCTCGCTCTTGCGGCGGGAGACGAACGCGGTGAACGTGGTCTCGGCGACCTCGGCGTCGCTGATCAGCTCGCCCGTGTCGGGGTCGGCGACCGCGTGCGGATACTCGATCGGCGTCCAGGCGTCCCAGGCGATCGCGTCGATCGCGGTCGTCACCGTCGGCCACTTGGGGATCGTGAACGAATACCAGGCACCCGCCCGGACGGCCGCTTGCACGTGGTCGTGGCTGCAGAACGCGCTGTCGCCGCGCACCAGCGCCCGCCTGCCAGGCGCGACCCGCGCGACCGTCGCCAGCGCCCGCGCCGCGAACCAGTGCGCGCCCGACCCGGAGCGGGCGTTGCCGCGCCGCAGCGAGAACTCGCCGATCACCAGCGCTGTCGTGGGCGTGCTGATCGTCGCCAGCAGCGCGTTCAGGCCGCGGACCCCGGAATAGCCGAACGCCGCGGCCTGCTTGGCCTAGCCGTGGACCTCGCCGATCGTGTCGTCCAGATCGACCAGCACCAGCGACCCGTCGTCGCCGCCGACCAGGCCGGGGACCGTGTCGGCCAGCCCGTGCAGCAGCCGCCGGTTCACCGCGCCCAACTGCAGCACGTGCCCGTGCGTGAACGAGCGCAGGAACGTGCCCATCGTCGACGGGGCACGCACCTCGCCGATCACCCGTGCCGTCGAGCCCGCCCGCAGCACGTCCAGATCATCGATGCTGTCCGCGCCCGCCAGCATCCCAGCGACCACCGTGCGCGCCTTCACATCCCGCGACGCCGACGGCACGCTCGAGTGCTCCCTCACCAGCTCCGACAGGCCCGCGCGCTCGGCCAGCGCCAGCACCGGCACCAGGCCGGTATGCGACACGAGGTTGTCTTCATCGAACACGGGCTGGATTCCATGGAATGATTGCACCTACGAGGTGTCCTTCCGGCGCGGCGTGAATCTGGCTTCAACACCCCCATTCTCCCCGGTCAGAAGGACATTTCGCTGCTCCCACACCCACGCGAAAGCGGACCCGCTCGGTGGATCAGGGCTGAGCTCGTCCCGGACCCGAGACGGGTCCCGGCGCTGGCGTCGCGGCGGAGGCCCGAAAGGGCCTCCGCCCCCAGCTCCAGCGCGTTACCCGGCGGGCAGCGTCAGCGTGAAGTGGAGCGCCAGCCCCTCGATCGCGACCTCCAGGTCGGCCTCGGCGTCGATGCCCTCGGGCACCTCCACCGTGTAGGTGCGCGCCGAGCCGAACGCGGCGCACTCGCCGGCCACGAACTCGAGCGAGAGCCGCGATGCCGACTCGACGACCGGCTGAGCCGCCGACGGCCAGCAGTCGGAGCTGGCGGGCAGCGAGATCGCGAGCGTGCCGGGCGCATCGATCCAGGTCGCCACGGCGCCCAGCCGCAGCACGTCGTCGACCGAGGCGCCGCTGCCGACGGGCAGGCCGGGCTCGCCGGCATCGAGCGCCCCCGCGATGCTCAGCGTGCCGGAGCGCAGCGCGCCCTCCGCGCCCTCGGCGGTCTCGCTCGCGCCCGGCCCGCTCGAACCCGCTTCGCTCGCTCCAGCCTCGCTCGCGCCGGTCTCAGTCGCACCCGGCTCGCTCGCGCCAGTCTCAGTCGCGCCCGCCTCGCTCGCGCCGGTCTCAGTCGCACCCGGCTCGCTCGCACCCGGCTCGCTCGCCAGCGACTCGGCCTGCGCCTGCGCCTGCTCGGCCGACTCGGCGGCGCCCGCCGCGGGCTGCGTGCCCGCGGCCGGGGCATCGGCCGCCAACTGCGCCGAGCCGCAGGCGGCCACCGTCAGCACGGTCGCCAGCGCTGCCGCGATCGCGAGCACTTTGGGCATGCCGAACCGACCTCCTGCGGGTTTGCTGTATCGGCAATCGTCGCACCGGATCCATGGGGCAACCTGGATGGTTGCTCAGGTTTTCCTTTGGCCCGGCGCTCCTAGGCTGGAGGCATGCCAGCGAGCCACGACGCGTCCTCGTCCACCCCAGCATCCGAGACCGAGCCCGGCACCGCATCCGCCCGTGTGCCCGACACGCCCAGCGAGACGGTGCTGCCGGGCGGCGAGTACATCCGCGAGCGGTACGACGACGGCAAGCGCGACATGACGCGGCCGCCCATCCCCGAGCCGCTCGGCGTGCCGATCTACGACAACCACACCCACCTCGAGATCAAGGACGGCGAGCATTTCACGTACGCGGATGCGCTGCGTGCGGCCGAGCAGGCGGGCGTCGCCGGGGTGATCCAGGTCGGCGGCGACGTGGAGTCGTCGCAGTGGTCGGCGGCGCTCGCCGCCCAGGATGCACGGGTGCTCGCCGCGGTCGCGATCCACCCGAACGAGGCGCCCGGCTACGCGAGCGCCGACACGCTCTTCGACGCGCTCGCGACCATCGACGAGCTGGCCGCGCAGCCGCGCGTGCGCGCCGTAGGGGAGACGGGGCTCGACTTCTTCCGCACCGGCGATGACGGCCGGCGCGCGCAGTTCGAGTCGTTCGAGGGCCACATCGACATCGCCAAGCGGCACGGCATCGCGCTGCAGATCCACGACCGCGACGCGCACGACGAGGTGGTCGAGACGCTGCTGCGGGTCGGTGCGCCCGAGACGACCGTCTTCCACTGCTTCTCGGGCGACGAGCACCTGGCGCGCGTCGCCGCCGAGCACGGCTGGTACCTCTCGTTCGCAGGCACCGTCACTTTCTCGAACGCGAAGAACCTGCACGCGGCCCTGCAGGTGGCCGACCGCAGCCGCATCCTGGTCGAGACGGACGCGCCGTTCCTGACGCCCGCGCCCTTCCGTGGCCGGCCCAACAGCCCCTACCTGACGCCGCTCACGGTGCGCTTCATGGCGGAGCGGCTGGGCGTCGACGCCGACCAGCTGGCGGCCGAGACGGCCGAGAACACGCTGCGCGCCTATGGCAGCTGGGACTGACGCAGCCGTCGGAGCTCAGTTCGTGCCGCAGCTCAGTTCGTGCCGCCGCTCAGTTCGTGCCGCCGCTCAGTTCGTCTCGGAGAGCGGCTGGATCTCGACGGTGAAGTCCTGCCCGTCCTGCGTCCAGTCGTCCACGTGCGCCTCGGTGATCGAGTCGTCGGCGCCCATCACGGGGAAGGCCCAGCCGAACACGCGCAGGTCAGCGGTGCAGGCCATCATCGGGTCGCTCTCCTCCCACTCGAATTCGATCTCGAGCATGCCGTCGTCGACCTCGATGGCCTCGCCGGCGGGCTGGCAGTTGGTGCTGCCGCTGCCGGCGCCGAGCACGTGGACGAGGGTGCGCTCCGCGTCGGCCCAGACCACGAGCGGTTCGTCGCCGGGGACGTCGTCGATGCTGTAGGCGGCCAGGTCGTCGTCCTCGAGGCGGTACGGCGCCTCCGGCACCTCCTCGGTCGGGGACGGCTCCGTGGTCTCGGCGGGCTCCGGGGTGGCGGTCTCGGTCACCGTCGGCGCGGGCGTCTGCGACTCCGGCGCCGGCGCGGTCTCCGCCGGGTCGCCTGCCGACGCGCAGCCGGCGAGGGCGACGATGCCGATGATCGCTATGGGCAGGATCCTTCGCATGACGTGCAGCTCCTTCGGTCGCGGCCGGCGATGCTCACAGGGGGTTCCGCGTGCCCCCACCGTGTCGCACACGGCTGGATGCGTCCTGGACGACGACCGGGCCGCATCCGCCCCTGGTCGTGGCCGGTTGCGGCCGCCGCGGGGCCGAGCCAGACGGGGTCAGGGCAGCTCGAGCACCTCGTCGGGCTCGAGCGTGAGGTCGACGAAGGGGCCGGCGTCGCTGGCGCCGGTGACGCGCACCTGCACCGGCAGCGTCGCCGAGACGGCCTCCGGCAGGGTGATGCGCCAGCCGTAGAAGACGAGGTCGTCGGTGCAGGTCGTGCCCGCCGCCGGCTCGAAGGCGACCTCGATCGTGCCGGGGCCGGTCGAGACCGCGTCGACCGGCTGCGGCACGCACGCCGCGGTGCCGGAGCCGGTGAGCACGACAGCGAGCGAGCTGCCGCGATCGATCCAGTGCACCTGCACCTCTTCCGCAGCACCCATGACCGTGGCCGCGTCGGGCAGCTGCGCCGCGGGGATCGGCTCGGGCGCGGGGGTCTCGCCCGCGTCGGGGATCTCGCTCGGCTGCGGGTCGGCGGTGGCGCCGGCGTCGAGCAGGTCGTCGGGGCCGAGCTCGACCTCGATGGTCTCCTCCGCGCCGGAGGTGTTGACGAGCTCCACCGGCACGGTGGCCGAGGGGTCGATCGGCTCGGGCAGCACGAGCTCCCAGCCGTGCAGTCGGAAGTCCATCGTGCACATCGCCTCGGGGTTCGGCGGGTCGAAGCGCACCGTGACGGTCGGCCCGCTCGGGTCGAGCCCGGCGCCCTGCGGCTGCGGGATGCACTCGCCGCCGGCGCCCGATCCGCCCACGATGATCGCGAGCGACTCGCCAGGCGTCGCCCAGCGCACCGCGATCGCCGACTCCTCGCTGCCATCGAAGATGTCGAGGCCGGGCAGTCGCGCGTCGTCGAGCGGCACGGGCTCGGCGCCCGGCGTCACGCCCGGCGTCGTCGTCGCACCGGGATCGGAGCCGCCGCTCGTGCAGCCGGCCACCAGCGCGGCAGCACCCGCGAGCGCGACGACCGCGAGCATCCGTGACCGCCTCGTCGTGCGGGCGATGGTGCTGGGCATGCGATCCTCCTTCGGAGCGCCACCGGCGCCCTCGCCGGTCGCGCCGCCATCGTCGCAGGTGCCGCTGTGGGGCGCCTGCCGGTGCGCTCAGCATAGGCTCGACGCGTGAGCGAGAGCATCGAAGACGCAGCGGCGGCGGGCGACGCGGCCGAGCGGCCGGCGGGGGGTCGATCGAGCGCTGCGACGCTGCTGGGCGGCACCGAGATCCGCGCGCTCGCGGCCGAGCTCGACCTGACGCCCACGAAGCGCTGGGGGCAGAACTTCGTCGTCGACGCGAACACCGTGCGGCGCATCGTCAGGACGGCGGATGTGTCCGGGCTCGACGTCGTCGAGGTCGGCCCGGGGCTGGGGTCGCTCACGCTCGGCCTGACCGAGGTGGGCGCCAGGGTGGCCGCGGTCGAGATCGACCAGAGGCTGGCGGAGCTGCTGCCGCGCACCGTCGCGCGCAAGCAGCCGGAAGCCCGGCTCGAGGTGGTGCACCACGACGCGCTCACCATCGAGCAGCTGCCGTTCGCGCCGCAGGCGGTGGTGGCGAACCTGCCCTACAACGTGTCGGTGCCGGTGCTCATCCATCTGATGGAGCGCTTCGACTCGATCGAGCGGGTGTTGGTGATGGTGCAGGCCGAGGTGGGGCATCGGCTGGCCGCGCAGCCGGGCTCGAAGACCTACGGCTCGCCGTCGGCGAAGGTCGCCTGGTGGGGGCCGTGGTCGCTCGAGGGCGACGTGTCGCGGCAGATCTTCTGGCCGGTGCCGAACGTCGACAGCGTGCTGGTGGGCTTCCGGCGCGGGCCGTCCATGGGCTCGGAGGCGCTGCGGAAGCGCACCTTCCGCGTGATCGACGGCGCCTTCGGGCAGCGGCGCAAGATGCTGCGGCAGGCGCTCTCTGGCCTCTACGGCTCGTCGGCCGCCGCCACCGAGGTGCTCGAGCGCGCCGGCGTCGACCCGACGCTGCGCGGCGAGGCGCTGTCGCTGCCCGACTTCATCCGCATCGCGGAGGCTGGGGAGGCGAGCGCGGCCGAGCGGCCCGGGGGCGAGGCGACGGATGTCGCGGGTTCACGTCCCGCTACTCAGGAGGACTGATGGTCGAGCGCATGGACAGGACCATGGGCGCCGAGGCGCTGCGGGCCGCGACCGGCCGCACGCACGCCGAGTGGCGCGAGGTGCTCGAGGCGGCCGGCGCGCTCGAGTGGAGCCACAAGCAGACCGCCCAGTGGCTCGTGCGCGAGCAGGGCGTCGACGGCTGGTGGGCGCAGGGCATCACGGTCGACTTCGAGCAGGATCGCAAGGGGCGCCTGCCCGGCCAGCAGGCCGACGGCACCTTCGCGGTCTCGAAGACCCGCACGATCGCGGGCGAGCGGCTCGAGGCGCTCGCGGCCGTGCGCGCCGCGGTGGAGGCGCGGCACGGGGCGGCGCACGGCGAGAACCTCGCGGCGTCGCAGCCGGTCGTGCGCTGGCGGCTGGCCGACGGGCGCCGGCTGGCGGCAGCGGCGCAGCAGCCGAACAGGTCGGGCACGCCCGTCACCCTGACGATCGAGAAGCTGCCCGACACCGCCGCGATGGACGCGGCGAAGGCCGAGATCGCGGCGCTCTTCGCCGCCACCGCCCCCGGCTGAGTCGGCGCTCCACGGCCTCGCGCGTCGAGCTCGGCGACCAGCGGGGCGGGCGCCCCGGCTCGGCGACCGTGCAGGAACGGCTGCCGACGGCCACTAGGTTTGAGGCGTGGGCCAGGGAATTCGAACGCAGCGCAGCGCGGTGCGGGCGAAAGCGCCCGGCAAGATCAACGTGCACCTCGGCGTGGGCGCGCTGCAGGACGACGGCTACCACGACGTCGCCACCGCGTACCAGGCGGTCAGCCTGTACGAGTTCGTCGAGGCGACCGAGGCGCCCGACTTCTCGGTGCGCTTCTCGGGGCCGATCCCGCACGAGCACCTCTCGACCGGGGCCGACAACCTGGCGATCCGCGCGGCGATGGCGCTCGCGCGCCGCGGCCGGGTCACCAGCGGGGTGGCCCTCTCGATCGAGAAGCACGTGCCGATCGCCGGCGGCATGGGCGGCGGCTCGGCCGATGCGGCCGCGACGCTCGTCGCCTGCAACGAGCTGTGGGGGCTGCAGCTGGGTCGCGACGCGCTGCACGAGATCGGCCGCGAGCTCGGCGCCGACGTGCCCTTCGCGCTCGCCGGCGGCACCGCGATCGGCACCGGCCGCGGCGACCAGCTCTCGCCAGCGCTCGCGAAGGGGCAGTTCCACTGGGTGCTCGCGTACGCCGACGCGGGGCTCTCGACCCCCGACGTCTACCGGGCGCTCGACGAGCACCGGGCGCTGCACGCGGCCGACATCGCCCCCGCGCACGACGTGCCGACGGTGGATGCGCGGGTGCTGCAGGCGCTCCGCGCCGGCGATGCGGGCATGCTGGCCGAGTCGCTGCAGAACGATCTGCAGGCGCCGGCGCTGCGCCTCAAGCCGCGCCTCGCCGGCACGCTCGAGCTGGGGGAGCGCTCGGGTGCGCTGGCCGGCGTGGTCTCCGGCTCGGGGCCGACGGTCGCGTTCCTGTGCGGCGATCTCGAGTCGGCCATCGAGCTGCAGATCAGCCTCTCGGCCGCGCAGCTCATGGCCGTCAAGGTGACCGGCCCCGTGCCCGGCGCCCGCCTGATCGACTGAAGAATCTCAACGTGTCAGGTGTGCACTCGACGCACACGGTGCGCCGAACCACCACCTGACACGTTGAGATTCCGCGCGTGCGGGATGATGGAGGCCATATGGCACATCTCCTGGGCGCCGAGCGCGTCGGCATCGCCTTCCCCACCCGCACCGTGTTCGAGTCGATCTCGCTCGGGCTCGAGGACGGCGACCGCATCGGCATCGTCGGCCGCAACGGCGACGGCAAGTCGACGCTGCTGCGCATGCTCGCCGGCCGCCTCGAGCCGACCAGCGGCCGCGTCACCCTGCGCGGCGGCCTGCAGGTGGGCGTGCTCGACCAGCAGGACACCCTCGACCGGGACAGCACCATCGGCCACGCGATCGTCGGCGACCGCCCCGAGTACGAGTGGGCGGGCGACGCGCGCATCCGCGACCTGCTCGCCGGGCTGGTGGGCGACCTCGAGTGGCACGCGCGCATCGGCGACCTCTCCGGCGGGCAGCGCCGCCGCGTGGCGCTCGCGCAGCTGCTGGCGGGCGACTGGGACGTGCTCTTCCTCGACGAGCCCACCAACCACCTCGACGTGCAGGGCATCGCCTGGCTCGCCGACCACCTGAACAAGCGCTACGCCACCGGCCGCGGGGCGTTCGTCGCCGTCACGCACGACCGGTGGTTCCTGGATGCGGTGTGCACGGGCACGTGGGAGGTGCACGACGGGCAGGTGGAGCCCTTCGAGGGCGGCTACGCCGCCTACATCCTGCAGCGCGTCGAGCGCGACCGGATGTCGGCCGCGACCGAGGCGAAGCGGCAGAACCTGATGAAGAAGGAGCTCGCGTGGCTGCGCCGCGGCGCGCCGGCGCGCACGGCGAAGCCGAAGTTCCGCATCGACGCCGCCAACCAGCTGATCGAGGACGAGCCGCCCGCCCGCGACCCGATCCAGCTCGCGCAGCTGGCGGCGACGAGGCTCGGCAAGGACGTCGTCGACATCGTCGACGCGAGCGTCGAGCTCGGCGGCCGCACCATCCTCGACGACGTCACCTGGCGCATCGCGCCCGGCGAGCGCGCCGGCATCCTGGGCCGCAACGGCGCCGGGAAGTCGACCCTGCTCGCCCTGATCGCGGGACGCATCCGCCCCACCACCGGCCGCGTGAAGACCGGCAAGACGGTGAAGATCGCCGAGCTCACGCAGGATCTCGCCGAGCTCACCGAGCACGAGAACGACCCGGTGCGCGTGGTGGTCAGCAGCCTGAAGTCGAGCTACCAGTCGGGCGGCAAGGAGCTCTCGCCCGGCCAGCTGCTCGAGCGGCTCGGCTTCCGCAGCGGCGAGCTCTCGACCCCCGTGAAGGATCTCTCCGGCGGCCAGCGCCGCCGCCTCCAGCTGCTGCTGATCCTGCTCGACGAGCCCAACGTGCTGATCCTCGACGAGCCCACCAACGACCTCGACACCGACATGCTCGCCGCCATGGAGGACGTGCTCGACTCGTGGGCCGGCTGCCTGATCGTCGTCAGCCACGACCGCTACCTGATCGAGCGCGTCACCGACCACCAGTTCGCCATCGTCGACGGCTGGCTGCGGCACGTGCCGGGTGGGGTGGATGCGTACCTGGCGCTCTCGGGCAAGGGCTCGGTCGCGGGCAAGGTCGGCCCGGCATCGCAGCCGTCGACCGCCGGCGGCGCGGGCGCGACCGCGGGCGCGACGGACGGGGACTCGGGCGCCGGACCGAACGCATCCGTCACCGCAGGGCAACCCGCGCTCAGCGGTGCCGAGCGCCGCGCGCTCGAGAAGGAGGCGGCGAGCCTCGACCGCCGGCTCGAGAAGGCGACGAAGCAGCGCGAGGGGCTGCTGCAGCGATTCGAGACCGCCGACCACGGCGACTTCGACGCGCTCGCGGCCCTGCAGGCCGAGCTGGCGGCGGTCGACGAGCGCATCGGCGAGCTCGAAGAGGCCTGGCTCGAGACCCACGAGGGCCTCGAGGCGTGAGCGCGGCCGCGCGCGGCACGTCGGCGGCTGCGCAGCGGCGACTCCGTTAGATTGAGAGAAGCCGCGCCGCCGCGGCACCCGCGCAGAGCCGACCGGGCAGAGCGGAGCAGCACGAAGGGAGCGCCCATGTCAGAGCCGACGATCCTCGTCGTCGACGACGATCCCGCGCTCGCCGAGATGATCGGCATCGTGCTCGCGGGCGAGGGCTACGCGCTCGAGTACTGCGCCGACGGCGCGGATGCGCTCGATCGGTTCCACGAGGTGCGTCCCGATCTGGTGCTGCTCGACCTGATGCTGCCGGGCAAGGACGGCATCCAGATCTGCACCGAGATCCGCGCGGAGTCGGGCGTGCCCATCATCATGCTGACCGCGAAGGGCGACCCGACCGACATCGTGCTGGGCCTGGAGTCCGGCGCCGACGACTACGTCGTCAAGCCCTTCAACCCGAAGGAGCTCGTCGCCCGCGTGCGCACCCGCCTGCGCCCGCAGCGCGCCGTCGACGTGGGCACGCTCAAGGTCGCCGACCTCGACATCGACGTCGAGGGGCACCGGGTCAGCCGGGCCGGCGAGACCATCGCCCTGACACCGCTGGAGTTCGAGCTGCTGGTCACGCTCGCCTCCAAGCCCAGCCAGGTGTTCACGCGCGAGATGCTGCTCGAGCAGGTCTGGGGCTACCACTACAAGGCCGACACGCGGCTGGTGAACGTGCACGTGCAGCGGCTGCGCTCCAAGGTCGAGCGCGACGTCGACAACCCCGTGGTCGTGACGACCGTGCGCGGGGTCGGCTACCGCGCCGGCGCCCCGCTGGGCTGAGCCGCCCGTGGCCGCACGACGCCTCACGATGTGGGAGCGCGCCACCGGCGTGTTCCGGCGATCGCTGCAGGCGCGCGTCGTCGCAGCCAGCATGGTGCTCTCCACCCTCGCGCTGGTGGGCGTGTTCGGTTACATGTCTGCCTCGGTGGGCCAGAACCTGTTCGAGACCCGCCGCGACGACGCGCTGGTCGAGGCGGTGCAGGCCTCCGGCGAGATGCAGCAGATCTTCAACGAGGCCGTCACCCAGAACCTCACCAGCGGCGAGGTCGATGCGCTGCAGGACACCGCGCTGCAGGCGATCTCGGGCATCATCTCCAGCCGCTCCACCACCGAATACGCCATGCTGCGCTCGCACGGGCAGACGGAGACGCTGCTGCAGATGAACGACGTGCAGTCGCAGGCGTTCGAGGCCGAGCTGCTGACGATCGATCTGCGCCGGGCGGTCGCCGATGCGCCCGTGAGCCCCTTCTACCAATCGGTGCGCATCGACACGCCCGCCGGCGACCAGCCGGGGCTGATCGTCGGCACCGCGGTGGACGTGCCGCTCACCGGCCAGTACGAGCTGTACCTGTTGACCAGCCTGCAGTCGACGCAGGAGACGCTCGGCTTCATGCAGCTGACCATGATGCTCGGCGGCCTGGCGCTCATCGCGCTGATCGGCATGATCACCTGGATGGTCGCGCGCCTGATCGTGGGCCCCGTGCAGACCGCCGCCGAGTCGAGCGCGCGCATCGCGGCCGGCGAGCTCGACGTGCGCATCCCGGTGCGCGGCGACGACGAGATGGCGAAGCTGGGCCGCTCGTTCAACGACATGGCCGACTCGATCTCGCGGCAGATCAACGAGCTCGCGACCCTCTCCACGGTGCAGCAGCGCTTCGTCTCCGACGTCTCGCACGAGCTGCGCACGCCGCTCACCACCATCCGGCTGGCCGGCGACGTGCTGTACGACCGGCGCGCATCCTTCGACCCGGTCACCAGCCGCACGGTCGAGCTGCTCTACACGCAGATCGAGCGCTTCGAGCAGCTGCTCGCCGACCTGCTCGAGCTCAGCCGCTTCGACGCCGGCGCCTCGCAGCTCGAGATCGAGCCGACCAACCTGGTGCGCCTGGCCGAGCGCGAGATCGAGGCGGTGCAGCCGCTGGCCGCCGAGCGCGGCACCGAGCTGCGCCTGGTGGCGCCCGGCGGGCACTTCGAGGCAGAGGTCGACCCGCGCCGCATCCGCCGCATCCTGCAGAACCTGCTGGGCAACGCCATCGACCACGGCGAGGGCAGGCCGGTGGTGGTGATCGTCGATTCGTCGACGGATGCGGCGGGCATCGCCGTGCGGGATCACGGCGTCGGGATGTCGGAGGAGGAGGCGCAGCGGGTGTTCGACCGCTTCTGGCGCGCCGACCCCTCGCGGCAGCGACGCACCGGTGGATCCGGCCTTGGGCTCTCGATCAGCCGCGACGACGCCGCGCTGCACGGGGGCTGGATCGACATCTGGTCGAAGCCCGGCGAGGGCACCCAGTTCCGGCTCACGCTGCCGCGCGCCGGGGCCACGGCGGTCGCCTCTCCCATCGAGCTGGTGCCCGACGACACGCAGCCGCTGGCGCTGCCGATGGCGATGCCGCTGGAGGGCTCGACGCCCGAGCCGGCCCGCGAGCCCGACACCGACGAGACGGCGCTGTTCGATCCCGCCGTCTCGACCACGACCGTCTCCACCGACACGGGAGCGAGCGAGATCAGCGCCACCGAGACCGACACCGGCACGACCGACACCGGCACGACCGAGACCGCCACGACCGAGACCGCCACGACAGAGACCGCCACGAGCGAGACCGCCACGACCGACACCGAGGAGGCCGACCGATGAAACGCATCCTGATCGCACTCGTGGCCGTGCTGGGACTGGTCGGATGCGTCGCCATCCCCGACGCCGGACCGGTCGTGGAGGGGCAGGTGGACACCGACCAGCAGAGCAACGAGCTGCTCTTCCTGCCGCCCGGCCCGCAGGAGGGCGCCACGCAGGAGGAGATCATCCTCGGCTTCCTCACGGCCGCCATCAACCCGAGCGATGACTTCGAGGTGGCCCGGGAGTACCTTGCCGGCCTCGCCGCCGCCACCTGGAACCCGAACGCCCGCGTGATCGTGCGCTCGGGCGTGCAGCCCGAGATCTCGCTGAGCGGCGAGACCGAGACCGAGGCGAGCGCCGTGGTCTCCGCGCTGTCCGAGCTCGACGCCGGGGGAGCGCTGCAGCTCACCGGCGACGACCGCATGCTGGAGTTCGCGCTCGAGCAGATCGAAGGCCAGTGGCGCATCGTCGAGGCGCCGGAGGGCATCGTGCTCTCCGCCTACTACTTCGACCAGCTCTTCCGGGCGCACACGCTCTCGTGGCTCACGCCCGACGGCACGCGCGCCGTGCCGGAGGTGCGCTGGTTCGAGCGCACCGCCAGCACGCTCAAGGAGCGCATCGTCGACGCCCTGCTGCGCGGGCCCTCCGCCTGGCTCGCGCCCGCCGTCACGACGAATGCGGCGCCGGACGCCGCGCTCGTCGGGCCGCCGCGCATCACCGGCACGACCATGACCATCACGCTCAGCGCCATGCAGCTCGAGCAGCTTCCCCCCGCCAGCCTCGTGCCGCTCGCGGCGCAGCTGGCGCGGTCGCTGCAGGATGTCGGCGTGCGCGAGGTGCGGGTGGAGGTGGAGGGCACCAGCGGCTTCATCTCGAGCGCCGAGGCGGCAGCGGTCGACCAGGGCAGCGTCGACCAGCGCCCGCTGGTGCTCGAGGGCACCGCGCTGCGCTCGGTCGGGGGCGGTACCTCGACCATCGACGACGTCGGGCCGACGCTGGCCGCGATCGGCGCCACGAGCTTCACCGTCGGTGCCGCCGGCGGCATCGCCAGCACCGGCACCACCGCAGCATGGATCGTGCCGGGTGCCGAGCCGGAGGTGGTCTCCACCGCCGTGGGGGCCGTGCCGACCGTGGACGACAGCGGCTGGGTGCTGCTGCAGGAGCGCGGAGCGGCGCAGCGACTGGTCGCGTGGCACGACGGCGAGCGCGTCGAGCTCCCGCTGCCGCCGGGCTCGAACGAGATCGCTGCGATGGAGCTCTCGCGCGACGGCACGCGGCTGGCCGTCGTCACCTCCGACGGCAGCACCAGCGACGTCTGGGTGCTCGCGGTCGTGCGCGACGTCGACGGCAGGCCGCTGAGGCTCGGCGAGCCCTACCCGATGCCCACCGTCGAGGGCGCCGGCTCCGACATCACCTGGGTCAGCCCGACGCAGGTGGCGGTGCTCGCCACCGACGACGATGCCTCGCAGATCGCGGTGCTCACCATCGGCGGCGTCTCCGAGCAGCTGCCCAATCCGAATCTCGCCGTGCGGGCGATCGTCGGCGGCAGCGAGGGCACCGCGACGCTGCGCGCCATGGGCGCCGAGGGCGCGCTGCTGTCGCTGCGCGATCGCGTCTGGAGCGCGGCGAACGGCCTCGACCCGATCCAGCTGATCGTCACGCAGCAGTAACACGCTCTCCACAGCCGACTCGAGTGACAGCGCGCACCACGCGTCCGTCCGCCATCCTGCGGGTATGGAGCTGACGGCGGCGCTGCGCGAGGCCGTGAGCGTGCTCTGGCCGGTCGAGTGCGCAGGCTGCGGTGCGCTCGACGTGGCCGTCTGCCCCGCCTGCCGGGCACTGCTGCTGGATGGTCGGGTGCACGAGGCGCTCGACGGGCTGCCGCTGGTGGCCGCCGCGGCGTACGAGGGGCCGGCGCGCGCGCTCATCGGCTCGCTGAAGGAGCACGGCGGCCGGGCAGAGGCGCGGGCCCTCGGGGCCGGGCTGGCGCTCGCGCTCTCGGTGCTGCCGACGGCCGAGCCGGTGCTCGTGCCCTCGAGCCGCGAGGGGATGCGTCGGCGCGGCTTCGACCCGGTCGTGCTGGTCGCGCGCGCGGCCGGGTTGCGCCCCACCGCGCTGCGGCGCGGCCCGGCGGCGCGGGGCAGCGGTGCCCAGAAGGAGCGCACGATCGAGGAGCGGGAGCGCGCCGCGCAGGGCTCGCTCGTGCTGCCCGGGCGGGCGGCGCGGGCGCTCGCGGGGCGGCCGGTCGTGGTGGTGGACGACGTCGTCACGAGCGGCGCGACGGTGCGCGAAGCGGTGCGGGCGCTGCGTTTCGCGGGCTGCGAACCGGTGGGGATCGCGGCCGTCGCGAGGACTCCGCGGCGAGTCCCGCGATGACTGGCGAAACGCATGGCCGCCGGGGGTAGAGTGTCCGCACGCAAGTCGGCACAGCAGCCGCTGGCGCCGACGCCGAACCTTACGGGAGGCCACGATGGAGATCACATTCGGCGCAAAGGGCGCTGACATCACAGACCGGTTCCGTGCGTACGCAGAGGAGAAGCTGGCGAAGGTCACGCAGCTGCTTCCCCGCGCCACCGCTCTCGATGTCAAGCTCACCCGGCACGCCGTGCCTCACACATCGGTCGCAGGCGGCCGCGTGGAGATCACCGTGCACGGCCCGGGCTCCATCATCCGCGCCGAATCCGATGGGCCCGACAAGTACATGGCGTTCGACTCCGCCTACCACCGAGTCATGGAGCGCGCCCGTCGCGTGCACGACAAGCGCACCGATCACGGCGGCCGCAAGCGCACCCCGCTGCACGAGGCGGTCGCGACCGGCTTCCAGCAGGTCGACATCACGCCCGCCGACCCCGCCGTCGTCGAGGCGGTGCGCACCGGATCCATCCCCACCATCGAGGGCGAGCAGCAGGAGACCGACTGGTCGCCGGTGGTCATCCGCCAGAAGCGCTTCCCCTCGAAGCGCATGAGCGTGCGGGATGCGGTCGACCAGATGGAGCTCGTCGGTCACCCCTTCTACCTCTTCGTCGACGACGCCAGCGGCGAGTGCGCCGTCGTCTACCGCCGCAAGGGCTGGTCCTACGGCGTGATCACGCTCGACGACCAGGCCTCCGAGGCAGCCGCCGCCGACAGCGAGCGCGCTGCATCCTGACCGGCACCCGGAGGCGCCCCGGAGCACTCCGGGGCGCCTCCGGCCTGTGCGTTGGTAGGATGGGCAGTCGGTTACCGAACCGTTCGCTTCTCCCCGGCGCCCCCACCCCGGCGCTCTGACCCCAGAACACGGAAGGCATCCCACCGTGGCCAATATCTTCGAGAACATGCTGCGCGCCGGCGAGGGCAGGCTGCGCCGTCGGCTGGAGCGCATCGCCAAGGACGTCACCGCGCTCGAGGATGCCTTCGAAGAGCTGACCGACGAGGAGCTGGCGGGCGAGACCGACGAGTTCCGCAAGCGCTTCGCCGACGGCGAGCCGCTCGACGCGCTGCTGCCCGAGGCCTTCGCGGCCGTGCGGGAGGCGGCCAAGCGCACGCTCGGCATGCGCCCGTACGAGGTGCAGGTGATGGGCGCCGCCGCCCTCCACCTCGGCAACATCGCCGAGATGAAGACCGGTGAAGGCAAGACGCTGGTGGCGCCGATCGCCGCATACCTCAACGCCATCCCCGGCAACGGCGTGCACGTGGTCACCGTCAACGACTACCTGGCGAGCTACCAGTCGGAGCTCATGGGCCGCGTCTTCCGCGCGCTCGGCATGACCACCGGCTGCATCATCGCCGGCCAGACCCCGGAGGTGCGGCGCGAGCAGTACGCCGCCGACGTCACCTACGGCACGAACAACGAGTTCGGCTTCGACTACCTGCGCGACAACATGGCGCACTCGCGCGAGGCGATGGTGCAGCGCGGCCACGGCTTCGCCATCGTCGACGAGGTCGACTCGATCCTCATCGACGAGGCCCGCACGCCGCTCATCATCTCCGGCCCCGCCGCCGGCGAGGCCAACCGCTGGTTCGGCGAGTTCGCCCGCATCGCGAAGAAGCTGCGCCCCGAGGTCGACTATGAGGTCGACGAGAAGAAGCGCACCGTCGGCGTGCTCGAGCCCGGCATCGAGCGGGTCGAGGATCTGCTGGGCATCGACAGCCTCTACGAGTCGGCGAACACCCCGCTGATCTCCTTCCTCAACACCGCGCTCAAGGCGAAGGCGCTGTTCAAGCGCGACTCCGACTACGTCGTCATGAACGGCGAGGTGCTGATCGTCGACGAGCACACCGGCCGCATCATGCAGGGCCGCCGCTTCAACGAGGGCATCCACCAGGCGATCGAGGCGAAGGAGGGGGTGCAGATCAAGGCCGAGAACCAGACGGTCGCGACGGTCACCCTGCAGAACTACTTCCGCCTCTACGAGAAGCTCGCCGGCATGACCGGCACCGCCGACACCGAGGCGGCAGAGTTCATGTCGACCTACAAGCTCGGCGTCGTGCCCATCCCGACGAACAAGCCGCTCGTGCGCATCGACCAGTCCGACCTCGTCTACGCGACGGTCGAGGGCAAGTTCAAGCACGTGGTCGAGGACATCGCCGAGCGGCACGAGAAGGGCCAGCCGGTGCTGGTGGGCACCACGAGCGTCGAGAAGAGCGAGTACCTCTCGACGCAGCTGTCGAAGCTCGGCATCACGCACGAGGTGCTGAACGCCAAGAACCACGCCCGCGAGGCCGCGATCATCGCCCAGGCCGGTGGGCTCGGCGCCGTCACCGTCGCCACCAACATGGCGGGACGCGGCACCGACATCATGCTGGGCGGCAACGCCGAGCACCTCGCCGTCACCAAGATGCAGGAGCTGGGCCTGAGCCCCTCCGAGACTCCCGAGGAGTACGAGGAGCGCTGGGACGAGGTCTTCGCCCAGGTCAAGGAGGCCGTCGCCGCCGAGGCCGCGAAGGTGCTCGAGGCCGGCGGCCTCTACGTGCTCGGCACCGAGCGCCACGAGTCGCGCCGCATCGACAACCAGCTGCGCGGCCGCTCCGGCCGCCAGGGCGACCCGGGCGAGAGCCGCTTCTACCTGTCGATGCAGGACGACCTGCTGCGGCTGTTCGGCGGCTCCGTCGCCCAGCGGTTCCTGGCAGCGGATGCGGATGAGGACGAGATCCCGCTGGAGTCGAAGATCTTCTCCCGCACCATCCGCTCCGCGCAGGCGCAGATCGAGGGCCGCAACGCCGAGATGCGCAAGAACGTGCTCAAGTACGACGACGTGATGAACCGCCAGCGCGAGGCGATCTACTCCGACCGCCGCCACATCCTCGACGGCGACGACCTCGACACCCGCGTGCAGGGCTTCCTCGAGGGCACGATCCGTGCCGTCGTCGACGAGCACGCGGTCGGAGGCGACAGCGACGACTGGAACCTCGAGTCGCTCTGGAACGACGCCAAGCAGATCTACCCGGTCAGCATCACCATCGACGAGGTGGTCGCCGAGGCGCAGCCGCGCCTGACCGCCGACTTCGTCTACGAGCAGCTGCTCTCGGATGCCCGCATCGCCTACACGAAGCGCGAGGAGGACCTCGGCTCGCCCGCCATGCGGCTGCTCGAGCGACGCGTCGTGCTGTCGGTCATCGACCGCAAGTGGCGCGACCACCTGTACGAGATGGACTACCTGCGCGAGGGCATCGGCCTGCGCAGCATGGCCCAGCGCGACCCGGTGGTGGAGTACCAGAACGAGGGCTTCGCGCTCTACCAGCAGATGATGTCGGCGATCCGCGAGGAGTCGGTGACGTTCCTGTTCAACCTCGACGTCAAGGTGCAGCAGGGCACGACCGCCGCTGCGCCCGCCATCGAGGGCGGCGGTCTCGAGGAGACCGAGGCCGACACCTCGACGCTCACCTACTCGGCCCCGGACGAGGACGGCGAGGCCTCGGTGCACGACGCCAAGGGCAAGGAGCTCGGCACCGCGACCGGCAAGGCGCGCGCCAAGAGCGGCAACCCCGCCGTGGCCGCGAAGGCCCAGGCGGGTGCGGCCGGCGGCAACCGGCAGCAGCGCCGGGCGGCGACCAAGCAGGCGGCCGCCAAGCCGAAGCAGGTCGGCGCGTTCGGCCAGGCGAAGGACGACCCGGAGGACTGACGCCGCTCAACCGCCGAGCGACTGCAGGCCGTTCCAGGCGGTGACGCCCAGCGGCGGCCCGTAGGCGCCGCTGGAGCCGCCGTTCGAGTAGACCGCGGTGATCGTGCCGGCACCGGTGGCCGCATCGAGGTTGGAGACCCAGCCCGAGCCGGAGGCGCCGTCGCCCATCTCGCAGTCGGCGCCGTAGTTCGGGTCGCCACCGGCGCCGTAGCCGACGTCGTCCTCGGCGCAGTACCGCAGCACCTCGGCGTCGAAGTCGTCGTTGCCGGGGTAGCCGGCGATCACCACGCCGTTCGTCTCGGCCGTGAAGCTCACACCCTGACCGCCCACCGCATCCTCGAGCGTCTGGCCCTGCTGCGGCGCGAAGCGGATCAGCCCGAAGTCGAAGCCCATCCAGCCGTTGTCGTCGGCGCCGTCGAGCCAGCGCGTGTTCGCGTCGAGGTACTGCTGCGGCACCCACAGCTCCTCCGCCTCCCAGGTGCCGAAGGGCGCGTCGCCGCGCTCGTAGCCGGGACTGAAGGTGATGCGGTCGTAGTAGTCGCGCGTGTCGTCATCCCAGACGCAGTGCGCCGCCGTGAGCACGACCAGGCCCGTCGCGCTGTTGATGACCGTGCCGCTGCAGGTGTACTCCGCCTCCTCGCTCTCGAGCACCAGGCGCCCGACGGTGGTCAGCAGCAGGTCGCCCCCCGCGCGATGCGGCACGCCCGCGTAGAGCTCGTCTCCGACCTCGCTGGCCGGCAGCGCGATGCCCGGGGCGACCGCGGGCGTGCCGCGGGTCGGCGCCAGCACCATGTCGAACGCGGCGTCGGGGAAGTAGCCGTCACGGGTCTCGCCGGGCTCGCCCGCGTAGAGCTCGCCTGTGTCGGCCGCGGTCTGGTCGTTCGCGGTGATCGGCTCGTCCGGCTCGACCCGCTCTGCGGCCGAGCCGGCCGGATCATCCTGGGGCGCAGGCGTCGGCTGCCACGATCTCGCCGGCTGCGGCACGGGCGTGCTGGGCGGCTGCTGCGACGTCGGCTGCTGCAGCGGCGGCGGCAGGATGCAGCCGGTCATCGTCAGCACGGCGGCAGCGGCGACGGCGACGGCTGCGGTTCGATCGAGGCGCATGAGGCCACACGCTAGGCCGAGCGGCCGGGCGCGGGCTGGGAGCGGCACCGCCTCGGTTCGGTACCCTCGACCATCCGCGCGATCCGGAAGGGGTTCTCTCATGGTCGATCGATCCGCGCTGCAGGCCGACTGGGCGCCGGCGCAGGTCTGGCGACAGGTGCGCAAGCCCGTCTTCATCCCCGCCGTGCTCATCATCATCGCCCTGGTGGTGGTCGCCATCGTCTACAGCCTCACCGGCGGCAACGCCTTCGAAGTGCTCAACACCGCGATCACCGCGGGCGTGGGCTGGTGGTACGTGCTCGCCGCGACCGGCTTCGTCATCTTCGCGCTCTACTGCGGGCTGTCCCGCATCGGCAACATCCGTCTCGGGCGCGACGACGAGCAGCCCGAGTTCTCGACCATGTCCTGGTTCACGATGCTCTTCAGCGCGGGCATGGGCATCGGCCTCGTCTTCTACGGCGTCGCGGAGCCGCTCTCGCACTTGATCACGCCGCCCGCCAACGGGGGCGTCGAGGCGGGCACGGATGAGGCGGGCCGGCTGGCGATGGATCTCACGCTGTTCCACTGGGGCCTGCACGCGTGGGCGATCTACGTCGTCGTCGGCCTCGGACTGGCCTACATGACCTTCCGCCGCGGTCGTCCCCTCTCGATCCGCTGGCTGCTCGAGCCGATGCTCGGGCGCAAGCGCGTGGAGGGCTGGATCGGCCACGCCGTCGACGTCGTGGCGATCGTCGGCACGCTGTTCGGCGTCGCCACCTCGCTGGGCTTCGGCGTGCAGCAGATCACCGCCGGCCTCGAGTTCCTCGGCTGGGTCGAGGGCTCGCCGACCTTCACCATCGTGCTCGTCGCGGCCGTCACCGGGCTGGCGACGCTCTCGGTCGTCTCCGGTCTCGACAAGGGCCTCAAGTGGCTCTCGAACATCAACATGTCGCTCGCGGCCCTGCTGGCGCTGTTCGTGCTGGCGCTCGGCCCGACGCTCGTGCTGCTGCAGGCGATGGTCGCGAACACCGGCAGCTACGTCGCTGCCCTGCCCTCGCTCATGCTCGAGACCTGGCCGCTCTCGACCGACACCTGGGCGGGCGACTGGACGATCTTCTACTGGGGCTGGTGGATGAGCTGGGCGCCGTTCGTCGGCATGTTCATCGCGCGCATCTCGCGGGGCCGCACGATCAGGCAGTTCGTCTTCGGCGTGCTGCTGACGCCGACCCTGATCGGTGCCGCCTGGTTCACCATCTTCGGCGACTCCGCGATCATCCGGCAGCTCACCGAAGGCGATCTGCTGGTCGACGGCGAGGTGAACGTGAACACCTCGCTGTTCCAGCTGCTCGAAGGCTTCCCCTTCGCGACCGTGACGAGCGTGCTGGCGATCATCATCATCGTGTTCTTCTTCGTCACCTCTTCCGACTCGGGCTCGCTGGTGATCGACATCCTCGCCTCAGGAGGTGCCACCGAGACGCCGCGGCTCACGCGCGTGATGTGGTCGGTGCTCGAGGGCGCGGTGGCGGCGGTGCTGCTGCTGGTCGGCGGCACCGCCTCGCTCACGGCGCTGCAGACCGCATCGATCGCCACCGCGCTGCCGTTCTCGATCATCATGGTGCTGGCGTGCGTCTCCCTGCTGCGCGCGTTTCACTTCGAGGTCGCCACGGCGCCCCGCTACATGCGCGCCAGGATCGCATCGGCGGGAGCGGGTGCCGGGGTCGCGGAAGTCGACGAGCAGAGCGGTGCCGAGCCGCCGGGCGCCGAGCCGCTCGCTGCCGAGCCGCACGGTGCCGAGTCGCACGGTGCCGAGCCGCATGGGCGCCGCGAGGTGTCGACCACCTTCGCCGGCCTGCCGCTGGGGGAGCCCGATACGCCGACACCCGCCGAGGGCGGCGAGTTCATCGTCGCCATGCACGAGGTGCCGACCGCGGCGGTCGAGCTCGACGCCGAGGGTGTCGCGACGCTCGATGAGGCCCGCGTGGTGCAGGACCCGATCGCGGGCGAGGTCTTCGACACGCCCGAGTTCGCGGCATCCCAGGCCGGCGTCGATCTGGCCGCGGCGGCCGAGGAGCCCCCGGAACCCACGGCGGACGAGGCGCGCCGCGACGGCTGATGCGCGGCGGCTACGCCGGCGGATCGAGCGCGACGAGCAGGATGCCCGTCCAGTGGCAGCCGAACGCGATCACGGTGCAGACGTGGAAGATCTCGTGGAAGCCGAAGTGGCCGGGGAAGGGGTTGGGCTTCTTCAGCCCGTAGAAGACGGCGCCGACCGTGTAGGCCAGGCCGCCGGCGATCGTCAGGATCGCGGTGGCCGCGTTCGCCGCCCAGATCTGGCCCATGAAGGCGACCGCGGCCCAGCCCAGCGCCAGGTAGATGGGCACGTAGAGCCAGCGCGGCGCGCCCAGCCAGAAGACCCGGAAGGCGATGCCCAGCAGCGCGCCGCCCCAGATCACGGCCAGCAGGATCCAGTCGGTGGGGGAGGGCAGCGTCAGCATCGCGATCGGCGTGTAGCTGCCGGCGATCAGCAGGAAGATGTTGGCGTGGTCGAGCCGCTTGAGCACGACACGCGTGCGCTCCTGCCAGGCGAAGCGGTGGTAGACGGCGGAGATGCCGAACAGCAGCACGCCCGAGAGCGCGAACACCGCGGTCGACCAGGTGGCGACGGGGCCGTCGGCCAGCACCACCAGGAGGATGCCGAGCACGAGGGCGAGCGGCGCGGTGGCGGCGTGGATCCAGCCGCGCCAGGTGGGCTTCTGCTCGATGGCCGCCTCGGCGATCGCGTCGCCGGCGGCCTCGATGAAGGGCAGGTGGGCGTCTGCCGGGTCGTTCAGGGCTCGCATGGCTACAGCGTACGGCGTACGCAGTGACCGGATGCGCATGCTTCCGTCGTGCGGGCCGATAGATTCAGCGGATGCGACTGCGCAGCGCCCCGGGCTCACCGCTCGTCTACCGCTACTACGAGCGGAGACTCCGGCGCGACCTCGAGCGGGCGCCCGTGCCGCGCCACATCGCCATGATCATCGACGGCAACCGCCGCTGGGCGCGCGAGCAGAAGCTGGCCACGGCTGGGCACGGCCACCGTGCGGGCGCCGCGAAGCTGCGCGAGTTCGTCGACTGGTGCGCCTCGATCGGCGTCGAGGTCGTCACCCTCTACCTGCTCTCGCGCGACAACCTCAGCGGCCGCGCGACGGAGGAGCTGGGAGAGCTGTGCGAGATCATCGCCGAGCTCGCCGACGACCTGTCTCGGCAGCCGGGACGACGCATCCGTCACGTCGGTGACACGAAGGGGCTGCCGGAGCCGCTCGTCGGTGCGCTGCAGGCCGCCGTCGACCGCACCGCGCGGCAGGACGGCATCCACGTGAACCTCGCCGTCGGCTACGGCGGCCGGCACGAGCTGGTCGAGGCGGTGCGGCGCATCGTCGCCAGCGCGGGCGACGTCAGCCACGAGGAGCTCGCCGAGCGGCTCACGCCCGAGCTGATCGCCGAGCACCTCTCGACCGCCGGCCAGCCCGACCCGGATCTCGTGATCCGCACCTCGGGCGAGCAGCGGCTGAGCGACTTCATGCTGTGGCAGAGCGCGCACAGCGAGTTCTACTTCGTCGAGGCGCTCGGGCCCGACCTGCGCGAGGTCGACTTCCTGCGCGCGGTGCGCGCGTACGGGCTGCGGGAGCGCCGCTACGGGAAGTGAGCCGCGGGTGCCGCGATACCCTCGTGAGACGGTGATCCCCGCGCCGTCCGCTCACTGAAGAGGTCTCGATCATGGTCAAGCCCGCCCCCGACCACGACATCGACGAGGCCCGCGTGCGGGTGAGCGAGCCGAAGACCACGGCGGTCGGCGTGCCCGCCGTGCTGCACGCGCTGCAGATCGCGAACGACCAGATGGGCATCGTGCGCTCGGCGCAGACGCTGCTGCGCGTCAACCAGAAGGACGGCTTCGACTGCCCCGGCTGCGCGTGGCCGGAGGAGGAGAAGCGGCACGTCGCCGAGTTCTGCGAGAACGGCGCGAAGGCGGTGGCTGAGGAGGCGACCGTGCGCCGCGTGGGGCCGGCGTTCTTCGCGCAGCACTCGCTCGCCGAGCTGCGCGCGCACGACGACTGGTGGCTGGGCCAGCAGGGCCGGCTGACCGTGCCGATGATCAAGGACGCCGGCGCGAGCCACTACCGGCCGATCTCCTGGGACGACGCGCTCGCCACCATCGCCGACGCGCTGCGCGCGCTCGACGACCCGCAGGAGGCGATCTTCTACACCTCGGGCCGCGCCTCCAACGAGGCGGCGTTCCTGTACCAGCTGCTCGTGCGCGGCCTGGGCACCAACAACCTGCCCGACTGCTCGAACATGTGCCACGAGTCGAGCGGCTCGGCGCTCACCGAGACCATCGGCATCGGCAAGGGCACCGTCTCGCTCGACGACATCCACCGCGCCGAGCTGCTGATCGTCGCCGGCCAGAACCCCGGCACGAACCACCCGCGCATGCTCAGCGCGCTCGAGAAGGCGAAGCGGAACGGCGCGCGCATCATCGCCGTCAACCCGCTGCCGGAGGCTGGCCTGGTGCGCTTCGAGAACCCGCAGACGCCGCGCGGGGTGATGCTCGGCGGCACGAAGATGGCGGATGCGTTCCTGCAGATCCGACTGGGCGGCGACCAGGCGCTGTTCCAGGCGATCGGCAAGCACCTGCTCGAGATGCACGAGGCCGACGGCGGCGTGTTCGACACCACGTTCATCGAGGAGCACACCAGCGGCTTCGCGGCCTACCGCGCCGCGCTCGCGGCCCAGGGCTGGGACGAGCTCGAGGCCGCCACCGGCTTCGACGAGGCGCGCCTGCGCGAGGTCGCCGAGCAGGTGCGCGCCTCGAGCGCGACCATCGTCTGCTGGGCGATGGGGCTGACGCAGCACAAGCACTCGGTGCCCATGCTGCGCGAGGTGGTCAACATGCTGCTGCTGCAGGGCAGCATCGGCCGCCCCGGCGCCGGCGTCTGCCCCGTGCGCGGCCACTCGAACGTGCAGGGCGACCGCACGATGGGCATCTACGAGAAGCCGCCGGCCGAGTTCCTCGACGCGCTCGACGCCGAGTTCGGCTTCGCCGCGCCGCGCGAGTGGGGCTACGACACCGTCGAGGCGATCCGCGCGATGCGCGACGGCCGCGCGAAGGTGTTCATGGCGCTGGGCGGCAACTTCGCCAGCGCCACGCCCGACACCGCCGTCACGGAGGCGGGGCTCGAGCGCATGGAGCTGACCGTGCAGGTCTCCACCAAGCTCAACCGCTCGCACGTGGTCACGGGCGGCCGGGCGATCATCCTGCCGACGCTGGGCCGCACCGACCGCGACCGCCGCCGCGGCGGCGAGCAGCGCGTCACCGTCGAGGACTCGATGGGCGCCGTGCACGCCTCGCGCGGCCGGCTCGCCCCGCCGAGTGAGGGCATGCTGAGCGAGGTCGCCATCGTCGCCCGGCTGTGCGCCCTGCTGTTCGAGGGCGCGGATGCGGTGGGCAACGCACCACAGGCCGACTGGGACGCGCTCGAGCACGACTATGCACGCATCCGCCACCACATCTCGCGCGCGGTGCCGGGCTTCGAGCGCTTCGAGGAGCGCATCGAGAAGGGCCGCACCCTGATGCTGCCGAACGGTCCGCGGGACGCGCGCAGCTTCGCGACCGTCGACGGCAGGGCGCGCTTCACCGTCAACCCGCTCGAGTACCCGCGGATCCCGGCCGGGCGCCTGCTGCTGCAGACGCTGCGCTCGCACGACCAGTACAACACCACCATCTACGGCAAGGACGACCGCTACCGGGGCATCACGGGCGGCCGCCGGGTGGTGCTCGTGAACGCCGACGACATCCGCGAGCTCGGCTTCGCCGACGGCGAGATCGTCGACCTGGTCTCGGAGTGGACCGGCGCCGACGGTGCCCTGCAGGAGCGGCGGGCCGAGGCATTCCGGCTGGTGCCCTACCCGACGCCGCACGGCAACGCCGCCGCCTACTACCCGGAGACGAACGTGCTCGTGCCGCTCGACTCGGTCGCCGACGTCAGCGGCACGCCCACCTCGAAGGCGGTGGTCGTGCGGCTCGAGGCGCGCGCGGCCGGCGCGGCGGGCGCATCCGGTGCGGCGGCGGGCGCGGCCGACGGCGCCGCGGAGGGCTGAGATGGGCCGCATCGTGACGCGGCACCCGGTCACCCGCGTGCGGCTGGGCAGCGAACCCGTGCGGCGCGCGGACATGCTCGCGGTCGAGGAGCCGCTCGAGATCAGGGTGCAGGGCACCCCGCTGGCCGTGACCATGCGCACCCCCGGCAACGACGTCGAGCTGGCGACCGGCTTCCTGGTCTCGGAGGGGGTGATCGCCGGCGGCGGCGACGTGCTGAGCGCGATCCACTGCGGCGGTCCCGGCACCGGCCCGGGCATCGGTGCGGGCGGCGAGCCCAACACCTACAACGTGCTCGATCTCACCCTCGCGCCCGGCGTCGCGCTGCCATCGCCCGACATCGCGCGCAACTTCTATACGACCAGCTCGTGCGGCGTGTGCGGCAAGGCGAGCATCGAGGCGATCGAGACCATCTCGCGCTTCGACCTGCACGCCGACGAGACCGTGATCGACGCCGAGACGATCGCGCGGCTGCCCGATCGGCTGCGGCAGCAGCAGGCGGCGTTCGACAAGAC
This sequence comes from Agrococcus sp. KRD186, assembly GCF_017168255.1. Classification (GTDB taxonomy): domain Bacteria; phylum Actinomycetota; class Actinomycetes; order Actinomycetales; family Microbacteriaceae; genus Agrococcus. The sequence goes on from NZ_JABFAP010000001.1 coordinate 134,731, forward strand.
CGGCGGGCTGCATGCAGCCGCCCTGGTCGATGTCGCCAGCGGCGAGATGCTCGTCGTGCGGGAGGACGTCGGCAGGCACAACGCCGTCGACAAGGTGATCGGCTGGGCCGCCCAGCAGGGCCCGCTGCCGCTGCGGGGCACCGCGCTGCAGGTCTCCGGACGGGCCAGCTTCGAGCTCGTGCAGAAGGCGGTCATGGCCGGCATCCCGGTGCTCGCCGCGGTCTCGGCGCCGTCGTCCCTGGCGGTCGAGCTCGCCGGCGAGGCGGGCCTGACCCTCATCGGCTTCGTGCGCGATCCGTCGATGGTCGTGTACACGCATCCGCACCGTGTCGATGTCGAGGGTGTCGAGCTCGAGGGTGCAGCGCGCGGCGATGCTGAGCGCGGAGGCCGACCCGTCGACCGCGCGGCCGCCGCCGCGATGTGAACCCGGGGAGACGCTGACGTTGCGTGCAGGTGAACGGTCCTCGCGCATCCGTGTGTCGGTGCTCGGCGGGCGCGGGTTGCGCGCGTAGATTCGGCCCTAGTCGGGCAGATCAGCCCGGCGAGCGAGCGGCCATCGTGTCTGCGAGCACCACGGGAGGCGACGGCCGCGTGATCCGACCCAAGGTCGGAAGGGAGCGCCTCGTGCCTGAACTCGCCACCACCCCCGCAGCCGAAGTCTTCGAGGTCACCGACGTCGAGACCCGCCAGCGCACGTACGTGCTCGACACCAGCGTGCTGCTGTCGGACCCGGGGGCGATCCACCGCTTCGCCGAGCACCAGGTGGTGATCCCCGTGATCGTCATCGCCGAGCTCGAGAAGAAGCGGCACGATCCCGAGATCGGGTACTTCGCGCGCAAGGCGCTGCGCAACCTCGACGACCTGCGCGTCGCGCACGAGCGGCTCGACTTCCCAGTGCCGACCGAGGGCGGCGGATCGCTGCGGGTCGAGCTGAACCACTCGAACCAGCAGGTGCTGCCCAGCGGCCTGCAGCTGGGCGACAACGACTCGCGCATCCTCGCGGTCGCCTCGAACCTGGCCGGCGACGGCCTCGACGTGTGCGTCGTGTCGAAGGACATGCCGATGCGCGTGAAGGCCGCCTCCATCGGCCTCGCCGCCGAGGAGTACCTGGCCGAGCAGGCGGTCGACTCGGGCTGGACGGGCATGGCCGAGATCGCGCTCTCTGGGGAGCAGATCAACGCGCTCTACGAGGACGAGCGCATCGAGACGGCTGCCGTCAAGGACATGGCGCTCAACACCGGGCTGGTGATCTCCTCCGAGCGCGGCTCGGCGCTCGGCCGCGTGACGCGGGCCGGCGAGATCTCGCTCGTGCGCGGCGACCGCGAGGTCTTCGGCGTGCACGGCCGCTCGGCCGAGCAGCGGCTCGCGATCGACCTACTGCTCGACAACGAGGTGGGCATCGTCTCGCTCGGCGGCTCGGCGGGCACCGGCAAGTCGGCGCTCGCGCTGGCGGCGGGCCTGGAGGCCGTGCTCGAGCGGCGCCTGCACAAGAAGGTCATCGTCTTCCGCCCGCTCTACGCGGTCGGCGGCCAGGAGCTCGGCTACCTGCCCGGCGACAAGGACGAGAAGATGAACCCCTGGGGGCAGGCGATCTACGACACCCTCGGTGCGCTGGTGGGCGACAACGTGCTCGACGAGGTCGCCGACCGCGGGCTGCTCGAGGTGCTGCCGCTCACGCACATCCGCGGCCGCTCGCTGCACGACGCCTTCGTGATCGTCGACGAGGCGCAGTCACTCGAGCGGAACGTCTTGCTGACGGTGCTTTCGCGCATCGGCCAGAACTCGCGCGTGGTGCTCACCCACGACGTGGCGCAGCGCGACAACCTGCGGGTCGGCCGGCACGACGGTGTCGCGAGCGTGATCGAGACGCTGAAGGGCGAGGATCTCTTCGGCCACATCACGCTGATGCGCTCGGAGCGTTCGCGCATCGCCGCGCTGGTGACGAGCCTGCTGGAGGGCTGAGGCGCCGCGCGGCCGTTGCAGCGACTGTGGACCCGTTGCGGATTCGTGGACCCCGCCGAACGGGTGGTAGCCGAATCGCGGACCCGTTCGGGATTCGTGGACCCCGCCGAACGGGTCCGGCAATCCGCAACGGGTCCATCGTCTGGGGCCGCAGACTTCGGCGGCGCGTGGGCGGGCGCGGCTAGCGTGAGCCCATGCTCGAGTTGACTCGGTCGGAGGCACGGCGGATGCGACTGGTCGCGCACGGGCTCGATCGCGCCAGCAGGACGAGCGGTGACGCGAGCGCCGCGGCGGGAGTGATCGCCGGAGACGCAGCTGGCGCAGCTGGATGCACGCCGGTGGAGGTCGTGCACCGCATGGTCGCCATGCAGGGGCAGGACCTGCCGCAGGTGCTGCGCGCGATCGCCATCCGCTCGGCGCCCGGCACGACGCTCGCCGACGTGCGAGCTGCGTTCGACCGCGGAGAGCTCGTGCGGTCGTGGGCCATGCGCGGCACGCTGTTCGTCTCGACGCCGCAGGATCTGGCCGTGCTGCACGCGGCCGTCGCGCCGAGGATGCGCCGGCAGGAGTGGCGCATGTGCACCGACCGCGACATCGACGAGGCGATCGCGGCACGCGCGGCGCAGGTGCTCGTCGAGCATCTGGCCGACAGACCGCGGTCCCGGCCCTCGCTGCTCGCCGTATGGGAGTCGGCGGGCGTCGAGACCGGGGGCGGCCGGGGCTACCACCTGCTGGCGCTGCTCGCGTACGACGAACTCGTGCGCTTCGGCCCGTTCGACGGTGAGGCGCAGCTGCTCGTCGGTGGGCCGCCGGCCGCGGTGAGCGGCGCCGAGCGCCTCGTCGACGAGCTCGTCGATGCCGAGCTCGTCGACGCGGAGGCTGCCTTCGACGACGCCCTGCGTCGCTTCGTCCTCGCCCGCGGGCCGGTCTCGGCCGATGACGCCGCCTGGTGGCTGGGGCTGCCGAAGACGCTCGTGCGCGCATCGCTCGCGCGCGCTCGCGGACTGAACCGGGTGCTCGTGGGCGGCACCGAGATGCTCATCGGCGAGGACGCCAGCGGCAGCAGCTCGGGCGTGCACCTGGTGCCGGGCTTCGACGAGTGGATCCTCGGCTACCGCGACCGCTCGATCACCGCTGGCCCAGCGATGACGCAGGCGCTCGTGCCCGGCAACAACGGCGTCTTCAAGCCCGCGGTGCTCATTGACGGCCGCACCGTCGGCACCTGGCGCTGGCCGCCGCAGCGCGGCACGCGACCGGTCGAACCGGTGCTGCAGATCGTCGAGGATGTCACGGCGTCGACCCGGGCTCGCATCGAGCGCGCGCTCGCGCGCTGGCCGCACCGCTGAGCCCAAGGCGAGCTGGTCATCGCCCGCTCGAACGCGAATGCCGAGAACATGGGCCTCACGCCGAACGCAGGCACGGTGTCGGCGCTCGAGGCCGAGCGGCCGACCGCCGAGGGGCCGACCGCCGAGCGGTATGCCGCAGACGACCGGCAGCGCCGTGTTGACGAGGCCGCGCGGGCCGACCTCGACGATCGTCACGACGCACATAGCCTCAGCGCACTCGAGGACCTGGCGACGAGAGACCCGAGACTGCCGCCGCAGTAGTCCGGCACCTGTGGAGAGCGGAAGCGAGCCAGCCGACCGCCCCGCTACCTTGGCCCGCGTGACGACATTGGCGGAGGCGACGGCGAGCGAGCTCGCCGGGCCGCGTCCGCCCGTGCGGCTGCGAGCCGTCGATGCGCTCGGCATCCCGCTCGCGGCGGCTGCTGCCGCACTGCTGGTCATGCTGGGGTGGGATGCGATCGCGATCGTGCCGATCGCCGCTGTCGCAGCCGCTGCGCCTGTGCTCGCGCGCATCGACATGACCGAGCGCCGGCTGCCGAACACGATCACGCTGCCGCTGCTGGTCGTCGGCACCATCGCGTGCCTGGTCCGGCTGCTCGGCGGGGACTTCGCGCTGTTCGTCGCGATCGGCTGTGGCGCCATCCTGCTGCTCATGGCGGTGATGGGCGGCATGGGCATGGGAGACGTGAAGCTGGGCACAGCTCTGGCGCTCGCGTCCGCGACGCTCGGGTGGGCCGTGCCGCTGGCCGGACTGGCCGCATCCGTCATCGTCGGCGGCATCGCAGGCCTCGTGGCGCTGACGGTGGGGCGGCGCACGGTGGCGTTCGGCCCCTGGCTGCTGGTCGGGCACGCGCTCGCGGTGGCCGGCGCGGCCCTGCAGGTCGGCTGAGTCGCGCCACCGCGCAGCCGCGCCTGAGCGCCACCGCGCAGCCGCGCCACGACGCAGTCGCGCCACCGCGCAGCCGCGCCACCGCGCAGTCGCGCCACCGCGCAGTCGCGCCACCGCGTAGCCGCGCCACCGCGTCACGGGGCGTCATGTGACATTCCGTGACAGCGCGATTGCGCGCGGACGGTATCTGATTCCTAACGTGGTGCGTATCCCGGCAGCACTTGAAGGAGCCACCATGTCCATCCGCACCGCACGTCCCCTCGCCCTCCTCGGAGCGCTCGGCATCTCCGTCGCCCTCGTCGGCTGCAGCGCCGCTGCATCAGGCTCCGGCGAGCCGGCGCTCGGCTCCGCCGAGAACCCCGTGCAGCTGGGCGTCGTCGGCGCCGCCGAGCCGTACTGGGAGGCCTACGAGCAGGCCGTCGAGGCCGAGGGCATCCAGCTCGACATCGTCGACTTCGGCGACTACAACCAGCCCAACCCCGCCACCAGCGAGGGCGAGCTCGACATCAACCAGTTCCAGCACATCATCTACCTCGCCAACTACAACGTGCAGTCCGGCGACGACCTGCAGCCGATCGGCTCGACGGCGACCTACCCGATCGGGCTCTACTCGTCGCAGTACGACTCCGCCGAGGCGATCCCCGACGGCGCCGAGGTGATCGTGCCGAACGACGACACCAACCAGGCCCGCGGCCTGCTCGTGCTGCAGTCGGCCGGCCTGATCGCGCTCGAGGACGGCGGCAGCCCCTACTCGACCGTCGACGACGTCATCGAGGCCGAGTCGCGCGTGACGGTCAGCGCCGTCGACGCCGCCATCACCGCCACCTCGCTGCCCGATGTCGCGGCCGCGATCATCAACAACGACTTCCTCACCGACGCCGGCATCGACCCGGCTGACGCGATCGCCGTCGACGACCCCGCCGACCCGGCAGCGCAGCCGTACATCAACGTCTTCGCGACCGCCGCCGAGAACGTCGACGACGAGGTGCTGAACCGCCTGGTGGAGATCTACCAGACGAACGAGGAGGTGCAGGCGGGCGCCCTCGAGTCCTCCGGCGGCACCGGCCTGTTCGTGCAGACGCCGAAGGACGAGTTGCAGGCCTCGCTGGCAGCCGTGCAGGAGGCGCTGCAGGCGCAGTAGCTCTCAGCGCGGTGGGCACGGGTTCGCCCGTGCCCATCAGCGTGTCGACCGACGGACACGGATGGAGGAGGATCCATGGCGCAGCACATCGTGCTCGACCGGGTCAGCAAGCGGTTCCCGCCCGCGAAGCGCGGCGGCGACGAGATCGTGGCCGTCGACGACGTCTCGCTCTCGATCGAGCAGGGCGAGATCTTCGGCATCATCGGCTACTCGGGCGCCGGCAAGTCGACGCTCGTGCGGCTCATCAATCAGCTCGAGCCGGTCACGAGCGGCGCGATCACCGTCGGCGACGTGACGATCAGCGAGCTGCGCGGCAAGCGTCTGCGCGAGCAGCAGACCGGTATCGGCATGATCTTCCAGCGCTTCAACCTGCTCACCTCGCGCACCGTCGCCGGCAATGTCGCCTACCCGCTCGAGGTGATCGGCGTCGGCAAGGCAGAGCGCAGGCGCCGCGTCGAGGAGCTCCTCGAGTTCGTCGGCCTCGCCGGCCGCGCCGACGCATACCCCGAGCAGCTCTCCGGCGGGCAGCAGCAGCGCGTCGGCATCGCACGTGCGCTGGCCGCGAACCCGCAGATCCTGCTCGCCGACGAAGCCACATCCGCCCTCGACCCAGAGACCACCGCCGAGGTGCTCGACCTGCTGGCCCGCGTCAACCGCGAGCTGGGCGTCACCATCGTCGTGATCACCCACGAGATGGAGGTGATCACGCGCATCGCCGACCGGGTGGCGGTGATGGATGCGGGGCGTGTGGTCGAGACGGGCCTCACCTACGACGTGTTCACACGGCCGCAGACCGACACCGCGAAGCGCTTCGTGCAGACGGTCGTGCGCGCGCTGCCGGAGGGCGACGAGCTCGCCCGGCTGCGCGCGCGGCACGAGGGCCGGTTCTTCACCGTGTCGTTCACCGAGAGCGGCTCGTCCACCGACGAGGGCGTGAGCGAAGCGCGCGTCTTCTCGGCGCTCGCGAAGGCCGGCGTCGACTTCAACCTCGTGCACGGCGGCGTCGACGACATCCAGGGGCGCGTCTACGGGCTGCTGACGATCGCGGTGCGCGGCGACGCGGAGTCGGTCGCCTGGGCGCTGCAGGGCATCGGCTCGGGCGTCACGGTGGAGGAGCAGCGATGAGCGAGATCGTGGAGGTGCTGCCCGACCTGCTCGAGCAGACCGGGATCATGCTGTGGATGGTCGCGCTCTCGCTCGCCTTCGGCGGCGTCGGCGGGCTGGCGATCGGTACGGGGCTGTACGTCACCCGGCGCGGCGGCATCCTGCAGCAGCCGGTGGTCTGGTGGGTGCTGAACGTGCTCGTCAACACCTTCCGGCCCATCCCGTTCATCATCCTGCTGGCGGCGCTGCAGCCCGTGGGGCGGCTGGTGGTCGGCAAGGGCATCGGCACCGAGTACGCCGTCTTCGCCATCGCCATCGCCGCGACCTTCGGCATCGCGCGCATCGTCGAGCAGAACCTGGTGGCGCTGCCCGCCGGTGTCGTCGAAGCGGCGCGGGCGACCGGTGCGAGCCCGTGGCGCATCATCCGCACGGTGATCATCCCGGAGACGCTCGGGCCGCTCGTGCTCGGCTTCACCTTCGCCGTGATCGCGATCGTCGACATGTCGGCCGTCGCCGGGCTCGTCGGCGGCGAGGGCCTCGGCAACTGGGCGGTCATGTACGGCTACCGGCAGTTCGACGAGGTCGTGACGTGGTCGGCGCTGATCATGGTGGTGATCGTCGTGCAGCTGATCCAGGCGCTCGGCAACTGGCTCGCGCGCCGCATCATGCGCCGCTGAAGCCGCCTCGAGCGACCATCGCCCGGCCCTCGCGGGCCGTGCGATTCGTCATAGTCCGTCACAGTCGAGCGGCGCGGGGGCATCGGCGCGCATGATGATCGCATGAGCGTTCCCACCCACCTCGTCGGCAGCATCAACCAGCCCGACGCCGAGTCCGTCTTCCGCGTCGTCGCCGATCGGCTCGACAACGCCCCGCGCATCCCCGACGGCGAGGTGGGGGAGCGCTACTACTGGATCCAGTTCCAGACGCTGCGCTTCGACCTGACCCCGGGTCTCGAGCGCGTCGGCGAGCCGGGGTACCGCATCCGTGATCAATTCGATGTGCGGCAGTTCCGGATCAGGGGCGAGGTGCAGCTGCCGGAGCTCGGCTACGCGGCCGCCGCGATCGACTCCTTCGCGCGCTTCGCCGCGCTGCAGGAGCAGGGCGTGATCGCCGCCGGCACGCGCTTCCAGGTGTCGCTGCCGACGCCCATCGCGATCGTCGGCGCCTTCATCGAGCCGGGCAGCCGGGCCGCGTTCGAGCCGGTCTACCGGGATGCGCTCCACGCCGAGCTCCACGCGATCCTGGCCGCGATCCCGCACGAGCGGCTCGCGATCCAGTTCGATGCGGCCGTCGAGTTCGCCATCCTCGAGCGAGACCGCAAGCCCGGCTTCATCATCGAGCCATGGTGGGACGGCGATGCGCTCGACGGGGTCGTCGCGAGGCTCGTCGATCTCGCATTGTGGGTGCCGGCCGAGGTGCAGCAGGGTTTCCACCTCTGCTACGGCGACGTCGAAGAGGCGCACTTCGTGCAGCCCGAGGACGCCGACACCCTCGCCGCAGTCGTGCGGCGCGTGCTCGGCGAGGCGCCGCGCCGGATCGACTGGATCCACCTGCCGGTGCCGATCGAGCGCGACGACGAGGCCTACTTCGCGCCGCTCGCGGGCATCGATTGGGGCCAGACGCAGCCGTTCCTCGGCCTCGTGCACCACGAGGACGGCGTCGACGGGGCCCTGCGCCGCGCCCGTGCCGCTCAGGCGGCAGTGCCGGCGCTCGCGGCGCCCGGAGCGTTCGGCATCGCCACCGAGTGCGGCTTCGGCCGCGGCCCCGCCGAGCGCACCGCGCCGCTGCTCGACATCCACCGTGACGTCGCCGAGCGACTGCTCGGGGCGCTCGCCGGCTGAGTAGCGCCGTCTCCTGCGAGGCGGCAGCTCAGTCCGCTGGCTCGGTGAGTGCGGCGGCATACGCGCGCACCGAGCGGTTGTAGCGCGGCAGCGTCGGTTCGATCGCCTCGACGACCACGCGCATCGCCTCGTCGTGGCGCCCGGCGGTGTGCAGCGCGAGCGCGAGGAAGACGCGCGGGGCGGCGCCGGTCGACGGATGCGTCGGGGCCGCCTCCAGCACCGCGATCGCGTCATCGAGACGGCCGGTGTTGCGCAGCGTCGAGCCGTACTGCACGGCCAGCTGCGCGTGCTGCTCGGGCTCGAGCCCCATGGCGAGCGCCCGCTCGTACTCGCGCTCGGCCTCGCGCTCGAAGCCGTGTGAGTCGTACATGCCGGCGAGCTCGAACGCGGCGCGCCCGTCGGACCCCGGGTACGCATCCGCCAGCTCCTGCATCTCGGCCACCGTCGCGTCCCGCGGCGTCCGGTCGAAGCGCTCCCAGAGCGCGTCGACGCGCGCCTGCCAGTCGCCGCTCACGCGTTCTCGGTGAGCATGGCGGCGTAGTCGGTGAGCGCTCGCCGGTACATCGGCAGCGTCGGCACCAGCGCCTCGATCGTGACGCGCAGCGCCTCGTCGTGGCGGCCCGCGTCGTGCAGCGTCAGCGCGAGGAAGGCGTCGCGGGCAGCGCCGACCTCCGGGTGGTCGGGCGCGTCACGGAGCATGGCGAGCGCCTCCTCGAGCCGGCCGAGGTTGCGCAGGGTCGAGGCGTGCTGGATCCGCCGGTGCGCATCGAGATCCGCATCGACCGCAGCCAGCCCGGCGGCCGCCGCCTCCTCGTAGAGCGTCGCAGCCTCGCCCTCGAGCCCCGCGCCGTCGTGCGCGCTCGCGAGCTCGAACAGCCCGAGCGCGGGGTGCGGTGCGGTCGGCGCGAGCAGGGCCATGCGCTCGACCCGCTCGAGGTCGTCGATCGACTCGTCGTCCCAGATGGCGGCGAGGTCCTTCTGCCAGCTCACTCGGGGCTCCCGTCCGCAAGAGGCACCTGCAGCCCGGTGTGGTGCGCGGCGAAGGCCAGCTGGTCGGCGAACTCGAGCGCCGCGGCATCCTTCGGCTTCCCCATGCCGTGCCCGGCGCGGGTGTCGACCGAGAGCAGTACGGGCGCATCCTTCATCGGGTCGACACCGCCATCGGCCCCGGTCGCGGCGCCGGCCGGAACCGCGCCGGCGTCGGCCTGCGCCCGCTGCAGCTCGGCGGCGAACTTGAACGAGTGCGCCGGCACGACCCGGTCGTCGTGGTCGCCGGTGGTGATGAGCGTCGGGGGATAGGCGACGCCTGCCCGCACGTTGTGCAGCGGCGAGTACGCGCGCAGGTACCCGAACGCATCCGCCTCATCAGGGTCGCCGTAGTCGCTCGCCCACGCCCAGCCGATCGTGAAGCGGTGGTAGCGCAGCATGTCGAGCACGCCGACGCCCGGCAGCACCGCTGCCCACAGCTCCGGCCGCTGCGTGAGCGCCGCGCCGGCGAGCAGCCCGCCGTTCGAGCGGCCGTGCAGCGCCAGCTGGCCGGCCGTCGTGACGCCCGAGTCGATGAGCCGCTCGGCGACCGCGAACAGGTCGTCGAAGACCTGCTGCTTGCGCTCCTTCGTGCCGCCCTTGTGCCACTCGGAGCCGAACTCGCCGCCGCCGCGCAGGTTCGGCACCACGAGCACGCCGCCCGCCGCGACCCATGCCGCCAGCACCGTGCGGAAGCCGGGGTTCATCGGGATGTTGAAGCCGCCGTAGCCCCAGATGAGCGTCGGCTTCGGGTCGTCGACCAGCACGCTGTCGGCCAGCGCAGTGTCGACCACCGCTGCGTCGGCCAGCGCCGCATCGCTCTGCGGCTCGGGCTCCTCTGCTGCGGGCCGCACCACGAATGCGGGCACCGTCTCGCCGTCGGTGGAGACGACGCGGATGCGCTGCGTAGTCGCCGCGGGCGCGGCCGGTCCCGGGGCGGCGAGGGTGCGGTGAGAGAGCAGGCGCGCGCCGTCCACCTCGATGACGTGGCGGGTGCCGCGGTCGACGAAGCTCTGCGTCAGCGCGGTGACGGTGCCGGAGTGCGCGCTGGTCTCGGAGCCGACGATGCTGACGCCCTCGCCGAGCGGCACGTCGTCGCCGATCGAGCCGTCGAAGCTCGCCAGCTGCATGCGGTGGCTGGCGTCGTGCGAGTACTCGAGCACGAGACCGGATGCGGTGAGGCCGGCATCGAGCAGCACGTCCTCCGGGTGCTGGGGCACGATGGTGCGCTCGTCACCGGTCGCCAGGTCGAAGGCCGCCAGCCGGTACCGGGGCGCGTCCGCGTCGGTGACGGCGTAGAGCAGCCCGTCGCGGATGCCGATCGCGTTCCACTCCTGCTCGTGGCCGCTGACCAGCTGCCGGAGTTCGACCTCGTCGTGGCGTCGCACCGCCAGGTCGTTGCCGCTGGAGGAGCCGGTGTCGGTCGAGAGTACGAACCACTCGTCGTCGCGCGGCCAGTGGCGGGCGAACAGCCGCGGCTCGTCAGGGCGGGAGAAGAGCACGGTGTCGTCTGCCGGGTCTGTGCCGACCTCGTGCCGCATCAGGCGGCCGGCGCCCATCTCATCGGTGAGCGCGTCGTCGGTGGGCTCGTCGTAGGCCCAGTAACTGAAAGCGCGGCCGCCGGGGAGCCAGACCGCACTGTTCCACTTGGTCCACGGGATCTCGTCGCTGAGGTCCTCCCCGGTGGCGACATCGCGCACACGGATGGTGCGCCAGTCGGAGCCGCCGTCGGCCGCGCCGTAGGCCAGCAGCGCGCCGTCCGGGGAGACGCTCGCCATCGTGACGGCGACGGTGCCATCGCTCGAGAGCGCGTTCGGGTCGAGCAGCACGCGGGGCGCGTCCTCTCCGGCGCCCTCAAGATCATCGATCGCATCGGCGACCACCAGCACCGGCTGGTTCTGGCCGTCGGAGTGCCAGGCGAATACTCGGCCGCCGCGCACCCAGGGGCAGCCGCGGGTCGGCGCCTCGAGCAGCGCGGTGACGCGTTCGCGGAAGGCCTCGCGCGCGGGCAGCGCCGCCAGGAACGGCTCGGCGAACGCGTTCTGCGCCTCGATGAACGCCCGGGTCTCGGCTGAGTCGCCGTCCTCGAGCCAGCGGTACGGGTCGGCGATCGCCTCCCCGTGGATCGTCTCGACCGTGTCGTCTCTGCTCACCTCGGGATAGCGCATCCGCCCACCCTAAGCCGGGCCGGCTATGCGCCGACGCGGGCGAGCGCGCGGCCGAGTCTGCGAGCGCCCTCGGCGAGCCGCTCGGGCGACTCGAACGAGTAGGCCAGGCGCAGCTCACTGCCGCCCGCGCCCGGCGCGCGGAAGGCCGCGCCCGGCACGAACACCACCTGCTCGTCGATCGCGGCGTCGAGCAGAGCATTCGTGCTCCAGCCCTCCGGCAGCGCGAGCCACGCGAAGAAGCCGCCCGCCGGCCGCGAGAGCGTCGCACCGGCGGGCAGCACCGGCGCGAGGGCAGCGCGCATCGCCTCGGCGCGCTCGGCGTACACCGCCGCAGCACGGGCGATCTCGGCCTCGAAGGGCCGCTCGAGCACGAAGTGCGCCGCGAGCTCCTGGGCGAGCGGCGAGGCGCAGATGACGGTCGCCTCGGCGGCCAGCTGCAGCGGCCGCCGAAGCCAGCTCGGCGCTGCCGCCCAGCCGACGCGCAGCCCGGGGGAGAGCACCTTTGAGAAGGTGCCGAGGTAGATCACATGCTCGGGGTCGAGCTCGTGCAGCGCCACGTGCTCGTGCGGCGTCGTCGTCAGCATGCCGTAGGGGTTGTCCTCGACGATCGGGATGCCGGCGGCGCGGCAAAGTTCGACGACCTGCGGCCGCCGCCGCTCGGTGAGCGTGGCGCCGCTCGGGTTCTGGAAGTTGGGGATCGTGTAGAGCATGCGGGGCGGACGCGCCTCGGCGACGAGGAGCCGGATGCGCTCCTCGAGGGCCGCAGGCACGATGCCATCGGCGTCCGTCGCCACGTGCTCGACGCGTAGCCCCGCGCCTCCGAAGGTGCCGAGCGCGCCGACGTAGGTCGGATCCTCCACGAGTACCGTGTCGCCCTGCTCGCACAGCACCTTCGTGACGAGGTCGAGGGCCATCTGCGAGCCGGCCGTCACTTGGATGGCGCCGGGCTCCGCGACGATGTCCTCCGCCGCCATCAGCTGCACGACAGCCTCACGCAGCGCGGTCGTGCCCGTGCCCGAGCCGTACTGCAGCACGGTCGCGCCCTGCTCGCGCAGGAGCCGTGCCGCGTGCTCGGCGACCCAGTCGAGGTCGCCGAGCGACAGGTCGGGGTTGCCGCCGGCGAGCGAGATCACGCCCGGTTGCATCGACGCCTCCCACACGTCGCGCACCGGCGACGGCAGGAGGCCGCGCGAGCGCCGGGTGAGGAAGGGGTGCTGCGTCACGGCTCGCGCGGTGCCATCGCCGAGATCAGCTCGTACAGCGCGTGGCTCGCGGCGACCGCCGTCATCTGCGCGTGGTCGTAGGCGGGCGCCACCTCGACGACGTCGGCGCCGACGATCTCGAGGTGCGCCATCGCCCGCAGGATGCGCAGCAGCTCGCGGCTCGTGAGCCCGCCCGCCTCGGGGGTACCGGTGCCGGGCGCGTGCGCGGGGTCGAGCACGTCGATGTCGATCGAGATGTAGACCTTGGCGTCGCCGATGCGCTCGAGCAGCCGTTCGATCGCGCGATCGACGCCGTCCTCCTCGATGGCGGATGCGGTGATGGGCACGAACCCGAGCCGCGCGTCGTCGTCGAGGTCGGCCTGGGCGTAGAGGGGGCCGCGGATGCCGACGTGGACGCTCGCGGTGAGGTCGATGAGGCCCTCTTCGCTCGCGCGGCGGAACGGGGTGCCGTGCGTGACGGGAGCGCCGAAGTAGGTGTCCCAGGTGTCGAGGTGCGCGTCGAAGTGCACGACGGCGACGGGCCCGTGGACGGCGTGGACGGCGCGCAGCAGCGGCAGGGCGATCGTGTGATCGCCGCCGATCGTGACCAGGCGCGTGCCGCCCTGCGTGAGCTCGCGAGCCTGGCGCTCGATGTCGGCGACGGCCTCGTCGATGGAGAACGGGTTGACGGCCATGTCGCCGGCATCGACGACCTGCTGCGCGTGGAAGGGCGCCACCTGCTGCGCGGGGTTGTAGGGGCGCAGCAGCCGGCTGATCTCGCGCACGTGCGAGGGGCCGAAGCGCGCCCCGGGGCGGAAGCTCACGCCCGAGTCGAACGGCACCCCGATGACGGCGATGTCGGCGTGGTCGACCTCGTCGATGCGTGGCAGCTTCGCGAACGTGGCGATGCCGGCGAACCGCGGCACCCGGCTCGCATCGACCGGTCCGATCGGCGTCGTGCCGGTCGCCGCTGCTTGGGTCGCCTCTGCTCCGCCGTGCTCTGCCATGGTCGCCTCCCGGGTCTCGTTGGTCTGCGAGCACGCTACTCCAGCGGCGGCGGTGGCCGATCGTCACACGGTGAGCATCCGCCCGACCGTGCGCGCGTAGTCCTCCTTGATGACGTCGTAGTGCGTCCACGATTCGAGCGCGCTCACCTGCTCGATCGCGCGCAGCTCCTCGATGACGGCGAGCAACGGGCCGGGCGCTGAGCCCGAGACGGTGGCGATGAAGTCGAACACCCCATGCGCACGAGCAGCGAAGTCGATCGCCGGCGATTCGAGCAGGTAGTCGGCGATGGCATCCGTGTCGCCGATGCCCGTGATGCCGAGCCCGATCGCGAAGCGCGTGCGGGAAGGCCCGCCGGACTGCAGCGCCGAGATGCGGATGACGCCGCTGTCGATCAGCCGGTGCACGCGCGCGCGGGCCGACGACGGTGCGAGATGCACCGCGTCGCCGAGTGCGCGATAGCTCGCCCGGCCATCGCGCTGCAGCTCGGCGATGAGCGCGCGGTCGAGCGCGTCGAGGGAGACCGATTCGCGGCGGTCGGACACGAAGAAGCCCTTGAGCACCTCGGCGTAGGTCGAGACCCGCAGCAGCCGCACGCTCGGGATGCGCCGCACGGCGTCGAGGGATGCGTGCAGCTCGCCGACGCTGCCGTGGCGCGACTCGACGACGACCGGCAGGGCGCCGCTGGTCATGGAGACGAACACCGATTCGGGCCGTGCGGCGACCTGCTGCGCGACCGGAAGCGCCCGGCCGTCCACGGCGATCATCGTGTGCACGAGCACGTGGTGGCCGGCGACACCGGGGTCGAGCGCGGCGACGATGCGCAGGCCGCCGCGCTCCAGCAGCAGTCGCAACCGCTGCGACACGAGGTCGCGGGAGCCGCCCACCTCGGCCGCGAGATCGCTGATGCTCGCACGGCCATCGCGCTGCAGCGCTCGCGTGATCGCAGCGTCGAGCGCGGCGTGGTCGCGCTCGAGCGAGCCATGCGTCGCGGGTGCTGCCATGTTCGACTCCTCGATGCGGTCCGTCCCAGGTGGGCCGGAAGTTCGCGGATCTGCACGCCGGAGCGAGCAGATCCTCGGTACGGGAGAGGATACGCGATCCTCTGCCGGACAAGATGCCCCCTCTGCCCCGCAGATGATCGGCGAGAGGGGCTCTCGACCGTGCTTCTGGGGTCGCGGCGGGGATGCCGCTGGTCTATCGTCGACGGATCCGGGGCATGCAGCGCCTCGAGATCCCACCGAGCAAGGGAGCTCTCCATGTCCGCCACCACAGCACCTGCGCCCAGCCCGCACCGCCGCGCGCTGAAAGCCGGCACCGCTGCCCTCGTCGGCACCACCATCGAGTGGTACGACTTCTACGTCTACGCGACCGCCGCCGCGATCGTCTTCCCGCACGTGTTCTTCCCCGAGGCAGAACCCGCCATCGGCACGCTCGCCTCGTTCGCGACCTTCGCGGTCGCCTTCTTCGTGCGGCCGCTGGGCGGCATCATCTTCGGCCACATCGGCGACCGCATCGGCCGCAAGCCGGCGCTCACCATCACGCTGCTGCTGATGGGCGTCGCGACCGTGCTGGTCGGCCTCGTTCCCGACTACAACACCATCGGCATCACCGCCGCGATCCTGCTGATCGTGCTGCGCATCTGCCAGGGGCTCGCCGTCGGCGGCGAGTGGGGCGGCGCGAGCCTGATGGCCGTCGAGAGCGCGCCCGAGAAGTGGAAGACCTTCTACGGCGGCTTCACGCAGCTGGGCAACCCGCTCGGTGCGCTGCTGGCGACCGGCTCCTTCTGGATCCTCTCCGCCATGGGCGACGACGTGCTGTTGACTTGGGGCTGGCGGGTGCCATTCCTGGCCAGCGTCGTGCTCATCGCCGTCGGATTCTGGGTGCGCTACCGGGTCGAGGAGACGCCGGTGTTCGAGGCGAAGGTGCAGGAGCGCAAGCAGTCGACGCCGCTCGTGTTCGCGCTCAAGAACAACTGGTACCCGATGCTGCTCGGCTTCGGCATGGTCGCCATCCCCTCGGGCGGCTACTACTTCGCCACCACCTACGTGCAGAGCTACGCCGTCTCCGACCAGGTCGGTCTCGACGCCTCGATCATCCTCGGCGCGATGACGGTCGCGTCCTTCATCGAAGCGCTCGTCACCCTGCCGCTGGCAGCACTGGGCGACAAATGGGGCCGAAAGCTCATGATGTACCTGGGCATCGGGCTGTCGGTGCTGATCGTTCTGCCGCTCATCCTGGCCATCGACAACCACAACGTCGCGCTGATCTACGTGCTGGTCGCGGCCATCCGCCTCACCATGAGCGCCACCTGGGCGCCACTGTCGGCGCTGATGGCGCAGATGTTCCGGCCGCAGTCGCGCTACACCTCGATGTCGCTCTCCTACGGCACGGGTGCGGCGGTCTTCGGCGGGCTCACGCCCATCGCCGCCACCGGCCTGTTCGTCCTCACGGGCAACATCTGGATGGTCGTCGGCCTGTTCGCCTTCCTCGGCCTCGTCGCCTGGGTGTCGACCTGGCTCGCCCCACAGCACTCCGACGCGGCACCCGTGACGCAGTCGTTCGAGCCGCGGCTGGACACCACCGCCATCCGCACCGACAAGGAGTGACATGCGGCACCTCGCCACCTACGACGACCGCGACTCGGCACCCACGATCGTCACCGCCGATCGCATCCTCACCGTCGACGACGAGCGGCCCGAGGCGCAGACCATGCTCGTTGCCGGCGGCAGGATCCTCGCGGTCGGCACGGTGGACGAGGTGCAGCAGGCCGCGGCCGGGCTCGACGCCGTGCGCATCGACCACCCTGGCGCGACCATCGTGCCGGGCTTCGTCGACGCCCACGCGCATCCGCTCATGTACGGGC
This sequence comes from Agrococcus sp. KRD186, assembly GCF_017168255.1. Lineage (GTDB taxonomy): Bacteria > Actinomycetota > Actinomycetes > Actinomycetales > Microbacteriaceae > Agrococcus. The sequence goes on from NZ_JABFAP010000001.1 coordinate 151,281, forward strand.
AGCTGCTGACCTGGATCGACGTGAGCCCCGCGAAGGCCGGCACGATCGACGAGATCGTCGAGCTGCTGCGAGAGGGCGCGAAGCGGCTGCCGCCGGGCGTGCCGGTGCGCGGCTACGGGTACGAGCAGCGCAACCTCGCCGAGCGCCGGCACCCCACGCGGCAGGAGCTCGACCGCGTCGCCGACGACCGCGAGGTGTACATCATGAACGCCTCCGGCCACGGCGGCGTGGTGAACAGCTACACCTTCGAGCACTTCGGCGTCACGCGCGAGACCCCGAACCCCGAAGGCGGCGAGTTCTTTCGGGATGCCGACGGCGAGCTCACGGGTGAATTGTCGGATGCGGCGTGCAACGTGCTCACGGGCCTGCACGGGGTGAAGATCGGTCACCACGGGCCCAACTTCCACCTCGGCGACGAGCCGGCGGAGCATCAGCGGCAGCTCGACCTCGTGCAGCGCGAATTCCTGGCCGGCGGCGTCACCGCGATCGGCGACGCGCAGGTCTCCAAGCGCGAGATGGCCGCCTGGCTCGAGATGGCCGATCGCGGTGCGCTCTCGATGCGGGTGTCGATGTACTTCCTCTCGCACCTGCTCGACCAGGCGATCGAGCTGGGGCTCACGGGCCCGTTCGGCAACGCGTTCCTCTCGGCGACCGGCATCAAGCTCTACGCCGACGGCACGCTCGGCGGCTGGACGGCCTACTTCCCGGAGGGCTACGTGGGCGACCCGTGCCGCACCGGGCAGCTGTACCACGAGCCCGCCGAGTACGCCGGGCTCGTGGCCAAGGCGCATGCGGCCGGGCTGCAGACGGCAACCCACGCGCAGTCGCCGACCGCCATCACGATGGTCGTGGATGCGCTCGAGGCGGCCCTCGCCGAGCGGCCCGACGCCGACGCGCGCCACCGCATCGAGCACTGCGGCCTGCCTGCCGAGGGCGACATCGCCCGCATGGCCGAGCTGGGCATCCGCCCGGTGAATCAGCCGCAGCACCACTACAACTGGGGAGAGGGCGTCGAGCAGGCCATCGGCACGTCGGGGGAGCGCTTCAACCCGCTGGGCGAGTTCGTCGCCGCCGGGGTGCCCGTGACGATCTCCTCCGACGCCCCGGTCGCGGAGCCGCGACCGCTCGAGGCCATCCAGGCCGCGGTGACCCGCATCACCCGGCGCGGTACGAAGCTCGGCCCCGACAGCCTGCGCATCGACGCGGCGACGGCGTTGCGCGCGCACACGCTCGAGGGCGCGATCTCGCTCGGCCGCGAGGCGGAGCTCGGCTCGCTCACCGTCGGCAAGCGCGCCGACTTCGCCGTGCTGGCCGCCGACCCGCTGACGGTGCCGGGCGATGAGATCGCCGCTGTCCGCGTGCTCGAGACCTGGGTCGACGGCACGCGGCGCTATCAGGCGGCGCAGCACGATTCGATGCAGGGGGACTGATGGAGACCGAGATGAAGCGCACGACCGGATGGGTCGTGATGGAGACCCTGCACGGCTACGGCATCAACACGGTCTTCGGCATCCCAGGCACCCACAACCTCGAGCTCTACCGGCCGCTGGGCGCGCTCGGCATCCGGCCCGTGACGACGCGCCACGAGCAGGGCGCCGGCTACGGCGCCGACGGCTGGTCGCTGCAGACCGGCAAGCCGGGCGTCGTCATCACCACCAGCGGCCCCGGCCTGCTCAACGCCCTCTCGGCCGCCGGCACCGCCTTCGCCGAGTCGCGCCCCATGATCCTCATCGCGCCCGGTCCCGCTCGCGGGCAGGAGTTCGCCGATGCCGGCACGCTGCACGAGACGAAGGACCAGCTGAGCGCCGCAAGCGCGATCGTCGAGTGGGGTCGCCGCGTGCAGACCGCCGAGGAAGCGGTCAGCGCGGTGCACGACGCCTTCGCGCTGTTCGCCACCGGCCGCCCGCGTCCGGTGTACCTCGAGATCCCGCTCGATCTGCTCGAGGAGGAGACCGAACTCACTGGCGACGCGCTCGCCCCGCGCGAGCACCCGGCAGCCGCCGCGCCCGACGCCGCGCTGATCGTGCAGGCGGCGGCGCTGCTGCAACGCGCGCACGACCCGGTCATCCTGGTTGGCGGCGGCTCGCGCCGGGCGGGTGACGAGCTGCGCGCGCTCGCCGAGCGCCTCGGCGCGCCCGTCGTGACGACGCTCAATGCCAAGGGCGTGCTCGACGAGCGCCACCCGCTGTCGCTCGGCTCCAACCTGCGGCTCGCGGCCGCGCGCGAGCGCGCCCGCGACGCCGACGTGCTGCTCGTGGTGGGCTCGAAGCTCGGCGACGCCGAGCTGTGGGTCGACCGGCTCGAGGCGCGCGGCAGCGTCATCCGCATCGACCTGCTCGAGAGCCAGCTGCAGCGCAACCAGGAGGCCGAGGTCGGCATCGCCGCCGACGCGCGAGTAGCCCTGGCGGCGATCGTCGAGCAGCTGGGCGAGGGCGAGCCGCGCGCGGGCGCAGCCGCCGACGTCGCAGCCACGCTCGAGCGGGTGCGCGCCGAGTGCGCCGAGCTCTCCGCCGGCAACACCGCGCTCGCCGAAGCCATCGTGCAGGCGCTGCCGGACGACGTGATCGTCACGACCGACTCCTCGCAGATCGCCTACTGGGGCCTGCTCAACGTGCTGCGCACCTCCGTGCCGAACTCCACCGTGTACATGGGCACCTACGCGACGCTCGGCTACGGCCTGCCGGCCGCGATCGGTGCCCGCATCGGCGCGCCCGAGCGGCCCGTCGTCGCGGTCGTCGGCGACGGCGCGCTGATGTTCTCGGTGAACGAGCTCATGACGGTCGTCGAGCAGCGTCTCGACGTCACGGTGATCGTGGTCGACAACGGCGGCTATGCCGAGATCAAGCAGAACGAGCTCGACGCGGGCATCGCGCCCGTCGGCGTCGACCTCGCCCAGCCCGACTGGGCGGCACTGGCAGATGCGTTCGGCGGCACCGGCCGTCGGGTCGCGGATGCCGCGGGCCTGACCGAGGCCGTCGATGCGGCCCTCGCCGCCGGCGGCCTGCAGCTGATCCACATCGAGCAGTCGCGCTTCGCCGCCTGAGCCGCCGCTCCAGCCCCACCCGAGCCGAAGGACGCACCGTGACCTCTGCACCCATCGCTGTCTACACCGACATCGATGACACCGACGTGTCGCTCGGCGTCGACATGCTCGAGCGCGCCGGCTTCACCGTGCGCACCCTGGGCACACGCGATGCGGCGGCGATCGTGGAGGGCGCGCGGGAGGCCGATGTGCTGCTGAACGGCTACGCACAGATCACGCGCTCGATGCTCGCGGCGATGCCGCGGCTGCGGCTCGTTGCCACCATGTCGATGGGCTTCGACATGATCGACCTCGAGGCGGCCGCCGAGCTCGGCGTCGTCGTGACGAACGTGCCGGGCGCGGCGACCGAGGAGGTCGCCACCCATGCGCTCGCGCTCATGCTGCACGCTGTGCGACAGCTGCGCTTCTACACCGGCTCGGCGACACCGGACGATTGGAACAGCCGGGCGCCGCAGACGCCGCAGCGGCTCAGCGAGGTGACGCTCGGCATCGTCGGGCTCGGCAAGATCGGGCGCGAGTTCGCCCGCCTGGCCGGCCCGCTGTTCGGCGAGGTGCTCGGCTACGACCCGTTGCTGGCCGACACCGACGAAACTCGCGCACGGCTCGAGCGGGTCGGCGTGACGCGAACCGGGCTCGCCGAGGTGCGTGACGGCTCGCACGTGCTCTCGCTGCATCTGCCGCTCACGCCCGAGACCGAGCGGATGGTCGACGCCGCCTTCCTCGCGGCCATGCCGACCGGCGCCGTGCTCGTGAACGTCTCGCGCGGTGCGCTCGTCGACGAGACCGCCCTCGCCGCCGCGCTCGACGGCGGCCAGCTCTCTGCCGCCGCGCTCGATGTGCTCGCGGTCGAGCCGCCGCCCGCCGACCACCCGCTGCTGGGCCGCGACGACGTCGTGCTCACGCCGCACATCGCCTACTTCTCCGGCCGCACCGAGCGCGAGTATGTGCGCATCCAGGCGCAGAACGCCATCTCGCTCATCGAGACCGGCAGGGCGGACTCGCCGGTGCCCGGCTCACCGGTGTCAGCCGGAACGCTGCCCGCCCGACCCTTGACCGCCTGACGCGCCCCGCGCATCCGCCCCCGAAACACCAGCAAGAGAGAAGTGATGACGATGCAGCTCACCGACGACGCGAAGGCCACCGCCCAGGCCTGGATCGACGAGCACCTGGAGCAGCTCACCGAGTGGCACACGCACATCTGGGAGCTCGCCGAGCCCGCCTGGCGCGAGTACCGCTCGCAGCGCTGGTACGTCGAGCGGCTGCGCGAGGAGGGCTTCGAGGTCGAGGACGGCTCGGCCGGCATGCCCACCGCCTTCAGCGCCCGCTGGTCGAACGGCGACGGCCCCACGCTGCTGACCTACGCCGAGTACGACGCGGTGCCCGGCAACAGCCAGGCAGCGACCACGAGCGAGACGCCGCGCGAGGGGCTCAGCCGCTTCGCGCCCGGCCACACCGACCCACACTCGGTGCTCGGCATCTCGACGCTCGCGGGCGTGCTCGCGACCAAGCACGCGATGACCGAGCACGGCATCGCCGGCAGCCTGCACTACACCGGCGAGCCGGCCGAGAAGATGCACGGCTCGAAGGTTGTGCACGGGCTGCGCGGCTACTACGACGACGCCGATGCGATCGTCTCGTTCCACCCCTTCTACATGCTGCCGCTGTGCAACACGGCCCGCTGGGACACGCAGTGCGGCGCCTACTACTCGAAGGTGTACTCGTTCATCTGCGACCACCCCGAGACGTGGCAGGTCTCGAGCGCCGACCCGAACTCGCCCATCCCCGCGTCGCACTCGGCCGCCCGCGCACCGGGCGCGAACGTCTCGCTGATGCAGATGTACACCGCTTCGCGCACGATGCTCGACTCGATGCTGCCGGCCACCGGCGGCTGGAGCTTCTCGGACGCGATCCTCACCGACGGGCAGGCGACAGCCGACAACCTGCCGCAGCGCGTCGCGCGCATCCAGTTCTCGTGGCGCACGCCTGACATCGAGATGGCCGAGCACGTGCTCGCGGTGCTCGACCGCAACGCGCAGGCCGCGTCGATGATGGGTCACTGCGAGCTCGAGGAGCGGTGGGTGGCGCGCAGCCGCCCGGGCCGCACGAACCACGTGATGGCCGAGACGCTCTACGGCAACCTCGAGCAGGTGGGGGCGCCGACCTACGGCGACGAGGCGATCGATGTCGCGCAGGAGATCCAGCGCTCGCTCGGCCTCGAGCCGGCCGAGAAGCCGTTCCTGGCAGAGACCGAGCAGCTCATCACGCCGCAGGAGGCCGAGCGCGGCCTGCGCGAGCACATGCCCGCCTGGCAGCGCAACTGGACCAGCGACGACTACGTCGAGATGAGTCACTACGCGCCGCTCGTGCGCTTCTACGTCTCCCGCCCGGCGCTGCAGCCGGTCGAGGGGCAGGGGCCGTACCCGGCGTGGGTGATGAACGCCCTCGGCGGCATCCCCGCCACCATCGCACCGACGATCCTCACCGCCGGCAAGACCGTCGCCGGCACCTTCCTCGACCTGTTGACGAAGCCCGAGGTGCTCGCGGCGGCGAAGGCGGAGTTCGACGAGCGCGTCGCGGCCGAGCCGATGCCGGCGCTGCTGCCGGCCGACTTCGAAGCGCCGATCGAGCTGCCCTGGCCCGACTACGCGGGCGCCGACGACGCTCGCCGCTGGTAGCGGCCGCCACGCGCCGGCACAACGCAAGCTCGCGCGGCACGACCCGCGGGCCAGGCGGGGAGTAGCCTCGTCAGCCGCTCGTTCAGCCCTGAGGGCTTGCGTTGTGCACGGCCGGGGAGGCGAAGGGGCGTTCGCCGCAGCGGATGCTCCTCAGGCAACCTGAGAGCGACGCCTCCGGCCCTATTCTGTGACCGCGCCGGGCGAGTGATCTCGGAGGTAGATTTCCACGAGGTCACTGGTCCAAGTCGCTACGCCCGCGGCGACCGATCCGCTGCAACGCCTTTGCCTGCATCGGCTCGGTGACCTCGTCTGGTATCTCCTCCACGAGGATGCGAGCCGCGTCTATCCCCAGCGACAGTTCGGCTGGTCCGATTCCGCGTTTGGCCATGATGGCGGGCAGGTTCGAGAACGATCCGCCGCGAGGTCACGACGCCGCGGCGGCTTCCCGTTGTGCCTGCCGGCGCGCCTTCCGTGCCGCGTCGAACTCGGCTACGACCTCATCCTCGTCGATGCCGTGCTCGGCCATCAGTGCATGGAGCTTCTCCGTCGCCGATTGGTACGCCGCAATCGCCTCCGCACGGTCGCCATGGGTCGGGATGAACACGCCGACGCGACGGCCGTGGCGCGTCACGGTCACCGGTTCGTCACCGTCGATGTAGTCAGCGAGGTCCTGGCGGAACTCGCGCACGCCAACCGTCACAGCCATCAGACTGACTCCCTCCGTTGTGTAACCCTTGCGTACACAATATCGTCATGCGGGCACGGTGTCGCGCGTGAGGGGCACCCGCCGCAGCGGATGCCCCTCACGCGCTGATGCGGTGCGTTACTTCGCGACGCCCGGGTGCGTCATCGAGAGCAGGTCGAGCGCCTTGTCCATGTCGGCCTCGGTCAGCTCGCCGCGCTCCACGTAGCCGAGGTCGATGACCGCCTCGCGCACGGTGATGCCCTGCTTGACCGAGTGCTTGGCGATCTTGGCGGCCGCCTCGTAGCCGATCAGGCGGTTGAGCGGCGTCACGATCGAGGGGCTCATGCCCGCCAGCGCCGCGGCGCGCTCGACGTTGGCCTCCAGGCCCGCGACCGTCTTGTCGGCGAGCACGCGCGAGGCGTTCGAGAGCAGCCGGATCGACTCGAGCAGCGCCGTGCCCATCACCGGGATCTGCACGTTGAGCTCGAACGAGCCAGAGGCGCCAGCCCACGCGATGGTGGCGTCGTTGCCGATGATGCGCGCGCAGACCATCAGCACGGCTTCCGGCACGACGGGGTTGACCTTGCCCGGCATGATCGACGAGCCCGGCTGCAGGTCGGGGATGTGCAGCTCGCCCAGGCCGGTGTTGGGGCCGGAGCCCATCCAGCGCAGGTCGTTGTTGATCTTCGTCAGCGAGACGGCGATCGTGCGCAGGGCGCCGGATGCCTCCACCAGGCCGTCGCGGTTGGCCTGCGCCTCGAAGTGGTTGCGAGCCTCGGTGATCGGCAGCCCGCTGGAGGCGGCGATCTCGGCGATCACCTTCTCGGGGAAGCCGAGCGGCGTGTTGATGCCGGTGCCGACGGCGGTGCCGCCCTGCGGCACCTCCGCCACGCGGGGGAGCGCGGCCTGGATGCGCTCGATGCCGTAGCGCACCTGCGCTGCGTAGCCGCCGAACTCCTGGCCGAGCGTGACCGGCGTCGCGTCCATCAGGTGCGTGCGGCCGGGCTTGACGGCGTCGGCCCAGAGCGTCGCCTTCTCCTCGAGCGCGCCGGCCAGGTGCTCGAGCGCCGGGATCGCCTGCTCGATGAGCGCGCCGGTGACGGCGATGTGCACCGAGGTGGGGAAGACGTCGTTCGAGGACTGCGAGGCGTTCACGTGGTCGTTGGGGTGCACGGCGCCGTCACCACCAGCGGCGGCGAGGTGCTTCGTCGCGAGCGTGGCGAGCACCTCGTTCATGTTCATGTTCGACGAGGTGCCGGAGCCGGTCTGGTACGTGTCGATCGGGAACTGGTCGTGGTGGGCGCCACCGATGACCTCGTCGGCTGCCGCGACGATCGCGTCGGCGATCGGGCCGTCGACCGTGCCGAGCTCCTTGTTCGCCAGGGCGGCGGCGCGCTTGATGCGGGCGAGCGCCACGATCTGGGCGGGCTCCAGTCCAGAGCCCGAGATCGGGAAGTTCTCGACCGCGCGCTGCGTCTGGGCGGCGTAGAGCGCGTCCTTGGGCACGCGCACCTCGCCCATCGTGTCGTGCTCGATCCGGTAGTCGACGTCGTTCACTGCACTGTGCCTCTCGTTGTGGGGTGTCGGTGTCTACTCGCCGGCCGTGAGCTGTGCGCTCACGGCTTCGGCGAAGAGCTGCAGCTCCGTGTCGTCGGCGGTGCCGCCGATGACCACGGTGGATGCGTCGTGCTCGGTCGTGAGCACGTACGCCAGGTTGCCGGGGTCCTCCGTCGCACGCTGGTCGTACTCGATCCAGGTGAGCCCCGCGATGGTCCGCTCGCCGGTGGGCGTCGCGCCGTCGATGGCGGTGACGAGCCAGGTCGGGTTCGCATCGATCGCCTGCTGCACGAACGCGTACTGCTCGGCGGGCGTGATGTAGCCGACGTGCCAGGTGACGATCTCGTCGGCGCCGGTGCGGATTTCGGCCGCGTTCGAACCCCAGCCCGCCGGCAGCTCCGGCACGACGAGCGGCTCCTGCGAGACGATCTGCGAGGACTCGGCCGCGGCGGCGACGTCGATCGGCTCGCGCTCGGGCATCGGCGGCCGCACCACCACGAGCACCATCACCACCACGACGCCGAGGCACACCACGATCGCGGCGAGCAGGTTGGTGAAGGTGCGGTTCTCACGGTGCCGTCGCGACGACGCGGCCTTCCGGGCGGCAGCCTCGTCGGGGGTCTCCGGCCGGCCAAGCTCGGCGACGACGCGGGGGTTCTTGCCGCTCATGCCCGATCGGAGCCTTCAGCGGTCTCCGACGCGCTCGAGGCCGATGCGCGTGCGGCGTCCAGGCGCGCCTTGGCGCCCTGCAGCCACTCCTCGCAGCGATCGGCGAGGGCGTTGCCGCGCTCCCAGAGCGCGAGCGAATCCTCCAGCGTCGCGCCGCCCGACTCGAGCGCCGTCACCACGCGCACCAGCTCGTCGCGAGCCTGCTCGTACGAGAGCTCTGGCACGTCGCTGTTCACGGGGCTGTCGGCTGCGTCGGTCACGTCTCCAGCCTACCGCGAGGGCCAGCATGGCCGCCTGTCGCAGTGCACTGCGTTGCAGGAGCCGTCCGTCACAGCGTGCGCGATTCACACCACGATGACTTCGCAGCGAATCCCGGGTGCGTTCGCGAGCCGCCGGTCTGCCGTCACGAGCGGCACGTCGAGCAGTTCTGCCAGCGCGATGTAGCTCGCCTCGTAGGGCGTGACCGTGTGCCGGAGCTCCCAGACGCGGGTGGCAGTCGGCCGCCAATCGACGATGTCCATCGGCACCTCGAGCATCGCCTCGAACAGCGCCCGCGACTCACGCGCATCGAGCGTCCCGCGCAGTTCGCCCTTGCGGAAGGCGCTCGCGGTCTCGGGGAAGATCAGCGCCGGAGCCGTGAAGCGGAGACCCTGCAGTCGCGCGCCGACACCGCTCTGGTCTTGCAGCAGGTCGATCAGGGCGGCGGCGTCGAGGACGACGCGTTCCCTAGCTGGCATCGCGATCGGCTCGGATATCCGCAACCACCGTCTCGCGCTCGGGGAAGCGCACGCCCTCCGCATGCAACCGCTGGCTGATGGCAACCAGGGTCTCCCAGGAGTCCTGCTCGTGTGCGGCCTCGCTCAGCCTCTCGAGCGCATACTGCTGGAGCGACATCCCCTTCGCGCGCGCCTTCTCGAGCAGCGCCTTGTGCACGTCATCAGGAACGGCGCGGATCGTCACGTTGACAGGCATGGCGCGATGACCCCACCGATGCCTGCGAAATGCATGCAGGACGTTCATGCCACCATCACAGCACGGCCCGCAGGTCGCCGTGCTCGACCAGCGTCCGCCTGTGGACAGGATTCAGGGTTGCGGATGCGCGGCGCGCACCTCAGCATCCAGGGTTCCGGCTGCGAGGGTGACGAGCAGGGCGTCGCCTGCGGCCAGTGCCGCGGCGTCGCGGGCGACCGAGCCGGCTGCGGTCTGCACGACGGCGTAGCCGCGGTCGAGGGTCGCCTGCGGGCTCAGCGCCCGCAGCGTCTGCCGCAGGTGGTCGAGGCGCTGCCCGCCCAGGTCGACGACGCGGCCGGTGAGCTCGTCGGCCCGAGCGGTCAGGCGCGCGAGGTCGTCGCCGAGCGACTCGATGATCGTCTCCGGGCGCGCGAGCGAGGGGCGCGTGCGGAAGGCCTCGAGCCGCTCCGCCTCCCGTGCCACGTGTTGCGTCACCCGAGCGCGCAGCTGCGCGCGTGCCTGCGCGATGCTGTTGAGCTCCTCCGCGACATCCGGCACCACGCGCTTGGCCGCATCCGTCGGCGTCGACGCGCGCAGGTCGGCGACCTCGTCGAGCAGCGGGCGGTCGTTCTCGTGGCCGATCGCCGAGATGATCGGCGTGGTCACGGCGGCGACCGCGCGCAGCAGCCGCTCGTCGCTGAAGCCCAGCAGGTTCTGGAAGTCGCCCCCGCCGCGGGCGATCACGATCACGTCGACCTCCGGGTCGGCCTCCAGCCGGGCGAGCGCGGCGAGCACGGTCGGCACCGTCTGGTCGCCCTGCACCGCGGCGTGCTCGACGCGGAACTCGACGCCCGGCCAGCGCAGCTGCGCGTTGCGCAGCACATCCTTCTCGGCATCGGAGTCGCGCCCGGTGATGAGCCCGATGCGGTTCGGCAGGAAGGGGATCGGGCGCTTGCGGTCGGCGTCGAACAGCCCCTCCTCGGCGAGCGAGCGGCGCAGCGCCTCGAGCCGGGCGAGCAGGTCGCCGAGCCCGACGTGGCGCATCTGCTGCGTCACCATCGAGAGCGTGCCGGCGCGCGGCCAGTAGTCGGGCTTCACGAGCATCACCGCGCGGTCGCCCTGCTTGAAGTCGCCCTCGATGCGGGTCAGCGTCGAGCTCCAGACGTTGAACGACACCGTCGCGTCGGCCGTGACGTCCTTGAGCTTGCCGAAGACGTTGCCGCGCGAGGCAGACCACTGCGTGATCTCGCCCTCCACCCAGAGGTGCCCGAGCCTGCCGATGTAGCCCTTCAGCTCGGCGCCGAGGCGCTCGACGCTCCACGGCTCGTCGGGGGTACCGGTGATGCGCTCGGCCATCGTGCTCCTCGGTGTCTGCCTCGCCGTGCGGCGCTGTTTGCCCACGGATGTTCGCCAGTGGCGACCACCGGGGTCGTCGTGCGCCTCCAACGGTAGACTGGGCGGGTGACGATCACGAACGGACGAGTGCCCCTGGACGATCCCCGTCCCGCGCTTCGCCGGGGTCGCCTGCAGGATCGCCCGGTCGCGGGCGGCAAGCGCATCCTGCTCGCTTCGCCGCGCGGCTACTGCGCCGGCGTCGACCGAGCGGTGCTGGCGGTCGAGAAGGCGCTCGGGCAGTACGAGGGCCCGATCTACGTGCGCAAGGAGATCGTGCACAACAAGCACGTCGTCTCGCAGCTGACCGAGCAGGGCGCCATCTTCGTCAACGAGGTCGACGAGATCCCAGAGGGCGAACGCGTCATCTTCAGCGCCCACGGTGTCAGCCCCGCCGTCGTGCAGGCCGCCGCCGACCGCGGCCTCGACGCCATCGACGCCACCTGCCCGCTCGTGACGAAGGTGCACCGCGAGGCCATGCGCTTCTCGCGCGACGACTACGAGATCCTGCTGGTCGGCCACGAGGGCCACGAGGAGGTCGAGGGCACCGCAGGCCACGCGCCCGACCGCGTCACGATCGTGAACAACCCCGACGAGGCCGACACGGTGCAGGTCAAGAACCCCGACCGGCTGGTGTGGCTGAGCCAGACCACGCTCTCGGTCGACGAGACCATGGAGACGGTGCGGCGCCTGCGCACGCGCTTCCCGAACCTGCAGGATCCGCCCAGCGACGACATCTGCTATGCCACCCAGAACCGCCAGGTGGCCATCAAGAAGGTCGCGGCGGATGCCGATGTCGTGATCGTCGTCGGCAGCGCGAACTCGTCGAACTCCGTGCGGCTGGTCGAGGTGGCGCTGGAGTACGGCGCGAAGGCCGCCTACCGGGTCGACTACTCGAGCGAGATCCAGCAGGAGTGGCTCGAGGGCGCCCGCACGGTCGGCGTCTCGAGCGGCGCGAGCGTGCCCGAGGGCCTCGTGCGCGAGGTGCTGCAGGAGCTCGAGGATGCCGGCTACGCCGACGTCGCCGAGGTGCGCACCGCCGAGGAGGACCTCATCTTCTCTCTGCCCAAGGAACTGCGCCCCAGCCGCAATCGCTGAGCGCGCCTGCGGCTCGACCGCCACCGGCTCTCCACGGGTGGCTCATGGTGCGGAGTCGACTACCGTCGTCTCGATCGCGGTGTGCTCAACGACCTCGTGCGGACCGAAGCCGAAGACGGCCAGACCGTTCACGGTGCGGTCGCCGATGACGAGCCCGGTGCCGGGGTCGATGATGATCTCCTGCCGCTCGCCCGCGCGCAGCGGCTCGGCACGGCCGATCGCGACCCCCTCCACGCCGTCCAGGTTGGCGACGCCGTCCGTGGCGGTGACGCCGGGGATGAGCGCAAGGGCGTCGAGTAGCGCCGCCCGCTGCGCGGCGGGGACCAGCCCCGTCTGCAGCAGCGCCGCGATGCGTTGGAAGTTGTCCTCCGCGCGGGAGGCTGAGCCGCCGTTGTACTGCGCGTCGCTCCAGGCGTAGGCGGCCGCACCCTCAGTCGGGACTTCGTCCGCGACCGCCTGCGCCCACTGCGACCCGGGTCCGTAGAAGCGGGCGTCTCGCACGCGGATGGTCTCAACTGACGCGTCGGTAGTGACGCCCTGCATGTTGCCCCAGTCGCGTACCATCACCCACTCGTCGTCCGGGTCGGCCGGCATGTACACGTCGATGAACTGCTCGTTCATCGCGCAGGTGATGCCCTCCGGCGAACCATCGGCGCTGCCGCAGCCCATCCAGTTCGCGTGCATGGAGGAGCGCAGGTACTGGCCCGGCCCGGGCACCAAATTGTCGAGACCCGTCGTCTGCGCAGCGGCACCACGCAGCACCTCGGACGCGTGTGCGGACTGGGCGCTCAGGCTCAGGTTCCCCGCCACCAGCACCGCCGTCATCGCGGCGGCCAGTCCGATCGCCGACCAGGTGAGTCCACGGCGGATGCGGTGGCGCGGCCGGACGTCGCGGGTCGAGTTCGCCCGATCGGCCGGACCAATCGCGGCCGTGCCAAGGTTGGCGCTCGCCGCGATCGTCCCTTGCACGCGCGCCATGAGTGCCGTGCGCCCAGAGGCGAGCGATGCAGCGCTGGGCTCGCGCGAGTCGTCACGAGTACTGCGAAACAGTGTCAGTTCGTCCATGATCCATCTCCAGTTCGAGCGCTGTCGTTCCTGCCGCGCGGCGCAGTTGGCGCCGTGCCCTGTTGAGTCGTGAGCGCACCGTGCCGATCGGTACCTGCATCGCCGCGGCGATGGCCGCGTAGTCAAGATCGCCCCACGCGTACAGCAGCAGCGTCTCCCGATCGGTATCGGAAAGTCGTCGCAGCGCCTTCGTCAGCCGTCGTGTGAGGCGTTCGGCGTCGATGCGAGCTCCAGCGCGGTCGATGAAGTCGGGCGCTATCTGCGCGGCGAGGTCAGCCGACATCCCCTTCCAAGCGACTGCTTCCAAGCGGGCGTGCTTGCGCATCAGCCTGGTTGCGATGCCCAGCAGCCACGGCCGAGCGTCGTGCACGGACAGGTCATAGGACGTTCGCCGTTCGAACGCCACGAGGAACGTCTCGGCCATGACGTCATCGGCAACGTGGTCGCCGAGTCGCTGCGCCACGTACCGGAACACCGTCTTGGCGTGCCGGTCGTAGACAGCGGCGAACGCGAACGGCTCTCGCACCGACCGCTCGATCACTTCGTTGTCTGGGCTCACATCCGTATTGCTCGATTCCTTCAATCGGGTTCACACCAATTCTGCGCGCGGTGCAGAAGCACCAGGTCGTACACGCTGGTGCCGACAGGATTGCGCCGCGCCTGGCGGGGCACAGCACCCCTCGATACGATCGGGCCATGACTGACGCACAGCCGCAGGGCGAGCAGCCGCAGGACGACCAGTGGGCCGATCAGATGGCCGACGGCGAGGACTACGACGAGTCGATGGGGGAGCCCGCCGACGACGACCGCGTGCTCGCGACCGACGAGCTCGACGAGATCGACGCCGACGACGCGCCGGAGGGCTCCGAGGGGCACGACGAGGAGTTCGAGGGCGACGACCCTGCCGACATCCCGGACGAGCACGGCGGCACCCAGGCGGGCATCGACACCGACGACAACGGCGTCGACGACACCGTGATGCCCGAGGGCACCGACAGCATCATCGACGCCGGCGACTGGGAGTGACCAGCGTCACCCGACACATCCGCTGAACGAAGCACGGGCGCCTCGCGAAGAGGCGCCCGTGCTGGTCGTGCCGAGCTACTTGCTCGACCAGCCTGCCGAGCCGAGCTGCTGGGTCGAGGAGGCGACGCGCGCGGCCATCGCCGTCTCGGCGGCCTTGCCCCAGGAGCGCGGGTCGTAGACCTTCTTGTTGCCGACCTCGCCGTCGACCTTCAGCACGCCGTCGTAGTTCGAGAACATGCTCGATGCGACCGAGCGCGTGTAGGCGTACTGCGTGTCGGTGTCGATGTTCATCTTGATGACGCCGCTGGCGACCGCGGTGGCGATCTCCTCATCCGACGAGCCCGAGCCGCCGTGGAAGACGAGATCGAGCGGCTTGGGGCCGCTCTCGGGGCGGCCGGCACCGAACTTCTCGGCGATGCCCGCCTGGATCTGCCCCAGCAGCTCCGGCCGCAGCTTGACGTTGCCGGGCTTGTAGACGCCGTGCACGTTGCCGAAGGTGAGCGCCGCCATGTAGCGACCCTGCTCGCCCAGGCCCAGCGCCTCGACCATCGCGACCGCGTCGTCGAGGGTCGTGTAGAGCTGGTCGTTGATCTCGTGGCTGACGCCATCCTCTTCGCCGCCGACCACGCCGATCTCGACCTCGAGCACCTGGTTCAGGGCGTGCGTGCGGGGCAGGATCTGCTTCGCGATCTCGAGGTTCTCCTCGAGCGGCACCGACGAGCCGTCCCACATGTGCGACTGGAAGAGCGGCGCGCGGCCGGCCTTGACCTCCTCCTCGCTCGCCTCGATGAGCGGGAAGACGAAGCCGTCGAGGGCATCCTTCGGGCAGTGGTCGGTGTGCAGGGCGACCTTGATCGGGTAGGCCTTGGCGACCTCGGTGACGAAGCGCGCGAAGGCGATGGCGCCGCTCGCGCGAGCCTTCACGCTCTGGCCGGCGAAGAAGTCGGCGCCGCCGGTGGTGACCTGGATGATGCCGTCGGAGCCGGCCTCGGTCAGGCCCTGCAGCACCGCGTTGATCGTCGACGACGACGAGACGTTGATGGCGGGGTAGGCGAAGGCGTTCTTCTTCGCCTTGTCGAGCATCTCTGCGTACTCTTCTGGCGTTGCGACGGGCATGGCTCAGCTCCTGACTCGTCTGGTGGCGCGGGCCGCTGACGCAGGCCGCGCGGGATCACGCTCAGTCTAGGTCGGCAGGGGTGCGGATGGGTCGGGTCGCGGTGGGCGGACACGGCCTGTGAGGAGTGGGTGCAGACTGCACCCACTCCTGGTAACCTGTTGTGCATGGCAAAGGTGATTCACGTCCGTGATGTACCGGACGAAGTGCACGCAGCGCTGACTGCCGCCGCCGAGGCGCGCGGCCTGTCGCTGACCAAGTACGTGCAGCGCGAGCTCGCGCAGATCGCCCGGGCCGACTTCGTCGTGCAGCACAATCTCGAAGTCATTCGAGAGGCGCAGGCCCGAATCTCGAGCAAGGTGGATCGCCAGACGATCCTCGCGGTGCTCCATGAAGGCCGCGGAGAGTGAAGATCCTCGACGCCGGAGCCGTGGTCGAGCTACTGATCGGCGCCGTCGATCCCCTGCAGCTCGGCGACGAGGATCTCGCAGCGCCGCACCTGCTTGACAGCGAGGTCACCCACGCGCTGCGCGGGCTGGTGCTACGGGGAGGTCTCACGGAGGAGGAAGGCGCGGCCGCGATGGCAGACTTCGGACGCCTCGATCTGACGCGCTATCCCGCGGAGGGATTGCGTGATCGCATGTGGGCCTTGCGTCGCAACCTGAGCGCCTATGACGCCACCTATGTCGCACTGGCAGAGCTCACAGAGGCGACCGCCCTACTGACCACCGACGCACGGCTCGCGAGCGCGCCAGGCCCCACCTGTCGGATCGAGCTGCTGCGCTGACCGCTGTCGCGAGCGCGTGCTCGCGACAGCGAGTGACAAGCAACCCAACTTCCTATAGGATTTAAGGGCTGCCCGCTGCCGCGGGAATCCGATGCGAGGAGACCGCGATGACGCGACTGTTCAACGACCCGAGGGCGTTCGCCGACGAGATGATCGAAGGCTTCGTCGCTGCTGCCGGGCGCTGGGTGCAGTCCGCCCCCGGTGGTGTCGTCCGTTCCACCCAGGCGGACGAGCCCACCGTGGCACTCGTGATCGGCGGCGGCAGCGGTCACTACCCGGCGTTCGGCGGCCTGGTCGGACCCGGCATCGCGCACGGCGCCGCGATGGGCAACCTCTTCGCCTCGCCCTCTTCGCAGCAGGTGTACGCGATCGCCAAGGCCGCCGACCGGGGCAGGGGCGTGCTGCTGAGCTACGGCAACTACGCGGGCGACGTGCTGCACTTCGACCAGGCGCAGGAGCAGCTGCGCGCCGAGGGCCACGACGTGCGCACCGTCACGGTCACCGATGACATCTGGAGCGCGCCGGTCGACGAGCTGCACAAGCGCCGCGGCATCGCCGGCGACCTCGCCGTGTTCAAGACCGCGGGCGCCGCGGCCGCGGCCGGCTACGACCTCGACGGCGTCGAGCGCATCGCCAAGCACGCCAACGCCCGCACCCGCTCGTTCGGCGTCGCCTTCACCGGCTGCACGCTGCCGGGCGCGAGCGAGCCCCTGTTCACCGTGCCAGCGGGCAAGATGGCGGTGGGCCTGGGCATCCACGGCGAGCCGGGCATCGACGAGGTCGACGTGCCCACAGCCGACGAGCTCGCTGAGATGTTCGTCGACAAGCTGCTCGAGGAGATCCCGCAGGGCGTCGAGCTCGAGGGCGCGCGCGTCGTGCCGCTGCTGAACGGCCTCGGCAACCTCAAGTACGAGGAGATGTTCGTCGTCTACCGCCGCGTCGCGCAGCTGCTCGGCGAGCACGGGCTGACGGCGGTCGAGCCCGAGGTGGGCGAGCTCTGCACGAGCTTCGACATGTCGGGCGTCTCGCTCACGCTGCTGTGGCTCGACGACGAGCTCGAGACCCTCTGGACCGCGCCGGCCGACACCCCCGGCTTCAAGAAGGGCTCGGTCGCACCGCAGCGCGCGGCCGCGGCCGTCGTCGCCGACGAGGTCGACGCATCCGTGCCCGACGCGAGCGACGCCTCGCGCGAGGCGGCGCACGTGATCGGCGCCGTGCTCGCCTCGATCGCTGACACGATCGACGAGGCCGCCGACGAGCTCGGCCGCCTGGACTCCATCGCCGGAGACGGCGACCACGGCATCGGCATGCAGCGCGGCTCGAGCGCCGGCAGCGACGCCGCACGGGCCGCCGTCGAGGCCGGCGCCGGCGCGCAGACGACCCTGACACGGGCGGCGGATGCGTGGAGCGACAAGGCGGGCGGCACCAGCGGTGCGCTGTGGGGCGAGATGCTCCGCACGCTCGGCGCGCGCCTGGGCGACACCGACGCCGTCAGCGCCGAGGCGGTCGCCGAGGGCGTCGAGCAGGCGAAGGACGCCGTGATGGCCTTCGGCAAGGCCAAGGTCGGCGACAAGACGATGGTCGACGCCATCGCGCCCTTCGCCGACGACCTCGCGCGCCGCGTGGTCGCAGGCGAGGGCCTGCGGGCCGCCTGGGGCGCGGCCGCCGGCTACTGCGAGCGCGCCGCGCAGTCGACCTCCGCGCTCGCCGCGACGCTCGGCCGTGCCCGCTCGCACGGCGACAAGTCGATCGGCACCCCCGACCCCGGCGCGATCTCGTTCGCGCTCATCACCAAGACCGTCCACGCCGTCCTGACGCAGGGCGAGCAGACGCAGACGAAGGAGCAGTGACCATGGCGATCCGCCTCATCATCGGCAGCGACAAGGCCGGCTTTGACTACAAGGAGATCCTGGGGCGCGACATGGAGGCGAACGACCTGGTCGCATCCGTGACCGACATCGGCGTCGACGACGCCGAGGGCTCCACCAGCTACCCGAAGGTCGCCATCGAGGCGGCCGAGCGCATCGCCCGCGGCGAGGCCGACCGCGCGCTGCTGTTCTGCGGCACCGGGCTGGGCGTGGCGATCGCGGCCAACAAGGTCGCCGGCATCCGCGCGGTCACCGCGCACGACTCGTTCTCGGTCGAGCGCTCGGTGCTCTCGAACGACGCGCAGGTGCTCTGCATGGGCCAGCGCGTGGTCGGCATCGAGCTGGCGCGCCGTCTGGCCAAGGAGTGGCTGACCTACACGTTCGACCCGGCGAGCCACTCGCAGGCGAACGTCGACGACATCTGCGCCTACGAGGGCTGAGACCCGGATGCTGATCGGCTCGAGCCTGAAGATGTACTTCGGGCGCGCCCGCACGCTCGAGTGGACGCGGGCGGTCGCCTCGATCTGCGCCGAGCACCCCGCCGTGCGGCAGGGGCTGGTGGAGCCGTTCGTGATCCCGTCGTTCCCCTCCATCGCCGACGTGGTCGCCGCGATCGACGATGCAGGGGCGACGGATGCGGGGATGCTGGTCGGCGCGCAGGACCTGCACTGGGAGGATGCCGGCGCGTTCACGGGCGAGGTCTCGGCGCCCGAGCTCGCCGAGCACGGCGTGACGCTCGCCGAGATCGGCCACGCGGAGCGCCGCCGGATGTTCGGCGAGACCGATGCGACGGTCGCGCTGAAGGTCGCCGCGGCGCTGCGCCACGGCATCGCGCCGGTGCTGTGCATCGGCGAGGAAGCGCGGGGCGACCACGACGCCGCCGCGGCCGCCTGCGTCGCGCAGCTGGACGCATCCGTCGGCCTTGCGATCGAGCAGGGGCTCACCAGCCGGCTGGTCGTCGCGTACGAGCCGGTCTGGGCCATCGGCGCGCCGGAGCCCGCCGGCGACGAGCACATCCGCGCGATCGGCACCGCGCTGCGCACGCACCTCGCGGGGCTGCCGTTCGACGCGCAGGTCATCTACGGCGGCAGCGCGGGCCCCGGCCTGCTGCCGCGCATCGCCGACTCTGTCGACGGGATGTTCCTCGGCCGGTTCGCGCACGACCCGGAGGCGTTCCGGGCGATCCTGGACGAAGCACTGGCTCTCGAGGAGGAGCGATGACCGCACCCATGCCGCTGCGCAGCGTCAGCGAGCTTGAGCGGCGCGGCCTGCGCGACCGGGTGTACGACCGCATCCTGGAGCTGCTGCTGGAAGGACAGGTCGAGCCGGGGTCGCGGCTCTCGATCGACACGCTCGCCAAGCAGCTCGACGTCTCGCCCACCCCTGTGCGCGAGGCGATGGTGCAGCTGGAGCGCACGGGGCTGGTGACGCGCGAGGCGCTCAAGGGCTACCGCGTCGCCCCGCCGCTGGGGCCGGAAGAGCTGTCGGAATTGTTCGATGCACGCCTGATGATCGAGGTGGAATCCACCCGGCTGGCCGTGCCGCACGCGGATGCGCTGCTGCCGCGGCTGCGCGAAGCGCACCAGCTGCACCACGCGTGGGCCGAGCAGGTCGCGCAGGAGCTCGCTGCGGGGGAGAGCGACGTGCGGGTCACGCAGGAATACTTCGCCGCGGATGCCGCGTTCCACCACGCGATCGTCGAGAGCGCCGGGAATCGCTACCTGCTCGCGATGCACGACGACCTGGGGGCGCTCACGCACCGCCTGCGGCAGGCCGTCATCCGCGGCGCGACCGACGTCGAGGAGGCGCACGTCGAGCACTCCGCCGTGCTCGAGGCGATCGAACGGGGCGACACGGCCGCGGCCGTCGACGCGATGCGGGCCCACATCGAGGGCGTGCGCACCCGCTCGGTGCGCGACGAGACCGACCAGGCCTGAGCGACGTTGCGGCTGCACCGCAGCCGCCACCAGCGTGCGGGGGGCCCTGCGGAACGACGCGCTTGCGCCTTGGGCTATTTCCTATAGGATCTTCTAGACCGGCCACCACGCGATCACCGCGGGGCCACGAACACGACGGAGTGGAACATGCGAGCGCACACTGCAGCCGAGTGGCCGATCGCGGCCTGCCTGCACGGCGTGCCGAGTGTGCTGCCCGACGGCACGGCATTGCATGACGCCGGGCCTGCAGCCTGGAACGAGGCGCTGGCACGCGTCGCGTCGGTCGGGTTCTCGATGGCCGAGCTCGCCGACAGCCACATCCGCCCGGCTGACCTCGACGCATCCGCCCGAGCAGAGCTCGTCTCGATCGCGGCCGGCCGCGGCGTCGCCCTGCCGTCGGTGCACGTGCAGCGGCAGAGCGTCATCGAACCCGGCAACTGGGAGCGGAACCTCGACTACGCGCACCGCACCATCGACGCCATCGCCGAGATGGGCATGAGCGTGTTCTCGACCGGTCTCCACCAGCCCTTCACCGAAGCGCAGCGACGCGCACTCTGGTTCTGGACCGCGCAGGGCACGCAGGACCCGGATGACCGCGAGATCTGGAACGCGGCGGTGACGCGCTTGCGCGAGCTCGGCATGCACGCCCAGCAGGTCGGCCTCCGCATGTCGCTGGAGATGTATGAGGACACCTACCTCGGCACCGCCGACTCGGCGGTGCGACTGGTCGAGGAGATCGGCGTCGACGCTGTCGGCCTCAACCCCGACGTCGGCAACCTCATCCGCCTGCACCGCCCCATCGAGGACTGGCGGGAGGTGTATGCCAAGACGCTGCCGCACGCGAACTACTGGCACGTGAAGAACTACGCAAGGGACGAGGCCGGCGACGGCTCGTGGTTCTCGAGCACCCCGTCGACAATGGAGACGGGCCTGATCAACTACCGCCAGGTGCTGCAGGATGCTGTCGGGCTCGGCTTCGACGGCATCATCCTCACCGAGCACTACGGCGGCGACAGCCTCGGCGTCTGCGCCACCAACGAGCGCTACATCCGCGACGTGCTCGCCGCGGACGAGCGCGCCACCAGCCTTGCTCCCGCGCTCTGAGTCGAAGGGAATCGACACCATGACCACCACCGCACTCCGCCCCCGCATCGCGCTCACGTTCGGCGATCCGGCCGGCGTGGGCCCCGAGCTCGTCGCGCGCCAGCTCGCCGCTGCCGCGACGACCGAGGCCGCCGAGATCCTGCTGATCGGCGACGAGCAGGAGCTCGTCGACGCGATGACGGATGCCGGCGTCGAGTTCGCCTGGACGCGCGAGGCGGGCACCGGGGTGCCGCAGCTGATCGACAACGGCGGCGAGCGCCCCGAGGGTGGCTTCGTGCGCCGGCAGGCGACCCGCGAGGGCGGCCTGTGGGCGATGGCGAGCCTGCGTCGCGCCCTCGAGCTGTCGAAGGCGGGCGAGGTCGACGCGATCGTCTTCGCCCCGCTCAACAAGTCGTCGCTGCACCTGGCCGGCATGACCGAGAACGACGAGATGGCCTGGTTCGAGACCGTGCTCGCCGACGGCACGAGCGCGACCGAGCTCAACATCCTGCCCGAGCTGGTCACCGGCCGCGTCACGAGCCACTGCTCGATCGCCGAGGTCGCCGACCTCATCACCTTCGACCTGGTGGTCGAGCGGGGCGAGCTGCTCGAGGGCGTGCTCAAGGCACGCGGCATCGAGCAGCCCCGCATCGGCGTCTGCGCCCTCAACCCGCACGCGGGGGAGTCGGGCAAGTTCGGCCGCCACGAGATCGACATCATCGCGCCCGCGATCGAGGAGCTGCGCGCTCGCGGCGTCGACGCATCCGGCCCGTTCCCGAGCGACACGATCTTCCTCAAGGCGCGCGACGGCGAGTTCGACGGCGTGCTCACGATGTACCACGACCAGGGCCAGATCGCGGTGAAGCTGCTCGGCTTCGACCGCGGCGTCACCATGGCCGGTGGCCTCAGCATCGGTGTCTGCACGCCCGCGCACGGCACCGCGTTCGACGTGGTTGGCAAGCGCGTCGCCTCCACCGGTGCCTACGAGCACGCCTTCTCGACCGCCGTCGGCGTCGGCACGCAGGCGCGCGCTGCGCGCGGCAGCAACTGACCTTCTGACCCTTCACCACCCC
Source organism: Agrococcus sp. KRD186 (assembly GCF_017168255.1). Classification (GTDB taxonomy): domain Bacteria; phylum Actinomycetota; class Actinomycetes; order Actinomycetales; family Microbacteriaceae; genus Agrococcus. The sequence goes on from NZ_JABFAP010000001.1 coordinate 173,304, forward strand.
AACACAGCAAGGAACAAGACAATGAAGTCACGCATCACCACGGTCGCGATCAGCGCCGTCGCCATCGCAGCCCTCGCGGCCTGCTCCAGCACCGGCGCGACGCCGGCCGGCTCCGAAGGTGCCGAGGGCGCATTCGCGCCCACCGACGTGCGCATGATCGTGCCCTTCGCCGCCGGCGGCGGCTCCGACGTCTCGGGCCGCGCCATCGCGAGCGGACTCGAGGACGCCACGGGCGCGACCATCACGACCGAGAACCGCGAAGGCGGCTCGGGCGCTGTGGGCTACTCGCACTTCCTCGCGCAGGAGGGCAACGGCAACTACCTGCTCGCCGCCGAGACGGCGCTGCTCGCGCTGCCGCTCACGACGGACGTGGAGTTCAACTACGAGTCGTTCACGCCGATCATGAAGCTCGGCGACGACTACACGCTCGTCGTCGTGCCCGGCGACAGCGAGTTCCAGACCTGTACCGATGTGGTCGACGCCGCGCGCGGCGACGACGGCGTCGTGGTGGCGGTGTCGGGCGCGGTCAGCCTCGATGAGGTCGTCTTCACGCTGATCGAGCAGGACCAGGACATCGAGTTCGATCGCGTGCCCTTCGAGGGCGGCAGCGAGGTCATCGCGGGCCTGCTCGGCGGGACCGTCGAGGTCGGCTCGCTCAACCCGAGCGAGGTGCTCGGCCAGCTCGAGTCCGGTGACCTGCGCGCCGTCTGCGCGCTCTCGGCAGACCGCTACGAGTACGAAGAGCTCGCCGACGTGCCCACGGCCGTCGAGCAGGGCATCGATGTGGCGTTCGCGCAGTGGCGCGGCTTCATCGCCCCGGGCGGCATCTCGGACGAGGCGCGGCAGTACTGGATCGACGCGGCCGAGGACTACGTGGCCTCGGAGGAGTACACCGCCTACATCGAGGACAACCTGATGCAGGCCAACGCGCTCTACGGCGACGAGTTCGTGGAGTACCTCGCGCAGAACTCGGCTGACCTCGAAGCGGTCGTCTCGCAGTGACCCTTTCGCCCCGGATTGCCAGGGCCGCGTTCAGCGCGGCCCTGGCCCTCCTGGGTGTCGCGGCTGCCATCGGTGGATGGGGCTACGGCGTCACCCAGGACAACGGTCAGGTCGGTGCAGGCTTCCTACCACTCGCCCTCGGCGTGCTCATGATCCTGCTCGCAGGCGCTGACGTCGTGATGACGCTGATGCGCCGAGAGCCGAGCAGCTCCCTCGACGAGCTCGGCACGCTGGCAGAGGAGGTGGAGGCGGTCATCGACACCGTCGAGGAGTCGCCCGACATCGACGCGCTCGGCCGCACGCAGCGCCAGCGCAACCGGATGCTCGTGGCCGTGGTCGCCCTGCTGCTGGTGGCGCTGCTGCTCATCCCCGTGCTGGGGCTCCTCATCTCCCTCGGCCTGCTGATGGTGGTCATCGCGACGGTCGTCGAGCGCCGCAACCTCATCCCCTCGATCATCGTCAGCGCAGTCACCATCGGGGTCTTCCATCTCGTCTTCGCCGTGCTGCTGCGGCTGCCGATGCCGACCGGCATGATCGGACTCATCTGATGCTCGAGAACCTCCTGCTCGGCTTCCAGACCGCGCTCACCGTCGAGAATGTGATCTGGTGCTTCATCGGCGTCTTCCTGGGCACGGTCATCGGCCTGCTGCCCGGTCTCGGCTCCACCACCGGTGTCGCGGTGCTGCTGCCGCTGACCTTCGCGCTCGAGCCCGTCACGGCGCTCATCATGCTCGCCGGCATCTACTACGGCGCGCAGTACGGCGGCACCATCACGTCCGTGCTGATCTCCACCCCCGGTGAGGCGGCGAGCGTCGTCACCACGATCGACGGCTACCAGATGGCCAAACGGGGCAGAGCTGGCGCGGCACTGGCCATCAGCGCGATCGGCTCGTTCATCGCCGCGATCATCTCGCTCGCGCTGCTGATCGCCGTCGCTCCGCCGCTGGCCGATGTGGCGCTGAAGTTCACGCCGGTCGAGATGTTCGCCGTCATGATCTTCGGCCTCGTGATCGTCGTCACCTTCCAGGGCGGCGCGCTCATCCGGGGTGCGCTCATGGCCGTCGCCGGCCTGCTGGTCGCCACCGTCGGCATCTCGCCGGGCACCAGCACCGAGCGGTTCACCTTCGGCAACGTCAACCTGCTCTCCGGCATCCCCTTCGTGGAGGTGATGATCGGCATCTTCGCGCTCGGCGAGGTGTTCTACCAGATCCGCATGGGGGCAGCCGAGCCGATCAAGGCGCGCTTCAAGGACATGGTCATCAAGCGCAAGGACATCACCGACTCCATGCCGGCGATCCTGCGTGGCTCGGGTGTCGGCTTCGCCTTCGGCATCCTGCCGGGTGCCGGCTCGACCCTCGCATCGTTCATGTCCTACGGCATCGAACGCCGCGTGAGCAAGAACAAGGCCAACTTCGGCAAGGGCGCCATCGAGGGCGTCGCAGCCCCGGAGAGCGCGAACAACGCGGCCGCGAACGCGAACTTCGTGCCGACCCTCGCGCTGGGGATCCCGGGCGGCGCCACCACTGCGGTGCTGCTGGGAGCGTTCACGATCTTCGGCCTGCAGCCAGGACCCCTGCTGTTCGAGACGCAGCCGGCGCTCGTGTGGGGCCTGCTGGTGTCGTTCTTCATCGGCAACGTGCTGCTCCTGATCCTGAACCTGCCGCTCGCACCGGTGTTCGCGCAGATGCTCCGCATCCCGTACGGCTACCTGTACCCGATCATCCTGCTGACGTCGCTCATCGGCGCCTACTCGGTGAGCAACAACATGTTCAGCGTCTGGCTGGTGCTGATCTTCGGCATCCTCGGCTACCTGATGAAGGAGCTCGACCTGCCGATGGCACCGTTCGTGCTGGGCCTCGTGCTCGGCCCGCTGTTCGAGAAGGCGCTCGTGCAGACGAGCGCCATCGGCCGGGGAGACCTGGGCGTGGTGCTGCAGAGCCCGATCGCCGTCGGCGTGCTGCTCGCCGCCGTCGCGATGATCGTGCTGCCGAAGCTCATCAAGCCTGGCCGTGCACTGCTGGGACGGATGCGCGATCGGTCGGAGGAGACCACCGGCGTCTGACGTCGTCACCAGACGTGCGTCCACGAGGGTGCACCCCAGGCCGGATCGGGAACCGCGACACCCGATCCGGCCTGCTCCTTGCCCAGCCAGGCGTGCACCCGCCGTTCGGGTGGACGGTCTACGCTTCTGGCACGCGCCCCGCCGACGCCGGGTGCGCCCAGGAGGCACGACATGCACACGACCGATGGGCAGCTGCGCGACGCCATCGTCCGCACGGCACTCGAGCGGATCGTGGCCGCACTCGATGAGGCTCGCGAGGAGCTGGACGAGCTCGACGCCGTCGGCGACGACGGCAACCACGGCACGCACATGCTGGCCGGGGCCACGGCGGCGCGCGCGGCAGCCGCCACGGCACCCGAGGGCACAGCGCTCCTCGCCGCCAGCGATGCCTGGGCGGGCGAGGTCGGCAACGCCAACTCCCTCTGGGGCGCGATGGGCCGCGCGGCGGCCGGGGCGATCGCCGACGGGCCGACGGCCATGGTCGACGCCGCCCTCCGAGCGCTCGAAGCCGCCACCGACGCCCACCTGGGCCAGAAGTCGCTCGTCGACACCATGCTGCCGGCGCTCGGCGACGCCCACGTGCACCTGCAGCGGGGCGAGACCGGCGCCGACGCCGCCGCCCACGCGGCCGGCGTCGCCGAGGAGGCCGCCATGCAGACCGCCGCGATCGAGGATCGCTTCGACGCCTCCAGCCCCGACCTGGGCTACCCCGACCCCGGGGCCGCCTCGTCGGCGGTCATCCTGGCCGCCGTCGCGGACGTCATCGCCGAGCAGGAGTGAGACCCTCGCTCCCGCGAAGGAACCGCGGGACTTTCGCCGCACCGCATGGCGGCCACGACGCATCCGCTCACTAGGCTCGGAACAAGCCCTGATCCGTTGGAGGACACCCCGTGCCGCAGAGCGACTCGCAGAAGGCCCCCGTCTTCGACAACCCCGACCGCAACCTCGCGATGGAGCTCGTGCGAGCCACCGAGGCCGCCGCCATCCGCGCCGTGCCGTACATCGGCCGCGGCGACAAGAACGCCGCCGACGGCGCCGCGGTCGACGCCATGCGCACCTTCCTCGCCACCGTCGCCTTCGACGGCGTGATCGTCATCGGCGAGGGCGAGAAGGACGAGGCGCCGATGCTCTTCAACGGCGAGCACGTCGGCAACGGCCGCGGCCCCAGCGCCGACATCGCGGTCGACCCGATCGACGGCACCTCGCTCACCGCCGCCGGCCGCCAGAACGCGCTCAGCGTCATCGCGGTCGCCGACCGCGGCACCATGTACGACCCGGTCGACGCCTTCTACATGGACAAGCTGGTCGCCGGCCCCGAGGCGATCGGCATCATCTCGCTCGAGCAGTCGATGACCGACAACATCCGCGAGTACGCGAAGGCGACCGGCAAGGACGTCGAGGAGATCGTGGTCGCCGTGCTCGACCGCCCGCGCCACGCGGAGCTGATCGAGGAGATCCGCGCGGCCGGCGCCGGCACGCGCCTGATGCGCGACGGCGACGTCGCCGGCGGCATCAACGCCTCGCGCTGGGAGAGCCGCATCGACATGTGCGCCGGCGCCGGCGGCACCCCCGAGGGCGTCATCACCGCATGCGCGATCAAGGCGCTCGGCGGCTTCATGGAGGGCCGCCTCTCGCCGCAGAGCGACGAGGAGCACCGCAAGGTGATCGCCGCCGGCCACGACCTCGACCGCGTGCTGGGGCTCAACGACCTGGTCGCGAGCGACAACACCTACTTCGTCGCCACCGGCGTCACCGACGGGCAGCTGCTCGACGGCGTGCGCCGCAAGGGGCCGCTCATTCGCACCGAGTCGCTCGTGCTGCGCTCGAAGACCGGCACGGCGCGCCGCGTGATCGCCGAGCACCGCGCCGAGAAGTGGCTCGAGAAGGAGTGGGCGCGCAGCTGACGCGCCTCTTCGCGACCCCGTGGCCTCAGGGCTGCGGGATCGTGCCGTGTCGGGCGGATGCGCGGGCTCGCTCGGGCGCGTACGGCACGATGGTTCCGTGAGCAGCACCCGGCGACCGGACGGCGCCCGATTCGTCGGCATCGATCTCGCGCGGCTGCTCGCGGTCGTCGGCATGATGGCCGCGCACACGCTCGGCGGGGGCGAGGGCCCGCCGGCGGCAGTCGTCGCGCTCATCGACGGCCCGCCGTCGACGCTGTTCGCCGTGCTCGGCGGGGTGAGCGTCGTGCTCGCCGCGCGCGCTCGGCTCGCCGCAGGCGACCGCGGCGGCGCCATGCGCTCGATCCTCGTGCGCGGCCTCGTGGTCGCCGTGCTTGGGTTCCTCGTGATCCCGTTCGCGGCGGCCGTGTACATCGTGCTCGTGCCCTTCGGCGTCGCGATCATGGCCGCGTCGGTGCTCGTGCTGCTGCCGAGCTGGCTGCTCGCGGTGCTCGCGGCGGCGCTCGCCGCGGCGGGCGGCTCGCTCGTGGTGGCCGCGCACGAGCGGCTGCCGCTGCTCGATGGCACGCACACGCTCGGCACGCTCTGGAGCGACCCGCTCGCGACCGTTGCCGATGTGGCGCTGACCGGCGTGTATCCGGCGCTCATCTGGATCGCGTACCTGCTCATCGGCATGCTCCTCGCGCGCGGCATCCTCGCGGCGCGGGCTGCAGGCCGCGAGCGCGCAGCATTCGGTGGCATCGGCGGCATCGGCGCGGTGCTGACCGCGGCCGCGCTCGTCGTGAGCGACATCGGGCTGCGGCGCGTCGCCGCCGCGGAGTTCGGCGGATCGCTCGAGACGGCTCGCGATGTCGCGCTCGCGAGCGGCTACGGCGTGGCGCAGGGCAGCGGGCTCGCATGGCAACTGCTCGCGGCGCCGCACACGGGCACGCCTGCAGACATCGCCCGCACCGTCGGCATCGCGCTCATGGTGATCGCCGGGCTGAGCCTCGTCGCCTCGTTCCTGCCGACGCGGGTGCTGCAGATCATCGAGCCGCTGCGCGCCGCAGGCGCCGCCCCGCTGACGATCTACATCGTGCACACCATCCTCGTCACGCTCCTGGGCGCGCTGCTGTTCGAGGATGCGCCTGGGCTCGCGCGCGGATGGGGCGGCTGGGCCGTGCAGGTGGCGATCGGCGTCGGCATCGGTGCCCTGCTCGCGTCGAGCGGCAGCCGCGGCCCCTTCGAGCGACTGGTCGGGTGGTTCGCCGCGCGGGCCGCGGGACCGGTGCCCGCGCGGCCGGCCGACGGCACGCCCGCACGTCCTTGAGCCTGGTCTGGCCAGCCTGGTCTGGTTGCCGCTAGCATGACGTCATGATGCAGGTCAACGTGCAGGACGCGAAGGCGCAGCTCTCGAAGCTGCTCGCTTCGGTCGAGCGCGGCGAAGAGGTGGTGATCGCCCGCAACGGTCGCCCGATCGCGCGTCTCGAGCCCATAGCGCCGCCTGCCCCGCGCGAGCTCGGCATCCTGTCGATGTCGATCCCCGACTCGTTCTTCGACGAGCTTCCCGAGGATGAGCTCGCGGTCTGGGAGCGTTGAGTGCGGCTCATCCTCGACACGCACGCGCTGCTGTGGGCGTTGACCGAGCCTGAGCGGCTGAGCCCGACCGCACGCGAAGGCATCGCTGACCGCGCGAACGAGCTCCTCGTGTCGGCCGTCTCCGCATGGGAGATCAGCACGAAGGTGCGCATCGGCAAGCTGCCGAACGTCCAGCCGCTCGTCGACAACTACAGTCGACTGGTGGCTCGGCTCGGCGCGACCGCGCTGCCGGTCGAGGAGCACCACGCGCTCTTCGCCGGCGCGCTCGACTGGAGTCACCGGGATCCGTTCGATCGAATGCTCGCAGCGCAAGCTGTGCTCGAGAACGCGCGACTCGTCACCCTCGACTCGGCATTCGGCGAGCTGGAGGCTGTGCGCAGCCTCTGGTGAGCGCTGGGTGTCTGCGGCTCGTTCCGCTGGGTGCGATCGACCTGCCGCCCGAACAGGCGCGCGGTCGGGCCGTCGCCGTGCAGCAGCGCGTGCGGCGGTCCGGCCTCCACGAGACGGCCCGCGTCCAGATGCCAGACGACGTCGGCGGATGCGACCATCTCGGCGTCGTGGGTGATCACGAGTGTCGTGCCGGCTCGGCCCCGCACCACCGCGCGCAGCGTCTCGCGGGTCTGCGCGTCGAGGTGCGCATCGGCCTCGTCGAGCACGAGGATGCGCGGGTCGCCCAGCATCGCGCGGGCGAGGGCCACGCGGGTGCGCTGGCCGGCGGAGAGCTGCCTGCCCGACTCGCCGACGTCGGTGCTCCAGCCCTGCTCCAGCCGCTCGGCGAGCGCGTCGACGCCGGTGATGGCGGCGATGCGGCCCACCTCGCTGTCGCTGATGCGGGGGTGGCGGTAGCGCACGTTGCGCTCGAGCGTGCCGCGCATGAGCGGCAGATCCGGGCCCACCACGCCGATCGCGCGGCGGGTGGAGCGCAGCCGCACCTCGCGCAGGTCGGCGCCGTCGAGCATGACCGCACCCGCCTCGGGGTCGACCAGCCGGGCGGCGACGCTGCCGAGCGTCGACTTGCCCGCGCCGTTGCCGCCCACCACGGCGACGGTCTGGCCGGCCTCTGCGCGGGCGGAGACGCCCGCGAGCCCGGGCGTGAGCGCGACGCCGCGCAGCTCGAGCACGCCGGGGCCCTCGGGCAGCTCCGGCAGCCCGCCGGGGTCGGGCAGCGGCTCGAGCTGCAGGAAGCGGATGGCCGCGGCGCGGGCGACGCCGGCGCGCGCGTGGTACTCGGCGACCCGACCCAGATCGCGCAGGTGGGTCGCGAGCATGCCGACGACCGTGAGCGCGCCGACGATCGCGGCGGGGGAGGTGTCGCCGAGCCGCACGTCGAGCGCGCCGGCGATCAGCACGGCGATGGTCGCCGCGCCGCCGGTCGCCTCGGCGACGCCGCGCGCGGTGCCGGCCGCACGCGCCTGCGCGACCATGGCGTCGGCGACGCGCGCACCCTTGCGGCCGATGCGCCGGTGCTCGCGGCGCTCCTGGCCGGATGCCTGCAGCACGCCGACGTTCGAGAGTCGCTCGGAGACCTCGCCGGTGAGCTGCGCCCGGCGGTTGCGCGCCGTGCGCGACGCATCCGCGAGGCTGACGCCGACCGCGATCGTGAACAGGGTGCCGGTCAGCAGCGCCAGCGCCACCGCCACGGTGAGCCGCGGGGCGATGGTCGCGAGCACCGCCAGCACGAGCGCGACCGCGACGCCGCTGACGGTCAATCGCGACAGGCCCAGGCTCACCCAGCTGCGCAGCGCCGAGAGGTCGCCGGCGAAGCGCAGCAGCAGCGAGCCGCTGGCCTTGCGGCCCAGCACGCAAGCGGGCACGCGGGTGAGGTGGGCGAACAGCTGCTGCCGCACCTCCTGCACGTAGTGCTGCCCCATCTTCTCGGCGACCGTGCGCTCTGCAGCGCGGCACAGGGCCGTGACCGCCACGGCGCCGCCCAGCAGCGCCACGATGCCGGCGATGCGCCGCCAGTCGGGGTCGTCGGCCGCATCGGGTGAGGCCCATGCGGTGACGATCAGCTCGAACGCGAGCTGCACGAGCAGCGCGAGCCCGATCGCGCCGAGCGCCTGCCCGACCCCGATGGCGACGAGCAGCGCGAAGGATCCGATCCTGCCGCGCGCGATCGGCAGCGGCAGCCGGGCGCCGCCGCTCATCGGTCGCGCTGCTCGCGGGCGGTGACGAGCACGCCCTTGGCGTGGGCGGCGTCGGCGAGCGTCTCGATGTCCCAGATGGGCGTCGTCGTCTGGCCGGCGAGCTCGCGGGTGGCGAGCGGCGAGGCCGTCAGCACGCCGGAGACCGCCAGCGGTGCGTGGCCGCGCGCCTCGAGCCAGCCGATGCCCGCGATGCCGCACAGCGCATCCGTCGCCGCGAACAGCACGGCGTCGACCTGCTCGGCGAAGGCCGGGTGCTCGACGAGCTCGCCCGTCTCTCGCTGGAAGACGCCGTCGGCGACCTCGACGGCGATCGCGGTGCAGCCATCGGCGCTCAGTCGCGCGATGCCGCGGCGCAGGATCTCGGCGACGGCCTCGACGCCGATCTCGGCGGTGGTGGCCCACCCGAAGTCGGTGAAGTCGTATGCGACGTGCGCGCCGTGGTCCTTGAACGACCAGATGTCGCCGCCCGAGCCGGTGCCGGTGACCTTGATGGCGCCGACCCGCTCGCCGGCGGCGGCGAGGCCCTGCACGAGCTTCGCCACCGTGGTGGTCTTGCCCGAGTTCATCGCCGCGCCCACGACGGCGACGACGGGCGGGCGGGGCGCGCGCGGCGCCTCGCCGATCGCGCCGTCGGCGACGTTCAGCACGCGGCCGTCGGCGTCGGCCAGCAGGCCGATGGGCAGCAGCTCGGTGGCGTCCTCCATGCGGGCGTGCTGCGCGACGACGCGACCGGCGATGCCGCCGCCGGCGACGAGGCTGAGCGGCTCGGCGAGCGTCTCGGGCACGACCGCCTCGAACTGGTCGGGGGCGTAGCGGTTCGAGATCGCGACGATGACCTGCTCGCCCTCGCGCATCGGCGCGCGGCGCCCCTCGGGCAGCTCGATGCGCTGGTGCTGGCCGATCTCGCCCACCTGGGCGAGCACCAGGTCGCCGTTCCGGGGCGCGAGGTCGAGCCGCACCTGCGCGGCGCGCTGCAGGTCGACCCGCCGCGTGGAGTACGCGCGCTTGACGCCGACCAGGTCGGCCGGCTCGATCGGGCGGACGAAGGGGGCGGATGCGCTGCGGCGCGCAGCGTCGTCGGCCGTGTGGTGGGTGCCGGGCCGGGTGGCGCTCGTGATGCTCATGATCTCTCCTCGTGTCGTCGTCGGAACGGGATCCATTCGAACGGTCGGGGATGAGCCTGCGATGGACGGGGGATGAGACGGCTCTCACGTGCCGCTGGACGGCGCCGCGATCGCCCGCGAGACTGGTGCCGCGGACGCGGTCGTCCGCACGAGGAGGCCCGGATGCGCTCGATGATGCCGATGCCCGGCAACCCGTGGCCGCACGACATGGCCATCTCGATCGAGAACCACAGCTCGCCCGTCGAGGAGCTGCTCTGGATCCGCGAGGCCTACGCGCTGCAGCCGGAGGGCGACGTGCCGCCGCTGCTGGTGCAGAAGCCGGAGCCCGCGGGGGAGCCCGAGGACGCGATCGCGTGGGAGTCGGCCTGGTCGGAGCTCTGGCCCGCGGCGATGCAGCATGCCGCAGGCGTCATCACGGGCGCGCAGATCGATGCGCTGATGCACACCGAGGACGCCTCGGACGAGCGGTTCGCGGCGCTGCTCGCGCTGCACGGGCCGAGCTGGCGCGACCGCTTCGGCGAGGCGGCGCTCGAGCGCGGCTACCTGGAGTGGAGCGGGCGGCGCTTCGACACGCTGAGCCGAGCGATGCGGCAACGGCTGCCGGACACGCCCGAGCACCGCTCGCTGCCCGCCCTCATCGCAGCGTGGGAGGCCGGGCTCACGAGGATCGTCACGATCCCGTGCCGCGGTGAGCACACGCGCGTGCTCAGCGGCTCGGCGCTGCTCGTGACGGAGCAGACGCGCGCCGAGCCCGAGGCCTACACGGCGGCGCTCAGCACCTTCTCCTGAGCGGGGCGCGCGGCCGGATCGGCGGCCGCGATGGTCACGATCCGGTCACGTTCGAGCGGCGGGTTTGACACGCATGTGCCCGCGGCACATGCTTGAACCTGAAACCTGAACCACCTGTCAGGTTCTTGACACCGTGAAGCCGCACGAGGGAGTGCTCGCCCAGCCGAGCCGCCCCTGACGGGGCTCGCACAGCTGAAAGGCAACTCATGCGCAGGACAACGAAGTTCGCCGGGGTCGGCATCGCCATCGCGGCGCTCGCCCTCACGGCGTGCGCTCCCACCACCGCGGGCCCCGACGCCTCCGAGCCGGCCGGCTCCGAGGGTGCGGCCGAGACGGTCACCGTCGACGTCGGCATGATCACCTCGATCACCGGCCCGCTCGCCGCCTACGGCGCCACCTACCAGCAGGGCTTCGAGGCAGGCCTCGACTACGCCACCGACGGCACCGGAGAGATCGACGGCATCGAGCTCAACATCGAGTGGCTCGACGACCAGGGCAACCCCGACACGGCCGTCAACCTCGCCAAGGACGTCATCGGCCAGGGCTTCCAGATCATCGGCGGCTCCGCGGCCTCCGGCGTCTCGCTGGCCGTCGCCGAGCAGGCAGCGCAGAACAACGTGCTGTTCCTCTCCGGCCCCGCCGCCGCCGACGCCATCACCGGCATCAACGAGCAGACCTTCCGCTCGGGCCGCCAGACGCTGCAGGATGTCGCGACCGCCGCGACCTTCCTCGAGAGCGTCGAGGGCTCGAACATCGTCGTCTTCGGCCAGGACAACGCGTTCGGCCAGGGCAACGTCGCCTCGGTCGAGGCAGTGCTCGGCGCCGAGGGCGCGACCGTCACGCCCATCCTCGTCCCTGAGGACGCCACCGAGTTCACGCCGTTCGCGCAGCAGATCGCCGCCGAGAGCCCCGACATGGTGTTCGTCGCCTGGGCTGGCGCCACCACCGGCGCGATGTGGGAGGCGCTCGCGCAGCAGCAGGTGCTCGAGTCGACGACCGTCGTCACTGGCCTCGCCGACCGCGCGTCGTACCAGGCGTACGGACCGGGCTCGGGCGACATCCAGTTCCTGAACCACTACTTCCCGGGCGCGACTGACAATGAGGCCGCGCAGGCGATGGACGCCTACCTCGAGGAGAACGGCTACGAGGCCGACCTCTTCACGCCGGACGGCTTCGTCGGCGCGCAGATGCTCGTGCGCGCCATCACCGAGGGCACCGGCGACATCGACGCGATGATCGCGGCGCTCGAGGGCTGGACCTTCGAGTCGGTCAAGGGCGAGCTCACCATCCGCGCCGAGGACCACGCGGTCATCCAGCCCATGTTCCAGGTCTCGCTCGTCGACCAGGACGGCGAGTGGGTGCCGGAGCTCGTCGAGATCGCCGACGCCGAGGCCGTCGCACCCCCGGTCGCGGCCGAGTGATGGCAGACCGACCCGCGCTCGCGCTGCACAGCGTCGGCCTCCAGATCGGCGGCGCGCGCATCCTGCACGACGTCTCGATCGAGGTCGCGACCGGAGAGATGATCGGGGTCATCGGCCCCAACGGCGCCGGGAAGACGACGCTGTTCAACATCATCTCCGGCGTCCTCATCCCCACGAGCGGCACCGTGTCGCTCGCGGGCGAGGACGTCACCCGGCGCAAGGTGCACCAGCGGGCACGGGTCGGTCTCGGCCGCACGTTCCAGACCTCCAGCGTCTTCGCCGGCCTCACCGCCGGCGAGAACGCGCGCCTCGCGGCGCAGTCGAAGCTCGGGGGAGCGACCAGCCCCTGGAAGTTCCCCCGGGCCGACGACGAGGCCGCCGGCATCGCCCAGCGCTGCCTCGACGAGGTGGGCCTCGCCCACCACATCGACAGCGAGGCGGGCGTGCTCTCGCACGGCGACAAGCGCAAGCTCGAGATCGCCATGCTGCTGGCCACCGAACCCGAGGTGGTGCTGCTCGACGAGCCCATGGCGGGCGTCGGCTCGGGCGACGTGCCGGGCCTGGTCGAGGTGATCCGCCGCCTGCACGCCTCCGGGCGCACCGTGCTGATGGTCGAGCACCATATGGAGGTGCTGCTCGGCCTCGTCGACCGCGTCGCGGTCATGCACCACGGCGAGATGCTCGCGATCGACACCCCCAAGGCCGTCATGGCCAACCCCGCAGTGCAGAAGGCCTACCTCGGAGAGACCGTATGACCGCCATCCTCACCGTGCGCGGCCTCAGCGCGCGGATCGCCGGCCAGCAGGTCGTCGAGGACGCCTCCTTCGACGTCGCCGAGCACGGCGTCACCGCGTTGCTGGGCCGCAACGGCGTCGGCAAGTCGTCGACCATCAAGGCGCTGCTGGGCCTGTACGAGCGAACGGGCGAAGTGACCTTCGACGGCACCCGCATCGACAAGCTCATGACCCACCGCATCGTGCAGCAGGGCATCGCCTACGTGCCGGAGGATCGCGAGGTCTTCAGCCAGCTCACCGTCGAGGAGAACCTCCGCCTCGCCGAGCGCGACGGCGCCCCCAACCGGGCCATCGTCGCCGAGCTCTTCCCCGAGCTCATCGAGCGCGCCAAGCAGCAGGCCGGCACGCTCTCGGGCGGCCAGCAGCAGATGGTCTCGCTCTCGCGCGCACTCATGAATCAGAATCGGCTGCTGCTCGTCGACGAGCCGACCAAGGGACTCGCGCCGCTGATCGTCGGCACCGTGACCAAGGCCCTCGAGGCCGCCGCCGAGCGCACCCCGATGCTGCTCGTCGAGCAGAACCTGCAGGTGGTGCGCGACCTCGCGCACACCGTCATCGTCCTCTCCGGCGGCCGGGTGGTCCACACGGGCCCCGCCGCCGAGTTCCTCGACTCCGACCTCGTGCACCGGCACCTCGGCGTCTCGACCGACGAGGAGGCGGCGTGAGCATCATCATCCTGCTGCTCATCACCGGCGTGGGCCTCGGCGCCCTCTACTTCCTGGTGGCGAGCGGGCTCTCGCTCATCTACGGCCTGATGGGCGTGCTGAACTTCGCGCACGGCTCGTTCCTGACCATCGCGGGCTTCATCGGCTGGGAGGTCGGCCGCAGGGTCGGCGACGGCACCTGGGCCGGCCTGCTGATCGGCATGCTCGTGGGCGTCGTCGTGGGCGCCGTGGTGGCGGCCCTCACCGAGCTGGTCTTCATCCGGCCGCTCTACAACCGCCACATCGAGCAGGTGCTCGTCACCGTCGGCCTCGGCCTGGCATCGGTTGCCCTGTTCGAGGGCATCTGGGGCACCGACCCGATCCAGATCCGGCTGCCGGGGTGGCTCGGTGAGACCACGAACGTGCTGGGCGCCAACATCCCGAACGACCGCTGGCTGCTCATCGGCGCCGCCATCGCCGTGCTGCTGCTGATCGTGCTGTTCCTGCAGCGCACCAGCTACGGCCTCGTCATCCGCGCAGGCGTCGAGAACCGCACCATGGTGACCGCGCTCGGCATCGACGTGCGCCGGGCCTTCACGATCGTCTTCGCCATCGGCGGTGCCGCAGCCGGCCTCGGCGGCGTCCTCGCCTCCGTCTACTACGGCCAGGTGTCGGCGCACCAGGGCACCTCGCTGCTCATCTTCGCCTTCATCGTCACCGTCATCGGCGGCCTCGGCTCCCTCACCGGTGCGGCCATCGCATCCGTGCTCGTGGCCGTCATCCAGCAGTTCGCGAACTTCTACGGCGGCTGGGGCGACTTCGCGGTCGTGCTCGCCCTCGCGCTCGTGCTGCTGTTCCGACCGACCGGCCTCATGGGCAAGGTCAAGCACTAGGAGATGACGATGCGCACCTTCTTCACGTCCCTCTGGGGCAAGCTCGCCATCGGCGGCGTCATCGTCGTCGTCGCCGCGATCCTGCCGCTGCTCAACATCCACATCCCGGGCGTGCTGCCCGGCCCGACCTACACGGCCGGCGCGATGTCGATGCTCGCCTACGCGTTCCTCATCGCGGCGCTCGCGCTCAGCTACCACCTCATCTTCGGCGTCGCGGGGATGCTCTCGTTCGGCCACGCGATGTTCTTCGCCGCCGGCGCGTACGGGCTGGCCATCCTGCTGGGGCTGCTGGCGCCCAGCGGCATGCCGCCGACGGTGGTCTTCCTCATCGCGATCGTGCTCACGCTCGTGCTGGCGCTCGTGCTCGGCGGCCTGGTCGGCGCGCTCGCGCTGCGGGTGACCGGCATCTCGTTCGCCATGGTGACGCTCGCCTTCGCGCAGGCCGCGAACGTGCTGATCCGCCGCAACACCGGCGGCCTCACCGGCGGTGAGGAGGGCGTGCGCATCACCACCGAGGTGGTGCCCGAGTTCTTCGTCGGCGTCGTGAACACCCGCAACCTGTACTGGCTGGCGCTGGGCATCCTGGTGCTCGTCTACCTCGCCTGCCTGTGGGTCGAGCGCTCGCGGCTCGGCCACGTGGTCGCCGCCTCGCGCGAGAACGAGCTGCGCGTGACGGTGCTGGGCCTGCGGCCCTACCAGGTGCGCCTGTTCGTGTTCGTCGCCGCAGCGGTGCTCGGCTCCGTCGCCGGCATGGGCTTCATGCTGCTGCAGTCGGGCGCCACGCCCCGCATCTCGACGGCCGACTTCACGCTCACGCTGCTCGTGATCGTCGTGCTCGGCGGCGTCGGCTACCGCTGGGGGGCGATCGTCGGCGGCATCGTCTACACGATCCTCGACCAGCGGCTGGCCGACCTGGCCTCCGCCGCCTGGATCCACGACCTGCCCGACGTGCTGCGCATCCCGCTCTCCGAGCCGCTGTTCATCCTCGGCATGCTCTTCGTGCTCGTGGTGATGTTCGCCCCCGGCGGCATCGTCGGCCTCAGCCACCGCATCACGAGGCGGCGCGGCGGCAAGCAGGACGCCGCACAGCCCGAGGCGCTGCAGGACGTGGAAGCCTAGGGCGATGGCAGCCGAAGCGACGACGCCGGGCGGGCCCACCCCCGGCGGGCAGAACCCCGGTGCGCTCACCCCCGGTGCGCTGACACCGGGCGTGCTGACCCCGGGCGCGCTCACCCTGGGCCGCTGGAGCGCCGACCGCGCCGCGATCGACCCGGCTCGGCCAGCGATCGTCGACCGCGGCGTCACCGTCTCCTACGGCGAGCTCGAGGCGCGCGCCAGCGCGCTCGCGCACGCGCTCGGCGAGGCCGGTCACGGCCGCGGCGCCCGCATCGCGACCATCACCGGCTCGACCGCCGACCAGGTCGTGCTGCTGTTCGCCTGCGCGAAGGCCGGCGCGATGCTCGTGCCGCTGTCGTGGCGGCTCACGGCAGGCGAGCTCGCCGCCCAGCTGGCCATCGCCGACCCCTCGCTGCTGCTGGTCGAGGACGACCACCTGCCCGTCGCCGAGGCCGCGCTGACGCGCCTGGGCGAGCACCGCATCCGCACCACCACCCTCGGTGCCGCGGGCGTCGAGGCACAGGTGCCGGATGCGTCGGCCCACCTCGGTCACGGCGTGCCGGCCGACGACGATGGCCTGCTCATGCTCTTCACCTCCGGCACCACGAGCGCGCCGAAGGCGGTCGTGCTCAGCCACGCGAACTGCGCCTGGAACAACCTGGCGCTCTCGCGCGCCACGCCGCTCACGCCCGACGACGTCGTGCTGCAGGTGCTGCCGCAGCACCACGTGGCGGGCTGGAACATCCAGCCGCTGCTGGCCTGGTGGGTGGGGGCGCGCGTCGTGCTCGAGCGCACCTTCGACGCCGGCCGTGCGCTCGCGCTGGTCGAGCGGCACCGCGTGACCGCCACCATGGGCGTGCCCACCACCTACCGGGCGCTCATCCAGCACCCCGACTTCGTCGCGCGCGACCTCACCAGCATCCGCACCGCCATCGTCGGCGGCGGCATGCTCGACCCGCGCGCGGCCGAGCAGCTGGCGCAGCAGGGCGTGCGCGTGCAGCAGGGCTACGGCCTCACCGAGGCCGCGCCCAACGTCACCCTCTGCCGCGACGAGTCGGACGCCGGCACCGTCGGCCGCGCCTACCCGCACGTCGACCTCGCGCTGCTCATCGACGGCGGGGTCGAGCACGGGCCCGGCACCGGCGAGCTGCTGGTGCGCGGGCCGGCGGTCTTCCAGGGGTACTTCCGCGACCCCGAGGCGACCGCCGCCACGCATCACGGGCCGTGGCTGCGCACCGGTGACCTGGTCGCGCGCGACGCGGCCGGACGCATCCGCATCGTCGACCGCGTGAAGGACATCGTGCGATCGGGCAGCGAATCGATCGCGCCGATCGAGGTCGAGCTGGCGCTGCTCGAGCACCCGGGCGTGGCCGACGTCGCCGTCGCGGGCGTGCCGAGCGAGCGCTGGGGCGAGGAGCTGGTCGCCTGGCTGGTGCTGGCCGAGCCCGTCGACGAGGCGGCGCTGGCCGAGCACCTCGACGGCCGCCTCGCCGACTTCAAGCACCCCAAGCAGTACATCGTGGTCGACGCCATCCCGCGCACGACCAGCGGCAAGCCGTTGCGCCGTGCGCTGACGGCCGCCTACACGCAGGAGAGGGCCGACGCATGACTGCCGAGCCGAGGACGAAGCGCGGCGAGCTGACCAAGGCGAAGCTGCTGGCGGCCGCCGAGGAGGTCTTCGCCGAGCAGGGCTACCAGGCCGCGTCGATCTCGCGCATCACCGAGCGCGCGCGGGTCGCCCAGGGCACCTTCTACCTGTACTTCGCGTCGAAGCTCGACCTGTTCGAGCAGCTCGTCGAGGATCTCAACCGGCGCGTGCGCGCGGCCATGAGCGACGGCGCGGCGCGCGGCTCCAACCGCGCGGAGGCCGAGCGCGAGGGCTTCCGCGGCTTCTTCGCCTTCACCGCCGAGCACCCGGCGCTCTACCGCGTCGTGCGCGAGGCCGAGCACGTGGCGCCGGGCGCCATGCGCAACCACTACGAGCGCATCGTCGAGGGCTACATCGAGGGCCTCACCCGCGCGAAGGCCGCCGGCGAGATCGCCGACATCGACCCCGAGGTCGCGGCCTGGGCGCTGATGGGCGTCGGCGAGATGATCGGCATGCGCTACGTGCTCTGGCCGACGGGGGAGGACGGGCCCTACGGCACCGGCGCCACCACCGTGCCAGAGCCCGTGTTCGACGAGATGGTCGCCTTCGTGCAGCGCGCGCTCGGCACCGTCCCCCCGCACCACACCGTCGCCGACCCGGCGACCGACGACGTCGCCACCGCGACACTGACCAAGGAGGACGCATGAGCACGCTCGCAGGACGCAGGGCTGTCATCACCGGCGGCGCCGCCGGCATCGGCGCGGCGATCGCCCGCTCGTTCGCCGCGGAGGGCGCCGAGGTGGTCATCGCCGACCGCGACGGTGCCGCCGCGCAGGCGCTCGCGAGCGAGCTCGGCGGCGAGGCGTGGGAGGTCGACTTCCTCGACACCGCGGCGCTCGAGTCGCTCGAGCTGCGCGCCGACATCCTGGTGAACAATGCCGGCATCCAGCGCGTCGCGCCCATCGACCAGTACGAGCCCGAGATGTGGCGCCGCATCCACACACTCATGCTCGAGGCGCCGTTCCTGCTCATCCGCGCGGCGCTGCCGGGCATGTACGAGCGCGGCTTCGGGCGCGTCATCAACCTCTCGAGCGTGCACGGCCTGCGCGCATCCGCCTTCAAGTCCGCCTACGTCGCCGCCAAGCACGGCCTCGAGGGCCTCTCGAAGGTGACGGCGCTCGAGGGCGCCGAGCATGGCGTCACCTCCAACTGCATCAACCCCGGCTATGTGAAGACCGCGCTGGTGGAGGCGCAGATCGCCGACCAGGCGGCCACCCACGGCATCCCCGAGAGCGAGGTGCTCGAGAAGGTCATGCTCACCGAGGCGGCCATCAAGCGCCTGGTCGAGCCCGAGGAGGTCGCCTCGCTCGCGACCTGGCTCGCCGGCCCGCACGCCGGCATGGTCACCGGCACCTCGTACGTCATGGACGGCGGATGGAGCGCCCGATGACCAGCTCAGCGAACGAGACGCCGCTGCGACTGCCCGTCGACGGCGGCGAGCTCGTCGGCACCCTGTGGCGAGCGGATGCGTCGGGCACGCCCGTCGTCGCCATCCACGGGATCACGGCCAACCACCGGTCGTTCGCGCCGCTTGCGGCTCGCCTGGACTCGCCCGTGCTCGGGCTCGACCTGCGCGGCCGCGGCGGCTCCCGGGCGCTGCCCGGCCCCTACGGCCTCGCGCAGCACGCGGAGGACGTCGCGGCGGCCATGCGCGCCGCCGGCATCGCGCGGGCGGTCGTCGTCGGCCACTCGATGGGCGCCTACGTGGCGGTGCGCCTCGCCCGCGCGCACCCCCAGCTGGTCGAATCGCTCGTGCTGGTCGACGGCGGCCTGCCGCTGCGGCCCGCGCCCGCCGGCAGCGAGCTGGCGCCGGAGGACGTGCTGGGCCCGGCCATCGAGCGGCTGCGGATGACCTTCGAGTCGCCGGCCGCCTACCGCGACTTCTGGTGCCGGCACCCGGCCTTCGGCCCCTACTGGGGCTCGGCGATCGAGGAGTACGTCGACTACGACCTGACGCTCGTCGACGGCGTGCTGCGACCCTCCGCGAACCCGGAAGCGGTGATCGCGAACCTCGTCGAGCTCGACGGCCGCGACGGCTACGCCGAGGCGCTGCTGGCGCTCGAGCAGCCGGCGGAGCTGCTGCGCAGCCCGCGCGGCCTCTTCGACGAGACCCCGGGCCTCTACGATGATCAGTGGCTGGCGACGTGGACGTCCCAGCTGCCTGCGCTCTCCGTCACCGACGTCGAGCACACGAACCACTACACGATCCTGATGGGTGCGGGGGTGGATGCGGTGGCCGAAGCGGTCGCGCGCGCCACCGACGCCCCACGGGCCCACGCAGTGCAGAAGGAGACACGCTGATGATCGACAAGACGTATGCGTCCGCAGCGGAGGCGGTCGCAGACATCCCGGACGGCGCGACCATCGCCGTCGGAGGCTTCGGCCTCTCTGGCAACCCGATGGCGCTCATCAAGGCGATCGAGGCGCTCGGCGTGACCGGCCTCAAGGTGGTCTCGAACAACTGCGGCGTCGACGACTGGGGCCTCGGCCTGCTGCTGCGCGGCGGCCAGATCGACAAGATGACCTCCTCCTACGTGGGCGAGAACAAGGAGTTCGAGCGCCGCTACCTGACGGGCGAGCTCGAGCTCGAACTGACGCCGCAGGGCACGCTGGCCGAGAAGCTGCGCGCCGGCGGCTCGGGCATCGGCGCCTTCTACACCCGCGCCGGCGTCGGCACGCAGGTGCAGGAGGGAGGCCTGCCCCAGCGCTACAACGCCGACGGCACCGTCGCGAAGGGCTCGGCCCCGAAGCCCACCGCGACCTTCGACGTCGACGGCGAGCCGAAGGAGTTCGTGCTCGAGGAGGCCATCACCACCGACTTCTCGCTCGTGCACGCGCTGCGCGGCGACCGCCACGGCAACCTGGTCTTCAACAAGGCCGCCCGGCAGTTCTCGCCGCCCGCGGCGATGGCCGGCCGCATCTGCATCGCGCAGGTGGAGGAGCTCGTCGAGCCGGGCGAGATCGACCCGGATGCGGTGCACCTGCCGGGCGTGTTCGTGCACCGGATCATCGAGGTCGGCAGCGACATCGAGAAGCGCATCGAGCGCCGCACGGTGTCTGAGGAATCCACGAGCGAGGAGAGCTGAGATGGCACTGACCCGCAATGAGATGGCCGCCCGCGCAGCGCTGGAGCTCGAGGACGGCATGTACGTCAACCTCGGCATCGGGCTGCCCACGCTGGTGCCGAACTACGTGCCTGCAGACGTGACCGTCGTGCTGCAGAGTGAGAACGGCATCCTCGGTGTCGGTCCCTACCCGACCGAGGCGAACGTCGACCCGGATCTCATCAACGCCGGCAAGGAGACCGTCACGACGCTGCCGGGCACGTCGTTCTTCGACTCGGCCACGTCGTTCGCGATGATCCGCGGCGGCAAGATCGATGCCGCCATCCTGGGCGCCATGCAGGTCTCGGCCGGCGGCGACATCGCCAACTGGATGATCCCCGGCAAGATGGTGAAGGGCCCCGGCGGCGCGATGGACCTCGTGCACGGCGCCCGCCACGTGATCGTGCTGATGGAGCACGTCGCGAAGGACGGCTCGGCGAAGATCGTGAACGCCTGCTCGCTGCCGCTGACCGGCAAGGCTGTCGTCGACCGCATCGTCACCGACCTGGCCGTGCTCGACGTCACGCCCGAGGGCCTGAAGCTCGTCGAGCTCGCGCCGGGCGTCACGCTCGAGGAAGTGCGCGAGAAGACCGAGCCAGAGATCCTGGCATGACGACGATCCTGGACGGCATCGAGGCGCAGGTCGTCCAGACCGACCGCCTCACCGCATCCGTCCTGCGACGCACGCCCGAGGGCGCCACCGGCGCCCCGGTCGTGCTGATCCACGGCAACGTGTCGTCGTCGCTGTTCTGGCAGCCGCTGATGCTGGCGCTGCCGCGGCCGACGATCGCGATCGACCTGCGCGGCTTCGGCGACAGCGAGACGCTGCCGGTCGACGCCACGCGAGGGCTGCGCGACTTCTCGGACGACGTCGCGGCGGTGCTGGATGCCTTGGGTGTCGCGGGTGCGCACGTGGTCGGCTGGTCGATGGGCGGCGGCGTCGTGATGCAGCTGCTGCTCGACCGGCCCGACCTGGTGCGCTCGCTGACCCTGCAGGCGCCGGTGCCACCGCAGGGCTTCGGCACCCGGCTCGACGGCTCGCTCTGCACGCCGGATGCGGCGGGCACGGGCGGCGGGGGAGCCAACGCCGACTTCGTCGCGCGGCTCGCCGCCGGCGACACCTCGGCGGGCGAGCAGACCAGCCCGCGCTCGGTCTACCGCGCGAGCTACGTCGCGCCGGGGTTCAGCGACGAGCACGAGGACCTCTGGGTCGAGTCGATGCTGTCGACGAAGACCGGCGAGGACAACCACCCCGGCGACGGGGTCGCCTCCGATTCGTGGCCCGGCTTCGCCGCCGGCGACCGCGGCATCCTCAACACGATGTCGGCGAAGCACCTCGACCTGACGGGCATCGTCGACGCGGCGGAGAAGCCGGCGATCCTCTGGGTGCGCGGCGCGCACGACGCGATCGTCGGCGACGAGTCGTTCTTCGACTTCCACACGCTCGGCAAGCACGGCATCGTGCCCGGCTGGCCGGGGGAGGAGGCCGCGCCGCCGCAGCAGATGATCGCGCAGACGCGCGCGGTGCTCGAGCAGTACGCGGCGAACGGCGGCGCCTACGAGGAGGTCGTCTTCGAGCACGCCGGCCACTCGCCGCACCTGGAGGACCCGGCTCGCTTCCAGCAGCTGCTGCTCGCGCACGCAGAGGCCGCTGAGCGGTCGTAGGCACCGCCATCCCGGGCCGGTCGCCCCGCGCCGCCGGCACGCCCCGCGCCGCTGGCACGCCCCGCGCCGCTGGCACGCCCCGCGCCGCTGGGACGCCCCGCGCCGCTGGGCGGCCCGCGCCGCTGGCACGCCCCGCGCCGCTGGGCGGCCCGCGCCGCTGGGCGGCCCGCGCCGCTGGGACGCCCCGCGCCGCTGGGACGCCCCGCGCCGCTGGGCGGCGGGCCAACAAGGCCGACCGCGGGCACGATCCCGCTGGACCGCGCGACAGCGGGAGCACTCATCTCTCCCGGACCTCTTGCGGATCGCAGGACCCGTCCGAACGGGACCTGCAGTCCGCAACGGGTCCAGCGCTGCTTCCGCATCCGCCGCAACGGGTCCTCGGATCTCGACGGGGTCCAGCGCAGCGCCGGGGATGTCGCGCGAAAGGGCCCCGCACGCATTGCTGCGTACGGGGCCCAGAGCGATGCGTCGTGCCTACTCGACGGGGTCGATGCCCTCGGCCAGGCCGTCGACGTACTCCTGGTTCTCGCCGATCCAGGTGGCGACGACCTCGGGGTAGTCGCTGGCCTCGGCGTCGCTGTTGAACATCGCGTTCTCGAGCGAGAAGAGCAGCTCCGAGTCCATCCGGAAGTTCCTCAGCGCCTCGGAGACCTGCGGGAAGTCCTCCTCGATGCCGGTGCGGGCGATCGTGTGGATCTCCTCGGCGGTGCCGAGCGTGCCCTCGGGGTCCTCGAGGTCGCGGATGGGGAACTCGTCATAGGCCCAGTGCGGGCGCCACAGCGTCACGACGATGTTCTCGCCGGCGTCGATCGCCGAGCTGAGCTCAGCGAGCATCGCGGGCGTCGAGGAGGTGATGTACTCCATGCCGTCGAGGCCGTAGGTCGGGATGACCGCGTCCTGCGTGGCAGCGGTGAGGCCCGCGCCCGGCTCGATACCGACGATGCGGTTGCCGAATGCGTCAGCGTTCTCGGCGAGCTCGTCGATCGAGGTGATCGGGGCGTCCTCGTTGACCGCGAACGTGAGCACGGCGTCGTCGTTCCAGGAGCCGAGGTCGACCAGGTCGTCGCCGAACTCCTCCATGTACGAGGCGTGCGTGGTCGGCAGCCAGCCGTCGAGCGCGAGGTCGTAGTCGCCGCTGGCGACACCGGCGAAGACGGGGCCCGCGTCGGCGTACTCGAGCTCGACGTCATAGCCCTTCTCCTCGAGGATGGCCTCCCACAGGAAGGAGGCGGCCTCGCCCTCGGGCCAGCCGTTGAAGACGCCGATCGTGACCTCGGTCTGCTGCTCGGCCGCGCCGCCCTCGGGGGCCTCCGGGTCGTCACCGGCTGCCGAGCAGCCGGCGAGCGCCAGCGCGCCGACGGCGGCGATCGCCGTACCGCGGATGATTCGCTTGTTCATGGTGTGTGTCCTCTCTCGTTTCGTATCGTGTGTCTCAGACGCGACCGCTGGGGCAGGCGCGTCAGTCTCAGCGGCCCCCGGTGGCGGCTGCTTCGGTCTCTGCGGGCGCCGGGGCGACCATGCCGCGTTCGGCTCCGGCCGGCCGCGGCGCGTCAGCGCTGGATCGGCGGGCTCGCAGCTTCGCGACGGGGCTGTGGTCCTGCAGGCTGCCGAGGGCGTTCGTGACGCGGTCGAGGAAGATCGCCAGGATCACGACCGACAGGCCAGCCTCGGAGCCCAGCCCGATGTCGATGCGCTGCAGCGACTGCACGATCGGCTGGCCGAGGCCACCCGCCCCTACCATGGCGGCGATGACGACCATCGACAGCGACAGCATGATGATCTGGTTGACGCCGGTCATGATCGTCGGCAGCGCGAGCGGCAGCTGGATCTGCCGCAGGATGCGTCCGGGCGAGGCGCCGAACGCGGTGCCCGCCTCGACGATCTCGCGGTTCACGCCGCGGATGCCGAGCTCTGTCAGCCGCACGCCAGGGGCCATCGCGAAGGCGATGGTGGCGATGATGCCGGGCACCACGCCGACGTTGAACAGGATGATCGCGGGGATCAGGTAGACGAACGCGGGCATCGTCTGCAAGAAGTCGAGCACCGGCCGCACGATCGTCGAGACCGTGTCGTTGCGCGCGGCCCAGATGCCGAGCGGGATCGCCAGCAGCAGCGCGAAGAACGCGGCCACGATCGTCAGCGCGAGCGTCGCCATCGCGTTGTCCCACTGGTTCACGAGCACGATCACGAACAGCCCGACGATCGTGCCGACCGCCATCTTCCAGCCGCGCACGACGAAGGCGATCGCCGCGAGCACGAGGATGAGCACCAGCTCGGGCGGCTCGACCAGGACGTACTCGATGGCGTCGTAGATGCCGGTGATGATCGATTTGACGAGGTCGAACAGGATGGCCAGGTTGGCCGTGATCCAGTCGACACCGGCCTCGACCCAGTCGCCGAGGGGAAGTCGGAGGTCATCGAACATCGGACACCTCCGTGTCGTCGAGGGTCTGCGTCACGAGCTGGGGATCCATCGCGGGCGGGATGTCGACGATGCTGAACTCGGCCGTGTCGGTGGAGACGTTGCCGAGCGCGGCGAGCAGCAGCACGCGCGGCACGATGCCGAGCAGCCGGTCGTCGTCGCCGACCACCGCGATCGGCAGACCGCTCGAGATCGCGAGCTCCGGCAGATCCGCGAGGCTCGTGCCGGGGCTGACCGTCGGCACGCTCGCGTCGACGAGCTTGCCGAGGTCGTGCTCGCCCTTCTGGATCGCGCGGAGCACCTCGCGATCCTTGACGGCGCCGAGCACGATGCGGCCAGGCCCGGTGACGAGCAGGCCGGAGATCTGCATGTCGCGCATGGTCTTCAGCGCACCTCGCGGGCCCATCGTGACCGGCACGGCTGCGGCGGGAGGCTCCATCACGCTCGCCGCGGTGAGCACGCGGGTGCGGTCGACGTCCTGCACGAACTGGGCCACGTAGTCGTTGGCCGGGTCGGTGAGGATGTCCTCGGGTGTGCCGATCTGCACGATGCGACCGTCGCGCATGACCGCGATGCGGTCGCCGAGGAACATCGCCTCGTTGAGGTCGTGCGTGATGAAGACGATGGTCTTGCCGAGCTCGGCCTGCAGCTCGACCAGCTGCTCCTGCATCTCACGGCGGATGAGCGGGTCGAGTGCGCTGAAGGCTTCATCCATGAGCAGCACGGGGGTGTCGGCGCAGAGCGCGCGGGCGATGCCGACGCGCTGCTGCATGCCGCCGGAGAGCTCGCTCGGCAGTCGGTGCTCCCAGCCGGAGAGGCCGACGCGCTCGACCACGGTGCGCGCGAGCTCGAGGCGCTTCGAGCGCTCGACCCCCTGGATCTCGAGGCCGTACGCGACGTTGTCGAGCACCGTGCGGTGGGGGAGCAGGGCGAAGTGCTGGAACACCATCGACACCTGCGAGCGTCGCACCGCGCGCAGCCGCTTCGGCTCGATGCCGGTGACCTGCTCGCCCTGGATGTCGACCGAGCCGGCCGTGGCGTCGAGCAGGCCGTTCAGCATGCGGATGAGCGTCGACTTGCCCGAGCCGGAGAGGCCCATGACGACGAAGATCTCGCCGCGCTTGACCTCGAAGGAGGCGTCGATCACCGCGGCGGTGCCGAGCTTGGCCACCTCATCGCGGGTGGCGCCCTGCGCCAGCCGCTCGGCCGCCTCTCGTCCGCGCCGGCCGAACACCTTGGTGAGGTGCTCGACCCGTACGACGATGTCATCGCCGATGGGCTGATCGCCGTTCGCGCTGGGTTCGCTCACGTTCGCTCCTGTCGCCCCGGTCAGGGGCTCTCAGTCGTGGACGGGTGCAGCCGCGCATGCGGTCGTTCGTCTACCGTTCTCGCACGAGTCACCTCGCTCGCGAAGCGGCACCATACGCTCGCCGACGGGTCCGTCGACGGTCGCGTCCTAGTGGGGACGGCCAGCCGTATCTGCTGAACGCCTCGTCAAGGGTACCCATAGCCACAACCTGCGATTTGGATTGCCGCGACCGAGATCCCCGAGCATCCGCGGAATCACGCGGATACTGCGCGTGGTGAACGCTGCGATTGTAACGCTTTCGTTATGGCCTGGGGCACAATCGCGCCGGGATCACTGCCACCAGGGCCGTTCGCGCTGCGCCGCCCGGCGGCGCGACTCGAGCTCCTGCATCTGCTCGTGGCGCTCGCCGATCTCGTGCACGGCCGAGAGGCAGCGCTGCACGAGCGCGTCGAGATCGTCGCACTCGTGGCGCCTCGCGGCACCGATGATGATGGCCGCGCACGCCTCCGCATCGCCGGCCGCATCATGGTGCTGGAAGTCGTCGAAGCCCGCCGCCAGCGCCGCCACCGGCAGCCGGTACGACTCGAGCACGAAGGTCTTGCGTGCGATGCGCAGCGAATCCGTCCAGCGCATGTCGGGCACCGGCAGGCGCGCCGCCTTGGCCGCCGCGCGCATGACGCCCTTGTCGAAGCCGGCGTTGTGCGCGACGTAGACATCGTCGCCGCCGAAGTCGAGGATGCGCTGCTGGGTCTCGGCCCAGTCCGGGGCGCCGAGCACCTGGTGCGCCTGGATGCCGTGGATCTTGACGTTCCACTCCCAGAACTCGTCGTACGGCGCGGTCGGCCGGATGAGTGTCGAGAAGCGGTCGACGACCATCCCGTCGCGCACCTTCACCATCCCCACCGCGCACGCGGAGGCGGCGTTGCCGTTGGCGGTCTCGAAATCGATCGCGGTGAAGTCGAGTGCCATGGTGACCATCTTCACAGAGCCCGCCCACACGGCTGACCGGCCCCGGGCATCCGCTCGCCGTCGTCTGCGAGCCCAGCGCCGCGTCTGCCAGCATTGGGGGCATGGCAAACCCCACACTCGAGGCCCTGCACGAGATCGACCCCGCCGACCACGCCGCGGCGTGGGCGATCGTGCGCGAGGCAGAGCTGGTGGTGCCGGCGGTGGTCGAGAACCCGCGCGACCCGGGCTCGGGCAAGTTCCTGGTGCTGCCGCACAAGGACATGCAGCTGGTGGTCGCGTTCACGGCCGCCACGCGCATCGGCGGCTTCGCGACGCGCACGCGCAGCCACCTGAAGCTCACCGGTGCCGAGCTCGCGGCGGGCATCCCGGCGGGGCACGCGATCGTGCTCGACCCCGGTCACGACGACGGCCGGGTGTTCCTGCCGGAGGTCATCGCCGGCGACGCGGCGCAGCCGGAGGCGTAGGGCGCTCGACTCGTGCGGCGCCAAGGTCGAGAGGCAGCTCAGCCGCGGCGCGCGGGTGATCTCAGGTGCAGGCGCCGACGAGCTCGGTGCGGTCGACCGCCTTCGAGACGGCCTCGAGCGCGGTCGCAGCGGTGACGACGCTGGTGTCGACGACCACCTCGGTCGCGGGGGAGCGGCCGTAGGAGACGAAGGTCCAGACGTTCTCCTCCTGCGCGACCTCGAGCCAGTCGACGGTGCCATCGGAGGTCAGCTCGATGCTGATGCAGCGCTCGGTCGAGGGCGCGGGCACGGGCACGCCGCAGCGCAGCGCGATCGCACTCGGATCGCCCCACGCGGAGGAGCCCTGGCTGGTCGTGTCGCGCTGCTCGAGCGGCACCGGCAGGCTGTCGTCGCCGATCTGCGGGGGCAGCCTCACCATCACCTCGGCGCAGCCGGGGTCGCTCGCCTCCTCGGCGGGCGGCAGCGAGATGGGGCGGGCGCAGCCGCTGAGGGCCAGCAGCGCGATGGCCGCGGCGGCGAGGGGGAGCAGACGCACCCCTCGAGCCTACCGACGCGATCGCGCTGCTTCGGCCGACCGCGGGCCGGCGATGCGGCTACCGTTGCCCCATGGACGACGCCGCGCCCCAGGATCCGACGCTGCACGAGGCCGGCGAGCTCGAAGCGCTGCGCCGCTTCCTGCCGCTGCTGCCGGCCGGCGACGTCACCGACATCGGCCCGGGCGACGACGCCGCGGTGGTGCGCGCACCGGACGGCCGCTTCGTCGTCACCACCGACACGATGCTCGAGGGCGCCGACTTCCGGCTCGGCTGGTCGAGCTGGCACGACCTGGGCTGGAAGGCCGTCGCCACCAACCTCATCGACGTCGCCGCGATGGGCGCCCGCCCCACCTCGCTCGTGGTGGCGCTCGCGGTCGCGCCCTCGACGCGCGTGTCGGCGCTCGAGGCCTTCGCGCGCGGCCTCGCCGACGCCATCGCGGCCATGGCCCCCGGCTGCGGCGTGGTCGGCGGCGACCTGGGCACGGCGCCCCACGCGACCATCGCCGTCACCGCCTTCGGCGATCTCGAGGGCCGCTCGCCGGTGCTGCGCTCGGGTGCGAAGACGACGGATGCGGTGTGGTGCGCAGGCGGTCTCGGCCTGGCCGCGACGGGGTTGCGTCACCTCTTCGCGCAGGCCCAGGACGAGGCGGCGATGCCCTTCGCCGCTGCCGCCGAGCGGCTCCGTGCCGGAGCGCACGGCCGCGCCGTCGCCGCGCAGCTCGCGCCGGTCACGCCGATCGCGGCGGGTACGCTGCTGGCCGACCTGGGCGCGACGGCGATGCTCGACGTCTCCGACGGTCTCGCGCTCGACGCCGCCAGGGTGGCCCGCGCATCCGGAGTGCGCATCGCGCTCGAGCGCTCCGGCGTGGAGGCCGCAGCGGCGGAGGCGCTCGCGATGGGCGCTCCGCTCGAGGCGGCGCTGCACGGCGGCGAGGATCACGCGCTGCTGTTCACGCTGCCGCAGGGCGCCCGGCCGCCCGTCGAGCTCGCCGGCCACGCCGTGCACCGGCTCGGCCGCGTCGAGGCGCTGGCCGACGGCGAGCAGCCCGGCGTCACCCTCGATGCCGCGCCGCTGGAGCCGCGCGGCTGGGACCCGTACCGCGCGGTGGAGCGCTGAAGCGGAGACCCTTCCGGGTCTCCGCCGCGACCCCAGCGCCGAGGTCCGTCTCGGGCCTCGGACATCCGCCTGACGCCGCCCGCGGCGCGCCCCCGCGGGCGCCGCGCCGTGCTCTCTCTTTGCGCCGCGCCGCGCACACCCGGCGCCGCGCGCTTCGCGCTCGCCGCGCGCCGCGCGCACACCCGGCGCCGCGCTCTTCGCGCTCGCCGCGCGCCGCGCGCACACCCGGCGCCGCGCTCTTCGCGCTCGCCGCGCGCCGCGCGCACACCCGGCGCCGCGCTCTTCGCGCTCACCCGGCGCCGCGCTCTTCGCGCTCGCCCGCGACCGGTACGGTATGGTCGCTTCCGTCCGGGAATTGCGACCAAGTAGTACCGCTCCTCGGCAACCCCGGCGGCCTCCGCGGCCCGGGAACCAGGCAACCCCGGCGGCCCGAGCCACATCCCCGCGACTCAGTGGTCGGCGAAGGCGCCCGTGGTCGTCAGGTAGTGCAGCGTCGTGTCGCCGTAGTCGCGCGTGCGCTCCACCTCGAGATCGCCCGGCGGCTCGAGCGGCCCCGCCCGCCGCGCCCGCTCGACGACGACGGTCGCCGGGTGCGACAGCAGCGGCGCCAGGTCGATCAGCACCGCCGTGAGCTCGCCGTCGGGCTGGTCGTACGGCGGATCGATGAACACCAGATCGAAGCTGCGCCCCGACCGCTGCAGGAACGGCGTCACGGCCACCTGCTCGACCAGCGCCCGCGTCGCGCCCGCCTTCGCGACCGTCTCCGCGTTGCGGATCGCCACCTTCGCCGCCGCC
The DNA here is from genome assembly GCF_017168255.1 of Agrococcus sp. KRD186. Classification (GTDB taxonomy): domain Bacteria; phylum Actinomycetota; class Actinomycetes; order Actinomycetales; family Microbacteriaceae; genus Agrococcus. Next base: position 202,804 of record NZ_JABFAP010000001.1, read on the forward strand.
CGATCGCGCTCGACCAGCACCACCGACTCGGCACCGCGGCTGGCCGCCTCGAGCCCGAGCGCGCCCGATCCGGCGAACAGGTCGAGCACCCGCGCCCCGTCGCACAGGCTGCGGGCGTCGAGCGCGCTGAAGATCGCCTCGCGCACCCGCTCCGAGGTCGGCCGCGTGCCCCGCACGGGCACGTGCAGGCGGGCGCCGCCAGCGAGGCCTCCGATGATGCGCGTCATGGCGACATCTTCGCGCATGCCGCCGACGCGCGGCTCCCAGTCGTGCACAGGACGGGGGTGGATGCGCGACGCGCGTCAGCCGCGCGCCCTACCCTGAGAGCGTGGCGAAGAAGGATGCGAGCGGCACGGCGCTGCCCGACGGCTTCGAGCGGCCGCTCGAGCGCGTGCTGGGCAAGGCCGCCTCCGGCAAGCTCGAGCGCGCCTTCGGCATGACCACCCTCGGCGACCTGGTGTGGCACCTGCCGCGCCGCTACGCCAAGCGCGGCGAGCTGACCGAGTTGGCGAGCCTGGTGCCCGGCGAGCACGTCACCGTGGTCGCGAAGGTGCGCACGGTCGAGACGCGGGTGCTGCAGCGCGACGCGAAGGGCCGGCCGCGCACCCTCACCACCATCACGATCACCGATGGCGCCTCGAGCCTCGATCTGGCGTTCTTCAACCAGGCGTTCCGCGGCGAGCAGCTGCATCAGGGCGTGACGGCGCTGTTCTCGGGCACGGTCGGCATCTACAAGGATCGCCGGCAGCTGGCGCACCCCGACTTCGAGCTCTTCGACGAGGAGGCCGGCGTCGACGCCGAGCAGTGGGCGAACCAGCCCGTGCCCATCTATCCCGCCACCTCCGGCCTCGCCACCACGAAGATCCAGAAGCTCGTCGCGCAGGGCCTCGATGCGCTCGGCGAGGTCGACGACCCGGTGCCGGCAGAGACGCGGCTCGAGCACAAGCTCATGCCGCTCACCGAGGCGCTGCGCATGGCGCACGCGCCGCAGAGCGAGCAGGACGCCTACCGCGCCCGCCACACGCTCGCCTGGCAGGAGGCGTTCCTGCTGCAGACCTACCTGCTGGCCACCCGCGACTGGTTCGACACCCTCCCGACCGCGCCGAGGCATCCGGGCCCTCTCCTGCAGCGCTTCGACGCCGCCCTGCCGTGGCAGCTCACCGACGACCAGCAGGCAGCGGGCGAGGCGATCGCCGCCGATCTCGCCAGCGGCACCGCCATGCACCGGCTCGTGCAGGGCGAGGTGGGCTCGGGCAAGACGGTCGTCGCCACCCGCGCCATGCTCACGGTCGCCGAGTCGGGTGGGCAGGCGGCGCTGCTGGCGCCCACCGAGGTGCTCGCGATGCAGCACCTGCGCTCCATCACCCGCTCGCTCGGGCCCGACCTCGCCGCCGAGCTGCAGCCGACCCTGCTCACCGGCCAGATGCCCGCCGGCGAGCGCAAGAGGGCCATGCTGCGCATCGCGGCCGGCCAGGCGCGCATCGTCGTCGGCACGCATGCGCTGCTGAGCGAGAAGACCACCTTCGCCGAGCTCGCGCTCGTGATCATCGACGAGCAGCACCGCTTCGGCGTCGCCCAGCGCGAGGCGCTGCGCGCGAAGGGCCTCCACCCGCACACGCTGGTGCTGACCGCCACGCCCATCCCGCGCACCATCGCGATGACCGCCTTCGGCGACCTCGACGTCTCGACGATCCGCTCGCTGCCGGCCGGCCGCAGCCCCATCCAGACCTTCGTCGTCGACCGCGCCGCGCAGCCGCAGGTCTTCGGCCGCCTCTGGCAGCGCATGCACGAGGAGGTCGAGGCCGGCCGCCAGGCCTTCGTCGTCTGCCCCGCCATCTCGCCCGGCACGCTCGAGGGCATCGACGTGCACGCCACGGGCGCCACGGGTGCGGGCGCGGCCGGCGGTGCGGGTGCGGGCGCGACTGGCCGTGCGGGTGCGGGCGCGGCCGGCGGCGCGGGTGCGGGCGCGGCCGGCGGCGCGGGTGCGGGCGCGACCGGCGGTGCCGAGTCCGCTGCGACCGGCGGCACGGGGGCGGATGCGTCGGCCGACGCCGCGTCGTCGGCGCCGGTCGACGACGTGACCACCACCCTCGAGCAGCTGCGGCGGCAATCGGCGATCGCCGGCCACCGCATCGCGCCGCTGCACGGCGGCATGACGACCGACGACAAGGACCGCACGATGCGCGCGTTCCGCGACCGCGAGATCGACGTGCTGGTGGCGACCACCGTCATCGAGGTGGGCGTGGACGTGCCGAACGCCACCATGATGGCGGTGCTCTCGGCAGACCGCTTCGGCGTCTCGCAGCTGCACCAGCTGCGCGGCCGCGTCGGCCGCGGCGAGCACGCGGGGCTGTGCATGCTGGTCACCTCCGTCGACGAGCTGAGCGATGCCCGCGCGCGGCTCGACGCGGTCGCCGGCACGCTCGACGGCTTCGCGCTGGCGGAGGTCGACCTCGAGCAGCGCGGCGAGGGCGATGTGCTCGGCCTCGTGCAGTCGGGCAGCCGCAGCGGCCTGAAGGTGCTGCGGGTCGCCCGCGACGGCGCGATCATCGACGCCGCCCGCGCGGCCGCGCGCCAGGTGCTCGACGACGACCCGAGGCTCGAGCGCCACCGGGCGCTGCGCCTGGCGGTGCACGGCCGCCTCGACCCCGACGCCCGCGCGGCCCTGGTCACCGCGTAGCCGCCACGCTCTCGCCCTCGCCCTCCGCC
>NZ_JABFAP010000001.1:205612-216367 GCF_017168255.1 Agrococcus sp. KRD186
CCGCCACCCCGCGCTTCAGACGGGCGCTTGGTTCCGCAACGGAGTTATCGAGGGTCTGCTACCAAGGACCCGTCTGAACGCCGGCCGCTGTCGCCGCGCGTTCACCTGCGCCCGATAGGCTGGATCCCATGCCCCGCATCGCCGTCGTGCCCGGTTCCTTCGACCCTGTGACCCTGGGTCACATCGACGTGATCGCACGCGCTGCGAAGCTGTTCGACGAAGTGCACGTGGTGGTGACGCACAACCCCGACAAGCAGGCGTTCCTGCCGGTGGTCGAGCGCGAGCAGCTCATCGAGCGCTCCATCGAGGAGGCGCGCATCGAGGGCCAGATCCGCATCGCCAACTGGTCGATGGGCCTGCTGGTCGACTACTGCCAGCAGGTGGGCGCCGAGGTGCTCGTGAAGGGCATCCGCACCTCCACCGACCTCTCGTACGAGACGCCGATGTCGATCGTGAACCGCAACCTCGCGGGCGTCGAGACCATCTTCATGCTGCCGAACCCCGAGAACGCGCACGTCTCCTCGTCGCTCGTGCGGCAGGTCTCCGAGCTCGGCGGCGACATCAGCCCCTACGTGCCGCGGGTGGTCGCCACTTTCCTGCAGCAGCGATGAGCGATCGCGAGCGAGGGAGCGACCACCGCGGCAGCGACCAGCCCAACCTCGCCCAGCCCAACCTCGCCCAGCCCAGCGCCGCCCTGCAGCTCTGGGCCGTGCGCGGCATCGGCGAGATCCGCGCCGGCGACGACCTGCCGGCGATCATCGCCGACGCGCTCGCCCCGCTCGAGCCGCGCGACGGCGACGTCGTCGTCGTCACCAGCAAGGTGGTCTCGAAGGCCGAGGGACGCATCCGCCCCGCCGTCGAGCGCGAGCAGGCCATCGACGACGAGTCGGTGCGGCTGGTCGCCAGCCGCGAGCACCCCGGCGGCGTCACCCGCATCGTCGAGCACCGCACGGGCCTGGTGCTCGCGGCTGCCGGCATCGACGCATCGAACACCGACGACGGCACGATCCTGCTGCTGCCGATCGATTCGGATGCGTCGGCGCGCGCCGTCGCAGGCACCCTGCGGTCGCGCTTCGGGGCACGGGTGGGCGTGATCGTCAGCGACACGCTCGGGCGCGCCTGGCGCGTCGGGCAGACGGATGTGGCGATCGGTGCCGCGGGCATCCGCGTGCTCGAGCCGCTCACCGGCCAGCTCGATGCGAACGGGCGACCGCTGGTCGTGACCGCACCGGCGATCGCCGACGAGATCGCGGGGGCCGCCGACCTGGTCGCAGGCAAGGCTGACGGCGTGCCGGTGGTGCTCGTGCGCGGCATGGAGCGGCACGTGGCCGAGCTCGACGAGCCCGGCGCGACGCGCCTGGTGCGGAGCGCGGCGGATGACATGTTCCGGCTGGGTGCCGACGAGGCGTGGGCGCAGGGCTTCGCCGCCGGCGCGGCCTCGGCGACCACGATGGCCGAGGCGGAGGCGACGTCGTGAGCGGCAGCGAGGCCGCGGCGCAGCCGGCGGCGACCGCCACCGAGACCGGCACCGCCGCCGCGACCGACCAGCCCACCGCCGGCGAGCGCATCGAGCGCGCGGTCGGCAGCGTCATCTCCGGCAAGCACGAGGAGATCCGCACGGTGCTCACCGTGCTGCTGGCCGAGGGGCACGTGCTGCTCGAGGACGTGCCCGGCGTCGGCAAGACGCAGCTGGCCCGCGCCTTCGCCGCGGCCATCGGCGGCACCGTGCGCCGCATCCAGTGCACGCCCGACCTGCTGCCCAGCGACATCACCGGCATGTCGATGCTCGACCAGCGCACCGGCGAGCTGCGCTTCCAGCCCGGCCCGGTGTTCGCCAACATCGTGATCGCCGACGAGATCAACCGCGCGAGCCCCAAGACGCAGGCGGCGCTGCTCGAGTGCATGGCCGAGGGTCAGGTGACCGTCGACGGCATCACCCACGTGCTGCCGACGCCGTTCCTGGTGGTGGCGACGCAGAACCCGATCGACATGGAGGGCACCTACGCGCTGCCGGAGGCGCAGCGCGACCGCTTCATGGCCAGGCTCGAGCTCGGCTACCCCGACGAGGATGCCGAGCACGCGATGGTCTCCGCGCGCGAGACCGCCCAGCCGCTCGATGCGGTGCGGGCGGTGACGACCGAGGAGCAGTTCCAGACCGAGATCGACCAGGCCCGCGCGGTGCGCGCGCACGAGCTGGTCGAGCGCTACGCGGTGCGGCTCGCCCGCGCCACCCGCGCCCACCCCGACGTGCGGCTGGGCGCGAGCCCGCGCGCCACCCTGCAGCTCGTGCGGGCGGCGAAGGCGCACGCGCACCTGCTGGGCCGCGACTGGCTCTCGCCCGACGACGTCAAGGCGCTCGCGGTGCACGTGCTGCCGCACCACCTGGTGATGCACGATCCGCACGCGCGCTACGAGGACGCCACCGCGGTGGTGGCGCAGGCGCTGGCCAAGACGGTCGCCCCCGTCATGCGCTGATGGCCGCGCGCCGCCCGGCCGACCGCTCCAAGGCCCGCCCCACCGCGCGAGGCATCGTGCTGCTGCTGGCCGGCGCGCTGCTGCTCGTCGCCGCCTACTGGGAGCGGCAGGCCGTGCTGCTCGTGCCGGCGGCGCTGTGCCTGAGCATCGTGCTGCTGGGCGCCTGGTGGGCGGTCGGCGCGGTCGGCAGCGTGCGGCTCGGCGTGCCCGGCGTGGTGGAAGAGGGGGCGGATGCGTCGCTTCGCATCGCGGGCGAGCGTCGGCATGCGGGTGCCCGGTGGTCGACGTGGGCGCCCGGCCCGGAGCGCTACCTGCTGCTGGAGGGCGAGCTCGACGGCGAGGGCCGCGACACCGTGCGGCTCGGCGACCATCCGCGTGGCCGCTGGCGGCTGGCGCCGGTCTCGGTGACCGCGCTCGACCCGTTCCGCGTCATGCGCACCACACGCACCGTCGACCCGCTCGCGAGCCTCGTGGTGGGCCCGGAGGTGCTGCCGATCGCCTCCTCCGCGCTGCGCTCCAACCGCGAGGAGGGCCGCCTCGCGCAGTCCCGCACCGCCGACAACGTCGACGCGATGGTGCGCGAGTGGCGGCCGGGCGATCCGCAGCGCCGCGTGCACTGGCGGCAGAGCGCAAAGCGCGGCCAGCTGATGGTGCGGCAGGAGGCGAACCCCTCGAGCGACGAGGACCTGGTGGTGGTCGACACGGCGGCCGCGGCGGGCGCCGACCGCGAGGCGCAGGACCGGCTCGCGCGGGCCGCATGCTCGATCGTGCGGGCGCTCGCCGGCCAGGAGCGCACCGTCGTCGTGCAGGAGACCGGCGAACCCAGCATCCCGCGCGCCGACTGGCGCGACCTGCAGGCCGCGCTCGCGGCCTTCGCCTCGATGGAGTGCGAGGCGCTCACCGAGGACCGAGGCCCGGGACGGGCTTCGGCGCTGGGGTCGCCGCGGAGGTCCGAAAGGACCTCCGCGTTCAGCTCCACCGCGCACGTGATCGCGCTCGAGGAGTCGGCGCCCGAGACCTGGACGCTGACGCCCGGCACGACCCTGTGGCTGGTGGCGGCCCGCGACGCCCCGCCGCGCCGCATCGCGCCCGGCTCGCGCGTGCGCATCCAGCGCTGGATCGACCGCGTCGGCCCGGTCAGGGAGCTCTCGTGAGCGCGAGCGAGCTGCTGCAGCGCGGTGCCCGACGCGGCCCCGACGGCAACGGGGCGGACCCCGAGCGAGCCCGTGGACGAATCCGCGCCGGCACGGTCGAGACCATCGCCCTCGCCGTGCTGCCGGTCGCGTGGCTGTGGTCGGCGATCTCGGTGCTGGGGGAGGCGTGGCTGTGGCCGGTGGTCGCCGCCGTCGCGACCATGACGGTCGCCGCCTCGCTGGCGCGCGCCGTCTGGCCGCCGCTGGTCGCCTCGGCGATCGCTGCGCTCGTGGGCATCGGCTGGGTGACGGGGCTCACCGCGCCGGAGCAGGCCATCCTCGGCATCGTGCCGACGCCCGACGCGGTGCTCGAGTCGATGGCGGTGCTGAACCAGGGCGTCATCGACATCGCCTGGGCGCAGTCGACGCCGCTGGATGCGACCGGCGCGGTGCTCGCGGTGATCGTGGCGGCGGCGGTCGCGGTGACGGTGATGACGGATGTGCTGGGGCACGGCCTGCGGGTGCCTGCTGTCGCGGTCGTGGTCGCGGCGGTGCCGCTGCTGCTGCCGATCGCCTTCCGCATCGACGTGCCGTGGTGGCACGCGCTGCCCGGCGTCATCGCCACCGCCGCGGTGCTCGTGGCGCCAGCGATCGACGAGCGGGCGGCGCGGCCACGCAGCTGGGTGGCGCCGGTCGCGCTGGTGGCGGCTGCCGCCGTGCTGTCGGCGGCGGTGCCGCTGCTCGCGCCGAGCCCGCGCGAGAGCGAGTTCGACCTGCCGACCTTCGAGGAGCTGTTCACGCCGGCGACGCCGATCCTCAGCACCCAGATCGACCTCGGCGACGAGCTGCGCCGGCCCGCCGACCGGCCGGTGTTCACCTACTCCACCACCGACGGCGCCCCGATCGTCTCGCGGCTGATGACGCTGCCGGAGGCCGGCCCGGAGGGCTTCATCGCGCTCGAGCCCGAGCCCGGCAGCCCGCAGGAGCTCGTCGAGGGTGCGCTGCTGGGCACGCCGATGCGCATGACCGTGCGGATGGGCGACGTGCGCGCAGAGAGCCTGCCGACGCCCGAGCGGGTGGCCGGCCTGCAGGCGCGAGAGGGCGCCAGCTGGGACGACGCGAACGACGCGCTGCGCATCAGCGCCGATGTGGAGACGCGCGGGCTCGAGTACACCGCCACCGGCAGCCGCTCGCTGCCGCTCGACGAGCTGCCCGCCGACGCCGGCACGAGCGGCCACGACGAGTACCTGGCGATGCCGGAGGCCGCCGCCGCGATCGTCTCGCAGGGCGCGGCGCTCGTCGACCAGGGCATGAGCGCCGCCGAGCGCGTGCAGGCGGTGCACGGCTTCATGACCGGAGGCGTCTGGAACTACTCCGAGCAGCTCGATCTGCCCGGCTTCGCCGGTGCCGGGGGCGACGGCTGGGAGGCGCTCGCCGGCTTCCTCGAGACCCGCAGCGGCTACTGCGTGCACTACGCCAGCGCCACCGCCGGCCTGCTGCGCGGCGCGGGCGTGCCCGCGCGCGTCGCTGTCGGCTTCCTGCCCGGCAGCGAGATCAGTGGCGGCTGGGCCGTCTCCACCAACGACATGCACGCGTGGGCCGAGGCCTGGATCGACGGCGCCGGCTGGGTGCGGGTCGAGACCACGCCGGGCGCCGGCACCGGGGCGGCGAGCCCCGAGGGCGCGGAGATCACGCAGAGCCCCACGCCCGAGCCCACGCCCTCCGAGACCCCCGAGGAGACGGCGCCGCCGACCGCCTCGCCCACGCCCAGCACCGCGCCGACGGCGCCGACCCCGAGCGGCAGCGCCGCCCCCGGCGCGCCCCGCCCGGGCGACGGCATCGCCATCGATCCGGCGCTGCTGCGTGCGCTGCTCATCGGCCTCGGCGTGCTGCTGCTGGCGCTGCCGGCGACCGTGCGCGCCCTGCAGCGCGCGGTGCGGCTGCGGCGCGGCGCCCCGGGCGGCTGGCTCGAGCTGCGGGCGACGCTCGCCGATCTCGGCAGCACCCTGCCCGCCTCGGCGACGCCCGGCCAGCTGCAGGCGGCGCTCGCGAGCCGCGTCGAGTCGAAACCCGAGTCCGGGCCGGGGCCGGAGCCGCAGCCGGAGTCCGGGCCGGCGGCAGCGGCCGACCGCGTGCGCCTGGCCGCCGAGCGGGCGGCCTTCGACGCCGGCCCGCGCGACCGCGGCGTCGTCGACGCCGACGTGCGCACCGTGCGGCGGGCGCTCGCGGCGGGCGCGCCATGGTGGCGCCGAGCGCTGGCGGCGGTGCTGCCGCGCAGCCTGTTCCGGGTCGTCGCGCGCGACGAGGGCGACGAGCAGCGTTCCTGAGCGCCGGCGGTCAGAGGCTGCATCCGAGTCGACGTAGTCTGGATGGCATGCTGTGGTCGATCGTGATCCCCGTCAAGGGCTCCATCGGCAAGTCGCGCCTCGACGCGGGCGACGCCCGGGCGGCGCTCGCGGTGGCATTCGCCCGCGACACCATCGCGGCTGCGCGAGCCACCGCATCCGTCGACCGCGTCGTGGTCGTCACCTGCGACGAGCAGGTCACCGCGGGGCTGCGCGGCATCGAGGTCGTCGACGACCCGAGCGCCGGGCTGCGCGCGGCGATCCTGGCGGGCACCGCGGTGCTCGACGCGGGCGCGCCGGTGGCCGTCGTGCTCGGCGATCTGCCTGCGCTCACCCCTGCCGAGCTGGAGGGGGCGCTCGAGCTGGCCGGGCAGGAGCAGCGCTCCTACGTGCCCGACGCGCTCACCACCGGCACGACGCTGCTGGCGGCGAGGCGGGCGGATGCGCTGCGGCCGCACTTCGGCCCAGGCTCCGCCGACCTGCACCGGCGCGCCGGCCACGTCGAGCTGCCCGTCGCGCCGGATTCGGGGTTGCGGGTCGACGTCGACGAGCTGGCCGACCTGCACATCGCGGTCGAGCTCGGCGTCGGCGCGCACACGCGGGCAGTGCTGCGCGACGCGGCGATCGCCGCCTAGCGTTGCTTCCCCGTGACGCGGTGCACGCGTCGCATCGGTGTGAGGTCGCCGATGCCGGTGAGGGGTCGGTGATGATTGCAAAGATGCAGCAAAGTCGGGCCAGCCAGCACGCGCATCTTCGCCGACCATGTCTCGTGCAAGACTCGCGCCGCGCGTGCAGAACTTGCCGAAACTAGCGACTTTATGCGCGAGAGTGACACGGTCCTTGTCGGCTCCATGGACCGCCTCGCCCGGTCATTCCGCGACCTCGAAGATAGCGAGCTGGTGGATGTAGTCGTTGACCCAATCGACCGCTTCGTCAAGCGGCAGCACGTCCAGGTCCGCGGCGGCTTCGTTGTAGAGCCCCTGCCAGTCGGGCCCGGCCTCCAATTCTGGAGGCCATGTGTGATGGTTCCGGAACCGGAACAGGCGCTGCGCGGTCTCGCTGACCAACTGGACGTCGGCATCGGGGATGAGCAGCTGAAGATCGACCAAGTCGTGGGCGCGATTGCTCTCCGGCTCGGTGCAGGCGTGGAGCTTCTGGCTGATCTGGTGGTGCAGCGGAAGGACGCGCACCGGCGCTGGTTCTAGAAGGCCTAGTTCCGCGAACACCTCGAGGACCTCGTCGGACATGACCGTCTCGACGGGCTCGTTCGTGGTTGCTTCGAGTTCGTCGTGACCCACCTCGAGCTCGACGCTCATGAAGTCCCTGCCCTTGTAGGAGAGCTTCACTCGGACCGGTTGCATGATGTAAGAGTCGCCGATGCGGTTGCGTAACTCCGCCGGCGCCCGGAGCTCACCTGCGATAGCGCTGCCGGCGAACCCTCCCCAGCCGTCACTGAGGCGCCCGCTCAACTCGTCGAGGAAGGCTTCTCGGTCACCGCGGAAGGCGGTGTCCAGGTCCGGGGTCTCTCGCGTGATGCTGTCGCCGAAGCGTAACTTCAAGCCGGTACCGCCCTTGACGGCTGAGTCCGGCAGCATCTGTGAGACCACAACGTTGCCGATCAAAGCCTGGAAGCGTTTCAGCGTGGCTCCGCGGTGCTTCGCCGCAGTAGCAATGGCACCACGGAGCCTGTTGACGTTTGCGGGTGCAGGGACGATTGGATCCCTGGTCATCGGGAGCTGCTCCTTGTGTTCGTCTGGTGAATAGCGTCGACGACGCGCCGTGCTTCGTCGGGGCTAATGAGCCCGCGCGACTTGGCCTGCTCTGCGGCAGCAAGGAGACGGTCGTTCATGATGCGCCCGATGCTAGCGATTAGCGCGGCCGATAGAGACATGGCCGGGATGCCATCAATCGCATCGCGGTCGCTTTCGGGAACGCGCCGGCGCACGACCTGAACCGTCGAAGGCAGTTCCTGTCTCACACGGCTCGGAACGGCGACGGCAACCTTAATCCGCCGAAGGTTGACCTGCGCCAGGTCGTGGGCCGCCAAGACCGCCTCGTCGGCCAAGACAGCCTCGTCACCGACGAGCGCCACAGCTTCGGCGAACTCATCCAACGGGCCTCGCGGCACCTCGGTCATGCGATAGACGCCCTGCCCTAGGCGCTCCAATGCTCCGCGCTGAGTCAACTGGCGAACAGCGGAGCCCGGCACCCCGGCCTCTTCCGCGTCCTTCACGGTGACGACGCCGTGTGTGTCGAATGCCAGCTCGCGCAGAACTTGCCGGTACGTCATTCGAGCTTCCATGACCAAAACCGTAGCATAAACACTACGATTTTGGATGGTTTGGGCGACCGTCTGTGACGACCACTCGCGCATCGCCTACGCCGAGTCCATGACTGTGAGGTTGCGGCCACCCCAATCGGCGTCCTTCGACGCGCGACCGTCTGGTTCGGCAAGCGCAGCGTCACGGTCGAACGGGTGCTCTCCGAAAACGAGTCGTGCCACCTGTCCCACGGCTGCACAGATGCAGGCGATTCCACATTGCCTGCGGCAACCAGCCACACATCAGCCACTCAACCAACGTCCCGGGTCAGTCCGACCAACTCAGCGCAATGAGCCCCACACGACGCGATGCGAATCGCCGGTGGGGCAAGCGCGCGCCATCCATCTCCGCGGCCGTGATGCGCCGACATCGTCGGGATCGTTGCGCAGTGCCTCGGCTTGGTCACGCATGCGCGCCCGGCGCTACAGCCGTTCTGCCTGCAGGATGGCCTCTCGCTCGGCTTCGGAGCGAGAGGCGCCTTCTCGGGTCAATCCGGCCAAGGCTCACTGGACCTCGGAGTCCGTGCGGATCGTCAGCGTTGTCATGCTCGCCGTTGTACAACAATACGCAGTGCACAGCGCAATCGCGTTCGTCGGCGGTAGACGGTCACGGCGCGGCCAGTGCCAGCGCGTCGCGTGCCACCTGCGCCGCCGGCCCGCCGGGCGTGAGGAGCAGCGGGCGCGCCTCGGCGCGGATGCCCAGCTCGCGGAGCGCACCCAGCCCCGCCTCGTCCTCCTGCGCGACGAGCCAGCCGTCGAGGAGGCCGCCTCGCGAGCGTGCGCCGTAGTGCGCGGCGACCGCAGCCGCATCCGCCCTCACACCGATGACCTCGAGGCACGTCGCCGCCATGCCGCGCAGCGCCTGGCCGCCGATGATGGGGGAGACGCCCACGATCGGCGCGGTCGCCGTGTCGAGCGCCTCGCGCACGCCCGGCATGCCCAGGATGGTGCCGATCGAGACGACCGGGTTCGAGGGTGCGATGAGCAGCACGTCGGCGTCGGCGATGGCGGCCTTTGCGGCGTGCGAGATGCGGGCGCGCTCGACGCCGTGCTGCACGAAGCGGTGGGCGGGGGCCTGCGCGCGGGTGCGCACCCACCACTCCTCGAAGTGGATGACGCCCTCGTCGGTGACGACGTGCGTGGGCACCTCGTCGTCGGTGACGGGCAGCAGGGTGGCGCCCAGCGGCCAGCGGGCGGAGAGCCGCGCGGTGGCCTCGGTGAGGGTCGCGTGCTCGCGCAGCATCGCGGTGCGGGCCAGGTGCGTGCCGAGGTCGAGATCGCCGAGCGTGAACCAGGGCCAGCCGACGCCGTAGGCGGTCAGCTCGGCCGCCACCCGCTCGCTCTCGCCCGCCCGGCCCCAGCCGCGCTCGGTGTCGCCGACGCCCGCGAGCGCGTACATGAGTGAGTCGAGGTCGGGGCACACCTTCACGCCCGCGAGCCACATGTCGTCGCCCACGTTCGCGACGATCGTGATGTCGGCGTCGGGCGCCGCCTCGCGCAGCCCGAGCGCGAAGCGGGCGCCGCCGACGCCGCCTGCCAGCACGGTGATCCTCATGCGCCTGCTCCTTGGTTCATCCTGCGGTACCTGATGGCGACCCCGTCGGGGGCGGCGTCGATCGACGCCTCCACGCCGTAGACCGAGCGGATGCGGTCGGACGTCAGCACCGCATCCGCACCGCCCGCCGCGATCACCCGCCCGCCGTCGACGAGCACCACACGGTCGGCGTGGGTGGCGGCGAGGGCCAGGTCGTGCACGGTCAGCACCACCGGGCGGTCGGCCGCCAGCCGCCGCACCAGCTCGAGCAGGTCGAGCTGCCAGGCGACGTCGAGGTGGTTCGTGGGCTCGTCGAGCAGCAGGGCGCTGCCGGGGGCGGAACCCGCCTGCTGCGCGAGCGCCCGGGCGATGTGCACGCGCTGCAGCTCGCCGCCGGAGAGCTCGCCCAGGCGCCGCTCGGCGAGCGTGGTGGCCCCGGCGTCGGCGAGCGCCGCCTCGACTTGCGTCTCGTCGCCGATCGCGAAGCCCAGCATGCGGTGATGCGGGGTGCGGCCGAGGCGCACCGCCTCGCGGGCGGTGAGCTGCGGCACCGCGTCGGCGAGCTGCTCGACGAGCGCGACGCGGCGGGCGCGCTCGCGGGCGGACATGGTGTCGAGGCGCACGGTGAGAGCCTGCTCGGTGTGCGCCTGCTCGGCGCGGGCCCGCGCGGTGTGCGCCTGCTCGGCGCGGGCCCGCGAGGTGTGCGCCTGCTCGCTGGCACCCGATGCCACGCCCAGGTGCACCTCGCCGCGCACGGTGGCGCGCTCCGGCAGGACGCCGGCGATCGCGCGCAGCATGGTCGACTTGCCGGCGCCGTTGGGGCCGACCAGTGCGGTGATCTGGCCGGCGGGTGCGCTCCAGGTCGCGTCGTCGACGAGCGTGCGGCCGGGCACGGCGATGGTGAGCCCGCGCACCTCGAGCCCGCCCGACTCGAGCCCGCCCGACTCG
>NZ_JABFAP010000001.1:216467-260140 GCF_017168255.1 Agrococcus sp. KRD186
GAGCCCGCCCGGCGCCCCGGTGGCGTGCCCATCCATGCCGCTCATGTGCGCACTCGCCCGGTGAGCATGAGCGCCGCGAACACCGGAGCGCCGATCAGCGCGGTGACGATGCCGACGGGCAGCTCGCGCGGGTCGAAGGCGGCGCGCGCGACGGTGTCGGCGACCAGCAGCACGATCGCTCCGGCGAGCCCCGAGGCGGGCAGCAGCAGCGCGTGCGAGGAGCCCACCACCAGCCGCACCGCGTGCGGCACCACCAGGCCGATGAAGCCGATCGCGCCCGAGACCGACACCAGCACGCCGGTCACGAGCGCGCACGCCACCAGCAGCACCCAGCGGGTGCGGCGGGCGTCGACGCCGAGCGCCCCGGCCGCGCTGTCGCCGAGCGAGAGCGCATCCAGCAGCCGCCCGCTCACGAGCAGCGGCAGCGCAAGCGCGGCGCCCACCAGCGCGATGAGGGCGCTCTGCCAGCTGATCGAGGCGAGCGAGCCCAGCAGCCACGCCAGGATCTCCCGGTACGCATCGCCGTCGGCCCCCCAGAAGATCACCAGCGAGACGAGGGCCGAGGCGGCGGATGCGACCACGACGCCCGCGAGCACGGTGCGGGTGGGCGTGGCCCCACCCGCCGCGCCCGCGAGGCCGAGTGTCGCCAGCAGCGCCAGCAGCGCGCCGGCGAACGCCGCCACCGGCAGCAGCACGCCGAGTCCGGCGATCAGCACCAGCACCGCGCCGACCGACGCGCCGGAGGAGACGCCCAGCAGGTAGGGGTCGGCGAGCGGGTTGCGCACGAGCGCCTGCATGACCACGCCGACGATCGCGAGCCCGGCGCCCACCGCGCAGGCGGCGAGCACGCGCGGCAGGCGCAGCTCCACCACGATGGCGTCCTCGATCGCGCTCAGCGGCGTCGTGCCGATGCCCAGCCGCGCGGCGAGCGAGGCGAACGCGTCGGCGGGCGCGATGCCCGCGGCGCCGAAGCACACCGCCGCGAGCGCCGCAGCCAAGAGCACCGCCCCCAGCGCCGGCAGCGCCCAGCGCCGCGTGCGCGCCACTCCCCGCGCGCCCCGCGCGCGCGCCGCGCCCTCCGCGCTCCGCGCGCCCTCCGCGCTCCGCGCGCCCTCCGCGCTCCGCGCGCGCCCCAGGTATCGGGCGTGTTGCGCTTCGTCGCCGCGTTCGTGAGCAACCCGCCCTATACCTGCCGCCCGAGCGGGCGCGTTCGGCCCGGTTCCGGGCGCGAGAGGTGCCGCTTGCGACCGTTCGGTCGGCGGCCGCGAGTCGGTCGGCGGCCGCGAGTCGGCGGCGGCGCCCGAGGCGCCACGATCGGTTCGCGTCATTCCACGCCCATCGCGCGCACCGCATCCGCCACCGTCTGCGCTGCGGAGACGGTGCCGACGCCCGCCTCGGCCATCGGGAACGGCACGACCACGAACCGCTCCTGCTGCACGGCCTCGAGCTGCGCCGTCGCGGCGTTCGCCCGCAGCCGCTCGATCTTCGACTCGGCCGTGTGCCAGGGGGCGTCGACGAGCACGATCACGTCGGGGTCGCTGGAGGCGAGCGCCTCCCACGACAGGGTCGTCCACGTCTCGTCGATGTCGGCGGCGACGTTCGTGAGGCCGGCCGCGTCGAGCACGAGCTGCGGGGCGCCCGAACCTGCGCCGACGTAGGGGGCGTCCTCGCCCGAGGAGTACCAGAGGGCGGTCAGCTCGTCGCCGGCCGCGCCGCCCGCGCCGGCCGCGCCACCCGCGCCGGCCGCGCCGCCCGCGCCGGCCGCACCGCCGCCCGCGCCACCGCGAGCCACCGGCTCGACCGCCTCGAGCGCCGCCCGCTGCGACTCGGCCAGCGAGGCCCCGGCCTCGGGCACGCCCAGCACGGCGCCGGCGTCGGCGAACTCGCCGAACAGCGCGTCCCAGGTGAGCGGCGGCACCTCGGTCGACCAGCAGGCGGCGGGGGAGACCCACGTGGTCACGCCCAGCTGCTGCAGCTGCTCGCGGTCGCCGACCGCCTCGGGGGCGAAGGCCGACTCCCAGCCCGCCACCACCGCATCCGGCTCGAGATCGAGCACCGCCTCGCGCGAGGGCATGCCCTCGATCGTGGGCGCCTCGATGGGCGTGCCGTCGGATGCCTCCAGCGGCCCGTCGAGGAAGGCGGTCGTCACGAGGCGGTCGCCCAGGCCCAGCGCCACCACCAGCTCTGCCGCGGTCGACTTGATCGCCACGATCCGCTCGGCCGGCTGCGCCATCGGCGGCACGCTCACGCCGCAGTCGTCGACGGCAGCTGCGGCCGCAGGGGTCGATCCCGCGCCGGTGGGCTCGGTGGTCGGCCCGCCGCCGGTCGGCTGCACGCTGCACCCGGTGAGTGCGAGCACGCTGATGACGGATGCGGCGAGCACGCGGGAGCGCAGTCGCGCGTCGGCGATGAGCACTCGAGCGGGCGAGGTGCGGCGGGTTGCGGGCATCGAAGGGGCCTCCAGGGCAGGCTGACGCGAACGATCGTGCGGTTCGCGCGCGGAGGTGATGCCCGGCGCGCTTGCAGTCTACCCCTGCGCCGCGGTGCTGGCACCGCGCCGACGGTGCCAGCGGAACGATCCGACCTGCGGTTTTCCCGAGCGCTCTATAACGTTCGACCCCGCCCCCTACCGCTCGGCGACGGTCTGGGGTTGACTGGCCCTCCGGCGTGTGCCGGACCCCGCGACGAGGAAGTTGAGGAAAGCATGACCACAGTTCGTGCAGCGATCACCCAGACGACGTGGACGGGCGACAAGGCGTCGATGCTCGATCGCCACGAGGCGTTCATGCGAGAAGCCGCCGAGCAGGGCGCGCAGGTCATCTGCTTCCAGGAGCTCTTCTACGGCCCCTACTTCGGCATCACGCAGGACAAGAAGTACTACGACTTCGCCGAGCCGGCCGACGGCCCCATCGTGCAGCGCTTCGCGGCGCTCGCGAAGGAGCTGCACATGGTCACGATCCTCCCCATCTACGAGGAGGAGCAGACCGGCGTCTACTACAACACCGCGGTCGTCGTCGATGCCGACGGCACGATTCTCGGCAAGTACCGCAAGCACCACCTGCCGCACCTCGACCGCTTCTGGGAGAAGTTCTACTTCCGCCCCGGCAACCTCGGCTACCCGATGTTCGAGACCGCCGTCGGCAAGGTCGGCGTGCACATCTGCTACGACCGGCACTTCCCCGAGGGCTGGCGCGAGCTCGGCCTCTCGGGCGCCCAGATCGTCTTCAACCCCAATGCCACCAAGCCCGGCCTGTCGAACCGGCTGTGGGAGGTCGAGGGCCCCGCGGCGGCGGTCGCGAACGGCTACTTCGTGCTGCAGCCCAACCGCGTCGCCCGCGAGGACAACGAGTACGGCGAGCTCGCCGTCGACTTCTACGGCACCAGCCAGGTGATCGACCCGCGCGGCAACTGGGTGGGCGAGCGCGGCTCCGAGACCGACGAGGAGCTGCTGATCCGCGATCTCGACATGGATCTGGTGAAGGAGATGCGCGACGACTGGCAGTTCTACCGGGATCGCCGGCCCGACTCGTACACCCAGATCGCGAAGCCGTAAGGAGCGCACGATGGCAACGACCCTCATCACGGGAGGCACCGTCGTCTCCGCCACCGGCCGCTCGCTCGCCGACGTGCTCGTCGACGGCGAGACCATCCGCGCCGTGCTCGAGCCCGGCAGCGAGCTGCTCGGCGTCGACCTCAAGCAGAGCGTCGACGCGGTGGTGGATGCGACCGGCAAGTACGTCATCCCCGGCGGCATCGACGCGCACACGCACATGCAGATGCCCTTCGGCGGCACGGAGGCGAGCGACACCTTCGAGACCGGCACGCGCGCGGCGGCCTGGGGCGGCACCACCACGATCATCGACTTCGCGATCCAGAAGTACGGCGAGCGGGTGGAGGACGGCCTGGCCGCCTGGCATGAGAAGGCGGCGGGCAACTGCGCGGTCGACTACGGCTTCCACCAGATCATCGGCGACGTCAACGACGAGTCTCTCCAGGCCATGCGCGGCCTGCTCGACGAGGGGGTCTCGAGCTTCAAGCTCTTCATGGCCTACCCCGGCGTGTTCTACTCCGACGACGCGCAGGTGCTGAAGGCCATGCAGGTCTCGGCCGACACGGGCCTGATGACGATGATGCACGCCGAGAACGGCCCGGCGATCGACGTGCTCGCGCAGCAGCTGCTCGCGCAGGGCAAGACCGACCCCTACTTCCACGGCATCGCGCGCGCCTGGCAGATGGAGGAGGAGGCGACGCACCGGTCGATCATGCTCGCCAACCTCACCGGCGCCCCGCTCTACGTCGTGCACGTGAGCGCGAAGCAGGCGGTGGCGCAGATCGCCACGGCCCGCGACGGCGGCCAGAACGTCTTCGGCGAGACCTGCCCGCAGTACCTCTACCTCTCGCTCGAGGACCAGCTGGGGGCGAAGGGCGATCAGTGGGGCGGCTTCGAGGGCGCCAAGTGGGTGTGCTCGACACCGCTGCGCTCGAAGCACGAGCACCACAGCGACGAGCTCTGGACGGCGCTGCGCACCAACGACATCCAGATGGTCTCCACCGACCACTGCCCCTTCTGCATGAAGGATCAGAAGGAGCTGGGCCTGGGCGACTTCTCGAAGATCCCCAACGGCATCGGCTCGGTCGAGCACCGCATGGACCTGCTCTTCCAGGGCGTCGTCGACGGCCACCTCACGCCCGAGCGCTGGGTCGAGATCACCGCCACCACGCCCGCGCGCATGTTCGGCCTGTATGGCAAGAAGGGCGTCATCCAGCCCGGCGCCGACGCCGACATCGTCGTCTACGACCCGAAGGGCCACACCTCGATCGGCCTCGAGAAGACCCACCACATGAACATGGACTACTCCGCGTGGGAGGGCTACGAGATCGACGGCCACGTCGACACCGTGATGAGCCGCGGCCGGGTGATCGTCGATGCGGATGCGTACCTGGGCAAGGCGGGCGACGGTGCGTACGTGCGGCGCGGCCTGAGCCAGTACCTGCTGTGACCTGCCCGACACCGCACAGGGCCACCCCGACCCCTCGACCGATCGGAGCATGATGGACTTCGGCGCCGTCTTCCAGACCAACCCGCCCGCGAGCCGCACGGTGCAGCTCGCGCAGCTCGCCGAGGTGCACGGGTTCGACAACGTGTGGACCTTCGACAGCCACGTGCTGTGGCAGGAGCCCTACGTGATCCACTCGGCCATCCTCGCCGCCACCCGGCGGGTGACGGTCGGCCCGTTCGTGACCAACCCGGCGACGCGCGACTGGTCGGTCACCGCATCCGTCTTCGCCACCCTGAACGAGATGTACGGCAACCGCACGATCTGCGGCATCGGCCGCGGCGACTCGGCGGTGCGCGTCGGCGGCGGCAAGCCCACCACGCTGAAGGACCTGCGCCAGGCGGTGCACGTGATCCGCGAGCTGGGCTCGAGCCGCGAGGTGGAGGTGGCGGCCGCCGATGGCGAGCCCGTGACGCTGCGACTGCCCTGGTCGCACGGCTCGGAGCTGCCGGTGTGGGTGGCCGCCTACGGCCCGATGGCGCTCAAGCTCACGGGCGAGGTCGCCGACGGCTTCATCCTGCAGCTGGCCGACCCCGAGATCACCGCGTGGATGATCGACCACGTGCGCAGCGCCGCCGACAACGCCGGCCGCGACCCGATGTCGATCAAGATCTGCGTCGCCGGGCCCGCCTACGTGGGCGACGACATCGCCCACCAGCGCGAGCAGTCGCGCTGGTTCGGCGGCATGGTCGGCAACCACGTGGCCGACATCGTCGAGCGCTACGGCACGTCCGCCGGCACCGACGGCGAGGCGGGCGCGATCCCGAAGGACCTGGCCGACTACATCGAGCAGCGCGAGGGCTACGACTACAACTCGCACGGCAAGGCCGACAACGACCACGTCGACTTCGTGCCGGATGCGATCGTCGACCGCTTCTGCGTGCTCGGCAGCGCCGACGACCACATCGAGAAGCTCACGCGCCTGAAGGAGCTCGGCGTCGACCAGTTCGCCGCCTACGTCATGCACGACGACAAGGAGGAGACGCTGCGCCAGTACGGCGAGCGCATCATCCCGGCGCTGCGCGAGCACACCGCGGCCAGGTCGTGACTCCTTGCGGCTGAGCAGCAGGCAGACCCGGGCGATCGGCTTCGGCGCGCTCGGCGTGCTCTCGCTGGCCGTGCTCTGGGAGGGCTACAAGCTGCTCGGGCCCGCCGAGGGCATCTCGATCGGCGAGACCGTGCTGCTGCCGCGCACCACCGAGCTGGCGATGCCGCACGTGTGGGACTCGGTGGCGCGCGCCTTCCAGCCGGCCTCGAGCGCCAGCGACGAGCTGGTGATCGTGGCGGTCGCGCAGGCGGCGGCCTCGACGCTCGGCATCGCGGGCGTCGGCATGCTGCTGGGCGCGGTGGTGGGCGTGCTGCTGGCGCTGCTGATGCAGCGCTTCCTGCTCGCCGACCGTGCCGTGCTGCCCTGGCTCATCCTCAGCCAGACCGTGCCGCTGATCGCGCTGGCACCCCTGGTGGTGGCGTGGGGCGGCAGGCTGCAGCTCGGGCCGTTCGAATGGGAGCGGTGGATGAGCGTGGCGGTGATCGCCTCCTACCTGGCCTTCTTCCCGGTCGCGATCGGCACGCTGCGGGGGCTCCGCAGCCCCGAGCAGGCGCACCTCGACCTCTTCCGCGCGCAGGGCGCCGGCTGGTGGAAGACGCTGCGCTACCTGCGGCTGCCGGCAGCGGTGCCGCACCTGCTGGCCGCGCTGCGGCTGGGCACGGCGACGGCCATCATCGGCACCGTCGTGGCCGAGGTCTCCACCGGCGCCCGCGGCGGCATCGGCAGGCTGATCGTCGAGTACGCCCAGTCGGGCTCCTCCGATCCCGCGAAGGCGTGGGCGCCGATCGCCGGCGCCGTCGTGCTCGGGCTCGTCGCGGCGGGCGCCGTCGCACTCGCGGGGCTGCTGCTCCACAACTACCGAAGAGCGGAGGCGCGATGAGCGCGGTCGAGGTCGAAGCCGTCACGAAGGTGTTCGAGACCCGCACAGACTCGGTGCGGGCGCTCGACGAGGTGAGCCTGACCGTCGCAGACGGCGAGTTCGTGGCGCTGATCGGGCCGTCGGGCTGTGGCAAGTCGACGCTCATGCGGCTGATCGCCGACCTCGACGAGCCGAGCGCCGGCGAGGTGCGGGTCTTCGGCATGCCCGCCCGCCAGGCGCGCCTCGAGCGCGCCTACGGCATCGCCTTCCAGCAGGCGGGCCTGCTGCCGTGGCGCACCGTGCGCGCCAACGTCGAGCTCCCGCTCGAGCTGCACGGCGCATCCGCCGCCGCACGCAGGGCGCGGGCCGACGAGCTGGTCGAGCTGGTGGGGCTGGGCGACTTCGCCGACCACCACCCCGATCAGCTCTCCGGCGGCATGCAGCAGCGCGTCGCGATCGCCCGCTCGCTCGCCGAGCACCCGCGGCTGCTGCTGATGGACGAGCCCTTCGGCGCCCTCGACGAGATGACCCGCGAGCGGCTGCAGGGCGAGCTGCTGCGCATCCGCACCGAGACGGGCGCGGCGGTCGTCTTCGTCACCCACTCGATCCCGGAGGCGGTCTTCCTCGCCGACCGGGTGGTGGTGATGAGCCCGCGGCCCGGCCGCATCACCGAGATCGTCGACATCGACCGGCCGGATGCGTCGGCCGACCCCGAGTCGATGCGAGAGTCGGATGCGTTCTTCCGCTCGGTCACGGCGGTGCGGGAGGCGCTCCACGGTCGTGACACCGCTGCCGAGCGCGGCGCTACGGCGAGCGGCGCTACGGCGCCCGAGGCCGCGGCGAGGGGGGTCGAGACGCGATGACCGACACGGCGACCCGGCAGATCGCGCTGGGCCAGGCGGGCGGGCGCAGGGCCGCCCGCCGGCACTGGAGCGGGCAGGGCTGGGTGCGCGTCGCCGCCCCGCTGGCGCTCGGCGCCGCAGCGCTCGGGGTGTGGGAGGCGGCCGTGCACCTGCTCGACATCCAGCCCTACCTGCTGCCGGCGCCCAGCGCCATCCTCGACCAGCTGGTCAGCGCCATCGGCGGCATCGCGCAGGCGACGATCGCCACCGGCACCAACGCCCTCATCGGGCTGCTGCTGGGCGCGGCGGTCGCCGTGGTCATCGCCGCGCTCGCCTCCCGCGTGCGCTGGATCGACCAGCTGGTGGCGCCGCTGGTGGCGGCGATCGCCGTCGTGCCGATCGTGGCGCTCGCGCCGGTGCTGCAGACGATGTACGGAGCCACCAGCGAGATGCCGCGCATCCTGGTCGTCGCGATCGCCTCGTTCGTGCCGGTGTTCATCACCACGCTCCGGGGCCTGCGGCAGGTGCGCCCCGTGCACCTCGACCTCATGCGCGCCTACGGCGCGAGCGGCTGGCAGGCGACCCGCATCGTCACGCTGCCGGGCGCGGTGCCCTACGTCTTCGGCGGGCTCACCATCGCCTCGTCGATCGCCGTCATCTCCGCGGTCGTGGCGGAGTACTTCGGCGGCCTGCAGAACGGCCTCGGCAGCCGCATCGCCAGCGCCGCCGCGCAGTCCGGCTACCCGCGCGCCTGGGCCTACGTCGTGGCATCGATCGTGCTCGGCCTGGTCTTCTACGGCGTCACCCTGCTCGCCGAGCGGCTCGCCAGCCGCTGGGCGCACATCCCCATCACCTGATATCCCCTCACCAGCACACCAACCAGCACCACCCTTCACCAGAATCGAGACCACCATGCAACGCAACGCAGCCACGCCCGGTCGATCGAAGCGCCGCCGCACCCTCCTCGCGGCGGCCGCGGCAGCCGCATCCGTCATCCTCGCCGCCTGCTCGCCAGGAGCCGCACCCAGCGAATCCGAGCCGGGCGCCGAGGGCAGTGACGAGCTCACCCCCATCACGCTGCAGCTGCAGTGGTTCGCGCAGGGCCAGTTCGCCGGCTACTACGCGGCCCTCGACCAGGGCTTCTACGAGGACGCCGGGCTCGACGTGACCATCGCCGAGGGCGGCGCCGACATCGTGCCGCAGACGGCGGTCGCCAGCGGCTCGGCCGACTTCGCGATCGCGTGGGTGCCGAAGGCGCTCGCGAGCCGCGAGCAGGGCGCGATGATCACCGACGTGGCGCAGATCTTCCAGCGCTCGGGCACCCTGCAGGTGTCGTTCGCCGACGCCGGCATCGACTCGGTCGCCGACCTCGAGGGCAAGAACGTCGGCTCGTGGGGCTTCGGCAACGAGTTCGAGCTGTTCGCCGCGCTCACCGAGGCCGGGCTCGACCCGATGAGCGACGTGACGCTCGTGCAGCAGGCCTTCGACATGTCGGGCCTGCTCTCCGGCGACATCGACGCCGCGCAGGCGATGACCTACAACGAGTACGCGCAGCTGCTCGAGAGTGTCGACCCAGACACGGGCGAGCTCTACACCGCCGAGGACTTCTCGGTGCTCGACTGGAACGACGTCGGCACCGCGATGCTGCAGGACGCCATCTGGACGGCCAGCGACCGGCTCGAGGACCCGGAGTTCCAGGCCACCACGGTCGCGTTCATCAAGGCGTCGATCCAGGGCTGGATGTATGCGCGCGACAACCCGGAGGGGACGGCGCAGATCGTCGTCGACGCGGGCAGCCAGCTGGGCGCCTCGCACCAGCAGTGGATGGTCAACGAGACCAACCGGCTCGTGTGGCCCGCAGAGGGCGGCATCGGCCTGATCGATGAGGCCGCCTGGGATCAGACCGTCGAGATCGCCATGAACACCGCCAACCAGGACGGCGCGACGGTGCTGACCGCCGAGCCCGACGAGGGCGCATGGACGAACGAGTACGTGCAGCAGGCGCTCGACGAGCTCGAGGCCGAGGGCGTCGACGTGTTCGGCGCCGACTACGCACCCATCGAGGTCGAGCTGCAGGAGGGCGGCCAGTAGAGTCCGAAGACAGGCCCCGTCAGACACCACGCGAGGAGCGAGCATGACCACACCCGACCCTGCTGCAGGCGACCGCGCACGCGAGCTCGACGAGCTCGTGCTGCACTCCTGGTCGAAGCACGGCCAGGTCAATCCGTTCACGATCGCGCGCGCCGAGGGCGTGCGCATGTGGGATTACGAGGGCCGAGAGTACCTGGACTTCTCCAGCCAGCTGGTCAACACGAACATCGGGCACTCGCACCCGAAGGTCGTGGCGGCGATCCAGCAGCAGGCCGCCGAGCTCGCGACGATCGCGCCGCCCACCACGAACCTGCGTCGTGGTGAGGCGGCCGAGCGCATCCTGTCGAAGATCGACGACATGGCTGCCGTCTTCTTCACCAACGGTGGGGCGGATGCGGTGGAGAACGCGATCCGGATGGCCCGCGTCCACACGGGGCGGGCCAAGGTGCTCTCGCACTACCGCTCGTACCACGGCAACACCGGCTCGGCGATCAACGCGACCGGCGATGCGCGCCGCGTGGGCAACGAGTACGCGACCGGCCACGTGCACTGCTTCGGGCCGTTCCTGTACCGCTCGGAGTTCTGGGCGGAGACCGAGGAGCAGGAGGGCGAGCGAGCGCTGCGGCACGCGCGCCGGGTGATCGAGGCGGAGGGGCCGTCGACCTTCGCGGCCATCATCGTCGAGGCGGTGCCGGGCACGGCCGGCATCCTGCTGCCGCCGCCCGGCTACCTGCAGGGGCTGCGCGAGCTCGCCGACGAGTTCGGCATCGTGCTGATCTTCGACGAGGTGATGGCGGGCTTCGGCCGCACCGGCTACTGGTTCGCGCACCAGCACGACGGCGTCAAGCCCGACCTGGTCACCTTCGCGAAGGGCGTGAACTCGGGCTACGTGCCGGTCGGCGGCGTCGTCATCAGCGAGCAGATCCTGGCGACCTTCCGCGAGCGGGCGATCCCGGGCGGCCTCACCTACTCGGGCAACCCGCTCGCCGCCGCCTCGATCGTCGCGTCGATCGATGCGATGACCGAGGAGGGCATCGTCGAGCACGCGAAGCACCTCGGGGAGGACGTCTTCGGCCCGGCGCTGCGCGAGATGGCCGAGCGGCACCCGATCATCGGCGAGGTGCGCGGCCGCGGCGTCTTCTGGGCCCTGGATCTCGTCAAGGACCGCGAGACCCGTGAGCCGGTCGACGCATCCGTCATCGCCTCCATCAAGGCGGCGCTGCTCGAGCGCGGCTACGTGCCGTTCGGGGCCGACAACCGCATCCACGTCGTGCCGCCGCTGGTGATCAGCGACGAGGACGCCCACGCGGGCCTCGCGATCCTCGACGAGGTGCTCGCCGCGCACGGCTGAGCGATTCTCAACGTGTGAGGTGGCGGTTCGCTGCATGGTGTGCGCCGAACGAGCACCTCACACGTTGAGATCTTGCCGCGGCGGCTGATCGTCTGTCCGTGTGCGCCCAACAGGCGTACACTCATGAAATGACCGCGACTCCAGGCGCCACAGCGCGCAAGCAGGCTCGGCTTGCTGTGCGCCTCACCCCCGAGCAGGACGCGCTGATCCGCGATGCTGCAACGGCCTCTGGCCAGACGCTCACCGACTTCGTCACGGCCGCTGCCGTCGTGCGAGCGGAGGACACGCTTGCCGACCGCCGGCTCTTCCGGCTCGACGATGCCGCGTGGCAGGAGTTCGAGACGATCCTCGACCGGCCTGCGCAGCGCATCCCGGAGCTGGCGGCGCTGCTGGGCGAGCCGAGTCCGTGGGATGCGGCCGCCGTGCCGCGGCCGGCGTGACCGTGGAGCGACCGCGACCGATCACTGCGACGGACGTCACGGCCGGGTTCGACTCGGGTGAGGAATCGCTCGACCGCTACCTCGCCGAACGGGCGCTGGCGAACCAGCTCGCCGGTGTCGCGCGCTGCTACGTGAGCGTCGCCGGCGGTCGCGTGGTCGGCTACTACACGCTGTCGGCGGTGACGATCGCGCACTCGCAGGTTGCGGGGCGGGTCCGACGCAACACGCCCGACCCGCTGCCGGCGGTGCTGCTGGGCCGGCTCGCCGTCGACCGCAGCGCCCAGGGCACGGGGCTCGGCATGCACCTGGTCCGCGATGCCATCCTGTCGACGCTCGCGGCGGCCGACCGGATCGGAGTTCGGGTGCTGCTCGTGCACGGGCTGCACGCCGAAGCTGCTGCGTTCTACGCATCGCTGGGCTTCGTGCCGTCGCCGACCGACCCACTGCACCTGTACGTGCTGCTCGCCGACGCACGCGCGTCGCTCGGCGGCTGACGGGACTGGCGCGGGTGTCACGTGGTCAGTCGGGCGGCCGCGAGACGTCGGCGTCGCAGCCTGAGAGACTTGCCACCATGAGCATTCACCTGCTGGGCGGCGGCTGGGCCGACGACGAGTCGCGCTGGACGGGCCGCTTCATCGACGAGGCGCGGCAGCGCGCCGGCGGCCCGCCGACGATCGTGGTGGTGCTGTGGGCGGCCGACGAGGCCGAGGGCGCGACGTGGCACGCCGACTACGTCGACGACCTGACCAAGCTCGGCGCGGGCACCGTCAACGTTGTGCAGCTGACCGCCGAGCGCACACTGCTGCCGACCGACCTGGGCGGCGCCGACGGCATCTTCATCGGCGGCGGCCTGACCCCCGGCTATCACGCGGCCGTCATGCCGGCGGCCGACACGATCCGCGGGCTGGTCTCCACCGGCGTGCCCTACGCGGGCTTCTCGGCCGGCGCGATGATCGCCGGCGACGTGGCGCTGCTGGGCGGCTGGCGCATCGGCGGCGTGCCCGTCACGGCGCAGTCGAACGCCGAGGGCCTCGACGACGTCACGCTCGACGCGGGCCTGGGCCTGATCGACCTGGTCGTCGACGTGCACTGCGCGCAGTTCGGCACGCTCTCGCGCGCGGTGGCGCTGGTGCACGCGGGGCTGGCCGAGCGGGTGGTGGCGATCGACGAGAACACCTCGCTCATCATCGGCCCGGGCGGCCTCGAGGTCGCCGGCGACGGCAGCGTCTGGACGGCCGACCGCGACGGCGAGCGGGTCAGCATCGGGGTGCTCGCGGCATGAGCGCCCGGCCGCTCGCCGAGCTCGTCGATGCGGGGTGGGCGGATGCGCTGGCGCCCGTCGAGCACGTCGTGCACGACTTGGGCGAGCGGTTGCGCGCCGAGGCCGCCGCCGGCAGGCCCGCGCTGCCGCCCGGCGACGCGGTGCTGCGCGCCTTCCGGCGGCCGATGGCCGATACCCGGGTGCTGGTGGTCGGCCAGGACCCGTACCCGACGCCCGGGCACTCGATCGGCCTTGCGTTCGCGGTCGAGCGGCACCTGCGGCCGCTGCCGCGCTCGCTCGGCAACATCTACCGCGAGCTGCACGACGACCTCGGCATCGAGCCCGCCGCGCACGGCGATCTCTCGAGCTGGGCCGATCAGGGCGTGCTGCTGCTCAACCGCGTGCTGACGGTCGAGGCCGGCGTCACGGGCTCGCACCGGCGCTGGGGCTGGGAGCAGGTGACGGAGACGGCGATCCGCGCGCTGGTCGCCCGGCGCGACGCCGCGGGCGCGCGGGTGCCGCTCGTGGCGATCCTCTGGGGAGCGCACGCGCAGTCGCTCACGCCGCTGCTCGAGGGCGTGCCGGTGATCGCCTCGCCGCACCCGTCGCCGCTGAGCGCCCACCGCGGCTTCTTCGGCTCGCGCCCCTTCTCGCGCGCGAACGCGGCGCTGGCGGCGCAGGGGGCTGCGCCGATCGACTGGCGCATCCCTGACGCCTGACCCAGGGTGCGCAGAGCCGTTGCGCAGGCGCGGCTGAGCGAAGCCGCAAGGTTCTGTAACAGCGGTTGCAAACGGGTGCTCCGCGGAGCACGCTGGCTGCAGCAGCGACGAGGCTCGCCGCGGAGGAGGCAGCGATCATGGCCATCGCACAGCACCGGGCGCCGATCGACTACAGGGTGCCGCTCGCCTGGGCCGCCGTGATCGCCCTCGCCGTCGGCGTGGTCGCCGGCTTCGCCTTGGGGCTCGCCTCCGCGCCGGGCGGCCAGGGGCTGCAGCGCGGGCTCATCCTCGGCCTCGCGCTCGGCGTGCCCGCGTCGGTCGCCGTCGTCTTCGGCCGGCGCTTCGTCGACCAGGGGGCCCAGCCGTGGCTCGTGACCGCGCTGGGGCTCTCGGTCATGGTGCTCATCGCCGCGCTACTGTTCGCGCTCACCCAGTTCGACGTCTCCATGGCTCCCGTGGGCGCGGCGCTCGGCGTCGCGACCGGCGCCCTCTCGCTCGGCGTCGGCCTCTGGCTGGCCCAGCGCAGCGAGCACCCGAGCCAGGCCACGCACCGACGCCACTGACGGCCGCGCATGCCCGGCGGATGCGTGGCATCCGTCGTCGTGTCGGTCCGGGGTGGCACGATGGTGGCGTGACCGAGTTCGAACAGTGGCGCGCGAAGCGCGAGCGCACCGACGCGCAGGCCGCGGCGGCCGCCGCGAGCGACGACAGCGCCACCGTCACTGATCTCGGGCCGGGCTTCTGGATGGTGTCGGTCGCCGGCGCCACGCGCGGCTTCATCGTGCAGATCGAGGTGCGGGGCGAGACGCGCTACGACGCCCGGCTGCGCCACATGAACCCGGGCCAGGGCACCCGCATCGGCGAGTACTGGGAGCTCGAGAAGGCCGTCACGGCGATCCTCGCCGAGCCGCCGCGGTTCGTCGGGCGAGACCCGTTCCGCGAGCTGACGAACTACGCCTCGCGCGACCAGATGCGCGAGCGCACCGAGCGCAAGCGGCTGCAGCGACGGGCGGGCCGCTTCCTGGGCTAGGAGCGGCTCCCGATCTCGTCGAGCCGTGCGAGATCGTGCACGTCGGCCGCGCGCGGCTCGTAGCCGCTGTGCAGCTCGCGCTGCAGCTCGACATCGATGCACCGCACGGGTCGATCGCCGATGAGACCGGTCGTCAGGCGCTCGATCGGGTAGCACAGCTCGCCGTCGAGCACCCGCTGCACGAGCGCATCCGACCGTTCGATCACCGGATGCAGGTCGACCCGCAGGCGGGCGCCGGCCACCTCGACGCGCACCGGGAGCCAGTCCGTCTCTACTTCGCAGCCGAGCTCGGCAAGGGCGGCGAGCGCGGCCTCGAGGCGAGCAGCGGGGACCAGCACGTCGAGGTCGCGGTGCTCGCGCGTCTGCCGCCCCACGAGCGCGTCGACCCCCCAGCCGCCCGCAATCCACACCGGCTCGCCGATCGCGTCGAGGGCGAGAGCGACGTCGTCCGGCTGCATCCCGCCACGGTACGCGACGTAGGCTCGAGGCATGACCGCCATCCACGAGCTCGGCGCCCTGGAACTGTGGAAGCTGCTGCACGCGCGCGAGCTGAGCGCCGTGCAGGTCGCCGAGCACTTCCTCGACCGCATCGAGCGCCTCGACGAGGCGAACGCCTTCGTGCACGTCGATGCCGAGCTCGCCCTCGAGCGCGCCCGCGCCGCCGACGCGGCAGCCGATCGCACGGGCATCATCCACGGGCTGCCCTTCGCCGACAAGGACCTCACGCCGCGCGCCGGCCAGCCCGCGAGCATGGGCAGCCGCTGGCTCGAGGGCACGATCGCCGAGGCGACGCATCCGCTCGCGCAGGTGCTCGACGCCGGCGGCGGCGTCGTGCTGGGGCGCACCGCAGCGCCCGAGTTCGGCTTCGCCGGCTACACCCGCTCGGCGCTGCACGGCGCGACGACGCTGCCAGGGCGCCCCGACCTGCACGCCGGCGGCTCCTCCGGCGGCGCGGCGGCGGCGGTCGCCCAGGGGCTGCTGCCGTTCGCGCCCGGCTCCGACGGCGGCGGCTCCATCCGCATCCCGGCAGCGACCTGCGGCCTCGTCGGGCTCAAGCCCACGCGCGGCCGCATCCCCGGGCAGGGCGGCGTCGGGCAGGTCGGCGGCCTCACCACCGCCGGCGCGATCGCCCGCTCGGTGATCGACGTGGCGCTGCTCACCGACGCGCTCATCGGGCGGGTCAACGGCCGCACGCCCCACGAGCTGAGCCTGCGCGCGCCCGAGCACGACGACGGCTCACTGCTGGCGGCGGCGATGCGCGGCCAGGGGCGCTTCCGCATCGCCGTGCTGTCCGGTGGCACGCCCTGGGACGCGAGCGACGACATCCGCATCTCTCCTGAGGCCGACGATGCGGTCGCCGCCACCGTGCGCGCGCTCGAGGCGCTCGGCCACGAGGTGGGCGAGGTGGCGTTGCCGGATGCGTCGGGCGACCTGGGCGTGCCGGGAGTCGACGGGTACGCGGCGGCCTTCACCGACCTGTGGCGGGGCGGGGCGGCGACCGTGCCGATCCCGCGCGAGCAGCGGCACCTGCTCGAGCCGCTCGCCCGCTGGATCATCGACACCAGCGACGCGCTCACCGCCGGCGGCCTCGCTCGAGCCCAGCTCTGGGCGACCGAGTACGAGCGGCGCGTGATCGCGGCCTTCGCGCCCTGGGACGCGGTGCTCACGCCCACGACCGCGCTCACGCCGCGGCCGCTCGACTGGTACCCGATCGACGACGGCGAGGCCGACTTCCGCGCCCAGGTGCTGCACACGCCGCACACCTCGTTCGTGAACCTCACCGGCCTGCCGGCGATGACGCTGCCGGTGCACGAGACGGATGCGGGGCTGCCGATGGGTGCGCAGCTCATCGGCCCACCGGGGGAGGAGGCGACGCTGCTGGCGATCGGCCGCCAGCTCGAGCGCCGCATCCCGTGGACGCAGCGCGTCGTGGACCGCATGCGGCCCTGACGAGCCAGCCGAGTCGCAGCGCGTCGACGCCGATGGCGCTGATGTACATCAGCCCCTACCGCTAGGAGCGGATGCTCGAGGCGTTCGAGGATGCGGAAGATGCCGCGGCCTTCGATGCGGCCATGGCTGAAGAGGGGCCGAACATCCCCTGGGATCAGGTGAAGGCCGACCTGGGCTGGCAGTGAGCTACCGGATCGAGCTGCGGCCCGCCGCCGCCCGCGCGCTGCGGAAGGTCGAGCGCCAGGACCGCGATCGCATCCGCGGAGCGATCGCGCTGCTCGCCCAGGATTCGCGCCCGCCGGGAGCGCGAGCGCTCCAGGGAAGGCCGGGCTGGCGGGTGAGAGTCGGCGACTATCGCATCATCTACACCGTCCGTGACGACGTGCTGCTCATCGTCGTCGTCGCGCTCGGTCACCGCCGCGACGCCTACGGCTGAAGTGTGCGCGTTCGGGGCGCTCGGGAGAAGATGGTATTCGCGTTGAGGAATGAGCGCTGAGCGCTGATCGCTCAGCGCCGCTGCCACCACCTGCGACGCGGCACCCGCGGTTCGAGGCTCGGCTCAGTCGGGCCCTCGGGTTCGAGCACCCACCGATCGTTCTCGGCGTCGTACCAGACGGTTCGACCGGCCGCCTGGAGCTTCGCGGCGGCGTGGCGCTCAAGCTTCCTGGCCAGCTCCATCGTCCTGGGGCTGAACTTCGGGGTGTCCGTCATCGCCGCCTCCTTCGCGGTTCTCGCGATTGCGTCCAGTCTCTCGCACGTTCTCCGCGATGGCGAGTGCGAGCGTGCTGTCCTTGGCCTCGCCATCGGTCGCTCCGATCAGTGTGTCGAGCACGGTCAGCCCGAGATCGGTCTCCATGCCGGTGCTGCCGGTCACCGACATCTCGGCCGCCCACGTAAAGCGAGACCACCATTGTGCGCGGCGATCGATCGAGCGTTGCCGAGCACCCGTCACCAGCGAAGCCCACAGATTCGCCACGCCGACCAGTGCAGCGATGGCCGCGGCGATGACAGTCGTCCAGGCGATGCCGCCGGCCGGGGCCAAGGCAACGGAATCGAGGTGCTCCACGGGCCGAAACCTACGTCGTGCTCGTCGCCCGGCGTCAGGTTCGGCGAGCGGCCTGTGGAAAGCGCGGCCGCGCACCCATATCCCGGTTAGCCCGTGTACGTGGGAAATGGCGCTCGATCGTCCTCGCTTCGCTCAAGGTGAGGCGGCGCCTCCTGGCGGCAGACTGCGCCGCGGCTTGTAGCCGCCCTTCTCCAGCCCCGCCTCGATCTCGAAGCGGTTCGTGTGCGCGTCCTGCCCGGCCGCGAAGTACATCGGGATGAACCACAGCCCGTAGCGCTCCCACTGCCGACGGTGCACGTCCTCGTGCTCGAGCACCGAGGGGGCGTCGGATGCGTGGGTCAGGTAGGTCGCGCCGACCGTCGTGCCGCCCCGCCCGAACGCCCACTTCGGCAGGCCGGTGATCACGTGCAGCTCGCCCTCGGTGCGCTCGTCACCGCCGAGGATGCGGCCCCAGAGTCGCGCCGCCTTCGTCGCGATGCGGGCGCCGCCGCGGGCGAGCGGGGGAGCGGTGACCAGCCGGAACGCCGGGCCGCCGAGCGTGCGGCCCATCGAGCCGAGGGCAGTGCCGGAGCGGGCGAGGAGGCTGGATCGCGAATCTGCCATGCAGTCGACGATAGCGCGCCGATACCCTGGACTCATGTGCCCGGAGCCGTACGGCAATCCCGATGGGGCGCCTGCGCAGCCACCCCTGCGGGTCGCCGTCGTGTCGATGCACACCTCGCCAGCGGACCGCCCCGGGAAGGGCGACGCCGGCGGCCTGAACGTGCTCGTGCTCGAGAGCGCGATGGCGCTCGCCGCCCGCGGCAACCGGGTCGACATCTTCACCCGCTCCAGCGGCGCGCCGCACACCGAGTCGCTCGCGCCGGGCGTCGCGCTGCACGCGCTCGAGACCGGCGGCGGCATCGTGCGCAAGCACGAGCTGCCCAACCTCGCCGACGAGTTCGGCGACCAGCTGCAGCGGTTCGCGTTCGCTGCCGACGAGCCGTTCGACGTGATCCACGCGCACTACTGGCTCTCGGGCCTGGCGGCGCTGCCGGTCGCGCTCTCGCTCGGCATGCCGATCGTGCAGACCTTCCACACGCTCGCCGAAGAGAAGAATCGGCGCATCGGCGACGACGACCGGCCCGAGCCCGAGCGGCGGCTGCTCACCGAGCGCTACCTCGCGAACGAGGTCGATGCCATCGCCGCCGTCTCGCGCGCCGAGGTGGACGTCCTCTGCGACGGCGTGGGCGCATCCGCCGAACGCGTCTGGCTCGTGCCGCCCGCGGTCGACACCATGCTGTTCCAGCCCGCGCCGCTCGCGGCCCGGATGGATGTGCGCGCCAGGCTCGGCGTGCGCCCCGAGGACGGCCTGGTGGTGTGCGTCGGCCGCGTGCAGCCGCTGAAGGGGCAGGAGCTGGCGGTGCGCATGCTGCAGCACCTGCCCGGCGCGGTGCTCGTGCTCGCGGGCGACGCGACGCCCGGCTCGGAGCGCTATCTGGAGTCGCTGCACGACCTTGCGCGCGACCTCGGCGTCGAGGGCCGCGTGCGGCACATCGGCAGCCTCGACCGCGAGGCGCTGGCGCAGCTGCTCGACGCCGCCGACGTGGTCGTGGTGCCCAGCCGCACCGAGTCGTTCGGGCTCGTGCCGCTCGAGGCGGCGGCGTCCGGCACGCCCGTCGTCGCGTCGCGCGTCGGCGGCCTGGTCGAGTCGGTCATCGACGGCGAGACCGGCATCCTGGTCGACGGCCGCGATCCGATGGACTGGGCGCAGGCGGTGGGCTCGATCCTCGAGGACGACGACCTGCAGGTCGAGTTCGGCCTCGCCGGGCGGCGGGCTGCGAGTCGACGCGATTGGCAGGATGTCGCGCTCGAGCTCGAGGCGGTCTACCGCGCCACGGTGCGCGCCCGCCAGTAGCCGGCTCGCGGGCGGTCCCGAACCGAGGAAGAATTCGCGAAGCGTCACGAGCAGAGGACTGAGCGTCCTCTGTTCAGCACGCGTCCTCAATTCGTGACGCGCGCTGGCGCGTGAAGGCGCGCGGGGCGCGTGAACGCGTGCAGGCGCGTGAGTGCTGCGTCCCGCACCAGTTTGCGCGCGAGCAGCGCACCAGCCGCGCCCGCAGCACGCGAAGTGGGGCCGGGCGCGAGCCCGACCCCACTGCTTCGTCACCCGTGCATCAGCGGTCGACGACCTCCGCGTCGACGGCACCCGACGCATCCGCCGTCTGCGACGAACCGGCGCCCAGCTGCCCCTGCGAGCCCTGCTTGAGCGCGGCCAGGCGCGCCTCGATCTCGGTCTGCTGGCCGACGTCCTCGAGCGCCTCGAACTGCGCGTCGAGCGACGAGGCGGCGAGCTCCTGCTGGCCCATCACCTTCGCCTCCTCGCGGCGGATCTTCTCCTCGAAGCGGCCGATCTCGCTCGTCGGGTCGAGGATGTCGATCGACTTCACGGCGTCGTGCACCTGCGTCTGCGCCTCGGCGACCTTCGAGCGCGCGATGAGCTCGGAGCGCTTCGACTTCAGCTCGTCGAGCTTGCCCTTCATCGTCTGCAGTCCGGTCTTCAGCTTGTCGACGACCTCGTTCTGCGACTGGATCGACGGCTCGGCCGAGCGGGCCTCAGACTCCGACTGCATCTGCTTGCCGATCGCGACCTTCGCGAGGTTGTCGAACTTGGCGGCTTCGCCCGAGCCCGACGCCCGCATCTCGTCGGCGCGCTGCGAGGCGGCGAGCGCCTTGCGGCCCCAGTCCTCGGCGGCGCGCACGTCCTCCTGGTAGTCCTGCTCCTGCATGCGCAGGTTGCCGATGGTCTGCGCGATGGCAGCCTCGGCGTCGGCGATCGAGTTCGTGTAGTCACGAACCATCTGGTCGAGCATCTTCTGCGGGTCCTCGGCCTGGTCGAGGAGCGAGTTGATGTTGGCCTTCGCGAGCTGCGCGATGCGGCCGAGGATGGACTGCTTGGACATGGTGTTCCTTCCTGCGGTTGCCGCCGGAGCGGCCGTTGGATCGTGTCGGTTCGGTGGTGGTCGATGGATGGTTCAGGTCACGCTGCTGGGTCGGGTCACGGTGGTGGGTCGGGTCATGGTGCGCATCGCTGACGGTCGGACTCGCGGTTCAGTCGCCGAAGCCGCCGCCTCCGCCGCCGAAGCCTCCTCCGCCGCCGCCGAAGCCGCCGCCGAAGAAGCCGCCGCCGCCGCCGCCGAACGAGCCGCCGCCACCGGAGAAGAGGTCGCCGAGGCCGCCGCCCCCGCCGCCGGAGCCGCCGGCGAAGGGGTCGGAGTAGCCGCCACCCTGGCCGCCGGAGCCGCGCATCATGTCGCCCAGGATGTAGCCGAGCAGGCCGCCGGTGAGCATGTCCTGCCCGCGCCCGCCCGCCCCCGCCCCCGCGGCGGTCGTAGTAGGGGTTGCGCGACTGGCCGCCCCAGCCGCCGATGTCGCCCGAGGCATCCTGCATCGCCTGCTCGGCGTGCTGCGAGGCGGCCTGCGCGTACTGCGCGGCCGAAGTGTCGTCCTGGCCCTGCAGCCGCAGCGCCTGCGCGAGCTCCTGCTGCGCGGTCGCGAGCAGCTGCCGCGCGCGGGGGCCGACGCCGATGCGCCGCGTGGCGATGTAGTCCTCGGCGCGGTCGATGTTCGAGCGGGCCGAGCTGATCCAGCGTTCCAGGCCCGCCTTCGAGCGCTGCAGCTGCTCGCCCTGCACCCGCGCCTGCCCGGTCGCCTCGTCGAGCCGCTGGTTGGCGCGCTGCAGGTTCGCCAGCACGGTGAGCGTGTCGGTGGGCCGCTGCTGCGCGATGGCCACCTGCTCCTCCACGAAGCGGATGAGCGGGGTCAGGTCGGTCGTGGATGTCGCGCGCTGCGTCTTGGCCGCGGCGATGTCGCCGATCGAGTCCTGCACGAGGTCGGCGAGCTGCCGCGAGGAGTTCGCGAGGTCGCCCTCGGCGCGCTCGACGGCCGCCAGCAGGCCGGACGACTGCGCGAGCGCGGCCTCGGCCGCGTGCACGGCGAGCGCCGCGTCGGCGCCGTTCGAGGCCTGCACCGCGGCGCGGCCGGCGGCGATCGACTGGTCGATGTTGGGCAGCTGCCGCTCGGCGCCGGCGATGTTCTCGCGCACCGGGTCGATCGAGGCGCCCGAGTGCACGTCGTCGAGGCGGTCGAGGATCTGCTTGGCGTTCGCGATCCGGTCGTCGAGCGCGGCGCGCGACTGCGCGACCGACTCGAGCACCTGCGGGGCGTTCTGCTCGAGGTCGCGCAGCTGCTCGAACGAGGTGCCGTGGCTGGCGAGCTCGGTGCCCGCGCCCTCGGCGATCTGCAGGATGCGGCTCGACCAGTCGTGCACCTCCTGGTCGGTGTCGGGGAAGGCGTCGTCGAGCTGCTGCTGCAGCTGGAACGCCTCGGTCAGCCCGCCCCTTGCCTTGTCGAGCGCCTGCCGGTAGGGCGCGACGGCCGCCTCGCCGAACTGCGCGTTCGCGAAGGCGAGCTCCTGCTCGCTCTGCTGCACGGTGTCGTCGAGCTGCACGAGCGCGATGTCGGCGCGCTGCTTGAGCTCCTCGAGGCTGAGCTGCTGCTGCTTCTGCGCCGCCTGCACGCCCTTGCGCTTGCGGTTGGCCTTCGCGCCCCGGTAGACGAGGTAGCTGCCGCCGCCCACGACGGCCGCGCCGCCCACGAGCGCCACGACCGGCCAGACGGCCGAGCCGTCCACGTTCACCTCGGTGCCGCCGCCACCCGTGCCGCCGGTGCCGCCGTTCGCGACCGCCGCGTCGATGGCATCCGCCATCGCCATCACGCCGCCGGCGACGTCGCCGTTGTTGAGCGCCGGCACGAGCGACTGCTGCGCGACCTGGTCGACCTCGGTGGCCGAGAGCGGGTACGCGTTCGCGACCGCGCGACCCCACTGGCCGTCCTCCCAGGCGATCGTCACCAGCAGCGCATCCTGCGGCAGCCCGGAGGCCTCGGCGCTCTGCACGGCCCACTCGCCGCGGTCCATGCCGTCGAAGGTGCCGACGACGGCGACGTAGAGGTCTGCCTCCGCTTCGGCGTTGTGCTGGTCGAGGAAGGAGTTCAGGTCGCCCGCGTCGCTCGAGAACTCCCCCGTCGTGTCGACGAACGTGTCGGCGCCCAGGTCGACGGGGTCCTCGGTGACGAGCGCACCAGCCGAGAGCCCGAGCAATCCGGCAGCACCGAGTGCCACCACGGCCAACGGGCGAACGATCCGGACGTGCATCTGTGCTCCCAGCCGCCGGCCTAGGGGTGCCGGCTTGGCGCGAGTCTAACGAGCGCACCTTGCCGCGAACCTTGGAGATCGCGACGCCGTGCACCGCTCTCAGCGAACGGCTGTACCCCGTCGGTCGCGGCGAACGGGAGGGTCACTCGATCGGTGTGCCCACGACCGCGAACGGCTCGCCGCCGTCGAGCTGCACGATCACCACGGGCGCCTCGGCGGATGGCGTCCCGTCGCCGCACACACCGGCCGGCAGCACGGCGGTGGGTGCGCCGAGCACCGCCGACGCACCCGGCGCGAGCGCGAACGATGCCGCCTCACCGCCGGCGATCCGTCCGCTGACGTTCTCGATCTCGAGCGCGATGACCGGCTCGACCTCGAGCGCGACCGACCGGGTGCCGATGTTCGTCAGCTCGACGGCTGCGAAGCCGCTGCCCTGCGGCGGGTCGAGCATCATCAGCGCGAGTCCCGCGTCGCCCGCCTGTGGAAGCCCGCACCAGGCGGCAGCGGGTTCAAGCGGCAGCGTGCGAGCATCCGCGGGCCACGAACCGGCGGCACCCGAGTCACCGGACGCACCCGTGTCGCCGGGCGCGCCCTGGTCGCCGGATGCACCGGTGTCGCCCTCGCCCGCGTCTGCTGCGCCGGACTCGTCCTGCTCGGCCGCGCCCGACTCGCCGGCGTCGGGCGCCGGCTGCTCGGCCGGCTCCTGCGCCGACTCCGGGGCAGCGCCGGAGTCGGCCACGGTGCTCATGCCGTCCGGCTGCAGCGGCGACAGCCCCGGCGCGACGAACGGCGCCACGATCAGCACGCCCGCGACGGTCGCGGCCGAGGAGAGCGCGATGGTCTTCGGCCGGCGCCGCTTCCTGGCGCCGGCGATGATCGCGTCGGTGTCGAGCCTCGCGCCCGCGGTCGGAATGTCCCGCAGGCGCCGCCGCAGCTCGTCGTCGTGGCCGGGCTCGATGCCGCTCATGCGCCACCTCCCATGGTGCGCTCATCGCGCTCCGCCTCCTGGGTGAGCATCCCGCGCAGCTTGCCCAGCGCATCCGACAGGTACCGCTTCACTGCGCCCGCCGAGATGCCGAGCTCGGCGGCGATCTGCTCGACGGTGCGATCCTCGTCGTAGCGCAGCACGATGCAGGCGCGCTCGCGCGGCGCGAGCTTCTGCAGCCGGTGCGCCATGTCGAGCCGCTCGCCGGTGAGCGTCGAGCCCGAGTCGACCAGCTCGCGCTCGGTCACGAGCGGGGCGATGCGCCGCCACCGCTGCCCGCGGCGGGCGCGGTCGAGGAAGCGGTTGGCGATCGCCTTCCGCACGTAGGCTTCTGCCTGCTCGACCGCGAAGCCGTTGCGCAGCCGGCCGAACGTGGCCGTCAGGGCGTCCTGCACCATGTCGCGCGCCTCCTCCTCGTCTCCCGAGAGGAGCATCGCGTAGCGCACCAGCGCCTCGCCGCGCTGGGCGACGAGCTCTGCCACGACCAGCTCCCACCTGGCTGCCACGCGCACTCCCTCTATCTACTGAGACGAACGACCGCAGTCGAAGGTTGGGGTCAGTCTGCCGTGGGCGCGTCGGTGCTGCCCGTCTGGCGCATGCGCGCCGCGAGCCCGGGGTTGGATGCCTCCACATGCGCGAGCACGGAAGCGCGGGTCGCGTCCGACTTGTTCTGGCTCATCTTGCTCTTGGCGTCGAAGCCGGTCACCGTCAGCCGCAGGCCGATGGTGCCCATCGCCATGCCGCGGTTGCCGTCGTCGTCGATGTCGAGGCGGATGCCGTCCTCGGGCGCGTAGGCCTGCTCGAAGTGCTCGACCAGCCGCTGCAGCGTCTCCATGTTCGCCTGTGCGTCGAGCACCTCGACGTCGCACGTGAGCGTCGCCTGCTCGAAGTTCCAGGTGGGGATCTGCCCGGCGTCGCCGCCGAGGTACCAGCTGGGGGAGATGTAGCCGTGGTCGCCCTGCACGATGACGAGCATCCGGTGCGGCTCGCCGTCCTCGCGCGGCTGCAGCAGGCCGTGCAGGCGCCCGTCGGCTCGGCCGAGGTGCGTCTCGAGCACGATCGGCTCGTTTTCACCGCCCGGATCCTGCGGCGCGAGCAGCACCGGCGAGGGCGAGGCCACCGGCCCGGATGCGGGATGCGAGATCAGCTGCATCCACGGGTTGCGGGTGATCAGCTCGCGCACGTCGGCGACGCCGAGCTTGTAGAGCGGGTTCGGCTGCATGCTCTCAGTGTCTCCCACGCCCGGCCGAGCGGCCGCGAACGGCGCGACTTCGTGACCGAACCGTGCCTTCCGCGCCCGCTCCCGCCCGCTGGCGCGACCCTCCGCTGTTCGCGCGGCAGGTATACGGCGATTTGCTCCGGCGCTGCAGCGATAAGCGCAACCAGCCCTATACCTACGGGTGAGGGGCTCAGCGAGAGGACGTGTCACGGCGAGCTGGCTGCATAGGCGCAGTTGCGCGGGTGCTCCGCTCTGCTAGCATCACTCTCAGCGATATCGTTATCAGCGATATCGGCGTCGGTTCTACGTTTCGCGGAAGCCGGCCATACCACTGAGACACCAAGCAATGACGCTAAGGAGTTCCTCACATGAACCGACGCATCCTGGCCGCAATCGGCGCCGTTGGGGCGGCAGCACTCATCTCCGGGTGCTCCGCAGCCTTGCCGGTCGACGAGAGTGAAGCCCCGACCGCCGCCGAGGCCGCGGTCAGCGCACCCGAGGGTCTCAACGGCAGCCTCTCCGTGTGCATGGACATCTCCTTCCCGCCGATGGAGTACTACTCCGGCGAGGGCACGGAGACTCCTGAGGGTGTCGACGTCGACCTGGCGTACGCGATCGGGGAGCAGTTCGGCCTGCCTGTCGAGATCGAGCCGACCGGCTTCGATGGGCTGCTGCCCGCGCTCTCTGCCAACCGCTGCGACACGGTCATCAGCGGCATTCTCGTCACGGAGGAACGCACGCAGCAGGTTCCTGCTGTGGGCTACCTCGACACCCATCGAGTCATCATGGTGGCGGATGGCAATCCGCGGGGGATCACCAGTTTCGAGGACCTCTCCGGCCTGAATGTCGCGCTCGAAGGCGGAACGAGCTACGAAGCCGTCGTCGACGGTTGGAACGATGAGCTGCGGTCGGCCGGCAGCCCCGAGATCAACATCCACCGCTATCCGAAGCAGACGGACGCGGTGCAGCAGTTGCTGGTCGGTCGTGCGGATGCGGTAGTCACGCAGGACACCGAGGCCGCCTACCGGATCGGCGAGGACCCGGGCACCTTCGAGGTCGCCATCGTGCTGCCGGACACTGAGACGTTCGGGATCTACTACAGCGATCAGATCGAGGGACTCGGATCAGCGCTGGAGCAGGCCGTCGCCAACCTCTCCGAGAGTGGGGAGATCGACCGGATCGCTGCTGACCACAATCTGCAGACGGAAGTCGACTAGCGATGACGCTCGATCTCCAGATCTTCATCGATGCGCTGTTCTCCCGAGTCTTCCTCGAGGGCGCGCTCATCGCGGTCGCGCTCGCGGTGCTCTCGCTCGCTGGCGCAGCGGTGCTGGGATTCGTCATGGCATTGCTGCGCGACAGCAGGATCGCGGCGCTTCGGACCTTCGCCGCGGGCTACATCTGGTTCTTCCGGGCGATTCCGACGCTCTTGCAGCTCCTCTTCACCTGGAATGCGCTTCCGCAACTCTTCCCCGCGCTTCGCGAAAACTGGTTCTCTCCCTTCCTTGCTGCGCTCATCGCACTGATCATCAACGAGAGCGCGTATGTCGCAGAGATCGTGCGGGCAGGGTTGCTGTCGATCGATGACGGGCAGCGTGAGGCCGGGCGCGCCGTCGGGCTGAAGCCGGGAGCGATCATCCGATGGATCCTCCTGCCTCAAGCGATCCGCGTCAGCCTGCCGCCGATGGGCAACGAGCTCATCAACATGCTGAAGCTCACGAGCCTGGCTTCAGTCATCAGCTTGCAAGAGCTCCTGACCGTCACCGCGCAGCAGGTCTCTCTGACATTCGCATTCGTCGAGCTTTACCTGGCCGCCGCCGTGTACTACCTGGTCATCGTGTCCATCTTCACGCTCATCCAGCGGCGACTCGAGCGCAATTACGAATGGACCTCGCGAAAGGTGAGCTCGACACCCATGGGCGCCATCACTCGCGCGATCAGGTTGCCGAGTCTCACAGGGGGAAACAAATGAACGTCGAGCAGCCGTTCCTCTCGGTGCGCAACGCGCACAAGGCCTACGGTGACGTCGAAGTGCTCCATGGCATCGACCTCGACGTCGCGCAGGGCACGACGACCGTCGTCCTGGGACCGTCCGGCTCAGGGAAGAGCACGATCCTCCGCTGCATGGCGTTGCTGGAGCCGCTCAGCGAGGGCACGATGCGGCTCGCAGGGGAGCTCCATGGGATGCGCGAAGACTCCAAGGGCCGAATCGTGCCTGTGGAGGAGAACAAGCTCTGGGAGCAACGTCAGCATCTGGGCATGGTCTTCCAGCGCTTCAACCTGTTCCCGCACATGACGGTCGAGCACAACGTGTCGCTCGCGCTGCGACGAACGGCGGGCCTGAACAAGCACGAGGCGCGTGACAGAGCGATCCAACAGCTCACTCGAGTGGGGCTCGGGGCGTTCGTCACCCGCTTCCCGGCAGAGCTCTCGGGGGGTCAGCAGCAGCGCGTGGCGATCGCCCGCGCCCTTGCGCTCAAGCCGAAGATCATGTTCTTCGACGAACCCACCAGCGCGCTCGACCCGGAGCTCGTGCAGGAGGTGCTCGACGTCATGGAAGAGCTGGCGCACGAGGGCATGACGATGGTCACGGTCACGCACGAGATGTCGTTCGCGAAGCATGTCGCCGACGAGGTCATCTTCATGGATGAGGGCGAAGTCGTCGAACGGCGACCGCCAGAGGAGTTCTTCGACGACCCGCAGCACGGGCGGACGAAGAAGTTCCTTGCGCACCTCGCCAAATGAACAGGCGAGCGGTGGGACAGCGCACCGCTGGACAGCCAAGAGCGACGCTCGAGGCCCGAACGAAGCAGAAGGGGTGGCGCTCATGTCGACACCATTGAGCCCTGACTACCAGAACGGGAATGTCTCGTTCTGGCGAAGGACGCTGGAGGCGGCCGGATCGCGCCCCGCGCTCCCAGGCGACGCGACTGCAGATGTCGTCATCGTCGGCGGCGGCTACACAGGGATGTGGACCGCGTTCTATTTGAAGCAGCAGGCGCCCGACATGCGGATCGTCGTGCTCGAGTCCGAGACGGTCGGCTACGGCGCCTCGGGGCGCAACGGCGGCTGGCTGTCTGGCGAGTTCGGTGGATCGCAGGAGAAGTATGCGGCGGAGTCCTCGCCAGCCGCGGTTTCACGCATGCAGGCCCATCTGGTGGCGAGCATCGACGAAGTCATCACGATCGCAGGCGAGCGCGGGATCGACGCTGAGATCGCGCATGACGGTCTGGTCTACGTCGCGACGACGTTGAGCCAGGCGAAGCGCCTGCAGCACAAGGAAGCGCATCAGCGAGCATGGGGTCGCACCCCCGATGACTTCCGCATCCTCTCGCCGAACGATGGGCGACCGGTGAATGTGCATGGCGCCACCGCATTCGGTTTCAGCCCGCACGGAGCGCGGATCAATCCGGCAAAACTGGTCGCCGGTCTTGCTCGAGAGGTCGAAGCGATGGGAGTGCGTATCTACGAGCACACCCCTGTCACTGAGGTGCAGCAGGGCGGCGTGATGACGACACGCAGCCGGGTTCGTGCGGAGACTGTGCTGATCGCGACCGAGGGGTTCACCGCCGGCCTGCCCGGGCGGCGCCGTGACTGGCTCCCGATGAACAGCGTGATGATCGTGACCGAGCCACTGTCCGACGCCGCCTGGAGCGAGATCGATTGGCGGGGCGATGTCCTCCTCGGATCGATCGGCCACGTGTTCATGTATGCGCAGCGCACGCCTGATGGGCGGATCGCGATCGGGGGTCGAGGCAACCCCTATCGTTTCGGCTCCAAGACCGACACCAACGCGATGGCCCGGCCGGAGGACGTCGACGCGCTGTGGAAGCAGCTGACGACGTTCTTCCCCGCAGTGCGCGACTCGAAAGTCGCGCATTCGTGGTGCGGGACTCTGGGAGTCGCCCGTGACTGGTGCGCGACGGTCGCCTTCGACCCGAGTACGGGCATCGGTCATTCCGGCGGGTATGCAGGCCACGGCGTCGCGCTCGCCCACCTGGGAGGACGGACGCTGGCGGAACTGGTCTTGGGCGAGCAGACCGAGCGCACGGCACTCCCGCTCGTGAATCGGCGGATCAGGAAATGGGAGCCGGAACCGCTGCGCTGGATCGGAGCGCAACTCATCTACGGGCTCTACCGCCAGGCGGATCGTCGAGAGCTGCACGGCTCAGCCAGATCCAGCTTCCTCGGAACAGCCGCAGACCGGATCTCCGGCCGTTGAACGCGCGAACATCGTCCAGATTGCAACAAGGAGAGAGACAATGAGCACTTCGAGTGTGGAACGGGCCTTCCAGCAGGCCGAGCTTGCGGCCGAGGCGAGTGACACTCGCGTAGAGCGTCGACCTGAGCGTCTCATCGCACCGGGGGTTCCGACGTTCGCCGAAGTGGAGCATGCGACGCTCGCCGAGGCCGACAAGTTTGATGCGCTGGTCTACGGCGTCCCCTATGAAGGATTCGTCGTCAAAGACCCTCGCAATTTCTACCCGCAGGGGACCGCCCCGTGCCCCGGTCATGACGTGTACTCGCGTCCGGGCGCGTACGACGCGCCCAGAGCCATCCGGCAGGCTTCGAAGTTCTACTCGATCGACCATTCGAACTGGTTGCTGCCCGAGCGCGGTGGCCTGACGCTCGGCGAGCACGTGCGGGTGGGTGACCTCGGTGACGCACCGATCGGCCAGCAGTCGATGGAGGAGATCCTGACCTGGTTGCCGGCCGAGATCGCGCAGATCGCTGCGGCTGGAACGGTGCCGCTGATCTTGGGCGGGGACCACAGTGTGTCGCTGCCGACGATCGCCGGCATCTATCAGGCGAAGGGCAAGAAGCTCGGCGTCATCACCTACGACGCCCACTATGACCTGTCGTGGTATCCCAAGTATTGGGCGGGTTCGCAGTGGGCGCGGGCGATGGAGCTGGGTGCGCTCGATCCGAAGAACCTGGTGCACTTGGGCATCCGCGGGGTCCGCAATTCACAGTTCTGGCATGCGGCTGCGAAGCAGCTGCAGACCAACGTCTACACGATCGACGACTTCGACAAGCGCGGCGTGGAGGCCGTCAGCCAGGAAGCTCGCGAGCGTGCGCTGGACGGCGTGGACGCGCTCTACGTCTCCATCGATGTCGACGTCTTCGACCCGGCAGCGCTGCCGGCGCAGAAGTACCCGGAGGTGGGCGGGCTCGACACCCGCGAGATGCTTCGTTCGCTGCGGACGGTCCTCGGCGACGGTCGGGAACTGGTCGGCTTCGACTTCTCATGCCTCGGGCCCGCGTACGATCACCAGCACCACGGTTCGGCTGTCGCCGGACGCTGCTACGTCGAGGTCATCGCAGCGATCGCGGCAGGCAGGGCAGAGGAGGGGTAGGACTGATGCGCGAGACAACGGAGGCCACTGCGAATTCCTCAGCCGACGACCCTGACGAGCTCGTCGACAGGAAGCTGCTCGGAAGCACCATCCAGGCGCTGCGGAAGCAGCAGGGTCTCACCATGGTGCAACTCGCGAAGGGCGCCGGTGTCTCGCAGCCGTATATCAGCGAGATCGAGGCGGGGAAGGCGATGCCGAGCCTGTATGTGCTGTACGCGCTCGCGCAGCAGCTCGGCTCGACCCCGGTCAATCTGCTGCGCCGCACGTCCGACAGCGTGGGGGTCAATGTCGTCGCGTCCACGGAGGGGACTAGGTATCCCATCCGCACGAGCAACAACGGCGGGCACTTCCGGGCGATCCTGACGATCGGATCCATCTCGGTGACGGAGTTCAATGCCACCGAGGAGGACGACATCGAGGGGGACTTCTCGCACGAGGGCATCGAGATGGTCTACGTGGCGGAAGGAAGCCTGCAGATCACCGTCGCCGATGAGCAGCCGGTCCTACTCCACGAAGGCGACGTGATGACCTACGCGGGCGAGCTGCCGCACTCCTGGAAGGTGGTGGGTTCGCGACAGGTTCGAGTGCTGCAGGTCGTCGACTCTCCCCACTTCCCGCAATTCACGCATCCGATGGGCAGCAATCGGGATGTCGAGCCCGAGTAGTTCGCTCAGGACGAGCAGCTCTCGACCGAGAGCGACGTGCACCAAGACAGACCTGCGGAGTGAACTGCAGTCACCGGGTTAGCGGCGCACTGCCGC
Source organism: Agrococcus sp. KRD186 (assembly GCF_017168255.1). Classification (GTDB taxonomy): domain Bacteria; phylum Actinomycetota; class Actinomycetes; order Actinomycetales; family Microbacteriaceae; genus Agrococcus. The sequence goes on from NZ_JABFAP010000001.1 coordinate 247,698, forward strand.
AGCCACCCGTGGGTGCTGGATTTGCCACCCATTGAAAGGACGCTTCCTATATGTCGATCCAAGTGCCGACCGTGCGCACCACTGTCTCGATGCCGGTGGAACATGCCGCCATCGTGCCTGGCAGCAGTCGTGAGGAAAATGTCGGGTTCGCGATCCTGGCGCTGATCCGTGCCTACGGTGTGGACGTCGTGTTCGGTATCCCGGGTACGCACAACCTGGAGTTCTATCGGCATCTTCCGCGACTGGGCTTCCGCACGGTCACCACCCGCCACGAACAGGGTGCAGGCTATGCGGCCGACGGCTGGCACCAGCGCACGCGGCTCCCTGGGGTGGTGATCACGACATCAGGACCGGGGTTCCTCAACTCCCTCGCGGCCGCCGGCACCGCCTACTGCGAGTCCCGTCCGCTCATCATCCTGACTCCCGGCGCCCCGCGCGGCAGCGAGGGGGTCGAGACCGGAGCCTTGCACGCCACGAAGGATCAGCGCGCAGCCGCCGCAGGCGTCGTGGAGTGGGCGCGCCGGGTGTCCTCGGCGTCCGAAGCGATCGAAGCGGTCCATGATGCGTTCGAGCTGGCGCGCAGCAGCCGGCCGCGCCCGGTGGTGATCGAAGTCCCATTGGATCTCCTGGAAGCCTGCGCGAACTTGCCCGCAGAGGCGCTCCTGCCTCGGCAGTCGAGCGGGCTCCCGGTCGAGGTGCATGGTGCCGTGAACGCGGCGGCTCGTCCGAAACTCACACAGCCGGTCCTCGACGAAGTCGAGCAGGTGGCGACGGTGCTCGCGGCTGCACGGCAGCCTGTGATCCTTGCAGGCAGTGGAGCCCTGCCTGCTGGCCGCGCGCTGACCGAACTCGCCGAACTGCTCGACGCGCCCGTCATCACCAGCCTGAACGCGAAGGGTGCGGTGCCCGAGTCGCATCCGCTGTCTATCGGTGCGGAGCTTCGACTCGATGCCGCGCGACGGGTCGCGAACGGCTCGGACGCGCTCCTTGTCATCGGCTCGAAGATTGCTGAAGCCGAGCTGTGGGGCGGCGCGATCGCCCCATCCGGCGCAATGATCACCGTCGACATCCTGCCGTCGGAGGAACGTGGCCACCTCCAGTCGACGCATGCAATCATCGGCCACTCGGCGCTCCTGGTTCCTGCACTGATCGCGTCGCTTCGCGGTCGAGCGCTCAGCGCAGAACCGCAGGATGTGGAAGCTGTGCGGGTGGCATGCGCCGCTGAGTCGTCGAAGATCGCCTTGGTCGAGGATCGCCTGGCCGCGCGACTCGCAGCGGTCCTGCCTTCGGACGCGGTACTGACCGGAGACTCATCTCGGATCACCTACTACGGCATGACCAGCCGGGTGCGCTCCGAAGAGCCCGGTGCTTTCCTCTACATGGCTACCTATGCGACTCTCGGCTACGGATTGCCGGCAGCGATCGGCGCCAAGGTGGCGAGCCCAGACCGACCTGTCATCGCAGTGGTCGGCGACGGAGCGCTCATGTTCTCCGTGCAGGAGTTCCAGACCGCGGTGGAACAGCGACTGGATCTGACAGTCATCTGCGTGGACAACGGCGGCTACGGCGAGATCGAGCAGAATCAGGCCGAACGGGGCATCCCACCTATCGGGGTACGCCTCACCCAGCCTGACTGGGCCGCGCTCGTCGATGCTTTCGGCGGCACCGGATTCCGGGTCACGGATGCGGAGGAGTTGGAAGCCGTCGTGGTGCGCGCCATCGCTCATCCGGGAGTGACGCTCGTGCACGTGCCGTTCGGGTTGTTCGGCGCGTAGACAGTTGGGCTAGACGACGGCTGTCCACAGCGTCGAACGCCCGACGAGCACTGCGGTACGGGCGCGGGGCACACTGCGCGCATGCCAGCGCGCCGACCGTTGCCGAAGTCGTTCCTCGACGGCCCGTTCCTCGTCGCCGAGGCCCGGCGCGCAGGCATCGGCGATGGCCGGTTGCGAGGCAGCGACCTGACGATGCCGTTCCACCGGGTGCGAGCGACATCGATCGCGAGCGTCTGCGAGCAGGCTGCGGCGTATGCGACGGTCATGGCGCCGCACCACGTCTACGGCGGCATCACTGCCGCGAGGCTGTGGGGGCTCCCGATCGCCGAAGCGTGGACGCTCGCTGAGGAGTTGGTGATCGCGCGGCCAAATCGGACGGCAACCGGTTACGCACGCGGCACGCGGCACATCGCCGTCCACGGAGGATTGCAGCGCGACGCAATGCACGGCGTCCGTCTGCTGGCTCCGATGCCGACCGCGCTCACGCTCGCGCGCGATCTGCCGCAGGAAGCGTTGGTGCAGGTGCTCGACGCGCTGCTGACGCCGTCGCGCTGGTACCCCGGGCTGCAGCTGCCGCGAGCGGCGGGCGAGCCACACGCGACACCCGAGCAGTTGCGGCGCTTCATCGAGAGCTGCAGTCGTCTCGTCGGCGTCCCGGCGCTGCGCGCCGCTGCGGCGGATGCGCGCGTCGGCGCCGACTCGCGCTTCGAGACGATCACGCGGCTGCTGATCGTGGAGGCCGGGCTGCCCGAGCCAGTGGTGCATCCGCTGGTCGTGATCGACGGCATCGACATGCACCCAGATCTGGCGTATCCGGAGCTGAAGATCGCCATCGAGTACGAGGGGGATGGCCACCGCGACGAGCGACAGTGGGCCGTCGATATCGAGCGCTATGCACCGATGGAGGCGGCCGGCTGGATCACCGTGCGCGTCACGAAGGATCACATGGCGCGTCGCGGCGCGCACTTCGTGGAGCGTGTGCGGGCCGCGCTTGCCCGCCGCGCAGGTGGCCTCTCACAGGTATAGGGCGCGTTGCTCCTGCGAGGCGCCTGGGTGAGCAAACCGCCGTATACCTGTGGGGTGGCGTAGGGGCGGGGGAGAGCACGAAGGGCGCGGCTCCGGTGAGGAGGCGCGCCCTTCGTGGTCGCTCGGCGCTGGTCGCTCGGCGCGGGTGCTCGGCGCTTGCCGCTCGGCGCAGGCCGCTCGGCGGTGAGCCCGCGGCTCAGGCCGGGACGGCCTGCGCCTGCAGCTGCGTCTGCTGCATGTGCTCGAGGCGCCACCGCACGTGGTTCAGCTGGCGCACGAGACCCGTGGGCAGCGAGTGGCCGAACTGGCCGAAGAACGCCTCGACGTCGACGAGCTCCGACAGCCACGGCTTCGGGCGCACCTCGAAGAGCTCGTTCAGCGTCTCCTGGTCGAGCTCGAGGCCCTCGAGGTTCAGCGCGCCGGTGGCCGGCATGACGCCGATCGCGGTGTCGACGCCCTCGGCGGTGCCTGCGACGCGGCCCGCGATCCACTCGAGCACCCGGGCGTTCTCGCCGAAGCCGGGCCACAGGAATCCGCCGTCTTCATCACGACGGAACCAGTTGACCGAGAAGATCTTCGGCGCGTGGCGGCCGAGGCGGTGGCCCATGTCGATCCAGTGCGAGAAGTAGTCGCCCATGTTGTAGCCGCAGAAGGGCAGCATCGCGAAGGGGTCGCGGCGGATGTCGCCGACGGTGCCCTCAGCGGCGGCCGTCTGCTGGCTCGAGACCGTCGAGCCGATGTAGACGCCGTGCTCCCAGTCGCGCGCCTGCATCACCAGCGGCACCTGCGTCGGGCGGCGGCCGCCGAAGATGATCGCGTCGAGCGGCACGGCCTCCTCCCAGTCGGGGGCGATGGAGGGCGCCTGCTCGGCGCGCACGGTGAAGCGCGCGTTCGGGTGGGCGGCGGGGCCGTTGGCCGGGTCGTAGGGGCGGCCCTGCCAGTCGGTGAGGCCCTCGGGGGCCTCCTTCGTCATGCCCTCCCACCAGACGTCGCCGTCGGCGGTGAGGGCGACGTTCGTGAACATCGTGTCGTGCGTCATCATCGCCATGGCGGTGGCGTTGGTCTTCTCGCTCGTGCCGGGGGCGACGCCGAAGAAGCCGTTCTCGGGGTTGATGGCCCAGAGGCGGCCGTCGTCGCCGGGGCGCATCCAGACGATGTCGTCGCCGAGCGTCTCGACCTTCCAGCCGGGGATGGTCGGCTGCAGCATCGCCAGGTTGGTCTTGCCGCAGGCGGAGGGGAAGGCGCCGGCGAGGTGCATGACGCGGCCGTCCTCGTGGCGCATGCGCAGCAGCAGCATGTGCTCGGCGAGCCAGCCCTCGTCGCGAGCCTGCACCGAGGCGATGCGCAGCGCGAAGCACTTCTTCGCCAGCAGGGCGTTGCCGCCGTAGGCGGAGCCGAACGACCAGATCTCGCGCGTCTCGGGGAAGTGCGAGATGTAGCGGGTGCTGTTGAACGGCCACGGCACGTCCTGCTCGCCCTCGGCGAGCGGCGCGCCGATCGAGTGCACCGCGGGCACCCAGTCCTTGGTGCCGTGCATCGCCTCGAGCGCGGCCGTGCCGACGCGCGTCATCGCGTGCATGGAGGCGACCACGTAGGGGGAGTCGGTGATCTCGATGCCGAGCTTCGAGATGGGGCCGCCGACGACGCCCATCGAGAAGGGGATGACGAACATCGTGCGGCCGCGCATCGCGCCGTCGAAGAGGCCGCCGAGCACCTGGCGCATCGACTCGGGGTCGCGCCAGTTGTTCGTGGGGCCGGCGTCGTCGGAATCCTCGGCGCAGATGAAGGTGCGGCTCTCCATGCGGGCGACGTCGTCGGGGTTCGAGCGCGCGAGGTAGCTGTTGGGCCGCGCCGGCACGGGCACGATGGTGCCGGCCTCGAGCATGATGTCGACCAGCCGCTGGTACTCCTCGGGCGTGCCGTCGGCCCAGACGATGTCCTTGGGCTCGGTGAGCTCGGCGATCGACGCCACCCACGAGACCACACCCGGGTCGGCGCCCTCGGGGGCATTGACCAGAGCCGGCTTGACGGGCTTGGCGGATGAGCGGGTCGGCGCGGGAGGGAGGAGCGTCATGTCTCGAGTCTTGCCCGCGAGCACCGCCCGGTGTCGCCGATCCGAGAGAAGAATCCATCCATCCTTCACTTCCACGAAACTTGGACGCCCCAGGGGCGGAGCGCACCGTGTATGACGACGTTCGCGACAAATATGGCGAAGATTCGACGAAAGTTTCGTAGACTGGGCGCATGGTCGACGCAGCAGTCCTGGGGCACCGCATCCGTCATTTCCGCACCGGCGCCGAGCTCACGCTCGACGGGCTGGGGGAGCGCATCGGGCTGGCGGGCAGCCAGCTGAGCCTGATCGAGAACGGGCACCGCGAGCCGAAGCTCAGCCACCTGCAGGCGATCGCCGAGGTGCTGGGGGTCACGAGCGCGCAGCTGCTCGACCCCGAGCCGCCCAGCGAGCGCAGCCGCATGGAGCTCGACCTGCAGCGGCTGCAGGAGGGCGCCAGCTACAAGCGCCTCGGCCTGCCGGCGGTGCGCCCGACGCGGTCGATGAGCGACGACCACCTGCGCGCGCTCGTCGGCCTGCACCGCGAGCTCGACCGCCGCGCCCGTGAGGCGATCGCCACGCCAGAGCAGGCGCGCCGCGACGCCACGGCCATCCGCCACCGCATGCGCCAGCAGCACAACGCGCTGCCCGAGATCGACGAGCTCGCCGAGGAGCAGCTGCGGGCGGTCGGCTACGACGGCGGCAGCCTCACGCACCGCACGGTCAGCGAGATCGCGGCGCGGCTGGGCTTCGAGCTCGTCTACGTCACCGACCTGCCCCATTCGACGCGCTCGGTCACCGACCTCGAGACCGGTCGCATCTACCTGCCGCCGGCGTCGATCCCCGGCGGGCACGGCCTGCGGTCGATGGCGCTGCAGGCGATCGCGCACCGGCTGCTCGGCCACCACGAGCCGCGCGGCTACGCCGAGTTCCTGCAGCAGCGGCTCGAGATCAACTACTTCGCCGCCGCGACGCTGATGCCGCGCTCGCGGGCGGTCGACTACCTCAAGCGTGCGAAGAAGGAGCGCAACCTCGCGGTCGAGGACTTCCGCGACGCGTTCGGCGTCACGCACGAGACCGCGGCGATGCGCTTCACGAACCTCGCCACCACCCACCTCGACCTGCGCGTGCACTTCCTGCGCGTGCAGGAGGATGGCGCCCTCTCGCGCGTGTACGAGAACGACGGCATCCCGGTGCCCGTCGACGCCTCCGGCCACGCCGAGGGGCAGGTGGTGTGCCGCAAGTTCGCCGCCCGCAGCGCCTTCGAGCGCACCAGCCGCACGACCGAGTTCTACCAGTACACCGACACGCCTGCCGGCACCTACTGGTGCTCGACGCAGATCGGCGCCGGGCACGACGGCGAGTTCTCCATCTCGTTCGGCGTGCCCTTCGACGACGCGAAGTTCTTCCGCGGCGCGCAGACCGCCTTCCGGCAGGTCTCCACCTGCCCCGACGAGCGCTGCTGCGCCCGCCCCGACGACGCGCTCGCGGGCCGCTGGCGCCACAAGTCGTGGGCCTCGGCGCGCATGCACCAGCACACGCTCGCGCCGCTGCCGCGCGGCACCTACCCCGGCGTCGACGACGCCGAGCTCTACGAGTTCCTCGAGCGCCACGCGCCAGAGCTGTGAAGGTGCGCGCATGAAGATGCGGGGGCGGATGCGTCGGCCCGCCATCCTGGGTCGCAAGGCCCTTGGCAGGCGGTCACCACCGGCCTACCCTGATCTCGCCACGTCGACCGAGGGAGCCGACATGACTGAGACACGCGATGGACTCGACTCTCCGGAGCAGACCCTGCGGCAGGGCGCCCAGCGCCTCGCGGAGCAGCACCCGGCGCTCGATGCGCAGCTGGTCGAGCGCATGGTCTTCGAGTCGCACGCGACGCTCGCTCGCGGCGCACGCATCCGCACCCATCTGCCGGCGCTCGCCCTCAGGTTCGCCGCCGACCGCCTGCGCGCGCTCGAGCGCGGCGACCGGCGCGGCGAGGGCGGGCCGGTGCGCATCCTCATCGAGTCGATCCGCAACGACGGCATCTCGCAGATGGCCGCCGCCTACCTCAACGCGCTCGGCGACGGCCGCGTCGAGGCGCTCTCCGGCGCCATCAGCCCTGCCGACGAGGTGCTGCGCAGCGTCGCCGACGTGATGGAGGAGGCGGGGGTGCCGCTCACGGACAGCTTCCCGAAGCCGGTCACCGACGATGTCGCCCGCGCCGCCGACGTGATCGTGACGATGCTCATCGAGCACCCCTTCGAGCTCGCGCCGGGGCAGCGCATCGAGCGGTGGGACTTCGACGACCCCGCCGGCCGCGGCACCGACGAGGTGCGACGCATCCGCGACCGTGTGCGCCGCCGCGTGCAGGAGTACCTCGACGCACTGGACGGCTGACGCTTCGCCGGTCAGCCCGACCTGCTGGTCGAGCCGCGGTGCGCGGCCGCTCGCGCCCTGTGCCGCTATCTTTTCGCCATGACCACCGACGCCGAGCAGAAGCTCGCCTCCCGCGACCTCACGCTCGACCTCGCGCGCGTCGCGGCGGTGCTGCTGGTGGTCGTGGTGCATCTGCTGTTCGTCGGCGTCGGGCGTGCCGCTGACGGCTCGCTCGTCATCGAGCGCACGGTCGAGGCGCAGCCGTGGTTCGCGGCAGCCACCTGGGTCGGCGACATCATGCCGCTGTTCTTCGTGGTCGGCGGCTTCGCGGCGATGGCCGGGTGGCAGAGCCTCGAGCGCCGCACGCCCGCGGGCACGCCGGTCGGTGCGAGCGCCTTCGTACGCACGCGGCTCGCGCGGCTGGCGCGGCCAGCGCTGCCGCTGTTCATCTTCCTCACCGTCGCGCTGTTCGCCGCGTGGGCGCTGGGCGTCGACGCCGCCCTGGTCGACACGGTCGCGATCGGCATCGGCTCGCCGCTGTGGTTCCTCGCCGCCTACGTGCTGGCGCAGGCGCTCGCGCCCGTCATGATCGGGCTGCACCGGCGCCGGCCGGTCGCGACGATGCTGGCGCTGACGCTCGCGGTGGTCGCCGTCGATGCCGTGCGGCTGCTGTCGGGCATCGAGCTGCTGGGTCTGCCGAACGTGGTGCTCGTGTGGGTGGCGGTGCAGCAGCTCGGCTTCTTCATGCACGACGGATGGTTCCGGTCGCATCCCCCATGGATGCTCGCGCTCATCATCGTGGTCGGCTTCGGCGCGCTGCTGGTGCTCGTGCCGTGGGCGGGCTACTCGTGGAGCATGCTCTCGAACCAGTACCCGCCGACGCTGCCGATGCTCGTGCTCGGCCTTGCGCAGGCGGCGGCGCTCACGCTGCTGCATCGCCCGCTCAGCGCGCTGATGCGCACCAAAGCAGCTCGCGGCCTTGTATGGTTCGCCGGCAGCCGGCTGATGACCATCTACCTCTGGCACCTGCCGGTGATCATGCTGCTGGTCGGCGTGCAGCTGCTGCTGCCGATGCCGCTGCCCGAGCCGGCGACCGGCGCCTGGTGGCTGACGCGCATCCCGATGCTGCTGCTGGTGCTGGGCGTCGTGTGGCTGCTCTCGCTCGCGCTGGTGCGCTACGAGCAGGGGCCGGCGCACCTGGTGGGCCCGAGGCATCCGGGTCTGCCCGTCACCGTCGTGGCGGTGCTGCTGTTCGCGGCAGGCCCGTTCCTCATCATGGTGCTCGGCCTCGACACGCTGCTGGCGGCGCTGAGCGTGGCCGGCACGACGGCCGCGATCTGGCTGATCCGCGGCCGCCGCGCCAAGCTCGTCGCGCCCTGAGGACTGTTTCTCGGCGCTGGGGTGCGGTCAGTCGGTCGTTGGGATCTCTGCGGCGATGGCTGCAACGTAAGCGCGCTGTCCTGGCCTCCGCTCACGATCGGGTTAACCTCAAGCATGACCAGCCAGGTGCCTCCCGATTGGTATCCGGATCCGTTCGGCCGCTACCAGCATCGCTATTGGGATGGCGTGCGCTGGACGGAGCATGTCGGCTCGCAAGGCTCGCAGTCGTTCGACCTACCAGTGGTCGCTCCCCCTGCGCCTACGCCTCGATCCACGGACAACGCAATTCGACGCCAAGTGCGCGATCTGGGAGTGAGCCAGCACGTCAATGCCGTCGGGAGCCCGATTCTCACAGAGCCGGTGCTGATCATCAACCAGCGTGGAAAACTCTTCGAAGTGACCGTCGAGTTCGCGATCTACGACCAGGCGGCTCGCCAGATCGGCTCAGTGAAAGAGATCGGCCGCAATGCGTTCACCAAGGCAATCAGCGGGCGCTCCGACGCGACGAGGCGATACCGCTTGCAGGTGCAGGACGAGCGTGGACAGGTCGTGCTCAGCCTCGACAGGCCGGCGACGTTGATCCGCTCGAAGATGATCGTCGCGTGGCCGGACGGTCGTCCAATCGGACAGATTTCGCAGAAAAGCCTCGGACTCGGGAAGGACCGGTTCGTCCTGACCATCGACGGTCGGGATGCCGCAACGCTGCAGTCGGACGGCTGGCGCTCGCGAACCTTCGGCATCGAAGATACGACCGGTGCCGAGATCGCTCGAATCACAAAGCAGTGGGCAGGAGGCCTCAAGGAGCGATTCACCTCTGGAGACCACTACGCACTGCAGGTGCACGAGACGCTGGAGCCGCGCCTGCGAGCGCTCGTGGTTGCTGCCGCACTCGCTCTGGATACGACGCTGTTCGAGGAGGACGCTGCAGCGCGGAGCAACAGAAGGCGTCGGGGCCGGAGCCGCTGGAGCCGGTAGTACCCCGTTGCGCTGGCGCTGCCTCCGCATTTCGCTGCGCCGTAGCTTATGACGTGGGCCGGAACCCCCGCAGCGTCAGCGAGTGCAGCACCACGAACACGCTCGAGAATGCCATCGCGGCGCCGGCGATGAGCGGGCTCAGCAGACCCAGCATCGCCAGTGGGATCGCGGCGGTGTTGTAGGCGAAGGCCCAGAAGAGGTTGCCGCGAATGGTGCGCAGCGTGCGGCGTGACAGCGCGATCGCGTCGGCGGCACCGGCGAGGTCGCCGTGCACGAGCGTGATGTCGGCGGCCTGCTGGGCGGCGTCGGTGCCCGTGCCCATCGCGAGCCCCAGGTCGGCGGCGGCGAGCGCGGCGGCGTCGTTCACACCGTCGCCCGCCATGGCCACCCGCGCGCCGCGAGCCTGCTCGGCGACGACCGCGTCGACCTTCTGCGCCGGGCTCACGCCGGCGATCACCCGGCGGATGCCGACCTCGGCCGCCACCGCCTGCGCGGCGCGCTCGTGGTCGCCCGTCAGCATCACGACGTCAATCCCGAGCGAAGCCAGCCGCTCGACGGCGGCACGGCTGGTGGCCTTGACGGTGTCTCGCACGGCCACGACGGCGCGCATCCGCCCGTCCCAGGCGATCGCGAGCGCGGTCGCGCCCTTCGCCTCGGCGGCCTCGAAGGCGTCGGCGAGGTCTGCCGGCATCGGCACGCTCCAGTCGGCGGCGAGCCAGGCGGGCTTGCCCACCTGCACGGCGCGCCCGTCGACGACGCCGACGACGCCCGCACCCTGCGCGGCTCGCACGTCGGTTGCCACCTCCACCGAGGAGACGGCCTCGACGATCGCCCGCGCGATCGGGTGCTCGCTCGCGCGCTCCACGGCGGCGGCGACGCGCAGGGCCTCGTCGGCCGACTCGCCAGACGCGGCGACGACGGTCTCGACGCTCATGCGGCCCTCGGTGACGGTGCCGGTCTTGTCGACGAGCACCGTGGTGATGCCGCGGCTCGACTCGAGCACGCGCGCGTCGCGGATGAGGATGCCGAGCTCGGCACCGCGGGTCGTGCCGGCCAGCAGCGCGGTCGGGGTCGCGAGGCCGAGGGCGCACGGGCAGGCGATGATGAGCGTCGCGACGGCGGCGGTGAAGGCAGCGGGCACGTCGCCGGTGATGAGCAGCCAGCCCACGAGCGAGAGCAGCGAGAGCACGAGCACGGTCGGCACGAAGTACTGCGAGACCCGGTCGGCGAGCCGCTGCACGTCGGCCTTGCCCTCCTGCGCGCGCTGCAGCAGCGAGGCGATGCGCGAGAGCTCGGTGTCGGCGCCGACGCGGGTGGCCTCGACGACGAGCATGCCGTGGCCGTTGATGGTGGCGCCCACGACCTCGGAGCCCTCGGTCACCTCGACCGGCAGCGACTCGCCGGTCAGCAGCGAGGCGTCGATCGCCGACGCGCCCTCGACGACCACGCCGTCGGCGGCGATCTTCTCGCCCGGCACGACGCGGAAGCGGTCGCCCACGACCAGGTCGCTCACGGCGATGCGCGACTCGACGCCGTCGCGGATGACGCTCGCCTCCTTCGCACCCAGCCGCGCGAGCGAGCGCATCGCCTGCTGGCTCGAGCGCTTGGTGCGGTGCTCGATGTAGCGGCCGCCGAGCAGGAAGACGGTCACGATCGCGGCGACCTCGAGGTAGAGCTCGTCGCCGTGGCCGCCGAACCACTGCATCTCCATGCGCATGCCGATCTCGCCTGCGCTGCCCCAGATGAGCGCCCACAGCGACCAGCCCATCGCGGCGATGACGCCGAGCGAGACGAGCGTGTCCATGGTGGCTGCGCCGTGGCGCAGGTTGACGGCGGCCGCGCGGTGGAACGGCCACGCGCCCCAGATCGCGATCGGCAGGGTGAGCGCGAGCGCCACCCACTGCCAGCCCGCGAACTGCAGCGACGGCACCATCGAGAGCACACCCACCGGCACACCGAGAATGGCGGATGCGATGAGGCGCGTCTTGAGGCTCGCACCGCGGGCGTCGTGGTCGTCTTCGGTCGCCGGCTCGGGCAGCGCGGCGGTGTAGCCGGTCGCCTCGACCGTGCGGATGGCGTCGTCGACCGACACGCCCGCCGGCAGCGACACGTGCGCGACCTCGGTGGCGTAGTTGACGCTCGCCTCGACGCCGGGCAGCTTGCTGAGCTTGCGCTCGATGCGGTTGGCGCACGAGGAGCAGGTCATGCCGCCGATCTCGAGATCGATGGTGGTCGCGAGTGCAGTGTCCGTCATGCCGTTCACTATACCCCCAGGGGGTATCTATCGCAACGGGGACCGGCTCTCAGCGCGGGCTGCCGAGGTGTCGAGGGCAGCGGAGAGGCTCGGCCGCGCGAGGAATAACCAGTAGCTGCTGACCGAGGCTGCCGCAAATGCGACTAGGGACACGGTGGGACCTGTGATGCCAAGCACGATGGATGCATGAAATGCGACGCCGACCAGCACTGCGAGCACCCGCAGCTTAGGAACCCAGAGTGCGAACGCCAGAAATAGCTCGGTGAGAATGGTGGCGACAGACAGTGCCGGGAAAATCCAGTCAGGTAAGTCGAGCCAGAGCCAGCCCTGGAGAGGCCTGCCGGAGAGGAACACGGGGTTTATCTTCGATAACCCTGCGAACAGGTATAGGACCGTCACTTGCGTGAGCATCAGCAGTTGCGGCCACCACGGCACCGTCGGCGGTGCGGATGGCCCTAGTGCGGCCACACCCCAACGGCCGCCGCTGCGGCTGAAGGGTCTGCTGCACGGATAGGTGACATCTGAGTTGGCTAGCCCGGAGGGCTGGCCTGGAAGGATGTCATCATGCCCAAGCCGTTTCCCAAGGAGTTTCGCGACGACGTGGTCCGTGTGGCGCAGCACC
>NZ_JABFAP010000001.1:260240-321649 GCF_017168255.1 Agrococcus sp. KRD186
CCTACCACCGGCGTCGCCGACAAGCAGCCCTGGGCCGTTTGACGCCCATCGAGTTCGAGACCATCATGAACACGACCGTCGCACTCGCGGCGTGACTAGAACTGTCACCTATCCGTGCAGCAGACCCGAACGACAGATAGGCGAGTAGCAGGATGACTAGAACCAGATGATTCGAGTAGGTCTGCTGGTCCCAGAGCAGCGCAACGGTCAGAAGCATGCTGCCAGCCGCGGCAGCGACGCCGGCGCATAAGCCGAGAAGGATCAACGCGGCGGCGAGAAGCCCGACGATCAAGAACGCCTGAGCGGTGTCGGCGGTCGGTGCCGGTAGGACACTGATCCCCGGGTATCGGAGTTTGCCTTCGGCAATTCCGGACAGGATGACGGCAACTTCGAGCACGCAGACGGCAAGTGCGAGCGCCAGCAGTCCACGCGCTAGCGCAATTGGCCGCCCGTCGACACGGACAGTCAACACGCCCGTCAGCGACATGGCACGTTCGTCTCGGGGCGATCTGCTCGCTGGATGGTGATCGTTGCAGCGTCAGTGACCTCACTGCAGATGTGCTCTGGGATGTATCGCTCCCAGTCGAGCTCCGACCGAAGTCCAGTGGGCAGTAGGGCGTTGAATTCCACATCGATCTCGGTCCCCCCGTAGTCGAGAACAGTGATCGACCCTGTGTGGTAGCCCGAGTACATCTGAAACCCGAATCGGGCGGGTGCATCGTGCATGAGCGCGATTGTGGGCACAGCGATCTGCGCCACGATGACGGTGCCGAGCACCAGCAGCCAGCCTTGCGACTTCGTCATTTGCACACTCCTCTCGGAATCGGAGCGTAAAGCGGACGGATGACGGCCCGACAACGACACGGCCAGACTTCAGCGAGTTTGCCCGCAAACGAAGAGCGCCGACCCTCGCAAAGGTCGGCGCTCTCGAAAGCTTGTCTCAGCCCTCGACGAGCGAGTAGCCTGCCTCGGTGACCGCGGCGCGCACGTCATCGATACGCAGCGGGCTGTCGGAGGCGACGGTCACGGTCGAGCGGCCGCCGGCGACCAGCTGCACGTCGACGCCCTCGACGCCGGCGAGCCCGGAGATCTCCTCGGTGACCGACGAGACGCAGTGGCCGCAGGTCATGCCCTCGACCGAGAACGCCTGCGAGATGCCGGCGTCGGTCGTGGTGGCAGCCGCGTCCGTCGAGCAGCAGCCGCCACCGCAGCATCCGCCTGCCTGCTCGTTGGCGTCGGTCGGGGTGGTCGTGATCTCGATGTTCTGCAGCATTGCGTGCCTTTCGGTCGTGAACAGGTAGTTGGGGGAGTCAGGAGCGCACGAGGCGTGCGATGGCTGCGCTGGCCTCGGCGAGCTTCGCCTCGGCGACGGGCCCGCCCTGGGCGGCGGCTTCCGCGACGCAGTGCGCGAGGTGGTCTTCGAGCAGCTGCAGCGCGACCGTCTCGAGCGCCTTCGTGGCGGCCGAGACCTGGGTGAGGATGTCGATGCAGTACACGTCTTCGTCGACCATGCGGGCGACGCCGCGCACCTGGCCCTCGGCGCGGCGCAGGCGCTTGAGCAGCGCATCCTTGTTGTCGGCATAGCCGTGCATCGGCGCGACAGCGGTAGTGGTCATGTGACGATGATACCCCCGAGGGGTATCTCGATCAAGCCTCAGGCGGCGACCGCGCCGAGGTGCTCGGGCGTCGCCCAGCTGCGCCAGATGGCGGCCAACAGCGCGGTGAAGAGCGTATCGGCTTGGCCGGCGGGGTAGTGGCCCAGCAGCTCGAGGGCGATGAAGCCATGCAAGCCGGCGAAGATCGTGCGGGCGGTGGTCTCGGCGTCGCCGTGCAGGATGCCCTGCTCGATCGCAGCCGTCACGGCCTCGAGCAGCGGCTCCGTCGCGCGATCGCGCGCCTCCGCGATCGCGGGGGAGTCGTCGGTGCGGCCGAAGACCACCTGGAACATGGCGGCGTTCTCGGTCGCCCACTGGCGGATCGCGTGCGCGATGCCAACGATGTGCTGCACCGGGTCGTCGCTGTGCGCGGTGCGCTGCGCCGCCACGAACGAGCTGGCCGCGCGCACCGTGATCGCCTCGAGCAGCTCGCCTCGCGAGCCGAACAGCGAGTACACAGCCGAGGTCGAGGTGCCGACGGATGCGACGAGCGGCCGCAGCGAGAAGTCGGGGCCGTCCACCGCCATCAGATCAGTGGCGGCCTCGAGCAGTCGCTGTTGCAGGTGCTCGTCATGCAGGCGTGGGCGTCCCATGCTTGTAAGCGTACGGGTTTTGGCGCGCGTCCCTGGACCCGCCGCGCAGGCCGAAAGATTTGGTGCCCCCAGCAGGATTCGAACCTGCGGCCTTCTGCTCCGGAGGCAGACGCTCTATCCCCTGAGCTATGGGGGCCGGGCTGTGTGAACAGCGACGCCCAATCTATCACCGCGCGGGCTACGCGCCGACCGACGCGACTGCGAGGCCTGCAGCGGCACCGACGATCATCCATGGGCCGAACGCCAGGTCGGACTTGATGGATGCGCGTCGCACGGCCATGAGGACAAGTGCGACCAGGGCGAGAGCGATAAAGCCGCCGAGGATGCCGAAGAAGACTGCCTGCCATCCGAACCACCCGAGCACGAGTCCTAGGACGAGCGAGAGTTTCACGTCGCCGAGGCCGAGACTGGCGGGGGAGATGAAGGCGAGGATGAAGTAGCCGACGCCGACGGCGAGCATCGCCAGCATTGCGGTTCCGAACCGCGACCACTCGCCGGTGACGATCGCGGCGAGCAGCAGCAGCGCGAGTACCAGGCCGGTGGTCGGCCAGACAATTGCATCCGGTAGGCGGAAGACTGCGAGATCGACCGCGACGAGCAGTGCGCAACCGACCGCGAGCGCGCACAGCGCGAGCAGGACCGTCCAGTGGTGGGCGACGAGACCCGCGCCCACACCGAACGCGGCGCCGAGCACGCCAGGCACCCAGCGGTGCAGCCACTTCGACGAGCTGTCGACGATGCGGCGGGCCCACGGGGTCAGCAACCATGCGGCCGCAGCGCACAGTGCGGCCGCGATCGCGATCACGAGCGGCGGCATCGCGACTGATGCTACGCGAGCGCGACGGTCGTCAGGCTTCGGGGCTCAGGCCCGCCTCAAGATCGATGAACGCCTGCTCGACCAGATCGGCGATCGCGTCGGCGTTGCCGCCTGTGTTGTCCCACATGCGAATCGCCGTCTTAACAGCGGTCGTCGCTGCCCCGGCGATCAGCCGGGGGAGCGGGTCGGTGTCGGGGTCGGCGCCGCCGCGCTCGGCGACCGCTTCGCAGATGGCTGTCTCAAGCTCCTCGAACTGCGCCATGCGGTGCGGCATCAGTGCGGGGTAGCGCTCCACGAGCTCGTCTTTCGCCTTGAGCGCCGACATCTGCTCCTTCGACCAGCCGCGGATCGCAGCCGTGAGCACGGCGCGCAACGACTGCAACGGCGGCTCGTCTGTCGGCCGCTCGTCGAGGCCGGCGAGCATCTCGATCGGCGCGTTGTTGTGGGCCGCGATGATTGCAGCTTCCTTCGACGAAAAGTAGTTCGAGACCGTGCGGGGCGAGACGAAGGCGCGATCGGCGATCTGGTCGATCGTGACGTGGTCGAGCCCATGCTCATTCGTCAGCGTGAACGCGGCGTCGGCGATCGTGCGGCGCGTCAACTGCTTCTTGCGCTCGCGCAGACCGGGCTGGGGCTGCTCGTCGGCAGGCAGATTCGTCTCAGGCATGGCGGCTCACTTTAGCGACGGGAGGCAGAGTGCCGGCCATGCGCGTCCTCAAGGCCGACCAAGGATGGGCGGTGGAAGTGAACTGCATGGCGGTGTCCGGTCTCGGGATGAACGGGGTGGCGGTCGCGACCCTTACTTGAGGTCGAGCCGGCGATCGTATGGCTCTCAGCAGTAAGTTTCTGCCGTAACGCCGTTTTAGTCAAGCGATCTTGCGTAAACCGGAAGGTTGCCGCCTATGCAACGCCGGTCTTGAGCAAATCTTTAGGCTCCGGAATCTTGCGTCCTGAGCAACGGTCATGCGAACATCATGGACGTCGCCCCGAACGGGTCGGCATCCCTCAAGCACCGGAGTCCCCAGCTCTGGGCCTGTCAAGTTAGGAAATTTCCATGCTCGCATTCCTCGTTGCGGCTCAGACCTTCGTGGCTGACCGTTTTGACAAGAAGACCGATCGTGGCGCGACTGCTGTCGAGTACGGCGTCCTGGTCGCGCTGGTCGCTGCTGCGGTTGTTGCCGCGCTGGTCGTGCTCGGTCCGCTCGTGACGGACCTCTTCGAGAGCGTTCGTACCTCGGTTGCCGGGACTGTCACGCTTCCTGCAGGCGAATAGTCGGATGTACGCGGTGCCCGGACTTCGACAGTTCGGGCACCGCGTTTTTCCGACTCGATGCGAGCAGGGGACCGGGTGATGAAACCACTTACATGGCGTGACCGCGGCGCAACGGCCGTAGAGTTCGCGCTCGTAGTTCCAATGTTGATGGTTATGCTCGTGGGCATTGTGTCCTTCGGTTTCGCATTTCATGTCCAGACCGTGCTGGATAATTCCGCTCGAGACGCAGTGCGAGTGTTCACGCTGACGGATATAGACGCGCGGGATGCGGCAATCTTGCAGGCGCAGCATTCCGCGCTGCCGACCATCACTTTGCCTACCTCGGCCATCGATGCGCCGGCAACTTGCGCCGCTGAGGCCTATGTGACTGTCACAACGCGAGTATCGGACTTTGAGTTACTCGGCGGCCTTTGGAAGGTAGATCTCATTGGTAAGGGGACTATGCGATGCGGCGGTTGAAGCCTAAGGACGATCATGGTGCGATCGCCGTTTGGGTAGCGATAATGCTCATACCTCTGCTGATCGTCGGCGCCCTTGCCATTGACCTCGGAGCCATGCACTCGGATCGTCAACGGTTGCAGTACGGCGCGGATGCGGCCGCACTGGCGATCGCCGAAAGCTGTGCGATAGGAGATTGCGATCCCCTAGACCTAGCGCCTCAGGAAACGATCAGGCACACACTGGTTAGCAAGAACTCGCCACTTGCGAACGCTGCAGATTCTCGTATTCTCGATTTGGACCTTGGCTCCAATTGGGTTGAAGTCGAGGCCACGAGCACCCGAGAGCACTGGTTTTCGCCAGCGATGGACATAGATGAGACAGCGCTGACGGCTATTGGTGCCGCGTCATGGACAGACGCAGGCGGAGTATTCCCTGTTGCGTTCAGCTGGTGTGAACTCAACGTGCAGGGAGGTATGTCGCCTATAAGTGACGGCGATGACGTGGTCGGACTTGAGCCGGTCAGTGATCCGCAGCCGACGGTCATCATTATGCCGAAGAAGGCCGACACAGGGTGTACAGGAACGAACGGGTTGATCGCGCCCGGTAACTTCGGGTTCTTGCTCCATGGAGAGTGCGATCTCGAGGTCAATCCTGCAAGCGGCGACGTTCCCGGAAGTCCTGGCAATCAGCTTGACCAGGGTTGTGCCGAGAAGTTGGTTCAATGGCGGTCGGACAACTCGCAACCGGTTCTGGTGCCCGTTTTCCATGGCGCCGAAGGCGCTGGGTCCAGCGTGCGATACCCACTTATTGGCTATGCAGTCTTTGATCTCGACGGATATTACTTTGATGGTTCGCATCGATCGGAACCCAATCCCTGCGGCGGTGCGAGTCGATGCGTGCAAGGCACTTTGATCGACTTCATTTCGCTGGGCGACCCCGCGGCCGAAGCGATCGTCGAACCCGAAGTTCAACTCCGGCTCCCCTGATGCTCGACGGCTTGACTCCGCATGGAACTAGCTCGAAGGAGTTTCCCCAATGATCCGCCGACTAACAATTGCCCTAGCGGCTCTGCTCGTTGCTGCTGTCGGAGGCGTGCTTACGTTTCTGTACGCGGCCAATGCCGATGCGCGTGCGCTTGCGGAACTCGAACCCAGCACCGTCCTGATAGTTGCGGAAGGAATTGAAGCTGGCACCCCGGTCGAGCAGATCGTTCGCTCCGTCGTGTCAGCGGAAATCCCCGCGTCAGCCGTGGTCCCAGGCGGCGTTGCCGACTTGAGTGAGGTGGCTGGGATGCTGACGACGGTTGCGCTGGTGCCGGGAGAGCAGTTGCTCGAGGCACGATTCGCGCTTCCTGAATTGGTGCCGGGCGAGGTCGAAGTTCCTGCGAACCTGCATGTGCTGTCGGTCCGTCTGGATCGACAGCGAGTCATCGGCGGAGAGCTGCAACCTGGCGATACCGTCGGCGTTTTCGTGTCGGGCCAAGTGACCGCGACAGACCCGAGTACCGCACAGGGTGGTGGCCAAGAATCTCTAACCGATCTCGTTCTCCATAAGGTGCTGGTCACTGCGGTCGACGGCTCCGCAACAACAACGACGAGCGAGACTGGAGAACGCGTTGAGGAGCCGGCGGCCGATTCGATCATGGTGACACTGGCGCTATCGGCTTCTGATGCAGAGCTCTTGGTATTCGGCCAGGAGTTTGGTTCCGTCTGGTTATCGATCGAAGGCCCGGAGGTGCAGGAAGACAGCCCTGGGCCGGTCACAGCAGAGGAGGTCTTCCAATGAGCAACGTTCTGCTAATTTCGGATGACCGAGGGTTGGTGTCCTCGGTGCAAGAGGCTTCGGCCGGTAACTGCATCGTCCTGCCGCAGGAGTCCCTCGTGGATTCGCCCGCCGCGGTAGTGGCTCGAGTTGGCATGTCCGCGCTGCCGGATGTCATAATTCTCGACACAGCGGACGATCCGGAGCGCGCGCTATCGCTGGCAGCCAGGTTCGATCAGGAGTTGCCGGGCACGGGCATCATCCTCGCGGGAAACATCGCCACCTTGTCTCCCGCTGCGATGCGAGTGGGAGCCAGAGATGTTCTAGCCCCCGATTCCGATGTCGACGCAGTCCGACTTGCTATTGAGCACGTCACCAGCTTGGCCATACAGCGCCGGTTGCTCCATCCAGAACCTTCGGGCGCCGCCTCCGGGGGAGGGGTACTGGGCCGGGTGTTAACGGTGCTCTCGCCGAAAGGCGGAGCTGGCAAAACAACAGTTGCTGTGAACCTGGCGATTGGTCTGGCTGGTGCTGGAGTTGGACCGGTCGTGCTCGTCGACCTCGATGTTCAGTTCGGGGACGTGGCGACAGCTCTAAACATAGATCCTGAATTTACGCTTGAAGATGTCGTGCGTGGTGCAGCGCTCCGAGATCCGATTGCTCTAAAAACACATCTCAGCAGACACGAGTCAGGCCTTTCAGTAGTTTGCGCTCCAGAGAGCGCTGCGGTCGCGGATACAATAACGCCGGAGCAGGTCGGCGCTCTTCTGCAAATGCTCGCGACTCAGTTCCGCTTTGTGGTGGTTGATACCGCCGCGGGTCTGAACGCCACGACCCTGGCTGCCCTCGACCAAACCACGGACCCGCTTCTTCTCTCCACGCTCGACGTCATGGGAGGACGTGGCCTGCGGAAGGAGATGTCGACCCTGCGGGAGTTGGGGATGCTGACGAGTGCTCGCCAGGTCGTTCTGAACTTCGCGGATCCGCGGTCGGGGCTTAGCGTCGCGGATGTGGAATCCACCATTCAGGCGAGCGTAGATCTCACTCTGCCGCACTCTCGTGCGGTTACGGCCTCCATGAACACTGGAGTCCCATTGATCCTCCAGAAGCCGAGAGACCCTGTCGCAAAGCAACTCTTGAAGTTGCTCCACCATTATGCAACGACTCCGGCCCAGGCGGTGCGGGAGTTGCAGAAGGCAAGGTCATGAGCACGCTTGCTGAGCGTCTTGGCGCACGCCCTCCGCTGGATGACGAGATCACGCTGCCACCCGGTCCGCGACGTGCAGCGCGGATCGCCGCTTCCCAGCACGATGCGCCCGATAGCGAAGGTAAAGGCGGTCCGCAAACGGAGTTGGCGCAGAGACCTGGCGACGACGACGCAGACGTGGATTCGTCGTCTCAAGATGCCCTGTTTCGGGTAAAGCAGCGCGCGGCTGTCGCACTTTTTGCGCGGATTGGGAGCAGGCTGAACGACCCGAATCTCAGTGAATCACAACTCCATCAACTGGTCCGTGATGAGCTCAATATCGTGGTGGAGGCTGAGCAGGCGCCATTGAATAGCGATGAGCGTCAGCGATTGATCAACGAAGTTCGCGATGACGTCCTGGGACTCGGTCCGCTGCAGAAATTAATTGACGATCCGAACGTAACCGAAATCATGGTTAATGGCCCCGACGCTATTTACGTGGAGGAGAATGGAAGGCTAGGACGCGCGGCTTCCCGCTTCACTTCGGAAGAACACCTCCGGCAGGTCATCGAGCGTATTGTTACCCGAATGGGGCGACGCATCGATGAAGCTTCGCCAATGGTCGACGCGCGCCTCGAGGACGGTTCGCGCGTCAACGCCATAATCCCGCCACTCGCGTTCTCTGGATCCGCGCTGACGATTCGCAAGTTCGCGCGTGACCCGTTGCGCGTACCTGATCTGATCCGCTACGGCACGATAAATTCACAAATGGCGCGGCTTCTCCAGGCGTGTGTCGAAGGCAAGTTGAACATTATTGTTTCCGGTGGCACAGGCACCGGCAAGACAACGCTGCTGAACGTACTGTCTTCATTCATCCCGGTCCGAGAGCGCATCATCACGATTGAAGATGCTGTAGAACTACAATTGCAGCAAGATCATGTTGTGCGTCTGGAGTCGCGTCCGCCCAACGTGGAGGGTCGAGGCGAAGTAACCATTCGTGAACTGGTTCGCAACTCGCTTCGTATGAGGCCAGATCGAATCGTCGTTGGCGAGGTTCGTGGTGGGGAGACGCTAGATATGCTTCAGGCGATGAACACTGGGCACGACGGCTCGCTGTCCACCGTCCATGCAAACTCGCCCCGAGATGCGATCGCTCGGATGGAGACGTTGGTTCTCATGGCAGGCATGGACCTGCCGCTGCGGGCGATTCGTGAGCAAGTTTCTTCGGCAGTCGATCTGATAATTCAGCTGGAGAGGCTTCGCGACGGCAGTCGTCGTGTCACGGCGGTGACCGAAGTTGCGGGAATGGAGGGCCAGACTGTCACGCTCCAAGACATCTTCTTGTTCGACTACAGCGCTGGTACAGATCATGAAGGCAGGTTCCGAGGCTCTCCGGTTGCGACAGGAGTCAGGCCAAGGTTTGTCGAGCGCCTGTTGGACATGGGTATCGACTTGCCGTCGGGGACGTTCGACGTGCGAATGCCACAATCATGATCGCTGAAATCGGCATCGGTGCGGTCGTGGCGGGCCTGGGTGTTGCAGGCTTGGCGATAGCGAGGCCGACTCATGACCGTGTCCCGAAGAATAGGCGTCGCCCTGTGCGCACCCAAGGCGAAGGCGCCCTGGCGGAAGTCGCGGAGGTCGCTACCGGACTCATTGGACGGATCTTGAATCGGCGGTCCGGTTCGTTGGCAACGCAGCTCGACCTCGCTGGCCTTAGAATGAGGCCGCAGGATTTCGTCTTTCTCGTGATTGTGGTCGCTTTCGCAGTCGGCGCTCTAGTGCTTGTTCTGCGCGGCGGTTGGTTCGCCCTGCCAGTGATGGCTCTTGCTCCAATAGGGTCCGTAGTCCTGATTATGTTGCGGATACGCCGTCGTCGCCATCGTTTCGCGAACCATTTAGATAGCACCTTGCAGTTGCTTGCGTCTTCAATGCGGGCCGGGCACAGCATGATGCAGTCGCTCGCGGGCGTGGCGCAACAGTCTGAGGAGCCGACTGCATCCGAGCTGGCGCGCGTAGTGAACGAGACGCGAGTTGGAAGGCCCGTCGTCGAGGCATTGATGGAGGCTGCGGAGCGAATGGACAGTGTCGATTTTACATGGGCTGCTCAAGCGATCGCGATCAATCGGGAAGTCGGCGGCAGTCTCGCCGAAGTGCTCGATGGTGTTTCCCAGACCATTCGCGAGCGCGGACAAATTCGCAGGCATGTCGCCACCTTGAGCGCTGAAGGTCGTATGTCGGCGATCATTCTGATATTGCTTCCGTTTGTTGTTGCTGGCTCCTTAATGGTGATCAATCCCGGATATCTTGCACCACTAGTGGAATCACTGCTTGGGATCGTCCTGCTCATCGGCGGCGGGTTGCTGCTTTTGGTCGGGAGCGTTTGGATAGCCAAGAGCGTCGAGGTCAAGTTCTGATGTCTATCGAGCTGGTGCTTGCTTGTGGCTTCGTTGCCGCGGCCTCGGGCATTGTGGGCTGGGTTGCTGCCGCCAGCATCAATCCCACCAGAGCAGGCAGCCTGGCAAACCTGAGGCGAGGCGATGCGGTCGTGGAAGCGGGTGATACACGGTCGGCGGTATCGGGTGTTCATTCGATCGCGTACTCCGTCACGCCGCAGTTTCTTGTCTCGCTCGTCGAAAGGCTGCATGCGAGCGCTGGTCGTCCAAAGAATTGGCCCGTCAGCCGCTTGCTAACGCTAAAGCTTGTGACCGTTCCGATCGTCGCTCTGCCGATTTTTTTGTTGGTTGCGTCGCGGCAGTCCGGGGTTCTGGTGGTGCTTGTTGGATTCGTCGGGGCTATCAGCTACTTCTTGCCTGAACTGTTGCTCGTCAGTCGTAGTCAAGAGCGTGAGCAGCAGATTCAGGTCGAGCTCGCCGACACACTTGATCAGATGACGATCGCCGTTGAAGCGGGCTTGGGGTTTGACTCCGCCATGACGCGTGTGGCCGCAGGCGGACATGGCGTCTTGGCGCAGGAGCTCACGCGGACGCTCCAAGACATCCGGATGGGGGTAAGCCGTCGACGAGCTTTTGAGGATTTAGCTATGCGCAATCATGTGTCGGATTTACGGCAGTTCGTCCGCGCAGTGCTCCAGGCTGATGCGAACGGTATTTCAATCGGCGATGTACTCAAGACGCAAGCGGCGGAGATGCGCCTAAAGCGCAGGCAGCGCGCGGAAGAGAAGGCGCAGCAAGTCCCGGTAAAGGTTATATTCCCACTGATGCTGTGTATTCTGCCAGTTTTGATCTTAGTTGTAATGGCTCCGGCGGCAATGAAATTGTTTGATACCTTTGCCACTGTCATGGGATAGTTGGCGCATCCGCGAGATCATGGGATGATCGTTCCCGATGCGCACCGCTCATGCAGCCTTCTCTATGTCGCTCGTGGGCGACACCGACTTTGTGTTGCTCGCACTGCCGGCCGAGGCATACGCATCCGCTGACCAGATCTCAGTCGCGGTCGACGGTGCGCCGGTCGAGTGGCAGATCCTGGCCGCTGCACATGACACGCGTCAGCTGGTGTTCACGGCGCCGACGGGCATGCTCGACGTCGACATTCAGACAAGTCTCACCAACCTGCAACGGCCCATCGATGACGCTGATCCGGCGCGCTACCTCGAGGACTCCCGCTATATAGAGGCATCGGCGCTGCGCGGCTTCGTCGACGAGCGCTTCGGGCGCGTGGCCGGCTTCGAGCAGCTCGACGCCATGCGCAACTGGATCGCGCGCGGCTTCACCTACTCGCCGGCGATGTCGATGATCGACGACTCCGCGGTCACCACGCTGCAAAAGCGCGGCGGCATGTGCCGCGACTACGCGCACGTGATGATCGCGCTCGCTCGCGCCGCCGGCATGCCGGCTCGCTACGTGGGCGTCTACGCGCCCGGGCTCAACCCGCCCGACTTCCACGCCGTCGCCGAGGTGTTCGTCGACGGCGACTGGTGGGTATTCGATCCGACCGGGCTCGCGCCGCGGGGGAGCCTCATCCGCATCGCGACCGGAGCAGATGCGCTCGAGACGGCGTGGGCGACAACCGCCGGCAACCCGGTGGTGCTGACGCAGTTGACGGTGGAGGCGACGGATGACTCGCTGATCGCGGGTGCCACGGATGAGCCGCGGAGGCGGTACCGGATTCTTTAGACCGAAGGTGGCCTCGATACGCGGACTTCGTCCGCTACTCGACATTGAGAATGGGCGTGGCGGTCTCGTGGTCGTCTGACTTGCTACTCGACAGGCTCTCCGGATGCCTTGCGCTGGGTCTGTCGGCGACTGTCGCGACCGTCACGTCCGGGCGTGGGGCCGGACGGGGCCTGACTTGATAGAACTTCGCGATCTCTCGCTCGTCAATGTGGTGTCGGCCCCGCCCGGATGAGTCATCCGCGCCAAAGCATCGCTCTGAGGGAGACAGCCCAAATGGTACTCATCGCACCGCCGGCCGCGCCGATCGTCGTCGCCGGCATCGACACGCATCTCGACACGCATCACGTCGCCGTGGTCACCTTGACCGGTCAGCTGCTGGCCGACGCCGCGTTCCCGGCTACCGTCGTCGGCTACCGCGCATTGCTCGACTGGATCGCCGCGCACGGCGTGATCGACCGGGTCGGGGTAGAGCTGACCGGCTCCTACGGCGCCGGCCTGACCCGCCACCTGCTGGCTGCAGGCGTTACCGTGCTGGAGGTGAACACCGCTGACCGGGCGACCAGGGCACGTCGGGGCAAGGGCGACCGCACCGACGCGATCGCCGCCGCCGGCAAGGTCCTCGCCGGCACCGCGACCGCGATCCCGAAGGACACCACCGGCCCGATCGAGTCGATGCGGCTGCTCCACTCGGCCCGCGAGAGCGCCGTCAAGGCCAGGACCCAAGCGCTCAACGAACTCCAGGCGGTCCGCACGACAGCCCCCGCGGCGTTGCGAGAGAGCTTGCCCACCACGACGAGCGCGCTCGTGACGGCCACCTCCAAGCTCCGCCCCGATACGACCCGGCTGGCCGAGCCCGAGCAGGCCGCGAAGCTGGCCCTGCGCCGACTGGCCACCCGCGTGCAGCACCTGACTGAGGAGATCGAGGTCGCCGAGGCCGACCTGACCTCGCTCGTCAACGCCACCGCTCCCACGCTCCTGCACGCATTCGGGGTCGGCCCCATCACCGCGACGACTCTGCTGGTCGCGGTCGGCCAGAACATCGACCGCATCCGTTCTGAGGCGGCCCTCGCACGGATGACCGGCACCGCACCCGTCCCTGTCTCCAGCGGCAAGACCAACCGGCACCGGCTCCACCGCGGCGGCAACCGACAAGCGAACCGCGCCATCCACCCCATTGCCCTCACCCGCCTCGCCCACGACCAGCGGACCCGCGACTACCGTGACCGACGCCTCGCCGAAGGCCTCTCCAAGCGCGACGTGATCCGCGTACTCAAACGAGCCATCGTGCGCGAGATCTACCGTTGCCTCAAGACCGACCTTGCCAATCTCAGGACATAGAACTATCCAGCGGGCGAGGGTCAGTTGACGTTGGCGCTGACCTCGTCGAGCACCTGCTGCGCGTCGCGGGCCTCGACGAAGTAGATGGAGGCCGCGGCGACCACCGAGCCGTCCGTCTGTGCCGACGCGACGCCGATCTCGCCGACAGACTCGAACTCAGGCGCATCGAAGTCACCCATGCCCTCCAGCACGCCGATCACGAGCCGATCCGACCCGGTGACGTGCTGGTACGCGCACACCGTGCCCCCCGCATCCGCAATGTCTGCGATCGCGCCGGGCAGTTCGCCCTGGTCGCTCGAGGGCGCGAAGTTCGGGTTGAACGCGTAGAGCTGGTCGGCCGTGAACACGTCGGTGCAGGGCAGATCGCCCGCGACCGGCGGCGTCGTCACCTCGGGGGTGTCGGTCTGGCCCGGCGTCTCGGTCGCACCAGGCTCTGTCGGCTGGGTCGTCTCAGTCGGCTCCGCGGTGACCGTAGGCCCCGTCGACGGGTCGGGCGAATCCGTCGGCGCCAGCACGCCCGGCTCGCAGCCGGTCAGCGCCAACGCGGTCACCGCAGCCACGATCGTGACGGGCAGAAGACGGTGGCGGATGCGCAGGCTGGGGCGTGACATGCAGCCAGACTAGGGTGAGCGGCACGGGATCCCTGGCCAGGCACGCGGACTAGAATCGAAGGATGCAGCCCTCCGATATCTCTGCCGCCGTGCTCGCCGCCGTCCGCTCAGCGGTCGGCCGACGAAGCAGCGACGTGGAGGTCGGCGAGAGCGACATCGTGCTCGAGCGCCCGCGCAACCGCGACCACGGCGACTGGGCGACGAACGCCGCCATGCGCTTCGCGAAGAAGGCCGGCGCGAACCCGCGCGAGCTCGCCGAGGAGGTCGCCGCCGAGCTCGCCGCGGTCGAGGGCATCGAGCGCGCCGACGTCGCGGGCCCCGGCTTCATCAACCTCACCATCGCCGCCGGCGCCGCGGGCGAGCTCGCCCGCACCATCGTCGAGGCCGGCGACGCGTACGGCGCAGGGGAGACCCTCAAGGACATCAAGATCAACCTCGAGTTCGTCTCCGCGAACCCGACGGGGCCCATCCACATGGGCGGCACCCGCTGGGCGGCGGTAGGCGACAGCCTCGGCCGCGTGCTCGAGCGCCAGGGCGCGCTCGTCACCCGCGAGTACTACTTCAACGACCACGGCGGCCAGATCGACCGCTTCGCGCGCAGCCTCGTCGCGGCCTTCCGCGGCGACCCCACTCCCGAGGACGGCTACGGCGGCGCCTACATCGCCGAGATCGCCCGCAAGGTCGACGACGCCTACGACGGCGACCTGCTCGACCTCGACGACGCCGATCTGCAGGAGACGTTCCGCGCCAACGGCGTCGCGCTGATGTTCGAGGAGATCAAGCAGGATCTGCACGACTTCGGCGTCGACTTCGACGTCTACTTCCACGAGCACCAGGTGCAGTCCGACGGCTCGGTCGAGCGCGCCATCGAGACGCTGCGCGAGCGCGGCCACATCTTCGAGGAGGAGGGCGCGACCTGGCTGCGCACCACCACCTTCGGCGATGACAAGGATCGCGTCGTGCTGCGCTCGAACGGCCAGCCGGCCTACTTCTCGGGCGACCTCGGATACTACCAGAACAAGCGCGAGCGCGGCTTCGAGCAGAACATCATCATGCTCGGCGCCGACCACCACGGCTACGTCGGCCGCATGATGGCGATGTGCGCCGCGTTCGGCGACAAGCCGCACCACAACCTGCAGATCCTCATCGGCCAGATGGTCAACCTCATGCGCGACGGCCAGCCGGTGCGCATGTCGAAGCGTGCGGGCACCATCGTGACGATGGAAGACCTGGTGGATGCGGTGGGTGTCGACGCCGCTCGCTACGCCCTGGTGCGCTCGAGTGCAGACACGCCCCTCGACATCGACCTCGAGCTGCTGACGCAGCGCACGAACGACAACCCGGTCTACTACGTGCAGTACGCGCACGCCCGCATGTCGGCAGTCGGCCGCAACGCCGCGCAGGCCGGTGTCGACCGCTCGGAGTTCGACCCCTCGCTGCTCTCGCATCCCAGCGAGTCGGCGCTGCTGGGCGCGCTCGCGGACTTCCCGCGCGTGCTCGCGCAGGCGGCCGAGCTGCGCGAGCCGCACCGCGTCGCCCGCTTCGCCGAGGAGCTCGCCGGTCTCTACCACCGCTGGTACGACGCCTGCCGCGTCACGCCGGTCGGCGACGAGCCGATCACGATCGTGCACCGCACGCGCCTGTGGCTGAACGACGCCACCGGCCAGGTGCTGCGCACGGCCCTTTCGACGGTCGGCGTCAGCGCCCCGGAGCGCATGTAGCGCAACCCTCGCGCACGATCGTCGAGTAGGGCCGCAGGCCCGTATCGAGATGGCGCTCCGATCGGCACCCGCGGGTCAGAGCCCGAACGCCCCGCCGCTCACCAGGATGAAGATGCCGAGGCCGATCAGCACGATCGGGAACAGGATGTGCTCCCAGCGCTCCAGGAGCTCGGCGATCGGGCGTCGTGTGGCGATGAACTTCGCCGCCAGCACCAGGACCGAGACGAGTGCCAGGAACACGATGCAGTACGCGACCACGGCAGCGGGCCCCACGCTGAGGAAGACGGGGACGTAGACGCCGATGTTGTCCCCGCCGTTCGCGAACGTGACCCAGGCGACGACCCCGACGGCGACCTTCTTGCCCTCGATCTTCGCCTCGTCGTCATCGTCCTCGTGGCGGTCGCGCCACGCCTGCCAGGCAGCCCAGAGCCCCAAGCCCAAGGGGATCAGGCCGAAGTAGGGGATGACCGCAGGGGGCAGGAACACCCCGGCGCCGAGCGCCACGAGCACGGCCGCACCGAGGATGCCCGCGAACCCCAGGTACTGACCGACCAGGATGCGCACCGTCGTGCCTCGCTGCCCCGCGCCGCGGGCGAAGAAGAGTGAGAGCACGATGATGTCGTCGATGTTGGTGGCGAGGAACAAGCCGATCGCCTGCAGGACGGAGGCGATCATGCGCGCACCTCCGTCGTGCTGCATCCCTCGAGGTCGCAGTCAGCGCCGATGCACTCGGCTGCATGATCCACGGCCAAGGTGGTCTCCAGCAGCGCGGTCAGCGCGCGCGTGAGTCGGGCATCCGCGACCTCGTATCGCGTTCGGCGCCCCTCTGGCTCGCCCACGACGATGCCGCAGTCGCGCAGGCACGTCAGATGATTCGAGACGTTGGATGGGCTCAGGTCCAGCTCGCGGGAGAGAGCAGCGGGGTAGATGGGGCCTTCGAGCAGGGCCATGAGGATGCGTGAACGCGTCGGGTCGGCCATCGCGCGGCCGAGCCGGTTCATCACATCCAATCGATCAGCAATAGTCAGCACTCGATGAACATACACGCTGCGCTGTGTAGACGCAAAGCGGGGCGCGATCGGCTCGCCGCGCGGCAGTGCGCCCGCACTCGGGCGAGCTGCCTGGAGCTCAGGCTTCGCTCGGGGAGGCCGCCGCCGCAGCGGCGCTGTGCCGCTCGGCTCGCTGGTTGCGGATGAGCTGGAGGATGCCCAGCCCGACGCCGATGCCGATCGCGACGTCGGCGATGTTGCCGATGAAGAGGTTGCCGTAGGCGAGCATGTCGGTGACGTGGCCGACGCCGAAGCCGGGAGGGGCGAAGAGGCGATCGATGAGGTTGCCGACCGCTCCGCCCCAGACGAACCCGATGGCGATCGCCCACCCCTTGGACGGCGCGCGCCACGCGGCGTAGCACAGCCCGATCGCCGCCGCGCTCGCGATCACGGTGAACACCCAGGTGCTGTTCGACCCGAGCGACATGATCGTGCCGGGGTTGAACGCGAGCTGGAGGCCCAGCAGGTCGCCGATCAGCGGGATGCGCGCCTGCTGGCTCAGCTGCGCGAGCGCCATCGCCTTCGTGCCCTGATCCACGACGGCCATGGCGAGAGCGACCAGGGCAGCGAGTGCCAGTCGTGCGCCGCGCCTGCGCTTCATCGCGCGTCTCGCGCAGCGGGATCGAGGGGGAGCGGCGGTGTGGGCATGAAGGGTCAGTCCTTGCTGGTCATCGGGATGGTCCTGGCTCGCTTGCGCGGAGCGCAGCGCGGTGTATGGTCAGCATATGCTGACTCTTGCTTCTCGTGCTGATGTGATGAACCGGCTCGGCCGGGCGATGGCCGATCCGAACCGCTCGCGGATCCTCCTCGCGCTGCTCGAAGCACCAGGATACCCGGCCCGATTGTCTCAATCGCTGGGCCTGACCCGCACGAACGTCTCGAACCACCTCGCCTGCCTGCGCGGCTGCGGCATCGTGGTCGCGACGCCCGAGGGGCGCCAGACCCGGTACGAGATCGCGGATCCGCATCTCACCCGCGCGATCTCGATGCTCGTCGACACCGTGCTCGCCTGCGACGATGGAGCACCCTGCACCGACCAGCACTGCGACGTGCCGTTCTGCTGCGACGCCACGATGACGACGGCGGTCGTGGCGTGAGCGCGGAGTGCTGCGGCCCGGACGAGCCGCTGAAGACCAGCCCCGCGCGCCCGATCGAGCTCGCGCGTCCGCTCCCCGACGATGACGCCTGCTGCGGGCCAGACCCCGCCTCCGGCACGGGCACCGATGCGGAGGAGATCGAAGTGCGGCCGCCGTGGTGGCGTGACACCGCCTTGCTGCCCTCCACGATCGCGGGCGTGCTGCTGCTGGCCGGATACATCCTCGAGTGGAGCGGCCTTCCCATCCCGGCGGTGATCCTCCAGGCCGCCGCGCTCCTCGCCGGCGCGTACACGTTCGTCCCCGGTGCCGTGCGCCGGCTGCTGCGCGGCCGTCTCGGCGTCGGGCTGCTGATGACCATCGCCGCGGTCGGTGCGGTGCTGCTCGGCCACGTCGGCGAAGCCGCCGCGCTGGCATTCCTGTTCTCGCTCGCGGAAGCCCTCGAGGACCGCGCGATGGACCGCGCCAAGGAGGGGCTGCGCGCGCTCCTCTCGCTCATCCCCGAGACCGTGCGGGTCTCCCGCCCGAACGGCGACGTCACGATCCCCGCGGCTGAGATCCGTGAGCGCGATGTGCTCGTCGTCGGCGCCGGCGAACGCATCGCGACCGACGGCGTGGTCGTCGACGGCCGGTCGAGCCTGGACACCTCCGCGGTGACCGGCGAGTCCATCCCCGTCGAGGTCGGACCAGCCGACGAGGTCATCGCCGGCTCGGTGAACGGATCCGCGACCCTCCGGATCAGGGCCACCGCTGACGGGCGGGACAACTCCCTCACCCAGATCGTCGCGCTCGTCGAGCAGGCTCACGCACGCAAGGGCGACCGGGCACGGCTCGCCGACCGCATCGCCAAGCCCCTCGTGCCGGCGGTGCTGATCCTCGCCGCCCTCGTCGCGCTGTTCGGCGTGCTCGTGGGCGACCCGGCCACCTGGATCGAACGAGCCCTCGTGGTGCTCGTCGCCGCCTCCCCGTGCGCCCTGGCCATCGCGGTGCCCGTCACGGTCATCAGCGCGATCGGCTCGGCATCGAAGTTCGGCGTCGTGATCAAATCCGGCGAGGCCTTCGAGCAGCTCGGCACGATCCGCGCCGTCGCCCTGGACAAGACCGGCACCCTCACGCGCAACGAGCCCACCGTCGTCGACGTGCAGACCTCGCCCGGGGTCGCACGCGACGATGTGCTTGACTGGGCGGCGGCCGTGGAAGGCACCAGCAGTCACCCGCTCGCCGCCGCGATCACCGCCGCTGCAGGCCGCACGGCTGCCGCGACGAACGTGAGCGAAGCGGCTGGCCTCGGCATCACCGGGCAGGTCGAGGGCCGCGCGATCCGCGTCGGCAACGTGCGCTGGCTGCACCCCGGCGACCTCGGCGACAGCGCGGATGCGATGGCCACCCAGGGCATGACCGTGGTCGTCGTCGAGGCCGACGGACAGGTCGCGGGACTCATCGGCGTGCGCGACGAGCTGCGTCCGGAATCCGCCGAGACGGTGCGGATGCTGCACGAGCAGGGCATCGAGACCATCATGCTCACAGGCGACAACGAGCGCACCGCGCGCGCGATCGCCGAGCAGGCCGGCATCACAGACGTGCGGGCGGAGCAGCTGCCGAAGGACAAGGCCGAGGCCATCGCCGCGCTGGCGGCGTCGCGCCCGACGGCGATGGTCGGCGACGGCATCAACGACGCTCCGGCGCTGGCGACGGCGACGGTCGGGATCGCGATGGGCGTGAAGGGCTCCGCCGCGGCGATCGAGTCAGCCGATGTCGCGTTCACCGGCCACGACCTGCGCCTCATCCCGGGCGCGCTCGCGCACGCGAGGCGGGGCCGCCGGATCATGACCGCGAACATCGGCCTGGCGCTGGCGATCATCATCGTGCTGTTCCCGCTCGCCCTGTTCGGTGTGCTCGGGCTCGCGGGTGTCGTGCTGGTGCACGAGGTCGCCGAGGTCATCGTCATCCTCAACGGCCTCCGCGCCGCCCGCCGCCCCAGAGCGCTGCCGCAGCTCGCCGCGGCGCAGGCGTCGAGCGCAGCACCCGTCCACGTCTGAGACTCATCGCACTGAGCGCTCACGCACCGCTCGTCTCGAGGCCGCCCGGCTCGACAGGCTGTCGCGAGATGAGGATCGATTCGTGATCCGTCACGAGACGAGGACAGAACGTCCTCATGTGGCAACGCATCCTCTTCCTGGAACGCGACGCGCGAGTTGGCGCGGCGTAGGGCGTCGGCTGTGGACAACGGATTCTGACAGGTTCGCGGTTCCGACATGCTCGCGCCATGGAAAGCGTCCATCACTCATTGACATACCGACGGGAGCGCTTGCAAACTGTAAGCATGCCGAACGTTCTGGTTCGTGACCTGCCCGCAGATGTGCACGCTGCGCTGCTTGGGAAGGCTGCCGCGAGGCAGCAGTCATTGCAGCAGTTCCTGGCGATCGAGCTGCGGCGCATCGCTGAGGAGAAGCAGCTCGCCGACATCCTGGACGACATCGAGCGAAGGCACTCCGGCGGTCGAATCGGGTTCCAGCAAGCGGTGGATGCCGTCGAAGCTGAGCGTGATCGGCGGTGAAGGTCATCGACGCCTCCGTGCTGGTGAACGCTCTCGGCGACGATGGAGACGCGGGGAGGGCCGCCCGTGCAGCGCTGCGCGCCGCGGAGGAGCTCACGGCGCCCGACCTGATCAATGTCGAGGTGATGGCCGCGCTGCGCCGAGCGTGGCTCGCCGGATCGCTCTCGGATGCGCAGTTCGAAGCGGCGGCGAGCGACCTGCAGCAACTCGCGTTCCCACGAGTGCCGACCCGGCACCTGGTCGCTCGCGCCTATGACCTGCGCGCGAGCGTCAGCGCCTGCGACGCGATGTACGTCGCGTTGGCCGAGGCCCTTGACTGCGAGCTGCTCACTGGCGACCGGCGGCTCGCCAACGCCAACGGGCCGCGCTGCCGCATCCGCGTCGTCCGCTGATCAGCGTCTGCGCTGCGTCGCGGGGCGGTAGGCCGACACGCTAGGTTCGCCCGGGATCCAGAAGCGCCACGGGTAGGCGGATGCGTCGCCGCCCGGGCCGCTGACGCCGACGCGGGGGCCGGTGCGGTGGGGTGGCGGCGCGGGGGCCGGCTCGAAGGACCAGGTTGGTGTCATCTCGATACGGGCCTGCGGCCCTACTCGATGACCGGCGGTGACCCGCGGCCCTACTCGATGACCGGGGGCGGGGGCGGCGAAGGCGGCGCCGTTGTCGGCGAGGGTCGCGCCGAGCGCCTGGGCGACGTTGCCGGGGCCGCGGGCGAGCTCGCCCGTGATGACGGTGGTGCGCCGGATGTGCCTGCGGTCCCTCGCGAGCTCGTAGCCCTCGACCACCTCGCCGGCGCGCACGAGCACACCCCAGCCGGAGCCCTCAGGTCCCGCGACGATGTTCACCGCGTGGTGCATGCCGTAGGTGAAGTAGCAGTAGACGTGGCCGCCGGGGCCGAACATCGTCGCGTTCCTGGCCGTCTTGCCTCGGAACGTGTGCGCGCCCGGGTCGTCGCTGCCGCGGTAGGCCTCGACCTCGGTGAGGCGCAGCGCGACCGCACCCGACGCATCCGCTCGTCTGAGCACGCCACCGAGCAGCAGCGGGGCGAGCTCGAGCGGGTCGCGCTCGAACCAGGCGGGGTCGGGAGTGGTCACGCTGGCACGCTACCGAGTGTCGCGCGTGCGGCGACCTGCTCGATCTGCGAATCGATCGAGCGCGAGCAGGATCTCGTCGGCCCGCCACAGCGAGTCGCCGAGCTTGTGCTCGTGCTTCGACTGCACGATGCCCGCATCGGTCAGCGCACGCAGCGGCGGATAGGCGTTCGGCGTCGCGATGCCGAGGGACTGCGCGGCGATCACCGCCGAGACGATGGGGCGTTCAGCGAAGAGATCGAGCAGCGACCACGCGTTCGACGAGCGCCGTGCCGCGAGCTTGCCATTCCAGCTCGCGCGCACATCGTCGATCTCCTGGATCAACTGCCGAGCATTGGCGACTGCTCGCGAGGCGGCGTGCGCGAAGGCGCTCACGATCGCGTCGAGGGAACCCTTCCGATAGTCGTCGAGCGCAGCGTGATACCCCTCGACGTCGGTCAGGAGCCCAGCGGAGACTGGGACTGCGACCGACTGTGTGACGCCCTCTGCTCGCAGCATCGATTGGGCTAGGGCCCTGCCCGTTCGACCATTGCCATCGGTGAACGGGTGGATCGTCTCGAACTGCGCGTGTGCAATGGCGACCTTGGTGAGCGGGTCGATGTCCTCCCGGTGCACGAAGTCGATGAGGTCGTCGATCAGCGCCGGCACCTGCTCGAAGGGCGGCGCGACATAGCTGGCGCCGAACGGCGAGTCGGAGCGGGTGCCGATCCAGACGGGCTCGTCGCGCCACGCACCCGGGCGGTGCCGCGGCTGCTGCTCGAGCAGTGCTCGGTGCATCGCGAGGATCGAGTCGGGCGTGATCGATCCCGCGAGGTCGATCGCCGCTTGCATCGCCCGCGTGTTCGCCACCACTTCGCCGGCGTTCCGGCCGACCCTGCCCCCGAGCTCCGCCGACAGCACCGAGCTGGCGCTCGCTGTCAGGTTCTCGATCTGGCTCGACGACGCTGCTTCCGATCGCAGCAGCAATGGGCCGAACTGCTGCACGCGGTGCCCGAGCTCGCTGTCGAAGCGCATGAGCTCGCTCGTCGCGGCGATGGTCAGAGCCCGCGTCGCCGGGTCGAGCACGGGGGAGAGCGCCGCGATGCGTGCGGGTACCGACGCCGGGTACTCGCGCCCAGCATCGCGGTCGATGCCGGAAGACGGTTGCCAGATCACCTGCGTGCTCCCGGTCGCTGGCCAGCTGCGCCGCTTGCTGCTCATAACTCCCATGTCCTTAATTATGACTAACTGCAGTTACTCATAATACGACGCGAGCGGGTTATGAGCAACTGGCTGCGTGAGGCCCGGCCATGCCGACGGCCTCATGCAGGCAATCTTGGACTGCTCTGTCGAGTGCGATGTGTTGTACACTTTGTGACATGGCCACGCTGACGATTCGTACAGACTCCGCGATCGAGAAGGCGCTTGCCGCGTTGACTCGAGATGGGGCGTCGCGCTCCGAGGCGACACGCGCCGCGATCTTGGCCGCCGAACGAGAGCAGCGCCGACGCAGCATCCGGGCAGAGGCGGAGGCACTTCGCGCGGACGCGGAGGACGTCGCGGCTTCGCGTGAACTCGCCCAGGAGATGGCTGCAGTTCGTGCGTGGTGACGTCTATCGCCTGAAGGCTCCCACGGCTGCCCGCGGCCACGAGCAGATGGGCGCGCGCTATGCAGTAGTTGTGCAGTCTGACGATCTCCCGCTGTCGACCTGGGTCGTCGCCCCGACGTCGGCGGGGAGACGTGCGGCATCGTTTCGTCCCGAGATCGAGATCGATGGCGTCACGACCAGAGTGATGGTCGAGCAGCTGGCGGTCATCGACCCGGAGGCTCGGCTTGGGGAGTTCACCGGCAGGCTCGACGCCGCAGAGCTGCAGGCGGTCGACGAGGCGCTCCTGGTCGTGCTCGGTCTCGATTGACCGCAGCGCCAAGGCGACCACTCGCTCTGCGTTGCCACCACCGCGTCCGCCGAGCTCGATTGCGAGCACCGACCGTGCGCTCGCTGTCACGTTCTCGATCTTGGAAGACGACGCGGCCTCCAATCGCAGCAACAACGGACTGAACTGGTGCACGCGACGCACAAGCTCGGCGTCGAGCCGGATGAGTTCTCGAGTGGTCGCGAGCGAGAGCGCCTGGATTGGCGGGCTCGGGTCAGGAGAGAGGCCAGAAATGCGCGGAGGGAGCGTCTCCTCGTACTCGCGACCGGCGTCTTGGGCAATACCGGATGGCGGCTGCCGCAACAGCCAGGTGGTGTCGGTCGACGGCCACGTGCAGCGCGACTTGCTCCTACGGTTCCCGGCCTCGATTATGAGTAATGCTGGTTTCGCATCACCCGCGGTCGCTCAGCCCGCCGAGGATCATCGCCGTGTGCGGTAGCGATTGATCGCGTGCACCGGTCGAAACGCGTCACGCCCTTCCGTCTGTCAGACGCTGGTGCTGTACCGCTGACGCGCGGCCTCGCCGCTGGTGCCGATCGCGTCGCCGACCTCTCGCCAGGACAGCCGCTGCTCGCGCGCTGCCTGGACTGCTGCTGCGAGCTCGCGTTCCGCAGCGTCGCGTCGCCAGGCAGCGAGTTTGACCGCCATCACCGGCGGCAGCGGAGCATCGCGGTCGCTGGACTTGGGGACGTAGTTCTCGAAGGCATCGGCGAACTCGTCAGCGCGAGCCTTGATGTCTGCAATCGAGCGTCGAGTCATAGTGGTTCACCTCAAATACTTGGATCGGGCCGGGCGCATCGCGTGCGCGACAGCGATGACGCCATGCCACTCGACGACACCGACTTCGATCGGAATGCCTGTGTCGTCGGGGCCGATGAACATCGTCATCGAATCGTCTTGCACGAAGTGCCGGATTGGGAATCGGAGTGCATGGAGGATTGCCGAATCGGTGACGCCGTGCCTGTGAGCGGTGTCAAGGATGATCGGATCCGCCTCCATGGCACAAGGTTACTTGTCGCAAGAGAACTTGCCAAGGGCTGGGGACTCGCTTCGACCCAAACGGGCGTCGGTCGCCCCTCGTCGCGCTGCAACTCCGCGCCCGACCAGGGCAAGCTCGGCCATGCCGACCCTCGTAGGATGGAGGCAGCGCCACAAGCGCCGCACACCACCCGCACCCGGAGCGATCCGTCGCGGGCACAAGCACCACCACTCGGACGGAGTTCCGTGCCGCACCCGCTCGCCCCCCAGCTGCCCGACACCGGCGACGCCAACGCGCTCGCCGAGGGCGTCTGGCCTGCCGGAGCCGAGCGCGTCGACGGCGCCATGCACGTCGGCGGTGTCGCCCTCAGCGCGATCGCCGCGCAGCACGGCACGCCCTTCCTGCTCGTCGACGAGACCGTCGTGCGCGAGCGGGCCCGCCGCATCCGCGAGGCCTTCGAGACTGCGTTCGCGGATGCGTCCGATGCGTCCGGTGCGGCCGCGCAGGCCGGCAAGCCCGCCGTCGACGTCTACTACGCGGGCAAGGCGCTGCTGACCGCCGACGTCGCGCGCTGGATGCGCGCCGAGGGGCTGCGCATCGACGTGTGCACCGGGGGAGAGCTCGCCACCGCCCTGCGCGCGGGCATCGAGCCGGCCGCGATCGGCTTCCACGGCAACAACAAGTCCGAGCTCGAGATCGAGGCGGGCGTGAGCGCCGGCATCGGCACGTTCATCGTCGACTCGCCGATCGAGGCCGAGCGCATCTCGGCCGCCGCCACCCGCGCCGGCCGCGTGCAGCGCGTGCGGCTGCGCATCTCGGTGGGCGTGCACGCCTCCACCCACGAGTTCCTCGCCACCAGCCACGAGGATCAGAAGTTCGGCATCCCGGTCGACGAGGCGCCCGCCGTGGTCGCACGCATCCGCGAGCTGCCGGGCCTCGAGCTCGTCGGCCTGCATACCCACATCGGCTCGCAGATCTTCGACGCCGCAGGCTTCAGCGAGTCGGCGCGCCGCATGCTCGCCCTGCACGCCGAGCTCGGCGGCACAGGCAGCGCCGCCGACGGCGCCTTCCCCGAGCTCAACCTCGGCGGCGGCTTCGGCATCGCCTACACGGCCGCCGACAGCCCCGAGCCGATCGAGACGATCGCGACAAGACTGGCGGATGCGGTGCGCACCGCCGCAGACGAGCTCGGCATCGCGGTGCCCAGGATCTCGATCGAACCCGGTCGCTGGATCGTCGGCCCCGCCGGCGTGACCGTCTACACCGTGGGCACCATCAAGCCGGTGCAGGTGGGGGAGGCCGGCTCGCTCGAGCAGGGCACCCGCACCTACGTCTCGGTCGACGGCGGCATGGGCGACAACGCCCGGCCGGCCCTCTACGGGGCGCAGTACGCCGCGCGCATCGCGAGCCGCGCATCCGCCGCCGAGCCCGCCCTCGTGCGGATCGCCGGCCGCCACTGCGAATCGGGCGACATCGTCGTCGACGCCGAGTGGCTGCCCGGCGACGTGGCCCCGGGCGACCTGCTCGCCGTCGCCGCGACCGGCGCCTACTGCCACTCGCTCGCCTCCAACTACAACGCCGCGCCGCGCCCGCCGGTGCTCGCCGTCAGCCAGGGCGCCGACGGCAGCCCGGCCGTGCGCACGCTCGTGCGCCGCGAATCGATCGACGACCTGCTCGCCCGCGACGCGGGACTCGACAGCAACGGAGCCGCATCCGCATGAACTCCTACCGTTCCCTCCGCATCGCGCTGCTGGGCGCCGGCAGCGTGGGCTCGCAGGTGGCGCGCCTGCTGCTCGAGCACGGCGACGAGTTCGCCGCCCGCGCCGGCGCACCGCTCGAGCTGGTCGGCATCGGCGTGCGCGACGTCGACGCGAAGCGCGACGTGGAGCTGCCGCGCGAGCTGCTCACCACCGACCTCGGCGCGCTCGTCGCCGGCGCCGACATCGTGGTCGAGCTGCTGGGCGGCATCGAGCCGGCCCGCACGCTGCTGCTCGACGCGCTCGCCGCCGGCGCCGACGTCGTCACCGCCAACAAGGCGCTCGTCGCCGCGCACGGACCGGAGCTCTTCGCCGCCGCCGAGATCGTCGGCGCGCAGGTCGCCTACGAGGCGGCCGTCGCCGGCGCCATCCCGATCATCCGCCCGCTCGAGCACTCGCTCGCCGGCGACCGCG
Organism: Agrococcus sp. KRD186; assembly: GCF_017168255.1. GTDB lineage: Bacteria > Actinomycetota > Actinomycetes > Actinomycetales > Microbacteriaceae > Agrococcus. The sequence goes on from NZ_JABFAP010000001.1 coordinate 286,628, forward strand.
TCACGCGCGTGATGGGCATCGTCAACGGCACCACCAACTTCATCCTCGACCGCATGCACACCGAGGGCTCGACGCTCGAGGAGGCGCTCGCGATCGCGACGGAGCTCGGCTACGCCGAGGCCGACCCGACCGCCGACATCGAGGGCTACGACGCCGCCAGCAAGGCCACCATCCTCGCCTCGCTCGCCTTCCACACCGAGGTGCCCGCGAGCGAGGTGCACCGCGAGGGCATCACCGGTGTCACCAGCGACATGGTCGCGCAGGCCGAGCGCGCCGGCCGGGTGCTCAAGCTGGTCGCGATCTGCGAGCGGCTGCCCGCCGGCGAGGGCCAGCCGGGCGGTGCGGGCGACCGCGTCTCGGCACGCGTGCATCCCGTCTCGCTGCCGGCGACGCATCCGCTCGCCGCCGTGCGCCAGGCGATGAACGCCGTCTTCGTGACCGCCGAGGCCGCGGGCGACCTGATGTTCTACGGCGCCGGCGCCGGCGGGCCCGAGACCGCCTCGGCGGTGCTCGGCGACCTCGTCTCGATCGCGCGCCGGCACGTCGCGGGCGGGCCCGGCACGGCCGGCTCGACGCACGCGAAGCTGCCGCTGGCGCCCTTCGGCGAGGTGCTCGCGCGGCACGAGATCGCACTGACCGTCGCCGACCAGCCGGGCGTGCTCTCGGTGATCGCCGGGCTGGTGGCCCTGCACGGCGTCTCGGTCGAGTCGGTGCGCCAGGATGTGCGCGACGGCGCCGCCACCCTGGTGCTCGGCACCCACACCGCGACCGAGGCGCGCATCGCAGAGGTGCTCGCCGCGCTCGAGCAGCAGGACGACGTGGAGCGGATCGACAGCGTGATCCGGCTCATCGACTAGGAGGAACCCCAATGGCGAACCAGACTGCAGGCAAGCAGGGCTCACGCAACCAGTGGCGCGGCCTGCTGCACGAGTGGGCTGACGTGCTCAACGTGACGGATGCGTCCACGGTCGTGACGCTCGGAGAGGGCGGCACCCCGCTCATCGAGTCGCGCGCGCTCTCGCAGCTGACCGATGCGCGGGTGTTCGTGAAGTTCGAGGGCCTGAACCCCACCGGCTCGTTCAAGGACCGCGGCATGACCGTCGCCGTCTCGCGCGCCGTCGAGCGGGGCGCGACGGCCGTCGCGTGCGCCTCCACCGGCAACACCTCGGCTTCGGCCGCCGCCTACGCCGCGGCCGCCGGCATCCAGGCGATCGTGCTGGTGCCCGAGGGCAAGATCTCGATGGGCAAGCTCGCCCAGTCGGTCGTGCACGGCGCCCGCATCGTGCAGGTGCGCGGCAACTTCGACGACTGCCTCGAGATCTCGAAGGAGCTCGCCGAGCAGTACCCGGTGCACCTGGTGAACTCGGTGAACGACGACCGCATCGAGGGGCAGAAGACCGCCGCGCTCGAGATCGTTGACGTGCTGGGCGACGCGCCCGACATCCACTGCATCCCGGTCGGCAACGCCGGCAACATCACCAGCTACTGGCGCGGCTACTCGCTCGCCGAGACCTCTGGTCTCGCCACCAAGCGCCCGCGCATGCTCGGCTTCCAGGCCGCCGGCGCAGCGCCCATCGTGCGCGGCGAGCGCGTGCTCGAGCCCGACACGGTCGCCACCGCCATCCGCATCGGCAACCCGGCATCGTGGCAGCAGGCGCTCGACGCCCGCGACCAGTCGGGCGGCTTCATCGGCGCTATCGACGACGCGGCGATCCTGAAGGCGCAGCGGCTGCTGGCCTCCTCCACCGGCGTCTTCGTCGAGCCCGCCTCGGCGATCTCGGTCGCCGGCCTGCTCGAGCGGCACGCGGCGGGCGAGATCCCCGCCGGCTCGACCATCGCGCTGACCGTCACCGGCCACGGCCTCAAGGACGCCCAGTGGGGCCTGCAGCTCGACGACGGCTCCGACGCCGCGCCCGAGTCGGCCGACGCCGACACCAAGCAGGTCGCCGAGCTGCTGGGCCTCGCATGAGCGGTGCGGTCGCGGGCGGTCGTGACACGGCGGATGCGTCGGCGACGCCGGGCGGGGATGTCACGGTGCCGCTCGGCCGTCGTGTGCACGTGCGCGTGCCCGCCACCAGCGCCAACCTGGGCCCCGGCTTCGACACGCTGGGCCTGGCGCTCAACGTGCACGACGAGCTCGAGGTCGAGGCGACCGCGGCGGGCGCCGAGGGACCTGCGGTCAGCGTCGAGGTCGCCGGCATCGGCGCCGCCGGCACCGACCACGCCGTGCCCACCGACGAGACCAACCTCGTCGCGCGATCGATCCTGCACGTGTTCGACCGCGTGGGCGTCGCGGCGCCCGGCCTCGCGCTGCAGGCGACCAACAGCATCCCGCACGGCCGCGGCATGGGCTCCTCCGGCGCCGCGATCGTCGCCGGCGTGCTGGCGGCGAAGGGGCTGCTGGAGGGCATCGTCGAGGTCACCGACGCCGACGTGCTGCGCTACGCGACCGAGCTCGAGGGCCACCCCGACAACGTCGCGCCCGCCATCTTCGGCGGCCTGACGATCGCCTGGGTCGACCAGAGCGGCCCCCGCCACAAGCAGCTCGCCGTGCACCGCGGCGTCTCGCTGCTGGTCGCCGTGCCCGAGGCCACCATGTCGACGAAGCTCGCCCGCAGCCTGCAGCCTGAGGCGGTGCCGCACGCCGACGCCGTCTTCAACCTCTCGCGCTCGGCGCTGCTGGTCGCGGCGCTGACGCAGAGCCCCGAGCTGCTGCTGGACGCCACCGAGGATCGCCTGCACCAGTCGTACCGCTCCAGCGCCATGCCGCAGACGAGCGAGCTCGTCGGGCAGCTGCGCGCCGCCGGCCACGCGGCCGTCGTCTCGGGCGCCGGCCCCTCGGTGCTCGTGCTCGCGGCCGACCCCGCGGCCCGGCTGGAGGCGGCGGCGATCGTCGAGGCGCGCCCAGAGGGATGGACTGCGCGCCTGCTCGCGGTCGACATCCGCGGTGGTACAGTGGAGGGCATCCCCACCAGTGCCGCGGCCTAGCCCGGTTCGGGGAGTTCCTGACTCCACTCTCTGCATTTCTGATGCGCTCGACCGTCGGCCAGCACTGTTCGCTGCACCGGCCGTGGGCGCAGCGGGAGACAAGGTCCCATGCCCGCGGCATCGCGCGCGGGCCAACATCGAAGGAGCCCTCGCGTCATGACCAGCGAGTCGACCACCAGCACCCCGGCAGCAGACGCTGCCGCCAACCCCGCAGCCGAGGCTGCGCAGGCCGAGGCGCCCGCCGCGCCCAAGCGCCGCTCGCGCCGCGCGTCGTCGTCGTCGGTGGCGGAGCAGGCTGCGGCCCCCGCCGCTGCCGAGGCGCCCGCCGCTGAGGCCGCGCCCGCCGAGGCCGCACCGGCCGAGAAGCCGGCCACCAAGCGCCCCGCACGCCGCACCGCCGCGCAGAAGCGCGCCGACGAGGCAGCCGCGGCCGAGGCCGCCGGCGCCGAGTCTGGCGGCACCGAGTCCGGCAGCACCGGCTCGACCAGCAGCAGCACGGACGAGCAGCCCGCAGCCGACGCCGACGCCGCCGCCGAGAAGCCGGCCTCCAAGCGCCCCGCGCGCCGCACGGCCGCGCAGAAGCGCGCCGACGAGGCCGCAGCCGCCGAGGCCGCCGCCCCCGCCGAGCAGGACGGCACCGCCGCCCGCCTCGAGAGCGCGCTCGACCAGAAGAGCAGCGACAAGGCCGGCAGTGACAAGACCGACGCCGACAAGGCCGACAGCGACAAGCGCGACGCCGACAAGCGCGACGCCGACAAGCGCGACGCCGATACGCGCGGTGGCCGCAAGCGCGGCGAGCAGGCCGACGCCGACGAGACCTCGACGGATGCGCCTGCGGAGGACGCAGGCACGTCGCGTTCGCGCCGTGGCCGCGGCAACGCATCCGCCGAGTCCGACGACTCGAACGACGGCGACCGCCGCGACGACCGCCGCGACGACGACCAGGACGACCAGGGCGACGACCAGCAGTCGTCGAGCTCGCGCCGTCGCCGCAGCCGCGGCAAGGGCGGCCAGAGCGGCGACCAGCAGGACGGCGGCCAGCGCGGCAACCAGCAGGGCAACCAGCGCGGCCAGCAGGGCACCCAGCAGCAGGACGACGACTCGGACGACGAGGGCGGCTCGCGCCGCGGTCGCGGTCGCGGCCGGGGCCAGAACGGCAACCAGGGCGGCCAGGGCGGCAACCAGGGCGGCAACCAGCAGCAGTCCGACCAGGACGGCGGCTCGCGCCGCGGCCGCGGCCGCGAGCGCACCCGCACGCGCGGCCAGGACGACGAGCCGCAGATCCACGAGGACGACGTGCTGCTGCCGGTCGCCGGCATCCTCGACGTGCTCGACAACTACGCGTTCGTGCGCACCTCGGGCTACCTGCCCGGCTCGAACGACGTCTACGTCTCGCTCGCCCAGGTCAAGAAGCACGGCCTGCGCAAGGGCGACGCCGTCGTCGGCGCCATCAAGCAGCCGCGCGAGGGCGAGCAGCACTCGACGCGCCAGAAGTACAACGCGCTCGTGCGCGTCGACACGATCAACGGCCAGACCACCGAGGATTCGCTGACCCGCGTCGAGTTCTCGAAGCTGACGCCGCTCTACCCGCAGGAGCGCCTGCGCCTCGAGACCACCTCGAACAAGCTCTCGACCCGCGTCATCGACCTGGTCGCGCCGATCGGCAAGGGCCAGCGCGGCCTGATCGTCTCGCCGCCCAAGGCCGGCAAGACGCTCGTCATGCAGGCCATCGCCAACGCGATCGCCGAGAACAACCCAGAAGTGCACCTGATGATCGTGCTCGTCGACGAGCGCCCCGAGGAGGTCACCGACTTCCAGCGCACCGTCAAGGGCGAGGTCATCGCCTCGACCTTCGACCGGCCCGCCGAGGATCACACGATCGTCGCCGAGCTCGCGATCGAGCGCGCCAAGCGCCTGGTCGAGCTGGGCCACGACGTGGTCGTGCTGCTCGACGGCATCACCCGCCTGGGCCGCGCCTACAACCTCTCCGCCCCGCCCTCGGGCCGCATCCTCTCCGGCGGCGTCGACTCGAGCGCGCTCTACCCGCCGAAGAAGTTCTTCGGTGCCGCGCGCAACATCGAGCACGGCGGCTCGCTCACCATCCTCGCCACCGCGCTGGTCGAGACCGGCTCGAAGATGGACGAGGTGATCTTCGAGGAGTTCAAGGGCACCGGCAACATGGAGCTGCGCCTCTCGCGCCACATGGCCGACAAGCGCATCTTCCCCGCCGTCGACATCAACGCATCCGGCACGCGTCGTGAAGAGATGCTGATGGGCGTCGAGGAGACCAAGGTGATGTGGAAGCTGCGCCGGGCCCTCGCCGGGCTCGACACCCAGCAGGCGCTCGAGCTCACGCTCAAGCAGCTCAAGGAGACGCAGTCGAACGTCGAGTTCCTGATGAAGGTCTCGAAGTCGGTGCCCGGCCAGCACGACAAGGACTGACATGTTCGAGTCGGTCGCCGGGCTGCTCGCCGAGCACGCCGACCTCGAGCAGCAGCTCGCCGACCCGGCGCTGCACGCCGATGCCGTGCGTGCGCGCCGGGTGAACCGGCGCTACGCCGAGCTCAACCAGATCAAGGCGGCGCACGAGCGCTGGCAGGCCTCGGTCGAGGACCTCGGGGCGGCGCGCGAGCTCGCCCGCGAGGATGACGCCTTCGCCGAGGAGGTGCCCGCGCTCGAGCAGACCGCCCACGAGGCGGAGGAGAAGCTGCGGCGGCTGCTCATCCCGCGCGACCCGGATGACGGGCGCGACGTGATCATGGAGGTCAAGGGCGGCGAAGGCGGCGAGGAGTCGGCGCTGTTCGCGGCCGACCTGGTGCGCATGTACTCGCACTACGCGGCCGCCCGCGGCTGGAAGGTCGAGATGCTCGAGTCGACCGCGAGCGACATGGGCGGTTACAAGGATGTGCAGATCGCCATCAAGTCCTCCTCGAACGACCCCGCCGAGGGCGTCTGGGCGTCGCTGAAGTACGAGGGCGGCGTGCACCGCGTGCAGCGCGTGCCGGCGACCGAGTCGCAGGGCCGCATCCACACCTCGACGACCGGCGTGCTGGTCTTCCCTGAGGTGGACGCGCCCGACGAGATCCAGATCGACCAGAACGACCTGAAGATCGACGTCTACCGCTCCTCGGGCCCCGGCGGCCAGAGCGTGAACACCACCGACTCGGCCGTGCGCATCACGCACGTGCCGACCTGCATCACGGTGTCGATGCAGAACGAGAAGAGCCAGCTGCAGAACCGCGAGGCGGGCATGCGCGTGCTGCGCGCCCGGCTGCTCGCGCGCCAGCAGGAGGAGCTCGAGGCGGCGGCCTCGGATGCCCGCCGCTCGCAGATCCGCGGCATGGATCGCTCCGAGCGCATCCGCACCTACAACTTCCCCGAGAACCGCATCGCCGACCACCGCACCGGCTTCAAGGCCTACAACCTCGACACCGTCATGGACGGCGCGCTGCAGGCGGTCATCGACTCCTGCATCACCGCCGATGAGGAGGCGCGCCTGGCCGCCCTTGCGGGCGACGAGGGCTGACGCACGCATGGTGCGATCCGCGCCGCCGGTGTATGCTTTCACGCATACATTGCGAGCACGACGGACTGGAGGCGCGGCATGACGACCCTGAAGCAACTGCGTCAGCACAGGGGCATGAGTCTTGCCGACGTGGCCGCGAGGCTCGATGTCACACGCGCGACCGTGCAGGGCTATGAGCGCCGTGACGAGTCAGGCTCGATCGCTGCGGCGACACGGCAGCGGGTGCTCGACGCCCTGGGTGTTGCGCATCAGACCCCTACTCCTGACCAGGCGCGATCACTGCTGATGCACCTGGAGATCGCCGCGCGACTCATCTCCGACCCGGGTCCGGTGCTCGCGATCGCCCGGCAGAACCTCGAGCGGTGGAGCGATGGCAAGCGACGCGATCAGTACTGGATCGATCGGTGGGAGCGGATCCTCGCTGAGCCGCCTGCGCGCATCGCGCTGCTGCTGATCGAGCAGAGCCAGGATGCGGCCGATCTGCGGCAGGGCACACCGTTCGCCGGTGTGCTCGACGCCGACTCGCGCCGTGCCGCGATCGATGCGAGCCGCGAGCTCGACATCGCCCATGCAGCGTGAAGCGCGACGAGCTGGCCGAGCTGCTGCGGAGGGCCGCCTCGCTCACCGAGGACGGGGACATCCTCGTCGTCGGCAGTCAGGCGATACTCGGTTCCTTCGCGGAGGAGAAGCTGCCTGACCGCGCCGTGCTGTCGAGGGAAGTCGACCTCGTCTTCCTCCGTGATCCCGATCGCCGGAAGGCCGATCTTGTGAACGCCATCATCGGAGAGATGTCCCCGCATGATGCGGAATGGGGCACGTATGCGGAGGGCGTCCACCGTGACACCGTCATCCTTCCCTCCGGCTGGAAGCAGCGTGTGGTGACCTGGCATCGCCAGCCTTCGTCGCCGAGGTTCCTGGAGAAGCACGATCTCTGCGCTTCGAAGCTGGCTCGCGGGGCGCAGAAGGATCTCGACTTCGTCGGAGTGCTCGTGGATGCCGGTCTTGTCGATCCGGCGATCATTCTCGCGCGGGTCGAGCTGTTGCAGGCCGATGCGCCGGTGGTTCGCGCGACTGTCGAGCGTGCGCGGGCCTTCATTGGGCGCGGTCGACATGAGCAGACGTCGGTCGCAAGGCAGGTCGATCCCCTCACCGATGCGTGACGACACCTGCTCCGCGCGACCCGGTCAGGCTGGCGGCGCGCTCGACACCGTCATGGACGGCGCGCTGCAGGCGGTCATCGACTCCTGCATCACCGCCGACGAGGAGGCGCGCCTGGCCGCACTTGCGGGCGACGAGGGCTGATCTCGATCGAGACAGCGAAAGCGATCTCGCCCAGCTGCTGGCATGTCACAGTGCTGCGACAGACCGTATATGTAACGAGTATGCGACAAGCCTGGTGTGTCATGGTACTGTGACACGTGTGATGACCACCGAACGGCAGCTGGGCGCGGCGATCCGGCAGGCCCGCACCAAGGCCGGGCTCACGCAGTCCGAGCTCGCCGAGCTCGCTGGCGTTTCACGTGCCTTCGTCAGCGGCATGGAGTCCGCCTCGCGGCCCGGCGCCGAGCTCCGGCGCGTGCTCGCGATCCTGCGCGCGCTCGGGCTCGGCATCATCCTGGAGCGTGACCACGACGACTTCGAGAGTGCGCTCGAGGCGACGCTCAGCGAGTCCGCACAGGAGCGCTGATGGCGGTCCATGAGCTGCACGTCAGCATCTACGGCAGGCACGCCGGCGTCATCACGCGCTCGGGCGGCAAGGTGCGCTTCGCCTACGACGAGTCCTACGCCGACGACAACGGCGCGACCCCGCTGTCACTCTCACTGCCGCTCGAGTCGCTCGAGCACCAGCGGCGCCCGGTCATGGCCTACCTCGATGGGCTGCTGCCGGACCACGTGCGCGTCCGCAGTCGCTGGGCAAAGGAGCACGGGGTCACCGAGGGCGACGTGCTCTCCCTCATCGGCGCGGTCGGCCTCGACGTTGCCGGGGCTGTGCAGTTCCACACCGACCCGACCGCCGCGCAGCCCGCCGGCGGACTCCGCCGGATCGACGAGCTCGAGCTCGAGGAGCGCATCCGGCACCTCCGCGAGGACGGCGCCGACTGGGCTGCCGGCGACGCTGAGGCGTCCTGGTCGCTCGCCGGCGCGCAGAGCAAGTTCACACTTGCTCGCGACGGCGATCACTGGGCGACCGCGACCGGCAGCGCACCCTCCACCCACATTCTGAAGCCGGGCATCACCGTGCTCGAGGACCAGGCGCTCATCGAGCACGTCAGCATGCGCGCCCTCTCCGCCGTAGGCCTGGATGTCGCCCGCACAGAGTACGCCGAGTTCGGGGCAGAGCCAGCCATCATCATCGAGCGCTACGACCGCCGCACGAGACACAGCACGCTCCGGATCCATCAGGAGGATCTGACCCAGGCGTTCGCACTCATGCCAGAGCGCAAGTACGAGGACAAGGGCGGCCCGGGTCTGCAGCAGATCGGCCAGCTGCTCGGCGGGATCGACACCGAGGGCCGCGACCGCTTCGCGGACGCCATCATCGCCAACTACCTCATCGGGGCCCCCGACGCGCACGCCAAGAACTACTCGCTGCTGCTCGTGCGTCGCAGCGCCATGCTCGCGCCGCTCTATGACGTCGCATCCGGCCTCACCTACCGCAAGGACGACACCCTGCGCTTCACGAAGGCAGCCATGTCGATCGGCGGTGAGCGGCACTTCGGCGCGGTGCAGCCCGAGCACTGGCGGAAGGCCGCGAAGAACCTCGGCGTCGACGCCGGTGGCATGCTCGAGCGTGTGCGAGAGCTCGCCGGCACGATCCCAGACGCTCTCCGCGACGAGGTCGAGCGACTCCCGCATGAGGCCGCCCGGCAGCGGCTGCGCGACAAGCTCGTGCCCGCCGCAGCGCGGCTCAGCGCAGACACGCTCGAGTCCCTCGCGACCGTGCGCGAGCGGCGCTGGGCCGAGGGGCGCGCGGCCGCGATCGCCGCAGCCGGCCCCCAGCCGCGCAGGGGCAAGGGGCTCGGCGGCGGCCAGTTCATGCGCACGCCGCAGCCGCCAACGACAGGCACCCTGCCGTCGCCGTCATGAGCACACCAGCCGAACGCTCGCATCCAACGCCCCGACGTATCCGAGCGGCCCGCATGGGCGGCGGGTTCTGGCGCTTCTGGAGCGTCGAGCTCGCGACCGAGACCGGCCTCGGCCTCGCCGTCATCGCCCTGCAGACGATGGTCGTGCTCGACCTGGGTGGGGGAGCGACCGAGGTCGGCTGGCTCTCCTCCGCCCGCTGGCTGCCCTACATGGTGCTCGGGCTGATGGTCGGCGCGATCGTCGAGCGGATGCGTCGGCGCACGGTCATGATCGTCAGCGACGTCGTGCGCGCGGTCGTCCTGGGCGGCCTCGCGGCTGTCTGGCTGCTCGGCGGCGGCGCGCTGTGGGTGCTGCTGCTGGCCGTCGTGCTGCTCGGCACCGCGAGCCTCGTGAACGACGCGGCCTCGCAGGCGTTCGTGCCGCGCCTGGTCGGCCGCGACCGGCTGCTGGCCGCGCACCAGCGGCTCGACATCGGCTCCAACGCGGCGCAGTCGGCCGGGCCGGCGGTCTCGGGCATCGTGATCGCCTGGCTCGGGGCACCCATCTCGCTGCTGCTGGCCGCAGGCGCGCACCTGGTCTCGGCCCTGGTGCTCTCGACGCTGCCGGCCGACGAGCGACTGCCGCGGCGCCCTCACGGTCTGGGGCGCTCGATCGCGCACGGCCTGCGCTTCGTGCACCGGCATCCGCGTCTGGGTCCCTTCGCGCGCTGGACGCACGTCTGGTTCCTCTGCAACGGCGCCGCCATGACGCTGCTGGTGCCGCTCGTGCTGCTCGAGCTCGAGGCCGGGCCAGCGGGCCTTGGCCTCGCGCTCGGCGTGCTGGGCGGGGCGACGCTCGCGGGCACGGCGCTCGCGGGCGTGATCGGCTCGCGCCTGGGCGCTGCACGCACCATCATCGTCAGCCGCGTGACCTCGCCCATCGCGTGGAGCGCCGTCGCGCTCAGCGCCTTCGCGGGCGACGTGCTCATCGCCGGGCTCGCGATGGGGGTGCTGCTGGCGGGGCTGGCGCTCGTCGGGGTCGGCATGGGCATCGGCAACCCGAGCGAGATGGCGCTGCGGCAGCGCGCGACGCCCGACCGCATGCAGGCGCGCATGAACGCCACCATGCGCACCGTCAACCGCGCGATGATCGTGGTCGCGGCGCCGCTCGCCGGGCTGCTGGGCGATGCGATCGGCTTCGGGCCCGCGCTCGCGATCGTCTGCGCGGGCTTCGCGATCGCGGCGATCGGGCTTGCGCTCTCCCCGCTCGCGCGCGGTAGCGTGACGGCATGATCGTCCACGCGTCGACTTCGCTGCCGAACCCGCTGCTGCCGGCCGGCTACGACCTCATCTGGTCAGGCATCGTGCTGGTGGTGGTCGTGCTGGCGGTCACGGCGCTGTGGCAGGCGCTGCGGTCGAAGCACTACAGCGGCGGCCAGCAGCTCATGTGGGCGCTGCTGATCGTGGTCGCGCCGGTGCTCGGCGCACTCGCCTGGTTCGTGCTCGGGCGCCCCTCGCGGGCGACCGCGCCGGCCTCCTCGTAGCGGCCGCGCCGGCCTCCGCGTAGCGGCCGCGCCGGCCTCCGCGTAGCGGCCCTCTCCACCCGCTCGCAGCCGCGGCCGCAGGCCCGGATTCTGGGGGCTTGCAGCGCCTCCCGATCGGGTGCACGCTTCGGATGGCGACGCCAGTCGCGTCACGCATCACCCCTCAACGACGAGGATCCCATCCATGTCTCGATTCCGCACCCCAGCGGCGGCCGCAGCGGCCGCAGTAGCACTCGGCCTCAGCCTGCTCGCGGTCGTCCCCGCGCAAGCAGCTCCGCCCTCAGACGAGGTCGTCACCATCGCGACCGGCCTCGACAACCCGCGCCAGCTCTCGATCGGGCCGGCCGGCACCCTCTACGTCGCCGAGGCAGGCAGCGACGCCGACTGCGTGGCAATCCCTGGCGCCACTGACGAGTTCGAGTACTGCGGCCTCACCGGCTCAGTGACCGCCGTGCGCGGCGGTGAGCAGTGGCGGGCCGTCACCGGCCTGCCAGCGCTCGCCTTCAACGGCGAGATCATGGGCACCTCCGACGTCGACGTGCGCGGCAACAGCATCGCCGTGCTGATCGGCGGCATGGCCGGCGCCGCGAGCGTGCGCGACAGCCTGTCCGCGGAGTTCGCCGACTTCGGCACGCTGCAGACCGGCTCGCTGCGGTCAGCACCACTGACGGCAGCCGACCTGACCCTCCGGGCCGACCTCAACGCATCCGAGGTCATGTATGACCCCGACGGCTTCGGACCCGACAGCAACGCGGTCGGCCTGGCAGCGCTCGACGCCAAGCACTGGGCAGTCACCGACGCGGGCGCCAACGCGCTGCGGATCGTGGGCGCGAACGGCGAGGAGACCCTCGCGGTGTTCCCGAACGGCGACGAGGTGCCGAACCCGTTCGGACCGGGCATGATCCCGCCGCAGGCGGTGCCCACGGATGTGGTGGTCGGCCCCGACGGCGCCTACTACGTCTCGCAGCTGACCGGGTTCCCGTTCCCGACCGGAACCTCGACCATCTGGCGCGTGACGCCTGACGGCGACGTCTCGGCCTACGCGACCGGCCTGACGATGGTGACCAGCCTCGCTTGGAAGGACGACACGCTCTACGCCGTGCAGCTCGACGACGGCAACTTCTTCGACGGGCACCTCGGCTCGGTGCGCGAGATCACGCCCGGTGGCTCGATGCACGCGGCGGTCGCCGACGGGCTCTCGGCGCCGTACGGCATCGCGATCCGCGGCAATGCAATGTACGTCTCGCTCGACACCATCTCGACCGGCGAGGGTTCGGTGGTGCAGCTCGATCTGCGCTGACTGATCTGCGCTGACTGATCGCCACAGCGTGATCTGGGCCGCGACACCCGCGCGGGAGACCCCGCGTAGGCTCGCGCACATGGCCCAGGTCACGCTGCTGTGCGGGCCCGCGTGCGCGGGCAAGTCGACCCTCGCGCGCGAGCTCGAGGCCGCCGGCGCGCTCGTGCTCTCCTACGACCGTGAGGCCTGGGCGCGCGGCGTGCGCGACGGGCGGCCCTCGCAGCAGCTCGTGCACGAGATCGACGACGACTTCCACCGGCAGCTCGCCGATGCCGTCGCCGCCGAGCGCCCGGTGGTGCTCGACGCGTCCCTCTCGACCCGCGGCGTGCGGGATCGGTGGCGGATGCGCTGCGGCGCCATGGGCGTGCAGGTCGAGCTGGTCGTCGTGCGCGCGCCGCTCGAGTCGCTGCTGGAGCGCTCGCACGAGCGCGAGCCCGGCCCCGAGTCGGTCGTGCTCAGCGACGAGGAGCTGCGCGACTACGTCGCCGGCTTCGAGTGGCCCGGCGACGACGAGCGGCACCGCACGGTCGACACGGACTGACCGCCGATCGGGCCTCCGGCACGCTCGCCGATCCGGTCGCTGGCGCGGTCGCCGATCGGGGCGCTGTGCGACCGCCGATCCGGCCTCTGTCGTCACCGCTGATCTGCCCGGGTCGGACCCGTCTGCGCGGGCCTGGACGACGCATCCGCCCGGGTCTACGCTGACGCCGAACAGGGAGGCGCGCCATGGGCGATGCGGGATTCCTCACGGAGCCGGCGCGGAGCGCCGCCGTCGACGCGATGTACGCCGACGACCGCGAGCAGGACGGCTACGTGATGAACCTCACGCGCGTGTGGGCGCACGCGCCGGCCGTCTACGATGCGTGGTCGGCGTTCGCGGTCGCCGCGGCCGAGGCGGCGGGCCTGAGCTTCCGCATGAAGGGCGTGATCGTGAGCGCGGTCGCCTCGGAGCTGGGCGACTCGTACTGCTCGTACGCGTGGGGCACCCGGCTGGCCGCGGCGGCGGGGGAGGAGGTCGCCGCCACCGTGCTGCGCGGCGAGGAGGCCGGCCGCCACGACGACGGCCTCGACGCCCGCGAGCGCGCCGTCGCAGCCTGGGCCCGGCGGCTCGTCGACGACCCCAGCGGCACCGGGCCGGCCGAGGTCGCGGCGCTGCGCGCGGTCGGCTACGACGACCGGCAGATCGTGGGCCTGAGCGCCTACATCGGCTCGCGGATCGCCTTCGCCACCGTCAACGGCGCCCTCGGGGCCGCACCCGATGCCGAGCTGCACGCATCCGCCCCCGACGCCGTGCGCGAGGCCATCACGTGGGGCCGGGCGCCCGCGCGCTGACCTGCCAGGATGGGCGCATGGAACCCGCCGTCGCCCTCTCGCTCGGCTCGCTGCTGCTGATGCTCGGCTCGCTGGCGATCGGCATCCTCGTGCACCTGATCGGGTTGGGCCGCATCGCGCCGAAGCTCGCGCTCGGGCTGCCCGGCCGGCGACTGCGGACGGATGCGCGGGTGTACGCGGGCACGCACCGCGCGGCCACGCCGCTCACCTGGCTCACTGCGGCGGTCGCCGCGGTAGCGGCCGCCGGCGCGCTGGTGGCCGGCGCGCAGGGGAGCACCGACGAATCTGCCGTGCTGCTCGCGCTCGCCGCCATCGTGCTCGTCGTCGGCCTCACGCTCGCCACCTGGCGGGCGCACACGGCGCTCGGCGACGATGCACTGCGGGGCGATGACCCCGACGGCGACGCGCTGCGCGGCGACAGGCCCGGCGTTCGCTGACGCCGGTCGACGGGCCCGACGTTCGCTGACGCCGGTCGACGGGCCCGGCGTTCGCTGACGCCGGTCGACGGGCCCGCGCCGCAGACCGATCTCTCGCCCGCGAGCCCGGGAAGCCCTGCCAGATCCGCCCGGATTTGCTAGAATCTGAGCTGGATCCGAGGCTGGGTCCGCGGACGAGGGAGCCGTACCCGCATCGCGACAAGACGGCCGGAAGGACTCGTCATGTCTTGGATCATCCTGCTCGTCTCCGGCCTGCTCGAGGCGGTGTGGGCATCCGCCATGCAGGCCTCGAAGGGCTTCAAGAAGTGGAAGCCGACCGTGCTGTTCGTCGGCGCGATGGTGCTCTCGATGGGCGGGCTCGCGTGGGCGATGCTCGAGATTCCCACCGGCACCGCCTACGCCGTCTGGGTGGGCGTCGGCGCCGTCGCGACCGTGCTGCTGCAGCTCGCGCGCGGCAAGGAGCGACTCACGCTCGTGCGCTCGCTGCTGCTCGTGCTGCTGGTGGGCAGCCTCGTCGGCCTGAAGCTGGTGAGCTGAGATGCGCCCCCGCACCGCATGGATCGTGCTGTTCGCCAGCGCCGTGCTCGAGGCCGTCTGGGCGACCGCGCTCGGGCAGTCAGAGGGCTTCACCCGGCTCGCGCCATCGATCGTCTTCGTCGTCGCCGGCATCGCCAGCTTCATCGGCCTCGAGCGGGCAGTGCGGGTGATCCCGCTGGCGACCGGCTACGCCGTCTGGACGGGCGTCGGGGGAGCGCTCACCGTCCTCTGGGCGCTCGCGACCGGCGCGCAGCCGTTCAACCCGCTGATGCTACTCTTCCTCGCCGGCATCCTGGTGGCGGTCGCGGGCCTCGCGCTCACCGAGCGCGCCGAGCCCGCCTCGCCTGCCGAGGCCGCCGAGCCCGCCTCGCCCGCCGAGCCCGCGCAGCCCGACACACCCGCCGACCCCGCGTAAGCGCCATCGCTCCGCACGCCGCCCCCGCGTAGCGCGGCCGGTGCAGGTATACGGCGGTTTGCCCTTCGCCGCGCTCGCCAAGAGCAACGCGCCCTATACCTGCCGGGCGCCGGGCGCCGGGCGCGGGGCGCCGGGCGCGGGGCGCCGGGCGCACAGCCCCGCCCTCCTAGATCGAGTACTCGATCTGCGGCAGCTCCGCGGGCGAGAGCTCCGAGACCACCTTCGCGGGCATCCCCACGAGCGTCACGCCCGACGGCGCGTCGTGCAGCACCACCGCGTTCGCGCCCACCTTCACGTCGTCGCCGAGCGCGATCGGCCCGAGGATCTTCGCGCCCGCCCCCACCAGCACACGGTGCCCGAGCGTCGGGTGGCGCTTGACGGCGGCGTTCGCCGTGCCGCCCAGGGTCACCCCGTGGTACAGCATCACGTCGTCGCCGGTCTCGGCGGTCTCGCCGATCACCACACCCATGCCGTGGTCGATGAAGAAGCGGCGGCCGAGCCGCGCCCCCGGGTGGATCTCGACGCCGGTGAGGAACCGCATCCACTGACTGCCTGCCCGCGCGAGCGGCCGCGCACCGGCATGCCAGAGGCGGTGATGGATGCGGTGGGCCCACACCGCGTGCAGGGTCGAGTAGGTGAGCGCGACCGTCACGCTGCCGTGCGCAGCGGGGTCGTGGCGCTTGGCGTTCTCGATGTCCTCACGGATGTTGAGCAGGCCCAACCGATCCTCCTTCGTCGTGCGGTGGGGGCGGATGCGTGTCCCGGCCCGGCGGTCCGGCTCAGACGAGCTCGGCGTAGACGGGCATCGAGAGGTAGCGCTCGCCGGTGTCGGGCGCGATCACGACGATCGTCTTGCCGGCCGACTCCGGGCGGCGGGCGACCTGCAGGGCGCTGAAGACGGCGGCGCCGGCGGAGATGCCGGCGAAGATGCCCTCCTTGGCGGCGAGCGCGCGCGTGGTGGCGACCGAGTCGTCGAGCGAGACGTCGATGACCTCGTCGTAGACCTCGCGGTCGAGGATCGCCGGCACGAAGTTGGCGCCCAGCCCCTGGATCTTGTGCGGGCCGGCCTTGCCCTCGGTCAGCAGCGGCGAGTCGATCGGCTCGACCGCGACGACCTGCACCTCGGGCTTGCGCTCCTTGAGCAGGTTGCCGGCGCCCGAGATGGTGCCGCCGGTGCCGATGCCGGCGACGAAGATGTCGACGGCGCCGTCGGTGTCGGCCCAGATCTCCTCGCCGGTGGTCTCGCGGTGCACGCGCACGTTCGCCTCGTTCTCGAACTGGCGGGCGAGCACGGCGCCGGGCGTCTCGTCGACGATCTGCTGCGCGCGCTCGACCGCGCCGCGCATGCCGTCCGCGCCGGGCGTGAGCACGAGCTCGGCGCCGTAGGCCTTCAGGATCGCGCGCCGCTCGACCGACATGGTCTCCGGCATCGAGAGGATGACCTTGTAGCCGCGGGCCGCGCCGACCAGCGCGAGCGCGATGCCGGTGTTGCCGCTGGTGCCCTCGACGATGGTGCCGCCGGGCTGCAAGTCGCCTGCGGCCTCTGCCGCGTCGACGATGGCCTTGCCGATGCGGTCCTTGACGGAGGCGGCGGGGTTGAACGACTCGAGCTTGACCAGCACGGTCGCCTCCGAATCGTTGATGCGCTGCAGGCGCACCAGGGGAGTGCCGCCGATCGTGGCGGTGATGTCGTCGAAGATGCGAGCCATGCCGTTTCCTTTCATCGGGTGGAAGCCTTGCTTCTACTCTACGCCGCCTCAGCTGCGTGCAAGCGTCGTGCTCACCGGTGCATTCCCGCAGGGAGCGGCCGCCCCGTGGCGCTAGCGTGATGCTGTGGATCCTCAGGCGGTCGCAGACCTCGTGCGCGACGCTCGCGCGCGCCTCGGCCTGGCCGGCATCGACGGCCCCGACGCCGAGCTGCTCGCCGCCTGGGCGGCCGGCAGCTCGCTCGGCGAGGTGCGCGTCGACATGGCGATGGGCCGGTCGTTCGAAGCGGATGCGGTGGCCCGCTTCCTCACGGCCGTCGCCCGCCGCGAGGGCCGGGAGCCGCTGCAGCACATCACCGGCTCCGCGCCGTTCCGGCACGTGGAGCTGCGCGTGGGCCCGGGCGTCTTCACGCCCCGGCCGGAGACCGAGGTGCTGGTCGACGTGGCGCTCGAGCACCTGCGGCGGCACCGGCCAGAGCTCGACACCGGGCTCGTGCTCGATGTCGGCACCGGCAGCGGCGCCGTCGCGATCACGATCGCCCGCGAGGCCGAGGTGCCGGTGGTCGCCGTCGAGTGGAGCCCGGCCGCCTACGTCTGGGCGCGGCGCAACATCGCCGAGCTCGCGCCCGCGACCGTGCTGCTGCACGCCGATGCGCGGGATGCCGCCGCGCTCGCGGCCGTCGGGGTCGTGCCCGGCTCGCTCGCCGCGCTGGTGTCGAACCCGCCCTACGTGCCCCACGCATCCGTGCCCGCCGACCACGAGGTGCGATCGTTCGATCCGGCGACCGCGCTCTACTCGGGCGCCGACGGGCTCGACTTCATCCGCGACCTCGCCTCCATCGCCGCCGACCTCGTGCAGCCGGGCGGGCTGGTGGCGTTCGAGCACGCCGAGCAGCAGGCGGGCGACGTGTGGGAGCTGGTGGCGGACGCGGGCTTCCGCGACGCCTTCACCCGCCGCGATCACACCGGCCGCGACCGCGTCACCGGCGCCATCCGCTGACGCTGCGACCCCTTCGGTGGGGGACGCCGGCGGCCCCGCCAGCACTACCATGGACGGGTGCCCGCCATCCACGACACCGCCGACCCTGCCTCGCTGCTCGCGGGCATCCGCGCGGCTCGCACAGCGATCGCGGCCGGCCGGTGCATCGTGATGCCGACCGACACCGTCTACGGCATCGCGGCCGACGCCTTCTCGCACCAGGCGGTGGCCGGGCTGCTCGCCGCCAAGGGGCGCGACCGCGGCTTCCCGCCGCCGGTGCTGGTCGCCGACCGCCACATGGCGGCGGCGCTCGCGGAGCGCATCCCCGTCGAGATCGAGCCGCTGCTCGACGCGCACTGGCCGGGCCCGCTGACCGTCATCGTGCGCGCGCAGTCGTCGCTGTCGTGGGATCTGGGCGACACCGGCGGCACCGTCGCGCTGCGCGTGCCCGACCACCCCATCGCCGTCGGCCTGCTGCGGGAGACCGGCCCGCTCGCGGTCTCGAGCGCCAACCTGCACGGCATGCCGGCGCCCACCGAGGCCGCTGCGGCCGCCGAGATGCTGGGCGAGCGCGTCTCGGTCGTGCTCGACGCAGGCACGGTCGGCGGCGAGCCGGGTGAGCAGCCCGCGGGCTCGAACAACGGCTCCACCATCCTCGACTGCTCCACCGACGGCGTCTTCCGCATCGTCCGCCAGGGCGTGCTGCCGCGCGAGACGATCGCGGCGGTGCTCGGCGAGCAGCTGCAGGCAGAGCCGCCGGCCGAGCTGCAGGCAGAGCTGCAGGCCGAGCCGCCGGCCGAGCCGCCGGCCGAGCCGCCGGCCGAGAGCGCCGGCTCCGAACCTCCCGCCGCCGGATGACGCGATGACCTTCCTCCTGATCACGCTCGCGGCGGCGGTCATCACCTTCGTCGCCAGCACGGTCGTGCTGCGCCTCGCACTGAAGCACGGCATCCACCCCCCGGTGAGGGAGCGCGACGTGCACTCCCGGCCGACGCCCAGGCTCGGCGGCGTCGCGATGTGCATCGGCATGCTCGGCGCCTTCGGCATCGCGGCGCTCATCCCCGAGCTCGCCGGCATCTTCGCCGAGCCCATCCGCATCTGGACGCTGCTGGGCGCGGCGCTCGCCATCACCGTCATCGGCGTGCTCGACGACCTGTTCGACCTCGACTGGATGCTGAAGCTCGGCGCGCAGATCCTGGTCGCCACCGGCGTGGCCGTCTTCGGCGTGCAGATCGTCAGCCTGCCGATCGCCGGGCTCACCGTGCCCTCGGCGACCATGGCGATCGTGCTGACGGTGCTCATCATCGTGCTGGTGATGAACGCGGTGAACTTCATCGACGGGCTCGACGGGCTCGTCTCGGGCACGACGATCATCGGCTCGGCGGCCTTCTTCGGCTACATCTGGGTGATCAGCCAGAACTTCGCCCAGCAGAACGCCTACTTCTCGCTCGCGAGCCTCATCACCGCGGTGATCGTCGGCGTCTGCCTGGGCTTCCTGCCCGTCAACTGGCACCCGGCCCGCATGTTCATGGGCGACGGCGGAGCGCTCATGCTGGGCCTGCTGACGGCGGCGAGCGCCATCGCCGTCACCGGCCAGATCGACATCGGCACCATGGGTGGCCGCAGCCAGATCCTGCCCGCGTTCATCCCGGTGCTGCTGCCGCTGGCCATCCTGCTGCTGCCGCTGACCGACTTCGTGCTCGCGGTCGTGCGCCGCGTCATCAACGGCAACAGCCCCTTCGCCGCCGACCGCAAGCACCTGCACCACCGGCTGCTCGACATGGGCCACTCGCACCTCGGCGCCGTGCTGATCTTCTACGCCTGGACGGCGGTGGTCTCGATCGGCTGCCTGCTCTTCCTCATCTGGCCGTGGTGGGTCGTCGTCGGCGTCAT
The DNA here is from genome assembly GCF_017168255.1 of Agrococcus sp. KRD186. Taxonomy (GTDB): domain Bacteria; phylum Actinomycetota; class Actinomycetes; order Actinomycetales; family Microbacteriaceae; genus Agrococcus. The sequence continues at coordinate 306,350 of NZ_JABFAP010000001.1, forward strand.
GCTCGCCGGCTTCCTGGTCTGCGCGCTGCTCACCGCGGCGCCGGTCGGCAGGCGCATCTGGCGCACCTTCCTGCGGGTGATGCGCGAGCGGCGCGGCGCTCATGGGAGGATGGATCCCGACACAACGACACTCGTCGACACCCGCGCCGAGACGCCGATTTCCAGGGGAGACACCCGGTGACCAGCACCCAGATCATGCAGCGCATCCTGCTGTGGGGAGGCATCCTCGCCGCGGCCGTCGCCGTCATCGGCGGGGTGGTCGGATGGTTCCTGGCCGCAGGCGCGGGCGTCGCCTCTGCACTGGTCGGCACGGCACTCGCGATCATCTTCTGCATGCTCACGGCCGGCAGCATCCTGCTGGCGCTGAAGGTGTCGAAGGGCGAGATGGTCTCGGGTGCCTTCTTCGGCATCGTGCTGGGGGGCTGGCTGGTCAAGTTCGCGCTGTTCATCGTGCTGGTGTTCGTGCTGGGCGAGCAGAGCTGGCTGCACCGAGGCGTCGCCTTCGGCTCACTGGTGGCCGCGGTGATCGGCTCGCTCGCCATCGACTGCGTCGTCATCGCCACCAGTCGTCAGCCGACGGTCGACAGCGACGCCGACGACGAGACCCAGGGGCGCCCGGCTTCGGGCGCGCGCGCCTGAAGCCTGCGTCCGGAATGGCCGATCGGCCGAATCCGCTCTGATAGTGTTGTGATTGCTCCCCCTGCTGTGCCGCTCATTCCCTGAGCGTGTGTGCGCGAGGGGGCGCACCGACGTCGAACCGGCGCCAGGCGCCATGAGGTTGAGGAAGAAACGCTGAACGCCTTGATGACGCTGCTGGCCTCCGCTGCGAACGAGCCCGAGCCGTTCCACCCGCCGAGCCTGGCCGACTTCTTCCCGCAGGTCTTCCTGTTCGCAGAGCCGACGATCCCCTGGTTCGAGGACGACTCGCCCATCTTCGGCATCAACCGCATCATGCTGGTCCGCTTCATCGCGGCAGCGGTCCTGATCCTCGTGTTCGTGCTCGGCACCCGCAAGATGAAGCTCATCCCCACGCGCGGCCAGAGCCTCGTCGAGATGGGCCTCGGCTTCGTGCGCGACGGCATCGCCTACGACCTGCTGGGCGAGAAGGACGGCAAGCGCTTCCTGCCGCTCCTCACCACCATCTTCTTCATGGTGCTGGCGATGAACCTCACCGGCGTCGTCCCGTTCCTGAACATCGCAGGCACCGCCGTGATCGGCGTGCCGCTCGTGCTCGCGATCGTCTCCTACGTCGCCTTCATCTACGCGGGCATCAAGAAGCACCCGGGCGCGTTCTTCAAGAACTCGCTGGCACCCTCCGGCGTGCCGTGGTTCCTCTACATCATCGTCACGCCGCTGGAGTTCATCTCCACCTTCGTTCTGCGCCCCATCACGCTGACGCTGCGACTGATGATGAACCTGCTCGTCGGCCACCTGATGCTGGTGCTCTTCTTCTCGGCGACGCACTTCTTCCTGCTGAGCGCCGGCGGCCTGTTCCCGCTGCTCAGCGTCGGCACCCTCGCCTTCGGCTTCGCCTTCACGATCTTCGAGATCTTCGTCGCATTGCTGCAGGCCTACGTCTTCGCCATTCTCACCGCCATCTACATCCAGCTCGCGCTGGCTGAAGAGCACTGACCAACCACCGGACTCCCGGAACACAACGGAAGGAAACACCGTGGACAACGCCACGACCATTCTCGCCGAGATCAACGGCAACATCGGCACGGTCGGCTACGGCCTCGCCGCGATCGGCCCGGCCATCGGCGTCGGCATCGTCGTCGGCAAGACGATCGAGGGTGTCGCCCGCCAGCCCGAGCTGCAGGGCCGCCTGACGGTCCTCATGTTCATCGGCATCGCGTTCACCGAGGCGCTGGCCTTCATCGGCATCGCCACGTTCTTCTTCATGGTCTGAGGACCTGATGCTGACAACTGCACTCAGGATGGCGGGGGAGGAGGAGCTGCCCAACCCGCTGCTCCCGGCCTTCTACGACATCCTCTGGTCGTCGGTCATCTTCGTCGTCCTCCTGCTGATCTTCTGGAAGGTCGTCCTGCCTCGCGTGCAGGCGCTGCTCGACGAGCGCGCCGCAGCGATCGAGGGCGGCATCAAGAAGGCCGAGGAGGCGCAGGCGGAAGCCGCTGCCGCACTGGAGTCGTACAACACGCAGCTCGCAGAGGCTCGCGCCGAGGCGTCCGTGATCAAGGAGAAGGCGCGCGCCGACGCCTCCAAGATCGAGGCTGACCTCAAGGCACGCGCCACGGAGGATGCCGAGCGCATCACCGCGCAGGCGCACCAGCGCATCGAGCAGGAGCGCCAGGCGGCGTTCTCGTCGCTGAAGTCCGAGGTGGGCACGCTCGCCCTCGACCTCAGCGAGAAGGTAGTCGGCGAGTCGATGGACGACTCGCGCTCGGCAGCCATCGTCGACCGCTTCCTCGCTGACCTCGAGCGTGCCGATCTTCAGCGAGACGGAGTGAACCGCTAGTGGGCAGCGCGACCAGCCAGGCGCGAGCCGGCATCGACGAGGCGCTTCGGGCGCAGCCGCAGGCGGGGCTCGATGACGCACGGGAGCTCTTCCGGGCTTCGCGCGCCATCGAGCGCAGCTCGCAGGTGCTCGCCTCGCTCGGCGACCCGGTCTCGACCCCCGACGCGCGTGCGGCTCTGGCCCACCGCGTGCTCGGTCAGCTCGGTGCACCGGCGAGATCGATCGTCGCGCACCTGGCCCGCCAGCGCTGGTCCGACGCCGACGACATCCTCTCCGCCATCGACGCCGCGGGCATCCGCGTCGCCGTGCGGGCGGCAGGGGATGCCGATGTCGCGGGCGAGATCGCCTCGTTCCAGCGGATCGTCGCCGCGGACGCAGAGCTCGAGCTGGCCCTCGGTGGCCTGCGCGGCTCGGCCGACGGCAAGGCCCGCCTGGTCGAGCAGCTGCTCGCAGGCAAGGCGAGCGAGCCCGCAGCGGTCATCCTCGACCACCTCGTGCGCGCACCGCGCGGCCGCCGCATCGGTGCGATGCTGCGCGCCGCGGCGACCGAGGTGGCTGCGGCCGCCGGCCGGTCGCTCGCGACCGTCACCACGGCTCGCGAGATCCCTGCCCCGCAGCTCGACCGGCTCCGCGCCGGCCTCGAGCGCCAGTACGGCCGCACGCTGCAGCTGCAGCAGATCGTCGACCCCGCCGTGCTCGGCGGACTCCGCGTCTCGATCGGCGACGACATCATCGACGGCACCGTCCGTTCCAAGTTCACCGACCTCCGCCTGCAGCTCGGCTAGGTCGAAAGCCCCGAAGAGGAAGACACATGTCAGAGCTCACCATCAGCCCAGACGAGATCAAGGGCGCCCTCGCCGCCTTCGTCTCGTCCTACGAGGCGTCGACCTCGACGACGGCCGAGGTCGGCCACGTCATCGACGCCGCAGACGGCATCGCGCACGTCGAGGGCCTCCCCGGCGTCATGGCGAACGAGCTCGTCCGCTTCGCGGACGGCACGCTCGGCCTCGCGCAGAACCTCGACGAGACCGAGATCGGCGTCGTCGTGCTCGGTGAGTTCGACGGCATCGTGGCCGGCATGGAGGTGACCCGCACGGGCGAGGTCCTCTCCGTCCCCGTCGGCGAGGGCTACCTCGGCCGCGTCGTCGACCCGCTCGGCGTCCCGATCGACGGACTGGGCGAGATCGCCACGAGCGGCCGCCGCGCCCTCGAGCTGCAGGCGCCCGGCGTGATGCAGCGCAAGTCGGTGCACGAGCCGCTCCAGACCGGCATCAAGGCGATCGACGCCATGATCCCCGTCGGCCGCGGCCAGCGTCAGCTGATCATCGGCGACCGCCAGACCGGCAAGACGGCACTGGCGATCGACACGATCATCAACCAGAAGGCCAACTGGGACTCGGGCGACGTCAACAAGCAGGTGCGCTGCATCTACGTCGCCGTCGGCCAGAAGGGCTCGACCATCGCCTCGGTGAAGGGCGCCCTCGAGGACGCCGGCGCGATGGCGTACACCACCATCGTCGCCTCGCCCGCCTCCGACCCGGCCGGCTTCAAGTACCTCGCTCCGTACACGGGCTCGGCCATCGGCCAGCACTGGATGTACGAGGGCAAGCACGTCCTGATCATCTTCGACGACCTGTCGAAGCAGGCGGAGGCCTACCGCGCCGTCTCGCTGCTGCTGCGCCGTCCGCCGGGCCGCGAGGCATACCCCGGTGACGTCTTCTACCTGCACTCGCGTCTGCTCGAGCGCTGCGCGAAGCTCTCGGATGAGCTCGGTGCCGGCTCGATGACGGGTCTGCCGATCATCGAGACGAAGGCCAACGACGTCTCGGCCTACATCCCGACCAACGTGATCTCGATCACCGACGGCCAGATCTTCCTGCAGTCCGACCTGTTCAACGCCAACCAGCGTCCTGCGGTCGACGTCGGCATCTCGGTCTCGCGAGTCGGCGGTGACGCGCAGGTCAAGTCGATCAAGTCGGTCTCCGGCACGCTCAAGCTCGAGCTCGCCCAGTACCGCTCGCTCGAGGCCTTCGCGATGTTCGCATCCGACCTCGACGCCACCTCGCGCCGGCAGCTCGCCCGAGGCGCACGCCTCACCGAGCTGCTGAAGCAGCCGCAGTACTCGCCGTACCCGGTGGAGGAGCAGGTCGTCTCGATCTGGGCCGGCACCAACGGCAAGTTCGACGACGTCGAGGTCAGCCAGGTGCTGCAGTTCGAGTCCGAGCTCCTCGAGCACCTGCGCAACAACAGCACGCTGCTCGCCACGATCCGTGACGCCGCCAAGCTGGACGACGAGACGAAGGCTCAGCTCGAGTCCGAGGTCGACGAGTTCGCCAGGAACTGGCAGGGCAAGGAGTCCTCGAGCATCACCGACCCCGGCACCGAGGCGAACAACCCGATGGTTGAGGACGTCAACCAGGAGCAGATCGTCAAGGGCCGTCGCTGACGCGAGCTCGCTGAGGAGGCGGAATGGGAGCCCAGCTCCGGGTCTATACGCAGAAGATCAAGTCTGCGCAGTCGACCAAGAAGATCACCAAGGCGATGGAGCTCATCGCTGCATCGCGCATCCAGAAGGCGCTCGTGCGCGTCAAGGCGTCGAACCCCTACGCCAGGGCGCTCACGCGCGCCGTGAGCGCAGTGGCCACGTACTCGAACGAGGCGCACCCGCTGACGGTCGAGCGAGACGAGCTCAAGCGGGCGGCGATCGTCGTGCTGACGAGCGACCGCGGCCTGGCCGGCGCGTTCAACTCGCAGATCATCCGCGAGGTGGGCGAGCTGCGGGCGAAGCTCGAGTCTGAGGGCAAGGAAGTCGATCACTACCTGATCGGCAACAAGGCCGTCGGCTACTTCAAGTTCCGCCAGCGCCCCTACATCAGGGAGTGGACGGGCATCTCGGACGTGCCGACGCCCGAGGTCGCGCAGGAGATCGCGGAGGCCGTGCTCGAGGCGTATGTCTCGGAGCAGGTCGACGAGATCCACGTCGTCTACAACCGCTTCGTGAGCATGATGACGCAGGATCCGACCTCGGTGCGGCTGCTGCCGCTCGAGGTGGTGGAGGCGGAGGACGCCGGCACCGCGGAGCACCTGCCGCTGTACGAGTTCGAGCCCGAGCCCGCCCGGGTGCTCGACGCACTCCTGCCGGTCTACGTCGAGAGCCGCATCTTCAACGCACTGCTGCAGTCGGCCGCCGCCAAGCAGGCAGCCACGCAGAAGGCGATGAAGTCGGCCTCCGACAACGCCGACAAGCTCATCACCGACTACACCCGCCTGCGCAACAACGCGCGCCAGGCCGAGATCACGACGCAGATCTCCGAGATCGTGGGCGGCGCGGACGCCCTCGCCTCGGCGAAGTAGCCACGAAAGGCAACCATCATGACCATCACTGACACCACCGAGACCTCGCAGACGCAGGCCGGCGTCGGTCGCGTCGCTCGCGTGACCGGTCCCGTCGTCGACATCGAGTTCCCGCACGACGCGATCCCCGGCATCTACAACGCGCTCAAGACGACCGTCGACTTCGGCGACGGCACGCCGGCGCAGGAGATCACGCTCGAGGTCGCACAGCACCTCGGCGACGACCTCGTCCGCGCCATCGCGCTGAAGCCGACGGACGGCCTCGTCCGCGGCCAGGAGGTGCGCGACACCGGCGAGTCGATCACCGTTCCCGTCGGCGACGTCACCAAGGGCAAGGTCTTCAACGTCATCGGCGAGGCGCTCAACCTCGCCGAGGGCGAGACCCTCGAGGTCACCGAGCGCTGGGGCATCCACCGCAAGGCGCCGTCGTTCGACCAGCTCGAGTCGAAGACGCAGTTGTTCGAGACCGGCATCAAGGTCATCGACCTCCTCACGCCCTACGTGCTCGGCGGCAAGATCGGTCTGTTCGGCGGTGCCGGTGTCGGCAAGACCGTCCTCATCCAGGAGATGATCCAGCGCGTGGCATCCGACCACGGCGGTGTCTCGGTGTTCGCCGGTGTCGGCGAGCGCACCCGTGAGGGCAACGACCTCATCCACGAGATGGAGGAGGCGGGCGTGTTCGACAAGACCGCCCTCGTCTTCGGCCAGATGGATGAGCCCCCGGGCACGCGTCTCCGCGTCGCGCTGAGCGCGCTGACGATGGCGGAGTACTTCCGCGACGTGCAGCAGCAGGACGTGCTGCTGTTCATCGACAACATCTTCCGCTTCACGCAGGCGGGCTCGGAGGTCTCGACGCTGCTCGGCCGCATGCCCAGCGCCGTCGGCTACCAGCCCAACCTCGCCGACGAGATGGGTGTGCTCCAGGAGCGCATCACGTCGACCCGCGGTCACTCGATCACGTCGCTGCAGGCCATCTACGTGCCCGCTGACGACTACACCGACCCGGCCCCGGCCACGACGTTCGCGCACCTCGACGCCACGACGGAGCTGAGCCGCGAGATCGCGTCGAAGGGTCTCTACCCGGCCGTCGACCCGCTCACGTCGACCAGCCGCATCCTCGACCCCCGCTACCTGGGCGACGACCACTACCGCGTCGCGACGACGGTCAAGCAGATCCTCCAGAAGAACAAGGAGCTGCAGGAGATCATCGCCATCCTCGGTGTCGACGAGCTGTCCGAGGAGGACAAGATCGTCGTGAACCGTGCGCGCCGCATCCAGCAGTTCCTCTCGCAGAACACCTACATGGCGAAGAAGTTCACCGGTGTCGAGGGTTCCACGGTGCCGCTCAAGGAGACGATCGAGTCGTTCGACGCGATCGCCAAGGGCGAGTTCGACCACGTGGCCGAGCAGGCCTTCTTCAACGTCGGTGGCATCTCGGACGTCGAGGAGAAGTGGGCGCAGATCCAGAAGGACAACGGCTGATGGCTCTCACCGTCAGCATCGTCTCCGCTGCGGAGGAGGTCTGGACCGGCGAGGCCACGCAGGTGATCGCCAAGACCACCGAGGGCGAGATCGGCATCCTGAAGGGCCACGAGCCGGTGCTCGCGGTGCTCGCCGCGGAGGGGCAGGTGCGCGTCACCGACAGCTCCGGCACGGTGCACGCCGTGGACGCCGCCGATGGCTTCCTCTCGGTCGACCACGACCGGGTCGAGATCGTCGCTCGGAACGCCAAGCTCACGTGATCGTCCTGCTGCCGCCCAGCGAGACGAAGGCGGCAGGCGGGAGCGGCGCAAGCCTCACGACGGCCAGTCTGGGATTCCCCGGGCTGGCCGTCGCCCGTTCGCGGGCACTGGCAGCGCTCGACCGCCTGGTCGCCGCCGGGCAGGACGTCTCGACGCCCGCGAAGGCGCGCGCCGCCGCCGACAACGCGGCCGTCCGCTCCGCGCCGACCATGGCGGCCATCGAGCGCTACACGGGCGTGCTCTACGACGCCCTCGGCGCCGCCTCGCTCGACGACGACGCCCGCGCCTGGGTCGAGACCCACGTCGTCATCCAGTCGGCCCTGCTCGGCTTCGTGCGCGCATCCGACCGCATTCCCTCGTACAAGGTCTCCGAGCACACGAAGCTGCCGGGGGAGCGGATGCGTGACCTCTGGTCCGATGCCGGTGCGGTCATCGACGGGTTCGCGCTCGACCTGCGATCGAAGGCCTACGCCGCGCTCGCGCCGGTCGCCGGTGCGGTGCCGGTCGAGATCGTCTCGCCGGAGGGCAAGGCCCTCAACCACTGGAACAAGGCCGGCAAGGGCGCCCTGGTGCGCTCGCTCGCTGAGGCTGCCGTCGAGGCCGATACGGCGGATGCGCTGGTGCGCTGGGCGGCGTCGGCGTCGGTGCCGCTGACCCGCACCGAGACGGGCCTGCGCCTGGTCGTGCAGGACCCGCGCTTCGCCCCCGTCTGACCTGCCTCGTTGGTCGAGCGCGCCCCGCGCGCGTATCCAGACCGCCCCTCCGCTGGCCGAGCGCGCCCCGCTCTTCGCCGCTGGTCGAGTAGCGCGCGCAGCGCGCGTATCGAGACCGGCTCCGCGAGTTCTCCACACCCCGTTCGAATCTCTCTTCCCATGTCAGTGGCCGCTGATTGAATGCCTGCATGTTCGAGGACGGCATGGATGCGGAGGGGTACATCGATGCTGTCCGTGCCGGCGCGATCGCGACGGCCGTTGCCGCTGGCCCGGCTGCAACACCCCCGTCTACCGCGCCGACGTCGACCACACCCACGACTGGGACGCCGGCGGCGCGACCACCATCGGCAACCTCGCCCACCTCTGCCGCCGGCACCACACGATGAAGCACGCCACCGCCTGGACCGTGCAGCAGCTCGAAGACGGCGTGCTCGAGTTCACCAGCCCCCTCGGCATCGTGCTCCGCAGCGAACCCGAGCCCCAAGGACCACGCTTCACCGCCACCGACGACACCTTCTGGGGCACCATGACCTGCACCCAGCCCAGCCTCCCGAACGCGCCACCACTGGTGGACACACCCTTCTGAGACCGACCATCTGGACGCCGCACGCGCCTGCGCGTGTCCGCTGAAGGCCGCGCTGACACCGGCCGCGCTGACACCGGCCACGATGACGCTTTGCTCGCCGGCGCTGCCCGCATGACCGCCCTTCGTAGCGCCCGGATACGGGCGCGGCGCGCGGCCGGCAGATCGTGCGATGATCGCCGCATGTCGAACAGGCCCGAGACGCTCGAGCGCATCCGCGAGGCCTTCGAGCCGCTGCCCATCCGGCTCCAGCCGATGTTCGGCGAGCAGGCGATCTATTGCGACGACCGCATCTTCGGTTTCGTCTGCGACGACACCCTGCTGCTGAAGCTCGTGCCCGAGGCGACCGAGCTCACCGAGCACCTCCCGCGCGGCGAGGCATACCCGGGCTCGAAGCCGTACGGCGTCGTCGACGACGATGCGATGGACGACATCGACTGGCTGCACGAAGTGGCGCAGACGATCGCCGCGACCCAGCCGCACAAGCCCGCGAAGGCGCGGAAGCCCGCGTCCGGCACGGCGAAGTGACGGTGCCCTGGACGATCTGCGGGCGGCTGAGATGCCAGCCGACCTCGATAGCCTGACTGACATGACGCGCACACTCGGCACCTCACGGCTCGTGGTCTCACCCATCGGCCTCGGCTGCAACAACTTCGGTCGCAAGGGCACCCGCACGGAGGACCAGTCGGGCACCGACGCGGTGATCCACGCAGCCATCGACCACGGCATCACCCTGTTCGACACCGCCGACATGTACGGCCAGCCGCCCACCACCTCAGAGACGCTCATGGGCGTCGCACTGGCGAAGGCCGGCAGCGCCGCCCGCGACAAGGTCGTGCTCGCCACGAAGTGGGGCCACCAGGGCGTCGACCTCGTGGGCGCCGAGCAGTGGGGGCCCAAGGGTGCTCGGCTGTACATCCGCAACGCCGTCGAGGCATCGCTGCGCCGGCTGCAGACCGACCGCATCGACCTCTACCAGCAGCACACGCCCGACCCCGCGACGCCCATCGAGGAGACCGTGCGGGCGCTCGACGAGCTCGTCGCCGAGGGCAAGATCCGCGCCTACGGCCACTCCAACTTCAGCCCCGAGCAGATCGCCGCCGCGGCCGAGGTCGAGACGCCCAACGGCTTCGTGTCGGCGCAGGACGAGTACTCACTCGTCGCCCGCGACGTCGAGAAGGAGGTGCTGCCGGCCGTGCTCGAGACCGGCATCGGCTTCCTGCCCTACTTCCCGCTCGCCAACGGCCTGCTCTCCGGCAAGTACTCGAAGGGCACGGGCCCGGCGGATGCGCGCCTGACGGCCCTGAAGCCGCAACTGCTCGAGCAGACCGACTGGGCGCGCATCGACGAGTACGAGCGCATCGTCAGCGACGCCGGCCGCACCATGCTCGAGACCACCTTTCAGTGGATGCTCGCGCAGCCCGCCGTCACGAGCGTCATCGCCGGAGCGACGCGGCCCGAGCAGGTCGCGCAGAACGCAGCCGCCGGCAACGGCGAGCTCGACGGGGCGACCATCGAGCGCATCGCCGAGCTCTTCTCCTAGCTAGCGGCTACCGCAGCACCGCGTAGCCCTGCTCACCGCGCGGGTTCGCGGCCGCCCTGATCGTCGGCAGGCCGGGGCGCTCGTCGCCGATACTTCCCGAAGCGACCGCGCCCGCCTGGAACGACGCGAACGAGAGCCGCCCGAGTGACCAGGGCCCCGCATCCGTCACCACGTGACCGCGCCGGCGCAGCTCGGCGATGGTCGCCTCGCCCAGCCGCGACTCGACGTGCAGCCCGCCCGGCTCCCACACCCGCGGCTCGAACGACGAGATCAGGTGCGTCAGGTGCCAGGCGGGCGCGTCGATCGCCGCCTGCGGGCTGAGCCCCAGCACGCGCATGCCCAGCAGCATCGAGAGCTGCCACTGATCCTGCTGGTCGCCGCCGGGCGTGCCGAGCGCCGCCACCGTGCCGTCGTCGTCGACGAGCATCGTGGGCGACAGGGTGGTGCGGGGGCGGATGCCCGGGGCCAGGCTCGTGGGCAGCCCGGGTTCCAGCCACAGCATCTGGGCGCGCGTGCCGAGGCAGAAGCCGAGCTCGTCGATCGTCGGGCTCGACTGCAGCCAGCCGCCGGACGGCGTGGCCGAGACGACCATGCCGTCTCGGTCGACGACGTCGATGTGGCAGGTGTCGCCGCGGGTGGGTTCGCCCGTGCCGGCCGATGCGCTGCCGGCCTGTGCGCTGCCGGCCTGTGCGCTGCCGGCCTGCGCGGTGCCGGCCTGTGCGGTGCCGGCAGGCGCTGCGCCGGCGGCGGCGCCGGCGGCCTCGTGCTCGGCGGCGGTGCGCACCTGCGCGAGTCGGGGAGGGCCGTGCAGGGCACCGGGCCGCAGCTCGAGCGACGCCTGCTCGCCGATCAGCGCTCGCCGCTCGGCGAGGTGGTCGGGGTGCAGCAGGCGCGAGAGGTCGGCGCCGTCGCCGAACCAGGCGTCGCGGTCGGCGAACGCGAGCTTCACCGCCTCGGCCGCGAGGTGCACGAGGTCGGCCCCGAACGCACCGGGCCCCAACGCATCGGCCCCGAACGCACCGGGCCCCAACGCATCCGACCCCTCGTGCTCGGGCAGCAGCGGGTCGAGGATGCCGAGCGCCTCCAGCAGCGCCGGGCCCTGCGTCCAGGCGCCGGCCTTGTGCACGGTGGTGCCGCGCCAGGGGAGCGAGAGGGTGTCCTCCCACTGCGGGCGCCAGGTCGCCAGGTCGTCGCCCGTGAGCAGGCCTGCGTGGGGGTCGCCGGTGGAGTCCATCTGCGGCTGGCGGCTGTGGCGGTCGATGGCCTCGGCGACGAAGCCCTCGCTCCAGGCGGCGATGGCGGCATCGCACGCCGCCTCGCGCGCCTTGCCGCGCCCGGCGTCGGCGAGGCGACGGTAGGTCTCGGCGAGCGCCGGATTGCGGATCACACCCCACTCGGCCGGCGCCGGGTCGGCCCAGAGCGCCGCCGAGGCGGGCCAGTGCTCGCGGAAGAAGTCGGCGCGGCCGGCGATCGTGCGCGCCACCCGCGGCAGCACCCGGTGGCCGCGGTCGGCCAGCTCGATCGCGAACGCCAGCACCTCGGCGGGTGCCCAGCTGCCGTGGTCGCGCAGCAGCGTGAGCCACGCGGGCACCGCACCCGGCACGACCGCGGCGAGCAGGCCGGTGCCGGGGATGTGCTCGATGCCCTCCGCGCGCATCCGCTCGATGGTTGCGGCGGCAGGCGTGACGCCCTGCCCGCTCAGCACCCGCGGCTCGCCGCCGGGCACCCGCACGATCAGCGGCATGTCGCCGCCGGGGCCGTTCAGGTGCGGCTCGACCACGTGCAGCACGAAGCCGGCAGCGGCCGCCGCGTCGGCGGCGTTGCCGCCCCGCTCGAGCACGGCCATGCCGCTCGAGGAGGCGAGCCAGTGGGTGGAGGCGACCGCCCCGAACGAACCGGTGAGCTCGGGCCGCGTGCGCATCATGCAGACACGGTAGTGCCGCCGCGCCCGACGCCCGCCACAGCTATACGGCGGTTTGCTCCTCGCGCGCCCCGCGAAGCGCGAATCGCCGTATACCTGCGCCGGCGCGCCGCTCAGCGCCCGCGCGGCGCTCAGGCGGCGAGCGCCCGCGCGGCCGATCGCGCCGGGTCGAGGTCGAGCCGGCGCAGCAGCTGCGCGTTGAGCGCCACCACCACCGTCGAGGCCGACATCAGCAGCGCGCCCACCGACATCGGCAGCACGAAGCCGATCGGCGCGAGCACCCCGGCCGCGAGCGGCACCGACAGCAGGTTGTAGCCGGCCGCCCACCAGAGGTTCTGCACCATCTTCCTCGCGCTCGCGCTCGAGAGCTGCACCACCGAGACGACGCTGCGGGGATCCGAGCTCGCCAGGATCACATCGGCCGAGGCGATCGCCACGTCGGTGCCCGCGCCGATCGCGAGCCCCACATCGGCCCGCGCGAGCGCCGGCGCATCGTTCACGCCGTCGCCCACGAACGCCACCCGGCGCCCCTCGCCCTGCAGGCGGGCGACCTCGCGCTCCTTGTGCTCGGGGCGCACACCGGCCGCCACCCGATCGATGCCGAGCTCCTTCGCGACCGACTGCGCCACCGCCTCGGCGTCGCCCGTGACCATCGCGACCTCGATGCCCAGCGCGTGCAGCGCATCCACCGCCTGCTTCGACTCCTCGCGAATCGCGTCGGCGAGCCGCAGCGCACCGGCGACCTCGCCGTCGACGACCACGTGCAGGATGATCGCGCCCTCGGCGCGCCACGGCTCGACGCCCGGCAGCTCCTGAGCGCCCTCCTCGGCGAGCATGTGCGGCCCGCCCACGCGCACCGTGCGGCCGCCGACCGTGGCGGTGACGCCGACGGCGGGGGAGGACGTGAAGTCGGATGCGTCGGGCACCGTCAGGCGGGCATCCTCGGCCGCGCGCACGATGGCCCGGGCGAGGGGGTGCTCGCTCGGGGTCTCCGCCGCGGCGGCAAGTGCGAGCAGGCGGTCGCCGGCGTCGTCCTGGCCGGCGTCGTCCTTGCCGCCGTGCGATTCGGCCACGAGGTGCTCGAGCACGACCGGCTCGCCCGCCGTGAGCGTGCCGGTCTTGTCGAAGAGCACGACATCGATGTGCCGCATGGTCTCGAGCGCGAGGCGGTCGGCGATCAGCACGCCGCCGCGGGCCGCGCGCTCGGTCGCGATCGAGACGACGAGCGGGATGGCCAGGCCGAGCGCGTGGGGGCAGGCGATCACGAGTACGGTGACCGCACGGATGACGGCGTCGTCGGGCATGCCGAACAGCGACCACGCGATGGCGGTGATGACGGCGGCGCCGAGCGCGAACCAGAACAGCCAGCCCGCGGCGCGGTCGGCGAGGCGCTGCGCCTTGGAGGTCGAGGCCTGCGCGTCGGCGACCAGGCGGCGGATGCCCGCCAGCGTGGTCTCGTCGCCGACCGCGTCGATGCGCACGCGCACGCCCGAGTCGGTCGCCACGGTGCCCGCGACCACCCGGTCGCCCTCGCCGCGCGCGACCGGGCGCGACTCGCCGGTGATCATGGCCTCGTCGAAGCTGGCCGATCCCTCCACGACCACGCCGTCGGCGGGCACGCGCGCGCCGGGGCGCACGACCACCACGTCGTCGAGCTGCAGCGCGTCGGGGGAGACGAGCTCGGTGCCGCCGTCGACGACCCGCTCGGCCTCGTCGGGCAGCAGGGCCGCGAGCGAGTCGAGGGCGGAGGAGGTCTGCGCGAGCGAGCGCATCTCGATCCAGTGGCCCAGCAGCATGATGACGATCAGCAGCGCGAGCTCCCACCAGAACTCGAGCTGGTGGTCGGCCAGCCCCAGCGTCGACGCCCAGGAGGCGACGAACGCGACGGTGATCGCGAGGCCGATCAGCAGCATCATGCCCGGCTTGCGCGCCCGCAGCTCGTCGACCGCTCCGGTGAGGAACGGCCGGCCGCCGACGACGTACATGACGGTGCCGAGCACGGGGGCGACCCACTGGAGCCACGGCCAGTCGGGCAGGGCGTAGCCGACGATCGAGGCGAACATGCCGCTCAGCAGCACCGTGGGCACAGCGAGGGCGAGCATCCACCAGAACAGGCGCCGGTAGATCGCGACGTGATCGCCGTGGCCCGCGTGGCCGCTGTGGCCGGCGTGCGCGTCGTGATCGGTGTGCGCGTCATGCCCGGCGTGCGCGTCTTGACCGGCGTGCGCGTCGTGACTCGCGTGTGGGTCGTGCGTCATCGGTGCCTGGTGTCCGTGCTCGTGGGTCCCGCTCATGCTGCCCACATTATACCCCCTAGGGGTATATATCCACACCCCTTCGCCGGGATGCAGCGCGGAGCGCGCCCCATGCCGCACCCTGCGCCCATGGAGACCATTCGCATCCGTACCCCGCAATCCCTGCTGCAGCTGCTGCCGCGCCTGGTCGGCGAGGTCGCTGCACCATCGCTCGTGGCGCTGCCGTTCTCAGACGGCCGCTCCGGCATGCCGATGGCGCTCGACCTGCCGGCGGCACGCAGCGTCGATGCCGCCGCCCGGGTGATCCGGTCGAGCGCGCTCGGCGCCGAGGCCGTCGTGCTGATCGCCTGCCTGCCCGAGTCGCTCGGCACCGGCCCACTGCCGCTGCGCGACGAGCTGCTCGGTGTGGCCGAGCGACTCGATCGCGCGGGCATCCGCATCCTCGAGCTGCTCGCGATCGCCCCCGACGCCTGGGGTGACTACGCCCACCCCGACGCCGCGCGCGGACCGCTCGCCGAGCTCGACCTGCTCGACGACCCGGCCCCCGGGGTGCCCGCGCCCAAGCGCGTGCCAGGAGTGCCGGAGGGCGACTGCGGCGCCGCCGGGCAGGCCGTCGCCGCCCGGCTCGAGGCGCTGCAGCGCGCTGAGCTCGATGCAGCCCGCGCGGCGCCGATCGACGCGCTCGAGCTCGCAGTGGCGCTCGCACCACAGC
>NZ_JABFAP010000001.1:321749-380069 GCF_017168255.1 Agrococcus sp. KRD186
CTGCGAGCTCGCACCACAGCTGGGCTCGGGGCCGGGCGGGCTCGGCGTCGATCCGGCGCGGGCCGCGGCGCTCGCAGCCATCCTGGTCGCCAGCCCGCTCCTGCGCGATCTGGCGATCGAGCTCGCCATCGACGGCGCCGACGCGGCGGCAGCCACGCTCGCGGCGAGCGGCGATGCCGACGCGATCGCCGGCGACACTGCGGCGAACCGCTTCATGGGCGTCGGGCCGGCGCCCGACGCGGAGCGCCTGCACGAGCGGCTCCGTCGATGGAGCGCGATCGCCGCGGCAGTGCCGCTCGAGGCACGCGCGCCGCTGCTCGTGATCGTCGGCTTCCTGCAGTTCTTCGTGGGCAGGGGCCGCACCGCGGCACGCTGCGCCGAGCTCGCGATGGCCGTCGATCCGAGCCTCACGATGGCGCCGCTGCTGCGCGACATCGTCGACGCCAGAGGCGCTCCCGACTGGGTGCTGCGACCCGATGCGTCAGCCACCCAGCAGGCCTGAGGACCCGGTGCGGATGCGCGTTGCTGGGCGTGGTGCATCACCTGCCGCCCGAGCATGGGAGAATGGAGGACGTGACCCACATCGGAGCGGCGACCGGCGAGCACGCGACACAGGGCCCTGAGGGGCAGCGATTCGCAGTGCGCTGGGCAGGTCTGACCGACACCGGCTTCCGTCGCCAGCACAACGAGGACTCCCTCGTCACGCAGCCGCCGATCTTCGCGGTGGCCGACGGCATGGGCGGGCACTCGCACGGCGACCTCGCCAGCAAGGCAGTGGCCGAGCAGCTCGGAGGGCTCGCCGACCTCGAGGCCGTCGAGCCGATCGATGTCGTCGACGCGCTCCGCCGCGCGACCGACATCATCGAGAAGCTCGGCGACGGCGAGGGCGCCGCAGGCACCACCGTCACCGGCTGCGCCTTCGCGATGCACGACGACGCCCCGCACTTCGCGGTCTTCAACGTCGGCGACTCCCGCACCTACGCGATGCTCGGCGAGCGCCTCACGCGCATCACCATCGACCACTCGGTCGTGCAGGAGCTGATCGACGCGGGCCTGCTCACCGAGGAGGAGGCCGAGACGCACCCGGAGGCCAACGTCGTCACGCGCGGCGTCGGTGCCGGCATCGACCCGGTGCCCGACTACTTCCTGCTGCCGATCATGCCCCAGCTGCGCCTGCTGGTCTGCTCCGACGGCCTCACCAAGGAGGTGCACGACATCGATATCGAGCGCCTGCTGGGTGAGCACGCGGAGCCCGCAGCCGCCGCCAGCGCGCTCGTCGCCGCTGCGCTCGACAACGGCGGACGCGACAACGTCTCCGTCATCGTCGTCGACGTCACGAAGGCCCCCACGGTCGACGACGTCGACCGCACCGTGCCGCGGGCGACGCTGCGCGACGAGGAGACCAGGCGAGCCTGATGGCCAGGCGGCTCCCCTCCGCGCCGCCGGTCCTTCCCGGCTACTCGCACCTCCACGTGCTCGGCACGGGCGGCTACGCCGACGTCTTCCTCTACGAGCAGGCGCTGCCGCGCAGGCCGGTCGCCGTCAAGGTGCTGCTGGCCGAGCTCGTCGACGAGGACGTGCGCCGCTCCTTCCGCACCGAGGTCAACCTGATGGGTCGCCTCTCCTCGCACCCCAGCATCCTCACCGTCTACGGCGCGAGCGTCGCGAGCGACGGCCGCCCCTACCTGGTGATGGAGCTCGCCAACCCCGAGCTGGGCGACCGCTTCCGCACCGAGCCGCTGCCGGTCGAGGCGGCGCTGCGCGTGGCCATCCGCATCGGCGCCGCGGTCGAGACCGCGCACCGCGGCGGCGTGCTGCATCGCGACATCAAGCCCGCCAACATCCTCACCACCTCCTTCGGCCACCCGGTGCTGAGCGACTTCGGCATCGCCGGCCTGCAGCACGACACCACCGAGGCGGCCGGGGTCTCTGTGCCGTGGGCGGCACCCGAGGTGCTGCGCGGCGACACCGGCGGCACCGTCGCCACCGAGGTCTGGTCGCTCGGCGCGACGATCTTCTCCCTCATCGCCGGGCGCAGTCCCGCAGAGCAGCCCGGCAGGGCCAACGACCACGACGCGCTCAGCAGCCGCATCATGAACCACGAGCTGCTGCCCTCGCGCGCCATCCCGGTGCCGCTGCGCACGGTGCTCGACAAGGCGCTCGCAGCCAAGCCGAGCGACCGCTACGAATCCGTCGAGGCGATGCTGCGCGAGCTGCAGGCCGTGCAGCGCGAGCTCGGCTTCGAC
Source organism: Agrococcus sp. KRD186 (assembly GCF_017168255.1). GTDB lineage: Bacteria > Actinomycetota > Actinomycetes > Actinomycetales > Microbacteriaceae > Agrococcus. The sequence continues at coordinate 323,996 of NZ_JABFAP010000001.1, forward strand.
GAGACCGCCGTCGAGGTCGAGGTCGACGCGTGGGCCGCCGAGCCCGCGCCCGAGCCCGCGGTCGAGGAGGATTCGGATGCGCTGCGGCTGCGCGCGCGCCGCTCGCGCAGGGGCGCGGGCATCACGGGCAGCCGGGTCGACATCTCGCAGTCCACCGGCAGGCGCCAGCCGCAGAAGCCGAAGCGCTTCGCGATCGGCGTCGGGGTCGGCGTCGCGAGCATCGTCGTGCTCGGGATCGTCGCGGTCGCGGCCATGGCGCTCTCGAGCGTCTCGCAGCAGATCCCCGTGGTCGCCGAGGTCACGGCGGCGCCGGAGTCCGGTCGCGTCGTCTTCAGCTGGGACGACCCTGGGCTGGTGGGCACCGACAGCTACCACGTGCGCACCACGACGGGCGATGCGTTCATCCAGGGCGGCCGCGAGTTCTCGCTCACCGGTGAGCCGGGCGAGCAGCTCTGCATCGACGTCGCCGTCAACCGCGACGGCAGCACCGGCGAGCCCACCAGGGCGTGCGCGGAGCCACTGCCGTGAAGCGCCGTGTCGCCGGTATCGCGCTGGGCAGCCTGCTGGCTGCCGGCGTCGTCGCCGGGGCGGTGCTGACGCCCGGCTACGCATCGCTCGAGCCCCAGCTCGACGGCTCGAGCGTCTGGATCGCGAACGCCGATGCCGGGGTGATCGGGCTCGCGAACACCGCGAACAGCTCGATCGAACGGGTCGTGAACGCCGGCTCCGCCGATCTGGCGCTGCAGGCCGCCAGCGGCACCGTCATCATCGACCGCGACGCATCGACTGCCCGCGTCGTGCGCGAGGGCGCCGCGCAGCCGGGCCCGGCGGTGCCGATCGCCCCCGAGGCGGAGGTGGGCGTGCGCGGCGACCGCATCATCGTCACCTCGCCGACGACCGGCGACGTCTGGCGCACCACCACCGGCGCGCTCGCCGAGGGCGCTCCGCTCGGGGAGGCGGTCGTCGCGCTCGGTCGCGGCGGCGTGGCCGTGCTCACCGACGACGGCCTGCTGGCCGCCTCGCCCGGGCTCGGCCGCGTGCTGCGGGTCGACGCCGCTGGCGAGATCGTCTCGAGCGACCGCGCCCCGGTGTCGCCCTCGGCGCCCGACCTGCAGCTGACGGTGCTCGGCGACGACTGGGTGCTCTACGACTCCGGCTCCGGCGTGCTCTCCACCCGCACCTGGCAGACGGTGCTGGATGCCGGCGGCGTGCGCCTGCAGGAGCCCGGCGCGGCGTCCGCGAGCGTGGTCTACGCCGCCGACGGCACGCTCGTGCGCCAGCAGCTGGGCGTGCCGAGCTCGACCGTGCTCGCCTCCGGTGCCGGCGGCGAGGCCGCGGAACCCGTCGTGGGCGAGGAGTGCATCTTCGCGGTCTGGCACGACGGCACCGCCTGGCGCTCCTGCGAGGGTGCCGAGCCGGTGGTGCTGAGCCTCGAGGACGTCGCCTTCGACGCCGAGCTGCGCATCCTGCAGCGCGGCAGCGCCACCGCGGTCGTCGACCCCGGCACGGGCGACGCCTGGGCGATCGATCGCGACGGCAGCCGCATCACCGGCTGGCAGCTCGCCGACGACGAGCCGACCCCCGAGGACCCCGCGGACGGCGAGACGATCGAGGAGACGGTCGAGGCCGACCCTGCGCCGCCGGTCGCCGAGGACGACGAGCTCGGCGCTCGCCCGGGCGCGGTCACGCTGCTGCCGGTGCTGCTCAACGACAGCGATGCGAACGGCGACCCCATCGTCATCACCGAGGCGCAGGTCGACCGCGACGACGCATCCGTCTCCCTCATGCCCGACGGCCGCAGCATCCGGCTGGAGGCGCCGGAGTCGGGGGAGGCCCGCGTCAGCTACCGGGTCTCGGACGGCACCACGAGCGGCCAGGCCGTCGCGACCGTCACGATCCGCTCGGGCGACGAGCCGCCGGAGCTCGTCCGGCCGCTGCAGGCGACGCTCGAGGCCGGCGGTTCGATCGTGCTCGATGCGCTCGACGGCTGGGTCGACCCCGAGGGCGACCCGCTCGCCGTGCTCTCCGCCACCGCAGAGGAGCCCGATCAGGTCAGCGTGCGCGACGACGGCAGGCTCGAGTTCCGCGACGGCCGGGCGGGCGCCCAGCGCGAGGTGCGCGTGACCGTCACGGACGGCGAGCACGAGGTGACCGAGGCGATCGCGCTCACCGTGCACGCGGGCACCGTGCCCATCACGGCGCAACCGGTCACCGCCGTCACGCGCGTGGGGCAGGAGCTCGTGCTCGAGCCGCTGCTGGCCGCGCGCGGCGGATCCGGCGAGCTGAGCCTCCACAACGTGGTCGCAGGAGCCGCCCCAGCCACCCCCGACTTCTCCGACGGCACCATCAGGGTCAGCCCCACCGAGCCCGGCCTGCTGCGCTTCGGCTACGTCGTCAGCGACGGCGAGTCGACCAGGGACGGGCTCGTGGTCGTGCGCGTGCTGGAGGGCACCGACGCCTCCTCGGCACCGGTGACGCGGCCGGCGCGGGCCACGGTGGCGGCGATCAGCGCGACCGAGGTCGAGGTCGACTCGCTCGCCCACGACCCGGCCGGCGGCGTGGTGGCGATCACGGAGGCATCCTCCGACACTGAGAGCGTGCGCGCCGAGGTGCTCGACGGCGACCGCGTGCGGCTCTCGCTCGCCGATGATCTCGACGGGGACGCGCGCGTGACGTACACGGTCACGAACGGCCTGACCTCGGCGACCGGCGAGCTGCGGGTGTCGCAGTCGGCGACGGCGGCCGTGCAGGCGCCGATCGCGCGCGACGACGTCATCTCGGTGCGACCCGGCGGTCTGGTCGATATCCCGGTGCTCGCCAACGACGAGCAGCCCGACGGCCTGACCATCGCTCTCGAGCCGCAGCCGGTGGCGGCGCCGGAGGCGGGACTGCTGTTCGTCGACGGCGACCGGATGCGCTACGTCGCCGCAGAGGAGCCGGGCACGTTCACGGCCACCTACGCGGTGCGCGGCCCCGATGGGCAGACGGCGAGCGCCGACATCACGTTGCGGGTCACCGACGCCGCACAGCGGACGAACGCTGCACCCATCGCACCGACGATCGAGGCCCGCGTCGTCGCGGGCGCGAGCGTCGACCTGCCGCTGCCGCTCTCGCACGCCGACCCGAACGGCGACCCCGTGCAGCTGCTCGGGCCGTCGGCCGCGCCGGCGCTCGGCTTCGTCACGCAGTCGGGGCGCTCGTCGACGCTGCGCTACCAGGCGGGCGAGTACTCGGCGGGCACCGACGAGTTCCGCTACCGCATCAAGGACGACCTCGGCGCGGTCGCGGAGGGGCTCGTGCGGATCGCCGTCGTCGAGCCCGGGCCGGCGCTGCCGCCGGTGCTCGAGCCCGACGAGGCGCAGATGCGGCCCGACTCGACGCTCGTGGTGCCCGTGCTCGAGAACGACAGCGACCCCGCGGGGCTGCCGCTGGAGATCGTCGCAGTGGAGGCCGTCACGACCGGAGCGACGGCCGAGCAGCGCGACGGCGCCGTGATGGTGACCGCGGGTGCCGACACCTCGGCGATCGGCGTGCTCGTGACGGTCGAGAACTCGGCCGGATCGAGCGCCACCAGCTGGCTGCGCGTCGAGGTCGACCCCGACGCGCCGCCGCCCGCGCCGGACGTGGAGGACGTGCAGGTCGCGATCCAGTCGATCGCCGACGCTGAGGCGGTCGTCATCGACCCGCTCGCGCACGCATCGGTGCGGGACGGCCGCAGCGACGTGCTCGAGGCCGCGCTGCCGCTGGAGACCGCCGGCGTGCAGCTGCGCGACGACGGCGCGGTCGAGCTCGCGGTCACCGACCGCACCCGCTTCGTGCCGTTCACCATCAGCCGCAGCGACGACCCCTCGGCGATCGGCACCGCCGTGATCGCCGTGCCGGGACGGCTCGACGCGCTGCCGCAGCTGCGCGCCGACGTCGCGCCGCTGACGGTGCAGGCGGGAGAGACGATCGAGATCGCCATCGATGATGTCGTCGAGACCGTCGACGGCCGCGGCGTCTTCCTCACCGACGCGAGCACCGTCGAGGTCTCGCCCGACTCCGGGGCGAACCCGGTGATCGACCTCAAGACCCTGCGCTTCTCGCCTCCCCCCACCTACTACGGCCCGGCCAGCATCAGCTTCGAGGTGACCGACGGCGACAGCGCGACCGATCCGGAGGGCCGCATCGGCACCATCGTGCTGCCCATCGAGGTCGTGCCCGGCGACGATCAGCCGCTCAGCGTGCTCGGCGCCTACGTCAGGCTCGAGCCGGGCGATGAGCGCGAGATCGACCTGACCCGCATCACCCGCTCGCCCGATCCCGCCCGGCTGCAGGCGGCCACGTGGGCGATCCTCGACGGCGTGCCGCCGGGCTTCCGCGCCTCCGTCACCGGTTCGACGCTCACGGTCGCCGCGCTCGAGGGCACCGCCGCGGGCACCACCGAGGATGTCGACATCGGCGTGTGGGACGCCGCGGGCGAGGGCCAGCACGGTGCCGTGCGGCTGCAGGTGATCACCTCCACCAGGCCGCTCGCCGCCCCGGTCGCCGACGCCGTCACCGTGCAGCGCGGCAGGAGCGCGCAGGTGGAGCCGCTCGCGAACGACGAGGCCTCCAACCCCCTCCCGACCGTGCCGCTGCGCATCGGCGCGATCAGCGAGGAGGGCGCCGCCGAGCGCGGCATCAGCGCCTCGCTCGACGGCGGCACCGTGACCATCGACGTGGATGACACGGCGCAGATCGGCACCACCATCGTCCGCGTGCTGGTCGTCGACGCGACGGGTGTGCCCGGTCGCGCCGTCTGGAGCCCGATCACCGTGACGGTGCAGGACGTGCCGGATGCGCCTGCGCCACCCGTGCAGGCGTTCGACGAGCACGTGGACGGCGTGGTCACGATGCGCATCGAGCCACCCGCCGCGAACGGCAGCCCGATCACCGGCTACCGCATCATCGGCGGCGACGTCAGCTACGAGTGCGGAGTGGAGCCGCGCTGCCGCATCGAGGGCCTGCCGCCCGGCGTGGAGCTGCGGCTGCGCGCCGTCGCCGTCAACGCGCTGGGCCCGAGTGCGCAGTCCGCCGCCTCGGAGCCCGTGCACGCCGACCGGCGGCCCGCGATCGTGCGGGGCATCACCGCCACGCCCACGGGCGAGCCCGGCTCGGTGCGCGTCACGTGGCAGCCCGTGCCGCAGCCGCAGGGCGGCACGCCCATCGAGGGCTACCTGGTGCGCATCACCGGCAACGGGGCCGACCGCGTCCTGCGCGCGGGCGCCACCGAGCGCAGCGCCGTCGTGACCGAGCTGTCGCCCGGGCTGGCGTACTCGGTGGCCGTCGCGGCCACCAACGCCGCCGGCGTCCCCGACGAGGGCTGGCACTGGCCCAGCGCGCCGGTGCCGTTCACGGCCGTCGGCGAGCCCGCCACGACGCCGGTGCTGATCACCGGCCGCACGCCCGGCACCGTGACCGCCAGCTGGTCGCGCGTCGACGCCGGTGGCGCGACGCGCGTCGCCTACGCCGCGCGCATCGTGCCGGTCGGCGACGCCGCCGCGCTCAGCTGCGACAGCAGCGGCACGGGCGAGCCCGCGGGCACCACCGCCACGAGCGCCACGCTCTCGGTGGCGGAGGGCTCGCGCGTGGTCGTGGCAGTCACCGCCGACAACGGTTGGCACTGCTCGGTCTCCGTCTCCGAACCGGTCTTCGGCAAGCCGGCACCGGTCGATGCCGCACAGGTGCGGGTCGCCGCCGGCGACGCGCAGGTGCGCGACGACGCGCTCGACCTGCAGCTGACGCAGGTCCCCTCGCTGCCCAGCGACATGTGGTTCGAGGCGCGGGTGCGCCAGTCGCCCCAGGCGACCGAGCCGGGCTGGACCAGGGTGGCCGTGAACTCGTGGCTCACCCCGACCACCACGTCCTTCGCCTACGGGCGGGACGCATCCGTCGACCTGCGCGTCTGCGCGCCCCCTGGCGCCGGCCCCTCGAAGGTGTGCTCCGATCCGACCGCGGTCGGCACCGGCATGCCGCTGAGCCTGGAGGCCACCGTCAACGCCTGCACGCCGCTCGCACCGCTGAACGCCACCCCGCCCGCGAACGCCGGCGCCGTCCTCCAGAGCGAGGTCGTCGCGGCCTACCTCGTCGGCGGCACGTGGCGCGCCGAGCAACCGGCATCCGAGCCCGTCCCGGCGGGGGCGACGCAGGTGCGGGCGTGGGGCGTCGTAACCTATCTGGAGTCCGGACCGCATCGCGACGTCGAGCCGACCGTCGCGGGCTGCGGGCTGTGAGCAGGCCATGACCATCGACCGGAGGGAGTCGCCCGTGGAGGTCGATGTCGCGAGCATCCAGGAGCTGGCCGAGCACGTCGTCGAGCGCGTCGAGCGGGTGCTGGTGGGCAAGCCCCACGCGGTGCAGCTCTCGCTCACGGCCATGCTCAGCCACGGCCACCTGCTGATCGAGGACAACCCCGGCACCGGCAAGACCTCGCTCGCCCGGGCGCTCGCTGCCAGCATCGACGGCACCGCCAGCCGCATCCAGTTCACGCCCGACCTGCTGCCGGGCGACATCACCGGCGTGAGCGTCTGGAGCCAGGGGCGCGGCGAGTTCGAGTACCGCCCGGGCCCGGTCTTCGCCAACGTGGTGCTCGCCGACGAGATCAACCGCGCGAGCCCGAAGACGCAGTCGGCGCTGCTCGAGGTGATGCAGGAGGGCCACGTCACCGTCGACGGCATCGCGCACCCGGTGCCGCATCCGTTCATGGTGATCGCGACGCAGAACCCGATCGAGCACGCCGGCACCTACCAGCTGCCAGAGGCGCAGCTCGACCGCTTCGCCCTCAAGGCCTCCATCGGCTACCCCGACCACGCCTCGACCCTGCGCATCCTCACCGATTCGGGCGAAGAGGTCTCACCCGAGGAGATCAAGCCGGTGGCGGATGCGCGGCTCATCCAGGCGATGGCGGCCCGGATCAGGAAGGTGCACGTCGAGGCGTCGATCGTCGACTACGTCGCCCGCCTGGTCGAGGCCACCCGGGAGGCGGACGAGGTGCGGCTGGGCGTCTCGGTGCGCGGCGCGCTCGCGCTCGTGCGCACGTCCCGGGCATGGGCGGCGATCCATGGCCGCGACTACGTCACCCCCGACGACGTCAAGGCACTCACGGTGCCGGCACTCGCGCACCGGCTCGTGCTGCAGCCCGAGGCCGAGTTCGATGATGTGCGCCCCGAGAGCATCGTGCAGCAGCTGATGCTGACGGTGGCGCCGCCCAGGCGCTGAGACCGAGCACCGGGATGCGCCTGCTCGACGCCGTCACGCGCACGCTCACGCCGTGGGGCTGGACGCTGGTCGCGGTGGTCGTGCTCGGGCTCGTGCTGGCGCGCGCGCTGGGCTGGACAGAGGCGCTGGTCGCCGCCGTGGCTGCCGCGGTGCTGCTGCTGGGTGCCATCCCGTGGATCGTGGGCGCGCGCTGGGCGAGGGCGCGCATCGGCCTGAGCGCCGAGCGGGTGCCGGTGGGGGCGGACGCGCTCGCGCTCGTCGAGGTGTCGCGGCCGACCCGCGCGGTGACGCCCAGCCAGGTCGACCTGGTCGTCGGCGAGGACGAGGTGGTGCTGGAGATCCCGCCGATCGAGGTCGACGGCCGCGTGGTGCGCTCCGTGCCGCTCGACACCTCCAGGCGCGGCCTGCGCACCATCGGCCCGGCCACCATCATCCGCACCGACCCCTTCGGCGTGCTCGAGCGGCGCCACCGCCTGACCGACTCACGCACCCTCGTCGTGCACCCGCGCGTCGTGCGGCTGCCGGGGGGTGCCGGCGGCATCGTGCGCGACCTCGACGGGGAGGCGGCCGCCGAGCGCACCGCCGACGACGTCTCCTTCCACAGCCTGCGCGAGTACGCGCCGGGTGACGACCGCCGGCTGGTGCACTGGCGCTCGAGCGCCCGGCTGGGCACGCTGCTCGTGCGGCAGTTCGAGCCGTCCAGGCGCGCCGACACGCTGATCGTGCTCTCCACCGATCCGCGCGAGTACGACGGCGACGACTTCGAGCTCGCGCTCTCGCTGGTCGGCACCCTGGGCCTGGCGGCGATGGCCGACCGCCGCACGCTGCGCATCGTCGAGAGCCCGCGCGGCGAGCGCGGCGAGGCGCACGCCATCGACGCGGCCACCCGCGATCGGCTGCTGGATGCGCTCGCCGTGCTCGAGCCGCAGCAGCAGCTCGGCATCGCTGCGGCCGCTCGCGCCTCCCGGCGGGCGGCTCCCGGCAGCCTCGCCTGGCTCATCACCGGCTCCACGGTGTCGCCGCGCACGCTCCGCACGGCGGCCAACGGCATGCCCGCCGGCGTGGTCTCGGTGGTCGTGCGCGCCGCGGTGGGCGCGCTGCCGTCCCGCTCGCGGCTCGGCGACGCCGATGTCGTCACCGTCGGCGCCATCGAGGATCTCTCGCGCGGCATCGGGCAGTCGAGGCAGCGATGATCCAGCGCGCCCCCGCCGTCGCCATGCTGCTGCTCGCCATCGGCGCCGCCTGCGTCCCCATGTGGTGGATCTTCGGCACGCTGCAGCTGGTGGTGGCGCTCGCCGTCGTGCTGCTCGTCGGGGCCGCGATCGCATGGCTGGGCACGGTGCGCCGCTGGTCGTCGATCACGATCATCCTCACCGGTCTCGCCGCCCTCGCGCTGCTCGCCGTGCCGCTCACCGCACCCCAGCGCATCCCCCGCGGGGAGTGGCTGCCGGCCTTCGCCGACGCCGCCGCGGCGGTGGTGCTCGCCTGGCGCCGCCTGCTGACCATCGGCCTGCCGGTCGGCACCGGCGACTCGCTGCTCATGGCACCGGTGGTGCTGGTGCTCGCCGCCACGATCATCGGCGTCTCGCTGGCGCTGCGCTCGAAGCGGGCGGAGACCGCGGCGCTCGTGCCCGCCGCCGTCGCGGCCTGGTCGATCCTGTGGGGCCCGCACGAGCTGCCCAGCCCGTGGCTGACGGGCCTCGCCGCGATCGTGCCGATCGCCGCGTACGTCGCCATCGTGCGGCAGGCGCGCCGCCGCCGCAGGGCGCCCCGCGCGCTCTCGTCGCTCGCGCGCCGGGTCGGCGCCGGCGCGGTGGTCGCGGTGCTCGCGGTGGGTGCCGCGGGCGCGGCGGGCGCGGTCGTGACGCTGCCCGACCGCACGGTGCTGCGCGGTGACAGCCCCTCGTCGATCGATCTCGAGGGCGCCTCGCCGCTGGCGGCCTACCGCTCCTACTGGTCGCCCGAGAGCCGTGACGCCGCCCAGCTGACGGTCACCGGCCTCGAGCCGGGGGACCGCATCCGCACCGCCGTGCTGGAGAGCTACGACGGCGAGGTGCTGGGCGTCGGCCGCTCGGCGTTCGAGCGCGTGCCGATCGCCGAGCCGGGCGACGGCCGGGTGATCGGCGTCACGGTCGACGCCCTGACCACTCCGTGGCTGCCCGTGGTGGGCAGCCCCTCGGCGATCCGCTTCGTGGGCGACGGTGCCGAGCGGCTCGCCGCCGGGCTGCACAGCAATGACGCGCTCAGCACCTACTACCTCGAGCTCGGCATCGCGCCCGGCGACGGCTACCAGATGCTCTCCGAGCCCGGCCACCCGATGGTCGCGCCGGAGGCCGTCGCCGCGCTCGAGCCCGCCGACCCACGGCAGGGCTCGCAGTCGTTGCCCGACGCCATGCTCAGCAGGCTCGCGGCATGGACGGGCGCGGCGGCGACGCCCAGCGAGCGGCTCGCCGCGATGCTCGAGGGGCTGCGCGCCGACGGCTACGTCAGCCATGGCGTGGGGGCCGATGAGGCTCCCTCGCGCCCCGGGCACTCGCTCGAGCGGCTCGAGGAGCTGTTCGCCGAGCCGATGATCGGCGACGCCGAGCAGTACGCCACCGCCGCCATGCTGCTGGCACGGCAGCTGGGCTTCGACGCCCGGGTGGTCGTGGGCTTCACGCCCGAGGGCATCGCGTCCGGCGAGCCGACCGTCGTCGTCGGGGCCGATGCGGATGCGTGGATCGAGGTGCGCACGGAGGCCGGCTGGGTCGGGCTCGACGTGACGCCGGAACCGCGGCCGATCCCCGAGCAGGATCAGGGCTCGCCGACGACCGTCGAGGAGCCGCCGATGCAGCAGGCGCCCGCGCCGGCCCCCGGCGGGCAGACCGAAGCCGGCGACGCGGCGGCACCCAGCGCGCCCCAGGACATCGACGACGGCGTGACGCGCCTGCTGCAGGCGCTCGCGGCCGGCGCCGCGGTGCTCGGGCTGCTGGCGCTCGTCGCCGCGATCCCGGTCGGGCTGGTGGTGGCGAAGGTCGTGCGCCGCCGGCGGCGACGCAGCGCCGAGGAGCCGCGCGACCGGGCGGAGGGCGCGTGGGCCGAGGTGGTCGACGGGCTCCGCGACCGCGGCGAGACGCTGCCGCCCGGCGGCACGCGCCTCGAGCAGGCGGCCGCCGACGCGCGCATGCGCGAGCTCGCGCACCGCGTCGACCGCGCCGTGTTCGCGGCGGACCCGCCCAGCGAGCCAGAGGTCGACGCGACCTGGCTGCTGGGCCGGGCCGTGCTCGACTCGCGCGACGCCGGTCAGGGCTGGCTGCAGCCGCTCCTGACGCGGCTGAACCCTGCCTCGCTCGTGCGCCGGTAGCGCGGCTCTCCACAGGCCCGCCGTCCCTCGCCGCGCGAGCAGTCGCCGGTGGCGCATCCTGCCGCCATGCCGACCCGCATCGACCTGCCGCGCCCGCCCGCAGACCCCGAGCCGGCGCCGTTCCCGCTGCTGGCGAGCCTGGCACCGGTGCTGGGCGCCGGTGCCATGTGGCTGCTGCTGCAGACGCCCACGGTGCTGGTCTTCGCCATCCTCGGCCCCGTGATCGCGCTGGCGAGCATGGGCGACGGCCGCCGCAATCGCAAGCGGCGGCGCGCGCGGGAGGCGGCGCGCTGGCGGGCCGAGATCGCCGAGGTCGCGAACCGCATCGACACTGCGCTCGACGAGCAGCGGGCCGAGCTCGCCGCCGCGCACCCGGGGCCGCGGGCGGTGGCGGCCCGCCCCTCCCACGACCCGCACCGCTGGCGGCGCGAGCCCGGCGCCCCGGTGCCGGTGGTGCTGGGCACCGGACCGCTGGCCTCGGGCATCGCCGTCGAGGGCGATGTGCCGGCGAGCGACCCGGCGGTGCGCAGGCTTGGCGCCGCCGAGCAGGCCGAGCGGCTGCGCTCCGCGGCGGCGCTCGTCGACGGCCCGCTCGTGGTCGACGCCCGCGAGGGCATCGGCATCGTCGGGCCACCGCTGGTCGCCCTCGCGCTCGCGCGCTCGGCGGTCGTGCAGGCGGCGGATGCGGTGCCGCCGGATGCTGCGGAGGCGATCGTCCCAGCCGACCCGGCCTGGGACTGGCTGGCGCAGCTGCCGCATCCCCTGCACCGCGAGCCGGGGTCGAGCGTGCGCCTGGTGGGCGACGGCGTGGAGGTGACCATCGCGGTGGCCGAGCACGCCTCGCAGCTGCCGCGCGAATGCCGCATCGTCGTGCACGCCGCGCTCGATGCGGCGCGCGTCGGCGAGCGCACCTGCACGCCCGCGGCGATCGCCGAGCGCGAGGCGCTCGCGGCGGTCGAGACCCTCGCCGCCGCGGCCTCGCACGCCGGCATCCGGCTGGCGGGCGGCCTGCCCGCCCACGTCGAGCTCGAGGCGCTGCCGGTGGCCGACGGCGGGCTCGCGGCGGTCTTCCTCGCCGACGAGGCGCCCATCGAGCTCGACCTCGTGCGCGACGGCCCGCACGCGGTGGTCGGCGGCACGACCGGCTCGGGCAAGAGCGAGCTGCTGATCGCCTGGGTGGCGGCGATGGCCGCCGGGCGCTCGACCGCGGAGGTCTCGTTCCTGCTGGTCGACTTCAAGGGCGGCGCCTCCTTCGCGCCGCTGCTGGGCCTGGCGCACTGCGTCGGCGTGATGACCGATCTCGACCAGGCCGGTGCGGTGCGCGCGATCGAGAGCCTGAAGGCCGAGCTGCGCCGCCGCGAGCGGCTGCTGGCCGAGCAGGCCGTGCGATCGATCGAGGAGGCTGTCGGCATGCCGCGGCTGGTGATCGTGGTCGACGAGTTCGCCGCCATGCTCGCCGAGCTGCCCGATCTGCACCGGCTGTTCGTCGACCTCGCCGCCCGCGGCCGCTCGCTCGGCGTGCACCTGGTGCTGTGCACGCAGCGGCCCGCGGAGGCGGTGCGCGACTCGCTGCTGGCCAACTGCGGCATCCGCATCTCGCTGCGCGTCACCGACGAGCACGACGCGGTCGCCGTCACAGGCTCCGCCTCGGCCGCGTCGATCCCGCTGGCGGCGCGCGGCCGCTGCGTCGTGCGGGTCAGCGGCGGCGCCACCCGCACGGCGCAGGCTGCGCTGGCCGGCCCCGCGCACCTGGCCGCGCTCGTCGCCGCGGCCGCCGAGCAGCCGCGCGCCCCGCGGCCGTGGCGCGAGCCGCTGCCGGCCTCGCTGGCGCTGGCGGCCGTCGACGCCGCGATCCGCGCCGCGGCCGCCGGGACGGCCGGCAGCGCCGGGACGGCCCGCGCCGCTGAGACGGCCGGCACCGGTGGGCCTTCGGGCACTGCGCCCGCGGGCATCCGCCTGGGCCTCGTCGACCGGCCCGCCGAGCAGCTGGTCGCGCCGGTGCTGTGGCGGCCGGCGACCGATGGCGCGCTGCTGGTCGTCGGGGGAGCGGCGAGCGGCCGCACGAGCCTCGCCGAGCTGCTCGCCGGCCAGCTCGGCACGACGGTCGTCGACCGCGAGGACGCGCTCTGGGATGCGCTGCAGGAGCCCGGCCCGCTGGTGGTCGACGACCTCGACCTGCAGCTGGCTCGCCTCAGCGAGGAGCAGCAGTCGAGCGTCGCGCAGACCCTCGCGCGCCGCATGCGGGAGGGGTCGCCGGTGGCGCTCACCGCCCGCCGGGTCTCGACCGCGATGGGGCAGATCGCGCCGCTGGCCGAGCTGCGCATCCTGCTGCGCATCGCCAGCAGGCAGGAGCACATCGTCGCCGGCGGTGCCGGGCACGTGCACGACGGATCGCTGCCGCCCGGCGCCGGCTGGCTCGACGACGAGCGCGTCCAGCTCGCGCTGCCCGAGGCCGCGGTGGCCAGGCGCGAGCCCCGAGCGGTGCCGCTGCCGGAGGGCCCGGTCGCCGTGGTGCTCGGCCCCGGTGCGCAACTGCCGCCCGCGCTCGCCGCCCTCGACCTGGCGGCGCGCTCGGCGAAGCCGGGGCAAGGCGCCGCCGGAGGCGCTGCACAAGGAGGCGCTGCACACGGTGGCGCTGCACACGGAGGCGGCGGCGCCTCAGGCCCGCCGGCGCTCGTGCTCGGCTCGGTCGGCGAGTGGGAGGCGGCGTGGGGCGAGCTCGACCGGTTGCGCGCCGAGCGGCCCGTGCTGGTGCTCGGCGTGGACGAGCGGCAACTGCGGCAGGTGCTGCGGCACGCGCCGCCGCCGCCGCCGATGCGCTCGGCACCGGCCTGGGTGCTCGACGCCGGCCGCTTCGAGCGGCTGCGCTACCCCAGCAGCGAGGCGAGCGGTGTCGCCTGAGTCTCGAGCGCCGACGCGACCGCGGCATTGGCCACCTGCCCGCCGGTGGTGTTGAGCCCGGCCGCCAGTCCCGCATCCGCCCGCAGCGCCTCGCGCCAGCCCAGACCGGCTAGCCGGGTGGTGGCGTGCAGCGTCGCGTTGGTGAGCGCCTCGGTCGAGGTGCGCGGCACCGCGCCCGGCAGGTTCGTGACGCACGCGAAGACGGTGTCGTGCACGCGGAAGGTCGGCTGCTGGTGGGTCGTCGGCCGAGAATCGGCGAAGCAGCCGCCCTGGTCGATCGCGATGTCGACCAGCACGGAGCCGGGCCGCATGGCCTCGACCATGTCGCTGGTGACCAGCTTCGGCGCCTTCGCGCCGGGGATGAGCACCGAGCCGATCACGAGGTCGGCGTCGCGCACCGCCTCCGAGACGGTGACGCGGTTCGAGTGCAGCGTCTGCACGCGGCCGCCGTAGATGGTGTCGAACTGCCGCAGGCGCGGGAGCGAGACATCGAGCACGGTCACGCGCGAGCCGAGACCGACGGCCATCTCGACCGCGGCCGTGCCGGCGACGCCGCCGCCGACGACGACCGTGTGGCCCGCACGCGTGCCGGGCACGCCGCCCAGCAGCAGCCCCGCACCGCCCGAGGGGGCGGTCAGCAGCGAGGCGCCCTGCACGACCGAGAGCCGGCCGGCGACCTCGCTCATCGGGGCGAGCATCGGCAGCGAGCCGTCGGGTGCGCGCACCGTCTCGTAGGCGATCGCCGTCGTGCCCGCGTCGAGCAGCGCCTGCGCCAGCGCCGGCTCCGCCGCCAGGTGCAGGTAGGCGAACAGCGTCAGGTCGTCGCGCAGGAAGCCGTACTCCGCCGGGGTCGGCTCCTTGACCTTGAGCACCAGCTCGGCCGCCCATGCCTCGGCCGCCGTCGCGACGATGCACGCGCCGGCCTCCTCGTAGACGGCATCCGGGAAGCCGCTGCCGGCGCCTGCGCCGGTCTCCACCAGCACCTCGTGGCCGCGGACGACGAGCTCGGTCGCGCCGGTCGCCGTCAGGGCGACCCGCGCTTCGTCGGCCTTCGTCTCGCGCGGGACCCCGATCCGCATCAGGCGGCGCTCAGGCTCGACGCCAGCGCGCGGCCGATCACGTCGATCGCCTCGCGGATCTGGTCGTCGGTGATCGCCAGGCTGGGCAGGAAGCGCAGCACGTTGTAGTCGGTGCCTGCGGTCAGCACGAGCACGCCGTCGAGGCCTGCGGCCGCCGAGATCGGCGCCGCCGGGATCGGCGCACCCGTCTCCGGGTCGATGAGCTCGACCGCCAGCATCGCGCCCTTGCCGCGCACCTCGATGATCTCGGGGTGGCGCTCGGCGAGCTCGTCGAGCAGCGGGCGCATGACGCGCTCGATGCGCTGCGCCTCGCCGTTCAGGTCGTCGGCCTCGATCTGTTCGAAGACCGCCACCGCCGCGGCGCACGCGATCGGGTTGCCGCCGAAGGTGCCGCCGAGGCCGCCCACGTGCACGCTGTCCATGATCTCGGCGCGGCCCGTGACGCCCGCGAGCGGCAGGCCGCCGGCGATGCCCTTGGCCGAGAGCACCAGGTCCGGCACCCAGCCGAAGTGGTCGGAGGCGAAGGTCGCGCCCGTGCGGCAGATGCCCGACTGCACCTCGTCGGCGATCATGACGACGCCGTTCGCGGTGCACCACTCCTGCATGGCGGGCAGGTAGCCGTCGGCGGGCACGATGAAGCCGCCCTCGCCCTGGATGGGCTCGATCACCAGGCACGAGAGGTCCTCGACGCCCACGTGCTTCTCCAGGTGGTACTGGGTGCGCTCAGCGGCCTCTGCGCCGCTCAGCCCGTCCTGCAGCGGGTAGGAGCCCGGCGCGTGGAAGATATCGGAGGCCAGCGGACCCATGCCGGCCGCGTACGGCATCGGCTTGTAGTTCATGGTCATCGTCAGGTTCGTGCGGCCGTGGTAGCCGTGCTCGACGACGGCGACCGCGCGGCGGCCGGTGTACTTGCGGGCGATCTTCACGCCGTTCTCGACCGCCTCCGAGCCCGAGTTCACGAAGAACGACTTCTTGTCGTGGTCACCGGGGGTGTGGGCGGCGAGGTATTCGGCGATCCGCACGTAGGGCTCGTAGGGCGTGGTGCCGAACAGCGAGTGGGTGAGCTTGCCCACCTGCTCGCGCACCGCATCCACCACCTTGTCGTTGGTGTGGCCGATGGTCGTCACGCCGATGCCGCAGCCGAGGTCGATGAAGCGGTTGCCGTCGACGTCGGTGATGATCGCGTCGTGCGCCGACTCGATGAACACGGGCAGCTGGTGCGGCACCGCCTTCGCGACCACGCGCTCCTTGCGCTCCAGCAGCGCGCGGCTGTTCGGGCCGGGGATCTCGGTGACGATGGAGCGGGAGAGCGCAGGCGCGACGATGTCAGTCATACCGCCGATCCTACGCCGAGCGGCATGGCCCCGACCAGCGCCAGAGCCCTAGGCTGACGGCATGCCGATGCAGCACAGCTACGCCGTCGAGGTCGAGTGGACCGGGGCGGGTGAGACGGGCACCGCCACCTACCGCTCCTACACCCGCGACCACGTCATCCGCATCGACGGGCTGCCCGACATCCTGGGCTCGTCCGACAAGACCTTCCGCGGCGACGCACGGCGCCACAACCCCGAGCAGCTGCTGCTGACGGCGCTCGCGCAGTGCCACATGCTCAGCTATCTGCACCAGGCCGCCAGCCGCGGCATCGTCGTCACCGCCTACCGCGACGAGGCGACCGGCACGATGGAGACCGCCGGCACCGGCGGCCGCTTCACGAGCGCGCTGCTGCGCCCGGTGGTGACGATCACGGATGCGTCCCAGGCCGCAGACGCGCTGGACGCGCACGGGCAGGCGGCCGAGGACTGCTTCATCGCCGCATCCGTCGCCTTCCCGGTGCTGCACGAGCCGGTGATCCTGGTCGCCGGCGAGGTCGTCGCGGGCGGGGGAGCGGCATGAGCGAGCGCCGCCGCGTCATCCTGCTCGGCTCCACCGGCTCGATCGGCGTGCAGACGCTCGACGTCATCCGCGCCAACCAGGAGCGCTTCGAGGTCGTCGGCCTCGTCGCCGGCAGCGACCGGGCCGGCCTCGACGCCCAGCAGGCCGAGTTCGGCGGCGAGGCCGCACTGGGGGCGGATGCGGCGGTCACCATGATCGAGTCGGTCGAGGCCGACGTGGTGGTCAACGGCATCACCGGCTCGGTCGGGCTCGCGCCCACGCTCGCCGCGCTCGACGCCGGCCGCACCCTCGCGCTCGCGAACAAGGAGTCGCTCATCGCCGGCGGCGACCTGGTGATGGCGCGCGCGCAGCCCGGCCAGATCGTGCCGGTCGACTCGGAGCACTCGGCCATCGCGCAGTGCCTGCGCTCCGGCACCCACGGTGAGGTCCGACGGCTCGTGCTCACCGCATCCGGTGGCCCGTTCCGGGGCTGGAGCCGGCAGCGCATGGCGGATGTGTCACCGGCGGATGCGCTCGCGCACCCCACGTGGGACATGGGGCCGATGGTCACCACCAACTCGGCCACGATGGTCAACAAGGGGCTCGAGGTGATCGAGGCGCACCTGCTGTTCGACGTGCCGCTCGAGCAGATCGACGTGACGGTGCACCCGCAGTCGATCGTGCACTCGATGGTCGAGTTCGTCGACGGCTCGACGATCGTGCAGGCCTCGCCGCCCGACATGCGGCTGCCGCTCTCGCTCGGGCTCGACTGGCCGCACCGCATCGCCGGCGTCGGGGCGCCGCTCGACTGGACGCGCAGCTCGAGCTGGGAGTTCGAGCCGCTCGACGAGGAGGCCTTCCCCGCGGTGGCGCTCGCGAAGCGGGTCGGCCGGGCTGGCTCGACGTTCCCGGCGGTGTTCAACGCCGCGAACGAGCAGGCGGTGCAGGCCTTCCACCTGGGCGAGATCGGCTTCCTCGACATCATCCCCACGATCGAGCGGGTGCTCGAGCAGCACGAGCCGGGCGAGCTGACGCTCGAGAGCGTGCTCGCCGCCGAGCGCTGGGCGCGCCGCGCCGCCGACGAGGCCGCCGGCGTGAACCGCTAGCGGGGGACCACCACCACCTCGACGTCGGCGGCGTCGATCGCCTCGACGACGGCGCCGGCGTCGTCCCACCAGCGCGCGTAGTGATCGGGGTCGAGGTTGATCTGCACCCCGTGCGCGACGCGCGTCGGGGCCAGCTGCTCGCGGCCCTCCAGCCTGGCGAGCGCCCGGTAGAAGAGCACGGCCGAGCCGTACGCATCCATGCGCACCTCATAGGCGCCCCAGCCGGTGCGCTGCTGGAAGAGGCCGCGCGAGTCAGGGCCGGCGTCGTCGCCGTGGTCCACCACCCGCAGGCTCGACTCGCCCATCGCCGTCATCACGCCGATGCGCACATCCCGCTCGCCGAGCCCGAGATCGCGGCCCGCCTGCATGACGATGGCGGCGTTCGCCAGCTGCCCGCCGCTCCAGCCGGCGACCGAGCGCGGCAGCCCGCCCTCGACGTGCGCCGTCTGCGCGACCGGATCGGGCGCGGGGCGCGTGATCGCCCAGGCCAGCAGCACCACCAGCAGCCGGCCGATCGCGCCCAGCACGATCGCGCGGCCGTCGAGGCGCGAGGCGGGCACCCGCTCGGCGACCGGCCGGCGCGGGGCCGGGCCGCGGCGCGGGGCCGGGCCGCGGCGCGGGGCCGGGCCGCGGCGCGATGCTGGGCTGCTCGACATGCTCGCCAGCGTAGGCACATTGGCTATGGCGCTAGCCTTGTCGCTCGATGGAAGCCGTCCTCCTCTACATCGTGGGCGTGCTCGTCGTCGTCGTCGGCCTGGCCGTCTCGATCGGCCTGCACGAGCTCGGGCACCTGTGGCCCGCGAAGCTCTTCGGCGTGCGCGTCGGCCAGTGGATGATCGGCTTCGGGCCGACCATCTTCTCGTTCCGCAAGGGCGAGACCGAGTACGGCATGAAGTGGATCCCGCTCGGCGGCTACATCTCGATGTCGGGCATGTTCCCGCCGCTGAAGCCCGGCGGCGAGTCGAGGGATGCGTCCACGGGCTTCCTGGACACGCTCGTGCAGGATGCGCGCGACTCGAGCGCCGACACGATCCACGAGGGCGAGGAGGAGCGGGCGTTCTGGCGCCTGGCCACCTGGAAGCGCATCGTGATCATGCTCGGCGGCCCGACCATGAACCTGCTGATCGCCATCGTCGCCTACGGCATCGTGCTGAGCGGGTTCGGCATCGCCGTGCCCTCGACCACGGTCGCGAGCGTCAACGAGTGCGTCATCGCCGCATCCGCCGACCGCACCGACTGCGAGCCGAGCGACCCGCTCGCGCCGGCCGCAGAGGCCGGCATCGAGCCGGGGGACCGGATCGTCGCGATCGCCGGGCAGCCGATCGGCCGCTGGGACGACATCCAGGGCGCGATCCGCGAGCTCGCCGGGCAGCGGGTGCCGTTCGTCGTCGAGCGCGGCGGCGAGCAGGTGACCGTGCAGGTCTCGCCGCTCGCCAGCGAGCGCTACGTCTTCGACGACACCGGCCAGATGGTCGAGGTGGACGGCGAGCCGATCACCGAGACTGTCGGCTTCGTCGGCATCGGCCCGCGCTACGAGGTCGAGCAGCAGCCGGTGAGCGCCGTGCTGCCGGCCGTCGGCGACAACGTCGTGCGGGTGGGCGAGCTCATCATCAACCTGCCGCAGCGGCTCGTCGACGTGGCAGCGGCCGCCTTCGGGCCCGGGGAGCGCGACCCGAACGGGCCGATGTCGGTCGTCGGTGTCGGCCGCATGGCGGGCGAGATCGCGGCGCTCGACCAGGTGCCCATCCTCGAGCGCATCAGCGCCATGGTGCAGCTGATCGCGAGCCTCAACGTGGCGCTGTTCGTGTTCAACCTCATCCCGCTGATGCCGCTCGACGGCGGGCACGTGCTGGGCGCGATCGTCGACGCGGTGCGACGCGGATGGGCGAAGCTGCGCGGGAAGGTCGCCACACCGCTCGACACGGCCAAGTGGGTGCCGGTGACCCTCGCGGTGACCGCCGTGCTCGGCATCATGAGCGCGCTGCTGATCTACGCCGACATCGTCAAGCCGATCAGCGTCTTCGGCGGCTGAGCCGCGCGGCGGCTACGCCTCGCGGGTGCCCTGGTGGAAGCGCTGGCGCCAGCGGCCGCCGGTGCGCACCCAGAGGCTGCTGCGCAGCGCCGTCTCGTCGCCCACCGAGCGCCAGACGAGCAGCAGCGTGTCGTCGCCGAGCTCGTGACTCGCGAGCAGCTCGAGCTCAACAGGCTTCGGCAGCGGCGCGATCTCGGCGAGCAGCTCGTCGCGGCTCCAGCGCCGGCCGGAGGCGCCGATCTCCTCCCACTCGGGGTGCAGCAGCGCCGCGACCGAGGCGGGGTCGGCGCGCACCTCGTCGCTCAGCAGCGAGCGCTCGAGCCGCACGACCTCGGCTTCCGCGGGCGTGTCGGTGAGGAAGTCGAAGCCGTCGAAGAGGTCGGGGGCGGCGGTCGGAGCCGCAGCGGGCGCGGACGGAGCGGACGCATTCGCCGCGGGCGCGGGCGCAGCGGGCGTCGCGTCGGCCGACGGCACCGCGGCGGTGCCCACGCTGGGTGCACCCGGGCCGGTGACGCCGCCGAACCCGGGTCCCGCATCCGGCACCTTGCCCCGCTGGTAGGCGGCCGCCGCGCCGTTCGCGAGCCGGTCGGCGGCCTCGTTGAGCGCGTGGCCGGCGTGGCCCTTCACCCATTCGAAGGTGACGACGCCGCCCGCCGCCTTGCGCTCGGCCATCAGCCGGTCGAGCTGCTGCATGAGTTCGACGTTCATCACCGGCTTGCCGTCGGCCTTCTTCCAGCCCTTGCGCTTCCAGCCCGGCATCCACTGCGTGATCGCCTTGATGACGTACTGGCTGTCGCACAGGACGTGCAGCTCGGCGACGCCGTCGGTCTGCTGCAGCAGGTCGAGCACGGCGCTCAGCTCGCCGATGTTGTTCGTGCCGAGCCGCTGCCCGCCGGCGGCCCAGCGCGCGTCGTCGATGTACCAGCCCCAGCCGGTGGGGCCGGGATTGCCGAGGGAGGAGCCGTCTGCCGCTGCGGTGATCACCCGTCGATCCTGCCAGGCGTGGGCACGCGCGTGCTTCGGCCTCCGCCCGCCCAACGATCGAGGCGCGGGCGCGGGCGCGGGCGTGGGCACGCGCGTGCTTCGGCCTCCGCCCGCCCAACGATCGAGGCGCTTCAGACGGGTCTGTGGTTCCAGAACGCGATTATGGAGGATGCGATTCCAAGGATCCGTCTGAACGCCGGAAGCGCGAGCGGGCTGGGCGGGTCCCGGAAGCGCGAGCGGGTCGAGGGAGTCGAGCGTCGAGCGGACGGGCGCGGGACGGCCGCGGGGTGCCAGGCCGCGTCGGCGCTCATAGCCGCGGCGCGTAGTCTTGATGCCATGGCAGCCATCAACCTCGGCAAGCCCGAGCCGCTCACGCTCGCGCCCCGCCGCAAGAGCCGGCAGATCAAGGTCGGCAAGGTGCTCGTCGGCGGCGACGCACCCGTCTCGGTGCAGTCGATGACCACGACGAAGACCACCGACATCAACGCCACCCTGCAGCAGATCGCCGAGCTCACGGCCACCGGCTGCGACATCGTGCGCGTCGCGGTGCCCAGCCAGGACGACGCCGACGTGCTGCACATCATCGCCAAGAAGAGCCAGATCCCGGTGATCGCCGACATCCACTTCCAGCCGAAGTACGTCTTCCAGGCGATCGACGCCGGCTGCGCCGCCGTGCGCGTCAACCCCGGCAACATCCGCAGGTTCGACGACAAGGTCGGCGAGATCGCGAAGGCCGCGAAGGATGCGGGCACGAGCCTGCGCATCGGCGTCAACGCCGGCAGCCTCGACCCGCGCCTGCTCGAGAAGTACGGCAAGGCGACCCCCGAGGCGCTCGTCGAGAGCGCCATGTGGGAGGCGAGCCTGTTCGAGGAGCACGACTTCCACGACTTCAAGATCTCGGTCAAGCACAACGACCCGGTCGTGATGGTGAAGACCTACCGCATGCTCGCCGAGCGCGGCGACTGGCCGCTGCACCTCGGCGTCACCGAGGCGGGCCCGGCCTTCCAGGGCACGATCAAGTCGGCGACCGCCTTCGGCATCCTGCTCGCCGAGGGCATCGGCGACACCATCCGCGTCTCGCTCTCGGCGCCGCCGGTCGAGGAGATCAAGGTCGGCATGCAGATCCTGCAGTCGCTCAACCTGCGCGAGCGCAAGCTCGAGATCGTCTCCTGCCCGAGCTGCGGCCGCGCGCAGGTCGACGTGTACACGTTGGCGGATGCGGTGACCGAGGGCCTCAAGGACGTGCAGGTGCCGCTTCGGGTCGCGGTCATGGGATGCGTCGTGAACGGCCCGGGCGAGGCCCGCGAGGCCGACCTCGGGGTCGCCTCGGGCAACGGCAAGGGGCAGATCTTCATCAAGGGCGAGGTCGTCAAGACCGTGCCGGAGGCCGACATCGTCGCGACCCTCATCGAGGAGGCGCGCCGCATCGCGGACGAGCAGGGCCTGCCCGCGGGCGAGGCCGAGGTCGTCACGGCCTGACATGAGCGAGCCGCCGGGCGAGCCGCCGCGGAGCGAGTCCGTCTCCGGTGCGGCCGCGCCGGCAGCGGACGCACGCGCGGACGATGCACGGCCCGAGGCTGAGTTCGGGGCTGCCGGGGCGACCCCGGATCGGCCGCACCCCGCGCAGCGCCGCACGCTCGTGGTGCTCTCGCTCGCGCAGGCGCTCGGGGGGCTCTCCAACGGCGTCGCGCTCGGCGTCGGCTCGCTGCTGGTCGAGCAGGTCACCGGCCGCGCGGAGCTCGCCGGCCTCGCCGCCACGCTGCTGACGCTCGGCGGTGCCGCGCTCGCGGTGCCGCTGGCGAGGCTGGCGCAGCGCCGCGGCCGCCGCATCGCGCTGACCAGCGGCACGCTGCTGGCGCTCGCCGGCGCCGTGCTGCTCGCCATCGGCGGCACGCTCGGCTCGCCCGCGATCGTGCTGCCCGGCTTCTTCGTGCTCGGCGGCGCGATGGCCGTGAACCTGCAGTCGCGCTTCGCCGCCACCGATCTCTCCACGCCCCGCCGCCGCGGCCGCGACCTGTCGCTCGTGGTGTGGATGACGACCATCGGCGTCGTCATCGGCCCGAACCTCATCGGCCCCGGCGACACGCTGGGGCTGGCCCTGGGGCTGCCGCACCTGGTCGGCGCCTACGTCATCTCGGCCGTCGCGATGGCGATCACGGCCGCCGTGCTGTGGGTGCTGCTGCGGCCGGATCCGCTGCTGGAGAGCCGGGTCGGCCTGCCCACCCAGACCGAGCGGCCGCGCCTGCGCCTGCGCGCGCATCCGCGTGCCCTCGCCGCCGTGATCGCGGTCGCCGCCGCGCATTCGACGATGGTGGGCGTCATGGCGCTCACTCCGGTGCACCTCGACCAGGCGGGCCAGCACCTGGGCGTCATCGGCTTCACGATGAGCGCGCACACCGCAGGCATGTACGCGCTCTCGCCGGTCTTCGGCTGGCTCACCGACCGCGTCGGCGCCCGAGCGACGGTGCTGACCGGCGCCGGCATCCTGCTGCTCGCGATCGCGGCGAACCTCGCCCTGCCCGCCGGCCTCGCACCCATCGGGCTGGCGCTGCTGGGGCTGGGCTGGAGCGCGGCGACCGTCGCCGGCTCGACGCTCGTCGCCGCGGCGGTCGAGCTGCCGCTGCGCCCGGCGCTGCAGGGCCGGTCGGATCTGGTGATGGGGCTGTGCGCGGCCGCCGCCGGTGCCGCCGCGGGCCCGATCCTGGGCGTGGTCGGCTACGCCGGGCTCAACCTCGCGATGGTGCCGGTGATCGCGGTGCTCGCGGTCACCGCGGTGCTCGCGACGCGGGGACGAGCGACGCAACCGGGGTGAGCGCCCGCGGGGCCGGCCCGCATGGGCGGCACACCGCATCCGCCCACCGAACCTCCAGCGAGATGCTGGCCCGAGCAGATACCGTGACCGGGGCGAGAGCCCGTCAGACCAGCCGCCCAGCGGCGACCGACCGCGAGGAGCGACGCGTGACCCAAGCAGTGCCCGGCAGGGACCCGATCACGCCCGAGGAGCTCGAGCGCGCCACGACGATCATCCGCTCGATCGAGCAGGCCTTCCAGTCGACCGTCGTCGGCCAGCACCAGCTGCTGCGCTCGCTGCTGGTCGCGCTGCTGACCGGCGGCCACGTGCTGATGGAGTCGGTGCCGGGCCTGGCGAAGACGACCGCCGCGGCGACGCTCGCGCGGGCGGTCTCGGCCTCGTTCCACCGTATCCAGTGCACGCCCGACCTGCTGCCCAGCGACATCGTCGGCACGCAGATCTACAACCAGCACTCGGGCGAGTTCCGCACCCAGCTGGGCCCGGTGCACGCCAACTTCGTGCTGCTCGACGAGATCAACCGCTCGAGCGCCAAGACGCAGTCGGCGATGCTCGAGGCGATGCAGGAGCGGCAGACGTCGATCGGCGGCGAGACCTTCCCGCTGCCCTCGCCGTTCATCGTGCTCGCGACCCAGAACCCGATCGAGCAGGAGGGCACCTACACGCTGCCCGAGGCGCAGCTCGACCGCTTCCTGCTCAAGGAGATCCTCACCTACCCGTCGCCGACCGAGGAGGCCGAGATCGTGCGCCGCGCCGAGGCCGGTGTGTTCGACGACGACCACGACAAGCCGGTCGTCACCCTCGACGAGGTGCGGTTCCTGCAGGGGCTCGTCAAGCGCGTCTACGTCGACCAGGCGATCACGAACTACGTCGTGCAGCTGATGTACGTGACGCGGCACGCGGAGGACTACATCGGCGCGCAGCTGGCCGGCTACATCGAGTACGGCGCCAGCCCGCGCGGCTCGCTGTCGTTCTCGATGGCCTCGCGGGCGCTCGCGCTCGTGCAGGGCCGCGACTGGGTGATCCCGGAGGACGTCAAGGATCTGCGGCACGCCGTGCTGCGCCACCGCTTGATCCTCGGCTACGAGGCAGAGGCCGACGGCGTCACCAGCGAGCAGATCATCGACGCCATCTTCGGCGCAGTGCGGACCCCGTAGCGCCGTGACGACCCAGCGGCGGCTGCGCAAAGTGAAGACGACCATGTCGATTCACGCGCATCGTCGTACCCTCGAGCTGCTCGACGGCGAGTACGCCTCGATCCACCATGGCCGCAGCCACGACTTCGACGACCTGCGCGAGTACCAGCCGGGCGACGAGGTCAAGGACATCGACTGGAAGGCGACCGCGCGCAGCCACGTGCCGCTCGTCAAGCGCTACATCGCCTCGCGCCAGCACAACGTGCTGCTGGTGGTGGACTCCGGCCGCAACATGGCGGCCATCGCCGAGTCGGGGGAGTCGAAGCGCGAGCTCGCCATCCTGGTCTCGGGCGTGCTGGGCTACCTCGCCACCCGCCACGGCGACCGCGTCGCGCTGCTGATGGGCGACGAGGAGCGGCGGCAGGACATGCCGGAGGGCGGCAGCGAGTCGCACCTCGAGCGCATGCTGCGGCGCATCGACGAGGCCATCTCGGTCGAGGGCCCGCGCTCGGATCTGGAGTCCGTGCTCGAGCATGCGGTGCGGCGGATGCGTCGACGCTCGCTGATCGTCGTGGTCGCCGACGACCTGGCCTACACGCACGACCTCGACGTGCACCTCGGGCGCCTGCACGCCAGGCACGAGGTGCTGTGGGTCTCGATCGGCGACGCCGACCTGATGTCGCGCGCCGGCGACCACCGCGAGCTCGTCGGCGTCGACACCGGCACCGGGCTGCCCGCCTTCCTGCGGCGCGACCGCGGGCTGCGGAAGGCCTTCGACGGCGCCAGCGCCGAGCGCCGGGAGCGGCTCGAGACGGGCCTGCGCACCCTGGGCATCGCATCCGCTCGCATCGCATCGACCGAGACCGCCATCGGATCGCTCTTCCAGCTGCTCGTGAGGCACCGCCGTGCGCGCCGCTGAGGCTGCCGGGCTGGCGATGCTGCCCGCCCCCGACACCTACGGCCCCTTCGGCTACTGGCCGTGGTGGGTGCTGGGCGCGAGCGCGCTGCTGGTGGTGATCGCGCTGTACGCCTTCTCGTGGCTGTGGACGCGGCCGCGCGGCATCCTCACGCCGCCACCGCCGCCGCCCGTGCCGATCGACGTGCGCAGCGTGAAGCAGAAGTACTTGGGGATGATCGACGAGGTGGTCGCCGAGCACGAGGCGGGCGAGCTCGACCCGCGCGAGCTCTCGCAGCGACTCAGCATGGTGCTGCGCTTTTTCGCCCACGAGTCGACCGGCGTGGTGGCAGAGGTGATGACGCTGCGCGATCTGGGCGAGGCCGACCTGCCCTCGGTCGAGGGCGCGGTCTCGCAGTACTACCCCTCGTCGTTCCGCCGCGCCGCCAAGCACGACCCGGATGCCGCGATCGCCTCGGCCAGGCAGGTGGTGGCGACGTGGATGTGATGCTGCTGTGGCCGTGGATGCTCGCCCTGGCGGGCGTGGTCGCGGTCGTGCTCGCCGTGCTCGGCCTGTGGCTGCCGCGCCACCGCCGCGACCGCGGCCTGCCGGTCGCGCACGTCGACCGCATGACCGGGCTCGCCGCCTTCCGCGGGGCGCTGCTGCGCTACCGGCTGTGGATCGGCGGCGCGCTGCTCGCCTCCGTCGTCGGTGCGCTCGTCGCCGGAGCGGTCGCGGCACGCCCCTCCGGCATCCACGCCAATCAGGAGGATGACTACAAGCGCGACATCGTGCTGTGCCTCGACGTCTCCGGCTCGATGGTCGACGTGGATGCCGAGATCCTGGGCGTCTACCAGCAGATCGCGGCGGGGCTCGACGGCGAGCGCATCGGCATGCGCATCTTCGACGCGTCCAGCGTCATGTCGTTCCCGCTCACGAGCGACTACGACTACATCGCCGAGCAGCTGGGCCGCTACGAGCGGGCGCTGAACGGCACGCTCGGGCCCGACGAGCAGTTCAACTACCTCGCCGGCACCGCCAGCGGCCTGGGCGCCTCGCTGGTGGGCGACGGGCTCGCCTCCTGCGTGCTCGACTTCGCCGACCTGGAGGCGAGCGAGCGACCGCGCTCGATCATCCTCGCCACCGACAACATGGTGAACGGGCAGCAGATCTTCAGCCTCCCGCAGGCCGGCCAGCTCGCCGTCGACCACGAGGTGCGCGTCTACGCCATCAACCCGTTCGACTGGGGCGGCGATCCCGTCTCGCGGGAGCTGCGCGAGACCGCCGAGGGCACCGGCGGCGCCTACTTCCCGCTCGACTTCGCCCAGACGGTGCCGCAGATCATCGACCGGGTCAACGCCATCGAGGCCGGCTACATCGAGACGCCGCCGCAGATCCAGGTGGTCGACCGGCCGGGCGTGCTGCCGCTCGTGGTGCTCATCGTCGTCGCTGGCGTGTGCGCGATCGCGTGGAGTGTGCGCCTGTGATGCTGAGCTTCCACCCCACCCTGCCGATCGTCGTGATCGCCGTCGGCGCGCTCGCGCTCGGGCTGTGCCTGTGGCAGCTGGTCGCCGCACGCGGGCGCCGGCTCGCCTGGATGCGCCGCGCGCTGCTGGTGCTGCTCGCCGTCGCCATGGCCTTCCGGCCGGCGCTGCCGGGCGGCGAAGTGCCGACCGCCTCCATCCAGGCGCGCGTGTTCGTGATGATCGACACCTCGCAGTCGGTCGCCGCCGAGGACTGGGGCACCGAGCCGCGCCTGACGGGCATGCAGGCGGATGTCGTCGAGATCGCCCGCTCGTTCGCCGGCGCCGATATCTCGGTGATCTCCTTCGACTCGCAGGCGAGCCTGCGCGTGCCGCTCACCGACGACGGCTCCGCGGTGATCGAGATGGTGCGCGCGCTGCGGCCCGAGATCGCTCTGCAGTCGCGCGGCACCTCCGTCGCCGCCGCGCACGACCTGCTGCGCACCGAGCTCGAGCGCAGCGCGGCCGAGGATCCGAACAGCCCCGCCGTCGTCTTCTACCTCGGCGACGGCGAGCACACGGCCGAGGAGGAGCCGCAGTCGTTCGACGACCTCGCGGGCCAGATCGACCGCGGGCTGGTGCTCGGCTACGGCACCGAGCAGGGCGGGCGCATGCGGGTCTCGAGCTTCGACGCCGGCCAGCAGCAGCAGTACCTGCAGGACCCGGCCGGCGGCGACGCGATCAGCCGCATCGACGAGGGCAGGCTGCGCGGCATCGCCGACCAGCTCGGCATCACCTACCTGCACCGCGCGCCCGGCCTGCCGATCGAGGATGCGCTGGGCCCGATGGCGGCGCTCGACGGCGAGGCGAACCTCGACCGCACCGAGGAGGCGCGCCTCGAGGTCGCCTGGATCTTCGGCATCCCCATCGCGCTCCTGCTCGCCTGGGAGGGCTTCAGCCTGGCCCGCTCGCTGCGCACCACGAGCGGCATCCTGCCGAAGCGGGAGCAGCGATGAAGCGCCTCCTCCGCCGCCGGGTGATCACCGACGACCAGCGCCGCACGCTGCGCTGGTGGCTGATGCTCGGGCTCATCCCGTTCGCATTGGTCGCGATCATCCTGGCGACGAAGCTGATCAGCGTGAACGTGCTCAGCGAGAGCGCGATCGATCGCTTCGAGTCGCGGGCCTACTCGCAGGGCGCGGAGGCGGCACGGGGGCTCGAGACCTGGAACTGGACCGAGCCGTGGAAGGCGCCGTTCGCCGTCGGTGTGAACCTCACGATGGCTGGCACCCTCGAGGAGGGCCGTGCCAAGATCGAGGAGGCGATCGCGCTGCATGGCGAGCCCACGACGGCGCCGCAGATGAACGAGCACTGCGTCATGGTCGCATCGCTGGTCACCGCGATCGAGAAGCAGGGTGACGTGGCGCGCGAGGCGTCGGACACGCAGGCTGCCAACGGCTTCTACACCGAGGCGCTCGCGCTCATCGCGGCGCAGCCCGAGGGCTGCATCGACACGCCCCTGCCCGGCGAGGCCGACACGGCCGCGCAGTTCGAGGCCGCCGTGCCGCGCATCGAGGAGAAGATCGAGGCCGGGTCGTCGCAGGACGGCGAGGGCGAAGGCGAGGGCGAGGGCGATGGCGATGGCGAGCCGCAGACGCCGGAGGAGCAGCTCGAGGATCAGAACCAGGATGCGCAGGAGGAGCAGCAGCAGCAGGACCAGTACGACGAGGGCGAAGAGCCCGGCGGCGGCCCGAGCGTCGAGCAGCCCTGGTGAGTCTCTAGGTGCGCGGGTCAGAATCGGTGACATGAGCGGCGGCGTTGGCTCTGGCGTCGCGCGTTGACGAGCGGGGAGCGGGGCACGGGCGGCATGTTCCGGCGTGCGAGCGTCAGGATCGCACGGCAAGGGGCTCGTGGTGGCTGTCGGCGGACGCCGCGACGCCCAGGACCCCCGTGGAGGGCTACGCGGGCGCCAGCCCGGCGTCGGTAGCGCCGCGGAGCTTGCGCAGGTTGTGGCAGATCGTGTGGAGCAGCCATTCGCCTTGCGCGCCGGCGAGTCCGCGCAGCCGGAGCTGTCCGGCGTTCTGCCGGGTCTTCATCTGCCCGAACGCGGGCTCCACGATCGCTTTGCGGCGCGCGTAGCCGGCACGGCCCTGCTCGGTGCGTAGCGCGTGCGCCATCTTCTCCCGCCGGCTCGCGCCCTCCGGGGCCGGCTCTGCCACGCCGGTGGTGGGGAACTGCTCGCCGTGGCGTTGCCGTCCCGTCGCGATCAAGACCTGCGCATCCAGTGTTTCGGCAGCTTCGAGGTTGGCTTCCGAGCAGTAGCCCGCATCAGCGAGGACGGCGCCCGGGGCACGATCAATCCCCGCTGCGTCGAGGTTCCGTGTGGTCTGGACGGTCATCGGGACGAACTGCTGGACATCGGTGGCCTGCTGGGTGACCTCGGCGGTCAGCACGATCTGGTGGGCTTCATCGACGACGGCCTGGGCGTTGAACGCGTAGTCGAAGCCGCGGTTGGTCTTCATCATCCGCGCCTCGGGATCGGTGAAGTTGCGTTGCGCTTTCGGCTTCGGCGCCGCCCTGTCGACCGCGGCGGCCACGGCCGCGTCGGCCTGCTCGGCGGGCTGGCCGGCGGCTTCGGCCTTCTTCCGCGCCGCGGCTGCCGCCTTCTCGGCCGTCTCGGCCTCGATCGCGTCCTTCGCCGCCCGCAGCTTCGCCAGGCGTCCCTCGCGGCGGGCCAGCTCCGGGGCGATCTCATCCCCGCGCCGGTCCTCACCGAACTGCTGATCCTCGGCCGCATCGACTGCCTCCGCCTCGGCCAGGAGCGCGTCGACCTCGGCTTGGAGCTGCTCGATCTTCGGCACGATCCGTTCGTAGCTCATCGCCTTGTGCCGGGACGCGTTCGCGGCCACCTTCGTGCCATCCAGCGCGACCCGCCCCAACCGCACCAGTCCCGCCTGCGCGCACACGCGCAGCACCTGCAGGAACAGCCCCGGCAGGGCGTCCAGGTGGCGGCGACGGAACCGGGCCAGGGACCGGTAGTCCGGCGCCTGATTGCCCGACAGCCACCGGAAGGCGATGTCGCGCTTGCACCGCCGCTCCAGCTCACGAGACGAGGTCACGCCCGTCGCGTACGCGAACAGCAGTAGCTTCAGCATCATCCGCGGGTCATACGGAGGTGCGCCCGAGGCGGACGCGTACGACGCGTAGACAGGCGACAGATCCAGGATGTCTTCGACGACCTCGGAGATGAACCGGGCCTCATCGTCCTCGTCCAGCCAGTCATCCAGGCTCGGCGGGAGCAGGAAGCTTTGGCTCTGGTCGTAGCCGCGGAACGTCTTGGCCGCGGCGGCCGGCGCCGCCGATCTCGTCGCCCGCGCCTCACCCGGCTCGATCTCGAACAGGCCCTCCGGGCCAGCAGCCACCGTCATGCACCGATTCTCCCAGCGTCCCGCGCTGGCCACCGGATCCGCCCCCGGCGCGTTACCCGAAAGGATCTGACCCACGCACCTAGACTCGCAAGGGTGATCCGCCTCTCCCAGCTCTTCTTCACCACGCTCCGCGAGGACCCGGCCGAGGCCGAGGTCGCGAGCCACCGACTGCTGCTGCGCGCCGGCTACATCCGCCGCGCAGGGGCCGGCCTCTACTCGTGGCTGCCGCTGGGCCTGCGGGTGCGCCGCAACATCGAGCGCATCGTGCGCGAGGAGATGGAGGCGGTGGGTGCCCAGGAGGTGCTCTTCCCCGGCCTGCTGCCGCGCGAGCCGTACGAGCGCAGCGGTCGCTGGACGGAGTACGGCGACGGCATCTTCACGCTGCAGGACCGCAAGGGCGCTGACCACCTGCTCGCCCCCACGCATGAGGAGGTCTTCACGCTGCTCGTGCAGGACCTGGTCTCGAGCTACAAGTCGCTGCCGCTGACGATCTTCCAGATCCAGGACAAGTACCGCGACGAGGCGCGCCCCCGGGCCGGTCTGCTGCGCGCCCGCGAGTTCACGATGAAGGACGCCTACTCGTTCGACGTCGATGACGCGGGGCTCGCGGCCTCGTATCAGGGCCAGCGCGATGCCTACGAGCGCATCTTCCAGCGCCTCGGGCT
Source organism: Agrococcus sp. KRD186 (assembly GCF_017168255.1). GTDB lineage: Bacteria > Actinomycetota > Actinomycetes > Actinomycetales > Microbacteriaceae > Agrococcus. Next base: position 354,949 of record NZ_JABFAP010000001.1, read on the forward strand.
CGACTACGTCATCGTCGATGCAGACGCCGGCGCCATGGGCGGCTCGAAGTCCGAGGAGTTCATGCACCCGACGCCGGTCGGCGAGGACACCATCGTGCGCTCGGCCGGTGGCTATTCCGCCAACGTCGAGAAGTTCGAGACCGTCGTGCCGGCGCCCATCGCGATCGAGGGGCAGGCGGACGCGGTGGTGCGGGAGACGCCGGCGACCCCGACGATCGAGACCCTCGTCGCCGACGCGAACGCGCGCTTCCCTCGCGAGGATGGCCGAGCATGGACAGCCGCCGACACGCTCAAGAACGTCGTGCTGCGTCTCACGCACCCCGGCGGCGAGCGCGAGCTCGTCATCATCGGTCTCCCCGGCGACCGCGAGGTCGACGAGAAGCGTGTCGAGGTGGCGTTCCAGCCGGCTGAGGTCATCGCGGCCGACGAGGACGACTTCACGGCCAACCCTGGCCTCGTGAAGGGCTACATCGGCCCGTGGTCGCCATCGGGCGCAGTGCTGGGCGAGCAGGCCGCAACCGGCATCCGCTACCTGCTCGACAAGCGGGTCGTCGACGGCTCGAGCTGGATCACCGGTGCGAACGAGCCCGGCAAGCACGTCTTCGGGCTGGTCGCCGGTCGCGACTTCGTCGGTGACGGATGGGTTGAGGCCGCCGACGTGCGTGCCGGCGACCCCGCTCCCGACGGCTCTGGCCCCGTCACGCTCGAGCGCGGTATGGAGGTCGGCCACGTCTTCCAGCTGGGTCGCAAGTTCGCAGAGGCGCTCGGCCTCAAGGTGCTCGACCAGAACGGCAAGCTCGTCACCGTCACGATGGGCTCGTACGGCATCGGCGTGACCCGCAACCTGGCCGCGATCGCTGAGATCGCCCACGACCAGAAGGGCCTCATCTGGCCGCGCGAGGTGGCGCCGTTCGACGTGCACGTGGTCGCCACGGGCCGTGACGAGGCCATCTTCGGCGTCGCCGAGACGGTGGTCGCCGAGCTCGAGGGCCGCGGCCTCGAGGTGCTCTTCGACGACCGCCCCAAGGTCTCGCCCGGCGTCAAGTTCGGCGACGCCGAGCTCATCGGCGTGCCGCAGATCGTGGTCGTCGGCCGCGATGCTGTCGAGGGCTCGGTCGAGGTCTGGGACCGCGCGACGGGGGAGCGCTCGAAGGTGGAGATCGCGAACCTCGAGGCTGCGCTCGGGCGCTAGTCAGCGCGGGCGCTCGGTCTCCGCCTCGGGCTCGACGACCTCCCACTGGCCGGTGACCGTCTGCACGTCCTCCCACACCTCGATGCCGCGCACCTCCGGCAGCATGTCGCGGGTGAAGACCGGGTCCTTGCCCGCGCGGCGCTGCTCGTCGTAGTTCTTCAGCACCTTGAAGGCGACGCCCGAGAGCAGGCCGATCGCGACCAGGTTGACGATCGCCATCAGGCCCATGAGCAGGTCGGCGGTGTTCCAGATGGTCGCCGTCGCGATCACCGAGCCGCCCACCACGGCCACCACCGCGAGCACGCGGTAGACGGTCAGCACCCAGGGGCGCTCGGTGATGAACTCGATGTTCGACTCGCCGTAGTAGTAGTTGCCGATGATCGACGAGAACGCCAGCAGGAACACGATCACCGACAGTGCGATGCCCGCCCACGCGCCGAGCTGGCCGGTGAGCGCGTCGAAGGTGAGGCTGATGCCGCCCTCGGCACCGGTGAGGTCGGGCGTCGAGACCAGGATGATGAAGGCGGTGATCGAGCAGACCAGGAACGTGTCGAAGTAGACGCCGAGGGTCTGCACCAGGCCCTGCTTCGCGGGGTGCGTGACGGCGGCCGAGGCGCCGGCGTTCGGCGCAGAGCCGAGCCCGGCCTCGTTCGAGAACATGCCGCGCTTGACGCCCTGCATGAGGATCGTGCCGATCGCACCGCCGGCGACCTGCTGGAACCCGAAGGCGCCGGCGTAGATCTCGCCGAGCACCCGCGGCACCTCGGTGATGTTCATCGCCACGATCATGATGCCGAGGATCAGGTACAGCAGCGCCATCGCCGGCACGAGCGTCTCGGTGACCTTCGCGATGCGGCGCACGCCGCCGAAGATGATCAGGGCCGTCAGGATCGCGACCGCGATGCCGAGCGTCCAGGCGAGCCAGGGGGCATCCGTGCCGACAGTCGAGCTGATCGTCGCGACGATCGTGTTGGCCTGCAGCGAGGAGAACGCGAAGGGGAAGACGGCGATCAGGATGACCGCGAAGAGGATGCCCATCCAGCGCTTCCCGAGGCCGCGCTGCATGTAGTACGCGGGGCCGCCGCGGAAGCCGTCGCTGTAGCGGTGCTTGTAGAGCTGGGCGAGCGTCGACTCGATGAAGGAGGAGGCGCCGCCGACGAACGCCATGGTCCACATCCAGAAGATCGCGCCGGGGCCGCCGATCGCGATCGCGGTGGCGACGCCGGCGATGTTGCCGACGCCCACGCGGCTGGCGGCCGAGATGGTGAACGCCTGGAAGGCGGAGACCGACTGCGCGCTGCCGTCGCGGGCCTTCGGCGTCTTGTCGCCGAGCACCGTGAACATCGCCGGCAGCAGTCGCAGCTGCACGACGCCGCTGCGCACGGTGAAGTAGATGCCCAGTGCGGCGAGGATGGGCAGCACGATCCAGGTCCACCAGAAGTCGCCGGCCGTCAGGATCAGATCGTTGAATGCGTCCACGAGCAATCACAGTAGACCTATGACCCGGCTCGGTCCCGGCTCGGGCGGTGATGTGAGGCATCCGGCCCCGCCCCGTCGACCCCGGCGTGCCTGTAGACTGACCGGTCGGCATTCGTTGCCGAACGGACCGCAGGAACAAGGAGCCCACAAGTGAAGATCGATCTGAACGTGCTGAAGACCGTCGAGCGCGAGCGGGAGATCTCCCAGGACGACTTGATCCGCATCACCGAGCAGGCCATCCTGCAGGCGCACGTGCGCTCGGGCGAGAAGCCCGACCCCGCGGCGCCGCAGCCGCGCGTCGAGATCGACCGCAAGACCGGCGAGGTCACGCTCTACGAGCCAGAGCTCGACGAGGATGGCAACCGCATCGGCGAATCGATCGCGACCACCGACGACTTCAGCCGCATCGCCGCGACCGCCGCCAAGCAGGTCATCTTCCAGGCGCTGCGCGACAAGAGCGACGAGACCGTGCTGGGCGCCTACAAGGATCGCGAGGGCGACATCATCGCCGGCGTCGTGCAGCAGGGCACCAACCCGCGCATGGTGCAGGTCAAGCTCGGCGACGACATGGAGGCGCTGCTGCCGCCCGAGGAGCAGGCACCGGGCGAGGAGTACAAGCACGGCAAGCGGATGCGCGTCTACATCACCAAGGTCGAGCGCGGCCAGCGCGGGCCCCAGGTGACCGTCAGCCGCACGCACCCCTCGCTCGTGCGCCGGCTGTTCGCGCTCGAGGTGCCCGAGATCGCCTCCGGCGCCGTCGAGATCGTGGCGATCGCCCGCGAGGCCGGCCACCGCTCGAAGATCGCCGTGCGCGCGACGCAACCGGGCATCAACGCCAAGGGCGCCTGCATCGGCGAGATGGGCGCGCGGGTGCGCGCCGTGCAGGCAGAGCTGGGGGAGGAGAAGGTCGACATCGTCGACTTCTCCGACGACCTGCCCGCCTTCGTCGCCAGCGCGCTCAGCCCCGCACGGGTGTCGGATGCGTTCATGCTCGACGAGAAGACCAGGGCCGTGCGTGCGCTGGTGCCCGACTTCCAGCTCTCCCTCGCGATCGGCCGCGAGGGGCAGAACGCGCGACTGGCCGCGAAGCTCACCGGCGCGAAGATCGACATCCAGCCCGACTCCGTCATGGAGGACTGACCTCAGCCGCCCGGGCGTGTCGCCTGTTATGCTGGACTCCATCCGTACGTGCCTTGGCTGTCGCGCGCGCTCCGAACCCGCACTCCTGGTGCGGATCGCTGTGCAGGGCGACGCGGCGGTCGTCGATCACGATCGACGGCTTCCCGGCAGAGGCGCGTGGGTGCATCCGACGCAGCAGTGCGCGGAACGCGCAGTGCGCGCGATCCCGCGGGCCCTGCGCCAGCGGCACCTGGATACCTCGCCCATCGCCCGATGGGCACAGGACGGGCTCGTCTGAGCCCCGACCGAAGGAACGAAACCCACATGGACAACTGATGAGCAGCTCGAAATGAGACCCGTCAGCTATTGACGTCCGCCCTGTCCTGGGCGGACCAGGACAGGAGAGAAGTGGCAAACCCACGCGTTCACGAGATCGCCGCCGAAGTCGGCGTCGAGAGCAAGGTCGCCATGGCCAAGCTCAAGGAGATGGGCGAGTTCGTCAAGGGGCCCGCCTCAGCGGTCGCGCCCCCCGTCGCTCGCAAGCTCAAGGCCGCCCTCGAGGCGGACGGCGCTGGTGCAGCGCCCGAGAAGAAGGCCGATGCAGCGCCCGCCAAGGCCCCTGAGAAGGCTCCAGCCAAGGCACCCGCCGCGAGCAAGCCTGCCCCGGCTCCCAAGACCGATGCACCGGCCCCGAAGGCTGACGCCCCGGCACCCGCGCCGCAGGCTGCTCCGGCACCCGTTGCCCAGCAGCCTGCGCAGGCCGAGGCGCCGAAGTCCGACGGCGGCGCACCCGCTGGCGACGCCGCATCCGGCCCGACGCCCAACGCCATCCCGCGCCCCATGGCGCGCCCCGGCGCGCCCCGGCCCGGCAACAACCCCTTCGCCTCCAGCCAGGGCATGGGCCGTCCCCGTGGCGGCAACAACCCGTTCACCAGCAAGCAGGGCGGCGACGCTCGTCCGGCAGCGCCGCGCCCCGGTGCGCCGCGCCCGGGCGCACCCCGTCCCGGCTCTCCCCGCCCGGGCGCTCCGCGCACCGGTGCTGCCGGTGGCCGTCCTGGACAGGGCGGTCGTCCCGGTGGCGGTTTCCAGCGTCCCGGTGCCGGCGCTCCCGGTCCCGGCGCTCCCGGTCGCGGCGGTCCCGCCTTCGCGGGCCGCGGCGGCGGTCGTGGGCGCGGCGGCACTGCCGGCGCGTTCGGCAAGGGCGGCGCCAAGGGCAAGTCGCGCAAGTCGAAGCGCACGAAGCGGCTCGAGTTCGAGATGCGGGAGGCCCCGTCGATCGGCGGTGTCAAGGTGCGTCGCGGCGACGGCACCACCGTCGTCCGCATGCGCCGCGGTGCGTCGATCGCCGACTTCGCCGAGAAGATCGACGCGAGCCCCGGCGACCTCGTGACCGTGCTGTTCCACCTGGGTGAGATGGCGACGGCGACCGAGTCGCTCGACGAGGCGACCTTCGAGCTGCTGGGCGCCGAGCTCGGCTACCGCATGCAGATCGTCAGCCCCGAGGACGAGGACAAGGAGCTCCTGGAGGGCTTCGACATCGATCTCGCGCAGGAGCTCGAGGACGAGTCGGAGGAGGACCTGGAGTACCGCTCGCCGGTGGTCACCGTCATGGGTCACGTCGACCATGGAAAGACCCGCCTGCTCGACGCGATCCGCAACGAGAACGTCATCGAGGGCGAGGCCGGCGGCATCACCCAGCACATCGGCGCCTACCAGGTCTGGCAGGAGCACGAGGGCGAGGACCGCTCGGTCACCTTCATCGACACCCCCGGTCACGAGGCGTTCACCGCCATGCGTGCCCGCGGTGCGCAGGTCACCGACATCGCGATCCTGGTGGTCGCGGCCGACGACGGCATCATGCCGCAGACGGTGGAGGCGCTGAACCACGCGCAGGCCGCAGGCGTGCCGATCGTGGTCGCGGTCAACAAGGTCGACAAGGCCGACGCCAACCCGGCCAAGGTGCGCCAGCAGCTCACCGAGTACGGCCTGGTGGCAGAGGAGTACGGCGGCGACACGATGTTCGTCGACGTCTCGGCGCTGGCTCGCACCGGCATCGACGAGCTGCTCGAGGCGGTGCTGCTGACGGCGGACGCCGGCCTCGACCTGCGCGCGAACCCGAACAAGGAGGCGCGCGGCGTCGCCATCGAGGCTCGCCTCGACAAGGGCCGCGGCTCGGTCGCGACCGTGCTCATCCAGTCCGGAACGCTGCGCGTCGGCGACGCCATCGTGGCGGGAACGGCCTACGGCCGCGTCCGCGCGATGGTCGACGACCGCGGCGAGATGGTGCAGGAGGCGTACCCCTCGATGCCGGTGCAGGTGCAGGGCCTCTCGAGCGTTCCCCGTGCAGGTGACACGTTCATCTCGACCGAGGAGGACCGCACGGCGCGTCAGATCGCTGAGAAGCGTGAGGCCGTCGAGCGCAACGCCCAGCTGGCGAAGGCACGCAAGCGCCTGTCGCTCGAGGACTGGAAGACCCAGCTCGAGCAGGGCAAGGTCGAGACGCTCAACCTCATCATCAAGGGTGACGTCTCGGGTGCCGTGGAGGCGCTCGAGGAGTCGCTGCTGAAGATCGAGGTGGACGACACGGTCGACCTGCGGATCATCCACCGCGGTGTCGGTGGCGTCACGGAGTCCGACGTGAACCTCGCGACGGTCGACAGCGCCGTCATCATCGGCTTCAACGTGCGCCCTGACCCGAAGGCTCGTGAGCGCGCCGCCCGTGAGGGTGTCGACGTGCGGTTCTACAACGTCATCTACGCAGCGATCGATGACATCGAGAACTCGCTCAAGGGCATGCTCAAGCCTGAGTACCAGGAGGTCAGGTCGGGTGTGGCGGAGATCCGCGAGGTCTTCCGCTCGTCGAAGTTCGGCAACATCGCGGGCTCGATCGTCCGCTCCGGCACGATCACCCGCAACGCGAAGGCCCGCGTCATCCGCGACGGCATCGTGCTGGCCGATGGCCTGGCCATCGAGTCGCTGCGCCGCTTCAAGGACGACGTCACCGAGGTGAAGACGGACTACGAGTGCGGTATCGGCCTCGGCAAGTTCAACGATCTGCAGATCGGTGACGAGATCGAGACCACCGAGATGGTGGAGAAGCCGCGCGTCTGATCGCGTGACAAGGTATGGGGCGGCCACGGTCGCCCCATACCCGTCTTCAGAGACTGGAGGAAGTCATGAAGGAGAACCCCAGGGCGAGGAAGATCGCCGACCGCATCCGCGAGATCACCGTGCGCGCCCTCGAGCGCGAGGTGAAGGATCCGCGACTCGGCTTCGTGACGATCACGGATGTCCGGGTCACCGGAGACCTGCAGCACGCGTCGATCTTCTACACCGTCTACGGCAGCGACGAGGAGCGTGCCGACACGGCCATCGCCCTCGCGAGCGCCAAGGGCGTGGTGCGGCGCGAGATCGGCAAGGGGCTCTCGCTGCGCCTGACGCCGGCGATCGAGTTCTTCCTCGACGCGCTGCCCGAGAACGCGGCGTCGATCGAGCACCTGCTCGACGAGGCGCGGATGCGCGACAAGGCCGCCCAGGAGGCGGCTGCCGCAGGGAAGTACGCCGGCGACGCCGACCCGTACCGCAAGCCGCACGAGGACGACGAGCGCGACGAGGCCTGAGCCAGCCACGGTCGTCGAGTGGGCGATAGCCCTCAATGCGTCCACAAGCGGTCGGACGGCCGTTGGACGAGCACCGCCGCGGCTGGTAGCGTCAGTTGCACCGGCGCTAGTCAGCCCGCTTCCGGATATCCGGTGGCCCCAACTAGTGCCGGTTACTTCGTTCACCCCAGATCGGGCATGGCTGCAGTTGGGGGATGTGCAGCGAAGCCCCGTCCGGCCGGTGATCCGGTACGCCAATGCATCGCGAGCGTCGATCGGATCTGAGTCCACAGGTAGCTCGCGTGCGCTGGTGCGCTCCCGGATCGCACACATTCGGTGGCCGAGTACGCGACGATATCGGCCAACTGAATCAGTTCGCGATCCCAAGAACTCAGCTCCGTATCGACCTCTCGCCTTCGAAGAGGTGCTCGAGCGTCAACGCCACTCGCTGGTGAAGGTAGGCGTAGGCGACTCCCACCGGATCGAACGCGTCGGAACGTTTGCCATGCTCGCGCTTGTCACGGTGACGCTGAAGGTGATCGGTCGGTACCGCGTGAAGATTAGGCCGAGGTCTCGCAACAATCCGTCGACTTCATCGTGGTTCGTCAGCAACGAGAATCCCAGCGGCCGAGGCAGTCGCTTCCCCGCCGCGACCGATCGTGCGGCGCGCCCGAGATGTCGTCCCTTGATCTCCGTAGCGGACCACCCGGTCAGGTCGTGCGAGCTCTCGAAGCCCAGCCACTTTCGTTTGATCTTGACGAGATCGCGTGCGATTGCGCCACGTGAACTATCTCTGATTCCCACTGCCGACAGCGTGAAGAACTCGCTGACACCGGCCTTCAATCCCGTGCCGCCAGCGTCGCGAGCCAATGAGTTGTCCCCACACTCATCGACGTAGAACAAGAACATGGACTGAGAGTTCCACCTGCCACTGACGCGTTGAAAGTCGAACGCTAGCCGAGGCCACCTCGCGGTGGCTCCGTTGCGCGTTCTCGCGTGCCGCAGTTCCCCGGCACCTCGACCAGTGCCGCAGAAGTCACCTGCTACACCTGGGCGAACCGCAGCAGCCGCTTGCCCAGGTCTGCCTCGGTCAGCCGCACCCTGATGCGCGAGCCGGGCTCCGCATCCGTCTCACACCTGGCCTCCGTGGGCGGGTCGATCAGCTGGATGGTCGCGCCCTCCTTGCGGCTCTCGACCACCACCGCGTCGAACTCGTCGCCGATGCGGCCCTGCAGCACGGCGATCTCGACGGCGTCGATCGACTCGCGCTCGAGGCGGTTCGCCAGCTGGCTCGAGCGCTGCATGATCTCTGGCAGCCCCTCGAGGCCGTCGGCCGCCCACTGGGGGATCTCGCGGCCGTTGGCGATCGCCTCGCAGTGCGCGAGCACGTAGCGGTCGACGAGCCGGCGCAGCGGCGCGGTGGTGTGCGCGTAGGGGGCACCGATCGCGGCCTGCTCGAGCTCAGCCGCCTGCGAGCCGTCGTGCAGCACGTCGTAACCGGCGCCGCGGAAGAGCCGCCTGGCTGCCTGCAGGATCGCGAGCGTGGTCGGCTTCTCGCGGTCGAGCCGCCGCAGGAACGCGCCGTAGTGCTCGCCCTTCGCCCACTCCTCGCCGATCGCCCGCACCTCCTTGCGGAAGCGGTGCACGTCGCCCTCGGGCGGCCGCGGCATCGTGCGCAGGATGCCGCGCTTCGCCCGCAGCTGCAGGTTCGCCGCCTCCATGCCGGTCATGAGCGAGATCTGCGCGTTCCAGCGCTCGACCGGCAGCAGCACGCGCCGCTCGATCACGAAGCTCTCGCCGTCGCGCTCGATCTGCTCCTCCGGCATGTCGAGGCTCGCGCCCTCGCGCGCCTCCTCGAGCGCGATGCGCAGCTCGCCCACCGTCGCCAGCAGCCCGAGCATCGCATCGCCCGATTCGACCCGCTCCTGCGCCTGCTCGTAGGTGAGCTGCTCGCGCGAGCGCACTCGTGCGCGCTCGAGGGTCGTCTCGGTGACGTCACCAGACGCATCCAGCTGCATCGACCACACGTAGGCGCCGCGCTCCTGCCCGGCGAGCAGGCTCGCTGCGCCCTCGCTCACGACCGGCGGGTGCAGCGGCACGCGGCCGTCGGGCGCGTACATCGTCTGGCCGCGCCGCCGCGCCTCGGCGTCGATCGCGCCGCCGGGGGAGACGAAGGCGGGCACGTCGGCGATCGCGTAGCGCACCACGAAGCCCTCGCCGGCGCGCTCGATGTGCAGCGCCTGGTCGAGGTCGGTGGAGCCGGGCGGGTCGATGGTGACGAACGCGACGCCCGTCTGGTCGGCCTCCGGCAGCTGCGGGTCGGCCGCGAAGGCCTCGGCCTCGGCCTGCGCCTGGGGCGGGAACTCGCTCGTCAGCTCGAGCTCTGCCCTGATGGCGGCGAGCGCCGCATCGAGCTCGTCGGTGGTCTCGGTCAGTCGCTGGTGTCGTGCCGGCATGGGCACCAACCTATGCCCCGCTGATTCTCAACGTGTCAGGTGGTGGCTCGCCGCATCCCCTGCGCCGAGCTGTCACCTCACACGTTGAGATCGTCAGTCGGGCAGGCGGGTGCTGGCGCCGGCTCGCACGACCAGTCCGTCGGCGGCGAGCGACGCGAGCGCCCGCTCGAGCTGCTCCGCGTCGTGCCACAGCTGCGCCGCCTCCGCGTCGGTCAGCGGCACGTCGAGGCCCCGCAGCGCCCGCAGCACGGTGCCGCGCGCCTGTCGGTCGCTGCCGGCGAAGGTCGACTGCCGCGGCGCGCGCCTGCCCTCGTACGGCGGGTAGCCGGCCGCGCGCCACGCGCACGCGTCGGCGATGGGGCATGCTTCGCAGGCCGGCTTCCTGGCCGTGCAGACGAGCGCGCCGAGCTCCATCAGCGCGATGGAGATGACGGATGCGTCCCGCGCGTCCGCAGGCAGCAGGGCCTCGGCGTCGGCCAGGTCGCGTCGCCGCGCGGGCCCTGCCTCGCCCTGCCCGTGCACCGCACGGGCGACGACCCGCCGCACGTTCGTGTCGACCACCGGGTGGCGGTCGCCGTAGTGGAAGACGGCGACGGCCCGCGCCGTGTAGTCGCCGACGCCCGGCAGCGCGAGCAGCGCATCCACATCCCTGGGCACCGCGCCGCCGTGCCGCTCGACGATCGCACGTGCGGTGTCCTGCAGCCGCAGCGCTCGCCGCGGGTAGCCGAGCGTGCCCCACTGGCGCAGCACCTCGTGCGTGGGCGCATCGGCGAGGTCGGCCGGCGTCGGCCAGCGGGTGAGCCAGCGGTCGATCTCGACCGCGACGCGCGAGGCCTGGGTCTGCTGCAGCATGATCTCGCTCACGAGGGTGCCCCAGGCGTCGAACTCCGGGCGCCGCCAGGGCAGGTCGCGGGCACTGTCGAGGTACCACTCGGCGAGCTCGTTCATCGGGAGGTCGCCGGGCATCCAGCCAGCGTAGACGGCCGCTCGATAGCGTCGGGCAGGTGACCGTCCCGCACCCTCACCCGCAGATGCCGCAGCCGCACGCACCGAACGACGAGGTCGACCTGGCCGCTGCGGCGACCGCCGCGCGAGGCCGCAGCCTCGCCCCCGATCTCGCGCGCGGTCTGATGCTGCTGCTCATCGCGGTCGCGAACGTGCCGTGGTGGCTCTACGCCGCCGAGCGCGGGCTGACGAACGCGCACGGCATCGGCTACGAGGGCGCCGACCTCGCCTACCAGCTGTTCTCGCTGGTCGCGATCGACGGCCGCGCCTACCCGCTGTTCGCGTTCCTGTTCGGCTACGGCATCTGGCAGATGTACAGCAGACAGGCCGCCGCGGGCACACCGTGGCGCGATGCGAGGCGGCTGCTGCAGCGCCGGCACGCGTGGATGCTCGCGTTCGGCGCCGTGCACGCGCTGCTGCTGTGGTTCGGCGACATCGTCGGAGCCTACGGGCTCGTCGGGCTCATCGTGACGTGGCTGCTGCTGCGCCGCTCGGATCGCACGCTGCGAATCGTCGCGTGGGTGCTCGTCGGGCTGCTGAGCCTGTTCGGGCTCTTCAGCCTCGTGAGCGGACTCGTGCTCAGCAGCGGCGTCGCCGGCGACCCTTCACAGTTCGCAAGCGGCAGCCTCCCGATGCCGCCGGCGGAATCGAACTACCTGCTGTTCATGCTGCAGAGCATCGGCTTGTGGCTCCTGGCGACGCCCGGCCAGGTGCTCGCCCTGACCGTGCCGCTCGCGGTGGTGCTCGGCATCCTGGCGGCGCGCCGCGGTCTGCTCGACCGTCCGGCCGAGCACCGCGCCCTGCTCATCCGCATCGCGATCATCGGCATCGCGATCGGCTGGGCGGGCGGCGCGCTCGCCGCGCTGCAGTTCGCGGGAATGCTGTTCGACCCCGCGATCTCCTGGGGCACGATGGGCATCTCGAGCCTCGCCGGCGTGGCCGGCGGCATCGGCTACGCCGCACTGTTCGGGCTCGTCGCAGCCGCCGTCGGCGAGCGTCGCGGCATCGTCACCGGCGCGATCGCCGCCCTCGGCAAGCGCTCGCTGAGCGGCTACCTCGCGCAGTCGGTGCTCTTCGCGCCCGTGCTCGCGGCATGGGGCTTCGGCCTCGGCGCGCAGCTCACGCCGCTCGCGGCCACCGGCTACGCGGTCGGCGTCTGGCTCGTCACGCTCGTGATCGCCGCGATCCTCGACCGGGCCGGCACGCGCGGGCCCGCCGAGGTGCTGCTGCGCCGCCTCGCCTATGGCAAGCGCCCGGTGGCGCCGCCGACCCCGGTCGCCTGACGCCGGTCGCCTGACGCCGCACGCCGCACGCCGCGCGCACCGAGCCCGTCGACCCGCGGCCGTCTAGGCTGGCCGCATGGTCGACAGCGCACTCCTCATGCGGGCCGCGTCGTGGACGCCCGAGCAGAAGCAGCTCTACACGCAGCTGGCCGAGCTCATGCTGCGCCGCAACCCGAGCGGCCGCCGGCTGGTGGCGGTCGAGGGCCGCGACGGCACCGGCAAGACGCACTTCGCCGATGCACTGCAGGTCGCCTTCGCGCGCGCCGGCGCCGAGGCGTTCCGCGCCAGCGTCGACGACTTCCACCGCCCGCAGGCGTTCCGCTACCGCCAGGGCCGCGACTCGCCCAAGGGCTACTACGAGGATGCCTTCGACACCGAGCTGCTCGACCGGGTGCTGCTGCACCCGTTCCGGATGGGCGGTTCGACCGGGTTCCAGACCGCCGCCTTCGACCTGCACAGGGATGCGTCGGTCGAGATGGAGTGGCGGACGGCCGGTCCGGATGCGGTGCTCATCGTCGACGGCGTCTTCCTGCAGCGCCCGGCGCTCGCTGGCAAGTGGCACGCGGTCGTCTACCTGGAGGCGAGCGACCGGGTCAGAGGCGAGCGGATGCGCGCACGGGATGGCGCGCACCCGGACGTGCAGCACGAGTCGCACCGCCGCTACCGCGAGGCGCACGACCTCTACGAGTCGAACTCCACCCCGCGCCGCAAGGCCACCTTCATCGTCGACAACACCGACTGGCGCAAGCCCTTCCAGTCCTTCGCCGACAGCTGCTAGGCGAGACCCCGCACCACCGACGGCGGCAGGAAGTCGCCCGTGCGCTCCACCTCGTGCACGAGCTCGACGAGCGCCGCGTTGACGGGCGCCTCGCGCCCGAGCCGCACCGCCGCATCCACCACCGCGCCATTGATCGCGTCGACCTCGGTCAGCTGCCCGCGCCGGATCGACTGCTGCGTCGAGCCGAGGTTGGGCACCGCGCCCAGGCGCTCCCTGATGCGCAGCGGCACCTGCTGCGCGATGCGGCGCGGGGCGTAGGCGACGAGCCGCACGAGCAGCGGAGTGAGGCCCTGCAGCGGCTGGAAGGCCACCCCCGCGGCGAACCCCGTGCGGGCGGTCTCGCGCATCGAGGCGAGCATGACGCGTCGCAGCCCCGGGTCGCTGATGACGTCCTGCACCGAGTGCCCGACGATGGCGGGGATGGCGTTCACCATGTTGATGAGCAGCTTCGTCCACTGCGCGCCCTCGATCGAGGGCGTCTCGCTCGTCGGCAGCGCATCGCCCAGCAGCGCCGCGAAGCGCGCCCCCTCGACGCCGCCCACGATCGTGTCGCCGTCAGCCGTCACGGTGACGATGCCGGGCTCGAGCGAGTTCGCCGCCATGAGCGAGATGCCGCCGGCGACGCGCTCGTGCCCGAGCAGCCGTGCGGCCGCGCGCTCGCCGCCCAGCCCGTTCTGCACCACCAGCAGCGGCACCCCCGCGAGCGCCGCCCGGTTCGCCTCCAGCGCCTCGACGGCGCCGGTCGCCTTGACGGCCAGGATCGCCGCATCCGGCGCCTCCGTGAGCACCTCGAGCGCCGCCACCGGCGCCGTGTGCGCGCCGAAGCCGCCCTTGATGCGCAGCCCCTCGGCGCGGATCGCCGCCAGGTTCTCGCCCCGCGCCGTGACCGTCACGTGGTGACCGACCGCATCCAACCGAGCCGCGATCACGCCCCCGATCGCGCCCGCGCCGATCACCGCGATGCGCTGCCGCGCGGGTGCTGTCGAGTCGTCCATCGCCATGCCGGCCAGGCTATCCGCCGGTAGGCTCGCAGGGTGCCAGCAGCCCCTTCCAGCCCCGACGGCATCCTGCTCGTCGACAAGCCGCAGGGCATCACGAGCCACACCGCCGTCAGCCGCGCCCGCCGTGCGCTCGGCACCCGCAAGGTCGGCCACGCCGGCACGCTCGACCCGATGGCGACGGGCCTGCTCATCCTCGGCGTCGGCCCCTCCACGCGCCTGCTGACGCACATGGTCGGCCTCGACAAGACCTACACGGCGACCATCGCGCTGGGCTCCGCCACCACCACCGACGACGCCGAGGGCGAGGTGACCACGACGGCGGATGCGTCGCACCTGTCGGGCGACGACCTCACGGCGCCGATCGGGGCACTGACGGGCGAGATCGAGCAAGTGCCCTCCTCCGTCAGCGCCATCAAGGTCGACGGCGAGCGCGCCTACAGCCGGGTGCGGGCGGGGGAGCAGCTGGCGCTGGCCGCCCGGCCCGTCACCGTCTCCCGCTTCGACGTGCTCGCCTTCCGGCCCGCCGTATCCGCCGACCTGCCCGCAGAGGTCGACGTGCTGGTCGACTGCTCGAGCGGCACCTACATCCGTGCGCTCGCGCGTGATCTGGGGGAGGCGCTCGGCGTCGGCGGGCACCTGAGCGCGCTGCGCCGCACGCGCGTGGGGCCGTTCGAGGTCGACGGCGCACCGATCGCCGACGCGCTGCCCGAGACGGGCGCGGCCCGGCTGCTCGTGCCGCCTGCTCAGGCCGCCGCGCGCATCCTGCCTGTCGCGCAGCTCGACGACGAGCGGGCCGCGAACCTCATGCACGGCCGCAAGACGCCCGCGCTCGAGGGCGAGAGCGGCATCGTTGCCGCCGTGCACGGCGAGCGGCTGATCGGCATCGCCCGCGTCTCGGGCAACCGGCTGCTGCCGGTGACGAACTTCCCGACCGTCTGAACTGGAGGACGCGTGATCGACTGGCTCATGCTCGCGCAGGCGATCGGCTTGGCCGTGATCGGCTTCGCCGTGGTGATCGTCGGGCTGCTGCGCAAGCCCTTCAACGACTGGATCCTGGGCGCGGCGGCGCTCACCCTGCTGACGCTGATCGTGCAGGTCGTCGCCTCGATCATCGCGCCCTTCATGGGCGCGGGGCCCACGGGCGACCTGTTCGAGTACTGGGTCTACCTGATCTCGGCGCTGCTCATCCCGCCGGCGGCCGTCATGTGGGCGCTGATCGACAAGAAGAGCGAGTGGCAGACCCTCATCGTCGGCATCGCCATCCTGGCGGTCGCGGTGATGGCCTACCGGATGCACCAGATCTGGTTCGTGCAGGGCGGCTGACGCTTGTACTCCTTGCCCGGTGATGCAAGAATCTGATGCATGACGACGACGCACAAGCGGTTGAGTGTCCCCTTGACGCCTCAGGACCAGGCGGACCTCGAACTGCTGAGGACGTCCCCGGATGCCGCGAAGCATGCGGGCATCGATGATGTGAGCGTCTCCGATGCGAGCCTCGTGCATGCACTGCTGCGCCAGCGCCTCGACTTCGTGACGGAGCACGTGCTCAGCATCGGGTACGAGCAGCTCGCGCAGGACGCAGAGTTGCAGGAGCACTTCGCAGCGATCCGGGGGCGCCGACGCGGAGGCTCGGATTGAGCACGCCGCTGCGCGGGCAGGTGTACATGGCTGATCTGGGCTACGGCGCGAAGCCCTTCGTCATCGTCTCCAGCAATGACCGCAACGCCCGCCTGGGCTCCTGCCTCGCTGCCCGCATCACCACGACGCCGAAACCGACGATGCCGTCGATCGTCGTGCTCAGCCACGGCGAGCCTGTTGTGGGTTCCGTCCTCGGAGACATCATCGTCGAACTCCTTCCGGCAGAGCTCGGCCGACTCCGTGGTGCATTGAGCCCGTTCGCGATGCGCCAAGTCGGGGATGCGCTCCGGGTCGCGCTGGCTCTCTGAGGGCCCCATAGAATCGATCGAGTGAGCGAGCGCAGGCATGCAGGCATCGGCCGGGTCCTCATCGCGGTCTACGCGGTGCTGGCGATCGGCGCGACCGGTCGCTCCTTCGTGCAGATCGTGCAGCGCTTCGACGAGGCGCCGCTCGCGTACACGCTGAGCGCGGTCGCCGCGGTCGTCTACATCGTCGCCACCGTCGCGCTCGCGATGCAGCGCAGCGAGACCGCCAGGAAGGTCGCGCTCGCCGCCGTCTGCTTCGAGCTCGCCGGCGTGCTCGTGGTCGGCACGCTCTCGCTCGTCGCCCCCGAGCTGTTCGGCCACCCCTCGGTGTGGAGCTACTTCGGCATCGGCTACCTGTTCATCCCTGCGGTGCTGCCGTTCCTGGGCCTGTGGTGGCTGCGCGTCAGCCGGGAGCGGGTGGCCGCATGAGCGCCGCCGCCCAGGCCGCATCCGAGCCCGACCCGATGGCCTGGATCGACGAGCTCGAGGCCGTGCCCAGCGCCGTCACGATCGGCAAGTTCGACGGCGTCCACATCGGCCACCGGCGCATCCTCGAGCAGCTCCGCGCCTTGGCCGAGCCCGAGGGCCTCGCGACCACGGTCGTCACCTTCGACCGCAACCCGCTCGAGGTGGTGCGCCCCGACATCGCACCCCTGCCGCTCACCTCGCTCGACGACAAGATCGCGCTGCTGCGCGCCGCCGGTGCCGACCGCGTGATCGTCATCCCGTTCACGAGGGCCACCGCAGCGCAGCCCCCGCAGGAGTTCGCCGAGCGCGTGCTCTTCGACGGACTCGGGGCGCGGATGCTGCTGGTCGGCGACGACTTCCGGTTCGGCTTCAAGGGTGCGGGCACGCCCGCGCTGCTGCGCGAGCTCGGCGAGCCGCGCGGCGTGCGCGTCGAGTCGATCGACGACATCTGCTTCACCGACGGCCGCCGGGTCTCCTCCACCTGGATCCGCGAGGCGCTCGAGCTCGGCCGCATCGACGAGGCCAACGAGATGCTCGGCCGCCGCCACCGGCTGCGCGGCGACGTCGTGCGCGGCTTCCAGCGCGGCAAGGCCCTCGGCTTCCCGACCGCCAACCTGGGTACGCCCGTCGACGGCTACATCCCCGCCGACGGCGTCTACGCCGCGATCGCCCACGTCGACGCCGGCACCTTCGCCGCCGCCGTCTCGATCGGCGACAACCCCACCTTCGACGGCGTGCAGGCCAAGACCGTCGAGGCCTACCTGCTCGATGTCGACCTCGACCTCTACCACCGGCCGATCACGCTCGAGCTGGTCGACTTCGTGCGCCCCATGCACCGCTTCGAGGGACTCGACCAGCTGATCGCGCAGATGCACCGCGACGTCGAGCACACGCGCGAGGCCGTGGCGCCGCTCCTCGCTGGGTAGACTTCCCTGCACGCAAGCCGCGAACCACCTGGCGGAGATCCGCACCGCAGCTTCAGCAGAAGGAACAGCGTGACCACACCCAGTCAAGCGCTCGCCCCGGCAGAGCGCGCCGTCCAGCTGCTCGGCGGCGACCTCTCAGAGGTCGCGCTCCGGCAGCACCTCGAGGGGCTCCCGACCGTCGACGCCGTGGGCCTCGAGGCCCGCGCCGCGTCCTTCGGCACCCGCTCCATCAAGACCACCTCGAAGGCGGCGGCGCTCGACACCGTCATCCGCATGATCGACCTGACGACGCTGCAGGGCTCCGACACCCGCGGCAAGGTGCGCTCACTGGTGGCGAAGGCACTCGTGCCCGACGCATCCGACCCGTCCACGCCCCGCCCGGCGGCCGTCTGCGTCTACGGCGACATGGTCGGCAATGCGGTGGAGGCGCTCGGCTCTGCCTGGAGCGCCGGCAAGGATGACGGCATCAACGTCGCGGCTGTCGCGACCGCCTTCCCCTCCGGCCGGGCGAGCATCGGCGTGAAGCTGCAGGACACGCGCGACGCGGTCGCCGCCGGCGCGGACGAGATCGACATGGTCATCGACCGCGGCGCCTTCCTCGAGGGCAACTACGGCAAGGTCTTCGACGAGATCGTGCAGACGAAAGACGCCTGCCGCCGCGACGATGGCACCTACGCCCATCTGAAGGTCATCCTCGAGACCGGCGAGCTCGTCACCTACGACAACGTGCGCCGCGCCTCCTGGCTGTCGATCCTCGCGGGCGGCGACTTCATCAAGACCTCCACCGGCAAGGTGCAGCCGGCGGCGACGCTGCCGGTGACGGCGCTCATGCTGCAGGTCGTGCGCGACTGGGAGCGGCTGACGGGCGAGCGCATCGGCGTGAAGCCCGCCGGCGGCATCTCCACCTCGAAGGACGCCATCAAGTACCTGGTCGCGGTCGCCGAGACCTGCGGCGAGGCGTGGCTCGACCCGCACCTGTTCCGCTTCGGCGCCTCGAGCCTGCTCAACGACGTGCTGCTGCAGCGCCAGAAGCTCACCACCGGCCGCTACTCCGGCCCCGACTACGTGACGATCGACTGAGGCACGCGATGACATTCCTCGACTACGCACCGGCTCCCGAGTCGACCTCCATCCTGGGTCTGCGCGACGAGTACGGCCTGTTCATCGGCGGCGAGTGGCGCCCGGGCGGCGGCACGAGCTTCGCCTCCGTCTCGCCCTCCACCGAGCGGCAGATCGCCATGTTCGCCGCCGCCGACGAAGGCGACGTGGATGCGGCGGTCGCCGCCGCGCGCAAGGCCTACCGCAACGTCTGGGGCCCCATGTCGGGCCGCGACCGCGGCAAGTACCTCTTCCGCATCGCTCGCATCCTGCAGGAGCGGGCGCGCGAGCTCGCGGTCGCCGAGTCGCTCGACAACGGCAAGCCCATCAAGGAGACCCGCGACGCCGACGTGCCGCTGGTCGCCCAGTGGTTCTTCCACTGCGCCGGCTGGGCCGACAAGCTCGACTGGGTCGGGCTCGGTGCCAACCCGCAAGCGCACGGCGTCGCCGCGCAGATCATCCCCTGGAACTTCCCGCTGCTGATGCTGTCGTGGAAGATCGCCCCGGCGCTGGCCGCCGGCAACACCGTGGTGCTCAAGCCCGCCGAGACCACGCCGCTGACGGCGATGCTGTTCGCCGACATCTGCCAGCAGGCGGGCCTGCCCGCAGGGGTCGTCAACCTCATCACCGGCGCCGGCGAGACCGGGTCGGCGCTCGTGCGCCACCCCGATGTCGACAAGGTCGCCTTCACCGGCTCCACCGCGGTGGGCCGCGAGATCGCCAAGGCGCTCGCCGGGACGAGCAAGAAGCTCACCCTCGAGCTCGGCGGCAAGGGCGCCAACATCGTCTTCGACGACGCCCCGCTCGACCAGGCCATCGAGGGCATCGTCAACGGCATCTTCTTCAACCAGGGCCAGGTCTGCTGCGCCGGCAGTCGCCTGCTGGTGCAGGAGAACATCCATGACGCGGTGATGGATCGTCTCAAGGAGCGCATGGCCACCCTGCGGCTGGGCGACCCGCTCGACAAGAACACCGACGTGGGGGCGATCAACTCCACCGCGCAGCTCGAGCGCATCACGCGGCTCGTCGACGCCGGCATCGCCGAGGGCGGCGAGGCCTGGAGCGCCCCCTGCGAGCTGCCCAAGGAGGGCTACTGGTTCGCGCCGACGGTCGTCACGGGCGTCGAGGCCTCCTCGACGATCGCGCGCGAGGAGATCTTCGGTCCGGTGCTGTCGGTGCTCACCTTCCGCACGCCCGACGAGGCGATCGCGAAGGCCAACAACACCCCCTACGGCCTCTCGGCCGGCATCTGGAGCGACAAGGGCTCCCGCGTGCTGGCCGTCGCCGACAAGCTGCGCGCGGGCGTCGTCTGGACGAACACGTTCAACAAGTTCGACCCCGCGAGCCCCTTCGGCGGCTACAAGGAGTCGGGCTACGGCCGCGAGGGCGGCCGGCAGGGCATGCAGGCGTACCTGAAGGGCGGCAAGTGATGGCCACCAGCAAGACCTCCAAGACGGCCACCGCGACCAAGGCGGCGGCAACCGAGGCGACCACGGCGCGCCCGGCCGGCTCCCGCGCGGCCGCACGCGCCGCATCCGCTCGCCTTGATGTGCCGAAGACCTACAAGCTCTTCATCGGCGGCGCCTTCCCGCGCAGCGAGTCGGGCCGTGTCACCGAGGTGACGGATGCCCGTGGGCGCTTCGTCGCGAACGTCGCGAAGGCGTCGCGCAAGGATGCCCGCGAGGCCGTGCGCGCCGCCCGCAAGGCGCAGCCCGGCTGGGCGGGAGCGACCGCCTACAACCGCGGCCAGGTGCTCTACCGGGTCGCCGAGGTGCTCGAGGGCCGCAAGGCGCAGTTCGTCGACGAGCTGGTGCAGACCTCGGGCCTCACCGCCGCGCGCGCGGCGAAGCAGGTCGAGGCCGCCATCGATCTGTGGGTGTGGCACGCCGGCTGGACCGACAAGATCGCCGCGATCGGCGGCAACGCCAACGCCGTCGCGGGGCCGTACTTCAACATCTCGGTGCCCGAGCCCACCGGCGTCGTGGCGATCATCGCGCCGCAGAGCGAGGGGCTGCTGGGCCTCACCTCGGTGGTCGCGCCCGCGCTCGTGATGGGCAATAGCGTCGTCGTGGTGCCCGGATCCGCGCCGCTCTCGGCGATCTCGCTCGCCGAGGTGCTCGCCACCAGCGATATGCCGGGCGGCGTCGTCAACGTGCTCACGGGCGACGCGGCAGAGCTCGCGCCCTGGCTCGCGAGCCACGCCGACGTCAACGCGCTCGACCTCACCGGGGCGGGTTCGCTCGACTGGATCTCGCTCGAGCAGTCCGCCGCCGACACGCTGAAGCGCGTCATCCGCCCGGAGCCGGGCATCGCGCCCGAGACGCCGCAGCGCATCCTCGCCCTGACGGAGACGAAGACCATCTGGCACACGAAGTCGCGCCTGTAGCGCCCCGATAGCGATGTCGGGGGGTCACGCGCACGCGCACGGGATCGCGGCAGGTTCGGGCGGGGTGGATGCGTCGGGTACGACGCGCATCGCCGTCGCGTTCGGCATCACCGCGGTGCTGCTGCTCGCGCAGATCGTCGGCTCGATCGTCACCGGCTCGCTCGCGCTGCTGGTCGACACCGTGCACATGCTGACGGATGTCGCCGGGCTCGGCGTCGCGCTCGGCGCGCAGCGGCTGCTGCGGCGGCCGCCGCAGGGCCGCCGCACCTGGGGCCTCGTGCGGGTCGAGGTGCTCGCGGCGGCCGCGCAGGCCGCGGCCCTGCTGATCGTCGCGCTCGTGGTGGTGATCGAGGGCGTGCGCCGGCTCGGGGAGCCGACCGACGTGCCCGGGCCGCTGCTGCTGGTCTTCGGCGTCGTCGGCCTCGCCGGCAACCTGGTCTCGCTCGCGGTGCTCGCCGGCGGCCGGGGATCGAGCCTGAACCTGCGCGCGGCGTTCCTCGAGGTGCTGAACGACGCCATCGGATCGGTCGCGGTGATCGCGGCGGCGGTGGCGATCTGGGTATGGGGCTTCCAGCAGGCCGACCTGATCGCGAGCGCGCTGGTGGCGGCGCTGATCGTGCCGCGCTCGATCGTGCTGCTGCGCGACACCGGCCGCATCCTGCTGGAGTCGGCGCCCGAGCAGCTCGACCTCGACGACGTGCGCGCCCACTTGATGGAGATCGAGCATGTCGTCTCGGTGCACGACCTGCACGTCTCGACGCTCGGCACCGGCATGCACCAGCTGACCGCGCACGTCGTGGTGGCGGAGGGCTGCTTCGGCGACGGCCACACGCCGCGCATCCTCGACGCGCTGCAGGAATGCGCGGCCGAGCACTTCCCGCTCAAGCTCGAGCACGCCACCTTCCAGCTCGAGCCCCCTGGCCACGCCGCCCACGAGCCCCACCTGCACGCCTGACCGATCGCGGTGTCGGGTGTGCTCGATCCGTTGCCACGGCGCGTCAAAGTAACATAGTCTCTGCAGAACGTCACCAAAGGAGATGTCGTGCAACCTCGGCGCAAATCCATCATCGCAGGCGCGGCGGTCGGAGCGCTCGCAGTTTGCGGTATGGCACTACCATCTTCCGACGAGCAGGTTATAGATCTGAGCAGCCCCGACCAGGTCGCTGATGCAGTAGCGGCGAGCCCAGGAATGCGGCTGTCCAGCGAGCTCGATGCGGCTGGGTCGCTGGCGAACTCTGATGCTGATGAAGTCACAGTCGACCTCGACGGGGTGTCCGTGGCGTTTGGTTTCCCTTTGTCGGACCAAACGCCATTCGAAAGTGCGGACCGAACCCTGGTCTTTACTTCAGAAGACGCGAACTACGCGTCGGTTCTTGCGATTCAGGACACCGCTGTGCAGGTCACGACGGTCATCGCTTCCGAGGATTCCCCCACCGAGTACCTGTACGAGTTCAGCGGCGACATCGCGGCTCTCGAACTGAACGACCTAGGCGAGGTCTTGACTCTCAATTCGGAAGGTAGGACGATCGGCGCCGTTGAAGCACCGTGGGCGTTCGATGCAACTGGCCGAACCGTGCCGACCCGGTATGTCGTCGATGGCTTAAGCCTCGTTCAGGTGGTGGACCATGCCTCCGGCGACTTTACGTATCCGCTCATCGCAGATCCGACCTGGTCTGGAAAGGTCTTGCTAAAGGCGTTCATCTCGGACTATCTCGCTAGCAATCCAGGAAGAAAGTTGTCGGCATGGCTGTCTGCCTACGGCCGGGCGATGTATTCGGGCGGCGACATCACTCAGTTCAGCAATGAGGGCTGGAGTCTTCTGGTCGGCAGCTTCGGTGCTTATATGCCCGCTGGAGCAGTGCGGGACAGTATGAAGCAGCAATGGAAATGCCACGTCCTAGGCGGTCACCTGGAGTATGGGACTTGGGATCTCGAGACTGCTAGGCCCAGCAACCCCAACTGGATGTCCCGAATAGGTACCGTTTGGCCCGTATCAGCGGTTTGCAATTGGTAGCGAGATCATGCGCAAATCGATTCTCGTCACAGGATCTACGTCGATCGTGGTCGGCACGCTGGGTGCGTTTGTGGCCGCGCCCATGGCTGTTGACCGCGAACTGAGTGTCGCGTATGTGGAGTTAGCGGCGGGTCCCAACTTGGTTCCAGCGATCGTGTTGGGTATCTGCTGGTCCCTCACGAGCATCGCGCTTACGGTCGGTATGGCCTGGATGCTGGATCATTTCAAGGCCCCATGGGGCAAGATTCGTCGACGTGTTGTGCTGGTTGCTGGCGCAATGTTGCTTGTCGGGGTCATCTTTACTGGTTCGCTGTTCGCTTCGGGCACGATGAGCAGCGCAATCGCTGATACTCGGGGGATAACGAGTGCTGCGGAGCTTCCGGCTTTCGTCATCGTGTGGGTCGGCGTTGCGGCAACGATTGGGGGCCTCCTCGGTCTGGTTCTGGCTGCGTTGCCCATACCGACGAAGAACGATCGTGCAAGGTTGGCAGCCGCGAACGTCGAGCACGAGCCGCACGTGCATGCTTGAGGCTCGCGCCGGCGTTTGGCATGGTGTTGATCTGAGTTTCCGCAAGTCGGGCGCTAGGGAGAAGCCCGCACTCGCACGCCCTGTCGCAGACGAAGTAGGGGCTCAGCAGGCGGTCGTCAGCAGCTGCGCGTACCAGTGGCAGCCGGCGAGCCAGGTGTCGATGCGGATGCGCTCGTCTCGTGCGTGCAGCGTGAGCCGCTCCGCAGCGCTCATCTCGAACGGCGCGAAGCGGTAGACGCGGTCGGTGATGCGGTGCGCGTGCCGGCCGTCGGTGCAGCCGAGCATGACGTAGGGCACGGTCAGCACGTCGGGGCGCAGTCGCGCGATCGCCGCAGTGATGTCGTCCCACCCCGCGCCGATCGAGGGGCTCTCGAGGCTCGGCCCGTGCCCGTGCAGCACGGTCAGCTTGGGCTGTGTCAAGTTTCGTAGACGATCTCTATGCGGATCAGGCCGCGGTCGCGGCCTGAATGTCGTAGTCGGCGCGCGCCTCGGCGGGGGTGCGGTAGCCGAGGCTCGAGTGGAGCCGCTGCCGGTTGTAGAACACCTCGATGTACTGCATCACGTGGAAGCGTGCGCGGCGCCTCGTGGCGAACCGCTGCCGGTAGTACATCTCGTTCTTCAGCATCGAGAACCACGACTCGGCCACGGCATTGACGGCTCATCGCATTTGAGGGTGTAGTAGCGGTCTGAAGCCGCCGGCTTCGAGCAGGGATCGGGCGACGTAGTTGGCGAGGTTGCGGAAGCCGAGCGCGGAGCCGCGGAGGTGCTCGAGGCGGCCGTTGATCGCCTCCGTCGGTCCGTTGCTGGTGCCTGGTCGGTCGAAGTAGGCGAGCACGTCGGCGGCGCGCTGCTTCAGTGTCCGCCCGAGCGTGATGACCTCCTCGAGCGCGTCGGGGACGCCGCTGCTGACCGAGTCGATCAGCGCCCGCAGGAGCGCTCGGCCGTGCGCCCGGTCAGGATCTCGGGAGGCCGTGATCATGCGTCGATAGATGTCCCAGGTCACCTCGACCCCGACGTCCTCGTCGGCGTCGAACAGCGTCTCGAGTCATCGTTGCTGCCGTTCGGTGAGTAGGCCGGCGCCGGTGGGCAGGGTGTGGCGGGCGGCGTAGAGCGGGTTGCCCTTGCGGCCGTGGATGGTCTGCTGGATCCGGCGTCGGCAGCGGTCTGTGTGTGATCGACTGTTTACAGGCCGGTTGAGCAGGGTTTTCCGGCCGAGGTAGTGGCCGGTTTCCTGCCGTTTGAGCGCGAGAATCCGGCCACGACGGCGTCACGTTGTGAGGCGGTGTCCCGATGGGTGTCGGCTGAGCGTGCGTGACGTGTTCATCATTCACATCGGCGACGGTGTCCGTGCTTCCCCGGTTCGGCTGGGGTCACGGGCCCGTCACCGTCGATAGGTTCCGGTCGGCGCTTCCAGAATTTGGCAAAGCGGGGCGCCGGGAAGGAACCGGTAGAGGAGATGACGGTACCCATGACCGTTGTAGAAAATATCAGGCGGCTTGATGCCGAGGGCGTGCCGGGGCGAGAGATCGCGCGGCGCCTCGGGGTGAGCCGGGACTCGGTGGCCAAGTACACGCAGACGGTGGACTTCTCCCCGGTCGTGCCGGTGGCGGCGGCCCGGCCGGGCTCGGTCGTGTTGGCCGGGCTGGAGTCGGTGATCCAGGAGTGGCTTGCCGACGACGCGCGGCGCCCTCGCAAGCAGCGGCATACCGCGCGCCGGGCCTGGATCGTGCCAAGTTAGTGCCCCATGGCCGACCTGAGTTTGGTGAGGATCTCGGCGGCTTCGCCGGTGGCAGGGGTCTGGGCGGTGATCCGGTGTCCGTCGACGCTGATCACGATGTCGCGCAG
>NZ_JABFAP010000001.1:380169-385830 GCF_017168255.1 Agrococcus sp. KRD186
CGAACATACCCACTTGGGCAGTCTAGAAGCGCCCGATTAGTGCCCCGCACGGACACCAAGAACCCCGGAAACTCAAGGCAGAATGACCATCAGGTCACGAAATCCGGCCGAGGTGGCACGATCCAGGCCGGGTGTTCGACCGGCTGGTCGCCGAGCACGGCTACGCGGGGTCGTATTCCCCGGTGCAGCGGCTCGTGAAGCAGTATCGGGCCGAGCATCGCTCTCGGGCCGAGGGGTTCCTGGAGTTGGCGTGGCCGCCGGGGCAGGCGCAGGTCGATTTCGGTCAGGGCGTGGCGATCATCGCGGGGGTGCGGACGCTGCTGCATCTGCTGGTGGTGACGTTCCCGTTCTCGAACACCCGGTTCGTGCAGGCCTACCGCGGCGAGACCGCCGAGTGCGTCTGTGATGGGCTGCGCCGCATCTTCGAGCACGTGGGGTTCGCGCCCCGGGTGCTGGTGTTCGACAACGCCACCGGCGTGGGGCGGCGTAGCGGGCAGAGGGTCGTCGAGTCGAAGCTGTTCGGCGCGTTCAAGGCGCATTACCGGCTCACCGCCCGTTACTGCAATCCGAACTCGGGCAACGAGAAGGGCAACGTCGAGAACGCGGTGGGGTTCCTGCGCCGCAACCTGATGGTTCCCGAGCCCGAGGCGGCGTCGTTGGCGGCGTTGAACCAGGTGCTGCTGGAGCGCTGCGATGCGCTCGCCTCGCGGGAGCATTGGCGCAAGGACGTCCCGATCGGTGAGCTGTTCGCCGACGACATCGCCGCCGGGCTGGAGCTGCCTGGGATCGGCTTCGACCCGGTCCGGTACGAGTCTCGCCGCGCGGACAAGACCGGCAAGATCATCGTCGAGGGCGTCGCGTATCTGGCGGGTCCGGCCTATCACGGCCGGCATCTCACCGTCGGGGTCCGCCACGACAGGATCGAGATTCTCGACGAGCACGCGCACCCGGTGGTGGTGTTCGACCGGGTGTTCGGACGCAGCGAGCAGACCGTGTTCGCCGCGGGACAGCTGCTACATGCCCTCGCCGTGAAGCCCGGCGCGTGGTCGCATTCGCCGGCGCGTGAGCTGGTCGCCGACCCCGTCCGCGACTGGCTCGACCAGGCGGGCTTGGCGGAGCGGGCGCGGCTGCTGGCCCGGCTGGACCACGCCGCCACGGCAACCAGCTTCGAGATCGCGATCGATGCCGCCACCGCGTTGCTCGGTCACGGTGCCGACCCCGCGGGCGACGGGCTTGGCATGCTCGCCCGCCGCATCCACGACGGCCTCGAACCGGCCGCCACGGTCGTCGACCTGCATGTCTACGACCAGTTCACCGAGCAGCCTGGCGCCGACGCGGCGGCTACGGCCCAGACCCAGGAGGACGCGGCATGACCGGCGCACCCGTCACCAATGACGACATCATCACCGCCGGCCGGGCGATCTCGCTCACCACGACCGTCGTGGCCGACTGGGCGACCCGGGGCACGCCGAAGCAACGCGAGTACCTGCACGGGTTCCTCGCCGCCGAACACGCCTCCCGTCAGCATGCCCGCCACGTCCGGCTGCTGCGAGCCGCGCGGCTGCCGGCGCTGAAGTCCCTCGATGGCTACGACTGGTCCGCGATCCGCTTCCCCGACGGCTACGGCCGCGAGCAGCTCACCGACCTGGAGTTCCTCCAGCATGCCGGGGACCTGGTGTTCTACGGCGATGTCGGCACCGGCAAGACCCACCTCGCCTGCGCGTTGATCGCCGCCGCCTGCCAACGAGGCATCCCGGCACGATTCCACACCACCGCGTCACTGGTCGCCCAGCTGCGCCGCGCGAAAGACGCCGACCGGCTCGACAAAGAACTCGCCGCGATCGCCAGATACCCGCTGCTGGCAATCGACGAATTCGGATATCTGCCGATCGATGCCGAGGGCGCCCGGCTGCTGTTCCAAGTCATCGCCGACGCATACGAGAAACGCAGCCTGATCCTGACCACCAACCTCGAGTTCGCCCGCTGGGGCACCGTGTTCGGCGACGACCAGATGGCCGCCGCAGTCATCGACCGCATCGTCCACCACGGCCGGCTCCTGCAGTTCCGCGGCGAGTCCTACCGCGTCGCCCACGCCCTCATGAAATAGCCGACCCAGACCGACACGGCCCCCGGCCGTCACCGACCGCGCCGAGCGAGACCGCGCCCGGCACGCCACGGCGAGGCCATCGCCCACGATCGAACAGCTCGCCGAACGCCTCGCAGCGACGACGAGCACCCGCGCTGGCCAGCGCCCACGTCACGGATTCCAGCCGCGCACACATGGCCGGAATCCGTGCACACGTGGCCGGAAAATCCGCGCTCAAACGGCCGACATCCACTTGACAAAACACAAGCGGTCGAGCGCGTCGCCTGCGAGGCGGACCACATGGAACGGATCCATGACCGCGACCGCGTCGGGCAGCTCCTCCGCCGCGGCGGTCTTGAAGCCCGTGAAGCCGTCCGTCACGACGACCTCGACTCCGTCGCGCCATGCGCCGTCGCGTTGGTTCAGCCATTGCTTGAACGCCTGCTTCGATCGGCCCTCAACCATGTCTAGCAGCCGGGAGGGGGCAGTGCCGGCGCGGATCGGGGTGAGGTCGATGGTGACGGTGACGAACTTGCGCTCACCGACCACCTACACCCTCGTTTACGAAGATCCCCTTATTGGGAGACATGCCCTAGTGAAGATGGCGCCCGGATCAGGAACTTCCGGGGTGACGAGGCCGCCTCGACGCGACGCGCGCGAGGACGAGCGCAGCACTGGAAGCGACGAGAATGGTCGCGATGGTCAGCGTGCCCGGCATGGAATGCCGAGTCATAAGAGCAGCGGCAAGCACGACGCCGCCCGCGACGAGCGCCGCGCAGGCAATCGAAATGGCAGCGGCCGGGCGCTCTCGGCCTGTACGAAGCGCCAGCGCGTAGGCGCCGCAGCCCGCGGCGAACGCCAGCAGGCCCGCCACCGCGCCGACAGCCACGCCGCCTGCTATTGCCCACGGCAAGAACGGGTCGGCCACGACGGAGCCAGCCTGAATCGCTGCAGCACCAAAGATGAGTAGGCCGCCGAGGACAGCGCCTGTCCCGAGCGCGGCTGTTGCCCCTGTCAGGGTCGTCACACGAGTCCTAGTATGCATTGTTGAGATTGCTAGCAAACGTCGCCCAGTTTGCAAGCGCGCCGCCACGGTAGACGGGGCTGTTGAGCCACATCGCGTCATTCACGATGTATGCGCTGACCACCAACTTCTTGACGCCCCCGACAGTTCGGAACTCAAACACAATGTTCGAACCCAAACCATCTACATGATTGCGGGTTGCATCGAACTGGAAGCCAAAGTAGTTAGTGCCAGTGAATGTGCTCTTGAACTTGCACTCGAAATTGAACCCCGCAACCCTCAATGGAAGGATTTGGCCAGGCGACGGAAAGGCCCTCGGTGCGCCTGAGACTGGGAAATAGCAGTTAAAGCAGCTTCGCAGCAGCATCGAATTCTTGGATGCGGTCCATTTGACGTTGTAACTGTAGGTATATCCCCAGGCGGGGTCGGCCACAACGGGGTAGTCGATGCCAGCGTGTGAAAGGTCGACGTGCTGGGTGAGGGTGGCTCCCTCCCATGAATACGTCGTCGGGACGGGGTCCCCGTCAGCATCGACTGCCCACGGCAACCGGAGGCTGCCGAGAATGTCTTCACCCGATTCGATGTAGTAAAGTTGATCGGAGGCGGTTAGTGTCGTCCCGACGGGGACGTCGAAGGTGTAGTCATAACTGGTCGGCGCAGAGGCATCCGCGATAACAGTGAGCACCCTCACACCAGCACTTGTCGGCTGCACCAGCGCCTCGACCAACTCGCTGCTGGTTTCAAGCACGGTAATGCCATCTACCTCGCCGATCACATCCGTCCCATAGTCGACGCTGAACTCGATTCCAGGTGACTGCCCCTCGACATAGTCAAGGCCGTCAACAATTACCGAGGGAGCGCTGTCCGTCTCGGCAACGGATGCAAACCCATCGACGACGGTCTCCGCAACAATCTCAGGAACGATCGCCTCGGCCGCCCCGATCGCTCCAATGTTGCTCGGATCATGTCCTTCTTCGGCAGATGCCCCGGGGATGGCCACAAACGTCAACGCAACGGCTGCCACTGAGGCGACCGAGACTTTCCAGAAGCTTTGTCGCCTAGCTTTCATTCGAGTGGGGTGATGGGGCACGATTCGATCCGTTCGTCTCCAGCCACCCTCTCGTAGGTGCGAGGGAGGTCTGCGCTATGACTACCACAGCCTTCGGGACTTCTGGCGAATTGCGGTCTCGCGATACACCAGCTTGTCACTGAAACCCAAGGCTCCCGACGCGCGGCCAGCGGGCGGGGCCCCGAGGATTGTTCGCCACTGGCGCTCCAGCACGCGGTGGTGCGCCTCGCGGTGAGTCCGAGGCAGTCGTCCAAGGGCCCGCGCCGGACTCGACTGACACGATCGGCGCGCCTGCCGTCGAGTCGGTCATGTCGGCTGACCACGGCAGCCGCTGCTGCTGCGACGCCGTGCTACGACCTCGTCACCCGATCGCGCGCACGAACGCCGTCCACGACATCCGCTCGACCACGCCGCCGGCGGCCGCCGCCAGCCGCGCGTCGTCGGTGACGAGCACGTCGGCCTGCAGGGTCGCGACCGCCGAGCTCGCGCCGTGGCTCGCGAGCCACGCCGGCGTCAACGCGCTCGACCTCACCGGCGCGGGCGAGCTCGACTGGATCTCGCTCGAGCAGAGCGCCGCCGACACGCTCAAGCGGGTCATCCGGCCGGAGCCGGGCATCGCGCCCGAGACGCCGCAGCGCATCCTCGCCCTGACGGAGACGAAGACCATCTGGCACACGAAGTCGCGCCTGTAGCGGTGCGGGGGCACGGTGCGGTTCGGCGCGGCGCACGGGCGCGTCGGCTGAAGGGCGGCGGGCACTGATGTCGGGCGGTCACGCGCACGGGCACGGCGGGGCGGATGCGTCGAGCACGACGCGCATCGCCGTCGCGTTCGGCATCACCGCAGCGCTGCTGCTCGCGCAGATCGTCGGCTCGATCGTCACCGGCTCGCTCGCGCTGCTGGTCGACACCGTGCACATGCTGACGGATGTCGCCGGGCTCGGCGTCGCGCTCGGCGCGCAGCGGCTGCTGCGGCTCGCGCAGATCGTCGGCTCGATCGTCACCGGCTCGCTCGCGCTGCTGGTCGACACCGTGCACATGCTGACGGATGTCGCCGGGCTCGGCGTCGCGCTCGGCGCGCAGCGGCTGCTGCGGCGGCCGCGCAGGCTGCCGCGCTGCTGATCGTCGCGCTGGTCGTGGTGATCGAGGGCGTGCGCCGGCTCGGCGAGCCGACCGACGTGCCGGGGCCGCTGCTGCTGGTGTTCGGCGTCGTCGGGCTGGTCGGCAACCTCGTTTCGCTCGCGGTGCTCGCCGGCGGCCGCGGCTCGAGCCTCAACCTGCGGGCGGCGTTCCTCGAGGTGCTGAACGACGCGATCGGCTCGGTCGCAGTGATCGCGGCGGCGGTCGCCATCTGGATCTGGGGCTTCCAGCAGGCCGACCTGATCGCGAGCGCGCTGGTGGCGGCGCTGATCGTGCCGCGCTCGATCGTGCTGCTGCGCGACACCGGCCGCATCCTGCTGGAGTCGGCGCCCGAGCAGCTCGACC
>NZ_JABFAP010000001.1:385930-500040 GCF_017168255.1 Agrococcus sp. KRD186
CTGACATCACGCACGCCGTTCTCCTGACCACTCGTTTCCGTACCTTTGACAGTTCAGAAACTAGGCAGGGAACGGCGTGCGGCCGTCACGGCACGCTCAACGCGCCCACAGGTATGTCAGGAGCGCCGGATTGTTGCTGTCCCGGCCCTCGCGGCCGCCTCGCTGCTCGCGCTGACCGGCTGCTTCCAGCTGCCGCCCGTGGGCGGCACGCAGACGACCGAGGAGCCGGGGGGCGGCACAACGCAGGAGCCCGGCGGCGGCACCGCATCGGAAGACTTGGCTGGCACGTCGTGGAGCGGTGAGCTCGGCCCGGGCTTCGCCACCATGGACTTCACGCTCAACGCCGACGGCACCGTCGACATCAGCGACTGGAACGACGGCGACGGCGGGCCCTTCGATGAGGACGCAGACGTCTGGTCCGGCGACCCCTCGAACCTGACGGTGACCATCACCCAGCTCACCGATCAGAACCAGGACTCCGAGTCCTTCGACGTGACCTTCACGGGCACCGCCGAGGGGGGCGAGATGGACCTCTCGGGCGAGTCGCCCGACGGCACCTGGACGCTGACGGCAACCCAGGGCTGAACCGCATCCTGTGCGTCGAGGCGCCCCGTGCTGAGGCACGGGGCGCCTCGCTCGTCCGGCGGTATCCTGGAGCGATGTCCACCACCCTCGCGCAGCGCACCTACGAGGTGAAGACCTTCGGATGCCAGATGAACGTCCACGACTCTGAGCGGCTCCGCGGCTCGCTCGAGGAGGCGGGCTACGTCGAAGCCCTCGACGGCGCTCCCGACGTGATGGTGATCAACACCTGCGCCGTGCGCGAGAACGCCGACCAGAAGCTCTACGGCCACCTCGGCTACCTCGCCAAGACCAAGCGAGAGCGCGAGGGCTTCCAGATCGCGGTCGGCGGCTGCCTGGCGCAGAAGGATCGGGCCAGCATCCTCGAGCGCGCGCCCTGGGTCGACGTGGTCTTCGGCACCCACAACCTCGGGTCGCTCCCCACCCTGCTCGAGCGCAGCCGGCACAACGGCGAGGCCGAGGTCGAGATCCTCGAGTCGCTCGAGGTCTTCCCCTCGACGCTGCCGACCAAGCGCGAATCCACCTATGCAGGCTGGGTGTCGATCTCGGTCGGCTGCAACAACACCTGCACGTTCTGCATCGTGCCCTCGCTGCGCGGCAAAGAGCGCGACCGCCGCCCGGGCGAGATCCTCGCCGAGCTGCAGGCGCTCGTCGACGACGGCGCCATCGAGGTGACCCTGCTGGGGCAGAACGTCAACTCCTACGGCGTCGAGTTCGGCGACCGGCTCGCCTTCGGCAAGCTGCTGCGCGCGGCCGGCGAGATCGACGGGCTCGAGCGCATCCGCTTCACCAGCCCGCATCCGGCCGCCTTCACCGACGACGTCATCGATGCGATGGCGGAGACGGATGCGGTGATGCCGCAGCTGCACATGCCGCTGCAGTCGGGCTCCGACCGGGTGCTGAAGGCCATGCGCCGCTCCTACCGGTCGACGAAGTTCCTGGGGATCCTCGACAAGGTGCGCGACCGCATCCCGGAGGCCGCGATCACCACGGACATCATCGTGGGCTTCCCGGGCGAGACCGAGGAGGACTTCCAGGAGACGCTGCGGGTGGTGGAGGCCTCGCGGTTCGCCTCGGCGTTCACGTTCCAGTACTCGATCCGACCCGGCACCCCCGCGGCGACGATGCCCGACCAGGTGCCGAAGGCGGTTGTGCAGGAGCGCTTCGAGCGGCTCACCGCGTTGCAGGATCACATCTCCCACGAGGAGAACCAGCGGCAGGTCGGCCGCACCGTCGAGGTGCTCGTCTCGGTCGGCGAGGGCAAGAAGGATGCGGAGACCCACCGCTTGAGCGGCAGGGCCCAGGACAACCGGCTCGTGCACTTCAGCCCCGGCGCGCTCACGGGGCCGGCTGCGCCGCGCCCCGGCGACATCGTGACGACCACCGTGACCCACGCCGCGCCGTTCCACCTGATCGCCGACAGCGAGCCTGCGAGACTGCGCCGCACCCGTGCCGGCGACGCGTGGGACCGCGCGCAGGACGACTCGTGCGCGGTGCCGAGCACCGGTGCGACGGGCGCCGCTGTCGGCGGCCCGGTCTCGCTCGGCCTGCCCACCCTGCGCGTGCGGTGAGCAGCGCCGGCCTGTGAGGCTCATCGCCGTCGTCGGCGCGACCGGCACCGGCAAGACCGAGCGCTCGCTCGAGATCGCCGACGCGGTCGTGCAGCTCGGCGGCACGGCAGAGATCGTCAACTGCGACGCCATGCAGCTCTACCGCGGCATGGACATCGGCACCGCGAAGGCGAGCATCGCCGAGCGCCGTGGCCATCCGCACCATCTGCTCGACGTGCTGGAGCCGTGGCAGGACGCCGCGGTCGCGCGGTACCGACAGTCCGCGCTCGCAGCGCTGGAGTCCATCGAGGCTCGTGGCGCGGTGCCGATCCTGGTCGGCGGCAGCGGGCTCTACGCCTCGAGCGTGCTCTACGACTTCGCCTTCCCCGCCACCGACGCGCTGCTGCGCGCGCAGCTCGAGGCGGAGCTCACGCAGCTCGGCGCCGCCTCGATGCACGAGCGGCTGCTGCGCGTGGATCCCGCCGCGGCCGCCGCCATCGGTCCGCACAACGGCAGACGGCTGGTGCGAGCGCTGGAGGCCGTCACCCTCACGGGCGAGCCGTTCCGCGTGGGGCTGCCCCCGGAGGAGGCGCTGCTGCGCCCGACGATCATCCAGCACCAGCGGGTCGAGCGCGCCGAGCTCGTCGCACGCCTCGATGCGCGGGTGGAGCGGATGTGGTCGCTCGGCATCGTCGAGGAGGCTCGGCGATTGCGGGCAGCCGGCATCGAGCGCGGCACCACGGCGCAGCAGGCGATCGGCTACCGGCAGGCGCTCGACCAGCTCGACGGCACGCTCGCCGAGGCGGAGGCGATCGAGCAGACGCAGGCGCTCACCCGCCGCTACGCGCGCCGGCAGGTCTCCTGGTTCCAGCGCTACCCGGCTGCGCCGGCAGCGGACGCGGCTGCCATCGCGCAGCGGGCGCTCGATACGCTGTAGGACATGACAGCACTGGCGACCGGCGTGTTCTCGAAGGGGCACGGGACCGGCAACGACTTCGTGCTCATCGCCGATCCCGATGGTGCACAGCCGCTGAGCGCCGAGCGCGTGCGCGCGCTCGCCGACCGGCGGTTCGGCATCGGCGGCGACGGCGTCATCCGCGCGGTGCGCTCCGGCGCCACCGGCGATGCGGCGCTCGATGCGGCACCGGCGGGCACCTGGGCGATGGACTACTGGAACGCCGACGGCTCGCTCAGCGAGATGTGCGGCAACGGCGTGCGCGTCTTCGTGCGCTTCCTGCTGGAGTCGCGGCTCGCCCAGCTCGCCGACGGCGAGGGCATCGACATCGCCACCCGCGCTGGCATCAAGCGGGTCGAGCGACGAGGCTCGCTGTTCGCCGCCGACCTGGGCGCCTTCGAGCTCGGCGGCGACCGCCTGGTCGCGGCCGACGGGCTCGACGTCGACCGTCCCGGCCTCGACGTCAGCACGGGCAACCCGCACGTGGTCGTCGCGCTGGCGAGCGACGCGGAGCTCGAGGCGCTCGACCTGCACGCGGCGCCCGCACTCGACCCGGCCCCCGCATCCGGCGCGAACGTCGAGTTCGTGGTCCCCGGCGCGATCGCCGACGGCGTCGGCTCGATCCGCATGCGGGTGCACGAGCGCGGATCCGGCGAGACGCTCTCGTGCGGCACCGGTGCGGTCGCCGCTGCGATGGCGACGCGCCACTGGTCAGGGGATGCGGCGGACCGGTGGATCGTCGATGTCCCGGGCGGCCGGCTCGAGGTCGAGGTCGACGAGCGCGGTCACGCCTGGCTGACCGGCCCGGCAGAGCTCGTGTTCCGCGGCGAGGGGCTCAGTCCGGTGCGGTGACGGCGATGATCCGGTACGTCCGCTTGGAGTCCGCGCGCTCGACGTCGAAGTCGGCGAAGCGCTCGGTCAGCCAGCGCAGCAGCGAGTCGGCGCCCAGATGCTTCTGCACCACCAGCCATGCGGTCGCGCCGGGGGCCAGTCGCGGGATCCAGGTCTCCAGCAGCTGGTGGAGCTGCGGCTTGCCGATGCGGATGGGCGGATTCGACCAGATGGCTGCGAAGCGCACGTCCTCCGGCACCCGCTCAGGTGTCGCGGGGGTGATGTTCGATAGACTGAGCAACTCGGCATTCCGCTCCACGAGCGAGAGCGCTCGAGCGTTGACGTCGACCGCCCACACGTGCGCGTCGGGGGAGCGGGTCGCGAGCGTCGCGGCGATGGGCCCCCAGCCGCAGCCCAGATCGAGCAGCTCCCCGGTCTGGGGCGGAGCGGGCACGGCAGCCAGCAGCACCTCGGTGCCGACATCGAGTCGGTCGCCGGAGAACACCCCGGTCGCGGTCACCATCTCCCGCTCGGCGCCGTCGATCGGCACCCGGATCGTGCGCACCGACTGGGGCGCGGCGGGATCGGGGGAGAAGTAGTGGTCCGGCACGGACTCGACAGTAGCGAAGGACACGACATGGCAGAACCGCAGGAGCGCATCCCGGAGGGCGGACGCGCGATGGAGCGCATCCTCGCCTGGGCGCAGCCGGCAGAGGGCACGGTGCTCGACGAGCGAGCGCAGGCGCTCGACGGCGACGCCGTCGAAGGCGATGCGGACGGCGAGCAGCTCGATCGCGCCGATCGCGCGGCACTGCGCCGCGTCGGCGGCCTGCGCACCGAGCTCGAGGACGTCACCGAGGTCGAATACCGCGAGCTGCGCCTCGAGAACGTCGTGCTGGTCGGGGTCTACTCGGGGTCCACAGAGGATGCCGAGAACTCGCTCCGCGAGCTGGCGGCGCTCGCTGAGACCGCCGGAGCCCAGGTGCTCGACGGCATGCTCCAGCGCCGCCCGAACCCTGATCCCGCGACCTACGTCGGCCGCGGGAAGGCCGACGAGCTCGCCGAGGTCGTGAAGGATCTCGGCGCCGACACCGTGGTGGCCGACAGCGAGCTCTCGCCCAGCCAGCGGCGCGCGCTCGAGGACCGCGTGAAGGTCAAGGTGATCGATCGCACAGCGGTCATCCTCGACATCTTCAGCCAGCACGCCAAGAGCCGCGAGGGCAAGGCGCAGGTCGAGCTCGCGCAGCTCGAGTACCTGCTGCCGCGCCTGCGCGGTTGGGGTGAGTCGATGTCGAGGCAGGCCGGCGGCCAGGTCGGCGGCCAGGGCGCCGGCATGGGCTCGCGCGGACCGGGTGAGACGAAGATCGAGCTCGACCGCCGCCGCATCCACACGCGCATGGCGAAGCTGCGCAGGCAGATCAAGGGCTTCGCGCCCGCGCGGCAGGCGAAGCGCGCGAATCGCGACCGCTTCGAGGTGCCGGGCGTCGCGATCGCCGGCTACACGAACGCCGGCAAGTCGTCGCTGCTCAACCGCATCACGGGCGCCGGGGTGCTGGTGGAGAACGCGCTGTTCGCGACCCTCGATGCCACCGTGCGGCGCGCGACCACGGCGGATGGCAGGGACTTCACGATCGCCGACACCGTCGGCTTCGTGCGCAACCTTCCGCACCAGCTGGTGGAGGCCTTCCGGTCGACGCTCGAGGAGGTCGCGGAGTCGGCGCTGATCGTGCACGTCGTCGACGGCAGCCACCCCGATCCCGCCGCGCAGATGGCGACAGTGCGCGACGTGCTGGGGGAGACTGGCGCGCGTTCCATCCCCGAGATCGTGGTGTTCAACAAGACCGACCTCATCAGCGACGACGAGCGGCTGGTGCTGCGCGGCCTGCAGCCCGACGCGATCTTCGCCTCAGCGCGCACCGGCGAGGGCGTCGACGAGATCCTCGCGCGCATCGCCCAGCTGCTGCCGCGGCCGGAGGTCGAGGTCTCGCTGCTCGTGCCCTACGACCGCGGCGACGTGGTGTCGATGCTGCACGACCGCTTCGAGGTGGTGCACGAGCAGCACGAGGAGGGCGGCACCCGCATCGACGCCAAGGTCTCCGAGGCGGTGCTCAGCCAGCTGGCCGAGTTCCGCGCGTGACCTCAGACTGAGCGGAGCACCGCCACGACCTTGCCGAGCACCTCGGACTCGTCGCCCAGGATGGGCTCGAAGGCCGAGTTGCGGGGCAGCAGCCAGGTGTGGCCGTCGCGCTGCTTGAAGACCTTCACGGTCGCCTCGCCGTCGAGCATGGCGGCGACGATGTCGCCGTTCTCGGCGGTGCGCTGCTGCCGCACGACGACCCAGTCGCCGTCGCAGATGGCCGCGTCGATCATCGACTCGCCGACCACCCTCAGCATGAAGAGGTCGCCGCCGCTGCCCACGAGCTGCTTCGGCAGCGGCATGACGTCCTCGACCTGCTGCTCCGCCGTGATCGGGATGCCGGCGGCGATCTGACCGACCATCGGCACGAAGGTCGCCTGCTCCATGCTGCCGACCGCGCCGTCGGCCTCGTCGGCGATCAGCAGCTCGATGGTGCGCGGCCTCGAGGGGTCGCGGCGGATGATGCCCGCGAGCTCGAGCTGCCCCAGCTGGTGCGTCACGCTCGAGAGCGACGAGAGCCCCACGGCGTCGCCGATCTCGCGGTAGCTCGGCGGATAGCCGCGCTGGCGCACCGCGCCCTGGATGTACTGCAGGATCGCCTGCTGCTTCTCGGTCAGCTGCCTCGTCATCGCCCGCTCCGCTCTCGCTCGCGGGCCATGTCAGTGGCCTGCGATTGACTCCGTTTGGTTCGAAAGCGTATCCGACAGGGCGCTGGAATCAAACGGGTGTTCGAGCGTGTCGTGGAGAAACTCCGCGACAGGGCTTGACGCATCCGGTCAATCGAAGATAGGTTCGAAACAGAGATTCGCGGGCGGTGCTCCCGGCCGAGCATCGCCCGCGGATCCCAGACCAGAGGAGTACCGATGACTGCGATCGCCACCACCACGACGCCGACGATCCGCGTGCGGATGACCGCCCGTGGCCGCCGCGCTCTTGCGCTGCTCGTCGCCGCTCCCGTCATCGCCGCCGGCTCGCTCGCGGGCATCGGTGTGCTCGGCGATGCACTCGCCGGCGCGGTCGCCTCGGCGTCCTCGCAGTCCGGCACGTTCGAGTACGTGAGCGTGCAGCCCGGTCAGTCGCTGTGGCAGATCGCGCAGTCGGTCGCCCCCGGCGCCGACCCGCGCGATGTGGTCGCCGAGATCGAGATGCTCAACGGCATCGCCGGCGCGATCCAGCCCGGCGAGCAGCTGGCCATCCCCGCGCAGTACACGCACTGAACGCCGCTCCGCTGACGGCGTGCCCTCGATCGCGCGCTGTGCACGGCATCTGACATCGGCCTAGGCTGGTTCGGTGACGAGCCTCGACGACCTGCCGATCCGCGACGACCTGCGCGGGCTGACGCCCTACGGCGCCCCGCAGCTCGAGGTGCCGGTGCGGCTGAACGTCAACGAGAACGCCTATCGCGTGCCCGAGGCGGTCGCCCTCGACATCGTGCAGGAGATCGCACGCGCGCTGCCTGACGCGAACCGCTACCCCGACCGCGAGTTCGACACGCTGCGCGCCGGCTTCGCCGACTACCTCGGCCACGGCCTGCAGCCCGAGCAGATCTGGGCGGGCAACGGCTCCAACGAGGTGCTCCAGCACGTGCTGCAGGCGTTCGGCGGCCCTGGGCGCTCCCTGCTCTCGTTCACGCCCACCTACTCGATGTATCCGCTCCTGGCTCAGGGTGTGGGGATGCGGTGGGTCCCGGTGCCGCGCGCCGACGACTTCACCCTCACCCCCGATGCCGTCCGAGCGGCGATCGCCGAGCACGACCCCGACGTGGTGTTCCTGTGCTCGCCGAACAACCCCACCGGCACCGCGATCGGGCTCGACGTGATCGAGGCGGCCGCCGAGTCCGCGCGCGGCATCGTGCTGGTCGACGAGGCCTACGCCGAGTTCGCCCACGACCGCGGCCAGACGGCGCTGACGCTGCTCGAGCGCTTCCCGCGGCTGCTCGTCTCTCGCACGATGAGCAAGGCCTTCGCCTTCGCCGGCATCCGGGTCGGCTACCTCGCCGCGCACCCGGCGGTCATCGACGCGCTGCGACTCGTGCGGCTGCCCTATCACCTCTCGGCGATCACGCAGGCGGCCGCCGTCGCGGCGCTGCGGCACAGCGATGAGATGCTCTCGCGCGTCGACTCGCTGCGCGAGCAGCGCGACCGCATCGTCGACGAGCTGACGGCGCTGGGACTGCAGCCCTACCCATCCGACTCCAACTTCGTGCTGGTGGGCAGGATCGACGACCCGAAGGCCGTCTTCCAGGCGCTGCTCGACCGCGGCATCCTGGTGCGCGACGTCGGCCTGCCGGGCACCCTGCGCATCACGGCAGGCACGCCCGGGGAGACGACCGCTGTGCTGGCGGCGATGGCCGAGCTCACCGGAGAATAGGATCGAAGCATGCCCCGCACCGCAACCATCGAGCGCGCCACGAGCGAGTCGAGCATCCGCCTGTCGCTCGACCTCGACGGCACCGGCACCT
This sequence comes from Agrococcus sp. KRD186, assembly GCF_017168255.1. Taxonomy (GTDB): domain Bacteria; phylum Actinomycetota; class Actinomycetes; order Actinomycetales; family Microbacteriaceae; genus Agrococcus. The sequence goes on from NZ_JABFAP010000001.1 coordinate 394,447, forward strand.
CGTCGATCTCGACGACCGTGCCCTTCTTCGACCACATGCTGACCGCCTTCTCGAAGCACTCCCTCATCGACCTCGACGTGCAGGCCACCGGCGACATCGACATCGACGCCCACCACACCGTCGAGGACACCGCGATCGCCCTCGGGCTTGCGCTGCAGGAGGCGCTCGGCGACAAGGCCGGCGTGCGCCGCTACGGCGACGCGACGGTGCCGCTCGACGAGGCGCTCGCGCGCGCCGTCGTCGACCTCTCCGGGCGCCCGTTCCTGGTGCACACGGGGGAGCCCGCGGGCTTCGAGCTGCACCGCATCGGCGGGCACTTCACCGGCTCGCTGGTGCGTCACGCCTTCGAGGCGATCACGCTGAACGCGCGCATCACCGCGCACGTCGAGGTGCTGGCCGGTCGTGACCCCCACCACATCGCCGAGGCCGAGTTCAAGGCGTTCGCCCGCGCCATGCGCGTCGCGGTCGAGACCGACCCGCGCGTCACGGGCGTACCCTCGACCAAGGGCGCGCTGTAGCGCGCAGCACTGTGATGAGGACCACGCTGTGACCGCCGCTCGACCCAGGGTCGCGCTGCTCGACTACGGGCTCGGCAACGTGCACTCGGCCGCCAAGGCGCTCGAGGCGGCCGGTGCCGAGGTGTCGCTGACCGCTGACCGCGCCACGGTGATGGAGGCGGACGGACTGGTCGTGCCCGGGGTCGGCTCGATCGCCGCCTGCATGGCCGGGATCCAGGCCATCCGCGGCGGCGAGCTCATCGGGCGGCGGCTCGCCGGCACGCGGCCGGTGCTCGGCATCTGCGTCGGCATGCAGGTGCTGTTCTCCTCTGGGGAGGAGGGCGGCGTCCACACCGACGCGCTCGACGAGTGGCCCGGCACCGTGCGCCGGCTGCGGGCCGACATCCTGCCCCACATGGGCTGGGCAGAGGTCGACGCGCCGGAGGACTCCGAGCTCTTCGCCGGGCTCCACGACGAGCGCTTCTACTTCGTCCACTCCTACGCCGCCACCGAGTGGCACATCGACCCGCACCCCCGCATCCGGCAGCCGCGCGTCACCTGGGCAGAGCACGGCGAGCGCTTCATCGCGGCCGTCGAGAACGGCCCGCTGGCGGCGACGCAGTTCCACCCCGAGAAGTCGGGGGAGGCGGGCATCCGCCTGCTGACGAACTGGGTTCGCGGACTCTGACCCCTCGCGAGTACGATCGCTGAGGCTGATCGCACGCCGCAGCCCACTGCGCGATCGCACCACCCGCACCCGAAGAAGGCACCACCCCATGACCGATTTCAACCAGTCGCCCAAGCTGCAGCTGCTGCCCGCCATCGACGTCGCCGACGGCAAGGCCGTGCGGCTGACGCAGGGCAAGGCGGGCACCGAGACCTCCTTCGGCAGCCCAGTCGACGCGGCTGAGGACTGGGTGCGCCAGGGCGCCGAGTGGATCCACCTCGTCGACCTCGACGCGGCGTTCGGCCGCGGCGACAACCGCGCGGTGATCAAGAAGGTCATCAAGGCGATCAGGGGCCGCGTGCAGGTCGAGCTCTCCGGCGGCATCCGCGACGAAGCCTCGCTGGAGGCTGCACTTGCCACGGGCGTCAAGCGCATCAACCTCGGCACCGCGGCGCTCGAGAACCCCGAGTGGACCGCCTCGGCGATCGCCGAGTACGGCGAGCAGATCGCCGTCGGCCTCGACGTGCGCGGCACCACGCTGGCTGCGCGCGGCTGGACGCAGGACGGCGGCGACCTCTGGCACGTGCTGGAACGCCTCGAGGCCGCCGGCTGCAGCCGCTACGTGGTCACCGACGTGACGAAGGACGGCACGCTCAAGGGCCCGAACATCGAGCTGCTCAAGCAGGTCGCCGACCGCACCGACAGGCCGATCGTCGCCTCCGGCGGCGTCTCCAGCCTCGACGACATCGCCGCGCTCCGCGAGCTCGTGCCGCACGGCGTCGAGGGCGCCATCGTCGGCAAGGCGCTCTACGCCGGCGCCTTCACGCTGGTCGCCGCGCTGGACGTCGCGGGACAGTAGGGGGCGCCGTGAGTCGCGCTGCCGACTCGGCGGGGCGCCCCTGGGAGGGGCGCACGTTCACCCACCACGACACCGCCTACGCCGGCGACGACGGCTCGGCGCCGGCGGGCTATCTCGACGCGGTCGCCGCGCTGGCCGAGGGCACCGGTGCTCGGGCGCTGGTCGTCGACGCGCTGCGCGGCGAGCGGCTGCTGGTGCCGCTGCTGGCCGCCGCGGGCGAGACCGGCGTCGACGAGCGCGGTCGCACGATCGACAAGACCCAGGAGCTCTCGATCGTCACCGTGCAGGGGCCGGACGGCGCCGGCATCCTCCCGATGTTCTCGCACGTCGGCGCGATGCAGGCCTGGAACGCGAAGGCCCGCCCCGTGCCCACGAGCGTGCAGCGCGCCGCCGCGGCCGCCCTCGACGGGCCCGCCCGCGTCGTCATCGACCCCGGCAGCGAGAGCGAGTTCGTGCTCACGCGCACGATGCTCGAGGCGCTGCTGACGGATGCGTCCTGGTCGTGGGGCGTGGAGGACGCGGCCGTGCACGCGGCCGTCGAAGCAGCGATGTTCGCCCAGCCCTCGGTGCAGGCGATCGTGCTGGCGACCGGCGACCCGCGCGGCCGGCTGGCCGGCGCCGACCTCGAGGTGCACGCGCTCGTCGATGCGGCGGAGGACGCCGCCGCGCAGCTGCGGGCGGCCGCCGACGCGCTCGGCGAGGTCGAGGCGGTGCGCGAGCGCATCGCGAGCGTCGCCGTGCGGATGCACCGCTGGGACGGGGGAGCGGCGCGCGTGCCGCTCGTGGCACCCGCCGTCCTCGCGATCACGCGCGGCGAGTGGCAGTCGCGCGGCTGACCTGCGGCTCAGATGACCGAGCCGGTCCACTTCTCGCCCGGGCCCTTGCCGGGGGCGTCGGGCATGGAGCTGGCCTCGCGGAACGCCAGCTGCACCGAGCGCAGCCCGTCGCGCAGCGGTGCGGCGTGCATGCTGCCCACCTCGGGGGCGGCGGCGGTGACGAGTCCGGCGAGCGCGTTGATGAGCTTGCGCGCCTCGTCGAGGTCGAGCTGCTGCTCGGGGTCGTCGGCCAGGCCGACCTTGACTGCCGCGGCGCTCAGCAGGTGGATCGCGACGGTGTTGATGAGCTCGACCGCCGGCACCTCCGCGATGTCGCGAGCCTCCTCGAGGCCGTCGTCGTCATGGGTGTGCTGGGCGGTGTCAGTCATGGCTCTTCTCCCGAAGATAGGTCTCTGGTAGGCTTTTGCAGGTTTCGGGCTCTCGCCCGGAGGTGAAAGAGGAGCAATCCCACCCGCAGCCGCTTCAAGGCTACCGGGTCAGCAGCACCAGACGCTCGTCGTCGCAGGTGCTGAGCCATGCGGCAGCGACCGCGACGTGGCTGCTCTTCTCGCCGTGCACCAGCACACAGCATTCGATGAGAAGGAGCCCGCGATCAGCGATCCCCGCACCAACGAGCGTATCCGCGTTCCCGAAGTCCGACTGGTCGGCCCTGCCGGCGAGCAGGTCGGCGTCGTCCGGGTCGAGGATGCCCTTCGTCTTGCCCGTGAGGCAGAGCTTGACCTCGTCGAGGTCTCGCCGGATTCGCGCCCGCCCGTGGTCAAGATCATGGACTACGGCAAGTTCAAGTACGAGCAGGCGCAGAAGGCCAAGGATGCCCGGCGCAACCAGGTGAACACCGACCTCAAGGAGGTCCGCTTCCGCCTGAAGATCGACGAGCACGACTACGAGACGAAGCGCAAGCGTGCCCAGGGCTTCCTCGAGGGTGGCGACAAGGTCAAGGCCATGATCCTTTTCCGCGGCCGCGAGCAGTCGCGCCCGGAGCTGGGCGTGCGGCTGCTGCAGCGCTTCGCCGAGGACATCCAGGAGCACGGCACCGTCGAGTCGAACCCGACCATCGACGGCCGCAACATGGTGATGATCGTCGGGCCCCTGCGCTCCAAGTCGGATGCGAAGGCCGAGCAGAACGCGGCGCGCATCGCGCACAAGAAGGAGCAGCAGGAGAAGCGCCGCATCGAGGCGGAGAAGCAGGCTGCGCACCAGGCTGCGATCGAGGCCGAGCGCCCCGCGCGCCCGACCCTGCCCGCGCAGAGCCGCACCCGCAGCGAGCCCGAGCCCATCCGCTCGAGCCGCCCCGCGTCCGCGTCCTCCTCGCGACCGTCCTCCTCCTCGTCCGCGTCGCGTCCGAGCTCCTCGTCGCGTCCGGGCACGGATTCGCGTCCGGAGCCGCGTTCGGCGCCGCGCAGCACCGACTCGCGCCCGAAGCAGACGGCACGCACCGTGCAGCCGACGCCGGCGGGCGCACCCCGCCCGGCCGGTGCACCGCGTCCGCCGTCGGCAGCTCCCGCTGCGGCCACGCCCGCTGCGGCACCGTCTGCGGCGAAGCCCGCTGCGGCACCCGCGGCCGCCAAGCCCGCTGCCTCGGCAGCACCCAAGCCCGCCGCGAAGCCCGGCGCCCCGAAGCCTGCGGCGAAGCCCGCAGCAGCTGCGGCGGACGCCAAGCCCGCGACGCCCAAGGCCAAGCCCGCGGCACAGCCCGCTGGCGAGCCAGCATCTGAGTAGGAGAGAAGAATGCCCAAGCAGAAGACGCACTCAGGTGCGAAGAAGCGCTTCAAGATCACCGGCAGCGGCAAGGTCGTCAAGCAGGGCGCAGGCATGCGCCACAACCTCGAGGTGAAGTCGTCGGTCCAGACCCGCCGCCTCAACCGCGACGTGGTGCTCGCACCGGCCGACGCCAAGAACATCAAGAAGCTGCTCGGCCGCTGACGCGGGCGACGAAGAAGAGATAGAGAGAACAGACTCATGGCACGTGTCAAGAGGGCGGTCAACGCCCACAAGAAGCGTCGCGTCATCCTCGAGCAGGCCTCGGGCTACCGCGGTCAGCGCTCGCGCCTCTACCGCAAGGCGAAGGAGCAGCTGCTCCACTCGCACGTGTACGCGTTCCGCGACCGCAAGGCCAAGAAGGGCGACTTCCGCCGCCTGTGGATCCAGCGCATCAACGCCGCGTCGCGCCAGAACGGCCTGACCTACAACCGCCTCATCCAGGGCCTCGGCCTCGCGGGCATCGAGGTCGACCGTCGCATGCTCGCCGACATGGCGATCAACGACGCAGCAACGTTCACGGCACTCGTCGAGGCGGCCAAGGCAGCCCTGCCGGCCGACACCTCGGCGCCCAAGAACGCAGCCTGATTTGCTCGACAGCCCCCGTGCGCCCCGCGTGCGTGAGGCTGCCAAGCTCCAGCAGCGAACAGCCCGGTCACAGACCGGGCTGTTCCTGTTGGAGGGACCGGCCGCCCTCGACGAACTCGTGCGCTGGCAGCCTGCGCTGCTCGTCGACGTCTTCGCCACCGAGGCAGCGCGCGAGCGCCATGGCGAGCTGATCGCCGCCGCAGCGCAGCACGCACCCGTCACCGAGGTCTCCGAGCGCGCCCTTGCGGCCATCGCCGACACCGTGCACCCGCAGGGAGTCGTCGCCGTCGCGAAGCAGTCGCCCGTGCGCCTCGAGGATGCGATGGCGCGCGCCGCAGCAGCTGCGCACCCGCTCGTCGCGATCCTGCACGAGGTGCGCGACCCGGGCAACCTCGGCACCATCCTGCGCGCGGCCGACGCGGCCGGCGCATCCGCCGTCATCGTGACGGCCAACTCGGTCGACCCCTACAGCCCGAAGGTCGTGCGCTCCACCACTGGCTCCCTCTTCCACATCGACGTCTCAGTCGGGGCGAGCACCGCGGATGCGGTGGATGCGGCCCGCGCGCTGGGCATGCAGGTGCTGGCCGCCGACGTGTCGGGGGAGGACCTCACCGCGCTGCAGGCCGCCGGTGCGCTCGCGCTCCCCACCGCGTGGCTGTTCGGCAACGAGGCTCGCGGCCTCGATCGGGCCACGCTGGCTCTGGCCGACCGGGCCGCCCGGCTGCCCGTCTACGGTGCCGCGGAGTCGCTGAATCTCGCCACCGCGGCATCCGTCTGCCTCTACCAGAGCGCCTTCGCCCTGCGCGGCGTGTAACGGGCGTCGTGTAACCGTTTCATTGCAATCTGTGCGAGCGCGCATCATTGCGACAGCGGTCGTGCTTTGATGAGCGCATGCAGCCACTGGTGGAGCTCGACCACGTCAACAAGCACTACGGCGAACTCCATGTACTCAACGACATCGATGTCACCATCCCCAAGGGACAAGTGGTCGTCGTCATCGGTCCGTCAGGCTCGGGCAAGTCGACCTTCTGCCGCGCGATCAACCGGCTCGAGACGATCGACTCGGGCGAGATCCGCATCGACGGCACGCCGCTGCCCAAGGAGGGCAGAGCCCTCGCGGAACTGCGAGCCGACGTCGGCATGGTCTTCCAGTCGTTCAACCTCTTCGCGCACAAGTCGATCCTCGAGAACGTGACGCTCGGCCCCATCAAAGTGCGCGGCAAGAAGCGCAAGGAAGCCGAGGAGCACGCGATGACGCTGCTCGACCGGGTCGGCATCGGCAACCAGGCGCACAAGATGCCCGCGCAGCTCTCCGGCGGTCAGCAGCAGCGCGTCGCGATCGCTCGCTCGCTCGCCATGGAGCCGAAGCTGATGCTCTTCGACGAGCCCACCAGCGCGCTCGACCCGGAGATGATCAACGAGGTGCTCGACGTCATGGTCGAGCTCGCCCACGGCGGCATGACGATGGTCGTCGTCACGCACGAGATGGGCTTCGCCCGCAAGGCGGCGGAGCGTGTGCTGTTCATGGCGGACGGCAAGGTGATGGAGGACTCCACGCCGGAGGCGTTCTTCACGGACCCCCAGACCTCGCGCGCCAAGGATTTCCTCTCGAAGATCCTCACGCACTGACCTGTCCCACACCATCCATCACCACTGAAGGAGAAGCACCATGCGCAGCAAGAGCAAGGTGACGCTCGGCGTCGCTGCTTTCGCCGTCCTCGCGCTCACCGCGTGCGGCGGCCCGGCCGGCACCACGTCGTCCGACCCCGCTGAGGCGCCCGAGGAGAGCGGTGCCGCGAGCGGCGAGCACCCCTACGGCCTCGAGGTCGTCGAGTCGCCCGAGTTCGAGGAGGGCACCTCGATGGCCGAGTTCGCCGAAGCGGGCTCGATCACGATCGGCACGAAGTACGACCAGCCGCTGTTCGGCCTCGTCGGTCCTGACGGCAGCCCTGAGGGCTTCGACGTGGCCGTCGGCTCGCTCATCGCGGCCGAGCTCGGCATCCCGTTCGAGAACATCCAATGGGAGGAGACCGTCTCCGCGAACCGCGAGACGTTTATCGAGAACGGCAACGTCGACATCGTTGTCGCGACCTACACGATCAACGACGCCCGCAAGGAGAAGGTCGACTTCGCGGGCCCGTACTACCTCGCCGGCCAGGCGCTGATGGTGCAGTCGGGCAACCCCGAGGGCATCATGGGCCCGGAGAATCTCGCCGGCCAGCCGGTCTGCTCGGTCGAGGGCTCGACGCCCGCCGCGCACATCGTCGACGAGTACGACGCTGACCTGCAGGCGACGGACGCCTACTCGAACTGCCTCGACCCGCTGCGCAACGGTCAGGTCGTCGCGGTCACGACCGACAACGTGATTCTGGCCGGCTTCGTCGACCAGAACCAGGGTGAGTTCGAGCTCGTCGCCGACGGCGACACGTTCACGGATGAGCCCTACGGCATCGGCCTGGAGAAGGGCGACGACGAGTTCCGCACCTTCATCAACGACACGCTCGAGGCCGCCTACGAGGACGGTCGCATGGCGTCCCTCTGGGAGCAGACGGCCGGTGTCGTGCTGCCGACGCCGGAGTTCCCCGCACCCGACCGCTACTGATCGATCACCCGAACCGGATGCGGGAGGGCGACCTCCCGCATCCGGCCTCCGGATGAGGGGCTGATGCAAGCAATCTTCGAGAACCTGCCGCTGTGGCTGCAGGGAATGGGCATGACGCTGATGCTGACCGGCGTCGTCACGCTCATCGGGCTGCCGATCGGCATCCTGCTGGCGGGCATGCGCGTCTCGCCGGTGGCCGCGCTGCGCGTGGTCGCGGCCATCTGGACCGAGGTCGCGAGGAACACCCCGCTGACGCTGGTGTTCTTCTTCACCGCCTTCGTGCTCCCGAAGCTTGGCTTCATCTTCGACTTCACGCTCGGCGCGATCCTCGCGCTGACGTACTACACGAGCGCGTTCTTCGCCGAAGCCGTGCGTTCGGGCATCAATTCCGTCCCCATCGGGCAGGCTGAGGCATCGCGCTCGATCGGGCTCGGCTTCGGGCAGACGATGGGGCTCGTCGTGCTGCCGCAGGCGTTCCGCAGCGTGCTCCCGCCCCTCATCAACGTCGTCATCGCGCTCACCAAGAACACCTCGGTCGCGATGGGCTTCTTCGTCTTCGTGCTCACCTCCGTGGCGCAGCGGCTGGCCAACGTCTACGGCGACCAGGCGCTCGAGGTCTTCATCGGCATCGCGCTCAGCTATCTGATCATCACGGTGCCGCTCGGCCAGCTCGTCGACCACCTCGAGCGGAAGTGGAGCGTGCAGCGATGAGCGGTTCCGTCCTCTTCGACGCACCCGGCCCGAACGCGATCCGGCGATCCCGGATCATGTCGATCGTCTTCGCGGTCGCGGCAGTCGCCGCAGTGGCGCTCGCGGTCTACCAGCTGTGGCTCGGCGGCGCGTTCTACCAGGATCGTTGGGACATCTTCTCCGACGAGCGTTTGTGGTTCGGCGCGCGTGGGCTCTTGTTCGGCCTCGGCACGACGCTGTCGATCGCTGGCATCGCGGCCGTCGGTGCCATCGTGCTGGGCGTCGTCTTCTCGATCCTTCGGAACGCGTACTCCCGGTGGGTGCGCATCCCGACGACCGTCGTGCTCGAGTTCTTCCGCGGCATGCCCGTGCTGCTGATGATGCTGTTCATCCTCATCGTCTTCGCCTCCGGCGCCTACTGGGCCGTCGTGTGGGCGCTGATCGTCTACAACGGCGCGATCATCGGCGAGGCGCTGCGCGCCGGGATGGCGTCGCTGCCAAAGGGCCAGCGCGAGAGCGGGCTCGCGATCGGGCTGACGCCGCTGCGCACGACGCTCGAGATCGAGCTGCCGCAGGCGTTCCGCATCATGCTGCCGATCATCCTCGCGCAGCTCATCGTGCTGCTGAAGGACACCTCGCTCGGCTACATCGTCGGGTCGGAGGAGATGCTCCGCATCGGTCGCCAGCTCGTCGACTTCTACGACCGGGAGGGCGGCCCGTACGCCCTGTCGATGTTCTTCGTGATGCTCGCGATCTACCTCGCGGTCAACCTCAGCCTCTCGGCGATCGTCCGCTGGCTGCACAAGCGCGTCTCGCGGCCCCGCAAGGGCGGGCCGAACCTCGACGGCACGAAGACCGAGGCGATCCCGGTCTCGACCACGGCGATCCGCGCGCAGCGCACCGCCGACACGGATGGGCCGCCGCAGCCTCCGGGCGCGGGCGGCACGCTGGGCGGCTGAGCAACGCGACCGCCGGTAGGATCGTCGGGTGTCACACCCCGACGAGAACGCCGACCTCGGCGCGCGCGTCGACGCCGCGGTGACCGCGGCGCTCGCAGCGATCGAGGCCGCCCAGACCACCGCCGAGCTGCAGGCGGCGAAGGCCGCCCACAACGGGCAGGGGAGCGAGCTCGCCTCGCTCAACGGCTCGCTGCGCGAGATCGCACCCGAGGACCGCAAGGCGGCCGGCCAGGTCATCGGCGCCGGCCGCGGCCGCGTCGGCGAGGCGATCACCGCCCGCCAGGGCGAACTCGCCGCGGCCGAGGAGCGCGCGCAGCTCGAGGCCGAGCGCGTCGACGTCACTGCCGTGCCGCGCATCCGCTCTGCCGGTGGACGGCACCCGCTGACGATGCTCGTGGATGAGATGAGCGATGTGTTCATCGGCATGGGCTGGGAGGTCGCAGAGGGCCCGGAGCTCGAGCACGAGTGGTACAACTTCGACGCGCTGAACGTCGACCCCGACCACCCCGCGCGCGGCGAGTCCGACACCTTCTACGTCGCGCCCGCCGACCGGCACATGGTGCTGCGCACGCAGACGAGCCCGGTGCAGATGCGCTCGATGCTCACCCGCGAGCTGCCGATCTACATCGTCGCCCCCGGCCGCGTCTACCGCACCGACGACATCGACGCCACGCACCTGCCGGTCTTCACGCAGATCGAGGGCCTCGCGATCGACAAGGGCATCACGATGGCCCACCTGCGCGGCACGCTCGAGCACCTGGCCCGCATCATGTTCGGCGAGGAGGCGAAGATCCGCCTGCGCCCCAACTACTTCCCGTTCACCGAGCCGAGCGCCGAGATGGATGTCTGGCACCCCGGCATGCGCGGCGGGCCGCGCTGGGTGGAGTGGGGCGGCTGCGGCATGGTGAACCCCAACGTGCTGCGCGCGGCGGGCCTCGACCCCGAGGTGTACTCGGGCTTCGCGTTCGGCATGGGCATCGAGCGCACCCTGCAGTTCCGCTACCAGCTCGACGACATGCGCGACATGATCGAGGGCGACGTGCGCTTCACCGAGCAGTTCGGGATGGTGATCTGATGCGGATTCCGCTGTCATGGCTCGCGGAGCACGTCGAGCTGCCGAAGGAGAACGCCGCCGAGTGGCTGCACGCGCAGCTCGTGCGCGTCGGCTTCGAGGAGGAGGCGGTGCACGGCGGCGAGCTGCGCGGGCCGATCGTGGTCGGCCGCGTGCTCGAGTTCGTCGACGAGCCGCAGAAGAACGGAAAGGTCATCCGCTGGTGCCAGGTCGACGTCGGCGAGGCCAACGGCGGCGTGCGCGGCATCGTCTGCGGGGCGCTCAACTTCGTCGCCGGCGACCGCGTCGTCGTGACGCTGCCGGGCTCTGCGCTCGGCGACTTCGAGATCGCCGCGCGCAAGACCTACGGCCACGTCTCCGACGGCATGATCGCCTCGGTGCGCGAGCTCGGCATCGGCGACGACCACGACGGCATCCTGCGCCTCGACGAGGCCGGCATCGAGGGCGAGGTCGGGGCGGATGCGCTGGCGCTGCTCGGTCTGGACGGCCAGGCCGTCGAGATCAACGTCACACCCGATCGCGGCTACGCGCTCTCCATCCGCGGCATCGCGCGCGAGCTCGCCACCGCGACCGGACGCCCGTTCACCGACCCCGCCGACACCGCGCGCCGCGCGGTCGGCCGGGGCGACGCATCCGCCGCCCCGAGCGGTTTCCCGCTAGCGGTGCAGGACGACGCGCCGATCCGCGGCAACGTCGGCTGCTCGCGCTTCGTGGTGCGGATCGTGCGCGGCATCGACCAGTCGCGCCCGACGCCGGCGTGGATGGCGGGGCGGCTGCGCCTGGCCGGCATGCGCTCGATCTCGCTGGGCGTCGACATCACCAACTACGTCATGCTCGAACTCGGCCAGCCGTTGCACGGCTACGACCTCGGCAAGCTGCGCGGCGGCATCACCGTGCGCCGCGCGCAGCCGGGCGAGCGCATCACCACGCTCGACGACGTCGACCGGGCGCTGAGCGAAGAGGATCTGCTCATCACCGACGACCGCGGAGCGATCGGCATCGCCGGCGTGATGGGCGGCGCCGAGACCGAGATGGATGCCTCCACCACCGAAGTGGCGATCGAGGCGGCGACCTTCGACGCCGTCACGATCGGCCGTGCGTCGCGCCGGCATCGGCTGATCTCCGAGGCCTCGAAGCGCTACGAGCGCGGCGTCGACCCGGCCGTGGCCGACGCAGCCGCGGCGCGCGCTGCGCAGCTCTTCGTCGAGCTCGCCGGCGGCACCCTCGACACCGCGTACGGCGCCGAGATCGGCGGCGTGCCCGAGATGCAGCCGATCAGCATCCCGGTGGGCTTCTGGCGCACCCTGATGGGCGCGGACTACACCGACGACGAGGCCCGCGCAGCACTGCTGGCGATCGGCGCGCGCGTCGAGGATGGCGCGACGACTGCGCCGACCTGGACGGTCACGCCGCCCACCTGGCGCCCCGACATCGTCGACCGCGAGAGCCTCGTCGAGGAGATCGCGCGCATCGTCGGCTTCGACCGCATCCCCTCGGTGCTGCCGGTCGCCCCACCCGGGCGCGGCCTCACGCGCGCCCAGCGGCTGCGCCGCGCCGTCGCGAACGGCCTCGCAGCGTCCGGGCTGACGGAGGTGCTCGTGGCACCGTTCGTCTCCGAGCAACAGGCGCGCATGGCGGGCGCCGAGCCCGTGCGGCTCGAGAACGCGCTCGACGCCGAGCGCTCCTGGCTGCGCACCGCGCTCGTGCCGGGCATGCTCGACACCGCGCACCGCAACCTGGGGCGCGGGCTCACCGACCTCGCGCTGTTCGAGCTCGGCCGTGTCTTCCATGCGGTGGACGGCCACGGCACGGCCGAGCTGCCCGGCGCCGCCGCGCGTCCGGCGGACGACGTGCTGGCCGAGCTCGACCGGCTGCCGGCGCAGCCGGACCATGCGGCCGTGGTGCTGCTGGGGGAGCGGGTGCGCAAGCAGCCCGGCCGCCCGGCCGAGCGCTTCGGCATCGCCGACGCCATCGAGTCCGCCGAGCGCATCGCCCGCACCGCGGGCCTCGAGCTCGAGGTGCGCCAGGCGCAGCGCGACTGGCTGCACCCGGGCCGTGCCGCCGAGCTGCTGGTCGGCGAGACGGTCGTCGGTGTGGCCGGCGAGCTGCTGCCCGCGATCGCGGCGGAGGCCGACCTGCCCCGCGTGGTCGCGGTGGCAGAGCTCGACCTGAGCGCGCTCATCCGGCTCGCCCGCGTGGGCCTCGAGACGCAGGTCATCGCCCCCGTGCCGGCCGCGACGCAGGATCTCTCGCTGGTGGTGCCGATCGACGTGCCCGCTGGCGAGGTGCGCCGCGCGGTGCGCGAGGGCGCGGGCGCGCTGCTCGAGCACATCGCGCTGGTCGACGACTACCGCTCCACCGGTTCGGATCACGGCGGGCTCGGCGAGCACGAGAAGTCGCTCACCTTCGCGCTGCGCTTCCGCGCCGCCGACCGCACGCTCACGGCCGCCGAGGCATCGGAGACGAAGCTCGCGGGCCTCGCCGTCGCGACCGAGCGCTTCGGGGCGAAGCTGCGGGAGTAGCGCGCCGTCCCGTCGGCGCACTGCGAACCGCGCCGGCGCTCCCGTCGGCTCAGCGCGATCCGCGCCGGCGCTCCCGTCGGCGCACCGCGATCCGCGACGGGCGCTCCCGGTGCGCGCTCGAGCTGCGCGGGCGGATGCGTCGGCAGGGTCATGCTGCGGAAGCGGCTGAGATGTGCACGCGCTGCGGCGCGGAAGCGGGCGGCAACCCCGGATCTCGGCCAAGTCCGCGCTCCTCACCGCAGCACGCGCGTGCACATGTTGTCCGGCGTCAACCCGCAGCGCCCCGGTCGCCAGGCTTCGGGAGTAGCATCCGGCCATGGTGGCGATCACGGTCTGCGGCACGGCCCTCGAGCGCGCGAGCGCCGAACGGGCGACGGTGACGGTGCAGTCGCGCTGGAGCGCGCCCAGCGCGGAGGCCGCGATGGGCGCGGTCAGCGAGGCGCACGAGCGGCTGGTCAGCGACGCGAAGGCGCACGAGCGCGCCGGCGCGGCGGAGTCGTGGCACGCTGACCGCGTGTGGATCTCGCATCACCAGGAGTGGGTGGGCGAGGGCCAGCCGCGCAACTCGGTCTACACCGCCTCGGCGTCGGTGACGGTGCGCTTCCAGGACTTCGAGGCGCTCGGCGCCTGGATCGGCCGCGTCGGCATCCACCAGACCCACGAGGTGGGCGGCATCGAGTGGTCGCTCTCGGAGGACACCCAGCGCGCGCTCGCCAAGGCGGCGCGCACCCGCGCGATCGCCGACGCGGTCGAGCGGGCCGGCGACTACGCGTCGGCGGCGGGCCTCGGCTCGCCGGTGGTCGACGGCATCCAGGAGCCGGGCACGACGCCGCCGGGGCCGCCGATGCCGAAGGGCCGCGTGGCGACGATGGCGATGGCCTCCGCCGATGCCGCACCGGCCGTCTCCCTCGAGGCGGGCGAGCTCGAGGTGCACGCCGCCGTCGAGGTGCGCTTCGTCGCCGAGCCGCAGCGGCACGCTATCTGATTCGGGTCGTCCCGGGGATCGGCGGCCGAGTAGCCTGGACGCATGAGCCTCTCCGTCGCCGTCGCAGGCGCGAGCGGGTACGCGGGTGGCGAGCTCCTGCGGCTGCTCGCGCAGCACCCCGAGCTGGAGGTGCGCACGGTCACCGCGCACTCGAACGCCGGGCAGCCCCTCGTCGCCGTGCACCCGAACCTGCGCTCCCTCGCATCGCTGACGTTCCAGGAGACGACGCCCGAGGTGCTCGCCGGGCACGACGTGGTCTTCCTGGCACTGCCGCACGGGCACTCGGCGGCGATCGCCGCGCAGCTGCCCGAGTCGACGCTCGTCGTCGACGCCGGCGCCGACCACCGGCTCGAGCGCGCCGAGGAGTGGCAGCAGTACTACGGCACCGAGCACGCCGGCACCTGGCCCTACGGCATGCCAGAGCTCATCCTCGCCGACGGCGGCCGGCAGCGCCGCGAGCTGCGCGCCGCCCGCCGCATCGCCGTGCCCGGCTGCAACGCCACGGCCGTCACGCTCGCGCTCGCGCCGGGCGTCGCGGCCGGCCTCATCGACACGACCGCGATCACCTCGGTGCTCGCCGTCGGTTCCTCCGGCGCCGGCCGCGCCGCCAAGACCCATCTGCTGGCGGCAGAGCTCACCGGCTCCGCCACGCCGTACGGGGTCGGCGGCACCCACCGGCACCTGCCCGAGATCGCGCAGAACCTGCGCACCGCCGGCGGCAGCGACATCCGTCACTCCTTCACGCCGGTGCTGGTGCCCATGTCACGCGGCATCCTCGCGACCGTCACCGCGCCGCTCGTGGGCGATGCGACCGCCGAGCAGGTGCGCTCGGCGTGGCTGACCGCCTACGGCGACGAGACCTTCATCCACATCACCGACGCCGGCAGCTACCCGCGCACCGCCGACGTGCTGGGCTCGAACTCGGTGCACCTCGGCGTCGGCCTCGACGAGGCGGCCGGCCGCGTGGTCGTGATCGCCGCGATCGACAACCTCGGCAAGGGCACCGCCGGTGCCGCCGTGCAGTCGGCGAACATCGCGCTCGGCTTCGACGAGCAGCTCGGCCTCTCGGTCGACGGGCTCGCCCCGTGAGCGTCACCGCCGCGGCGGGCTTCCGCGCCGCGGGCGTCGCCGCCGGGCTGAAGTCGACCGGCGCGCTCGACGTGGCGCTGATCGTCAACGACGGCCCGCGCTCCGATGCCGCCGGCGTGTTCACCTCCAACCGCGCCAAGGCCAACCCGGTGCTGTGGAGCGAGCAGGCGCTCGCCGGCGGCAGCGCCCGCGCCGTCATCCTCAACTCCGGCGGCGCCAACTGCTTCACGGGCGCGTTCGGTTTCCAGACCACCCACCAGACCGCCGAGCGCGTCGCCGAGCGCCTGGGCATCGGCGCGATCGAGGTGCAGGTGTGCTCGACCGGCCTGATCGGCGTCGGCGACGAGACCTTCCGCCAGGGCGTGCTCGCGGGCGTCGAGGGGTGTGCGGATGCGCTGGCGCACGACAGTGCGGACGACGCGGCCGCGCTGCGGGCCGCGCAGGCGATCATGACCACCGACTCGGTGCCCAAGCAGGCGATCGCCCACGGCGCGGACCCGGCGACCGGCGACGGGTACACCGTCGGCGGCATGGCCAAGGGCGCCGGGATGCTCGCGCCGGGCCTGGCGACCATGCTGGTCGTGCTCACCACCGACGCGGTCGCCGATGCCGACGTGCTCGACCGGGCGCTGCGCGCCGCGACCCGCGTCACCTTCGACCGGCTCGACTCCGACGGCTGCATGTCCACCAACGACACCGTGCTGCTGCTGGCGAGCGGCGCCTCGGGCGCCACCGCCGACGAGGCCGGGCTCACCGCCGCGGTGACGCAGGTCTGCGACGACCTCGCCCAGCAGCTGCAGCTCGACGCCGAGGGCGCCAGCCACGACATCACCATCGAGGTGCGCCAGGCCGCGAGCGAGGACGAGGCCGTGGTGGTCGCCCGCTCGGTCGCCCGCTCCAACCTGTTCAAGGCGGCGATCTTCGGCAACGACCCCAACTGGGGCCGCGTGCTCGCCGCGATCGGCACCACCGATGCGGCCTTCGACCCGTACGCGGTCGACGTCTCCTTCAACGGCGTGCGGCTCTGCCACGCGGGAGAGCCCGACCGCCCGCGCGAGGAGGTCGACCTGGCGCCCCGCGCGACCCACATCGTCATCGACCTCTTCGCCGGTGACGCGACCGCGAGCATCCGCACCAATGACCTCACCCACGACTACGTGCACGAGAACTCCGCATATGCGAGCTAGCGCCATGGGCGATGCAGACCGCGCGGCCGACGCCGCCCGCAAGGCCGAGACGCTCATCGAGTCGCTGCCGTGGCTCGAGCGGTTCCGCGGCGCGACGATCGTCGTCAAGTACGGCGGCAACGCCATGGTGAGCGATGAGCTGCAGCGCGCCTTCGCCGAGGACATGGTCTACCTGCGCCACGTCGGCATCCAGCCGGTGGTCGTGCACGGCGGCGGCCCGCAGATCAACGAGGCGCTGCGCATCCACGGCATCGAGAGCGAGTTCCGCGGCGGCTACCGGGTCACCAGCCGCGCGGCGATGGACGTCGTGCGCATGGTGCTCACCGGCCAGGTGGCGCGCACGCTCGTCTCGCTCATCAACCGGCACGGGCCGCTCGCGGCGACGCTCTCGGGCGAGGACGCGGGGCTGTTCACCGGCCGCCGGCGCGGCACCGTCGTCGACGGCGAGATGCAAGACCTCGGCCAGGTGGGCGACGTGATCGCCGTCGACCCGGCTCCTGTGCTGCGGCTGCTGGAGGCGGGCCTGATCCCGGTGGTCTCGTCGATCGCCCCCGATGGCGACGCGCCGGGGGAGTCGTTGAACGTGAATGCGGATGCGGCTGCCGCGGCCCTGGCGGCCGCGCTCGGCGCGCAGAAGCTCGTCATCCTCACCGACGTCGAGGGCCTCTACCGCGACTGGCCCGACCGCGACTCGCTCATCAGCGAGATCACCGACACGGAGCTCGAGGCGCTGCTGCCGAGCCTCGAGTCGGGCATGATCCCCAAGATGCAGGCGTGCTTGAGCGCGGTGCGCGCGGGCGTGCCGAAGGCGGCCATCATCGACGGCCGCTCGCCCCACTCGATCCTCACCGAGATCTTCACGACCGCGGGCTCCGGCACCGAAGTCGTGCGCGCATCCGGCACCACCGCATCCGACACCGCCGCATCCGGCACCGTCCTCACCCCCTCCGACAGGGAGCACCCATGACGCGCCATTTCCTCCGCGACGACGACCTCAGCCCCGCCGAGCAGCGCGAGGTGCTCGAGCGCGCCGTGCGGATGAAGCGCGACCGCTGGGCCGAGCGCCCGCTCGCGGGGCCGAAGTCGGTCGCGGTCATCTTCGACAAGTCCTCGACTCGCACGCGCGTCTCCTTCCACGTCGGCATCAGCGACCTGGGCGGCTCGCCGCTGATCATCTCCACCGCCTCGAGCCAGCTGGGCGGCAAGGAGACCGCCGCCGACACCGCGCGCGTGCTCGAGCGGCAGGTGGCAGCGATCGTCTGGCGCACTTACGCGCAGGCGGGGCTCGAGGAGATGGCCGCTGGCACCACGGTGCCGGTCGTCAACGCGCTCTCGGACGACTTCCACCCCTGCCAGCTGCTCGCCGACCTGCTCACCATGCAGGAGCACAAGGGCGAGCTCGCCGGGCTCACGGTCGCCTTCGTCGGCGACGGCCGCTCGAACATGGGGCAGTCCTACCTGCTCGCGTGCGCGACCGCGGGCATGCACGTGCGCGTGGGCTCGCCGGCCGAGCACTCGCCCGAGCCGGCCGTCGTGGCCGACGCCCAGCGCATCGCAAGCGAGACCGGCGGCAGCGCGACCGTGGTGAGCAGCGCATCCGAGGCCGTCGCCGGTGCCGACATCGTCGTCACCGACACCTGGGTCTCGATGGGCAAGGAGGACGAGAAGGCCGAGCGGGTCGCCACGTTCGGCGGATTCAAGGTCGATCAGGCCCTGATGGATCAAGCGAAGCCGGATGCGGTCTTCATGCACTGCCTGCCCGCCGACCGGGGCTTCGAGGTGACCGCCGACGTCATCGACGGACCGCAGTCGATCATCTGGGACGAGGCCGAGAACCGCCTGCACGCGCAGAAGGCGCTGCTCGCCTGGCTGCTCGAGAAGGCCGACGCGTGAGCGCCGAGCAGCACGGCACCGAGTCGAACGGCACCGAGTCGAACGGCACCGAGTCGACCGGCACCGAGCAGCACGGCACCAACGAGGGCTCGCTCTGGGGCGGCCGCT
The DNA here is from genome assembly GCF_017168255.1 of Agrococcus sp. KRD186. Lineage (GTDB taxonomy): Bacteria > Actinomycetota > Actinomycetes > Actinomycetales > Microbacteriaceae > Agrococcus. Next base: position 412,759 of record NZ_JABFAP010000001.1, read on the forward strand.
TCGCCTCCGGCCCGAGCCCCGAGATGGCACGGCTGTCGAAGTCGACCCAGTTCGACTGGCGGCTCGCGCAGCTCGACATCCGCGGCTCGAAGGCGCACGCCGTCGCGCTGCACGCCGCCGGGCTCCTCGACGACGAGCAGCTGGCAGCCATGCGCGCCGCCCTCGACGAGCTGAGCGATCGTGTGCGCACGGGTGCCTTCGTCGCGGCGGAGTCCGACGAGGATGTGCACGGCGCGCTCGAGCGCGGCCTGATCGAGATCGCCGGTGCCGAGCTGGGCGGCAGGCTGCGCGCCGGCCGCTCGCGCAACGACCAGATCGCCACCCTCGTACGGGTGTGGATGCTGGAGGAGACCGAGGAGGTCGCCCGCGGCATCCGCGCGGTGATCGAGGCGCTCCGCATGCAGGCCGACGCCCACCCGGATGCGCCGATGCCCGGTCGCACCCACCTGCAGCACGCGCAGCCGGTGCTGCTCTCGCACCACCTGCTCGCGCACGCCTGGCCGCTGCTGCGCGACCTCGAGCGGCTCGCCGACTGGCGGGTGCGCGCGGGGGAGTCGCCCTACGGCGCCGGGGCTCTCGCCGGCTCGACCCTCGGCCTCGACCCGGCGCTGGTCGCGCGCGAGCTGGGCTTGGCATCACCCAGCCCCAACTCGATCGATGCGACTGCCGCCCGCGACGTGGTCGCCGAGCTCACGTTCGTGCTGACGATGACGGCGATCGACCTCTCGCGACTGGCCGAGGAGGTCATCTTCTGGTCGACCCGCGACGTCGGCTTCGCCCGCCTGCACGACGGCTTCTCCACGGGCTCGTCGATCATGCCGCAGAAGAAGAACCCCGACATCGCCGAGCTCGCGCGCGGCAAGGCGGGCCGCCTGATCGGCGATCACGCCGGTCTGCTCGCGACGCTGAAGGCGCTGCCGCTGGCCTACAACCGCGACCTGCAGGAGGACAAGGAGCCCGTCTTCGACGCGGTCGACCAGCTGCAGGTGCTGCTGCCCGCCTTCGCCGGCATGGTCGCCACGCTCGACTTCGACGAAGAGCGGATGCGTTCGGGTGCCGCCGCCGGCTACGCGCTCGCGACCGACGTGGCGGAATGGCTGGTGAAGCGGCGGGTGCCGTTCCGTGACGCGCATGAGATCTCGGGCGCGCTGGTGCGGCTGTGCGAGCAGCGCGGCATCGAGCTCGACGAGGCGAGCGACGAGGACTACCGATCGGTCTCGGAGCACCTGACGCCCGAGGTGCGCGAGGTGCTCACCGTCGACGGCGCGATCGCGGCGCGCTCCGGCATCGGCGGCACCGCCGGCTCGGCGGTCGCCGAGCAGCGGCGCGCGCTGGACGCCCGCCTGGCGGCGCTCGGCGAACGACTCCTCGGGTAGATTCGTGCAGGTGATCGAAACCGCGCCCATCCAGCTCGACCCGGCATTCAGCAATGTCTGGGACGAGCTCCAGTACCGCGGCAGCGTGCACGTCTCCACTGACGCCGAGGCCCTCGAGACCGCGCTCGGCGGCGATCCGATCACCTTCTACTGCGGCTTCGACCCCACGGCGCCGAGCCTGCACCTGGGCAACCTCGCGCAGCTGATCGTCATGCGCCGCCTGCAGCTGGCCGGGCACCGGCCGCTGGCGCTGGTGGGCGGATCGACCGGTCTGATCGGCGACCCCAAGCCCACCAGCGAGCGGCAGCTCAACGAGCGCGAGACCGTCGCCGAGTGGGTGACCTACCTCGGCGACCAGATGCTGCGCTTCCTCTCGGCCGAGGGTGACAACCCCGTGCAGCTGGTGAACAACCTCGACTGGACGGCGCCGCTGTCGACCGTCGACTTCCTGCGCGAGATCGGCAAGCATTTCCGCGTCGGCACGATGCTGAAGAAGGACGCGGTCGCCTCGCGCATGGAGTCCGATGAGGGCATCTCCTACGCCGAGTTCAGCTACCAGGTGCTGCAGGGCATGGATTTCCTCGAGCTCCACCGGCGCTACGGCTGCATCATGCAGACCGGCGGCAGCGACCAGTGGGGCAACCTGACCGCCGGCACCGAGCTGGTGCGGAAGGCGGAGGGCGTGCACGCCCATGCGATCGGCACGCCGCTGATCACCGACGCCGACGGCAAGAAGTTCGGCAAGAGCGAGGGCAACGCGGTCTGGCTCGACGCCAACCTCACCACGCCCTACGCGATGTACCAGTTCTGGCTCAACCAGGACGACGCGATCGTCGTGCAGTTGCTGAAGTCGTTCACGTTCCTGCCCTCCAGCCGCATCGATGAGCTCGCGCGGGCGACGGCCGACGCACCCTTCCGCCGGGAAGCGCAGAAGGAGCTCGCGATCCAGGCGACGTCGTTCATCCACGGGGTCGAGGCGACGCAGCAGGCGATCGATGCCTCGCAGGCGCTGTTCGGCTCCGGTGACCTGACCGCGCTCGACGCGTCGACCCTCGCTGCGGCGGTCGCGTCGCTCGACAAGCACGCGACGGCGACGCCGGATGCGCCGGTGCTGCAGCTGCTGCAGGAGACCGGTCTGGTCGACACGCTCTCCGATGCCCGGCGCGCGATCGCCCAGGGTGGGGTGAGCGTCAACAACGAGCGCATCGACGATGCCGCCGCGACGCTGGAAGGGCGGCTGCTGCACGGCAGGTTCGCGGTGCTGCGCCGCGGCAAGAAGACACTGGCCGGCATCGACACCGGCGTCTGATGCATCGACGGCGTGCTGGACGAGGGAGTGAGAACGGGGGGCCTACGGGCCCCCCGTTCTCGTTTTCCGCTGAAACACTGAGCGACACGCCCGGGATGCTGGCGTTTTGTGCCCTGGGGCCAGCGTCCATGTAATGTTTCTACCTGTCACCCCAAAGACGCAGAGCCGAGAGGCCAGCGGATCAAGAGGGACCACCTCCTCGCCGTGAGGCACCACGCAATTTGCGTGTTGGGCCGAAACGCGAGTATGGTGACAATCCACTTCAACGATGAACGTGCGGAGCGCACGGACGGCAGCTACGGCGGCCGGCCAGCGCGACACGCCGACTTGACAGTCACTCCGGAGCGTGTAACCTAGACAGGTTGCCACAAACCGGGACTTGACTGCGAGTCAGGCAGAAGCCGACTTGACAGTCACTCCGGAACGTGTAACCTAGACAGGTTGCCACGATCCGGAACTCAACTGCGAGTCCGGTGGGAGTCAAACTCCGCACGGCGTGTCGAATTGACACTCTCCGAGAAGTGGTTATGATTGAGAAGTTGCCTCGACGCAGACCCGGAAGGGAAAGCGCGAGAGCGTCCGATCCTTGAGAACTCAACAGCGTGCACAATGTCAAATGCCAAAATATTAACTCGTCCTGCCTTTTAGGCAGAACGATTCCTTTGGATAAGACAGATTGTCAGTAGACAGTCTATTTTGTCAGCATCAAACTCGCTGCCATCCGGCTTTCCCCGGTTTGGTACGCAAAATTCTTTACGGAGAGTTTGATCCTGGCTCAGGACGAACGCTGGCGGCGTGCTTAACACATGCAAGTCGAACGATGAAAGAGGAGCTTGCTCCTCTGGATTAGTGGCGAACGGGTGAGTAACACGTGAGCAATGTGCCCTTGACTCTGGAATAAGCGCTGGAAACGGCGTCTAATACCGGATACGACCTTCGGAGGCATCTCCTGAAGGTGGAAAGAACTTCGGTCAAGGATCAGCTCACGGCCTATCAGTTAGTTGGTGAGGTAATGGCTCACCAAGACGACGACGGGTAGCCGGCCTGAGAGGGTGACCGGCCACACTGGGACTGAGACACGGCCCAGACTCCTACGGGAGGCAGCAGTGGGGAATATTGCACAATGGGCGCAAGCCTGATGCAGCAACGCCGCGTGAGGGACGACGGCCTTCGGGTTGTAAACCTCTTTTAGCAGGGAAGAAGCGAAAGTGACGGTACCTGCAGAAAAAGCACCGGCTAACTACGTGCCAGCAGCCGCGGTAATACGTAGGGTGCAAGCGTTGTCCGGAATTATTGGGCGTAAAGAGCTCGTAGGCGGTTTGTCACGTCTGCTGTGAAATCCCGAGGCTCAACCTCGGGCTTGCAGTGGGTACGGGCAGACTAGAGTGCGGTAGGGGAGATTGGAATTCCTGGTGTAGCGGTGGAATGCGCAGATATCAGGAGGAACACCGATGGCGAAGGCAGATCTCTGGGCCGTTACTGACGCTGAGGAGCGAAAGCATGGGGAGCAAACAGGCTTAGATACCCTGGTAGTCCATGCCGTAAACGTTGGGAACTAGATGTGGGGACCATTCCACGGTCTCCGTGTCGTAGCTAACGCATTAAGTTCCCCGCCTGGGGAGTACGGCCGCAAGGCTAAAACTCAAAGGAATTGACGGGGGCCCGCACAAGCGGCGGAGCATGCGGATTAATTCGATGCAACGCGAAGAACCTTACCAAGGCTTGACATATACGAGAACGCGCTGGAGACAGCGAACTCTTTGGACACTCGTATACAGGTGGTGCATGGTTGTCGTCAGCTCGTGTCGTGAGATGTTGGGTTAAGTCCCGCAACGAGCGCAACCCTCGTCCTATGTTGCCAGCACGTAATGGTGGGAACTCATGGGATACTGCCGGGGTCAACTCGGAGGAAGGTGGGGATGAGGTCAAATCATCATGCCCCTTATGTCTTGGGCTTCACGCATGCTACAATGGCCGGTACAATGGGCTGCGATACCGCAAGGTGGAGCGAATCCCAAAAAGCCGGTCTCAGTTCGGATTGGGGTCTGCAACTCGACCCCATGAAGTCGGAGTCGCTAGTAATCGTAGATCAGCAACGCTACGGTGAATACGTTCCCGGGCCTTGTACACACCGCCCGTCAAGTCATGAAAGTCGGTAACACCCGAAGCCGGTGGCCTAACCTTTTGGAGGGAGCCGTCGAAGGTGGGATCGGTAATTAGGACTAAGTCGTAACAAGGTAGCCGTACCGGAAGGTGCGGCTGGATCACCTCCTTTCTAAGGAGCATCTCGCCGGCACAGCCGGCGCAGAGCCACTTCGGTCGCATACGTCGACCGGTGGTCAGCTCATGGGTGGAACATTGACATTGGCACTCGAACGATCGAGTCCGAACCAGTACGGCTGCGCAAGCAGTCTGGAACAGTCGGGCACGGGAGATCGGGTGCATGCACGCTGTTGGGTCCTGAGGGACCGGACGGCGCCTTTTGGCGTCTGAAGAACCCTCGGACCGGCCGGCTGAAAGCGCACATGCGCTGAAGTCGTCGGTACCGACCGTAAGTTGAGAACTACACAGTGGACGCGAGCATCTTAGATTCGAGCTTCGGCTCGGATCACAAGATCTATTAATAGATCATTGGTCAGCAGCCTTCGGGCTGCCGATTAACCAATACTCATGTATGTGGTCAAGTTTCTAAGAGCAAACGGTGGATGCCTTGGCATCTGGAGCCGATGAAGGACGTAGTAATCTGCGATAATCCTCGGGGAGCTGATAAACGAGCTTTGATCCGAGGGTCTCCGAATGGGGAAACCCCGCTGGGCGGCGTGCCGACCCAGTGACTCCCGCCTGAATATATAGGGCGGGTAGAGGGAACGTGGGGAAGTGAAACATCTCAGTACCCACAGGAAGAGAAAACAACAGTGATTCCGTAAGTAGTGGCGAGCGAACGCGGAAGAGGCTAAACCGATCGTGTGTGATAGCCGGCAGGCGTTGCACGATCGGGGTTGTGGGACATTTCAGCTGCTCTGCCGAGCAGCAAGCGTTACAGACCGCGGTAGGCGAAGGACTTGGAAAGGTCCATCACAGAGGGTGACAATCCCGTAGCCGAAACCGCGCAATGGCGCGAAGTTCATCCCAAGTAGCACGGGGCCCGAGAAATCCCGTGTGAATCAGCCAGGACCACCTGGTAAGCCTAAATACTCCCAGATGACCGATAGCGGACAAGTACCGTGAGGGAAAGGTGAAAAGTACCCCGGGAGGGGAGTGAAATAGTACCTGAAACCGTTTGCTTACAAACCGTTGGAGCGGCCCTAGTAGCCGTGACAGCGTGCCTTTTGAAGAATGAGCCTGCGAGTTAGCGATATGTGGCGAGGTTAACCCGAGTGGGGAAGCCGTAGCGAAAGCGAGTCTGAATAGGGCGATTCAGTCGCATGTCCTAGACCCGAAGCGAAGTGATCTATCCATGGCCAGGTTGAAGCGAGTGTAAAAGCTCGTGGAGGACCGAACCCACTTAGGTTGAAAACTGAGGGGATGAGCTGTGGATAGGGGTGAAAGGCCAATCAAACTTCGTGATAGCTGGTTCTCTCCGAAATGCATTTAGGTGCAGCGTTGCGTGTTTCTTGCCGGAGGTAGAGCTACTGGATGGCCGATGGGCCCCAAAAGGTTACTGACGTCAGCCAAACTCCGAATGCCGGTAAGTGAGAGCGCAGCAGTGAGACGGTGGGGGATAAGCTTCATCGTCGAGAGGGAAACAACCCAGACCACCGACTAAGGTCCCTAAGCGTGTGCTAAGTGGAAAAGGATGTGGAGTTGCTTAGACAACCAGGAGGTTGGCTTAGAAGCAGCCACCCTTGAAAGAGTGCGTAATAGCTCACTGGTCAAGTGATTCTGCGCCGACAATTTAACGGGGCTCAAGCACATCACCGAAGTCGTGGAATTCGTACAACAGCTCGGCAGCTTTGCTGTCCAGGCGTACGGATTGGTAGGAGAGCGTCGTGTGGCGAGTGAAGCGGCGGAGTAATCCAGCCGTGGACGCTACACGAGTGAGAATGCAGGCATGAGTAGCGAAAGACTGGCGAGAAACCAGTCCTCCGAAAGACCAAGGGTTCCAGGGTCAAGCTAATCTTCCCTGGGTAAGTCGGGACCTAAGGCGAGGCCGACAGGCGTAGTCGATGGACATCAGGTTGATACTCCTGAACTGACGAAAAACCGCCCAAGCCAAACCAGTAATGCTAAGAGTCCGAATCCTTGGACCGATCCCTTCGGGGTGACGTCCTTGGCCTAGCACTCGACCCTATGCTGGGGCGGCTAGCGTATTAACAGGTGTGACGCAGGAAGGTAACAGAACCGGGCCGATGGTTGAGTCCGGGTAAGCCGTAGGGCGTGGGATAGGCAAATCCGTCCCACACATAGCCTGAGAGCTTTGCCGAACCCTAGAGGGAAGTCTGTGATCCTATGCTGCCAAGAAAAGCATCGACGCGAGGTTTTAGTCACCCGTACCCCAAACCAACTCAGGTGGTCAGGTAGAGAATACTAAGGAGATCGAGAGAATCGTGGTTAAGGAACTCGGCAAAATGCCCCCGTAACTTCGGGAGAAGGGGGGCCTGAGGCGTGACGGAACTTGCTTCCCGAGCGTTCGAAGGCCGCAGAGACCAGTGGGAAGCGACTGTTTACTAAAAACACAGGTCCGTGCGAAGACGCAAGTCGATGTATACGGACTGACGCCTGCCCGGTGCTGGAAGGTTAAGAGGAAGGGTTAGCGTAAGCGAAGCTCAGAATTTAAGCCCCAGTAAACGGCGGTGGTAACTATAACCATCCTAAGGTAGCGAAATTCCTTGTCGGGTAAGTTCCGACCTGCACGAATGGCGTAACGACTTCCCAGCTGTCTCAACCGCGAACTCGGCGAAATTGCACTACGAGTAAAGATGCTCGTTACGCGCAGCAGGACGGAAAGACCCCGTGACCTTTACTACAGCTTGGTATTGGTGTTCGGTGTGGCTTGTGTAGGATAGGTGGGAGACTGTGAAGCTCGGACGCTAGTTCGGGTGGAGTCAATGTTGAAATACCACTCTGGTCACTCTGGATATCTAACTTCGAACCGTAATCCGGTTCAGGGACAGTGCCTGGTGGGTAGTTTAACTGGGGCGGTTGCCTCCCAAAAAGTAACGGAGGCGCCCAAAGGTTCCCTCAACCTGGTTGGTAATCAGGTGTCGAGTGTAAGTGCACAAGGGAGCTTGACTGTGACAGTGACAACTGGAGCAGGGACGAAAGTCGGGACTAGTGATCCGGCAGTGGCTTGTGGAAGCGCTGTCGCTCAACGGATAAAAGGTACCTCGGGGATAACAGGCTGATCTTGCCCAAGAGTCCATATCGACGGCATGGTTTGGCACCTCGATGTCGGCTCGTCGCATCCTGGGGCTGGAGTAGGTCCCAAGGGTTGGGCTGTTCGCCCATTAAAGCGGCACGCGAGCTGGGTTTAGAACGTCGTGAGACAGTTCGGTCCCTATCCGCTGCGCGCGTTGGAAGTTTGAGAGGATCTGACCCTAGTACGAGAGGACCGGGTTGGACGAACCTCTGGTGTGTCAGTTGTTCCGCCAGGAGCACCGCTGATTAGCTACGTTCGGGATGGATAACCGCTGAAAGCATCTAAGCGGGAAGCCGGCCTCAAGATGAGACTTCCGTGCCTTCGGGCGAGAGGCTCCCAGCTAGACTACTGGGTTGATAGGCCGGATGTGGAAGTGGGGACTAAAGACCCATGAAGCTGACCGGTACTAATAAGCCGATGACTTGATAACATATATATGAGCTTGCTGCTCGCGTCCACTTTGTGGTTCTCGATGTACGGTCGAGAACCGCAGCCCTTCGCTTCATTGCGGAGAGCTGTGCAGATCGAAACATCAATAGTGTTTCGGCGGCCATAGCGAGAGGGAAACGCCCGGTCACATTCCGAACCCGGAAGCTAAGGCTCTCAGCGCCGATGGTACTGCAGGGGGGACCCTGTGGGAGAGTAGGACACCGCCGGACTTCTTTTGGAAAGGGGCCCCAGATTATTCTGGGGCCCCTTTTTTCATTTGTCCTACAGTTGTGCAAGCGCCGACGTGGTGGAGAGGATCGTGCCGTGAACGACGAGGCAGACCGTAGCAGTTCGGGTCGCGACGACGACCGCCGCCGCAACTCCGGTGACGCAGGCCGACCCAAGCGGGACGGTGACCGCCGTCCCCAGCGCGACGGCGACCGCCGCTTCGGGGACCGCGACCGCAAGCCCGCGCGTGACGGCGACCGCCGGCCGCAACGTGACGGTGACCGTCGCTTCGGCGATCGTGACCAGCGGCCCCAGCGTGACGGCGACCGTCGCTTCGGCGATCGTGACCAGCGTCCGCAGCGGGATGGCGCTCGCAGCTTCGGCGAGAGCGAGCGCAAGCTCCGCCCCGGCGACCGCGGGTACCGTCCCGATGGGGACCGCCGCCCTTCGGGCAATGCCGATCGCAGCCAGCGCGATGGCGCGCGCCGCTTCGGCGATCGTGACCAGCGTCCGCAGCGTGATGGCGACCGGCGCTTCGGCGATCGGGACAACCGGCCGCAGCGCGACGGTGACCGTCGTCCGCAGCGCGAGGGCGAGCGACGCTTCGGTGACCGCGACCAGCGTCCGCAGCGCGACGGAGACCGCAAGCCCGCTCGTGATGGCGAGCGGCGCTTCGGCGATCGGGACAACCGGCCGCAGCGCGACGGTGACCGTCGTCCGCAGCGTGACGGTGAGCGGCGCTTCGGCGACCGCGACCAGCGTCCGCAGCGCGATGGTGACCGCAGGCCTCCGCGTGATGGTGACCGTCGCGCAGCACGGGATGGCGATCGTCCGTTCGGCGACCGCAGGCCGCGTGATGGCGAGCGGCGCTTCGGCGACCGCGACCAGCGCCCTCAGCGGGATAGCCGTCCGCAGCGCGACGGCGCTCGCCCGCACGGCCGCGGCGACCAGGCACGCCGCGACGACCAGCGCACGCGCAACCAGGGGCCGCAGCGTGACGCAGCGCGCCCCGGGCGTGACTTCGAGCACCGTGGCGATGGCTCCGGCGAGAGCTTCAAGCAGGTGCGCGACGACGACTTCGTCGCTCCCGAACTGCCTGACGACATCCAGGCAGAGGATCTCGACATCGGCGCGCGTGCGCAGCTGAAGACCCTCACGAAAGAGAACGCCGAGTACGTCGCCAAGCACATGGCGATGGCGGGTCAGCTGATCGATGAGAATCCGGAGCTCGCGCACCAGCACGCACTCACGGCGGCCCGCCGTGCCGGCCGCATCGGCGTCGTGCGCGAGACGCTCGCGATCACCGCCTACCAGCTGGGCGACTTCGCGCTGGCGCTGCGCGAGCTGCGCACCTACCGCCGCATCACCGGTCGCGACGACCAGCTGCCGCTGATGGCTGACTGCGAGCGCGGACTCGGCCGCCCCGAGAAGGCGCTGGAGCTCGCCCGGTCTGTGGACGCATCCACTTTGGAGACCCCGGTGCGGGTCGAGCTGGCGATCGTCAAGTCGGGGGCGCGCCTCGATCTCGGTCAGCCCGATGCCGCGCTCGAGGAGCTGCGGATCCCCGAGCTGCGCAAGGACAAGGCGTTCGAGTACAGCCCTGCGCTGTTCGCGAGCTTCGCCGGCGTGCTCGAAGAGCTCGGCCGCGACGACGAGGCTGCGGAGTGGTACGCGCTCGCCGACCGGGCGATCGATGCCCTCGAGGCCGCGCTGGCCCCGGGCGAGCTCGAGTTCGTCGGCATCAGCACCGAAGGCGGCGAGCCCGTCGAGGCCGCTGTCGGGGATGAGGGCGTTGAGCTCGAGCCCGATGGCGCGGAGGACGCAGAGTCTGCGCAGCACGATGCGGCGCATGAGACGGCACTCGGTTCGACCGAGTCGGCCATGGTCGAGGCGGCGGACGTCCCTGAGGGCGAGGCTGGCTCCGCGAACTCGGACGACAGCGCCGACGCGGAGCTGCCCGACGCCACCGAGCCGACGGCCGAGACTTCGGTCATCGATGCTCCGGTCGACGCTGCGGCTGAGGCACCGGCTGACGAGCAGCACGACGCGCTGTTCGGCGATGCGCTCTTCGGGGACGACCTCATCGAGCCTGCCGGCACCGAGGACGCCGGCACCGACGAGGCCGGCCAGGACGGAGCGGGGGAGACCCAGCGCGACGGAGGCGCGCGCTGATGGCACTGTTCCGCAAAGCCGCCCCGCCGGAGCCCACGCCGATCGACGGCGTCGACTGCCTGTATCTCGACCTCGATGGGGTTGTCTACAAGGGACCCGATGCCATCCCGCACGCCGTCGAGAGCATCAATGGCGCGGGCATCCGCCCGGTGTACCTGACGAACAACGCCTCGCGCACGGACGCCGAGGTCGCGGAGCACCTCTCGTCGTTCGGGCTGCAGCTCACGGCCGATGACGTCGTCACCAGCCCGCAGGCGGCCATGCGGCTGCTCGCGCAGCACCTCGAGCCGGGCGACCGCGTGCTCGTGGTCGGCGGCGCCGGCATCGTCGTCGAGGTCGAGGCGCGCGGCTGGCAGGTCGTGCGTACCGCCGCCGAGCAGCCGAAGGCGGTCGTGCAGGGCTTCCACCCCTCGGTCGGCTGGCAAGAGCTCGCCGAGGCTTCGTTCGCGCTCCACACCGGCATCCCGTGGGTGGCGACCAACGGCGACTGGACGATCCCGGTCGCTGGCGGCATCGCGCCCGGCAACGGCACGCTCGTCTCGGCGGTGCACACCGCCGTCGGCAGGCTCGCCGACTTCGCAGGCAAGCCCGAGCGCCACATGTACGACGTGGCGACCGAGCGCTTCGCCGCCGCCGCACCGGCGATGGTGGGCGACCGCCTCGACACCGACATCCTCGGTGCTCGCCGGGCGGGCATGCGCTCGATCATGGTGCTCACCGGCGTCGACCGCGGCGCGCACCTCATCGGCGCCGACGAGTCGATGCGGCCCGATCACATCATCGAGGACCTGCGGGGGCTGACCGAGCCCATCGCGCCGCTGCGGGAGACGCTCGAGCGCTCGACCGGCGACACCTACTTCGAAGTCGGCAAGGCGGCGGTGCGCCGCAGCGGCATCGACATCACGCTCGTGCGCGCGGGCGAGCGGCCGGTCGACACGATCCGCGCCGCCTGTGCCGCCGTGTGGACCGCTGACCGCCCCGTGCTGGGCCTGCGCATCGCCGACGAGCTGCTTGCGCTGTAGCGGCGGTGGCCGCGACGCGGGTCAGTCGTCGTCGACGATCGCAGCCGCGCTGCTCAGTCGTCGTCGTCGACCCTAGCCACGCTGCTCAGTCGTCGTCGACTGGCGGATCCCACAGCGCCCGCCAGCGAGCGACGCGTACGGCATCGCGCTCGATGCCGTAGGCGCGCCAGAAGGCGGGCTCGGCCTCGGCGAGCCCGTTCCACTCCAGCGACCACGAGGCGATCGCGAGATCCGACCAGCGGTCGCCCACGCCGACGCGCCCGAGGTCGACCAGACCCGCGAAGCGGCCGTCGGCGATGAGCGTGTTCGGCGCGCACGGGTCGCCGTGGCAGACGACCCGGTCGTCCGGACCGGTGCCGCCGATCGCCGATGCGTGGTCGAGGGCGGATGCGGTCCAGTCGGGGGCGGGGAACGGGCAGCCGGCGACCGGCAGAGCGTGCAGGCGCCGCAGCCCTTCGCCGAGCGCGGCCGCCGCGCGCTCCGGATCGCGCAGCCCCGCGGCGGAGACGATCGATGCCGCGTCGATCGCGGCGGTCACGAGCGTCGCGCCGGCTGCATCGGCGGCGTGCGCGACCACCCTCGGCACCGTCAGCGAACCCGCCTGGGCGAGCCAGCGCATCCGCTCTGCCTCGTCTGCGAGCGACTCGCCAGAGCCGGCCGGGCTCCACTTGACGTAGACCGAGCCGCTCGGGCGGTCGATGCGGGCGGTGATGCCACCGGTCTCGTTCTGCCAGACCAGCTCGACCGGGTGGTGCTCGGCGAGCCGCGCGATCGCGGGCGGCACCGGCGTGCCGGCGGGCGGGGGCGCGGCGAGGACGGAGGGCACAGGACGACGCTAGCGAACGGCTGGACTGCGCCGACGGCGAACGACCTGGAGCCGGCGGCGCCGACGTGGTCTGCTTGCGGCATGACACGTGAGCGAACGCTCGGGCGCGTGCTCGTGCTCGGCGGCACCCGATGGCTCGGCCGGCGCATCGCGCAGGCGCACCTCGCGCGCGGGGCAGACGTGACGTGCCTCGCCCGTGGCGAGGGCGGCGACGCTTCTGAGGGGGCGCGGCTGGTGGTCGGCGACCGGGAGCGAGCGGATGCGTATGCCGGGCTCACGGGGGAGTGGGACGAGGTCGTCGACGTCACCCGGCTGCCGGCGCATGCGGCAGGAGCGCTCGACGCGCTCGCCGATCGCGCGCGCCACTGGACCTTCGTCTCCTCGGTCTCGGCGCAGCGGCTGGAGGGAGCGCCCGTCGGCGCCGCCGAGGACGACGAGCTGGTGCCGGAGGACGTGAGCGGTGAGGAGTACGGCGGCGCGAAGGCGTGGATCGAGCGCGTCGCACGCGAGCGGCTGGGCGAGCGGCTCGCGATCGTGCGGCCCGGGCTCATCGGCGGGCCGGGCGACGAGAGCGGCCGCTTCGGCTACTGGGTGGCGCGGCTCGCGCTCGCGGGCGGCGATCCGGTGCTCGTGCCGGCGCGCGACCAGCCGACGCAGACGATCGACGTGCGCGATCTGGTGGACTTCCTGGTCGAGCAAGCGCCGACGCACAGCGACATCGTGAACGCCGTCGGAGCAGCGGGCGGGCTGCACGACCACATCGCGCTCGCGCGGGAGATCGCCGGGCACACGGGTGAGCTGGCGCGGGCGAGCGACGAGCAGCTCGCCGCGCTCGGCATCGAGCACTGGGCCGGGCCGCGTGCACTGCCGCTGACGCTGCCGGCCGAGCTGGGCCCGCATGCGCAGCGCTCGAGCGACCGCTACCGCGCGGCCGGCGGCACGCACCGCCCGCTGCGGGAGACCCTCGAGGCCGTGCTCGCCGACGAGCGTGCGCTCGGTCTGGACCGGCCCGCTCCCCACAGGCTCTCGCGCGCCGACGAGCTGGCGGCCATCGATTCGCTAGCCTCGCTGTCATGACCGAAGCGCACGGCCAGCACGCAGGCGGCACCGACGAGCACGCCACCGATGGGCTCGTCGACGAGCTCGACCTGCTCGAGCAGCAGCCGCTCGAGGAGCGCGCCGAGCAGCTCGCGCGCATCCACGACAAGCTGCAGGCCGAGCTGGGCGCCGTGCGTGGCTGAGCCGGCAGCCAGCGCGCCGATGCAGCTGCGGCTCGACCAGGCGCTCGTCGAGCGCGGTCTCGCGCGCAGTCGCACGCAGGCGCAGCAGCAGATCGCTGCCGGGATCGTGTCGGTCGACGGGCATGCCGTCGTGAAGGCAAGCCACAAGGTCGGCCCCGACGCCGAGCTCTCGGTCGAAGGCGGCGATCCGTGGGTCTCACGCGCGGCGCACAAGCTGCTCGCCGCGCTCGACGCCTTCGCCATCGATCCCTCCGGGCGCGACGCGCTCGACGCGGGCGCCTCCACCGGCGGCTTCACGCAGGTGCTGCTCGCGCGCGGCGCCGCGCACGTGACGGCGCTGGACGTCGGGCACGGCCAGTTCCAGCTCGACGTGGCCGCGCATCCCATCACCCTCATCGAGGGGCAGAACGTGCGCGAGCTCGCACCTGGCTCGATCGAGCCCGCGCCGTCGATCATCACCGCCGACCTGTCGTTCATCTCGCTCGGGCTCGCGATCGGGCCGCTGACCGGCGTCGCCGCGCCCGACGCCGACTGGGTGGTGCTCATCAAGCCGCAGTTCGAGGTGGGCCGCACGGGCGTGCGCGAGGGCATCGTGACCGACCCGACGCTGCGCGCGCAGGCCATCGAGCAGGTGCTCTGGGCGGCGTGGGATGCGGGGCTGGGCACCGCGGGGCTGATCGGCAGCCCCATCATCGGCGGGCGCGGCAACCTCGAGTACCTCGCGCACCTGTCGGCGACGGCGGGCGGGAATCCGACACAATGGCTGGAGGAGTCCGTCAGGCTGTCGAAGGAGGCGCGGTGAGCGTTCGCAGGTTCCTGCTCGCGTTCCACCCCGGGCGCGCCGAGGCGGTGCAGACGACGGCGAGCATCGCGGCGCGGCTGCTGGCCGCCGGCGTGACGCCGGTCGTGCTCGCCGACGACCGCGGTGTGCTGCTCGAGGGCCGCTCGGGGCTCGACGCGGTGGAGCCGTACGAGCCCTCCGACATCCCAGAGATCGAGCTGATCATCACGCTCGGCGGCGACGGCACGATCCTGCGGGCCGCCGAGCTGCAGCGCGACATCGACGCGCCGCTGCTGGGCATCAACCTCGGCCACGTCGGCTTCCTGGCCGAGGCAGAGATGGCCGATATCGATGAGGTCGTCGAGCGGGCGCTGCGGGCGGACTACGAGGTCGAGCACCGGCTGGTGATGTGCGTGCGCGTGTTCGACGGCGACCGCCAGGTGCACGAGACCTGGGCGATCAATGAGGCCGCGATCGAGAAGGCCGGCTCGGGTCGCATGATCTCGACGCTGCTCGAGATCGACGACCGGCCGATCTCGTCGTTCGGAACCGACGCCGTCATCCTCGCCACCCCGACCGGCTCGACGGCGTACTCGTTCTCGGCCGGCGGCCCCATCGTCTGGCCGACCGCCGAGGTGCTGCTGATGGTGCCGCTGGGCGCCCACGCGCTGTTCACCCGCCCCATGGTGGTCGCGCCGACATCGACGATGTCGGTGACCATCGCCGACGACTCCACCAGCGCCGCCGTGCTGTGGTGCGACTCGCGCCGCTCGTTCGAGCTGCCTCCGGGCTCGCGCGTCGAGGGCACGCGCGACGGCCGGCCGCTGCGGCTCGCGCGGCTGACGCGCGCGCCCTTCTCCGACCGGCTGGTCGCGAAGTTCCACCTGCCCGTCGAAGGCTTCCGGCGGAAGCGGCCGTGACGCGCCTCGACGAGCTCACGATCCGCTCACTGGGCGTGATCGACGATGCGCGGGTGCCGCTGGGCGCCGGCTTCACCGCGATCACCGGCGAGACCGGCGCTGGGAAGACGATGGTCGTGCAGGCGCTCGCGCTGCTGCGCGGTGAGCGCACCGACGGCGGCGTGATCCGCGCCGGGGAGGAGCGCGCCGCCGTGCAGGGCGTCTGGCTCGTCGATGATGCGGATGCCGTGGCTCTCGTCGAGGATGCCGGTGGCAGCCTCGACGACGGCGAGCTGATCCTCGGGCGCGCGCTCTCGCGCGGGCCGGACGGCGCCGCGCGCTCGCGCGCGCAGGCCGGCGGCGCCGCGGTGCCGGCGGGGCTGCTGCGCGAGCTCGCCGACCGTCTGGTGGCGGTGCACGGGCAGGCCGACCAGCAGCGGCTGCGCTCCGCCGAGGCCCAGGCGGCGGCGCTCGACCGGGCCGCCGGGGCGCCGCTCGGCGAGCTGCTCAACGCGTACCGCCGTGAGCACGCGGCCTGGACCGATGCGCGCGACGCTGCGGAGCGCATCCGCACCGAGCATGATGCGCGAGCCGCCGAGGCCGCATCGCTGCGTGCGGAGCTCGAGGAGCTCGAGGCCTTCGACCCGCAGCCGGGGGAGCAGGAGGAGCTGGCCGCGATCGCGAACCGGCTGGAGCACTCCGAGGGGCTGCGGATGGAGCTCGCCGACGCGCACGCTGCGCTGCTGAGCGACGACGACGCCCCTGACGCAGTGACGCTCGCAGGGACAGCGCGCCGGTTGGTCGAGCGTGCGACCACCGATGACCCGGCGCTCGCAGAGGCGCTGGAGCTGCTCGTGCAGGCGGATGCGCTGCTGCAGGAGGCCTCCGCGTCGATCGTGAAGGCACTGGACGATCTGGAGCGCCCGGAGCGCAGCCTCGACGAGGTGCAGGATCGGCGCGCCGATCTGTCGGGGCTCGAGCGCAGGCTCGGACGACCGCTCGAGGTGGCGCTCGAGGCGGCCCCGCAGGCTGCGCTGCGGCTGGTCGAGCTCGACGGGGACGACGATGAGCTCGCCCGCCTGGCTGCCGAGGAGGAGCGCTGCCTGGCGGCCGCGACCGCGCTCGCCGACCGGCTGAGCGCGCTGAGGCAGGACACCGCCCGACGGCTCGAGGAGGCCGTCGGCGCCGAGCTGCGGGCGCTCGCGATGCCGAACGCGCGGCTGGTCATCGAGGTCGCGCAGACGGAGACCCTGGGCGCGAGCGGCCACGACCGCATCAGGATGCTGCTCGCACCGCATCCGGGCGCCGAACCGCGGCCGGTGCAGAAGGGCGCCTCCGGGGGCGAGCTCAGCCGCATCATGCTCGCGCTCGAAGTGGCGCTCGCGGCGGGTTCGCTGGCGGAGCAGAGCGTGCCGACCATGGTCTTCGACGAGGTCGACGCCGGCGTCGGCGGAGCCGCGGCGATCGAGATCGGCCGCCGTCTCGCGCAGCTCGCCGAGCACTGCCAGGTGATCGTCGTCACCCACCTCGCGCAGGTCGCCGCCTTCGCCGAGCACCATGTGCGGGTGGAGAAGGGCACCGACGGTCGCATCACGGCGTCGCAGGTCTCGGCGGTCGAAGGTGAGGAGCGCCTGGCCGAGCTCGCCCGCATGCTCTCGGGCACCGCATCCGACACCGCCCTCGCGCACGCCCGTGAGTTGCTCGCCGATGCGCGAGCGGTGGGATAGGCTCGAAACCCGTGAACCTCGCCCAGCCAGACGCTGACCAGCAGCCCACGGAAACCCCCGGCCGGAGCGCTCCCGCAGCGCCGGCGGCCAAGGTGACCAAGCAGATCTTCGTCACCGGAGGTGTCGTCTCCTCCCTCGGCAAGGGCCTCACCGCCGCCTCGCTCGGCAATCTGCTCACCGCGCGCGGCCTGCACGTGGTGATGCAGAAGCTCGACCCGTACCTGAACGTCGACCCGGGCACGATGAACCCGTTCCAGCACGGCGAGGTGTTCGTCACCGACGACGGCGCCGAGACCGACCTCGACATCGGCCACTACGAGCGCTTCCTCGACGTGAACCTCTCGCAGGCGGCGAACGTCACCACCGGCCAGATCTACTCGCGCGTGATCGAGCGCGAGCGCCGCGGCGAGTACCTCGGCGACACGGTGCAGGTCATCCCGCACATCTCGGACGAGATCAAGCGCCGCATGCGGCTGCAGGCCGAGCAGGACCCGCAGCCCGACGTCATCATCACCGAGATCGGCGGCACGGTCGGCGACATCGAGTCGCAGCCGTTCATCGAGTCGGCGCGGCAGATCCGCCACGAGCTGGGCCGCCAGAACGTGTTCTTCGTGCACGTCTCGCTCGTGCCGTTCCTGGGCGCCTCCGGCGAGCAGAAGACGAAGCCCACGCAGCACTCGGTCGCGACCCTGCGCTCGATCGGCATCCAGCCCGACGCGCTCGTGCTGCGCAGCGACCGGCCGGTGAGCGACTCGAACCGCAAGAAGATCGCGCTCATGTGCGACGTCGAGGAGGAGGCAGTCGTCAACACCGTCGACCTGCCCTCGATCTACGACATCCCCACGACGCTGTTCGAGCAGCAGCTCGACGCCTACATCATGCGGCAGCTGGGCCTCACCGCTGGCGACGTCGACTGGTCGCACTGGCAGCCGGTGCTCGACGCCGTGCACCAGCCGAAGCACGAGGTGACGATCGGCCTGGTCGGCAAGTACATCGACCTGCCGGATGCGTACCTGTCGGTCACCGAGGCGGTCAAGGCCGGCGGCTTCGCCAACCAGACGAAGGTCGACATCCGCTGGATCCGCTCCGACGACTGCGAGACGCCCGAGGGCGCCGCGGCGGCGCTCGGCGAGCTCGACGGCATCGTCGTGCCCGGCGGCTTCGGCATCCGCGGCATCGAGGGCAAGCTCGGCGCGCTGAAGTTCACGCGCGAGAACGAGATCCCCACGCTCGGCATCTGCCTCGGCCTGCAGTGCATGGTGATCGAGGCCGCGCGCAACCTGGCCGGCATCGAGGGCGCGTCGTCCACCGAGTTCGACGAGGCGACGCCCGCGCCGGTGATCGCCACGATGGCCGAGCAGGAGCAGCACATCCACGGCGGCGACCTCGGCGGCACCATGCGCCTGGGCCTCTACGAGGCGAAGCTCGCCGAGGGCTCGCTGGCCGCACGGCTCTACGGCGCGGAGGTCTCGCACGAGCGCCACCGCCACCGCTACGAGGTCAACAACGCCTACCGCGAGCAGATCGCGGCGGCGGGCCTGGCCTTCTCCGGCACCTCGCCCGACGACAAGCTCGTCGAGTACGTCGAGCTGCCCGGCCACCCCTTCTACATCGCCACCCAGGCGCACCCGGAGCTGCGCAGCCGGCCCAACCACGCGCATCCGCTCTTCCGCGGCCTCGTCGAGGCGGCGCTCGACCGCCAGCGCGCCTCGAAGCTGTTCGACGAGACCGACGAGGGCGACGCCGACGGCGCTGCCGAGTAGCGCGATGATCGAGGACACGCTCGGCGCGCAGCCGGTGCTCGCGCGCGAGCGGCTGCTCGACGGCCGCGTGTTCGACGTGGAGGCGCAGGAGTTCGAGCTGGGCGGGCAGCGGATCCGCCGCGAGGTCGTCGTGCACCCCGGTGCCGTCGCGGTCGTGGCCGTGAACGGGGCCGACGAGCTCATGCTCGTGCACCAGTACCGCCACCCGGCGGGCGGCACGCTCTGGGAGCTGCCCGCGGGCCTGCTCGACATCGCAGGCGAGGATCCGCTGCTCGGCGCGCAGCGCGAGCTGGCCGAGGAGACCGACCTGGAGGCCGGCACCTGGCGCACGCTCGTCGACGTCTCCACCACGGGCGGCGGCTCGACCGAGATGATCCGCGTCTACCTGGCCACCGACGTGCGTGAGCTGCCCGACGCCTTCGCGCGCGAGCACGAGGAGGCCGAGATGGAGCGCCGCTGGGTGCCGCTCGACGAGGTGCTCGAGGCGGCGGCCACCATGCGGCTCCACAACGCCACGCTGCTGGCGGCGCTGCTCGCGCTCACGCAGCTGCGTGCCCGCCGCCTCGACGCGCAGCCCGCCGACGTGCCCTTCGACTGGCACGCATCCGCCCGGGCATGATGCGCGCGTGAGGCGGCAGCGCCCGTGACACCCCAGCAGGCCGTCGACCGGCTGCTGCGACAGCTCGCCATCGAGCGCGGCCTCTCGCAGCACACGGTCGCCGCCTACCGCCGCGACCTCACCGGCTACCTGGCGGTGCTCGAGGCACGCGGGGTGACGGATGCGTCGGCCATCACGGGCGAGGACGTCGCGGCGTTCCGCGGCTCGCTCGCCGACCGCGGCCTGGCCGCCTCCTCGGTGGCGCGGCACCTGTCGGCCGTGAAGGCGCTGCACCGCTGGCTCGTCGAGGAGCAGGTCGCGGAGGAGGACGTGGCGAAGGAGCAGCGGCCGCCGAAGCTGCCCTCCCGACTGCCGAAGGCGATCTCGGTGTCGCAGATGCAGCGGATGCTGGAAGTCGCCGGCGGGGACGCGGATGGCGCCGCCGATGGCGGCGCGGCCGACGCGAGCGCGGTCAGCGACGGCGCGGCGGTCGACCCGGCCCGGCTGCGCGACCGCGCCCTGCTCGAGCTGCTCTACGCCACCGGCGCCCGCATCTCCGAGCTCATCGCGCTCGACGTCGACGACGTGGCCGCGATCGCGGAGCACGGGCTGCTGCGCGTCACCGGCAAGGGCACGAAGCAGCGGCTGGTGCCGGTGGGCTCCTATGCGCGGGCGGCGACGGATGCGTGGCTGGTGCGGGGGAGGGCGGCGTTCGCCGCGAAGGGGCGCGGCACGCCCGCGCTGCTGCTCGGTGCCCGGGGCGGGCGCCTGAGCCGCCAGGCGGCGTGGGAGATCATCCAGCGGGTGGCCGAGGAGGCCGGGGTGACGGGCGTCTCGCCGCACACCTTCCGCCACTCCTTCGCGACCCACCTGCTGGAGGGCGGCGCCGACGTGCGCGTGGTGCAGGAGCTGCTCGGCCACGCCTCGGTGGCGACCACGCAGATCTACACGCATGTCACCGCCGACACGCTGCGCGACATGTACACGACGGCGCACCCGCGGGCGCGCTGAGCGTCAACGGACGAAACCTTCGCGCAGGCGGCCTCCGGCGCGCTCGAGCTCGTGCCCCGCCGCGATGCCGAACGCGCTCGCATCGCCGGCGAGCAGCGGTGCTGCCAGCGCGTTCGCGCGATCCGGGCTCCACGCCCGCAGGCGACGCACCAGGTGCTTGCCGCGTCCGAGCCAGCGGCCGTTCGCCAGCAGTGCGAGCGCAGCGACATCTTCGAACAGGCACGCCATGATCGTGCGCTGCTCGAGCGCGTCGTGCGCGTCGAGGAGATCATCGAGGAGATCCGTGACCGCATAGCGCATGAGATCGAGGCGTCGGCGGTCGACGACCGGCCCGCGGGCGAGCACTGCTGCCCAGTCCGGCCGGAGCCGCAGCAGGGTCGGTCCTGTGAGGACCGCGGTGCCTCCGACGAGCATGTCGACGATGACTGGCCGCGCCTCCTCGACCCCGCGGTTCGCCCAGCGGTCGAATCCCGCCTCGGTGTACGCGAACACCTCCATCGCCTCGCCCTCGAAGGCGTAGTTCGCCGCAAGGGAGTCTGCGTCGCCGAGCATTCCCTCGGGCCCGAGGACCAGCAGGTCGATGTCGCTGGTGGCGGTGCGCCGTCCGCTCGCGGTGCTGCCCGCGACGACTGCGCTGTCGGCGCCGGGGAACTCCTGCTCGACGAAGCGGCGGGCGATCTCGAGGTGCTGCATGGGGCGACGATACCGGCGTAGCGTGTGCGCATGATCACGATCGATGCCATCGGCATGGTGGCGCAGGACATGCCCGCGACGCTGGCGTTCTATCGGGCGCTCGGCCTCGACATCCCGGCGGAGGCGGACGACGAGCCGCATGCCGAGGCGACGCTGCCCGGTGGGCTGCGGCTCATGTGGGACACCGAGGCGACCATCCGCTCGTTCGACCCCGACTACCGGCGTGAGCCCGGCCAGAGCCACACGCTCGCCGCCCGCTGCGACAGCGCGGCGGAGGTCGACGCGACCGTCGCGCGGCTCGTGGGGCTCGGCCACCGGGTCGTGCGGGAGCCGTGGGACGCCGCGTGGGGGCAGCGCTACGCGACGGTCGCCGACCCGGACGGCCGCGGCGTCGACCTCTACGCCGCGCTCTGAGTGGCGCGGCCGCGCGGGCGCTATGGTCTGGTCATGAGCATCGCCGCTTTCGACCGATACCCGCTGACCTTCGGGCCGAGCCCCGTGCATCCGCTCGACAACCTGACCAAGCATCTCGGCGGCGCGGCGGTCTGGGCCAAGCGGGAGGACGTGAGCTCGGGCCTCGCGTTCGGCGGCAACAAGACCCGCAAGCTCGAGTACATCGTGCCCGACGTGCTCGCCTCCGGTGCCGACACGCTCGTGTCGATCGGCGGCTACCAGTCGAACCACACCCGGCAGGTGGCCGCGGTGGCCGCGAAGCTGGGCCTCAAGTGCCGGCTGGTGCAGGAGCGCTGGGTCGACTGGGACGACCCGGTGAACGACAAGGTCGGCAACCTGCTGCTCTCGCGCATCATGGGCGCCGACTCACGGCTCGACGCGGCAGGCTTCGACATCGGCATCCGCTCCTCGTGGGAGGAGGCGCTCGCGGAGGTCGAGGCGGCAGGCGGCACGCCCTACGGCATCCCCGACGGCGCCAGCGAGCACCCGTTCGGCGGGCTCGGCTTCGCCAACTGGGCCTACGAGGTGGCCGAGCAGGAGCGCGAGCTGGGCGTCTTCTTCGACACGATCGTGGTCTGCACGGTGACCGGCTCGACCCACGCGGGCATGATCGCCGGGTTCGCCGCCCTGGAGGACGCAGGCGGGCGACCGCGCCGCGTGCTCGGCATCGACGCATCCGCCACCATCGACAAGACGCGCGACCAGGTGGCCCGCATCGCCCGGCACACCGCGCAGCTCATCGGCCTCGAGCGCGATTTGCGCGACGACGAGATCACCGTGCTCGAGGGCTGGGCCGGCGACCTCTACGGCATCCCGGTGGCGTCGACGGTGGATGCGATCCTCACGACCGGCAGGACCGAGGGCATGATCATCGACCCGGTCTACGAGGGCAAGTCGATGGCGGGGCTCATCGATCTGGTGCGCTCGGGCGCGATCGCGAAGGGCTCGACGGTGCTCTACGCCCACCTCGGCGGCCAGCCTGCGCTCAACGCCTACTCGGGCATCTTCCCCTGGAGCTGAGCGGGGTCGGTCACAGGATGAGAAGAGCCTGGTTGGCCGACCGAGGGCGGAGGCAGCACTGGTCGGTCGTAGACGGCTTCGTATCAGTACCGAGCCCGTTGCAACCAAGCGGTGATGGACGCTGCCATGGCGACCGCACAGAGCAGACCGCCGATGGCTAAGCCCAGCATCGGACTCGGCCCGAGGATCGCCATTGGGCGGAACGAACCGGTGAACTCCAAGATGTCCCGACCAACAACCAAGATGAGGTTCCGCGGGTCCAATGGGCCGAGGATCGGTATCAGGAAGTAGGCGAGCACCAAGCCGGACATGGTGAATGCACGCTCGCGGGCCCAAGACGCGATCGCGAAGGCCGCAAGCCCGAACACCCCGCCGACGCCGAGCGAGTAGGCGATGGACAACAAGATCCCGCCGTCGATGCGCGGCGTTGCGGCTGTGACGCCTGAGTCGCCAGCCACGCCTGGGACGAGCAACGTCGCGATTGCGCCTGCTGCGGAGGAAGCCGCGAGGGTTGCCAGGCAGGTCAGGAAGACGAGCAGCAGCAGCGTCATCGTCTTTGCAGCAACGAAGGCGACGAGGCCCGACTGGGGCCAGCGAACGCGAATGGACCGACTCCGCGCGTCGTGCGTTGCAAGGCCCACGCCCAGCAGCATGCCGAGGACGGGGAAGAAGAGGACGGTGGACAGCGCAATCGCTGAGCGCGCAGAGCCAAGAGCCGACATGTTGCCAAGTGCGACCGACGCGCGGTCGTAGTCGTATCGCAGCGGGTTGTTGGTGATCTCAGCCCCGCCGGGCCCGGTCTCGATCGACACTGGCGCTTGCAAAGCGGCCTCAACGGACTCTCCGGCCTGCTCATACTCCTCAACCGTGGCGAGGAACTGGCCGACCTCAGCGGACGCGAAACTCGAGTTGGAGACAGTGTTCCAGCCTGTTGCGGCTGCCGCTGCGAGCAACAGCACGAGAATGAGTTTTGAGTTCCACGCCCACCTCAACTCACGGCGGATCTCACTCATGGAACGAGTCGTACGTCTCTTCAAGGCTCGCCGTCCTCTCGTAGTGCGCAGTCCCGTCGTGCAGCACACCGTCCTTCAGGATGTAGAGGCGGTCGGCAAACCCTTCGAACACGGCAAGATCATGGCCGGATGCGATGACCGTGCGGCCGGAGTCGACGACAGACTCGAGCGCACCCCGCACGCGCGCTCGAGTCGACCGGTCAAGACCGTTGCTGAATTCATCCAGCAGCAGGACCTTGGCGCTGCTCGCCACAGCGATGGCGATGAGCACCAGCCGCGTTTGGCCAGCGGAGAGCCTGCCAGCGCGCGCAACCAAGAGGTCTTTCGGGAGCAGGCTCCGCACTGTTGGCGAGGATGCCGCTGTCCCATCGTTCAATTGGTACTCGATGTTCTTGGCCACCGTCCAAGTCGGATACATCGTCGATTCGTCGAAGACGCCGAAGATGTCGCCGCCAGCGAGCGACCGCCCGCTCATTGCGCCCCCGAACCGCACGGAGCCACTGAAGGACTCCAGTCCGAGCATGCATTTGAACAGCGTCGTCTTGCCCGAGCCATTCTCGCCGAGAATCGCGACGACATGCCCCGACGGGAAGCTAGCGGAGGCCCCGTTGAGAACCGACCGCTGGTAAGCCTTGCTCAACTCCTCGATGATGAGGTCAGGGGACTCATCCGCTGCGGTCAGTTGATCCACCACCCGTTGTACGCCCCGCTCTTCTGGACGTCAATGCGAGCGGTTGACGTCCAGTTGTACACGTTCGCGTTACCCCACGGCGTGGGAACGCCTGCACCGACCATGTAGCGACCGCGCCAGCTGTGCTTGGACGACGTCGTAGAGATGCGACTCGTGCCCAACGCTGTGACGTTGTTCGGGAAGATCGCGCCGGTGCTCTGGTAGCCGGAGCTGGAGAGGATGGTGTACCCGGTGTAGCGCCAGTAGACGCGCTCGTCCGCCCAGGCCAACCACGATCCGCGATAGAGGCTGACTTCCATGCTGTAGGTCGCTTGCGTCGACGCCATGCCGTTTGTCGTCGCCATGCCAGTCGGCGCTACTCGCGCCACGCCGGACGTTGAGTGCGCGTTCGCAGTCCAAGCGTCGATGACCTGCAACTGTTCTGCCGTCAGCCCCTCGACTTCGGCGGGTTCGTC
This sequence comes from Agrococcus sp. KRD186, assembly GCF_017168255.1. Taxonomy (GTDB): domain Bacteria; phylum Actinomycetota; class Actinomycetes; order Actinomycetales; family Microbacteriaceae; genus Agrococcus. Next base: position 437,825 of record NZ_JABFAP010000001.1, read on the forward strand.
GGGGCTGCTCGCGAAGGCAGCCTCCGGGATGAGGATCGAACTCGTCAGTACCATGAAGCCGGAGATCAGGCCGATCAGAGCCAACGGTCGACGCCTCGCGTGCGTCGCCGGTTCTTCATAGTTGTGCATAATCTCTCCATTGAGGTTGCAGAATCACGGAACTCGCGATTTGCGCGAACTGTAGCATTCGGGCGTTGTCTCGGCAACAGACCGGTGAGATGATCCACGCCGAAGGGCCTTTTCGGCCTCGCTGCTCTAACGCATCACGGGCGCCGACGGCCGCCTCGAGGCGGCGGAGTTCGACATCGGCATGGGCTCCTCCTGGGAGGAAGCGTTCGGTCGAGGCTGCCGACGGCATCCGTCTATGGCATCGTCGCCTGGAGCTGAGGGTCGCGTCACTGGGAGGGGAGAGTCGGCCGGAAGGCCGAATCCAGCCTCTGCTCGGAAGGGCCGCCGAGATCTCCTCTGCTCGTGACGCGCGGCGGCTCAGGATGCGCGGCGTCGGGGCGGCCCTTCGGGCCTCCTCGACGAGCGCATCAGGCAGGGGCGAGCCTCAACCAGAGGTTGAGATACACGCCGCGCCGGGCTACCGGGGGAAGTCGGCGGGGGTTCCTAGACTCGGAACCGTGAGCAACAGCACCGAGACCCTGGCCGGCATGGAGGCGCCCACGCTCGGGCCGACCGGGCGTGCGGTGCAGGAGTTCCCCGTGCCTGCGCCGCTGAAGTCGCACGGCCCCGCGCGCATCATCACGATGTGCAACCAGAAGGGCGGCGTCGGCAAGACGACCACCTCGATCAACCTGGGCGCCGCCGTCGCCGAGTACGGCCGCCGCGTGCTGGCCGTCGACTTCGACCCGCAGGGCGCGCTGAGCGCGGGCCTGGGCGTCGACAACCACGACGCGACCACGATCTACGACCTGCTGCTCAACCCCAAGATCGACCCCCGCGAGGCGATCCAATCGACCTCGGTCGAGGGGCTCGACGTGATCCCCGCCAACATCGACCTGTCGGCGGCCGAGGTGCACCTCGTCAACGAGGTCGCCCGCGAGCAGATCCTCGCCCGGGTTCTGCGCCGCGTCGCCGACGACTACGACCTCATCCTGATCGACTGCCAGCCCTCGCTCGGCCTGCTCACCGTGAACGCGCTCACCGCCGCGCACGGCGTGCTCATCCCGCTCGAGAGCGAGTACTTCGCCCTCCGCGGCGTCGCGCTCCTGAAGGAGACGATCGAGAAGGTGCAGGACCGCCTGAACCCGGCGCTGCAGCTTGACGGCATCCTGGTCACGATGTTCGACTCCCGCACCCTGCACGCACGCGAGGTCATGGAGCGTGTGGTCGAGACCTTCGGCGACACCGTGCTCGACACCGTCATCCGCCGCACCGTGAAGTTCCCCGACGCATCCGTCGCCGGGGTGCCCGTGACGCAGTTCGCGCCCGAGCACGCCGCCGCAGAGGTGCACCGCCAGCTCGCGCGCGAGCTGATCGCCCGCGGCGCCATCGCCTGACGTGGGCTGTGCCATCGCCTGACGCGGCCGACGCCGCACCCGCCGAGGCGGAGACGTCGGGCGCCGCCGACGAGACGGGCGGCTTCCGCCTCGCGCTCGACAACTTCGACGGGCCCTTCGACCTGCTGCTGACGCTCATCGGCAACCGCTCGATGGATGTCACCGAGATCGCGCTCAGCCGCGTCACGAACGACTTCATCGCCTACGTGCGCACGCTCGACACGCAGGAGGAGCTCGAGCAGGCGAGCGAGTTCATCGTCGTCGCCGCGACGCTGCTCGACCTCAAGATCGCCTCGCTGCTGCCCGCCGGCGACGTCGTCGACAGCGAGGACGTCGCGCTGCTCGAGGCCCGCGACCTGCTCTTCGCGCGGCTGCTGCAGTACCGCGCGTTCAAGCAGGCGGCGCTGTGGGCCGCCGAGCGCATCGGCGCGGAGTCGAGCCGCCACGCCCGCTCGGTGCGGCTCGAGGACCGCTTCCGGCAGCGCACGCCCGAGCTGCGGTGGACGCTCTCGGCCGACGACTTCGCAGCCCTCGCGCTGCTGGCGCTCACGCCCAAGGAGATCCCGACCGTCGGGCTCACGCACCTGCACGCGCCGCTCGTGTCGATCCGCGAGCAGGCCGCGCACATCGTCTCGATGCTGCGCTCGAAGGGCACCACCACGTTCCGCGAGCTGATCGCCGGCGAGGCCACTCGCGGGGTCATCGTCGCGCGCTTCCTCGCGGTGCTCGAGCTCTACCGCCACGCCGCGATCACCTTCGAGCAGCTCGAGCCGCTCGGCGAGCTCTCGCTCAGCTGGACGGGCCACGACTTCCGCGACGAGGACCTCGTGAGCTTGGGGGCAGACTATGACCATGCCTGAGACCGAGACGCAGACAGCGACGCAGACACAGGCGGATGCGTCGGCGCAGCAGGGCGAGGAGGTCACCGAGGCCGCGGCCCCGGTGGAGGACCGCTCGCACCTGCCGCTCGAGCGCCGCATCGAGGCGATCCTGATGGTCGCCGACGAGCCGCAGGGCGCCGTGCACCTCGCGACCGCGCTGCGCGCGCCGGTCAAGCAGGTGAAGGCGGCGATCGAGGCGCTCCGCGACGACTACGACGGCAAGCCGGTGGGGGATCGGCCGGCAGGCCCCGAGCGCGGCTTCGAGCTGCGCGAGGTGGGCGGCGGCTGGCGCATCTACGTGCGCGACGCCTACGACGTCGACGCCGCCGACTTCGTGCTGACGCAGACGCCCACGAAGCTCTCGCAGGCGGCGCTCGAGACGCTCGCCGTGATCGCCTACAAGCAGCCCATCACGCGCGGCGCCGTCGCGGCCATCCGCGCCGTCAACGTCGACTCGGTGGTGCGCACGCTGCTCGGCCGCGGGCTCATCCGCGAAGCCTTCGCCGACAGCGAGACCGGCGCCATCAACTACGAGACCACCGAGCTGCTGCTGACGCAGCTCGGCCTGAACTCGCTCGACGAGCTGCCGCCGATCTCGCCGCTGCTGCCCGACGGCGAAGAGGATATGTTCGCATGAGCGACCCCAGCACCACGGGCGGCAGCCCGGCAGCCGAGGGCGAGCGCCTGCAGAAGGTGCTCGCCGCAGCAGGCGTCGCCAGCCGCCGCGTCGTCGAGGACATGATCGTCGCCGGCCGCATCACCGTCGACGGGCGGGTCGTGACCGAGCTCGGCACCCGCATCCAGCCGGAGGCGCAGGTGACCGTCGACGGCACCGCGGTGCAGCTCGACACCACCAAGCGCTACCTGATGCTCAACAAGCCCACCGGCGTCGTCTCCACCATGAGCGACGAGCGCGGCCGCCCCGACCTGCGCGAGTTCGTCGCCGACATCGACGAGCGCGTCTACAACGTCGGCCGTCTCGACGCCGACACCTCCGGCCTCCTCATCCTCACCAACGACGGCGACCTCGCGCACGTGCTTGCGCATCCGTCCTTCGGGGTGCAGAAGACCTACGTCGCGAAGGTGCGGGGCGCGGTCGACCAGCGCGTCATCCGCCAGCTGCTGCAGGGCTTCGAGCTCGACGACGGCAGCATCCGGGCCGACGCCGCGCGGCTGATCGGCAGCCCGTCGAAGGGCCACTCGATGGTCGAGCTGACGCTGCACTCGGGCCGCAACCGCATCGTGCGGCGCATGCTCGACCACGTGGGGCACCCGGTGGTCGAGCTCGTGCGGCGCTCGTTCGGCCCGCTCCACCTCGGCACCCTCCGCGCGGGGCGGGTGCGCGAACTCAGTACGATAGAGCGCGGCGCGATCCTCACACTCTCGAGGTCGGCGCCCTAGGCAGCAGCAGCCATCCAGCCCCCGATCCAGGAGCCACTCGTGACCCACCGACTGCGCGGCCCCGTGCGCATCGTCGGCACCGGGCTGCTCGGCACCTCCATCGGCCTCGGCCTCGCCGCCCGCGGCGTCGAGGTGCAGCTGCACGACGCCTCGCCGACCGCCATGCGGCTGGCCGCGGACTACGGCGCCGGCCGGGTGGCCGAGCCGGGCGATGCGCCCGAGCTGATCGTGGTCGCCGTGCCGCCGGATGTCACGGCGCAGGTCGTGGCGGCCGAGCTCGAGGCGTTCCCGGATGCGGTGGTCACCGACGTCGCGTCGGTCAAGGCCGTGCCGCTCGCCCAGCTGCGGGCGATGGGCGCCGACGTCAGCCGCTACCTCGGCACCCACCCGATGGCGGGCCGTGAGAAGAGCGGCGCGATCGCCGGCACCGGCGACCTGTTCGTCGGCCGCCCCTGGGTGATCGCGAGCCACGAGGGCATCTCGTACGAGCGCGGCAGCCTCGTCGACGACCTCATCCTCGACCTGGGCGCCGTGCCTATCGAGTCGACCCCTGACGAGCACGACCGTGCGGTCGCGATCGTCAGCCACGTGCCGCAGTTGGTCTCCTCGCTGATGGCCGCCCGGCTCGCCGACGCGCCCGACGAGGCGCTGCGCCTCGCCGGCGGCGGCGTGCGCGACGTCACCCGCGTCGCCGCGAGCGACCCGGCGCTGTGGATCCAGATCCTGGGCGCCAATGCACCCGCGATCGTCGAGCAGCTGCGCGCACTGCAGACCGACCTCGCGACGCTCGTCGACGCGCTCGACGACCCGGAAGCATCCGGCAGCCGGAAGACGATGGCGGATGCGTTGCGTGCCGGTAACGACGGCGTCTCGCGCCTGCCGGGCAAGCACGGCACGCACACGCGCTTCACGCTCGTGCAGGTGCGCATCGACGACCGGCCGGGCCAGCTGGCGCGGCTGCTGGCCGACATCGGCGACGCCGACGTGAACCTCGAGGACGTGCGGATCGAGCACGCCGAGGGCGCGCAGTTCGGCGTCGTGGAGATCACGGTGCTGCCGGAGGCGGTGCAGCGGCTGCACGAGGCGCTCGAGCAGCTCGGCTGGCAGGTGCTCGCGTGAGCGGCGCCGACACGAGCGGCACCGCGGTCGTCGTTGCGATCGACGGCCCCGCCGGCAGCGGCAAGTCGTCGGTGGCGCGCGCGGTGGCGCGCGAGCTGGGTTTCCAGTTCCTCGACACCGGCGCCGCCTACCGGGCGCTCACCTGGCTCATCCTCGAGCAGGGCGGCGACACCGACGACGAGCCGACGGTGATCAGCAGCCTGGGCGCGCTCGACTCGCTCGAGCTCACCGTCGACGTCACCGGGCAGCGGGTCGCGATCCAGGGGCACGACGTCACCGAGGAGATCCGCACCGAGCGCATCTCCGTCGCCGTCTCGGGCGTCGCCCGCACCGCCGCCGCCCGCGAGGCCGTCAACGTGCGCTTCCGCGCCATCATCGCCGCAGCCACCCCCGGCATCGTCGCCGAGGGCCGCGACATCACCACCGTCGTCGCGCCCGACGCCGACGTGCGCGTGCTGCTGACCGCCGACGAGGCCGTGCGCGTGCGCCGGCGCTTCGGCGACGTCGGCGGCGACGAGCTGCAGGTGGGCGCGCGCCTCGCGGCGCGCGACGCCTCCGATTCCCGTGTGGTCGACTTCCTCAACGCCGCGGACGGCGTGACGGTGGTCGACTCCACCCATCTCACCTTCGATGAGACGGTCGATGCGATCGTCCGGCTCACGAGCGAGGAGCAGCATGACTGACACCCAGGGCACCGAGCCCACCGAGAACACTGAACCCACCGAGCCCACCCTCTCCGACGACTTCGACGGTCCGCTCGAGGCGGGCCCGGCGATCGAGCAGGACGCCTACGAGACCGACGAGGCGCGGGTCGCAGCGCTGCGCGCCGGGCTCTCCGGCTACGAGCTCGACGATGAGGACGCCGCGCTGCTGGATCTCGCCGAAGTGGGCGCCGACGCCATCCGCGTGATGCCGGCGCTGCCGGTGCTGGCGATCGTCGGCCGCCCGAACGTCGGCAAGTCGGCGCTCGTGAACCGCATCCTCGGTCGCCGCGAGGCCGTCGTCGAGGACACCCCGGGCGTCACCCGCGACCGCGTCTCCTACAAGGCGGAGTGGAACGGGCGTCGCTTCACGCTCGTCGACACCGGCGGCTGGGAGCCCGACGCGCGCGGCATCGACCGCTCGGTCGCCATCCAGGCCGAGATCGCCGTCGAGCTCGCCGACGCGGTGCTGTTCGTCGTCGACGTCAACGTCGGCCCCACCTCCACCGACGAGCACGTCGTGCGGATGCTGCGGCAGTCGAACCGGCCGGTCATCCTGGTGGCCAACAAGGCCGACGACGCGCGCCGCGACCTGGAGGCATCGTCGCTGTGGAGCCTCGGCCTGGGTGAGCCCCACCCCGTCTCGGCGGCGCACGGCCGCGGCGTCGCCGACGTGCTCGACCTGGCCATGACCAAGCTGCCCGCGATCTCGGCGGTCGCGAAGGAGGAGCTCGGCGGCCCGCGCCGCGTGGCGCTGCTGGGCCGCCCCAACGTCGGCAAGTCGAGCCTGCTCAACAAGGCCGCGGGGGAGGAGCGCGTGGTCGTCAACGAGATCGCCGGCACCACCCGCGACCCCGTCGACGAGCAGATCGAGCTCGGCGGGCGCGTCTGGCGCTTCGTCGACACCGCCGGCATCCGTCGCCGCGTGCATCTGCAGCAGGGCGCTGACTTCTACGCCACGCTGCGCACGCAGGCGGCGCTCGAGAAGGCCGAGGTCGCCGTCGTGCTGCTCGACGTGACCGAGCCGCTCAGCGAGCAGGACGTGCGCATCATCGACCTGGTGCTCGAATCGGGCCGCGCCCTCGTGCTCGCGTTCAACAAGTGGGATCAGCTCGACGACGACCGCCGCCGCTACCTCGAGCGCGAGATCGAGAAGGATCTCGCGCACGTCGACTGGGCACCGCGGGTCAACATCTCCGCCCGCACAGGTCGCCACCTCGAGAAGCTCGTGCCCGCGCTCGAGACGGCGCTCGACTCGTGGGACACCCGCATCCCCACCGGCAAGCTCAACGCCTTCATCGCCGAGCTCACCGCCGCCCACCCGCACCCGCTGCGCGGCGGCAAGCAGGCGCGCATCCTCTTCGCCACCCAGGCCTCGACCAGGCCGCCCACCTTCGTGCTGTTCACGACCGGCTTCCTCGACCCGCAGTACCGGCGCTTCATCACGCGCCGTCTGCGCGAGGACTACGGCTTCGAGGGCAGCCCGATCGTGGTGAACATGCGCGTTCGTGAAAAGAGGCAGCGCCGGTAGGCGCTGACGCGAAGGCCCTTTCGGGCCTTCGCCATGAACGCGCCGAGGCCGTCTCGGCCGAGGGGCGCGAGAAGCGCACCCGCCGCACGTAGCCGCCGGCCAGCTGCAGGTATACGGCGGTTGGCTCCAACGCGCGCCGTGCAAGACCGGAGTTCCGCAACTGGTGAGCACACGTTGCCCGGGATTCCGCGCGGTGGCGCGGAAGTTGACGGTTGGGCGTGTGGGGGTCGTGTTACTACAGGGTCGGCTCGGACCGGCGTATCGGCCTCAGTTGCCCAGCGCCCCCCGCATCTGAGTGGCGCCTCCCGCATGTGATTGGCGCCTCCCGCAGGTGAGCGGCAGCTCCCGCAGGTCAGTGGCGGCTCCGGCAGGTGAGCGGCGGCTCCGGCAGGTGAGTGGCGGCTCCGGCAGGTGAGCGGCGGCTCCCGCACGTGAGTGGCGCCTCCGCGTGAAGGCAAGCCTCGGCGCTCACCGGCTATGTCGGGAGAATCCAGCCACCAGCGCCCGGCAACCGAATTCTGCCGATCGCCGCCTCGCCGCACCAGTTAGGGTGACCGCAGGAGGGGCGGTGCAATGGAGCAGACCGCACGGATTCCGAACCCGGTCAGCGGGCGGATCGATGACGGTTATGACACACCGCCCGTCACGCCCCTCATGATCGCCTGCCGCTACGGCATGACCGCATGGCTGCCGCTGTATGTGCTGGCGGGCGCGCCGTTCGACCTGCAGCCGCCCCTCTGGCTGCTCGTCGTGGCGATGGCAGTGATCATCCTGCTGGCCGCCGGAGTCAACGGCGGCTGGCTTCGCACCAGTCGCCCGAGCGCTTGGTGGGGAGTGCACATAGCGACTGGCACCGTCGTGCTGGTGGCCTGGCTGTGGGCTCGGAGCACGGGCGAGGTGCTCGTCGCGCTCGTCCCCGCGCTGCTGGTGCTCGGCGGGGTGCTCGGTGCTGCGGGCATGCACGTCTGGCTGGCGCGCCGCGGCTGAGGGCTCAGCAGCTCTGCTCGATCAGATCGGCATACCAGCGGCAGCCGGCCAGCCAGGTGTCGATGCGGATGCGCTCGTCGCGCGCGTGCAGCGTGAGCCGCTCCTCGCGGGTCATCTCGAACGGCGCGAAGCGGTAGACGCGGTCGGTGATGCGGTGCGCGTGCCGGCCGTCGGTGCCGCCGAGCATGACGTAGGGCACCGTCAGCACATCCGGACGCAGTCGCGCGATCGCCGCGACGATGTCATCCCACCCGGCGCCGTTCGAGGGGCTCTCGGGGCTCGGCCCGTGCCCGTGCAGCACCGTCAGCTCGACCGCCTCGTCGGCGATCGCCCGCTCCATGAACGCGACGGTCTCCTCGACCGACGAGCCCAGCGCGATGCGCACGTTCACCACCGCGACCGCCTGTTCCGCGAGCGCGTTCGCCGCCGCCGAGCCCGAGAGCTGCGTCACGACCGCCGTGGTCGCGAGCATCGCGCGCGTCTCGTCCTGGCGCGCCAGGATGCGCTCCACGAGCGGCCGCGAGCGCCGCACGTTCCGCAGCACCGCGCCCTGCACACCCTCGGCCTCGGCACCCAGCAGCTCGAGCATGCGCAACGCGGGCTCGGGCAGCGAGCGCGGCCACTTGGCGAAGTCCAGCCGCCGAATGGCGCGCGCCAGCCGCGAGGTGGCGGGCAGCGCCGGCGGGGTCGAGGCGTGCCCGCCCGTCTGCGCCACGCGCATCCGCACGTTGGCGAAGCCCTTCTCGGCCACCCCCACCACGGCGACATCGCGGGTCACGCCCGCGATCGGCGGCTCGATGATCGCCCCGCCCTCGTCGAGCGCCCACGCCGGCCGCACACCGCGCCGCTCGAGCTCGGCGATGGCCGACGCGGCGCCCGTGCCCATGGTCTCCTCGTCGTGCCCGAACACCAGCCACACGTCGCGCGCCGGCACGAAGCCCGCCTCCATCAGCACCTCGATCGCGACGCAGATGGCGACGAGCGAGCCCTTGTCGTCGAGGGTGCCGCGGCCCCAGATGTGGGTCTCGTCGCGGTGGCCGGAGTAGGGCGGATGCGTCCAGGCCGCCCCGGCGAGCCCGTCACCGTCGGGCGCGGGCACGACATCCTGGTGCGCCATCAGCAGCGCCGGCGCGCCCTCGCCGCGGCCGGGCCAGCGGGCGAGCATCGTGTCGCCGATCCACTCGGCCTCGAGGGCGGCGAAGAGCTGCGGGAAGCGCTCCTCGAGCGCCGCGCGGAAGGCGGGCAGCTGCTCGGGGGCTTCGGTGGGCACGCGCACGAGGGCGATCAGGTGCTCGGTGGCGTCATCGGCGATCTGCACCCGCGCAGGCTATCGTCGGCACCGATGGAACCCGCTGCACCGCATGGCTATGACGCCGAGGAAGCCGAGCTGCTCGCCAAGCTGCGCGGCGCCGGCAGCGTGTTCGCCGAGGAGGAGCTGGCAGAGCTGCAGGCTGCTGCCGAGGCGGACGACGACCTCGCGATCCTGCCCGCCTGGGTCGATCGCCGCACGCTCGGCGAGCCGATCGAGCACATCGTCGGCAGCGCCGCCTTCGCCGAGCTGCGCGTGGCGGTGCACGCGGGCGTGTTCGTGCCCCGCCGCCGCACCGTGCTGCTGGCGACCATCGTCGCCGACCGGCTGCGCGAGCTCGCCGACCGGCGCGCGCCCGGCGATCCCGCACCGCGCCTGCTCGATCTCGGGTGCGGCACGGGCGCCATCGCGGCGCTCGCGATGCACCGCGTGCCGGGCATCGAGGTGGTGGCGATCGACGCCGACCCGGCCGCCGTGCGCTGCGCGCAGGTCAACCTGCCGGGAGCCGTGGTGGTGCGCGCGAACGAGATCGAGGCGCTGCACGGCCTGCCGCCGGCCGGCAGCAGGACGCCCGGCACTGGGAGACCCGGCGCCGACGCGACCGGCGCCGACGTGACCGGCACCGACGCGACCGGCGCCGGCGCGCCTGCCGGCAGCAGCGCATCCGCCCTCTTCGACGTCATCGCCGCCAACCTGCCCTACGTGCCCACCGCCGAGCTCGTGCACCTGCCGCACGACACGCTCGAGTACGAGTCGGCGCTCGCGCTCGACGGCGGCATCGACGGCCTCGACCCGCTCGGCGAGCACGCCACCGCGATGGCCGCGCACCTCCGCACCGGCGGCATCGCCGTCACCGAGGTCGCCCCGCACCAGGTGGAGACGGCGGCGGCGATCCTCGAAGCGGTCGGCTTCTCGGCGATCGAGGTGCGCAGCGACGACGAGATCGGCGCGACCGCGCTCATCGCCACCCGGTGAGCGCGCCGCCGATCCGTGGCGGCTCAAGCGTGGCCGCCGATCCGTGTCCGTCGAACCGTGAACGCCGCCCTGACGAAGCGCCCGCCCGGCGCGTTACCGTGGGGCGACCCAGCAACGAGGAGGCTGCCGTGAGCGTCGAGGACAACACCCGCGAGATCGAGGAGGGCGTCGTCACCGACCTGCGCGAGCGCATGACCTACGGCAGCTATCTCGGCCTCGACACGCTGCTCGCCTCGCAGCACCCCAAGAGCAGCCCAGAGCACCACGACGAGCTGCTGTTCATCATCCAGCACCAGACCACCGAGCTGTGGCTCAAGCTCGTCATCCACGAGCTCGACGACGCCCGCCGGCTGCTGGCGAGCGACGACCTGGGCGCGGCGCTCAAGCGCATCGCGCGCGTCAAGCACATCCAGGAGGTGCTGACGCAGCAGTGGTCGGTGCTCGCCACCCTCACGCCCACCGAGTACGCGCAGTTCCGCGGCTCGCTCGCGAGCGCCTCCGGCTTCCAGAGCGCCCAGTACCGGCAGGTCGAGTTCGCGCTCGGCAACAAGCACGCCCGCATGCTGCAGGTGTTCGAATCGAACCCGGCCGATCACGCGGCGCTCGAGGCCGAGCTGCACCGGCCGAGCCTGTACGACGAGTTCCTGCGGCTGCTCGCCCGCCGCGGCCACGACGTGCCCGCCGAGCTCCTCGAGCGCGACGTCACCAAGGCGCACGTCTACACCGAGGCGCTCGTGCCGGTGTTCCAGAAGATCTACGAGGACGCCGGCCGACCCGACGTCGACGAGGACTGGCGCGCCTACGAGGCCTGCGAGGAGCTCGTCGACCTCGAGGACAACTTCCAGTTCTGGCGCTTCCGCCACCTGCGCACGGTCACCCGCACGATCGGCATGAAGCACGGCACCGGCGGCTCGAGCGGCGTCGACTTCCTCAAGCGCGCGCTCGAGCTCACCTTCTTCCCCGAGCTCTACGTCGTGCGCACCCGGATCGAGGAGTGAGCCTCCCGATCATCGCCCGGGTGGATCGGGCGCGCATCGGCGGTCACTGGGTGACGGATGCGGTGGTCGAGCTCAGTGACACCGGGATGCGGCTCGTGCCGGAGGGCCAGGCACTGCCGCGGCGACTCCGGCGCATCGAGGGCGCGCTGCTGCCGCCGATCACCGACGCCCACGTGCACCTGGGGCTCGCCGACGCCGCGCTGTCGGGGCCGAGCGCGCTCGGCCGCATGCTCGATCTCGGCTGGGCGCCGGAAGCGCTCCCGGGGCTGATCGATGCGGCGCACAGCGCGCACCGCGGGCTCGACGCGCGCTTCGCCGGCCCCTTCCACGCGGCGGCCGGCGGCTACCCGTCCGGTCGCTCGTGGGCGCCGCCGGGCTCGGTCGCCGAGCTCGCCGACCCGGCCGCCGCGGCGCGCTCGGTGCGCGCCCAGGCCGCGGCAGGCGCATCCGCCATCAAGGTCACGCTCAACAGCGAGGCAGGGCCGGTGCCCGACGACGCGCTGCTCGGGGCGCTCGCGGCGGAGGCGCGCGCCGTGGCGCTGCCGCTCGTCGCACACGCGCAGGGTCACGGGCAGGTCGAGCGGGCGCTGGCGGCAGGGGTCGACGTGCTCGCGCACACGCCCTGGACGGAGCGGCTGAGCGACGACGTCATCCGCGCCGCGGCCGCGAGTCAGACCTGGATCTCGACGCTCGCGATGCACGGCCGCGACGGCGACGAGCTCGGCTTCGCCCGCGCCACCGACAACCTGGCGCGATTCGCCGCGAGCGGGGGAGCGGTCGCGTACGGCACCGACCTCGGCAACGGCCTGCGCCGCTTCACCATCGACCCGAACGAGATCGCCGCGCTGCGGCAGGCGGGCATCGAGGGCACCGCGCTCGTCGACGCGCTGCTCGCCGAGTGGCTGCTGCCGCCCGGGCCGACGCTCGGCATCTTCTTTGCCCAGGTGCACGACGACGAGTCGGTCGTCGCGAACCTGCACCGGGCGGGCTCGCTGCCGTACACCTGGTTCGACACGGAGGACGTCGACCTGGAGGAATTCGATACGGAGGAGGACGCATGACCACCGCAGACCCCGGCGCCGCCGCACCTGCCGACGGCGGCACCGCCGCCCTGGCGGCGCAGCTCGACGCCGCCGACCCGCTCGCCGCGCACACGAGCGCCTTCGTGCGCGGCGGCGACGTCGTCTCCTACCTCGACGGCAACTCGCTCGGGCGCCCGCTCGCGTCGCTGCCTGAGCGCTTCGCCGGCTTCGTCGAGCGCGACTGGGGCGGCCGCCTCATCCGCGCTTGGGACGAGCAGTGGATGGAGCGGCCCTTCGCCCTCGGCGACCGCCTCGGCGCGCTCGTCGGCGCCGCCGCCGGCCAGGCCTTCATCGGCGACTCGACGACCGTGCTGCTCTACAAGCTCGTGCGCGCCGCCGTCGACGCGCAGCTGGCGGCGCACCCGGCGCGCACCGAGATCGTCATCGACGACGACAACTTCCCGACCGACCGCTTCATCGTCGAGGGCGTCGCCGCCGAGCGCGGCATGACCATCCGCTGGATCGAAGCCGACCCCGCGAGCGGCGTCACCCTCGAGCAGGTGCAGGAGGCCGTCGGCGAGCGCACCGCGCTCGTGCTGCTCAGCCACGTCGCCTACCGCTCCGGCTACGTCGCCGACCTGCCCGCCATCACCGCCGCCGCGCACGAGGCGGGCGCCCTGATGCTGTGGGATCTGTGTCACTCGGCAGGTGTCATCCCGACTGAGCTGGACGCGGCCGGCGTCGACCTGGCGGTCGGCTGCACCTACAAGTACCTGAACGGCGGGCCCGGCTCGCCCGCCTTCGGCTACGTCGCCCAGCGGCTGCAGGGCGAGCTCGCCCAGCCCATCCAGGGGTGGATGGGCGCCGCCGACGTGTTCGGCATGGAGCGGCACTACCGCGCCGCCGGCGACCTGCGCGGCTTCCTCAGCGGCACCCCGCCGGTGCTCGCCACCGTCGCGCTCGAGGCGATGCTCGAGCTGATCGAGCAGGTGGGGATCGCTGCCATCCGCGAGAAGTCGATCGCGCTCACCGGCTTCGCCGAGGCGGCGCTGCACGAGCACGTGCTCTCCCACGGCGAGGACGGCGACCGCGCGGTGCTCGCCAGCCCGCCCGCCGGGCCGCACCGGGGCAGTCACCTGACGGTGACGCATCCGTCGTTCTCTGCCGTGAACGCCGCCCTCTGGCAGCAGGGGGTGCTCGGCGACTTCCGGGCGCCCGACGGCATCCGCATCGGCCTGTCGCCGCTGTCGACGACCTTCGCCGAGGTCGAGCTCGGCATCGCCGCGCTGGGGGAGGCGATGCGCGCCGCGAGGCGCCGGGCATCGTGATGCGCGCCGGGCTAGGCTCGTGGCGCGGTCCCACCCAGCCGCACCGATCGACCGCCGCCCACGAGGCACTGACCAGGCAATGGAGCCAGCAATGACCGATGTCCCCGCATACAAGCTCGACCCGGCACCGCAGGGGGAGCGCACGTACACGGGCCCGACCCGCATGGAGCGCGACTCGCTCGGCGAGCTGCCCGTGCCTGCCGAGGCCTACTGGGGCATCCACACCGAGCGCGCGCTGATCAACTTCCCGATCACCGGCCGCTCCATCTCGGTCTACTCCGACCTCGTCAACGCGCTCGCGGTGGTCAAGCAGGCGTGCGCGCGGGCGAACAAGGAGATCGGCTCGCTCGACGCAGACAAGGCCGATCTGATCGACCAGATCTGCGTGCGCATCCGGGCGGGCGAGCTGCACGACCAGTTCAAGGTGGGCGTCATCCAGGGCGGCGCCGGCACGTCGACCAACATGAACACCAATGAGGTGATCGCGAACGCCGCGCTGGTCGAGCTCGGCCACCCGAAGGGCACCTACGAGCACTTCAGCCCCATCGACGACGTCAACCGCTCGCAGTCGACGAACGACACCTACCCCACCTCGATCAAGGTCGCCATGTCGTTCACGCTGCGCCGGCTGCTCGACGAGCTGGCGAGGCTGACGGATGCGTTGGACGCGAAGGCGGTCGAGTTCCGTGACGTGCTCAAGGTCGGCCGCACGCAGATGCAGGACGCGGTGCCGATGACCCTCGGGCAGGAGTTCCGGGGCTTCGCGGTGACGCTGCGCGAGGACTACGACCGGCTCGAGGAGACCATCAAGTGGCTCTCGGAGGTCAACCTGGGCGCCACCGCGATCGGCACCGGCATCACCGCCGATCCGCGCTACGCGGCGGCCGCCAGCCGGCACCTGGCCGAGCTCACCGGCCTGCCGATCGTCACCGCGAGCGACCTCATCGAGGCGACCAGCGACACCGGCGTGTTCATGACGGTCTCGGGTGCGCTGAAGCGCTGCGCCGTGAAGCTGTCGAAGATCTGCAACGACCTGCGCCTGCTCTCCTCCGGCCCGCAGGCGGGCCTCGGCGAGATCTCCCTGCCGGCGAAGCAGGCCGGATCGTCGATCATGCCCGGCAAGGTCAACCCCGTCATCCCCGAGGTCGTGAACCAGGTCGCGTTCGCCGTCATCGGGTCGGATGCGACGGTCACGGCGGCGTCGGAGGCCGGCCAGCTGCAGCTGAACGCCTTCGAGCCGGTCATCACGCACCAGATCCTGCAGAGCCTGCACTGGATGACGCAGGCGTGCATGACGCTGCGGGTCAACTGCATCGACGGCATCGAGGCCAACCACGAGCGGCTGGCGCTGATGGTCGGCAGCTCGGTCGGCGTCGTCACCGCGCTCACGCCCTACCTCGGCTATGCCGACTCGGCGAAGCTCGCGCACGAGGCGCTCACCAGCCACAAGTCGATCGCCGACCTGGTCGTCGACAGCGGCCTGATGGATCGTGAGCGGGTGGAGAAGCTGCTCGCGCCTGCACGCCTGTCGGGCCTGCAGCCGGTCACGCAGGCGATGCCGGTGATCGTCCCCGAGCAGCTGCCGGAGGACGAGCGCTCCTGAACCGAGCCGCTCGCCGCGCGGTGCGGCCAGGCGGGGCACTGCCCGATACGATCCCGGGGTGAGTGCCCCCGCCCAGCCGTCCCCGTTCGCGCCTCGGTCCGGCCCCGACGTTGGGTTCATCGCCGGTGTGATCGGCGTCGTCGTGCTGGCGCTCGCATCGGTGGCCGTGATCTTCATCCTCAACGGCGCGATCGGCGATTCGGCGCTGGTCGCCGGCTCGGGCCTGATGGCGCTGTTCCCGCTCGGCTTCGTCATCTGGGCGGTGCTCGCCATCGACCGCTGGGAGCCGGAGCCTCGCATCGCGATGTGGTTCGCGGCGCTGTGGGGCGGCATCGCAGCGGTGCTGCTGACGCTGTGGGTGAACGAGACGGTGCTGCAGCCGCTCGTGGTGCCGCTCCTCCAGTCGCAGGAGCAGTTCGAGTTCTACGCGACGGTCGTGCAGGCGCCGATCACCGAGGAGCTGTGGAAGGCCATCCCGGTGGTCATCATGTTCCTGTTCTTCCGGAAGGCGTTCGACGGCCCGGTCGACGGCATCGTGTTCGCGGCGCTCTCGGCGGCGGGCTTCGCCTTCACCGAGAACATCCTCTACTTCGGCACCTCGATCAGCGAGAGCGGCGACGGCTCGTTCATCTTCTTCATGCGCGGCATCATGAGCCCGCTCACCCACGCCATCTTCACCTCCGTCGGCATCGGCCTGGCGCTGGGCTTCGCTGCCAGGCTGCGCAGCCGCTGGTGGATCCTGCTGGCGTTCCCGGCCGGGCACCTGGTCTCGGCGCTGCTGCACGCGCTGTGGAACTCGGCGAGCTGGTGGGTGCCGGGCGGCACCCTCGGCTTCTTCGTCTACTACCTGGTGGTGCAGGTGCCGCTGTGCCTGCTCGCGGCGGGGGTCGTGTGGCTGCTGCTGCGGCAGGAGAAGCAGATCACCCGCGTGCGGCTGCACGACTACGGCCGCGCCGGCTGGTTCAGCTACGAGGAGGTCGAGCTGCTCTCCTCCGGCGACGGGCGCTCGCTGCTGATGGACTGGAGCAGGCGGCGCGGGCTGCGCAAGCAGATGCAGCAGTACATCCAGACCTCCACCCGGCTGGCCAACCACCGGCAGCACGCGCTGGTCGGGCGCGACCGCGCGCGGCACGTGGCCGACGAGGCGGGCCTGCTGGCGAAGCTCATGCACCTGCGCCGCGCGATGGCGACCGTCGCGATCGGCCAGCCGGTGCAGATGCAGCAGGGGATGCCCGTGGCGGCGCACGCGGGCACGCGCGTGCAGCGCTTCGGCGATCTGGAGCCGGCCTGGCCGCAGCGCCGCTGACCGGCGTTCGGAACCGCGCCGCCGGAGGGCG
This sequence comes from Agrococcus sp. KRD186, assembly GCF_017168255.1. Lineage (GTDB taxonomy): Bacteria > Actinomycetota > Actinomycetes > Actinomycetales > Microbacteriaceae > Agrococcus. The sequence goes on from NZ_JABFAP010000001.1 coordinate 454,522, forward strand.
CCGTGACCTGGTAGTCTTGGCCGGTTGCCGTGAATCGGCCGCGGACAAAGAGCGCTCGTGCATCCAGCCCGGGCACCGCGCTGCGAGGAGAGAGGGGCCCCTACATGAGCCTGAACGCAGATATCAAGAAGGCCATCATCGAGGAGTACGCCACGCACGAGGGCGACACCGGGAGCCCCGAGGTGCAGGTCGCGATGCTGTCGCGCCGCATCCTCGACCTCACGGAGCACCTGAAGGAGCACAAGCACGACCACCACTCGCGTCGTGGTCTGCTGCTGCTCGTCGGTCAGCGTCGCCGCCTGCTCGGCTACCTCCAGGATGTTGACATCACGCGCTACCGCACGCTCATCGAGCGTCTCGGCCTGCGCCGCTAGCCTTCCCAAGCGTTCACGGAGGGCCGTCCCCGCGGGGGCGGCCCTTCTGCTGTTTGCGGGCCCGGGCTGGTAGCCTTGCCCGGACCGCGTCTGCGGTCGGCGCGCGCCCCACTCGCAATCGCTCGAGAGCTGGTCGTTGGTGGAGGATGCCGAACTCGCTTCGTCGCTCTCCACTGATGACCACTCCGCGCCGCGATCGGCGCACGACCGTCTTGTCGTGCCCTCGCTGGGCACAGGAGAGGAGTGACCTTCATGGAAGGTCCAGAGATCACATTCGCCGAAGCCGTCATCGACAACGGCCGCTTCGGCACCCGCACCGTCCGCTTCGAGACCGGCCGCCTCGCGCAGCAGGCTCAGGGCGCCGCGGTCGCGTACATCGACGAGGAGACGATGCTGCTGAGCGCCACGAGCGTCTCGAAGCACCCGAAGGACCACTTCGACTTCTTCCCGCTGACGGTGGACGTCGAGGAGCGCATGTACGCCGCCGGCCGCATCCCCGGCTCGTTCTTCCGTCGTGAGGGCCGCCCCTCGACCGACGCCATCCTGACCTGCCGCCTCATCGACCGGCCGCTGCGCCCGTCGTTCGTGGAGGGCATCCGCAACGAGGTGCAGGTCGTCGTCACCGTGCTGGCGATCGACCCCGACGAGATCTACGACTCGCTCGCGATCAACGCGGCATCGATGTCGACGCAGCTGAGCGGCCTGCCCTTCGACGGCCCCATCGGCGGCGTGCGCGTCGCGCTCATCGACGGCCAGTGGGTCGCCTTCCCGAAGCACTCGCAGCTCGAGCAGGCCGTGTTCAACATGGTCGTCGCCGGCCGCGTGGTCACCGATGCCGCGGGCGTCGAGGACGTCGCGATCATGATGGTCGAGGCCGAGGCCACCGACAACTCGTGGCTGCTCATCGAGGGCGGCGCCGTGAAGCCGACCGAGGAGGTCGTCGCGCAGGGCCTCGAGGCATCGAAGCCGTTCATCAAGCAGCTCGTCGCCGCCCAGGCGGAGGTCGCCAAGACCGCAGCCAAGGAGACGCAGGAGTACCCGCTCTTCCCGCCGTACACCGACGAGGCCCTGGAGGCCGTCCGCGGCATCGCCAAGGACCGGCTGGCCGAGGTCTACCAGATCGCCGGCAAGCTCGAGCGCCAGGACGCCGACGACGCGCTCAAGGAGCAGGTCAAGCAGCAGATCAACGAGCGCATCGAGCGCGGCGAGCTCTCGCCGAGCATCGCCGGCGACGTCTCCGGCGCCTACAAGGCCGTCACCAAGGAGGTCGTCCGCGGACGCATCCTCTCCGAGGGCGTGCGCATGGACGGTCGCGGCCTCGCCGACATCCGTCCCCTCGACGCCGAGGTGGCCGTCGTGCCGCGCGTGCACGGCTCCGCGATCTTCCAGCGCGGCGAGACCCAGATCATGGGCATCACCACGCTGAACATGCTCAAGCTCGAGCAGCAGATCGACTCGCTCAGCCCTGTCACCACGAAGCGCTACATGCACAACTACAACTTCCCGCCGTACTCGACCGGTGAGACGGGCCGCGTCGGCAGCCCGAAGCGCCGCGAGATCGGCCACGGCGCCCTGGCTGAGCGCGCGCTCATGCCCGTGCTGCCCAGCCGTGAGGACTTCCCCTACGCGATCCGCCAGGTCTCTGAGGCGCTGGGCTCGAACGGCTCGACGTCGATGGGCTCGGTCTGCGCCTCGACGCTCGCGCTGCTCAACGCCGGCGTGCCGCTCAAGGCGCCGGTCGCGGGCATCGCGATGGGCCTGGTCAGCGACACGGTGAACGGCGAGACCCGCTATGCGGCGCTCACCGACATCCTGGGCGCTGAGGACGCGCTCGGCGACATGGACTTCAAGGTCGCCGGCACGCCGGAGTACATCACGGCCATCCAGCTCGACACCAAGCTCTCGGGCCTGCCGGCCTCGGTGCTCACGGGTGCGCTGACGCAGGCGAAGGAGGCGCGCACCAAGATCCTCGAGGTCCTGAACGCCGCCATCGACGCCCCGGACGAGATGGCGCCCACCGCGCCGCGCGTCATCAGCGTGCAGATCCCGGTCGACAAGATCGGCGAGCTGATCGGCCCGAAGGGCAAGACGATCAACCAGATCCAGGACGACACGGGTGCCCAGATCTCGATCGAGGACTCGGGCGTCGTCTACATCGGCGCCGTCGACGGTCCCTCGGCGGAGGCCGCGCGCGCCGCGGTCAACGCGATCGCCAACCCCTCCAACCCCGAGCCCGGCGAGCGCTTCCTCGGCACGGTCGTGAAGATCGCGTCGTTCGGCGCCTTCGTCTCGCTCATGCCCGGCCGCGACGGCCTGCTGCACGTGACGGCCATGCGCGCCCTCAACGGCGGCAAGCGCATCGAGGCCGTCGAGGACGTCGTCTCGGTCGGTCAGAAGATCCAGGTGCAGATCACCAAGATCGATGACCGCGGCAAGCTCTCGCTCGAGGTCGTCGACGACAGCGAGCCGGTCGCCCCGACCGCCGCAGCCGGCGACGCCGAGTCCTCGGTGTCCTCGGTCTCGGCCGACTCCGCGGAGTAACCGAGCCACAGGCACGACGACGGATGCCCTCACCCGGCCGGGTGGGGGCATCCGTCGTCTGTGCATGCGCGGGTAGAATCGACGGATGCCTGCTGTCGCCCTGCCGCTCGAGACCCCAGAGATCGTCATCAACGCCGCGGGCGACGCGGTGGTGCGCAGGAGCGTGCTGCCCAGCGGCGTGCGCGTGCTCACCGAGCAGGTGCCGGGGGCGGCGAGCGCCTCGGTGGGCTTCTGGGTGCCGGTGGGCTCGCGCGACGAGCGCGAGGACGCGCGCGGCGCGACGCACTTCCTCGAGCACCTGCTGTTCAAGGGCACGCCCACCCGCACGGCCTTCGACATCGCCGTCGCCTTCGACGAGGTGGGCGGCGAGCACAACGCGCTCACCGCCAAGGAGCACACCTGCTACTACGCCAAGGTGCGCGACCGCGACCTGGGCATGGCCGTCGACGTGCTCGCCGACATGGTGACCTCCTCGCTGCTCGACGCGACCGAGTTCGAGCACGAGCGGGAAGTCATCCTGGAAGAGCTCGCGATGGCCGACGACGACCCCGGCGATGTCGCGGGGGAGCGGCTGAGCGAGCTCGTGCACGGCCTCGAGGCGCCGCTGGGCCGCCCGATCGGCGGCACGAACGAGTCGATCCGCGCCGTCTCGCGCGACCGGGTCGCCGAGCACTACCGCGAGCACTACGACGCGAGCGACCTCGTCGTCACGGTCGCCGGCGCGGTCGACCACGACACGGTGGTCGAGCAGCTGCAGGAGGCGCTGGGCCGCTACGGCTGGTCGCTCACGGATGCGGAGCCCAAGGCGCGCCGCGACGGCGCCCTGCAGCCGTACACCGCCGGCGGGCTCACGGTCGTGCGGCGCCCGCTCGAGCAGGTCAGCCTCATGATCGGCACGCCCGGGCTCACCGCGATCGACCCCCGCCGCAGCACCATGGCGGTGCTCAACGCCGTGCTGGGCGCCGGCATGTCCTCCCGGCTGTTCCAGGAGATCCGCGAGCGGCGCGGCCTGGCCTACTCGGTCTACTCCTTCGCCTCCGGCTACGCCGACGCGGGCCTGATGGGCATGGCCGCGGCTTGCCAGCCGCACAAGACGCTCGAGGTGGCCACGCTCATGCTCGCCGAGCTCGAGCGGCTGGCGGAGGGCGCGAGCGACGAGGAGCTGCGCCGTGCCAAGGGCCAGCTGGCCGGCGGCTCGGCGCTCGCGCTCGAGGAGAGCGACACGCGCATGGCGCGGCTGGGTCGGGCGGAGCTGACGCTCGGCGAGTACCTCGACATCGACGCGACGCTCGAGCGCATCGAGCGGGTCACCGACGCGGATGTGCGCGCCCTGGCGGCGGAGCTCGCGGGCGGCGCACGCTCGATCTCGGCGGTCGGGCAGGTGCCGGAGGGGCTCGAGGCGCTCGTGTCCAGCGGCGGGCGGGATACGGTGGAGGCAGCGGTCCCAGCCGCTCGCTAGTGAGAAGGGCGCGTTGGCGTGCCCGCAGCAATCGACGATCGGGCGCATCGGCGCGCCCACCCGGAGGAATGATGGCGCACCTGCTCTACCTCGTCCGACACGGTGAGCAGCTCGATGCGGAGCATGGCGTCGACGACGGCAAGCTCTCCGCCCGAGGCGTGCGGCAGGCGCAGGCGATCGCGCAGCGGCTCTCGGGCGTGCACTTCGATCACGCGTGGATGTCGCCGCTCACCCGCGCGACCGAGACGGCGTCGATCATGCAGCAGCGGCTGCCCGCGGTCGAGTTCGAGAAGTCGTCGCTGCTGCTCGACTGCATCCCCTCCGGCAAGACCGAGCACACGCCGGCGGGCTTCCACCGCTTCCTCGAGAGCGTCCGCCCCGAGGAGGCCGAGGCCGGCGCGGCGCAGATGCACGACGCGGGGGAGCAGTGGCTGCGCCCCTCGCGCGGCGACGTGAACGAGCTGCTGGTCACCCACAACTTCGTCATCGGCTGGTTCGTGCGCGAGGTCATGCAGTCGCCCGAGTGGCAGTGGATGAGCCTCAACCAGGCCAACTGCGGCCTCACGATCATCCGCCGCCGCACCGGCAAGCCGCCGCAGCTCGTGGTGCACAACGACCTCGGCCACCTGCCCGCCGAGGAGCGCACCGGCATGCCGCTCCCGCAGCCCTATTGAGCGAGCGGCTTCAGGAACCAGCTCGTCGCGTTCGGGTTGTCGTTGTAGGCGGCGATGGATGCGTAGCCGCGGCTCGCGTAGAGGCCGTTGGCGGCCGCGAGCGCCTTGTTGGTGTCGAGCACGACCTCGCTCGCCCCGAGCTCGACGGCGCGCGCCTCGAGCGCGGCCAGCAGCGCTGCGCCGGTGCCCCGACCGCGGCCGGCCGGCGCGACGTACAGGTGCTTCACCTCGAAGCGCTCCGGCGCGAGCCGCCGCAGGGCGCCGCAGCCGACCGGCTCGTCGTCACGCCAGGCCACCAGGAACGCGCCATCGGGCGCGCGGAGCGTCGCCGGATCGGCGGGCTTCGGCGTGTAGACGCCGCCGATGAAGGTGATGGCGCGGTCGGTGAAGTAGGCCTGCAGCAGCGACTGGGCGACCTCGGTCGCCGGGTCCTCGGGAGCGATCGTGATGGGCACCCGGCAACTCTACGACCGCCCCGACCCGCTCCCCGGTGGCCGTAGGCTTGATGCCATGGCAGGAACCAGGCGCGTCGGCATCGCAGGCTCCACCGGGCGGCTCGGCTCGCTCGCGCTGCGGCTGGCGCAGGAGGCCGACGACCTCGAGCCGGTCGAGATCGACGTGCGCGAGGGGTTCGAGCTCACGGGGCTCGACGTCGTCTTCGACGCGACCGTGCTGGCCGCCAGCGCGAAGCTCGTGGAGGCAGCGACCGAGGCGGGCACGCCGCTCGTCATCGCGACCAGCGGCTGGAGCGACGAGCGCATCGGCGCCCTCCGTGACCGAGGTGCCCAGCGCATCCGCATCGTGCCCAACTTCTCGCTCGGCAGCGTGCTCGAGACGCACCTGGCGACCATCGCGGCGCAGCACTTCGAGGCCGTCGAGGTGGTCGAGGCGCACCACGACCGCAAGCGCGACGCCCCCAGCGGCACCGCCACCCGCACCGCGGAGGCGATCGGCGCGGTGCGCGGCTTCCGGCCGGCGACGCCCGACGAGCCCGGCCGCGGCGAGATCATCGCGGGCGTGCCCGTGCACGCCATCCGGCTGCCCGGTGTCGTCGCCCGCCAGGAGGTCATCTTCGGCGGCGTCGGCGAGACGCTCACGATCCGCCACGACACCTCCTCGAGCGACTCGTACTCGGCGGGCATCCTGCTGGCGCTGCGCGCCGAGCCGCAGCCTGGCGTGACGGTCGGCATCGGCGACCTGCTGGGCCTCGCGTGAGCGACCCGAGCGACGGCCCCGCCACCGACCAGCCCGCTGCCGGCATGTCCGCTGCAGGCACGTCCGCTGACGGCATACCCGGGACGCTTGGTGCGAGCGCCGGTCCGGGCGCCGGCCCCGGCGCCGGCCCCGCCGCTCGCACCCGCACCGCCAGGGCGCTCGCCCTCGTGATCGCGGCGGCGCTCGCCCTCTACGTGGTGGTCGCCGGCGGGCTCGCGATCGGCTTCCTGCTCACCGGCACGCCGCTGAGCATCGTGGTGGGCGTCGCGCTGGCGGTCTTCACCATCGTCGGCGCGTGGGCGCTCGCGTCCGAGCTCGTCTTCGGCATCCGCCTCGACCGTGCCGTGCGGGCCCTCGCCGCCGAGGGCGGCATGCCCGCGCCGCTGCCGGCCACCGCGTCCGGCCGCGCCGACACGGCCGCCGCCGAGCATGCCTTCCCGGTCGCGAAGGCCGACGTGGAGGCGCACCCCGGGTCCTGGCAGTCGTGGCTGCGGCTGTCGATGGCATACGACGCCGCGCGCGATCGCAAGCGCGCCCGCATGGCTGCCCGCAAGGCGCTCGAACTGCGGAAGCTGCGGGAGACTGGAGCACAGGAGGCACCATGACTGAGCACACGACCGCCACGGGCGCGCCCGCGCGACCCGACGCATCCGCCCACCCCTACGAGGCGCTGCTCGCCGACGTCTTCGCCAACGGCGAGCACAAGGGCGATCGCACCGGCACGGGCACCCGCAGCGTGTTCGGCCGGCAGCTGCGCTACGACCTCAGCGAGGGCTTCCCGCTCATCACCACCAAGCGCGTGCACTTCAAATCGATCGCGGCCGAGCTGCTGTGGTTCCTGCGCGGCGAGACCAACGTGCAGTGGCTGCGCGACCAGGGCGTCACCATCTGGGACGAGTGGGCCGACGAGGACGGCGAGCTCGGCCCGGTCTACGGCGTGCAGTGGCGCTCGTGGCCCGACCCGCACGGCGGCACGATCGACCAGATCGCGCAGGTGGTCGAGTCGATCCGCACGAACCCCGACAGCCGCCGCCACATCGTCTCCGCCTGGAACCCGGCCGACATCCCCGAGATGGCGCTCGCCCCCTGCCACGCGTTCTTCCAGTTCGACGTCACCGATGGCCGCCTGAGCTGCCAGCTGTACCAGCGCTCGGCCGACATGTTCCTCGGCGTGCCCTTCAACATCGCCAGCTACGCGCTGCTGACCCACATGGTCGCGCAGCAGACCGGCCTCGAGGTGGGCGACTTCGTCTGGACCGGCGGCGACTGCCACATCTACGACAACCACGTCGAGCAGGTCGAGCGCCAGCTCGCCCGCGAGCCGTACGCCCTGCCGACGCTGCGCCTCACCCGCACGCCCGACAGCATCCTCGACTACACGCTCGACGACTTCGAGGTGGTCGGCTACGAGCACCACCCCGGCATCAAGGCGCCGGTCGCGGTCTGAGCAGCGAGCGGCGGGGGAGGGCAGGCGGATGCTCGGCATGATCTGGGCGCAGGCGCGCGGCGGCGTCATCGGTGAGGCCGGCGACATGCCCTGGCGCCTGCCGGAGGACATGGCGCGCTTCAAGGCGGTCACGATGGGCCACCCGGTGATCATGGGCCGGCGCACGTGGGAATCGTTCCCCGAGCGCTTCCGGCCGCTCCCGGGCCGCGACAACATCGTCATCACCTCCAACTCCGACTACGGCGCGGCCGGCGCCCGCACGGTCGGCAGCCTCGACGAGGCGCTGTCCGCGGCCCGCGCGCTGCTCGCCGAAGCGGGCGGCGCCGACGGCGAGGTGTGGATCATCGGCGGCGGCCGCGTCTACCGCGACGCCATCGATCGCGCCGACCGACTCGAGATCACCGACATCGACCTCGACGCATCCGGAGACACCACCGCCCCCGAGCCTGTGACGGGCACGGCGGATGCGCTGTGGCGCGAGACCGCGCGCGACCCGGCCACGGGGTGGCACGAGAGCACCTCGGGGCTGCGCTACGCCTACCGCACCCTCGAGCGCGCCCGCGGCTGAAGCAGCCCGGTGGTCGACGCCCGTCGGCGCGGCTGCAGCCGGTCGCGCTGCCCCAGCCGGTCGACGCTCGTCGGCGCGCCGGCCTCAGCGCAGATCGATCCAGTAGCGCTCGACGCGGCCGCCGTCCGCGCCGGTGCGCACGTCCTCGAGTTCGCCGCCCGCGCCCACGATCGTGGCGCGCGAGGGCGCGTTGTCGTCGCAGCAGATCAGCACCCGCTCGATGCCCATCGCGCGTGCCCGCTCGAGCACCAGCCGCAGCGCGGCGCTCGCCATCCCGCTACCACGTGCGGCCGGCCGCACGCCGTAGCCGATGTGGCCGCCCTCTGCGAGCAGCCAGTCGTTGAGCACGTGCCGCAGGTGGATGGAGCCGAGCACCTCGCCGGGCGCAGCCTCGTCGACGATCCACCAGCAGGTCGCGGGCACGCGGCCGTCGAGCCCCCGGCGCTGCTGCAGTCGTTGGAGCTCGAGCCAGCGCGCGAAGCCCTCCGCGGTCGTGAGCTCGTCGATCTCGAAGCCGAAGGTCGAGTAGCAGTGCAGCACCGCGCCGCCGAACTCGCGCATCGACGCGAGCCACGACGCGTGCCGCGCCTCGCTCGGCTCCACCAGTCGCACCGACGCTCGCCCACCCATCCGCCGATCGTACGATGCGGCGTCCCCAATTGAGGAGCGATGGGCGATCCGTCACGAGAGGAGGACGGATCGTCCTCTGCTGGGAACATCTCCTCTGCTCAGAACCGTGCAACCGGGCGCTGTACCCTGGGTGAGTGAGAGAGAACCCCTTCGGCCAGGTCCTGGTTGCGCTCGTCACCCCCTTCCGCGCCGACGGCGAGGTCGACTGGGACGACGTCGAGCGGCTGATCGACGACTGCGCGACAAACGGTGTCGACGGCATCGTGGTCTCCGGCACCACCGGCGAGACCTCCACCCTCACCGACCCCGAGAAGATCAAGCTCGTCGAGGTCGCGAAGTCGGTCGCGGGCGACCGCGCCAAGGTGATCCAGGGCGGCGGCTCCAACGAGACCGCCCACGCCATCGATCTGAACCAGCAGGCGGAGGCGGCCGGCGCCGACGGCGTCATGATCGTCACGCCCTACTACAACAAGCCCACCCAGGCGGGCGTGCTGACGCACTTCCGCATGATCGCCGACGCCACCGACCTGCCGGTGATCCTCTACGACATCCCCGGCCGCACGGGCATCCCGATCCGCTACGAGACGATCCTGCGGGCCGCCAAGCACCCGAACATCGTCGCGGTGAAGGACGCCAAGGGCGACTTCGCCGAGGTCAGCCGAGTGCTCAACCAGACCGATCTGCTCTACTTCTCGGGCGACGACGCCAACGTGCTGCCGCACCTGGCCATCGGCGCTTCGGGCCTCATCGGCGTGACCGCCAACGTCGCGGCCAAGCCCTACCGCACCATGATCGACGCGGTGAACGCGGGCGACCTGCACACCGCGCAGGCGCAGCACCAGGCGCTCGAGCCGCTTGTGCGGGCGGTCATGACGCATGTGCCTGGTACCGTTGCAGCGAAGTACATCCTGCACGGCCTCGGCCGCATCGGCAGCCCGCGCGTGCGCCTGCCGCTGGTCGGTCCGGAGGACACCGAGGCGGCGCTCATCGAAGACGAGCTCGCACTCGTCACGGGTGTCGACGGCCTCGACCTGAGCGAGTTCCGTCCCGACCGCAACGCTGCGGCAGGCGGTGCGCTCCCCAAGGTGCACGGCACGACGCGATAGCGACGAGCCGGCTGCACACACCGGCATCGAACGGATGCCCCACACACGACAGAGCGCGCGAGCTGCGCGCAACCCACCACATCCGCTCACCCACCACTGCATCACCGGGTGAGCCAAATACGAAGGAGGGCCCTATGACGGCCATCATCCAGCCTGCCCCGCTGAAGGCAGGCACACTCCGCATGTTCCCGCTCGGCGGCCTCGGCGAGGTCGGGCGCAACATGACGGTGTACGAGCTCGACGGCAAGCTGCTCATCGTCGACTGCGGCGTGCTCTTCCCCGAGGAGCACCAGCCCGGCGTCGACCTGATCCTGCCCGACTTCGGGCCCATCCGCGACCGCCTCGACGACGTCGTCGGCGTCGTGCTCACGCACGGCCACGAGGATCACATCGGGGCCGTGCCCTACCTGCTGCGACTGAAGGCCGACATCCCCCTGCTCGGCTCGAAGCTGACGCTCGCGCTCATCGAGGCGAAGCTCAAGGAGCACCGCATCAAGCCCTACACGCACACCGTGAAGGAAGGGCAGATCGAGCAGCTCGGGCCGTTCGAGACCGAGTACATCGCGGTCAACCACTCCATCCCCGACGCGCTCGCGGTCGCCATCCGCACCAAGGCCGGCCTGGTGCTGCACACGGGCGACTTCAAGATGGACCAGCTGCCGCTCGACGACCGCATCACCGACCTGCGCGCCTTCGCCCGCCTCGGAGAAGAGGGGGTGGATGCGTTCCTGGTCGATTCCACGAACGCCGACGTCCCGGGGTTCACGGCCCCAGAGCGCGAGATCGGCCCCGTCATCTCGCAGGTGATCGCCAAGACCACGGGACTGGTCGTCGTCGCCTCGTTCTCGAGCCACGTGCACCGCGTGCAGCAGGTGCTGGATGCGGCGGCCGAGAACGGCCGCAAGGTCGCCTTCGTGGGCCGCTCGATGGTGCGCAACATGGGCATCGCCGCCGACCTCGGCTACCTGATCGTGCCCGACGGCGTCGTGGTCGACCAGAAGAAGGCCGAGCAGATGCCTCGCAACCAGGTCGTCTTCATGTCGACCGGCTCGCAGGGCGAGCCGATGGCCGTGCTCAGCCGCATCGTCAACGGCGAGCACCGCATCGAGGTCGGCGAGGACGACACCGTCATCCTCGCCTCGAGCCTCATCCCGGGCAACGAGAACGCGGTCTTCCGCATCATCAACGGCCTCATGCAGCTGGGCGCGAAGGTCGTCCACAAGGGCAGCGCCAAGGTGCACGTCTCCGGCCACGCCTCGGCGGGCGAGCTGCTCTACTGCTACAACATCCTCGGTCCGGCCAACGTCATCCCCGTGCACGGCGAGTACCGCCACCTGCACGCGGCGGCGCAGCTGGCGATCGACACCGGCGTGCCGCGCGAGCGCGCGCACGTGGGTGAGAACGGCACGGTGTGGGATCTGAAGGATCACCGGATCACCGTCGCCGGCCAGCTCGAGATCGGCTTCGTGTACGTCGACGGCTCGTCGGTGGGCCGCCTCGACGAGGCCGACCTGAAGGATCGCCGCATCCTCGCCGAGGAGGGCTTCATCTCCATCTTCATCGCGCTCGAGCCGCAGACCGGCAAGGTCATCGTCGGCCCCGAGATCCACGCGCGCGGCTTCGCCGAGGACGACAAGGTCTTCGACGACATCCGACCCAAGATCGTCAAGGCGCTCGCCGAGGCGGGCGAGCAGGGCGTGCGCGACACGCAGCAGTACCAGCAGGTGGTGCGCCGCACCGTCGGCCGCTGGGTGGGCACGCGCATCCGCCGCCGCCCGATGATCGTGCCGGTGGTCATCGAGGTGTAGCCCGCCGCGAGCTCGACCGCCGCGAGCTGCTGCTTCGCCTCGACCGCCCTGAGCTCGACCGCCGCGAGCTGCTGCTTCGCCTCGACCGCCCTGAGCTGCTGCTTCGCGGACCCCTTCGGGATCGAGGGACCCGTTCGAACGGGTCCCCGGATCTCGGAGGGGTCCAGCGCTTGCCGCAACGGGTCCTCCGATCCCGAAGGGGTCCCCGCGCAGACGTTCCCTCACGCAGCGCGCGACCGCGCCGACGCCGGCGGCCGATCTCATCCGACAGGATGAGTGCCGGATGCGCACGGTTGCCCTAGGTTGGCAGGCAGGGCGCCGACGCACCACGGCGCTGCCACTCCTCCGCAGGAGGCAGCCGAGAGGACCACGCCGTGGCCGAGCAGCACGACGACGCGCACCCGCAGACCGACGCGCACCAGCAGACCGCCGAGCACGTCCCTGGGCGCTCACCGATGGACGAGGCGTTCGCGCCCGCCTCGCACGCCGCCGCGAGCCCCCGCGAAGCGCGGCGGCAGGCCAAGCAGCAGCACCGGCTCGAGACGCTGGAGCGCAAGCAGCTGCACCGCGCCGAGAAGGCCGCCCGCGGCCCGGGCGCCTGGCGCACCTGGGTGCTGCCGATGCTGAAGATCGGCGTGGCGGCGATCATCGCGATCGCGCTCGTCAAACTCGCCTTCTTCCCTTCGGGCGAGCCGGCGGTCGCCGAGGGCCCGATGGCGGGCGCCATGTTCGACGAGCCGGTGGCGATGGTCGAGCGCGGCTCGATCGAGAATGCCGTCTCGATCGACGGCACCGTCGTGCCGGTCGAGGCGGTGCCCATCCGCTCGACGCAGTCCGGCATGGTCTCCCGCGTCTACTACGACGACGGGCTCGAGGTCGCCGAGGGTGAGGTGCTCTTCACGGTGCGGGTCGAGTCCGAGCCCGAGCCCGATGCCGAGGGCAACCTCGGCGAGCCGAGCGCCGCGATCTGGAGCATGCGCGCGCCCGCGACCGGCACGCTGGTCGGCTTCGACCTGCTCGCCGGGCAGATGATCGACCTGGCCGGCGAGGCGGGCGCCGTGCAGCCGCCGCAGCATCTGGTGCGCGCCTCCGTGGGCGCCGCCGACCAGTACCGGCTCACGAGCCTGCCCGAGTCGGCGACCGTCACGATCGACTCCGGCCCCGCGCCCTTCGAGTGCGCCGACGTCGCCATCCGCCAGCCGACGGGGGAGGAGGCTGCCACCGGCGCGAGCGCGACCCTCACCTGCGCGGTGCCCGACGATGTGCGCGTGTTCGTGGGCCTGTCGACGAAGCTCGAGCTCGCCGCGGGCTCCGCCTCCGACGTGCTGGTGCTGCCGACGACGGCGGTGCTCGGCAGCGCCGACGCCGGCATCGTCTACCGGCCGACGGTCGGCAGCGACGGCACGCCGGGCGAGCCCGAGGAGGTGCGCATCGAGCTGGGCATCAGCGACGGCACCTCGGTCGAGGTGCGCGCGGGCCTGTCCGAGGGCGACGAGGTGCTGCAGTTCGTGCCCGGCGCCGTCGATCCCTGCGCCGACCCCGCCACCGCCGACCCGGCCGTCTGCGGGTTCTGATGCCGCTGCTGCACCTGCGCGGCGTCACCCGGCAGTTCGCCACCATCGACGGGCCCGCGCTGCAGATCCTGAAGGGCGTCGACCTCGACGTGGCGGCGCACGACCGGGTCTCGATCGTGGGCCGCTCGGGCTCCGGCAAGTCGACGCTGCTGAACATCCTGGGCCTGATCGACCAGCCCACCACCGGCATCGTCGAGCTCGACGGGGAGCCCGTCGCGCTCATGGGCGGGCGGATGCGCGACCGGCTGCGCGGCGCGAGCGTCGGTTTCGTCTTCCAGCAGTTCAACCTCATCGAGGGCCTCACCGCGGCAGAGAACGTCGCGGTGCCGCTGCACTACGGCGCGGGCAGGCGCTACTGGCAGCGCCACCGGCTGGCGAGCGAGATGCTCGACCGCGTCGGCCTCAGCCACCGCATCCACACGAAGGCGACCCACCTCTCCGGCGGCGAGCAGCAGCGCGTCGCGATCGCCAGGGCGCTCGTGCGCAGCCCCCGGCTCATCCTCGCCGACGAGCCCACCGGCGCGCTCGACATCGAGACCGGAGGGCGCATCATGGATCTGCTCGACGAGGTCGCCGCCGACGCCGGCGCCGCGCTCGTCACGATCACGCACGACGTCGCCGTCGCCGCCCGCGCCCGCCGCATGCTGCGCATCGTCGACGGCCGGCTCGAGGCGACCGAGCAGGTGGCGGCATGACCGACGTCGTCGCCGCCATCCAGGACGCCTGGACCGAGCTGCGCATCCACCGGGGCCGCGTGCTGATGAGCCTCATCGGCGTGACGGTCGCGATCGCCGCACTCACCGCATCCGTCGCCATCGGCGAGCTGGCCCGCTCGACGCTGCTGGTCTCGTTCGAGTCGCAGAGCGGCCGGGCGGCCACGCTCCAGGTGAACCTGTGGCAGGAGGCGCAGCCGGGCGGCGACCCGTTCGCCGGCCCCGGCACGCCCTCGAGCGCCGACTCGCTCGCGATCATCGACGCGATGGATGCCGCCGTCGAGCGCTACGAGATCGCGTACTCGAGCGTGATCACGGATGCGCAGGTCATGTTCCAGGGCGTCTCGGGCACGCAGGGTGTCGGCGTGCAGGGCGTCGAGCCCGACCACGCGGTGATGCGGCACCTGGCCGTCGCCGAGGGCCGCTTCCTGGTCGAGAGCGACCGCGCGAGGCTCGCGCCCGCCGTGGTCGTCAACCGCGGCATGCTCGCCGCGATCGGCGGCAGCCTCGAGGCGGCGCGCACGGTCGAGCTCGGCGGCGCGACGGCCGTCGTCGTGGGCGTCGTCGACCGCGGCTCGCAGGACGAGTGGCCGCAGGCGTGGATGCTGCCGCGCGACCTGCTGCGCGTGCCCGAGACGAGCGGGCCGATGTCGTACATGAACCCGCCGCGGCTGGAGGCCTGGGTGCCGGTGGAGCTGGCCGACGACGGCAAGCGGATGCTGAACCAGGACCTCACCGGGGCGCTGCCGGGCTGGAGCGTCGACACGCAGCGCAGCGACTGGCAGGCGTGGGGCGACGACTACGACCCGCTGCTGCCGCTGCAGCTCACGCTCGTCGGCACCGCAGCGGTCATCCTGCTGCTCGGTGCGCTCGGCCTCATCACCGTCGCGGTCGTCTCGATCCGGCAGCGCGTGCGCGAGTTCGGCATCCGCCGAGCCTTCGGAGCCAGCCGCGGCCGCATCTTCGTCGCCGTCATGCTCGAGTCGGTGGTCGGCACCGTGGTGGCCGGCGGCATCGGCATCGCCGTCTGCATCTTCGCCTACCGGCTGCCGGTCGTGCAGGAGCTGCTGACGCAGGGCCTGTCGGGCGGCGAGCTGCCGGGCTTCCCGATGGCCGCCGCGATCACCGGGCTGCTCGTCTCGGCGGTCGTCGGCGCGATCGCCGGCAGCATCCCCGCCACGATCGCGGTGCGCTCGAAGGTGATCGAGGCGATCCGCTTCTGATTCCCGCGCGCCTGCGCGGATTCCGCGGCATCCGGAGTGCCTCCGGCCGCGTGTCGGCGGCACGAATTAGGGTGTGCGCATGTCGAGACCCACGCCGACGCGCCCCACGGCGCCCAAGACCGCGCCCAAGAGCCGTGCGAAGGCCTCGTCGGGCGGTGCCTCGACCGGCGCCACCACCACCGGCGCCACCACCAAGGTGCAGCGGCAGACCCGCGCCGCGAAGGCGCAGCCCGTGTTCGAGGACGACGGCCCCGGCATCGGCCTGCGCGCCTGGATGGGCCTCGCGCACGCCACCGGTGGCGCGGCCCGCGTGTTCGGCCGCGAGTCGCTCGCGAAGGACGAGCGCCGCGACGGCGTGCCCTTCTTCCTCACCATCCTCGCCGTCTTCGGCGCGATCGTCGAGTGGATCCTGCCCGCCAACCCGGTCGCGCAGGCGATCTCGGCGTACACCTTCGGCGGCCTCTTCGGCCAGGTGGCGATCGCGCTGCCGGTGGTGTTCGTGCTGCTCGCGCTGTGGATGTTCCGCCACCCCGCCTCCGTCAGCGACAACGGTCGGGTCGGCGTCGGCCTGGCGCTGCTGCTCATCTCGGTCGCCGGCCTCTGCCACGTCATCACAGGCATGCCGGATGCGTCGCAGGGCATGCCTGCGCTGGCGAACGCGGGCGGCATCCTGGGCTGGGTCGCCTCGGCGCCGCTCGCCGCCCTGCTGACGCCGATCGGCGCGGGCATCGTCGCAGGGCTCGTCGCCCTGCTCGCGGTGCTGGTGATCACCCGCACCGCCCCGAACCGCATCCCGGAGCGGCTGACCGACCTGTACGGCTACCTCTTCGGCGTCGACACATCGAGCGCGGAGGAGCGCGAACAGGCGCGGCGCGCGCGCAAGGAGGCGAAGGAGCTCGCGAAGGGGGAGGCCGCCGACGAGGAGCCCGTCGAGGGCGCCGATTCGCTGCCCTTCTGGCGCCGCAACGCCACCGGTCGCGAGGTCGACCCGCCCTACGAGGACGGCGGCATCGACGACCTGGGCTTCGACGCGCTCGACCACGAGCAGGCCTACGACAGCCCCGTGGTGATCGACCGGGATCAGCCGACCACCAAGGTCGGCCGCGTCCCCGCGGCTCCGGTCGAGCCGCTGCCGGCCGGCCCCGGCGAGGACGAACACGAGCACTACGCCACCTCGGTGCTCGCCGACCTCGAGCACGCCGAGGAGGCGATGCGCAAGCACACGGGTGAGATCGCCGGCGAGGTGCCGGCGGCCGACGGCGCGGCGCAGGCCACCGCATCCGCCCCCGCACCCGTGCGCGAGCGCCCCTACCGGCTGCCGTCGATCGCCTCGCTCGGCCAGGGCGATCCGCCCAAGGCGCGCTCGCAGGCCAACGACGACATCGTCGCCGCGATCACGCAGGTGCTCTCGTCGTTCAACGTCGATGCCAAGGTGACGGGATTCTCGCGCGGCCCGACCGTCACGCGCTACGAGGTCGAGGTCGCGCCGGGCGTGAAGGTGGAGCGCGTCACCGCGCTGTCGAAGAACCTCTCCTACGCGGTGGCCTCCAACGAGGTGCGCATCCTCTCGCCCATCCCCGGCAAGAGCGCGATCGGCATCGAGATCCCGAACCCCGACCGCGAGACGGTCAAGCTCGGCGACGTGCTGCGCTCGCGCGCATCCGCCGACTCGAAGCATCCGATGACGATCGGCATCGGCAAGGACGTCGAGGGCGGCTACGTGGTCGCCAACCTCGCGAAGATGCCGCACCTGCTGGTCGCGGGCTCCACCGGCTCGGGCAAGTCGTCGTTCGTCAACTCGATGATCACGAGCCTGCTCATGCGCGCCACGCCCGCCGAGGTGCGGATGGTGCTCGTCGACCCGAAGCGCGTCGAGCTCACCGCCTACCAGGGCGTGCCGCACCTGATCACTCCCATCATCACGAACCCGAAGAAGGCAGCGGAGGCGCTGCAGTGGGTCGTGAAGGAGATGGACATGCGCTACGACGACCTCGCGTCGTTCGGCTACAAGCACATCGACGACTTCAACGCGGCGGTGCGCGCGAACGAGATCGTGCTGCCCGCCGGCAGCCAGCGCACGCTGAAGGCCTACCCCTACCTGCTGGTCGTGGTCGACGAGCTCGCCGACCTGATGATGGTCGCCCCGCGCGACGTCGAGGATTCGATCGTGCGCATCACCCAGCTCGCGCGCGCCGCCGGCATCCACCTGGTGCTCGCCACCCAGCGGCCCTCGGTCGACGTCGTCACGGGCCTCATCAAGGCGAACGTGCCGAGCCGCTTCGCGTTCGCGGTGTCCTCGGTGACCGACTCGCGGGTCATCCTCGACCAGCCCGGTGCCGACAAGCTGATCGGCCAGGGCGACGGGCTCTTCCTGCCCATGGGCGCCAACAAGGCCATGCGCGTGCAGGGCGCCTGGGTCGAGGAGGCCGAGATCCAGCGGGTGGTGCAGCACGTCACCGGCCAGGCGCGGCCCGAGTACCGCGACGACGTCGCAGAGGTCGCCGAGAAGCGTGAGATCGACGCCGACATCGGCGATGACCTCGAAGACCTGTGCGCCGCGGCAGAGCTCGTCATCTCCACCCAGTTCGGCTCCACATCGATGCTGCAGCGCAAGCTGCGGGTCGGCTTCGCCAAGGCGGGCCGCCTGATGGACCTGATGGAGTCGCGCGAGATCGTCGGCCCCTCCGAGGGCTCGAAGGCCCGCGACGTGCTCGTGCCGCCGGACGGCCTTGCCGCCGTGCTGGCAGAGCTGCGCGGCGCCGGGCCCTCGGCAGCCCCCTCGGCCCCGGCACCGGCGCCGCAGCAGGCGCCCGCCCCGTCGGCGCCGGCGCAGTCCGCGCCCGCGCCCGCGTCCTCGCCGGCCGAGCCCGACGCACCCGCCGACACCGACGCATCCGCCAGCACCGACCCGTACGCCGACGATAGCGGCGCCTGGGTCGAGACCGACGACCGCTACAGCGACCCCTTCGACGAGGCGAATCGCGACGGGCTCGAGGTCGTCGAGGCCGACGGCGACGACGATGAGGACGCCTGGTCGCTGACCGGTCGCGACTGAGCCCGGTCGCGACCGAGCCCGACTTGGGACGACGACCAGCCGCGACTGGGTAGCCTGCACTCATGGGGATCTTGAGCCCGTGGCGCGGGCGCGTCTGGCGTCGCGGCGACACGCCGGCGAGCGTGGCGAGCGTGCCGAACCTGATCTCGGTGGTGCGCATCCTGCTGACGCCGGTGTTCATCGCGGTGGCGCTCACGAATCCCGATGCCGGCCTCGCCCGCACCCTCGGCGCGCTGCTGTTCGCGGTGCTGATCGCCACCGACTTCGTCGACGGGAAGATCGCGCGCGGCCGCAACCTGGTCACCGACTTCGGCAAGCTCATCGACCCGATCGCCGACAAGGCCATTACCGGCAGCGCCTTCGTCGTGCTGTCCATCCTGGGTGAGCTGCCCTGGTGGATCACGGCTGTTGTGCTGCTGCGCGAGTGGGGCATCACCGTCTACCGGCTGGTGGTCTCCTCGCGCACGGTGATCGCGGCCGACTGGGCCGGCAAGGCGAAGACCATGGCGCAGGCGATCGCGCTGCCGCTCGCCCTCCTGCCGCTGCAGGCGTGGCTGGGGGAGCCGGGCGTCTGGATCTGCGTCGTCACCATGACGATCGCGGTGGCGCTCACGATCTACTCCGGGCTCGAGTTCGTGGTGCATGCGGTGAGGGCACGATGACGGATGCGCGACTCGGCGCGGGCGCGCAGGATGCCGACCTCGAGCTGGCCGGCTCGATCCTCGCCCGCGCCGCGGCGCGCGGCGTGACGATCGCGGTCGCGGAGTCGCTCACCGGAGGGCTGGTCGCCGAGACGCTGGTGCGCACGCCGGGCGCGTCCGCGGTGCTGCGACTGGGCGTGGTCGCCTACGCCACCGAGATGAAGCACGAGGTGCTGCGGGTGCCGGCGGCGCTGCTGGGCGAGCGCGGCCCCGTCGACCCGGACGTGGCGATCGCGATGGCGCGCGGCGTGCGGCAGCTGGCCGCGCTCGACCGCTCGGCCTGCACGATCGGCGTCGCCACCACCGGTGTCGCGGGGCCGGGGGCGCAGGACGGGCATCCGCCGGGGGAGTTCCACATCGGGGTGGAGATCGACACCGTGCACGGCCGGGTCGCCCAGTCGTCATCGCATCTGGAGACGGGCGACCGGGAGGTCGTGCGGCACGCCGCGCTGCGCGCTGCGCTGCAGGCGCTCGATGCCGCGCTCGACCGCACGGACCTGCGGATCCACAGCGAATCCACACCGTGACCAGGGCCGGCGTGGAATGCAAGATGTGACAGTGGTGTTATCAACTTCGTGGACAACTCGGCAGAACGCAGACGAGCTGCGACTAGGCTGATACATCCGACCAGGGTGAAGGGGGAGACCATGGTGCTGGTTCGACAGGAGATCGGCGATGTGCTGCGCGACACGCGGCTGCGCCAGGGCAGGACGCTGCGTCAGGTCGCCTCGCGCGCCTCGGTGGCGCTCGGCTACCTGAGCGAGGTGGAGCGCGGCCAGAAGGAGGCCTCGAGCGAGATCCTCGCGTCGGTCGCGGACGCGCTCGACGTGCCGCTGTCGAGCGTGCTGCGAGAGGTGGGGGACCGTCTCGCAGTGCTCGAGGGCCTGAGCTTCGGCGAGTTCGACTCGCTCACCTCGCCCGTGCCGGACACGCTGCCGGCCGACATGGTGGCCGAGTTCGACGCCGCGGTGCACTAGAGGCATCGGGGGATGCGCACGAGCGAGCTGCAGATCGCGATCTCGGAGGAGTTCGGCGCGCTCGGGTCGGTGCTGATGACCGACCTGACGCTGAGGAGCCTCGGCGGCCGCACCGGCGCCGAGGCGCTCGCAGCCGGCGTGCCGGCGCGGCAGGTGTGGTCGGCGATCTGCGACGCCAAGGACGTGCCCGCCGAGCGGCGGCACGGCCGGGGCCTGCGCGAGCCGCAGCGCTGAGCCAACCGGCGACACGCCGATCCGGCGTTCGAAGATAGGTTCGATCAGCGCGTAGGCTGAGCGCACGCGAGAGGTCCGCTTTCCACAGGCGGCAGTGCGGGTCGCACGCATGTCAGCGGCCCGTCGTACCGTGAGCGCACATCAGCCAAGCACTGCGAACGGAAGGCCAGCAATGCCCACACCTGCAGACCGCGACAAGTCGCTCGAGGCGGCGCTCGCGCAGATCGACCGTCAGTTCGGCAAGGGGTCGGTGATGCGCCTCGGCAGCGACGAGCGCGCGCCCGTCGCCACCATCCCGACCGGCTCCATCGCCCTCGACGTCGCACTCGGCGTCGGCGGGCTCCCGCGCGGCCGCATCATCGAGATCTACGGCCCGGAGTCCTCCGGCAAGACCACGCTGACGCTGCACGCCATCGCGAACGCGCAGCGCAACGGCGGCATCGCCGCGTTCATCGACGCCGAGCACGCGCTCGACCCGGAGTACGCGAAGAAGCTCGGCGTCGACATCGACGCGCTGCTGGTCTCGCAGCCCGACACGGGCGAGCAGGCGCTCGAGATCGCCGACATGCTCGTGCGCTCGGGCTCGATCGACCTGATCGTCATCGACTCCGTCGCCGCGCTCGTGCCGCGCGCCGAGATCGAGGGCGAGATGGGCGACAGCCACGTCGGCCTGCAGGCGCGCCTCATGTCGCAGGCGCTGCGCAAGCTCACCGGCGGCCTGAGCCAGACGCAGACCACCATGATCTTCATCAACCAGCTGCGCGAGAAGATCGGCGTGTTCTTCGGCAGCCCCGAGACCACCGCCGGTGGCAAGGCGCTGAAGTTCTACGCCTCGGTGCGCCTCGACATCCGCCGCATCGAGACGCTGAAGGACGGCACCGACGCGGTCGGCAACCGCACCCGCGTCAAGGTCGTGAAGAACAAGATGGCACCGCCCTTCAAGCAGGCGGAGTTCGACATCCTCTACGGCGTCGGCATCTCCCGCGAGGGCAGCCTGATCGACTTCGGGGTCGAGCACAGCATCGTGCGCAAGTCGGGCGCCTGGTACACCTACGACGGCGACCAGCTCGGCCAGGGCAAGGAGAAGGCTCGGCAGTTCCTGATCGACAACCCCGACCTGGCCGCCAAGATCGAGCTGCAGATCCTGCAGAAGCTCGGCATCGGCGCCGGCAAGGCCGTCGCCGCTGAGCCGGCCGCCGTCGAGTCGCTCGACGCGCGCCGCCAGGAGCGCCAGGGAGCGTGAGCGAGCAGAGCCGGCTGGCCGGCGTCACGCAGCTCTCCGCCTGGGTCGCCTCTCGCGAGGACGACCCGGCAGAGGCCTGGGCGCCGCCGCCGGGAGTGCGGAGCAGCGGTTCCCGGCGCGCCCGCGCCGCCGACGATCACGTGATCGAGGCCGATCCCGAGGCAGCCGTCGAGCCGGAGCCGGTCGATGAGGAGGCTGCGCGCTCCATCGCGCTGCGCGCGCTCGGCAGACGGGCGGCGAGCCGGCAGGAGCTCGACCGCACCCTCGAGCGCCGCGACGTCGCTCCCGAGGTGCGGGAGGCGGTGCTCGAGCGGCTCGAGTCCGAGGGCCTCGTCGACGACGCGCAGCTGGCCGAGGACCTCGCCGAGCGGCTGCGCGAGCGCAAGCACCTGGGGGAGCGCGGCATAGCCGCGGAGCTGCGCAAGCGCGGCCTCGACCCCGCCGTCCTCGAGCGCGCCGACCAGGACGACGAGCTGCAGCGCGCCATCGACGCGGCTGCGGAGCGGCGTCGCCGGCTCGGCAGCCTCGACGACGAGACGGCAGAGCGCCGGCTCTCGGGCTGGCTCCAGCGCCGCGGCTTCGGCGGCGCGACCGTCCGCATCGCGATCGAGCGCACGCGCGCACGGGGTCCGCGCTTCCGCTGACAGTGCCGCGCGATCCGGCGCCCTCATCCGGCCCCGGCTGTCGGACGGCTTCCAGCCTTCGCCCAGTTTCGGCGGCTGTGATCGGGCTAGGTTCGACGCATGAAGACGACCAGGATTGTTGGCTCTCCTGACGTACCTGTGGGTCAGTTTCGGCCTGGGAGGGTGGGGCGGTGGCCGCCGAGGTTGAGCAGGGCGAGGGCGATCAGTGCTTCGGGTGATTTGAAGCCGTATGCCATCCGGGTGATGAGTCGGATCTTGGTGTTGGTCGACTCGATGAGGCCGTTGGAGAGGTTGTGCTCGATCGCGGCGAGGATCCGTGCCCGGTGTTTGACGACCCAGTCCGACACTCCGACAGTCGTGTGCCTACAGAATCTGCCGCTCGTCGACGCCAAGAACCGCGGAATCACGCGAATCAGCCACCGCCGAGCGGCCGAAAATGCCTACCAGCTGCGGAACCCCGGCAAGAGCGAATCGCCCTATACCTGCGCGCGGGCTCAGCGCACCTGGCGTGACGCGAACTGCATGCGCGGGTTCGCGAACGCGTCCTGCGCCTGCACGATGCGCAGCTCGCGCTCGCCCGAGTCGATCGTCGCCTGCAGCAGGTCGAACACGCTCGAGGCGGTGCGCTCCAGCGCGGTCGCGGCCGACCCGGTCTCGCGGTAGTGGGCGGTGAACAGCGCGCTGGTGACATCGCCGGAGCCGTTCGCCTTGAACGGCAGGTGCGGCGTCTGCACGATCCAGGCGCCCGCGTCGTCGACGGCGAGCATCTCGATCGTGCCGATGGTGCCGCCCTCGCCGTCCGGCAGCGTCTCGCGATCGGGCCGCAGCACGCTCGTCACGAGCACCGTGCGCGGGCCGAGGTCGCGGGCCCGGTCGGCCGACTCGAGCGTCGACGCCAGCGTGTCCGGCTCCGTGTGGGTCATGAAGCCGAGCTCGAACTGGTTCGGGGTGATGATGTCGGCCACCGGCACGACCTTCTCGCGGATCAGCGGGGGGATGGTCGGTGCGACGAAGCAGCCGGAGTTCGCATTGCCCATCACGGGGTCGCACGTGAATGACGCACCTGGGTTCGCGGCCTTGACGCGACCCACCGCATCCACCACCACATCGACGATCTCCTCGCCGCCGAGATAGCCCGAGAGGACGCCGTCGAGCGTGCCGAGCACGCCGCGATCCTCGATGCCCGCGACGACGGCGCGCACGTCGTCGGCCGGGATGGCCGGCCCGCCCCATGCGCCGTAGCCGGTGTGGTTCGAGAAGTTGACCGTGAGCACCGGCCACACCTCGTGCCCGATGCGCTGCAGCGGGAAGACGGCGGCGGAGTTGCCCACGTGCCCGTAGGCGACGTGCGACTGGATCGACAGGAACCTCATGCTGCGATTCTTCCACCGCCGGCGGGCGGCGTCTGTCCGCGAGCCCGGCTCAGCCCGGGCGGCTCACTCGAGCGCCTCCAGCAGCGTCTGCTGCGCGAAGCCGAGCCAGCTGACCACGTCCTGCAGCTGCGCGATGTCCTCGTCGGTGACGCCGGGGGTGAGCTCGCCCCTGTCCTGCCCGGTGCGCACGTGCAGCACCAACCGCACCTCGCCGAGCGACCGCAGCCACGCATCCGCCCCCTCGGCGTCGACGGCCAGCTGCAGCTCGGCCGCCTCGCGCTCGTCGCCCTCGGCCGGCAGCGCCGTCTCGAGATCGGCGACCATGCGGGCCATGGTGCGGATGCGGTCGGCGGCGATGTCGGACGTGGCCAGTCGGCGGAATTCGGCCGCGTCGTTGTCGCCCTCGTATGCGCTCGGGTAGAGGCGCTGCATCACGGGGTCGTCGAGGATCGCCCGGCCGTCGACGACGGCGCGGTGCAGGCCGAGCACCTGCCTGCCGAGGTTGGCCAGCATGTCGGCCTCCTCCGGCAGCATCGCGCAGACCGCGCCGTCGCCGTCGCGGCGCCAGGCCTTCACAGCGCGGCCTGCATCGGGCTGCATTCGCTGGGCGCCGTCACCGGGCGGCCTTCACTGGGCGCCCCCGGGCATCCGTTCGAGCGTCGCGACCAGGCCGTCGGCGTGCAGGCCGGCCACGTGCATCTCCTGCTCCTCGCGCGCGCCCTGGGCGACGACGGCGCGGCCCTCGCGCTCGGCCTGCGCGGTGAGCTCGTCGGCGCGGGCGGCGCTGTGGCCGAAGCGGCGCATGAGGATGCGCACGACGTAGGGCCGCAGCGTGACGGGGTCGTCCCAGAGCACCGTCGCCCAGTCACCGCTGGCCAGCGCGGCATCCTGCGCGGCGTCCTGCTCGGCCGATGCCAGCGTGGTGCCCGGCGCAGACGTGCGCTGCTGCTCAAGGTCGTTCATGGTGGATCACCTCGATGCCCGCGGTGGTGGGGCCGAGCACGGTCGCGACGACCGTGTGCGCGGCGGTGTCGGGCGCCCCGCGGTCGATCGCGAGGCTCCACAGCGCCAGCAGGAAGCCGGCGCTCGCGAGGCCGACGCCCAGCCAGGCGGGCGCCAGGTAGCCGAGGCCCGCCGCGATGACGGCACCGCCCAGGGCGGCGCCGAGGGCGTTGCCGACATTGAAGGCGGCGTGGTTGGTGGCGGCGCCCAGCAGCGCCGCGTCGCCGGCGATGCGCATGATGCGCGCCTGGATCGTCGGGTTGAGCACTGAGCCGGCGCCGCCGATCATGAACGCGAGCGCGAACATCGCCACCGGCTGCCAGCCGAGCATCGCGAACAGCGCGAGCGAGCCGATCAGCACGGGGAAGGTGATGATGATGGTGCGCCGCATGCTGCGGTCGGCTGCCCAGCCGCCGATGATGTTGCCGATAGTCATGCCCACGCCGATGGTCGCCAGCAGCCATGCGATCGCCGACGGCGGCAGCTCCGCCACCCGCGTGACGATCTCGGCGGCGTACGAGTAGACGGCGAAGAAGCCGCCGAAGCCGATGCAGCCGACCGCGATCATCAGCCACAGCTGCGGCTTGCGGAACGCGCGCAGCTCGCTGCGGGCGTCACGGGTGGGATCGCCCGGCACGCGCGGCAGCACCAGCCACGCGAGCACGAGCGTGATGAGGAAGATGACGGCGACCGCCACGTAGGTCCAGCGCCAGCCGGCGACCTGGCCGAGCCAGGTGCCCAGCGGCACGCCGATGATGTTGGCGATCGTGAGGCCAGACAGCGCCAGCGCGACGCCCGCGCCCTGGCGGCCCGGGCCCATGATGCGGGCGGCCAGCAGTGCGGCGACGCCGAAGTAGGCGCCGTGCGGGATGCCGGCGACGAAGCGGGCGAGGGTCGTGAGCTCGAAGCTCGGCATCAGGCCGCTCGCGAGGTTCGCGATCGTGAACGCGGCGGTGAGCAGCAGCACGAGCGTGCGCTGCGACAGCTTCGCCGCCCAGATCGACACCAGTGGCGCGCCCACCACGACGCCGAGCGCGTAGGCGGTGATCATCCAGCCCGCGTGCGCGATGCCGCCGGCGGGGTCGGCCTCGAAGCCGGGCACCAGGTCGACGCCCGCGAGCGGCAGGATGCCCATGGTCGCGAACTCGGTGGTGCCGATGCCGAAGCCGCCGAGCGCGAGGGTGAACAGCGCGAGGAACCGGCGCGGGGGAGAGAGCTGCATGCTGGCTCCAGCGTACGCGGATGCGCTGGGGCGCTCCGGGTTGCTACATTGGTCAGGTAAGGCTTGCCTCACTTGGAGGCGCACACCCACTGCAGAACCCGGAGGCAGACATGGCGGGTCCCGAGCGCGTCGCGGCGGTCGCACCGAAGTTCATCGAGCTCGAGGTGCTCGAGAACCAGCAGCTGTCCCCGCACATCCGCAGGGTCACGCTCGGCGGCGACGAGGTCTCGGCGATGACGCCGCAGGGCTACGACCAGTGGTTCCGCTTCTTCATGCGCCGCGACGGGCAGGACGAGCTGCGCATCCCGAACAGCCCGGCGACCTGGTTCCCGCAGTACCTCGCGATGCGCTCCTCGCAGCGCCCCTGGATCCGCAACTACACGGTGCGCGACTTCCGGCTCGAGGCCGGCGAGCTCGACATCGACTTCGTCTGCCACGAGGACCCGGGCCCCGGCGCCGCATGGGCGATGGGCGCCGAGCGCGGCGAGCGCGCGGTGCTGCTCGACGAGGGCCTGCTCTACAACGACGACGGCCAGGCCGGCGAGGTGCTGATGGTCGGCGACGAGTCGGCGCTGCCGGCGATCGCCGGCATCTGCGCATCGCTCGACGAGCGGATGCGCGGGGTCGCCATGATCGAGGTCGGTCACCGCGACGACATCCAGCCGGTGACGGCGCCGGCGGGCGTCGACGTGCGCTGGATCGAGCGCGGCGACGCGCGCGCCGGCGACGCGGCCCTCGAGGAGCTGCGAGGGCTGCGCATCGCCGACGACCTCGGCTACGCGTACTCGGCGGGGGAGCAGGCGCTCGCGACCGGCGCCCGGCGGCACCTGGTCCGCGACCGCGGCATGGACAAGCGCCGCATCACCTTCACCGGCTACTGGAAGCTCGGCAAGGCCTACGTCTCCTGAGCCGAACGGGCGAAAGTTCCCCTGAACTTTCGCCACTGTCACGTTGCACGCAACCTGACGTGCCTGCGGGCCGATGTGGACGCATCCGCTTGCCTATCGTGAAGACGTGCCCACCGCCTCTTCTCTGCCCGTCGACAGCGCCCACCAGGCGTGGCTCGACCGCGTCGCCCTCGCTGAGCTGGCCGTGCCGATCATCGGCCGCCTGTACCGGGAGCGCGACGTCGTCACCCACGTGCACGGCAAGAAGCTGGTGAACCAGTCGCCGATCGACATCATGAAGGCGCACAAGTGGGCCCGCCGCATCGGCGAGCACGTGCTCAGCATCGAGCACTCGATGGCCGTGCTGCGGCTCGTCGACGAGCTCGGGCTGCGCGGCATCTCGCTCGACCTGGGCCGCATCCTCGTCGATGCGCCGACCGAGGGCTTCGACGCCTGGGTGCGAGAGCAGCTGGCCGAGCTGCCCTCCTGGTCGCAGGACGAGCCGACCGACGTGGTGCTCTACGGCTTCGGGCGCATCGGGCGCCTGCTCGCCCGCATCCTCATCGGCCACGCCGGCAGCGGCCTGGGCCTGCGGCTGCGCGCCATCGTGGTGCGCCGCGGCGGCGAGGACGACCTCGAGAAGCGCGCGAGCCTGCTGCGCCGCGACTCGGTGCACGGCGCCTTCCAGGGCACCATCGACATCGACACCGAGGCGAACACGATCCTCGCCAACGGCACGCTCATCCAGGTCATCTACTCCGACGACCCGACGACGGTCGACTACACGCAGCACGGCATCCAGCGCGCGATAGTGGTCGACAACACCGGCCGCTGGCGCGACGAGGACGGCCTCGCGCAGCACCTGGGCCGGCCGGGCGTCGAGCGCGTGGTGCTGACCGCGCCCGGCAAGAACCCGCTCAAGAACATCGTCTTCGGCGTCAACCACGAGACGATCGACCCCGCCGACACCATCGTCACCGCGGCATCGTGCACCACGAATGCGATCACGCCGGTGCTGCAGGTCATCAACGATGCGTACGGCATCGAGCACGGCCACGTCGAGACGGTGCACTCGTACACGAACGACCAGAACCTGATCGACAACTTCCACAAGGGCCAGCGACGCGGCCGCTCGGCGGCGCTCAACATGGTGCTCACCGAGACCGGTGCCGCCAAGGCCGTCGCCAAGGCGCTCCCGGAGCTCGAGGGCAAGCTGACCGGCAACGCCATCCGCGTGCCCACGCCCGACGTCTCGATGGCCATCCTCAACCTCTCGCTCGAGCAGGGCGTCGACCGCGACGCCGTCAACGAGCTGCTGCGCCAGACCTCGCTGACCGGTGAGCTGCGGGCGCAGATCGACTTCACCGACTCGGCCGAGGTGGTCTCGACCGACTTCGTCGGCAACAACCGCGCCGGCATCGTCGACGGTCTCGCGACCATCGCCTCCGGCCGCCATCTGGTGCTCTACGTCTGGTACGACAACGAGTACGGCTACTCGTCGCAGGTGATCCGCGTCATCGAGCACATGGCCGACCAGATGGCCAAGGCCCGGCAGCTGCTGCCGGCCTGACACAGACTTGCCGCCGTCGGGACTCTCCTGGGTGGAAGCCCGACGGCGGCAAACCCTCTTCGCCGTGCACACGCATCCGATAGCGTCGAGCACATGCGCGAGGTGACCGAGAGCGAGCTGCGGAGCTGCTTCGTGAACGCGACGCGGCGCGAGCTCGAGCAGCTGCCGATGCCGGGGCTGCACGAGACCATGTGGGGCGATCGTGAGTACCTCGGCTGGCGCGATCCGCACTCGAGCCGGCTCGGCTACCTGGTGCACTGGCGCGGCGACGAGCTGCTCGGCGTCGTGGTGCGGGGCGCGCCGGGCGGTCTGCGCCCGGGCATCGCGGCGATGTGCTCGCTGTGCCACTCGACCCAGCCCGCAACTCAGGTGCGCATGTTCAGCGCCCGGCTCGCCGGCCTCGACGGCGACACCGGCAGCTCGATGGGCACCTACATCTGCGATGCGCTCGACTGCTCGCACATCATCCGCACCGGCCCGCCGCACCTGGTCACCTCCGACCGCATCGCCGCGCGCGCCGAGGCGCTGCTCGAGCGCGTCACCCGCTTCACCGCCCGCGTCGAGCGCGCCATCCGGGAGCCGTGAGGATGCGCAGGCTCACCGGCATCGGCGGCGCTCGACTGCTGCACCATTCACCGACCACCGACCAGGGAGATCACCATGGCTGACGCCTTCATCCTCGACGCGCTGCGCACCCCGCGGGGCCGCCGACGAGGCTCGCTCGCCGAGGTGCACCCGGTGCAGCTCGCCGGCGGGCTGCTCGCAGCCCTCGAGGGTCGCGGCGTCGCGCCCGAGCGCATCGACGACGTCGTGCTCGGCACGGTCTCGGCGGTGGGCGAGCAGGGCGGCGTGCTCGCGCGCGCCGCCGTGCACGCCGCGGGCCTGCCCGACAGCGTGCCGGGCATGCAGGTCAACCGCTACTGCGCCTCGGGCCTCGAGGCGGTCACGACCGCCGCCGGCCGCATCGCCGCGGGCTTCGACGACCTGATCGTCGCCGGCGGCGTGGAGTCGATGTCGCGCGTGCCGCTGGGCGCCGACGGCGGCCCCTACGCGACCGATGCGACGATCCTGAAGCCCTGGAGCCTCATCCCGCAGGGCGTCAGCGCCGACGCGATCGCTTCCAAGGACGGCTTCTCGCGCGAGGACGTCGACGCGTACGCGCTGCAGTCGCAGCAGCGGGCCGCCGCCGCGTGGGACGAGGGCCGCTTCGAGCGCTCGATCGTGCCGGTCTCGACGCCCGACGGCGTGCCGCTGCTCGACCGCGACGAGCACATGCGCCCTGGCACGACGCCAGAGGCGCTGGCCGGGCTGGCGCCCGCCTTCGAGGTCTTCGGCACCAGCGGCTTCGACGCCGTCGTGCGGCGCGAGCACCCGGAGATCCGCTCGCTGCAGCACGTGCACACGGCCGGCAACTCCTCCGGCATCGTCGACGGGGCGGGGCTCGTGGTGGTCGGCAGCGGCGCCGCGGCGGAATCGCTGGGGCTCGCACCCAGAGCGCGCATCGTCGCCGCCACCTCAGTCGGCTCCGACCCGACGCTCATGCTCACCGGGCCCGTCGCCGCCACCGAGCGCGTGCTTGCCCGCGCGGGACTGAGCCAGGACGACATCGACCTGTTCGAGATCAACGAGGCCTTCGCATCCGTCGTGCTGCACTGGCTGCGCGAGACCGGCGTCGACCCGGAGCGCACGAACGTCTCGGGCGGCGCGATCGCCATGGGGCACCCGCTGGGCGCGACCGGCGCGATGCTCATCGGCACCGCGCTCGACGAGCTCGAGCGGCGCGATCAGCAGCGGGCGCTCGTCACGCTGTGCGTGGGCGGCGGCATGGCCTCGGCGATGGTGATCGAGCGGGTCTGAACCCGCCGGCTGCATCAGCGCGGTGGCTGCGAGCCACCCGCGGCGAGCTCGGTGCGGGTCGGCCTTCACGGTGATGATCTGCGACTCCGGGTCGTCCTCCGTGACGATGAGGAACACCTTGCCGCGCACCTTCCACACCTCGAGGTGCGGCGTGAACGGCCGCCCGCGACTGACGTCCGGCAGCGCCGCCGCGACGTCGCGCGCGACCTGCTGCAGCAGTGCACCCTGCATCTGACCTCCAAGATCGCGTCCCGCCTCTCCCGACCCTACGCATCCGCTCGATAGGGTCGCTCGCGTGAGTGATGACGCCGCCAAGCCCGAGACCGACAAGCCAGCGACCGCAGCCGAGGCAGCGCCGACCGTCACCGACGAGCTCGTGACCACCCGCCACACGCTGGCCACGCCCGATGGCGAGCTGGCCTACACGGCCCGCGCCGGCCGGGTGGTGCTCTGGGAGGAGAAGGTGGAGGACGACGTCTTCAAGGGCCGCAAGCCCCGTGCGCAGGTCGCCATCACGGCGTACACGCTCGACGACGCCGACCCGACGACGCGCCCGGTGACGTTCGCGTTCAACGGCGGGCCGGGCTCGGCGAGCGTCTGGCTGCACATGGGTGTGCTGGGCCCCAAGCGCGTCGTGATGGGCGATGCGGGCGAGCTCGCGCCGCCGCCCTACGCGATCGCCGACAACCCCGAGTCGCTGCTGACGGTGAGCGACCTGGTCTTCATCGACCCGGTCTCGACGGGGCGCTCGCGGCCGGTGGAGGGGCAGAAGGCAAAGGACTTCCACGGCTTCACGGCTGACATCGAGTCGGTGGCCGAGATCATCCGCCAGTGGGTGAGCGCCGAGGGGCGCTGGCTGAGCCCGAAGTTCTTGGCGGGGGAGTCGTACGGCACGACGCGCGCCGCCGGCCTCGCCCAGCACCTGCAGGAGTCGCTGGGCATGTACCTCAACGGGCTGCTGCTCATCTCGAGCGTGCTCGACTTCTCGACCGCCAACTTCGAGCGCGGCGGCGACCGCGCGCACGCGCTCTACCTGCCGTTCTACGGGGCGACCGCCTGGCAGCACGGCTTTCACGAGGGGCGCTCGCTCGAGGAGGTCGTCGACGAGGCCCGTGCCTACGCGTCGCGCGACTACCCGTACGTGCTGGGGCGCGGCGCCCGGTTGACGAAGGACGAACGGGCGGATGCGGTGGGCACGATCGCGCGTCTGACCGGCCTGAGCGAGGCCTACGTCGACCGCGCCAACCTGCGCATCGAGCACTGGCGCTACTTCGGCGAGCTGCTGCGTGACCGCAGGCTGACGGTCGGCCGGCTGGACTCCCGCTTCACGGGACCAGCGGCGAGCGGCATCGCCGAGCACATGGATGCCGATCCGTCGATGGACGCCATCCTCGGCCCGTACTCCGCCGCGTACCAGCACTACTTGCACCACGAGCTCGCGGTGCGCGACTCGGGGCCCTTCCACGTGTTCGGCCTGGGCGTCAACGAGCATTGGAGCTACAAGGAGTTCGAGAACGCGCCGGTGTTCGTGATCGACAAGCTCTCGCGCGCCATGCGGCAGAACCCGCACCTGGCGGTGCACTTCGCCTACGGCTGGTTCGACGGCGCCACCCCGTTCTCGGCGGCGGAGGAGTCGGTCGCGCACCTGCAGATCCCGGATGCGCTGCGCGAGAACGTCGAGCACCGCTACTACGAGGCGGGCCACATGATGTACGTGCACGAGCCCTCGCGCATCGCGCAGTCGGCCGACCTGGCCGACTTCGTGCGGCGGCGCTCCTGACCCCGCTGCTGGTCGAGTAGCGGCCGAAGGCCGCGCATCGAGACCCGCCCCGCGCGTGCCGAGGCGCGCCCCACATGCGGTAGTCTTTCTTGGTTGCCTTCGGGCAACTCGATCGTGAGATCGACGGGCTGTGGCGCAGCTTGGTAGCGCACATCACTGGGGGTGATGGGGTCGCAGGTTCAAATCCTGTCAGCCCGACCGTTGTCCTGAGTCGCGACATCGTTGACACGATGTCGCGACTCAGGACTTCTTCGTGGTTTCGGAAGCCTGTCCTGCAGGCCACGACTCGCGGGTCGTCCTCCATCGATGTCTGCGGCACGATCTAGTGTCCGCCTATGTCTCGTCAACGCAGCTATAACGATCAGGATCTCCACCGTGCGATCGGTGACGCCCGCTCATGGCGCGGAGCGCTTCGACTGCTCGGGCTCCAGGGAACTTCGGCCGGTGCGATGCGATCGATCCGGGCACGTGCTGACCTGCTCGGCATCGAGTACTCGCACTTCGAGTCGCAACAGCGGTGGAGCAAAGCGCAGTTGGCAGCTGCGATTGCCTCTGGAAGCACGTGGAGAGACGTTGCAGCCGGGCTCTCCGGTGACAGCGCTTCCGAGCTGGCCCGCATGAAGGGCCATGCGCTTCGCCTTGGCCTGGATACTGCTCACCTGTCGGAGTGGGAGACTGCCGAACGCACGCCGCCGGAGCCGATGATCGGCAACCTGAGCCGCGCCGCGCCGATGCTCGCTGCGGCGTGGTTCACGCTCTCCGGCTACGACGTATCGTGGCCGCTCGAGCCCTGTCGCTACGACTTGCTCACGAACGCGCGGACGGACCTCCGGCGTGTGCAGGTGAAATCGACTCGCACGCGGACTGGTGACACCTGGAAGGTGTATCTGTCCACCAGCCGCGGTGGCCGCACGACCTACAGCCCTGACGAGATCGATGACTTCTTCGTCATCGATGGTGACTGCAATTTCTACTTGCTACCGATCGACGAAGTCGGCGGGTTCCATATGATCCATCTGAGCGGCTATGAACGCTTCCGCGTACCGACGCGGTTCACCGGGTCGCCGCCGGCGTCGGGCGGCATCGCATGACGACCGACCCTGGAACTCCTCACGGTCGATCGGTTTCAGTTGGATGCGGTCGCGCAGCACGGCGAGCGGCCTCGCGCCGTGCCCGGTGAGGACCGGCGCGTACGATCACAGCATGACCGTGCAGCGGAGGTCGCTCTGGGCGATGCTCGCGGGGTTGACGAGCGCCGCCGCCGGGCTCGCCCTGGCCGAGCTGGCGGCGCTCATCGTCGCACCGCAAGCCAGCCCGTTCCTCGCGGTGGGCTCGCTGGTCATCGACCTCGCGCCGGCGGGCGTCAAGGACGCGGTCATCGCGCTGTTCGGCACCGGCGACAAGGTGTTCCTGTTGATCGTGCTTGCGCTGCTCGTCGCGGCGCTCGCGGCCGGCGCGGGGGTGCTCGAGCTCGTCGCACCGCCGTGGGGCGCCGTGCTCCTGCTGGTCGTCGGCGGCGTCGGCACGCTCGCGGTCACCACCAGGGCAGAGGCGAGCGCGCTGTGGGCGGTGCCGGCCGTCCTGGGGACGATCGGCTCGTGCCTGCTGCTGCGCATGGCCATCGGCCGGCTCCGCACCTGGTCGGCACGCGCCGAACGGGACACGGAGGATTCCGGACTGCACGCATCCGGAACCGCCGTCAGCCGTCGCGGCTTCCTCGTGCTGGTCGGCGGCACCGCTGCTGCCGCGGTCGTCGTCGGCATCGGCTCGCGCCTGGCCAACGCCGCGAGCGTCGCCGTCGATGCCGTCCGCGAGGCGATCGCCCTGCCGGCGCCCGCGACGCCCGCCCCGCCGATCCCGCCGGCCGCATCGCTCGACATCGAAGGCCTGTCGCCGCTGATCACGCCGAACGACGCGTTCTACCGGATCGACACGGCGCTGCGCGTACCCGCCGTCGACCCGGCCGAGTGGCGTCTGCGGGTGACCGGCATGGTCGAGCAGGAGGTCGAGCTGTCGTTCGACGAGCTGCTCGCGCTGCCGCTGACCGAGACGGCGATCACGCTCGCGTGCGTCTCGAACGAGGTCGGCGGCGACCTGATCGGCAACGCCGTCTGGCTCGGCTACCCGATCCGCGAGCTGCTGGCACGGGCGCGGCCGCAGGCGGGCGCCGACATGGTGCTCTCGCGCAGCGTCGACGGGTTCACGGCCAGCACGCCGCTCGAGATCCTGCTCGAGGAGGATCGCGACTGCCTGCTCGCCGTCGGCATGAACGGCGAGCCGCTGCCGCCCGAGCACGGCTTCCCGGTGCGGATGGTCGTGCCCGGCCTCTTCGGCTACGTCTCCGCCACCAAGTGGGTGACCGAGCTGCAGGTCACCACCTTCGAGCGTGAGAGCGCCTACTGGACGAATCGCGGCTGGGCGGAGCGCGGACCGGTGAAGATCGGCTCGCGCATCGATGTGCCAGGGTCCGGCAGGCGAGCGGATGCGGGAGTCATCCCGGTCGCGGGCGTCGCGTGGGCGCAGCACACCGGCATCGCTGGCGTCGAGGTGCGCGTCGACGACGGCGCATGGCAGCCAGCGCGCCTCGCCAGCGCGATCTCGAGCGACACCTGGGTGCAGTGGGTCTACGAGTGGGATGCGGCGCCGGGCGAGCACCAGCTGGCGGTGCGGGCGACGGATGCGGCGGGCACGGTGCAGTCCGGAGCGCGCGTGCCCGTCGTCCCCGACGGCGCCGAGGGCTGGCACACGATCGCGGTGACGGTGGGCTGAGCGATCAGCCGCGTCAGCGCGCGGCGGGTTGCGGATGAACGCGATGCAGGCGCTGAAACTGGAACGCGGGCGTGGGAGATCCTGAGCGACGGCTGAGTCAGGCTAGGCTCATTCATAGGAAGCACCACCAGGTGCCGCTCACGACATGCATTGGCGCACGCCGCGAAAGGGGAGAGCTCAATGGGTTCCCTTGTGCTCATGATCATTGGCCTGGCGATGTTCGCCGGCGGATACATCTTCTACTCGAAATACCTCTCCAAGCGGGTCTACCGGCTGAACGCCGGCTTCAAGACCCCGGCGCACGAGCTGAACGACGGCATCGACTACGTGCCGACGAACAAGTTCATCCTCTGGGGCCACCACTTCACCTCGGTCGCGGGCGCCGCCCCGATCGTGGGTCCCGCGATCGCCGTCATCTGGGGCTGGCTCCCCGCGCTCCTCTGGGTGACGATCGGCACCGTCTTCTTCGCGGGCATGCACGACCTCGGGGCGCTGTGGGCATCGCTGCGCAACAAGGGCAAGTCGATCGGCGCACTCTCCGGCCGCTACATCGGCAAGCGCGGCGCGAACCTCTTCCTGGTCGTCATCTTCCTGCTGCTGCTCATGGTGATCGCCGCCTTCGCGGTCGTCATCAAGAACCTGCTCATCAGCACGCCCAGCGCCGTCATCCCCGCCTGGGGCGCGATCATCGTCGCGCTGCTCGTCGGCGTCGCCGTCTACCGGATGAAGTGGCCGCTGATCCCCGTCACGGTGGTCGGCGTCATCGCGCTGTACGCCCTGATCCTGCTGGGCGACAGCGTGCCGGTCGTGCTGCCGGAGTCCTTCCTCGGCATGTCGCCGGCGACGTTCTGGATCCTGGCGCTGTTCATCTACGGCGCGATCGCCTCGCTGCTGCCGGTGTGGGTGCTGCTGCAGCCGCGCGACTACATCAACGGCGTGCAGCTGTTCATCGGCCTGATCCTGCTCTTCGGCGCAGTGCTCATCGGTGCGCTCTTCTCGGCCAACCCGCCCGACATCGTCGCCCCGATGATCAACGGCAACCTGCCTGAGGGCACGCCGAGCATGGTGCCGCTGCTGTTCGTCACCATCGCGTGCGGCGCGATCTCCGGCTTCCACGGCATGGTCTCCTCGGGCACGAGCTCGAAGCAGATCGACAAGGAGACCGACGCCCGCTTCGTCGGCTACTTCGGCGCAGTCGGCGAGGGCATGCTCTCGCTCGGCACCATCCTCGCCGTGATCGGCGGCATCCAGTCGGTCGGCGAATGGAATGAGATCTACAGCGAGTTCGGCGCGGGCGGCGTCACCGCGTTCGTCCAGGGTGGCGGCGCGCTGATGGAGAACGGCCTCGGCCTGCCTGCATCGCTCAGCGCCACCGTGCTCGCCACCATGGCGGTGCTGTTCGCCGCCACGACGATGGACACCGGCATGCGACTGCTGCGCTTCATCGTGCAGGAGATCGGCGACGCGGTGAAGGTCAAGATCACGAAGATCCCGGCGACACTGGTGGTCGTCGTGGTCGGCCTCGGCCTCACCTTCTCGCAGGGGCTCGGCGGCGAGGGCGGCCTGCGCATCTGGCCGCTGTTCGGCACCACGAACCAGATCATGGCGTCGCTGACGCTGTCGATCATCGCGGTGATGCTCATCCGCAAGCGGCGCAATCCGTGGCCCGCCATCATCCCGCTCGTGCTGGTGTTCGTGCTGTCGTTCTGGGCGGCGATCGAGCAGCTGTTCAGCTTCACCGCGCCCGGCAACGAGGACTGGCTGCTGTTCGCGCTCGACGTCATCATCATCGTGGCGAGCGTCTGGGTCGCCGTCGAGGCGGTCGGCGCGATGCGACGGGCGCTCAAGGACCCGCCCGAGCCTGAGGACGAGGATGCCGAGCTCACGGCCGTCCGTGAGAACGTCTGACGCGTGAAGCACAGCATCGCGACCCAGCGCCGGGGGGAGTTCTCCCGGCGCTGGGCCGCGCTGCGCGACGGACTGCACGAGTTCTACGTCGGCCCGTACCGCGACACCTTCCTGCGCGAGAAGCGCGATGAGGACGACCTGTTCATGATCGTCGTGCTGGGGGAGGCGCTCGGCGTTCCCGACCCCGCGGCGTACTACTCCGCCGAGCTGATGCCCGCCGTCTGGCAGGATTTCCACGCCTGGCACCGCCGCATCGGCATCCCCGACTCACCCCTGGATCACGTCGCATGCTGCTAGACCTCGCGCGCTCACGGCGCATCCTGTTCGTCGGCGGCAAGGGCGGGGTCGGGAAGACCTCGGTCGCTGCCGCGCTTGCCCTGGCCCGTGCGCGGGACGGCGCTCGGGTGCTGGTGGTCTCGACCGACCCGGCGCACAGCCTCGGCGAGGCGTGGGATCACAGGCTCTCGGATGCGTCCACGCGCGTCTACGAGGCCGGTGCCGGCTTCGTCGATGCGGTCGAGATCGACCCGCAGTCGACGATCGACCGGCACTTCGCGACGGTCGCCGACACGATGACGCGGCTGCTGCCCGATCGCCTGCACCAGTCGGCCCGGGATCACCTGGATCAGGCGCGTTCCGCGCCCGGCAGCCATGAGTCGGCCGTGCTCGAGCGCATCGCGCAGCTGATCGAGAGCAGCGCCGACACGCACGATCTCGTGATCTTCGACACCGCGCCCTCCGGGCACACCCTGCGCCTGCTGGCACTGCCGCAGCAGCTGACCGGCTGGACCGAGACGCTGCTGGCCAGCCGCGACCGCTCGGAGCGATTCGCCGCCGCGGCGCGCAGCGTCGTCGGCACGAAGGATCCCGAGCCGACCGCCGACAGTGAGCTGCGGCGCACCCTGATCGCGCGCCGCGATCGCTTCGCGCACATGCGCACCAGCATCACCGACCCCGAGCAGACCTCGTTCATCGTCGTGGGCATCGCCGAGCGGCTGCCGGTCGCGGAGTCGATCGAGGTCGTGCGCCAGCTCGACGCGCTCGGCATCGCCCCGGCCGCGATCGTCGTGAACCGGCGGTCGCCGAGCGATGCGGGGCCGGTGCTCGCCGAGCGCCGCGAGCGCGAGGAAGAGCACCTCGCGGTGCTGCGCGCTGCCGCGGAGGGCATCCCGATCACGCAGATCCCCCTGCTGCCCGGCGACCTCGCCGGCGGCGACGCGCTGGCGGCGCTCGCCGATCAGCTCATCGATTAGCCGAGCCGAGCCGGCACCGCGGTCTCAGGTGCTGACGATGGCTGTGGCTGCGTCGAGATGCTTCGCGGTGCTTGCGCTCGACGCCCTGCGAAGCGCGTTGATGGCGGCCCGACGAGACTGAGCGCTCATCTTGTATCCGAGAACTTCGCCTTCATGTGACGATTCCGGCACGGTTGAATCGAAAATGGAACGCAAGCGCGCAGCGCCAGGCGCGCTCAGCCAGGCGCGGCGCGCCGATCGCTCGGTTCGGCTCGGAAACGTACCTCGAGGGTGTCGTTCGTCTCGATGACCTGGCGCACGCGAGCGCGCCGATCGCAGAGGTGCCGCGGCTGCCTGGAAACCTCGTCGGCAGCGGCGCGCTGGCGGCGCTGGTCGATGAGTTCGTGGGGCATCGAACGGCTGAACCTTCGCAGCGACGCAGACGCGGCGTGATGGCGGCGTCAGCGGCTGTGCGTGAGCACGAAGGCGATGATCGTCTCGAGGTAGCCGGCCGCGAAGTCGTGCTCGCCCGCGTGCGCCATGCGGTGGCCTGCGCCGGGCAGCACGGCCAGCTGCAGCAGCGCCGGATCGACGGCCGCGCGCAGCGCCTCGACGCTCGCCGCGGTGGGCGTCAGCGCATCGTCGGCGCCGAAGATCGCGAGCATCGGCACGCGCAGGGAACGCATGCGCGGCAGCGGGTCGAAGGCGGCCAACTGCACGAACAGGCTCCAGAGGCGCTCGTCGGGGACATCGCCCTCGAGCAGATGCGCCAGCTCGTCGCCGCGCTCGTCGACGAGCGCGAGCATCTGCGCGTGCGTCGCACCGGCCTCGGCGAGCGCGAAGAACGCGTCGACCGCTGCTTCGGCTCGGGCACGGTCCGCATCGCTGCGCGCGATCCGGTCGAGTGTGCGTGTGCTGGCGAATCGCTCGGCGACGCCGGCGCGCACGGCGGGTCCGGCACTCGTGATGACGAAAGCGATCTCGCCCAGCGCCGCGCGATCGGCTGCATCGACCACGACCCATCCGCCCTCGCTGTGGCCGAAGGTGCCGCATGGCACGCCGGGCACGTGCGCTGCGGCGGACCCGAGGCCGGCGAGCAGATCGGCGGCCTGCCGCTCGATGCCTGCTTCGAGCCATGAGCCTTCGGAGCCGCCGACGCCGCGCTTGTCGAACGAGGCGACGGCGATGCCCGCGCGCAGCAGGGGAGTGCGGATGCGCGGGAAGAGGTCGCCGTTGTCGCGGTCGGCGGGACCCGAGCCGGGATGCATCACGAGCAGCGCGAGCGGGTCGCCGGCCGGCACCCAGAGGCTGCCGGCCAGGGCGACCCCGCCGCTGCGCGCGACGAGAGGCAGTGGCACAGTGGGCTCATGCTTCACGCCGCGAGGGTACTCGCCTGCTGGGAGCGCGCGTCGCTCAGAAGCTGACCTCGATCGTCTCGTTCGCCTCGATCACCTGGCGCACCTCGTCGCTCGTGAACGCAGCACGCAGCGCTTCGGTCGCCGCGCTGTCCGCATTCTCCTCAAGCACGGCGAGCTGCAGGGTGAAGCGGTCGTCGAGCTCGGTGATGAGGCCGTCGTCCTGGGGGTTGAGGCCGAGAGCGGCGATGTGCGAGGGCCACTGGAACGTCAGGTCGGCCTCCTCGTACGCGGTGTTCAGCGACGAGATCGGCACCTCCAGGAACTCGACGTCCTTAGGGTTCTCGGCGATGTCGACGATCGTCGCCTGGTAGGGGTCGATCTCGGGGTCGAGGCCGATGACACCCTCGGCGTCGAGCAGCGCGAGCGCCCGGCCGAGGTTCGAGCCGTCGTTCGGCACGGCGATCGTCGCGCCCTGCGGCAGGTCGGCGATGTCGTCGATCGAGCTCGAGTAGAAGGCGATCACGAAGTTGTACACCGGCTGCACTGCCACGAGCGAGCCGTCGTTGCCGGCGTTGAACTCCTGCATGTAGGGCTCGTGCTGCGAGAAGTTCGCGTCGACCTCACCCTGCTGCAGCACCACGTTGGCGGTGATGTAGTCGGCGATCTCGACCATCTCGATCTCATAGCCGTCCTCGATCGCCTCGGCAGCGGCGAGCACCACGTCGGTCATCGGCGACTGCACCGCGGCGACCTGGAGCACGGTCGGCTCGGCGGCCGCATCGGTGTTCTCGGTCGGCGCGGCCGCGCTGCAGCCTGCCAGTGCCAGTGCGGCGACGATGGTGCCGGCGAGCGCGCCGATTCGGGTGTGCTTCATGGGGATGCTGCTCTCTGCTCGACGGCGCGGTCAGCGCGCTGGAGGGATTGTTGAACTCAGTCCAGTATAGGCGACTGGTGGGCGCTGGTTCGAGCGGCCGCGGCGCGGCGACCTCCCCGTCGGTGCGCTCGCATAGGGTCGGGCTGTGGCCAAATCCCTCTCGCTGAACGAGATCCGCAACCGCGCCGCGCGCTTCGCGCTCGAGTGGGCGGATGCGCCGGGTGACGAGAGGCAGGATGCGCAGTCGTTCGTGCGGGACCTGCTCGGCGTCTATGGCATCACCAAGACGCGCGCGGCGTTCTACGAGAAGCGCTCGCGCCGCTCCTCGACAGGCGCCCAGGGCTACATCGACGCGCTCATCCCAGGTGTTGCGCTGATCGAGATGAAGAGCGCCGGCAAGGATCTCGCCGAGGCCGAGCGGCAGGCGCTCGACTACATCGACGCGCTCTCCGACCCAGAGGTGCCGAACTGGGTCATCACCTCGGACTTCCGCCGCTTCCGGATCCTCGACCTGGCCGCCGAGGGCGACGACGTGCTCGAGTTCGATCTCGCCGAGCTGCGCGACCACGCGGACCGGCTGGCCT
This sequence comes from Agrococcus sp. KRD186, assembly GCF_017168255.1. Lineage (GTDB taxonomy): Bacteria > Actinomycetota > Actinomycetes > Actinomycetales > Microbacteriaceae > Agrococcus. The sequence goes on from NZ_JABFAP010000001.1 coordinate 495,124, forward strand.
TCTTCGCCGGCTACGGCCAGCGCGCCTTCGGCTCGAAGGAGCAGGAGCGGGCGTCGATCGACGCCGCCCGGCTCATGGCCTCGCTGTACGAGGCGCTCGGCGGCTCGGGTTACGACGATCACGAGGCGAGCGTCTTCCTGGTGCGCACGCTGTTCGCGTTGTACGCCGACGACGCGGGCGTATGGGAGCGCGACCTCTTCCTCGAGTTCCTCGAGACCCGCACTGCAGAGGACGGCAGCGACCTCGGGCCGCAGTTGTCCCTGCTCTACCAGGTGATGGGGCGCGAGCCGCAGCGGCGCCAGACGAACCTCGACGAGCTGATCAAGCGGTTCCCCTATGTCAACGGCGGCATCTTCGAGGAGCCGCTGAGCATCCCGAGCTTCGAGCGCACGATGCGCGAGCGGCTGCTGGCGGCGGCGATGTTCAACTGGTCTGAGATCTCGCCCGCCATCTTCGGTTCGCTGTTCCAGGCGGTGAAGGACAAGAAGGCGAGGCGCGAGCTCGGCGAGCACTACACGACCGAGACCAACATCCAGAAGCTCATTGGGCCGATGTTCCTCGACGAGTTGCGTCAGCGCTTCGCCGACGGGTTCCACGATGCGAAGGGGCTGCGCAAGCTGCGTGACGACATGGGTCGGATGCGGCTCCTCGACCCCGCGTGCGGGTGCGGAAACTTCCTGGTCGTCACCTACCGCGACATGCGCGCGCTCGATCTCGAGATCCTGCAGCGACTCCAGCAGTTGGGCAGCGCCGACGTGACGCTGGCCTTCGTCGATGAGGACCTGCCGGTGCGGCTCAGCAGCTTCCACGGCATCGAACTGGAGGAGTGGCCGGCACGCATCGCCGCCACCGCGATGCACCTGGTCGACCACCAGGCGAACAAGGCGATGGAGCTCGCGCTCGGCCAGGCGCCGGAGGCACTGCCGCTCGACAAGATCGAGACGATCGTCGTCGGCAACGCGCTGCGCGTCGACTGGACGTCTGTGGTGCCGCCGACGACGTCGCTCCACGTCATGGGCAACCCCCCGTTCCTGGGGCATGCCAGTCGCAGCGAGGAGCAGGCTCAAGACCTCCGCGACGCGTGGCACCGCAAGGACATCGGACGCCTCGACTACGTAACGGGCTGGTATGCGAAGTCGCTCGACCTGTTCGCGCGTGACGGCTACGACGGGCAGTTCGCGTTCGTCTCCACGAACTCGATCACGCAGGGTGAGCCGGTGCCCGCCCTCTTCGGTGCTGTGTTCGGCGCCGGATGGCGCATCAAGTTCGCGCACCGTACGTTCGCCTGGACGAGCGAGGCGCCCGGCGCCGCAGCTGTCCACTGCGTGGTCGTCGGCTTCGACCGGGCCACCAGCAGCGCCGCATGGCTCTTCGACTATGACGAGCTTCGTGGTGAACCGCATCGTGTGCCGGTGAAGCACGGCATCAACGGGTATCTGGTCGACGGTCCAAGAGTGCTCGTCGAGCAGCGTAGCCGCGGGCCGATCGGCTCAGACCTGCCGCCGATGGTGTTCGGCAACGTGCCTCGGGACGGCGGGCACCTGATCATCGAACGGGATGTGGCGCAGGAGTTCGCATCGGACCCTGTCGCGACGAAGTACCTGCGCCGCTACTTGGGAGCGAGGGAGCTGATCCACAGCGAGATGCGATGGTGCCTATGGCTGGTCGATCTCGATCCCGGTGACCTCGCGAAGTCGCAGCGGCTCAAGTCGCGGATCGATGCCGTGCGGACCTGGCGGCTGGAGAGCAAGGCGAAGCAGGCCAGAGACGCCGCGGCGACGCCGCACCTCTTCTGGTATCGCTCGCACGCTGAGATTCCGCATCTGATGGTGCCGAGCGTCTCCAGTGAGAACCGTCTGTTCCTGCCCGCGGGGCGCTTCGGTCCGGAGGTCATCAGCAGCAATCTGAACTACACCGCCGAGGATCCTGATGGGCTTGCGTTCGCCGTCATCTCGTCGTCGCTCTTCATGACGTGGTTGCGCACGACCGGTGGCAAGCTGGAATCTCGGCTGCGCTTTTCCAACACCCAGGTCTGGAACACGTTCCCGCTGCCTGCGCTGAGCAGCGCGCAACGTTCCGCGATGATCGCGGGCGGTCAGACCGTGCTCGATGCCCGTGCGCTCCGGCCCGAGCGGTCGCTCGCCGATCACTACAACCCGCTGGCGATGGCGCCGGAGCTGCTGCAGGCGCACCGGAAGCTCGACGCCGCGGTCGACGCGGTGCTCGGCCTCAAGGGCAGCGTCGATGAACTCGATCGGCAGCGCGCCCTCTTCGAGAGCTACGAGCGGATGATCGCTGCCGGCCAGCTTGCGACTCAGCCGAAGCCTCGCACCAAGCGCGCCGCCGTCAAAGCTTGACCGAGCGCTCTTCGCATCATGACCCGAGCAGCTCCGACACGATCGCGGTCTTCGACTGCGTGTAGTCGTCCCATCCGACGGAGGAGGCCGCAGACCGCTGCTTGACCGCGAGGTACTTGGCTCGAGCCGACGCATCGGTGCGAAGGATGTCGCGGAAGCGCAGGCGCCGTTCCCAGCCGGTGCCGTCGAGATCGAGGACGTGGATCACGTAGGCGCGAGCTGAGCGATCGGGCGAACTCAGCCAGGTATGGCCGGCCCGGCCACCTTCATGGTCGAACCCGTGCTGCGCCAAGACCTCGGTTGCCTCGTCGACGCGGTCGGCGGGCATGCCGACGGCGAGGTCTACCACCGGCTTCGCGGGGAGGTCGGGCACGGAGGTCGAGCCGATGTGCTCGATTACTGCCTCCGGCAGCAGCCTCGAGATCCGGCCCGCCATGTCACGCGCCAAGCGGCTCCACTCCTCGTGCTCGCTCGCGGCGAGGACGACGCGCTGCTCCGATGTCATGAGGAGACCCTGCCGTCCGTCGCGGCCCGATTGCGCCCGCCGCGCCGCACGAAGACCGCGATGGCGCGCCAGCCGACCAGTAGCGCGAGCAGGGTCAGCGTCGCCACGACGATGAATGGCACCGCCGTGCCCTGCCCGCTCAGCGCGCGCAGCAGCATCCCGCCCACCACCGTCACGAGCCAGATCGGCACACCGGCGCGCAGCGGAGCCAGGGGAGCGCGCCAGCCGAGGCACAGCAGCCAGCCGAGGCCGAGCGCCGCGAGGAACGGCCATGCCGTCGTGGCCAGGCCCAGGCCGAGTGGCCCGAGCACGCCCTCGTCGTGCGTCGCCCGTCCGATCGCTGCGAAGGCGACGACCAGCACGGCGTCGGCCGCGAGCGCGCTCCAGATGAAGGCGACGGATGCGGGGCGCCGGTGGGCGGCGCCGGCTCGCCCGCGCGCGTGGGAGTTCGTCGGGGCCATACGTCGACCGTATCGATCACATCGGCGCACTGCGCGTGGCGCGGGGAAGCATGTCGGGCCGGTATTGTTGTACTCAGCGCAACAACCCCACCATGCTCGCGAGAGAGGCACTCCTGTGCAGTCGTCCGGCCCCATCGCCGCCTTCGAGGGCGTCTCGGTGCAGTACGGCAACGTCACCGCGCTCGACGAGGTCACGCTCGAGATCGAGCGCGGCGAGATCATCGGCATCGTGGGGGAGTCGGGCGCCGGCAAGTCGACGCTGCTGAACCTGCTCGATGCTGCGACGCATCCCACCGACGGGCGTGTCGTCATCGACGGCACCGACCCGCAGCGGCTCAGCGGCCGCGAGATCCGGCTGCTGCGCCGCCGCATCGGCATGATCTTCCAGGGCTTCAACCTGCTCGGCAACCGCACGGCGCGGCAGAACGTCGCGCTGCCGCTCAAGCTGCAGCGCACGCAGGACGCGGCGCTGGTCGCCGAGCTGCTCGACTACGTCGGCCTCGCCGACCGCGCCGACCACTACCCGGCGCAGCTCTCCGGCGGCCAGAAGCAGCGCGTCGCCATCGCCCGCGCGCTCGTCACCCGACCGGGCCTGCTGCTCGCCGACGAGCCGACCAGCTCGCTCGACACCCGCGCCACAGAGGATGTGCTCGAGCTGCTCGCCGCCACCCGGCGCGACTTCGGCGCCACCGTCGTGCTCGTCACCCACGAGCTCGACTCGGTCGCCGCGATCGCCGACCGCGCCGCCGTGCTCGAGGACGGCGCGCTGCGCAGCGTCTTCCCGGTTGCCCGCTCGGCCGCCCGCGAGCGGCGCGACAGCTACCTCGAGCACGCGCAGCGGGTGCTGGGCGCATGAGCGGCTTCCTCGATTCCCTCAGCGCCAACGCCGACCAGATCGGCATCGCGATGGCCGAGACCGGCTTCATGCTGGCGTTCTCGCTCGCCGCCGCGGTGCTCGTCGGCCTGCCGCTCGGCGTGGTCATCTACCTCACGCGCCCGGGCGGCCCCAAGGAGCACCGCCCGATCTGGGCGGTCGCGAACATGTACGTCACGGTCGTGCGCTCGTTCCCGTTCCTGCTGTTCGTGGTCTTCCTCATCCCGCTCACGCGACTGCTCTACGGCACCACCTTCGGCACCGGAGCAGCCACCTTCCCGCTCTGCTTCGTCGGCATCGCGCTCTACGCCCGGCTCGTCGAGCAGATCCTGCTCGAGGTGCCCTCGGGCGTGCTGCACGCCGCGAGGTCGATGGGGGCGGATGTGTTCCAGACGGTCGTGCACTTCCTCCTGGTCGAGGGGCGCTCGGGCCTCGTCTACGCACTCACCTCCGCCTCGATCAGCCTCATCTCCTACTCCACGGTGCTCGGCATCGTCGGCGGCGGAGGGCTGGGCGACTTCGCCCTGCGCTTCGGCTACCAGGAGTACGACTACCCCCTCATGTACTCGACGATCGTGATCGTGATCGTCTGCGTGCTGCTGCTGCAGACCGCGGGCGAGAAGGTCTCGGCCGTGCTCGACAAGCGCTGATCGCCGCCGGCGACCAGCTTCCCGCTCCACCATCACGCACACCCGCACCGGAAGGCCCGCATGACCACCC
>NZ_JABFAP010000001.1:500140-620006 GCF_017168255.1 Agrococcus sp. KRD186
CGCCCGCCCCCTCCTCGCCCTGGCAGCGGCAGGCCTCGCCCTCGCGCTCGGCGCCTGCGCGGCGCCCGCCGGCGAAGCCGCATCCGACACCGTCACCATTCGCGTCGCGGCGACCGTCACGCCGATGACGGATGCGGTCGAGGCCGCCGCCGAGGTGATCGAGGAGGGCTACGAGGTCGAGCTGGTGCCGGTGAACGACTACGTGCAGCCGAACATCCTGCTGCAGCACGGCGAGATCGACGCCAACGTCGTGCAGTTCGAGGGCTTCATGGAGGAGTTCAACGCCGGCAACGACGCCGACCTCGTGGTCGTGCAGCCGGTCTACGCGACCGTCGTCGCCTTCTACTCGAAGACGCTCACGCAGCTCGACGAGCTGCCGGAGGGCGGCAGCGTCGTGATCCCCAATGACAAGTCGAACGGCGCCCGCGCGCTGCAGATGCTCGCCGACGAGGGGCTCATCACCCTCGACCCGGCCGTGGAGCGCTACCAGGCCCGGCTGACCGACGTGACCGAGAACCCGCGCGGGCTCGAGATCACCGCGGTCGACCTGCTGCAGCTCAACACCGCGTACGACGAGGCGGATGCGGTGTTCAACCTGCCGTCGTTCGCTCGGCAGCTCGGGCTGACGCCCGAGCTCGACGGGCTCGCGGTCGAGCAGGATGAGGCCTTCGAGGTGGCGCTCGTGAGCCGCTCCGACAACGCGGACTCGCCGGAGATCGCTGCGCTCGTGCGCGCGATCACGAGCGAGCACGTGCGCGAGCGGCTGCAGGAGCTGGGGGTGCCGGCGGCGTTCTGACGCTGCCGGTCAGGGCGCCACGGAGTAGCCGAGCGCGCGCGCCTTGGCGGCGAGCCATTCGTCGAAGGTCAGGATCGGGTGGCCGGTCGCGGGCTTGCCGGCCGTCAGGATGACGAGGCAGTCGGGTATCGGCAGTCCCGTCGAGGCGCGCAGCTGCGCAACATCGAGCGGAGACGCGGCAGTTGCTGCCTGCCGGATGCCCATCTGCAGCATGCTCGTCCAGACCCGCTCGGCTGCCGCTCGGTCGACCTGCGCCGGCCCAGCCAGCACTTCGGCCATCGTCACCTCGTGCATCACGAGCGGTTCGCTCTCGCGCGCTCCGAGGAGCTCGACGGCCCGCGCATGATTCGCGTTCGTGCTGTCGAGGAATCCGACCACCACGTTCGCGTCGACGACGTTCACGTCGCCCACTCCTCATCCAGGGTGCTCAGGATGTCGGGCGGGAACATGCCGGTCGCTGAACCGGCGAGCTCCCGCATGCAGGGAGCGTCGCGCTGTGCCGCTTCATGGATCACCCGACGCAGGTATTCGGCCTGTGAGACGCCGGCACGCGCCGCGAGCGCCGCGATCCGCGCAGCATCGGGCTCAGGGACCGCTCGCACGAGGATATTCGCCATGCGGTGACGATATAACTGCGCGATATCGCGCGGTAGGGGCCAGGTGGAAGGTTTGGCCCGCCGTCTGGCGCTGGAGCGCGTCACGAGAAGAGGAGATGTCCTGAACAGAGGACGATGCGTCCTCGATTCGTGACGATCTCCGAATCGATCCTCGATTCGGGACGGGCGGCGCGCGCGACGAATGCGTCAGAGCGCGCGCAGCACGATGGCGGCGTTGTGGCCGCCGAAGCCGAACGAGTTCGAGAGCACCGTGCGAAGCCGTGCCGTGCCGCCGGTGCCCGTCTCGCGCGCCTCGTGCGCGACCACGTCGAGCTGCGGGAACTCCAGGTCGTCGAGGTTGATCGTCGGCGGAATGACCTGCTCGCGCAGCGCCATGAGCGACAGCGCCGCCTCGAGCGTGCCGGCGGCGCCGAGCAGGTGGCCGGTGGTCGACTTCGTCGAGGTGACGGGCACCGCCGCGAGCGATGAGCCGAAGACCGTCTCGAGCGCACGCGTCTCCATCGCGTCGTTGAGCGGCGTGCCGGTACCGTGCGCGTTCACGTGGCCGACGTCGGCGGGGGAAAGCCGCGCGTCGTCGAGCGCCGCCTGCATCGCGGCCGCCGCGCCGCTGCCGTCGGGACGCGGAGCGGTCGCATGGAACGCGTCGGAGGTGACGCCGTAGCCGGCCAGCTCGCCCAGCACGTCCGCGCCGCGGCGGCGCGCGTGCGCCTCCGACTCGACCAGCACCGCCACGGCGCCGGCCGACATGACGAAGCCGCTGCGCGCGCGGTCGAAGGGGCGGGATGCCCGTGCGGGCTCGTCGGCGAACCCTGCGGCGAGCGAGCCCAGCGTCGCGTTGACGCCCAGGTTGACGCGGTTGAGGCAGTCCTCCGCGCCCACGACGAGCACCGCATCCGCATACCCGTGCCGGATCGTGCGGAGGGCGTCGCCGAGGCCGACGGTGCCGCTCGCGCAGGTGGCGGAGGTGCCGGCGCTCGCGCCGCGCGCGCCGTAGCGCTGGCTGAGGTAGGCGGCGGCGCCGTCGGCTCCGCCGTAGAGCACGACCCCCGGCGGCACCCGGCGCGGGCCCTGGGCGTCGAGGGCGCGCACGGCATCCTGTGTGAGCGAGACGGCTCCGGAGCCGGTCGCGGCGGTGATGGCGAAGCGCGCGGGGTCGGGGGTGGCGAAGCCCTCGAGCGCCTCGGCGGCCGCCGCGATCGCGTACAGCGCATGCCGGTCGAGGCGGCGCGCATCGGTGCGCGACACGTGCGCGAGCGCGTCGAAGCCGCGCACCTCGCCGCCGACCTTGACGGCGAGATCGCTGACATCGACGCTGTCGAAGGCGCGGATGCCGCTGCGGCCGTTCACGACGGAGTCCCACGTCGAGCGCATGTCGAGGCCGTTCGGGGTCACTGCGCCGAGGCCGGTGATGACGGCGCGGGCGCAGTGCGCGGTGGCGCTGCTCATGGTCGTCCCTCTCCGGCGTTCGGGAGCCCGGCGGCGCCGTTCACAGCCGCTCCGCCTCGCCCGCGGCGACCAGCTCGGCCACGGCCACCCGGCGGATCTTGCCACCGGCCGTGCGCGGCAGCCGATCGGCCCGGTAGTAGCGGCGCGGCACGAACTGCTCGGGCAGCAGGCGGCGCAGCTCGCGCTGCATCACCGCCTTCGGCGGCACGACACCGGCACCGAGCATTTCGCCGGCACCGAGCATTTCGCCGACACTGAGCATTTCGCCGACACTGAGCATTTCGCCGACACTGAGCATTTCGCCGACACTGAGCGCGTCGCCCGCAGCGGCCGTCGGCTCGCCGCCGGGCGCTCTCTCGACCACCGACGCGCCCTCGACCACCACCGCGACGATCGAGCCGAGCGCGGCATCCGGCAGCGCGATCGCGCAGCACTGCTCGCAGCCGGGCACGGTCGCCAGCGCCCGCTCGACCTGCGGCAGCGACACCTTGTGGCCTCCGGTCACCGCCATGTCGCCGGCACGGCCGGCGAGCACGATCTCGCCATCGACGAGCGCGGCCAGATCGCCGACGCTCGACCATCCGTCATCGCCGGTGATGCGCTCGTGGCTCGTCGCGGTCAGGTAGCGCTCGACCTGCGAGGCGACGCGGATGTGCAGGGTGCCGATCTCGCCGTCGGGCACGCGGGTGCCGGCATCGTCGCGCACCTCGGCCTCGAGCCCGGCGAACGGGGTCAGGCGCGTGCCGTCGCCGGCGTCGCTGTAGCCGATGAAGCCGATCTCGCTCGCGCCGTAGTAGCTGCGCAGCACCGCCTGCGGGGCGGCCTCGGCGAAGCGCTCGCGGATCGCCTGGCTCTGGTTCGCGCCGCCGGTGATCACCCAGCGCAGCGAGGCGAGCGCGCTGCCGGCGCCCGGCGGCTCGCGCCGGGCCGCGGCGGCCAGCGCCAGGAGCATCGACGGCACGCCCACGAAGCGCGCGATGCCGTGCTGCGCGATCGTGCGCACCGCATCCGTCGCGTCGAACCGCGACTGCAGGTGCAGCGAGCCGCCGGTCGCAAGCGCCTCGACGAGCGCGTAGAGCGTGAGGCTGTAGGAGACCGGGCCGGGTGCGATCGTCTGCACACCGGCCCTCGCGAACAGCGGGCCGCGGCTGGCCTCGACGTTGTAGTCCCAGCTGCCGCGGGTGCGGAGGAAGCCCTTCGGCAGATCGGTCGTGCCGCTCGTGAACAGCAGCAGGTAGGGCTCGTCGCGCGGGCGCACCTCCGGCCCGGCCGAGACCGGGGCGGCAGCGGCCAGCGCGTCGAAGCGCTCGAGCCCGATCACGCTGCCGTGCCAGGCTCCATGCTCGAGCCCGGCCAGCGCCCCCTCGAAGTCGCCATCGTCGGTGATCACGATCGCCGCGTCGACTCGCCGGATGGTCGTCAGTCGGTGCTCGAGCGGCCACAGCGGGTCGATCACCGCGACGATGGCGCGGAACGAGGCGATGCCGACGACGAAGCGGCCCACGTCGATCGCGCGGGAGAGCGAGACGGCGACGATCGGCACGCCGCCGGTCTCACCGTCGCTGGCGCTCGCGGGCCGGCCCTCTCGGTGACGAGCGTCGAGCAGCTGCTCGAGACCCGAGCGGATGCGCGTGCTGGTCTCGCGCAGGTCGCCGTACGTCAGGCGCTCCCCGTCTCCCGCGAGCGCGAGCCGGTCGGGGTCGCTCGCGGCGAGCTCGATCGTCGTGCGGGTGAACGTCACCCCCTGATCCTACGGAGCGCCGGGATAGCGTGGGGCTCGACGAAGGGGGCTGCCGGATGACCGATCGGGATGTGTTCGCGCGCGACTGGCAGGTATGGCAGGAGCGCCGCTGGCGAGACGTCGCCGGCCCGCACGGGATCGCGGCGCTCGCGGCGACGCACTGGCTCGGCGCCGCCGAGCAGCGGCTGGAGGGCATCCCAGGCCGCTGGCGAGCAGAGGGAGCGGCGGCGATCGGCGCCGGGCTGCTCGAGGCCGATCCGATGGGCGCGGCGGTCACGCGCCTCGACGGCACCGCCGTGGAGGACGAGGTGCTGCTGGTCGGCGGCGACGAGCTGCGCCTCGGCGTCGGGCAGGGCGCTGCTCAGCTGCCGCGCAACCACGAAGATGCGCGGCTGCGCATCTTCGTGCGCGAGGGCGTGCCGGCCCTGCGTCGCATCGACCCGGCCGCCGAGGGACGCACGAGCCTGCGTCGCATCGACGCGCACGAGCCCGACCCCGCGTGGGTGGTCGAGGCGCAGTGGACCGCAGGCGGCACAGCGCTCGGCGCGGACACGCTCGAGATCGAGCAGGTCGACGGACACCGCACCCGGCGCAGCGACGTCGGCTCGCTCGCCTTCGAGCTCGACGGTCGCGAGCTGCGCCTCACGACCACCGGCGGGATCGACGCGGACGGCAACCCCGCGCTCGCGGTCGTGTTCACCGATGCGACCAGCGGCGACGGGAGCTACCGCTTCCGCTTCCTGCGCCTGCCGCTGCCGGACGCATCCGGCGCCGTCACCATCGACTTCAACCGCGCGTTCCTGCCGCCGTGCGCCTTCAGCGATCACTACGTGTGCCCGATGCCGAGCCCCGAGAACCGTCTCGACATCTCGATCCGGGCCGGCGAGCGAATGCCCGTTCTGCACAGTGCTGGCGCCGCCGCCGCCGCCGGGCAATCGCTGCAGGAGTACCTGCGCGCGAAGCTGGAGGCCGAGTCGGCGCGGCCCACGCTCGAAGATGTGCTGGCTCGAGCCGGCGGTCGTGCCGGCGGGTCGCTGTCGTTCAGCGAGGCCGTCGAACTGGTGCGGGGTGACCGTGATCATCGTTGACGCCAGTGTGCGCGCCACCGCACTGCTGGACGACGGGCCTTCCGGCGATCGAGCGCGTGAGCACGCCGGTTTGCTCGATGCCGTCCTGGTCACTGCCGGCGCGCGGCTGAGCCGAGCGCCCGGCATTCGATGCGCCGTAGAGGTGCTCGGCTGACGAGGGTGCGCACGGTCGTGCTCGTCGAGGGGCGCAGTGATCGCATCGCGCTCGAGGCGCTCGCGAGGCTGCTCGGCCGCGACCTCGCCGCCGAGGGCACGCGGGTTCTCGCCATGGGCGGCATCACGAACACGCGCGCGTTCGCGCTGCGCCACGGGCCGCTCGGTGAGGGTGCACGGCTGGCCGGGCTGTACGACGCGCCGGAGGAGCGCCGCGTGCGCGGCGGGCTCGCGCAGGCCGGCATGCCCGAGGCGCGCACCGCCGCGCTCGAGCCGCTCGGCTTCTTCCGCTGCACGCTCGACCTGGAGGACGAGCTCATCCGCGCGCTCGGCGCCGACCGCGTCCAGGCCGTGATCACGGCGGCGGGGGAGACGGCATCGCTCGAGCGGCTCGCGCAGATGCCCGCGCAGCGCGGATGGTCGCGCGAGGCGGTGCTGCGGCGCTTCTTCGGCTCGCGCTCGGGCCGCAAGGCGATCTACGCGCGCCTGCTCGTCGAGGCGCTCGACCCGGTGGCGGCGCCTCGCCCGCTCGCCGCGCTGCTCGCGCACCTCGCGCTGGTCGCGTAGCGTCGCGAGCGGAAGGCCGCGAGCACAAGGAGAAGCGCGATGATCCCCACCACCACCGCCCACGGCGGCCTGACCCTGCCAGTGCTCGGTTTCGGCACCTACAAGCTCAAGGGCCACGCCGGCACGGCGGCCATCGAGCGGGCCATCGCCAGCGGCTACACGCTGCTCGACTCGGCCTTCAACTACGAGAACGAGGGCTCCGTCGGGGCCGCAGTGCGCGCATCCGCCCATCACCATGCCGCGCGCGACGAGCTGATCGTGACCTCGAAGCTGCCCGGCCGGCATCAGCAGCACGCCGCCGCCATCGCGACGATCGAGGAGAGCGCGGCGCGCATGGGGCTCGCATCGCTCGACCTCTACCTGATCCACTGGCCGAACCCCGGGCAGGGCACCTACGTGGAGGCCTGGCGGGCGCTGATCGAGGCGAAGGAGCGCGGGCTGGTCGGCGCGATCGGCGTCTGCAACTTCCTGCCCGAGCACCTCGAACGGCTGCACGCCGACACCGGCGTCTTGCCGGAGGTGAACCAGATCGAGCTGCACCCGTACTTCCCGCAGGAGGAGCAGCTCGTCTACGACCGCGAGCACGGCATCATCACGCAGGCCTGGAGCCCGCTGGGGCGCGGCGGCGAGGTGCTGGAGGAGCCGACGATCGTCGGCATCGCCGAGGCGCACGGGGCGACGCCCGGCCAGGTGATCCTCGCCTGGGGCATCGCGCGCGGCGTCGTGCCCATCCCGAAGGCGGCCTCGGAGGAGCGGCAGCGCGAGAACCTCGGCGCGCTCGAGCTGCGGCTCACGGGCGACGAGGTCGCGGCGATCACGGCACTCGGCCGCGCCGACGGCAGGCTGAAGGGCCAGGATCCGGCGGTCTACGAGGAGTTCTGACCCGCTACGACGTGAACGACAGGATGCGGTCGTCGCCCTCAGCGGGCTGACCGCGGCCGTCGGTGGCGTTGGTGAGCACCCAGAGCGAGCCGTCCGGCGCGACCGCGACGTCGCGCATCCGCCCGAATCTGGCCTGCCAGTGCTCGGTCGAGGACGACGGCTCGGGCAGCGGCACCTCGCGCAGCACCGCGCCGCGCAGGTTCGCGATCCAGATGCTGCCGTCGGCGATCGCGATGCCGCTCGGGCTCGCCTCCGCCGGCCGCCATTGCTGCACCGGATCGGTGAAGCCGGCCTCGCCCGCGATGCCCTCGACGGTCGGCCAGCCGTAGTTCGCGCCGGCCTCGATGCGGTTGAGCTCATCCCAGGTGTCCTGCCCGAACTCGCTCGCCCACATCGTGCCGTCGGGCGCCCACGCGATGCCCTGCGGATTGCGGTGCCCGAGGCTGTAGACGGGCGAGCCGGGGAAGGGGTTGTCGGCGGGGATGGCGCCGTCGGGCTCGAGCCGCAGGATCTTGCCCGCCAGGCTGCCCGGATCCTGCGCGGCGCCGGGCACGCCGGCGTCGCCGGTCGTGACGTAGAGCATCCCGTCAGGCCCGAAGGCGATGCGGCCGCCGTTGTGGTTGCCGCTCGCGGGGATGCCCGTGATGACCTCCTGCGGCTGCCCGAGCTCGAGGCTCCCGGGCTCGCCCGCGAGCGCGACCCGCATCACCCGGTTGCCGTCGGCCGTCGTGCCGTACGAGTAGAGGTGGCCGTCGCCGATGGCGAGCCCGAGCAGGCCGCCCTCCCCGCCGTGCGAGAGGCCGGCGATCTGCGCGAGCTGCCGCACTGCGCCGCTCGCCGAGACCTCGAGGATCGTGCCGCTGTCGCGCTCGCTCACGAGCGCCGTCCGCTCGTCGACGAACGCGATCGACCAGGGCGCCTCGAGGTCGGTCGCCAGCACCGCCGGCTCGTCGAGCGTGCCCGGCTCGGCTCGCTGCCCGGTCGACGCAGGGTCGGATGCGGCGGGCTCGGGCCGCTGGCCACCGTCGGTACCGTTCGGCGCGGGCTCGGAGGGCCCGCAGCCGGCGAGCAGCAGCGCGGCTGCGACGGCGGCCGCGGCGGCGGCCGCGGCGGCAGTGCGGATGCTGCTGCGGCGTCGCATCGCGGGCACCTCGTCTCGGCCGGTGGGTGGGCTCACACTCCGTGCGCATGGGGGATGACCCCACTGCGCACATCCGTGCACGAGCCTACGATCGACGCAGCAGCCGACGGAAGGGACCGAACGTCATCGTGATGGCGATGAACGGCTGGGCCGAGCCGCACCCCGCCTGGTGGTTGAACCTCAGGGCGCACCCTGACGCATCCATCGACCTTCCCGGAGGCCACCGCGAGGTGCACGCCCGCGAGGCACAGGGCTCGGAGCGGCAGCGGCTCTGGACCGACTGGAGCCGGTACCAGGAGGGGCCGTCGATGGACGACTACGCGACGCTGCGCTCGAAGCGGACCCCCATCATCGTGCTCGAGCCGCTCGCGTCCTGAGCGCTCCGCCGCAGCAGCACGGCCGGGCTGTTGGGCAGAACCGACGCGGATGCGTACGGTTTGGTCTGTGAGCACCGTCGACCACGGCACCGATGCCGGTCGCGCACCCTACGCGGAGCACACGACGGGTGCGCGGCCGGTGCTGCCGTGGTGGGCCTGGATCATCGCCGGGGTGGCGATCTTCCTGGCGGACGTCTCGGGCGTGCTCTTCATGCCGGCGGAGACGGGCGTGGCCATCTGGTGGCCCGCCGCAGGGCTGTCGGTGGCATTCGTGCTGCTGCAGCCGCGCTCGCGAATCGCCGCCGCCATCGTGCTGGTGCTGGTGGTGACCACCGTGGCGAACGCGATCGCAGGCAGGCCGCTGGCCGTCTCGCTGGCGTTCGGCGTCGCGAACACCGCCGAGGTCGCCGTCATCGTCGCCCTGCTCGGCTCGGCGACGCGCAGGTTCGAGCTCTCCACCGTGCGGGCCGGCATCCGCTTCGCGGTCGCGGTCGTCGCGGGTGCCCTGGCGGTTGGTCTGCTCGCGGCAGCCACGGTCGCGCTGCTCGAGGGCGGCGAGTTCTGGTCGACTGTCGGGTTCGCCGCCGCCTCGCACGGTGCCGCCGTGTGCTTGATCGCACCGCTGGCCGCGCTGCCGCCGCCCGTGCCGGTGGCGGCCGGCCGGGTGGAGATGGCGGTGCAGGTGCTGCTGCTCGCGGTGGTGCTCGCCGTGGTCTTCCACCCCTCGTCGTCGCTCCCGCTCGCGTTCGCGCCGTTCCCGCTGGTCGCCTGGGCGGCATTGCGGTTCCCGATCCGGTTCGTCATCGCCGAGACGGCGCTGGCCACGCTCGTCATGATCGCGCTGACGCTCGACGGCGGCGGCCCCTTCCGTCGCGAGGGGCTCGACATGACCGTGGGCGCGGCGATGTTCGAGACGCTGCTGATCTCGTTCGCCGGCTTCGCGGTCGTGCTCTCTGCGGCGCAGTACGAGCTGCGCGCGCTGACGCGGCAGGTGCGCGCGGCCAACCTGCTGCTGACCGGCAGCGTCGTCGATGCCCGGATCGGTCTGGTGGTGGCCGAGCGCGACGCGCAGGCGACGCGGGTGACGTGGGCGAACCGGGCGGGCAGGAGGCTGCTGGCCGACGAGCTCGACGGCGAGCGCTGGGCCGGACCGCTGCGGGTCGCGGCGATGTCGGCGCTGCGCACCGGGGAGCAGGTCACGGTCGGCGCCCATGGCGAGCGCACCATCACGGTCGCAGCCAATCCCATCGACGGCGTCGCCGATCGCATCGCGGTGCAGCTGCTCGACGTGACCGCCATGCTGCGCGCTCGCCAGGCGCAGCTCGAGGCTGCCGTCGAGCGGGATGCGGCCAGGGCCATCCGCGCGGAGCTGGAGCGGCAGCGCGACGACTTCCTCGTCACCACCAGCCACGAGCTGCGCACGCCCATCACGAGCATCGTCGGCTATGCCGAGCTGCTGCAGGACGGCGGCACGCTCAGCAGCACCGAGCAGGCCTGGGTGCGCGTCATCGCCCGCAACGGCCAGCGGCTCGCTGAGCTGGTCGAGGATCTGCTGACGCTCGGCCGTGGCGTGAGCGGTGCGCCGCTGCAGATCCGGCAGGAGGCGGTGCGCTGCGCCGAGCTGTTCGAGGAGGTGGCGGCGAACCTGCGCGTGGTGACCGAGCAGCGGCGGCTGCGGGTCCGGCTGGAGCCGGGCGGCCACGCGGTGTTCGCCTCGCGCGGCGACGCGGGCCGGATGCTCTCGAACCTGCTGGTGAACGCGTGCAAGTTCACGCCCGAGGGCGGCGAGATCCGCCTCAGCGCGCGGGCCGACGGCGATCTGGTGCTGGTGCTCGTCGAGGACACCGGCCCCGGCATGTCCGCCGACGAGCGCGCCCAGGCGTTCGAGCGCTTCTACCGAGCACCCGGTGCCGAGCGCGACAACGTGGCGGGCACCGGGCTGGGCCTTGCGATCGTGGCGGAGCTCGCCGCGCGCAACGGCGGCTCGGTGGCGCTGCGGCCGGCTGCGCCGCACGGCCTCGTCGTCGAGCTGCGCCTGCCTGCGGCGCATGCGACACGCTCGGCGGCCTAGTGGATGTGGTCCCGAGCGCGCAGACGGTGAGCCATACTTTGCGCCATGGACTCAGCGCTGACCTCCATCGGGCTCCCGATCGCCCTCGGCATCATCATGCTGGGCCTCGGCCTCAGCCTCACCGTGCAGGATTTCGCGCGGGTGGCGAAGCACCCCAGGGCGGTGATCATCGCGCTCGCCTGCCAGCTGCTGCTGCTGCCGGCACTGGCCTTCGGGCTCGTGCTGCTGTTCCAGCTGCCGCCGGTGCTGGCGGTCGGCATGATGATGCTCGCAGCATCGCCGGGCGGCACGACCGCCAACCTCTACAGCCACCTGTTCCGCGGCGACGTCGCCCTGAACATCTCGCTCACGGCAGTGAACTCCGTCGTGGCCGTCGTCACGCTGCCGCTGATCACGAACGCCGCGATCTGGTACTTCCAGCCGTTCGACGGGCAGCTCGGCCTGCAGTGGTCGAAGACCCTCGAGGTGTTCGCGATCGTGCTGCTGCCGGTGATCCTGGGCATGCTGCTGCGACGCTTCCAGCCGCGCTTCGCCGACCGCTGCGACAAGCCCGTGCGCATCGCCTCGGTCATCATCCTCGCGGTCGTGGTCGCGGGCGCCGTGATCGTCAACTGGCAGTTGCTGATCGACAACGTCGCGCAGCTGGCGCTCATCACGGTGCTGTTCTGCCTGCTGAGCCTCGCGGTCGGCTACTGGGTGCCGCGACTGCTGCGCGTCGAGCGCCGGCAGGCGATCGCCGCCTCGTTCGAGATCGGCATCCACAACGCCACGCTCGCGATCGTCATCGCGCAGAGCGTGCTCGGCTCGATGGAGCTCAGCCTGCCCGCCGCGGTCTACGGCGTGCTGATGTTCTTCGTCGCCTTCGCGTTCGGCTTCGCCCTGTTCAGGCGAGCGGATGCGTCGGCCGACCAGGCGGTGCCGGTCACCGACGCGAGCGCGGCGTAGCCGAGCACCTCGGCGTCAGCCGGCCGCCGCGATCGCCTGCTCGAGATCGGCGATCAGGTCTGCGGGGTGCTCGAGCCCGATCGAGAGCCGCAGCACGCCGGCGCCCGGCTTCGCCTCCGGCGCCACCGGGCGGTGCGTGAGCGAGGCGGGCTGCTGGATGAGCGAGTCGACGCTGCCGAGCGAGACCGCGTGCGTGAACAGCCGCACGCCCTCCGCGACGGCAGCCGCGCGCGCATGGGTGCCGAGCTCGATCGCCAGCATCGAGCCGGGGCCGGCCATCTGGCGGCCCTCGCCGACCAGGCCGCCGGGGTCGCTGCCCTCGAGCCCCGGATAGTGCACGCGGTCGACGCCCGCCATCGCGGCGAGCGCCTCGGCGACCTGCTGCGCGTTCGCCTGCTGCGCCCGCACCCGCAGCGGCAGCGTCTGCAGCCCCCGGTGCATGAGGTAGGCGCTGAAGGGATGCGCGATGGCACCGGTGATGGCGCGGATCGGGCGGATCGCGTGCGCCCAGTCGTCATCGCACGCGACGACGCCGCCCATCACGTCGCCGTGGCCGCCGATGTACTTGGTCGCGGAGTGCAGCGAGAGCGCCACCCCGTGCTCGAGCGGCCGCTGCAGCACCGGGGTCGCGAAGGTGTTGTCGATCAGCACGGGCGCGTCGCCCGCCGCCGCGACGAGCGCGGCGAGGTCGACGAGCTCGAGCGTCGGGTTCGCCGGAGTCTCGGCGATCACCAGCCCCGTGTCGGGCCGCACCGCTGCCGCCACCTGCTCCACCGCATCCACGAACGTCGTCTCGGTGCCGAGCAGGCCGGTCGCCAGCAGGTGGTCGGTGCCGCCGTAGAGCGGCCGCAGCGCCACCACGTGGCTGCCGCGGCGCTGCTTGGCGGCGGTGAGCACCGCCGTGGTGGTGGCCATGCCCGAGGCGAACGCGACCGCCTGCTCAGCGCCCTCGAGCGCCGCGAATGCCCGCTCGAAGCGCGCGACGGTCGGGTTCCAGAGGCGCTGGTAGACCGCGGTGGTGTCGTGCAGGTCGCCGCCGGTCGCACCTCGCTCGTACGCCTCGCCACCGATGTCGATGCTGGGCAGCGGATACGTGGAGGAGAGGTCGATGGGGGTCGCGTGCACGCCCAGCGCCTCGAAGTCGTCGCGGCCGGCATGCACCGCGAGCGAGTCGAGTCGGAGGGGAGCGTCATTGCTCGTCGTCATGCATCCGATCATGCCGCATACGCAGAGTGATGGGGCGCCGCCCCGCTCAGGGGCGGCTCAGCGCAGCGAGAGCTCGGCCAGCTTCGCCTCGACGTCGGCGTTGGAGGGCTCCACCTGGTGGCTGCCGTCGGGGAAGACGACGACGGGGATGTTCATGCGGCCGGAGATGCGCTTGGCCTCTTCGGCCGCCGCGTCGTCGTGCTCGATGTCGATGTACGCGTAGTCGATGCCGAGCCCGTCCAGCTGCGCCTTGGTGCGGCGGCAGTCGCGGCACCAATCAGCGCCGTACATCGTGATGGTCGTGACAGTCATGCTTCGATCGTAGCCGCCGCCTCGGTCGGCGACCTCCGCTCGCGGCTCACTCGCCCGAGTGCTGCTCCGACTGCGTCGGCGGCGGCAGCTCGATGCCACCCAGCGCGGGGGGCGCAGGCTGCTCGGGGTCGTGCTCGGGCTCCGGCTCGGGTGCGGGCTGCGCCGGCTCGGTGGGTGCGGGCTCCACCGGCTCAGGCGCGGGCGTCGTCGGCGCAGGCTGGGTCGGCGGAGGCTGGGTCGGCGCAGGCTGGGTCGGCGCAGGCTGCACCGGCTGCGTCGGCGCTGTGGTGGGCGCGGGCAGGGTCGGCCCGGGGGCGTCCCCGCGCGGCGGCACGGTCGGGGGCACCGGGCGCGTGATGCCGGGGTCGGTGACCGGCCGCGGCGCGGCGTTCGCGATCGCGTCCCTCGTGCTCTGCGACGCGGCCGCGAGCGCTGCAGCGGCCTCGGCCTCGCCCTGCGCCTCGAGCTGCCAGGCCTCGGCCATCCACGCGGATGCCAGGTGCAGGGTGAGGCTCTCGACCAGGTCGAGCACGTCGGAGGGCGTGTGACCGGCGCGCAGCACGCCGAGCACAGCGGTGAGATGCGCGTCGGAGTCGCGCAGGCTCGCGATGGCCTGATCGGGCGCGAGGTCGAGCTCTGCCTGCAGCGACGCGAAGTCGGCCCTGCCCTGCGCCGTCGCCGCCGCAGAGACCCGCAAGCGGTCGATCGCCGCCTCGAGCTGGTCGATGCGCGCATCGTCGAAGTCGCGCGGGTCGCCGAGCGCCCGCAGCTCGCGGGCGAGCGCGTCGGCGCGCTCGGCGGTGACCCCAGAGACGGGCTCGCGCTCCGCGGCGGCGGCGGCGATGCACGCCTCGAGCACGTCGAAGGACTGCGGGTCCTCCGCGGCGGCGGCCCGCGCCTCCCAGGTGTCCGCCAGCTCGCGATCCTCCGCGGTGACGAAGCCGCCGTCGGCGATGGTCTGCAGCAGCGCTTCGCGATCGCTCGCGAACGCGGCGCGCTCGCCATCGGGCAGCAGCCAGCTCGCGCCGCCCACGTGCTCGGCCGCCTCGAGCACGTCCTGCGCGCGGCGCTCGAGCCCCACGGCGCTCACGATCCGCACCGCGAGCTCGCAGCTGGCGCGGTCGTGCTCCTCGTGCCAGGCCTCGATCTTGCCGGCGAGCTCGCCGGCGCGCGCCTGCGAGCTCCAGGCGACCACGGAACCGGAGACGATCAGCGCGGTCGCGGCGACCGTGGAGAGCCCGACGATCCAGCGCCGCCGATTGCGGCGTCGACGAAGCTCGGCGAGCACCACGATGCGGCGCCGCGCCTCAGCGTCTGCGGAGCCCGCGGGCTCGCGCTCGGGCTGCTCGTCCACCGGGAGACCCTCGCATTCGTGCATGAAGTGCATATTCATGCTACGTGGCTTTCGCATGCTCCGCATCCGATTCGGGGCGATTCCTGCCGCGCTCGCGGCGATCGACTGCCAGGATCGAGCCGTGAGCCTCCTCGCCCAGCCGCTGCGCATCGGCAGCTTCGAGACCCCGAACCGCCTGATGCAGGCCGCGCACTCGAAGCAGTACTCCGATCGGGTCGAATCCGATCGCGAGACCGCCTACTTCGTGCGCCGCGCGCAGGGCGGCTGCGGCCTCTTCGTCGCCGGCAACCACCTCGTGCACCCGAGCGCGGCCACGCGCGGCTTCCAGGACGCCTGGCGCCGGGAGGCGGTCGATGCCAACCGCCGCATGACCGACGCGATCCACGACGCCGGCGCGCGCGTGCTCGTGCAGCTCAACCACCACGGCGCGCAGGCATCGCCCGAGGGCCCTGACGGGCCGCGCGCGGTGCTCGCGCCCAGCCGCATCCTCTCGCCCTCGACCGGCGCGGCCACGCGTGCGGCGAGCGAGCGCGACATCGCCGGCCTCGTGACCGCATGGGCCGACGCGGCCGAGCGCTCCCGGCTGGGTGGCTTCGACGGCGTCGAGATCCACATGGCGCACGGCTACCTGCTGCACCAGTTCCTCAGCCCGCTCTACAACCGTCGAACGGATGCGTACGGCGGCGACCTGGAGGCGCGCACCCGGTTCCCGCGCGAGGTGCTGCGGGCGGTGCGGGCACGCGTGGGCGACGACTTCACCGTCGGCATCCGGATCGTGGCGAACGAGCACAACGAGGCCGGGCTCGACGCCGCCGACTGCCGCGAGATCGTCGCGGCGCTGCGGGGGGAGGCGCGCGTCGACTTCCTCGACACGGCCGCGGGCGGCTACCACGACGTGCACTGGGTGTTCCCGTCCTCGGCGATGCCGGTCGCCTGGCTGCGCGACGACGTCGCGGCGCTCAAGCGCGCGAATCCCGACATCCCGGTGTTCGGCGTCGGCGCCGCCACCTCGGTGGAGGCGGCGGAGGAGGTGCTGGCCAGCGGCATCGCCGACATGGTGGCGCTCACCCGCGGCCAGCTCGCCGACCCCGATCTCGCCAGCAAGCTGCTCAGCGGCGCGACCGGCGGCATCCGCCACTGCATCCGGTTGAACCAGGGCTGCCTGGGGCGCGGCAGCGTGGGCCTGGCCGTCACCTGCACCGTCAACCCCGCGGCGGGCCACGAGCTCGAGCCGGTGCCCGCCCGAGCAGCGCGGCCAGGGCGCTGGACGGTCGTCGGCGGGGGGCCCGCGGGCATGCGCGCGGCGCTGGATCTCGCGCAGCTCGGGCACACGGTGACCCTGCTCGAGCGCGACGAGCAGCTCGGCGGCCAGCTGCGGCGCGCTGCCCGCGTGCCGGGCAGGGCCTCGGTGTCGCTGCTGGTGGCCGACCTGGAGCGCGACGCGCGCGCCGCCGGCGTCGACATCCGGCTGGCCACGCCCGCGACGCTCGAATCGATCCGCGCGACCTCGCCCGACGGCGTCGTGCTGGCGGCGGGCGCCCGCGCGCCCGAGGGGACCGCACTCGCCGTCGACGGCGCCTTCGCGGGGGAGCGGCCGGTGACGATCGATGCGTGGACGGCGATGGATGACCCTGCGGGCCTGGGCGGGCGCGTGCTGGTGGTCGACGACGACGGCACCGCCTACGCCTCCGGCGTGCTGCTGAGCCTGGTGGTAGCCGGCGCCAGCGTGGAGGTCGTGACACCGTTCGAGCAGCTGCTGCCGCACGTGGGCACCGGCTACGAGCGGCAGCTCGTGCAGCGCACGCTCGCCGCCGGAGACTTCACGCGCATCACCAGCTCGCGGGTGCGCGCGGCAGGCGACGCGGTCGTCGCCGTCGATGCGCTGACCGGTGGCGAGACGCGGCTCCAGCCGCCCACCGCCATCGTCGCGCTCACGCCCCGGCAGTCGGCGACGGTCGAGGGCCTGAGCGCCGAGGCACTGGAGGCGAGCCTGGGCGTGCCCGTGACCGTCATCGGCGATGCGCGCTCGCCCCGCGGCATCGATGCGGCGATCGCCGAGGCCTGGCGCTTCGCGCTCAGCACCGCGGAGTGACCCCTGGCGGGCGGCGAGCCGCTGCGGAATGCTGAGCAGCGTCGGCCGTGCGGCCGCAGGAGGGACGACGATGACGACACTGCTCAACCCGTACCTGGCCTTCGAGCGCGACGCCCGCGAGGCGATGAACTTCTACCACGGCGTCTTCGGCGGCGACCTGGTCGTCTCCACCTTCGCCGACGGCGGCATGGCGGAGGACCCAGCGGACGCCGAGCGCATCATGCACTCGCAGCTCACGACCGCCGACGGGCACACGATCATGGCCAGCGACTCGCCGTCGGCGATGCGGCTCGACCGCGGGCGCCAGCAGGTCTCGATCTCCGGCGACGACGCCGAGCTGCTGCGGCGCTACTGGGATGGGCTCGGCGACGGCGCGGAGGTGCTGCAGCCGCTCGAGCGCGCACCCTGGGGCGACACCTTCGGCATGCTCGTCGATCGCTGGGGCGTGCTCTGGATGGTGAGCATCGCCGTTCAGCCGTGAGCGAACCGGAGGGTATTGGGGAATCGCATAGCGGCCATAAGCGCTGCACTCTGCGCGGCGACATCACGCCGCCCCAGAGCAAAGGAACATGCAATGACCTCGATCACCATCTTCGGCACCGGCACCATGGGCACCGCGATCGGCGGCCTGCTCGCTGCGGGCGGCGCCGACGTGCAGCACATCGGCTCCGGCGAGACGCAGCAGGTGCAGGGCGACATCGTCGTGCTGGCCGTGCCCTACGCCGCGCTGGCGCCGATCGCCGAGCAGTACCGCGAGCAGCTCGCGGGCAAGACCGTGGTCGACATCACCAACCCGCTCAACTTCGAGACCTTCGACTCGCTCGTCGTGCCCGCCGGCTCATCGGCTGCGGCACAGCTCGCGGCGCTGCTGCCGGGCTCCGCCGTGCTCAAGGCGTTCAACACCACCTTCGCGGCCACGCTCGCATCGAAGCAGGTCGGCGCGCTCACCACCACCGTGCTCGTCGCCGGTGATGACGCCGACGCCAAGGCCGCGCTCATCGCAGCCGTCAAGGCCGGCGGTGCCGACGCGATCGACGCCGGCAGCCTCGCCCGTGCACACGAGCTCGAGGCCCTCGGCTTCCTGCAGCTCACGCTCGCCGCCGGTGAGCAGATCAGCTGGACGGGCGGCTTCGGCATCGTCCGCTGACCCACCTGCACGACGAGAGGCCTCGCGATCCGCGAGGCCTCTCGTCGTGGCAGCTCTGCTCAGGCGGGCGGCTGAGGCGCGCCTCCCGAGGCCGTGTCCTCCTCGGTCGTCGGGTCGTGCTGATCGGGCGTCGGCGGCTGCTCGTCGTGCTCCGCGCCCCCCTCGGGCTGCTGCGACTGCTTGTCCTGCTCGCTCATCGTGCGACTCCTCTCGTCGTCGTGCCTCTGTTCTATCTCTGATGCGGCACGCGCGCGCTCGGCTACCGCACAGGTTCGATGCCGAGCGAGGTCAGCAGACCGCGGATGCGCTGCTCGATCTCGTCACGGATCGGTCGCACCGACTCGATGCCCTGACCCGCCGGATCGGCGAGCTCCCAGTCCTCGTAGCGCTTGCCTGGGAAGATCGGGCAGGCGTCACCGCAGCCCATCGTGATGACGACATCGGAGGTGCGCACCGCATCCGTCGTCAGCACTTTCGGCGACTCGGCGGTGATGTCGATGCCTGCCTCGCGCATCGCCTCGACCGCCACCGGGTTGATCTGCTCGGCGGGCATGCTGCCGGCCGAGCGCACCTCGATCGCGCCGCCTGAGAGCTCGCGCAGGAAGCCCGCTGCCATCTGCGAACGACCCGCGTTGTGCACGCACACGAAGAGCGCGCTGGGAGTGTGGGCGGCGGGAGTCGGGGTGTCGGTCATGGTGTTCCTCGTCTGGTGGTCGGATGCGTTCAGGTGGCGGGGGCGAGCTCGGCGAGCAGGTGCTCCACGCGTCGCGCGATGTCGTCGCGGATGGCGCGCACGCCCTCGGGGGAGGCGAGGGCGGGGTCGCCCACCGCCCAATCCTCGTAGCGGACGCCCGGGATGATCGGGCAGACGTCGCCGCAGCCCATCGTGACGACCACGTCGGCGGCGCGCACGGCGTCGTCGGTGAGCGGCTTGGGGAAGGGGTCGCCGTCGACGCCCAGCTCGTCGATGAGCGCGCGCACCTCGGGGTGCACGTCGGCGGCGGGCATCGAGCCGGCCGAACGGGCGACGACACGGCCGCCGGAGCGCTGCTCGACGAGGGCGGCAGCCAGCTGCGAGCGACCGGCGTTCTGCACGCAGACGAACAGCACGTGCGGTGCGCTCGCGATGCGGTCGCGCAGCACGTCGGCGATCCGCTGCTGTGCGAAGCGCTCGGTGAGCACCAGCAGGTGACTCGAGACGCGCGAGGCTCGCGCCAGCGCCGCGTAGGACTCTCGCACGATGCGCAGCACCGCGTCGCCCGAGAGGTCGGGCGTCGCATCGGCGAGGCGTCGCGCCATGCGGGACAGGCGCCCATCGACGTCGACGAGATCGCGGTCGCCCTGGCCGGGGTGCCAATAGGGCTGCGCATCGGAGGGCAGCGCACGCCCGAGTCCATCGATGAGGGCGCTCACTGCGCGCTGCATCGCGGGCGCGAACCGGTAGTACACCCAGGTGCCGCGCCGCTCAGCGGTGAGCACACCAGCCTCTCGCAGCACCTTGAGGTGGTGCGAGACGGTCGGCTGCGAGACGGCGGACAGCTCGGCGAGATCGCACACGCACGCCTCATCGCCCGGGGCGGCCGCGATCATCGAGAGCATCCGCAGCCGCAGCGGGTCGCCCATCGCCTTGGCCACCGCAGCCATCGGGACGGCGGTGGCCTCATCGATGGCGCTCGCGGAGTCGACGCGATCGCACGCTGCTGCGCTCCCGGTGGTCGTCATGGTCGCCTCGCGAACTCGGAGAAGGAACGGAACGTCTTCAATATAGACCGATCTCGATACAGCCCGCGAGCGGCGCGGACATCGGACCGTGCGGCGCCGAGATGAACCGCTCGTCAGGTTGACGTGCCGCTCACGCCCGGCGGCGGTACGCTGGAGCTGACCCCTCACCTGCGAAGGAGCAGCCCCATGCCCGAGACGATCATCGCCGGCTACGCCCGCACGCCGTTCGCCAAGTTCCTGGGCCAGCTGGCGCAGACGCCCTCCACCGAGCTCGGCGCGCACGCCGCCAAGCACGCGCTCGAGAAGGCCGGCGTCGCGGCCTCCGCGGTCGACGCGGTCGTGGTCGGCCAGGTGCTGCAGGCCGCCGTCGGCCAGAACCCGCCGCGCCAGACGGCCGTCGGCGCCGGCATCCCGATGACCGTGCCGGCGCTCGGCATCAACGCCGTCTGCCTCTCCGGCACCGAGGCGATCGTGGCCGGTCACCGCATGATCCAGCTCGGCGAGGCCGACGTGGTCGTGGCGGTCGGCCAGGAGTCGATGACGCTCGCCCCGCACGCCGCGGCCATGCGCGCCGGCAGCAAGTTCGGCAACGCGAGCCTCATCGACACCATGCAGTTCGATGGGCTGACGGATGCCTTCGACCGCGTCGCGATGGGGGCGTCGACCGACCAGTACAACGGCACGTTCGAGATCACCCGCGAGCAGCAGGACGAGCTCGCCGCCGCCTCCCACGCGCGGCTCGCCCGCGCGCAGGCCGACGGCACCCTCGACGACGAGATCGTCCCGATCGAGGCGAAGGCCGGCCGCAAGAGCGTGACCGTCTCCGCCGACGACGGCGTGCGCGCCGAGACGACCGCCGAGTCGCTCGCCGGGCTGCGCCCCGCCTTCACGCAGGACGGCACGGTCACCGCCGGCAACGCATCCCAGATCACCGACGGCGCCGCCGCCGTCGTGCTCGTCTCCGACGCCTACGCAGCCGAGCACGGGCTGCAGGGTCTCGCGAAGATCCGCTCGACGGGCTTCGTGGCGGGCAAGGACGTCTCGCTGCACTCGCAGCCGGCCGACGCGATCGAGCAGGCGCTCGGGCGCGCCGGGCTGAGCACGAGCGACCTGCAGGCGGTCGAGATCAACGAGGCCTTCGCGGCGGTCGGCGTCGCCTCCACCCGCCAGCTGGGCATCGACCCCGAGATCGTGAACGCCAACGGCGGCGCGATCGCCATGGGCCACCCGATCGGCGCCTCGGGCCTGCGCATCGTCGGCCACCTGGCGCGGCGGCTGCAGCAGCTCGGCGCCGGCTCGATCGGCGCGAGCGGCATCTGCGGCGGCGGCGGCCAGGGCTCGGCAGTGGTGCTCGAAGCCATCTGAGGACATCGAACCGCATTGGTGTCATCGCCATAGCCACCGGCCTTGCGACACCGCTCGCGCTGCCGGCGTTCGCCGCTGACACCGGCGCTGAGCAACTGCCGTCGAGTCTCAGCGCGAACGCGCAGACCGTGTCGGGTGTCGTCACCGCTGGAGGCAACGGACAGCGACGAGCGCCTCGATGTGCAGGTGACCACGGCCGAGGAGCTCTCCCAGATTCGCACGGATCTCGAAGCGGAGATGGAACGAGTGGAGCGGGCCCGCGCGGCGGTGACGGCCGGCACCGCGGGCGGCGGCACCGCAGCGCAGTCCGAACCCGCACAGGCCTCGACTGCCCCAGCGACGGATGCCTCCGGCAGCGTCATCGCGGAGGCTGCGATCGCGCAGGTCGGTGTCTTACAGGACTGCGTCGCGATGGTGCGCCGGGCGATTGCCGCAGCGGGGCTGCCGTACTCCGGGATGAATTCGCTGTTCAACCTCGGCCCGACGATCCCGATGTCTGCCGCCTCGCCCGGTGACGTCATCTACTACGCCGACGGCGGTGTGAGGCGCGCGCACATCGGCATCTACATCGGCGGAGGCCGTGCGGTGCACGGCGGCTGGTGAGACTTCAACACCGTGATCGCCGGCGTTGACATCGGCGGCTCGGCACCGGTGTTCATCGACATCACCTAAGCGTGCAGAGGATTGGCCCGCCCATCGTGGGCGGGCCAACTGAGTAGTACTGCCGCTCATCCGGGTCTCCAGCGCGACTCGCGGTCGCGTGTCTACAGACGCAGGTAGGCTCGCCAGTGGCTTGCCGCTGCGAGAGCCGGGCAGGATAAGGCCATGATGAGTCCGACTGACCCCGGTCTCCGCGTGTTGGTCGTCGAGGACGAGGAGCCGCTGGCCCGGCTCGTCGCGACGTACCTCCAGCGGAGCCGGTTCGCCGTCCAGACCACGGGTGACGGCGCGGAGGCGCTCTCGATCGCGCGCCAGTGGGATCCAGACGTCGTGGTGCTCGACCTTGGGCTTCCGGGCGCCGACGGCATCGAGGTATGCCGCGCGCTTCGAACGTTCTCCGACTGCTACGTCGTGATGCTCACTGCCCGCGCCGAGGAGTTCGACAAGCTGTTCGGCCTCTCGGTCGGCGCGGACGACTACATCACCAAGCCGTTCAGCCCTCGCGAGCTGGTCGCCCGCGTGAAGACGATGCTGCGTCGGCCGCGTGGGCGTGCTCGGTGGGCGGCGAGCTCGCCGCTGAGGTTCGGCGTGCTCACGCTGGTCCCAGGGGGACGGGAGGTCCTCGTCGCTGGCGAGCCGGTGCGACTGACAAGGACGGAGTTCGATGTCCTCATGGCACTCGCCAGCCATCCCCAGCTGGCGTTGTCGCGCAGACAGATCATCGATGACGTTTGGGGACCGGACTGGGTCGGGGACGAGCATCTCGTCGACGTGCATGTCGCGCACATGCGCCGCAAGCTCGGCGATGACCCCGCCGCGCCCGACTTCATCTGCACAGTGCGCGGTGTCGGCTACCGCATGGGGCCGGGCCGGTGAACGGCTCGGCGGTGCTCGATGATGGCGCGCTGCGGCCCCCGTGGGGGCTGAGCAGCCGGCTGCTCGCCGCGACCGCCGTCGCAGTGCTCGCCGGCTCTCTGACGGCCTGGGCCGTGGCTTCTGCGATAGGGCCCCCCATCTTCGACGCACACCTGCTCGAGTCCGGCACCGCCGACCCGGCCGTGAATCGGCACGCGGGAGAAGCGTTCGCCACCGCCTCTGGGCTGAGCCTGGGGCTGGCGCTGGTCGCCGCCGCGGTCAGCTCGATCGTCGTCAGCGCGTTCCTTGCCCGCCGGATCCAGCGTCGGCTCATCGGGGTCCGCCGCGCAGCCGAGCAGGTTGCGGTCGGTGACTACTCGGCTCGCGCCCCGCTGATCGGCATGGGGTCGGAGTTCGACGAGCTGGCCGGGGCCTTCAACACGATGGCGGCCGACCTGGCCGGGATGGAGGCCGCCCGCACCCGCATGCTCAGCGAGCTCGCTCACGAGATGCGGACACCTGCTGCCATCTTGGAGGCTTATCTGGAAGCCATTCGCGACGGCGTCGCCCACGCCGACGAACCGACCATCCAGATGCTGCGGGCACAGGTCGCACGCCTCACCCGCCTCAGTCAGGACATCACCCTGGTCACGACGGCCGAGGAGGGACGGCTCGCCATGCGGCGCACGCGCGTGTCCGCACGCCGGCTCCTCGACGACGCTGCCGCTCAGATCGCCGGACGAGCCGCCGGCGCGGGCGTGCGGTTCAGTGTGGATGTCGCAACGAGCGCGGCGACTGCCCTGCTCGACGCGGATGTCGACCGGCTGGGCCAGGTGCTCACTAACCTGCTGGACAACGCCCTGCGGCATACCCCGCCCGGTGGCCACATCAGCCTCTGTGCGGCACGCGTCGGCGATCGGCTCCGGGTCATCGTGCGCGACGACGGCGAGGGCATCACGCCAGAGCAGCTGCCGCGCATCTTCGATCGCTTCTACCGCGTGGATACGGCTCGCGACCGGGCACACGGCGGCTCGGGCGTCGGGCTTTCGATCGCCCGGTCGATCACGGAGGCCCACGGCGGCTCGGTCAGCGCCCGCAGCGACGGGCCAGACCGAGGAGCCGTCTTCGCGGTCGAGCTGCCCGTGGTGACCGACCGCCACGCGGCAGGCGGAGCCGACCGAGCCGGATCATGAAGGTCCTGTGAAGACCACGCCCCTGGGAGCCGCTGGCTCACGATCCGCGATAGACATGACAGTGAAGATCAGTGCGGGCGCCCCGTGCTCAGCGCGGCGGACTACGGTCGGACGCGCCGCGCGCTTCGGCGGCGCAGTCAGCCGCGCTGCGAATGCGTCAAGGAGAGATCAAGATGATGAAGAACATGCGCAAGCTCGGTGTCGTCGCCGGTACCGCCATCGCGGTGAGCCTCACGCTCGCCGCGTGCAGCGGCGGGGGGAGCACGACGCCGAGCGCGGCACCGACGAGTGCCGCGTCGACGGCGCCGGCATCCGGGGACGCCAGCGAGACCCACAACGACGCGGACACAATGTTCGCCCAGATGATGATCGTCCACCACGAGGGTGCCATCGAGATGGCCGACCTCGCCATGGAGCAGGCGGAGAGCGAAGAGGTCCGTTCCCTCGCGGAGGGCATCTCCGCGGCCCAGGGGCCGGAGATCGAGAAGATGACCTCCTGGCTCGAGGCCTGGGGAGAGGAGACCGAGCCCATGGGTGGGATGGACATGGGCATGGACATGAACGGCATGAGCCAGGAAGAGGCGATGGCCGATCTCGGGGACCGCTCTGGAGTCGACTTCGATCGCCAGTTCCTCGAGCTCATGATCGCGCACCACAAGGGCGCCGTGGAGATGGCCCAGACCGAGTTGCAGGACGGCCAGAACCCCGAGGCGCTCGAGCTGGCCGACCAGATCGTCGCGGACCAGGAGGCGGAGATCGCCGAGATGGAGCAGCTGCTCTCGGCGCTCTGAGGCGACAGGGCGATCCCTCGGCCCGTCGCGCCATCCGAGCCGTGGCGGGCCGAGCCAGCCGGCGGCAGTCGACCGCCCACCGTCGAATGCTCTCGGCATATTGACGATCGGGACGCAGTCCCGAGTGAGGCAGGGCCTCACGACCGATGCCTGAGGGGAACGAGACGGCGTGAGCGACAAGACGCAGACCGCCGTGATGGAAGTGGCCGGTGTCCACTGGGCATCGTCGAAGTCGATCGCGGAGGCGAGCCTGTCCCGCCGGCCGGGTGTGGTGAGCGTGGAAGCGAATCCCGTCCCGCAGAGCGCGAACGTCACCTTCGACCCGAAGGTGACATCGATCGCTGACCTGACCGAGTGGATCCGCGACTGCGGCTATCACTGCTCAGGCCGGTCCGTGCCCGACCACATCTGCGATCCGATGGGCGCGGGCGCCGGCGCTGAGCCGGCCGACGCCGGCTTCGGGGGCCACGAGGAGGCTTCCGGCGGCCATCCGGGGACGGCTGCCGAGGGGGCGCCGACGACGGGCGGACGCAGTCCCGGTCCGTGCCCCAACGACGGTCATGCCGGCATGGGCCACGTCAGCGAGCGCCAGCCCGTCGCCCGCGACGCGCAGGAGGTCATGGGTCACGGAGGCGGTCACGGCGTGTCGATGGAGTCGATGATCCGCGACATGCGGAATCGGTCCCTGGTCGCGGCGATCCTGTCGGTGCCGATCACGCTATGGTCGCCCATCGGACGGGACCTCGGCTTCAGCGTCCCGGCGCCGTTCGGTCTGCGCGACGACGTCTTCGCGCTCATCCTGTCCCTGCCGGTCATCTTCTACTCGGCGTGGATGCGCGGCAAAGGCCGTGCCATAGGATCCGGGCCCGCCGTCCCCATGCATCTGTGCGTTGATCAGCACACCGCCAAGCCAGCTTCAGCGATGCCGTCGTCAGTCAGTCGAGCACTGGCGCTCGGCGGACTCTTGGTAGGACGGCACAGTACGAGCCGCTGCGTCCTGTTGTGTGGTCGCCGCTCCGTTGGAGGCGATGTCATCGATGAGCCACTGCATCTCGAAGATCTCACGCCGTTGCGCCTCACTGATCTCGACCGCCAGCTCGCACACCCGGAGATCCTCGATGCCGGCGCGCTCGGAACGCGTGATCGCGAGCGAGTGGTGGGGAATCATCGCGCTCATGAAGTCGATGTCGTTCACTGTGGCCTGGGTGCGATCGAGGACAATGCCGCCACCAAGCAGCAGGACGCTCACTACGACCACCGCGATGTTGCCCTTGGGGTTCTTGTACATCTGCAGCATCCACGCGAGCATGACGAGCCCCATCGCGCCGCCCATCGTCAACGCCATGAACAAGCGGCTCTCGCTCCACCGCACATGGCCCCACTCCCACGAGCCCGCGTACATCGCCGCGTACATGACGACCATGCCCGTCAGGATCATGGCGGCGAAGCGGAGGTACATCCTCATGTCGCCGTGGGAACGAGGTGCGCTCTCGTTGGAGCCTTGTCGTTGCTCGTGCTGGTGGCCATCATCGTGCTCCATCGTCGCCATGATCGATGCTTCCCTCCGTGCGTTGGTTCGACGCTGTTCGACGAGCCGGGTCACGGTCTGGCGATGTCTGTGTTGCCATCGACCGTTCACAACGTCACTTGCTATGCCTCACGACCTCACCATTCACCCCCTGCATGGATGCCGGCACATGGTTGTCGGGACTTGGCTGGTCGTCCGCGCTGCAGTTCAGTCGAGCGTGGCAAGCAGATCGGCGCATGCGCGCTCGCAGCGCCGGCATGCCTCGGCGCACACTCGGCAGTGCTCATGCATCTGCGAGTGCCGTTCGCACTCGTCGGCGCAGGCCTTGCACGCCGTCTGGCACGCCTCCAGGATGGCGCGGGTGATGTTGGCGTCGTATCCGGTGTGGCGCGAGAGCAGACGCCCGGTCACTTCGCACACATCGGCGCAGTCGAGGTTGGTGCGGATGCACTTGGTGAGTTCCGCCACCATGTCCTCTGACAGGCATGCGTCGGCACACGCTGTGCACGTCTGTGCGCACTCGAAACACGCGGCGATGCACGTCGCGAGCGCTTTCTTGTCGATCCCACCGAGACCCTTCGGGTAGGTGTCGAGCATGGCTTCCACGTGATGACTCACGGGTCTCTCCTTCGGTCGCTGGGTTCTATCTGTACCCCATGAAACCGACTGCAGCGCGGGTTGTCCACACTTCGGTTTGCGCGCTCGCCTCATGTGTCGCCAGCCGCACGGTCAAGACTGACCCGGCTCGCGCCGTAGGGCCGTGCGATCACGGGAGGCGTCCGCGACGCCTACGCTGGACGGGTGCGTCTCTCTGTCCTCGACCTTGCCCACATCAACCCCGGCGAGGCTGTCGCCGAGAGCCTGGCGGGCTCCGTCGAGCTGGCGCAGGCCGCCGAGCGGCTCGGCTACGCGCGGGTCTGGTACGCCGAGCACCACAACATGGCGACCATCGCCTCGAGCGCCACGAGCGTGCTCATCGCGCACATCGCCGCGCACACGAAGACCATCCGTCTCGGCGCCGGCGGCGTCATGCTGCCCAACCACTCGCCGCTCGTGATCGCCGAGCAGTTCGGCACGCTCGCCGAGCTGCACCCCGGCCGCATCGACCTCGGGCTCGGGCGCGCGCCAGGCACCGACCAGCGCACCTGGACGGCGCTGCGCCGCGACATCCGCGCCTCCGAGCAGTTCCCGCAGGACGTCGTCGAGCTGCGCGGCTACCTCGCAGGCGAGCCGGTCGTGCCCGGCATCAAGGCGGTGCCCGGCCACGGCACCAAGGTGCCGCTCACCATCCTCGGCTCGTCGCTGTTCGGCGCGCAGCTCGCCGCCGCGCTCGGACTGCCCTACGCCTTCGCCTCGCACTTCGCGCCCGACGCGCTGCACCAGGCGGTCGCCGTCTACCGCGAGCGCTTCGAGCCCAGCGAGCAGCTCGCCGAGCCCTACGTGATCGCCGGCATCAACGCCGTCGTCGCCGACACCCGCGACGAGGCGATGACGATGCAGCGGCAGGTCGTGCGAGCGCGGGTGCGCAGCCTGCTGCTGCGCGACAGCCCGGTCGCCGCGACGGTCGGGGATGACGAGCTGGATGCGCTGGCGGCGAGCCCGCAGGGCGCCCACGTCGCGAAGATGGTGCAGTACACCGCGCTCGGCACCGGCGAGGAGGCGACGGCGACCCTCCGCCGCTTCCAGATCGAGGCGGACGCGGACGAGCTGATCATGGCCGTGCAGGGACGCACGCCGGAGCGCATCCGGGCGCTCGAGCTGCTCGCGGCCGCGGGCGCGCTCGGCGAGACGGCCGCAGCCTAGCCGCGCACGGCGCTGCGCAGCCCGGCGAGCGCGCTCATGGGCTCGCGCTGCAGCACCTGCACGAGGGCGGCGGCGACGCTGATCGCGATCACGGCCGGCTCCTTGCCGCGCAGCTCCGGCAGCCCGATGGGGCTGGTGATGGTGTCGATGGCGGCGTCGGCGTGCCCCGCCTCGCGCAGGCGCTTGCGGAACCGCTGCCACTTCGCGGAGGAGCCGATCACGCCGACCGAGGCGAGATCGCCGCGTCGCAGCGCGGCCTCGCACAGCACGAGATCCTCGGCGTGGTCGTGCGTGAGCACGAGCACGTGCGCCTCGGCGGGCAGGGCGGCGAGCACGGTCTCGGGCGCCGGCGCATGGATCAGGCGCACATCGGCGAGCCCGTCGTCGAGCCCCACCGCCGCCAGCTGCTGCACCTGCGCCGCGCGGCTGTCCACCAGCCGCACCGCCAGCGGCAGCCGCGACAGGATGCGAGCCAGCTCCTGCCCCACGTGGCCGAGCCCGAACACCGCGACCACGGCGCGCGCGGGCTGCGGCTCGAGCAGCAGCGCCACCTCGCCGCCGCAGCACTGCCGCCCGTAGTCGTTCGCGGCGTGCTCGTTGAGCGCGAGCTCCAGCCGCTCCGGCGTCGCGGTGCCGGCGGCCAGCAGCGCCCGCGCACGCGCCACGGCGCTCGCCTCGAGATTGCCGCCGCCGATGCTGTCCCAGGTGGCGCCGGCGGTCACCACCATCTTGGCGCCCGTCTCGCGCGGCGCGTGGCCGCGCACCGAGGTGACGGTGACGAGCACGCCTGAGCGGCCCTCCCGGCGGAGGTGCTGGAGCGCGCGCAGCCAGTCCATCGTCAGCTCCCGCTCGCCTGCCGGGCGGCCTCGACCGCCCAGAACACCGCCTCGGGCGTGGCCGGGGAGGCGAGCTCCACCGCGTGCCCGGCGGGGCCGAACGCGGCGACCGCCTGGCGCAGCGCCTCGCGGATGCTGAAGGCGAGCATGAGCGGCGGCTCGCCGACCGCCTTCGAGCCGTACACCGCGCCGTCCTCCGCCGCCCGCTCGAGCAGGTGCACGTGCAGCTCGCGCGGCAGCTCCGAGAACGAGGGCAGCTTGTAGGTGCTGGCCGCCTGGGTGAGCAGGCGCCCGCGGCCCTCGCCGTCCGAGGTGTCCCAGCGCAGCTCCTCGAGCGTCAGCCAGCCGGCGCCCTGCACGAAGCCGCCCTCG
This sequence comes from Agrococcus sp. KRD186, assembly GCF_017168255.1. Taxonomy (GTDB): domain Bacteria; phylum Actinomycetota; class Actinomycetes; order Actinomycetales; family Microbacteriaceae; genus Agrococcus. Next base: position 529,201 of record NZ_JABFAP010000001.1, read on the forward strand.
ATCTGCCCCAGGTCGACCAGCGGCGAGAGGCTGTCGCCCACGTCGTGCACGATGTCGGTGCGCAGGAATGTGGAGGCGCCGGTGAAGCCGTCGACCTCCACCTCTGAGACGGCCGCGCCGTAGGCGAAGTACTTGAAGGGGTCGCCCTGCATGCGCACCGGGTCCCAGTGCAGGCCCTCGGTGCGGTAGTAGCCGGCGGCCGAGAGCTGCACGCGCTGCAGGTACGCCGCCTGCACCACCTCCTGCCAGGCGAGCGTCGTGCCGGCGGCCTCGCCCTCGCCGCCGGCGGCCGTGACCGACCCGCCCGAGAAGCGCACCGCATCCGCCCCGACCTCGAGCCGCTCGGCGGCGACCACCGCCAGGCGGGCGCGGATCTGCTCGCAGGCGTCCTTCACCGCGCCGCCGTTGAGGTCGGCGCCGGTGCTGGCGGCGGTGGCGGAGGTGTTGGGCACCTTGTCGGTGCGGGTGGGCGCGAGGCGCACGAGGCCCAGCGGCACGCCGAGCGCGGTGGCGGCGACCTGCCGCATCTTCGTGTGCAGGCCCTGCCCCATCTCGGTGCCGCCGTGGTTGATCAGCACCGAGCCGTCCTTGTAGACGTGCACCAGCGCGCCGGCCTGGTTGAAGGCGGTGTGGTTGAAGGAGATGCCGAACTTCACCGGCGTCAGGGCGATGCCGCGCTTGCGGTGCGGATGCGTGGCGTTGAAGCCGGCGATGTCGGCCCGGCGGGCGTCGAGGTCGGCCCGGGCGGCCACCTCGTCGATCACGGCGGGCAGCCGCTCGGCGTGCCGCACCAGCTGCCCGTAGGGGGTGCGCTGGCCCGGGGCGTAGAGGTTGCGCCGGCGCAGCTCGGTGGGGTCGATGCCCAGCAGCGGCGCGCAGCGGCCGAGGATGTCCTCCATGACGAGCATGCCCTGCGGGCCGCCGAAGCCGCGGAAGGCCGTCTGCGAGGTCTTGTTCGTGCGGGCGATGCGCCCGCGCAACTCGACGTCGGGGATGAAGTAGGCGTTGTCGACGTGGCAGAGCGCCCGCTGCAGGACGGGCTCGGAGAGGTCGAGGCACCACCCGCCGTCGGAGGTGAGCGTGGCGCGCAGCCCCTGGAGCCGGCCGTCCTCGTCGAACCCGACCTCCCAGCTGGCGTGGAAGGGGTGGCGCTTGCCGGTCATCGTGATGTCCTGCGTGCGGTTCAGGCGCATGCGCACGGGACGGCCGGTGAGCACGGCCCCCAGCGCGGCGACGGCGGCCAGTCCGTGCGGCTGCCACTCCTTGCCGCCGAAGCCGCCGCCCATCCGCAGGCACTGCACGGTGACCTCGTGGCTGCGCAGGCCGAGCACGTGCGCGACGATCTCCTGCGTCTCGGAGGGGTGCTGCGTGCTGCTGTGCACGAGCACCTGCCCGGCCTCGTCGACCTGCGCGATCGCCGCATGCGTCTCGAGGGTGAAGTGCTCCTGCCCGCCGAACTCGAACTCGCCGCTGCAGCGGTGGGCGGCGCGCGCCAGCCCGGCCGCCGCATCGCCCCTGGTGACGATCGGCTGCGCGCCCTGGAACTGCTCGGCCGCGATCGCCTCGGCGAGGGTCAGCACCGAGGGCAGCGGCTCGTAGTCCACCTCTACCGCAGCGGCGCCGAGCCGGGCGGCCTCGAGGCTCTCGCCGAGCACCCAGCAGACGGCGTGGCCGTGGAACGCCGCCTCGGCGGGGAAGAGCGGCTCGTCCTGCCGCACGCCGGCGTCGTTGACGCCCGGCACGTCGGCGGCGGTGAGCACGCGCACCACGCCCGGCACCGCGAGCGCCGCCTCGGTGCGGAGTGCGCTGATCCTGGCGTGCGCGTGCGGGCTCTGCAGCGGCCACGCGTGGAGCGCCCCCGGCATCCGCGGCAGCAGGTCGTCGGTGTAGAGGGCGGCGCCGGTGACGTGCAGCTCGGCGCTCTCGTGCGAGACGGCGCGGCCGACGACCGGATGCTCTGGGCGCTCGGCCAGGGAGGTGGCGGCCAGTGCAGCGGTGGCCCGTGCGGTGGCCATCAGATCACCGCCTCGGTGTGGAGACGCAGCAGCGACTGCTCGAGCATGGCGCTGCGGTAGCGGGCGCTGGCACGGTGGTCATCCAGCGGTGTGCCCTCGCCGCGCAGGACGGCTGCGGCGGACCGCGCGGTCTCCTCGTTCCACTCGCGCCCCTCGAGGGCGCGTTCGGTGGCGAGCGCCCGGATGGGGGTGGCGGCGACACCGCCCAGCCCGATGCGTGCGGTGGTCACCCGGCCGCCCTCGAGCGTCAGGGCGAACGCGACGGCGACGGACGAGATGTCGTCGAAGCGACGCTTGGCGATCTTGTGGAATGCGGTCAGCGGTGCGAGCGGTAGCGGGATCCGCACCGCCTTGATCACCTCGCCCGGTGCGCGCACGCTCTGCCGGTAGCCGGTGAAGTACTCGGCCAGCGGCACCTCCCGCTCGCCGGTCGCCGAGACGAGCAGCAGCGTCGCCTCCAGCGCGAGCAGCGCCGGCGGGCTGTCGCCGATGGGGGAGCCGGTGCCGAGGTTGCCGCCCAGCGTCGCGGCGTTGCGGATCAGCCGGGAGGCGAACTGCGGGATGAGCGCGTCGAGCATCGGCACCCGGCCGGCGAGAGTGTGCTCGATCTCGCTGAGCGTGAGCGCGGCGCCGATCTCGATCGCGGTCTCGGTCACGTGCAGGCCGCGCAGCTCCTCCAGGCGGTCGATCGCGAGCACGAGCGGCGGCCGGGTGTGGCGGAGGTTGCGCTCCACACCGGCATCGGTCGCGCCCGCCAGCAGCAGCGCCTCGGGTGTCTCGCCCAGCAGCGCGGTGAGCTCGGCGAGGTCAGCGGGCCGCAGGAAGGTGCCGCGCTCATCGCGCACGCTGGTGGGGCGCGGCGGTGGCGGCGCCTGCATACTGCGGTGGGCGAGCGCGTCGTCTGCCGCCGGCGCGCCGAGCGCATAGGCCGCATCGCGGATCGGCCGGTAGCCGGTGCAGCGGCACAGGTTGCCGCTCAGCGCGTGCAGGTCGAAGCCGTTCGGCCCGCACTCGCCGTGCGCGGCGCGCTCCTCGGCCGCGCGATCCGGGCGGTAGTACTCGGCGGCCATCGCGCAGACGAACCCCGGCGTGCAGTAGCCGCACTGCGAGCCGCCCCGCTCTGCCATCTCTCGCTGCACCGGGTGCAGCTCGGCCGCAGCCCCCGGCGTCGGCGCGGTGCCCAGCCCCTCGGCGGTGACGATCTCCTGCCCGTCGAACGCGAGCGCCGGCGGCAGGCACGCGTTGACCGCCGTCCAGCGCGTCGCCCCGGCGCCGTCGGGCCGGGCCACCAGCACCGCGCAGGCGCCGCACTCGCCTTCGGCGCAGCCCTCCTTGGCGCTCGTGCGCCCCTGCTCGCGCAGCCAGTCGAGCAGGCTCGTATGCGGGCCGATCGCGCCGGCCGCGCGCGGGTCGCCGTCGACGGTGATCTCGATCGAACCCATCCGGCGCTCCCTCCGGCAGTCGCCCCGCGAGCGGCTCCGGCCGCGGTGCCCTGCAGTGAGTCACGAGCATAGGCCCGCGGCCACGGCGGCGGAACCGTGCGAGGCCGACGCTGACCGGGGCGGTCGGCTTCGGCTCAGCCGCTGCGCCCCGCTCCCTCGAGCAGCGCGCCCCCGCGGCGCCACATGCGCGCGCCGCCGTCGTCCGGCAGACGCTCGAGCACGATCGCCTCGGCGTTCGCGAGCCGCGTCATGGGCTCGCCCGTCAGCACCGCGATGCCTGCGCGGAGCGCGATGCCGTGACTGACGACGATCGCACCGTCAGCGGCGTCTGCGAGCTGCGTCAGCGCATCCGCCACCCGCCGTCCGACGGCGTCGAGGGTCTCACCGCCGGCGTAGTCGAGCTCGGGCCAGCGGGCATGCGCCTCCTCGACGCTGAGCCCCTCGGCCTCGCCGCAGTCGCGCTCGGCCAGTGCAGGCACCTGATCGTGCAGCGGCAGGCGCAGACGGGCGGCGATGATCGCCGCCGTCTCGTGCGCGCGCAGCAGCGGCGAGGCGATGACGAGCGTCCAGCGGCCGAGGGCTGCCAGTGCGGCGGCCGCCTCCTCTGCCTGGGCCCGCCCCGTGTCGTCGAGCGGGATGTCGGTCGTGCCCTGGATGCGCCGGGCGGCGTTCCAGGCGGTCTGGCCGTGGCGCACGAGCGCGAGCCGGCGGGTCACGCCGCGACCGACTCAGCCAGCGGTCGCGCAGCGCTCACGTCTGCCGCCGGGTAGGCGATCGCGCGGTCGACGACCACGCGCATCCGATCGCCCACGCTCGGGCGGTGCGCTCGCGAGCGGCACCGCACCGACAGGCCGGCCCAATCGAGCACGACGTCGCTGCCGTCGCGGCCGTACAGCGAGCTGGTGACGACGGCGTCGTCGCCCGGCTCGATCGCGATGGCCTCCGGCAGCACTGCGAGCGTGACCGCGCCGCGGGCGCCGGCGACGGCGGAGGCTGGGAGCCGCAGTGGGTGGTTGTAGGCGGCGAAGCCCTCAGCGTCGAGGCAGCCCTCAACCAGCGCCGCGTCCGAGAGGAAACGGGCGACCGCTGCCGAAGCGGGCCGCTCGACGAGGTCCTCCGGTGCACCCACCTGCACGATGCGGCCGCCATCGAGCATCACCACGCGGTCGGCGAGCGCGAGCGCCTCGTCACGGTCGTGCGTCACGTGGATCACCGTCAGGTCCAGCTCGCGCGTGAGGGCCTGCAGCTCGAGCCGCAGGCGGTCGCGCAACGGCTCGTCCAGCGCCGACAGCGCCTCGTCGAGCAGCAGCACCCGCGGCTCGGCCACGAGGGCCCGCGCGAGGGCCACCCGCTGCCGCTGCCCGCCGGAGAGCGTTGCGGGGTCGCGCCGCTCGTAGCCGCCGAGGCCGACGCGCTCGAGCGCCGCGGTCGTGAGCGCCGCGCGTCGAGCCTTGGGGACGCGCTGCATGCGCAGCGGATACTCCACGTTGCGCCCGACATTCCAGTGCGGCCACACCGCGTGCTGCTGGAAGACCATGCCGAGCCCGCGGTGCTCAGGCTCGATGAAGCCGCCGGCACCCGCGACCACGGTGCCGTCGATGTCGATGGAGCCGGCCGCCGGACGGAGGAATCCCGCCACGGCGCGCAGCAGGGTCGTCTTGCCGGAGCCGGAGGGGCCGACGAGCGCGACGAACTCGCCGTCGCGGACGTCGAGCGAGATCTCGCGCAGACCGACGGTGCCGTCGGGGAATCGCACGTCGATCCGGTCGAGTGAGACGGTTGCCATGGGGATCCTTCCTAGCGTCGGCGCGGCGCGGCGAGCCCGAGGCCCGCGAGGCCGACGACGGTGACGATGAGGGCGAGCGCAGAGGCGGCGTTGGAGCCGCCGCCCTGCTGGAGGCTGAAGATGACCACGCCGAGGGTCTGGCTGCCCGGGGAGAGCAGCAGTGCCGAGAGCGTGAGCTCGCGCACGGCGGTGAGGGCGACGAGCACCCCGCCGCCGATCGCGGCGGGCATCGCCATGCGCAGCGAGATGTCGAGCAGTGCGCGCCCGCGGCTGGCACCGGAGACCCGCGCGGCCTCTTCCGCGGTGAGCGGCGTGGCCGACAGCGGCGCGTGCACCGACTGCACCACGAGCGCCAGGAACGAGGTGACGTAGGCGACCAGGATGAGCCACGGCGTGTTGAACAGGCCGATGCGCGGGGCGATCACGAGCCAGGCGACGGCGATGACCAGGCCCGGGATGGCCTGGGGCATGATCGCCAGCGTGTGCAGCGCCCGGTTGTCGCGGGCCCTCGTGCGGGTGACGAGCGTGCCGATGACGAGCCCGATGACCGTGCAGATGACGGCGGCGAGCCCTGCCAGCCAGATGGAGGTGACCGCCCCCGTGATGGTGCCGCTGGCGGTGAGCGCCCGCTCGATCGAGTCGGTCGTGATGGTCTCGGGCGTGAGCGGCACACCGGGTGCAGGCAGCAGCGACTGCTCGAGCAGCGCCAGCAGCGGCAGCAGCGTGATGGCCAGCACGCCGCCCCAGGACAGGACCGCAGCGGCCGGTCGCCAGCGTCCCAGCGGCAGCGGTTCGGCGGGTGATGCCGAGGCGTCGAGCTCGACGCTCGTCCGGCCGATGAGCACGTCGAGCACCAGTGCGAGCAGCGCCACCGCCAGCAGCACGACCCCGATGGTCGCGACCACGGCGAGCGGGTCGTCGACCGTGCCCGACTGGATGTAGCGGTAGACGAGGGTCGAGAGCGTCGTGAAGCGCTCGGGCGTGCCGAGGATGGAGGGGATGCCGAAGTCGGCCAGGTTCGAGACCGCGGTGAGCGTGAAGGCGGAGAGCACGGCGCCGCGCAGCAGCGGCACGGTGACGGTGAGCATCGCGCGTGGGGCGGAGGCGCCGGCGATGCGGGCGGCCTGCTCGAGGTCGGCCGGCACGCGGCGCAGCGCCGCGGTGATGATGAGCATCGCGATCGGGTACGAGTGCACGATCAGCAGCATGATGACGCCGTCGGCGCCGTAGACCGACCACAGCGGCTCGCCGAACTGCTCGCGCCACCAGCGGTTCACGGGGCTCGCCGGTCCGGCCAGCCCGACCCAGGAGATGGCGCCGACGAAGGGCGGCACGAGCATGGGGCTGAACGCGAACAGTCGCAGCGCGCCCTTGCCGGGAATGTCGGTGCGCTCGATGATGAGCGCGAGCGCACCGCCGACGAGCACCGCGCCGAGCGCGGAGGCGAGCGAGGAGACGAGGCTGTTGAGGCCTGCCTCCACGACGTCGCCCTCGAACAGGGTGGCGAGATGCTCGGTGCCCGCGAGCACGATCATCGAGCCGAAGGGCACGAGCACGAGCGCGGCGACCGCGAGCCAGGCCGCGAGCCTGACGAGGCTCAGGCCGTCCGTCAGTCGTCGGCGCACGAGGCTGAGCCCGGCCGCGGGGCGGCCGGGCTCAGCGAGCAGCGTGCTACTGGAAGAGCGCATTGAAGGTCGCGACGGCGTCGGCCTTCGTCTCGGCGATGACCTCGAGGTCGGGATTCAGCAGCGCGATGTCGCTCATCTCCGGAGCGCCCTCGGGCGTGCCGACGTCACCGCGGACGGGCAGGTACGCCTGCTCGACGGCGATGGCCTGGCCCTCGGCGCTGACCAGGAAGTCGATGAACGCCTGCGAGGCCTCGACGTCGTCGCTGCTCGAGAAGATGCCGGCCGGCTGGCTGACGAAGGGCACGCCCTCCTCGGGGTACGACACGGCGATGGGTGAACCGGCTGCCGCGAGGTCGCGCACCAGGTAGTCGACGACCACGCCGACCGGCTGCGCGCCGCTGGCGATGGCCTGCGAGGTGGGCCCGTTGCTGTCGACGATGACCGGCTCGTTCGCGGCCAGCGCCGTCATCCACTCCTCGCCCAGCTGCTGGTCGTCGAGCCACACCGCGGCGTTGAACGCCGCCGCGCCCGAGACATCCGGGTTCGGCATGACGAGCTGGTTCGCGTAGCTCGGGTCGGTGAGCTCCTGCCACGACGTCGGCGGGCTGTCGACCATGTCGGTATTGTAGGCGATCACGGTGGGGATGATGCGGGTGCCGACGTAGTAGTCCTCGGCATCCAGCACAGCCGGGTCGAGCGCGTCGACGTCGGCGACGTCGAGCTCGGCCAGCAGCCCGTCGGCGGCGTAGCCCTCGAAGGTCGGGGCGTCGGCGGCGAGCAGCACGTCTGCCTGCACCTCGCCGGCGACCCGCTCGGACTCGATGCGGGCGGTCAGGTCGCCGGTGCCGGCGCGGAAGACCTCGACGGTGATCTCGGGGCGCTGCTCGTTGAACGCGCTGATGATCTCGTCGATCTTCTCCTGAGGCTCCGAGGTGTAGAGGGTGATGGTGGTGGCTTCGGCAGCGGCCTCGGGGGCGCCCGAGTCGCTGGTCGCGGGCTCGGCCTCGGCTGCGCTGCAGCCGGCGAGGACGATGGCGGATGCTGCGAGCGCCGCGAGGCGAACGGTCTTGCGATGCATGTCGTTCCTTCTTCGATGGGTGGGAATGGGGGCGGATGGGTCGGGTCGGCCCGGCTGGGTCAGGCCGGCACGGCGATGTGCCTGGTGAACAGCGGCGCGGGGGAGGCGAGGCGCACCGACGAGGCGCTGACGGTCGATGGGGTCACGTGCACGAGGGAGAACATCGCCTCGCCGTCGCCCGCGACCGTGCCGGGCACCGCATCCATCACCTGCTGGTAGACGAGCGAGGGGCCGACGCTGATCGGGACGCCGGCCTGGACGGCCCACATCGGGTGGTGGAAGTGGCCGGCCAGCACGAGGCGCGCATCGGTGTCGCTGAGCAGCTGCATCAGTGCCTCGCCCTGCACGAGCGATTGCTTGGCGAGGCTCGGCAGCGGGGAGGGCAGCGGCGGGTGGTGGAGGGTGACGACGGTGCCGATGCCGAACGGCTCGGCGAGCTGCTCGCGCAGCCAGTCGAGCTGCTGCGGGTGGAGGCCGCCGTCGGCCGAGTCGAGCAGGGCGAAGCGCAGCTGGCCGACGTGCACGACGCGGTCGGCGGTGAGCGAGCCGGGGGCCACGGCTGCGCCGGCTCGCCCGAGCAGCGCGTCGACGGCGGCGGTGTCGTGGTTGCCGGGTACGGCGAGCACGGGTGCGCCGAGGGCCGCGGAGAGCCGGTCGAAGGCGACAGCCAGCGCGGGGTAGGCGGCCTCGTTGCCGCGCTCGATCAGGTCGCCGGTGACGACGATCGCCTCGGGCGTGACGCCGGCGTCGATGGCGTAGCGGCCCACCTGCTCGAGGCGCTCGATGCCGTCGACGGGGTCGTAGAGCAGCGCCCCGTCGGTGGCGTGCACGTCGCTCAGGTGCAGGATCGTCAGCCTGCCGCTCGCGGCGCTCATGCCTGCACCACGCTGCTCGCCTTCGCGCGCAGCATGACGATCCGCTGCGCGCCGATGCCCGCGTCGAGCAGCAGCCGCTCGGCGCCACCGGCTGCCTCGATGCGGTCGAGCGTGTCCTCCATCGCCTGCGCGGGGCTCGCGAGGTGCAGCCGCAGCGCCGCGGCACGAGTCTCGGAATCGAGCGCGAGTGCATCGATCTCGCGCGTCACCTCGGCGATGCGCTCGCTGCTGATCGCCGCGCCGGAGCGCGCGTAGTCCGCGACGACCTGCTCGCGGGTGGCACCGGCCGCCAGCAGCGCGAGGGCGACGACCAGCCCGGTGCGGTCCTTGCCGACGGCGCAGTGCACGATCGCGGCGCCGTCCGCATCCGCGATCGCGGCGACCGCCGCGGCGAGCTGCGGCATGCGATCGGCCAGCAGCATCTCGGCGACGCCCTCGAGCGAGCCGACCAGCGGCGGGCCGTCGGCGAGCCCGTACAGCGGGATGTGCACGACCGGCAGGCCGTGCGCGGCGGGCTCAGCGGACGCCGCTCGTTCGATCGGCTCGCGCAGGTCGACCACGACGGTCGCACCCGCCTCGCGCAGGCCGGCGGCGCCTTCGGCGGTCAGATCGTCGAGGTGCGCCGAGCGGATGAGCCAGGCAGGGGAGCCGAAGACTCGGGTGTTGCGGGTGCCGTCGAGGGCGAGCTCGTGCGCCTGCATCTGCCACCCCGTTCGAATTCCCGCCGTTCCGCATCGCTCGGAACGTGATTCCAGACTCGTCGGGCAGCGTGAACGGGAGGTGTCGGGCGGCTGACGCCCGGGCGAAGGTCAGGCGTCGTCGGCGAGCGCGTCGGCGACCACCTCGCGCATGCCGGGCACGGTCGACGGCGAGCGCCGCGCGACGCCGTCATGGATGGCGTGGAGGGCCACGAGGTGCCCGAGCCTGGTGAGGAAGGGGTCGACATCGTGCACGCGGTTCGCCTGACCGGTGACGACGAGCACGTCGGCGAGCCGAGCGATGGGCGACTGGGCGAACGAGGTCACCGCGATCAGGGTCGCGCCCGCGGCGCTCACGGCGCGGCAGGCGGCGAGCGTGTGGGTGTTGGCGCCCGAATAGCTGAGCGCGAGTGTGACGTCGCCGGGGCGCAGCGACTGGCACGCGAACTGCTGACCGAGCACGTCGATGGGTGCCTCGACCCTGCGGCCCAGCGTCGACAGGCGCAGCGCGGCGTCCTGCAGCGGCGGGCCCGAGAAGCCGTTGCCGACCAGCACGATGCGATGGGTCGAGGCCACGGCGGCGACCGCGGCCTCGATCGCCTCCGCATCGACGGCTGCGGCGCTGTGGCGCAGCGCCTCGATCGCGTCGGTGAACGCCGGCAGTGCCGTCGCCGGCTCGTCGGCCGCGACGGCTGGCAGGGCACGGGCGAGCTCGAGCCGCAGGTGCTGGAAGCCGCGGAAGCCCAGGCTCTGGCACGCTCGGATCACGGTCGCGGGCGCGGTGCCGGCGATCTGGGCGAGCTCCGAGGTCGACCACTCGACCACCGCCTCCGGGCGGCTCAGCACGACATCGGCGACGCGGCGCTCGCTCGGCCCGAGCGCGCCGGCGGCGGCGCGAAGGCGGGCGATGGTCGAGGCGTTCGGGTCGACGCGAGTCATGCTCACCATCTAACCGGGCGATCTGCCAGCGCCGGGCCCGAGGTCAGCGCAGGGTCAGGCGGGTGACGGCTGCGGCGGCCGCCTCGAGCAGGCCGGCCGCGTCACGCTGCAGCTCGGTCAGCGTCGCGGGCCCGGCCGCGAGCGAGAAGGCCGGCACGCCCATCGCTCGTGCGGCGGCCGCATCGACCGATCCCGCCAGCACGCACAGCGGCACGCGGTGGCGCTGCGCGGCGGCGTGCACCACCGAGACCACCTTCCCGCCGGCCGACTGGCTGTCGAAGCGTCCCTCGCCGGTGAGCACCATGGCGGCGCCGGCGAGCGCGTCGTCGAGCCCGGCGAGCTCGGCGAACCAGTCGCCGCCGGCGACGATCGCGCCGCCGGTGAGCGCCCGCAGCACGCTCGCCACGCCGCCGGCGGCGCCGGCGCCGGGCACCTCGGTGATCGCCGCCGCGTCGACCCCGAGGGCCGCGGCGCCCACGCGCGCGAAGCGGTCGAGCGCGGCATCGAGCGCGGCCGCCTCGGCGGCGCTCGCGCCCTTCTGCGGCCCGAACACGGCCGCTGCGCCGCGCGGGCCCAAGAGCGGTGCGTCGACGTCGGTGACGAAGCGCCAGGTGGCGGCGAGGGCGCGCGGGTCGATGCGGCTCGCGTCGAGGTGCGCGATCGCGCCGAGCCCACCGCCGCCGGCCTGCACGGGGCGGCCCGACGCATCCGTCAGCCGCGCCCCGAGGGCGGTCAGCAGCCCGGCGCCGCCGTCGCTGGTCGCCGAGCCGCCCAGCAGCAGCGTGAGCTCGTCGGCACCGCGCTCGAGCGCGGCGAGCACCACCCGGCCCAGCCCCGCGGTGGAGGCGGCCAGCGGCTGCAGCGGTGCGTCCTCGACCTGCGGGAGCCCGGCGGCCTGCGCGAGCTCGATGACGGCGTGCGTGCCCTCGAGCGCCCAGCGCGCCCGGGCCGGGCGGCCGATGGCGTCGACGGTGGCGGTGACGACCTCCTCGCCGCCGCGGGCGAGCAGCGCATCGAGCGAGCCCTCGCCGCCGTCGGCCATCGGCACGAGCAGCACCTCGGCATCCGGCACCACCGCGCGGATGCCGCGGGCGGCCGCCGCGCACGCCTCGGCGGCGGTCAGGCTGCCCTTGAAGGCGTCGAAGGCGACGACCGCGCGCGGCCCGGCGGCGCTCGCGGCAGCCGTCACCGCGTGAGCCCGTAGCGCTCGGCGAAGCGGGCGAGGATGGTCTGCGGATGCGTCACCTGCGCCGCGCGGCCGGCGGCGACCAGGTCGTCGACCTCGGCGGGGGAGAAGTAGCCGTGGTCGCGGTAGACGCGGATGCGCTGCTCGAGCCCCTCGGCGTCGAGCTCCGGGTGGAACTGCGTGCCCACCACGTGCTCGCCGACCCGGATCATGTGCACGCAGGCCGCCGAGACCGCGAGCGTCGTCGCGCCCTCCGGCGCCTGGGCGATGCCCTCCTTGTGGCCGCCGAACGCGGTGAAGGCGCGCGGCAGGCCGTCGGTGAACCAGTCCTCGCCGACCAGGCTCAGCTCGACCGGCGCCACCGACTCGGCGATGCCGCGCACCATGCGATCGCCCAGCGCGTGCACGAGGGCGCCCAGGCCCAGGCACGCGCCGAGGTAGGGCACGTCGTCGCGGATGACGCGGGTGGCGAGCTCGGTGAGCCACGTGACGGTGGCGGCGTGGCCCGGCGGCCGGCCGTGCTCGTCGCTGAAGTTCGCGGGGCCGCCGCCGACCAGCACGGCATCGATGTCGGCCAGGTCGACGACGCTCGCGCCCACGCCGCCGCTGCCCACTCCGTCGCTGCCCAGGGCCGGCTGTTCGCGGTCGAGCCGCACGCGGCGGATGCGGGCCTCGTCGAGCCGGCCGAAGCGCACCATCGCCTCGAGCTCGGCGTCGGCGACGGCGTCCTCCGGCCGCGACTGGACGATCAGGATCTGCCTCATGCTCTGCTCCCATCGGCTGCCCAGATGCCGCTCGAGCCGCGCCGGTGCGAGCCGACGAGGTGCGTGTCGATGATGCCCACAGCCTCCATCAGCGCGTGCATCGTCGTCGGCCCCACGTGCGCGAATCCGCGCCGCTTCAGCTCCTTCGACAGCGCGATCGACTCCGCGCTCTGCGTCGGCACCTCGGCGAACGTCGCCGGCCTCGGCGTCGCCTGCGGCTGGAACGACCAGATCAGGGCCGCCAGCCCCTCCGCCTCGCGCAGCGCCACGGTGGCACGGGCGTTCTGGATGGTGGCGGCGATCTTGCGCCGGTTGCGCACGATGCGCGCATCGGCCATCAGCCTGGCCGTGTCGTCCTCGTCGAAGCGGGCCACCGCATCCGCCTCGAACCCCAGGAAGGCCTCGCGGAACGCCGGCCGCTTGCGCAGGATGGTCGACCACGACAGCCCCGACTGGAAGGCCTCGAGCGAGAGCCGCTCGAACAGCCCGGTCTCGTCGCGCACCGGCATGCCCCACTCGCGGTCGTAGTAGTCGCGCATGAGCGGGTCGGTCGCGGCCCACGCGGGCCGGGCGAGGCCGTCGTCGCCGGCAAGCAGGCTCATGCGCTCCAGGCTAGCGGCGCAGTCGGCGAGGCCGGCCGCGAGCAGCACTGCGCCCGCCGAATAGGCTGATCCGGTGCAGACGGATGCGGTGGGTCGCGCTTGGCGGGAGGGCGTCTCGGTCGTCGTCGCGACCAGTGCCTACGGCCTCTCGTTCGGTGCGCTCTCGATCGCGAGCGGCCTCGATCTGTGGCAGACGATGGTGCTCAGCCTGCTGATGTTCTCGGGCGGCTCGCAGTTCGCGTTCATCGGCGTCATCGCCGCCGGCGGGGGCATCGCGGGCGTCGCGAGCGCCGGCATGCTGGGCCTGCGCAACGCCCTCTACGGCATGAGCATGCGGCGGGTGGTGCAGCCGCGACCGATGATGATGCCGCTGGCCGCGCATGTGACGATCGACGAGTCCACCGCGGTGGCGCTGGCGCAGTCGGAGCCGAGGGCGCAGCGGGTGGGCTTCTGGGTGACGGGCGTGGGCATCTTCGTCGGCTGGAACCTGGCGACTCTCGCCGGTGCACTGCTGGGCGACCTGCTCGGCGACCCGAAGCAGTGGGGGCTCGACGCCGCTGCCGCCGCGGCCTTCGTCGGCCTGCTCTGGCCGCGGCTCAAGGCGAGGCAGGCGATCGCGGTGGCCGCCGCCAGCGCCGTGCTCGCCGCCGCGCTGCTGCCGGTGGCGCCCTCTGGCACGCCGGTGATCCTGGCGGCGGTCGTCGGCGTCGTCGTGGGGCTGACGAACTGGTTCGGGCCCAAGCACGAGTCCGATCTGCCCGACCCCGGCGGGCCCGAGCATCGCGAGGGGCAGCACGCGTGACCCTCTGGCACCTCATCCTGCTCGCGTCCATCGCGGTGCTCGCGATCAAGCTGCTCGGCTACGCCGTGCCGCCGCGCCTGTTCGATCAGCCGCGACCGCGCCGCACGCTCGAGCTGCTGACCGTCTCGCTGCTGGCGGGCCTGGTCGCCGTGCAGACGCTCGGCGGCGGCGAGGGGATCGTGCTCGACGCGCGCATCCCCGCCGTGCTGGTCGCGGCCGGCCTGTTCGCGGTGCGCGCGCCGTTCATCGTGGCGGTCGCGGCGGCCGCCGCGGTGGCCGCGCTGCTGCGCCAGTTCGCAGGCTTCGCCTGAGCCTCCCGCCGCGCCCGCGCATTCGCTAGGGTGGCGTCTCAGGGCGTCGGTGCCTACGTCGGCGAGGGTCCCAGCGATGGGCTCTCCGCACAGGCTCCGACGCTATGCTGAACGTCCGCCAGCGCCCGCTGGCACCATTCGCGTGGAGGAACCGCATGACCGAGCACGACGGCCGCGACGGCGAGAGCACGCAGTCATGGGGTGACGACTACCGCGCACAGCTGGCGGCGATGATCGAGGGCACCTCGCCCGAGGACCGCGAGGCTGTCGCCTCGCTTCCCTCTGGCTCGGCGATCCTGGTCGTGCGCCGCGGGCCGAACGTGGGCGCGCGCTTCCTGCTCGACCAGGACTCCACCGTCGCCGGCCGCCACCCCGACGCCGACATCTTCCTCGACGACGTCACCGTCTCGCGCCGGCACGCGGAGTTCGCCCGCTCCGGCACGGCCTTCGAGCTGCGCGACCTCGGCTCGCTCAACGGCACGTACCACAACGGCGAGCGCGTCGAGTCGGTCGTGCTGCGCGACGGCGCCGAGGTGCAGGTCGGCAAGTTCCGGCTCACGTTCTACCGCTCGCGGCTCGACCTCGAGCAGCGGGCGTGAGCGCACAGGCGGCGAGGAAGCCCGCCGGCCTCCTCTCCATCGGCCAGGTGCTGGCGAAGCTGGGCCCGGAGTTCCCCGACCTGTCGCCGTCGAAGCTGCGCTTCCTCGAGGACCAGGGGCTCATCTCGCCCCAGCGCACCAGCTCCGGCTACCGCAAGTTCGACGCCGCCGACCTCGAGCGGCTGCGCTACATCCTGACGCTGCAGCGCGACCACTACCTGCCGCTCAAGGTGATCCTCGGCCACCTCGACGACATCGACGCCGGTCGCACGCCGCAGATCCCCGGCGCGAACGTGCGCGTCGAGGCTCCCTCCATCCTGGGCGCCGAGCGGCGGCTGTCGCGGGCGGAGCTGCAGGCCGAGACGGGCGCATCGAAGCAGCTGCTCGCCGATGCGCTCTCCGCGCAGCTGGTGCCGGGCGCCGAGCCGTTCGGCGATGCCGCCGTGCAGGCGCTGAAGTCCCTGGTCGAGCTGCAGCGCTTCGGCATCGAGCCGCGCCACCTGCGCGGCATGCGGCAGTCGGCGCAGCGCGAGGCGGCGCTGATCGAGTCGGCGCTGAAGCCCATGCGCGGCCGTCGCGAGACCGGCAGCCAGGCGAAGGCGGCGGAGGCGGCGCGCGACCTCGCCGGCCAGATCCAGTCGGTGCGCGAGCTGCTCACGCGCGACTCGCTCGGCGCCTGATCGCTGGCGCGCCCCTGTCCGTCGTCGGCGGCAGGGCGTAGACTCGGCCCCGACACGCCGCCCGATCCGGATATCCCCGGGGACGACGCGTCGGGTCGCTACGGTGGGGCCAACACTCAACCATTACTTGAAGGTTGAGCCCAGCAGTGGAAGGGACGGCAATGCGCGACGGCAGCCGGGATGCAGACCAGGGCGGGACGAACCGCCACGAGCTCGGTCTGCTGTTCACCGACGGCCTCCCGCAGGAGGACGACGCCGTCGGCTACAAGGGCGCCATCGCCGCAGACGCGGCTGGCATCACCTACCGCCAGCTCGACTACTGGGCGCGCACCGGGCTGGTCGAGCCGACCGTCCGCTCGGCCACCGGCTCCGGCAGCCAGCGCCTCTACTCCTTCCGCGACATCCTGGTGCTGAAGCTCGTCAAGCGCCTGCTCGACACCGGCATCTCGCTGCAGCAGATCCGCGTCGCCATCGTGCAGCTGCACGACGCCGGCGTGCGCGACCTGACCCAGACCACCCTCATCTCCGACGGCGCGAGCGTCTACCTGTGCACCTCGAACGACGAGGTCATCGACCTCCTCGGTCGCGGCCAGGGCGTGTTCGGCATCGCGGTCGGCAAGGTGCTGCGCGAGGTCGAGACGCAGCTGATCGAGCTCGAGGTCACCCAGGTCGACCAGCAGCCGGTCGACGAGCTCGCCGCCCGCCGCGCGCGCAAGAGCCGCACGGCCTGAGCCCGCGCCCGGTAGCAGCCGCGCGGGTCGGGGACCGGGTGACGGCCGGCCAGCAGCCGGCCGAGTGCGGTGGCTCCGGCAACAGCACCGAGCCGCACCTGCACCTGCAGGCCACCGACTCGCTCGACTGGCCGAGCGCATCCGGCATCGCCGTCGAGCTCGGGCCCTCCCGGCGCGTGGCCGACGGCGCGGTCGTCGAGCGCGGCATGCCGCGCACGGGGGAGCGCATCGCCTCGGTGTGAGGTCGGCTACTGCTTGTCGGTCTTGCCGGGCTCGCCGCTCTCGCCCTCGGCAGCCTCTGCCTCAGCGGCGGCCTCCTCGAGCTCTGCCGCCGCCGTGGCGTCGACGGCGGCGGTCGGCGCGGGGATGCGGCGGCCGGATGCCGCCTCGTCGCCGGCGCGGCCTGCGGCGGTCAGCACCAGCTGCAGCAGCTCGTCGAACTGCAGCGCCATCTCCTGCGCGCCCTCGCCGGGCCACACGTGCAGCGGCCGGGCGGCGCCCTGCGCCTGCTGCATGGAGGTGCGCTCGGGCAGCACCGCGTCGAGCACGAGCGGGCCGAACATGTCCTTGAGCTCCTGGATGCGGTACTGGTGCTCGAGCGACTGCGGCCGCGCGCGGTTCACGACGATGCCGAGCGGCTGCAGGCGCGGGCTGAGCCCGCGGCGGATCTCCTCGATCGCGCGCAGCGCGCGGTCGGCGGCCGCGACCGAGAACAGGCCCGGCTCGGTGACCACCAGCACGCGGTCGGAGGCCGCCCATGCGGTGCGCGTGAGCGCATTGAGCGAGGGGGCGCAGTCGACCAGCACCAGGTCGTAGTCGTTCTCGACGGTCGCGAGGGCCGTCTCGAGCTTCCAGATGTCCTTGATGGTCGGATGCGGGCCGTCGAAGTTGATCGCCGACGGGCTGCCGATCAGCACGTCGATGGTGCCGCCGTGGCCCTGGGTCCAGCCCGAGGGCGAGATCGCCTGCTGGACGACCTTGTCCTTGGGGTTGGCGAGGACATCCGCGATGTTGAGTCGGCCCTCGATCTCGATGTCCATGCCGGTGGAGGCATCGGATTGCGGGTCGAGATCGACCACCAGGGTGCGGAGACCCTTCGCGAATGCGGCGGAGGCGAGACCGAGCGTCACCGTGGTCTTGCCGACGCCGCCTTTGAGGGAGCTGATCGAGAGTACGTGCACGGCGGCCAAGCCTAGCGGCACTAGATTGGATCGGAAGCGCCGCCACACCTCGGAGGGTTCCTGCATGTTCACGAAGCTGCTCGTAGCCAACCGCGGCGAGATCGCGATCCGAGCCTTCCGGGCAGCCAATGAGCTGGGAGTGAAGACGGTCGCCGTCTTCGCCCACGAGGACCGCAACTCGCTGCACAGCCAGAAGGCCGACGAGGCCTACCAGATCGGCGAACCGGGCCGCCCGGTGCGCGCCTACCTGACGGTGAGCGAGATCATCCGGGTCGCCAAGGACGCCGGCGCCGACGCGATCTACCCCGGCTACGGCTTCCTGAGCGAGAACCCCGAGCTCGCCACCGCCGCGGCGGAAGCAGGCATCACCTTCGTCGGCCCCGGCGCCTCCGTGCTGGCCATGGCAGGCAACAAGGTGACGGCCAAGGAGCACGCGATCGCCGCGGGCGTGCCGGTGCTCGCATCGACGCCCGCCACCACCGACATGGACGTGCTCATCGCGGGCGCCGACGAGATCGGCTTTCCGGTCTTCTGCAAGGCCGTCGCCGGCGGCGGTGGTCGAGGGATGCGTCTGGTCCAGAAGCGCGAAGACCTGCGGGAGGCGCTCGAGGCCGCCATGCGCGAGGCCGACAGCGCGTTCGGGGACGCCACCATGTTCATCGAGCAGGCCGTCGTGCGCCCGCGCCACATCGAGGTGCAGATCCTCGCCGACGCCACGGGCGAGACGGTGCACCTGTTCGAGCGCGACTGCTCGGTGCAGCGCCGCCACCAGAAGGTGGTCGAGCTCGCACCGGCGCCGAACCTCAGCCAGCAGCAGCGGGACGCGATGTACCGCGACGCGATCGCCTTCGCGAAGTCGATCGGCTACGTCAACGCCGGCACCGTCGAGTTCCTGCTCGACACCGCCGGTGAGCGCGCCGGCGAGCACGTGTTCATCGAGATGAACCCGCGCATCCAGGTCGAGCACACCGTCACCGAGGAGATCACCGACGTCGACCTCGTCGCCAGCCAGATCCGCATCGCAGCCGGCGAGACGCTGGCCGAGCTCGGCCTGCTGCAGGACAACATCGAGATGCACGGCGCCGCGCTGCAGTGCCGCGTGACGACCGAGAACCCGGCGGATGGCTTCCGCCCCGACACCGGCCGCATCACCGCCTACCGCTCGCCCGGCGGCGCCGGCGTCCGTCTCGACGGCGGCACCATCAACCCCGGCACCGAGGTGAGCCCGCACTTCGACTCCATGCTCGCGAAGGTCACCTGTCGCGGCCGCGACCTCGACACCGCCATCCGCCGCGCCCACCGCGCGGTCAGCGAGTTCCGCATCCGCGGCGTGGCCACGAACATCCCGTTCCTGCTGAACCTGCTCGACGACGAGGAGTTCCGCGCCGGCGACGTCTCGACACTCTTCATCGACGAGCACCCCGAGCTCACGCGCATCAACCCGCCGAAGGACCGCGCCTCGAAGGTGCTGTCGTGGCTGGCCGACGTCACCGTCAACAAGCCGCACGGCTCGGCCGACGGCGTCATCAACCCGGCGATCAAGCTGCCGGAGATCGATATCGACGCCCCCGCGCCCGACGGCGAGCGCCAGCGGCTGCTCGAGCTCGGCCCGACCGGCTGGGCGAGCGCGCTGCGCGAGCGCACCTCGCTCGCGGTCACCGAGACCACCTTCCGCGACGCGCACCAGTCGCTGCTCGCCACGCGCGTGCGCACCGCCGACCTGGTCGCCGTCGCGCCGCACGTCGCGCGCATGACGCCGCAGCTGCTCTCGATGGAGGCCTGGGGCGGCGCCACCTACGACGTGGCGCTGCGCTTCCTGGGCGAGGACCCCTGGGAGCGCCTCGCCGGCATCCGCGAGGCGATGCCCAACATCCCGCTGCAGATGCTGCTGCGCGGCCGCAACACCGTCGGCTACACGCCGTACCCGACCGAGGTCACGGCCGCGTTCGTGGAGGAGGCCGCCGCGACCGGCATCGACGTGTTCCGCATCTTCGACGCGCTCAACGACGTCGACCAGATGCGCCCGGCGATCGATGCCGTGCTGGAGACCGGCACGACCGTCGCCGAGGTGGCGTTCTGCTACTCGGGCGACATGCTGAACCCGGCGGAGGACCTCTACACGCTCGACTACTACCTGCGGCTCGCCGAGCGCATCGTCGACGCCGGCGCGCACGTGCTGGCGATCAAGGACATGGCCGGCCTGCTGCGCGCCGGGGCGGCCTCGAAGCTCGTCTCCGCGCTGCGCGAGCGCTTCGACGTACCGGTGCACCTGCACACGCACGACACCGCCGGCGGCCAGCTGGCGACGCTGCTCGCCGCCTCGGAGGCGGGGGTCGACGCGGTCGACGTGGCGAGCGCGCCGATGTCGGGCACCACCAGCCAGCCCTCGCTGTCGGCGCTCGTCGCCGCCGTCGCCCACACCGAGCGCGACACCGGCATCTCGCTCGATGCCGTCAGCGAGCTCGAGCCCTACTGGGAGGCCGTGCGCCGCCTCTACAAGCCGTTCGAGTCGGGCCTGCCCGGCCCCACCGGCCGCGTCTACCACCACGAGATCCCGGGCGGCCAGCTCTCCAACCTGCGCCAGCAGGCGATCGCGCTCGGCCTCGCCGACGACTTCGAGAAGATCGAGGACTGGTACGCCGCGGCATCCCGCATCCTCGGCCGCCCGACGAAGGTCACCCCCTCCTCGAAGGTGGTCGGCGATCTCGCGCTGCAGCTGGTCGCGCTGGGCGTCACCCCGGAGGAGTTCGAGGCCGACCCGCGCAAGTTCGACATCCCTGACTCGGTGATCGGCTTCATGGCGGGCGAGCTGGGCGACCTGCCCGGCGGCTGGCCGGAGCCCTTCCGCTCGAAGGTGCTCGCCGGGCGCGAGGTCGACATCTCGGTCACGCCGCTCGAGCCCGAGCAGGCCGAGCGGCTCACGGCGCCCGGCGCCGACCGTCGGCACGCGCTCAACGAGCTGCTCTTCGCCGCACCGACCAAGGCCTTCGACGAGAGCCGCGAGCAGTACGGCGACCTCTCGGTGGTCGACACGATCGACTACCTCTACGGCATGCAGCAGGGTGAGGAGCACCACGTCGGCATCGGCCGCGGCGTCACCCTCAACGTCGAGCTCGAGGCGGTCGGCGAGCCCGACGACGACGGCATGGTCACGGTCATGACCGTGCTGGGCGGCCAGCTGCGCCCCGTCTACGTGCGCGACCGCTCGGTGAAGGTCGACAAGCCGCAGGTGGAGAAGGCGGATGCGTCGGTGGCGGGCCAGATCGCGGCCCCGTTCGCGGGGGCGGTCACCGTCAAGGTCGCCGAGGGCGACACCGTCGCGGCCGGCGACGCCGTCGCGACCATCGAGGCGATGAAGATGGAGGCCGCGATCACGACGCCGATCGCCGGCACCGTCGAGCGCCTCGCGCTGCCCGGCACGACGCCGGTGCAGGCGGGCGACCTGATCGTGGTGGTGGCGCCGGCATGAGCGTCCGCGAGATCCGGGTCTTCGGCGACCCGGTGCTGCGAGAGCGCGCCGCGCCGGTCGACCCCGCCGGTGCCGCGACCGCCGCGCTCGTGCAGGACCTGCTCGACACCGTGCAGCTGCCGGGCCGCGCCGGCGTCGCCGCCTGCCAGATCGGCGTCGCGAAGGCGGCCTTCTCCTACTTCGTCGACGGCGAGCTCGGCTACGTGCTCAACCCGCGCATCGACGAGGTGCGGGGCGAGCCCGAGCTCGTCGACGAGGGCTGCCTGTCGGTGCCCGAGCTCGGCTTCCCGACCCCGCGCCATCCGTTCTGCCGCGTGATCGGTGTCGACACGGCCGGCGCCGAGGTCGTGCTCGAGGGGGAGGGCCTGATGGCGCAGATGCTGCAGCACGAGATGGCGCACCTCGACGGGAAGCTCTACCTGCAGGCGCTCGAGAAGGATGTGCGCTCGCTCGCGATGGCCGAGGTGCGCAAGGCCGACTGGTACTGAGCCGACCCGCGCGGCAGGGCAGGCCTCAGCCCTGCTGGGCCGGATCGACCTTGACGAGCGTGAAGATGCCGTACCGCATCGGGCCGATGCGGTAGGCCACGATGAGACGAGGGAACGACAGCGCGAAGATGCGGTTGCGCGCGGCGAGTCCGATCCGGCGGATCTCCCGATCGACCACCAGCGCTCGCGCGAGCCGACGCGCGCAGATCGTCCAGGTGCGCGCGACGCGCTGGCTGACGTCCTCGTAGCCGACGATCTCGAAGCCGGCGTCCCGTGCCATCGCCGCGTACTCCTCGCGCGTGCCCATCGAGGGCAGGCGGCCCTCCCGGCAGATCGGCTCCAGCAGGTGGCGGACCTTCCAGCCGCTCGCGCCCGTCTCGGCGAGCCATGCGCAGACGACGAAGCGGCCGCCGGGCGCCAGGACGCGATGGGCCTCGGCGAAGAACGCGGGCTTGTCGACCATGTGCTCGCTCGACTCGATCGCCCACGCGGCGTCGGCCGAGCCGCCGGGCAGACCGCTCTCGAGCCAGTCGCGCACGCGGATCTCCACGCCGGGAGCGGGGTGCGTCGCCGCGTGCCGGGCCTGCTCGGCGGAGAGGGTGACGCCGATGACCCCGACCTCGCGGGTCGCCGCGAGCCGCCTCGCGGTGCCGCCGTAGCCGCAGCCGATGTCGACGCACGCCTCGCTGGGCTGCAGCCTCGACAGCCTCCGCAGGCGTCTCGCGCCCGGTCGTCCAGAGCCCGTGGTGGACGTGCTCGCCCCACACCCGGCGATAGATCAGGTCGAGCTCGTCGTAGTGATCGGCGACCGCCACGGCGTCCTGGGGGGCGTGCGGCTCGATCATCCGGTCACTCCGGGATCCGTGCGATCACTCGCCGACGTCGTGCGCGGTCGAGTTCGACGCGTAGATGTCGTCGATCTCGGCGGCGTAGTCCTTCAGGATGTTGTGGCGCTTGATCGACATCTTCGGCGTCAGGTGGCCGTTGGCCTCGATGAACTCGACCGGGATGATCGCGAACTTGCGCACCGACTCGGCGCGCGAGACCTGCTTGTTGGCGCGCTTGATCGCCACGCGCACCTCGTCGATGACCGGCGGGAACGCCGCCGCGTCGGCCAGTGACATGTGCTCGTCGTGGCCGTTGTTCTTGAGCCAGGTGCCGAGCATCTCCGAGTCGAGCGTGATGAGCGCCGCGATGAACTTGCGCTGGTCGCCGACCACCACGGGCTGGCCGATGATGGTGTTGGAGCGGATCGGGTCCTCGAGCACGTTCGGGGCGACGTTCTTGCCCGCGGCGGTGACGATGATCTCCTTCTTGCGGCCCGTGATGGTCAGGTAGCCGTCCGCGTCGAGCGAGCCGATGTCACCGGTGTGGAACCAGCCGTCCTCGGTGAAGGACTCCTTGGTGGCCTGCTCGTTGTTCCAGTAGCCGGCGAAGACGGCGGCGCCCTTGCCGAGCACTTCGCCGTCCTCGGCGATCTTCACCCCGTTGCCGGGCAGCGCGGGGCCGACCGTGCCGATCTTGAACTTGCTGGGCACGTTGACCGTCAGCGGCGCCGTCGTCTCGGTGAGGCCGTAGCCCTCCAGGATGCGGATGCCGAGCGAGCGGTAGAAGTGGGCCAGGAAGATCGACAGCGGGGCCGAGCCGGAGACGGCGTACTTGACGTTGCCGCCCAGCGCCACCTTCAGCTTGCTGAGCACGAGCTTGTCGAGCACGGCGAAGCGCAGCTTGAGCCCCAGCGGCACGTGGCCGGCGTCGATCGCCTTCGAGTGCGCGACGGCCGCCAGCGCGGCGGCGCGGAAGATCTTGCCCTTGCCGCCGGCCTCGGCCTTCTGCTCGCTGGCGTTGTAGACCTTCTCGAACACGCGCGGCACGGCGAGGAAGAAGGTGGGCTTGAACGAGCCCATCGACGGCAGCAGCTGCTTCGTGTCGGACTGGTGGCCCACCCGCACCGCGGCGGCGATGCCGAGCACCGAGATGAAGCGCGCGAACACGTGCGCCTGCGTGACGAACAGCAGGGTGGCGGCGCCGGGGCGGACCACATCCGCCATCTCCACGGCGGCGTTGCGGCACAGCTCGACGAAGTTCGAGTGCGTCAGCATCGTGCCCTTGGGGCGGCCGGTGGCGCCGGAGGTGTAGATGAGGGTGGCGATGTCGCTGCCGACCGCGAGCGAGCGGCGGCGCTCGATCTCCTCGTCGGCAACGTCCTTGCCCTGTTCGACCAGCCGGTCGAGGTCACCGCGGTCGATGCGCCACACGTCGCTGATGGCGGGCAGGTCGCCGTGCGCCTCATCGAAGCGCGAGACCAGCTCGGCGTCCTCGAGGATCACGCGGCTCGCGCCGCCGTCGGAGAGGATCCACTGGATCTGCGAGGGGGCGGAGGTCTCGTAGACGGGCACCATGCGGGCGCCGGCGTACCAGAGGGCGAAGTCGACCAGCGAGAACTCGTAGCGCACCTTGCACATGAAGCCCACGGAGTCGCCCGGCTGGATGCCGGCCGCGACGAAGCCCTTGGCGAGCGCGACCACCTGGCGCTTGAACTCGGTGGCGGAGATGTCGCGCCAGCCCTCGCCCTCGGGCAAGGAGAACAGCGGGGAGTCAGGATGCTTGCGGACGGTGTCCTCGAGCAGATCGGTGACGTTCGCCTCAGGATCCGGGGTGACGACGGGAGGGATGACACCCTCTGGGGTGGTGAGCTCGGGCACTGGGACTCCTTCGGCTTTCGTGCGTTCGGCTCAGTCTAGGGTCGGCGCTCGCGAGGATCCCTCAACGGCGCGCATGTCTGTAGGGAGCATCCCACTGCCCTAGGCTCGATCCCCGAGGAGGTGGCGATGATCTACTGGCTGCTGCGACATTGGATTGTCGGCCCCTACATCACGCGGGTGTTCCGACCCTGGGTCGCCGGGCTCGAGAACCTGCCCGAGCACGGCGGCGCGATCATCGCCGGCAACCACCTCTCGGTGATCGACTCCTTTCTGATGCCGCTGGTGCTCCAGCGCCGCGTCTACTTCCTGGCGAAGTCCGACTACTTCAACGGCAAGGGCCTCAAGGGCAGGCTCATGCGGTGGTTCTTCCTCGGTGTCGGGCAGCTGCCGATGGATCGCTCGGGCGGCGAGAAGAGCTCGCAGAGCCTGAACGCGGCGCTGCAGAAGCTGCAGGAGGGCCAGCTCATCGGCATCTACCCCGAGGGCACCCGCAGCCCGGACGGCAAGATGTACCGCGGCCGCACCGGCGTCGCCCGCATGGTGCTCGACGCGCGCGTGCCGGTCATCCCGTGCGTGATGGTCGACACCGAGAAGATCATGCCGATCGGCAGCCGGCTGCCGCGCGTCGGGAGGATCGGGATGATCTTCGGCGAGCCGATCGACTTCTCGCGCTACTACAACCTCGAGGGCGACCGCTTCGTGCTGCGCTCGATCACCGACGAGATCATGGTCACGCTCAACCGCATCTCCGATCAGGAGTACGTCGACGTCTACGCCTCGAGCGTGAAGGCGCGCGTGGAGGCCGAGCGCACGGCCCGCTCGACGGGCCGCTGAGGCGATCCGCCCGCGACTAGACTGGATGACGGCGCACAAGCGCCGCCGGAGCATTGAGGCAGGGCATGACCGACACCATCGCGACACCTTCGTTCATGGAGCACGGCTCCATCGAGCAGGGCCTCGATGCGTATCGAGCGCTGCCGATCAAGCAGCAGCCCACCTGGCAGGACGAGGCCGCGATCGAGCGGGTGCGGCGCGAGCTGCGCAGCTCGCCGCCGCTGGTGTTCGCGGGTGAGGTCGACATGCTGCGCGATCGGCTCGCCTCCGCCGCCCGCGGCGAGGCCTTCCTGCTGCAGGGCGGCGACTGCGCCGAGACCTTCGCCGGCGCCACGGCCGACAACATCCGCAACCGGGTCAAGACGATCCTGCAGATGGCGGTCGTGCTCACCTACGGCGCGGCGATGCCGGTCATCAAGATGGGCCGCATGGCCGGCCAGTTCGCGAAGCCTCGCTCGAGCGACAACGAGACCCGGGGCGAGCTGACGCTGCCCGCCTACCGCGGCGACATCGTCAACGGCTACGACTTCACGCCGGAGTCGCGCGCGGCCGACCCGCAGCGCATCCTGCGCGGCTACCACATGGCCGCCTCGACGCTGAACCTGGTGCGCGCGTTCACGCAGGGTGGCTTCGCCGACCTGCGCCAGGTGCACTCGTGGAACAAGGGCTTCGGCGAGAACCCCTCGTTCGCCCGGTACGAGGCGCTCGCCGGCGAGATCGACCGCGCCGTGCGCTTCATGGAGGCGGCCGGCGCCAACTTCGACGAGCTGAAGGGCGTCGAGTTCTTCACCGGCCACGAGGGCCTGCTGATGGACTACGAGCGCCCGATGACGCGCATCGACTCCCGCACGGGCCTGGCCTACAACACCTCCAGCCACTTCCAGTGGATCGGCGAGCGCACGCGCGAGCTCGACGGTGCCCACGTCGACTTCTTCTCGCGGGTGCGCAACCCGATCGGCGTGAAGCTCGGCCCGACGACCACGCCCGCCGACATGGAGGCGCTCGTCGACCGGCTCGACCCCGAGCGCGAGCCGGGCCGCCTGACGTTCATCACCCGCATGGGCGCCGGCCGCATCCGCGACGTGCTGCCCGGCCTGCTCGAGGCCTCGAAGTCGCTCGAGTCGACGCCGCTGTGGGTCACCGACCCCATGCACGGCAACGGCATCACCACGAAGAACGGCTACAAGTCGCGCCGCTTCGACGACGTGGTCGACGAGGTGCGCGGCTTCTTCGAGGCGCACCGCCAGGTCGGCACGTTCCCCGGCGGCATCCACGTCGAGCTCACCGGCGACGACGTCACCGAGTGCCTCGGCGGCTCGGAGGCGATCGACGAGGTCGCCCTCGAGACCCGCTACGAGTCGCTCTGCGACCCGCGCCTGAACCACATGCAGTCGCTCGAGCTCGCGTTCCTGGTGGCCGAGGAGCTGCGCGCCGCGCCTCGCCCTGCATAGCCGTCCGCGCGCGCCGCGCCTCGCCCTGCCTAGCCGTCCGCGCGCGTCGCGCGGGGTGATGCGACGGATGCGCGGCGTCGCGCCGCGCTAGAAGGTCGCGTCGATCGTCACGGTCGTGCCGATCTCGACGGGGGTGCCGGCCTCGATGCTCTGCGAGAGGATCGAGGCGATGCCGGTGCCCCAGAGCGCCTCGGGAACGTTGGTCTGCAAGTCAGGCTCGAGCCTGGCCGCGCGGAGCAGGTCGAGGGCTTCCGGGATCGGCTTGCCCACCACATCCGGCACATCGACCATCTCGGGGCCGAGCGAGACGACGCCGGTGATGGTCGCGTCGCGACGCACCTCGCCCGCGGGGATGCCGACGCTGATGAGACGGCCCTGCGGCACCTCGGCAGAGTGCTGCTCGGTCGAGAAGTCGGCGACCAGCCCCACCTGCTGCAGGGCGGCCGCGGCCTCATCGGCCGGCTGGCCGGCGGCCGCCGGCACGGGCCCGAGCGAGACGCGCAGCGACACCGGCGTGCGCTCCTCGAGCGAATCGAGGTCGGTGAGCGAGGTGCCGTCGGGGTCTGCCGCGGCCAGCACCGTGCCGGCCTCGGCGCCGTCGAAGACCTCGTCGATCGGCTCGGCGACGACGAAGTCGGTCTCGAGCGCTGCCCGAGCGGCGTCGAGCTGCTGGCCGAGCACCTCCGGCACCTGCAGCTGACGGCGCCCGTCCGAGAGCACGAGCCGCACGATCTCGCCGTTGCCGATCACCGTGCCGGCGCTCGGCTCCGTGCGCAGCACGTGCCCGGCCGCCATGTCGTAGTCGGGCTCGCTCACCGTCTCCACGTCGACGTCGATGCGCTGCTCCGCGAGCGCCAGGCGCGCGTCGGCCTCGGCGACGCCCGCCACGTCGGGCACGGTCGCGCTGCCGCCGGGGCCGCCGTTGAACCACCAGCCGGCGCCGGCGGCGAGCAGCACGCCCAGCAGCACCAGCGCGAGCCAGAGGATGCCGCGTCGGCGGCGCAGGGTGACGCGTCGGGTGAGCGCGGTGGTCGCCCTGCCGTCGCCACCGTCGTGCACGACCTCGGGCTCGGTCACGATCGGCCTGCGCTGCTTCCTCGGCCGCTCGATGATCGTGGTCGAGCGCTCGTCCTCCGAGAGGAAGGGCAGCACGGTCGTCGGCGTGTCGATGCCGCGCTCCCGGATCGCGTGCAGCTCGGCGAGCATCTCTGCGGCGTCGGCGGGCCGCAGGTTCGGGTCGCGCTGGGTCGCCCAGTGCACGAGCGAGTCCAGCGCCTCGGGGATGCCCTGGGCGCTGCGCGACGGCAGCGGCACGTCGTCGTTCGCGTGCTGGTACGCGATCTGCATCGGCTCATCACCCGTGAACGGCTGGGTGCCGGTGAGCATCTCGAACAGCATGATGCCGACCGCGTAGATGTCGCTGCGGGTGTCGGCGATGCCGCGGGTGACGAGCTCGGGGGAGAGGTAGGCGATGGTGCCCAGCAGCGCCTTGCCGGTCGCGGTGTTCTGACTCGCGGCGCGAGCGAGCCCGAAGTCGCCGATCTTGATGCGGCCGTCGTGCGCCAGCAGGATGTTCTCAGGCTTGAGGTCGCGGTGCACGATGCCTGCGCGATGCGCGGCGGCGAGGCCTGCCAGCACCGCCTCGAGCACGTCCAGCGACTGCTCCGGCGTGATGCGGCCGCGCTCGGCGAGCAGGTCGCGCAGCGTGATGGAGGGCACGAGCTCCATCACGAGCCAGGCGAGGCCGCCGTCCTCGCCCTGGTCGTAGGTGTTGACGACGTTCGGGTGGGCGAGGCGGGCGGCAGCCTTCGCCTCCTGGATGAAGCGCTCCCGGAACTCCGGGTCGTCGCCCAGGTGCGGGTGCATGACCTTGACGGCGACCTTGCGGTCCAGCCGCAGGTCGAGCCCGGTGTAGACGCTCGCCATGCCGCCGCGCGCGATGCGATCGCCCACCTCGTACCGACGGTCGATCGTCCGTCCGATGACGGGATCGCGGGAGTCGACGGGCACGCAGTGAGGATAGGCGGTGCGGGCGCCGATCCCGGTGATCCACGCCGATCCGCGCGGGGTTCAGGGCATGATGGATGCGTGACGCACGACGCAGCGAACCCAGACACCGTGAATCCAGACACCGCGGCCCAGGCCCCGATCGCCGACGACGCACCGGCGGCCGACGCCGCGCCGCAGCAGCCCGAGTGGCTCACCGTGCCCGACCTGGTGGAGATCCTCGATGAACCGGTGGGACGCATCCACCGCCTGATCGAGGAGCATCGCCTGCCCGCGACGCGCAGGAACGGCCCCGTGCAGGTGCCGTCAGCGGTGCTGCGCGACGGCGAGCCGATGTCCGAGATCCGCGGCACGCTGCTCGTGCTGCTCGACCTGGGCTTCACTGAGGACGAGGCGCTCGACTGGCTGATCAACGACGACGACGCGCTCGGCACCACGCCCGTCGACGCGCTCCGCCAGGGGCGCAAGGCCGAGGTGCGCCGCGTCGCCCAGATGCAGGGCTGAGCCCTTCTCCGTCGCTGATCGAGTAGCGCGAAGCGCGTATCGAGATCACCCCGCGCGGTCGCTGATCGAGTAGCGCGAAGCGCGTATCGAGATCACACCGGCTGCCGTGGGCATCGAGGTCCCGATCCACAGCCACAGCAAGGCACGTCCGCGCTTCCGTCGTGCCATGGCATCCTCTGCCGATGCCTTGGGTCTACATCCTCCGCTGCCGCGACGGCTCGACGTACGTCGGGAGCACGCGTGACATCGACCGCCGGCTCGATCAGCATCAGCGCGGCCAGGGTGCCGCGTACACGCGCCGCCGGCTGCCGGTCGAACTCGCGTTCGCGCACTTCGACGAGTCAGTGGCTGCGGCGTTCGCGCTCGAGAAGCAGATCCAGGGATGGAGCCGGGCGAAGCGCGAGGCGCTCATCCGGGGCGACTTCCAGGCGATCGCTCGGGCTGCGAAGAAGCGCGATTGGGAGGGCTACCGTCGGCGACAGAGCGCACAGGAGCGCGGCGAGCCGGCTTGAGTTCGAGACGCGCTGCGCGCGCTCCACCGCCGGGGGCTGCGTGATCTCGATACGCGCTTCGCGCTACTCGATCACCGAGATCGGTGCGCCGCGTCGCCCAGATGCAGGGCTGAGCCGCTCAGCGGTCGCGCTTGGCGACCGTGTCGGCGAGCCGCTCGAGCTCGAGCACTGCCGAGCGCGAGAGCTCGCCCTCGTGCAGCGACTCGAGCGCCTCGCCGACCGCGCGGTCGATGAGCGCCTCGAGGCGCTGCGGCGCCTCCGAGCGCTGGATGGCGTCCTGCAGGATCGCGATCTGCCGCTCGTCGAGCTCGCGGTCGCCCAGCAGCTCGTCGAGCATCGTGCGCACGCCGGAGGAGAGCCGCTGGCGGGCGATCTCCACCAGCACCGTGCGCTTGCCCTCGCGCAGGTCGTCGCCGGCGGGCTTGCCCGTCACCTCCGGGTCGCCGAAGACGCCCAGCAGGTCGTCGCGCATCTGGAAGGCGACACCGACCGGCAGCCCGTAGCCGGCGAGCGCGTCGAGCTGCGCCTCGGATCCGCCGGCCAGCAGCGCGCCCAGCGTCAGCGGCGCCTCCACCGAGTACTTCGCCGACTTGTAGATCGCCACGGTGTGGGCGCGGTCGAGCAGCGTCGCGGGCTCCTGCCTGATCCACGCCGCCTCCTCGAGCACGTCGAGGTACTGCCCGAAGGTGACCTCCTCGCGCATGCGGCGGTAGGCGTCGTGCACCGCGTCGCCCTGCGCCGCCTGCCTGCATGCGCGCAGCATCCGGTCGTCCGCCCAGTTGAGCAGCAGATCGCCGGCCAGCAGCGCGGCGTGCTCGCCCCACGAGCCGGCGTCGCCGACCCACTCGCCGTCGCGGTGCAGCGCCTCGAGCGAGCGGTGCATCGACGGGCGGCCCCTGCGGGTGTCGGACTGGTCGATGATGTCGTCGTGCACGAGCGCCGCGGCGTGGAAGAGCTCGATGGCGGTGGCGACGCCCACCGCGTCTGCCCAGGCCGGGTCCTGCTCGGTGCCGGTGGTGTGGGATGCGTCGGGTCGCGCAGCCGTCACGGCATGCCAGCCCCAGAGCACGAAGGCGCTGCGCACGCGCTTGCCGCCGGAGACCATCTCACGCACCAGCCGGATGAGGGGCGTGGCGTCAGAGGCGAGCTCGGTGAGCGCCGCCTCCCGCTCGTCGAGGTACTGCTGGATCGACGCCTCGACGGCCTGGGCGAAGCGCTGCTGTGCTGACACAGGGTCCATGCTATTCAGCCACATGCGATTGACAGCCGGAGGCCGTAGACTGAACGTCCGCACCGGTTGAGCGAAAGGGGTGCGAGATGGGCCTCTCCGAGAACGAGCAGCGACTGCTCGACGAGATGGAGCGCAATCTCTACAAGCACGAGGCTGACATCGTCAGCACCTCTGCCGGGCCCCGCACGGTCAACTACACCAAGGTCGCCGTCGGTGTGCTCGGTGTCGTCGTCGGGCTGGTGCTCGTGATCGTCGGCGTGAGTGCCAAGCTCCTGCTCATCGGGGTCGCCGGCTTCGCCGTCGCGGTCGTCGGTGCGCTCTGGGCGCTCTCGGCCTCGAGGCCCGCAACGGGCGATGAGGTCGCGGCGAAGCGCGCCGCTGGGCAGGGCCCCGCTGCCCCGAAGCAGGCGCCGAGCCTGATGGATCGCCTCGCGCAGGAGTGGGACGACCGCAACCAGCGGTAGCCGCTCCACTCCGCTCCACACACCTCAGCACGCAGGGCCGACTCGCAAGAGTCGGCCCTTTCTCTGTTGCCTGCGCGCGGCCGAGATGTGCACGCCCGCGCGTGCAGAGCGCCCGCACTGCGGGTCGGCGTGCCCGCCGGCGTGCTCGCGGCGTGCACATCTCAGCGTCGGCACCGATGCATCGCGCCGCCTTCGCTCCAGAACCCTCCACCGCATCCGCTCAATGAATTATTGAGAACACGCCGTTCTGCATGGCGAATCCTCAGCGATTGTGGTGCGAAGTGGAGTAGTGTGGAGGAAGTCGGCAGACGCTGGCGGATCTCGCAGGCCGGACGAGAGGGGGCGATGTGTTCCTCGGCACCCACACGCCCAAGCTCGACGACAAGGGCCGCGTGATCCTCCCCGCCAAGTTCCGGCAGGAGCTCGAGGGCGGCCTCGTGCTCACGCGCGGCCAGGAGCGCTGCATCTACGTCTTCTCGAGAGCTGAGTTCGAACGAGTGCACGACCAGATCCGTCAGGCGCCGCTCACCTCCGCTGGTGCGCGCGACTTCCTGCGCCTCTTCCTCTCGGGCGCCTCAAACGAGCAGGCCGACAGCCAGCACCGCCTCACGATCCCGCCGAACCTGCGCGAGTACGCCGGCCTCGGCCGCGAGCTGACCGTCATCGGCGCCGGCACCCGCGCCGAGATCTGGGACACCGCAGCCTGGAACGAGTACTACGCGGCCAAGGAGGCCGACTTCGCCTCGACGACGGAGGAGGTGATCCCCGGCATCTTCTGACCCGGCTCGTGACCCTCAACTGGGCGCCGCGACACACCTTCCCCGGTGTCGCGTCGCGCGGATGGGGATCAGGAGCCGGGACGGAGCAGGGAACGACATGGACGCATCCGCCCTCCACACCCCGGTCATGCTCGAGCGCACCCTCGCGCTGCTCGCGCCCGCGATCGAGGCAGCTGTCGCTGCCGGTCGCACGCCGCTCGTCATCGACGGCACGCTCGGCATGGGCGGCCACACGGAGGCGATGCTCGCGGCGCACCCGACGCTCGTCGTCGCCGGCATCGACCGCGACCCCGACGCCATCCGGCTCGCGGGGGAGCGCCTCGCACCGTTCGGCGAGCGCTTCATCCCCGTGCAGACGACCTATGACCGCATCGACGAGGCACTTGAGGCGGCCGGTGCCGACGCTGCCGACGGCATCCTGCTCGACCTGGGCGTCTCGAGCCTGCAGCTCGACGCCGCCGACCGCGGCTTCGCCTACGCGAAGGACGCTCCGCTCGACATGCGCATGGGGCAGGCGGGCGACGTGACCGCCGCCACGATCCTCGCCGAGCGCAGCGACCGGGAGCTCTCGCGGCTGTTCAAGGTGTACGGCGACGAGAAGCTCGCCGACCGCTACGCCCGCGCGATCGTCGCGGCCCGTGCCGTCTCGCCCATCGAGACCTCGGCGCAGCTCGTCGACATCCTGCAGGCGGCGACGCCGCGGGCGCTCGCCAACCAGGGCCACCCCGCCAAGCGCGTCTTCCAGGCGCTGCGCATCGAGGTCAACCAGGAGCTCGCGATCCTCGAGCGCACGATGCCTGCCGCGATCGACGCGCTCGCCGTCGGCGGCCGCCTGGTCGTGCTGGCCTACCAGTCGCTCGAGGACCGCATCGTCAAGCGCGCGCTGCAGGCCGCCGCCGCATCCACCACGCCCCGCGACCTGCCGGTCGAGCTGCCCGAGCACGCGCCGCACCTGCGGCTGCTGGTGCGCGGTGCCGAGCTCGCCGATGAGGCAGAGCGCGCCGCCAACCCGCGTTCCACGCCCGTCCGCCTGCGCGCGGCCGAGCGCATCCGACCCCTCACCTTCACACCCGCGACCAGCCCCAGCAGGGGGGAGCAGCCATGAGCAACGCCGCCATCGCCAGCATCCACGTCGACCCCTCCGGTGTCGATCAGCACGGTGTCGATCAGCACGGTGTCGATCACCGCGTCGATCCCGGTCTCGCTCCCGATCCCCGCCGGCACCTGCGGGCGCTGCCCACGCCCAGCGTGCGACGCGCACCGCGGCTCGTGCACGGCGTGCTCGCCCTCGCCGGCCTCGCGGGCATCGTCGCGGCGCAGCTCGGCCTGACGGTCGTGATCAGCGAAGGCGCCTACACGCTCAACGCCCTCGGCGGCGAGTCGAGCGCGCTGGCCCGCACCGAGCAGGCGCTGGGGGAGGACGTCGCGGTGCTCGCCTCGCCGCAGCACGTCGCAGTCGCCGCCGACGAGCTCGGCATGCTCGCCGGGCAGCCCTCGCAGTTCCTGACCCTCTCGGGCACGGCGACCGCCGGCGGCCCCGACGCGCTGCACATGCAGGTGCCGGCACTCGACCGCTTCGGCATGTACGTGCCCAATGCGCTGCTGCAGACGCAGCCACAGACCGCCGCAGCCGTCGCGCAGGTGCGCGAGGAGATCGCGCCCTACCCGGGCATGCTACTGCCGGCCGGCGAGGGTGCTCCCGCAGCGGCAGCTGATGACGCGGCCGCCGCAGCGACGACCGAGTCCGGTGACGGCGCCGCAGCGACGACCGAGTCCGGTGACGGCGCCGCAGCGACGGCCGAGACGGGCGCGGCGGCTGACGCTGCGCAGCCCGCGCCCGGCACACTGCTGCCGGCGACTGCGGGCGAGTGAGGGCGTGGCGACGTGGCTGAGATGCCACCCGCCGATACCGTGCTGACGACCCCGGACAGAGACGACCCTCGCGCACGCGAGAGAAGGCAGCGGAGGTGACAGTGGCGGCCAAGCGCAAGCGCTCCCGCACCGGCATGCGGACGGCGATGGTGGCCATCCTCACCTTCGCGCTGCTGGCGACCTTCGTGGTGCGGCTGGCCGACATCCAGCTCGTGCGCGCCGAGGCGCTCAATGCCGAGGCGGATGGGCGACGTGGCGTCTCCCAGACGCTCTTCGGCACGCGCGGTCCGATCGTCGACGCCGCCGGCACCGTGCTCGCCGAGAGCGTCGACCGCTGGGATCTCACGGTCTCGCCGCAGTACACGCGCGACCTCCAGCCGGGCATCGACGCGGTCGACGAGGCGCTCACGGTCGGCGACGCCCTCGTGCAGATCGGCGGCATCACCGGCGACGACCCGCGCGACCTGCAGGCGATGATCTACGCCGAGCTCGAGCGCAACCCCGACTCCGACTACCTGATGCTCACCGACGGGCTCGACGCGCGGCAGTACGACGCGGTGCGCGACCTCGGCATCCCCTGGGTGTACCTGCGGCTGAACCCTCAGCGCGTGTACCCGGCGGGCTCCGTCGCCGGCAACCTGGTGGGCTTCATGGGCCAGTCCGAGGCGCTCGCCGGCATCGAGCGCAGCCAGGATTCCTGCCTCGCCGCGGATTCGGGCGAGCGCACCTTCGACCGCTCGGCCGATGGCACGCCCATCCCGGGCTCTATGGTCACCGACCCCGCAGTCGACGGCGGCTCGGTGCAGCTGACGATCGACGCCGACGTGCAGTACCAGGTGCAGCAGCTGACCGCCCAGTACACCTCGCAGCTGCGCGCCCGCAGCGGCACCAGCATCATCATGCGCACCGATGGCACCGTGGTGGCGATCGCCGAGTCGCCGACAGTCGACCCGAACGATCCGACCGCCGCCGCGCAGCGCGACCGCGGCTCGCGTGCCTTCACCGCGGCCTACGAGCCGGGCTCGATCTTCAAGACCTTCTCCTGGGCGGCCATGCTCGACCTCGGGCTCATCGAGCGCACGCAGGAGATGAGCGTGCCGTGGACCTACAGCGGGCAGGGCACCCGCGTGCGCGACGCGCAATCGCACGGCGTCGAGCAGTGGACCGCCGCCGGCATCCTGGTGAACTCGTCGAACGTCGGCATGGTCGAGCTCGGACAGCAGCTCGACCGCGACGACTTCACCGACTACCTCGACCGCTTCGGCTTCGGCGAGCAGACCGCAGTCGGCTTCGCCGGCGAGCAGGATGTCGCGTTGCGCGACCTCGGTGCGCTCGACCCCCAGACCCAGCTCAACGTGCTCTTCGGGCAGGGCATCGCGGCGACTCCCATCCAGCTCGCCTCGGCCTACCAGGCGATGGGCAACGGCGGCGTGCACCTGCCGGTGCAGCTGATCGCCGGCTGCACCGATGCCGAGGGCGAGGTGACCGCGCCGGAGCTGCCCGAGGGGGAGCGCGTCGTCAGCGAGGCCACGGCGCGATCCACCCTCGAGGTGCTCGAGCACGTCGTCACCGACTACGGCTACGAGACCTTCCCCATCGAGGGCTATCGCATCGCCGCGAAGACCGGCACGGCGCAGATGGCCTATGCCGACGGCTCGGGCTACGACCCCAACCGCATGATGATCTCGGTGGCCGGAGTCTTCCCCGTCGACGACCCGCAGTTCGTGGTGCTGACGATGTTCGACAGCCCGCAGACCATCCGCACCAGTGGCGGGGCCATCCCGGCCTTTCACGATATGGTGAACCTCCTGATCCGCCAATACGACATCCCTCCGAGCACGACGCCAGCGTCGAACGTTCCGCTGGAATGGACGGCGGATCAGCCCTGAGCACAGTGAGGAGAGGATGTCCGTGGCGGGCGTGACCCCGAGGATCCTGCGACCGGAGCATCCCGCACCGCGGCCCCTCGCCGGCCTGGTCGACGAGTTCGACCTGGATGTCGACGCCGACCTCGTTGGGCTCGAGGTGACCGGCATCACCAACGACTCCTCCGACGTGCAGCCCGGCGACCTGTTCGCCGCGCTGCCAGGGGCGAGCCGGCACGGCGCGGAGTTCGCCGTCGGCGCGCTCGAGCGCGGCGCGGTCGCGGTCGTCACCGATGCGGCCGGCGCGGCGCTGCTGCAGACCGACGCGCCCGTGATCGTCATCGACGAGCCGCGTGCGGCGCTGGGCGAGATCGCAGCCTGGGTCTACCGCACGGGGGAGCAGCCGCCCAAGCTGTTCGGCATCACCGGCACGAACGGCAAGACCTCCACGTCCTTCATGCTCGAGGGCCTGCTCGCCGACCTGGGCTTCGTCACCGGGCTCTCGACCACGGCCGAGCGGCACGTCGCCGAGACGGTCGTCACCTCGAAGCTCACCACGCCCGAGGCGAGCGAGCTGCACGCGCTGCTCGCCCGCATGAAGGAGGTCGGCGTGCGCGCCGCGGTGCTCGAGGTGAGCGCCCAGGCGATCGAGCGCCATCGCGTCGACGGCGTGCTCTTCGACGTCGTCGCCTTCACGAACCTCAGCCACGACCACCTCGACGACTACGGCTCCATGGAGGCGTACTTCGACGTGAAGCTCGAGCTGTTCACGCCCGACCGCGCCATGCGCGGCGTCGTGTGCGTCGACACCGACTGGGGCGCGCGCGTCGCCGAGCGCAGCCGCATCCCCGTCACCACCGTCTCGAGCGACCCAGAGCGCCCCGCGGACTGGCGCGTCGACATCTGGGAGGAGACGCCGGTCTCCACCTCCTTCACACTCACCGGCATCGATGGCGGCGCGATCGAGGTGCAGGTGCCCTTCATCGGCAGGCACATGGCGGTCGACGCCGCGATCGCCATCCTCATGCTGGTCGAGGACGGCTTCGAGGTCGAGGCGATCGCCGAGGCCATCGACCGCGGCATGCGCCCGACGCTGCCCGGCCGCATCGAGCGCGTCTCCGGGCAGGAGGGCCCCGCCGTCTTCGTCGACTACGGCCACAGCCCGGATGCCTTCGAGCAGACCCTCATCGCGCTGCGCCGCGTCACCGAGGGCAGGCTCATCATGGTCTTCGGCGCCGATGGCGATCGCGACGCCACCAAGCGCGCCGACATGGGCCGCATCGCCGCGGAGCTCGCGGACGCCGTGGTCGTGACCGACTTCAACCCGCGCACCGAGGATGCCGCGAGCATCCGCGCCCAGGTGCTCGAGGGCGCACGCGCCGTCCCGGGCGAGACCCGCATCATCGAGTCCTCGCCGGAGGAGGCCGCCATCCGCGAGGCGCTCGCGCTCGCGGGGCCAGGCGACACCGTGCTGTGGGCGGGCCCGGGCGATGCCGACTATCGCGACGTCGCGGGCGTGCGTGAGCCCTTCGTCGCCCGCGACGAGGCGAAGCTCGCGCTGCATGAGGCGGGCTGGCCGGTCGACCTCGACAAGCGCCGCGACGGGGACAAGCGCAGGGACGAGCGCTGATGCTGCCGATGCGCGCGAGCGAGATCGCCGCAGCCGTCGGCGGCACCCTGCGCGGTGACGATGTGACGGTCACCGGCTCGGTGGAGACGGACTCGCGGCTCGTGAGCGCCGGCGGGGTCTTCTTCGCCATGCCGGGGGAGGAGACCGACGGCCATCGCTTCATCGACGCGGCCGTCGCCGCCGGCGCCGCCCTGGTGGTGGCCGAGCGCGCCCTCGAGCAGGACGTGCCGCACGTGCTCGTGCCGGCGGGCGTGGAGGCGCTCGGCGCGCTGGCCGCCGAGGTCATCCGCCGCGTGCGCGAGGCGGGAGAGCTGACCGTGGTCGGCGTGACCGGCTCGAACGGCAAGACCACCACGAAGAACATGCTGCAGGCGATCCTCGAGCAGCACGGGCCGACGGTGACGCCCGTCAAGTCGTTCAACAACGAGGTGGGCGCCCCGATGACGATGCTGCGCATCGACGCGTCGACGCGCTATCTGGTGCTGGAGATGGGCGCGAGCGTCGAGGGCGACATCGAGCGGCTGACCGCCATGTCGCACCCGGATGTCGGGGTCGTGCTCAAGGTCGGGCTCGCGCACGCCGGCGAGTTCGGCGGCATCGAGACCACCACGCGCGCGAAGACCGAGATGGTGCGCGACCTGGACGAGGCCGGCGTCGCGGTGCTCAATCGCGACGACGAGCGCGTCCGGGGCATGGCGGATGCGACGCGTGCGCAGGTGCGCTGGTTCGGCACCGATGCCGGCCCGGCTACGTCGCCGACGCGGCTGTGGGCCGACGAGGTCGACTCGACGCTCGAGGGCACCGTCGCCACGATCCACCGCGCCGCCGACACCGGTGCAGATGGCGCCCCAGCCGAGTCGTGGCCGCTGCAGATGCGCATCCTCGGAGAGCACCACGTGATGAACGCGCTCGCCGCGCTCACGGTCGCCGACGCGCTGGGTCTGCCGCTCGAGCCGGCCGTCCAGGTGCTGGCGACGATGGAGCGCGCCGAGCGCGGCCGCATGGAGCTGCTCGAGCCCGGCGGCGGCATCACCGTCATCAACGACGCCTACAACGCCAGCCCCGACTCGACCGCGGCGGCGCTGCGCGCGCTCGCCCACATGACGCGGCAGGCGGGTCGCCGCTCGATCGCCGTGCTGGGCGAGATGGCAGAGCTCGGGCCGCACGCGGTCGAGGAGCACGATCGGCTCGGGCGCCAGGCGGTGCGGCTGCGCATCGACAGGCTGGTGGTCGTCGGCACCGGGGCGAAGGCCATCCACGACGCCGCAGAGCTCGAGTCGTCCTTCGGTCAGGAGACGACCTTCGTCGAGACCGCCGCCGAGGCGGAGGCGCTGCTGCGCAGCGAGCTGGTCTCCGGCGATGTCGTACTGTTCAAGTCGTCGAACGTGTCGGGGCTGCAGGCCCTGGCCGAACGGATCGGGGGCCCCTGATGCTCGTGCTGCTGGCATCCGCGGCCATCGCGCTGCTCGTCTCCCTGCTGGCGACCCCGCTGTTCATCCGCGGCTTCGCCCGCATCGGCTGGGGCCAGTTCATCCGCGACGACGGCCCGCAGTCCCACCACGTCAAGCGCGGCACGCCCACCATGGGCGGCCTCATCTTCATCGTCGCCACGCTGATCGGCTACTTCGGCGGCAAGCTGCTCGGGCAGGAGCTGCCCACGCAGCCCGCGCTGCTCATCCTGCTGCTGATGGTGGGCATGGGCGCGGTCGGGTTCCTGGACGACTTCCTGAAGATCTCGAACCAGCGCTCGCTCGGCCTCGGCGGCTGGGCGAAGGTCGCCGGCCAGGTCGTCGTCTCGGTGCTCTTCGGCGTGCTGGCGATCACCATGCTGTACCACGACGGCGACCGCACGATCGTCGACCCGGTGATCTCCGGCGTCCGCGACATCCCGTGGCTCGACCTCACCGGCTGGGGGGCGATCGGCGGCATCGTCTTCGTGCTCTGGATCCTGGTCATGAACGTCTCCGCGTCGAACGCCGTGAACGTCACCGACGGCCTCGACGGCCTCGCGACCGGCTCCGTGATCATCGCCACCGTCGGCTACGCGTTCATCGCCTTCTGGCAGTTCAACCAGTCCTGCTTCACGGCGCAGCCCGGTCCCGGCTGCTACGACGTGCTGCAGCCGCTCGACGTCGCCACGCTCGCGGCGACGCTGGTCGGCGCGCTCATCGGCTTCCTCTGGTGGAACACCAGCCCGGCCCAGATCTTCATGGGCGACGTCGGCTCGCTCGCCCTCGGCGGCGCGCTCGCCGGCTTCGCCATCATGACCGACACGCAGCTGCTGCTCATCCTCATCGCCGGCCTGCCCATCATCGTCACCGGCTCGGTCATCATCCAGCGCGCCTACTTCAAGGCCACGGGCGGCAAGCGCGTGTTCCTGATGACCCCGCTGCACCACCACTTCGAGCTGAAGGGCTGGGCAGAGGTGACGATCGTCGTGCGCTTCTGGATCCTCGGCGGCCTGTTCGTGGCCGCCGGCATCGGCCTGTTCTACTTCGAGTGGGCGCTGCAGGGCCTATGACGCGGCTCGACTCCCTGAGTTCCTGGCATGCCGACTGGAGCGGACTGCGCGTCGCGGTGCTCGGCCTGGGCGTCACGGGCTTCGCCGCAGCCGACACGCTCGCCGAGCTGGGCGCATCCGTCACCGTCGTCGCCGAGCGCGTCGACGACGAGCGCCGCACGATCCTCGGCGTGCTCGAGGTGCCGATCGTCGACGCCGGGCGTGACCAGCTGCCGGCGGCGCTCACCGAGGCGGAGGTGGTCATCGCCTCGCCCGGCCTGCGCCCCGATCACCCGTGGCTGCTCGCGGCCGCTGAGCGCGGCATCGCGATCTGGGGCGACATCGAGCTCGCCTGGCGGGTGCGCGACAAGGTCGAGGCCGCCGAGTGGATCCTGATCACCGGCACCAACGGCAAGACCACCACCACCCAGCTCACCGCGCACATGCTGCGCGAGGCGGGCCTCCGCGTCGCGCCGGTGGGCAACATCGGCACTCCGGTGCTCGATGCCGTGCGCGACCCGGCGGGCTTCGACGTGCTCGTGGTCGAGCTCTCGAGCTTCCAGCTGCACACGCTGCCCGCGCAGGGCCCAGGCGCCCTCTGGCCCCACTCCGCCGCGGTGCTCAACATCGACGACGACCACCTCGACTGGCACGGGTCGGCGGATGCGTACAGGGCGGCCAAGGCGAAGGCGTACGGCAACGCTCGGGTCGCGGCCGTCTACAGCGTCGACGATCCCGTCACGATGCGGATGGTCGAGGAGGCAGAGGTGGTCGAGGGCTGCCGCGCCATCGGCTTCTCGCTCGGCGTGCCGGGCCGCAGCGACTTCGGTCTGGTCGAGGACGTGCTGGTCGACCGCGCCTTCCTCGATGCCCGTCACGCGCAGGCGCTCGAGCTCGCGACCCTCGCCGACCTCGAGCCGGCCGGGCTGCGCTCGCCCCACATGACGCGCAACGTGCTCGCGGCAGCGGCGCTCGCCCGAGCCTCCGGCGCCTCGCCCGCCCAGGTGCGGGACGCCATCCGCTCCTTCACCCTCGACCGGCACCGCACCGAGCTGGTCGCCGAGCTGGGCGGCGTGCGCTTCGTCGACGACTCGAAGGCCACCAACCCGCATGCCGCCGAGGGCAGCCTGAGCGCGTTCGACAAGGTGGTGTGGATCGTGGGCGGCCTGTTCAAGGGCGCCGACGTCGCGCCGCTGGTCGAACGGCACCGGCAGCGCATCGTCGCGGTGGTGGCGATCGGCGTCGACCGGCAGCCCGTGCGCGAGGCGTTCGCGCGACACGCGCCGCACATCCCGCTCGTGGAGGTCGACACGGCGGACACTGTCTCCGTGATGCGACTGGCCGTCGAGGCAGCCGCGGAGCACGCCGCGCCCGGCATCACGGTCCTGCTGGCGCCGGCGGCGGCATCCATGGACCAGTTCACCGACTACGCGGAGCGCGGCGACCGGTTCGCCGAGGCAGTGCGAGCCATCAGAGAGCGAGAAGGGAGAGCCCATGGCGACGACGGCGGCTCCCTTCGGGGCGACTGAGGGCGGCCGCGTCGAGCGGATGGGCCGGCGCGCGCTGGTGCGCGTGCGCTCGATCTTCGGCGCCCCGACGCTCAACGCGGCGCTGCTGACCGGCACCACGCTCTTCCTGGTGGTCTTCGGCCTGGTCATGGTGCTCTCGTCCTCCTCGGTCGAGAGCTACGTCGCGGGCGGCTCGTTCTTCACCGACTTCGTCAAGCAGGCGGCCTTCGCCTCCATCGGCGTGGTGGTCATGCTCGTCGCGGCACGCCTGCCGGCCGCCACCTGGCAGCGGGTCGCCTGGATCGGCATCCTGCTCGGCATCGCACTGCAGGTGCTGGTGTTCACGCCGCTCGGCTTCGGCGCGAACGGCAACCGCAACTGGATCGGCGTCGGCGGCTTCTCGCTGCAGCCGAGCGAGTTCGTCAAGGTCGCCCTGTGCGTGTGGCTGGCCATGATCATGACCCGCAAGCAGAAGCGGCTCGACAGCTTCTGGCAGGTGTGGATCCCCGCCGCGCCCGTCGCGGGCCTCTCGATCGGCCTGGTGCTGCTGGGCAGCGACCTCGGCACCGTGGTGATCATGGTGGCGCTCTCGTTCGGCGCGCTGTGGTTCGCGGGCGTCAAGTGGTGGCACCTGCTGCTGCCGGTCGCCGCGCTGGTGGTGCTGGCGGTGCCGGTGGTGCTCTCGAGCGCCTCGCGCGTGCGCCGCATCACGGCGTTCCTGCAGGGCTGCACCGACGCCGACTACTACTCCGGCTGCTGGCAGCAGCTGCACGGCACCTGGGCGCTCTCGGCCGGCGGCCTGTTCGGTGTCGGGCTCGGCAACTCGCGCGCCAAGTGGAACTGGCTGCCCGAGGCCGACAACGACTACATCTTCGCCATCATCGGCGAGGAGCTCGGCCTGCTCGGCGCCGTCGTCGTGCTCGCCCTGTTCGCGCTGCTGGCGTGGACGCTGCTGCGCATCGTGCGGCAGGCGAGGCTGCAGATGACCCGCGTCGTCACCGGTGCCGCCATGGTGTGGCTGGTGGGCCAGGCGCTCGTCAACATCGGCGTCGTGCTCGGCCTGCTGCCGGTGCTCGGCGTGCCGTTGCCGTTCATCTCCTCCGGCGGCTCGCAGCTGATCGCCGCGCTGCTGATCGTCGGCGTCGTCCTCTCGCTCGAGCGGGTCGACAACCCCAGGGCGCGCGGCGAGGAGCTCACCGTCTCGCGCGTGCGGCCCCGCGCCGCGGCGAGGGTCTGAGCATGCGCGTCCTGCTCGCCGGAGGCGGCACCGCCGGCCACGTCAACCCGCTGCTGGCGACCGCGCAGCGGCTGCGCGAGCGCCATCCCGACGCCGAGCTCACGGTGCTCGGCACCGCCGAGGGGCTCGAGCGCGAGCTCGTGCCGCGCGCGGGCCTCGAGCTCGTCACGATCGAGAAGCTGCCGTTCCCGCGCAGGCCCGATGCCGCCGCGCTGCGCTTCCCCGTCCGCTGGCGGAAGGCCGTGGGGGAGGTGCGCGCGCTCATCCGCGATCGCGGCATCGACGTCGTCGTCGGCTTCGGCGGCTACGCCTCCGCCCCCGCCTATCGGGCGGCGCGCCTCGAGCGGGTGCCGATCGTCATCCATGAGGCGAACGCGAAGCCGGGCATGGCCAACGTGCTCGGTGCCCGCTGGACCGACTTCGTCGGGCTGTCGTACCGCTCGACGACGCTCGCGGGCGAGTTCGTCGGCATGCCGCTGCGGGGCGAGATCGCCGGCCTCGCCCGCACTGGTCTAGCGGGTACGGGGGTGCGCGAGGAGGCGATCGCCGAGCTCGGCCTCGAGACCGACCGGCCGACGCTGCTCGTCACCGGCGGCTCGCAGGGCGCGCGCTCGATCAACCGCACGATCGTCGCCGCCGCCGAGCAGATCGTCGCGGCCGGCTGGCAGATCCTGCACCTCTCCGGCGGCCGGCAGACCGGCTTCGTGCCTGCCAGCACCGACCACTACGTCGCGATCGAGTACCTCGACCGCATGCACCTCGCGCTCGCCGCCGCCGACCTGGTCGTGTGCCGCGCCGGCAGCCTGACCGTCTCCGAGCTGATGGCCGTCGGCCTGCCCGCCGTCTACGTGCCGCTGCCCTACGGCAACGGCGAGCAGGGCATGAACGCGGCCGACCAGGTCTCCGCTGGTGGCGCACTGCTGGTCGCCGACAGCGAGTTCACGGCAGAATGGGTGCGCACCAGGCTCGTGCCGCTGCTGCGGGATGCCGATCGGCTCGCCGAGATGGCCAGCGCGGGGGCCGGGGCCGGCGACGGCAGCGACCGCATGTGCGAACTCATCGAGCGGGCCGCAGCCACGAGGAGGCAGTCGTGATCGAACCGGACTTCACCCAGCAGATCCCCGAGACGA
The DNA here is from genome assembly GCF_017168255.1 of Agrococcus sp. KRD186. Lineage (GTDB taxonomy): Bacteria > Actinomycetota > Actinomycetes > Actinomycetales > Microbacteriaceae > Agrococcus. The sequence goes on from NZ_JABFAP010000001.1 coordinate 572,704, forward strand.
TCGAGCGCGTCCACTTCATCGGCATCGGCGGCTCCGGCATGTCCGGCATCGCCCACATGATGCTCGACGGCGGGCTCGCCGTGTCGGGTTCCGACCGCTCCGGGTCCGGCACCGTCGACCGCCTGGTCGAGCGCGGCGCGAGGGTCGCGATCGGCCACGACGCGGCGAACATCGCGCTCGATGAGGCGCGCCCGGATGCGGTGGTCGTCACGAGCGCGCTCTGGCCGGACAACCCCGAGCTGCTGGCGGCTCGCGAGCACGGCATCCCGGTGCTGCACCGCTCGCAGGCGCTGCACGTGCTCGCCCGCGGCAAGCGCGTGGTCGCGGTCGGCGGCGCGCACGGCAAGACCACCACCACCGGCATGCTCGTCGTCGGCCTGCACGGGCTCGGCGTCGACACCGGCTTCGTCAACGGCGGCGTGATCGCCGGGCTCGACGCCTCGAGCGGCCACGGCACCTCCGACATGTTCGTGCTGGAGGCGGATGAGTCGGACGGCTCGTTCCTGCTCTACGACGTCGCGGTCGCCCTGATCACGAACGTCGACACCGACCACCTCGACCACTACGGCACGCCGGAGGCCTTCGACGCGGCGTTCGCCGAGTTCGCCAACCGCGCGAGCGAGGCGGTCGTGATCTCCGCCGACGACGCCGGCGCGCAGCGGGTGCGCGGCATGATCGACCACCGTCGCGTGGTGACCTTCGGCGAGGCCGAGGGCGCCGACGTGCGCATCCTCGAGATCCGCACGGGGGTGAGCGCCGCCTGCACGCTGGAGATCGCCGGCGAGCGCGTCGAGCTCGAGGTCGGGGTGCCCGGCAGCCACAACGCGGTCAACGCCGCCGGTGCCCTGGCGACCCTGCTCGCGCTGGGCTTCGCGCCCGCCGAGGCGGCACACGCGCTCGCCGGCTTCCGCGGCACGGGCCGCCGCTTCGAGCTGCACGGCGAGCGCCGCGGCGTGCGCGTCTACGACGACTACGCGCATCACCCCGCCGAGGTGGACGCCGCGCTGACCGCAGCGCGCACCGTCATCGGAGAGGGCCGCATCATCGCCATCCACCAGCCGCATCTGTTCACCCGCACGCGCGACATGGCAGGCGAGTTCGCCGCCGTCTACGAGCGCGTCGCAGACCACACCGTGGTGCTCGACGTCTTCGGCGCCCGCGAGGATCCGATCCCCGGTGTCACCGGCGCGCTGGTCGCCGAGCGCTTCGAGCACAGCTCAGAGGTCGACTTCCTGCCCGACTGGCAGCGCGCCGCCGAGCGGGCCGCCGAGCTCGCCGAAGCGGGCGACATCATCGTCACGCTCTCCTGCGGCGACGTGTATCGCATCATCCCGCAGGTGCTCTCGGCGCTCGAGGATGGCGACGACGCGTGAGGCGCCCCGACGGGTTCGAACGACCGCTCGGGCAGCCGGCTGAGGATGCTGCCGCGCACGACGAGCGCGGCGCGGAGCACAGCGTCGCTGCCGAGGTGCGCGAGGTCATCCGCCTCGATGCGCTGCGCCGCCGCCGCGACGAGGCGCGACGGTCGGCGGCGGAGGCCGACTGGGAGCGGCAGGCCCGCCCGGAGCCCCGCCGCTGGGCGCTGAGCGCCTACGCCGACCTGGACGAGGATGCTGTCGCCGAGGACGCGCGTGCCACGTCGGGGGCGCAGGGCGACGCCGGGGGAGCCGAGCAGGGCGACGCCGCGGCTGCGGCCGGCCGGGCCGCCGAGGGCGACAGCGATGCGCAGCGTGGCTCCCACGCGCAGCGCGTCGACCGCGCGTGGCGGAAGGCGCAGCGCGAGCAGCGGCGCCTCGACCGTGCAGAGGTGGACGACGCCAAGCGCGAGGCGAAGGCGGCCAAGCGTGCCCGCGCGCGCAAGGAGCGCGCGGAGGTGCGCCGCTTCACGGCCACCCGTCGCCGGCAGCTGCGCGTCGCGCTCATCACCGCCGGCGGGCTGGGCCTCGCGCTGGCGCTGCTCGTGGCGCTGGTCTGGTCGCCGCTGATGGCCGTGCGCGAGGTGCAGGTCGAGGGCGCGGAGCGCATCGAGCCGGAAGCCGTGCAGGCGGCGCTCGCCGACCAGCTGGGCGAGCCGATCGCCACCGTCACCGAGGCCGGTGTCGCCGAGCGGCTGCAGGCGATCCCGCAGATCGAGTCGTTCCGCCTCGACGTGGTGCCGCCGTCGACCGTCATCGTGCGGCTCGTCGAACGACGGCCGGTCGCGATCATCGAGACGGATGCGGGTGCCACGGTCATCGACGCGGCCGGCGTCGCGCTCGGCCGGGTCGACGACACCACCGCGGCGCTGCCGCGGCTCGATGGCGTCGAGGTCGGGAGCGAGCAGTTCGAGGCCGTCGCGACCGTGCTGGTGTCCGTCCCCGCGGAGGTGCTCGAGGCCACCGAGAGCATCGCGGCACCGACGCCCTCCGACATCCGGCTGACGCTCGCGACCGGCCAGACGGTGGAGTGGGGCGGCGCCGAGCAGAGCCCGCTGAAGGCCGACGTGGTGGCCGCGCTGATGGCGACGCAGGACCCCGCCGCCGCCGCCGAGCTCGACGTGCGAGCACCGGAGCACCCGGTCGTGCGGGGCGCGTCGGCCGCCGCCGAAGCCCCGTAGAACCTGACGAATCTTTTTCTTGTCGTTCCCGCGCACGACACGCCCCGTCGCTCCCGCATTCGCACGCCCGACGCCCGTACCGTCAGTGACGTCAGCATGAAGTGAGGAATTCTCTAAACTTCAACTAGAGGTTGAGAGTTCGATCGAGGGGCCGGAACGTGACTTCCAACAACAACTACCTCGCCGTCATCAAGGTGGTCGGCGTGGGCGGTGGCGGCGTGAACGCCGTGAACCGCATGAACGAGCTCGGCCTGCGAGGGGTCGAGTTCATCGCCATCAACACGGACGCGCAGGCGCTGCTGCTCAGCGACGCGGACGTCAAGCTCGACGTGGGCCGCGAGCTCACCAAGGGTCTCGGCGCAGGTGCCGACCCCGAGGTGGGCAGGCGCGCAGCCGAGGACCACGCGGAGGAGATCGAGGAGGCGCTCGCCGGCGCCGACATGGTCTTCGTCACCGCCGGTGAGGGCGGCGGCACGGGCACCGGCGGGGCGCCGGTCGTCGCGCGCATCGCCAAGAGCCTCGGCGCGCTCACCGTCGGCGTCGTGACCAAGCCGTTCTCGTTCGAGGGCAAGCGCCGCCAGGCGCAGGCCGAGGCGGGCGTCGAGGCGCTCAAGAACGAGGTCGACACGCTCATCGTGGTGCCGAACGACCGTCTGCTCGAGATCAGTGACATGGGCATCTCGATGGTCGAGGCCTTCGAGACCGCCGACCAGGTGCTGCTCGCCGGTGTGCAGGGCATCACCGACCTGATCACCACGCCGGGCCTGATCAACGTCGACTTCGCCGACGTGAAGTCGGTGATGCAGGGTGCGGGCAGCGCGCTGATGGGCATCGGCTCGTCACGTGGCGCCGACCGGGCGATCAAGGCAGCCGAGCTCGCGGTCGCGAGCCCGCTGCTGGAGGCGAAGATCGATGGTGCGCACGGCGTGCTGCTGTCGATCCAGGCCGGCAGCAACCTCGGCATCCACGAGACCTACGACGCGGCGAAGCTCGTGCAGGAGGCCGTGCACCCGGAGGCGAACATCATCTTCGGCACGGTCATCGACGACACCCTCGGCGACGAGGTGCGCGTCACCGTCATCGCCGCCGGCTTCGACGGCGCCGGTCCGGTCGCGAAGGAGGACGACTCCGTCATCCGCACCGCAGCGCGGGAGGACATGGGCCTGCGCGCCTCGACGCCCAGCGCTCCCGCGGCGCCGCGCACCGAGGAGCCGGCCGAGCGCCGCGCGGTGCCCGCACCGCCGGTGGCCGACCACCTCACCGGACCCGTGCAGCCGCTGACCCAGGTGGACGAGGAGGAGGACGAGTTCCTCCCCGACTTCCTGCGCTGACACGCCCATGACCGTCGCCCCTGCGCGCCTGGCCGCCTTCCGCGAGGATCTCGAGCAGGCGCGCCAGGCGCGCGACGTCACGGTGGTCGTCGTCACGAAGTTCCACCCGGCAGCGCTCGTGCGCGAGCTCGCCGCCGCGGGTCACCGCGACTTCGGCGAGAACCGGCATCCCGAGGCGCGGGACAAGGCCGTCGGGCTCGCGGGGCTCGGCCTCACCTGGCACTTCCTCGGCCAGCTGCAGCGCAAGAAGGCGCGCCAGGTCGCCGCCTATGCCGACGTGCTGCACTCGATCGACTCGATCGAGCTCGTCGAGACGCTCGAGGGCGGTGCATCGCCGCACGAGCGGCCTGTCCGCGACGCGCTCGTGCAGGTCAACCTGACCGACGACCCGGGCCGCGGCGGCGTCGAGCCGGCCAGTCTCGAGGCGCTGGCGGAGCGCGTCGCCGCCTCGCCGGCGCTGCGCCTGCGCGGCGTGATGGCCGTCGCGCCGCTCGACGAGGAGCCCGGCCGCGCGTTCGAGCGCCTCGCGACGCACGCCGAGCGCGTGCGGCGACTGGACGCATCCGCCGACTGGATCTCTGCAGGCATGAGCGCCGACTGGCGCGAGGCCCTGCAGCACGGCGCGACACACCTGCGAATCGGCACCGCAATCACGGGAAACCGCCCCGCCGGCGGATAGCGTGAACCCACGCCACGAGGAGGATCCAGCATGAGCAACGCACTGAAGAAGGCGGCGATCTACTTCGGCTTCGCCGAGGAGGATGAGCTGACCCAGGAGGTCCGCCCCGTCGAGCGGGCCGAGGAGCACGACCGTGCCCCCCAGCCGCAGCCGCGCGAGCGCGTCGAGGAGCCGCGCCGCGCGCCCGTCACCAAGCTCCGCGCGAGCCAGAAGGTCAACGACATGAGCGAGATCCTCACGGTGCACCCGCGCCAGTACAAGGACGCCAAGCCGATCGCGGAGGCATTCCGCGACGGCACGCCCGTCATCATCAACCTGTCGCAGATGACCGATGGTGACGCACGTCGGCTGATCGACTTCTCCGCCGGCCTCACGCAGGGCCTGGAGGGGCGCATCGAGCGCGTCACCACCAAGGTCTACCTGCTCACCCCCGAGCACATCGCCGTCTCCGGTGGTCGCGGCATCGACGAGGACGCGGACTCGGCCGTCTTCGCGCACTGACGCGTGGAGATCGTCTCGATCGTCGCCTGGGTCGTCCACACCGCGCTGCTGGTCTCGTTCTACGTCCTCTGGGCGCGGATCATCCTCGACTTCGTCCGGCAGCTGCGGCACGACTGGCGCCCGCAGGGATTCTGGCTCCTGGTCTCCGTCTGGCTCATGCGGCTGACCGATCCTCCGCTGCGCTTCGTGCGCCGCTTCGTGAAGCCGGTGCGGATCGGCGGCGCGATGCTCGACATCGCGATGCTCGTGCTGCTGCTGGCACTGCTGCTGGCGATGACGATCGTCGGGCCGCTGCGTTGACGCTACGATCATCGGAACGCGCCCGCGGGCAGGTACAGTAAATCTGCGCAGCCTGCCGAAGGCCGCGAGTTGACCAGAAAGGCACGCCATGGCACTGACTCCTGACGACGTCGTCCACAAGCGCTTCGAGACGACGCGCTTCCGGGACGGCTACGACCAGGACGAGGTCGACGACTTCCTCGATGAGGTCGTCACAGAGCTGCGTCGGCTGACCGAGGAGAACGAGAGCCTCCGCAGCGAGAACGAGCAGCTCAAGTCCGGTGCCGGCGCTGCCGCTCCTGTGGAGGGCGATGCCGAGGCCGTCGCGCGGCCCGACGCAGCAGAGCTCGAGAGCCTGCGTGCCGAGAACGAGCGCCTCACGAAGGAGCTCGCCGACCGCGATGCCGCCGCTGAGCGCGCAGCCGCCGAGGCTGCTGCAGCCCCGGAGCAGGTCGCCGCCGAGACCGAGGTCGCGCAGACCGACGCCGAGGAGGCCCCCGAGGCGCAGGCCGCGCCCATCGCTGACGCGGCGCCCGCCGAGGCGGCTGCCACCCCCGCATCCACCAACGCCGACGGCCTGCTGGCGCTCGCACAGCGCGTCCACGACGAGCACGTCGCCGAGGGCGAGCGCAAGCGCGACGAGCTGATCGCCGCCGCAGAGACCTCCGCCCAGGAGATCGAGGACGCCGCCGAGCAGCGCAAGGCGACGCTCCAGCAGGAGTTCGACGACAAGAAGGCCAAGCTCGACGAGCAGAAGGCCGGCCTCGAGGCCAAGATCGACGAGCTCAAGAGCTTCGAGCGCGACTACCGCCTCAAGCTGCGCGGCTACATCGAGAGCCAGCTGCGCGACCTCGATCGCTCCTCCTCGCTCGCCTTCGGCGGGCAGGGCGGCAACTGAGCCGCTCGGTGGCCACCGGCTCCGCGACGGACGACAGCGCTGCGGCGGTTCCGAGACGCACGCCCTGGCGGATGCTGGGGCTCGTCTTCGGGACCGCCGTCGTCGCGTGGGCGGTCGACTTCCTGACCAAGGAGTGGGTGCTCGCCTCGATGACCGAGGGCGAGCAGCGGCCGGTGCTCGGTGAGCTGCTGCAGTGGCACTTCGTGCGCAACCCCGGCGCCGCCTTCTCCCTCGCCGCGGGCTCCACCTGGATCTTCACGATCCTCGCCTCCGCCGTGGTGATCGTCATCCTCACGCAGTTGCGACGCATCCGCTCGCTCTGGTGGGCGGCCGCCCTCGGCGGTCTGCTCGGCGGTACGCTCGGCAACCTCACCGACCGGCTGACGCGAGAGCCGGGGATCTTCGTCGGGCACGTCATCGACTTCATCCAGGTGTGGGGCTTCCCGGCGATCTTCAACGTCGCCGACATCTTCGTGGTCGGCTCGATGATCGGCGTGGTGCTGCTCGTGCTGGCCAACATCGGCCTGGACGGCGTGCGCCGCACGGACGAGCCGAAGCGCGCCGTGGTCGACGCCGATCCCGACGCGACGCAGCCGCTCGACCCGGAGGACCGGCCCGACGGCTCGAGCGACCGACGCGGCGACCGACCCGGCGACCGACCGGGCGACCGGCACTGATGGAGACCCGCTTCCTGCAGGTGCCCCCCGGCCTCGACGGCGCACGGGCGGATGCGGGGCTCGCCAAGCTGCTCGGCCTCTCCCGCACCGCGGTGGTCGGGATGCTCGAGGCAGGCGGCGCCCAGCAGGACGGCGAGGTGCTGCAGAAGTCGGACCGCCTGCGCGGGGACGCCTGGCTCGACCTCAGCTGGCAGCCGCGCCAGGAGCCGACGATCGTCGCGACGCCGGTGCCAGATCTGGGTATCGTGCACGACGACGAGGACATCGTCGTGGTCGACAAGCCCGCGGGCGTCGCCGCGCACCCCTCGATGGGCTGGCAGGGGCCGACCGTCGTCGGCGCGCTCGCCGCCGCCGGCTTCCAGATCGCCACCTCGGGCGCCGCCGAGAGGCAGGGCGTCGTGCACCGCCTCGACGCCGGCACGAGCGGCCTGATGGTGGTCGCGAAGAGCGAGATCGCCTACACGCGGCTGAAGGCCGCCTTCCACGACCGCGAGGTCTCGAAGATCTACCACGCCGCCGTGCAGGGGCACCCGGATCCGTTCGCCGGCACCATCGACGCCCCGGTCGGCCGGCACCCGAACCACGAGTGGCGCTTCGCCGTCGTCTCGAGCGGCAAGCATGCGATCACCCACTACGAGACCCTCGAGGCGTACCGGGGCGGCAGCCTGCTCGAGATCGAGCTCGAGACGGGCCGCACCCACCAGATCCGTGTGCACATGGCGGCCAGGAGGCATCCGTGCCTGGGCGACGCGATGTACGGCGCGGACCCCACGATCTCGGCGAGGCTCGGGCTGAGTCGCCAGTGGCTGCACGCCATGCGGCTGGGGTTCCGGCACCCCGCGACGGGGGAGCAGGTGCAGTTCGAGTCGAGCTACCCGGCCGCGCTCGCGCACGCGCTCGAGCTGCTGCGCGAGGAGTAGGAGCACCGGCCTGTCGGGTGGGCGCCTCGACGTAGGATCGAGGTGCCATGGCAGAGAACTTCGCGCACCTCCACGTCCATACCGAGTACTCGATGCTCGACGGGGCGGCCCGCATCACCGACCTCATGCAGGCGGTGCAGCAGGAGGGCATGCCGGCGGTCGCGATGACCGACCACGGCAACATCTTCGGCGCCTTCGAGTTCTGGAAGGCCGCGAAGGCGCACGGCGTGAAGCCGATCATCGGCACCGAGGCGTACATCACGCCCGGCACGCACCGCAGCGACAAGACGCGCGTGAAGTGGGGCGGGCAGGACGCCAAGCCCGGCGACGACGTCTCCGGCAGCGGCGCGTACACGCACATGACGCTGCTGGCCGAGAACAACGAGGGGATGCACAACCTCTTCCGGCTCTCGTCCTACGCGTCGATGGAGGGCTTCTACTTCAAGCCGCGCATGGATCGCGAGCTGCTCGAGCAGTACTCGGGCGGGCTCATCGCCACCACCGGCTGCCCCTCCGGCGAGGTGCAGACGCGCCTGCGGCTGGGGCAGTTCGACGAGGCGCTCGCCGCCGCGGCCTCGTACCGCGACCTGTTCGGCGCCGAGAACTACTTCCTCGAGCTGATGGACCACGGGCTCGAGATCGAGCGCCGCGTGCGCGACGGCCTGCTCGAGATCGGCAAGCAGCTCGGCCTGCCGCCGCTGGCGACGAACGACCTGCACTACACGCACGCTGAGGATGCCAAGAGCCACGAGGCGCTGCTGTGCGTGCAGTCGGGCTCGACGATGGACGACCCGAACCGCTTCCGCCTCGAGGGCGGCGGCTACTACGTGAAGTCGGCCGCCGAGATGCGGCACCTCTTCCGCGACATGCCGGAGGCGTGCGACAACACGCTGCTGATCGCCGAGCGCTGCGATGTCGAGTTCGACACCAGCGCCAACTACATGCCGCGCTACCCGGTGCCGGAGGGCCACGACGAGCACTCCTGGTTCCGCCACGAGGTGCAGGTCGGGCTCGAGAAGCGCTACCCGAGCGGCATCCCGGATGCGGTGCAGGCACGGGCCGAGTACGAGATCGGCGTGATCTCGAACATGGGCTTCCCCGGCTACTTCCTGGTGGTCGCCGACTTCATCAACTGGGCGAAGGACAACGGCATCCGGGTGGGCCCTGGCCGCGGCTCCGGTGCCGGCTCGATGGCCGCCTACGCGATGCGCATCACCGACCTCGACCCGCTCGAGCACGGCCTGATCTTCGAGCGCTTCCTCAACCCCGACCGCGTCTCGATGCCCGACTTCGACATCGACTTCGACGACCGGCGCCGCGGCGAGGTCATCCGCTACGTGACGGAGAAGTATGGCACCGAGCGCGTCGCGCAGATCGTCACCTACGGCACCATCAAGCAGAAGCAGGCGCTCAAGGACGCCAGCCGTGTGCTCGGCTTCCCCTTCGGCATGGGCGACAAGCTCACCAAGGCGATGCCGCCGGCGATCATGGCGAAGGACATCCCGCTGGCCGGGATCACCGACCCGGAGCATGAGCGCTACAAGGAGGCGGGCGACTTCCGCGCGCTGCTCGAGACCGACCCGGATGCGAAGACCGTCTACGACACCGCCCTCGGCCTCGAGAACCTCAAGCGCCAGTGGGGCGTGCACGCCGCCGGCGTCATCATGTCCTCCGACCCGCTGATCGACATCATCCCGATCATGAAGCGGGAGCAGGACGGCGCGATCATCACGCAGTTCGACTACCCGGCGTGCGAGTCGCTCGGCCTGATCAAGATGGACTTCCTGGGGCTGCGCAACCTCACCATCGTCTCGGATGCGCTCGACAACATCCGCGCCAACCGCGGCGAGGAGATCGACCTCGAGACCCTCCCGCTCGACGACCGCGGCGCCTACGAGCTGCTCGGCCGCGGCGACACGCTCGGCGTCTTCCAGCTCGACGGCGGTCCGCTGCGCTCGCTGCTGCGGCTGATGAAGCCCGACAGCTTCGGCGACATCTCGGCCGTCATCGCGCTCTACCGGCCCGGCCCCATGGGCGCCGACTCGCACACCAACTACGCGCTCCGCAAGAACGGCCAGCAGCCGATCACGCCCATCCACCCAGAGCTCGAGGAGCCGCTGGCCGACATCCTCTCGGAGTCGTACGGCCTCATCATCTACCAGGAGCAGGTGATGGCGGTCGCGCAGAAGGTGGCCGGCTACTCGCTCGGCCAGGCCGACATCCTGCGGCGCGCGATGGGCAAGAAGAAGAAGGAGGAGCTCGACAAGCAGTTCGAGGCCTTCTCGGGCGGCATGCGCGAGCGCGGCTACTCCGCCGCCGCGGTGAAGGCGCTGTGGGACATCCTGCTGCCCTTCTCCGACTACGCCTTCAACAAGGCGCACTCCGCCGCCTACGGCGTCATCTCCTACTGGACGGCCTACCTGAAGGCGCACTATCCGGCCGAGTACATGGCGGCGCTGCTGACGAGCGTCGGCGACTCCAAGGACAAGATGGCGATCTACCTCTCCGAGTGCCGACGCATGGGCATCACGGTGCTGCCCCCGGATGTCAACGAGTCGACGCTGTACTTCACGGCCGTGGGCAACGACATCCGCTTCGGCCTCGGCGCGGTGCGCAACGTCGGCGACGGCGTGGTCGAGGGCATCATCGGCGCGCGCGAGCGCGAGGGCGCCTTCACCTCGTTCCACGACTTCCTGAAGAAGGCGCCGCTGGGGGTGGCGAACAAGCGCACCGTCGAGTCGCTCATCAAGTCGGGCGGCTTCGACACCATGGGCGCCACGCGGCGCGGCATGCTCGAGATCCACGAGGATGCGGTGGACGCGGCCGTCTCCATCAAGCGCAATGAGGCGAACGGGCAGGTCGACCTCTTCGGCGACATCTTCGATGACCTCGACACCGTCGCCGACCGGGTGCCGGAACGCCCGGAGTGGGGCAAGCAGGACAAGCTCGCCTTCGAGCGCGAGATGCTCGGCCTGTACGTCTCCGACCACCCGCTGTCGGGCCTCGAGCTCGAGCTCGCGAAGCACGCGACGCATCAGATCCAGGAGCTGAACGAGTCGGTCGAGGACGGCGACCACGTCGCCATCGCCGGCCTCATCACCAGCGTGCAGCACCGGGTGGCTCGCAACTCCGGCAATCCCTACGGCATCATCGCCGTCGAGGACTTCAGCGGCGAGCTCGAGATCATGGTGCTGGGCAAGACGTACACGGAGTACCGTGCGGCGCTGGTGGCCGACCAGGTGGTGGTCGTGCGCGGTCGCGCGCAGACCCGCGATGACAGCATCACGGTGCGCGCGAACAGCATCGACACGCCTGATGTGCAGCCGATCGACGACACCCGTCCGCTCGAGCTGCGCATCCCGGAGCGGCGGGCCTCGATGACGGCGATGCGCGAGCTGCGCGGACTGCTCGAGCGCCACGCCGGGCAGACCGACGTGCGCATCGCGCTGCAGCGGCCAGACATGGAGCGGGTGTTCGCGGTGCCGCTGCGGGTGCGGGTCTCCTCCGACCTGTTCGGCGAGATCAAGAGCCTGCTGGGCCCCGCCTCGATCGCGTAGCCGCCGCACCGCGCCTGCCCAGCACCTCGAGCCGAGGCTCGCTGCGGCGGCGGCTCCGGCGGGGTGCCCTCGACCTGCGAAGATGGACGACGTGCTGCGACGAATCGACCTGACGACCCTGCCCGCCGAGCAGGAGCTGCGCGGCCTGCTGCCGCGGCCGACGATCGACGTGGCGGCATCCCTCGCCGCGGCCACCGAGCTCATCGACGCCGTGCGCGAGCGCGGGGCCCACGCACTCATCGAGCAGGCCGAGCGCTTCGACCGCGTGCGGCCGACCGACATCCGGGTCGGCGAACAGGCACTGACGGATGCGCTCATCGCGCTTGACCCGTCGGTGCGGGACGCGCTCGAGGTCGCCATCGACCGCGTGCGGATCGGCTCGAGGGCGCAGGTGCCGCCCTCGATGGTCGCGCACATCGCCGAGGGCGCAGAGATCGAGCTGCGCTGGCAGCCGGTCGACCGGGTCGGGCTCTACGTGCCGGGCGGCAAGGCCGTCTATCCCTCGAGCGTGGTCATGAACGTGGTCGCCGCGCAGGCCGCCGGCGTGCGCTCGATCGCCGTCGCGAGCCCCGCGCAGGCCGACCACGACGGGCTGCCCCACCCCACGATCCTCGCCGCGTGCGCGCTGCTCGGCGTCGAGGAGGTCTACGCGATGGGCGGCGCCGGTGCCATCGGTGCGCTCGCGCACGGCGTGCCCGCGATCGGACTGGCGCCGGTCGATGTGGTGACCGGCCCCGGCAACGTCTTCGTCGCCGCCGCCAAGCGCGTCGTCGCAGGCACCGTGCGCGTCGACGCCGAGGCCGGCCCCACCGAGATTCTGGTGATCGCGGACGACTCCGCCGATCCCGAGCTGGTGGCGGCCGACCTGGTGAGTCAAGCCGAGCACGACGAGCTCGCCTCTGCCGTGCTCGTGACCGACTCGACCGACCTCGCCGACCGCGTCGACGCATCCGTCACCCGACGTGCGGCCCAGACGCCCGCGGCCGAGCGCGTCGTCGCGTCGCTCACGGGGGAGCAGTCGGCGATCGTGCTGGTGGCCGATCTCGCGGCGGCAGCGAAGGTGAGCGACGCGTACGCGCCCGAGCACCTCGAGATCGTCACGCGCGACGACGACGCGGTGCTGGCGACGGTGCGGCATGCCGGGGCGATCTTCCTCGGCGCGCACACGCCCGTCAGCCTGGGCGACTACGCCGCGGGCTCCAACCACGTGCTGCCGACCGGCGGCCAGGCCCGGCGGGTCGCGGGCCTGGGCGCCGCGACCTTCCTGCGCCCGCAGCAGGTGGTGCGCTACGACCGCGCCGCGCTCGCCGAGGTGCGCCGCGAGGTGACGGCGCTCGCCGCCGCCGAGGGCCTGCCCGCGCACGGCGAGGCCATCGAGGCCCGCTTCGAGGAGCCGGCGCGCAGGCAGGAGGTGCGCTGATGCACTGCCCCTTCTGCCGCAACCCCGACTCGCGCGTGGTCGACTCGCGCACCACCGACGACGGCACCTCGATCCGCCGCCGCCGGCAGTGCACCGAGTGCGGGCGGCGCTTCACCACCACCGAGACCGCGAGCCTCTCGGTGGTGAAGCGCTCTGGCGTGCTCGAGCCGTTCCGCCGCGAGAAGGTCATCGAGGGCGTGCGCAAGGCCGTGCGCGGCCGGCCCGTCACCGACGCCGATCTGGCCGGCGTCGCGCAGTCGGTGGAGGAGACCATCCGCGCGACCGGCGCCAGCCAGATCGACGCGAACGAGATCGGCCTGGCGGTGCTGCCGCCGCTGCGCGAGCTCGACGAGGTCGCCTACCTGCGCTTCGCGAGCGTCTACAACAACTTCGACTCGCTGGACGACTTCGAGACCGCCATCCGCACCCTGCGCGAGGGCACGCGCACCGACGAGGAGCCCGGCGAATGACCGCGTACGAGCTGCTCTTCCAGCACGGCTTCACGAGGGTCGATCCGGAGGCGGCCCATCACCTGGGCGCCACCGCGATCCGGGCCATCGGTGCCGCGCGCCCCGGCGTGCGCACCGACGCGGCGCTGCGCACCCGCGCGCTCGGCCGCGAGTTCCCGACCCCCTTCGGGGTGGCGGCGGGCTTCGACAAGGACGCGACGATGATCGCGGGCCTCGGCGCGCTCGGCTTCGGCCACGTCGAGGTGGGCACCCTGACGGCGCAGCCGCAGCCCGGCAACGACCGGCCGCGGCTGTTCCGCCTCGCCGACGACCGCGCGCTCGTGAACCGGATGGGCTTCAACAACGGGGGAGCGGCCGCCGCGGCCGAGCGCATCGCCGCCGCCCGCGAGGCGCGCTCGCGCCCGGTGATCGGCGTCAACATCGGCAAGAGCCGCGTGGTCGACGCCACCGACGCCGCCGCGGTCGAGGCCGACTACCTGCACTCGGCCAGGCTGCTGGCGCCGGTCGCCGACTACCTGGCGGTCAACGTCTCCTCCCCGAACACGCCCGGCCTGCGCGGCCTGCAGGACGAGCGGCTGCTCGAGCCGCTGCTCACGGCCATCCGCGGCGCCCCCGGCAGCACGCCCGTGCTGGTGAAGATCGCGCCCGACCTCGACGACGAGCAGGTCGCGGGCATCGCCGCGCTCGCCGCCCGCATCGAGCTCGCCGGCGTCATCGCCACGAACACGACCATCAGCCGCGGGGGCCTGACAAGCACGGCGGATGCGGTGGCGCACGCGGGCGCGGGCGGCCTGTCCGGGCGGCCGGTCGCCGCTCGCTCGCTCGAGGTGCTGCGCATCCTGCGCGAGGCGCTGCCGGCGTCGCTCGAGGTCATCTCGGTCGGCGGCGTCGAGACGGCCGACGACGTGCGCGAGCGGCTCGCGGCAGGCGCGGCGCTCGTGCAGGGCTACACGGGATTCATCTACCGCGGCCCGGGCTGGGCGCGCGAGATCAACCGCGGCCTGCTGGCGCGGTAGCGCCCCGGCTCACTCGGGGTACTTGAAGAGCTTCGTCTGCGGCTTCGGCATGCGCATGAACGGCAGCTGCACGGCACGCATGGTGGCGTACCAGCCGTGACCCTTCGCATCCTTCTGCCCGAACTTCGCGCGGATCGCGCGGCGCAGCTGCCACGCCATCAGCACCGAGTCGAGCACCACGACGGCGACGAACGCCCACAGCACGATGTTGGCGATCACGCGCCACTGCGGGTCGTTGATGAACGTCAGCACCAGCACCACGATCATCATCGGCATCGCGAGCGTGCCGATCGACAGGCGAGCGTCGACGAAGTCGCGCACGTAGCGGCGCAGCGGGCCCTTGTCGCGCGGCGGCAGGTACTTCTCTTCGCCGCGCTCGAAGCCCACGCGCGCCTTCTGCCGCTCGGCGCGCATCTTGTCCTGCACCTGGCGGCGGGCCTCCTTGCGGTCCTCGGGCACCAGCGGGCGGCGGTTGCGGGCGACCTGCTCGGACTGCTTCGGCGTGCGCTTGCCCTCGGGCACGCTCTCGATCGGAGCCTTGTCGTCGGCAGAACGGCTGAACAGCGCCACAGGAGGTCCTTCGGAAGATCGGTCGCGGGGGATCAGCCCATCGTACCGCCGACGGCGTGCCGCCTCGCCGCCTAGGATCGTGCGCATGACCGACACTTCCGCTGACTCCGGCGCGCCCTCGGCGCGCGACCTCTCCGACCGCGACCGCGCCGTGCTCGCGGCCGTCGACGCCGGCTTCGACCGGGCGCTCGACGACCTGAAGGCGCTCGTGCGCATCCCGAGCGTGGCCTGGGACGCCTACGACCCCGCGCACGTGCAGGCGAGCGCGGAGGCCGTCGCCGCCCTCGCGGAGGGCACCGGCGTCTTCGAGCGGGTCTCCATCGAGCGCGCGCCGATCGGCGCCGGCGCCGCGACCGACGAGGGCGTCGAGCTCGGGCAGCCGGCGGTGCTGGCCGTGCGCGCGGCCAAGAACGGCAAGCCCTCGATCCTGCTCTACGCGCACCACGACGTGCAGCCGTGGGGCGACGAGGCGCTCTGGCGCACGAAGCCGTTCGAGCCCACCGAGATCGACGGCCGCCTCTACGGCCGCGGCGCCTCCGACGACAAGGCCGGCGTCATCACCCACATCGCCGCCATCCGGGCGCTGGCGGAGATGGGCGATCCCGATCTCGGCATCGCGCTGTTCATCGAGGGGGAGGAGGAGCACGGCTCCCGCTCGTTCAAGCGCTTCCTCGAGCTGCACGCCGACGTGCTCAGCGCCGACCTGATCGTCGTCGCCGACAGCGACAACTGGTCGACCGATATCCCGGCGCTCACGGTCGCCCTGCGCGGCAACGCCGCGTGCAACGTGCGGCTGACGACGCTCGAGCACGCCAGCCACTCCGGCATGTTCGGCGGCGCGGTGCCCGACGCGATGATGGCGTTCTCGAAGCTCGCCGCGAGCTTCTGGAACGCCGACGGCTCGGTCGCGGTCGCGGGCCTCACCGACGCCGACCTCGAGGTGCCAGAGCAGACCGAGGAGCACATCCGCACCGAGGCCGGCGTGCTCGAGGGCGTCGAGCTGATCGGCAGCGGCCCGGTGCTCTCGCGCCTGTGGGGCAAGCCGGCCATCACCATCACGGGTGTCGACGCGCCCAGCGTCCCCGACGCATCCAACACGATCCTGCCGACGGTGCGGTTCCGGCTCTCGGCGCGCATCGCCCCGGGGCAGTCCTCGGCCCAGGCGTTCGCGGCCCTCGAGCGGCACATCGCCGAGCACACGCCCTTCGGCGCGCACATCGCGTACGACAACGTCGACCTGGGCGACCCGTTCCTGGTCGACACGAGCGGCTGGGGTGCCACCGCGGCCAAGCAGGCGATGGCGGATGCGTGGGGCGCGCAGGCGGTCGAGACCGGCATCGGCGGGTCCATCCCGTTCATCGCCGACCTGGTGCAGCAGTTCCCGGCGGCGCAGATCCTGGTGACGGGCGTCGAGGACCCGGGCACGATGGCGCACAGCCCCAACGAGTCGCAGCACCTGGGCGTGCTGCGGAAGGCGATCGGCGCCGAGGCGCTGCTGCTCTCGCGCGCCTCGGAGCGCTCGGAGTAGCATGGGGCACAGGGCTTTCGAGAGGAGCTGCAGATGACGGATCTCATGACGCACGGCGTGAACCTCACCGACACGGCCGCCGACAAGGTGCGGCGACTGCTCGACCAGGAGGGTCGCGACGACCTGCGCCTGCGAGTGGCGGTGCAGCCGGGAGGCTGCTCGGGGCTCATCTACCAGCTCTACTTCGACGAGCGGCAGCTCGACGGCGACGTGGTGCGCGACTTCGACGGCGTCGAGGTCATCGTCGACCGCATGAGCGTGCCCTACCTCGACGGCTCGACCATCGACTTCGAGGACACGATCCAGAAGCAGGGCTTCACGATGGACAACCCGAACGCGGGCGGCTCGTGCGCCTGCGGCGACTCCTTCCACTGACGCCATAGCGCGCAGTCAGGCGACACGCCGTCGATCCACGGATCGGCGGCGTTTCGCGTCTCACGGCCACCTAGCAGGCGTGTGGCAGGAGCCTGAGTCGCGTCTGTGGGTACTAGGATCGAGGCAGACGTTCACAAGAGTCGGAGGAAGACATTGCGCACTCGTCGATCTCGTTGGATCGCGGCCCCGGTTGCCGTCGTGGTGGCACTGGTGCTCGCCGGTTGCACCCAGGCTCAGCTGCAGGGGTACATGCCGTCGACGCCCGGCCTGACGAACCACGTCGACCGCATCATGGGCCTGTGGACGACGTCCTGGATCGTGCTCATGCTGGTCGGCATCCTGACCTGGGGCCTGATGATCTGGGCCGGCATCGCCTACCGCCGCCGCAGGGGCCAGACGGGCCTGCCCGCGCAGCTGCGCTACCACATGCCGATCGAGATCTTCTTCACGATCGTGCCCGTCATCCTCGTCGCCGGCTTCTTCGCGTTCACTGCGCGTGACCAGGCGATCATCGAGGAGCCGATCGAGGATCCCGACTACTCGGTGACGGTCTACGGCAAGCGCTGGGCGTGGGACTTCGTCTACGAGCGCGACGGCCAGGATCCGGTGTACTACCAGGGCCTACAGGCGATGAACGACCCCGAGTCGAACCTGATCGACGCAGAGTCGCTGCCGACCTTGTACCTGCCGACGAACTCGTCGATCGAGATCACGCTCGAGTCGCGCGACGTCGCGCACTCGTTCTGGGTGGTGGAGTTCCTCTACAAGAAGGACACGCTGCCCGGCGTCACGAACCACATGTACTTCGAGACCGGTCCCGACGAGAGGATCCTGCGCGGCAAGTGCGCTGAGCTCTGCGGCGAGTACCACTCGCTGATGCTGTTCAACGTCGAGCTGGTCAGCCCTGAGGAGTACGACGCCTACCTGGAGAGCCTCGAGGCCGAGGGCAACGTCGGAGCGATCGACGAGGCCGTCAACCCAGACATCGGCCTCCGGCCCGGCACGAGCGAGGAAGGCGAGGGCAACTGATGACCGCTACGACAACGCCCAGCACCACGGGGGCTCCCATCAGCCCGAGCGCCCAGCGCAAGGGCAACGTGATCGTCAGCTGGATCACCACCACTGACCACAAGACGATCGGGTACCTGTACCTGATCACCTCGGTGCTCTTCTTCATGCTCGGCGGCGTGATGGCGCTGCTGATCCGCGCCCAGCTGTTCGCCCCCGGCCTGGAGATCGTGCCGACGGAGGAGCAGTACAACCAGCTCTTCACCATGCACGGCACGATCATGCTGCTGATGTTCGCGACCCCGCTGTTCGCGGGCTTCGCGAACGTGATGATGCCGCTGCACATCGGCGCCCCCGACGTGGCCTTCCCGCGGCTCAACGCGCTGGCGTACTGGCTGTTCACGTTCGGCTCGCTGATCGCGGTCGCCGGCTTCCTGACGCCGCAGGGCGCTGCATCGTTCGGCTGGTTCGCCTACACGCCGCTGAGCACCGCCGCGTTCTCGCCGGGCATCGGCGGCAACCTCTGGGTGCTGGGCCTCGCGCTCTCGGGCTTCGGCACGATCATGGGTGGTGTCAACTTCATCACCACGATCATCACGATGCGCGCGCCCGGCATGACGATGTTCCGCATGTCGATCTTCACCTGGAACATCCTCATCACCTCGCTGCTGGTGATCATCGTCTTCCCGGTGCTGGCGGCCGCCATGTTCGGCCTCGCGCTCGATCGCATCTTCGGCGGCCACATCTACGACCCGGCCAACGGCGGAGCGGTGCTCTGGCAGCACCTGTTCTGGTTCTTCGGCCACCCAGAGGTGTACATCATCGCGCTGCCGTTCTTCGGCATCATCTCCGAGGTGCTCCCGGTCTTCAGCCGCAAACCGATCTTCGGCTACAACACGCTCGTCGGCGCGACGATCGCGATCGCGGCGCTGTCGGTCACCGTGTGGGCGCACCACATGTACGTCACGGGCACCGTGCTGCTGCCGTGGTTCTCGCTCATGACGATGCTCATCGCGGTGCCGACTGGCGTGAAGATCTTCAACTGGATCGGCACGATGTGGCGCGGCTCCATCACCTGGGAGTCGCCGATGCTGTGGGCGTTCGGCTTCCTCGTCACGTTCACCTTCGGTGGCCTCACCGGCGTCATCCTCGCTTCCCCGCCGCTCGACTTCGCCATCTCCGACACCTACTTCGTCGTGGCGCACTTCCACTACGTGGTGTTCGGCACCGTGGTGTTCGCGATGTTCTCGGGCTTCTACTTCTGGTGGCCGAAGTGGACGGGCAAGATGCTCAACGACCGTCTGGGCCACGTGCACTTCTGGATGCTGTTCATCGGCTTCCACCTGACGTTCCTCGTGCAGCACTGGCTCGGCGTCTTGGGCATGCCCCGCCGCTACTACACGTACCTCGAGGAGGACGGCTTCACCTGGATGAACCAGCTCTCGACCGTCGGTGCGATGCTCCTCGGCCTGTCGATGATCCCGTTCCTCTGGAACGTCTGGATCACCGCCCGCCTGGCGCCGAAGGTCGAGGTCGACGACCCGTGGGGTACCGGCCGCTCGCTCGAGTGGGCGACCAGCTCCCCGCCGCCGCGCCACAACTTCACGACGATCCCGCGCATCCGCTCGGAGTCGCCGGCCTTCGACCTGCACCACCCGAACGCGGGCCTGCAGTACGGCGTCGGGCCGCTGAAGGATGCCCCGAACCGTCCCGTGCTCGACACTTCGAAGGGCGAGGTGCGCTGACATGCGCTCGAACATCGTCATCATGGCGATCATCGCCGTGTTCTTCTACCTGTGCTCGGCGGTCTACACCGTGTGGCACATGGCCACCTATGAGGGCACCATCGAGTGGGTCGGCACGCTCGGCCTCGGGCTCACCGGTGCGCTGGCGACGCTGATCGGCTTCTACCTCGTGCTCGTCTATCGCGGTCAGGCCGGCGAGTTCGCCGCCGACCGCCTCGACGGCGAGCTCGACGACGACGACCCCGAGATGGGCCACTTCGCGCCCTGGAGCTGGTGGCCGCTGGGCGTCGGCGCCGCGATGGCGCTGATCTTCCTGTCGTTCACCGGCCCCACCTTCCTCATTCCGATCGGCGGCGCGCTGCTGCTGATCATGATGGTCGGCTGGGTGTACGAGCACTACCGCGGCAACTTCAGCCGCTGAGACCGCAGCAGCGCCCCGACCCTTCGCCGGTCGGGGCGCTGTGCTGTGCCGGGACGGCGGCTGAGCCGGTCCGCGCGGAAGGGCGCAGACCGGCCTCGTGCCTCAGACGGCGCGACCGGCCCGCAGGCCCGTGTGGAGGCATCCGCCCAGGAACGTGCCCTCGAGCGCGCGGTAGCCGTGCACGCCGCCGCCGCCGAAGCCGGCTGCCTCGCCCACTGCGAACAGCCCCGGCACCGGCTGGCCGTCGGCGCCCAGTGCTCGCGAGTCGAGGTCGGTCTGGATGCCGCCGAGCGTCTTGCGCGTGAGGGTGCGCAGCCGCACGGCGATGAGCGGCCAGTGCCGCTCATCGAGGATGCGGTGGGGCGCGGCGGTGCGGATCAGCCGGTCGCCGAGGTACTCGCGCGCCCGGCGGATCTCCACCGCCTGCGGGTCGGTCGATGCGGGATCGTCGACGGCGCTGTCGCGCTCCTCGATCGCGGCGACCACGGCCTCCCGGTCGATGGTCGTGCCGTCGGCGCCGCGGCCCAGCTGCTCCATGCGGTCGAGCAGCTCGGTCAGCGAGTGCGCCACGATGAAGTCCTCGCCGTGGTCGAGGAAGGCCTGCACGGGAGCGGGCGCGCCGGGCAGCACCTTCTGCAGCAGCTTGGGAATGCTGCGGCCGGTGAGATCCGGGTTCTGCTCCGAGCCCGAGAGCGTGAACTCCTTCTCGATGATCGAGCGGGTCAGCACGAACCATGAGTGCTCGGCGCCGACCTCGCGCAGGTGCTTCAGCGTCGAGAGCGTGTCGAAGCCCGGGTAGTTGGGGGAGGGCAGGCGGCGGCCCAGGTGGTCGACCCAGAGGCTCGACGGACCGGAGAGGATGCGGATGCCGTGGTCGGGCCAGATCGGATCCCAGTTCTTGATGCCCTCGGTGTAGTGCCACATGCGGTCGCCGTTCACGAGCCGCGCGCCCGCCGCCGCGGCGATGCGGAGCCCGGCGCCGTCGACGTGCACGGGCACGCCGCGCACCGCCTCGGTCGGCGCGGTGCCGAGCGAGGCCGGCCAGAGCTCGCGCACGCGGTCGAGCTCGCCGCCGATGCCGCCCGTGGCGACGACGACGCTCTCGGCGCGGAGCGCGAACTCGCCGACCACCTCGCGGCTGGAGGGCTCGCCCCGCACGGTCACATCGGATGCGAGCCGCTCGCCGGCGACCCCCACCACGCGCCCGTCGTCGGTGAGCAGCTCGGTGACGCGGTGCCGGAACGCGAGCCTCGCGCTGCCGTCGCGCACCGCATCCCGCAGCCGTCTCGTGAAGGGCGCGACCAGGCCGGGCCCGGTGCCCCAGACGATGTGGAAGCGGGGCACGGTGTTGCCGTGGCCGCCCTCGGTGCGGGCACCGCGCTCTGCGTGGCCGACGACGGGGAAGAGCGAGACGCCCAGTTCGCGCAGCCAGGGCCGCAGGTCGCGATGGGCGAAGTCGAGGTACGCGTCGGCCCAGCGGCGTGCCCAGTGGTCCTGGTCGCCGGCGTCCTCGTCGCGGTCGAAGCCGGCGGTGTGCTCCCAATCCTGCCAGGCGAGCTCGAGGGAATCCTCGATGCCGAGGCGGCGCTGCTCGGGGGAGTCGACCAGGAAGAGGCCGCCGAACGACCAGAAGGCCTGCCCGCCGATCGATTGCGGACCCTCCTGCTCGACGAGCGTCACGGTGCGGCCGCGATCGAGCGCCGTGCAGGCGGCGACCAGCCCCGCGAGGCCGCTGCCGACCACGATGACGTCGGTGCTCGGGGTGTCCGTGTCGTGCGCGGCCATGATGCCTCCTCGGCGGGTTGCTAGCGGAACAGCGGGTTGTGGTTGACCATCGCGGTCGCGGCCCGATCGAAGTAGTCGTCGAGCTCTGCCCGGTGCAGCGGTGCGGGCTCGAGCGCGTCGAGCGCGGCCGTCATGCACGCCACCCAGCGGTTGCGGGCGTCGTGGTCGATGGGGAACGGGTTGTGGCGCATGCGCAGCCGCGGGTGCCCGCGCTGCTCGCTGTAGGTGCCCGGCCCGCCCCAGTACTGCATGAGGAACATGCTGAAGCGATCCTCGGCGCCGGCGCGGTCGTCCTGCGGATACATGGCGCGCAGCACGTCGTCGGCCCAGACATGGTTGTAGAACTCGTGCACGAGCCGGCGGAAGAAGTCCTCGCCGCCGACCGTCTCGTAGAAGCTCTGCTGCACCGGCGGCACCATCAGCGCTCCTCCTCGAGACCCTTGACGACGATCTTCTGCAGCGAGGGCAGCGTGACGCCGAGGTCGTCGAGGCCGTCCTTGACACGGCGGCGCAGCTCGCGGGCGACGTCGTACTTCGCGCTCGCGCGCGTCTTCACGACCAGCCGCACCACGACCGCCTCGGCGGAGACCGACTCGATGCCCCAGACCGCGGGCTTGTCGATGATGCGGCCCAGCCAGTCGACATCCTCGCTCATGTCGACCGCCACATCGATCAGCCGCTGCGTGACCGCGTCGATGTCGGATTCGTAGGGCACCGCCTGGTCGATGACCACGCGCGCCCAGCCCTGCGACTCGTTGCCGACCCGCAGGATCTCGCCGTTGCGCACGTACCAGAGCGTGCCGTTGACGTCGCGCACCTGCGTGACGCGGATGCCCACCGACTCGACGACACCGGAGGCCTCGCCGAGGTCGACGGTGTCGCCGATGCCGAGCTGATCCTCGAACACCATGAACAGCCCGTTCAGGAAGTCCTTGATCACGCCCTGCGCGCCGATGCCGGCCGCGGCGCCGAGGAAGCCGGCCATCGCCACCAGCGACGCCGCGTCCACGCCCAGGATGCTGAGGATCAGGATGAGCGCGAACGCGCCGATCACCCACGCGGCGAGCGTGTTGAGCACGCTGCCGATGGCGCGGGTGCGCTGCACCACCCGCACCTGCGCCAGCGGCGAGTTGGCGAGCGCCTCGGTGTCGGCGGCATCCGCCTTGCGCTTCACGCCGCTGACGACGCCGTCGACGACCCGGCGGATGACGAGCTTCAGGATCCAGTAGCCGAGCAGGGCGCCGATGATGACCAGCACGATGCCGATCGGCTGCCCCCAGGCGCCCCACCACGCGCCGACGGCAGCCCAGTCCACGCCGCCGCCCTCCTGGCCGCTCTCACGCATCCGCTCTGCTCCTCTCAGGCGTCACCGGCGATCAGGCGTCGCGCTGCTGCGCCCGCAGTGCGCGCTCGACGCCCGCGAGGTGCTCG
The DNA here is from genome assembly GCF_017168255.1 of Agrococcus sp. KRD186. Lineage (GTDB taxonomy): Bacteria > Actinomycetota > Actinomycetes > Actinomycetales > Microbacteriaceae > Agrococcus. Next base: position 595,911 of record NZ_JABFAP010000001.1, read on the forward strand.
ATGATGATGCGGCGCAGGGCCGGCACCGCCGACTCGTTCGCTGCCAGCCAGGCGCGGCTGGCCTGCGCGAGCTCCTCGCTCGCGAGCACCGCCGGGTACAGGCCCGCCAGCAGCCCCTCGGCCATCTGGTAGGTGCGCGATTCCCAGATCGACCCGATCGCGTCGTGGTAGCGCGCGACCAGGTCGGTGAGGACGGATGCGTCGGTGACGTGCTGCAGGCCGAGGCCCGTGTAGCGCACGATCAGGTTCGACGCGCCCGCCTCGGCGACCGAGGCGAACGCCGCCTCCTTCGCCTCCTTCGTGGGGATGGTGGCGCGGGCGCGGGCGGCGAACTGCCGGCCCGTCGCGGTGTCGTCGCTCGCGAGCTCGGCGGCGATCTCCGCCTCGCCGGCGGCACCGTTGAGCACCAGGCCGTCGAGCAGCTGCCAGCGCAGGTCGCTGTCGATCGCGAGCCCGTCGAGCGTGCGGGTGCCGTCGAGCAGCGACTGCAGCGTCTCGGCGTGCGCGGGGGTCGAGGCGATGCCGGCGAAGGCGCCCACGAACTGGAACTGCGCGTCCGATCCGGCCCCGGCCTTCGAGGCGAGCTTCCAGAGCCGGTCGCCGACCCTCTCGATCGTCTCGGCGCGGCGCGAGGGGTGCACGTAGGTGCGGGCGGCCTGCGTCAGCTGCGCGAGCGCGAGGCGGATGGTGGTGGACTCGGTCTCGGCGCCGATGTTGTCGAGCACGAGGTCGACGTAGTCGCTCGCCGGCGTCTCGCCGTCGCGGGTGGCATCCCAGGCGGCGCCCCACACGAGCGCGCGGGCGAGCGGATCCTCGATCTCGCTGAGGCTCGACAGCGCCGTCTGCATCGAGGCCTCGTCGAGCCGGATCTTCGCGTAGGCGAGGTCGTCGTCGTTGACGAGGATGAGCGCCGGGCGCAGGTGGCCGACCAGCTGCGGCACCGCCGTGAGGGGGCCGTCGACGTCGAGCTCGAGCCGCTCCCTGCGCTGCAGCTTGCCGCGCTTGACGTCGTAGAAGCCGATCGCCAGGCGGTGCGGCCGCAGCGTCGGGTAGTCGGCGGGTGCGGTCTGGGCGATGGCGAAGGCGGTGATGATGCCGTCGTCGTTCACCTCGAGCTCCGGGCGCAGCGTGTTCACGCCGGCGGTCTCGAGCCACAGCTTGCTCCAGTCGCCCAGCTCGCGCCCGCTGGCGGTCTCGAGCTCGGCCAGCAGGTCGGAGAGCTCGGTGTTGCCCCACGCGTGCTTGCCGAAGTAGGCGCCGACGCCCTGCATGAACGACTCCAGCCCCACCCAGGCGACGAGCTGCTTGAGCACCGAGCCGCCCTTGGCGTAGGTGATGCCGTCGAAGTTGACCTGCACGTCGTCGAGGTCGCGGATCTCGGCGACGATCGGGTGCGTCGAGGGCAGCTGGTCCTGACGGTACGCCCAGGTCTTCTCCATCGCCTGGAAGGTCGTCCACGCGCCGGTCCACTCGGTCGCCTCGGCGGTGGCGAGCGTCGAGGCCCACTCCGCGAACGACTCGTTGAGCCACAGGTCGTTCCACCACTTCATGGTGACGAGGTCGCCGAACCACATGTGCGCCAGCTCGTGCAGCACGGTGACGACGCGGCGCTCGCGCATGGCGTCGGTGACCTGGGCACGGAACACGTACGCCTCGGTGAAGGTGACGCATCCGGCATTCTCCATCGCGCCGGCGTTGAACTCCGGCACGAAGAGCTGGTCGTACTTGTCGAACGGGTAGGCGACGCCGAACTGCTGCTCGAAGAAGGCGAAGCCCTTGCGGGTGATGTCGAAGAGGTAGTCGGCGTCGAGGTGCTCGGCGAGCGACGCGCGGCAGAACATGCCGAGCGGGATCACGCGGCCGTCGCTCGAGGTCAGCTCGGAGCGCACGACCGAGTAGGGGCCGGCGACGAGCGCGGTGATGTAGCTCGAGATGCGGGGCGTGGGCTCGAACGACCAGGTGCCGGTGTCGCCGTCGATGACGGGCTCGGGCGAGGGCTGGTTGGAGACGACCTGCCAGGTGGCCGGCGCCGTGACGGTGAAGGCGAAGGTGGCCTTCAGATCGGGCTGCTCGAAGGCGGCGAAGACGCGGCGCGAGTCGGGCACCTCGAACTGCGAGTAGAGGTAGACCTCGCCGTCGACCGGGTCGACGAAGCGGTGCAGGCCCTCGCCGGTGTTGACGTACATCGCGTCGGAGACGACGGTGAGCTCGTTCTCGCTCGCGAGACCGTCGAGCCGGATGCGCACGCCGTCGTTGATGGCGGATGCGTCCAGCTCGCTGCCGTTCAGGGTCACGGCGTGCACGGTGCGGGAGATGTGGTCGATGAAGGTCGACGCGCCCTCCTGCGCGGTGAACCGCACCGTGGTGGTGGAACGGAACACCTCGTCGCCGGTCGTGAGGTCGAGGGCGATGTCGTAGCTCTCGACCTGGACGAGCGCGGCGCGCTCCTGGGCTTCGGCGCGAGTGAGGTTCTCTCCGGGCACGCTGGACTCCTTCGGGCAGTCGTGTTGTGAACAGTGGGTGTGCTGGTCGAACCAGCGTAGTGCCGCCACCTCGGTGATCGAGTAGCGGCCGCAGGCCGCGTATCGAGATCGCGCTCGCGCACCGCTCGATAGGCTCGAGGCATGACTGATACGGCTTCCCAGCAGACCCCGCAGAGCGTGCGGATGTGGTTCGACCCGACGTGCCCGTGGGCGTGGATGACCTCGCGTTGGCTCGGCGAGGTCGCCGACACCCGCGGCTTCGAGGTCGACTGGCAGGTGATGAGCCTGGCGGTGCTCAACGAGGGTCGCGACCTGCCCGCCGCATACGCCGCGATGATGCCGCGCTCGATGCGCATGACGCGCCTGGTCACCGCCGCCAGGGCAGCCGCGGGCGACGCGGCCGTGAAGCCGCTGTACGACGCGCTCGGCGAGCGCATCCACCACCAGAAGCGGAAGGACGACGACGCGCTGATCGCCGAGGCGCTCGCCGAGGCCGGCCTCGACGCCGCACTCGCCGAGGAGACCGACGCGCACGACGCGACCCTGCGCAGTACGCACCAGGCGGCGATCGACCTGGTCGGCGACGACGTCGGCACCCCCGTGATCGCGGTCGACGACGTGGCCTTCTTCGGCCCGGTCATCAGCCCGGCACCGAAGGGGGCGGATGCGCTGCGGCTGTTCGACGGCATCGTCGCGGCCGCGTCGATCGACGGCTTCTTCGAGCTCAAGCGCAGCCGCACCCGCGGCCCGCGGTTCGACGTGCAGGCCGACAGCGACGTGCAGGACGGCGGGGGAGCGGCAGCCTGATGCGCATCCACGTCGCCACCGACCACGCGGGCTTCGAGATGTCGCAGCGGCTCGTCGAGCACCTGGCTGCCAGGGGGCACGAGCCGGTCGACCACGGACCGAGCTCGTACGACGCGGAGGACGACTACCCGTCGTTCTGCATCAGCGCCGCGCGCGCGACCGTGCGCGACCAGCGTGCGGGCGTGGAGGCGCTGGGCGTCGTCTTCGGCGGCTCGGGCAACGGCGAGCAGATGGCAGCCAACAAGGTCGAGGGAGCTCGGGCCGCGCTGGCGTGGAGCCTCGCGACCGCCGAGCTGGCCCGTGAGCACAACGACGCCAACGTCGTGGCGGTCGGTGCCAGGCAGCACTCCGAGGAGGAGATGCTCGCGATCATCGACGCCTTCATCGCGACGCCCTTCTCGGGCGCAGCGCGTCACGCTCGGCGCATCGCGCAGCTGGGGGAGTACGAGACGACGGGCGCCATCGCCGGCCACGAGATCGACTGATGCCGACCGCATCTGCGTCGGAGCGCATCCATGCCTGAGGGCCACTCCGTCCATCGCATCGCGCGCCAGTTCGCGGCGAACTTCGTCGGCAGCACGGCTGCGGTGACGAGCCCGCAGGGCCGCTTCGAGGTGGGCGCCGCCGAGCTGGACGGGCGCGAGGTCACCTCGTCGGAGGCGATCGGCAAGCACCTGCTGCTGGGCTTCGACGGCACGCCGCGGCAACCGGAGCGCGTGCTGCACGTGCACCTGGGCATCTACGGCGCATGGGACTTCGCTGGCGCGATCTCGGTCGACCCGACCATCCTCGCCAGCCGGGCGGCGCTCGGCGCGGCCCGCATGGGCCAGACGGGCATGCGCGGTGCGGGCACGGACGGCGAGAACGAGGAGTCGATCGCCTCGATCGGCGCACCGCGGCTCGCGCGGCTGCGAGCGGGTGAGCACGAGACGCTCAGCGAGCCGGTCGAGTTCCCTCCGGAGCCGGTCGGGCAGGTGCGCGTGCGCATCCTGACCGAGACCGCGGTGGCGGATCTGCGCGGGCCGACCGTCTGCGAGGTGCTCGATCGGACGCAGGTGCGGGCGCTCGCGCAGCGGCTCGGCCCCGACCCCGAGGCGCCCACGGAGTCGCGGGCGAAGGCGGAGGCGCGGTTCGTCGAGCGCGCCTCGCGCTCGAACCAGGCGATCGGGCAGCTGCTGATGGATCAGTCGGTGGTCGCCGGCATCGGCAACGTGTACCGGGCGGAGCTGCTCTTCCGCGCGCGCATCGACCCGCATCGGCCCGGCAGCCGGCTCACGAGCGACGAGCTGCGGGGCCTGTGGCGCGACTGGGTGAAGCTGCTGCGCATCGGCGTCGAGACGGGGCAGATGCTCACGATCGACGGCCTGCGCGGCGCGAAGCGGGCGGCGGCGCTCGCGAATCGTGCCGATCGGCACTGGGTCTACAAGCGCGAGGGGCTGCCGTGCCGCCGCTGCGGCACGCCGATCGCGCTCGAGACGATGCAGGGCCGCAAGCTCTACTGGTGCCCCGGCTGCCAGCTGTAGCGCGCCGGATGCGGCGCGGGGCGCAGATCGCCTGCGCTCGTCGGGCCGGTCCGGTCAGCTCCAGCGGTAGAGCCGTGCCGAGTCGAGGCCGCCCTCGGAGGGGCTGATGATCCACGAGCCGGTGCTCGCTGCGTCGTCGCGGATCGAGACGATCACCTGCACCCGCTGGAAATCGCCGGGCGCGAACTCCCAGGTGCAGCCGAGATCGAGCGGCGCCGCGGCGACGGAGGCGGAGTTCTGATCGGCGACGGGGCCGCCGTCGGGCTGGTAGCCGAACGTCATGTCGAACATCGGGTGCGTGGTGATGACGCCCACGTTCTCGATCTCGAGATCGAGCATGACGAAGCGCTCGCCGGCACGGGGGATCGCGGCGCCGCCGCTCGACTGGCAGCCGAGCGTGGCGAGGCTGTCGGCGGGGTCGGTGGAGCCGGTCGCGGTGATCTCCCACGTGGAGCCGCGGTCGGTGTGGATCGTGACGGTCTCGCCGTAGGCGAAGTCGCCCGGCGGCGTGGTCGGTACGGGCGGGTCGGTCGGCCCGTTCGTCGTCGGCGGGGGAGCGAGGTCGGTGAACACCGGTGTCGCGCTCGCGGGGATCGCGGGATCCTCAGGTGTCGACGCCGGCATCGCGACGCATGCGGCCAGCGTCAGCGCGACGGTCGCGGCCGCCACCAGCGCGGCGCCGAGCCTGCTGGAGCCGCGGCCACGGGGACGGGTGACGATCCTGGACTGCACGCGGTCACGCTACCGGCAGTCGCTGTGAGGCGGACGCGGCGCGATGGCCCGCAGACCCGCGCAGGACCGCACCCGGCCGGCATGCACGCGAACCGCCGCAGGCGTGCGCCCAGCACGCGGTGGGTCCGCACGTGAAGCTAAAGCGGGCGCGAGCTCAGAACGGCGTCGGGCCGTACGTCGGTTCCGCGCTGGCGAGCGCCTCGGCGCCGCCCCACGCGGGTGGAATGTCCTCGGGCTCGGGTGGCGGGTCTGCCAGTCGTGCCGCGTGCGCATCCTCGAGCCGTTGGAAGAGCTCCCGTTGCCGTTTGCGTCGTTCGGAGCGGGTGAGGGGAACGGGCTTCGGTCTGCTGCGCGGCATGTCGGTGAATATGGGCCCCGCGGGTTCGGGCACGTCGTCGATGACATGCCCGATGGGCGAGGTCCAGCGCAGCACGCCGTGCCCGAGCTGCTCGACCTGCCAGCGGGTGTCGTGCTTGATGCCGTGATCGCCGCAGCACAAGTTGGCGAGATTGTCGAGACTGGTAGGGCCGCCCTTGGCGGCGTCTCGCGTGTGGTCGACATCGGCGGTGCGCGCGGGCAGGCCGCAGCCGGGCATGCGGCAGCGCACGTCGCGGGCCTGCAGCAGCCGTCGCTGCGCGGTGGAGGGCCGGTAGGTGTCGACCGTGACGGCGACGCCGGTGACCGGGTCGGTGAACAGCCGCTCCCAGAGGGCACTGTCGCCGGCCAGGCGGCGGGCGGTGTCGGCATCGACGAGCGTATTCCCGTCCAACAGCGCCGGGAACTGCACCGCGCGCAGGGGATCGTCGTCCTGGTACTCGTCCTCCAGCAGCGTGGTGGCTGGGATCGTTATGGCCACGTGTGCCTTGATCGGGCTGATGCCGTGCAGATCCTCGGGCACGACCCCGGCCAGCAGCAGCTCGGTGAGCGCATCGGTGCGGTACTGCTCGAAGGTGCGGGGGTCGTCCTTCGGCTTCTTCTTGGCTGCCTGTGTGGCTCGGTCCATGATCGCGGTCGCCTCGAGGATCGGCAGGTGCAGCAGCAGGTCGCCCATGCCGTCGCCTGCGTCGAACAGGTCGATCCGCCGCTTCTGCCTGGCCGTCTCGTGCCGGATCTGCAGAGGCTCGGTGAGCACGTCGTTGACGATCTGCTTCGCCTTCGAGCCCAGCTGGCTCGTCGAGCAGCGCTCGGCGACCTCGACCAGCTCGGACTCGACCCGCGCCCGCTCGCTGCGCGACACCTCCTGGTCCAACCGCAGCGGCTGCGTCTCGCGCTCGATGATCCACAGATGCCCGGTGGTGATGCGGCCGGCGGCCGCCGCCTCATGCGCGGTGGGCAGCTGCGTGACGATCGCGTGCGCCCGCGCCATCCGGCCGAGGATGCTGCGGCGCGAGACCCCGAGATCGACCGCGACCATCGAGGCCAGCTCCTTGCGGTTCGTCTCGGTGTCGCCGGGCAGGTCGATCGCCCGCTGCATGTGGGCCGCGAGCAACACGCGGCGCTCGCCCTCGATGCGCGCTGTCTGCAGCTCGAGCGCCCGCATGCGCCCAACGAGCGCGTCGTCCTGGCGGAATCGCTCATCGAACGCCGACTCCGGCTCGGCCGGCAGCGGTGGGATCTGCGCACCGGCCTCGACCTGCTCCGGCGTCATGGCGAGCAGGCGCTCGTCGAGCTCTGCGTCGAACGCGTCCAGCTCGTCCTGCAGCTCGTCTGCGGTCTTCCCGTACGGATCGATCGCGCCAGCACGGATCACGGCGATGTAGTGCTCGCCATCGATGCCGCTGAAGTCCATGGCTGCACTCTCGCACGGGCCACTGACACGGCGACGCTGAGCGGCGCGCGCTGGGGAGCATGCGCGCGGTTCGGAAGGAGTGGAGCGGGCGACGGGAATCGAACCCGCGTAATCAGTTTGGAAGACTGAGGCTCTACCATTGAGCTACGCCCGCGCGCCCCGGGCCGTGCAGCACGGGACTGGACGAATCTACCGCATCTGCGGCGACGCATCCGCACCCCTGGCCGGTCGGGCTACGCTCGTGGCGTGCAGCGAAGCATCCCCCATGACCTCATCCTCGGTGGCGCGACCGCCGCCTACCAGATCGAGGGCGCAGCGGCAGAGGACGGCCGACGCCCCAGCATCTGGGATGCGTTCGCGCGCGTTCCCGGCGCGGTGATCGACGGCCATACCGGCGATGTCGCGTGCGACCACTACCACCGCATGCCGCAGGACGTCGCGCTGATGCGCGAGCTCGGCCTGCAGACCTACCGCTTCTCGACCAGCTGGGCGCGCGTGCGGCCCGACGGCGGCGAGCCGAACGCGAAGGGCCTCGACTTCTACTCGCGGCTGGTCGACGAGCTGCTGGGCGCCGACATCCTGCCCTGGCTGACGCTCTACCACTGGGATCTGCCGCAGGCGCTCGAGGAGACCGGCGGCTGGACGAACCGCGACACGGCGCATCGCTTCGTCGACTACGCGCTCACCGTGCGCGAGGCGCTCGGCGACCGGGTGACGAACTGGACGACCTTCAACGAGCCCTGGTGCTCGTCGTTCCTCTCCTACACCGCCGGCGCCCACGCCCCCGGGCGGCAGAGCGTCGAGGCCGGGCTGCAGGCCGGCCACCACCTGCTGCTCGCGCACGGCATGGCCGTCACCGCGCTGCGCGAGGCCGGCGCCGAGCGGCTCGGCATCACCCTCAACTTCCAGCCGGCCGAACCGGTCGACGCCACCAGCGCATCCGACCTCGAGGCCGCGCGGCGGCTCAACGACCAGTACAACCGCTTCTTCGTGCACCCGATCATGCGCGCCGAGTACCCCGAGTCGCTGCTCGCCGACGTCGGCCACCTGGGCCTCGACGCGGTCGTGCAGGAGGGCGACCTCGCGACCATCGCGGCACCCATCGACGTGCTGGGCGTCAACTACTACCACGACGACGCGGTCTCCTACGAGGTGCCGCCGATGCCGCTCGTGAACGACGCGCCGACCGACCGGCCGATCGCGAGCCCCTACCCGGCAGCCGAGGGCGTGCACGCGCACCCGCGCGACCTGCCGACGACGAACATGGGCTGGGAGGTGCAGCCGGCGGGCCTGACCAAGCTGCTGCGGCACCTGCACGACGAGTACACGGGCGCCGCGGGCATCGAGCTGTGGGTGACCGAGAACGGTGCCGCCTACGACGACGAGGTCGTGCTCGAGGGTGATGGGGCGGATGCGTCCACGGGCCGGGCGGCGGATGCGTCGGCCGGCGAGGCGCGCATCCACGATGCGGAGCGGGTCGAGTTCCTGCGCTCGCATGTCGGCGCCGTGCTCGACGCGATCGACGCGGGCGTGCCGGTCAAGGGCTACATGTACTGGTCGCTGCTCGACAATTACGAGTGGGCGTGGGGCTACCACAAGCGCTTCGGCATCGTGCGGGTCGACTACGAGACGCAGGAGCGCACCGTGAAGGACTCGGGGCTCGAGCTGGCGCGCATGATCCGGGAGCGGACGCTCTAGCGGTTCTCGCTGCCGCGCGTGCGCAGGGCGGTGTCGTGCGCCATCGCCCGAGCGATCACCGCAGTCGTGACGCCGAGGATGACCGCTGGCGCCGCCAGCACCCACCCGGCGACGATGCCCTGCGCGAGCAGCGCCGTGATGCCACCGCCGATCGCCCCGAGGGCGGCGAACACGAGCAGATGGACTGCCTCGCTATCGACGCGACGGAGTGCGGTCGCTGCAGCGATGGCGACCGGTACGCCGTAGAGCGTGAGCATCGGCAGACCGAGGAGCACGCCGCCGACGACGCCCATGAGCGCCGCGAACCCCCACATGATGACGCCGATCACGACCGAGCCGGCGAGCACGACGCCGGCCCCGACCAGCCAGCCGAACCTGATGTCGCCTGCCGTCCACTCGTGCTTCGCAGGGTCGCGCCAGCGGGAGCGGTCGTGCAGAGGGTCGGCCGCGGGCTCCGGTCGGGGCTCGGGCGCAGGCTCAGGCGTCGTGTCCGGCGTCGGCTCAGGCATCGTCACGGGAGAGCTCCCTCGCGGCGGCGGTGAGCGCGAGGATGTCGCGCACCTGTCGCCGCAGCAGCGGCACGGCGGTGACCCGGATCGCGCGATCGAGCATCGGGATCGCCTGCTCGACGAGTGCCCGGGTGCGGCGCTGCTCGCGGCTGCGGTCGCTCGTCCACGCCAGCATGCCCGCCATCAGCAGTGCCCAGAGCAGCTCGGGCAGCGCTTCGCGCAGCTGGCGGTCGGCGATGAGGTCGGAGTCGCCGACGACGGTCGTGAAGAGTCCGATCATCTGCTCGCGCGGCGCCCGCGACCGGTCGCCGAAGGGGCTGACGGGGGAATCGTGGGCGATCGCCTGGCCGATGGCCTCGGTCGCGACGCGGTGGAACGGAGCGATCTCATCGAGGGCGATGGCCATCACGACGCGGAGCCGCGCGCCGAAGGCGCGCACCCCCTCGAGCTCGCGGATGGCGCCCCGCTCGATGCGCTCGACCGTCTCGCTGTAGAGCTCGAGCAGCAGATGCTCCTTGGAGGGCAGCGCAAGGTAGATGGTGCCGGGGGAGACACCCGCGCGCTCGGCGATGCCGCGCATCGTCGTCGCGCGCCAGCCGTTCTCGCGCAGTGCATCGAATGCCACAGAGCGGATGCGCGCGGCCGTGCGCGCGCCCTTCGTCGAGCCATCCGCTGTCTTGGTGGACGCATCCGTTGTCGCCATGCATTCAGCATAACTGAACACGTTCAGTTATGGGAGATGGTCGCCAGGAGGAGCTGCCCACCGTGGAGCAGGCTGCTGCCGAGCTCCACTCCTTTCACCACTTGACCACCGGCAGCAGTCGACCCCTTGGAGATCCGTGGACCCGATCGAACAGGTCCACAGATCTCGAACGGGTCCACGGCTCGCGAACGAACTGCTCGAAGGGGTCCACCGATCTCCAACAGGTCCACCGCGCGGTGCAGCGATGGCTCCGACCGCCGGTAGAGTTGCCTGTCGTACGGGAGCGATCCCTACGGGGCGTAGCTCAGCTTGGCTAGAGCGCCCGCTTTGGGGGCGGGAGGTCGCAGGTTCGAATCCTGTCGCCCCGACCACTCGATGCCTTAACTCCCCAGTAGTTTAGCGGAATTTGAGCGGAACGCAACCGTCGATTCAATCACTCGACGCGCTCCGCGTGCCCTAATCGTGGCCACTTACTGGCCACTTTCCGCGACCGGCCGCCACCACGTTCACGCATCTCCACGCGCCGCCCATCGGCTGCCCGGAACCGCAGCGCTGGCATCGCACCGACACGGGCGACACGCCGATGCCGCGAGCTCCCGCAGATGCTCCTGTCGACCCACCGAACAGGAGCAACACATTGAACAAGCCACCGGATGTACTCGACCCGCTGACCGATCTCCGAGCGATTGCAGGCGCGTACCTCACGCAGGAGGACATCGCCTCGATCTGTCGCGTCGCCGTCGGAACAGTGCGCAACTGGCGCTCGCTCGGGATCGGCCCCGCCTACGCGCGCATGAAGCCTCCGCTGTACCGAGCCCGCGACGTCGCGGACTGGATCGACGCAGGTCGGACGAATGCCTAGGCCGGCGCTCAAGCCCGGCGAGTGGGGCAACCTGCACTTCACCCAGCTCGATGACGGCAGGACGCGAGTTCATGCTCGGTGCCGCGGCCTGGATGGCCGGCTCCGCCGTCTGCGCGTGGTCGCTCGCCACGAACGCGAATGCATCGCCCGGCTCGAAGAGGAGAGTGGCCTTCGAATCCCGAAACCGCCGCTGATTCCGAGCGACCGCCCGGACTTGCTCACGCGGGCGTCGACCTTGCACGAGATGGTCGCCTGCTGGCTCGAGTCGGAGTGCCATTCAGGGTCGATCGAGAGCGCCTCGGCGGCATCGATGGCGGGTCACATCCGCAATCACATCGCGGAGACGATCGGCGTGCGGCGGCTGGACGAACTGAACGCCTACCTGCTCGACAGGCACCTGCTGCTCGCACGGCGCCGGTTTAACCCGAGCGTGGTTCGGAGAACGCGCAGCATTCTCATCCGCGCCTTGAGGTTGGCGACGGTCTACGGTCTCATCACCGAGAACTTCGCTGAGTTGACGAGGCCCGTTCGTCTGCCGTCGAATGCGCCGATCGCGCTCAGTCTCGACGACATCGCTCTCGTGCGTGCGCGACTCCGGACGTGGGTAACGGCGGGCCCGAATACCTCGACGGTGAACCCTCGCCAGCTGCGGGCAATCGTCGAGGTCGCGCTCGGGACAGGATTGCGCCTGGGCGAACTACTCGCCTTGAAGGTGAGTGCGATCGACTTCGAATCGGCTCAGCTGTGCGTCGAAGCGACCGTCGCTTGGTCTCCGGAGCGCGGTGTCCGGGTCGAAGAGAGGCTGAAGCGTGCTCGTCAGCGGCGTGTACTGCCGCTGCCGCCATTCGCATTGGCCGCCATCCACGATGCGATCACTTCTCGATCGGTCGACTCGGAACTCGTCTTCGCCGATAGTCGCGGGCGTGTGATCACGTCCAATGCGGCCCGGCAGTCACTTGGCCGCTTCATGCGAGAGACGGACCTCGTGGACGATTTCGAGTCCATCGAGGCCGAAGATTTCAAGTTTAAGACGCTCCGTTCGACCGTCGCAACGCATCTCGCTCGTCAGCTGAGTCTCGAAGACGTGCGGGATCAGTTGGGGCACGCGTCGGTCGCCACCACGGCTCGGTCCTACGTAGCGCCCTTGCCGATGGTCAACCCCGGCAATGGACCCGTGCTTCAGGAACTGTTCGGGCCTGCCGGGACACATGTACGACCGCACGAGGCCGCTGGGATGCGTCGCGAGACTTGATCGCCGCGGTAGCGGAACGACGCCCTCGTCAGCCGCCAGCCGGCTTTCGCCGCGCTGCGGACGTCGGGCACGAAGTCAGTGGCTCACGCGACGATGCATGAGCTTCGCCGGGGTGGCGCGGCGGAGAGGCGAGATGATGCGGGAATGTGGAGTGCACGAGCTCCCGATGAAACTCGGCAAGGGTGATCCGAGGGATCAGTGAAAGGCTTTAGGCGCGCGGTGGCGGTGCACGCAGGGATGCCAGGAGTTGCCTACGCTCGAGGAGCGCGAGCGGCTCCTGCCGCCGACGCCAGACCCGCGGATGGCGAAGCCCTAGCAAATGGGTGAGCATGTCACGGGCGGTACCTCCAGCGGGCGCTGTCGATCGACGCAGATCGGTGTGCCACTTCAAGGCGCGCTTCGCGACGCGTGACGCTGGCGAGGAGGCGGGTCAGCTTGCGCGTCAACCCTTGGCCGGTGAGACAGGATGGACTTGAGGCTGTCGCCTCGCGATCGAGCGCGCTAGGAGAGTTGTCACTGTGGTCAACCACGTAAGTTTCATCTGGAACATCGCCGAGTCGCTGCGGGGGCCGTTCAAGCCGTCGGAGTACGGCTCGGTCGTTCTGCCGTTCACGGTGCTGCGACGACTCGATGCAGTGCTGGCCGACACGAAGCACCAGGTGCTCGAAGCATCGGCCAAGACCGAGCAGCTGCCCGATGTCCTCCGCTACATGAAGCTGACCGAGGCCGCAGGTCACCAGTTCTATAACACGAGCCCGTTCACGATGGCGAAGCTCATCGCCGATCCGCAGGATCTCCGGCAGAACCTCGGCGCGTACCTCGCGGGCTTCTCGACGAACGTCAGAGACATCTTCGATCGGTTCGAGTTCGACAAGACGCTGAACAAGCTGGCCGAGAAGAACAAGCTCTTCGCCGTGACGGAGAAGTTCGCGCAGGCCGACTTCCACCCGAAGACGGTCAGCAATATCCAGATGGGCCTCGTGTTCGAGGAGCTCATCCGGTGGGCGAACGAGCGCTCCAACGAGACCGCTGGCGACCACTACACGCCACGCGAGGTGATCTCGCTGATGGTGCAGCTGCTGTTCGCCACCGACGACGATGCGCTCTCGAAAGCCGGCGTCGTGCGATCCATCTACGACCCCACAGCCGGCACCGGCGGGATGCTCTCGGTCGCCGATGAGCACCTGCGCCGCATGAACCCGGGCATCCAGCTGAGCCTCTACGGGCAGGACTACAACGACGCCTCCTACGCCATCTGCAAGGCCGACATGGTCATCAAGGGGCAGGATGTGGACAACATCCGCCTCGGCGACACCCTCACCGAAGACCACTTCGACGACAAGAAGTTCGACTACGGGCTCTCGAACCCGCCCTTCGGCGTCGACTGGAAGGACCAGCGCGAGTTCGTCGACAACGAGCACAAGCAACTTGGTTTCGTCGGCCGCTTCGGCCCCGGCACGCCCGCGGTCAGCGACGGCGCGATGCTGTTCCTGCTGCACCTGGTGAGCAAGATGCGCCGGCCCGAGGAGGGCGGATCGCGTATGGCGATCGTGCTCAACGGCTCGCCACTGTTCTCCGGCGGCGCGGGTGGCGGCGAGTCGAACATCCGCAAGTGGCTGCTCGAGAGCGACCTGGTCGAGGCGATCATCGGCCTCCCGAAGGACATGTTCTACAACACCGGCATCTCCACCTACATCTGGCTGCTCACCAACCGCAAGACCGATGAGCGCAAGGGCCGGGTGCAGCTCATCGACGGCCGCGAGTTCTTCACCAAGCTGCGCAAGGGCCTCGGCTCCAAGCGCAATGAGTTCTCGACCTCCGACATCGCCACGCTCGTGGGCCTGTACGCAGGCTTCGAAGACAGCGAGCACTCGAAGCTCTTCCGCAACGGGGACTTCCTCTACCGCACCATCACCGTCGAGCGACCGCTGCGCCTCAACTGGCAGGCCACCCCTGAGCGAGTTGACGCCGTGATGGAGCACAAGGCGATCCAGAAGCTGGGTGATGCGGATGCGTCGGCACTGCGGACTGCGCTGGAGTCGTTGGGGGCGGATGCGGTGTGGCAGAACCGAGACGAGTTCCAGAAGGCATTCAAGTCGGCCGCGAAGGCCTCAGGTTTGAAGTTGCCCACGCCGCTACTCAAGACGGTCACGCTTGTTCTCGGCGAGCAGGCCGACACCGCCGACATCTGCCGCGACGCCAAGGGCAACGTCGAGGCGGACGCGTCCCTGCGCGACACCGAGAACGTCCCGTGGGGTGAGGACGTGCGCGAGTACCTTGAGCGTGAGGTGCTGCCTTACGCGCCCGATGCCTGGGTCGACGAGTCGAAGACCAAGGAGGGCGCGGAGATCCCCTTCACCCGCCACTTCTACCGCTACGTTCCGCCCCGCCCGCTCGAAGAGATCGACAACGACCTAGAACGCGTCATGGCCGACCTGCGCGCGATGCTCACCGAGGTCGAGGGATGAGCGTCGGTGGGGGTTTCGGCGACGTGCGTAGCCGCGGCGTCGCATGGGCGCCGGAACTTCCAACGCACTGGAAGACTGCTCCCGCGTGGTCCATTGCGCGACCCGTGCGCCGTCCGCCTGCAGTCGACGATGGCATAGTGACGGCCTTCCGCGACGGTGAAGTCACGTTGCGTAGCCTGCGCCGCTCGGCTGGCTTCACGGAGGCGGTGCAAGAGCACGGGTACCAGGGCGTGCGACGTGGAGAACTCGTGATCCACAGTATGGACGCGTTCGCGGGAGCGATCGGTGTGTCGGACTCAGATGGCAAAATGTCGCCGGTCGCGCACATCTACTCGATCCCGGCAGGCGAGCCTCGGTACTTTGCCCTGCTGCTGCGAATTATGGCGCAGCGCGGATACATTGAGAGTCTGGCCAAGGGTATCCGCGAGCGCTCGACGTCCTTCGATCGGGCGACGTTCCGATCACTTAGGTTGCCCGTCCCGCCGACGGAAGAACAGAGTCGGATCTTGCGTTTTCTGGATCAGGAGACGGCGCAGATCGACGCGTTCATCGCGAAGAACGAGGAACTCGTCGTCCTGCTCGCTGAGCGCCGGGACAGTCTCTGGACCGAACTCTATGACGACGCTGCGACGGCAGGACGACTGGTTCCCGTTCGCAGACTCGTCGCTTCTATCGTGGACGGACCGTTTGGGTCGTCCCTGACTTCGGCCCATTATTCGACTTCTGGCACGCGTGTAATTCGGCTCGGGAACATTGGCGTCAACGAGTTCAAGCCTGCAGACGAGGCGTTCATCAGCACCGAGTACGGCGCACAACTCGCGACCCACGCTGCAAGAGCTGGAGATGTCATCGTGGCTGGCTTGGGCGACGAACGCATGCCGCTTGGCCGCGCTTGCGTGCTGCCTGATATTGGCCCAGCGATCGTCAAAGCTGACTGCTATCGAGTTCGTCCGAATCGATTGGTCTCCGCGGAGTACTTGGCATGGATTCTCTCAGCGCCGCCCACGCGCGGCCAGATGCGCTTGCTTGCCAGGGGCACGACGCGGTTGAGGTTGAACACATCTGTGGTGCGAGACGTGCGAGTTCCCGTCCCAAGTGCGAGTCTCCAAGCGGAGCTGGTAGCGCGTTTCGGGGGACGCTCCGACAAGATTGACACAGCGATGAGCAAGGCGAAGCACGGTATTGAACTCGCTCGCGAGCGGCGGGCCGCGCTGATTTCGGCTGCGGTGACAGGGGAGATCGACGTGGGGATGGCGGTATGAGCGGCATTGGTGGCGCGCACCTCGAGCAGGTGCTGGAGACGGAGATCGCCGAGCACCTTGCTGCCAACGGCTGGTTCTATTCGCCCACCGACGTTGGCTTCGACAAGGCGCTCGCGCTGCTGCCGGAGGATGTGCTCGGGTGGGTGGCTGATTCGCAGCCTGACGAGTACGCGAAGGTGGTGCGCGCATCCGACACCGAGGCGCAGCAGGCGGCCGCGAAAGCCGATCTGCTACGCCGGCTGGGGAAGGCGCTCGACAACGATCCGTTCAAGCACGGCGGCACCCTGCGCATCCTGCGTGAGGGTTTCAGCTACGTGCCTATGCACGGCGGAGCGGTCAAGCTGGCGATGGCGCAGTTCCGGCCGGCGACTGGCAACAACCCAGCGACGCTGGAGAAGTACACGCTGAATCGCGTGCGGGTAATGCGGCAGGTGCGCTACTCGACGAAGAACCCGAACAAGGCGCTCGACCTGGTGCTGTTCGTCAATGGCATCCCGGTGGCGACGGTAGAACTGAAGACCGACTTCACGCAGCCGATCGCGAACGCCGTCGACCAATACCGCTTCGACCGGGCGACGGCCGGCGAGCCGCTGTTCGCCTTCGGCCGACGCTCGCTCGTGCACTTCGCCGTCTCAAACAGCGAGGTGCGGATGACGACGAAGCTGGCGGGGGAGAAGACGCGGTTCCTCCCGTTCAACCGCGGCGACGACCAGGGTGCTGGAAATCCGCCCAACCCATCCGGATCTGCCTCATCGTATTTCTGGGAGGAGACGCTGCAGCGCGACACGTGGCTGCAGATCATCGGCTCGTTCATGCACACGCAGGTCGATGTGGAAGTCGACCCGGACACGGGCAAGAAGCACCGCAGCGAGAAGGTGCTGTTCCCGCGCTACCACCAGTGGCGGGCGGTGACGCGGCTGGTCGAGGCGGCGCGCACAGAGGGGTCGGGCAACCGGTACCTGGTGCAGCATTCGGCGGGCTCTGGCAAGACGAACTCGATCTCGTGGCTCGCGCACCAGCTCTCACAGCTGCACGACGACCTGAACCAGAAGGTGTTCGACACGGTCGTGGTGGTTACTGACCGCACGGTGCTCGACAAGCAGCTGCAGGATGCAATCGGGCAGTTCGAGAAGTACGCAGGAGTGGTGCAGTCGATCACTCGTGATGGGGGCGAGTCGAAGTCGGCCGAGCTCGGGGCGGCGCTGACGGGCGGCAAGCAGATCGTGATCGTGACGATCCAGACGTTCGAGGCGCTCATCACGCTTATCGATTCGAAGCCCGAACTGCAGGGTCGACGATTCGCCGTGATTGCCGACGAGGCGCATTCGTCGCAGACCGGCTCGACAGCGGGAGCACTGGCGAAGATCCTGTCGCCCGACGAGCAGGCGGCGGTCGCCGAGGGCGCGGAGATCGACTCGGAGACCTTCCTGCGATGGGCGATGGAGGTCACCGCGGATGCGCCGAACATCTCCTACTTCGCTTTCACGGCGACACCAAAGGCCAAGACGCTGGAGATCTTCGGCCGGGTGCCCGACGGTCGTGACCTGCCCGAGCCGTTCGACCTGTACTCGATGCAACAGGCGATCGAGGAGGGCTTCATCCTCGACGTGCTGCAGAACTACACGCCGTACAAGGTCGCCTGGCGGCTGCAGCACGAGGGCGCGGACTACGACGGCAGCGGGGAGGTCGACGAGTCGACCGCGGTGAAGGCTCTGGTGCAGTACGTGCGCTTGCACCCGACGAACATCAGCCAGAAGGCGAAGATCGTCGTCGACCACTTCCGTGCCTTCGCGCAGCCGCTACTGGAGGGAAAAGCGAAGGCGATGGTCGTCACCGGCTCCCGCAAGGAAGCGGTGCGGTGGAAGAAGTACCTCGACAAGTACGTCGCCGACGCGCACATCCAGGGCGTGAAGGCGCTGGTCGCGTTCTCCGGCACCGTGGACGACCCCGAGGACGTGGGCGAGGGGCTGACGGAGAAGACCCAGAACCCGGGCCTGTGGACCTCGGATCTCGCGGCGGCTTTCAAGCCCACGACCTACAACGTGATGATCGTGGCGGAGAAGTTCCAGACCGGCTTCGACCAGCCAAGATTGGTCGCCATGTACGTCGACCGGCGACTCGGCGGCGTGCAGGCAGTGCAGACGCTCTCGCGACTGAACCGCACGCATCCGGGCAAAGACAAGACCTTCGTGCTCGACTTCGTGAACGAGCCAGAAGAGATCCGCGAGGCGTTCCTGCCGTACTACCGGAAGGCGACGCTGACGGCGACGACCGACCCGAATCTGATCTACGACCTCGTCACCAAGCTCGACAGCGCAGGCATCTACACGCTGGCCGAGGTCGAGCAGGCGTTCGATGCAGCGTTGGCGGGTGGGGTGAAAGTGAACAGCGCGCTCTCCGGTGCGACCAGACCGGCCGTTGACCGCTTCAAGAAGCGCTGGTTCGACGCGGTGACGGATGCGGACAAGGGCAAGCAGGAAGAACTGCAACTGTTCAAGGCCGACGCCGGCCAGTTCGTGAAGTTCTACGACTTCATCTCGCAGGCGCGCAACCTCCAGGACACCGACCTGCCCCGCCGCCACTTCTTCCTGCGTCGCATCCTGCCGCAGTTGCACACCTCAACGTACGAAGAACCAGTCGACATTTCGCAGGTGCAGCTCGCCGGCTACACCATCACCGCCGGCGAAGCAGTGAAACTCGCGCTCGAGGAGGGCGTCGGCCTCGACCCGATCACCGCGATCGGCTCCGGTGGGATCCACGAGCGACACCGGAGCGCGCTTGAGGAGATCATCGGCAAGCTCAACGATCGGTTCGCTGGCACCTACGGTCCGGCGGTACCGCGCTTGATGGTGAACCACATCATGGGTGAGCTGGCCGTCGACTACGACCTTGCCCGTCAGGCCGAGGTCAACACACCCCACCAGTTCGCTGAGTCTCCGGCACTGCCGAAGGCCTTCGCGAAGGCCGTCGTGAAGGTGCGCGACGAGACGCCACAGTTCGTCGACGACATGCTGAGCGACAGCGTGCTGTACACCGAACTCAGCAAGGCGTTGCCGGCGATGCTGTACGAGTTCCTTGCCCAACGAGCACGCTAACGGCGCACCGGATGGAGAACGCGATGCCGCTAAATACGGAGTGGGCGATCGGTGAACTCGATCGCTTCCTAGAACTCACCGACGGCTCATTTCAAGGAGATCCCGAGGACATGGGCGTTTGGTTCGTAGCCAACGGCAACCAGGACCAGATAGTCGCCCAGTGGGCCGTGGCCCGGCGAATCCTTTTGCGTATGTCTCCCGACTGGGTGCTCAGTGATGAGCCAGTCTCCGCCTACGAGCCTGAGTGGAAGAGACAGCGGGAAGCCGTATTGGAGGCGCAGGCCTTGTTGTCTCGAAAGCGTGAGATCGACGAGAATCTGGGGGACAAGGCTCCCAGCCTGTCCGCGTCAGGATTTCACCCATGGGTGTGGGAGGGCGCGCGGGCGCTCTGGCAGTCGGGTTACTACCGTTCGGCAGTCGAGGACGCAGCGAAAAAGGTCAACGCAGAAACGCAGAACAAGCTTGGCCGTCGTGACGTGAGCGAAGCCGAGCTGTTCAAGTTCGCGTTCTCCGAGGACCTTCCTCGGGTAGGCGGTGCCCGTCTGCGTCGCATGGCCCCGGAGCCAGGCAACAAGACGTACGCGTCTATGCAACGGGGTGCCCGAACATTGGCGGAAGGAATCTATGCGGGCATCCGTAATCCGCTCGGACACGCGGATCCCGCTGATCTCGACGAGCAGGTCGCTCTCGAGTATTTGGCAGCGCTCAGTATTCTGGCTCGCTGGGTCGACCAATCTCTCGTGGACTCCGTCTAGATCAGGACTCAGCTGGCAGTGCAGACCGGGTGTCTGTGACAGGCGGCCCGAACTGATCGCGGTGTCCGGGGTGAGGGATCGGTTTACGGGTTCCTCCTCGCCGAGGCAAACGGCGCGGGCTCGCTCTCGCTCTCGCTTGCCGTGCTTCACTGGTGCCGAACCGAAACGCGTTTGAGTAGGTGAATGTGGCTGGCGTAGTTGACCTGATCGATAGTCGTGCTGTGACGGTGGAGCTGCTATCAAGACCGCTCGACTGGCGAGTACGTGTCGTCGAAGAGATAGTGGTGGAGTCAGCCACGTCCTGCCTGCGTAGCCGCTCGCTCCAAGTCTCTCCGCTTCGGCGCTTATTACGGCGTCACGTTCGTCGCAACGCCACGCACGCGTTGCTCGCCATGAATGTTGCTCCAATGCCCCGAGGACCGCTGCTCGACTTCAGTGTGGAGGGCCCGGAAGGATCCGGTTGGCTCCTCCCGCGCGTCGAAATCGCCGAGAGGCAAGCGCTGTATCTTGAATCGCTGGCAAAGCAGATCCGGCTGGAGACGAGTCCACAACTGCACGGACTGCTTGTGGCGATATGCGGGTTCACGGGGGAGTGGATCGGCGATTCTCTAGATCGGGCGACGCTGGAACGCTATCTGGAACTTGGGGTCGGAGAGGTCCTCCCCAAGGATGCGGTAGCCGCATGGCGAGAAGTGGCAGATGCGTGCCGAGCCGTGTTGAGACCCTTCTTGGACGTGTTCAAGGGATACTCCGCTCCTGAAGATCCAGCGCTCGTCATTCCTGAAATACTTGAAGCTGGCGTCATCAGCAACTTCGACGAGGCTACGGCCCTACTAGGCGAGTATCGCGAGCTCATTGAACGGTTGCACAGGCATCATCGAGAACACGATGGCTCCCCGGGTCTCGAGTTCCTGCGATCGCTCGCTGACTACGCGAATCACTTCGACTTGATGGTTGCGCTCAAGGTGCCGCTGGACGAGCCATTCCTCGTGAAGATTGAGGATCGTCGGGCGCTGAAGCTAACGGCACTTCGAAACACAGGGGATCAAGAGCTTGTAGTCGCGGACGCGCAAACGAACCATGTCACGTTTAAGGTGCCCGACCCGAACGTGCGGATTGCTGCTTTTTCGGCGCGCGTTCCTGGCAGTCCGGCGTTCGCGCAGGGCGCGTTTCATGCGAGGGAGGATGAGCAAGGCGTCTCGCTATATGCGCATGAAACCGAACGCGACTACCGCATCAGGCTCGTATTCAAGTTGGCGCCCCTCGCGCGACTGCGCGTCGTCCCGTGGTTCGCGAGTTTGCTGCTCTTCCTATTGACGGCGGCTCTGTTGGTGGATCAGCCGACCGACTTACGTACGTTGGCGCTCATTACTGGTCCAGCGGCGCTCGGGGCTTCGATTCTGCTGGTCCGCGAGGCTTCGACCCTCGGGTCACGACTGCGACTGTTGGCCTCGGTCGCTGTGCTCGTGGCTCTTACGTGCCTGACACTCGCGTCCGTGTGGCTGTTCGTGATCGGGATGCTGGACGCCTCGGGCGCTGACCAGGTCAAATACCTTCGAAGTTAGCCGGCCGGGACAGCGACGTCGCGCCCGGCGCAGGCAGCGTGGCATCGCATGATGTCCGCGGCCAGTACTAATCTGCTGACAGGAGGCACGATGGCTAAGAACACAGGACGTGGCGCCCGGCAGGGCGCGGTGACTGGACGGTCCCAGGTGCGGACCGCCTCTGGCACGTGGGCTAAGCGCAACACCTCGACCGGTAGATTCATCCAGGTGAAGGCAACGGGCGGCAGCTTCAAGGGCGTTCGCAAGGAAAAGTAATTGGAGGGGTCTTGAGCCTGAGCCAGTTGACGAGTTCCTCAAGGTGTCACGCCGAAGTAGCGCGTGCGCGTTCCATTTGATTCGCGGTTTCCGATAGCGACCGCCGAGTCTTGCATCCGGGTAGAGCCTGCTCCAGACACTGCTTCGCTAGCAGCGACTCACCGTCGGCGCCGAGCGGGCGCATCCCGCGGGCCCGCCTCGGGAGGCCGCCCGCGGTCATGCCGACCTGGTCAGGTCGCTTCTCTCGCGAGTCGGAGAGGCGAACCACAGCCAGCGCCGCCGCTCAACAGGGTAGGCGTCGAGTCGCGACCACCACCTTCCGCTCGAGTCCCGGAAGAGCACCTCGATAGCTAAGGGCTCACGGCTGTGCTCGCATTCAGGGATCAAGAATTCAACTTCCCAAACGCTCTTTGGTTCGGCGACATCGATCCATTCCGTAGCGCAAATGGGGCCAGCAGGGGTGTCGTCGAGTGCGACCCGCAGACGGAGGGGGCCAACGATCTCCTCGCTCCTGTTGTGAACTTGGACGTGGTGAGTGGTGTGATCGTGAAGGAGGCGGAAAACTTGATCGCCGTCGGGGTACTCAGTCTCCGCGGGTTCGACGCCTATCGAGTCGAACAGATAGATGTGAGAGACACGTTTGCCTTTAGGTAACACCTGAGTCGCGTACGAACGTGAATAAACCTTGCGAGCCTGCTCCTCGCGTCGCACCCTCGCGTTCGAAGCGTATGTGCGGACCGCGACGATGAGAGCGATCAACCCGCCGATCGCGACCAGCCAATTTCGCAGTGGCTCCCAGAGCGGCCATGTCCACACGTCCCACGCCGATACAGCAGTCCAATCGATCCCCACCTTCGCACGCTACCCACCGGAAGGCGAGTCGGGGCGCAGGCTCGGCGAGCGGCCCCACTCAGCTCGTGGTCGAACAGTGCCATCGACTGGCAGCTTCGGTGCGCAGCCCGGGCATCAAGTGGAGCGCTGCCCCTGCTGCGAAGATTCCGATGTGGCCGCAGCGGGCGTTCCATCGGCCCGGACGCCGTCGCACAACGGCTACGCGCTGCGTGTCGCAAACGATCGTTTGTGTGACAGGCGCGGGCCTATCGCGTTTGAGGCGCACAGCTTGAGATCTGCGTCTCTCAGAATTGCCTCTCACAATCAACCTCTCAGCTGGCTGCTTGGTGCACGAGTTGTGGAACCCGTGGACCTGCCGAGTCGGCCTGCTCCACCGCGTGAGACTTGCTGCATTGGCGACCACAGGCTCGCCGATCGTTTACGAGTGATAATGAGCGCTATCGCGCTCCAACCGCGGGCGCGCGGTCGCCATTGCGCGCCTCCCATGTCTAGCCTTGTCCCATCTGAGGAGCGAGTTTGGAGGGGGAAGCGATACGGGGCCATCACGCCGCGACCCGGCGAGCATCGGCGTCGGCACGCGGCTTGACAGCGTGATTGCCGTGGCGGGCGACTGATACCGCAACCTTCACGCCGTCACGCAGATGCTCACTCGAATCGCTAGGGACCGCCCCGACGGGCGCGTGGTGCAACAGGTAAGGGGCTACGGCCTTTGGCCAGGCCGAGCCGGCCGGAAACAGTCATTACCGCCGATTCCGAAGGGCCTTCTCATGGTGACTCATACCGTCGTGAAAGGCCTGTGCAAGCGCCAGGCGTCGCCGCATCTGTAGGTCGGTCCCGCGCTGAGGGCCGTCAAGAGTGCGCGTCAATGCCTCGCGACCAAGCGGTTCGGCCATGACAAGAAGCGGCAGGAGTCCCGCCCGGGCCTGCCTCAGCTGCGAGGTTGCGGCCTCAAGAGAAAGCTCTCGTCGGTCAGTGATTGGCGCGCGGCCAGCCTTGCGAAGCTCCGCTCGATCTTGGACTTGGCGGAGTGGTGAGCCGGGTCGAGCCGCTCCAAGCTTTGAAAGCGCTTCCTGCGAGCACAACTCGCTGATGATGAATAGTAGTTCCGTCGCCGCAGCCGCCGCTTCTGCCGTCGCGCCCGCTTGTTCTCGTCGCTGGCGAGAGAATGACCAGGCACCAGTCCAATCTAACGTGGGCAAGTCATCAAACCGGTTCGAAACGTGTGCTTCCCACTGGGCCAGAGTTTGCATGCGCGATTGTATGCACAATTTCGGCTCTCCTGACGTACCTGTGGGTCAGTTTCGGCCTGGGAGGGTGGGGCGGTGGCCGCCGAGGTTGAGCAGGGCGAGGGCGATCAGGGCTTCGGGTGATTTGAAGCCGTATGCCATCCGGGTGATGAGTCGGATCTTGGTGTTGGTCGACTCGATGAGGCCGTTGGAGAGGTTGTGCTCGATCGCGGCGAGGATCCGTGCCCGGTGTTTGACGA
>NZ_JABFAP010000001.1:620106-656986 GCF_017168255.1 Agrococcus sp. KRD186
AAATAGCCCAACGGAGGAGCACAGCAATGACGACCCCGCCCCCGCGCGCACGCGCAGCCACACGGCCACCACGATCGCGATCGGTGAACGAGACCGCGAATGGCAGGCCACGACCGACGAAGCCATCGCCCGCATCGACCATGCGCTCACGACCACCGACGCCCGCGCCGACACCGTCGCCGACGGCGATACGAGAGGCCACATCACCGGGCACCTCGCTGCCGCCCTCACGGTCCTGGAGCGGCTCGCCGACAGCCTCCCAGTCCCGCCCGCGGGCGGCGACGAGCACCCGCACTGGCCCAGCCCACGCCACGAATACCGGCCGCGCTCAGCTGGCCGGAATCCGCGCACACGTGGCCGGAAAATCCGCGCTCAAACGGCCGACTTCGACTTGACAAAACACAGCGGTAGCGACATACGGGGCAGTTGGCGGCACCGCTCGCGGTGCGATGGCCTTCCCTCGGGGCAGTACATCCGCTCATGGTCTGATCGTAGGTGGGGCATGTGACGGGCAGCGCTCCAGAGCGCGGCGAGCCGAGGATTGCTTCGCACGGTGCGGGCGGCGCTCCTGGCGGGGTGGCGGCTGCGCGTCGGCACTCTTACAGCCGTCGATATCGCCGAGCGGAACCAATTTTGATCGCCAGCAATCTCCGGCCGAGGTGCGTCGCCAACAGTTGCCGAGATCACGCCAGTCAAATGGCGGGCTGACTTGATCCGCGCTCCAGGCACGCAGTCGGCATCCGTCTGCGTCGGGCGTCATGCTCGAAGGGGAAGCTCTCGTGCCGCGGGGCTATCGTCGACGCTCGTCGACGTCCTGGCTATCTTGGTTCTGGGAGCCCCAATGATCGTCGATCGCAATCCGCTGGACCCTTATACGGATCTTCGGGCGCTCGGTGCTGCGTACATCACGCAGGACGACGTGGCATCCGTATGTCGAGTCACGCCTGAGACCCTGAAGAACTGGCGACACAAAGGCACCGGCCCGCCGTCGACGCGCGGAAAGATGCCGCTGTATCGCGCTTCCGATGTTGCCGATTGGCTCGACGCGCAGATCAGGTAGTCCAGCCGCGAGACGTGTCGAGTGGCCCAGCCGGCGTGCCCTGACCGTGGCCACTTACATGTAGCCGTAGCGGTCTTGACCGGGACGAAAAGTGACCCTACGGTCGTAACGAGCGCTGCAATCCGCTTGCGCTCGTGGTCAGTTCTGGTGGGATTTTGTCCGGGAGGTCGCAGGTTCGAATCCTGTCGCCCCGACGCGTGCCCTCCGCATCGAACCGCTGGCCGAACCGGCTGCGAGTCGGCGGGTGCTGCCGCCGCGAATACGATGGATGCGTGACTGACGCAGGCGGCGTGACGCTGGCCGCCGAGAGGGTGGCGCGGGTGATCGCATCGGCGACCAATCGCAGCTTCGCCGGCTCGACCATCGCTGTGCACGGCGACGGCGCCCTGGCGCAGCGGCTCGCCGCGATGCTGCGCGGCTTCGGCGGTCGCATGCTCGATGCCGAGCCGGGCCGCGATGGCGATCGGGCCACGACCTCGCGCATCGAGCTGCTCGTGCTGTGCGATGCGCAGCAGTCCGCGCAGCCGGCAGCCGCCGCAGCTGCGCGCTCGACGGAGGCGCTCGACGCGCTGCTGCGAGGCCTGCCGCTCGTCGACGACGCGATCGTCGTCGACGCATCCGCCGCCGGCTGGGACGCGGGAGCGGCAGCAGGCGACGAGGTCCGACCGGGCGTGCGCGAGCTGCTGGGCCGCGACCGCACCGCCTTCTGGATGCGCGTCGATCCGAGCGAGCGCCCGCGAACCGGTGCTGGGTCGCACGCGCTCGACGCGATCGATGTTGTGACGAGCGCCGACCGCGGCGCGGCCCGCATCGTCTGGGCCCGCCGCTTCATGCGCAGCACCACCCTGCTCGCGCGGCAGCTCGGCACCGCACGCGCGCTCGAGGGCCGGCGCATCGGCGTGAGCCTGGTGCTCGAGCCGAAGACCGCCGTGCTCGCACTCGCGCTCGCGGACGCGGGCGCCGAGGTCGCCGTCTTCGCGAGCTCGGGGGAGACCGACGGCGAGGTCGCGGACGCGCTCGCGCGGCTCGGCATCGCCGTGTTCGCCGCAGCGGATGCCGGCCCCGACGGCGACGCCCGGCACGCCGCCGCGCTGCTCGACTGGGCGCCGCAACTGCTCGTCGACGACGGCGCGCACCTCGTGCGGCTCGCCCACACCTCGCAGCCGGAGGCGCTCGCGGCGCTCGCCGGCGCCGCCGAGGAGACCACCAGCGGCGTGCGGCCGCTGCGCGAGATGGCCGCCGAGGGGGCGCTGCGCGTGCCCGTGATCGCTGTGAACGACGCCCGCACCAAGACGCTCTTCGACAACGTGCACGGCACCGGCCAGTCGTGCGTGCTGGCGATCGCCGACCTGCTCGACGTGGCCGGCATCCGCGGCGGTCGGGTGCACGGTGGGCGCTGGACCGTCGTCGGCTACGGTCCCGTCGGCGTCGGCGTCGCCCGGCACGCGGCGGCCATGGGGGCCCGCGTCACGGTCGTCGAGCATGACCCCGTGCGCGCGCTCGGCGCGATGTTCGACGGCCTCGAGGTGGCGCCGCTCGAGGCGGCGGTCGCCGCGAGCGACGTGGTCGTGAGCGCCACCGGCCACGCCGGCACCATCACCGTCGATGCGCTGCAGGCCGCCGCCGACGGCTGCGTCTTCGCGGTCGCCGGCGGCGTCGACCAGGAGATCGAGCTCGACCGCGCCCTCGCGAGCGGCTTCGCCCGCACGACGCTCCAGCCCCACATCGAGCACCTCGAGCGGCCCGGCGCCGGCAACGTGCTGCTGCTGGCCGGCGGCGACGGCGTCAACTACACGGCGGGGGAGGGCAACCCGATCGAGATCATGGATCTCTCGTTCGCGACCCAGCTCACCGCGCTGAGCCTGCTGGCCGAGGCGATCGGCGCGGACGGCACGAGCTCGCTCGCCCCCGGCGTGCACGAGCTCGGCGCAGCCGGCGAGCACGCCATCGCCCGCGCCGCACTCGCCGCGCGCGGCGCACCGGTGCCCGATCGACCCGTGCCCGATCGACCCGGCTGCACGAGCGCCGACGACGCCCACCCCTGGCGCGAGCACCGCTACCGCCCGACCGCAGAGGACATGCGATGACCGCCCAAGACGCTCCGATCCAGGTCTACTCGGCCGGCCTCGTGATCCCCGTCACCGGCCCCCGCATCCTCGACGGCGCGGTCGCCGTGCGCGGCAAGCGCATCCTGCACGTCGGCGACCGGCGCTGGGTGCTCGGCCAGTTGGCCGAGCGCGGTCGCCCCTCCACCGAGCACCACTGGCCGGGCGTGCTCACGCCGGGCCTCGTCAACGCGCACACGCACCTGCAGTACACCGACATGAGCGAGGTCGCCGAGCGCACCTACAGCGGCTTCGACGACTGGGGCGATGCCTTCGACGTCGTCTACGAGCGCGAGCAGGGGCACGACTGGGCGGCGGCCTCGGCCCGCGGCGCCCGCGACTCGATCGCGCACGGCGTCACCAGCGCCGCCGACGTCGTCACCGACATCCCCGCCATCAGCGCGCTGCACGACGCGCGCATGCACGGCATCGCCTACTGGGAGGTCTTCGGCCTCAGCAACGAGGTCTGGCACGGCGGCGCACGGGAGTCGGTCGTCGCACAGCTCGAGCGGATGCCGTCCACACCGGGGGTTGGTGTGTCCCCCCACGCGCCCTACTCTCTCGAGGTCGAGCCGCTGCTGGAGGTGCCCGACATCGCCCGCGAGCGGGGGATGCGGCTGCACATCCACCTTGCCGAGGCGCACATGGAGCGCGAGCACGACGACGCGGGCGAGCTCTGGCGCGAGGGGGACGCCGCGAGCTTCCGCGCGCTGCGCTCGCAGGGCGTCGGCGTCTCCTCGACGCAGTTCGTCGACCACCTGGGCGTGCTGGGCCCCGACTGCCACATCGCGCACGGCGTCTACGTGAGCGCGCTCGACCGCGCCCTGCTGCGCGCCCGCGGCACGAGCGTGGCGCTGTGCCCGCGCTCGAACGCGATCATCGGGCTCGACGAGCCGCCCGTCGCCGCCTACCTCGACGAGGGCAACCCCATCTCGGTCGGCACCGACTCGCTCGCCTCCTCGCCGTCGCTCGACCTGCTCGACGACGTCAGCGCGCTGCACCGCATCGCCGTCGGCCAGGGCTTCGCCGGCCCGAACCTGCACGCGCGGCTCTTCTCGGCCGCCACGCTCGGCGGTGCGACCGCTCTCGGGCTCAGCATGGGCAAGCACCGCGTCGGGCAGCTCGCCGTCGGCGCCATGGCTGATCTGGCGTTCTTCGACATCCCGGTCACGACCCAGGAGAACACCCTTGCGCACCTCGTCGAAGCCGGTGCCGGCACCTGCGCCCGCACCGTGATCGCGGGCGAGCTGCGCTTCGAGCGGGAGGCATCGTGACCGAGCACGAGATGACGGACGCGCGGCCCGTCCGGGCGCGCGAGCTCGACCTGGCGCCGCACCCGGAGGGCGGCTGGTACCGGCGCGTCTACACGGCCGCCCACGGCCTGGAGACCGCGAATGGCCCGCGGCCCGCGGCCACGCTCATCCACTTCTTCCTGCAGCGGCACGAGCATGCCGCGTGGCACAAGGTCACCAGCGACGAGGTGTGGCTCTGGCACGGCCCGGGTGCGCTCGACGTGCACCTCGGCGGCACCGGCGAGCGCCCTGCCACCGAGTCGGTCGTGCGCCTCGATGCCCCGGGCACCCCGGGCACCGCGCAGCAGATGCTCGTGCCCGCCGGCGTTTGGCAGCAGTCGGTGCCGGCGGCCGACGCGGCAGTGCGACCCGACGGGGACGTGCTGGTGAGCTGCCTCGTCACGCCCGGATTCGACTTCGCCGACTGGCAGCTCGAGGCCGGCGCCGGTCATATGGCGTAACCGAGTGGCGGACGGGGATCGTCGATCGCATACGATTGTCATGGCCTCGTCGCCACGTGCGCGAAGCCCTGAACCATCACTCGGCCTCCACCCTGCGCGCTCCAGCGCCGCGGGCGGCCGGAGCACCAGGAGAACCATGCTTCGCACCACCCGTCTGCGCGCCGCCGGCACCGTCATCGCCGCTGCCGCCCTCGTCGCCCTGACCGCCTGCGCCGGCACGGCCGAGCCGGCCGGCTCGCCCGAGCCCGCCACGGGCTCCGAGACCGGGCTGCCGACGCTCGTCGACGGGCAGCTGACGATCGCCACCGGCCAGCCCGCGTACTCGCCCTGGGTCGAGAACGACGATCCCGAGTCGGGCGAGGGCTTCGAGGCCGCCGTGGCCTACGCGGTCGCTGAGGAGCTGGGCTTCCCCGCGGAGGACGTGGTGTGGACGCGCACGACCTTCGACAGCGTCATCGCACCGGGCCCCAAGGACTTCGACTTCAACATCCAGCAGTTCTCGATCAACCCCGACCGGGCCGAGGTCGTCGACTTCTCCTCGCCGTACTACGTGACGAGCCAGGCCGTCGTGTCCCTCGCCGGCAACGACGGCGCTGAGGCGACCACGATCGCCGAGCTGCGCGAGGTCAGGATCGGCGTGGCCGCGGGCACCACCACGATCGGCGTCGTCGACGAGCTCATCGATCCGACGGTCGATGTCGCCATCTTCAACAGCAACGAGGACACGGTGCAGGCGCTCATCGCCGGCCAGATCGACGTGCTCGTCACCGACCTGCCCACCGCGTTCTACAACGCCTACGGCCAGCTCGACGACGGCGTGCTCGTCGGCCAGATCGACAGCGCCGAGGGCGGCGACGAGTTCGCGCTGCTGCTCGAGAAGGACTCGCCGCTCACCGACGCGGTGACCGCCGCGGTCGACACGCTGCGCGAGAACGGCACGCTCGACGAGCTCGCCGCCACCTGGATCGCTGACAACGGCGGCGCCGCCGTCCTGCAGTAGTCGTGCCAGCACCCGAGCGGCCCGCACTCGAGCGGCCCGCGCCGAGCGCCGTCGAGCTCGACCGCCGCGCGTTCCGCAGGCGCCAGGGCGGCCGATCGATCGCCGTCAGCATCGGCAGCACCATCGTGTTCGCCGTGCTCATCGGCGTCGGGCTCGTCAACAGCCCGGGCTGGGCCGACGTGCAGCGGTCGTTCTTCGACCTCGAGACCGCGGTCGAGGCCTTCCCCTCGGTCATCGAGGGGCTCTGGCTCAACATCCAGGTGCTCTTCTTCGCCGCCATCGGGGTGGCCGTGCTCGGCAGCCTGCTGGCCATCGCGCGCACCCTTCGGGGGCCGATCTTCACGCCGCTGCGCTTCGCCGCCGCGATCTACACCGACCTCTTCCGCGGCATCCCGCTGCTGCTGGTGCTCTACCTGGTGGGCTTCGGGCTGCCCGGCCTCGACCTCTTCGGCCGCGTGCCCGCGCAGGTGTGGGGCACGATCGCGCTCATCCTCACCTACTCGGCGTACGTCTCCGAGGTGCTGCGAGCCGGCATCGAGGCGGTGCACCCCTCGCAGCGCCTCGCCTCGCGCTCGCTCGGCCTCGGCTACGCGAAGACACTGCGGCTGGTGGTGCTGCCTCAGGCGGTGCGCAGGGTGACGCCCGCGCTCATGAACGACTTCGTCTCGATGCAGAAGGATGTCGGCCTCATCTCGGTGCTCGGCGCCGTCGACGCGATCCGCGCGGCGCAGATCGAGGTCGCGGCGTCCTACAACTTCACGCCCTACGTGCTCGCCGGCATCCTCTTCATCGCGCTGTCGTGGCCGATGATCCGCCTCACCGACTGGTACACGGCCAGGGCGCAGCGGCGTGAGCAGATCGGAGGCTCGGTGTGAGCGAGCAGCAGGCAGCGCCGGTGCTGCGCATCGACGGCGTGCACAAGTGGTTCGGCGACACCCCGGTGCTGCGCGGCATCGACATCGAGGTCGCGCAGCACGAGGTGGTGGTGCTGATCGGCGCGAGCGGCTCGGGCAAGTCCACGCTGCTCAAGACCATCAACCTGCTCGAGCCGGTCGACGACGGCCGGATCTTCCTGGGCGAGACCGACATCACCGACCCGCGCGTCGACGCCGACCGCATCCGCGGCCGCATCGGTGTCGTGTTCCAGCACTACAACCTCTTCCCGCACATGCACGTGCTCGACAACGTCACGCTCGCGAGCCGCAAGGTGTTCGGCGTCAAGCGTGCCGTCGCCGAGCAGCGCGGGCGCGAGCTGCTCGAGCGCATCGGCCTCGCCGACAAGGCGCGCGACTACCCCGACCGGCTCTCGGGCGGCCAGCAGCAGCGCGTCGCGATCGCCCGCGCGATCGCGACTGACCCCGAGGTGCTGCTGCTCGACGAGATCACGAGCGCCCTCGACCCGCAGCTCGTGGGTGAGGTGCTCGATCTCGTGCGCGAGCTCAAGGCGGGCGGCAGCACGATGCTGATGGCGACGCACGAGATGTCGTTCGCGCGCCGCGTCGCCGACCGCGTGATCTTCCTCAAGGACGGGCGCATCGTCGAGTCGGGCACGCCGCAGCAGATATTCGACGCGCCGCGCGAGCCCGAGACGCGCGAGTTCCTGGCGCGGCTGCAGGACCCGCTCGCGTAGCGGCACGTCGCCGCGCCCCGGTTGATGGTGCGGCATCCGCCCGCAGCGAGCGGCTCAGGCGCCGTCGGCGATCTCTCGCGGGTGCGGCCGGGTCGCGAGCCGCCGCTGCGCCACCAGCACCACGGCGACGCCCGCCGCCGCGACCGCCATGCCGATCACGCCGAGCGGCGAGACCGGCACGCCGAAGACGAGCCACACCCACAGCATCGTGGTCGGCGGCGTCAGGTAGAGCATCGTCGAGACGAAGGTCGCGCCGTGCGAGCGCGTCACCGTGACGTAGAGCACGTATCCGCCCAGGCTCGACAGGCACACCAGCCACACGATCGCGCCCCAGATGTCGATCGAGGTCGGCACGGCGGCCTGCCCCCGCACCAGCGCCACCAGCATGAAGGCTCCGGCAGCCACCACCGCCTGCATCAGCAGCGTCTGCAGCAGGTCGTCGTGCGCGTGCCAGCGGCGCTGCAGCACCGTGCCGCTCCCGAGGCAGAGCACACCGATCAGCGGCAGGGCGTAAGCCCACAGCGGTGCGTCCGACAGCCCCAGCTGCCCGGAGACCACGAGCGCGACGCCGGCGAACCCGGCGAGCATGCCCGCCCACATCCACCCGTTGGCGCGCTCGCCCAGGAACCGGCCCGCGACCGTGGCGACGAGCATCGGCTGCAGCGCCGCGATCAGCGATGCGGTGCCGCCGTCGACGCCGAAGCGCACGCCCTCGAAGATCATCAGCAGGTAGCCGAACTGGCTGAGCAGCGCGATGCCGCCCTGCCGCAGCCAGCTGCGCCACCGAGGCCAGCGTCGGCGAGCGATCAGCATCGCCGCGACGAGCAGGCCCGAGAGCACCGTGAACCGCCAGGCGAGCACGGTCACCGGCTCGCCGCCCGCGCGCGCCGCCAGCTCCGCGCCGACGAAGCCCGAGCTCCACATGACGACCAGCCCGACCGAGGCGACGACGATCGCGATCGAGCCCAGGTGCATCGAGCGCGCTGGCCGGTCGCTCACGGAATCAGACACCGTGCGATCCTGTCAGGTCGCCACGGCCGAGGGCGGCGGCGCACCGAGCGGGTGATGGGCGGATGCGTCAGGTCTGGACGAGCAGGAGCGGCTCGTGGTCGGTTTCTCAGATCCGCCCTCGGGCTCAACCGTCGCGCCCAGGGCGAAGTCGTGCGGGGCCGTTTCCGGTCGGACGGAAGCCGAAATCGCGCGGCGGCTTATTGCGACTTTCCCTGGAACCCGAAGTAAGATCGGGCGTATGGTCCAGGATCGCAACCGTGAGGCACGTCGGCCTAGCGGCTCTCCCAGCGGCGGAGCGCTCGCGCCGTCAACCGGAGCGCCGCCGGCAGTCTCGCTCGCCTCGACCTGGCCGTTGGTCAGCTACGAGACCGCGCAGTGGCGCGTCCACGCCGACTCCGGGATGTCGAGACGGCAGGCTCAGGCGAACCGAGGGGACTACGAAGCCGCGGTCGTGCCGCCCATCTCTGCATTCGAGTTCGCGCTGCCCGCCGACCTCGCCGCAGACCTCAGCGAAGCCACGACCGCCCTGGTGCGTCTCGACGAACATGCCGACCGGATGCTCGGCGCCGAGTCGCAGCTCGCGCCCATGCAGGCCGTGCTGCTGCGCACAGAGAGCGCGTCGTCCTCGCAGATCGAGGGGCTCACCGCATCCGTGCGGAAGCTCGCGCTCGCGCAGATCGGCGAGGAGTCGGGGCGCAATGCGCAACTCGTCATCGGCAACGTGCGGGCGATGGACGCGGCGCTGCAGTTGGTGGACGAGCCGGGCCTCGACAGCATCCTCGCCATGCACGAGGCGCTCATGCGCGGCCAGCAGCTCCACACGCCGGGCGAGCTCCGCGTCGAACAGGTGTGGATCGGTGGCGGCGCCGGACCCAGGACGGCCTCGTTCGTCCCGCCGCTCCACGAGCGGGTCGCGGAGAGCATGCGCGATCTCGAGGTGTTCGTGGCGCGCACTGACATCCCACCGCTGGCGCACGCGGCGATCGCGCACGCCCAGTTCGAGACCATCCACCCGTTCACAGACGGCAACGGCAGGACGGGCCGCGCACTCGTGCACGCCATGCTCCGCCAGGCAGGCGTCACGACGCGAGTCGCCACACCCATCTCCGCCGGCCTGCTCACCGAGCCCGACGGCTACATCGAAGCGCTCACCGCCTACCGCGAGGGCGACGTTCGCCCGATCCTGGAGACCTTCTCGCGCTCCGCAAGACAAGCCGCAGTGTTCGGCAACTCCCTCACCGAGGAGCTCGCTGCCGCCCGCCTCGAGATGCGTTCCCGCGTCCAGGCGCGCTCCCACTCCACAGCATGGCCGCTCATCGACCTCACCATCGGCCAGCCCGTCCTCAACACGAAGACCGTCACCGAGCGCCTCGGCGTCTCCCCGTCGACCGCCATCAACGCGTTCGACATGCTCGTCGAGGCTGGCGTGCTCAGCCAGACCAGCGCCGGCAGGCGCAACCGCGTCTGGCAGAGCGACGACGTCCTCACCGTGCTCGATTCCTTCGCCGAGAAGATTCGGCGCGCCCGCAGCGGTCGTACCGGCTGACATGCCGGCAACGCGCTAGCCGGCATCACTCGACCCCGGCACGCCGATCCGGAAGATCGCTGCGAAGGCGAGGGTGACGGGCGGATGCGTCAGGTCTCGACGACCAGGAAGGGCTCGGTGGTCGGTGCCTCCGACCCGCCCTCGGGCTCGACGGTCACGCCCACGACGACCCCCGCATCCATCTCGCCCTCGAGCACCACGGCGGTGCTGTCGCCGGCGGCCTGGAACACGCCCGCGCTGTGCGGACCCGCCGCGTCGATGTACCAGGCCTGGTACGTCTGTCCGTCGGGGGCGGCGCCGAGCCCGTCGAAGAGGATGACCGACTGCCCCTGCTCGGGCGACCAGACGACGGTGGCGGTGCCGCCGCCCTCGAGCTCGACCTCGCTGCGCTGCGCGTCGGGCGCCGCGATCACTGCACCCAGCGACTCCTGCTGCGACGCGCCGCCCAGCTGCGAGCCGATGGCGATGCCGCCGGCCAGCAGCGCAGCGCCAGCGGCGACGGCGCCGAGCACGCGCGCCGGGCGCCAGCGGGCGCGGGCGCGGCGCTCGGCCGGACCGGGCCGGCCGGTGGTGGGGGCGGATGCGTCGTGGACGTCGCGCGTGAACGGTGCGGCCGGGGCGGTCGGCTCGGCGCCGGCCTGCGGCAGGGCGCTGTGCCGCGGCTCGGTGCTGTGCTGCGGCTCGGCGCTGTCCTGGGGCTCGGCGCGGATGGCGTCGAGCAGGCTCGCGCGCAGCGCCGGCGGGGGAGCGACCTCCGTACCGGCGAGCAGCGTCGCCGTGTCGGCGAGCTCCTCCGCCTCCCGGCGCGCGGCCGGCGAGGCCTTCGCCTCGAACAGCGCGCGCTCCTCGGGGGAGAGCGCGTCCAGCGCGTACGCCGCGGCGAGGTCGTCGACCCATTGCTGATCGTGCATGTCCTCGCCCCCGTCCTTCTCGTCGCCGTCGTTGCTCATGTCGTCACACCCAGGATCTCGCGCAATCGGCGCATCCCGTCGCGCATTCGCGTCTTCACCGTGCCCAGCGGGGCACCGAGGCGCTCCGCGATCTCGGTCTGCGTGAGCCCGCCGAAGTAGGCCAGCTCGATCGCCTCCCGCTGCGGATCGCTCAGCTCGGTCAGCGCCCGCCGGGCCCTCGCCGACTCGAGCGAGGTCTCCGCCCGCTCGGCGACGTCGTCGATCGGCACGGGCGTGTCCCGCACGCCGACGCGCTCGTCGCGGTTGCGCTGCGCCTGCGACGAGCGCACGCGGTCGACCGCACGCGCGTGGGCGATCTGCAGCAGCCAGCTGATCGCGGCGCCGCGATCGGGATCGAAGCGCCGTGCCACGCGCCACGCCTCGAGGTAGACCTCCTGCGCGACCTCCTCGGCCTGCGCGCGATCGACGAGGATGCGCAGCACCAGGCCGAACACGCGCGGAGCGGTGGCGTCGTAGAGCTGCGCGAACGCCCGCTCGTCGCCGTCGGCGGCGCGCACGAGGCACTGCTCGACGTCGATCTCCACGCGCCCGAGTATCGCAGGCGCAACCTCCCGTGCCCGTGCGACCGGCCGAACCGTCGACGCGTGCACCCGAAGGGGCGGTGCCGGCGCGGTCAGCAGGAGGGCGGTCATGCGAGTGGTTCGTCGCCGGCGAACGGATGGATTGCGGCGCGCACCCGCACGGCCGGTAGGCTTGGGCGGTGGTCCGCCCTCTCGCGGCGGATCCGGCGCGCCCTCGCGTCACCGGTCGGCTTGTCCGGCACATCCACGAACCCCTCAGGAGACCACCTCGTGAAGACCACGGTCGAGAAGATCGAGAACACGCGCGCCAAGCTCACCATCGCGGTGGAGCCGCAGGAGCTGCGCCCCGCGATCGACCAGGCGTACAAGACCGTCGCCGAGCAGATCAGCGTGCCCGGCTTCCGCAAGGGCAAGGTGCCCGCGGCGATCATCGACCAGCGCGTCGGCCGCGAGGAGATCCTGAACCAGGCCGTCTCCGAGTCGATCGACGAGTTCTACCGCCAGGGCGTCGCAGAGGCAGAGGTGCGCCCGATGGGCCGCCCGCAGGCCGACGTCACCGGCTGGCCCGAGGTGAAGGACTTCAGCGGCGACCTCGTGCTCGAGATCGAGGTCGACGTGCGTCCCGACTTCGAGCTGCCCACGGTCGAGGGCCGCACCATCACCGTCGACGCGGTCGAGGTCGGCGACGAGGCCGTGCAGAAGGAGCTCGACGAGCTGCGCACCCGCTTCGGCACGCTCGTGACCGTCGACCGCCCGGCCGCCAAGGGCGACTTCGTGCAGCTCGACCTCACGGCGACCATCGACGGCGAGACCGTCGACGAGGCATCCGGCATCTCCTACGAGGTCGGCTCCGGCGAGCTCATCGACGGCATCGACGAGGCCGTCGAGTCGCTCACCGCAGGCGAGGAGACCACCTTCACGTCGACCCTCGTCGGCGGCGACCACGCGGGCAAGGACGCGGAGGTCAGCGTCACCGTCTCGGCCGTCAAGGAGCGCGAGCTGCCCGAGGCCGACGACGACTTCGCCCAGCTGGCCAGCCAGTTCGACACCATCGACGAGCTGCAGGCCGACCTGGCCGAGCAGGCCGGCCGCTCCGGCCGCATGGCCCAGGCCGAGCAGGCCCGTCAGCGACTGCAGGACGAGCTCATCGAGGCCGTCGAGGTCGAGGTGCCGACGCAGGTGGTCGAGGACGAGGTCGTCCGTCACCTCGAGGCGGAGAACCGCGCGGAGGACGCCGAGCACGGCGAAGAGGTGCGTCAGGAGACCCGCAAGCTGCTCAAGCAGCAGATGATCTTCGACCGCTTCGCCGAGGAGGAGCAGCTCGAGGTCACGCAGCAGGAGCTGACGCAGATCATCGTGCAGCAGGCCGCCCAGTACGGGATGGGTCCGCAGGACCTCGTGCAGGCGCTCGAGCAGAACGGGCAGCTGCCGGTGCTGCTGGGCGACATCCTGCGCGGCAAGACGCTCTCGACGCTGCTCGGCCGCGTCACCGTCGTCGACGACAAGGGCGAGACGGTCGACCTGAGCGACTTCCTGCCCTCGGCCGAGTCGGGCGAGGTGGGCGAGGACGACGTCGAGGCCGCCATCCGCGAGACCGAGGCGAAGCTCGCGGCGCAGCACGCCGAGGACTGATCCACACCGATCCACACCGATCCACACGTGAGAGGCCGGGCGGAAGCCCGGCCTTTCGCATGCCTCCGCCTGCGGCGAACACGGCCCGTCCGAGGGCGGTGGCTCGCCTAGGGTTGAGAGCAATCGAGAGAAGGAGTCACCTGTGGCTGAACCCGTCTTCGCGCCGTCGGTCTTCGACCGTCTACTGCGCGACCGCATCATCTGGCTCGGCGAGGAGGTGCGCGACGACAACGCGAACGAGATCTGCGCGAAGATCCTGCTGCTCGCCGCTGAAGACCCGAACAAGGACATCTACCTCTACATCAACTCGCCCGGCGGGTCGATCACGGCCGGCATGGCGATCTTCGACACCATGCAGTTCGTGCCCAACGACATCGTCACGGTCGGCATCGGCATGGCTGCCTCGATGGGGCAGCTGCTGCTGACCGCCGGCACGGCAGGCAAGCGCTACATCACGCCGAACGCGCGCGTGCTGCTGCACCAGCCGCATGGCGGCTTCGGCGGCACCTCGAGCGACATCCAGACGCAGGCGCAGCTCATCCTCGACATGAAGCGCCGGCTGGCGGAGATCACCGCCGAGCGCACCGGCAAGACCGTCGAGCAGGTCAATGCCGACGGCGACCGCGACCGCTGGTTCTCGGCCGAGGAGGCACTCGAATACGGCTTCGTCGACCACCTGCGCTCGTCGGCATCCGACGTCATCGGCGGCGGCGGCACCGATCAGGACGGCACGAGCAGCCAGGAGGGCGGCAACTGATGAACACTCCCACCTTCCAGTCCGGCGGCAGCGCCCTGCAGATGCCCGGCTCGCGCTACATCCTGCCCACGTTCGAAGAGCGCACGGCCTACGGCTACAAGCGCCAGGACCCCTACGCGAAGCTGTTCGAGGACCGCATCATCTTCCTCGGCGTGCAGGTCGACGACGCATCCGCCGACGACGTGATGGCGCAGCTGCTCGTGCTCGAGTCGCAGGACCCGGACCGCGACATCATCATGTACATCAACTCGCCCGGCGGCTCGTTCACGGCCATGACGGCGATCTACGACACGATGCAGTACATCCGTCCCGCGGTGCAGACGGTCTGCCTCGGCCAGGCGGCCTCCGCCGCCGCGGTGCTGCTCGCAGCGGGCGAGCCCGGCAAGCGCCTCGCGCTGCCGAACGCGCGCATCCTCATCCACCAGCCGGCGACCTCGGACGCCGGCCGCGGCCAGGCCTCGGACATCGAGATCCAGGCGCGCGAGGTGCTGCGCATGCGCGGATGGCTCGAGGAGACGCTCTCGGAGCACTCCAACCGCGACGTCGAGACGGTGTCGAAGGACATCGAGCGCGACACCTTCCTCTCCGCAGAGGAGGCGCTCGAGTACGGCCTGATCGACCAGGTGCTCACGAGCCGGAAGACCGGGCCGAACCAGCTCGGCGCCTGACGGCAGCCAAGCACAGAGGCCGGCACCCGCTCGGGTGCCGGCCTCTTGCGCGTGCGGCGGTCGGGGAGCTGCCCCGGCCTGCGCTCGTCTCTGCCGAGCTCAGCGCGTGCCGTCGGCGTCGTCGTCGGCGGGCTCGGGCACGTCGTTCCGCTCCTTGAGCCGGCCCCGCAGCCGGTTCGCGCGGAAGGCGATGAGCGCGAGCAGCGCCAGCAGCGCGAGCACGCCGATGGCGATGAAGGGGAACGAGTCGCCCTGCTCGACCGCGCCGTCGGACGGCTCGCTCTCGGCGCCCTGCTCGGCCGATGCGGTGGCCGGCGCGCTGTCGCTCTCGGCCTCGGGCTCGGCTTCGGGCTCGGCTTCGGGCTCGGCCTCGGGCGCAGCAGCGCCGCACACCGGGGCCTCGGCCACGCCGGGCTCACCGGCCTGGCCGTCTGCCGGGTCGAAGGTGAAGTCGATCGTGTCGGAGACCGCATGGCCGTCGGCGGAGACGACCTGGAAGGTCAGCGCGTAGTCGCCGGCCTCGCCGAGCTGCGCCGGCATCGACGCGATGTCGCCGTCGACGCTCAGGCAGCCGTCCCCGTAGAACAGGCCCGCCGCATCCGTCACCTGGATCGCGTTCGAGCCGCTCGCGCCCTCGATGGCCAGGATCTCCTCGTTCAGCACGATGCTGACGCTGCCCGGCTGCTCCGTCACCACATCACCGGCCGCGGGCGTCGAGCCGATGAGGGATGCGTGGGCGGGCAGCAGGAGGACGGCCGAGAGCACGGCGAGGGCTGGAAGCATGCCGCCAGTCTATCGATGGCGATCTGCCCTGCGGCGGCGTGGTCGGTCGCCGTGTCGGCGGCCTGCTCTACACTTCCATGGACGGGCGCAGCCTGCGTTCGACGATGATCAAGAGGTGCAACATGGCGCGACTGGGAGAGAGCGGCGACCTGCTCAAGTGCTCCTTCTGCGGCAAGAGCCAGAAGCAGGTGCAGCAGCTGATCGCCGGCCCCGCGGTGTACATCTGCGACGAGTGCGTCGAGCTGTGCAACGAGATCATCGAGGAGCGCATGGCCGAAGCCGGCGAGACGCCCTCGACCGAGAGCTTCACGCTGCCGAAGCCGCGCGAGATCTTCGAGTTCCTCGAGGAGTACGTGGTGGGGCAGGAGAGCGCCAAGCGCTCGCTCGCCGTCGCGGTCTACAACCACTACAAGCGCGTCGC
This sequence comes from Agrococcus sp. KRD186, assembly GCF_017168255.1. Lineage (GTDB taxonomy): Bacteria > Actinomycetota > Actinomycetes > Actinomycetales > Microbacteriaceae > Agrococcus. Next base: position 635,965 of record NZ_JABFAP010000001.1, read on the forward strand.
CGCGTCGCAGCAGCTCGCATCCGCCGACAGCGTCGGCGACGGGGTCGAGATCCAGAAGTCGAACATCCTCATGGTCGGCCCGACCGGCTGCGGCAAGTCCTACCTGGCCTCGACGCTCGCGAAGCAGCTCAATGTGCCGTTCGCGGTCGCCGACGCCACCTCGCTCACCGAGGCGGGCTACGTCGGCGAAGATGTCGAGAACATTCTGCTGAAGCTCATCCAGGCCGCCGACTTCGACATCAAGCGCGCCGAGACCGGCATCATCTTCATCGACGAGATCGACAAGGTCGCGCGCAAGGCCGAGAACCCCTCGATCACGAGGGACGTCTCGGGCGAGGGCGTGCAGCAGGCGCTGCTGAAGATCATCGAGGGCACGGTCGCCTCGGTGCCGCCGCAGGGCGGGCGCAAGCACCCGAACTCCGAGTTCATCCAGATCGACACGTCGAACGTGCTGTTCATCGTCGCCGGCGCCTTCGCCGGGCTCGAGGACATCATCGCCAACCGCGCCGGCAAGCGCGGCATCGGCTTCGGCGCTTCCATCGCCTCGCTCAAGCCCGACCTCAACGTGTTCGAGGAGGTGCTGCCGGAGGATCTGCACAAGTTCGGCCTCATCCCCGAGTTCATCGGCCGCCTGCCGGTGATCGCGACGGTCTCGCCGCTGGATCAGTCGGCGCTGGTGGAGATCCTCTCCGAGCCGAAGAACGCGCTCGTCAAGCAGTACCAGCGCATCTTCGAGATCGACGGCGTCAAGCTCGACTTCGAGCCCGAGGCGCTGCAGGCGATCGCCGACCTCGCGGTCGAGCGGAAGACCGGCGCGCGCGGCCTGCGCTCCATCCTCGAGACGGTGCTCGCGCCGGTGATGTTCGACGTGCCCTCGCGCGAGGGCGTCGAACGCGTGATCGTGACGAAGGAGTCGGTGACGGGCGGGGAGGCACCCGAGGTGCTGACCGCCGACGACATCCAGGAGCTCTCCGCGTAGCCGTTCTCGCGTGCGCTCGGATTGCGCGGGCAGGTGAGGTAAGGCTAGCCTTACCTCTGTGACGATCACCGGACCCCAGGCGCTGCGCGCGACCGACGTCTCGATGGCGTACGGCCGTGAGCGTATCGTCCACGACGCATCCATCGCCCTCACGCCGGGCTGCGTCACCGCCCTGGTCGGGCCGAACGGCTCCGGCAAGTCGACGCTGCTGCGCGGCCTCACCGCGCTGCACCGCCCGACGGGCGGCAGCGTGGTCTTCGCCGACGGCGCCGACGCATCCGGCCTGGGGGAGCGCGAGCTCGCCCGCCGCATCGCGCTGCTCGCGCAGTCGCACCCCGAGCCTTCCGGCGTCAGCGTGCGCGAGGTCGTCGCCTACGGCCGCTTCGCGCACCGCGGCCGCTTCCGCACGGGCGACCCGAACGGCGCCGACGTCATCGACCGTGCCATGGCGGCAACCGGCATCGCCGACCTGACCGACCAGCCCGTCTCGCAGCTCTCGGGCGGCCAGCGGCAGCGCGTGTGGCTGGCCACCTGCCTCGCGCAGCAGACCGGCATCGTGCTGCTCGATGAGCCCACCACCTTCCTCGACGTGCGCTACCAGCGCGAGATCCTCGAGATCGTGCGCGACCTCGCCGACGACGGCGTCGCCGTCGGCATCGTGCTGCACGACCTCGAACAGGCGGCCGAGATCGCCGACGAGGTCGTGCTGCTCGTGCACGGGCGCATCGTCGCCACCGGCACGCCCGCGCACGTGTTCACACCCGAGCGGCTCACCGCCGCCTACGAGGTGCCCATCGACGTCGAGCCTGTCGAAGACGGCTTGCGCATCCGGCCGCAGCGGCTCCGCCGCCGGCCCGCCGTGTCACGCGCCGCGTGACGCATCCCACCATGAGCCCGGCGGCCACGCCCCGGGCCGAGGAAGGCTGACCATGACCAAGCGAACCCTGCTGGGGCGGCCCGTGCTCGCCGGCGCCGCGGTGCTCACCGCGCTCGCGCTCGCGGCCTGCGGCACCACCGAGGCACCCGCTGAGAGCTCCGCCCCCGACGCCGCCGCCGAAGCGGTGACGGTGACGGATGCGCGCGGCGTCGAGGTCGAGATCCCCGCGGGCGTCCGGGACGTCGTCGCGCTCGAGTGGGTCGCCGTCGAGCATCTGCAGACCGTCGGCATCGTGCCGGTCGGGGTCGCGGATGTCGCCGGCTACCAGGAGTGGGCGGCCACCGGCGCGCCGCTCGAGGGCGAGCCGACCGACGTCGGCACCCGGGTCGAGCCGTCGATCGACGCGATCGCGGGCCTGGCGCCCGACCTGATCGTGGCCGTCGCCGGCCGCGACGCGGGCGCCTATGCCGACCTGGAGGCCATCGCGCCCGTGCTGGTGCTGCAGGGCGCCGATGCCTCGGCACCGATCGAGACGATGTACGAGGACCTGCGCATGGTCGGCGAGGCGACCGGCAGCTCGGACGCCGCCGAGACCGCGATCGACGAGTACGAGGCGCATGTCGCCGAGCTCACCGCCCAGGTCGAGGAAGCGGGCCTGGCCGGCACCTCGGTCGCCCACATGGACGGCTACGAGAACGGCGGCCAGGTCGAGACCCGCCCGTACGCCGACGGCGCGCTGCTGCCGGCAGCCTTCGAGTCCATCGGCTTCGTCAACGGCTGGCCCGGCGAGGGCGACGAGCAGTACGGCCTCGGCATCACCGACGTCGAGGGACTGACGGCGCTCGCCGACGACACACAGATCGTGTACCTGTCGGTCGGCAGCCAGCGCGACGTCTTCCAGGACCAGCTCGCGGACAACGACATCTGGAACGGACTGCCGACCGTGCAGGCCGGCAACGTGCACCGGCTGCCCGACGGCATCTGGCTCTTCGGCGGCGTCGACTCGCTGACGGCCTACCTCGACGCGCTCGTCGCGTCACTCGCACCGACCCCGTGACGCGCGTCCGACCTGGAGGGCTCGCGCTCGGCGCGGCCCTCCTCGTCGCACTCTTCGCTCTCGCCGGCTGGCACGCCACGCAGGGCACGACCGATCTCGGCCTGGCCGAGCTGCTCGGCTGGCTGGGCGGCGAGGAGGGCCACGCGGCCGTGATCGTCGAGAGCCGGCTGCCGCGCATCGCCGCGGCGATCGTGGTCGGGCTGGCGCTCGGTGCGGCCGGCTACGCGATGCAGACGCTCACCGGCAACCCGCTCGCCTCGCCCGACACGCTCGCCGTCAACGGCGGTGCGGGCGCGGCGATCGCGATCGCCGCAGTCTTCGGCATCAGCCTGCCCGGCATCGGAGGCGCGGGGCTGGCGTTCGTCGGAGGCCTGCTCGCCGCGCTGGCCGTCGTGGCGATCGGCCGCGGCCGTGGCTCGACCACGCAGATGGTGCTCGTCGGCACCGCCCTCGCGCTCGCGCTGCAGTCGGTGACGACCGTGACCATCATCCTGTTCGAGCAGGAGACCGCGGGCCTCTACGCCTGGGGCGTCGGGCGGCTCTCGCAGAACGGCATCGAGACCGTCGCGCAGCTGCTGCCGATCGTGCTGCTCGGCATCGCGGCGCTCCTGCTCCTCGCGCGCAGGCTCGACGTGCTCGCGCTCGGCGAGGAGGCCGCGACGACGATCGGCGTCGGGGTCGGCCGACTGCGATTCATCACCCTCGTCGCCTCGGTCGCGCTCGCCGCGGCCGCCGTCGCGATCGCCGGGCCGATCGGCTTCGTGGGGCTCGCGGCGCCGATCGTCATCCGCATGCTCGCCTCGCGCATCCCCGGCGCCGCCCGGCATGTCGTGGCCATCCCGCTCGCCGCCCTCGCAGGCGCGGTGCTCGTGGTGGGCGCCGACGTGCTGCTGCGCGCCGTGCTGCCGGGCAGCGCCTCGCTCGACGTGCCGACGGGCGTCGTCACGAGCCTGGTGGGCGCGGTGTGCATCATCGTGCTCGCCCGCACCATGGCGGGCGCGGCCGAGACCGAGTCGATGTCGGTGCTGGGCGCGCGCACGGTCGCGAGCCGCGCCTGGCTGCCGATCGCGATCGCTGCCGTCGTGCTGGCGGCGCTGACGATCGCCGCGGTGCTGCTGGGTGACCGGATGCTGCTGCTCGGCGATGTCGTCAACTGGCTGTCGGGCAGGGCGGGGGATGCGGTGCGGGTCACCCTCGACACGCGCGCGCCCAGGATCGCCGCGGCGGTGGCCGCCGGGATCGCGCTCGCGCTCTCGGGCGCGCTCGTGCAGGCGGTCGCGCGGAACGCGCTCGCCGAGCCCTACCTGCTCGGCGTCGCGGGCGGCGCGGGCCTCGGCGCCGTCGGGGTGATCACGCTCGTGCCGACCGCGGTCGGCTGGGCGGTGGCCGGCAGCGCCCTCGCCGGCGGCGCGATCGCCGGCCTGCTGGTGCTGCTGCTGGTCGGCTGGCGCCGGCTCGGCAGCCTGCGGCTGGTGCTGACCGGCCTCGCGCTGTCGGCCGGCACCGCGGCGCTGACGAGCATGCTCATCGTGGTCACCGACCCCTGGAACCGGGGCAAGGCGATCGTCTGGCTGGCGGGCTCCACCTACGGCCGCGGCTTCGAGGATGTGGCACCGGTCGCCGTCGCCGTGGTGCTCGGCGTGCTCGCGCTGCTGTGGATGCACCGCGACCTCGACCTCGCGCAGCTGGACGACGCGACGCCCAGACTGCTCGGCGTGCGCCTGACGGCCGTGCAGATCCTCGCCCTCGCCCTCGCGGTCGCGCTCGCCTCGACGGCCGTCGCCGCGATCGGGGTGGTCGCGTTCGTTGGCCTGGTGGCGCCGCACGCGGCGCGGGCGCTCGTCGGGGCACGGCACCGGGTGCTGCTGCCGCTCGCGGCGCTGCTGGGCGGCACGCTGACGCTGCTGGCCGACACGCTCGGCCGCACGCTCATCGCACCCGCGCAGCTGCCCGCGGGCATCATGACGGCGCTGGTCGGCATCCCCTACTTCATCTGGCTCGTGCTGCAGGCGGGGCGCTCTCGCTAGGTCGTCCCTGGTCGTCGAGTAGCGACCGGCCTGCGGGCGGCCGCTACTCGATCAGCTGGTTGCCTCGAGCCCGCGGCGCTTGAGCAGCGGCGCGATGTCGGCATCGCGGCCGCGGAAGTCGCGGAACGCCTCCAGCGGATCCTTCGAGCCGCCGACGCCCAGCAGCCGCTCGCGAAAGCGCTGCCCGGCCTCGCGGATCGAGGGCTGCGCCTTGAACCACTCGACGGTGTCCGCGTCCATCACCTCCGACCAGATGTAGGAGTAGTAGCCGGCCGAGTAGCCGCCGGAGAAGACGTGCTGGAAGTAGCCGGTGGAGTAGCGCGTCGGCACGGTCGCGCTGAGCAGGCCGACCGCCGCCAGCGCATCCTGCTCGAACGCGGCGACATCCGTCACCTCATCCCCTGCGGTGCGGGCGTGCCACGCCTGGTCGAGCAGCGCCGCGGCGAGGTACTCGCTCGTGTCGTGGCCCTGGTTGAACGACTCCGAGGCCTGTAGCCGCTCGACGACGTCGGCGGGCAGCGGCTCACCGGTCTCGATGTGCTTGGCGTAGTTGTCGACGATGCCCGGCCACAGCATCCACATCTCGTTCACCTGGCTGGGGAACTCGACGAAGTCGCGGAACACGTTCGTGCCGCCCAGCGAGGGGTAGGTGACCTGCGCGAAGAGCCCGTGCAGCGCGTGGCCGAACTCGTGGAAGAGCGTCGTCGTCTCGTCGAAGGTGAGCAGCGTCGGCGTGCCCGCCGGGGGCTTGGGCACGTTGAGGTTGTTCATCACGACGGTCGGGTGGCCGAGCAGCGTGTTCTGCTGGATGAGCGGGTTCATCCAGGCGCCGCCGCGCTTCGCGTCGCGCGTGTAGAGGTCGAGCAGGTAGAGGCCCACCTCGCTGCCGTCGTCGTTCCGCACCTCGAAGACGCGCACATCGGGGTGGTAGCCGACCAGGTCGGCGCGCTCCTCGAAGGTGACGCCGTAGACCTGCGTGGCGGCGTGGAAGACGCCGTCCCACAGCACGCGCTCCGACTCGAAGTAGGGGCGCAGCGCCGCGGTGTCGACGTCGAAGCGCGCGGTGCGCTCCTTCTCGGTCCAGTAGTCCCAGTCCCACGCGGCGAGCTCGTACGTCTCGCCGGTCGCGTCGATCTGCGCCTGCAGCGCGGCGGCCTCGGCCCTGGCGTTCGCGGCGGCGGGCGCGGCGAGCTTCGTGAGCATCGCCAGCACGTTCTCGGGGCTGCCGGCCGTCTCGTCGGCGGTGATCGCGTGCGCGTGCGTGGCGAAGCCGAGCAGCTGCGCGCGCTCGGCGCGGGCGGCGGTCAGCTCGAGCACCGTCTCGCGGTTGTCGTGCTCGTTGCCGCGCGTGCCACGGGCGAGGGATGCCTCCAGCACGCGCCTGCGCACGTCGCGGTTCGTGAGCGAGGCAAGCCACGGGTGGCCCGAGAACAGCGGCAGGGTGATGAGCCACGTGCCGTCGAGGCCGCGGTCGGCAGCGGCGGACGCCGCCGCCTGGATCTCGCCCTCGGCGAGCCCGTCGAGCTCCGCCTCCGACTCGATGACGACCGCGAGCTCGTTCGTGTCGGCCTGCAGGTGCTTGTCGAAGCGAGTGGTGAGCGTCGCGATCTGCTGGTTGAGCTGCTTCAGGCGATCGCGGGCGGCGTCGTCGAGGCCCGCGCCGGCGATCGTCATCTCGGTGTGCTTGCGCTCCACGAGATAGCGCTGCTCGTCGGTCCACTCCGCTGCCGGGCTCTCGTGCAGCGTGCGGATGCGCGCGTACAGCGCCGGGTCGAGCGTGATCGAGTCGGCGTGCGCGGCGAAGCGCGGCGCGTAGCGCTCCTCGAGCTCCTCCAGGAACGGGGTCGAGTCGGTCGAGGTCATGCTCCAGAACACGTGCGCGACGCGCGAGAGGATGCCGCCGGAGCGCTCGAGCGGCTCGATCGTGTTCTCGAAGGTCGGCGCCGAGCGCACCACGGTGATCGCCCGCACCTCCTTCGTCTGCTCCTCGAAGCCCGCCTCGAACGCCTCCTCGAAGTGCTCGTCGCGGATCTCGGCGAAGGGCGGCAGCTGGTACGGGAGCGCGCTGGGCGCCAGGAAGGGATTGGTCATGCCCGCCACCCTATGTCGCCGATCCCGCACTCGACTGGCCATAGACTCCCGATATGACCGCTACAGTTTATTCGCATGGCCACCACGCGTCGGTCGTCGGCGCGCACGCCGCGCGCACCGTCGCGAACTCGGCCGCCTACCTGTCGCCGCTGCTCGAGCCGGGCATGCGCATCCTCGATGTCGGCTGCGGCCCGGGCTCGATCACGATCGATCTCGCGCGGCGGGTGGGGGAGCGCGGCACCGTCGTGGGTATCGACGCGAGCGCCGAGGTGGTCGAGACCGCTCGCGCCGCGGCCGCGCAGGCAGGCGTCACGAACGTCGCCTTCCGTGTCGGGGACGCCTACGACCCGCCCCGTCCGGAGGACGACGCGGCTGCGCGCTGGGATGTGGTGCACGCGCACCAGGTGCTGCAGCACCTCGGCGAGCCCCTGGCGGCGCTGCGGGCCTGGCGCGCGGCGGGGGAGCTGGTGGCGGCGCGCGACGTCGTCTACTCGGCCACGACCATCCATCCGCTGACGCCCGAGCTCGCACGCTGGCGCGAGCTGGTGCTGGCGCTGCAAGCGGCCAACGGCGGCGACGGCGACGCGGGAGCGAAGCTCAAGGCCTGGGCGCGAGCGGCCGGCTTCGCGCAGGTCGAGACCGACGTCGAGACGTGGTGCTTCGAGTCGCAGCGTGGCCGCGCGTTCTGGGGCGGGCAATGGGTCGAGCGCGCGCTGCACTCGGCCTTCGCCGACGGCACCGAGCGGCACGGTCTGGCGGATGCGCGGGAGCGCCAGGCGATCTCCGACGCGTGGGCTGCGTGGTCGCGCGACGACGACGGCTGGATGGCCATGCTGCACGGCTGGATCCTCGCGCGCGGCTGAGCGCGGCGATACGCTCTCGGCGATGAGCAGCAACGAACCCGCATCCTTCGATCCGCTCGCCCCTGACGGGGAGGACACCGCATTCGGCAACCTGCTGTCGGCGTCCGGCCGGGCGCTGGCGCCGTTCAGCCGCGCGAGCGAGTCGGCGGCCGAGAACCTGATGGAGAAGGCCAGAGCGGCGCTCGTCGACGGCGATCGCGAGCGCGCGGTTGCGCTCGTCGATCGCGCGATCGCGCTGCCATTCGATCAGCACGAGCAGCAGACCCCGGCCGCAGCTGGGGCGGGTATGCAGCTCTTCCTGCTCGTCACCGATGAGCTCGAGGCAGCCGACGCGGATGATGCTCGCTGGCTCGACGCAGCCCTCGACGTGCTCGAGACCGCGGATCCGTCCGCACGCTGCGACCTCCGCGATGTCCTGCTGGTGGTCGATCAGGACTTCTTCATCGAACCGGCCGAGAGCAGGCGCATCCGCGCAGCGGTGCGCACCATCCCGCAGCGCACCGAGCTGCGCGATCTCGCGCCGGACGACCCCGAGCTGGCCGATCGCATCATGTCGGTGCTCGCCGCCTGCAACGCCTACGACGCACGGCTCGACACCCTGCAGTAGGCGCTGAGCCACCGAGATCTGACGGCGCGCAGGATATCTGATTCCTATTGCAAAGAGGTCTTTGCAAAGGGTAGTCTGGAGTCATGCTCGACGCCGCCGTCGACGGATCCGGCGGCGAGAGCGAGGCCCCGGCCGTCGAACTCGAATCCCTCACAGCGCTCGCCCACCCGCTGCGGGTGCGCATCCTGCATGCCCTGACCACGCGCGGGCCGCAGACCTCGTCGTCGCTCGCGGCTGCGCTGGGGGAGTCGACCGGATCGACCAGCTACCACCTGCGCCAGTTGGAGGCGAAGGGATTCATCGTCGAGGATCACGGCCTCGGCACCGCGCGTGAGCGCTGGTGGCGGCGCGCCGTCGCCCACGTCGAGGTGTGGACGAAGGCGCTCGCCGATGTGCCGGAGGGCAGGGCGGCCAGCGCCACGGTGCTCGGCGCCTGGACGCAGCACGACAGCGCGCTGCTGTCGGCCTACATCGCCACCGGCGAGGAGCGCTACGACGAGCCGACCCTCGACGCCTCGCGCGTCAGCTCGCACTCGGCGACGATGCCGGCCAGTGCGCTGCACCGGCTCACGCGCGACGTCGAGCAGCTCATCCGCGAGCGCATCGCCGCGGCTGCGCAGGCCGAAGACGCGCAGGCCGAAGACGCGCAGCCCGAAGACGCGCAGACCGACGCCGACCCCGGCGACCCGAGCCACCGCATCCAGATCCAGTTCAACGCCTTCCCGATCGACTGATCGGGCATGACCATGAAGGAGCACACCATGCCGAACAAGGACGCACACCCCGCGACCACCCCGATCAACCTGATCCTGGACAGCTACACGCGCGCCGAGCTGCTGATGCGCCCGCTGCGCTGATCTCGAGACAGCAGAACGCCCCCGAACCGCGACGGTCGGGGGCGTTCGCTCTGCCTACGGCTCGCGGGTGACGAGCACGTCGTCGCCGTCGAGGCGGATGGTCGTGCCATCGTCGAGCTCGACCACCGGCCGACCCTCGAGGAAGGTCAGCGTCCAGCGCCAGCTCGCGGTGTCGGCGCCGATCTCGGCGAGCGTGCGCTCCTCGTCGTCGATCGCGGCGCGCATCGCGACCGGCACCGTCTGCGGCGGCTCGCCGCCGACCGCCCAGCGGGTGCCGATCTGCATCACGCCTCCTCGAGCACGATCTCGCCGACGGCGAGCTCGTCCGCCTCGACCAGCGTGAGGTCGCGGATGCGTCCCACGGCCTTGAGGTCGTCGGCTGCGGCCTCGAGGTGCTCGCGCAGCGCAGCGGGGACGGCGATGACCGCGGAGGCGACGGCCGTCTTCTGGCTCGCCTTCGCATCCGTCTTCGCCCTCCGGATGCCGATCAGCGCGCGCCCCACGGTCGCGAGCATGCCGGTCGAGCCGATGCTGATCGCGCCCGTGGCGACCGCGCCGGCACCCATCGCGTCGCTGCCGTTGCCGAGCTCGTCCGGCGTCGGCCAGGGGGCGACGTGGATCGAGCCCTCGTGCGACCACGACCAGACCTCTTCGGTCGCGAAGGGCAGGAACGGCGCCAGCAGCCGCAGCTGCACGTCGATCGCCGTGCGCAGCGCAGCGATCGCCGAGCCGCGGCCGGCCTCGTCGCCCGAGTAGGCGCGCTCCTTGACGAGCTCGAGGTAGTCGTCGCAGAAGGTCCAGAAGAAGGCCTCGGTGGCCTCGAGCGCCTTCGCGTGGTCGTAGGACTCGAAGGCCCGGGTCGCGGTGCGCACGACCAAGGCGAGCTCGGCGAGCATCTCGCGGTCGAGCCGCTCGGTGACCTCGCCCGGCGCGCCCTCCATCGAGAGCACGAACTTCGCGGCGTTGAGCACCTTCATCGCCAGGCGGCGCCCGATCTTGATCATCTTCGGGTTCTGCGGGTCGAGCGTCGCGTCGACGCCCAGGCGAGACGACGCCGCCCAGTAGCGCACGCCGTCGGAGCCATGGTCCTCGAGCATGCCCAGCGGCGTGACGACGTTGCCCTTCGACTTCGACATCTTCTTGCGGTCGGGGTCGAGGATCCAGCCGGAGAGCGCCGCGTGCTTCCACGGTGCCCGGCCGTCCTCGAACATCGAGCGCAGCATGGTCGAGAACAGCCAGGTGCGGATGATGTCCTGCCCCTGCGGCCGCAGGTCGAAGGGCGCGATCTGCTGCCAGAGCTCGCTGTCGGCGGCCCAGCCGCCGGCCAGCTGCGGGGTGAGCGAGGAGGTCGCCCAGGTGTCCATGATGTCGACCTCGCCGGCGAAGCCGCCCGGCTCGCCGCGCTGCGACTCGTCGTAGCCGTCGGGCACGTCGGTGGTCGGGTCGAGCGGCAGCTGGTCGATGCTCGGCAGCAGCACGCCGCCGGGCACGCGCTCGCCCTGCTCGTCGAGCCGGTACCAGACCGGGATGGGCACGCCGAAGAAGCGCTGCCGCGAGATGAGCCAGTCGCCGTTGAGGCCGTGCACCCAGTTCTCGTAGCGGGTGCGCATGTGCTCGGGATGCCAGGAGATCTCGCGCCCGTGCGTGACCAGGCGCTCCTGCAGCGACTCGTCGCGACCGCCGTTCTTGATGTACCACTGCAGCGTGGAGACGATCTCGAGCGGCTTGTCGCCCTTCTCGAAGAACTTCACCGGGTGCGTGATCGGGCGCGGCTCGCCCACCACGCGGCCGGCGGCCTGCAGCAGCTCGAGCATCGTCTTCTTCGCGCTGAAGACGGTCTTGCCTGCCAGCTCCGCATAGGCGGCCTTCGCCGCATCCGTCTCCAACGCCTCGGGCGCCTCTGCCACGAAGCGGCCGTCGAAGCCGATCACCGAGCGGCTCGGCAGCTGCAGCTCGCGCCACCAGATGACGTCGGTCAGGTCGCCGAAGGTGCAGATCATCGCCACGCCCGTGCCCTTGTCGACCTGGGCGAGCTCGTGCTTGACGAACGGCACCTCGACGCCGAACACGGGCGTGGTCACCGTCGTGCCGAAGAGGTGCTGATAGCGCTCGTCGTCCGGATGCGCGACCACGGCAACGCAGGATGCCAGCAGCTCGGGGCGCGTGGTGTCGATGCGCAGGTCGCCGTCCTGACTCGCGAACAGCAGCGTGCTGTATGCGCCGGGCTGCTCGCGGTCCTCGAGCTCGGCCTGGGCCACGGCGGTGCGGAACGTGACATCCCACAGTGTCGGCGCATCCGCCTGGTACGCCTCGCCGCGCTCGAGGTTGCGCAGGAACGCGAGCTGCGAGGTGCGGCGGGCGTCGTCGGAGATGGTGCGGTACGACTGCTTCCAGTCGACCGAGAGGCCGAGGGTGCGCCAGAGGTGCTCGAACTTCTCCTCATCCTCCTCGGTGAGGCGCTCGCACAGCTCGATGAAGTTGCGGCGCGAGACGGGCAGCTGGTCGCCGGCCTTCGAGCCCTTGTTGTCGCCGCCCTCCTGCGGAGGGGTGAAGCCCGGGGCATAGGGGAGCGTCGGGTCGACGCGCACCCCGTAGTAGTTCTGCACGCGGCGCTCGGTGGGCAGGCCGTTGTCGTCCCAGCCCATCGGGTAGAAGACGTGCTTGCCGCGCATGCGCTGGAAGCGCGCGATCAGGTCGGTGTGTGTGTACGAGAACACGTGGCCGACGTGCAGCGAGCCGGACGCCGTGGGCGGGGGCGTGTCGATCGAGTAGATCGCGTCGCGCTCGAGCGGGGTGCCGTCTGCTGCGACGCCGTCGAAGCGATAGGTGCCCGCCTCCTCCCAGCGCTGATCCCACTTCTGCTCGAGTCCCTCGAGGGCGGGTCGCTCCGGCATGCCGGGCGTTGCGGGCGTGGTGGCGCTCATGGCGTCTCGCTTTCGATGTGCGCGGCTTCGCGTCTGCGCCGCTGGTGCGGCATGAAGCCTGGTTGTGCTCCGGAAGAGTCTACGGTGTCACCTCGAGCAGCAGGCCGCCCTGCGCGCGCGCCGCCACCCCGAGCTGCGCCAGCAGCGCCTCGGCCGCCGGCAGCTCGGCATCCTGGATGACGCAGCGCAGCACGGCGTCGTGCTCGCGGTAGTGCAGCGCTGGCTCGTGACCCGCGCTGCGCAGGGCGTGCTCGATGCGGGGCGCATCGGCGATGGCCACGGTGCCGATGAGCTCGCTCGCCGGCACGCGCGCGAGCCTGCCGGCGGCGTCGAGCGCCTCAGCGGCAATGCCGCCGTAGGCGCGCACGAGTCCGCCGGTGCCGAGCTTCACGCCGCCGAACCAGCGCACCACGAGCACGGCGGCATCCGTCAACTCGCGGCCGGCGATCGCCGAGAGGATCGGAGCGCCGGCGGTGCCGGCCGGCTCGCCGTCGTCGTTCGAGCGGCTCGCCTCGCCGAGCGGCCCGGCGACGCCCGCGCTGCAGACGTGCCGGGCATCGGGGTGCGCGCGGCGCGCGGCGCGGACGAGCCCGCCCAGCTCGTCGAGCGAGCCGATGCGGTGCGCGGTCGCGACGAAGCGCGAGCGGGAGATCTCGATCTCGGCGCTCGCGGTCCGCGCGATCGTGCTCTTGGCCATCGGTCCATCCTCTCGTGCGCCGTGCGCCGCGCGCCGCGCGCCGCGCGCCGCGCACCGTGCGCCGTGCACCGTGCACCGTGCGCCGTGCGCCGTGCGTCACGCACCGCCCGCCGTGCGCCGTGCGCCGCGCACCGCCGCGACAGGTATACGACGATCTGCGCTGACCGGGCGGCATGAAGCGCAAACCGCCGTATACCTGTGGGGCGCGTGGGGCGGGGCGCGCCTCAGGCGGGCTCGGCCACCGCTTCGTCGGTGACCGCCTGCGCGGCGTCGGCGTCCTCGTCGCCGAGTCGCCGTGTGCCGCCGCGCGCGGGCGGCGGCTGAGATGGTGGTCACGGATGCTCCTCGGAGGGCGCCGACGTCGGCGCAGATATCAGTACCGGGTGGAACAATAGACCTCAGGAAGGATGCCGCATGACGTCGACGAGAGGGCCGGGCCGGCCGAGGGCATCGAGCGCCGCCACGATCCACGAGGCTGCACTCGAGCTGTTCCTCGAGCGCGGCTACGACGCCGTGAGCGTCGACGACATCGCCCGCCGCGCGGGCGTCTCCCGCGGCACCGTCTTCTCCTACTGCGACTCGAAGGCCGACGCGCTCTGGGTCGGCCTCGACGCAGCGATCGAGCGCGCCGGCGACGCCATCGCGGGCGGGCGCGGGGATGCGCTGCAGCGGCTCGTGGACGCGATCGCGCAGGCGGTCGAGCCGTGGGGCACGACGCCGCCGACCGCGCTCCGCGACGCACAGGCGATGGGTGCGGTGCAGGCACTGCGCGATGGAGCGCCCGCCCGCCTGCAGCCGCTGCTCGACCGCGCGGCGCTCGCGCTCGCGCTCGAGCGCGACGCGCTGCCGGAGTCGACGGATGCGGCGGTCGCGCCGGTCGCGCTCGTCGCCGCCGCGTGCGCCGCACTGGTGGCGTGGACGAGCACGCCGGCCCGCGCCGCCGCGGCGGATGCGGTGCGCGCCGCGATCGAGCCGATCGCCGCAGCATCACGAACGGGCAACGATCTGCGCGCTTGACGCCGCGCCTCTGCCCTTCGGCGCCCTCGACGCGCATGATGGGGGACATGAGGCCCGGACCTCGGATGGTCACGGTCGCCGCGGCACTGCTGACGGTCGCGGCGATGGCCGGCTGCGGCCTCGTGCCGAATGCGCCGGAGGCCGTCTCGGTCACCCCGTCGCCGTCCGCCAGCGAGCCGCCCGCGGTCGTCGCACCGCCGGTCGAGGCGGTGCGGCCGCCGCTGTCGCCGGCGACGGAGGTGCCGCTGGCGCCCGTGCCGACCGTGCACGGGCCGTACGTGCCGCCGGTGCCGCAACCCGACGCATCCGCCGAGCCGTCGCCCGCAGCCACTCCCGGCCCGAGCGCGGCACCGACGACTGCGCCGAGCCCTGCGCCAAGCACTGAGCCTGCCCCGCTGCTCGCGCTGCTGCCGGAGGCTGGCGAGCTGCCGCGACTGCGGTGGGCGACTGCCGACGGCGAGCGCACGGCGGCGTGGAGCGAGGTGACGGCCGCTGCCGCGACGACGCCGGCGACCGCCATCGTGCACCTCGGTGCCGCGCGCGACGCCGGCGGTGCCTGCGCCGCTGCGGCCGGGGCCGTCGACGGGGCCGCGATGGAGGCCGCAGCGGTGTCGCTCGCAGCCGACCCGGCCCCGGGCGCGCCGTTCGACCTGGTGCTGGTGCGCTACCCGACACCGTCGGAGGCCGAGCAGGCCCTGACCGCGCTGCAGCGGCTCGGCACCGAATGCGCGGGTGTCGAGACCGACGCCGGGGTGCTCGCGGCGGGGCAGAGCGCGCACGGGCCGACCGCGCTGCTGCGCGCCGACGACGCTGTGCTCATCGCCGAGGCGACCGTGATCGACGCGCTGCTGGCCGTCGTGCTGCACGAGGGCGCGCCGCCCGAGGCGGTCGCGACGCTGCTGGCTGCACCCCGCTGAGCGGTTCGGCAGGCGTCCGGCGCGCCTCAGACGTCGAGCAGTCGGCGCAGCGCCGGGTCGTGCGGCGAGACCGGCAGCGGCTGCCCGTCGACGCTCGTCACCCGCGCCAGCAGCCGACCGGAGGAGAGCAGCCATGCGCCGTCGCTGCCCCGCAGGTCGTCGGGGCTGAGCGTCTCGAAGGTCACCTCGAGGCCCTCCGCCGGCGCGTCGCGCATGAGGTGCTCGAGCGTGATCGAGGCGAGGATGCCGTCCTGCCGCGGCGTCAGCAGACGGCCGCCGCGGTCGATGACGAGCGTCGAGGTGGGGCCCTCGAGCAGTGCGCCCGCGGGCGAGACGAAGACCACGTCGTCGAAGCCGTGCTGCGACGCGTGCCGCTTGGCGGCCATGTTGATCGAGTACGACAGGCTCTTCGCGCCGGGCAGCAACCACGGCATCGCGGCGACCTCGTCGCCGTCGTGGCCGCGCCCGAGCAGCGTGATCGCGACGCCGCGCTCGCGCTCGGAGATGGCGGATGCGCCCAGCGGCGCCATGAGGGCGAAGGCCGTCGGGTCGCCCCCGGACTCCGCACCGCGGGTCAGCACCAGCCGGATGATCGCCTCCGGCGCGGCGCCGAAATCCCACGCCGCGACGAGCGCATCGATGGCGCGGCCGAAGCCCTCGCGGTCGGGTGCGGGGAGCTGCAGGATCGCAGCCGAGCGCTCGAGCCGGTCGAGGTGCGACTCCCGATCGCGCACGACGCCGTCGCGGGCGAGCGTCGCGTCGAAGACGCCGTCGCCGCGCACGACGCCCAGGTCGTCCGCCCGGATGATGGGATGCGTGACGTCGACGATCGAGCCGTCGAGCAGCGCCAGCAGCGGCGCGCTCATGCGGTGCCCGCGCAGAACTCCTGCAGCGACGAGACCTGATCCGCCAGCTCGGTCAGCCCCGATCCGACGCGCTCGAAGGCGCCGGTGTCGCCGGCCCCGATCGACTCGGTGGCGTCGGCGACCAGCGCATCCCAGCCGGCCTGGATCTCGCCGATGCGCTCGAGCAGCGCCGGGTCGGTCACCCGGGTCTCGAGGTCGCCGATGCGCCCGGTGATGCCGCCCAGCAGGGCGAACGCGCCGAACGGGTCGGTGCCGAGCATCGAGCCGATCTGCCCGAGGTCGGTGGCGATGCTCGACACCTCCGCCACCAGCTGCGCGCACTGCTGCGCCTGCGTGCCGGGGTCGGCGGAGCCCGATGGCGCAGGCTCCGCGGTCGGCACCGGCGGCATCGAGGGCGAAGGCAGGAGTCCGCACCCGCTCACGAGCAGCCCCGCGGCGATGACCGCGGCTGCCGCACCGGTTCGGGCTGAGCGATGCAAGATCATGCGCCGAGGGTACTGCCGAGCCCTATGCCGCAGGCCCGCCGGGTGGGGGAAACCCCCAGAAGGCTTCCGGGGATCCGCCGGGCGCCCGGCACTGGCGCGGCCTAGCGTTGAGGCATGCAACGAACCGGCCCGCTCCTCGCCACGATCGCGCACCTCGCGATCCTCGGCTCCATCGGCATCCCCATCCTGATCACGATCGTCACGCTCATCGCGGTGGGCATCGGCACGCTCGTCGTGCTCGTCGGCTTCCTGCTGCTCGCGCTCGCGCTGCTGGCGATGTTCGCCGTCGCCTGGTTCGAACGGGAGCGCATCGCGGGCCTC
Source organism: Agrococcus sp. KRD186 (assembly GCF_017168255.1). Taxonomy (GTDB): domain Bacteria; phylum Actinomycetota; class Actinomycetes; order Actinomycetales; family Microbacteriaceae; genus Agrococcus. The sequence continues at coordinate 652,550 of NZ_JABFAP010000001.1, forward strand.
TACGGCGCGCCCGTGCCGCCGGCGTTCTTCCGGCAGTCGCAGCGCACCGATTGGCTGCGCGTGCCCCACCGCCTGCTCCGCATCGTCTCCGACGGCCAGCACTGGCGGGCGATCCTCAGCTTCTTCCTCGCGAGCCTCTTCGGCGCCTTCACGCTGCCGCTGCTGACGCTCGTCGGCATCGGCGTGCCGCTCGCGCTCGCCGGTCTCGGCGACGCCGACTCGGTCGGCATCCCGCTCACGTCGCTCGCCGTGCCGGTCGAGTGGGCGCCGCTCATCGGAGCGCTCTCGCTCGCCGCCGGCATCGCCGGCACGATCGGCCTCGCGCTCGCCCACCGCAACGTCACCGTCGGCCTGCTCGTGCCCGACGAGCGCGAGCGGCTCGAGCAGGAGGCGCGCGACGAGCGAGAGCGCCGCCACGGCGCCGTGCGCGCCGCCGACTTCGACCGCACCCGCATCGAGCGCGACCTCCACGACGGCGTGCAGCCGCGGCTCGTCTCCATCGCGATGCAGCTGGGCATGGCGCGCGAGAAGATCGAGAGCGATCCGGTCGCCGCCATGCGGCTCATCGACGAGGCGCATGCCTCCTCGAAGTCGGCCGTCACCGAGCTGCGCCAGGTCGCTCGCGGCATCCACGTCGCCGTGCTCGACGACCGCGGCCTCGACGCCGCCGTCTCGGCGCTCGCCGCGCGCAGCGTCGTGCCGGTCGAGATCGACGCCCGCATCGAGGGCCGCTGCAGCCGCGACGCGGAGACCGCCGTGTACTTCGCGATCGCCGAGGGCATCACGAACGCGCAGAAGCACTCCCGCGCCAGCCGCATCCGCATCGCCATCCGCACGCGCCGATCCGAGACGGGCACCGCATCGCTGTGGGCGCGCGTCGAGGACGACGGCATCGGCGGCGCCGAGCGCCAGCCCGGCGGCGGCATCGACGGGCTCGCCCACCGCGTCGCCGGCGTCGGCGGCACGCTCACCATGACCAGCCCCGCCGGGGGCCCGACCGCGATCGAGGTGGACGTCCCGTGCGCATCCTGATCTGCGAGGACAGCGTCCTCCTCCGCGAGGGCATCGCCCGTCTCCTCACCGACGCCGGCCACGACGTCGTCGCGCAGCTGCCCGACGCCACCGCGCTCGAGGCTGCCATCGCGGCGCACGATCCCGAGCTCGCGGTGCTCGACGTGCGCATGCCCCCGACCCGCACGAACGAGGGCATCCTGGCGGCGATCGGCATCCGCTCGCGCGGCGACCGGCCGCGCGTGCTGGTGCTCTCGCAGTACGTCGAGGAGCGCTACGCGGCCGACCTGATCGCGAGCGGCACCGCCGGCTTCGGCTACCTGCTCAAGGATCGCGTCGCCGACGTGCGCGACTTCCTCGCCGCCGTCGAGCAGGTCGCCGCGGGCGGCACGGTGCTCGACCCGGAGGTCGTGAGCCAGCTGCTCGCGCGCCGCCGCCGTGACACCCGCATGGAGCGCCTCACGCCGCGCGAGCGGCAGGTGCTCGCGCTCATGGCGGAGGGCTCCTCGAACCAGACGATCGCCGACCGCCTCTACGTCTCCGCCGGCAGCGTCGAGAAGCACATCTCGGCGGTGTTCCAGAAGCTCGAGCTCGAGCCCGAGGACGGCAACCGCCGCGTGCTCGCGGTGCTCGCCCACCTCGACGCCCCCACACCCACCGACCAGACCAGCGCGCCCGACGCGACCGGAGGCATCCGATGACCATCTCCACCCCCACCACGCGGCCCGGCCGCTGGATCAGCATCCTGCTGATCGTGCTCGGCGCGATCGGCGTCGTCTACGGCGTCGGCAGCGGCGTGGTGCGCGGCTTCGCCTCGCACGCCGCCACGAGCGACACCCTCACCGCCGACGCGGCCGGCATCGAGCAGCTGCAGATCGACAGCTCGGCGACCGCGTTCGAGGTGCGCTTCGGCGATGTCGAGGAGGCGACGCTCGACGTCGCCAGCGACGGAGGGCCGGTGCAGCAGTGGAACCTGAGCCGATCGGGCGACACCCTCGTGGTCGATACCGATCGGCGCTGGCGCTGGGTCGGCTTCGGCATCATGTTCGGCGACCGCGTCGGCGAGCAGCGCGCGGTCCTCACGCTGCCGGCGGCGCTCGAGCGGCAGGGCCTCGGCCTCGAGACCGAGGTCTCGGCGGGCAGCTTCGAGGCAGCCGGCTCCTGGGGCGCCGCGTCCATCGACCTGAGCGCAGGCAGCGCCGACCTCTCGGGCACCGCGGAGTCGCTGTTCGTCAGCGTCTCGGCAGGTGAGGCCCGCCTCGACGTCGAGACCGGCGGCACCGTCACGCTCGATGTGAGCGCCGGCCGCATCATCGGCGCGCTGACGGGGGAGCAGCCCTCGTCGATCGACGCGCAGGCGAGCGCCGGCAGCATCGACCTGACCATCCCGGATGGCGAGTACGCCGTCACCGAGCAGGCCTCTGCCGGCGACTCCGACGTGCGCGTGATCGACGACCCGGGCGCGACATCGACGATCGACGTAGACGTGAGCGCCGGCAACGTCACGCTGCGTGGCGAAGAGCGCTGATCGAGACGTGACGACGGCCGGATCGGCGCGGTAGGATCTTCCTACACGCACTGATCCGGCCATCACCGGGGAGCGGTCGGCAGAACGGCAGTCAGGCACCGAGAGGTGCGGGGCGGCTCAGTAGATCCGAACGGGGCAGGCCCGTCACAGCCGATGGCCCGCAGCAGGCGCGGGCACGAAGCGGCGAGCCGAGAGGCCCGCAAGCGGGGTGGTACCGCGCGAGAGCGTCCCCGCATCCGAAGTTCCGAGGATGCAGGAGACCCAGCGTGACCGACCAGCCTTCGACCCACCCGGCCAGGTACCCGCTCTCTGGCGACGAGCCCGTCGTCGCCAGCCCGAACCTCCCTGCGCTCGAGACCGGCATCCTCGCCTTCTGGAAGGGCGACGACACGTTCAAGGCGTCGGTCGAGCAGCGGCAGGGCTGCACCGAGTGGGTCTTCTACGACGGCCCGCCGTTCGCCAACGGCCTGCCGCACTACGGCCACCTGCTCACCGGCTACGCCAAGGACGTCTTCCCGCGCTTCCACACCATGCGCGGCAAGCAGGTGCCGCGCGTGTTCGGCTGGGACACCCACGGGCTGCCCGCCGAGCTCGAGGCGATGAAGCAGCTCGGCATCACCGAGAAGGCCGAGATCGAGTCGATGGGCGTCGACGTGTTCAACGAGCACGCGCGCGCCTCGGTGCTGCAGTACATGGACGAGTGGGAGGCCTACGTCACCCGCCAGGCCCGCTGGGTCGACTTCGACGGCGGCTACAAGACCCTCGACCTCACCTACATGGAGAGCGTCATCTGGGCGTTCAAGACGCTGCACGACAAGGGCCTCGCCTACGAGGGCTACCGGGTGCTGCCCTACTGCTGGCGCGACGAGACGCCGCTGTCGAACCACGAGCTGCGCATGGACGACGACGTCTACCAGGATCGCCAGGACACCACCCTCACCGTCACCTTCCCGCTCACGGGTGAGAGAGCGGATGTGTTAGGTCTGTCGGGCGTCAGGGCACTGGCCTGGACGACGACGCCGTGGACGCTGCCGACCAACCTGGCGCTCGCGGTGGGCCCCGCGATCGACTACGCGGTCGTGCCCGCCGGACCGAACGGCACGAGCGCGGGCGACGGCTCGTTCCTGCTCGCCGCCGACACCATTGCGGGCTACTGCAAGGATCTCGGCTACGACTCCGCCGAGGAGGCGCTCGCCGCCGTCACGCGCACGCTGCCCGGCAGTGATCTCGCGGGCGTCACCTACGAGCCCCTGTTCGACTTCTTCGCCGACGCATCCGAGTGGGGCACCGAGCACGCCTTCCAGATCCTGGTCGACGACTACGTCGCCACCGGCGAGGGCACCGGCATCGTGCACCAGGCGCCCGCCTACGGCGAGGACGACCAGCGGGTCGCGAACGCCGCCGGCATCCCCACGATCCTCTCGGTCGACGACGGTGGCCGCTTCCTCGACGTCGTCGCCCCGGTCGCCAGCCAGCAGGTCTTCGACGCCAACAAGCCGCTCTCGAAGCTGCTGAAGGACGCCGGCCGGGTGCTGCGCCAGGCGAGCTACGTGCACTCGTACCCGCACTGCTGGCGCTGCCGCAACCCGCTGATCTACAAGGCGGTCTCGAGCTGGTTCGTGAAGGTCACCGACATCAAGGACGACCTGCTGGCCGCCAACGAGCAGATCACCTGGGTGCCTGAGAACGTCAAGCACGGCCAGTTCGGCAAGTGGCTCGAGGGCGCTCGCGACTGGTCGATCAGCCGCAACCGCTACTGGGGCAGCCCGATCCCGGTGTGGAAGAGCGACGATGCCAACTTCCCGCGCATCGACGTCTACGGCTCGCTCGACGAGCTCGAGCGCGACTTCGGCGTGCGCGTCACCGACCTGCACCGGCCCGCGATCGACGAGCTCACC
>NZ_JABFAP010000001.1:657086-881234 GCF_017168255.1 Agrococcus sp. KRD186
CCGCAGCACCATGCGCCGCATCCCCGACGTGCTCGACGTCTGGTTCGACTCGGGCTCGATGCCCTTCGCGCAGTTCCACTACCCGTTCGAGAACGAGCAATGGTTCGAGGAGCACAGCCCCGCCGACTACATCGTCGAGTACATCGGGCAGACGCGCGGCTGGTTCTACGTCATGCACGTGCTCTCGGTGGCCCTGTTCGGCCGGCCGGCGTTCGAGAGCGTCATCAGCCACGGCATCATCCTCGGCGACGACGGCTTCAAGGCCTCGAAGTCGCGGCGCAACTACCCCGACGTGAACGAGTCGTTCGACACCTACGGGTCGGATGCGGTGCGCTGGAACCTCATGCAGGGCTCGATCCTGCGCGGCGGCAACTTCATCGTCTCGGAGGAGGGCATCCGCGAGGCGCTGCGGCAGTTCCACCTGCCGCTGTGGTCGACCTGGTACTTCTTCTCCACCTACGCCAACCGCGCCGCCGACGGCCGGCCGTACCTGGCGAGGCGCTCGGCGGCGTCCACCGACGTGCTCGACCGCTACATCCTCGCGAAGCTGCGCGAGACGGTGGAGACGGTGACGGATGCGCTGGAGCGCCTGGATGCCACCGGTGCCACCTGGGCGGTGCGAGAGTTCCTCGACGTGCTCACCAACTGGTACGTGCGGCGCTCGCGCGACCGCTTCTGGACGGGCGTGGCCGCGGACGGCAGTGGCACCGGATCGCCTGCAGGCACCGAGGCGTTCGACACCCTCTACACGGTGCTCGAGACACTCACCCGCATCGCGGCGCCGCTGTCGCCGCTGGTGACCGAGGAGGTCTGGAAGGGCCTCACCGGCGGTCGCTCGGTGCACCTCACCGACTGGCCGGATGTGGACGGCGACGGCGACGACGCGCTGCCCGCCGACCCCGAGCTGGTCGCGCAGATGGACGCGGTGCGCGCGATCGCGTCGGTCGGCAACGCCCTGCGCAAGCAGGCGCGCAAGCGCGTGCGGCTGCCGCTGCCGACCCTCACGGTCGTCGGTGCCGTCGACGTGAGCGCCTTCACCAGTGTGCTGCGCGACGAGCTCAACGTGCGCGATGTGGTGCTGGAGGCCGCCGCCGACGACGCGCTCGAGCGCTACGGCATCTCGCGGCGGCTGCAGGTCAACGCCCGCGCGGCGGGACCGCGCCTGGGCAAGGACGTGCAGCGCGCCATCCAGGCTGCGCGGGCCGGCGACTGGTCGGTCGCGACCGACGACGACGGCGCCGAGACCGTCACCGCCGGCGGCATCGCGCTGGTCGAGGGCGAGTTCGAGCTCGCGCTCGAGGTCGCCGACGAGAGCGCGGCGGTCGGCTTCCTGCCGGCCGGCGGCTTCGTCGTGCTCGACACCGCGACCACACCCGAGCTCGAGGCGGAGGGCCTCGCCCGCGACGTCGTGCGCGCCGTGCAGTCGGCACGCAAGGATGCCGGACTCGACGTGAGCGACCGCATCCGTCTCACCCTCGGCTCGGACAGCCACGGTGTCGCGGCGCTGGAGGCCAACGGCGAGCTCGTCAGGGCCGAGACGCTCGCCGTCGAGCTGACGCTCGAGCGCGTGGACGACACGATGGGCGAGCTGGCCGACGGCCGCACCGCGCACCGCGTGGGCGACGGCTCGCCGCTCGCGATCACGATCGAGAAGGCCGCAGCGGCCGAGGGGGCCCAGGCATGACGGACGAGACGGGCATGACGGACGAGACGGGCATGACGGACGAGACGGGCATGACCGATGGGGCGAGCCAGGCCGCGGGCGAGCCGCCCGACATCGACGACCGCATCCTCGCCTCGCTCGAGCACGCGGAGGCGGCCGAGGCCGCCTACCGGGCGCTGCTGGAGCGGGCGGGGGAGGCCGCGATCGAGCCGCGCATCGAGGCGACCCGGCGGGCGGTCGAGCTGCTCGGCGAGCCGCAGCGCGCGTTCCGGGTGATCCACATCACCGGCACGAACGGCAAGGGCTCGACCGCGCGCATCATCGACACGCTGCTGCGCGCGCACGGGCTGCGCACCGGGGTGCTCACCAGCCCGCACCTCGAGCGCGTCAACGAGCGCATCGTGATCGACGGCGAGCCCGTCTCCGACGAGGCGTTCGCCCAGGGCTACGAGGACATCGCGCCGTTCCTCGACATGGTGGACGCCGAGCTCGCCCAGCAGGGCCAGCGCCGGCTGACCTTCTTCGAGGCGTTCACCGTGCTCGCCTTCGCCGTGATGGCGGATGCCCCGGTCGACGTCGCCGTGCTGGAAGTCGGCATGGGCGGCACCTGGGACTCCACCAACGTCGCCGACGGCGACGTCGCGGTGATCACGCCGATCGCGCTCGACCACACGAGCCGCCTGGGCACGACCGTCGAGGCGATCGCGGGGGAGAAGGCCGGCATCATCAAGCCCGACGCCATCGTCGTCTCGGCCGCGCAGTCGCCGGAGGCGCTCGCCGTGCTCGAAGCGCGCGCGGCGGAGGTGGGCGCGAGGCTGCTGGTCGACGGGCGCGACTTCTCGCTCACCGAGCAGTCGGTCGCGGTCGGCGGCCAGCTCATCACCGTCAAGGGGCTCGCGGCCGAGTACATCGACCAGCTGGTGCCGCTGATGGGCGCGCACCAGGGCCGCAACGCGGCGCTCGCGCTCGTCGCGGTCGAGGCCTTCCTGGGCGGCGGCGCGCAGCCGATGACCGCCGAGGTGCTCGCCGACGGCTTCGCCGCGGTGACCTCGCCCGGCAGGCTCGACACCATCGGCGCTGAGCCGCTCGTGATCGCCGACGCCGCCCACAACCCGCACGGCGCCGCCTCGCTGCGCACCGCGCTGGGGGAGTACTTCGGGCTCGAGCGCGTCACGCTCGTGCTCGGCGTGCTGGCCGGCAAGGACGCCACCGGCGTGCTCACCGAGCTCGAGCCGGTGATCGACGAGGTGGTGGTGACGCAGTCGAGCTCCGAGCGCGCGCTCGACGCCGACGCGCTCGCCGCGCTGGCTGTCGCGGTGCTGGGCGCCGACCGGGTGCTGGTTGAGACCGACCTCGAGACCGCCGTCGAGACCGCCCGCGACGCGGCGGCCGACCGCGGCGGCGCGGTGGTCGTCACCGGATCGATCACGCTGCTCGGCGACGTGATCGGCCACGCCCGCGAGGCCGGCTGGCTGCTGCGGCCCGACGCCCGCCGACAGGCGGCGACCGTGCAGCTGGACGCCCCAGAGCTCGAGGGCACCGAGTTCATGGACACCGCGCTCGAGGGCACCGACCAGGAGGACGAGCGATGACCGCGCAGACGAACGATCCCGGCGCGACCGAGCCGAACGCATCCGGACCCGACGCATCCGGCACCCCCGCGAGGGCGCGCAAGCCGCGCCCGAAGCGCGGCGCGATGGAGGCGCTGCTGCGCATCACCCACACGCTCGAGGTCGCGGGCCTCGCCTTCGGCACGCTCGCCGTCTGGGGCGTCTCGCGCGACTGGCCGCAGCCGCTGGCGTTCGCGGTCGTCGCGGCACTGCTGCTGGCCACCATGCCGCTGCTGGCGCGCACGTGGGGATGGATCGTGAGCCTCGCGATGCAGGTCGCGCTCGCCGCGCTGACGCTCATCGAGCCGGTCTGGGGCGTCGTCGCGCTGGTGTTCATCGTCCTGTGGATCTACTGCTTCGTGAAGGCGCGCGGCATCGAGCGGAACCGCCGCGCGGCGGGCCTCGACCCGCGCGGCGCCCCCGGCGAGTAGCCGCGAACGGGCGCACGGGGCGTGCTTGCCGGGCCGAGCGGCCGCCCGGCGCTCGGTAGGCTGGCAGGCATGCAGAGCACCCTCGTCCTCATCAAGCCCGACGGCGTCCAGCGCCAGCTGACCGGCGCCATCCTCGCCCGCATCGAGGCGAAGGGATACGTCGTCACCGACCTGCGACTCGTGCAGCCCGACAGGGCACGCCTCGAGGAGCACTACGCCGAGCACCAGGGCAAGCCCTTCTTCGAGCCGCTCGTCGAGTTCATGCTCTCGGGCCCCTCGGTGGCGATCCGCCTCGAGGGCGACCGCGTCATCGAGGGCTTCCGCTCGCTCGCCGGCACCACCGACCCGACCACGGCAGCCCCCGGCACGATCCGCGGCGACCTCGGCCGCGACTGGGGCCTCAAGGTGCAGCAGAACCTCGTGCACGGCTCCGACTCGGAGGAGTCGGCAGCGCGCGAGCTCGCACTCTGGTTCGACTGACGGTTCGCCTGACGCCGAAGCGCCCGTGATGCGCTGCGGCCCCGGTGCATTCCCGCCCGGCGGCCGCAGCGCATCCGTCGTTCACCCTCCGAGGCGCAGCGGCCGAGCGCCGCGAAGCGTCAGAAGCCGCCGAAGAGGTAGCGCGGGATGCCGGGCAGCACGATCATGATCGTGAGCACCACGATCACGGCGAGTGCGAGCGAGAGCACCCAGCCCCAGCTCGAGAACCTCGCTGCGACGCGGCGGAGCCCGGCGCCGGCAGGCAGCGCGCCCGAGCCGAAGCCCCAGACCCACAGCGGGAAGCTCATCGCGTACATGGCCATCCACACCAGGAAGCACCAGGGGCAGACGAAGCCGAGGACGAAGATCGACTGCTGCGCCAGCCACAGCACGAACGCGAGGCCGCCGAGCACGCCGAGCGAGAACACCGTCCACACCCAGCGCGGCATCGCCACCCGGCCCAGCGTCAGCGCCCCCATGATGATCGGAGCCGGGAACGTCATGAGACCCAGGAACGGGTTCGGGAACCCGAACGCCTCGCCCTGCGCCGAGTCCATCGCGCCCGAGCAGGTCAGGAAGGGGTTGAAGTCGCAGCCGAGTGAGCCCTGCGGGTTCGTCAGCAACTCGATCTTGTCGACCGAGAGCGCGAAGGCGCCGAGCAGACCGGCGAGCCCGGTGATGATCAGCAGCGCGCCGAGCCAGAGCGGCGCGGTGATGTGGGCGGGTCGAGCGTCAGACATGTGGCCTCCTGCGCATCATTCAATCAGTCCCGTGGGCCGGTCATGAGCCTCGACGGGGCGACTCTTACCGCATTCACAGCCGGCGTCGTCGTGATCGTGCTGCTGCCGGGCGCGAACAGCCTGTTCGTGATCGCCACCGCGCTGCGCGCCGGCCGCGGTGCGGGCTTCCGCGCGATGCTCGGCGTTTTCCTCGGCGACGCCGTGCTGATGGTGCTCGCGGTGCTCTCGGCGCAGGCGCTCTCGGCCAACCCGATCGTCTTCCGCGTGCTCACCTGGGCCGGCGCCGCCTACCTGTGCTGGCTGGCGTTCGGCTTGGTGCGCAGCGCGGTCGACCGCATCCGGGCCAAGCGCCAGCGGCGGGCGGAGCCTGCACCGACCGAGAACCCGACGCAGCCGATCGCGGTGCCGAACCCGATCATCGCCCGGCCTCGGCTCGCGCCCTTCCGCACCGCGCTGATCACGAGCCTGCTGAACCCGAAGGCGATTCTCTTCCTCGCGTCGTTCTTCGTGCAGTTCATCGACCCCGACTCGCCCACGCCGCTCGCCGACGTCGTGGTGCTCATGCTGATCCTCGAGACCGCGTCGGCGCTCTACCTGACCGTGCTGGTGCTGGTGGGCGCCCGCGTCGGCCGCAGCGTGCAGCCGCACGGCTGGCTCGCGATCGGGGGCACGCTGGTCGCCGCGGCCGCCTTCGTGGCGCTCGCCGTGCGCGTGGTGCTGCCGTAGCGGGCGCGCCCGCGTGCGGTAGAGTTGCCGGCAGCGCGCCCGACGGGCGCACGCACAAGTTTCTCCGGGCAGCCTGACTGGCCCGGGCCGCTCCCGCGAGGGGGCGAGTTGCAAGGATTCGCGCCGGGCGAGCCCCGGGCCGCGAGCGAGATGTCGACCGGCGGCGCCGGTCGCGACAGGAGTACGCCAGAGATGGCCGACAACACAGCGAACCTCCCCGAAGAGGGCAACGAGCCGAACGTCACCGACGCGACGACCGAGGCCCCGACCGAGACGGCCCCCGCCGCCGAGAAGCCCAAGCGCAAGCGGGTCTCGACCCGCAAGGCACCGGCCGCTGCCGAGGCCGAGCCCGAGACTCCTGAGGCTACGGACACGCCTGAGACGACGGATGCGTCGGCCGAGCAGGGTGCGGATGGGTCGACGGAGCAGGGTTCGGATGCATCTGCCGAGCAGACCGAGACCGTGCAGGAGCCGGCTGGATCGGCCGACCAGGCCGCGACCGAGCAGGAGCCGGGCCACGAGCCCGGGCTGCTGGACCCGGCGACGTCGGCTCCGACCGCGTCGCAGGACGACGCATCCGCTGCCTCGTCCGACGAGGAGCAGGCGGCCGACCCGATCGCCGCTGCGAAGGTGCTGCCGGCCGTGCCCGCCGGCCCGTTCGGGCTGCTCTTCCACGCGCCCGATCTCGAGACGCTGCCGGCGCTGCCCGCCGCTCGCTCGTACGACGACGACGATGATGACGACGATGAGGACGACGACTTCGACGACCGCTCGCAGCGCGGCCGTCGCTCGTCGCGCCGCAACCGCCGCACGCGTCGCGGCGACAGCGACGATGACGGGGGCAGCAGCAGGCCGCTCATCACCGAGCCGCAGAAGGTCAAGGGCTCGACCCGCCTCGAGGCCAAGCGCCAGCGCCGCCGCGAGGGCCGCGATGCCGGCCGTCGTCGCACGGTGGTGACCGAGACCGAGTTCCTCGCCCGCCGCGAGTCGGTCGAGCGGCAGATGATCGTGCGCTCGAAGCACGACCGCGTGCAGCTGGCGGTGCTCGAGGACGGCGTGCTCGTCGAGCACTACGTGGCGAAGTCGTCGGAGTCGAGCCTGATCGGCAACGTCTACCTCGGCCGCGTGCAGAACGTGCTGCCGAGCATGGAGGCCGCCTTCGTCGACATCGGCCGCGGCCGCAACGCGGTGCTCTACTCGGGCGAGGTCGACTGGGATGCCGCCGAGCTCGAGGGCCAGCCGCGCAAGATCGAGCTCGCGCTCAAGCCCGGCGACACCGTGCTCGTGCAGGTCACGAAGGACCCGGTGGGCCACAAGGGCGCGCGGCTCACGAGCCAGATCTCGCTGCCCGGCCGCTACCTCGTGTCGGTGCCCGGTGGCTCGATGAACGGCATCTCGCGCAAGCTGCCCGACACCGAGCGGGCGCGCCTGAAGAAGATCCTCAAGCAGGTGCTGCCCGAGGGCGTCGGCGTCATCGTGCGCACCGCCGCCGAGGGCGCCACCGAGGAGCAGCTGACGAACGACGTCGAGCGCCTCACCCGCCAGTGGGAGCGCATCCAGCAGCAGCGCCAGTCGGGCAGCGCGCCGCTGCGCCTGCACGCCGAGCCCGACCTGCTGGTCAAGATCGTGCGCGACGTCTTCAACGAGGACTTCGGCAAGCTCGTCATCCAGGGCTCCGAGGCGCTCGAGACCATCCGCGAGTACCTCGAGGCCATCGCGCCCGACCTGATCGACCGCGTCGAGGCCTACGAGGGCACCGACGACCCGTTCTCGCACTTCCGCATCTCGGAGCAGATCGACAAGGCGCTCGACCGCAAGGTGTTCCTTCCCTCCGGCGGCTCGCTCGTGATCGACCGCACCGAGGCGATGACCGTCGTCGACGTCAACACCGGCCGCTTCGTCGGTGCCGGCGGCAACCTCGAGGAGACGGTCACCAAGAACAACCTCGAGGCCGCAGAGGAGGTCGTGCGCCAGCTGCGGCTGCGTGACATCGGCGGCATCATCGTGATCGACTTCATCGACATGGTGCTGGAGTCGAACCGCGACCTGGTGCAGCGCCGCCTCATCGAGTGCCTCTCGCGCGACCGCACGAAGCACCAGGTGGCGGAGGTCACGAGTCTCGGCCTCGTGCAGATGACACGCAAGAAGCTCGGCCTCGGGCTGCTCGAGTCGTACTCCGAGGCGTGCGAGGTGTGCGCCGGCCGCGGCATCATCGTGCACCACGAGCCGGTCTCGAAGTCGCAGCGCCAGGCAGACAGCGGCGGCAACGGCACCAGCCGTCGCCGCGGCCGCGGCGGCAAGCAGAACGACCAGCAGCAGCAGCACCAGCAGAACGGCAACGGTGGCGGCACGCACGCCATCACCGAGGACATGCGCAAGGGCCTCTCGCAGATCGCCTCGGCCGCCAAGGGCAAGCACCCGGAGGGCGAGCACGAGCACGAGCACGCCGCCGAGGCGGAGGCGCCCCAGCAGACGGCGCCCGAGTCGGAGCAGCCGGAGCAGCACCCGGAGCAGCGGTCGGAGCAGCAGTCGGAGCAGTCCGGCCGTGAGCGCGGCGGCCGCCGGTCGAACCGGCGCCAGCGTGGCGAGCGCGCGCAGGAGCAGGTCTCCGGCGTCGTCGAGCCCTCGAAGCAGGCGATCGAGCAGGTCGCGGCCGAGCCGGTCGTGACGATCCTCGACATCCCGGTCGAGCCCCAGCAGGAGCAGCAGGCCCGCACGGCGACCGAGAACGACCTCGACGGGCTGCTCGGCAGCGCGCTCGACGCGCTCGCCGCCCCCGCGCCCGGCACCGGCAAGGCGGCTCGCCGCTCGCGCCGCGCCTCCTCCGGCGTGATCACGGCCAAGCCCGACGAGCAGGGCTAGACGCCAGCACGACCGGTACCGTCTTGCCGCTCACCCTCGGGTCGAGCGGCAAGACGGTACCGGTCTCCGCTTGGCGCGCGGGAGCGCGGCAGTCACGCCGCCCGCGCGCACGGCTCAATCACGCACGCCGCCCGCGCGCACGGCTCAATCCCGCCGGTCGCGCTCCTTGACGCGCAGGCCGCTGGCGATCAGCCGGCGCACGAGCTCCTTGGGGCCGACCCGCGTCGCGCCCATGGCCACGAGCGCGTCGATCCGCTCCGCGGGCACGTCGTAGTGGTCGTGGTCGAAGCCGCGCGCCGGGATGCCCGCGCGGCGCGCGAAGTCGTGCAGCTCGTCGAGGCTCGTGTCGCTCACCATGTGCGCCCAGAAGCGATCGTGGGCCGGCCAGAGCGGGTCGTCGACGAGGATCGCCATCCGGCAACGGTAGCGTCGAAGACGCACGGCGGCGGATGCGCGACGCGCGGTGCGCTCATGTTGACCGGGAACGACGATTGCCTGTATCGTTGTTCGCTGGCGCAAGTCGCATTTCGTGCGCGCGCCGAAAGCTTCGTCCCGGTACGGCCGGGAGTCGTTCCAACAGTGAGGATCCAACGTGGTGTACGCAATCGTGCGCGCCGGCGGCCGGCAGGAGAAGGTCGAGGTCGGTACCGTTCTCGTCGTCGACCGCATCGCCGGTGACGACAACGGCAATGTCGAGCTGGCCCCCGTGCTGCTCGTCGATGGCGACAAGGTGACGTCGGACGTTGCTGACCTTGCCAAGGTCAAGGTGACGGCAGAGATCGTGACCGACCTGCGCGGCCCGAAGATCCGCATCCAGCACTACCGCAACAAGACCGGCTACAAGCGCCGCATGGGTCACCGCTCGGAGCTCACGCGCCTGAAGATCACCGGCATCAAGTAAGGGGCATGCAGAGATGGCACATAAGAAGGGCGCATCGTCCACCCGCAACGGCCGTGACTCGAACGCGCAGCGCCTCGGCGTGAAGCGCTTCGGCGGCCAGGTCGTCAAGGCCGGCGAGATCATCGTCCGCCAGCGCGGCACCCACTTCCACCCCGGCGCAGGCGTTGGCCGCGGTGGCGACGACACGCTGTTCGCCCTCGAGGCCGGCGCGGTCGAGTTCGGCGCGAAGGGCGGCCGCAAGGTCGTCAACATCGTCGCTGCAGCCGAGTAATCAGCGCACGCGCGACACAGGCATCCCGATGAACGGGGCGGGCTTCGGCTCGCCCCGTTCTCGCATCTAGAGGAGACACACCATGGCGACCTTCGTCGATCAGGTCACACTGCACCTGCGTGCCGGCAGCGGCGGGCACGGCTGCGTCTCCGTCAAGCGCGAGAAGTTCAAGCCGCTCGCCGGCCCCGACGGCGGCAACGGCGGCGACGGCGGCGACATCGTGCTGGTCGCCGACCCGCAGGTGACCACGCTGCTGGGCTACCACCGGGCACCGCACCGCGCGAGCGAGAACGGCCAGCCCGGCATGGGCGACCACCGCGCCGGCACCACCGGCGCCGACCTCGAGCTGCCCGTGCCGGTCGGCACCGTGGTGACCGATGCCGACGGCGAGCAGCTCGCCGACCTCACGCAGCCGGGCATGCGCCTCGTCGTCGGCCCCGCCGGCCAGGGCGGGCTCGGCAACGCCGCGCTGTCGAACCAGAAGCGCCGCGCCCCCGGCTTCGCGCTGCTCGGCACGCCCGGCTTCGAGGGCGACATCACGCTTGAGCTGAAGACCGTCGCCGACGTCGCGCTGGTGGGCTTCCCGAGCGCCGGCAAGTCGAGCCTCGTGGCCGCCATGAGCGCCGCGCGGCCCAAGATCGCCGACTACCCCTTCACGACCCTGCACCCGAACCTGGGCGTGGTCGAGTCGGGCCAGTCCCGCTACACGATCGCCGACGTGCCCGGCCTCATCGAGGGCGCGAGCGAGGGCAAGGGCCTCGGCCTCGAGTTCCTGCGCCACGTCGAGCGCTGCTCGGCACTGCTGCACGTGATCGACTGCGCGACGCTCGAGCCCGGCCGCGACCCGGTCAGCGACCTCAAGGTCATCCTCGCCGAGCTCGCCGCCTACCCGGTGCCGGAGGGGCAGACGCCGCTGCTCGAGCGTCAGCAGCTCGTCGCCCTCAACAAGATCGACGTGCCAGAGGCGGCCGAGCTCGCCGCCTTCGTGCGCGAGGAGATCGAGGGCATGGGCTTCCGCGTCTTCGAGATCTCCACCGTCGCCCACAAGGGACTGCGCGAGCTCTCCTTCGCGCTCGCCGAGATCGTCGAGGCCGACCGCGAAGCCAAGGCGGCCGAGCCCGAGCCCGAGCGCATCGTGCTGCGGCCGAAGGCGATCGACGACAGCGGCTTCCGGGTCAAGGTCGAGGGCACGCACGCGGGGCCGGTCTACCGCATCCTGGGTGCGAAGCCCGAGCGCTGGGTGGCGCAGACCGACTTCCGCAACGACGAGGCCGTCGGCTACCTCGCCGACCGACTGGCGAAGCTCGGTACCGAGGATGCGCTGCTCAAGGCCGGTGCGGTCGCCGGCGCGACCGTCGTGATCGGCCCGGGCGCCGGCATCGTCTTCGATTGGGAGCCCACCATCGCCTCCGCCGCCGAGCTGGTCGGCAACCGCGGCACCGATCCTCGCCTCGATCGCAACGACCGCCGCACCACGCAGGAGCGCCGCGAGGAGTACCACCGCCGCATGGACGCCAAGCAGGCTGCCCGCGACGGTCTCGTGCAGGAGCGCGACGCCGCCCGCTGGACCGAGGACAGCGTCGAGGTGGAGCGCTGGGACGAGGACGCATGACGTCGCTCGACCGCACCGCGGGCGAACTGATCGTCATCAAGGTCGGCTCCTCGTCGATCTCGGGCGAGCGCCGGGCGCAGATCGAGCCGCTCGTCGACGGGCTCGCGGCGCTGCACCGCACCGGGCGCGTCATCCTGGTCTCCTCCGGTGCCATCTCCACCGGCATGCCGTTCCTGGGCCTGCAGGAGCGCCCTGCCGACCTGCCCATGCAGCAGGCCGCGGCGGCCGTGGGGCAGAACGTGCTGATGAACCGCTACCAGCGCAGCCTCTCGCGCCACGAGGTGATCGCGGCGCAGATCCTGCTCACCGCATCCGACATGGACATGGACTCGCACCGGGTGAACGCCCGCAACGCGCTCGAGCGGCTGCTCGAGCTGCGGATGCTGCCGATCGTGAACGAGAACGACACGGTCGCCACGCACGAGATCCGCTTCGGCGACAACGACCGGCTGGCGGCGCTGGTCGCCAAGCTCGTCGGCGCCGACCGGCTCATCCTGCTCTCGGACATCGAGGCGCTGCGCACCGCGCCGCCCGACGAGGCCGGCTCCGAGCCCATCAGCCTGGTGCCCTACGGCGATCCGCTCGACGGTGTGCGCCTGGGGGCCAGCGGCAGCCACATCGGCTCCGGTGGCGCGATGACGAAGGTGGATGCGGCGCGTCTCGCCGCCGACGCCGGCGTACGTGTGACGGTCACCGCGACGCCGCTGCTCGAGCGGCTGGTCGCGGGGGAGCGGCTCGGCACCGAGTTCGAGCCGAACCCCCGGCCCGAGGACTGAACCGCGTGGCGGAGGTCGCTGCACCCGTCGAGCAGCTCGGCCTCGCCGACGCGGCAGACGCCATCGCGCTCTGGCAGGACAACGGCCTCACCCGCCCATGGAACGCGCCGCAGGCGGACTTCACCCGCGCGGTCGAGGGTCCCGCCTCGGCTGTGCTCGGCATCCGTGACGGCGGAGCGCTCGTCGGCACGGTGATGGTCGGCCACGACGGCCACCGCGGCTGGGTCTACTACCTGGCCGTCGAGCTCGGGCGCCATCGGCAGGGTCTCGGCGCCCGGCTGATGCGGGCGGCGGAGGCGTGGATCGTCGACCACGGAGGCGTCAAGCTGCAGCTGATGGTGCGCGCCGACAACGAGGCGGCGTCCGGCTTCTACACGGCGATCGGCTACGAGCAGCAGGCCGTCACCGTGCTGGGACGGCGACTCGCAGAGGGCTGACGGCCCGACTGTCCACAGGCACCGGATTCCGCCGCTCCCGCCGGCACACGGTCCGGGCAGTATCGGCACCCTCAGCAACGAGTCCAGCAGCGCCGCGCACGCGCGACGTGCTGGCCGAACGAAGGGACGACGATGGCCGACTGCGAAGACTGCGGGCAGGAGATGCTCGAGGCTGCCACCTGCAGGGTGGACGCGTTCATCATCCGGGGCGAACGCTTCGACCGGATCCGCCAGACGGGCGCCCCCATCGGCCGTGGCGGTCGCTGCGGCGACTGCGGCATCCAGCGGCAGGGCTTCCACCACTACGGCTGCGACCTGGAGCCGTGCCCGCGCTGTCGCCGCCAGCTGCTCTCCTGCGGCTGCGGCGATGATCCCGAGGATCACGATATCGTGGACATCCTGGCGGTCGCAGGCGACGTCGTCGTGCATCCACCCGCGTTGCGCGGTCTCCATGTCGGTGCCGGGCGGTTCCCGTTCAAGGAGCATGCAGACGGCCCCGCCCCCGATCGCGCGTGAGCCTTTGCAGCCTCCAGGGCGAGCGAGCACGAGCGGTGCGCTGCCGCCGCTGCACGCGCATCGACCGCGGCCTAGGATCGAGACATGGCCGCCGAGCTCCCTACCGACGACTTCGACGCGCTGCTGACCGCCTCGCAGCGCGCCTCCCGCGCGCTCGGCGTCGCGCCCGCGCACCAGCGCCACACCGCCGTCCTCGCCATCGCCGAGGCGATCGAGGCAGCGACCGACGACATCCTCGCGGCCAACGCCGCCGACCTCGAGCGGGGCCGCGAGACCGGGCTCGCTGAGGGCATGCTCGACCGTCTGCTGCTCGATCAGGCACGCATTGCCGGCCTCGCCGATGCAGCCCGGCAGCTGGCAGAGCTGCCCGATCCGATCGGCGAGGTGCTGCGGCAGCGCACGCTGCCGAACGGGCTCGACCTCACCGAGGTGCGCGTGCCCTTCGGCGTCATCGGCGTCATCTACGAGGCCCGCCCCAACGTGACCGTCGATCTGGCCTGCATCGCGCTCGGCTCCGGCAACGCGGTCGTGCTGCGCGGCGGCTCGGCCGCCGAGCAGACCAATGCCGTGCTCGTCGAGGCCATGCAGGGCGCGATCGAGGCGACCGGGCTGCCGCGCGCCTCGGTGCAGACCATCGACCGCTTCGGCCGCGACGGCGCTGGCCGCCTGATGCGGGCGCGCGGGCTCGTCGACCTGCTCGTGCCGCGAGGCAGCGCCGCCCTCATCGAGCGGGTCGTCACCGAGGCGACCGTGCCGGTCATCGAGACCGGCGCCGGCATCGTGCACGCGTTCGTCGACCGTGCGGCGCAGCTGCCGATGGCGGTCGAGATCGTGCTGAACGCCAAGACGCAGCGCACGAGCGTCTGCAACGCGCTCGAGACGGTGCTCGTGCACCGCGACATCGCCGACACCGCGGTGCCCGTGCTCGCCGAGGCGCTCCAGCAGGCCGGGGTCACCCTGCATGCCGACGGCCCGCTGCCGGGCGCCCCGCGCACCGAGCCGCTGGGCGAGGGCGGCTGGGCGACCGAGCACCTGTCGATGGATGTCGCGATCGGTGTCGTCGACGACCTCGACGCCGCCATCGAGCACATCAATCGCTACGGCACGCACCACACCGACACCATCGTGACCGACGACGCGGATGCGGCGGGCACGTTCCTCGCCCAGGTGGACTCCGCGGTCGTGATGCACAACGCATCCACTCGCTTCACCGACGGGGGCGAGTTCGGCTTCGGCGCCGAGGTGGGCATCTCGACGCAGAAGTCGCACGCCCGCGGCCCGATGGGGCTGACCGAGCTGACCAGCACCAAGTGGATCGTGCGCGGCGCCGGTCAGGTGCGCGCCTGAGCCGCGCTAGGCTTGAGCGAAAAGGAGGCACCCATGCACCTGCTTATGCTCGCGACCGCCGCTGAGGCCGAATCGGCCGGCGCCGAGTTCGCACCCTACATCGCTGCCGGCATCACCGCAGCGGTCTTCCTCATCTCCGCGATCGTGCTGCGCTCCTTCCGCGACGTCGCCCACCGCTCGGTGCGGGGCGACGCCCACGGCGACGGCTGACCATCAGCGACGCGCCCATGCGCCGTCAGCGCCTCGGCATCATGGGCGGCACGTTCGACCCGATCCACAACGGCCACCTGGTGGCCGCCAGCGAGGTCGCGCAGCACTTCGACCTCGACGAGGTCGTCTTCGTGCCCACCGGTGAGCCGTACCTGAAGCCCGACGTGTCGCCCAGCGAGGATCGCTACCTGATGACGGTCGTCGCGACCGCCTCGAACCCCCGCTTCAAGGTCAGCCGCGTCGACATCGATCGCGACGGGCCGACCTACACGATCGACACGCTGCGCGACATCCGCGAGCAGCGGCCGCACGCCGAGCTGTTCTTCATCACGGGGGCGGATGCGTTCACCTCGATCGTGGAGTGGAAGGACGTCGACGAGCTCTGGCAGCTCGCGCACTTCGTCGCCGTCACCCGCCCGGGCCACCAGGTATCCATCACCGGGTATCCGCCGGACCGTGTCTCACTGCTGGAGATCCCCGCACTTGCGATATCCTCGACCGATTGCCGTGCGCGCGTGAGCGCCGGCTATCCCGTCTGGTATCTCGTGCCGGACGGAGTGGTTCAATACATCAGCAAACACGACCTGTACCGGAGACTCTCAGCATGACTGACGCGAACGAAGAACGACCGCTGACGCGGCGCGAGCTTCGGGCGCGCGAACGCGCTGCCGAGCTCGCCCAGACAGGCGGGCCGCCGCCGGTGCCCGAGGAGGCGTCTGACGCGGCAGCGTCCGCCCCCGAGCAGCTCGGCCGCCACTCCACGCCCAGCGTTCCCGCGGCGCCGGCCGAGAGCGTCGAGCTCGCCGAGACCGAAGCGCTCGACCTCCGCGAGGTGCGCGAGCAGTCCGGCGCCGCTCCGGCCGAGGACGACAAGGCTGCCACCTCCAAGCCGCTCGGCCGCTTCTTCGGCCGCAAGAAGGACAAGGCGGCGCAGCAGCCCGCCCCCGAGGCAGGCACTGCGGCACACCGCGATGCCACCGTCGAGCCGGTCGAGGAGACCGTCGGTCTTGACGTGCTCGAGGCCGAGCTGGCGGACGAGGCGCCCAGTGCACCCGCGCCCGGCAGCGCACCCGCCGCGGGCAGCGCATCCGTGCCCGCACCCTCCTCCGCGCGCCGCTCGAGCGCGCAGATCGATGACGTGCAGGGCCTCGACACCGTCGACGACGCCGAGGTGGACGACCTCGAGATCGACGAGGTGCTCGTCGAGCAGCCGCGTGTCTCGTCGCGCCGCGTCGCCGAGGTGACGCCGGCGGAGCTCGAGGACCGCCGCGCGGCAGCGGCCGAGGACGAGAGCCTCACCGTCACCGGCCCGAGCCGCGGCCAGTCGCAGCGCCTCCCGGTGATCGTGAACGTCGTCTCCGACACCTCCGAGCACCACATCGCCGATCTGCGCGAGCAGGGCGTCGCCGGCAGCAGCGGCAGCTCGACCTCGTCGTTCACGGCGAACGCGCTGGTGCTGCCCGCCGGCAGCGAGAGCCCCGACTTCACGCTCGAGGGCGACGACGGCCTGCTCGTCACCGGCTCGATCGACGTGCCGGAGGGCTTCGCCTCGTCCGGCCGCGGTCGCGCGTCGATCGACGGCAACGACGTCGACTCCGATGTCGCCGAGGGCGAGGTCTCGAGCCCCGAGACGGCGCCGGTGCGCGCCTCGAAGGCGGTCTCGTCGTACGCGAACGCTCGCGTGCAGATCGCACCGCAGAAGCAGCGGACCAATGCCTGGCCGGTCGTCATCGGCGTGGGCGCGGGCGCATTCGTCGTCGGCGTCGGCACGGTGCTCTTCCTCGCGATCTCGCAGGGCTGGCTCTGATCGACGGGAGTGCGCGATGAGCGCGGATGAGAAGGCGATCGCGCTCGCGCGCGTCGCGGCACGCGCAGCCGACAAGGCCCTCGGTGTCGACCAGGTGGCGCTCGACGTCTCCGGGCAGCTGCCGCTGACGGACGTGTTCCTGCTCGTCACCGGCCGCAACGAGCGGCAGGTCAGCGCCATCGCCCGCGACATCGAGGACGCGCTGCACCCCGAGGGCGCCAAGCCTGTGCGCCGCGAGGGCCGGGCCGACGGCCGCTGGGTGCTGCTCGACTTCTCCGACATCGTGGTGCACGTCTTCCACGAGGAGGAGCGCACCTACTACCAGCTCGAGCGGCTGTGGCGCGATGCGCCGGTGGTCGACCTGCAGCTGCCGGAGCACCCGGCCGACTAGCCCCCACGACAGGTATAGGGCGGTTTGCCCCAGCACCTGTCGATGCCGAGCAAATCGCCCTATACCTGCGGAGGGCGCTACCCGACGAGCGTGGGCGTGAGGGTGATCGCGTTGGCCCACGGGTCGTCGAAGCGGATGCTGCGGCCGTCGTCGGTGACCGCCACGCCCGCGGTCGTGAGCCGCTCGCGGGCCGCGCCCAGCGCATCCGCATCGGGCACCCGGATCTCGACCCGGCCGAGGCCGAGGGTGTCGGCGCGGCGGCCCGCGCCGCGGGAGTTCCAGACGTTCATCGCCATGTGGTGGTGGTAGCCGCCGGCGCTGACGAACAGCGCCGTGTTGCCCAGCGAGGTGGTCTCGGCGAAGCCGAGCGCGCCGACGTAGAACGCGCGCGCGGAGGCGACGTCGCCGACCTGCAGGTGCACGTGGCCGATCTTCGCCTCCACCGGCGCGGTCGACGGGCCGGCACCGAACGCGCCGCGGTCGAGGTGCTCGTTGACGAAGCGGTTCGGGTCGATGAACTCGGTGGTCATGTAGACCTGGCCGTTCGACCAGCTCCACTGCTCGCGCGGGCGGTCGACGTAGAGCTCGACGCCGTTGCCGTCGGGGTCGGCGAAGTAGAACGCCTCGGAGACATGGTGGTCGCCGGTGCCCGCGAACTGGATGTTCGGCAGCTGTGTCATGCGCACGACGGCGGCAGCCAGCGCCGCCTGCGTGGGGTAGAGCACGGCGGTGTGGAACAGGCCGGCATCCGCGGGGTTGGGGCCGCGCAGGTCGGGCGCCTCCTCCAGCACCAGGATGGTGCGGCCGTCGACGCCGAGCTCGACCGCGCCGGGCCGCTCGGCGATGTGCTCGAGGCCGACGCCGGCGGTGTACCAGTGCACCAGGCGTGCCAGGGATGCGGTCTTGAGCATCACCGGGCCCATGTCGGTGGCGTCGGGCAGCAGATCGATCGTGGTGTTCATCATGTCCTCCGGGAGGTGCAACGCCATCGTGGTCGTTTGATTCCGAATTACTTTCGGCCGAGGTCGCGCTCGAGCACCGGCGCGAGGCGGAAGGGGATCAGCTCGCCCATCGACAGCCAGGTCTCGGTGCGCTCCACGCCCTCGCAGGCGAGCACCAGCTTGTTGACGCGGTAGAGATCCTCGGCGTCGCGGCACACCACGCGCACGAGCACGTCCGCCTGGCCGGAGAGCCCGAAGGCCTGCACGACCTCGGGGATCTGCCGCAGCTGCTCGACCACCGAGTCGATCTGCGGCTGGTCGACGTGGGTCGCCATGAACACCGTCAGCGGGTAGCCGAGCGCCGCGGCGTGGAACCTGCGGTCGAAGCCCTGCAGCGCATCCGAGGCCTCGAGCGCGGCCACCCGGCTCTGCACGGTGTTGCGGGCGAGCCCGAGCTGCTCGGCGATCGCGGCGTTCGTGATCCGCGGGTGCCTGGTGAGCTCGAGCAGGATCTTCCGATCGGTGTCATCGACGGTGCGCATGATGCGCAATCTAGCGCACAGCAGCTCGCGGCGAAATGCGCGACCTGCGCAGCAAGCGTGTCGCTGATTGCGCGGCGTGCCAGATCGGGCTACCGTCGGAGCACAGATCTTCGGACGACCCGTCCTGTGGATCCGACCGGCGCCCACAAGGCGCTCGAACGAGGAGGTTCGATCGTGTCGATCACCGTGCCAGCCCCCGACCCCGCGCTCGCCGCAGGCCTTGACTGCCCGCTGACCGTGCTCGACCTCGACGGCACCCGGCTGCCGAACGAGCTGCTCGACCCGCACCTGACCGACATCGACGAGCACGCCCTCACGAACCTCTACGTCGACATGGTGCGCGTGCGCCGGCTCGACGTCGAGGCGTTCGCCCTCACCCGCCAGGGCCACCTGGTGCTGTGGCCGCCGCTGCTGGGCCAGGAGGCCGCGCAGGTCGGCCCCGCCCGCGCGCTGGGGGAGAAGGACTGGGTCTTCGGCTCGTACCGCGAGCACGGCTTCGCGCTGCTGCGCGGTGCCGACATGGGCGAGTTCTCGCGCATCTGGAAGGCCTACGCGCACAGCGGCTGGGATCCCCAGGAGATCCGCATGGCGCCCTCGCAGATCATCATCGGCGCGCAGTCGCTGCACGGCGTGGGCTACGCCATGGCCGCCAAGATGGACGGCGCCGACGAGGTCGCGCTGACCGCCTTCGGCGACGGCGCCACCAGCGAGGGAGACGTCAACGAGGCGCTCGTCTGGGCGGCCTCCTTCCAGGCGCCGGTGGTCTTCCTCTGCCAGAACAACCAGTACGCGATCTCCGAGCCCGTCGGCCTGCAGTCGGGCGTGCCGCTCGCGCTGCGCCCCACCGGCTTCGGCATCCCCTCGATGCGCGTCGACGGCAACGACGTGCTCGCCATGCACGCCGCCGCCCGCATCGCCATCGACCGCGCCCGCACCGGCGGCGGCCCCACCTTCATCGAGGCGGTCACCTACCGCCGCGGCCCGCACACCACCACCGACGACCCGAAGCGCTACCGCGACGAGGCCGAGGTCGAGGCGTGGACCGCGAAGGACCCGATCGAGCGCGTCGAGCGGGCGCTGGCTCGCTGCGGCGCCAACATGGAGGCCGTGCGCGCCGAGGCGAAGATCCGCGCCGACCAGCTCGCCAAGGAGTTCCGCGCCGCGTGCGAGCACGCCGAGCCGCCCACCGCTGACGAGATCTTCGACAACGTCTACGCGCAGCCGAGCCGGCGCCTGGAGCGCCAGCGCCTCGAGCACCGCGCCTTCGTGAGCAGCATCGAGGCCAAGGCATGACCGAGACCCTGACGATGGCGAAGGCCATCAACGCCGCCCTCGCCGACTCGCTCGACGGGGACGACCGCGTGCTGCTGATGGGCGAGGACATCGGCAAGCTCGGCGGCGTCTTCCGCGTCACCGACGGCCTGCAGGACCGCTTCGGCACGCAGCGAGTGATCGACACGCCGCTGGCCGAGTCGGCCATCATCGGCACCGCGATCGGCATGACGTACCGCGACTTCCGGGTGGTCGCCGAGATCCAGTTCGACGGCTTCATCTACCCCGCGTTCGACCAGATCGTCGCGCAGGTCGCGAAGCTGCACTACCGCTCGCAGGGCCGGGTGAAGATGCCGCTGACCATTCGCGTGCCCTTCGGTGGCGCGATCGGCTCGGTCGAGCACCACAGCGAGTCGCCCGAGTCGTACTTCGCCCACACGGCGGGCTTGCGCGTGGTCACCGCCTCGACGCCGCAGGAGGCGTACTCGACGCTGCGCGCCGCGATCCAGAGCGACGACCCGGTGCTGTTCTTCGAGCCGAAGGGCAAGTACTACACGAAGGGCGAGGTCGATCGTCAGATCGTGCGCGACCTCGAGACCGCCAACATCGTCGCCAGCGGCCGCGACGTGACGATCGCCGCCTACGGGCCGACGGTCGACACCGCGCTGCGCGCCGCCATCGCCGCCGCCGACGAGGGCATCGAGATCGAGGTCATCGACCTGCGCTCGATCTCGCCGCTGGATGTCGACACGGTGGTCGAGTCGGTGCAGCGCACCGGCCGCCTGATCGTCACGCACGAGGCGCCCGCCGAGTCGTCCGTCTCGAGCGAGCTCATCGCCTCCGTCGCCGAGCGCGCCTTCGCGCACCTCGAGGCCGCGCCCGAGCGCGTCACCGGCTACGACACCCCGTACCCGCCCTCGGCCGTTGAGCACGAGTACCTGCCGAGCCTCGACCGGCTGCTCGACGCCGTCGACCGCACGCTCGGCCGCCGCAACTCGCGCACCGACCTCGACTACGCCGCCGTCACCGGTGCCGCCATCAACGATGGAGCCGCACGATGAAGACCTTCCTGCTGCCCGACCTGGGCGAGGGCCTGACCGACAGCGAGATCGTCGCGTGGAAGGTCGCCGAGGGCGACACCGTCGAGCTCAACCAGCCGCTCGCCGACATCGAGACCGCCAAGGCGGTCGTCGAGCTGCCCAGCCCCTACGAGGGCGTCATCGCCAAGCTGCACGCGGGCGAGGGCGAGACCGTCGACGTGGGCGCCCCGCTGATCGACTTCGACCTCGGCGACGATGACGGCGCCGCACCCGCTGCGGGGATGACCGCTGCGGGGATGACCGATGCGGCGGCCACGACGGATGCGGTGGCCACGACGGATGCGCCCGGTCCGGTCGGCGAGGAGCCCGACGTCGTGAGCGCGCCGGCCTCCGCACCCGAGACGAACGTCGCCGCGCAGGCAGAGGCCGTCGCGGCCGACGACAAGCCCGAGAAGATCTCGGTGCTGGTCGGCTCGGTCACCGTGCACGGCGGCAAGCCCACCCGCAGCAAGCGCACCTGGGATGTCGAGCCGTTCGAGCGCGCGGCATTGGAACACACACAGCGGCGCGGCCCGAACCGGGCGATGCCGCCGGTGCGCAAGCTAGCGAAGGATCGCGGCATCGACCTGCAGTCGGTGCGCCCGAGCGGCGCCGACGGCCTCGTCACCCGCGCCGACGTCGAGGGCGCGGGCACCGCATCCGCCGCCTCTGCCGCGAGCGCGTTGGCAGCACCGGCCTCGACGCGCGAGAAGGTGACCGGCCTGCGCAAGCACACCGCCGCCGCGATGACCAAGTCGGCGCTCACGGTGCCGCACGCCGCGACCTTCCATCAGGTCGATGTGACCGAGACGCTCGCGCTCGCCAAGTCGGGCGACGCCTCGTTCCTGGCGCTGGCCAGCCGGGCGATCCTGCTGGCGGCCAAACGCTGGCCTGAGGTCACCGCATCGTTCCACGCCGACACCAACGAGCTCGAGCGCTTCGCGCACGTGAACCTCGGCATCGCCGTCTCGACCGACCGCGGCCTGGTGGTCGCCTCGGTCGACCAGGCGGAGACGATGGATGCGGCCCAGCTGACCGCGCAGATCAAGGACCGTGCCGTGCGGGCGCGCGAGGGCAAGCTGTCGATGGAGGAGCTCACCTCGTCGAACATCACCATCTCGAACGTGGGCGTGTTCGGCGTCGACGGCGGCATCCCCATCCTGAACCCGGGGGAGTCGGCGATCATCGCGCTCGGCGCGATCCGCAAGCTGCCCTGGAACCACCAGGGCGAGATCGTGCTGCGCGACGTGTGCACCGTGACCGTCTCGTTCGACCACCGGGTGCTCGACGGCCGCGAGGCCGCGGGCTTCCTGGCCGACATCGCCGCGGTGCTGGAGCGCCCGGCGCTGGCGCTGGCGCGATGAGCACTGTCGCGATGAGCACTGGCGCGATGAGCACTGTCGTGATGAGCGGGCAGGTTGCGCACGCACCCGACGCCGACGTGGCACGGTAGGGGCATGCACGCACTCACCAGCCACGTCGACAGCAGCTCCGACGCGGCGCAGGCGAATCGCGTTGCCATGCAGGCACTGGTGGCGCAGCTGCGCGAGCGGCTCGGCACGGTGGCGCTCGGCGGCCCCGAGAAGAGCCGCGAGCGGCACGTCGCGCGCGGCAAGCTGCTGGTGCGCGACCGCATCGACGCGCTGCTCGACCCGGGCAGCCCATTCCTGGAGGTCGCGCCGCTGGCAGCCTGGGGCGTCTACGGGAGCCCTGCCGAGGGCAGCCCGGGGGATGCGCCCTCGGCCGGTGTCGTCGCCGGCATCGGGCTGGTGCACGGCAGGCAGGTGATGGTGATCGCCAACGACGCGACCGTCAAGGGCGGCACCTACTACCCGCTGACGGTGAAGAAGCACCTGCGCGCGCAGCAGATCGCGCGCGAGAACCGGCTGCCGTGCATCGCGCTGGTCGACTCGGGCGGCGCCTTCCTGCCGATGCAGGACGAGGTCTTCCCCGACCGCGAGCACTTCGGCCGCATCTTCTTCAACCAGGCGCAGCTGTCGGCGCTCGGCATCCCGCAGCTGGCTGCCGTGATGGGCTCGTCGACCGCCGGCGGCGCCTACGTGCCGGCGATGAGCGACGAGACGGTGATCGTGCGCGACCAGGGCACCATCTTCCTCGGCGGCCCGCCGCTGGTGAAGGCGGCCACGGGCGAGGTGATCGACGCCGAGTCGCTCGGCGGCGGCGTGCTGCACGCCGAGGTCTCGGGCGTCGTCGACCACCTCGCCGACGACGACGTGCACGCGCTCGAGATCGTGCGCGACATGGTCGAGGCGCTGCCGCACGAGGATCGCGGCGTCACCGGCGCGCGGCCCACGCCGAAGGGCGTCTTCGGCTGGTTCGCCCACGCGCCATACGGCGCATCGCCGATCGCCGACGACCCGCAGCCGCCCGCGGTCGACCCGTCGACGCTCTACGACGCCGTTCCGCCCGACCTCCAGACGCCCTACGACGTGCGCGAGGTCATCGCCCGCATCGTCGACCGCAGCGAGTTCCACGAGTTCAAGGCCAGCTACGGCGAGACGCTCGTGACCGGCTTCGCCGAGCTGCACGGCCACACCGTCGGCATCATCGCCAACAACGGCGTGCTCTTCTCGGAGTCGGCCATGAAGGGCGCGCACTTCATCGAGCTGTGCGACCAGCGGGGCGTGCCGCTGGTGTTCCTGCAGAACATCACCGGCTTCATGGTGGGCTCCGAGGCCGAGCGCGGCGGCATCGCCAAGCACGGCGCCAAGATGGTCACCGCCGTCGCCACCACGCGCGTGCCGAAGCTCACCGTCGTCATCGGGGGCTCCTTCGGCGCCGGCACGTACTCCATGTGCGGCCGGGCCTACGACCCCCGGTTCCTGTGGCTGTGGCCCAACGCCCGCGTGAGCGTGATGGGCGGGCCGCAGGCCGCATCCGTGCTCTCCACCGTCAAGCGCGAGCAGCTCGAGGCCGCGGGCTCCGAATGGTCGGCGGATGCGCAGGACGAGTTCGAGCGCCCGGTGCGCGAGCAGTATGAGCGGCAGGGCAATCCCTACTACGCCAGCGCGCGGCTGTGGGACGACGGCGTGATCGACCCGGCAGACACCCGCCGCGTGCTCGGCATGGCGCTCGACGTCGTGACCGCCGTGCCGCTGCCCGAGCCGCGCTTCGGCGTGTTCAGGATGTGATGGGAATGCCGGAGATGTTCCACACCGTGCTGGTGGCCAACCGCGGCGAGATCGCCATCCGCATCGCGCGCACGCTGCGCGAGATGGGCATCCGCTCGGTCGCCGTGCGCGCCGAAGACGACCCCTCGCCGCACCCCGACCACTTCGACGAGGTCGTCTCGCTCGGGGCTGGGCCGCTGCGGGAGACGTATCTCTCGGGCGAGAAGATCATCGAGGCCGCGCGCTCGACCGGCGCGCAGGCGATCCACCCGGGCTACGGCTTCCTGTCGGAGAACGCCGGCTTCGCGCACGCGTGCGCCGACGCGGGGCTGGTCTTCATCGGGCCGCCCGCCTCGGCGATCGAGACCATGGGCGACAAGATCTCCGCCCGCCACGCGGTCGAGGCGCGCGGCGTCGCGACCGTGCCGGGCATCGCCGAGCCGGGGCTCGACGACGCCGCCCTGATCGCCGGCGCAGAGCGGGTCGGCTTCCCGGTGCTCATCAAGCCGGCCGCCGGCGGCGGCGGCAAGGGCATGTACCGCGTCGACGAGCCGGCCGGGCTCGCGCAGGCGCTGGCCGCCGCGCGCCGCGAGGCGAGCTCGTCGTTCGGCGACGACACGCTGTTCATCGAGCGCTTCGTCACGAGCCCGCGCCACATCGAGGTGCAGGTGCTCGCCGACACGCATGGGAACGTGATCCACCTGGGCGAGCGCGAGTGCTCGCTGCAGCGCCGCCACCAGAAGGTGATCGAGGAGGCGCCCAGCGCCCTGCTCACCGATGCCCAGCGCGCGGCGATCGGGCAGGCGGCGGTCGAGACGGCCCGCTCGGTCGGCTATGTGGGCGCCGGCACGGTGGAGTTCATCGTCGCGGGTGACCGGCCCGACGAGCCGTTCTTCATGGAGATGAACACGCGGCTGCAGGTCGAGC
This sequence comes from Agrococcus sp. KRD186, assembly GCF_017168255.1. Lineage (GTDB taxonomy): Bacteria > Actinomycetota > Actinomycetes > Actinomycetales > Microbacteriaceae > Agrococcus. Next base: position 681,759 of record NZ_JABFAP010000001.1, read on the forward strand.
ACCCGGTGACCGAGATGGTCACGGGCATCGACCTCGTGGAGCAGCAGCTGCGCATCGCCGCGGGGGAGCCGCTCGCCATCGCGCAGGAGGATCTCACCCTCACCGGCCACGCGATCGAGGCGCGCATCTACGCCGAGGATCCCGCGGCGGGCTTCCTGCCCACCGGCGGTACGGTGCTCGAGCTCGAGTGGCCCGACGATTGGGAGCAGGACGGCAGCGTGCGGGTCGACGCCGGCGTGGAGCGCGGCGGCGAGGTCGGCTCGAGCTACGACCCGATGATCGCGAAGCTGATCGTGCGCGCTGCCACGCGCGCGGAGGCCATCGACCGTCTGCGCGACGCGCTGGCCGAGACCAGCATCTTCGGTGTGGTCACGAATCGCGGGTTCCTGCGTGCGCTGCTCGACGAGCCGAGCGTGCGCGCGGGCGAGCTCGACACGGGCTTCATCGACCGCGAGGGCGAGCGGATCGCTGCGGGCGGTGCACCGAACGGAGTGCCCAGCACGGTGCTCGCGATGGTGGCTGCGAGCGCGGTGCCGCCCAGCCTCGGCCCGGTTGGCGCCTGGCGCCTCGACGGCTGGCGCATGGGCGGCGCCGTCGGCCGCCGCACGCAGCTGCGCGACGGCGATGGCATTGCCGCCGTGCAGACACTCGGTGAGCGAACCACGGTGACCCGCGCCGATGGCTCCATCGATGTGCTGCAAACGTCGCGCGATCCCTGGGTGCGCGAGACGCCGGAGGGCTCCTGGGTGCGCACCCGCGATGGCGACTTCCTCGTGGAGGCGCCACCGCGCATCCGCCGTGGTCGTGGCCCGGCCGCGCCCAGCCTCGCCTCGCCGATGCCCGGCACCGTGGTCGCCGCGCACGTCGCCGACGGCGAGACGGTCGCGGAGGGCCAGGCGGTCATCAGCGTCGAAGCCATGAAGATGGAGCATGTGCTGCGCGCACCCGTCGCCGGCACCGTGCACCTGCACGTCGCCAGCGGCGAGCAGGTCACCCGCGGGCAGGAGCTCGCGACCGTGACACCGATCGAGGGGGAGAGCGCATGAGCGAGACCACGCCGGCAGCCGAGACCGCTGCCGAGACCGACACTGCGCGGCGCATCACGCAGCGCGGCCTCTACTTCGACGAGCTCGAGGAGGGCGTCGTCTACGAGCACCGCCCCGGCCGCACGATGACCGAGACCGACAACGTGCTCTTCACGACGCTGACGATGAACCCGCAGCCGCTGCACCTCGACCGGCACTGGAGCGAGCAGACCGAGTTCGGCGAGCCGCTCATGAACTCGATGCACACGCTCGCGACCATGGTCGGGCTCTCGGTCGGGCAGCTCACGCAGGGCACGATCGTCGCCAACCTCGGCTTCAGCGACATCACCTTCCCGGCGCCCGTCAAGCACGGCGACACGATCTACTGCGAGACGCGCGTGACAGGACGTCGCCAGTCGAAGTCGCGGCCCGCGCAGGGCATCGCCACGTTCGAGCACATCGCCCGCAACCAGCACGGCGAGGTGGTCGCGAAGGCCGTGCGACAGGTGCTCATGCAGGGCTCGCCGGACGCGCAGGGACCGGCGGCCACTGGCGCGGGGGCAACAGCATGACCCGCCGCTTCGCGATGGGCCCGGCGCTGCTGTTCTGCCCCGGCGACCGGCCCGACCGGTTCCAGAAGGCGGCAGACCGAGCGGATGCGGTGATCCTCGACCTCGAGGACGCGGTCGGTGGCGAGTCCAAGGCCGCCGCACGCGCCGCGATCGCGGCCGCCGAGCTCGACCCCGCGCGCACGATCGTGCGCGTGCAGTCGCGCTCGTCGGCGGGCTTCCGCGACGACCTCGAGGCGGTGGCGGCGAGCCCGTTCCGCACGGTGATGCTCGCGAAGGCCGAGTCGGCGGATGAGGTCGATGCGGTCGCCGAGGCGATCCCCGGCGTGCGCGTGGTGGCGCTCATCGAGACCGCCCGCGGCGTGCTCGCGGCAGAGGCGATCGCCGACCACGGCGCCGTCGTGGCGCTCATGTGGGGCGCGGAGGATCTGGTGGCGTCGATGGGCGGCACCTCGAGCCGCGGCGACGACGGCGGCTACCGCGACGTCGCCATGCATGCGCGCAGCCGCGTGCTGCTAGCTGCGAGCGCGTTCGGCAAGACCGCGATCGACGCGATCCGCACCGACATCGCCGACCTCGACGGCGCGCACCTGGAGGCGCTCGACGCCGCCGCGAGCGGCTTCGGTGCCAAGGCGGCGATCCATCCGAACCACGTCGAGCCCTACCGCCGGGCGTTCGCGCCCACCGAGGAGCAGGTCGACGAGGCACGGCGCATTCTGGCCGCGGCCGAGGCGACGCCCGGCGTATTCTCGTTCGAGGGGCGCATGGTCGACGAGCCGATCCTGCGGCACGCGCGCAGCCTCGTCGAGCGGGCGCGCCCGCGAGGGTAGCCTGCCCACCGCAGGAGGGCCCTGCGCGCACAGCGGGAACGCCCGCTGAAGCCCGGCGTGACGGTCGCGCGCTAGTGCTTCTTGCGCTCGGCGGCGCGCAGCTTGGCCCAGTGGCTCGCGAAGGCCTCGAGCTTGCCGGTGCGCCCGTGCACGAGCACGGTGTCGCCGGGTTCGAAGCGAGTCTCGGGGTTGGCGACCATCCATTCGCCGCCCCGCTTCACGGCGCCGATGCCGATGCCGTGCTTGGCCTGCAGCGCGAGCTCGCGCAGCGGCACCGTCGCGATGCTCGCGGGTGCCTCGAGCCGCACGGCGGCGTAGCCGGGCTCGATCTCGAGGAAGTCCTCCATCGCGCCGCGCACCATGTGGGCCAGGCGGCGGCCCATGTCGGCCTCGGGCCGCACCACGTGCTCGACGCCCAGCTGGTCGAGGATCAGCGCGTGGCGCTCGTCGACCGCCTTCGCCCACACCTCCTTGACGCCCACGCGCAGCAGCTGGCTGGTCACGAGGATGCTCGCGGTCACGTCGGTGCCGATGGCGACGACCACGCGGTCGAACTCGGCCAGCCCCAACTGCTCGATGAGCTCCGGCTTCGTCGCATCGCCCGTGACGACGCCCGTGAGCTGCCCGCTGAGCGCCTGCACCGCATCCTCTTGGTCGTCGATGCCCAGCACCTCGGTGCCGTGCGCCATGAGCTCGAGCGCGAGCGCGGTGCCGAACCGGCCGAGGCCGATGACGGCGACCGAGCTCGCCGAGCCGATGGTGGTCGGGTCGAAGGGGTTGCGGAGCTTAGCCAATGACGGGCCTTTCCTTGGGCAGCTCGAATGCGAGCCTGCGGGGGCGGAGCGCGAGCGCGGTGGCGACGGTGATGGGGCCGACGCGGCCGATGAACATGAGCATGATGAGGATGAGCTGGCTGGGGGTGCCGACGGATGCGGTGATGCCGGTGGAGAGGCCGACCGTGCCGAAGGCGGAGACCACCTCGAACAGCACCTGGTCGAGGTCGATGTGGGTGAGCAGCATGATCACGATCGTCGATCCGAACACGAGCCCGACGGCGAGCAGTGCGACGGTGATGGCCTCGCGGTGCACGGCGCGCGAGAGGCGCTTGCCGAACACGGTGACGGCCGGGTCGCCGCGCACCTCGGCGAGGATGATCGCCAGCAGCACGCCGAAGGTGGTGATCTTGATGCCGCCGGCGGTGCCTGCGGGGCCGCCGCCGATGAACATCAGCACATCCATCACCAGCAGCGTCTCGGGCTCGAACCGGCCGATGTCGAGCGCGTTGAAGCCGGCGGTGCGGGTCTGCACCGAGTGGAAGAAGGCGTCGAGGATGCGCGTGGCGGGGGAGTGCGCGCCGAGCGATCCCGGATTGTTCCACTCGAGCACCGCGATGGCGAGCGTGCCGATCACGAGCAGGCTGCCGGTGCCGACGAGCACCAGCCAGGTGTGCATGGAGAAGCGGCGCGGGTTCGGCGCGTGCTTGAGGATCTGCACGATGACGGGGAAGCCGAGGCCGCCGATGATGGTTGCGGTGGCGAGCGGCAGCAGGATGAAGGGGTCGTCGACGAAGCCCATCAGGTTGTCGCTGAAGAGCGCGAAGCCGGCGTTGTTGTAGCTGGAGACGGCGTGGAAGACGCCCAGCCAGAGCGCGTGCAGCGGATCCTCGCCGCGGCCGAGCCAGAAGCGCAGCCAGAGGATGAGCGCGACCGAGCCCTCGACGACGAGCGCGATCTTGAGGATGCTGACGACGATGCGGCGCACGCTGCCGGGGCCCTCCGCGTGCGCCTCCTGGGCGGTGGTGAGGCGCGAGCCGAGCGTGAGGCGTCGCACGACGAAGATGCCGACGAGGCTCGCGAACACCATGACGCCGAGGCCGCCGAGCTGGATGAGCAGCAGGATGACGACCTGGCCGACGGGCGTCCAGTAGAGGGCGGTGTCGACGACGGTGAGGCCGGTCACGCACGCGGCCGAGACGGCCGTGAAGAGCGCCTCGATCCACGTGGCTGCCCCCTCGCCCTGGCGAGAGATCGGCAGCATGAGCAAGCCCCAGCCGATGAGGTTGAGCGCGACGAACCCGGCGAAGATGCGCCGGGCGGGATGCTGTCGTTCCCACAGCTGGATGAGGCCCGGTCGGGGGCGGCGAGTCGCCTGCACGAGCGATGAGCATACGCCTGCGCGGAGGGTGCGCCGCACAGGCTCGATGTGACAAACGCCGAGCGGGTCATGTATAGTTGCGGGGTTGCTTCGGGAAGCCTGAAGCAGTGCAAGGGTCTGTGGCGCAGCTGGTAGCGCACCTGCATGGCATGCAGGGGGTCGGGAGTTCGAGTCTCCCCAGATCCACCAAAAACCCCCGGGAGACCGGGGGTTTTTCCGTTGGAGCACTCGATCGGCGGCGCGGCGAAAACCGCAAGACCCCGCGATCCGGTCCGCACCTCCAAGTTGCTCCCAGGGAGTACAAATCGTTCCTAGACTTTCGTCGGATCGCGTCGATGGGCCCGGCAGATGTACGTAGCGTGACCATCATCAACGCAATTACGACCGAATTGACCTCCGTGCGCATCGACCTCTGCGAGCGCTCGCCCGGCACGCTGCTCAACGAACGCGAAGTCGCTGCCGCGCTGCACGTCAGCGTCAAAACGCTGCAGAACTGGCGCCAGCACGGGCGCGGCCCCCGCTAGCTCCGCCTCGTCAACCACGCCCGCTACAAGGCCGGCGACGTCGTCCAGTGGCTGGAGGCGCGCAATGGGTAGACTGGCGAGTAGCGCCTTTTGGTAGCGCGAGTCCACGCAGTTGGTAGCGCGATTCTGGGAACGCGGTAGCGCTGGGGCTGGCGCGGTGCTCTGCTGGGAAACGGCGACACAGGGGTGTCGTCGTTTCTCGTTTGGAAGGCGGAGTTCATGGCGGACTATCGAAGGATTCTGGTGCTGCTGCTGGAGCGGCGCAGCTACCGGGAGGTCGTGGAGATCGCGGGGTGCTCGCATCGCGACGTGGCGCGGGTCAAGCAAGCGATCGCGGAGCGCGGGGTTGTCTCGGCTGCGGCGGTGAGCGACGCCGATCTCGGGGAGTGGTTCCCGGACGGCCGCAGGCGGCTGGCAGACGAGTACGAGCAGCCGGATCTTGCACGCGTGCTGGCGTCGATGAAGCAGAACCGGCACTTCACGCTGCTGCAGGCATGGCGACGGTATGCCGACGCGTCCGCGACGGGCGCGAAGAAGAAGTATGGGTACTCGCAGTTCTGCGCCTTGTTCGCCGGCTACGTGCGCACCAATGATCTGGTCGCGACGCTGCATCACGAGCCGGGCCGGGCGATGCTGGTGGATTGGGCCGGTGACACGATCGATCTGGTCGACGCCGTCAGCGGCGCGATCACCAGGGCGGTGCTGTTCGTGGCGGTGCTGCCGTTCTCGGGGGCGTTGTTCTGCCGCGCCTACGCCGATATGAAGAGCGAGGCGTGGCTGGACGCTCACGTGCGCGCGTTCGCCCACTTTCAGGGTGTCGCGCAGATCGTCGTGCCCGATAACCCGACGACCTCGACGCACCAGCGTCACAAGGGCGACGCGGAGCGGATCGTGAACGCGAGGTATCAGCAGCTCGCCGACCATTACGAGACCGCGATCGTGCCCGCCAGAGCGAAACGTCCCCGCGACAAGGCGGCTGCCGAAAGCGCGGTGAACGTGGTGAACAAGCGCGTCATCGGCTACCTCGAAGAGGATGTCTTCACGACCCTGTCGGAGCTGAACGAGGCGATCGATGAGCGGGTGCGGGAGATCAACCACGACATCCGCCGCGCGGACGACACGACCAGATGGGAGCGGTTCGAGGCTGAGGAAGCCCACCTGCTGGGGCCGCTGCCGGATGCCGCGTTCGAGGAGGTGGCGTGGAAGGAGCTGAAGGCCGGACGCAACTACCACGTCACCGCCGATTCCCAGCGGTACTCCGTCCCCTACGCGCTGGCCGGGCAGCTGCTGCGGGTGCGGCTCACCTCGACGCGGGTAACGGTGTTCGACGGGCACGAGATCGTCTGCGAACACCGGCGGCTGACGGGCCGGAAGGGCCAGTACTCGACCTTGCCCGAGCATGTCCCGCCGCAGCACCGCAACATCGACGGGCTCTGGTCCAGGCGCTGGTTCACCGACCGGGCGCGGAGCTTCGGCCCGGCGACCGTGCAGGTGATCGAGCAGGTCCTCGACCGGAATGCGATCGAGGCGCAGGGCTACCTGGACTGTCAGAACATTCTGGGCGGACTCGGCAAGCGCAACCGTGAACGGCTGGAGGCAGCCTGTCAGGAACTGGTGAACCGCAGCGGACACGCCACCTACACGACACTCAAGCGGCTCATGGCCGGCATCGACAGCGACGCCAAGAAGCCACGGCCGGTGATCCCGGCCGCCTCGACAAGGAAACGGGCCGGCGGGGTGAGGTTCGGGCCGGACGTGTTCGTGCGCGACGCCTCCCACTACGCCACCGGCGAGGAGGCAAGCCGATGACGTTCACGAGCATCGACTACGACAAATTCCGCGCGCTGCGGGTCACGCACGTCGCGACCCGGCTCGCCGAACTCATCCAGGACGAGACGAACGACGAGCTCACTCCGGAACAGCTGTTCCTCACCGCCGTCGATGACGCGCTCGAGCAGCGGCGCGCACACAAGGTCGAGAAGCTGATCCGGCAGGCCGGGTTCCCGATCCCGGACGCCTCGATCGCCGAGATCGACTATCGGGAAGGGCGCGGCATCACCCCGGTGCGGATGCGACGCTACGCCAAACACGACTGGCGGGCAGACCCCATGAACCTGCTCATCGTCTCACCCACCGGCGGCGGGAAGACCTACCTCGCATGCGCGCTGGGCATCACCGCCTGCCAGAACGGGCACGCGGTCCTCTACGCCCGGATGGACGAGCTCGCACGCCGGCTCGTCATCGCCCGCACCGACGGCATCGCGCACCGCAAGCTGTTGCACGAGCTATCGGAGACGGACCTGCTGATCATCGATGACTTCCTCACCGTCGGCATCGACAGCGACGCCGCCAGCGACCTGTTCGCCGTCCTGGCGAACCGAGAACACCGGCTCCCCACGATGATCGCCTCGCAGACAGGACCGGCGCACTGGGTTGCCGAACTCCCTGACCGGGTCGCCGCCGACTCCATCGTGAACCGGCTCGCCAACCGCGCCAGAACGATCAACCTCGGCGAGATCGACATGCGAAGACTCCGTCAGGAACGCGCCCGCGCGAGCGACGACTACTGGGAGTAACAGCAGGCGGCCCGGTCACCACCGACCGGGCCGCTACCAGCTCCCCAGAACGCCGCTACCAACCACGTGGACCCACGCTACCGAGAAGGGCTACGCGCCATAGACCACGAATCCCACTCGGCTCGTGGGGAGCGATCCGCTGCGACCGACTGACGGACGGCCGCTACAAGGCACGAGGAACCTTCTGCGAACTCTCCGGGCAGAAGGCGGATCACAGCGCGTTCGCCGAGTCGCCCTCCGCGGCCGAAGAGCTTCTGCGCGCGAGAGCCGCGATTCGCTTCATCGACGGGAGCTGGACCTGACCGAACGGCGAGCGGGGCCTCCTTTCCGATGCGATCGTGCAGCGACTCACTGGCGAGCGCGTCGGCGACATCCACGGGAGCGGGATAGACCACCCGCACGACCACGCCGACTTCCGCCGCTGCATGCTGCTGCTCGAGCGGGTCGATATTACGCGTCTCACCGTCCCGCAGATGCGCGGCGTCTCGCCTGTGGGCGGCGTTGGTCGGCCACTGGGATGGACTCGTGACGCAATTGCGCCGCGAACTGACGCGCCGTGCGAGCGGCATCGTGCGTCATCAGGACCAGACGCCGAAGTGGCCGGGCAACGGGAAGGTCGTCTCGCGACGTTCGCCGTCATGCCCGTCCCACTCGATTCCGATCACCGGTGCGGTCTCGCCAAAGAATCCCGGATCAAGTACGACGAAAGTCACGGGCTCCATCGTTGCGAACGTCCCTGGCCACTCGGTGTCGCCGACTAAGCGCAGCGATGTGGTCATGCTCGCGTTGAAGACGCGGACGTTCTCCGCGATCGCGCTCGAGGTCTTCACAAGGGCGAGCCGAAAGGCGCCGGTCGGGCCGTGGCGCGCTACTCGGCTGACGATCCAGTTCGGGTCTTCGGAAGCACGTGCAGGAATCTCGAGCAACGTCTCGGGCCTCTCACTGTCGTCTGCCCCGTCGGCCTTGCGCTCGCGCCAGTCGCGCACTTCACCCATCGCGACGTCGAGACCGGCCTTCGCGGTCTGCATGAGCCAGGTAAGGGTCTGAGGGTCCATGTCCACGATGCTCAACCTAGCCGCAACGAGCGGGACTGCGCGGTGAGCGCGATGCCGAAGTACGCGCTCACCTACGTGGCCTATTGGCCCGACGTGTACGGCCCCGGACAGGGCGTGCTCAAGATCGCCCGGGCGTGGAAGTTCACCGGGTGAAGATGATGGTCCGCACTTGGGCGCAGATCCTGATCCTCGCCCGCAGCACTGTCCCTCTTCGGAGGTGGCGGGCCGCTCTTCGTCGTTGTGGCAGCTGCAGTCTTAGGCTCGTGGCATGACCGATTCGCCTGTGGCCGCCATCGATCCGACGTTGCTCGCGCTCCTGTCGATCTTCGGCGGTGCTGCGCTCACTGGTTTGGCTGGCTGGATCGGGGCGACGATTCAGCAGCGGCGCGAGCATGCCCGGTGGGTTCGAGAGCGGCGGTTTGAGGCGTTCCGCAAGTGGCTGAACCTGACCAAGGCGACTGTGATGCTCGAGAGCGAGCAGATGCGATCGGTCGCTGGCGCACAGCCGGTGGGCAGGGGCGCGGCCGATCGAATGTCAGCGCAGGTCGAGTCCGTGCGGACCGCTCTGCCTGAAGCGATGAGTGATGTCGAGATGGTGGGGCCCAACGCTGTCGTCGCAGCAATGAGTGCGTACACGCGACTGATGAAGCGCCCGCCGGACGACAAGGATCGTGAGGATGCGTGGGTCGATGTCCTGCGTGAGGTACGGGCTGCGCTGAGCATCAAGTGAGCGGTCACCGCCCGGCGCAGTGGAGTGCTGGCCGCGCGGCCCGTCCTTTCTCGTGTGCCGCGGGTGGCGGCTTCTGCGCCGGCATCTGCAGCGGGCTGCTTCCTGTCCCCGTCACCAAGCAGAGCACGTCCCACTCGACGGGGCAGAGGGTCATGGCGTGAGCGTAGGTGCGGGCGCTGACGTCACAGGTCCGGCGGCTACGCTCACCACCCGCTGATGCTCGGCAGTTCATCGCCTCCCTTGGCCGCTCATGCTTCGCCAGCGACACCGATTTCGCCCAACCGCATCCACGGCAGCCGTCCTCCTGCAGCACCGCGCGGCACTCCGGGCAGACGTCGACGCCGACCTGGCTGAACGGGTCGTCCTGGTCGATTGGATCGAACAGGCAGGGTACGCCTCAAGCCCGAGAGGCGTGCCTGCCTGGCCGCGCCGCCCGGCCCGGCTCGTGCGGTTCCGGCGGCGGCCTCCGCGGCGGCACCTGCAGCTTCGGCCACTGTCCGCCAGGACAGATAGCATGGCCCGTGGCTTGCTCGTAGGGCGCCAGGCACGCGGTGTGCGTGTCGTCGAGGTTGCGCCAGTATCCGAGCAGCTTTCGGCTCGCTCGATCCCGGTTCGCGGTAACTGCCCGGTAGTACGGCTCGCGCTTCGCGCCCAGCCACACCAGCCCGATTACCGCCAGGGGCGAACCGTCGAGCAGGTGGAGCACATCCCACTCGATCGGTCTCGTCGTCACGCGCCGAACCTATGTCGACCCCGTGACACGCGCCGCGCGGCGAGTTCTGCGCGCGGGGCCGCTCGCCAGAGTCGTGCCAAACCCCGGGCGCGTTGGTCGGCGCCGATACGGTGAGGAACGCGCCCCAGCATCAACCGACGCACGCCCTCAGCGTGGAGGAGAACCGAACATGCCGCCGACCACCAAAGAAACCCAGCGCGCCGAACTGCACAAGACCATCCGGCGCATCGCCAACGACCTGCGAGGCAGCGTCGACGGATGACACGCCTCAGCCAGTTCTTCGAGCGGTTCTTTGGACTCGGATCAAACGGAGTTGATCTCTAGTGCTACGTCGTTTCGTGTCCATCGAGGGGTGCGGGAATTGGCAGGACTACAAGTGGGGGTCAGCGCTCCCAGATTTCGGACGTATCAACGTCATCTACGGCGCGAATGGCACTGGCAAGACATCGCTTGCATCAGCACTAGAACAGCTCACCCACGGTGGAGATGCCTTTCGGCGGGTATCGATTGACGTCGAAGCCAACGGTGTTCGTTCGCAAACCAGCAATCAAGATCACGCAATCTTCGGTCGGCTGTTCGTATTCAATGAGCACTTTGTCGCCCGCTCGCACCGATTGACGAGTGACGATGCAGACATGCCGGCGGTCCTGACGGTCGGCGAACGTCCTGTCGAAGCCGAACGCCGACTTGAAGAACTTCGTCCGCAACTTGATGCGGAGTCTGAGAAACACGTTGCGGCCATCGCCAAGGGCAAGAAGATCGCGGGCCAAATCACCCGCGAACATCAGAACGTCTCTGAATTTGTAGTTGGCGCAGTGAGTGCCGCTGGTGGCAGGTACGCCTCGAAGAGCCACTTCTCATCTGGCACTGTCAGGAGCGCCTTTGCCGGATCGCATGCCGATTGGGGGGAACTAGACGAAGCAACATTGCGTTCGCAGGAGAAGTTCGTGCAAGCGGGAAACCGCGATCCCGTCCAAATACCGGAACTCTCTATTTCAGTTCCAGATGACCTCGCACGAAGAGTTGAGATCGCGCTCCGGAAGTCGCCTGTGGCAGTCGCGCTCGACACATTGGTCGCTCGGCCAGATGCAACTTCTTGGGTCGAAGCCGGAGCGGACTTGCACGTGCATGCTGATACGTGTCTCTTCTGCAGCGGACCGCTCACGGCGGAGCGCAGAGCGGAGATCGAAAAGCACTTTTCCGATGAGGTAGCCGTCCTCCAGCAAGACTTGGATGCCCTTGCTAAGGAACTCGATGCCTTGGACGCAGACGTCACGTTGAGCCTCAACCGCGTCGTAGCGCGAGCTTTACTCTTCGATGACTTGCGCCCGTCACAGGACAAAGCACGTATCGAGTTCGAAGCCGCGGCGCGCGGATTGAACGACTGGACCGGCAAGGTTCGCGAACGCATCGACGCGAAGCGGGCCAATGTCTTGGAGGTTGACGACGCCGAGGTGACGCAGGCTGTAAGCGTCCCGGGCGCCGCGCTGGAGACGGTGAGTCGCGAGCACAACCAGCGAGTAGAGGGCCATGCCGAGCTTGTCACTGCTGCGGCGCAACAGGTTGAGCGACACTATCTCAAGAAGGCCGAAGCTGCCGTACAGGCTCTCGTAGATGAATCTGAGACCGTGTCGGCAGACGCGCTTCGCCTCGCCGGCGAGGTCTCCAGCCTGAGAGAGAAGGTCGCGGAGTTCGAAGCTGTCGACGGTGATCCGTCGCCTTCAGCGAAGGTGCTCACTGAGCGAGTCGCGCGACTGCTCGGTCGCAACGAGCTCAAGTTCGAGTCGTACGAAGACCGATACCGGGTTACGAGACTGGGCAAACCTGCGCATGGCCTAAGCGTCGGCGAGCGTACAGCGATCACGCTAGTCCACTTCCTGGAATCTGTGGCTCGCTTCGATAACTCTGCAGGCAAGGCGATCGTGGTTATCGATGATCCCGTATCGAGCCTCGACAGCGACATATTCATGGGGGTTTCCACTTCCATCTGGACCGAGACGGTTTCGAAAGAGCATGTGGCGCAACTGTTCCTACTGACGCACAACTTCGAACTCTTTCGGCAATGGGACATCCAGCTTGGAGGTCTGCCAGACGCTCTCAAGAAGCAAATACCGAGTCGGTTGTATGAGATCAAGTCTCAGCACCGGGTGCATTCCGGAGTTCCACGACGGGAGCCGGTCTTGGTCGGTTGGCCGCCTTCCGAGAAGGCCCGGAAGAAGGTGCGCTCGACCTACCACCACGCGTTCATCGCGGTTAGCGAGATTAAGCAGAAGCTTCAGGAAGATGACAGTCTTGAAAATCGGCTTGACGCCCAGCTCCTCTTTCCAAACGTCATTCGACGCTTGCTAGAGACGTTCATGGCGTTCAAGCGGCCGGGTAGCGCCGCGAATTTCAACGGCGCAATGCAGGACGCGGCGTCGCTCCTGAGTAAGTCCGGATACGCCGGCGACCCTGATGCACTCCGTCAACGGCTGACTCGATATACGCATGCCTATTCGCACAGCGACACGCCTCACACCGAGCTAACGGTCAGCCCGGACGAGGTGAAGACAGCGATTGGCGCCGTGTTCACATTCATGAGGCACGTCGACGAGGAGCACTTCGACGGACTGTGCGCCATCCTGGAGCTCGATCCGTTGGACCTAGTAGATCACGACCCGGCGCCACTGCCCGAGCAACTATAGCCTCGTGCTCTTAGTTCGCTCGGTCACGCTGCGGAGGACACGATCAGAAGGTCGCGCTGGCCTCCGCGAGTTGCTCTTGAAGGACGCTGACGATCTCCGGCTTGACGGCTGGGTGCACTCGGTGCTGGACTCCACCTTGAAGCTCATGGAGCAGCTCGGTGACCGACTCGGCATGCCGGAAGCAGCCACGTGCAGCGAAGTAGGCGGGCAGCCGGTGGATTCTGCGAGCGGACATCGGGGGTCAGCGAACACGACCGTGGCTGTCGCGGAAGACGCCAGCTCGGCTCCTCAGCCCAGGTTGTACCGTCCTGGCGGTGAAGCCGAGCCGCTCACCGACTCGAGCTAGTGACTGTCCAGATTCGTACAGCTGGACCGCCTCGTCAGCCTGTTGCTCGCTCATCGACCTGGGTCGACGCTCGACACCAGCCTTGTTGAGCTGGACGATGACTCGGTCCTTCGACAGTCCTGCCTGCTCGGTGATGTCCTTGACTCGCGCTCCCGCTCGGTAGGCGTCGACCAGCTTCTGCCGTTGCCGTTCGGTGATCTTGCGAGTGCGACTGACAGGGAGGGCGGACGCTCCGGGCGCGGCTCTGACCCCTGTGCTTTTGCTACAATCTCAAGTAGTTGACGGTTGGTCATTTCTGTCTTGCAGTAGGCATTTAGGAGCACCACCAAACCCCCGGGAGACCTGGAGTTTTCGCGTGCGCCGAGTTCCTTGAACAGGATGCTGACGCGTCGCGCAACGCTGCTTCTCGCCGTCAATCGCCGTTCTTCTTGGCGTGGCGCACTTGTAGGCCACCCGCGGGCCGCGGCTCGACTATGAAGAGCTCCGTCGCACGCACCAGGTCTGAGAACTTCACGTAGCCCCAGTTGCGGGGGTCGAAATCGGGCTGCTGCTTGCGCATCAGCTGGCCGACCGAAGAGAGGTTCGCCGAGCCCTCCTCGCCTGTTCGCGCGGACACCTGTCATACAGGTATCGATTCACCTGCGGCACCCCTCCAGGTCGCCCGCAGGACACGTGCCGTTCAACAAGTTCGAGCACGCTCAGCGGGTGCCCGAAACCTCCCCGCATCGCCGTCGCCAGCGGCGCCGTGATGCGCTGGTGTTCCTCGCCTTCGCGGGGCCCAACCTGCTGCTCATCTCGGTCTTCATCTACTTCCCGCTGCTGAGCAACGCCTACTACTCGACGCTCAACTGGCGCATGGGCTCGACCAGCGCCACGAGCGCCGGCATCGACAACTACGTGCGACTGTTCACCTCGCCGCAGGGCGCCGAGATGTGGCGGGTGACGATCACCTTCACGGTCGTGACCGTGCTCGCATCCATGGTCCTGGGACTGCTCGTCGCCCTCGCGCTCAACCACCGCATCCCCGGCATCACCGCCGGTCGCACCGCGATCTTCTCGCCCTACGTGCTCTCGGGCGTCGGCGTCGGCATGGTGTGGAACTTCATCTTCGACCCGCAGCTCGGCGTGCTCGGCCACGTGCTCCGCTCGTTCGGCGCGAGCTCGCCCGAGTGGTACCTCGACCCCGACCTCGCGCTCGTGATGGTGATCGTCGTCTACGTCTGGAAGAACCTCGGCTTCTGCGCCGTCGTCTTCCTCGCCGGCCTGCAGTCGATCCCCAGCGACCTGATCGAGGCCGCCCGCATCGACCGGGCAGGTGCCCTGCGCCGCTTCTTCAGGCTCACGCTGCCGCTGCTCTCGCCCACCGTCTTCTTCCTGACGGTCACGAACATCCTCAGCTCGATGCAGGCGTTCGACATCCTCAAGATCATGACGCCGTCGGGCAACGGCACGAACACGATCGTGTTCGAGCTGTTCCTGCAGGGCTTCGGGCCCTACCAGAACGCCGGCTATGCGGCCGCGATCTCGGTGGTGCTGTTCGTCGTGCTGTTCGCGATCACCGCCTTCCAGATGCGATTCGTCGAGAAGCGGGTGCACTACGCATGAGCGCCACCAATCTCAGCCACTGGCGGCAGGCCTTCTCGCGCCGCAACATCGTCGCGACCGTGCTCGGCGGCTACCTGCCGATCCTCATCGCGATGGCCGTCATCGTGCTGCCGCTGGCATGGATGGCCATCGCCTCCTTCAAGCCGGCGCCCGAGATCATCACCACCCAGCCGGTGCTGTGGCCGCAGGATCCGACCCTCGACAACTACGCCCACGTCGCCGACACCGTGCCGCTGCTGACCGTGCTCGGCAACAGCCTGATCGTCACGATCGTCGGCTCAGTGATCAAGGTCGTGCTCGCCATCACGACCGCCTACGCGCTCGTCTTCATCGACTTCCGGTTCAAGAACGCCGTCTTCCTCGCGATCCTGGTCGCGCTGATGGTGCCGCCGGAGGCCGCGCTGCTGCCGAACTACCTGACCATCTCGTCGCTCGGCGGGCGCAACACCCTGTGGGGCATCATCCTGCCCGGGCTCGGCACCGCCTTCGGCACCTTCCTGCTGCGGCAGCAGTTCAAGACGCTGCCGAAGGACCTGCTCGAGGCGGCGCAGCTCGACGGCGCCGGCCACCTCAAGCGCCTCTGGCGCATCGTCGCTCCCGTCTCGGCGCCCACCATCGCGACCGTCGCGCTCGTGACGATCGTGGGGGAGTGGAACAGCTTCATGTGGCCGCTCATCATCACCGACTCGGTGCAGAACATGACCCTGCCGGTGGGCCTCAACCTGCTGCAGTCGATCGAGGGCCAGACCGGCAGCTACGGCTACCTGATGGCCGGCGCCGTGCTCGTCATCCTGCCGGTGCTGATCGTCTTCGCCGCCCTGCAGCGCTTCATCGTCAGCGGCCTCACCCAGGGCGCCGTCAAGTAGCCCCCAGAACTCACCTCCGAACCACCCACCCACCCTTACCGAGGAGCATCATGAACCACCGCATCCGCTCGACGCGCGCGAAGCGCGTCACCACCACCGTCGCGGCGCTCGGCGTCGCAGCGCTCGGCCTCACCGCGTGCGGCCCGGCCGTCGGCGCCACCGACCCCTCGGCCGATGCCGCCGCCGCCACCGACTGGACCTCGGTCGAGCCGGCGGAGTCGATCAGCTTCTGGACCAACCACCCGGGCGGCTCGCAGGAGATCGAGCAGCAGCTCATCGACAGCTTCACCGAGGAGACCGGCATCGAGGTCGAGGTCGTCACCGCCGGCGCGAACTACGAGGAGATCTCGCAGCGCTACCAGACCGCGCAGACCTCTGGCGACGTCGGCGACCTCGTCGTGATGTCGGACGCCACCTGGTTCACCAACTACGTCAACGGCTCGCTGCTGCCGCTCGACGACGTCTTCGCCGCAGCCGGTGGCGACGCCTCGACCTACAACACGACGCTGTTCGACGACTACCTCTACGAGGGCAGCCACTTCGCCGTGCCGTACTCGCGCTCGACGACGATCTTCTACTACAACAAGGACGACTACGCGGCCGCCGGCCTCGACGCTGCGCCCACCACCTGGGACGAGGTGCAGGCGAACTCGCAGGCGCTCGTCGAGGCGGGCGTCACCGACACCGCCTTCAGCTTCCCGCCCGCCGAGGACTACCCGGCCTGGATGATGAACAACCTCGTCTGGGGCTACGGCGGCGGCTGGTCCGACGAGTGGGACGCCAGTGCGATGACGAGCGACGAGACCGTGCAGGCCGTGCAGTTCGCACAGGACGCCGTGCTCGACGGCTGGGCCAACGTCTCCAGCGGCTCGCCCGCCGATGACTTCGCCGCGGGCGCGACGAGCCAGTTCATCGGCTCGACCGGCTCGCTCGGCGGCGTCACCGAGACCGCAGGCTTCGAGGTCGGCGTCGCGTTCCTCCCCGGCGGCCCCGTCGAGACCGAGCTCGTCGTGCCCACCGGCGGTGCCGGCATCGCCATCTCGGCCTCCTCGACCCCCGAGGAGCAGCTCGCGGCAGCCATGCTCGCCGACCACCTGACGAGCGCCGAGAACACCGTCGCCTTCTCTGCCGAGACGGGCTACATGCCGGTGCGCTCCGACGCCGACGCCAGCGAGCTCTACGCCGCGAACCCGAACTTCGAGGTCGCCGTGAACCAGCTCGAGACCCGCACGCGCACGCAGGACTTCATGCGCGTGTTCCTGCCCGGCGGCGACCTCACCCTCGCCACCGGCCTGCAGCGCATCCTCACCACCGACGCCGACGTGGCGGAGTCGCTCGCCGAGATGCAGGCCGAGCTCGAGGGCCTGTACGAGAACGACCTGGCCCCGCAGCTCGAGGGCTGACACCACCCCTTCCGAAGGACACCACCACCATGGTCAACGTCTCGCTGCATGACGTCACGCTCACCTACCCCGGGGCCCAGAGGCCGTCGATCGACGCGATCGACCTCGAGATCGAGCACGGAGAGCTGCTCGTGCTCGTCGGCCCCTCCGGGTGCGGCAAGTCGACGACGCTGCGCGCGCTCGCCGGGCTCGAGTTCCCCGAGTCGGGCAGCATCGCGTTCGGCGACCGCGACGTCACCGGCGTCGACGGCAGCGAGCGAGACGTTGCCATGGTGTTCCAGAGCTATGCGCTCTACCCGCACATGACGGTGGCCGGCAACATCGAGTTCTCGCTGAAGAACGCGAAGGTGCCGGCCGCCGAGCGGCAGCGGCTGATCGCCGAGGCCGCCGAGCTGCTCGAACTCACCGAGCTGCTCGACCGCAAGCCGCGCGAGCTCTCGGGCGGCCAGCGTCAGCGCGTCGCGATGGGGCGCGCGATCGTGCGCCGCCCATCCGTCTTCCTCATGGACGAGCCGCTGTCGAACCTCGACGCGAAGCTGCGCGTGCAGACCCGCGGGCAGATCGCCGCGCTGCAGCGCACGCTCGACGTCACCACCGTCTACGTCACGCACGACCAGACCGAGGCGATGACGATGGGCGACCGCGTCGTGGTCATGAACAAGGGCCGCATCGAGCAGGTCGGCACTCCGCGCGAGCTCTACGACGAGCCCGAGACGCTGTTCGTCGCGAGCTTCATCGGCTCACCGCAGATGAACCTCGTCGAAGGCGAGTGGTCGGATGCGCGGGGCGCGCAGGTGGGCGACCTCACCCTGCCGTTCCGGCCGGCCGCCAGCCACTCGGGCAGCGCGCTCACGTACGGCATCCGGCCCGAGGACCTCACGGTCGTCGCCGAGCCGGGGGATGACGCCGCGCTGGTGCGCATGACGGTCGACCTCGTGGAGGAGCTCGGCTCGGACACCTACGTCTACGGCAGCGGCCACGGCGCGCGCTGGACCGCGCGACTGCCGAAGGGCGCGAAGCCCGCGATCGGCGACCAGCTCGCGTTCGCCGTCGGGCTGGGGAGCGTCATCGCTTTCGACCCGACGACGGGGCACCGCATCCACGCTGCGGGCTGACGCGGCGCGACGCCGACGCTATGGCGCGAGCGTCGCCTGGACCTCGGCCATACCGCGGTCTGGGTGGTCGATTCCCAGGGGCATGGTGCTGCGGTGGTGACCCCACACATCCGCGTAGCATCGTGAGGGCAGCGGGAATCCGACGAAGGAGATGGCGCATGGGCGCACGTGACAACCCGGTCGAGGCGGCGCAGGCGCTGCTGGCCGCCATCGGCGCGAGCCGCAGTCCGTTCGAGTGGCGACGCCGTCAGCCGACGTTGCTGCACAAGCAGAGGCAGCCGCAGCGCTTCACCGTGCGCGTCGATCTCACGGGTGCGCAGCCGCCCATCTGGCGGCGCCTGCAGCTCTCGAGCCACATGCCGCTCGACCGCCTGCACACGGTGCTGCAGGTCGCGATGGGCTGGAGCGACTCCCACCTGCACCACTTCGTGATGGGCCCGGGCGCGCTCGACCGGGACGTCGAGCCGTTCCTCACGCCGTTTGACGTCGACGAGGGCGAGACCGGCACGCTCGAGGCTGACGTGCGGCTCGAGCAGGTGCTCGCGACGGCGGGGGATCGGCTGCACTACGAGTACGACTTCGGCGACGGCTGGCAGCACACGATCAAGCTCGAGCGGGCCGAGCCGTGGGTCGACGGAGCCCCGGATGCGGTGTGCGTGACTGGCAAGCGCGCCTGCCCACCGGAGGACTGCGGCGGCATCGGCGGGTACGCGCAGCTGCTCGACGTGCTCGCGGGGCGGCCTGTCGACATCGACGCCGATTGGGCGGAGGAGCTGCGCCGCTGGGCGCCCGAGGGCTTCGACCCCGAGCACTTCGACATCGACGAGGCCAACGAGATGCTCGCGAGCGGACCGCTGCCGGCGCTCGACACCGTGCACCCGTACATTCCGGAGCTGCTGCTGAAGGCGGGGGGCTCGCAGCTGAGCGATGTCGCGGCGCTGGTGACGGATGCGCTGCACGAGCCCGTGCACCTGTCACCCGGGCAGATGCAGGGGGCTGTCGACCGCTACAGACTGCTGCTCGAGCTCGTCGGCGACGGGTTGCCGCTCACCGCGGCCGGTTGGCTGCCGCCGACGGTCGTGTCCACGCTGTGGGATGCGCTCGGACTCGAGGGCCAGTGGATCGGGAAGGGCAACCGCGAGGACCAGACGCGTCCGGTCGCAGCGCTGCGCGCCTCAGCGACGCAGCTCGGGCTGCTGCGCAAAGCGAAGGGCCGGCTGCTGCCGACGGCGGCAGCGCGCGCGGTGGCAGGCGATCCCGCGGCACTGTGGAACCACATTCGCAGCCGCGTGCCGCTCGGCAAGCCGCACGAGCGCGATGCCGGGGCGCTGCTGCTGCTGCGGTCGGCTCTGCTCGACACTGAGATGCCAGCGCCCGACAGCGGAGCGCTGCTGGCCGACTTGGGATGGAGGCTGACCGGCGGCAGCCTGGACGATGCCGCGCACATCTGGGCGTGGCCTACCCGCGACGTGCTCGACCAGCTCAGCGGGCAGTTCGCCGATGCCGGGTGGCGGGCGACCGTGGCACGCGCGCTGCTGACGCGCTGACCGGCGCTTCACGCTGCGCGGCGGGCGACCGGCGCCGCGCGACCGCTCGGGTACGGCGCGGGCCGCTAGAACAGCGTGAGCGCGGCTTCGTGCGCCTCGTCGACGCTCGACCAATAGCCGAGCAGGCGGCGCTGCGCGCGATCCGGATGCGCGGTCACGGCCCGGTAATGCGGTTCGCGCCGTGGCCCGCGCAGCAGGAGCCGCACGACCGCGAGCCGTGCACCGTCGAGCGGATGCAGCACAACCCACTCGGCGCCTCGGATCGTCACGGCTGTGCACGCTGTCGGCGGCCGACGACATGCGACCCGCGTTCGGCTGGGCGTGGACGCCGACGCCGCTGTGTCTCGGCATCGTCGACCGCCAGCCCGGTCTCCCTGGTGGCCACACGCAGGCCCAGCACCTCGCGGCGCCCGTCGGCGTTGACGCCGGTCGCGACCAGGACGACGGCGTTGATGACTCGGCCGCCCTCGAGGACCATCATCGTCAGCACGTCGGCGGCGACGAACGTGAACGGGCCAGCCTCATCCAGCGGCCGGTGGCGGACCTGCTCGACCTGCTCGTCCAGGTCGGCCGTCATGGGGGAGACCTGCGACTTCGACAGTGAGCGTCACTGTCGACCTCGTCGAGGAGCTCGGCTCGGACACCTATGTCTACGGCGCAGGGCAGGGTCGGCGCTGGACGGCGCGGCTGCCGAACGGCTCGAAGCCCGCGATCGGTACCGAGCTCGCGTTCGCGGTCGGGCAGGGGAGCGTCATCGCCTTCGACCCGCTCACTGCAGCGAGCGTTGCTCGGAGCAACGGACCGCGGTGGCGTGCGTACACGGGTTTGCCCGATGCCTTGTGCGCACACGCCGCAAGGTGTAAACATAACACTGTTGCCACTATGGGGTTCCCCAGGCGACTGAAAGCAGCCGCATTGGAAACTCGTCCGATGAAGTCTCGCAACGCCAATGCAGGCGCTGCGAGACCGGCGAGCGCATCGTCGTCTCTCGGCTTTCGAATCACTCTCGTCGTCGCCGTGCTCAGTCTCATCGTGCAGATCGCAGTGCTCCCGCCGACGAGAGCACCAGACCCCGCGGCTGCGCTCACAGCCATCGGCGTGTCGTCCCGACCAGTGAGCTCGGACGCACTCCCAGTGGACCAGCTCGATCAAGCATTTGCGCAAGCGCGTACAGAGTGGGAAGCCCAAGGAATCGACACGGCGGGCATCTCGGCGCGTGTCGGCGAACTTCCGGAACGGATGCTGGGGCACACGTCCGGTCGCGTGATCACCATCGACGCGGATGCCGCGGGCTGGGGATGGGGACGAATGAGCCTCATCACCGTCCTGCGACACGAGATCGGCCACGCGGTGGGGCTCGAGCACGCAGACGGCGGCGTGATGCACGAAGTCCTCCACCCGGGAAGCGCCATCGCCGTCACGGCGAACGATGCTGCGCGCGCCGGCGGGTCGCCGGTATCGGCACCGCTGCTGGCAGCGACAGAGGTCGTCGAACCGGCATCCGCCGAGGAGACAGCCCCCGCCCCGCCCAACCCACGGGGCTGCCTGCCGCCGAGCCCGCGCCGGAGCCCGCGCCCGCGCCGGAGCCCGCGCCCGCGCCGGAGCCCGAGGCCGACGCGCAGCCCGCGCCAGAGCCCGACGCCGACGCGGCGCCCGCGCCAGAGCCCGACGCCGACGCGCAACCCGCGCCAGGACCCGACCCCGAGCCGGCACCAGCGTCGGAGTCCCTTGCGCCGGAGCTCGCGCCGACCTCGGAGGCACCCGCAGAGGTGGCGGCCGTCGTCGCGGCTCAGTTGGTGCTTTCGGTCAGCGAGCTCGCGCTCGGCCGAGTCCACCCGGTGTCGGGTGGATCGATGACATTTGTGATCACGAACACCGGCACGGACGTCATCGCGCTCGCCGCGCTGCTCGATGATCCGTCGAACGCCTTCGAGATCACCGGCATGCCGACAGAGCTGGCAGCCGGCGAGAGCGTCACGGTCACCGTCACGCTCAATCCCGGCGCAGCCGGCGCATACGAGGCGACCCTGACCATCGGTGACCTCGAGCCGCTTGCCGTTTCGGGCACGCGCAGTCGTTGGAGCCTCGAGGGCGACACCGCCGTGGCAACCGCCGGTGACCGGTTCGATCACCAGCTAGTCGTCTCGGGCGAGGGCGCGGTGCTGGTGAGCCTGACCGACCCCTCCGACGTGGACGAGGCACCCGATGCCGCTCGCCACATCGTCGCCGGTGGCGCGCTCGCCGATCGGATCGAGCTGACGGGTGCAGCCGGCGACAGCAGCGTCCGCATCACGGGCGGGGGAGGCGAAGACACGCTGGGGGGTCCCGCGCAGCATGTCACCTGGAGCATCACCGGCGACGGCGCCGGAACCGTGAGTGGCTTCGTGTTCGACGGCTTCGAGCACTTGGTCGGTGCCGCCGACAACGAGGATGTCTTCGACTTCTCGGCGACGGGTCGCCTCTCCGGCGCGGTCGACGGCGGAGCGGGCGGGTTCGACACGATGGTGCTCGACGCGGCCGGCCGCGGGGTGCACGCCGAGGCCTACGATCCACACTCGGGCGCGGTCGTGGTGGGCGGCATCCGGTACTCCTACACCGGGCTCGAACCGATCACGATCTCGGCCGCGACTGCGCTGACGGTGAGCGGAACCGCTGGCGACGAAGTGATCACCCTCGCCCCGCACGCGTCGCTCGCAGGCTGGCTCACCGCCACGGCACCCACGATGGAGACCCTGCACTTCGCGATCCCGACCGTCTCGCTCACGATCGATGGTCTCGGCGGAACGGATGCCGTGCGCGTCGTGGGGACGATCGACCTCGGCGGGGTACCGTTCACAGCCTTCGCCGAAACCGTCGAGATCATGGCGGATGCTCAGCTCACGACGACCGCCGATGTCACGCTCGCCGCGCACGCAGGCTCCAGCTCCGCCGGCACCGTGGCCGCGGTCGCGCGCGTGTCCGGCACAGTATCGGCGCGCAACATCCTGGTCAGCGCCACCGCCGAGCAGTTCGAGGCCAGTACCGGCGCGGCCGGAGCCGAGTCGTTCACATTCCACTCGTCGGCACTGGCTGAGATCGGCGCGGTCGCGACGATCGTCGCAGCCACGCTGCAGGTGCTCGCGCGGGTCGGCATCGAGCTCGATTACACGGCGACCGCCGCGTCGCTCACTCCCTGGGCAGCCGGTGTGCTGTCGGTCGTCGATGCGCGCGTGGATGTCACCGCCACGAACTCGTCGCAGGCGCATATCCGCTCGGGTGCGACCGTCACGCTCACCGGCGGCGGGCCCGCCTCAGCGAGCGTGCCCGAGACCGTGCTCGTGTCGGCATCCGATACGACCCGGCTGATCGCGCTACTCGACGACGCCAGCCGTCCAGTATTGGTCCCGCTGTTCTCGAATCCGGTCACCGGTTCGGCGCACATCAACACGGCATTCAGGTTCGACAGCCTGCAGGCGCGCATCACGCTCGACCGCGAGACTGCTGCATCCATCGCCACTGCGCTGACCACCACCGGACGCGTGGGCGTGGCCGCGCGCAATGACGGTGAACTCATCGCCGAGGTCGCCTCCACCCTCGTCGGCATCGCGCACCTCGTCGTCGGCACCGACGACGCAACCGCCGACGTGACGGGCGCCACCCTCGACGTCGGTGCTCTCTCGGTGCAGGCCACCACTGCCTCGACCTACGCCGCGATCGGCAAGGACGCGCTCATCGACGTCACGGGGCAGACCAGCTCCACCGTGACGGATGCGGGCATCACCACGGCGGCGGGGGTCACGGTCGAGGCGCACGACACGAGCGCGCTGACCGTGGAGGCGGGCGACCAGGTCCTCATGCCGGGAACGCCCCTGATCACCGCGACCGGCGTGAGCGCCTGGAACCTGCTCGACCGCACGGTCAGTGCCCTCATCATTCGCTCGGAGATCACCGCGACGGGTGACGTGAAGGTGAGCGCCGTGGCCGCACCGGTGCTCACGGCCACCACGACCGCCGCCTCGATCGCCCAAGCCGACGTCGCGCTCGTCACCACCGACATCGCGGCCGTCGCCGGGCTCTTCGCCGCCAACGCGCTCGTGGGCTCGGTGTCGGCACGCGTGATCGACAGCATCGTCGATGCGGCATCCATCGTCATCGAGGCCGACAGCGACGGCGCACTCATCGACGCGACCTCCGACATCTCGGCCGTCGCGGCGACCGGCACGCTCACGATCGACAACTCGCCGAAGCTCACGCTCGCGGCCGCGATGGCCGTCAACTTCGTCGGCTGGCTGCTCTCGGCGACGGCGCTCGACGACCTCCGCGCCGCGGGCGAACTCCTGCTCGGCGTGACGTTCGCCACCGAGCAGTCGTGGGCCGTCGACGCGCTCGCCCGCGACTCGCAGCTCACGGCCACTGGCGACATCGATCTGCGCGCACATTCGGCCGAGACGATCAACGCCACCGTCAGCAACACCTCGATGGCATCGCTGCAGGCTGTCGCCGGCATGTTCAGCGGAGGCGCGGGCTTCGTGCTGGCGAGCAACAAGATCTCGAGCATCACAACGGTCGCTATCCAGTCGAACACCGCGCAGCGCATCCCGATCACTGCCGGTGGGGCGGTACGCATCGTCGCCGACCACGCGGCGGGCATCTACTCCAACGTCAAGCTCACCGTGGCGTCGGTCACGGTGAACGACGGAGGAGTGCACGTCGTCGGCAACACGATCGACGCCATCGGCGGCGGGCTGACCTACGACTACCTCTCCACCGACGGCGAGGTCACGCTCGACCGTGGCGACCTCGTGCTCGTGCCCATCGGCGCCACGGCAGACGACTTCACCGCGCAGTCGGAGATCGCAGATCAGGTGCGAGCGATCGCAACCGGCACCATCGTGCGATTGGCCGCCGATTACGCCGGCGAACGCCACAGCACAAGCCTCGGCATCCGCTACGTGCTGCACGGCGACATCGTGCTCGTCGAAGCGGGCCATCTCGCGGGCGGTGATGTCGACACGCGGTATCGGTACCTGGGCCAGGCGACCCGGATCGATCTCGCCGTCGAAGACTTCTCGATCGTGAGCCGCTGGGCCATCGTGGGCGGCGACGCGGGGAGCGCCTACCGCTACCTCGGCTCGTCGGCTGACCTCGATCTCAACGCGACCGACTACTCCGATTCGGCCGTCTGGGTGCGGGTCGCCGACACTCCGCTCAGCATGTATGAGTGGATGGGGCCCGACGGCTCGCTGGTCGATCTCGGTGCGCAGGATCTGCTCGATCTCGGCTGGTGGCGGCCCGCCGATCCGAGCGACGGGATTCCGCGCGGCTTCAACATCACCCAATCTCCCGCCGTCGCGATCGCCGCCGCCGTGGTGCTCAACGACCTGCGCAGTGACGTCATTGCCGTGCTGGCGTTCGTGAACCTCGCTGCGGGCTCGCTTGTGGTGGAGGCGATCGAGCAGGCGATCGTTCGTGCCGACGCCGACGTGACTGCGAAGGCGTCGGGCGGCAGCAGCATCACCGGTGAAGGCACGGCGCTCGCCGCGGGCGGCATCCTTGCCACCAACCGCGTGCTCGGCGGTGCCACCGCCAGCCTGCTGTGGAGCATCGTCGACGTCGTCGGCGACGTCACCGTGCGCGCAGTGCTGCGCGCCGAAGTGGCGTCTTCCGCACGGGCGGCGCTCACCTCCGGCGCGCAGACATTCAGCGTCGTGCTCGCCTTCAACACCATCGGCTGGGCCCCGACGGCCACCTTCTTCGCCGCCATCGAAACGATCCTCGGCTCCGCGGTCATCGACGAGAACAGCGACGACGACGGCGAACGCCCGGCGATCGCCTCGGCGCTGGTGCAGCACACCACGCTGGCAGCGGGGGGTGCTGTGCAGGTCATCGCCACGGCGTCGGCGACCGTCTCGGCCTACCTCGGCAACGACGCGACCTCGTACCCTGCCGCACTGTTCGGCGCCGGGGGATTGGCCGTCAACGGCGTGCTCGCCTCGAACCGGGTCTCGAGCGGCGCGTTCGCGCAGGTCGACGGCATCGCGATCGCCGACTGGACCCTCGCCGCACCTCCGGAGACCATCGAGACCGGCGACGTCGTCCACACGCTCTCGGGTATCCACCAGTGGGTCGGCGCAGCGCGCGGGCCCCCGGCAGCGAACGAAGACTTCACCGCCCCCGGCTGGCGGCAGCTCGACGACATCACCGCGTCGGTCACGGCAGCCGCACTCACGGTCGATGCACTCTCGGCTTCGACCATCGGTTCGACCACCACCCTCTATTCCGAGGTCTCGCCCAACAACGATGCGGGTGCGGGCCTCGTGAACAGCTTCCTCGCCGACCAGCTCGAGGACTACAGCTACACCAGCAACTCCGGCGCCGTGACGCTTGATCTGAACGATCGCGTCCGAGTCGCCGATGACAGCAGCTCCGAGGCCGCCGGCACGATCGTGCAGTGGATGGGCCTGGATGGCACCGTCGTCGATCTGGGCAGCGCCGACTTCGACGACCTCGACCTGTGGAAGCCGATGACCTCCACGAGCCTGTTCACCGGGTCTCTGAGCTACGCGCTCCTCGGTGAGCTCGGTACCCGGATGGGCAAGTCGCTCACCGGTGAGGCGAACGGCTACTTCGGCCTCATCGTCAGCAATGACGTGCGCACGTCCACCATCGCGTCGATCACCGATCTGACCGTCGCGGTCGATGGCGACGTCGACGTTCGGGCAACGGATTCGTCGGCGCTGTCGGCGTTCGATTCCAGCACCCTCTACGCGTGGGAGGGCGGCGGCGGCGTCCTCGCGATGAACGCGGTGCAGGGCGGCGCCGAGGCGCTCGTCACCCGCAGCCCGATCACCGCCGGCGGCGACCTGCGGGTCGAGGCCGCGCAGATCGGCGACGCCGTGGCTGTGGCCTCCACCACGATGGAAGCGTGGGATGCCTTCACCGTCATCCTCGCCTTCAACTCGCTCGGCTGGACCTCGCAGAACCTGCTCTCGTACCTCCTCGAGGCGATTCTCGGGATTCCGGTCTCCGACATCGCCGACCGCTTCACGACCGGCGACGACCCGATCGTCACCGCGATCTTCGGAGACGAGCACCCCGCGGTCGCACGTGCCGTCGTCACCGACTCGACGCTGGACATCACCGGCGACATCACGGTCATGGCCACCTCGGCGACCATCCTCAACGCCGTCGCCGCCAACGAGAACGTCGTCGAAGCCGCCGTCGACATCGCCTTCGGCAGCGCCGGCACGAAGGCCAACGCCAACGTGACGCTCTCCAGCGGCAAGCAGCAGATCGACGGCTACGGCGCCTCGGGCGCGGCCGCAGGGTTCATCGTCGGCACGAACAAGGTCAACAGCCTCGCACTTGCCGAGATCGTCTTCACCGGGACCCGTGGCACCGTGGATGCCGGCGGCGAAGTCACCGTCGAGGCGAACGATGAGGCTGGCATCTCGGCCAGCAGCACCGTCATCCAGGACGTGGCGACCTCGAACACCCTGGCCGGCATCACCGACGTGCTGAACCAGATCGTCATTCCGGGCGACTACGACTACACGACCGAGTCCGGTGTACGTGATGTGGTGACCGAGCCGAGCACGCTCCCGGCCGGAGTGGGCGGACGCATCGGAACGCACGTGCGTGTCGGCCAGGCGTGGGTCGACGCCTGGCGCGCGGCGAACCCCGGGGGCACGGCACCGGTCGTCGGCGACATCTACCTCTACATCGGAGCGTCGGGGTCGCTCGATCTCAGCGACATCGTCGCGACGGACTTCACGAACACCGCCCGCTGGACGAGGGTGGTCGCCGGCTCCGAAGACCTCGGCCGGTTCTACCCGAACATCGGCAACCTCACCGACTCCGATGCGCGGTCGGTCGGCATCCTCGTGATCCTCAACGACGTGCGGGCCTCGGCCACCGCACAGGTGATCAATGCCGCTGTCACCGCCACAGGGCTCACCGTGTCGGCGACCGAGAACGCGTGGCTCGAGGCCGAAGCACTGCTGAACGTCTCTGCAATGGGCGGA
Source organism: Agrococcus sp. KRD186 (assembly GCF_017168255.1). Lineage (GTDB taxonomy): Bacteria > Actinomycetota > Actinomycetes > Actinomycetales > Microbacteriaceae > Agrococcus. Next base: position 709,524 of record NZ_JABFAP010000001.1, read on the forward strand.
AGCTTCTACGGCACCGGTTCCGTGCTGGCTGTCGCCGGGCAGCTCGCCACGAACCGCGTGCTCGCGACGGCGACTGCTCTCGTGAAGAACTCGGTGCTGCTGCTGGTCGGTGACCTCACGGTGCTGGCTGACAATGCGGTGGCGATCGATGCGACCCTGCTCACCTCGGCGACGTCGGGTGAGCATGCCGTCGGCGTCGTCCTCGCCTTCAACACGCTCGGCTGGGCACCGCAGAACGTGCTGTTCGCCGCGCTCGACGCGATTCTGGGTGACCCGCTCTTGAGCGAGGCCCTCGGTGATGAGCGTCCCGCGCTGGCCATCGCGCGCGTGCTCGACACCGTCGTCACCGTGGGCGGCGACGTGTCGGTCACCGCGATCAACTCGGCGCAGCTGAACGCGACGGTGAGCAACGCGGCGATCAGCGAGGCGGGTGCGCTGTACGACGCCAAGGGCGGGGCAGTCGGAGTGCTGATCGCGAGCAACAAGGTGTCGGCCGGAGCCGAGGCCGAGATCGCCAACACTCCGATGACACCGACCGAGGCGGTCGCTGCGGGCGGCGCCGTCGAGGTGACCGCTACCGATGCGACCGGCATCTACGCCAACACCCTGCTGGTCACCTCCTCCACGACCGTCAACGACGGCGGACTCTCGGTGGCGCAGGGCTACGTCAACGACAACGTCGTGGCCTCCGACTACACCTCGGCCGAGGGCGAGCGCACCCTCAACCGTGGTGACACCGTGCGCGTGGTCGCGATCGAGGAGGATCACGCCAGCGCTGACGGGGAGATCTCGCTCGAGAACGGCCAGATCGTGCGCGTCGACGACGGCTATGCCGACGCGCGGTTCTCGACAGGCTCCGGCACCCGCATCGTCGTCACCGGCGACGTGGTCGAGGTGCTCAGCGGCTACGCCGGCGGCGGTGCGGCAGGAACCTACCGCTACATCGGCGACAACGCCCGTCTCGACCTGGGCGCAGAGGACTACTCCGACACTGCCCTGTGGGTGCAGGTCGGCGGCGAGAGCGGCCGCGCCTACCGCTATCTCGGCGCTGACGCCCTGCTGGATCTGGGTGTCATCGACTACAGCGACGGCGCCCTGTGGGCACTGCTGGGCGGCGACGAGGGTGTCGTGTACGAATGGATGGGCCCGGACGGCTCGCTCATCGACCTCGGCGTGGTGGACTTCAGCGATCTGGGGTGGTTCAAGCCGCTGCCGCTCACCGGCATCCTGCCTGACGGTCTCAACTTCACCGGCTCCGATGCGATCGCCGTCGGCGGCATCGTCGTGATGAACGACGTGCGGGCCCGCGCGATCGCCCGCATCACCGACGTGCACGTGACGGCGGCGAGCATCCTCGTGCGGGCGAGCGAAGAGGCGCTCCTGCGGGCGATCGCCGACGCCTCGGTGATCTCGTCGGGCGGCAGCTCGTTCCCCGAAATCAAGGGCGATTCGATCGCGGTGGGCGGAGTCATCGCGACCAACGTGGTGCTCTCGCAAGCGCGTGCGGTCGTCTCGGGTGGCTCTGCCACCACGACCGGTGACGTGCTGGTGAGCGCCGAGAACGTGGCGCAGCTGGATGCCACCACCCGCGCCTCGCTCGAGTCGGCGTCGACGAACGTCGGCGTCACGCTGGCCTTCAACTCGATCGGCTGGCTGTCGCAGAACTTCCTCTTCAACCTCATCGACACGATCATCGGCTCGCCCGAGCTCGCGAACGCGCTGGGGGGAGCGCAGCCGGCGACCGTCGAGGCACGGATCACCGGCACCGTGGTCAACGCCGGCGGCGAGGTCGCGGTCGTCGCGGTCAACGCCGGCGTGATCAACGCCGAGGTCACCAACGCCGCCCTCTCGGTCGTCGTGATGGTGTGGGGGTCGGCGAGCACGTCGGTCGGCATCGCCGTGGCGAAGAACATGGTCAACGTGCTGACGTCGGCGGTCATCGAGCAGGCGGGGGGAAGCACCGGGCTCATCGCCGGAGGCGACGTCACCGTCAGCGCCGACGAGGTCGCCGAGATCAGTGCCGACATCACCCTCGAGGTGCTCGCCCAGGCCGTCAACGACCCGACGATCATCTACGCGGGGCTCATCGAGGCGGCGCTGCTCGACTACTCGCACACGTCGAACTCGGGGACTGTCGATCTGAGCCCCGGCCAGACCGTGCGGGTCGCAGACGACTACGCGCATTGCGCTGACGACTGCGCGGGCCTGGTCTACGAGTACATCGGCACCGAGCCCATGCTCGACCTCGATCTCGGCAACCAGGACTACAGCGACGCCACCCTCTGGCGCCAGCGCCTGGTCGACGCGCTCTGGGATGTGCCCTTCATCGACCGCGTGCTGCAGCTGGTGCAGACGATCAAGACCACCTCCACCGCCGGGGGCGGCCTCGTCGTGCTCAACGATGTGCGCGGCGGGGTCACTGCGAACATCGTCGACACCGATGTGGATGCCGGGGGAGACGTCACCGTCACGGCGACCGAGCGTGCCGCCCTCACCGCGATCATCACGAGCAGCATGCTCGCCCAGGGCGGCAGTGGTTCGAAGGCGATCGGCGTGCTGATCGCGACCAACCTGGTGCTCTCCAGCGCGCACGCGACGGTGACGGATGCTGCGCTCACCGCCGCCGCCAACGTCGTCGTGGCCGCGGCCAACACCTCCGCGATCATCGCGACGATCACCGCGGTGACCGAGACCGCCGGAATCGGCCTCGGCGTGACCCTCGCGTTCAACACGATCGGCTGGGGCGCGCAGAACATCTTCTTCACCATCGCCGACGCGTTCTCCGGTGCCGACATCGCCACACCGCTGCCGGCCGAGACGGTCGCCTTTGTCACCGGTTCGACGATCGACGCCGAGGGCGACGTCAGCGTCACCGCGGTCGGCGCCTCCACCCTCACCGCACACATCCGCAACGCGATCGTCTCGATCAACATTGCGCTGCCCTCGAGCGGCGAAGAAGACGAGACCTCGGCGGTGTCTGTCGTGATCGCCGCCGTCATCGCGATGAACAAGGTCAACGCGATCACGCGTGCCGAGATCGCCGACGCCCCTGCGGTGACCGGGGAAGCCTCGATCGACGCGGGCGGCAGTCTGAGCATCACGGCCGACGACCTCGCCACGATCGACGCGTGGGTGGAGGCACCGGTGACCGCGGTGACGATCAACCTCACCGAAGACCGCGGGGCGAGCGTCGGCATCGGGCTGAGCGTGGCGCGCAACGACATCCGCACGGCGACGGATGCTCGGCTCGCACGGGCCGCGTGGGCGCGGGCGGGTGGCACACTGCAGGTGGCCGCGACCGGGCAGTCGACGATCGACGCCACCTCGACAGCATCCGCCATCACCGTCGCCGTCGGGATCAAGGGCTCGACGGCCGTCTCGGGCGGCGGAGCGGTGGCGATCAACCTGATCCGCGGCCGCACGAACGCCACGATCGACGACACCCGCGCGACGGCGCTGGGCGGAGGACTCACCCTGTCTGCGGAGTTCTCCTCGGCGATCGACGCCACGGTCGCCGCGCTCGCGGTGGCTGTGGGGGCGTCCATCTCGGGCACGTCACCGGCGATCGCGATCGGCATCGCGGTGGCGCGCAACCTGATCGGGTGGGAGGAGTACGCAAACCCGACCACGTTCGAGGTCACGGGATCTGCGGCACCGATCGAAGTGAAGGCGCGCGCGATCGACGCCCACCTGGAGGCCGGCGGCGACGTGGTGATCGACGCGAGCAACGCCACGACCATCGACGCCAGGATCAGCGCCACGTCGGTGGCGGCAGCCGCTTCGACCAGCTCCGCCCTCGCGATCTCGATCGGCGGCGTCTGGGCCGACAACATGATCGGCTCTCGCGTCGAGGCATCCGCCACCCGCACGGGTGTCGGGGCCGGCGGGGCGCTGCGGGTCACCGCTTCGGACAGCTCGCGCATCAGCGCTGACGCACAGGGACTCGCCGTGGCCGCGAGCCTCGGCGGGAGCAGCGCGATCTCGGGGGCCGTCGGGCTCTCACTCGCCCACAACACGATCGACTCGCAGGTGCTCGCGCTGGTGAACGATCCCGGCGTCGTGCTCGCGCTGGGCGGCATCTTCATCAGCGCGACCAACGACTCCGAGATCTCGGTGTCGGCGATCGCGGTCGCCGTCTCGGTGGCGGTCGCTGCGGGCTCTCCCGCGGTGGCCCTGGCTGGTGGCGGCGCCGAATCGACCAACCGCATCCTCGCCACCACGCGCGCGGGCATCGTCGGAGGGTCGCTCGGCACGGCAGCTGCTCCCGTTGCGGCGGTCTCGGTCGCGGCGATGGCCACAGGCAGCATCCATGCACGTGTCATCGGCATCGGCGCGTCGCTCGCGGCCGGGCTCGGTTCGTCGGTCGGGCTCGCCCTCGGTATCTCGGTGGCCCGCAACCTGATCGGATGGGATGAGGCAGCCGGCGTGTCGACCGACTATGACTCCGATCAGGTGGTCGCGGGCCTCTCGGCCGGCGACACGGTGCGAGTGGTGGGCGGGGTGCTCGACGGCGAGGCGTACTCGTACCGCGGACCCCCGATCACCCAGTCGGTCGACCTTCGAACGACCGACTTCACCGACCCCTCCGTGTGGGAGCGCATCGGGCTGACCCCGAGCGTGGCGGCCACTGAAGCGGTCGTCTCTGGCGCCCACGTCTACAGCAGCGGCGCAGTCACCCTCTCCGCCACCTCCTCCCAGTCGATCGAGGCCCTCGTCATTGCGGCAGCTGCCGCCATCAGCGGCGGCACCTCCGCGGCCATCGGCCTCGCGGGGGCCGGCTCCTACGCCGAGAACCGCATCAACGCCTCCACCCGCGCCGCGATCGACGGCGGCAGCCCCGCCAGCCCGCGTACCGTGCGTGCAGCCTCGGTCAGCGTCACCGCCGACGACACCTCCACGATCCGGGTGCTCGCGATCGGCGCCGCGGTCGCCGCCAGCTTCGGTGGCACGATCGGCGCTTCGGTCGCCATCGGCCTGTCGATCGCCCTCAACAGCATCCACGTCGACGTCGCCGCGGCCATCATCGCCGCCGTCGTCACGACGACCGGCGGGGATGTCGACGTGTCGGCCACCTCGCGCGGCACCTTCCTCTTCACGCTCACGGGTGTCACCCGGACCTCCCTCGCGGATGCGGCCCAGAGCGAGCAGACCACCGACGGCGACGACAACCAGGTGCGTGACTCGGCCGACGCCAACGACGACGCCGCGATCCTCGCCGCGATCGAGGCGCAGTTCGCGACCGCGGGCCACCCGCTCGTCGTCGGCCGCACATCGTCGACGACCCGAGCGGTGGCGTCGATCTCGTCGCTGAATGCAGCAGCCACGCTCGGTTTCGGTGTCGCCGTGCTCGTCGCCGACGGCCACGCAGCGGGTGGCGACCCCGGCGTGTACGTCTTCATCGGCACGACGACCGAGGTGGACGTCGACCTCACCGACGAAGACTTCACCGACACCGACCGCTGGCTCGCCGGAGACCAATGGGTGATCGTCAAGCGCGACGACGTCGTGCACGACGTCGATGGCATGCGCTCCTATCGCTTCCTCGGCGACGACGCGCTGATCAACCTCGGCGGCGAGACGTTCACGAACGCCGCACGCTGGCGCTACGAGGCGCCGTCGCTCACTGTTGTCGAGGCCGGCCGGGTATGGCAGCTCACCGCAGGCAACGACGTGTTCCTGATCACGCGGTCCGACGCGGGCGCGTTCGAAGTCTCGCGCCCGACGATCGACGCCATCGCGATCGCCGCAGCCTTGGCCGTCGGCGGCGGCGTGAAGGCCGGCCTCGCGCTGGCGGGCGCCGGCGCCTTCGCCCGCAACGAGGTCAGCGGCTCGGTGAACGCCTGGATCGCCGACAGCTCGCTCGACGTTGCCGGTGCGCTCGACCTCGACGCCGCCGCCAGCGCCTCGGTCGTCGCGACGATCGTCGCGGCATCCGTCGGTGTCGGTGCGGGAGGCCTCGCCGGCATCGGCGTCTCGATCGGCATCTCGATCTCCGAGAACCGCATCGGCGGATACGACGACGCGGGCGCACGGGTGCCGTTCGAAGTGCGCGCGTATCTGCTGCGCACCTCGCTCGACGCGACGGGCCAGCTCACGCAGACCGCCGAGTCCCGCCAGACGATCAGCGCCCTGGTGATCGCCGCCTCGGCCGCGATCGCCGCTGCCGGCAAGGTGGGCATCGCCGTGAGCGGCGCCGGAGCATGGGCGACGAACACGATCGTGACGGATGTCGCGGCAACCGTCACGGGCGAGCCGCAGGCCGTGCACACCCTGCGCGGCATCTCCGCCGAGCACGTGCGTCTTCTGGCCACCGATCGCTCGGCGATCCGCGCGCTTGCCATCGGCGCATCGCTCGCCGCCGCCTTCGCGGGCATTGCCGCCATCGCTGTCTCGGTCGCCATCACGATCGCGCAGAACACCATCGACGTCGCCGTCACCGCAGGCATCGCGCAGGTCGGCACCGGGGGTGCCGTCGGAGTCGACGCGGATGATGTGGTCATCGAGGCCAAGAGCGAGTCGCGGATCGACGGACTCGCCGTCGCCGCATCCTTCGCCGCATCGGGCGGCCTGGTGGGCATTGCGGTGAGCGGTGCGGGCGCCTTCGCCTCGAACGTGATCCTCTCGACGACGACGGCGCTCATCTCCGAGAGCTCGGTGACGGCGACGGGTGGCGTCGTGGTGAAGGCCACGAACTCGTCGAGCATCTCGGCCATCGTGGCGGGTGTCTCGGCGGCGGTGTCGGGCGGCGCGGTCGGTATCGGCGTGTCAGTGGGCATCTCGATCGCACGCAACCTCATCGGGTACACGCCCGACGGGCTCTCCTCGACGGCGACGCCCGCCCACGTGCGCGCCTCCATCGAGAGCTCTTCGGTCGATGCCGACGGCGACGTGACCGTCCAAGCGACCAACACCGCCACGATCGATGCGCTCGTACTCGCCATCTCGGTGGCGATCGCCGGCGGTCTGGTGGCGGTGGCAGCGACTGCCGCAGGCGCCGACGTGCAGAACCGCATCAACATGCAGGTGCACGCGTTCGTCAGCGGCACTGCCTCCTCGAAGCTGCACGGGGCGGCGATCACCATCTCGGCCACCGACACCTCGCGCATCCGCGCCGTCGCGGTCGGGGCGTCGCTCGCGATCGCCGGCGGGGGAGTTGCCGTCGCAGGTTCCGTCGCGATCTCGCTCGCGCGCAACGAGGTGGCGGCGGACGTCGCGGCTTACCTCTCGGGTGTCCCCGATGTCGATGCGGCATCGCTGCGCATCGCGGCACTCAGCGCAGCATCCATCCCCGTGTTCGTGCCGGGTGCGCTCCTCACCGCCACCGACCTGAACTCCTCAGCTGACGACACCGCCGACATCACCGGTGCGGGCAAGGGTGCGCTGGCCGCATCGCTCATCGCGAAGCTGCAGACTGCGCTGCCCTCACTGCACCTCTCGCGCCAGCTCGCGGTCACCGAGCTGGTCGCCGGTGAGGAGTGGGTGCTGCGGGATGCCGCGACCGGGCTCGGCTGGATCATTCGTCGAGTCACCGGCGGCTTCGATGTGTCGGCGATCACGATCGACGCGGTCTCGGTCGCCGCCTCGGTGGCCGTGGCTGGCGGGCCGGGCGCGGCAGCGGTGAGCGGCGGCGGCGCGGTGGCGACGAACATCGTGACCAGCACCGTGAACGCGTACATCTCCGGCAGCGTGGTCGACAGCGACACCACGATCACGGTGACCGCCGACGGACGCGCCGCGATGCTCGCGATGGTCGTCGGCGCCTCACTCGCCGTGGGCGCCGGCTTCATCGGCGGTGCCGTGTCGATCGGCGTGTCGATCGCCCGCAACGTGATCGGGTACGACGCCGGTGACGGTACGATCGCCGACCACACCCTCACCGGCCTGCTCGCCGGTTCCGGGGCGATCACGACCGGCGACACCGTTTCGGTCGACGACGGCGTGCACAGCGGCAGGGCCTACCAGTACGTGGGCACGGGCGGCTTCGGTGCGTGCTTCTCGGGCGAGGATGCCGCGGGCAAGGGGGCGTGCATCGACTTCAGCGACGACACCCGGTGGCGCGAGCTGCTCACCCGCAACGCCGCCGAAGTGCGCGCGTGGGTGGCTGATTCCGACATCACCGCGGGCGGCGACCTGCTCGTGAGGGCAACGTCGGCGCAGACGATCGCCGCATTCGTCCTGGCGGCCTCGGCCGCGATCGGCGCCGGCATGATCGGCGTCGGCGGAGCGGGTGCCGGCGCCAGCTCGGAGAATCGCATCGCGGTCGACGTGGCGGCATTCGTCTCAGGCCCCGGCGACATCGACGTCGCAGCGCTGACGGTGTCGGCGGGCGATACGTCGACCATCAAGGCGGATGTCGCTGCCGCCGCGCTCGCCGTGGGTGCAGGGCTCGTGGGCCTCGCTGCCGCGATCGGGGTGGCGCTCGCGCAGAACATCATCGCCAACCAGGTCGAGGCGTACCTCTCGGATGTGACGGTGGTGGATGCGACATCGGTGATGGTGTCGGCCACCGAACGGACGAAGATCCTGGCCTTCACCCTTGCTGCCGCGCTCAGCGCCGGCATCGGGGCACTGGGCGGCCTGGCGATCTCGGGTGCCGGGGCGCTCGCCCAGAACACGATCCTCAGTGCGGTGCGCGCCTACCTGGACGACGCAGACGTCACCACATCCGGCACGGTACAGGTCGCAGCCATCGGTGAATCGACGATCACCGCGACGGTCATCGGCGTCGCGGGGGCCGTGTCGGGCGGACTGGTCGCCTCCGGAGCGATCGCGATCGGCGCGGCCATCGCCCGCAACTACCTGGGCCTCGACTACGCCTTCACGAGCACCGACGGCTCGAAGCGGGTGCGCTTCGGAGACAAGGTGCTCATCGCCGACGGTCACAGTGCCGGCGGTGTGGCTCGAGCCGTGTACCGCTACGTCGGCTCCCCCGCAACGGTGGCGCTCGGCAGCGTGAACTACGCGACGAACCCCGCGTGGGTGCGCGAGGGCGGAAATGTCGTCGAGGCCTACCTTTCCGATACGAGCGTTTCGGCGGGTGGCGCGCTCACCGTGTCGGCCGACGACACCCCGACCATCACCGCCACGATCGCGGCGGGCTCGGTCGCCATTGCGATCTCGGGCATCGCCGTCGCCGCAGCCGGCGCCGGCGCTCAGGCCACCAACCGCATCGGCACTCGCGTGCATGCGTCCATCGACGGCAGTGGCGCCACCGGGGTCGTCGCGGCATCCGTCTCCGTGACCGCAACCAGTTCGGCGACGATCGACGCCGACGTGTATGCGGTCTCGGTGGCCGTCGCCGTCGGCCTCGGCGGCGCGACCGCGAACGCCGTGCTGCTGGCCGACAACCTGATCGCGGCCGATACCGCCGCGTCCATCACCGGCGCGGTTGTCGAAGCCGAGAACGGCGGCGTGACCGTCACTGCGCGGAGCACTGCCGACGCCGAGGCCGAGACGTGGAGCGTCGCCGTCGCCCTCGGGGTCGTTGGCATTGCGATCTCGGTCACGGTCGCCTCCGCGACCAACCGTGCGAGCACAGTGGCGCGCATTGGCGCGGGCGCTGACGTGACCGGCACCGCGCAGGTCGCGGTGACCGCCACGTCGGCAAACCTCGTGACCGCGTCCTTGCGCGGAGGCAGCGGCTCAACGGGACTCGCAGTGACGACGATCGGCGCCACGATCACGATCGACGATCTGCTGATCGCCGAGGTCGGCGATGGTGCCCACGTCGACGCGCATTCGTTGCTCGTGCGCGTCGGAGAAGGTCTTGCCGCCCCAGCCACGCGCACAGCGACCGTGACCGTGGTCGCGGGCACTGGCGGACTCATCGCCGTGCAGGCGATCAGCGCACGCACCACGATCACGGGCAGCGCCCTGGCCCGAATCGGCGATGCGATCATCGAGACGGACGCAGCCACCGAAGTCCTCGCCCATGTGCAGACGACGGCCACGACGACGACCACGGGTGGAGAAGGCGGACTCGTCGCGGTCGGTGTGTACTCGCCGACGGCCGAGATCGGAACGTCGACGACTCCGGTGACGGTCTCGGCGATCGTCGACGAGGGCGCCACCCTGACGGTCGGCGACCTCACGGTGACAGCGTGGGCCGACAGTGACGCGACCGCGAAGATGCCCTCCGGTGGCGTCGGGGTGGTCTCGATCGGCACCGGCCAGGCGGTGTCGTTCGTCGACACCCGAGTGATCGCCAGGATCGGTCGCGCAGCGGCCGTCCCCGTAGACGGCGTCGAGGCGGTCAGCGGATACGCGACGGCGGTGACGGCGACGGGCAATGTCTCGGTCACGGCCACGCTGCGTGAGACCGCGACATCCGACGCCGATCGCACCACGGGCGGGCTGCTCACGGTGAGTGCGCTGTCGGCCCAGGCGACAGTGCAGGGCGGCGCGGCCGCCGAGCTGGGCCAGCGCGTCACCGTCGGCGCACGCAACGTCACGGTCACCGCCACCATCCGCGCGGCGGTGGCCGATGCCTCCATGGTGATCTCGGGTGGCGCGGCCATCGAAGTCAAGGCGCCGTCGACGACCGCGAAGTCGATCACGACCACGTCGGCCGGCATCGGTGCGAACTCCGTGATCACCGCAACCGGGGTGAATGGTGTCGGCGGCGACGTGACGGTGAGTGCCACCGGTCGAGCGGAGGCCGACGCCTACTCGGCCGCCTGGGGCGGAGGAGCAGTGACAGCGGGCGTACCCAACGCGACCGCGACCGTCTTCCCGACGGTGACGGTCAAGGTCGGGACGGGCACGCGCATCACCGCGACCGGCGACGTCAGCGTCACCGCCGTGGTCACCAGAACGCCTGAGTCCGCGGCGAGCGCTCCCGACGGCGACATCGTCGCGGTGGATGCGACCACCGACACGATGACGGTCGACTTTCCGCTCAACACCGGCGACCAGGTCACCTACACCGCGAGCGGCGGCCAGATCGGCGGCCTCTCGACGTGCACAGGCACCGCGGAGACCTGCCGCACCTACACCGTCACCGTGCTGCAGCCGCGCACGGCGACCACCCCCGCGACCATTGCCTTCGACGAGGCATTCAGCCTCGCCAACGTGGACGCCGTGCGGGACATCATCACCTTCGCCTCGCCGCACTCGTTGCGCTCGGGCGACGCGGTGCGGCTGCTCTCGAACGGCACGCTCGACATCATCGAGAACTGGCAGGGCCTCTCAGAGACCGGCGTGTTCTACGTGCGCGTGCTGGACCCGCTGCGCATCCGACTGGTCGCCACGCTGGCCGCGGCGACGCTTGCGGAGGCAAACCTGCCGCTGTATGGCTTCACGCTCGTCTCGGGCGGCACCTACCTCTCGATGATGTCGGCCACTCCGCCGGCCGTGGGGGATGCCGTCACCTACGAGGCGGGCGCCGTCGCGGAGTTCACGCAAGACGATGTCGACGTCACCATCACGACGTTCAACTGGTGCGGAACCAGCGTGACCGGACCCACTCGCGGCGCACCGCTGTGCACAGCGGCCGGCGGCATGAACCCCGAGGCGCCTGTGGCGCACAGCGATGCCGCGAACAACATCTACTCGCCGGCCCACGGCTTCGCGACCGGCGACGCGGTGCTGTACCACGGCAGCGGGCTGAACCTGGTGGATGGCCGCACGTACTACGTCATCCGCGTCGATGCGGACGTCTTCCGGCTGGCAGCGACCTATTTCCAGGCCGTCGGCTACGCGGGCTCCAACTCCAACCCCGGCGACGACAGCGACTTCAATGACGCCAACGACATCGCGCCGATCGCGGCGGCGAACATCGCGATCGTGCGCGTCGACCAAACGGCTGCCGGGCGCGCCGTCGTGCATTCACTGGCACGCGTGCTGGCTGGTCTCGAGCACGGGCAGACGTATTACGTGGTGGCCGGAGCGGCAGGGCAGCCGCAGACCCGCGGGCTCTCCCTGACCCGCGGCGGCATCGCGATCGCCCTTCGCGACAACGACACGTTCCAGCTGATGCGCAACAACGGCGGGGTCGTGAACGTCACGCCCTCGACCCCGACGCGACGCGGCATCCACACGATCGGCACCCTCGGGCTGGATCTCGCCCCCTGCGCCGCCTCGTGCACCGCGGTCGACACGCTGCGGCTCGTGCTCACGGCGCCCCTCTCCGGCTCGCACGAGCTCACCGGCCCCGGCGGCGCCGCGCTCGCCGATTCCTTCGCCGTCGCCGGCAACGGCTCGTCGACCGCCGATGCGCGGGGCGGGCAGGGTGGCATCGGAGACTTCAACTTCCCCAGCGCGACGCTGCACTACGCGGCCGACGCGACGATCTCCGTGATGGCGCTGAGTGTGCGCGCCGGCGGCGACATCACCATCGCCGCACGGTCGGAGACCAAGCAGCAGGCGACGGCAGACGCCTCCAGCGGCGGTGGGCTCACCGTCGGCGAAGCCCATGCAGATGTCTGGGTCTACCAGAACAACGAGCTCGACACCGCAGTCACCATCGACGACGGCACCCAGCTCGTCGCGGGCGATGACCTGACGATCACGGCGGCATCCGACCACATCACCTCGGCGAGTGCACGGGCGGTCGGTGGAGGTGGCGTCAGCGGCAAGATCGCAGAGACGACCGCGCGACTCGACTTCAGCACCCGCGTGACGATCGGCGAGCGTGCGGTGCTCACCGCGGGCGATGCCCTCGTCGTGCATGCGCGTTCTCGCTCTGACGTGCAGACCTTCAGCGAGACCTACTCCGTTGCGGTGGGTGGTGGCGCCGACTCCGACGGCACGAACGATGACCGCGGCGTCTACGTCGCTGCCGACACCCTCGTCACCATCGGCGCAGGCGTGACCATCACGGGCGACTCGGTGGCCATCGGCGCGTTCGTCGATCGCCTCTACGCCCGTGCCCGCGCCTGGGCGACGGCGTACAGCCCGGTCTTCCTCGGTGTTGCCGTGGCATTGGCCGACGCGCTCGTGCAGGTTGATGCCGTCACGAAGGTCGACATCCTCGGCGCCTCGGGCAACGTCACTCGGATCACCGGCGAGCGCGGCGTCGACATCCGTGCCGTCGTGGCGAGCATCGAGATCATCAGGGATGACTACGCGCTTGCGGTCGCCCTCTTCTTCTTCCCGATCGCGCACCAGTACGGGGCCACGAACCTCGCCACGTCCGTGTCGACGTCGAGCTTCGTCATCGTCACGGCCGGCGCCCGCGACAACACGCGAGTGAGCGAGACGAAACTGGTCGTCGGCACGAGTCTGGGGCTCAACAAGGCGAGCCCCGCCCTCGCGCTGCTCGTCGAGGCCTCCACCACCATCGGCGGCAGCGACGCCGAGTCCATCACGTGGGGGGCGGATGTCGTCATCCTGGGCGGTCTCACCGGCCAGCCCGAACTCGTCATCGACGAGCAAGGATTCATCCGGGCACTGAACAGCGTGTCGGTCTGGGATGACCTGAGCCAGGTGGGCGTCGGTCCGACGCTCGGGGTAGGCAGTCAGATCACCGACGGCGATTACTACGTGCGAGTGACCAACACCGGGTACGGCGATGTCGCCTTCGTCGCCGACGTCAGTCGCAACCCGTCCGGCGTGCTCCCGGTCTTCACATTCCGCGACAACCTCGAGTCGGTCACGATCATCGACCACTCGGAGCAAGACCTGCACATCGTCGGCATCGACATGATCTATCGCGGCAGCGATGTGCCGCTCGTGGAGTTCGTGAGGCGCACGGATGCGTCTGGTGCGGTGCTCGCGGAGGGTCGCGCCGACGACAACGTCATGGAGTTCGACCTCTGGCGCAACCTCACGCCTGCAGGGTCGATCGTTGACGTGCAGAAGCTCCAGTCCACCGCTGACATTGTCGTGCGCGGGCCGATCCTCAACCCCGCGGGCTGGACGCGCCTGCTCAACGGCCAAGGCGACATCCGCTCCGTCGGCACGTCGTGGATCGAGACGTGGGTCGCCGAGATCGAGGCCACGCTCGGGTCTCTCGGCACAGCGACGGACAGGCTCGAGGTGCGCCTGGTGAAGTCGGTGAACCGCGGCGACCGCCCGGCGGCCACCGACAACTCGTGCCGCGACTTCACGATGTTCGTCACCGCGGGGCTCGATGCGTACCTCTTCCTGCAGGCCGTCGAGCGTGGTGCGCTGTGTCCCGGGGAAACCGACACGGGCCACCTCGCCGTCGGGATCGACCGGATCGACACCGGCCGCCACGCAGACCTCGTGATCGAAGACAGCCTCCGCGACCGTACGGCGGGCTCACCGGGCAACGTTCGCGTGGTGGTCGACCGTGGGGGCTACGACCAGCACCACACCAGCCACTTCCGGCCCGACACCGTCGCGATCGTGCGTGACCCGGCCGCGTACGCCCTCGGCGGAACCGCCATCGCCTCGATCTGGAGCTTCGAGCGAACGGCCACGCTCACGGCGCGCGCGGCCACGACGCATCCGACGGGGCTGGCTGCCTTCACGCTGCCGCGCACGATGACCGCGTCGGCCACCGTGCCTCCGAGCTCCGGGGTCATCGCGGGCGGCGACATCACCATCGCCGACGTGCAGGGTGCGGCGAACTGGACGACGAGCGGCTCTGCCGGTCTCGCCAGCCCGACCGTCACGCTCGTGGCGTACACCGACGTGCTCGGCACCGGCCACATCGATGTCAGCGTCGACGGCTTCGTGACGCTCGTCGAGACAGCGGGCGACCTGCGAGCGGGCATGATCCGCTCGCGCGGTGGCGACGTGCACCTGAGCTCGCGCGCCGGATCGATCGTCGACGCGCAGGCCGGCGCGGATGCCTCCGCCAGCGTCGGGGACTCGGATGCCGATGTCGTCGGCACCACGATCACGCTGCTCGCCCCGAACGGGGGCATCGGCTCTGCGGCGAACTTCCTCGAGATCGACTCGTCGAACCGCGACGGTGGGCTGGTGGGCGGGACGCTCTTCGCCGACGCCGAAGGGAGCATCCGCATCACCGAGATCGATGGCATCGCGGCATCCGTCGACGACCTGCGGATCGATCTCGTCACTGCGGGCGCCGACGTCACCCTCACCACCCGCGCAGGGTCGATCATCGATGCCTTCGGCGACAGCGACGCTGATGTCGAGGGCGACTCGATCGACCTCGATGCGATCGGCGGCAGCATCGGCCAGACGGGCAACGACCTCGACATCGACTCGTCGTTCACCGGCATCGGCGACGTGGGCCTGCAAGCAACCGTCTCGATCTGGCTGACCGAGGTCGCCAGCACGCTGCGACTGGTGCTCGCCGAAGCGCTCGGCGGCAACGTGACCCTCACGGTGCGAGAGTCGTCCGCAGCGCTCGACGAGGATCTCGACCTGCTGCACAGCGGTGCGGTGCGGTTCGCCGAGGCGGCGCTGCGTTCCGTGCCGCGCGGCCGCATCGCCGCGACGGGGAGTGTGCTGCTGCAGGTCGGTGACGACATCACCACCAGCTCGAACGGTGAGATCCGCGCCGGCGGGGCGATCGACATCTACGGCGACTGGCTGAACCTCGACGAGACGTACGGCACGACCATCGTGCTGCGCGGCGACATCGTGCCGGGAGCGGCATCCGTCTCCAGGATCTGGGGCGATACCGACGTCGACACGTTCCAGTTCGGCGACGACACCGGAGTCGACCCCGACAACACCAAGACCACCTACGGCTCGCCCGGGTACATCCACCTCGGCGGCGACACGCGCGTGTACGGCGGCCAGAACCTCTCGTCGACCGACGAGGCCGACGGAGAAGACAGGTTCATCGTCTGGTACCTGCAGACGATGAACGTCGCAGCCGGTCACACCCTCGTGCTCGACGGCCAGGCAGAGACCGACATCTACACCTTCTACACGACCGGCAGTCGGGGGAGCCCGCGCAACTACGTCGCTCACGTGCTCGACACTGGTGCCGCCAACGACGGGGTAGACGAGCTCTGGATCTACGGAGCCGACAGCGCCCTGAGTGGCTACGAGAACGCGACGACACCGCATCCGTACGACGACATCTTCCTGCTCCGCAGCGTCGCTCGCATCGACGGCGAGGCGTTCGATCGCCCCGGCTTCGTGGCGCTGCTGCACACGACGATCGACGTCGCCGCGCCGTCGGGCGTGGCGCTGTTGGCCGACAACGCGTTCGCGGTCGAGCGCATCGGCTACGACGCGGGTGTCAACGGGCGCCTGAGCGTGCTCGGGCAGGGAGGCAACGACTCCTTCGCCTCCGACGACGTCACGGTGATCGCGACGCTCGACGGTGGCGCGGGCAACGACGTCTTCCAGATCGGGCAGCTCTACGGCCTGCAGCGCGACGCGGGCCCGTTCAGTGGCACGACAGGGGTCACCACCGGCGGGTCGCTGCACCCCGACGACGTGTACGCCACGATCGCGACCACGCGTGGCTGGCTCTCGCGTGGCACCAGTGCTCCGCTGCTCGTGCAGGGCGGCAACGGCGATGACTCCTTCACCGTCTACGCGAACCAGGCACCGCTGCGGCTCGAGGGCGACGACGGCAACGACATGTTCGTGGTGCGTGCCTTCGCGCTGGCACGCACGACCGGTGACTGCTCCGCCACGGGAACCACGTGTGAGATCGTCTGGCGGGATGCCGCGGCACGCGTCGCGATGCCGCTCCTCGGTGCGAGCCTGTTCTCGACGGCGGCGGCGACCGACATCCGCACCGGCACCGGTCAGAACCAGGTGCAGTACACGATCAACGCCCCGGTCTCCGTGGAGGGGGGTGCCGGTGTCGACAAGCTCGTGGTGCTCGGCACCGAGTTCGCCGATCACATCGTGGTGACCGCGACCGCGATCTACGGCGCGGGGCTGGCCGTCAGCTACGCGGGTGTGGAGCTGCTCGAGATCGACGGGCTCGAGGGCGACGACATCTTCGATATTCTCTCCACCGCACTCGGTGTCGCCACGCGCGTGATCGGCGGGCTGGGGTCGGACATCGTCAACGTCGCGGGCGACGTGGCCGGCGCCGTCGTCTCGCGCGACGTCGAGGGCACGACGGGCGCCGTGAACCACGACGTCTCGTCGGCGGATGACGACTATGACGGACTTGCGGCTCCCGGAGTCGACGTGACGGTCGTGCGCGGCGCGCAGGGCAAGGTCATCATCGAAGAGACCGGCACCGGCACGCTCGTTCGTGAGGGCGGTGTCGCCGATACCTATCTCGTCTACCTCGCCGAAGCGCCGACCGCCGACGTGTACGTCACCGTCTCGGCGGGGCGGTCCACGTCGAACGAGACCGGGGCCGACACCCTGTGGCTGTCGCGGGTCATCGCGGGGGCTGTCGACTACGACCGGAACATCTGGATCAACGGCGTGCTGACCCCGGTGCCTGCGCACTCGATCGTGCTGCTCTTCACCTCATCCTCGTGGTCGCGGTCCGACGCGCAGATCGTGTCGGTCATCGCCGCGGAGGATTCGGTCGCCGAGGGCTCGGGCGTCGTCGTCATCAGCCACTCGGTGCTCAGCGCAGACCCGAACTTCGCCCACACGCCGGTGCGCAACGTCGAGGTGACCGTGCGCGACGACGACCAGCCGGCGATCGAGGTCATCCCGATCGATGCCGCAGGGACGCCCGACGACGCCACGGTCGTCATCGAGGGCACGGCGACGACGGAGCTCACCGATCGGATCATCGTCCGTCTGGCGACCGACCCGGGCGCCGAGGTGACCGTGCGCATCTCCCTGAGTGACGCGCGCGTGGTGCTCAGCGGCACAGGCGTCTCGCTCGTGTCGACCGGCGTCTACGACGTGGTCATCCCCGACGGCGACTGGGAAGTCGGCGTCGTCGTCACCGTCCGCGCGGCGAACGACACCGTGCGCCAGGACCCGCACTTCACCGCGCTCTCGCTGCGCGTGGTCTCCGGCGGCTACGCTGCCGCCACGATGACGATCGACGTGCGCGTCCACGACGACGACACGCCGGGACTCGTCGTGGTCGAGACGGGCGGGTCGACGCGTGTGATCACGGGCCCGAATGCGCAGGGCGACTCGTACGACATCCGGCTCACCGGGCGCCCCGATGCGCCCGTCACCGTCGCACTCGAGTCGGATGGGCAGACCGACATCGTCGCCGGCGGCCGCGTCACCTATCAGGCTGTCGGCGCGCAGTTCTCGGGCGACATCGCCTACGACGTCGCGACCGGCACGCTGCGACGCCTCGACGGGGGCAGCTGGCTCGACGCGGGCTTCTTCGAAGGTCAGCTCCTCACGATCGGCGCGGATGCGGCGCTGTACAAGGTGCAGCTGATCAGCGGCAGCACGAGCGGCCTGCTCGACCTGCTCCGGCTCACCGCCGCCGGTAGGCCGACGAGCGTTCCCGGCACCGTGACCGTGCGCCAGTGGGCCGCCACCGTCGTCTTCACGCCGGACGACTGGTACCTGCCGGTGACGGTGAACCTCGTCGCCGACGAGTACTACGTCCTTCCTCCGGGCAGCGAGAACCTGAAGACGTTCGCGAAGCAGCCGCACCTGCTGGGCGGCATCCGCGGCCCGCTCGCCGTCGAGGGTGGCACGACCGCGGCCGACCGCTCCCTGCGCCCTGCGCTGCTGCTGCCCGGCGAGGGCAACGGGCCGCTCTTCGCGATCGCCCCGCAGCCTCCCGAGGCGCAGCAGATCGACGTGCTCAACGTCTTCGCCGACTCGAGCCAAGCCGACCTCGTGGGCGAGCTCACGTCGACCACGCTCACCGGCCTGGGCATGAACGCCGTGCCCCTCGACCTCGGCGCACTGCTCGGCGACGGCGAGTCGATGCCCTTCGGTGAGCCGCGGGTCTTCCCGGCGGGCATCAGCTTCGGAACCATCGTCTACGACCCCATCACCGGCACGTACGACCAGGATGCCGCCCTCAGCACGATCGAAGTGCTGAACATCCTCCTCGGCGAAGGCAACGATCGCGTGACGATCAGCGGCACGCTGCTGCGCGGCCCCGACCGCAACGCCGACGGCACGCTGGGTCAGACCGCAGTGCACGGTGGCATCACGACGGTGCATGGCGGCGGCAACTGGTTCCTCCCCTCGGGCGTGGTCGGCGGCGACATGATCATCATCACCGGCGGCGCTGGGCCTGACTCGCCGCTCGTCGTGTACGGCGACACGTCGCAGGACGGCATCTGGTACAGCGGCGACCCGAGCCTGCACTCCGTGCGCAGCTTCGGCAGCAAGCCGTACCCGGCCGAGATCGGCGGCGGCGACGCGCGCTTCCTCTTCCCGGTGGGCAATCCCTACACCCGCGCCGGCAACGACGTCATCGACGCGAGCGCGCTGTTCGCGGGGCTGGTCGCAGGCACCCTTCCGAGTGTGGGGTTCACGGCCTACGGCGGAGCGGGCGATGACACGATCATCGGCAGCGCGGCACCCGACTATCTCGTCGGCGGATCGGGCGACGACAGCATCTCGGGTGGGCGCGGCTCCGACCAGATCTACGGCGACAACGGCGTCAACGTCGACGTCGTCCTCCGGGAGCTGAGCATCCCGTGGGTGAACACGAGCGCCTGGGTGAACCGCGACGACCTGGCCGCGGGAGACGACCGCCTGCACGGCGACGCGCTCGGCTCGACTGCGAGCGCGGCCGACGAATACGACGACATCGTCTTCGGCGACTACGGCACCGTGCGCCAAGACATCGCGTCGGCCACCGTGGGAGTGGCGCCCGCGTATGGCTACGTCAACCCCGTGCGGCTGCAGAAGATCGAGACGGCGGGTCGCGTCCGAGAGATCGCGAGCACTCGCCCGGCAGATGGAGGCGACGACCTCATCACGGGTGACGGCGGGCGCGACCGGCTCTTCGGCGGCAACGGCGCCGATGAGATCCGCGGCGGCGACCAGCCCGGCGTGATCTTCGGCGACCACGGCCGCATGCTGTACATCGAGGGCACGCCGAGCATCACGATCCTGCATCTCGTCGAGTCGATCGACGAGCGCTTCGGCGTCGCCGACACGATCTCGGCCGGCATCCACGACGACATCATCGCGGGTGGCGCCGGTGGTGACACGATCGATGCGGGCATCGGCCAGAACATCGTCTTCGGCGATCACGGGCGTGTGCGCGGCGTGGAAGACAACGTGCCCAACCGCCCGATCCCGAGTGCGTACGGAGACGGCACGAGCGACGACTATCAGGTGCCCGTGCTGGCGCTCGTCGAAGGGTACGTGCCTGTCGGCAGCGAGACGAGCAGCGGGTTCGGCGGCGACGATGCGATCCGCACCGGACTCGGCCGCGACATGGTCTTCGGGGGCGGCGGCAACGACGCGATCGTGGCGAACGCGGGGGAGACAGCACGGCTCCGCGACGGCAACAACATCCTGTTCGGCGACTACGGGTTCGTCGACTACCTGCTGGATGACCAGTCGGAGTACACCGACGACGCGCACGACATCGACGTGGTGTCGTCGTTCGTCGCGTGGACGCACCTCGGCGGCCACGACACGATCACCTCGGGGGCTGGCAACGACATCCTTGTCGGCGGTGCCGGCGACGACGTGCTCTCAGGCGGGCAGGGCTCGAACCTCGTGTTCGGCGACAACGCACGCATGGCGAGCAACCCTGCGCTGCCCGACCTGCACCTGACGATCTTCGCGGTGCACGAGTTCTTGATCTGCATCATCGAGACGCTCGGGTTCGCGGACGAAGACGGCGGTCGCGACACGATCTTCGGCGGTGAGGGTCGCGACATCCTCTTCGGCGGCGGCGCGAGCGACGTCATCTACGGCTTCGGTGGCGACGACGTGATCTTCGGCGACCACGGCAGAGTCACCTGCACGACCGGCGCATACGATCCCGACGACCCCCGCAATGGCCTGTGCATCGAGCAGGGCGGCACGATCGACTTCCGCGCGACGAACACCCGTTCCGAGGCCGGATCGGGCGACGACCTCGTCTACGCCGGCGAGGGCAACGACATCGTGATGGGCCAACAGGGCGATGACATCCTCTACGGCGAGGGTGGCGACGACATCCTCATCGGCGGCTCGAACGTCGCCGGCGCACTCGACGGCGACGACGTGATCGACGGCGGTGCTGGCAACGACCTCATCGCCGGAGACAACGGGGACTGCTGCCGCCGCGCAGACCTGCTGGACCCCCGCATGCGGGCGCTGCTCGGAGCCCTCATCTACGGCACCAGCATCACGGACGGCACCGACGGCCACGCGCTCGTCACAGCTGCCGCCCAGAACGACCCGAACGGCGGCAGCCAGTACAAGCTGACCATCCTCGACCACAGCGACGACATCCAGACGAACCACCCCGAGCTGTGGGGCCACGACTACATAGCCGGCGGCGCAGGCGACGACGAGATCTACGGACAGCTCGGCAACGATGTGATCCAGGGTGATGGTCACGTCAACGGACTGGTGCTCGACATCACCGGATTCACGGTCGATTCGGTCACGGGCAACCTGCTCGTAGGAGGTCTGCCGATCGCGGCCACCGACGTCTGGCCGGTCGTGAAGACGCGCACTCAGGGCGTCATCGGCGCATGGCGTGACGACCCGCTCGACGCCACCGTCACCGACACGCTGCAGGTGCACCCCTCGGTCGAGGCGGCCACCGACGGCGACGACTACATCGAGGGCGGCGGTGGGAACGACACCGTGTTCGGTGGTCTGGGCCAGGACGACATCATCGGCGACAGCTCCGACCTGTACGGCCTCGGAGCCGACCAACGACTGGTGCTCTCGCTCCCGGTGGACGCCAAGCCTGCTGCGGTGAAGGACGCCGCGGGCGCTGTCGTCCAGTGGCGCGTCGTCGGCGTCCAGGGCTCGGTCCTGACGCTGGCAGGCACCGCGCTCGGACTGACCCCAGGCGCCTACAAGGTGACGGTCGGAGGCGCCGGCATCGCAGACCCGGTGATGGTGACGATCGAACTCATCGCCGGCGGCATCCGACTCATCGCAGGTGTCGAGTGGCGCAGCCTCGGCTCGTTCTGCCTGGGGGCCGAGTGCCGACCGGCGGGCGCCGACATGCTGTTCGGCGGCGCGGGCACCGCGATCTCGCGCAACCACATCGGGCAGGCCACCGTGCAAGATGCCGCGGGCGATACCGTGGTCGCGGGGGACGGCACGATCCTCACGAGCCCGACCGGTCACGCCCGCGACGCCGACACGATCGCCGGTGACAACGCGCGTATCCTGCGGCTGGTCGGCACGAACGGCGTGCAGCACAGCCCCAACGCCTACCTCACCTTCGCCTACGACAACGACGCCGGTGGACTGCGAATCATCCCGCGCGCCGTCGAGATGCTCGACTACACCTTCGGCGGACCGGGGTACCGGGCCGCGCTGGCGGCGACCGATCGCGGCGCCGGCGACGAGATACACGGCGAGGCCGGCGACGACACCGTCTACGGCATGACCGGCAACGACATCATCTTCGGCGACGGGCAGGACGACGACCTCATCGGCGGCTACGGCGATGACTGGATCTCCGGCGGCACCGGCGATGACGGCATCCTCGGCGACGACGGCCGCATCTCGACGAGTCGCAACTCCTCGACCGGATGGACGGCGGCGGGAGTGCCGTGCACCGCGAACGGCACCACGTGCTACAGCGAGCCGTTGTACGGGATCCTGGCACTGCGACCGACCGACCCCGACACCCGCACCACCCAGGGCGACGTCCTCGGCGAGGTCATCACCACCCCGGGCCGCGTGCAGGAGGAGACGATCAACGTCGCCGGCGTCCTCAACAAGACGGTGAACCTGACCCCGTACTTCGCCGATCCGAACGACCTGGACCCGCTCTACCGGCCCGCGGGCGGCTACGACGACATCCTCTTCGGCGGGCTCGGCGACGACGCCATCCACGGCGGCGTGGGCGACGACGCGATGACCGGCGCAGAGGCACTGGTCGCCGGGTTCGCGCCGAACTACGTCGAGTCGTGCACCGGCGGACTGTCGATCGACTGCACCGCCGTGCGCGACGGGCTGATCCGCATCGACTTCGGCCACCCCAACAACCCGGGCGACATCCTCCGCTTCAACCCGGACGACATCGACGGCTGGCACTACGACCGCACCCGTCGCGCGGGCGAGTTCGACCTGTACGACGAGTACGAGCCGCGTCGCGCCATCCTCTTCAACGCCGCCGCGGAGGTGTGGAGCTGCACCTCCTACTCCCCGAGCGGTCACACCTGCACCGGCAGCGCCGACATCGCGAGCTACCCGCACCAGTGGTTCCTCAACAACGTGACCACAGAGGGTCCGGTCGTGGTCGGCTGCATCTCGTTCGCGAACAACGGCGCGTGCCTGGGCACTGGCCCCGCCCGCAGCGACGGGGCCGACGTGCTCTTCGGCGACCTCGGCAACGACTGGATCGTCGGCGGCACCGGGCACGACACGCTCTGGGGTGGTTGGGGCAACGACCTGCTGCAGGCCGACGACGACCTGCACTCGGGATGCCTCGCCTCGACGCCGAGCGGCACCTGCACGCAGACCGGCGACACATGGCTGAACGACACCCCCGACACGCACGTCGCCTACGAGGACCGCGCCTTCGGCGGGGCGGGTCGCGACATCCTGATAGGCAACACCGGCGGTGACCGTCTCATCGACTGGACGGGCGAGTTCAACAGCTACATCGTGCCGTTCGCACCGTTCGGCATCGCGACGGTGAGCCGCCAGGTGCCGCCAGCGCTGTTCGAGTTCCTGTACGCCCTGTCGGCGGCGCAGGGCGCTGATGCCACGCGGGCGTTCGACTGGAACGCCGACTACTCGGAGCGCAACGGCGAGCCGTACGGCGAGATCGGCCTGATCGTCCAGCAGGATCACGGCCTCTGGCAGGACCAGAGCGGAGCGCCGGCCGATCCGCAGGCAGGCAACATCCCCGGCGGCAAGCGCGATGTGCTGCGCAGCGCCACCTTCGACGACGGCAGGCTGAGCGCCGTCGCCGTCGACAGCGGGATCTGGGAGGTCTCCGGCGGAGCCCTGGGCGTCTCGGTGGCCTCGCTCGGCCAGGACGCCGCGGCGACATTCATCGTCGACGACGCACTGCCGGTGTACTACGAGATCGGCGCGTCCGTGAAGGTGACCAAGCCCATCGGGGGCTGGGAAGCGAACGCCTACATCATCTTCGACTACTACTCGCCGACCGACTTCAGGTTCGCGGGTCTCGACCAGTCCACGAACAAGATCGTGATGGGGCACCGCAACGCGACCGGATGGATCGTCGATGTCCAGGCGGCGGTCGGCAACATCGTGCCGGGCCGCTACTACAGCCTGCTCGTGTCGGTGAACGGGATCGTCGTGACCGTCTCGCTCGACGGGGTCGAGAAGCTCACCCACCAGTTCGGTGCCCGGTGGGTCGACGGTGCCGCTCGCGCGCTGAACACCGGCCTGGTCGGCGTCGGGACCGACAACTCCCGCACAGTGTTCGACAACTTCGTGGTGCGCACCGTCCCACCGCAGACCACGTTCGAGACCAGCGAGGACTTCAGCGACGGCGTCGCCGACGGCTACACGAGCACCGGAACGTGGATCGTCACGGGCGGCGCACTGCGCGGCACCGGCGACGCGACGCCCGCCATGAGCATCCTCGACCTCCCGGCGCGAGCGATCGGTGGCACGACCACGACGCTCGACGCGACGGTGAACCTGGCTCCCGGCGCGTCGGGCGGGCTGGTCATCGACGGCTATAGCGACCGCGACTACAAGATGGTGCTGCTCGACCAGACCTCCGGCACCGTTGTGCTCGCCCACCGAATCCGCAACAGGACGGTGATCGACGCCACCTTCACCGCCGCCCTCGCCGTGGGAGTCGACCACCGCCTCGTCGTGACCCTGTTGGGCACCACAGTGACCATCACCCTCAATGGCGTGACGCTCGGCTCCTACTCCTACAAAGGAGCCGTCGCTGACGGGTACCTCGGCCTGATGGCAGCGACGGGCGCGACCGCCTTCGACGGGGTGCACGTCGTCTACGGCGTGCCGCTGACCTTCTCGGCGGATCCGGTTCCGCCGACGCTGACTGTGCCGCCTCCGGTGACTCGGACGGCGACCGCGGGCACGACGACGCTGTTCATCAGCGACGCGACCATCGGCACCGCCACCGCGACCGACAACGTCGCCGGCGTCGTGGTGACCCGAACCGGCATGCCGGCCGGCAACCTCTTCCCAGTCGGGGTCACCACCATCACCTGGACCGCGACCGACGCGTTCGGAAACACCACCAGCGGCACACAGCTGGTGACCGTGCTCGCTTCGCCCCCGGTCGTCACCGTGACGGTCCTGGATGCTGCGGGGGCCGAGGCCGACTCGAACCCCCTGACGTTCCGGGTGACCCGCAGCGACGGCGCAGGGGCGCTCGGTGTCGCCATGCACTGGGGCGGCGCGGCAACGTTCGGTGTCGATTACAAGGTGCAGGTGACAGGCGGCACGCTGGCAGCGGACGGCCGCACGCTCACGCTCGCTGCCGGGGTGCTGCAGGCGACGATCACACTCACAGTCGTGGATGACACGTTCGTGGAGGGAGCCGAGGCGGTGACGCTGGCGATCGGTGCCGGCGCCGGCTACGCCGTGGGCTCGCCATCGTCGACCTCGGGCTCCATCGCCGACAACGACACAGCACCGGCTCCGACGACGGCGTCCGTGAGCCTCGCCGCGATCGACGGCGCTGGTGCGGAGAACCCGACCGACACCCTGACCTTCGTCATCACACGCACGGGCAGAACCGACACCACGATCACGATCAGGCTGAATTGGTCGGGGACGGCCGTCCTCGGCAGCGGCAAGGACTACACCGTGAGCGCCACGGGTGGCTCGTTGAACAGCAGAGCGACTGCGATCACCCTCGCGGCCGGGGTGACCACCGTGACGCTGTCCTTGACGCCGGTCCGCGACAGCAAGTCGGAGTCGCCCGAATCCGTCGTGCTCACCCTGGGCACGGGGGCCGGATATGCGCTCACCGCAGAGCAGAGCGTGACCGGCACGATCACCGACACCATGAACCAGTCACCCGCGGCAGTGCTCGGGAGTGGCAGTACGGTGTCCACCCTCCCCGTTTCGGAGAGTGTCACCTCCGAGTTCGAGACGACGCTCATCGTGGTCGAGACCGCGACGGCGCCGACCAAGGCAGGGTCGATCGCGACGTCCGACGCGCCGACGGAGGCGCCGACGGAGCCGCCACCCTCCTCGCGGGTCTCCCAGCCCGCGACGCTGGGCCCGCCGTCGGCGAGCAACTGGCCTTCGCGGTCGGCGCGTCGAGCGTGATCGCCTTCGACCCGACGACCGGGCACCGCATCCACGCAGCGGTCTGAGCGGCGCTGAGGCGGGCTACGCGTTCAGCGTCGCTTCGACGTCGGCCATCGTGACGTAGAGCTGTCCCTCCACACGCGTCGGCCGGAAGCCGACTGCTGTGTAGAAGGCCACGGCACCCGCGTCTGCGTCGACCAGGATGGCTGCCGCACCGACGCTGCGGGCCGCCGCGACGGCGCGGACCATGGCATCCCGCATGAGCGACGCGCCGAGGCCCATCCCCGTGTAACGCGCATCGCGCGCGAGGCGGCCGATCAGCACTGCGGGGATCTGCCGGGGCATGTTCGCACGCAGCCTCTTCGGGCCGTCCGCTCGCGCGATGCTCGTCATCGAGAGGCAGGAGAAGCCAGCCACGCTGCCATCGTCGGCTGTGACGATGAAGGTGCGCGCCGACCCGCGCTCCTCGGCCTCGGCGGCATGCTCGGTGAGCCAGGCGTCGACGGTGGGCAGCCCCGAGTCGAAGGCGGAGAGCTCTGGCGGCTCGTCGAAGTCCGCCAGCGGCCTCGCACGCGAGAACCTGGTCAACGACCCAGCACGGACTCGCGCTCGAAGAGCTCCCGGAGCTCAGCGATCGGCTTGCCCGGCGCGTCGACCGCAGCGCTGAACGCGTCCCACGACTCAGCGTCCATGAACGTCGTGTGGTGGTGGGCGATGGACTCTCGTGCAGCCTGCCGCGCGACTCGGCGCACGAACTCGCCGACCTTCACGCCTTCGAGCGCCGCGGCGCGCTCCATGTCGCGCTTGTCCTCGGGTGCAAGGCGGAGCTCCAGTCGTTCGGTCGAGATTGCCATGCGACCACTGTACGGCAGGTGCCGTACAGTGGCAACCGAGGCGCTGCGATGGCCGCTCAGCCCTCGCGGAGGATCGGCTCGGCCTCGACCGGCTCGCCCGGCACCTTCGCCGTGCGCCAGGTGTCGATCGCGATCACGCAGCCGAGGATCGCCATCGACAGCGCGAACGACGCCGAGACGTCGGTGAGGTAGTGGTAGCCGAGGTAGATGCGCCCGGCGCCCTGCAGGACGACGACCGCGACCGCGACGGTCACCGCGA
Organism: Agrococcus sp. KRD186; assembly: GCF_017168255.1. Lineage (GTDB taxonomy): Bacteria > Actinomycetota > Actinomycetes > Actinomycetales > Microbacteriaceae > Agrococcus. The sequence continues at coordinate 736,794 of NZ_JABFAP010000001.1, forward strand.
GCACCGTGAACCATGTCCTCTGGATGCGGCTGGCCAGCAGGAACGCGAGGATCAGGAAGAAGTCGGAGGTGCCCAGCACGTGCCCCGAGGGGAACGAGAACGTGTAGTCGGGCCCGAACAGCATGTCGTCGACCGGCGGCCGCGGGTGCTGCACGATCGGCGCGATGGTGAGCGCGAGCGCCACGCCGGTGAGCATGCCGCCGGCCAGCAGCAGCGGTCGCCAGAGATGCTTGGCCAGGATCGCCCAGGTCACCACCACCGCGAGCACGATGAGCGGGAGCGCGACCGGCCCGAAGAGCACCGCCATCGCGATGTGGAAGGCGGTCGCGTCGGCCGAGCGCAGGGTGTCGAACCAGGCGTCGACCGGTTTGTCGAGCCGCTCGATGCCGGTGCCGGTGAGCACATGCACCAGCGGCACGATGAAGAGGGCCAGGCCGACCACGATCAGCACGGCCGCGGTGACCCAGAGGCGGCGGCGAGCCGCCGGCTCGAGCACGCGCTCCTCGACGATGAAGCGCTCGTGCCAGCGACGCAGCCGCTCACCTCGCGTCCTCGCGGCTAGCGACACCGTGCCATCCCTTCGTGCCGACGCGGGATGCGCGGGCCGTGCACGAGATCATCCCACGGTAGATTGGCATCGCCCCGCACAGCGCCCGTGAGGGAACCGCTCACGAGCGCGCACGGGCCCTGTCGCGCCAGACGAAGGACTCGCTGTGCCCGCTGCCCACCGCTCGCGCCGACTCGCGCTGCTGCAGACGGCGCTCGTGTCGACGGCGTTCGCGATGCAGCTGGTGATCTCGAACGCGATCAACCCGCTGCTGCCGATCTACCGCGCGCAGCTCGGCCTGAACGCCGTGGTGCTCTCGCTCACCTTCGTGCTCTACGTGGGCGCGCTGGTCGTGGTGCTCGCGCTGCTGGCGAACCCGCGCTTCGCGCGCCATGCGCCCGCGCTGCTGCTGGCGAGCCTCGTCGCGCTGGTCGCCTCCGACCTGTTCGCGCTGCACCCGGAGCCCTGGTCGATCCTCACCGCCCGCGTGCTCGTGGGCGTGGCCGGCGGCCTCGGCACCGGCGCGGCGTCGGCGCTGGTGGTCGGCACGATCGGTGCGGCAGGCCGCTCGATCACCTCGACCGGCAACATCGCCGGCGCGGTGGTCGGCGTGGTGGCTGCGCAGCTGCTCGTCTCGACGGTGGGGGCGGATGCGCCCGGTCTCGTCTTCGTCGGCCATGCGGTGCTCGTCGTGGTGCTGTTCATCGCGCTGGCAGCCGTGCTCTGGGCGAGGCGGCGCGTCAACGCGCGCGCCCTCGAGCATCAGACGGCTTCGATCGAGCTCGGCGGCCGGCAGCGGCTGCGGCTGCCTGCTCGCGCGCTGCCGGTGCTCGTGACCGGCAGCATCGCCTGGGTCGCTCTCAGCATCAGCGTCGTCTTCAGCGCCACGATCTTCGCCGACCTCGGCCAGCCGCTCGTGCAGGCCGTCGGCCCCGCGCTGCTGCTGGTGGCGAGCGGCATCCTGCAGTTCGCCAGCCCGGCCCTCACGCGTGTCGCGCCGTGGCTGAGTGGCGCCCTCACGCTCGCCGTCGGCGCCGCCGCCGTCGCGGCAGGCTCGTTCGCCGCGTTGCCGGTCATCGCGGTCGCCGGCCTGACGCTGATCGGGGCCGGCGCAGGCGTCGCCTACCGGGCGGGCCTCGTCGCCTTCACGCTCGGCGCCTCCAGCTCGCGGCAGGGCGCGCTCGCCTCGATGTACGCGGCCGTGACCTACGCCGTCGCCGCGGCCTCCGCGCTGATCGTCGGCCGAGTGAGCGACCTGATCGGCTTCGGGCCCACCGCTGTGGGTGCGTACGGGCTGCTGACGCTGCTCGCGCTGCTCGCGCTCGCGTGGGCGCCAAGGCTGCGCGACACCGTCGAGGGCGAACCGGCCCCGTAGGGCCCGGGCGGCGGCTTCTGCGGCGGCACCCCGCGCCGGCTGCGGCCGTCGCCGCCGCCGAGCGAGCGCCCGGTGCTGCGCTCGAACAGCGCGAGCGCGGCCTCGTGCGCCTCCTCGACGCTCGACCAGTAGCCCAGCAGGCGGCGCTGCGAGTGATCCGGCTGCGCGGTCACCGCCCGGTAGTAGGGCTCGCGCCGCGGCCCGAGCTGCACCAGCCGCACGACCGCGAGCGGCGCACCGTCGAGCGGGTGCAGCACATGCCATTCGGCGGCTCGGATCGTCATGGCTGTGCACGCTATTGGCGGCCGATGACATGCGTCCGGCACGGGGGCCCGCGCAGGCAGCCAGCAGCACGTCGGCGCCAGCCATTGTCAGCCGGCCAGCGCAGGCCTACAGTTGGCCAATCCAGACAGTGTCAGAGAAGGATGGGTCATGGCCGCGACCGCACTCCCCGCCAGCAACGCAGCGCCGCCCGAGAAGCGCTGCGACGCGAGCGGCATGGCAGAGATCCACCGGATGTTCAGGAGCGGCTTCGGCGAGGGTCCGGAGCTCGTGCGGGGCGTCGCCGACGGCGACCTCGCGCATGCGGCGGCAGTCGCCGCGCAGCTCGCGCTGCTCTCCGTGAGCCTGCACGCGCACCACGAGGGCGAGGACGAGCAGCTGTGGGGTGCGCTCCGCGAGCGCTCGCCCGCGTGCGGTGCGCACGTGTCGCGCATGCAGGAGCAGCACGCGCAGATGCTGGTGCACCTGCGCGAGCTGGACGCGGCGCTGCCTGCATGGCGAGCATCCGCTCTCCACTCCGACCGGGTGACGGTGGTCGAGGCGCTCGACGGGGTGAACGCGGCGCTCGCCGTGCACCTGCCGGACGAGGAGGCGACCATCGTGCCGGTGATGGAAGCCGTGATCACCGAGGACGAGGTGGAGTGGTTCGCCGCGCACGGCAGGAAGAGCACGCCGAAGGGGCAGACCTGGAACTCGCTGGGCGCGATCCTGCGCGCGCAGCCCGACGGCGGCGAGGCGTGGCAGCGCAAGCACCTGCCCGCGCCCGTGCGGCTGCTGTGGCGGGCGGTCGGCGCTCGCCGCTACGCGAAGACCCGGGCGGCGCTCGAGGGCCGCTGAGCTCGCGCCCGACCGAGCGGCCGCAGACGGCGGCGGCGCTCTGCCAGGATCGAGCCATGCGCGCGCTCGTCCTCGACTCCGTCCGCAGCACGCCGGCCGTGCGGGAGGTGCCGGCGCCGCTGCCGCCGGCCGGCGGGGTGGTCGTCGAGGTGATGGCGACGGGCCTGTGCGGCAGCGACTGGCACGCCTGGGCGGGGCACGACGAGATCGCCTTCCCGCACGTGCCGGGGCACGAGCTCGCCGGCGTCGTCTCCGCCGTCGGCGCGGGCGTCGAGCGCTGGCGGGTGGGCGACCGCGTGACGGTGCCGTTCGTGTGCGGCTGCGGCCGCTGCGTGTGGTGCCTCGCGGGCGAGGCGCAGGTGTGCCCCGAGCAGCAGCAGCCCGGCTTCACCCACTGGGGATCCTTCGCCGAGCAGGTCGCCCTGCACGCCGCCGACGCCAATCTCGTCGCCATCCCCGAGGGTGTCGACTTCGCGACCGCCGCGAGCCTCGGCTGCCGCTTCGCGACCGCCTACCGCGCGCTCGTCGGCCGCGCCCGCGCGCAGCCGGGGGAGTGGCTGACGGTCATCGGTGCTGGCGGCGTCGGCCTCAGCGCCGTGATGATCGGCCACGCGCTCGGCGCGCGTGTGATCGCGATCGACCGCAACGCATCCGCCCTCGCCCTCGCGACCGAGCTGGGCGCCGAGCACACGGTGCTCGCGGACGGCAGCGACGTGCCGACCGCCATCGCGGCGCTCACGGGCGGCGGCAGCCACGTCTCGGTGGACGCCGTCGGCAGCGAGCAGACGGCGGCGGATGCGGTGCTCGGCCTGCGCAGGCGCGGCCGGCACGTGCAGATCGGCCTGCTGCCGCCGGCCGACGGGCATCCGCGCGTGCCGCTCTCGCGCGTGATCGCGTGGGAGCTCGACGTGCTCGGCAGCCACGGCATGGCGGCGCGCGACTACCCTGGCATGCTCGCGCTCATCGAGCGGGGCGTGCTGGAGCCGCAGCGGCTGATCGAGCGCACGGTGGGGCTCGAGGAGGCGGCGCGACTGCTGCCGGTCTACGACCGGTCGACGGCGGCGGGCATCACGATGATCGATCCGCGGCGCTCGGCGGCGCCCGTGGAAGGGGCGAACGCGTGAGCGGGATCCAGGCACCGCCGGGGCCGGGGCGGCGCGTGCTGCTGGTCGGCTGCGGGAAGGTCGGCACGAGGCTGGGGGAGCGCCTGGTGGGCGCCGGCGCGCAGGCGTTCGGCCTGCGACGCGACACCGCCGCGCTGCCGCCGTCGCTCACGCCGCTGGCCGTCGATCTGCTCGCGCCGCCGGTGGGCGAACTGCCGACCGTGGATGCGATGGTGATCACCCTCACGCCGAGCCTCGGTGCGCCCGAGAGGGCCGACGGCTATCTCGTCGCGCTCCGCAACCTGGCTGCCGGGCTGCAGGCCATCCCGCAGCGCGTGGTGCTGGTCTCCTCGACCCGCGTCTTCGAAGGGCGGCCGGGCGAGCATCCGCGCACGGAGGACGACGTGCCCGCTCCGGCGAGCGCGGGGGCCGAGATGCTGCTCGCGGGCGAGCGGTTGGCGACCGAGCTGTTCGACGCGCACGTCGTGCGGCCGGCCGGCATCTACGGGCCTGGCCGGGAGCGACTGCTGCGCGTCGTGCTCGAGGGGCAGACGGTCGACTACGCCAAGCGCACGAACCGCATCCACGAGACCGATCTCGTGCGGGCACTCGAGGCGATGCTGACGGTGGCCGCGCCGCCGCGCCTGGTGCATGCCGTCGACGAGGCGCCGGCGCCGCTGGGCGAGGTCGTGGCGCATATCGCGCGGCGGCTGCAGGTCGCGCCGCCCCCGAAGCTGGCCACGGCGGCCAGCGGCACGGTACTCAGCGGCGCACTGCTGCGCACGCTGCTGCCTGCCCTGCGGTACCCGAGTTTCGTCGACGGCTACAACGGGCTCATCGCCATGCGCGAGCGCGCGGTCAGCTCGTGAGCTCAGTCGCGGAGCCGCGCGCGGTCCGCCTCGCTGACGTCGACCGTGCTGCGCAGCGCGCGTGTGCCGCCTGGAGCCTTCACGGCTGTCGTCACCGCCCTGTGTGCCAGCACCGAGGGCGCCGCGTGGTCAGCGACCAGCACGTCGACGACCTCGGATCCGCGGGTGAAGCGATGCGCTCTGGCGGCGGCATGCAGGGCGCGATGCTCGATGAAGCCAGCCGATGCAAGCATCCTGGCGGCGGAGGCATACGTGATCGCGCCCGTCTCGACGTGGATCAGCGCGTCGATGTCCGTCGTCGCTCGCGGATGCGGCACGCCGGCCCTAAGCGCATGCAGCTGCACCATCATGCCGCCGATGAGTGTCCACGAGACCGGTGGGAGCAGCTGCGCCACTTCGATCAGCAGCGGCCACGGCCCCAACCTGCTCGTGGTGGGCACCTGGATGTGCCAGCGCTCACGGTCGTTCACAGCGTGCGCGCCCTCGACGCGAGGACGTCGGCAGCAGCGCGCATCATCCTCGTATCGCCCAGCAAGTAGCACTCGAGCAGCACGCGCGAGGCGCTCTGCGGCCCGATCGCCCCGGCGAGCAGCACGATGTCGCCGCCGGCGTCATCCACCAGGCCGGTCCGCACGAGATCCTGCCGCGACTCTCCGCCCGGCGTCCGCAGGTAGCGGGTGCCGTCCAGGCCGCCGTGGATCCCGAGGTCGAGCGTGCCAGCCTCATCCAGCCCGCTCATCGCGGCAACGGCCGCCTCTGCATCGATGCGAGCCGTCCCTCGCGGTGCCGAGACTCGGCGGATTCGCCCGAGCACCCCTTCGGCACGATGCGCGATCGCTGCCGCATCCTGCGTCTTGAGCTGACTGCGCAACCGCGACCGTGAGTCGTGCCGGAGACGATCGGTGGTGCCGCGATCCAGCAGGTCGAACGCCGCGAGCGCCGTCTCGGCTGCCCATCGCCGGCCCTCACCGCGGGATCGCGCCACCATGAGCACCGCGAGGTGGTCGACGAAGGATGCGTTGCCGACCTCTTCGACGAAGCCCGCGTCACGGATCGCGTAGCTCGCACCGCGCCGTGACATGCCGAGGCGTTCGGCGGCGTCCGCGGTCGACATGCGCATTGGCTGAATCCTTCCTGATCAAGAAGACTTCAGCCAAGGGTAGCATCGCGCGATGCGCCGGCCTCGGCGTCTCTCACCGGTAGCGCTCCGGCAGCGGGTTGGCCGCCCGGCCCTCCGTCGACAGCAGCAGCACCACCGCGTCGGGCGGCAGCGCCTCCGTCAACCCCGCCTCCGCGGCCGCCCGCAGTGCGCGCACGCCCGCGAGCGAGGCGGCGCCGCACGGGCCGGCGTCGACGCCGAGCCTCGCCAGGTCGTGCACCGCCTGCGCCGCGGCATCCTCGCTCACCGTCACCGCCGCATCCACCCCGTCGCGCAGCAGCGGCCAAGCGATCTCCGAGAGCGTGCCGCAGTTGAGGCCGAGCATGATCGTCTCGCCCGTCGCCACGCGCCGCGGCGAGCCCGCCTCGAGCGAGTCGAGCAGCGTCGGCGCGAGCTCCGGCTCGACCGAGAGCACGGTGGCGGGGCGATCGCCGGCGATGCCGGGCTCCGAGCGGAAGTGCCGCACGACCGCCTGCGCGAGCGAGCCCACGCCGACCGGCACGGCGACCAGGTCGAGGCGCTCGGCCCCCGCCGCGTCGAGCTGCCCGCTCGCCTCGCTGCACAGCGTCTGGTAGCCGTCGACGATCCACTGCGGCACCTCGTGGTAGCCGGGCCAGGCGGTGTCCTGCACGTGCAGCATCGCCGGGTCGGCCGCCGCCTCTGCCGCCGCAGCCACCACGTCGTCGTACGGCAGCGCCAGCTCGCGCACCTCCGCGCCCTCGGCCGCGATCGCGCGCTGCGCCTCGGCGGTGACGGTCGACGGCACGAAGACCAGTGAGCGGATGCCGACCAGACGTGCCATGTGGGCCACGGCACGGCCGTGGTTGCCGTCCGTCGCCGCCACCAGGGTCACATCGCCGCCGGCGAGGCGCTCGCGCAGCTCGTCGAGCGGCAGCGGCGCGGAGCCGGGGGAGAGGTGCTCGCCGAGCGCTCGCACGATCGCGTAGGAGACGCCCAGCATCTTGAACGCCGGCAGCCCCATGCGCGAGGACTCGTCCTTCACGAACACGCGCGCGACGCCGAGCTCGGCCGCGACCCCCGGCAGCTCGACGAGCGGCGTCGGCGCGTAGCCGGGCATGCTCGCGTGGAAGCCGGCGATGCCGGCGACCGGCTCACAGCGCCACTGCCGGGCCGCGTCGTTGCGGTAGATGCGGGTGCCTGCCGCATCCGTCGTCGTGCCTGCGTCTGCTGTCATGCCCTCATCATGCCCGGGCGCCCGCGCGCCGGGTCAACCCGGCCCATCCGGATGCGCCAGGTCAGGGGCCGCCGGCAGCGAGAACTTGCCGGGCTCCGCCGCGATCAGCGTCGCCATCTCGCCTCGCTCAGCCGTGCTTGCGTGCGCTCAGCAGCTCGACGGTGCCCGCCTTCCGGCGCACGGCCTCCTCGATGGCGAAGCCTGCGCGCTCGACGAGCGGTCGTGAGCGGCGGGTGAAGTGCTCGCCGGCGGCGCGCACCGTCACCTGCTCCAGCAGCCGTTGCGCCCAGCGCAGCGGCGGCCACGTGCTGCCGACGTGATCGAGCAGCAGCAGCCGCCCGCCCGGCACCAGCACCCGGTGCATATCGCCGATCGCTCGCACCGGATCCGGGATGCTACAGAGCGCGAGCGCGCACACGACGGTGTCGAAGGATGCGTCGGGGAACGGCAACCGCTCCGCGTCGCCCTCGACGAGCTCGACTTCGCGGCCCAGCTGCGCGGCGCGTGCGCGGGCGACCGCGAGCATGCCGGGGCTGAGGTCGACGCCCGTCACCACCGCATCCGCCCCGTAGTGGGGCAGATCGGCGCCCGTGCCGATCGCGACCTCGAGCACCCGGCCGTGCGCGCGTGCGCCGAGCCACTCGCGGCCGCCGCCGAACCAGGTGCGCTCGAAGAGGGCCATGCTGTCGTCGTAGCGGGGCGCGACGCGCTCCCACACCCCGCGCTGTCTGGCCGTCAGGTCGTCGTGGTCGCGCATCCGCTCATCCCTTCCGGCTCCATGATGCCGGGTGGTGCGCCTCGCGATCGAGTGCCGATGGCAGGGGAACGAAATCTGATCGCGCGGGAATAGTTCAAGATTGAAGCGGTTGGATGACGTGGATGCCACGGCGCACCGCGGATCGCGGCAGGCGCACGGCATCCGGATCCCATCGATGCGGCGCTGCTCGGCAGCCCTTGACCCCTGAGGAAGACACACATGACGAAGATCGCCATCATCACCGGCAGCATCCGCCCGAACCGCATCGGCGCGGGCGTCTCGCAGTGGGTGCTGGAGCAGGCGCAGCAGCGCGGCGACGCTGACTACGAGCTGGTCGACATCGCCGACTTCAACCTGCCGCTGCTCGACGAGCCCATGCCCGGCGCGCAGACCCAGGAGCACACGCAGGCCTGGGCCGCGAAGATCGCCGAGTTCGACGGCTTCGTGTTCGTGACCGGCGAGTACAACCACTCGGTCGTGCCTGCGCTGGCGAACGCGATCTCGTTCCTGAACGCCGAGTGGAACAACAAGGCCGCCGGCATCGTCGGCTACGGCTCGGCCATGGGCGTGCGCGCCGTCGAGCACCTGCGCGGCATCCTCTCGGAGCTGCAGGTCGCCCACGTGCAGAAGGCCGGCATGTTCTCGCTCTTCACCGACTTCGAGAACTTCTCGACCTTCAAGCCCACCGAGATGCACGCCGCGTCGGTCGCCCCGATGCTCGACCAGCTGGTCGTCTGGAGCAAGGCGATGGAGCACGTGCGCGAGGGCGCACTCGTCGCCGCCTGATCGACACCGCTGTCGGGGACTGAGCCCTTCGACGCCGGAGCGGGCCTGCCCTGGGGAGGCCCGCTCTGCTGTGTCCGGGGGCGGATGCGTCGGCTCGCGCCGAGCGCGGTGGTTGCGGGGTGCAGCGTCGCATCGACGCTGCTGAGAACCAGATCTTGAGGTTGACTGGCGTCATGCGAACCATCAGCGCGACCGAGGCCTCCCGCCAGTTCTCGGATCTGCTCGATGCCGTCGAGGCGGGCGAGACACTCACCGTGACCCGAGGCGGTCGCAAAGTCGTTGAGATCAGGCCAGCCCGCCGTGCCACGGGGCGCGACCTGCGTGCCGCGCTCGCGGGGACGGATGCGCCCGACGAGCGTGTCGCATCCGACATCTCCGCGGCGATCGACGACCTGAGCGGCGACGGCTGAATCCTCGTACAGCCAGCCTCGAACCGGTCGGGAATCCCGACAGGTTCGCATCGCGAGGCCGCGCCTCGCCTCGTCGCTTCGCGAACTCACAAGGATCACTTGTCGGTTCGCGATGCAGGCAGAAGTCGGCCCCGGTCGACGAACCCGTAAGGATGGCTTACGAGTTCACGAAGTGTGCGTTGCTCCCGTAGCAGCCGCAATGGGCAACTGTCGCAGAATCTGCGACAGTTGCGGACTGCTCAGCGCTCGGCAGGGTCTGCGATCGGTTCATCTCTGAGAACGGCGCGTCGCCCAGCGAGCAGCTCGAGCGGATTCGTCTGCGCCCGCGCGGAGCGTGCTCCCTCCCCAGCGGCGAGCCGAGCGTACGGTTGGGCCCGAGGTGCGAGGGGAGGTGGTGCGCGTGGCTGTGCGGCGCATCGCGCTGGCCCTCGTCATCGCCCTCGTGGTCGCGCTCGCGCCGGGAGCCTGTGCTCCGCTGGAGCCCCTCTCGGTCAGCTACCGCGCGGCGGTGCAGCCAGCGGTCGTGCTGCCGGGCGACGACGCATCCGCGACCTCGATCGCGGCGAGCGAGCGGCTGCTCGAGGCGAGCGACGTCGTCTTCGTGGCGAGCGCCCCACGCGCCGACGACCTCGCCGAGGCCGCGGTGGCGGCCGGCGCGCCGCTGCTCGTCGCGGGCCCCGGCATCGCCGCTGAGCTCGAGCGGCTCGGTGCCACCACGATCGTGGCACTCGCAGGCGACGACGTGGGGGCGCTGAGCGAGCAGAGCGAGCGCATCGACCTCGACCCGGCCGTGCCCTCGGGCGCGCAGGATCTGCCTGCGGTGGAGGTGGTGCAGCCGGCGCCGCCGGTCGTGCTGCTCACTGACAGCACCGCGGCTGCGGACGACCACGACGTCACCGCAGCGGCCGAGACCGTCGTGCGCGCCGCATCCGGCACCACCGCCGACCTGCCGGGCGGCGACCCGCGCCGATCGAGCGAGACGGTCGCGACCGCGAGCGAGCACGCAGGCAGCACCGTGCTCGCGCTGGGCGACGGCTTCGGCGACAGCGCGCTGCTGGCTCGGCGCTTCGCGGCAGCGGCGACCGGGGTCGAGCTGCCCGGCGGCGGCCAGATCGTGTTCCCGACACGGATGTTCGTGGCGCTGTACGGGCACCCGGGCACGCCCGTGCTGGGCGAGCTCGGCGAGCACGACCTCGACTGGGCGGTCGCCCGGGCGCGCGAGCGCGCCGCGCAGTTCCAGCAGCTCACCGACGTGACCGTCGTGCCGGCCTTCGAGATCATCGCGACCGTCGCCGCGGGCGCTGCAGGCGACGACGGCAACTACTCGAACGAGGTGAGCGTGGATGCGCTGCGGCCGTGGGTCGAGCGGGCCGGTGAGGAGGGCATCACCGTCGTGCTCGATCTGCAACCGGGCCTGTCGTCCTTCCCGGAGCAGGCGCGGCGCTACGAGGAGCTGCTCGCGCAGCCGCACGTCGGGCTGGCGCTCGACCCGGAATGGCGGCTGCAGCCCGGCCAGCGCCATCTCGAGCAGATCGGCAGCGTCGACGCGGCTGAGGTCAACGAGACGCTGGACTGGCGCGCCGAGCTGACCGCCGCGCACGCGCTGCCGCAGAAGGTCGTCGTGCTGCACCAGTTCACGCTGCGCATGATCCGCGATCGCGCCCAGCTCGACACCGGCCACGACGAGCTCGCGCTCGTGCTGCACGTCGACGGCAACGGCACGCAGCCCGCGAAGCTCGAGACCTGGCGCGCACTGCAGCGCGACCTGCCCGCCGGCATCGCGCTGGGCTGGAAGAACTTCATCGACGAGGACCGCCCCATGCTCGACCCAGCCGGGACCATGGCCATCGAGCCCACGCCGGTCTTCGTCTCGTACCAGTGAGCCGTGCCCGGCCTCAGCCGGCGAGCGCTCAGTCCGCCGGCTCGATCGGCTCGAGCGCCAGGAACAGCCCGCCGTAGGCCGGCAGGCTCACGCTGAAGCTCTGCAGGTCGTCGACGTGCGCGACGCGCTCGCCGCTCTCGGCATCGACCACGTCGTGCTGCGAGGGGATCGACTCCGAGTGCACGGTGCCCTCGATCGCCTCGCCCGAGAAGTTGAGCACGGTCACCTGGATCAGGGCGTCGACCGCCTCCGCGTCGCCGTCGTCGAGGCGGTGCACGAGCACGAGCATGCTGGGGTGCGCGACGTGCGGCACGTCGAGCTGCGTCGCCGTCGCGATGCCGTGCTCCCGCCGGATCGAGAGCACCTCCGCGAGCCCGCTCGCGAACGAGTCCGGCCGCTCGAGCTGCGCGGGGAGCGGGCCGTAGAGCGAGCGGCCGCGCGGCATGCCCGCCGCCGATGCGGTGATGTCGGCGGATGCGTCGAGCAGGTCGTGCGCACCGCGCTCGATCCAGCGGGTGTCGCCGCTGGCGATGAGATCCTGCACCTGCTCGGCCGGCAGCGTGAGCATGCCGGTGAGATCCCAGCCCGAGAGCGCGAAGACCCCCGGCTGCCAGGCGTTGTACTTCGCCAGCAGCAGGTGCGCGTCGCGGATCGCCGGGATCGCGGCCTCGGTGATCTCCTCGAGCCGCGCGTAGCCCTGGGTCGCCGCGATCAGCGACGCGCTCGTGCACGCGATGCCGTTCTGCGTGAAGGCGCGGTTGTAGTCGGCGGTGCCCGTCAGCGCCTCGGTCAGCTCGGCGCGGATCAGCTCGGCGAGCTCGCCGCCGGTGATCTCCGCGTGGCGGAAGGGGTAGACGTCATCGCGGTGCCGCGTCGCCCAGTGCACCAGCTCGTAGGTGAGCTCGTCGTGGTTCTGCAGACCGTGCACGAGGCCCACCGGCTCGACGCCGAGCTCGAGCGAGGTCATCAGCGTCAGTCGCAGGAACTCGGTCTCCCCGGTCGCGAGCGCGTGGTGGTAGCCGGGCCGGCTGACGAAGTCGTAGGAGAGGTCGGCCCCCACGGCGCTGGTGTCGCGGATGTCCTCGATCGTGAGGTTGAGCTCCTGGAAGGTGAAGCCGCCCACCTTGCGCACCATGCCCGCGATGATGTGGTTCGCGGCATGCGAGAGCGGATGCCCCTCCGACCACGCCGGCAGGCCCTCGGCGGCCTTCTCCACCCCGAGGAAGCCGTTCGCGTCCAGCCGCAGCGCGCTCGTGCCCAGGTCGCCGAGCGAGTGCAGCGCGTCGCCGATCACGAGCCGCATGCCTGCGAACGTCGGGTCGAGCCAGTTGATGGAGGGCTGCCCCTGCTTGAAGTAGTGCAGGTAGACCCAGCGGCGCTCGACGCCGTCGACGCCCAGCACCGCGGCGGTCGCGCTCCAGTTCGTCTCCTTGACCCCGGGCACGTAGAAGATGACGCGCTGCAGCTCACCGATGATGTAGCCGCGATCGCTCAGCTCGCGCTCGCTCGCGGCATCGAGGTTGACGGCGTCGCGATCGGCCGGCACCTCCGGCAGCAGGTGCCAGTCCTCCGGCGGGATCTCCACCATGTGGTAGATGCCGGGGTAGTCCTTGAAGGCCATCTCGGCGAGCCGGAAGTCGGCGCCCTTGCCCGTGTGCCCGGGGACGATGTCGTCGATGACGCTGCCGTTGTGCGCATCCGCGACGTCGGAGAGGCGGCGGAAGGCGTCCTCGTCGCCGAAGGCCGGATCGATCTGGGTGCTGATGCGGTCGAAGTGCCCGTCGACGCTGGGCGTCTCGCGCCAGTCGGTGATGCCGCCGGCGCGCTTGACCGGGCCCGTGTGGAGGCCGTCGATGCCGATCCGCTCGAACGCCTCCCACAGCGCCTCGTCGCCCAGCGCGTCGAGGAACGACTGGCCGGGGCGGGTGATGAGCGAGATGGGGTAGGCCGTGAACCACACGTCGCTCACGCCGATCGCCCGGCGCGCGTCGGGACGCGCGTAGGGATTGCGCCACATGGAGGGCTGGCCCGAGAGCTGCCGGCTGAGCACGTCGGCGTCCTTCAGCATCGACTGCCGCACGAGCCACTCGACGTACGAGGGGTTCGACGCGTTGGCGGTGCGCGGGTCGGTGGAGAAGCGTCTCGGGCTGCCGCCGCGGATCTGATCGCGCGGCCGCAGGCGCTTGGGCCTGGCGGGGTAGCGCTGCTCGTCGTAGGAGATCTCCGTGCCGGGGTCTTCGGGGGCGTCCACGCCTGCAGTCTGTCACGCGCGCGTGATCGAGGAGCCGTTCGCCTCTTCCCCTGCAGCGCTGGGCGACATATCGTTGACTATCGTCGAGATGCGACGCAGCCGAGGAGGCCATCATGCACGAGACATACCAAGGCGCAGGGTTCGCCGGCGGCCAGCGCGGGTTCCGGCCCGGCGGACCGGGCGGCAGCATCTGGGATGCGGTGGAGCAGCTGCGCGGCGCATTCGACAGCCGCGGCGGCCCGCGCAAGAGCCGCGGCGACGTGCGGGCGGCGGTGCTCGCGCTGCTGGCAGAGCGGCCCATGCACGGCTACCAGATCATCCGCGAGATCGAGGAGCGCAGCGGCGGCGCCTGGAAGCCCAGCCCCGGCTCGGTGTACCCGACGCTGCAGCTGCTCGCCGACGAGGGGCTCATCACCGCCGAGGAGTCCGGCGGCCGCAAGACCTACTCGCTCACCGAGGGCGGCCGGGCAGAGGCGGATGCCGCTGCCGAGACCCCCGCGCCGTGGACGGCCTCGAGCGGCCGCGAGGGCGGTGGTCACGGGGCGCTGCCGAAGGCCGGCATCGAGCTGGCGCAGGCAGCTGCCCAGGTCGGCCGCACCGGCAGCCCCGAGCAGGTGCAGCAGGCGGTCACCGTGCTCGAAGACGCGCGTCGTAGGCTCTACTCGATCCTCGCTCAAGACTGAGCCGGGTGCCGCCGGCACGTCGGGATCAAGGGGAGCCGATGTCCGACGTCAGAAGCGAGCGAGCCCGCTACCGCCGCATCATGCGGTTCGCGATGCGCCACATCGCGCTCGTGTGGTGGTTCGAGCTGCTGCTGCCGCGCATCGGGCTGGCTGGCGTGGCCGAGCGCGGGCGCAGCGCCCGGCTGCAGCGGCTCGCCCGCCGCTTCCACGCGCTCGCCATCGAGCTCGGCGGCCTCATGATCAAGGTGGGGCAGTTCATGTCGTCGCGACTCGACGTGCTGCCGCCCGAGATCACCCGCGAGCTCGAGGGCCTGCAGGACGAGGCGCCCGCGGTGCCGTTCCCCCTCATCCGCGAGCTCGCCGAGCGCGAGCTCGGCATGCCGCTCGAGCGCGCCTTCGCGAGCCTGGCCGAGCAGCCGGTCGCGGCGGCCTCGCTCGGCCAGGCCCATCGAGCGGGGCTCTCACCGCTCGACACGGCCGACACCGGCCTGACCGACGCCGTCGTCAAGGTGCAGCGGCCCGGCATCGAGGCGATCGTCGACGTCGATCTCGCGGCGCTGCGCCGGGTGGCCGGCTGGCTCAGCCGCGTGCCGGTGATCGCCAACCGCGTCGACATGCCCGCGCTCGTCGAGGAGTTCGCCGAGACCAGCCTGCAGGAGATCGACTACCTGCACGAGGCCGCGAACGCCGAGCGCTTCGCGCAGGCCTTCGCCGACGACCTGCGCGTGCGCGTGCCCGAGATCGTCTGGGAGCGCACGACGCGGCGGGTGCTGACGCTCGAGGACGTCTCTGCCATCAAGATCAACGACCTCGACGGCCTGCGCGCCGCCGGCATCGACCCGGGCGAGGTCGCCTCGCAGTTCGCCGCCGTCATGTTCGACCAGGTCTTCACGCACGGCTTCTTCCACGCCGACCCGCACCCCGGCAACCTCTTCGTCACGCCGCTCATGGGCGGGGCGGATGCGTCGGGCCCGGCGGGAGCGCGCTGGCAGCTGACCTTCGTCGACTTCGGGATGATGGGCGAGGTGCCCGCCAGCACCCGTGCCGGCCTGCGCAGGACGCTGATCGCGGCTGCCGCCCGGGACGGCAAGGGCCTCGTCGCCGGCATGCGCGAGCTGGGAGCGCTGCTGCCCTCGGCGGAGGAGGCCGCGCTCGAGCGTGCGATGGCGCGCGCCTTCGAGCGATTCGGCGGCATGGGCTTCGCCGAGCTGCGCCAGGTCGACGAGCGCGACTTCCGGGCGTTCGCCGCCGAGTTCGGCGACGTGCTGCGCTCGATGCCGTTCCAGCTGCCCGAGCACTTCCTGCTCGTCATCCGCGCCGTGTCGCTGACCTCCGGCCTGTGCAGCTCGCTCGATCCCGACTTCAACGTGTGGGACTCGGTCGAGCCCTACGCTGCGCAGCTGCTGCGGGAGGAGAGCGGCAACGTCGTCATCGACATCGCGCAGCGCGCCATCTCGACGACCAGCCTCATCGCCCACCTGCCGACCCGCATCGACGACGTGCTCACCCGCATCGAGGAGGGGCGGCTGGCCGTCGCCGTCCCCAAGGTGGAGCGCAAGCTCGCCCGCCTGGAGCGCGCCGCCCGGCGGGTGGTCTCGGCGATCCTCTTCTCGGGACTGCTCGTGGCCGGCGTGCTGCTGCTGTCGTGGAACCCGGTGCTCGGCATCGTGCTGATGGCCGTCTCCGCCGTGCCGCTGCTGCACGCCGTGCTCGCCGGCGTCCTCGGCCGTCGCGGCCCTGGCTGAGCGTCCGGCGCCGGCGCCGGCGCGCTGCTGGAAGACTTGCCGCATGCAGCAGGTGGGGGATGCGGTGGCCCGCGTCGTGCGCGGCGGTCGCGTCGAGGCGCGCGACGCGCTGCGCGCCCTGGTGGGCGTGCTCGCGGGCGTCGACGAGGCATCCGTCGTCGTCGTGCAGCGCTGCCCCGACTGCGGCGGGCCGCACGGGCGACCGGTGGTGATGGCCCCGCCGGCGGCGCGCGACGTCGGCGTCTCGCTCGCGCACGCGGGGGAGCAGCACGTCGTGGCGGCCGTGCGCGGGCGCAGGATCGGGGTCGACGCCGAGCGCGCCGATGCGCCGCCCGAGCGCCTGGCCGCGCTGGGGGAGCTGCTGGGCGAGCACCCCGACCCGCTGCGGCGCTGGACGCAGGTCGAGGCCGCGCTGAAGGCCGACGGCCGGGGACTGCGGGTCGAGCCCGGCGCGGTCCACGTCGACGACGCATCCGCCACCGCCCGGGTGCCCGGCAGCGACCGCGTCTACGACCTGCACGCCGTCGAGCTCGGCGACCGGCTCATCGTGAGCCTCGCCGTCGAGCGCTGACGAGCGGCAGCGGCGGCAGCGCGCGCTCCTGCAACCAGGCGTCGAAGAGCGCGTCGAGCGGGGCATCCGCGATCTTGCCCGCCAGCCGCCGGAAGTCGGCGGTCGTCGCCGTCGCGTGCACGCGCAGCGCCGTCCAGTCGTGCAGCAGCCCGAAGAAGCGCACGTCGCCGAGCTCGAGGCGCAGCGCGTGCACCAGCAGCGCACCGCGCTTGTAGATGCGGTCGTCGAACATCAGCGCCGGACCGGGGTCGCCGAGCACGATGTCCTGCGGCAGGCCGCTCAGCCGCCGATGGTGCGCACGCGCCAGCGCATCCGTCGTCTCGCGCCCGGCCGCCTCCGACCACAGCCACTCCGCGTAGCAGGCGAGCCCCTCGTTGAGCCAGATGTGCTGCCAGCCGGCCACGCCGACGCTGTTGCCGAACCACTGGTGGGCGAGCTCGTGCGCGACCAGCCGCTCCTCGCCGCCCCTGCCGTCGATCAGGTTGGCGCCGAACACCGCGCCGGCGACCGACTCCAGCGGGATCTCCAGGTCGTCGGCCGTCACCACCACCGTGTAGTCGTCGAAGGGGTACGGCCCGAAGCGCTCGACGAAGCACGCGAGCATCCGCGGCAGCGGCGCCAGGTCGGCGAGCACCCGCTGCTCGAGCGCCGGCGGGTAGAACGCCACCAGCGGCACCTCGTCGTGCACCGTCGCGCGGCGCACGTAGCGCCCGATCTGCACGGTCGTGAGGTAGCTCGCGACCGGCACCCGGCAGTCGAAGGTGCGGCTGGTGCGCCCCGAGCGCGTGGTCTCCTCGACCAGCGCGCCGGTCGCGACGACCCGGTATCCCTGCTCGGTGGTGACGCGGATGCGGTAGGTCGCCTTGTCGCTCGGCCGGTCGTTGCAGGGGTACCAGGTGGGCGCGCCGGTGGGCTGCGACGCCACGATGACCCCGTCCTCGAGCTCCTCCCAGCCGACCAGGCCCCAGGGGGAGCGGCGGGGCGCGGGGGAGCCGGCGTAGGCGATCTCGAGCGCGAAGTCCTGCCCGGCGGCGATCGGCGCGGCGGGCTTCACCGTCAGCCTGCCGGGCCGCTGCACGTGCTGCGTGCGCCGCTCACCGTCGAGCGAGACGCGGCTGGCCTTCAGCCCCACCAGGTCGAGCCCGATCGCCGTCAGCTCGCGCTCGGCGCGACCGCTGATGCGCGCGACCGCGTCGAGCCGGTTCGTCGCCATGCGGTACTCGAGCTCGAGGTCGTAGTGCAGCGCGCTCCAGCCCGTGTCGCCGGAGGCCGGCGCGTAGGGCTCGCCGCCCACCGGCTGCGCCGCGGGCTGCCCGCCGTTCTTCGAGCGGCTCATCGGCTCACCGCGTGGTAGTCGGCGACCTTCACCTCGCGCCACGGGCCGATCGGGTTGCCGCTCCAGCGGCTGCGATCGGGCACGAGCTCGCCGCGCATGACGAGCGAGGCGGGCCCGACGGTCGCGTGCTCGCCGATGCGCGCCGCCGGCAGGATGACGCTGTGCGGGCCGAGCGTGGCGCCGTGCTCGAGCGTCACCGTGTCGATCGACATCATCCGGTCGTGGAAGAGGTGCGTCTGCACGACGCAGCCGCGGTTGACGACGGATGCGTCCCCCAGCGTCACGAGGTCGGCCTCCGGCAGCCAGTAGCTCTCGCACCACACGCCGTGGCCGATCGTCGCCCCCAGGCTGCGCAGCCACCACACGAGCGCGGGCGTGCCCGACGCGGACTGCGCGAACCAGGGTGCCGCGACCATCTCGACGAACGCATCCGCCGTCTCGCTGCGCCAGACGAACGACGACCACAGCGGCGTCTCGGTCGCCGGGATGCGGCCCACCAGCACCCACTTGGCGGCGGTGCTGACGCCGGCGGCGACGGCACCGGCGGCGAGCATCACGACGCCGCTCAGGAGCACCGCGGCCAGGCCGCCCCACGCATCCGCCATCCACAGGAAGGTGAGCAGCACGCCCAGGCCGATCGCGATGGTGACGAGCACCGGCACGAAGCGCGCGAGCTCCCAGAGGGCGCGGGCGACGCGCAGCCGCAGCGGCGGATCGTAGGTGCGGGCGGCGTCGACCTCCACCGGGGTGCGGCGCAGGCGCACGGGCGGCGAGCCGAGCCAGGAGGAGCCCTTCTTCGACTTGCGCGGCGCGGCCGAGAGCACCGCGACCAGCGCGTCGTTCGGGATGCGGTTGCCGGCCGCCGCCATGCCGGAGTTGCCGAGGAAGGCGCGCTCGCCGATCTCGGCGTGGGCGATGCGCACCCAGCCGCCGCCGAGCTCGTAGGACGCCACCAGCGTGTCGTCGGCGAGGAAGGCGCCCGTGTGCACGGTGGTCATCTTGGGGATGAGCAGCACGGTCGAGATCTCGGTGTCGCGACCGACGCGGGCGCCCAGCAGGCGCAGCCAGACGGGGGTGAACAGTGACGCGTAGAGCGGGAAGAGGATGGTGCGGGCGAGGTCGAGCAGCCGCTCGGTCGCCCACACCCGCCAGCCGTTGGCACTGTGCACCGGGAAGACGCCGGCGGTCAGGCCGATCGCCAGCAGCCGCACGGTCAGCACGATGAGGCCGGCGAGCACGAGGCCGGCGACGAGCGCGGCCGGCACGAGCCAGGCGAGGGCGCCCAGCGCCACGCCGCCCAGCCCGTCTGCGCCGCGGATGCCGAGCGTCAGCACCGCGCCCCCGGCCAGCAGCGCCAGCAGCGGGATCAGGGAGAGGGCGATCGCCGAGAGCCCGTAGATCCAGGCCCAGCCGCTCGTGTGGGCGGGGCGCTCGGCGGGCCACCACGCCTTCGCCGCGCCGACACGGCGCGCCGGGGAGCCCGACCAGCGCTCGCCCGAGCGCACGCGGCCGAAGACGGCGGAGCCGGGCTCGACCACGGCGCCCTTGCCGATGCGGGTGCCGGGCGCGAGCGTGGAGCGCGCGCCGACGGCGCTGCGCGCGCCGATGCGGATGGCGCCGATGCGCACCAGGTCGCCGTCGATCCAGTAGCCGGTGAGGTCGACCTCGGGCTCGATCGACGCACCCCGACCGATGCGCAGCATGCCCGTGACGGGCGGCACCGAGTGCAGGTCGACGTCGTCGCCGATGTGCGCGCCGAGCGCGCGGGCGTAGAGCGTCACCCAGGGGGCGCCGGCGAGGCTGACGGCGCCTGCCTGCTGCGCGATCTGCTCGGCGAGCCACAGCCGCAGGTGCACGCTGCCGCCGCGCGGGTAGTCGCCGGCCTGCAGCCCGCGCAGCAGCAGCCGTGCCGCCACCACGGCGATGCCCATGCGCCCGAACGGCGTCGCGAAGACCGCCAGGCCCAGCACCAGCAGCCACGGCTGGGCCGTCGGCAGCGCCTCGAAGCCGGTCCACGCCTGCAGGAGGGTCGAGAGCGTGAGCGCGGCGAGCAGCCAGCGCATGCCGCTGAGGATGAACAGCGGCACGCCCAGCAGCGTCTGGATCCACTGCGCGCTGCGCGGGGTGCGCGCGACCTCGTGGGTCGAGGCCGGCTCCCGCCCGCCGTTGGAGGCGCGCGAGGCGAGCTCGGCCGCCATGGCCCCGAGCCGCGGGTAGGCGTAGATGTCGGCGACGGTGAACTCGGGGTCGCGCTGACGGATGCGCGTGACCAGCTGCGCCGCGGCGAGCGAGCCGCCGCCGAGCGCGAAGAAGTCGTCGGCCTCATCGGAGGCGGGCAGCCCCAGCACGGCCTGCCAGTCGGCGGCGAGCACGGCGAGGCCCGGCGCGGCGCCGTCGTCGAAGGCGCCCTCCTCCTCGAGCGGCCAGGGGAGCGCCTTCTTGTCGACCTTGCCGGAGACCCGCACGGGCAGCTCCGGCAGCAGCGCGAGCACCGGCACGATCGCCGCCGGCAGCGCGTCGCGCAGGCGCTCGTTCGCCGCCTGGCGGTCGAAGGTCTCCACCTCGCAGCCGAGGTAGCCCACCAGCACCTGGTTGCCCGCATCCGTCGTCTGCACCACGACCGCGGCCGCGTTGACGCCCGGCAGTGAAGAGAGCGCCGCCTCGATCTCGCCCAGCTCGATGCGGCGCCCGCCCACCTTCACCTGGTCGTCGACGCGGCCGTTGAAGAAGAGCCCCTCGCGGTCGAACCGCACCATGTCGCCCGAGCGGTAGGCGCGCTCCCAGCCGAGCGAGGGGAGCGGCGCGTACTTCTCTGCGTCCTTCGCGGGGTCGAGGTAGTGCGCGAGGCCGACGCCGCCGATGATGAGCTCGCCGACACCGCCGTCGGCGACCGGCTTGCCGGCCTCGTCGACCACCGCGAGATCCCAGCCGTCGAGCGGCAGGCCGATGCGCACCGGCTCGCCGGGGGCGAGCCGCGCGGCGCACGCGACCACGGTCGCCTCGGTGGGGCCGTAGGTGTTCCAGACCTCGCGGCCCTCGGTCGCGAGCCGGTCGACGAGCTCTGGCGGGCACGCCTCGCCGCCGAAGATCAGCAGCCGCACGTTCTCGAGCGACGACGCGGGCCACAGCGACGCGAGCGTCGGCACGGTCGACACGATGGTGATGCCGCGCAGTGTCAGCCACGGACCCAGGTCCATGCCGCTGCGCACGAGCGAGCGCGGCGCGGGCACGAGGCAGGCGCCGTGGCCCCATGCCAGCCACATCTCCTCGCACGAGGCGTCGAAGGCGACCGAGAGGCCCGCCAGCACGCGGTCGCCCGGGCCGATCGGCTCGTCCTGCAGGAAGATGAGCGCCTCCGCGTCGACGAACGCGGCGGCCGAGCGGTGCGTCACGGCGACGCCCTTCGGCGTGCCGGTCGAGCCCGAGGTGAAGATGATCCACGCGTCGTCGTCGAGGCCCGGCTGCGTGGGGATCGGCATGCCCGCGGTCGACGGATGCGCGGGGGCGCCGTCGAAGAGCGCGGTCGCGGCGACGGGCGTGGCCGGGTCCACGGCCGGGCCGCGATCGCGGCGGCTGGGGGTGTACTGGCCGCTCCCGGTGATCACGCCGACGACGTCGGCCTCGCCGAAGACGAGCTGCGCGCGCTCCTCGGGGTCGTCGGCGTCGACGGGCACGTAGGCGGCGCCCGCGGCCATGATGCCGAGGATCGCGATGTACAGCCCTCTCGTGCCCGAGGGCATCCGCACCCCGACACGATCGCCGCGGGCGACGCCGTCGAGCGAGAGGCGGGCGGCGGTGCGGATGACGGCGGCCATGAGCTCGCGGTAGCTCAGCGCTCCCTCGGCATCCTCGAGCGCCGAGCCATCGGGGTTCGAGAGCACGCTCGCGCGCAGCACGTCGAGCAGCGTTCGCGGAGGCGGGGCCAGATGTCCGCCCGCCAGCATTCCCCTTGGCATCTCGCCCATTCCGCCTCCGCGCACAGCTTCGCGCACGCAGAGGCGCCGCGACCCCTCAGGCTATCGCGGCGCCTCGGTCTCGCAGATGAACGGCGAGCGACGGTCGAGCAACCGTCAGGGGAGCGCGTTGCGGTCGGCCGCCGCCTCCTCGCTGACGTGCGCGGTGCCGGCGTGGGCGGTGTTGCCCTGCAGCACGATCGAGCCGGTGCGGGTGAACTCCTCCTCCACCTCGGCGTTGCGCCGGTAGGTGGCGAGGCTGACGACCACCGCGACGATCAGGTTGAGCACGAAGCCCGGCACGATCTCGTAGAGCGTGAAGAACTCGAAGCCGCTGACGATCTCGCCGTCGACCGTGTTCGCCTTCTCGATGCCGTCCCAGATGAACACGGTCGCGGCGCCGACGATCATGCCGGCCAGCGCACCCCAGTTCGAGAGCTTGCGCCAGTAGAGGCTCAGCAGCACGATCGGGCCGAACGCCGCACCGAAGCCCGCCCAGGCGAAGCCGACCAGGCCGAGGATGGTGTCGTTGGGCGTGATCGCCAGCACCGCCGCGATGAGCGCGACCGCCAGCACGCAGGCGCGTCCCAGCACGACGAGCATCTTCTGCGAGGGCTGCTTCTTGGCGAAGACCTGGAAGAGGTCCTCCACGAGCGCCGACGAGCTGACGATCAGCTGGCTGGAGATCGTCGACATGATCGCCGCGAGCACCGCCGCCAGCACGAGGCCTGCCACGAAGGGGTGCAGGAGGGCCTGCGACATCAGCAGCACGACGGTCTCGGGGTTGTCGAGGGCGATGCCCTGCTGCTGCACGTAGGCGATGCCGACGAAGCCGGAGACGACGGCGCCGATGAGCGAGATGACCATCCAGCTGATGCCGTAGTTGCGGCCGGCCTTCGCGTCATGCACGGTCTTGAGCGCCATGAAGCGCACGATGATGTGCGGCTGGCCGACGTAGCCCAGCCCCCAGGCGAGGGCGGAGATGATGCCGAGCACCACCATGCCGTCCATGTCGGCGGGGAACAGGCCGGTGAGCTCTGCGCCGGAAGCCTCGATGCCCTCCTGCACGCCGCTGAAGCCGCCGACCGTGACGAACGCCATGACGGGGACGATGATGAGGCCGAGGAACATCATCAGGCCCTGCACGACATCGGTGAGCGATGCGCCGAGGAAGCCGCCGAAGAGCGTGTAGAGCAGCGTGACGCCGCTGACGAGCAGCATGCCCCAGATGTAGTCGGTGCCGAACGACGACTCGAAGAACACGCCGCCGGCGACCATGCCGGAGGAGACGTAGAACGTGAAGAACACCAGGATGACGACGCCCGCCACGATGCGCAGCAGGCGCGTGCGGTCGCGCGTGCGGTTCTCGAAGAAGCTGGGGATGGTGATCGAGTTGTTCGACACCTCGGTGTAGGCGCGCAGCCGCGGAGCGACGAACTGCCAGTTGAGGAAGGCGCCGATCGTGAGACCGATGGCGATCCAGGCCTCGATGAGGCCAGCGGCGTAGATGGCGCCCGGCAGACCCATCATGAGCCAGCCGGACATGTCAGACGCACCGGCGGAGAGCGCCGCCGTGAACGGGTGCAGGTCGCGGCCGGCGAGCATGTAGTCCTCGTGGCTCTTGGTCTTTCGCGCCGCGTAGACGCCGATCGCGATCATCGCCGCGAAGTAGATGGCGATCGCCACCAGTTGGAATGTGATGTCCGACATCGTCATCTCCCCAGTTCGGTTGCGTAACAGCGTACTCACGTGCGACTCATAGGGACGAGTGCATGTGGCGAGTCCCCGCATCCGCCTGCATCGGATGCGGCGCGACCGCTGTGTGACGAACCGTGACCCGTGCAGCTACCCGTGCGGCGCGCACGCTGGGTACCGTGCGGGAGACCGACGAACCGGAAGGCCCACCATGACCCGCATCGACGTCTCCCACGCAGGCAGCCTGCCGCGCACCCCGGAGCTCATCGCCGCCAACGCTGCGCGCTCGTTCGCCGAGGACGGACTCACGCTGCAGCGGACGCCCGAGTTCGAGGAGCTGCTCACGGCGGCGGTCGCCGACCTCGTGCGCAGGCAGCGTGAGCTCGGCATCACGATCATCGGCGACGGCGAGTACGGCAAGGCGATGTCGAACCCCTCCGACTACGCCGCCTGGTGGACCTACGTCTTCCAGCGCGTCCAGGGGCTGGAGATCACCGGCGAGGACATCTTCACCGAGCCCATTCAGCGCTCGGCCCCCGGCGACGTGCGCCTGACCTCGTTCCCGGACCGCCGCGACTGGGTGCGCTTCCAGGACGCCTACCAGGATCCCGACCAGCCGGTGCTCAAGCAGCAGCCGGCGACGGCGTTCCCGGCCACCACCGGTGCGCTGCATTACACCGGTCACGAGGCGCTCGCCACCGACATCGCGAACCTGCGCGCCGGCCTCGACAGCGCGGGCGCGGAACAGGGGTTCCTGACCGCGCTCTCGCCGGGCTCGGCCGCGCGCATCGCGAACCGGCACTATGCGAGCGAGGAGGAGCACATCTGGGCCTGGGCCGAGGTGCTGCGCGAGGAGTACAGGGCCATCACCGACGCCGGCTTCATCGTGCAGATCGACGACCCCTCGCTGGCCGAGAACTTCGACCAGATCAATCCCGAGCCGTCGATCGAGGACTATCTGGCCTTCACCCGCATCCGGGTCGAGGCGCTCAACCACGCCATCCGCGGCCTGCCGGAGGAGCTCGTGCGACTGCACCTGTGCTGGGGCTCGTGGCACGGGCCGCACACGACCGACGTGGCGTTCGGCGACATCGCCGAGCTGGTGCTCGAGGTCAACGCCGGCAGCTACTCCTTCGAGGCCGCCAACGCGCGCCACGAGCACGAGTGGCGCGTCTGGGAGCAGGTGGAGCTGCCCGCGGGCAAGCGCATCGCCCCCGGCGTGATCGGCCATGCCACCAACGTGGTCGAGCACCCCGAGCTGGTGGCCGACCGCATCGAGCGCTTCGCCCGCATCGTCGGCCCCGAGCGCGTGATCGCGTCCACCGACTGCGGGCTCGGCGGCCGCATCCATCCCTCCATCGCCATCGCGAAGCTCGAGTCGCTCGGGCAGGGCGCCCGACTGGCCGAGGAGCGGCTGGGGGCCGCCGTCTCGATCATCTGACGCGGCGCAGCGCGGAGGGGCCGGCAGCGGCGTGCACCGCTGGCCGGCCCCTCGAACGCGCGAGGCGCTTCAGCGCACCGTCACCGCGGTGCCGTCGACGACGACGTCGAACTCGAAGCCAGCTGTCTCGGCGTGCACCACCTGCAGCGCATCCGCACCGTCTCTGACCTCGACGCCGAGCGCCGTCAGGCGAGCGGACTCGCCCGCGACGTCGGGGGTGCGGCGGCGCAGCGCGACGAGCTCGACCGTCGGCAGCTCGTCGAGAGCGGGATGCGGGGTCGTTCCCCAGTCGATGAGGAAGGGCGGCTGATGCTCGTCGCGAGGGAGACCCAGGCGCCAGGCGAGCTCGCGCCCGTCGGGTGTGCGGCGCGAGAGCGGCTCGGGGTCGCCGTAGTCGTGGCCGGCCGCGCGCGCACGCACGATGGTCGCATCGAGGTCGGCGGGCGCGATCGCGAAGCTCGCCACGCGCGGCGCGGCCAGCTGGTCGATGCCGAAGCGCGGCACGTCGGCCGCCGCCCGGCCCGCCTCGGCGTCGGGGCCGATGAGCTCGAGGTACTGCCGCACCCGCGCGCCGCCGCGCGTGAACGCGACGAGCGCGTTGGCGGTGCCGGTCGGGTGCCGGCCGCCGGCCGTCGCTCGCACGCCGGTGGTGCGCTCGAACGCCTCGACCAGCGCCGCCAGATCCGGACCGGCCAGCACGATGTGGTCGAGGGTGCGGGGCACGCCCATCAGACGACCTCCGGCTCGCCGAGCGAGAGCATCAGCCGGTTCGCCCAGTTGAAGAAGGCCGCACCGCTGATCTGATCGAGCAGGCCCACGTCGTCGAGGCCGGCCGCGCGGAGGCGCTCGACGTGCTCGGCACCGAACGCCGCCGGCGTCGCCGTCAGCGCGGCAGCGGCATCCGCGATCGCATCCCAGCGCTCGTCGACGCGAGCGCCGACCCCCTCGTCGAGCAGCCGCTGCACGTCGTCGCCGCGGCCCGAGAGTCGCGACGCCGCGCGCGCGTGCACGGAGGCGCAGAAGACGCAGCCGTTGACGCGGGAGGCGGCGGCTGCGGCGAGCTCGCGCTCCCAGCGCGGGGTGCCGCCATCGTCGTTGTGGAAGATGTCGAGATCGGTGAGCGTGCGCGCCCGCAGCGCCTCGGGGTCGCGCGCGAGCAGCCGGAAGTACGGGTTCGTGGCGCGGTCGGGCTCCACCAGGCTGTCGCGCTGCGCCGCGGTGAGCTCGGCCTCGGGCACCGGCGGCGCCCACGGCACCCAGCCGAGGCTGCGCTGGGTGAAGGCGTCCGGGCGCCGCAGCGCCGGGTAGTCGGTGATGGTGGTCATGCGCGGGCCTCCTCGAGCTCGGTGGCGGATGCGGTCGTGGCGTCTGCGGTCGTGTCGGCTGCCGTGGCGGCGAGCACGCGCAGGCCGTGCACGAGCCGCAGCTGGAACGACAGGAAGGCGACCAGCTGGCTGAGCGAGACGAGCGCATCGGGGCCCCAGCCCGCGGCGGTCAGCGCACGCAGCGCCTCGGGCCGCGCGTCGCGCGGGTGCAGCACCAGCAGGTGCGCGTGCTCGAGCGCTGCCGCCAGTCGCTCCCCGAGCACGGAGCGGTCGACGCGGGCGACGGGGCCGGCGACCGCCTCCCGCTGCAGCGCGGGCTCGCGGTAGCCGCCGTACGGGCCGGATG
The DNA here is from genome assembly GCF_017168255.1 of Agrococcus sp. KRD186. Taxonomy (GTDB): domain Bacteria; phylum Actinomycetota; class Actinomycetes; order Actinomycetales; family Microbacteriaceae; genus Agrococcus. The sequence goes on from NZ_JABFAP010000001.1 coordinate 763,342, forward strand.
CGCGGCCCGCGTCGGCTGCGCGTCGCACGGACGCGGTGACCCCGGGGGCCGCCGCGTCGTCCAGCAGCTCGAGGTAGAAGGCCGACGAGCGGGTGGGCGCGCCCTGGGCATCGTGCAGCAGGGCGACGTAGGCGGCGACCGCGTAGCGGTCCCCGAGCGGGAGCTCACCGGGGTCGGCCGGCTCGAGCAGCGCGAGGAAGCTCTGCTGCGCGTTCTCGCGCGCATCGGGCCGCGCTCTGCGGATCGTGTCGAGCCGGGATCCAGCGGTGATCTCGGCGAGGTGGTCGATGATGTCATGCGACACGGCGTGCCTCCTGGGGTTCGATGGCGACGGGCCAGCCGAGCGCCGGCGCGACCTCTCGGGCGAACAGCTCGAGCGAGCGGTTGGTGATGGACGCGTCGGGGTCGACCGAGTGCACCTGGATGGAGACCTCGGTGGCGCCGGCGGCCACGGTGTCGGCCGCGAGCGAGTCGATGACCTCCGCCGGCGTGCCGAGGTGGGTCTCGCTGCGCACGAGCAGCTCGTCGAGCGAGAGGGAGCCGGGGGTGATGCCGTGCAGCTGCGCCACCTGCGCGCCGATCCCGGCCTCGGCATGCGCGCGCACGGCGCTGCGGTCGGCCGGGTCGACGACCACGACGCTGCGGGAGGCGAGGACGCGCGGCGCGACACCCGATGGCAGCGCGTCGAGGTAGGCGTCGACGAGCCGGCGCTGCACCTCCCACACCCGCGGCGGGACGTCGCCCGTGTGCTCGCTCGGGATCGGCTGCACGCGCGAGAGCATCAGGCCGTCGCCCTGCGCGCCGATCGCGCCGGCGCCCTCCGGCGAGAAGGTCGCCTGCCAGATGCGGCCCTCGAGCCCGGTCTGCTGCTGCGGGTACAGCGATTGGTCGGCGGTGCCGGCGATGAGCGAGCGAAGCCGGACGAGCTTCGCGTCGTAGATGGCGCGACGCTGCCCGGGGTCCTCGCCGAAGGCGCTCAGCGTGCGGGGGCTGCCGCCGGTGCCCAGGCCCAGCTCGGCGCGGCCACCCGCGATCGTGTCGAGCACGACCGCGTCCTCTGCGGCGCGCGCGGGATGCTCGTGCGCGAGCGTGAGGATGGCCGTGCCGAGCCGGATGCGAGCGGTCCGCGCGGCGGCCGCCGCGAGCAGCACGAACGGCGAGGGCAGACCGCCCTCGGCGCCGTCGAGGTGATGCTGTGCCACCCAGGCGGTCTCGAAGCCGAGCGACTCGGCCAGCTCGATCTGCTCGAGCGCGATGCGGTAGCGCTCCGCTGCAGCCGCGTCGTCGAGCACGCGGGTGAAGAATCCGATCGTCGGCGCCATCACGCCACCTCCAGCTGCCCGTGCTGTGTTGGCCGGCTGCGTCGGGCGTCTCGCAGCCAGTCGGGGGAGGGCACCGCATCCAGCAGCGCCCGCGTGTACTCGTGCTGCGGGCTCGACAGCACCTGCTGCGTCGTGCCCGTCTTGACCGCGCGGCCGTGGCGCAGCACCGTGACGGAGTCAGCGATGCGGCGCACGACCGCGAGATCGTGGGTGATGAACAGATAGGTGAGGCCGAGATCGCGCTGCAGCCGCTCGAGCAGGTCGAGGATCTGCGACTGCACCGTGACGTCGAGCGCCGAGACCGCCTCGTCGAGCACGACCGTCTGCGGCTCGATGATGAGCGCGCGGGCGATGGCGACGCGCTGGCGCTGCCCGCCGGAGAGCTCGCGCGGCAGTCTGCCGGCGACTTCTGCGGGCAGTGCGACCTGCTCGAGCGCGGTGGCGACGCGCTCCGCGAGCACGCGGCGATCGCGCACGCCGCCGTGGGCGAGCGGCAGGTTCAGCAGCGGCTCGCCCACCGTCTGCCCGATCGAGCGGCGCGGGTCGAGCGAGGCGTAGGGGTTCTGCGAGACGAGCTGCACCGCGTGCCGCAGGCGTCGGCTGCCGCGCTCGGCGAGCACGTCGAGCTCGCCGATGCGGATCGATCCGGCGGCGGGCGTGTGGAAGCCCGCGAGCGCCCGGCCGATCGTCGTCTTGCCGGAGCCGGACTCGCCCACCAGCGCATGCGTCGTGCCACGAGCGATCCCGAGGCCGACCTCGTCGACGGCGCGGAACGCATCCGTGCCCTTCCCGTACTCGTGGACGAGGCCCTCGACCATCACGAACGGCTCGACCGCGAGGCGCTCGGGCCGAGGCGCCGCGTCGGTGAGCGCGGGCGCGTCAGCGAGCAGGGTGGCCGTGTATTCGCGCTGCGGGTCGAGCAGCACCGAGCGCGTCTCGCCGACCTCCTCGAGCCTGCCGCCTCGCAGCACCGCGATGCTGTCTGACCGCTCGGCCGCGACCGCGAGGTCGTGCGTGATCAGCAGCACGCTGGATCCGAGCTCGGCGCGCAGGTCGTCGAGCAGGTCGAGGATGCGCCGCTGCACCGTCACGTCGAGCGCGCTGGTGGGCTCGTCGGCGATGATCAGGTCGGGCTCGAGGGCCACTGCTGCCGCGATCAGCGCCCGTTGCCGCATGCCGCCCGAGAGCTCATGCGGGTACTGCCGCGCGCGCCGCTCGGGGTCGTCGAGGCCGACCCGCTCGAGCAGGTCGAGGACGCGACGGCGGATGGCCTCCTTCGTGCCCCAGCGGTGGATGCGCAGCGGCGCGGCGACCGAGGCGCCGATCGTCTGCACGGGGTTGAGCGAGGTGCCGGGATCCTGCGGGACGAGCGCGATGCGCGCGCCGCGCAGCTGCTGCAGCGCGCGGGCGGGCAGCTTCGCCAGGTCGAGGTCGCCGCCGGCGAGCTGCAGCCCGATGCTGCCGCGCTCGATGCGGCCGCCGGCCGCCAGCAGCCCGATGATCGAGTGGCCGATGGTGGTCTTGCCGGAGCCGGACTCGCCGACCAGGGCGAGCACCTCGCCGCGCTGCAGCTCGAGGTTGACGCCGTGCACGGCGGTGTGCCGCTCGCCGCGAGCGCGATAGGAGATGGCCAGGTCATCGATCGTGAGCAGTGTGCTCATGCTGTTGCCTCTCTGACGGCGGATGCGACCCGATTGGCCGACAGCACGACGGCTGCGACGACCAGTCCGGGCAGGGTGGTGAGCCACCAGGCGGTGGCGACGTAGTCGCGGCTCTCGGCGATCAGCAGCCCCCACTCGGGTGTGGGCGGCGGCGCGCCGTAGCCCAGGAAGCCGAGCGTGGAGATCTGCAGGATCGCGCTGCCGAACTGCAGTGCGGCGAGCGCCAGCACGGCGCCCAGCGAGTTGGGCAGCACGTGCCGCCAGAGCACGCGGAGGAACGAGCCGCCGGAGCCGAAGGCCGCCTCCACGTAGTCGCTGCGCCGCACCTTCAACACCTGCGAGCGGGCCAGCCGGGCGAAGACGGCGATCGAGGTCACGCCGACGGCGATCGCGGCATTCGTGACGCCGAAGCCGAGCAGCACGATGACGCTCAGCGCCAGCAGCAGGCCCGGGATCGCCAGCAGCACGTCGACGACCCGCATGAGCGCCTCGTCGGCGAGGCCGCCGGTGGAGCCCGCGAGCACACCGATCGCGGTGCCGACGACCAGCCCGACGAGCACCGCGATGGCAGCGCCCGAGAGCGAGTTGCCGGCGCCGAAGATGACGCGGGCGAGCAGGTCGCGTCCGGTGGCGTCGGTGCCGAAGGGATGCGCGCCGCTCGGCGCCTGCAGAGCGTGCAGCGCCTCGCCCGCGACCGGGTCCTGGCTCGTGAACAGCCAGGGCAGGATCGCCCACGCCAGTGCGATGGCGAGCACCGCGACCGCGAGCACGAGGGTGAGGGCGGGCCGCCGGCGCGCGGCAGCGCGCTCGGTGCGCCGGGGGAGCAGGACCGCTGCTGTCGCGCTCATGCGTGCACCGCCTTCCGCAGCCGGGGGTCGATCGCCGGGGCGACGAGGTCGACCGCCAGGTTGATGGCGACGAAGCCGACGGCCGAGATGACGACGATGGCCTGCAGCACCGGTGTGTCGCGGGTGGCGACCGCATCGACGGTGAGCCGGCCGAGGCCGGTGCGGGCGAAGACGGTCTCGGTGACCACCGCGCCCGCGATCAGCTCGCCGAACAGCACCCCGGCGATGGTCAGCGTCGGCAGCAGCGAGTTGCGCGCGACCTCCTTCGACAGCAGCCAGCGGGGGCCGGCACCGCGCGCCCGGGCGACGGCGATGAAGGGTTCGGCGACGGTGTCGTCGATGCTGCGGATGAGCACCTGCGCCAGCGGCGCCGCGATCGGCACGGCGATCGTCAGCACCGGCAGCACGAGTGCCTCGACCGGGTTCGCGTTGATCACCGGGATCAGGCCGAGCTGGAACGAGAAGACCTGCAGCAGCACGATGCCGAGCCAGAAGACCGGCACCGACACGAGCAGCGGCGGCAGCGAGCGGAAGGCGCGCCGGAGCCACTCGGCCGACGAGAAGGTCGCAGCGACGGCGACGCCGGTCGCCAGCAGCACGGCGACGAGGAAGCCCAGCGATGCCAGTGTGACGGTGGCGGGCAGCGCCGCGGCCAGCAGCGACTCGACCTCGGCCCCGTTCTGCAGCGACGTGCCGAGGTCGCCGCTGAGGAAGCCCGCTGCCGACTGCCACAGCTGCACCCAGACCGGCTGATCGGTGCCGTAGACGAGGCGCAGCTGATCGAGCTGCGCCTCGGTCAGCCCGAGCTCGGGGCTCGCGTACCGGGCGACGATGGCGTCGCCCGGCAGCGCGTGCAGGAGCAGGAAGGCGAGCACGAACGTGGCGACCACGACCAGCGCTGCCTGTCCCGTGCGGCGGAGTGCGTAGGGCATGGCCCCCTCAGCCCTCTAGCCAGACGCCCGAGAACGTGGGGCGGCCGACCGACTCGGTGCCGAAGCCGTGCACCACCGGCTGCAGCCCGTAGACCTGCGGCTCCTCGAAGAAGGGCAGCACGTAGGCGTGCTCGGTCAGGTGCGCCTGCACGGCGGCAGCGGCGGCGGTCCGCTGCTCGGCGGCGGGTGCGGAGGCGACCTCGCGCAGCAGCGACTCGAGCTCGGCGTCGATCGGCTCGCCCGACTCGTCGGCGTTGCGCAGCGTGTCGCGGTTCTCGATCGAGTACTGGCTCTTGATCACGTCGTAGTCGGCCCGCCCCACCATCGAGTGGTAGATCTGGATCTGCTCGATGTCGGCCGCGGCAGCGGTCTGCGCGGCCTGGTCGCCCTGGAAGAGCTCGAGCTCCACGCCGACCTCACGCAGCTGCTGGGCGACGAGCGTGATGACGTCGCGCGAGCGGGGCTGCGGCAGCGCCTCGTTCACGACCAGGTGCAGTCGCTCGCCGTCGCGCACCCGGATGCCGTCGTCGCCGACCTCCCAGCCGGCCTCGTCGAGCAGTGCCCTTGCGCGCTCCTGGTCGAACTCGTAGGCTCCGACCTGCTCCGCGTAGCCCAGCGCTGTCCGGCTCAGCGAGGAGGTCGCGAGCGGATAGCCGTCCGAGAAGATCGAGTCGACGATCTCCCGGCGGTCGATGCCGGCGATCAGCGCCTGCCGCACGCGGATGTCCTGCAGCAGCGGGTGGTCGAAGCGGAAGCTCAGCCCGTTGTTGACGCCGTTGGTCTGCTCGGCGACGATCTCGAGCCCGGCTGCGGCCACCTGCGCCTCGTGCTGCGGCTCGACCTGCCGCGCGATGTGCCCCTGGCCTGAGACGAGCGAGCCGATGCGCACGCTGTCCTCCGGGGCGATCACGATGTCGACGGCGTCGACGTAGGGGCGACCCTGGTTCTGAGCCGACGGCGGTGCCCACGCATAGTCCTCGCGCGCGGCGAGTCGGATCGTCGTGCCGATCTGCTCGGACTCCACGACGAAGGGCCCGGCCCCTATCACCTCGCTGGCGTTGCCGGGGCCGAAGCCCTCGGAGTCGAGCTCGAGCGACGCATCCGCCAGCAGGCCGGAGTTGTTGGTCGACACCGCCTGCGCGAAGCCGGGTGCGGGAGCGCTGAAGTGGAAGCGCACCGTGTCGTCGTCGACGACCTCACCGCGCTCGTAGTTGTTGATCGCCTCGCTGACGATGAGCGCTCGATCCTGGTCGCCGAGGCCGTACAGGTCGATGTTCGCGACCACGTTCTCGGCCGTCAGCGGGGTGCCGTCCGAGTAGGTGATGTCGGTGCGGATGTCGAAGGTGTACTCGGTGGCGTCCGCGTTGACCTCCGGCAGCGCCGTGGCGACCCAGGGCTCGAGCTCGAGCGTCTCGGGCACCTGGTGCAGCAGGCGCACGGTGAGGTTGTTCACGAGCGCGCCGTTCGGGTAGAAGCCGGCGCTCGGCGGGTAGAGCGTCGAGTAGGCCTGGTGCTCGAGGTACGTGAGCGTTCCGCCGGTGACGGGGCCTCCGTCGCTGCTCTGGGGCGCCGACGCCTGGCTGGAGGAGCACGCGCTCAGGGCGAGGGCCAGAGCGGCGACGCCGGCGAGTGCTGACAGACGCGGATGCGGTGTGCGGTTCACGAGGACCTCCATAAGCGGTGGTTGGTACGCCTCTAAGACAAGCCGATTGCGGCAGCACGCGCATCCTGGGCTGCAACATGGCGTCACGCTCCTGCAGACGACGACGGCGCGCGCCGCCACGGAGGCCGGCGCGCGCCGTGAGGGCGGAGGCTCAGCCGACGGCGACCACCTCGCGCGCCCGTCGAGCCGCTGCCACCAGCCGGGTGAGGCTCGCCACCGTCTCGTCGTAGCCGCGCGTCTTCAAGCCGCAGTCGGGGTTGACCCACAGCAGTCCCTCCGGGATGCCGGCGGCGGCGGTGGCGAGCAGCTCGTCGAGCTCCTCGTGCCCTGGGACGCGAGGGGAGTGGATGTCGTAGACGCCCGGACCGATGCCGCGGTCGAAGCCGTGCGCGGCCAGCGCGTCGACCACCTCCATCTTGGAGCGTGCCGCCTCGATGCTCGTGACGTCCGCATCCAGGCCGTCGATCGCATCCACCACCGTGTTGAACTCCGAGTAGCAGAGATGCGTGTGGATCTGGGTGGCCGGCGCCGCACCGCCGGTGGCCAGCCGGAAGGCGCCCACTGACCAGTCGAGGTAGGCGGGGCGGGCCTCGCGGCGCAGCGGCAGCAGCTCGCGCAACGCCGGCTCGTCCACCTGCACGATGCGGACGCCCGCGGCCTCGAGATCGGCGATCTCGTCGGCCAGCGCGAGCGCCACCTGGTCAGCGGTCTCGCCCAGCGGCTGGTCGTCGCGCACGAACGACCACGCGAGGATCGTGACCGGTCCGGTGAGCATGCCCTTGACGACCTTGCTCGTCAGCGACTGCGCATACGCGATCCACTCGACGGTGAACGCCGCCGCCCTGGAGACGTCGCCCCACAGGATCGACGGCCGCGTGGCCCGCGAGCCGTAGGACTGCACCCAGCCGTGCTCGGTCGCGGCGAAGCCCTCGAAGTGCTCGGCGAAGTACTGCACCATGTCGTTGCGCTCCGGCTCGCCGTGCACGAGCACGTCGAGTCCCAGCTGCTCCTGCAGCTCGATCACGCGGCGCACCTCGGCGCGGAGCACCTGCGTGTAGCCGCTGTCGTCGAGCTCGCCTCGCGCGTGCCGTGCGCGGGCGGTGCGGATGTCGCCGGTCTGAGGGAATGAGCCGATCGTCGTGGTCGGCAGCGGCGGCAGCTCGAGCGCCTCGCGCTGCAGCCGGGCGCGCTCGTCGTACGTCGCGCGCTGGCGCGCCTCGCTCGGCAGCGACGCGAGTCGAGCGCGGACGGAGCCGTCGCGCACGCCGGGTGCAGCGGCGCGGTCCGCGACCGCGGCGCGCGCGTCGGCGAACGCCTGCTCGTCGAGGGAGCCGGTGAGCGCTGCGGCCAGTGCGACGACCTCCGCCACCTTCTGGTCGGCGAAGGCCAGCCACGATCGCAGTCGGGGGGCGAGCGACTGCTCTGCCGCCACGTCGTGCGGCACGTGCAGCAGGCTCGTGCTGGTGCCGACGGCGACGGGGCCGCGAGCCGCGATCTCCCGCAGGCGCTCCAGGGCGCCGTCGAGGTCGGTGCGCCAGACGTTGCGGCCGTGCACCACACCGGCGACCAGCGGCGTCGAGCCGGTCGCCGGCGCGCCGCCGCGCACGAGGTCGATCGCGAGTGCGTCGACGGCGTCGGCCAGCGACTCGACGCGACCGGCAGCATCCCCGTGTCCGACATGCAGCAGCACCAGCAGTCCGGCTGCGCGCAGGGCCTCGGCACCGGCGCGGGCGACGGCCTGCAGCTCGGCGAGCTCGACGTGGTCGAAGTCGGCGATCAGCGCGGGCTCGTCGAGCTGGACCCAGGTGGCGCCGGCCGCGGCCAGCGCCTCCCCGAGCGCGCCGTAGGCGGGCACGAGCCGTTCGGCGAGCTCGATGGGCCGGATGCCCGCCGCCTTCGAGAGCGCGAGATAGGTGGCGGGCCCGACCACGACCGGGCGTCCGTGCACACCGGCCCGGCCGGCCTCGACGAAGCGGTCGACGATGCGGGTGTCGGCGAAGGAGAAGGTCGTCTCGGCGTCGAGCTCCGGCACCAGGTAGTGATAGTTGGTGTCGAGCCACTTGGTCATCTCGAGCGGCGCGGTGTCGCCATGCCCGCGCGCCAGCAGCCACTCGCCGGCGAGCCCCTCCGGCAGGCCGCCGCGAAGCCGCGGGGGCACGACGCCGAAGGTGAGGGTGGCGTCGAGCACGTGGTCGTAGTGCGCCGCCTCGATCGGGATCGAGGCGTCATCGGCTCGCAGGCCGAGCTCGCGCAGGCGCTCGAGGTCGGCCAGCCGGTTCGCGCTCGCCGCGGCGTGGAAGGCGGCGGCGTCGATGGTGCCGCGCCAGTGCGCCTCGAGCGCGCGCTTGAGCTCGCGGCGGCGGCCGATGCGGGGATAGCCGAGGATCGTGCCGCCGGGGAAGATCGGTGCCGCGGCGTGCTGCTCGCGGGTGCTGATGGTCGTCATGGTGCTCCTGTGCTGATGCTGGTGGCGATGGGCAGCGCGCCGACGCCCTCGAGGACGTCGATCGCGGGTCGGTGGTCGTTGAAGGTGTAGAGATGCACGCTGGGCGGGTCGTGCTCGGCGAGCGCGCTGATGAGCGCCACGGCGGCGTCGACGCCGATCCGCACGGCGTCCTCGGGTGCCGCTCGCGCGAGCCGGTCGGCGAGCACCTGCGGGAGCCCCTCGCCCGCGAGCTCGGCCGATCGCACGAGCCGGCGGTGCGAGGTGGGGATCGCGACGCCGGGCACGATCGGGATGGTCACGCCCCGTGCCCGGGCGAGCTCGACGAAGCGGGCGTAGTCGTAGGGGTCGAAGAACAGCTGCGTGATGGCCATGGTGGCGCCGGCGGCCTGCTTCGCCAGCAGCGCGTCGATGTCGCGGCGGTGCACGCCGGCGCCGGGATGGCCGTTCGGGAAGGCGGCCACCGCGACGTCGACCGTGCGTCGCCGGTCGGACAGCGACGCGGCGCGCAGGCCCGGCAGTCGGGTCTCCGCATAGGGCTCGCGCTCGGACTCGACCCGCTGGATGAGCTGGACGAGCTGCGACGCGGTCTGCAGCGACGTGGGCGGCATCGGGCTGTCCTCGCGCGGCGGGTCGCCGCGCAGGGCGAGGAAGCGAGTGATGCCGGCGTCGAGGAACTGCCGCACGAGCTGCGACGTCTCCGCGACGCTGAGCCCCGTGCAGGTCAGATGTGCCATCGGGTTCGCGCCGCCGTCGATGAGCCGCTGCAGCACCCCGAGCGAGTGGCGCGTGGTCGAGCCGCCGGCGCCGAAGGTCACCGAGACGAACTCGGGATCGAGCGCGATGAAGGCATCGACGGCTGCGTCGACGCGCGACGCGGACGCCGGAGTGCGGGGCGGGAAGAGCTCGAAGGAGTAGCGCAGGCTCACGGACGGATCCCCTCGAGCGCCTGCAGCAGGTCGGCGACGATGTCGTCGACCCGCTCGAGGCCGATGGAGATGCGCACCAGCCCCGGCGTGATGCCGAGCGAGCGCCGCTCGGCGTCGTCGAGCTTGCCGTGGATGGTGCTGCCGGTGTGGATCGCGAGCGTGCGGACGTCGCCGATGTGGGTCATCTGGCTCACCAGCCGCAGCCCGTCGAGGAACGCCCGAGCGGCATCGCGGCCGCCGACCAGGTCGACCGAGACGATCGAGCCGGCACCGTCGGGCAGCATCCGCTCGACCACTGCCCTGCGCGGGTCGTCAGGCCGACCGGGGTAGTGCACGTGAGCGACGGCCGGATGCGTGGCGAGCGCGTCGGCGACGGCGCGCGCGTTCTCGACGTGGCGCTCCATGCGCAGCGACAGCGTCTCGATGCCGTGCAGCAGCAGGAAGGCGCTCGTGGGCGGGAAGCTCGGGCCGTGCTCGAGCACCGTCACCGAGCGCAGGTAGGCGGTGTACGCGGCGTCGCCGAAGCGCTCGGCGAACGACTCGGCGCCGTGCGGCCGAGGCTCGTGCAGCTGCGGGAACCGGTCGGCGGCGGCGGCCCAGTCGAAGATGCCGCCGTCGATGATGGCGCCGCCGATGACCGAGCCGTGACCGCTCAGCCACTTGGAGGTCGAGTGGATGACGACGGCCGCGCCGTGCTCGAAGGGGCGGCACAGGTAGGGCGTGGCGACGGTGTTGTCGATCACGAGCGGCACGCCGGTGCGCTCAGAGACGCGGCCGAGCATGGCCAGGTCGGCGACCTCGCCGAGCGGGTTCGCGATCGACTCGGCGTAGATCGCGCGCGTCTCCGGGAGCACCGCGTCGACCCATGCCTGCTCGTCGGCGTCGATGGAGACGGCGCTGAACCGCAGCCCCTGCCGGCGCAGTGCGCCGCGCACCATCTCGCGCGTACCCTCATAGAGCCGGTCGGAGGTGAGGATGTGGTCGCCGGACTGCGCGAGCGCCGAGAGGGCTGCGGCTATGGCTGCCTGGCCACTGGCGACCAGCACGCCGTCGATGCCGCCCTCGAGGTCGGCGATGCGGCGAGCAGCGACCACGTTCGTGGGGTTGTCGTTGCGGGAATAGGCGCGTCGCGCGCTGCGGCCGGCGAAGCGCTCCGCGCCGTCGTCGAAGCTGTCGAAGACGTAGCCGGCGCTCTGGTAGATCGGGGTGATGCGGGCGCCGGCCTCGGCGTCGACGATCGCGCCGGCGTGGATCTGGCGGGTGGCGAAGCCCCAGTCGGTCGCGCTCATCGGGGCGAGCCTGCACCGATCGGCGCCAGCGCGGCGGCGATCCGGTCGATCGCCTCCTCGAGCACGGGGGCGGGGGTCGCGAAGACCAGTCGCACGTGCTGCTCGGAGCCCGCGCCGCAGAGCGCGCCGTCCGTGAGCGTCACGCCGGCCCGCTCGCGCAAGAGTGCTGCGGGCGAGCTTTCACGCAGGTGCAGTCCGGCCAGGTCGAGCCAGGCGAGATAGGTGGCCTCCGGGGCGTGCCAGCGCGCGCCCGGCAGGCGCTCGGCGAGCAGTGTGCCGAGCAGATCGCGGTTGCGCTGCAGGTAGTCGACCGTGCCCTCGAGCCACGGCCCACCCTCGCGGTAGGCCGCCGTCGAGGCGATCACGCCGAGCGTCGACGCCCCGTGCACCACGGCGAAGCCGAAGCTGCGGTAGCGCGCCTCGTCGGCGTCGTTCGAGGTGATGAGCTGCGCGGTCTTGAGCCCGGGGATGTTCCAGGCCTTCGAGGCGCTCGTGCCCGTGATCGTATGGCCGGCCGCCGCAGCGGAGACGGACGCGTACGGCACGTGCTCGCGGTCGTCGAAGCGGATCGAGGCGTGGATCTCGTCGGCGAACACGCGCCCGCCATGGCGCTCGACGAGCTCGGCGATCTGCTTGAGCTCGGCGCGCGGCAGCACCGTGCCGGTCGGGTTGTGCGGGTTGCAGAGCACGAGCGTGCGAGCACCGGCGGCGAGGGCACGGTCGATGCCCTCGAGATCGTGCTGCCACCGCCCGTCGATCACGACCCCGGGCACCTGCACGACTGGGCGGCCGATCGTCTCGAGGTAGGTGAGGAACGGCATGTAGGCCGGTGTCGGCACGATGACCGCAGAGCCCTCGGGCGAATAGTGCTCGACGGCAGCGCCCAGTGCGGCCATCACGTCGGAGACCGCGTGCACGCGCTCAGGGTCGACCTGCCAGCCGTGCTGCGACGACTGCCAGGCGGCGGTCGCCTGCGCGAGCTCGGCGGCTGTCGAGGGCGAGAGGTAGCCGAGCACGTCGTCGTCGATCGCGCGTCGCAGGGCCTCGCGCACCGGCGGCGCGGTGCCGAAGTCCATCTCCGCCACCCATGCGCCGATGGTGCCGGGGTGCAGGCTCCACTTGCGGCTCGAGGGCCGCTCAAGGTCGACCCTGCCGATGCCATCCCATGCGTGCTCGCCGCGCCGATACGCCGTCATCGCTGGCCTCCTTCTGCCCGTGCCGCCATGCTGGCAGGGACGGCTGCCCGGCTTCGAGGCGGCCGGTAACGCGGCGCAACACAGCCGCGAGCGGGATCGCGCTCAGCTGCCGCCGGGGCTGGCGGGCGACAGTGCGAGGTACTGATGCACGAAGGCGATCGCCATCCCGCCCTCACCGACGCCGGCGGCGACGCGCTTGACGGATCCCGAGCGCACATCGCCGATCGCGAAGACGCCCGGTGCGCTTGTCTCGAGGTCGTAGGGCCGTCGCTTCGGCCGCCAATGCTGGGAGGCCGCCGCCTCCGAGCCGGCGACGACGTAGCCGCGCGCATCGCGGGCGATCGCGTCGGGCAGCCAGTCGGTCATGGCGTCGGCACCGATCATGACGAACAGCACGTCGCAGGTGCGCGCACTGACGATCCCGCTGGCGCGATCGAGCACCTCGATCGTCTCCAGCCGCTCGGCTCCGTGGGCGTCCACGACCGCGCTGCGCGTCTCGACGCGGATGCCGCCGTTCGCTGCGAGCTGGTCGATCAGGTACTGCGACATGCTCGCCTCGATCGAGGCCGCTCGCACGAGCAGCGTGACCGAGCGCGCATGGCGGGCGAAGAAGAGCGCCGCCTGGCCGGCGGAGTTGCCTGCACCGACGATGCAGACCTCGGCGCCGTGGGTCAGCGCGGCATCGCTGCGGGCGGCGCCGTAGTGCACGCCGTTGCCGATCCGGCGCTCGAGCGACGGCACCGGCAGCTTTCGCCAGGCCACGCCGGTCGCGAGCAGCAGCGCGGCCGCGCCGAGCACATCGCCGCCGTCCAGCCGCACCTCGAGCCGCTCGGCATCGACGGCCTCCACGGTGCGGGTCACCACGATCTCCGCACCGAGCCGCTTGGCCTGCTTGAGCGCGCGGCTGGCCAGGTCGTCGCCAGAGATGCCGAACGGGAACCCCGTGTAGTTCTCGATACGCGTCGAGGTGCCGGCCTGGCCGCCGGGGGCGAGCGACTCGATCACGAGCGTGCGCACACCCTCGGCGGCGCCGTTCACAGCGGCCGTCATGCCGGCCGGTCCGCCACCGACGATCACCACGTCGTAGCGGGCATGCTCGGGCCGCACCGCGAGGCCGGTCGCCTCGGCGACATCGCGCATCGTCGGCTCCAGCAGCGCCTCGGCGCCCTCGCGCTCGAGCACGGGGTAGCGCGCCGACGCCGCAGCGACGTCGAGCGTGACCCGGTCGAACGCGACCTGGTTGCGGGCGAGGAAGGCCGCGACCTCGTGGGTGCGTGGATCGCCCCGCGGGCCGATGAGCCGGATGTCGGTGTCGGGGCGCTCTGCGGCGAGCACCTGCAGCGAGTCGAGGTACCGGCGTGCGAGCCCGGCCACGCGAGTCGGCACCGAGGGAGCGAGCGCGGCGAGGGTGTAAAAGGCGGTGATGTCGAGCTTCAGCACGCGCGAGGGCCCGGCGGCGCGGCCGCTCGCGGGAAAGGGCGTGCTGAGCGTCATGGGCACCTCCCCGAAGAAGCGCCCGGGCAGACGGGTCCCGATCACCCGCTCCTCGCCGTTGACGATCTTGGTGATCTCGGCTCGACCCTCGACCACCACGAAGAGCGCGCGCTCGTCACACTCATGGGCGAAGTACTCGCCCGCGATCAGCCGGATGTCCTCGACCGCGCGCGTCAGGTACTCGAGCGCCTCCAAGGGCAGTGCGGCGAAGATCCGGATGCCCCGCAGCTCATCGACGGTGATCACGACGCGGCCGCGACCGTGCGCACCGGGAACCGCGGCTTGATGCGCTGGTTCACGAAGGTGCCGATCGAGTCAGCCGCGAGCTCATCGAACACGGCGCGCGACGCCATCCCGTACACGGAGGTGCCGCCGCGCCGATCTCAGTCGAAGGATGGGTCGACAGCGGGGCCGGCGTCGTCGAGCACGAAGGTCAGCTCGAGCGTCACCTGCCACGAGGTGATGGCGCCGTCCTTGATGTTGACGACGTGATCCTTGACCCACGCGCCCTCGATGCCGCGCAGTGTCTCGTTCGCCCGCGCGATGCCTTGGCTGATCGCGTCCTCGAAGCTCGTCTCCGAGCGTGCGCTGATGGTGGTGATCCGTGCGATGGATGCCATTGCCGTCCTCCTCGACTGCAGTGCGAGGAAACTCCTCGCGCTGCCAGCAAACCGCGCTGCGGGAAGAAAGGGAAGACCCGATCAGCCCTTGCCGTCGTCGAGGTCCTGCACGTCGTCGGCGCTCTTCGGCAGGGCGGGGAGGGTGCCGGTCGCGTGCGGAATGCGGGGCGTGAGCACCGAGGCGACATCCGACTCCTCGCTGACCGTGAGGAATGCGAGGTGCGCCTCGTAGCGATCGAGCACGTCGTCGATGATCTGCTGCTTCGTCAGGCCCATCAGGTCGTAGCCGCCCGAGCCGGTCTGCGTGATGACCTCGAGCCGGTAGTAGACATCGGTCTCGCGCGACATGCGGCCGCCGAACATCGGCACCGGCGCCTCCATGAGCGCCACCTGGTAGTGGAAGTCGCGGAACTCGTCCATCGACACCCGCAGCATCGGCTCGTCGACGCCGGTCGCGGTGTTGGCCATCCGTCCCTGCTCGACCTCGTAGCCCTGCGCGCGGAACTCGGCCACCACATCCGCCATCGCCGGCCGCACCACGCGGTCGAGGTACTGGGCGACCTGCTTCTTCGACGGGAAGGCTCGCATGCGCTCGAGCCGCTGCTTCCACGACCGCTCCGGTGCCTTGCCGCCGGTCGTCGCCATCGTGCGCCGCTGCAGCACCCGGCCCTCGCGCTCGGCACGCTCCATGCGCAGCACCTTCGAGAACGAGAGCATGACCAGGTAGGCGATGACCGTGACCGGCAGCGCGAAGATGAGCGTCGCGTACTCCATCGTGGTCACGCCGCCCGCGAGCAGCATCGCGATGGTCAGCAGCGCAGTCAGCAGCGCCCAGTAGATGCGCAGCCACTTCGGGCCGTCCTGGCTGGGCTCGGGGATCGAGGAGGAGAAGTTCGACATCACCATGGCGCCGGAGTTCGCGCTCGTCAGGTAGAACAGCAGGCCCGACAGCGTCGCGAGGCCGATGAGGAACATCGGACCGGGGAACATCTCCAGCAGCGCGTACCAGCCGGCCTCCGGGCTGTCGACGGCGAGCTGGGCGAACTCGGCATTGCCGTTCACGATCACCTCGTACAGGGCCGAGTTGCCGAACAGCGACACCATGAAGAAGTCGCACAGCACCGGGGCGGTGATCGCTGCGATGACGAACTCCCGCAGCGTGCGGCCGCGCGAGATGCGCGCCAGGAAGACGCCCACGAAGGGCCCCCAGGCGAGCCAGAACGCCCAGAAGAAGAGCGTCCAGCCGCCCATCCACTCGGCGCCGTCGGGCTCGTAGGCGAAGGTCTGCAGCGTGCGCTCGGGGAGTGTGACGATGAAGCGGGCGATGTT
The DNA here is from genome assembly GCF_017168255.1 of Agrococcus sp. KRD186. Lineage (GTDB taxonomy): Bacteria > Actinomycetota > Actinomycetes > Actinomycetales > Microbacteriaceae > Agrococcus. Next base: position 779,068 of record NZ_JABFAP010000001.1, read on the forward strand.
CTCGACCAGCGCGTTCAGCAGGAAGGCCGTCTGGCCTGTGAAGAGGATGTAGAGCATCATCGCCGCGGCGCTCCACAGGTTGAGCTCCGAGATCCAGCGGATGCCCTTGTCGACGCCGGAGGTGGTGGCGGCGATGGTGAGCAGCACCGCGACCAGCACGAGGCCGATCTGCAGGGCGAGGCCCTGCGGCAGACCGAAGATGAGCGAGAAGCCCACCCCCAGCAGCACGACGCCGATGCCCATCGAGGTGGCGACCCCGAAGACGGTGCCGACCAGCGCGATCGTCGAGATGCTGTCGCCCAGCGGGCCGCGCACCCGCTTGCCCAGCAGCGGGTAGAGCGCCGCGCGGATGGACAGCGGCATGCCCCAGCGGTACGAGAAGTAGCCCATCGCCATGCCGAGCAGCGCGTACATCGACCAGCCGGCGATGCCGTAGTGGAACATCGTCCAGACCACCGCGTCCTGCGCGGCCGCCATGGTCTCGCCGTCGCCGCTGGGCGGATCGAGGTACTGCACGACGGGGCCGGTCACCGAGTAGAACAGCATGTCGATGCCGACGCCGGCGGCGAAGAGCATCGCGACCCACGTGAACAGGTTGTACTGCGGCCGTGAGTGGTCGGGCCCGAGGCGCACGCTGCCCTCCTTCGACAGCGCCACCCACAGCACGAAGCCGATCACGATCGTGACCGTGAGCACGTAGTACCAGCCGAGGTTGGTGGCGATCCAGTCGACCACCGTCAGCATCGTGCTGTTGGCCTGCTGCGGCATCAGCATCGCCCAGATCGAGAACGCGAGGACGATGGCCGAGGCGATGATGAGCACGCGCCAGTGCACGCGCGGCTCCCGGTGCTCCATGAGCTCGGTCGGTCCCTTGCTCATGTCGCTGCGCGAGATGGGGGCGTCGCCCTCGTGCCGTTGCCGCTCCGGCCCTCGCTCGGTGCCGCCGAAGCGCGTGCGCTCGAGAGGCGGATGCGCGGGTCGGGCCGCGCCGCGTGCGTCCGACCGGCGCCCCCCGTCGGCCGCTCCGTGGTCCTGGCTGTCGCTGATCCTCGCCATGCTCGCCGCTCCCGTCCCCGTCGTTATCTGACAGCTCAGTCTGCCGTGCGCCCGTGCTCGCGATCCGGCGCCCGCCGTCGGGCGACCCACGCAATGGTCCAGAGCGCGGCCAGCACCGTCAGCGTGATCCCCGCCGCCCAGAGCCCTGCGGCGGCGGTGAGCACGACCTCGAAGATGAACGCGGTGACGCCGACCACGAGCGCCGAGACGACCACGAGCGTGGCGATCAGGAAGCGGTTGCCGAGCTGCACGACATCCTGCTTCATGCGCTTGGCGAAGTGCAGGCGGTGCACGACCACGGGCGTCATGCCCAGCAGTGTCGCGAGCCCGGCGATCGCGACGAGCACCAGGTAGTGCACGATCTCGTCGGCGTCCAGATCCTTGAAGCCCGACTGGAAGGCGACCGCGAGCAGGAAGCCTGAGATGAGCTGCGTGCCGGTGAGCACGACGCGCAGCTCCTGCAGGATGTCGGCGAAGTTGCGGTCCGCCCGCTCCTCAGGAGTCTCGTCGCGCCCACGGAAGTCGTTCACAGCCGGATCTTCCCACCGCTGGGCTGTGAACGGGGAGTCAGTGGTTGCGGAGCTTGTCGATCAGCTCGTCCTTCTTCAGGTCGGAGTAGCCCTCGATGCCCAGCTCCTTCGCGCGATCCTGCAGCTCGTCCACCGTGCGGTCCTCGTAGTCGCCGGCCTCGCCGCCGCGCTCGCCGACCTCGTCGCGGCCGTCGCGAGCGGCAGCGTTGGCGATGCGGGCCGACTTCTCCTTCGAGTTGCCCTCGTCGCGCAGCTTCTCGTAGAGCTCCTCGTCGTTGATGTGCGGATCAGGCATGACCGCTCCTCTCGTCGTCGGTGCTCCCGACGCTACTCCGCGCGAGCCGCGGGTCAAGGGGCGCGGCAGCGCGAGCAGCGCGATGCCGATGGCGACCACTGCGAGCCCGATCCAGCCGATGACGGCCGGGCGCTCGCCGACCACGAGCACGGCGAGCAGCGTCGCGACCACCGGCTCGGCGAGCGCGATCGTGGTGGCGCTCGACGAGCGCAGCACGCGCAGCCCGAAGCCGAACAGCAGATAGGCCAGCGCCATCGGCACGAGGCCGAGGTAGGCGATGGTCGCCAGCCCCGCGGGGGAGGCGAGCGGTCCGATGCCGACGACGGCGAGCCAGCTCGCGCACACGAGCCCGCCGACCAGGAACAGCGAGCCCATCGCTCCCGAGGCGGATGCGCCGCGGGCGATGAGGCGGCTGCCGGCGAAGGCGTACAGCGCGTAGCCGAAGCCGGCCACGAGCGCGAGCGCGACGCCCGCGGGGGCGAGCGACGCATCCGCCGAACTCGCATCACCCGCTGCACCGCCGTGCCCGCCGAGCGTCAGCAGCACGATGCCGACGGCCGCGACGCCCGTCGCGAGCGCCCATCGTGCGTCGGGCCTGCGGCGGTCGACTGCCCACTCGAGCAGCGCGGCGAAGATCGGGCCGGAGCCGAGCGCGACGACGTTGCCGACCGCGACGCCCGCGAGCGCCATGGAGGGGTAGTAGGCGGCGGGGTAGAGCACCACGCCGACCGCGCCCGCGAGCACCCAGCCGAGCTGCTGCCGCTGCCGCAGCACCGCCAGCACGCGCTTCGCCGAGATCGCGGCGAGCACGACGCCGCCGATGGCGAAGGTCGACAGCCCGATCGCGAGCGGCGAGGACCCGGCGGGAGCGAAGTGCGCCACCGTGCCGGTCGTGCCCCACAGCACCGCGGACAGCAGCACCGCGACGGCGTGCGCCGGTCGTCTCGGAGCGGCGAGCGTCGGCACTGCTCGATCCTACGGCCGAACCTCCGGCTGCCCCCAAGCGACGCGTGCCAGCATGGGCGCATGCGGCATCGGATCTCTGAGCTCCTCGCCGGCGCCGGGCTGTTCCTGCGCGGCTTCGGCACCTGGGCGAAGAGCCCGGGACTGATGGCGCTCGGGGCGGTGCCGGCGCTCATCGTCGGCACGCTCATGCTCGCGCTCGTCATCGTGCTGAGCTTCCAGGTGGGCGGATGGGCGCAGGCGCTGACGCCGTTCGCCGACGGCTGGGCCCCCTTCTGGAGCGACACGCTGCGGCTCGCGCTCGCGCTCGGCATCCTGGTCGGCGCGATCGTGCTGTGCGTGCTGACCTTCGCGGCGGTCACGCTCACCGTGGGGGAGCCCTTCTACGAGCGCATCTCGCGCTCGGTCGAGGCGCGGCTCGGCGGCATCGCCGCGCCGGTCGAGCTCGGCTTCTGGGTCTCGCTGCGCCGCGGGCTGCGCGATGCCGCGGTGCTGATCGGCATCGCGATCGGCACCGCGATCGCGGTCTTCGTGATCGGGCTCATCCCGCTGGTCGGCAGCGCGCTGGGCCTCATCGTCGGCGCCGTGCTGGGCGGCACGGCGCTCGCGCGCGAGCTCACCGGCATCCCCGGCGATGCCCGCGGCATGTCGCTCGCCGAGCGCCGCGCGCTGCTGCGCGCGCACCGCTGGCGCACGCTCGGCTTCGGTGTCGTCGCCTACCTGCTGCTGCTCATCCCCGGCGTCGCCGTGATCGCGACGCCGGTCGCCATCGTGGGGGCGACGCTGCTGGTGCGCGACCTGCGCGGCGAGCCGACGACCGCCCCGCCGGCCCAGCCGGGAGCCTCGTAGACTGGAGCCGCCCGCCAGATACGAGAGGTTCCATGCCCATCGCAGCTTCCGTCCGTCGCGCCGACCCCAGCGAGATCGCCGAGTGGGACGCGCGCATCGAGACGAACCCCGACGGCGGGCACATGGTGCAGTCGCTCGCCTTCGCAGAGACCAAGCGGTTCGACGGGCTCGAGCCCGTCTTCCTCGTCATCGACGCACCGGTCGCCGGCGTCGAGGGCGCGACCGAGCGCATCCACGCCCTCGCCCTCGAGGGCAAGGTGTCGCTGGGCCGCTACTGGTACCTGCCGATGGGCCCGACCGCGACCGACATGGCGCCCGTGGTCGAGGGCCTGCGCGCCTTCGCCAAGGGTGAGGACGGCCTGCTGGTGGTGAAGATCGAGCCCCACCTGGAGCGCACGCCCGAGCGCATCACCGAGCTCGTCGGGCTCGGCCTCGAGCAGAGCCGCGACATGCAGGTGATGACCCACACGGTGGTGCTCGACCTCGCGCAGGGCGAGGAGGAGCTGTTCGCGTCGTTCTCGCAGATGATCCGCCGGCAGGTGCGCGGCGCGACCAAGAAGGGCTACCGCGTCGAGCGGCCCGAGCCGACCCAGCAGACCTTCGACCGCATGCACGCGATGATGCTCACCGTCGCCGGCGGCAAGGGCATGGCGGGCATGCGCGAGCGCGCGTACTACGACCAGTTCTGGGGTGCCTTCACGCGGGGCGGCACCGGCCGCTTCTACTTCGGCTACGACGACGACTCGGGTGAGCCGCAGGCCGGCATCTTCGTGACCACCGCCGGCCGCACCGTGGTCTACAAGGACGGCGGCTCGCGCCCCGACCGCAAGATCAACGGCGGCTCGGCGCTGCTGCTGTGGACGGCGATGCAGGACGCGATCGCCGACGGCAAGCTCGCCTTCGACCTGGCCGGCACGCCGCCGCCGGACCGCGTCGACGACCCGACGCACCCCTTCCACGGGCTCGCGCAGTTCAAGCTGCGCTTCGGCCCCATCTCGAGCTTCCTGCCCTCGTTCGACCTGGTGCTGCAGCCGCTGCGGCACCGACTGTGGGAGAACGTCGTGCGCCGCATCGAGTGGCGCATCAAGAAGGGCCCGGACACGCTGCGATGACCGAGGCCACGAGCGTCCGCTTCGCGACCGACGACGAGATCGCGCGCTGGGACGAGCTGATCGAGCAGAATCCCGACGGCGGCATCATGACCAGCGCCCGGGCGATGGGCGAGATCAAGCGCTACGACCGGCTGACGCCGCGCTTCCTGGTGGTGGAGGGCGCGCAGACGGTCTACGCGCTGGCCCACGAGGGCACGGTGTGGTTGGGCCGCTACTGGTACATCCCGCTCGGGCCCACCTGCGACGACCTGGAGGGGATGGTCGCTGCCATGCGCGAGTTCGGCAGGCGGCAGGACGGGCTGCTCGCCATCAAGGTCGAGCCGCACCTGCTGCGCAGCCCAGAGCTGATCGCCCGCATGGAGGCCGCCGGCACCGTGCGCAGCCGCGACATGCAGCTGCTGACGCACACGGTGGTGCTCGATCTGACGCTCGGCGACGAGCTGATCATGGAGTTCCAGAAGAAGCTGCGCTCGTCGATCCGCGGGGCCGAGAACAAGGGCTACCGGATCGAGACGATCGAGGCGCACGAGGCGACCGAGCAGGACTTCGTGCGCTTCTACGAGCTGCTGAAGACCATCAACGGCGGCAAGGGCGTCGCCGCCATGCGCGAGTTCGCCTACTACCGGCTGTTCTGGGGCGAGTTCGCGAAGACCCAGGGCGGCCGCTTCTACTTCGGCTACGACGGCGACGGCACCGAGGCGCAGGCCGCCATCTTCGTCACGCTCGCCGGCCGCACCGCCGTCTACAAGGACGGCGGCTCGCGACCCTCGCGCGCCATCGCCGGGGGAGCGGCGCTGCTGCTGTGGCGCGCCATGCAGGATGCCGCGCGCGACGGCAAGACCGCCTTCGACCTCTGCGGCACCCCGCGGCCCGAGCAGATGGACGACGAGACCCACTGGTACTACGGGGTCGGGCAGTTCAAGAAGAAGTTCGGGCCGGTGGTGAGCTACCTGCCGTCGTTCGACATCCTGCTGCGACCCATCCGCCACCGGCTGTGGGAGCGCGTCGTGCGCCGCATCGAGTGGCGCATCAAGCCCGGCACGGACGCACTGCGATGAGGAGGCCCGCATGACCGGCTCATGGACCATCCGCCGCGCGCGGCAGGAGGAGCTGCTCGACTGGGATGCCAGCGTGCAGGCCAACCCCGACGGCGGGCAGTGGACGCAGGGCCTCGCCTACGCGCGGCTCAAGTCGACCGAGCGGCTGCACCCGGTCTTCCTGGTGCTCGAGTCGGCCGGCACCGCGGTGCACGTGCTCGCGCTCGAGCACCGCAGCCTCGCCGGCCGCTTCTGGTACCTGCCCCTCGGCCCCGGTGTCGCCTTCGGCGACCTCCCGGGCATCGCGGATGCGCTGCGCGCGGCCCGCGGGGATGTCACGAAGGGCGTGTACGCGGTCAAGGTCGAGCCCTACGAGGTCGACACGCCCGAGCGGCGCGCGCTGCTGGCGGATGCCGGGTACCGGGTCGCCAACACCGTGCAGCAGAACATCCACACGGTGCTGGTCGATCTGACACCCGCGGTGGACGACATCTTCGCCGGCTTCAACAAGAAGCTGCGCAACCACATCCGCAACGCCATCAAGCACGGCTACCGGGTCGAGAAGGCAGAGCCGGGGGAGGCGACGTACCGGCTGATGTACGAGCTCATGCAGACCGTCGCCGGCGGCAAGGGCGTCGACACCATGAAGCCGTACGACTACTACCGCACGCTCTGGGGCGAGCTGTGCGACCGCGGCCAGGGCCACTTCTGGTTCGGGTACGACGGCGCGCACGACGGCCCCCAGGCATCCGCTTTCATGATCGGCTTCGGTCGCTACGCGCTGGCGAAGGACGGCGGCTCGGTGCCCGACCGCGCCATCCGCGGCGGCGCCCACCTGATGCGCTGGACGGCCATGCAGTGGTTCAAGGAGCAGGGCCGCGAGGTGTACGACACCTACGCGACGCCGCCATCGTGGCAGGCGGACGACGAGTCGCACCGCATGCACGGACCGGGCATCTTCAAGCGCCTGTTCGGGCCGATCACCGACCACCTGCCGAGCCACGATCTGGTGCTCGACGAGCCGCGCTACCGGCTGTTCCTGCGGCTGCTGCTGCCGGTCGAGCGGCGCGTGCGCAGGCGCCCGTGGGGCATCTGGTAGCCGCCGCGCTGCACCCCGAACGCTGGTAGCCGCCGCTCAGCTGACCTCGCGGCCGCAGATCTCGTCGAGGCTCGTGCCCAGCAGCTGGGCGGTCTCGCCGTACATGGCCACCAGCTCGTGGCGCTGTGCCGGGCTCGGCAGCGCCTCGAGCCGCCACGCGAGCGCGTTGTCGCGCAGATCGGCGATCTTGACGGTCGCCGCGAGCTCGCTGGCGCGCAGGCGCTCGACGTGCTCGGCGATGCTCTCGCCCTCGCGCTTGGTCATGGCGTCGACGGCATCGATGACGCGTTTGGGGAACTTCGCGCTGACGAACTCGCGCAGCGTGATGGTGCCCCACTCGAAGACGTCGTGCAGGATCGCGACGGTGCGCAGGTCGTCGCCCTCGACGGCGAGCATGACTCGCACCGCGTGCGCCATGTAGGGGTGCCCCTGCCGGTCGACGCGGCCGTCGAACGCCTTCGCTGCGAACAGGATCGCGCGGTCGAGGTGGTCGTCGGCCATGACGCGAGCGTATCCGTTGGCTATCCTGAACACATGTCACGTGTCGCCGACCCCGCCGAGCTCGCTCGTCTGCTTCGGGGGACGTGGGCGATCCGTGCGACGACCTTCCCGTACTGGACGAACACCGAGCGCAAGAACCCGCGGGTGACGTTCGAGCTCGTGCGCAGCTCGCCGCTGCAGCTGCGCGAGGTCTACGAGTACCACCGCCCCGACAAGGGCGACCGCGAGGTCATCGCCGAGGCCGCCTGGGCGGGTCGGCACTTCTCGTGGCGCATGCTGGGCCGGTCGCGGCTGCTGGCGAGCGCCTACGTGGTCTCCGACACCCCCGCGACCCCCGACATCCTCGCCATCCACTACGGCAAGTCGGCGCTGCTGCGGCAGAGCGCCGTCACGATCCTCGCCCGGCCGCACCTCGACCCGGATGCGGTGCGCCGCGCGGTGTCGATCGACACGCACTCGTTCGAGCTCTCCGCAGAGGAGTTCTGGCGGCTGCAGTGGCTGACGCCCTACACGCCGTCGGCGCCGGCCTCCAGCGACTCCCTCGCCTGACGGACGTCCTCGAGCAGGGCGCCGATCAGCACCCAGTGCTCCGGGTGGGGCCTGGGGACCTCGATGGGCTCGGTGAGCATCGGCCCGTCGAGCGCCGGCATCGAGGTGGTGCGCCCGTCGTCGTGAGCCTGCCGGTCGACCAGCGCTCGCACCTCGTGCGCGATGCGCCGTGACTCGATGCCGATGCGGCGCACCGTGGGCTCACCGGCGATGGAGGCATCAGGCAGGAACGCCTCGCTGCGGTCGGCGATCGAGCGCGACATGCCGATCACGCGGTTGGCGAGCACCGTGAGCGTCAGCAGCAGCCGCTCGTCGCGCTCGAGCCGGTCGCGCAGGCGTCTCGTGCGGTGATTGAGCAGCGTGGAGTCCGCCAGGTCATCCATCGCCGCTCGCGTGGACTGGATGCCGTCCCGCAGCGCGCGGGCATCGGCGAGCAGGTGCTCGCTGGGTGAGCCGCTCGTGAGCGAGCGGTCGATGCGCTCGTAGGCGTCGGCGATCCCGTGCGCGAGCTCGCGCATGGCGCGCTCTGCCGGCTCGTGCTGCACCGGGGGCACCAGCACGAGATTGATCAGCAGCGCGCAGACGGCGCCGATGACGGTCTCCACGATGCGCTCGAAGCCGAACAGCGGGCCGGTGCCGGCGCCGAGCGCCAGCAGGATCATGGCGCTGATCGGCAGCTGGTTGGCAGCCATCGGGGCGAGTCGCACCAGCCGTGCCACGATCACCGCCAGCACGGTCACCGCCAGCACCATCAGCGGTCCGGGCGGCAGCACCAGGCTGGCGAGCCAGGCGAGCACCACGCCGCCGACCGTGCCGATCGAGCGCTCGATGCCCTTGCCGAGCGACTGGTTGACGCTCGGCGCCACCACCAGCAGCGCCGCGATGGCCGCGAAGATCGGCAGCTCGGTGCCCAGCAGCAGCACGCTGACGTACCAGGAGACCGCGATCGCGACGACGATCTTGAGCACCTGCAGCCAGCTCGCCTGCTGCTCGGTCCTGAGCCGTCCCAGCCAACGCATGGCTCCACGATACGCGCGCCGTGCGCGGTTCACGGGTCGGGCGGTGTTGGATGGGGGCCATGCTCGACAACGCCGCCGCGGTCCTCACGCGGCTCCTGGCCGAGAGCGGGCGCGAGCTCGTCGACTTCGCGCAGAAGGATGTGGAGCCGGTGAACGAGGGCTTCATCGTCGGCTACGCCTGCGGGGTGCGCACCCCGCAGGACACCGTCGAGCGGGTCACGATCTACGTGAACACCTCGCAGAACGCGCCCACCGACGAGCACACGGTCGAGCTGACGGATGCCGCGGGCCGGCGCCTGACCGCGTGGGTCTACCCGCAGGATCCCTCGCTGCCGTCGCTGCCGGCGGTCTCGTACCCGGAGGCCGCGGGCGTGGTGCTGGCGAAGTTCGGCATCGCAGCGGAGGGCGCGACCCTGCGCATGGAGGCGTACCGGCCCGGCAAGCGCGCTGTGCTGCGCGTCGAGACCGCCGGCGACCGCTGGTTCGCGAAGGTCGTCCACCCGTCGCTCGCGTCCACCATCCACGACCTGCACGAGCGCTTCCAGCACGCCGGCGTGGCCGTGCCGCGCTCGCTCGGGTTCTCGGATGCCGGCCTGGTGCTGCTGGGCGAGCTGCAGGGCGTGCCCGCGATCGACGTGTTCGAGCGCATCGACCGCGCGCGCTTCGCCAGCGGGCTCGACGAGCTGACCCGCCACATCTCCACGGTGCGCGTCACCATCGGTGCCCGCGAGTCGCTCGCGCGCCGCGTCGGCTGGTACGCCGAGCGCATGGAGGAGACGGCGCCGCTGTTCGCCCGGCAGACGGGCAGGCTCGCGCAGCTGGTGCGGGAGCGCTACGCCGCCACCGCGGTGCCCACGCCCGTGACCATCCACGGCGACCTGCACCTGGGCCAGATCTTCGTCGACGAGCGCGACCCCTCGGCGATCACCGGCATCCTCGACATCGACACCGCGGGCCTGGGCGATCCGGCCGACGACCGCGGCGCCCTGTTCGGGCACGTCGTGGTCTCATCGCTGGAGCGCGCGGCGACCGCCGAGTCGGCGCAGGCCCTCAGCGCCTTCGCCGACGAGCTGCAGGCCGGCTGGCACGGCGACGCGAGGGTCGCGGCGATCGCGGCCACGCACCTCCTCGGCCACGCGCTCGCCAACGCCGGCAGGGGCGAGGAGCGCGGAGCGGCCTCCGCGCAGCAGCTGCTCGAGCGCGCGCAGTCCGTGCTCGGCTAGCCACTCGCGCCGGCGGCAGGCCGCAGCCCGCTACTCGCCCAGCAGCGCCCGCACGCGCGGGATGACCTCGGTGCCGAACAGCTCGATCGAGCGCAGGTTGTCGGCATGGCTCGTGCCCGAGTCGTACTTCAGGTCGAAGCGCTCGACGCCGAGCGTCTCCACCGCCCAGACGATCTTCTGCGCGACCGTCTCCGGGCTGCCGGCGAACATCGCGCCGTGCTCGGCCACCTGCGCGTCGAACTCGCGCTCGGTCGCGTCGCCCCAGCCGCGCTCGCGCCCGATGCGGTTGCGGTAGACCATCCACTGCGGCATCAGGGTGCGCTTGGCCTCCTCGTCGCTCTCGGCGACGAAGCCGGGGGAGTGCATGCCCACGCGTCCCAGCGGCGCACCGGCGGCATCCGTGTGCCCGAACTGCTCCATCGCCTTCCGGTACAGGCCGGCGAAGGGGGCGAACTGGGCGGGGCTGCCGCCGATGATCGCGAGCATCATGTCGAAGCCGTGCTTCGCCGTGCGGATGACCGACTCGGGCGAGCCGCCCACGCCCACCCACACGGGCATGCGGCCGCCGTGCTCGGCAGCGTGCGAGCGCGGGTGCACCTGCTGCTCCGACAGCGATGAGCGCAGTCGGCCGCTCCAGGTGACGGGCTCCTCGCGCACGAGCGCGGCGAGCAGCTCGAGGCGCTCCTCGAAGAGCTCGTTGTAGTCCTCGAGCCGGTAGCCGAACAGCGGGAACGACTCGACGAACGAGCCGCGCCCCACGATCATCTCGGCGCGGCCGCTCGAGATGCCGTCGAGGGTGGAGAACTGCTCGAACACCCGCACGGGGTCGTTCGAGGAGAGCACCGTGACGGCGGTGCCCAGGCGGATGCGCTCGGTCACGCTCGAGAGCGCGCCCAGCACGATCTCGGGCGCGCTGACCGCGAAGTCCTCGCGGTGGTGCTCGCCGATGCCGAAGAACGACAGGCCGGCGCGATCGGCGGCGATGCCCTCCGCGACGACGTCGCGCAGCACCTGCGCGTGGCTGACAGGGGTGCCGTCGACGACGGGGACTGCGGCGAAGGTGTGCGCGCCGAACTCGATGCTCATGGGTGGTGTCCTCTCCACCTCGGGTCAACGCATCCGCTCGCCGCACATTCCTTCAGATTCGAACGAAGGAGGCCCGGGGCGAACCCCGGGGCCTCCTGCAACGATCGATCGGATCAGTGGTGGTGCTTCGACGCCTCGATCTCGCTGCGCGTGATCGGCTCGATGCGGTCCTCGAAGAACCAGCGCGACATGGCCGAGCGCAGGTGCGTCGCGGGGGTGATCCTGCCGTTGGCGTTCGGGCGCACCATGACGGGGGCGTAGCTCTCGTAGGCCTTGAGCTTCCACGACTGGTAGTCGTCGAGCTGCTCGTGCACCTCGACGTACTCGCCGCCCGGGAGCCTGCGGATGTTGCCCGACTCGTAGCCGTGCAGCAGGATCTCGCGATCCTTCTTCTGCAGCGCGATCGCCGTGCGCTTGGTGATCCAGTACACGATGACCGTGCCGAGGATCAGCGCCGCCTGCAGCGCCCAGGTGACCTGGAACACGTTCAGGTGGAAGTGCGTCGCGATCAGGTCGGAGGAGGCCGCTGCCCAGAGCACCGCGTAGAACCAGATGCCAGCCGCGCCGATGGCGGTGCGCGTCGGGTTGTTGCGGGGGCGCTCGGCGATGTGGTGCTCGCGCTGGTCCTTCGTGATCCACCCCTCGATGAAGGGGTAGAACATGACCAGCACGATGAAGCCGCCCAGCACCGCGATCGGCAGCAGGATGTTCCACGACAGCGTCAGCCCGAAGATCTCCGACTCCCAGCCGGGTGCGAGTCGCAGCGCGCCGTCGGCGAAGCCGATGTACCAGTCGGGCTGGGTGCCGGCGGAGACGGGGGATGGGTCGTAGGGCCCGAAGTCCCACACCGGCAGGATCGTGAAGGTCGATCCGATCGCCACCAGGAAGCCGAACACGATGAAGAAGAACGAGCCGGCCTTCGCCGCGAACAGCGGCATGATCGGCGCGCCCACGACGTTGTCGTTCGTCTTGCCGGGGGCCGCGAACTGCGTGTGCTTGTTGACGACCATGAGCACCAGGTGCACGCCGATGAAGGCGATCACGAGCGCCGGCAGCAGCATGATGTGCAGCACGAACAGCCTGGGCACGATGTCGTCGCCCGGGAAGATGCCGCCGAAGAGCAGGTACGAGATCCAGGTGCCGACCACCGGGATGCCCTTGACCATGCCGTTGATGATCGCGAGGCCGTTGCCCGAGAGCAGGTCGTCGGGCAGCGAGTAGCCGGTGAAGCCCTCCGCCAGCGCCAGGATGAAGAGGATGAAGCCGACGACCCAGTTGATCTCGCGCGGCTTCCGGAAAGCGCCCGTGAAGAACACGCGCAGCATGTGCAGGCCGATGGCGGCGACGAACAGCAGCGCCGACCAGTGGTGCACCTGGCGCATCAGCAGGCCGCCGCGGATGTCGAACGAGAGGTCGAGCGTCGAGGCGTAGGCCGCCGACATCTCGACGCCCTTGAGCGGCACGTACGAGCCGTCGTACTCGATCGCCGTCATCGAGGGCTCGAAGAAGAACGTCAGGAAGGTGCCCGTGAGCAGGATCGCGACGAACGAGTACAGGATGATCTCGCCGAGCATGAACGACCAGTGGTCCGGGAAGACCTTGCGGCCCAGTGCCGAGACCATCGTCGAGATGCTGGTGCGCTCGTCGAGGTAGTTCGACGCCTGCGCGGTGAAGGAGGAGCGCGGGGCGGTGGTGGTCATGCGCGGTTCTCCGTCTCAGCGGCCGACAGCGGCACGTGCTCGGGGTCGACGTGCTGCAGACGCTCGAAGAACGACGCCCCGATCGGCTCGGTGAAGTCGCGCTGCGCGACGAGGTAGCCCTCGTCGTCCACCGTGATGGGCAGCTGCGGCAGCGGGCGCTTCGCCGGGCCGAAGACGACCTTCGCGTGGTTCGAGACGTCGAACGTCGACTGGTGGCAGGGGCACAGGAGGTGGTGGGTCTGCTGCTCATACAGCGCGACCGGGCAGCCGACGTGCGTGCAGATCTTCGAGTACGCCACGATGCCGTCGTACGACCAGCCCTCCCGGCCAGGCACTTCGTTCAGTCTCTCCGGCGGTACGCGCACGAGCAGCACGGCGGCGAGCGCCTTCTGGTCGAGGTAGCCCTCGTTGTGGCCGATCTCGGCCAGCGGCTCCGGGATGACGTGGAAGGCGGAGCCCTGCGTGACGTCGGCGGCCCTGATGAGCGCGCCCGAGGGATCGAGCGCCAAACGCATGCCGGGGCGCCACATGGTGTGAGCGATCGCCTCGACCGCGTCCTGCGCCGGCGCGAGGTCACGGAAGAGCACGACCGCCGGCAGCGGCACGAGCGCGATGGCGCCGATGAGCGTGTTGCGGATGAGCGAGCGGCGGCTGAAGCCGGACTCCTCGTCGCCCAGCTGGAAGATCTCGACCGCGCGCGCACGGCTCGGCTCCGAGCCGCGCGTCAGGTGGCGCTCCTCGACGACCTCGTGGCTGCTCATGAGCTGGCGCGCCCAGTGCATGGCACCGATGCCGATGCCGAGCAGGGCGAGCGCGATGGAAAGGCCGAGGAACAGGTTGTTCGCGCGGACGCTCGCCATGTTGCCCAACTCGATCGGCACGGCGATGTACGCGACGATCGCGAGCACGGAGCCGAGCATCGAGAGCAGGAACCAGCCGACCACCTGGCGCTCCGCGCGGCGCTCCTTGTGGGGGTGGAGGTCGGTCTGGCGCGGGCGGTGCGGCGGCAGGCCCGGGTTCTCGAACGCATCCGACTGCTCGATGGCAGCACCGCGATCGTGGACGACCACGCTCTGCTGGTGGCCGCTGGGCTCGCGCGGAGCCGACTGGTCTTCAGCCGACATGCTGTTCCTCTCCGTCTCCTGGGCCATGGATCAGTTGGGCTTCGACGTGAGCCAGACCGTGACGGCGACGAGGCCGCCGAGGCCGAAGATCCAGATGAACAGGCCCTCCGACACCGGGCCGAGGGCACCGAGGTCGAATCCGCCCACCGACGGGTTGTCATCGAGGTAGCGCAGGTACGCGATGATCTCGCGCTTCTGCTCCGGCGCGATGTTGGCATCGTTGAACACCGGCATGTTCTGCGGGCCGGTCAGCATGGCCTCGTAGATGTGCGCGGCATCGACGCCGTTCAGCGGCGGCGCGAACTTGCCCTCGGTGAGGGCACCGCCGGCGCCGGCGAGGTTGTGGCACATGGCGCAGTTGATGCGGAAGAGCACGCCGCCGTTCGCGAGCCCCTCGTCGGAGACCTGCGAGGTGTCGAGCCACTCCTCGGCCGGTCGCTCGGGGCCGGGGGCGAGCGAGGCGACCCAGTCGCCCATCGCATCCGACTGCTCCTGCGTGAACATCGGGTCGCGCTTCAGGGCCTGCGGGCCCTGGAAGGCCATCGGCATGCGGCCGGTCATGACCTGGAAGTTGACGGATGCGGCGCCCACGCCGATCAGGCTGGTCCCGTTCTGGGTGCCCTGGGCGTTCATGCCATGGCACGTCGCGCAGTTGGCGCGGAACAGCTCAGCGCCGTCCTCGACGGTCAGCGACTGCGAGTATGCCGACTCCGGAGCGGGGTTCGCGTTCGCGATGGTGCCCACCGCAGCGGAGGCGCCACCCGCGGCGACGAGGCCGATGAGCAGCAGCGCGGTGCTCGCCAGCGGATGCCTGCGGCCGGTCTTCTTTCGTGTAGCCAACGTTGTTCACCCAACCGTTACTTGAGCCAGTAGATGACGAGGTACAGGCCGATCCAGACCACGTCGACGAAGTGCCAGTAGTAGGAGATGACGTGCGCGCTCGTCGCCTCCTTGCGAGAGAAGCGCTTGACGGCGTATGCGCGCCCGATGACGAACAGGAACGCGAAGAGGCCGCCGGCGACGTGCAGGCCGTGGAAGCCGGTCGTCAGGTAGAAGGCGGAGCCGTAGGAGTTCGACGAGAGCGTCACGCCGTGCTGGATGAGCTCGATGTACTCGAAGACCTGCAGCGTGACGAAGGTGGCGCCCATAGCGTAGGTCAGGAAGAACCACTCGATCATGCCCCACTTGCTGAACTGCAGCATGCCGCCGGTCCTGCGCGCCTGGTGGTGCTCAGCAGCGTTCGCGCCCGCCTGGGCGGTGAAGCTCGAGGTCAGCAGGATCAGCGTGTTGATGGTGGCGAAGAGCACGTTCAGCTTCTCGGCTTCGCTGGCGAACAGGTCGCCAGACATGGCTCGGAGCGTGAAGTAGATCGCGAAGAGGCCGGCGAAGAACATGACCTCGCTGCCGAGCCAGACGATCGTGCCGACCGCAACGGTGTTCGGTCGCCTGATCATCGGCGCCGAGGATGGCGACAGAGGGAGCGCAGTAGTGGACACGAGAGCCATCCTAGCGACAGATGGGCGGCTGGTCTCGACCCGACAGACAGCGTGCCGCAAAAAGATAGGCTCGAGCCATGGATCGCCTCTTGACCTGGCCAGTCGTGCTCGAGACGCTGCTGGACGGCGAGGATCTGGCGATCCGTCAGGCCGAGTGGGCAATGGCAGAAGTTGTGGCCGGAACCGCCACCGAGGCGCAGATCGCCGGCTTCCTGATCGCCCTGCGCGCGAAGGGCGTGGTGTCGGAAGAGCTGGTCGGCTTCCGCGACGCGGTGCTCGAGGCGGCGGTGCCGCTGCCGGGCGACACGCGGGTGGTCGACATCGTCGGCACCGGCGGCGATCGTCAGCACACGGTCAACATCTCGACCACCGCGAGCATCGTGGTCGCGGCGACGGGCGTGCCGGTGCTCAAGCACGGCAATCGCGCCGTGTCCTCCTCCTCCGGCGCCTCCGACGTGCTCGACGCGCTGGGCGTGGTGCCCGCAGACGACGACCCCGCGGCGGTGCGGCGCATCCTGCAGGAGGCGGGCATCTCCTTCGCGTGGGCGACCAGGTTCCACCCGGGATTCCGCCATGCCGGTCCGGTGCGCGCACAGCTGGGCGTGCCGACCGTCTTCAACTACCTCGGGCCGCTGGTCAACCCGGCTCGACCCGAGGTCTCGCTGGTGGGCGTGGCCGACAAGAGCGTGGTCGAGCAGTTCGTGGGCGTGTTCGCCACCCGCGGCGCCACGGCGCTGGTGGTGCGCGGCGAGGACGGGCTGGACGAGCTCACCACCACCGGGCACTCGGAGCTGTGGGAGGTGGCGCGCGGCGATGTGGTCGAGCACGACATCGACCCGCGCGAGCTCGGCATCCCGCGCGCCTCTCTCGATGACCTGCGCGGCGGCTCGCCCGAGCACAACGCCGACGTGCTCCAGCGCACCCTCGCGGGCGAGGGCGGCGCCGTGCGGGACATCGTGCTGCTGAACGCGGCGGCGGCGCTGGTCGCCTGGCGCCTGGACAGCGACCCCCGGCAGAAGGACCGCCCGCTGAAGGAGCGCCTCGCGGAGGAGCTCGAGACGGCCACGACCGCGATCGACTCCGGCGCGGCCACGCGCACGCTCGAGGCATGGCGCAGAGCCGCGAGCTGACGGCGCGCGACGGCGCTGCCGAGCAGCCGCGCGCGCACCGGCAGGGCACCTGGTCGTCCGAGGAGGTCTGGCACAGCTGGCCGCTGCGCTGGGCAGACCGCGCCTCGCGCTCGCTGCTGCTGGTCGCGCTCGCGCTCGGCGGGCTGCTGGCCAGCTACGGGCTGACGCTGCTGCTGCACCGCCCGCCCGCGCTGTCGCCATCGCTGACGCTGCGCGGCATCGGCGTGCTGCTGCTGCTGCTGGCGGCGCTCGTCGCACCGGCCTCGCGCGGCTACCGGGTCGTGGCTGCCTACTGCATCGTGCTATTCGCGCTCGGCAGCTCGGTCACCATGATGATGCAGTCGACCACGCTGCTGGGGGCGACCACCTACGGCGCGCTCGACGCGATCGAGTTCGCCAGCGGCGCGGCGCTCGTTGTGGCCTGGATGCTCGTGCGCATGCGGCATCCGCTCACGATCCTGATCGTCGTGCTCGGCTATGCCATCGCCGGCGCGGCCTTCTACGCCAGGGCGCTGCCGGTGCTGCGCGCCCGGCTCGCGCAGGATCCGTGGGAGGAGGCTGCCAGTGCCGCCGACGAGGCGCTCTCCCGCGCGGTCATGCTGGCGCTGCTGCTCGGCCTCGTGCTGCTGGGCTGGTGGCTGGACGGGTGGATGCGCGCCCTGCTGCCGGTCGCGAACGTCGCGGAGCCGCACGCCTCCGGCCGCGCATCGCGCACAGGGGAGCGCAGCCGCAGGCGCTACGAGGTCATCACGATGCTCGTGGGCCTCGACCTGATCGCCATCGCGGTCGCGATCTCCGCGAAGCAGCCGGTCGAGCGCGGCAGGCTCTCCGCCGGCGACGACTGGTGGGCGTCGATCGTGCTCTCGGTGGCCACCGCGCGGGTCACCATGGTGATCGTCGCGATCGCGGCAGCGGTGATCTGGATCAGCGGCCCGGAGCTGCGCGCGACGTAGCCGCCGCAGACGCGAGCGAGGGGCGGCCGCAGCCGCCCCTCGCCTCACGCGCGGATCACTCCACGTCGTCGTCGACCCAGTCGAGGGTCTTCTGCACCGCCTTCTTCCAGTTGCGGTACGTGCGGTCGCGCGCCTCCTCATCCATCTGCGGCTCCCAGCGCTTGTCCTCCTGCCAGTTCTGGCGCAGCTCGTCGAGCGAGCCCCAGAAGCCGACAGCGAGGCCGGCCGCGTAGGCGGCGCCGAGCGCGGTGGTCTCCGCCACCACCGGGCGGATGACCGGCACCCGCAGGATGTCGGCCTGGAACTGCATGAGCGTGTCATTGGCGATCATGCCGCCGTCGACCTTCAGCTCCGTCAGGTCCACGCCCGAGTCCGCGTTCACCGCGTCGACGACCTCAGCGGTCTGGAACGCGGTCGCCTCGAGCGCCGCCCTGGCGATGTGGCCCTTGTTGACGTACCGGGTGAGGCCCACGAGCGCGCCACGGGCATCCGGTCGCCAGTAGGGCGCGAAGAGGCCAGAGAACGCCGGCACGAAGTAGGCCCCGCCGTTGTCCTCCACCGACTTCGCGAGCTCCTCGACCGCGGGTGCGTCCTTGATGAGCCCCAGGTTGTCGCGCAGCCACTGGATGAGCGAGCCGGTCACCGCGATCGAGCCTTCGAGCGCGTAGTGCACGGGCTCGTCGCCGATCTTGTAGCCGACCGTCGTGAGCAGCCCGTTCTCGGAGTGCACGATCTCCTCACCCGTGTTGAAGATGAGGAAGTTGCCGGTGCCGTAGGTGTTCTTCGCCTCGCCCTGGTCGAACGCGGCCTGGCCGAAGGTGGCGGCCTGCTGGTCGCCGAGGATGCCCGTGATGGGTGTCTCGCGCAGCAGCGACTCCGAGGCGGCGACGCCGAACTCGCCCGAGGACGACATGATCTCCGGGAGCATCGACTTCGGCACCCCGAAGTCGGCGAGGATGTCGTCGTTCCAGGTGGTGGTCTCGAGGTCCATGAACATCGTGCGGGATGCGTTGGTGACGTCGGTCGCGTGCACGCCGCCGTT
Source organism: Agrococcus sp. KRD186 (assembly GCF_017168255.1). Classification (GTDB taxonomy): domain Bacteria; phylum Actinomycetota; class Actinomycetes; order Actinomycetales; family Microbacteriaceae; genus Agrococcus. The sequence continues at coordinate 797,832 of NZ_JABFAP010000001.1, forward strand.
CACGCCGCCGGTCAGGTTCCACAGCACCCAGCTGTCGGTGGTGCCGAAGATCAGGTCACCGGCGTCGGCGGCCTCGCGGGCGCCGTCGACGTTCTCGAGGATCCAGACGATCTTGGTGCCCGAGAAGTAGGTCGCCAGCGGCAGGCCGACCTGCTTCTTGTAGCGGTCGGTGTCTCCGTCGGCCAGCCGGTCGACGATCTTCTGCGTGCGGGTGTCCTGCCACACGATCGCGTTGTAGACCGGCTCGCCCGTGTTCTTGTTCCACACGACCGCCGTCTCGCGCTGGTTCGTGATGCCGATGGCCTTCACGTTGTGGCGCGTCACGTTGGCCTTCGAGAGCGCCTGGCCGATGACCTCGCGGGTGTTGTTCCAGATCTCCATGGGGTCGTGCTCGACCCAGCCGGCCTGCGGGAAGATCTGCTCGTGCTCGAGCTGGCCGGAGGAGACGATGCTCCCGGCGTGGTCGAAGAGGATGGCGCGAGTGGAGGTCGTGCCCTGGTCGATGGCGATGACGTAGTCGTTCACCGGAACTCCTTCGTTGGGTGGTGGATGTGTTGGGTGCGGTGTGTGCGCGACGACGGAGGGAGGAGGCCCGCTCCGGCCTCCTCCCTCTCGATCAAGCGCCGGCGATCGTGGCGATCAGCAGCGGCGCGGTGGCGCCGCCGATGACGCCGCCGATGATCGGCCCGGCGACCGGGATCCAGGAGTAGCTCCAGTCGCTCGACCCCTTGCCCTTGATGGGCAGCAGCGCGTGCGCGATGCGCGGGCCGAGGTCACGGGCCGGGTTGATGGCATATCCCGTCGGACCACCGAGCGAGGCGCCGATGCCGACGACCAGCAGTGCGACCGGGAGGGCGCCCAGCGAGGCGAGGCCGGCAGGCACGCCGAGCGCGTCGTCGCCGCCTTGCGCACCGAAGCCGACGACGACGAACACCAGCACGAAGGTGCCGATGATCTCCGTGGCGAGGTTCCAGCCGTTGTGGCGGATGCCGGGGCCGGTGGAGAAGGTGCCGAGCTTGGCGCCCGGGTCCTCCTCGATGTCGAAGTGCTGCTTGTAGGCGAGCCAGCACAGCACGGCGCCCATGAAGGCACCGATGAGCTGGGCGATGATGTAGACGGGTACCGCGGCCCAGTTGACCTCGTTGCCCTGCACGAGGTCCTTCGCCAAGAGCCCGAAGGTGACGGCCGGGTTGATGTGCGCACCCGAGTAGATCGAGACGACGACACCGGCGAAGACCGCAAGGCCCCAGCCGAAGTTGATCATCAGGAAGCCGCCGCCGAAGCCCTTGTTGCCCTTCAGCACGACGTTGGCGACGACGCCGCAGCCGAGCAGCACCAGCATCGCGGTTCCGACCAGCTCCGAGAGGAATATCAGACCGAGGTTCTGATCCACAGGTCCCTGCTTTCTCTTCTCCGGGCATCATCGCCCGAACCGCCCGCTCAGGCAGTACCGACACAGTAACTGTGCTTTGCTCGGCTGTGTGCGTCCGCTGAGGATTTTCTACATAATGCGTCGAGAATCTTCAGGCTGAGGCGTAGCGTGAGGACGAAACGGACCACCGTGCTGGACCACCGGCGTCGGATCACCGCGAGGGAGAGGCCCACCGTGAAGAAGCTCATCAACGATCCCGCGAAGACCGTCGACGAAGGCGTCGCCGGATTCGCAGCAGCCCACAGCGACCTCGTGCGGGTGGTGATCGACCCGCCATTCGTCGTGGTGCGGGCCGACGCGCCCGTGGCGGGCAAGGTCGGCCTGGTCTCCGGAGGCGGCTCGGGCCACGAGCCGCTGCACGCCGGATTCGTCGGGCACGGGATGCTCGACGCGGCGGTGCCCGGTGCCATGTTCACCTCGCCCACGCCCGACCCGATCCTGGAGGCGACGAAGCAGGTCGACGCCGGGGCGGGCGTGCTGCACATCGTGAAGAACTACACCGGCGACGTGCTCAACTTCGAGACCGCCGCCGACCTCGCGCTCGCCGAGGGCATCGAGGTGCAGTCGGTGATCGTCGACGACGACGTGGCCGTCAAGGACTCCCTCTACACGGCCGGTCGCCGCGGCGTCGCGGGCACGATGCTCGTCGAGAAGCTGGCCGGCGCCGCCGCCGAACGGGGCGACTCGCTCGACCGGGTCGCCGAGATCGCGCGCACCGTGAACAGCCAGGTGCGCTCGATGGGCCTGGCGCTCGCGCCCTGCACCGTGCCGCACGCCGGCGAGCCGAGCTTCGAGCTGGGCGAGGACGAGGTCGAGATCGGCATCGGCATCCACGGCGAGCCGGGCCGCGCCCGCATCGCGCTGGAGCCAGCCGACCGGCTCGTCGACCGCCTGATCGAGCCGATCCTCGAGGACCTGCCGTTCGCGAAGGACGACCGGGTCGTGCTGCTCGTCAACGGCATGGGCGGCACCCCGATGTCGGAGCTCTACATCGTCTTCCGCCGCGCCGCCGAGGTGCTCGCCGAGCGCGGCATCGATCTCGCGCGCTCGCTGGTGGGCTCCTACGTCACGAGCCTGGAGATGCAGGGCGTCTCGATCACGCTGCTGAAGGTCGACGACGACCTGCTCGACCTGTACGACGCGCCGGTGCACACCGCCGCGCTGCGGTGGGGCCGGTGAGCGGGCTCGACGGCGCGTGGACTCGGCGGTGGATCGAGGCCGTCGTCGCCGAGATCGCCACTCGCAAGTCAGAGCTGACGGCGCTCGACCGCGCCATCGGCGACGGCGACCACGGCGAGAACCTCGACCGCGGCTTCCAGGCGGTGCTCGGCAAGCTCGATGCGCTCGATGACGCCCCGACGCCCGGCGCGGTGCTGAAGCTGGTCGCCACGACGCTCATCTCGACCGTCGGCGGCGCTGCCGGCCCGCTGTACGGCACCGCCTTCCTGAAGGCGGCCATGGCTGCCGGCGACCGGCCGGAGCTCGATGCCACCGGGCTGGTCGAGGTGCTGACCGCCGCCCGCGACGGCATCGTCGCCCGCGGCAAGGCCGAGCCGAACGACAAGACGATGGTGGATGCGTGGAGTCCGGCCGTCGAGGCCGCTGGCGCCGCGGGCGATGACGTGCGCGCCGTGCTGGAGGCGGCCGCGAGCGCGGCGGCGGAGGGCGCGATCGCGACCGAGCCGCTGGTCGCGCACAAGGGGCGCGCCTCCTATCTGGGGGAGCGGGCGATCGGGCACCGCGACCCCGGCGCGGAGTCGACCGCGCTCATCCTGCGGGTGGCGGCGGACACGCGGTGACGGTCGGACTGGTCATCGTCTCGCACTCCGCGCGCATCGCGGAGGGAGTCGTCGAACTGGCGGCCCAGATGGCGGCAGCGGTCGAGATCGTACCCGCAGGCGGCACCGACGACGGCGGCATCGGCACGAGCTTCGACAAGGTGCAGGCGGCGCTGACCGCGGCCGACTCCGGCGACGGCGTGGTGGTGCTGTGCGATCTCGGCTCTGCCGTCCTCACCGCCGAGACCGCGCTCGACCTCGCTGACGACCCCGGGCGCATCCGCATCGCCGACGCGCCGATCGTCGAGGGTGCCGTCGCTGCGGCAGTCGCAGCCGAGTCGGGGGCGAGCCTCGAGCAGGTGCTGGCGGCGGCCCAGGATCAGGCGCCCGCCCCAGCGCAGCCGGCGACCGAGCACCAGCACCCGGCTGACTCCGCCCGGTCGGCGGCGGTGGAGATCGCGCTCGCGAACGAGCACGGGCTGCACGCCAGGCCAGCCGCCGAGCTGGTGCGCACCGCGAGCGGCTTCGACGCGCAGGTGACGGTCAACGGCGTGGATGCGACGAGCATGCTGCGGGTGCTGGCCCTGGGCCTCGATCGCGGCACGGTCGCGCGGTTCGAAGCGACCGGCGCGCAGGCCGCGGAGGCCATCGCGGCGATCGAGCTGCTGGCTGCGGAGGGCTTCGGGGAGTCGTAGCCGCTCGTCAGTGCACGACGTGCGCGGCGAACTCGTCGGCCGCCGCGCGAGCGACGACGAACGAGCAGATCGGCCGGATCTGCTTGCCATCGGCGATGGTGGCGCGCAGCGCCTCATCGACGAGCGTCGAGCCGACGCCGCGGCCGCCGAACGCCCGGTCGATCTCGGTGTGCACGAAGGAGCGCACGGCCTGGTCGTCGCGGTAGTCGGCGAAGCCGGCCAGGGCGCCGTCGATGTGCGCCTCGAAGCGCCGCGCCGCTGTGTTCTCGGTGATCTGCGTCTCGCTCTGCTGCTCGCTCATGGGCGCCACGCTAGCGGCCTATTCTGAGCGGATGGCGGAGACGGGCACCTCACGACTGGCGACCGTGCTGCTGGTGGGCCTCACCGTCGTGTGGGGCTCGACCTTCTTCCTCATCAAGGACCTCGTCGAGCACGTGCCCTCGCTCGACTTCCTCGGTGTGCGGTTCCTGCTCGCCGCCGCCATCATGACGGCGATCGCGTGGCGCAGCATCGCCCGACTGGGCCGCCCGCTGCTGCTGCGCTCCGCGGTGCTGGGGCTGCTGTACACCGCGGCGCAGATCCTGCAGACGATCGGGCTCGAGACCACGGCGGCCTCGGTGAGCGGGTTCCTGACCGGGGTCTACATCGTGCTCACGCCGCTGATCGCCGCGCTCGCCTTCCGGCAGCGCATCGAGACGAGCACCTGGATCGCTGTAGCGGTCGCGGCCGCAGGCCTCATGGTGCTGACGCTCACCGGCATCTCCTTCGGCCTCGGCGAGGCGCTCACGCTGGGCGGCGCGCTCGCGTACGCGCTGCACATCATCGCCACGGCCCGCTGGGCGCGGGTGGAGCACGCGCTCGGCATCGCGATCGTGCAGCTGTGGGTGATCGGCATCGTCTGCTTCGCGGGCGGCGTGCCGGACGGCATCACGCTGCCGGCGACGGGGGAGCAGTGGGCGTCGATGCTCTACATGGTGGTGTTCGCCTCGATCGCCGCGATGTGGGTGCAGACCTGGGCGCAGGCGCAGATCAGTGCGACGCGCGCCGCCGTCATCATGACCGCCGAGCCGGTCTGGGCGACCGCCTTCGCCGTGGCGTTCGGCGGCGAGGCGATCACCTGGCGGCTGGTCGTCGGCGGCGGCATGATCCTCGGCGCCATGTACGTGGTCGAGCTGCTCGCGGCACGCAGCCCAGCGCGCCGCGATGAGCCGCCCACTGGCGCGATCGACGCGCCCGTGCGCATGCCGGGCGAGTGAGCGCGGCGCGGAGACGGCACGCGGCTGGGTGGGGCATGCTTGTCGCATGCAACTGGACCCGCGTCGCATCCTGATCTTTCGAACGGTCGCGCGCGAGGGCTCCGTCTCCGGCGGCGCTCGCGCGCTCGGCTGGACGCAGCCGGCCGTGAGCCAGCACATCCGCCTGCTCGAGGAGGAGGTGGGCCAGGCGCTGCTGCTGCGCTCGTCGACCGGTGTCACGCTGACGGAGGCGGGCGAGCGGCTGCTGCGGCACGCCGATGCGATCGCCGGGCTGCTGGGATCCGCCGAAGCAGAGCTGACCTCGCTCGCGGAGGGCGCGGGCAGCGTCACGATCGCCGCGTTCCCCTCGGCGCTGGCCGACTTCGTGCCGCGTGCGATCGCCGCGGCGCGGGTCGCGGTGCCGGAGCTCACCGCGCGCGTCATCGAGCTCGAGCCGCCGGAGGCGATCGAAGCGGTGCTCGCCGGCGACGCCGACATCGCGGTCGCGTTCGAGTACGACGAGCTCCACGACGACGTGCAGCTCGCGCGCCTCGAGCTCGGCAGCGACCCCTCGCGCATCGTGCTGCCGCTCGATCACGAGCTGGCCGGCGGCGGCCCCGTCGACATCGCCGCGCTCGCCGGCTCCGACTGGGTGGGCGGCTGCGAGCGGTGCCGCGCGCACCTCGAGTCGCTCGCCGCCGACGCCGGCTTCGCGCCCAGGATCCAGTTCGAGACCGACGACTTCGTCGCCGCGCAGTCGTTCGTGGCCGCGACCGGCTCCGTGACGCTGCTGCCGGCGATGGCGCTGCGGGTGCTCACGCGCGACGACGTGGTGGTCGCTGCCCTCTCCGACGGCTCGGGGCGCACCGTCTCGCTGCGCTACCGCCACGGTGCGGAGCGCGTGCCGGCGGTCAGCACCGTGCTCGAGGCGATGCAGACGCTGTGGAGCGAGAGCGTCGCCTGAGTCGCTGACCGCTCAGCCGTGCGCGGCCGAGATGCGGGCGGCGGGCGCGAGGCCATCGGCCGCCAGCTCGCCCAGCGCGATCCGCGCCAGCGCGCCCGCATGCGCCTCGCACGAGTCGATCAGCGGCACGGCCGAGTCATCGGCGCCGATCAGCAGCATGATCTCGGTGCACGCGAGCACGATCGCCTCGGCGCCCTCGGCCACGAGCGCGGCGATCGCGTCCCGGTACACGGCACGCGACGCATCCGTCACCACGCCCTGGGTGAGCTCGTCGAAGATGATGCGGTCGAGCTCGGCCTGCGCGCCAGCGACGGGGACGACGACGGCGATGCCGTGCTGTGCCAGCCGGTCGGCGTAGAACGGCTCGGCCATCACCCACTGCGTGCCCACGATGCCGAGCGTGCGCGCGTCGGCGCGACCGGCCGCATCCGCCACCGCATCGCCGATGTGCACGAGCGGCACACCGATGCTCGCCTCGACGGCGGGCGCGACCTTGTGCATGAGGTTGGTCCCGATCGCGATCGACCCCGCGCCGGCGCGCTCGAGCGCGGCTGCCTCGCGTGCCAGGATCTCGCCCGCCGCCGCCCAGTCCTCGCGCAGCTGGCAGTCGCGGATCTCTGCGAAGTCGAGGCTCGAGAGCAGCAGCCGTGCGGAGGCGTGCCCGCCGCGCTCGGCGGCGACCCGCTCGTTGATGGCGCGGTAGTACTCGATCGTGGAGTGCCAGCTCATGCCGCCGAGGACGCCGATGGTCTCGCCGGCGGCACGGTGCGGGGTGTGCTCGGCTGCGGTGACGTGCTGCATGCCATCGATCCCACCAGGCTGGGGGATAGAAGTCCAACCTGTGTCTCTGATGATTGCTATTTGGTGCGGTAATAGCCAGAGGTCGTCCGGGTCGCGGTGCTCGGCAGCGGGGCGGTCGGCGCGGGAGCGCCAAGGCCCAGCCGCTGCTGCAGGCTCACCGCCAGCAGCGCCTGGGCGCCCACGTAGGGGATGAGCACGCAGAAGGTGCGCAGCGGGTCGGGGATGTCGATCACGAACAGGCCGATGCCCAGCACGAGATCGCTCGCCAGGAAGAGCAGCCCGCCGAGGAGACCCGCGGTGTCGATCGCGGCGAAGGCTGCGACGGCCGCCAGCACGAAGGCGTAGAGCAGCACGGGGATCGCCAGCGCGCCGGCGTTGATGGCGATCAGGACGCCGGCGATGAGCGCGACGATGGCGTAGCCGATCGCAGCCGGGCTCCACGCCAGCGAGCGCTTGCGGGTCGGCCAGAGCGCGAACAGGTAGGCGATGTGACCGAGCAGGAACAGGCCCAGCAGCACGATCGTCATGCCGGTGGTGGCGCCGAAGCCGTCGCCCAGCGCGCACAGGACGATGGCGGCGAGGTGCCAGCGGCCGACCGGATGCCGCAGCGCGCCGATCAGCGCGAGCGCGATCGCGATGGGCGGCAGCAGCAGCCACATCAGCACCGTGCGCACCAGGTTCAGCATGTCGGCGTTGCCCACGCCGATGCCGATCAGCGCCGCGGCCAGCAGATTGACCGCGAGCACCACCGCGGCGACGAGCAGGCCGGTGCGCAGGGCACGGGGCAGCGGCATCGCGGGCATGTGCCCATCGTTCCACGACCGGCGCCGACGGGGCGGGTGCTCCTCGCGGCGGGTCGCCGTGTCGGGTCGCCGTGTCGGCGGGCGATGGCAGAGTGGGCGCGTGCACGACAACCCCTTCAGGCCCGGATTCGGCATCTCGCCGCCCATGCTGGCGGGTCGGGATGCGCTGCTCGACGAGTGGCGCGAGGTGTTCGGCCTGGGCGCGTGGTCGCCGTATCGCGCCGCGCTCGTCACCGGCATGCGCGGCGTCGGGAAGACCGTGCTGCTCAACGCGGTGGAGGATCTCGCGCTCGCCCACGACTGGACGGTGGTGCACGGCACGCTGCACGCCGGGCTCGTCGACCTGCTCGAGCACGACCAGCTGCCGGCGATGCTGCTGGCGCAGGACCCGGATGCGGTGCGGCACGAGATCACGAGCGTCACGGTCGCGCAGGTGGGCGGCCTGCGCACCGAGTCGACGGCGCGCTACGAGCGCGAGCCGCGGCTCGAGAGCATGTTCGCCCGGCTCGTCGAGCTCGCGGAGGGTCGCGGCGCCGGTGTGCTGGTCTCGCTCGACGAGGTCGCGATCGAGTCGCTCGACCAGCTGCGCCGCATCGCGATCGCGGTGCAGCACCTGATGCGCGAGGATCGCCGGATCGCGATCGTCGCGGCCGGCGTGCCCGCTTCGATCGCCGCCGCGCTCGACGCCGACGGGCTCACCTTCTTCCGCCGCGCACAGCAAGTGCGCCTCGACACGCTGACGCTCGCCGAGACCCGCGCCGCCATCGCCGAGCCGGTGCGCAGCCGCGGGCGCACGATCGGCGAGGCGGCGCTCGACCGCGCCGCGAGGGGCAGCGAGGGCTACCCCTACCTCGTGCAGTCCATCGGCGCCCGCGCGTGGGAGTACACGCCCAGCACCTCGGAGATCACGACGGATGCGGTGCAGCACGCCGTCGAGGTCGCGCACGCGGCCATGGGGGAGAGCGTGATCGTGCCGGCGCTGCGGGGGCTCTCGGCCCGCGACCGCGACTACCTGCTGGCGATGGCCGAGGACGACGGGCCGGCCTCGACGGCCACGGTCGCCGAGCGCATGGGTGCCACCAGCGGCAACGCCGGCCGGCAGCGCTCGCGGCTGCTCGACGGCGGCATCATCATCGCGCCCGAGCGCGGTCGGGTGGAGTTCGCGATCCCGCGCATGCGCGAGCACCTGCGCGCACATCCGCAGGACGCGCAGCTGGGCCTGCCCACCAGGGCTCGCGAGACCTTCCGCGACTGACCGCCGATCGGATACGATCGTCGGCGTCAGGCATCGCATCCCACCCGGTGCCGGTCTCGAGAAAAGGGACCACGCGCATCCGCGCGCGACACACATGGACCCCATCGATGAGGTTCCGTGCCGTGTCGCCAGAGCGCCGCGCCGTCGAGCCTCCTTCTCTGCCGGAGAGCCCCATGACTGAGCCCACCACCACCGTCTCGGCCGCCATCGCGGCCGAGCTCGAGCAGCACGCCAGCGATGTCTTCGCGCTGATGGGCAACGGCAACGCCTGGTTCCTCGACGCCGTCGTGCGCCGCGGCGCCATGCAGCTGACGACCGTGCGCCATGAGGCGGCCACGGTCGCCGCCGCCGACGCCTTCTACCGTGCGAGCGGACGGCTCGCGGTCGCGACCACCACCTACGGCCCCGGCTACACCAACGCGATCACTCCGCTCGCCGAGGCCGCGCAGGCACGCACCCCGCTCGTGCTGGTCGTCGGCGACCAGCCCACCGGCGGCCCCCGCCCGTGGGATGTCGACCAGGCCGCGATCGCCGACGCCGTCGGTGCGGGCACGATCGTGGTCGGCCGCGGTGACGCGCGGTCGGCGACCCGTCGCGCGATCGAGATGGCACTGCTCGAGCGCCGGCCCGTCGTGCTGGGCATCCCGTACGACGTCGCGCACGCGGAGCTCGAGGGCGACGGCGTGCAGGCAGCATCGCTCGATGCAGCCTCGACGCCGTTCGTCTCGATCGACGCCGAGCAGCTCGCCGAGGTCGCGCAGGCCCTCGCCGAGGCGCGTCGGCCGCTGCTGCTCGCGGGCCGCGGCGCGCACCTGGCCGGCGCAGCGGAGGCGCTGCGGGAGCTCGCAGCTCGGCTCGGCGCCCGCATCGCCTCGAGCGCGCTCGGCAGCGGCATCTTCGCCCCCGACCACCGCCACCTCGGCATCTGCGGCGGCTTCGCCTCCGACCGCGCGGCGGAAGCGATCGAGCAGGCCGATGTCGTGCTGGTCGTCGGCGCGGGCCTCAACCAGTTCCAGATGCGCTTCGGCGAGGCCTTCGCGCCCGACGCCCGCGTCGTGCAGGTCGACATCCTCGAGGCCGCAACGAATCCCCGCGTCGACGAGCTCGTGCGCGGCGATGCGCGACTGGTCGCCGAGGCGCTGCTGGCGCTGACCGCGGCGGAGGGCACCGCGGAGCGCACCTCCGAGGGCGGCGGCCGCCAGGGCGACGAGGGCTGGGCGGCGGCAGGCTTCGGCGACGTCACGGGCGTGCACTTCGAGCGCGAGCCAGGCGATGCGGCAGCACCTGACGGCCGACTCGACCCGCGCAGCCTGTTCCACGCGCTCGAGCGCATCCTGCCCGCCGACCGCGTCATCGTGCAGGACGGCGGCCACTTCATCGGCTGGGCGCCGACGCACCTCAGCGTCGCCGACCCCGAGCGGCTGCTCATGGTCGGCACCGCGTTCCAGACGATCGGCCTCGGCCTCCCGAGCGCGGTCGGCGCCGGCGCCGCGCGCCCCGAGTCGACCATCGTGCTGGTCTCCGGCGACGGCGGAGCGCTGATGGGGCTCGCCGATCTCGACAGCGTCGTGCGCACCGTGCGCCGCGGCGTGGTGGTGCTCGTCAACGACGCCGCCTATGGCGCCGAGGTGCACCAGTACGCCGTGCGCGGCGTCGCCGAGGAGCCGATGCTCATCGAGCAGGTCGATTTCGCAGCGCTCGGCCGCGGCCTCGGCGCGACCGCCGCGGTCATCGAGACGCTGGACGACCTGCGGCAGCTGCAGGACTGGCTCGCCGCGGGCGAGGACGGCGTCTTCGTCGCCGACTGCCGCGTCAGCCAGCAGGTCGTGGCGCCCTACATCGTCGAGATCCGCGAGGCGGCGATGCGCGCCGCCGCCGCGAACTAGCGGCGGGGCCGCCCGCGGGCCGCGCCGCCCGCGGGCCGCGCAGCAGACCGCTGCCGCAGACCGCTGCCGCAGACCGCTGCCGCCGGCCGATGCCGCCGGCCGATGCCGCAGACCGCTGCCGCTGGCCGCTGCCCCCGGGGAGTGACGGGTCGGTGCAGGAGTGACGCGTCACTCGTGCATCAACGCCTCACTGCTCTCCTGGGCCGGGCGCCCGGGCTGGGCCGGGGCGGGGGTTTCGGGGCGAGACAGCGGCATGGCTGTGGAGAGGAGAATCGCTCGTGCGGGGGGCATGTGGCAGGTTCCGCCCATGCAGAACGAACTTCCTGAGAGTCTGCGGGCGCGCGGCTTCACCGTGGTCGAGGCCCGCGCGCAGGGCGTCCCGCCAGGGACACTGCGCAACGGGAGCCTCGCGACTCCGTACCGCGGCATCCGCACGGTCGAACGACCGAAGACCCTCGTCGAGCGTGCCGCGGCGTTCGCGCCGCTGCTGCGGCCGTGGCAGGCGCTCGGCGGCATCTCGGCTCTGGCGACGCTCGGGTTGCCGGTGCCGTGGCGGATGGGCTCCGCCAAGACGGTCGAGGTGGTCTCGGCGACGGGGCGCGGCTACCCCAGTCGTGCCGGCGTTCGCGTGCGGCGGATCTCGGTCGAGCGCTTCGAGGCGTGGGAGATCGACGGTCTGCGCGCTGCCGCCGCCCCGCTGGCGTGGGCGCTGATGGCTGGGCGCTGCACGGTGCACGAGCTCGTCGTCATCGGCGATGCGATCGTCTCGAACGCCGACAACTACCCCGATCGGCGGCTGCCGGGGCCGCTCGCGACGCTCGACGAGCTGCAGGAGGTCACCGAGCAGCGCGGCGGGAAGCTGGGCGCCGCGTCGCTGCGGGCAGCGCTGCCGCGCATTCGCGAGCGCGTCGAGTCGCCTCGCGAGACCGACATGCGGCTGTTCATCGTCGATGCGGGGCTGCCTGAGCCGGAGGTGCAGGCGGCTGTGCACGACCCACAGTCGGGCCGGCTGCTCGGACGCGCCGACCTCATGCATCGCGAGGCGCGCGTGGTGGAGGAGTACGAGGGCGACGGCCACCGGTCCAAGCAGCAGTGGGATCGCGACATCGAGAAGTATCGCGAGTTCGCGCGCATTGGGCTGCATGTCGTGCGCGCGACGAATCGGGACTTCGTGCCGAGTCCGGAGCGCTGGCTGCTCGACCTCGAGGCTGTGCTCGACCATCGCTCGCTGCCGCCGCTGAGGAATGACGGATCCAAGCAGGAGTGATGCGTCACTCGTGCACCAACTCGTCATCCCTCGGGTGGTGAGACAGAGCGGCCTACGCGGGCTCGTCGCCGAGCTCGAGCAGGCGCCTGAGCAGCGCCAGCACCTCCTCGGGCAGCAGCGGCTCGGCGACCGTCACGTCGCACTTCGTCTCGACCGTCACGCGCCACAGCGGGGCATCGGGCAGCGTCTGCCTGCCGAGATCCTCCAGCACGCCGGAGGCGACGAGCGTGTCGAGCTGCTCCCGGTCGTCGCCCGGGATGACCTGCAGCTCGAGCACCGCTGCCTGAGTGCGCCCGAGCATGCCACCCGTGCGGGCGACCCTGACCTCGTCGGCGACCGACGCATCCGGCACCGCCTCGTCGGTCACGCCGACGGCCGCCCATGCCTCGCGCACGGCAAGCGTCTCGGCGGCGTCCTCGCCGAAGCGGGCGACGGATGCGTCCACGGTCGCAGCCGCGAAGGTCGCGAAGTCGGCGGTGCGGGGGAGGTCGCCGGTGAGGGCATCCATCCAGATCAGGCCCGGCGCCTCCCACGCCTTGCCGCCGATCGCGGTGGCGACCAGGTGGAAGGCCCTGTTCGGGATGCCGGAGTTGATGTGCACGCCGCCGAGATCGTCGCGAGTGACGACGAAGTCGCGCATGTGGCCGGGCTGCGGGTCCTTGCCGAGCGCCGGGTCGTCGTAGGCGGTGCCGGGCGCCGACATCGAGCGCAGCGCCACCCCCTGCACCGTGTCGGTGAAGACGCCGGCGCCGATCAGCCAGTCGGCCGCGTCGGCGCTCTGGCCGAGCACGTGCTGCTTGACGAGCGAGCCGAGCACATCGGCGATCGACTCGTTCAGGGCCCCGGACTGGTCGCGGTAGACGAGGTCGGCGGTCGAGGAGATCACGCCGTGGCCGAGCTCGTGCCCGATCACGTCGACGGCGTTCGTGAAGCCCGCGAACACCTCGCCGTCACCGTCGCCGAACACCATGCGCGTGCCGTCCCAGAAGGCGTTCGCGTAGCGGTCGCCGTAGTGCACGGTCGCCAGCAGCGGCATGCCCGCGCCATCGAGCGAGTCGCGGCCGAAGGCATCCATCAGCAGCTGCCAGGAGAGGCCGAGCCCGTCGTAGGCCTGATTCACAGCGATGTCGTCCGTCGGCTCCTCGCCCTCGGTGCGCACCGCGCTGCCCGGCAGCGTCGTGGTGCCCTTCGCGTCGCTGATCGTGCGGTGCGGCGCCGGCGGCTCGCCCGGGATGCGCGCGGGGGCGTCGGGTCGCAGGCTCGGCTGCTGCGGCGCGGTGGCCTCGCGACCGGTGCGGATGCCTCGGTCGAGGCCCAGGGTGCGCTCGGCGACGATCGAGGCCGTAGCCAGGCCCGCGGCGGCGAGCTGCTCGAGCAGGTACGGCGGCACGATGCCCTGGCGGACGGGCGCCGACAGCTCGGTGGCGGCGGGGGCGAGCGACGGAGTCTCTGCTGCTGGAGCGTCGGCCGCGCGGCGCGCGAGCGCCTGCGCGATGCGCGGGGCGACGATGCTCGACCACAGCCGGTAGCCCGCCGCCGAGGGGTGGAAACCGTCGGCCGCGTGCTGCTCGGGCTCGACGATCGCCGGCGTCGGCAGGTGGAGCACGCGCGGATCGGCGGCGGCGATGCGCTGCTGCATGTCGTCGAGCGTGCGCGCATGGCCGCCGATGAGCGAGCGGACGGGCTGCGGCAGCCAGACGAAGGTGTCGATCTGGGGCGTGCCCGTGAGACCGATGACACCGCCGGGGGAGAGGTGCTCGGCGAGCCCGGCGACCAACTGGCGGATGGATCTCGCGAAGGCCCTGCGGCCGACCAGCTGCAGCGCATCGTTGGCGCCGACGAGCAGCAGGATCGCGTCCCACTCGCCCTCCACCTCCGGCAGGTAGCGCTCCAGCACCTGGGCCGCGGTCGAGCCCTCGAGACCGATGATGCGCCACTCGACCGGCCGCTGCTCGCGAGCGGCGAGGCGGGTGGCGGTCTGCAGCACGAGGCCGTCCTCGAGCCGCTCTGCGCCGACGCCCGTGGCGGTGGAGTCGCCGATCGCGAGCAGGCGCAGCGGGGCGGAGCCGCCGCCCTCGGGCGCGGGGATCGTGCCGTGCCGCTGGCCCTTCGGCTCCGGCAGCCAGACGAGGCCCTCCTGCAGCTGCTTGGCCTGCCGCAGCAGCACCGGCGCCAGGGCGAGGGCGGCGGGCTTCGCGAGGCGGTGGACGGTGCGCTCGGCGACCTTGGCCGCATCCGCGGTGACGCTGCCGAGACGTGCTGCGATCTCCATGCCGATCATCGTGCCAGACGCATCCGGGCAGTCATCTGATCGCCGACGCCGATGCCCTCGGCGCGCTGCACGGCCACCTTGACGGGCAGCAGGTAGCCGCCGTCGCGCGGGAAGAGCGAGGTGGTGAAGGTCGTGCCGCCGATGACGGCCTCCGCGGGGATGCAGCCCCAGCCGTAGGTGAGCTCGCTCGCCAGCTCGGCGATCATCGCGGCCTCGTCGGGCGGCACCGGGAGGAAGACGAAGGGCGCAGGGCCGCGCCACTCGATCGCGATGCCGCTGAACTCGAATTCCACGGCGCGAGACTACTCGCGGGTACTGACACGACCGCGTGGCAGAAGCACAGGCCATCGCGCCTGGTAATGCCTGTTCGCCAGGTAACCTTGTACCCATGTCGAAGAATGCCGTCATCAGCATCGCCACCGTCGTGGGGGCGATCGTCGTGATCGTCGCCGTCGCCCTGCTGGTGGTGCGCCCGTGGGAGAGCTCGCAGCCGGCCGCCGGCGGCGATGTGCAGCTGCTCGACGAGAGCACGCACGTGCTGGATGACGCGGGAGAGGGCGCGCCGGTCGTCGTCGAGTTCATCGACTACGAGTGCCCGTCGTGCGGTCAGTTCCACCCGATCGTGGAGGACCTGCGCGACCGCTACGAAGGTCAGGTGACCTTCGCCGTGCGCTACTTCCCGCTGGAGATGCACGCGAACGCGGTGCCCGCCGCCGCTGCCGCCGAGGCGGCTGCGCAGCAGGGGGAGTTCGAGGCGATGCACGCCATGCTCTTCGACAAGCAGGCAGAATGGGCCGGCACCGAGGACGCCGCAGCGACCTTCCGCGGCTACGCCGAGGTGCTCGGCCTCGACCTGGCGGCCTACGATGCGGCGGTCACGGCCGAGGCGACGGCCGATCGCATCGCGCACGACTACGAGGCAGGCGTCGCAGCGGGCGTGCAGTCGACCCCCACGTTCTTCGTCGACGGCGAGATGGTCGAGCTGCAGAACTACGACGACGTCGAGTCGGCGATCCAGCAGGCGCTGGAGCAGTAGCCCGGCCGGCGGCTCAGACGAGCGGGCAGCGGTGCCGCTGGTGGCCCGACGGGGAGATGGACCACCAGCGACGGCGACTCGAGGCGCGGCTTGCGCTCGTGCCCTCTGTCGCGCTCACCGTAGCCCTGCCGTGCGGAGGCCACGATGGGCAGAACTCCCCATCACCCGCGCACACACGCACGCCACGGCGGAGCGCTCCTGCAGCGCCCCAGCGGGTCAGTCGTCCGCGCGCGGCGGCTGCTGCTCGACCCCGTCGCGTCCGACCGGCGCGCCGTGGATCGCCGAGAGCTCGAGGCGCGACGTGCCCACCCGGTCGCCCGCCTTCCAGTCGGCCCAGCCGGGCTGGTCGGCCATGAACGCCTCGATCTCGTCCTTCGACGCCTCGAGCCTCGGGTCGTGCCTGAGGTAGTGCCGCGTCTCGCGGGCGACGAGCCCCGAGAGGATGAGCAGCCCGATCAGGTTGGGCAGCGCCATCAGCCCGTTCGCGATGTCCGAGAACTTCCAGACCGTGTCGAGCGAGATCGTGCAGCCGACGAAGACCACCAGCGCGAACAGCACGCGGAACGGCATCACCGGGCGGCGCCCGAAGAGTCGCTCGATGTTGCGCTCGCCGTAGTACGACCAGCCGAGGATGGTGGAGAAGGCGAACATCACCAGCCCGATGGTGACGACCCAGTGGCCCCAGTCGCCCGGCAGGCCGTTGGTGAACGCCTCGCCGGTCATGAGCGCGGCGCTGAGCTGCTCGCCGGTGGCCGCGTCGATGTCATCCCACACCCCCGTCACGACGATCGTCAGCCCGGTGATGGTCACGACGATGAGCGTGTCGATGAACGTCTGCGTCATCGACACCAGCCCCTGCCGCACCGGGTGCGTGGTCTTCGCCGCGGCCGCTGCGATGGCGGCGGAGCCGAGCCCCGACTCGTTCGAGAAGAGGCCGCGAGCGACGCCCATCTGCACCGCGATGATGAGCACCGAGCCGGTGAAGCCGCCGACCGCGGCCGTGCCGGTGAAGGCCTGCGAGACGATCGCGCCGAGCGCGGCCGGCAGCTCGCCGACGTTCGCGCCCAGGATGTAGAGCCCGCTCAGCACGTAGAAGACGATCATCACGGGCACGAACGCGGCGGTGACCCTGCCGATCGACTTGATGCCGCCGACGAGTACGACCAGCGTCAGCACCGTCAGCACCGCGCCGGTCACCCAGGTCGGCAGCCCCCAGCTGTGCTCGACGTTGGAGGCGATGGAGTTGCCCTGCGTCATGTTGCCGATGCCGAAGCAGGCGACGACCGTGAAGATCGTGAACGAGATCGCGAGCACCTTGCCGAGCGGTCCACGGATGCCGCGCTGCAGGTAGATCTGCGGGCCGCCCGACTTCTCGCCCGCCTCGTCGGTGGTGCGGAAGCGCACGGCGAGGTACGCCTCGGTGTACTTCGAGGCCATGCCCACCAGGCCCGTCACCCACATCCAGAACAGCGCGCCGGGCCCGCCGATGCCGATCGCGGTCGCGACGCCGACGATGTTGCCGGTGCCGACGGTCGCCGCGAGCGCGGTGGTGAGCGCCTGGAACTGCGAGATGTCGCCCTCTGCGCCCTGATCCTTGCTCTTGCCGAGTCCCAGCCGCAGTCCCGCGGCGAGCTTCAGGAACTGCAGCCCGCCCAGCCTGATCGTCAGGTACAGCCCGGTGCCCACCAGCAGCGGGATGAGCAGGAACGGCCCCCAGATCACGCCGCTGATGGTGTCGAGGATGTCGTTCAGTGGCGTCAGATCCATCGTCTCTCCGGTTGCGTGCGTCGCGGTCGGTGGGGCGCACGTCGGCTGCTGCCAGCGCGCGGCACGATGTCAGACATTACATGCCGAGCGGGCCGCTGCCGGGGTCGGGCCGCGCGTGGCACGATGGCCGCGTGCGGGTGCGAAGCAGCGGATGGGTCGGGCTGGCGCTCGTCGTGATGCTGGTGACGGGCGGATGCGTTGGCTCGCCCACGCCGGCACCGTCCGGTAACGACGGGGAGACTGCGGCGCCGAGCGCGACCGCCGCGTCGGCGGAGCCCGAGGAGCCGGCGGAGCCCGAGCAGCCGGCGGAGCCCGAGGTGCTGATGGAGATCGTGCAGCTGCGCGGCGACGTCGCCTCCGGGCACATCGAGCTGCGCGTCACGAATGACTCGGATGCGTCGCTGCGCGTCGTGCGGGCGACGTACGAGTCGAGCAGATGGTCGGCGCCGATGGTGCGCGACGACGAGGCCGAGATCGCGCCGGGCCAGCGGCGCAACCTGCGGCTGGAGCTGCCGGAGCCCACGTGCGACTGGCCCGCGCCGATCGAGCACCTGGCGACGCTCGAATTGGCGGACGGCACGGTGCTGGAGCAGCAGCCGGCCGATCCGCTCGACCAGCTCGAGTGGCTCGGGCAGGAGATCTGCGACCTGCGGCTGTTCGAGCAGGAGGTCGCGGGGCTCACCTGGCTCGAGCCGAGCATCCCCGCCGACGGCTCCGGGCCGGCGGTGCTGCGGCTGCAGGTCGATCCGGTGCAGGAGCCGAGCGAGCAGCGCGGCTGGATCGGAGCGGTCACGGCCACCGCGCTGCTCACGCCCGTGGACGCATCCGGAACCAGGGTCGAGGACCTGCCGCTCGACCTGACCATCTCGCGGGGCGACCGGCCGACGGTGCTGGAGGTGCCGCTGGAGCCGGGCCGCTGCGACCTGCACGCGATCGCGGAGGACAAGCAGGGCACGATCTTCCGGCTGCCGAGCATGATGGGCGGCGAGCCCATCGCGCTCGTGCTGGCGTCGCCGGATGCCCAGCGGGAGGCGCTGCTCGACTGGGCGGTCGCGCGCTGCGCCGCCCAGCCGTAGCGCGAGCGCCGGCCGGTCAGCGCGGCGCCGGGCGCACCGTCAGGGTCTGCGCGGCGTGGCCGACGTGCCCGCGCTCGTCATGCAGCGCGGTGGCGGTGATGCCCTGCCCGGTCGGGCCGAAGGTCACGGTGGTGTCGAAGCCGACCCACTCGCCGACCGGCTGCCGATGCAGGTGGATGGTGAGATCGAGGTTGGGGAACATCCACTCGCCCGGCTGCTCGCGCACGGCGACGCCGTTCGCGCCGTCGATGAGCCCGATCCAGCGCGCGATGGGCGCGACCGGCTCGCCCTCGACGAGCGCGTGCTCGGTGCGCTGCCAGGCGCGATTGCGGCCGGGCGCGCGGCCCCCGCACTCGCGGAAATCGACCGAGTGCACGTACCCGCCGCCCCAGTCGGTGCCGAACTCCGCGCGCTGGGAGTTCTGCGGCGCCGGCAGCGGCGCGGCGGCACCGCCTTCGACCCGCGCGGTCTCGACGGCGACGCTGTGCCAGGCGCGGGCGACGGCGACGTCGCGGCCGGCGATGGATGCGGTGGCCTCGGTGAGCTCGATCGTGCGGCCCGGGCGGCGGGTCTCGACCCGCACGCTCGTCTCCTCCAGCGCCAGGAATCCGAGGATGTCGAAGCCCATGCGCGCCAGCAGCAGGGGAGCGGCCTCGCCCGCGTGCCGCTCCATGCGGTGCCGCTCGATCGCGTGCGTCAGCAGCCCGCCCAGCGGTGCGAAGTGCATCTCGCCCGGCTGCCAGGCTCCGCTGGCCTGCTCGGTCGGCCGGTAGCGGCCCTCACCCAGCGCGACGAAGTACGGGGCGGGCGCGGCGGCATCGGCAGACATGCCTCCGATCCTGCCAGTCTCGGCAGCGGCTATGCGCCCTGCGGCGGGTGCAGCAGCAGGTCGGCGAGGTCGTCGAGGTAGCGCTCGAGCCGCACGGGCGCATCGCGGCCCCACCGCGCCCAGGCCTGCCCCTCCGCCACGAACAGCGGCCCGGCGGCGCCGATGAGCGTCTCGTCGATGGCGATCGGCGCGATGCCATGGTTGACCGTCTCGCCCATCGGGAAGCCGCCGACGATCGCCGCCGCCCGGTACGCCCGGCGGATCTCGACGGATGCGGTGTGATGCTGCGGGCGGCCGGGCTCGGCCACGCGGGTGGAGATGCCCGTCGCCCAGACCGCACCGTCCCCCTGCAGCAGCAGGGCACCCATCCGCCATGCTCGGCCGAGCGGGCGCATGGTGGGCCGCCGCTGGATCATGCCCAGCACCGGCTTCGGCTCCTCGTAGCGGGCGAGCGCCTCGTCGCGAGCGCCGCCGCTGGCGAGTCGCTCGGCGGTCGCGCGCAGGAGCGCCGCGGCATGCTCGATCGCCGCGGCGTCCGCTGATGCTGGCCGACTCACGTCAGTGCGCGTAGACGTTCTCGGAGATCGCGACCGCGCCCTCCGGCGCGACGCCGTCGTCGGGGATGACCGTGAAGCGGCTGTCGGGTCCGCCCATGGTGATCGGCGCGCCGCCGCTGCAGGCCCAGTGGTCGCTGGCACCGTCGGCGTAGACGACCAGGCACAGGCCGCCGCTGGTGCGCATGAGCCAGAGCTGGCTGTCGTCGTGGGCACCCGCCAGGCGTGCGGACTCCTCGATGAACTCGACGTCCATGGAATCCGGGTAGGTCCACCCGGCCGGCAGCCCGTCGGTCTCCGTCGCCGCGCGGTCGAGGTCGCTGATGCCGATGCCCCCGGAGCATCCGGTCAGCATGGTCGCGGCGGCCATGGCCAGCAGCGCGGCGAAGGGTGTGCGCAGCATCGTCGTCCTCGATCCCGTCGGAGTCCTGGCTGCACTCTACGTCGCGGCGGCGCCGGCGCGGAGCGATCGGTGCGGCGGCGCTGCTCAGCTGCTGCTGGTCTCTTCGGGCGGAGCAGGCGTGCTCGGCGGTGCCGGCGGCTCCGCGGTGGGCGCGGGCGGCGGCGCTGTCTCCGTGGGCGCAGGCTCGGGAGGGACGGTCTCGGCAGGGGGCGTCGCCGCTGGTGCCGTCTCCGCGGGCGCCGTCTCGGCGGGCGCGGTCTCGGTCGGCTCGGGGCTCGGTTCGGTGTCGGTGACGGCCGGCGTCGTGGTGCCCGTGGTCGAGCTCGGTGTCGGGCTGGGAGGAGCCGAGGTCTCGGTGACGAGGTCGGCGGGTGCCTGCGAGACCTCCGGAACATCGGCCGAGCCGGGCTGGGGGAGCAGGATGCCCTGCATCGCGAAGACCGCGACGGCGGCGACGATCGAGAGGGCTGCGGTGACGCTGGCGGCGAGCACCCAGCCGCGGCGCCGAGGGCGGCCGGTCGGCAGGGGGAGCTCCTTGGTGTCGCCGTCGTCATCCTGATCGTCGAGCAGCGGCGCCCCAGCGGCGGGGGAGGCCGGGACGGCGGCAGTCGCCTCGGGTGCAGCGCCGGCGTCGGCGTCGGCGACGTCGGTGGCCACGAGGCCGGTGGCGGCCGCGCCGGCGCCGGTCGCGCCGAGCGCTGCGGCTCCGGCGGCCGACGCAGCCGCAGCCGGCTGGTCGCGCGCTGGCACCACCGGCAGCTCCTCCGGGGCTGCCGCGAGCCGCTCGAGCACCGCCTTGGCCGTGGGGCGCGTGCCGGGATCGCGCGCGGTCATCGCCGTGAGCAGCGACTTCCAGTGATAGCCGATCGCGCCGGGGATCTGTGGGTCGCGGGACTGCCGCGCGCTCAGCGACTCCATCAGCGGGCCGGGATACTCCCGGTGGCCGGTGATGGCCTCGAGCAGCACGAGGCCGAGCGAGTAGATGTCCGACGCCGGCCCGACGCGCCCGCCGGCGGCCTGCTCCGGGCTCAGGTAGGCGGCGGTGCCGAGCACGGTGCCCGTCTCGGTCAGCCGGTCGCCGTCGATGATCGCCGCGATGCCGAAGTCGGCGAGCTTCGCCGTGAACTCGTGCCCCGGCACCAGCGAGGGCGCCAGCAGGATGTTGGCGGGCTTGATGTCGCGGTGCACGACCCCGTGCGCGTGCACGACGACGAGCGCCTCGATCATGTCCTGCGCCATGTGCGCGAGGTCGATCGGCGCGATCGGTCCTGCTGCGGCGCGCATGGCGAGGGTCGGGCCGTCGACGAGCTCCATCACCAGATAGGTCACGGGGCGCGCCTCGAGCACCGCGGTGCCCGCGTCGTACAACGTCACCAGCGCGCGATGGCTCAGGGTGGCGAGCAGGTCGATCTCCGCGCCGATGCGCCCGAGCTCCACCGGCTCCGCCGAGGTGCGGATGAGCGCCTTGACGGCGACCTCGCGGCCGAGCGTCTCGTCGACGGCCCGGTGCACGAAGGACATGCCGCCGGCGCCCAGCAGTGAGCCGAGGCGGTATCGGTCGGCGAGCAGCGCTCCGGGCGTGAGCGGATCGACTCCCTGCACGATGTCCTCCTGGTCTTCGGCGCAGCGATGCCGCTGTACCCCAATCGTACCTGCGCGAGCCTGGGCCGCGGCATCGAGTGGCGGCTGCTGGCGGCTCAGCGCGGCGTGGGTACCAGCGCCACCTCGCGCAGCAGGCCGTCGTCGACCTCCACCGTCATCACGGTGCCCACCGGCTGGCGCCGGCGGTCGGTGGGCGACCCAGGGTTGAGCAGCCGCAGCCCCGACGGGCAGACGCTGTCCCAGGGGATGTGGGAGTGCCCGAACACCAGCACGTCCGCCGGCTGCTCGGACGCCGGCCCGAAGCGCGCGTCGCACCGTCGCTCGCGCCCTGCCGCGCTGCCGGTCTCGTGCACCACGGCGAAGCGCACGCCCTCGACCTCGACACGCGCCACCTCGCCGAGGCGCCGCCAGAGCTCCGGGCCGTCGTTGTTGCCCGCGACGCCCACGAGCCGGCGGGCTCGCTGCTCGAGCGCATCCAGCAGCGCCACATCGACCCAGTCGCCGGCGTGGATGACGAGATCGGCCTCGTCGACCATCCGCCACACCTGCTCCTGCAGCGCCTTCGCACGCACCGGCAGGTGGGTGTCGCTCAGCAGCAGCACGCGAGCGCTCACCCGCGCCCGCCGGCCATCGTCACCATCGGAGCGCCGGGGCGGTTCCAGTCGAACAGCGCCAGGTGCCACAGTCCGGGCCGCTTGCGCGAGGGGTCGATGAGCCCGCGGGCGCCCAGCTCGATCAGCCGATCGCGCACACCCCACGACGGCGGCTCCGCTCCGGCACGCACCGCCTCCTGCCACGGCGCGGTCGCATCGGCGAGCTCGATTCCGGCGGCCTCGAGCGCGCCTGCATCCCGCAGATCGACGATGCCCGACGCATCCACGTCGATCTCGACCACCACGAGCTCGCTGCTGCGGGCATCCGCGTGCGCCTCGAGCGCGGCGGCGACCCCCTCGCGGGAGGCGCTGAGATAGAGCGTCGGCGAGGACGCTCGGGAGTAGCGGCCCGCGGTTCGCGAGCCCGCGAGCGCCGTGTCGAGATGCCCGGGGTCGATGGCACGGAAGCAACGACCCGTGACGCGCGAGGTGAGCGCGTCGACGCGCACGACCGCCGGCCCGGTCACCGCGCGCCGCGCAGCCAGGGCGCGACGCGCGCCTCGCTGCGCTCCCACAGGCGGTCGACGAGCACGTCGGCGTGCACGAGCGGGTTCGTCTGCGACGCGGATGCGGGGGTGGTCTCGGAGTAGAAGGCGCCGGGCTGCCAGGTGGTGCCGGGCGTGCCGTCGACGAAGTGCCGCAGGTGCTCGCCGCCCTGCTCGGGGCTGATGAGCATGAGCCGCGCGAGCGGCGTGCGGTAGACGAGGCGCAGAATGCTGGTGGAGCCGGTGGCGAAGCTCGTGCGCACGTTGCCGGGGTCGAAGGCGACGGGGCGGATGCCCGTGTCGCCAAAGCGCGCAAGCAGGCCACGGGCGTGCAGGATGTTCGCCAGCTTCGCGTTGCCATAGGCCCGGTTGGGGCTGTACGAGCGTTTGGCGTCGAGGTCGTCGATGTCGAAGCGGGCGAGCAGCCGGGCGGCGGAGCTCGCCGTGTTGACGACGATGCCCTCGCCCGACCGCAGCTGTGGCAGCAGCAGCTGGGTCAGCAGGAAGGGCGCCAGGTGGTTGACCTGGAGGGTCAGCTCGTTGCCGTCGGCGGTGACGGTGCGGGGCCCCAAGAGGCCGCCGGCATTGTTCGCCAGTACGTCGACGCGGTCGGCGGCGCCGCGCAGCTCGTCGGCGAGCCGAGCCACCTCGTCGAGGCTCGCGTAGTCGGCGACGAAGCGCTCGGCACCCAGCTCGTCGGCGACCGCCGCGGTCTTCTCGGGGGAGCGGCCCACCAGCAGCAGCCGATGCCCCTGCCGGGCCAGCTGCCGCGCCGCGGCCGCGCCGATGCCGTCGGAGGCGCCGGTGAGCACGATCGTGCGCGTCACGGGCGCCGCTGCATTCGCTCGTCGCCGTGCGTGTCGTTGCCGGTCACGCGCGCCATCAGCTGCTGCGGGTCGCGGCGCTCCCTGTGTTCGCCGCTCGGGGTGCCGGTCATGGCTTCAGCATGGCAGGCGCTCCCTGGCAGGCAGGGCAGGATGGCTGCCATGGCTGATGAGACGAACGGCGGTATCGCGAGCGCCGAGCACTGGAGCCGCAGCGCGATGTGGTGGCACGTGTATCCGCTCGGCTTCACGGGCGCTCCGATCCGCGACGCGCACGGCGACGAGGTCGTGCACCGGCTCCCGCGAATCGAGGCATGGCTCGACCACGTGCTCGAGCTCGGCCTCAACGGCATCGCGCTGGGCCCGATCTTCGCCAGCAGCACGCACGGCTACGACACGGTCGACCACTTCGCGCTCGACCCGCGGCTCGGCGACGACGCCGATCTCGACCGGCTGATCGCGGCGGCGCACGAGCGCGGCATCCGCGTGCTGCTCGACGGCGTCTTCAACCACGTGGGGCGCGAGCACCCGGCCTTCGCCGCCGCGCACGCAGACGCGAACGCCCCCGAGGCCGCGCTGTTCCGGCTCGGCGAGGGCGGCGAGGCCGAGGTCTTCGAGGGCCACGGCGCGCTCGTCGCGCTCGATCACAGCTCGCCCGCGACGGCGCAGCTGGTCGTCGACGCGATGCGGCACTGGCTCGAGCGCGGCATCGACGGCTGGCGGCTCGATGCCGCCTACGCGGTGCCCGCCGAATTCTGGGCCCGCGTGCTGCCGCGGGTGCGCGAGCACCATCCGGACGCCTGGTTCCTCGGCGAGGTCATCCACGGTGACTACGCGGGCTTCGCCACCGAGTCGACCATCGACAGCCTCACGCAGTACGAGCTGTGGCAGGGCATCTGGCACGCCATCGTCGACCGCAACCTGTTCGAGCTCGAGCACGCCATCGGCCGCGGCAACGAGCTGCTGGCCGGCTTCGTGCCGTA
Source organism: Agrococcus sp. KRD186 (assembly GCF_017168255.1). GTDB lineage: Bacteria > Actinomycetota > Actinomycetes > Actinomycetales > Microbacteriaceae > Agrococcus. The sequence continues at coordinate 822,432 of NZ_JABFAP010000001.1, forward strand.
CACGTTCCTCGGCAACCACGACGTCACCCGCATCGCCTCGGCGGTCGGCAGCGAGCTCGTGCCGCACGCGCTCGCCGTGCTCTGCACGGTCGCCGGCACGCCGGCGATCTACGCGGGCGACGAGTACGGCTGGCAGGCGGTCAAGGAGGAGCGCGAGGGCGGCGACGACGCCGTGCGGCCCGAGTTCCCGGCCGAGCCGGTCGCGCCCGACGACATGGACGCATCCGCCCGTCACCTGCTCGACGTGCACCGCGAGCTGCTGGCGCTGCGCCGGCGCAACCCGTGGCTGACCACCGCGCGCACCGACGTCGTGCACGTCGCGAACACGGCGATGGTGCTGCGCACCGCGACCGGCGAGGCGGGCGTCATCACCGCGCTCAACCTCGACGACGAGCCCGTGACGATGCCGGCGGCGGATGCGTCGTCGGTCGTCGCGGGGGAGTGCGAGCTGGCAGATGGTCGCCTCACGCTGCCGCCGCGCGGCTGGGCGGTGCTCGAGGTGCGCGCACCGGGGAGCAGCGCATGATCGTCTTCGAGGAGCGCGTGCCGTCCGCGGCCGAGCAGCGCGCGGTCGCGGAGTCGGTGGGCTGGGACGACCACTTCGACTGGGCGAGCCTGCCGGCGTCGCTGCGCGGCTCCGAGCACGGCGTCGTCGCGCGCGACGGCGACCGCGTGGTCGGCGTCGGACGACTGGTGGGCGACGGCGTGCGCTACTGGTACGTGCAGGACGTGATGGTGCGACCGGATGCCGCCGACCAGGGCATCGCCTCCGGCATCGTCGAGCGGCTGCTCGAACGGGTGCGCCAGGTCGCGCCGGCAGAGGCGATCGTCGGCCTGTTCGCGAGCCCCGAGGCGGTCGGCGTCTACGAGGAGCTCGGATTCGTGGTCGCGGCGGGCGATCCCCTCGGCATGACGCTCACGCTGGAGGGCGAGGGTGCGCCGGGCGAGGGTGCGCCGGAGGGGAGCCGCTCAGCCGCCGCCGCGGAGACGCTGGGCTACGACGCCGAGTTCCTCGGTGAGCCGGTCGCGGCGCCGACGCCGGTGGCCGATCCGGAAGCGCCGGTGCTGCCCTACGCGCACTTCACCGTCACGATGCACCTGCAGCGGCGCCTCGCGTGGTCGGTCGCCTGGAACGTCGACGGGCTGGCCCTCCAGCCGGGCATCCCGCGCAGCAGCCGCTTCTTCCTCGACGACCGGCTCACCGACGAGCAGCAGACGGGCGAGGCCGTCTACCGCGACAACGACCTCGACCGTGGCCACATCGCCCGCCGCGCCGACCTGCTGTGGGGCACGGTCGACGAGGCCAAGCAGGCGAACCGCGACTCCTTCACCTTCACGAACATCACCCCGCAGCTGGCCGGCTTCAACCAGTCGAGCCGCGGCGGCATCTGGGGCGAGCTCGAGAACGGGGTGCTCGAGCTCGACGAGCTCGTCGACCGCCGCATCAGCGTGTTCGGCGGCCCGGTGCTCGCCGACGGTGACCCCTGGTATCGCGATCTCGTGCAGCTGCCGCGCGACCACTGGAAGGTCGTCGTCTACCGGGTGGCGGATGCGCTGCGGTCGAAGGCGTTCCTGCTCACGCAGGACCTGGACGGGCTGCGCACCGCCTACCTGGATGCGTTCCGCACGTACGAGCTGAGCCTGGCGGAGCTGGCCGAGCGCACCGGGCTCTCGTTCGACGGGCTGCCCGGCGCTGACAAGCCCGGCGCTGACGAAGGCAGCGCCGACGAGCCCGCCGCCCGGCAGCGCACACCGCGCGAGATCGTCGGGCTCGACGACCTGCGCTGGTGAGCGCGGCCCGGTCCCTGCCCGCGACATCGGTCACGACGCCGACGCCGCCTGCCTACTCGACGAGCTTGCCCGCCACGGAGTCGTCGGCGCCGGTCTCTGCCAGCTGGCGGAAGCTGTCGGGCGCGGGGGAGAGAGGCTCGAAGACGACGCCCTCGCTCGGCGACCAGACGAAGTTGCCCTGCATGGCCGGGTCGGTCTCCGGGAAGTCGGCGCGGTTGTGGGCGCCGCGCGTCTCTCGCCGCTCGAGCGCGCTCTCGAGCGTTGCGCGGGCTGCCAGCAGTGAGCCGAGCAGGTCGTAGGCGTGCGCCAGATCGTCGAAGCCGGCGATGTCGGGGTGGGCCGTGACATGCTCGGCGCGTTCCTCGAGCGACGCCAGCTTGCGCAGCCCCTCCTGCAGCCCGCCCTCGGTGCGGACGACCCCGGCGTGCTCGCTCATGAGGTTGCGCACCTCGCGCTGCAGCCGACGGGCGGATTCGGTGCCGCGCTCACGCAGCAGCGACCGCATCTCGTCGCGGGCCGCCTCGACGGCAGCCGGGTCCCGGCGCACGTCGGTGCGCGCGCCGGCGTAGTCGGCGGCGTGCTCGCCGGTGATGCGCCCGTAGACCAGCAGCTCGATGAGCGAGTTGCCGCCCAGCCGGTTCGCGCCGTGCAGGCCGGAGGAGGCCTCACCGATCGCGTACAGCCCGTCGACACCGGTGCCGTGGTGCTCGGGGTCGACCCAGACGCCGCCCATGGAGTAGTGCGCGGTGGGAGCGATCTCCATCTTGGTCGCGGTGATGTCGAGCATCTGCAGGTCGATCAGGGTGCGGTAGACGCGCGGCAGCTGGCGCAGGATCTGTTCGCGCGGCAGGTGGGAGACGTCGAGGTAGACGCCGCCCGTTGCTGTGCCGCGGCCCTCGGCGATCTCGGTGAAGCCGGCCAGCGCGACCCGGTCGCGCGTCGAGAGCTCCATGCGCTCGGGGTCGTAGCGCTCCATGTATCGCTCGCCCAGGGCGTTGGTGAGGATGCCGCCCTCGCCGCGGGCGGCCTCCGAGACGAGCGTGCCCGCGGCGTCGTCGGGCTCCAGCAGGCCGGAGGGGTGGAACTGCACCAGTTCGGCGTCGCGGATGCGGGCACCGGCCAGCGCGGCCAGTCGGAACGCATCCCCCGTGTTCTCGTCACGGCGCGACGACGTGTGCCGCCAGATTCGCGTGTGGCCGCCGGCGGCGAGGATGACCGCGTCGGCCAGGATCTGCACGGGCGTGCCGTCGACGATGTCGAAGCCGTAGGCGCCGAAGATCGTGCCGTCTGCGACGAGCAGCCGCGTGATGTAGATCGTGTCGACGATCTCCACCCGCAGCTCGGCGGCCCGGCGCATCAGTGTGCGCTGCAGCTCCAGCCCGGTGTAGTCGCCCGCGTAGGCGGTGCGGCGGTAGGTGTGGGCACCGAAGAAGCGCTGGGAGATGCGGCCGTCGTCCTCGCGGGCGAACGGCATGCCCCAGCGCTCGAGCTCCTCGATGCCCTGCGCCGCACCGCGTGCCACGGTCTCGACGATGGCCGGGTCGGCGAGGAAGTACGACTCGCGCAGCGTGTCGGCCGCGTGCTGCTGCCAGGAGTCCGCGGGGTCGATGGTGCCGAGCGCGGCGTTGATGCCGCCCGCCGCGAGCGTCGTGTGCGCGTCGTGCTTGCGGCGCTTGCCGACGGCCAGCACCTGCACGCCGCGCTCCGCCAGCTCGATCGAGGCGCGGAGCCCGGCGCCGCCGGTGCCGATCACGAGGACGGAGGTGGAGAGGAGGCGTTCGGATGCGTGTGGTGCGGTCATTCCTCCACGCTAGGGAGCGCCGTTGCATGCGTCCAATGCATTGATTGACTCATCGATATACCAATATGCTATCGCGATGAAGCTGGACCAGCTCCGCTCCTTCGAAGCGGTCGCCCGCATCGGCAACTTCACCCGCGCCGCCGACGAGCTCTTCGTCGCCCAGCCCTCGCTGAGCCGCCAGATCGGCGCGCTCGAGGCAGATCTCGGTGCAGAGCTGCTGCGCCGCGCACCCGGTGGCGTCACCCTGACCGCGGCGGGGGAGGTGCTGCTGCCGATCGCGCGGCGCATGCTGGGCGATGCGCGTGCCGCGCGCGAGCAGCTCGACCAGCTCGCCGGGCTGCGTCGGGGCAGCGTGCGGCTCGGGGCTCCACCGACCCTGTGCGTGTCGCTCGTGACCGAAGTGGTCGCGGCGTACCGGTCCGCGCACCCGGGTGTCGAGCTCCACATCACCGAGGGCGGCTCGCGGTTCCTCGTCGATGCGCTGCACGAGGGCGCGCTCGATCTCGCGCTCGTGGTGACGCGCGGCGCGCAGCCGCCGACGCCGGCGACCGAGCTCGTGCCGCTGCTGTCAGAGGAGCTCGTGGTGGTGTCGGCCACGGACGCCCAGGAGCGAGGCGGCACCGAGCAGGGCGAGCTCGCGCTGGCGCAGCTGGCGCGCATGCCGCAGGTGGCCTTCAGCCGCAGCTACGACCTGCGCATCGCCACCGACGCCGCGTTCGCCGACGCGGGGCTGACGCCGACGATCGCCGTCGAGGGTGCGGAGATGGATGCGGTGCTGCGGTTCGTCGAGCGAGGGATCGGTGTCGCGGTGGTGCCGGCGATGGTCGTGATCGACCGGCCCGGACTGCACAGCCAGCGCCTCGTGCGACCCCAGCTCACGCGCACCGTCAACCTCGCCCGGCGCACCGAGGTGGGCGCTTCGGCGGCGGCGTCCGAGATGCAGCGAATCATCTTCGACACGGTCGACCGCCTCGCCGCGCCCGGCACCGAGCTCGCGCAGCGCGTCACGGTGGCGGCGCGCGCGTAGGCAGGTCGCCCGCGCGCTTCGGACGACCCGCTCACCCGAGCAGCCCGCCCCACACCGCGCGTGCTCCCGAATCGCCGATCAGCACGACGGTGATGGTCGAACCCGCAGCGGCCACGAGCGCCAGCGCGGCGAGCACGACCGTCACCGGTCGAGCCCGACGACGAGAGCCCTCCGGCACGCGCCTGCCGCCCCAGCGGAACCACGCCCACTGCGCCGCTGCGACGACGAGCATCCCGATCACCCACGGCAGCAGCATCCGCATAGTCCTCGTGGGTCTCGACCGCCGGGGTCTCACCGACGACCTCCGCGAGCGCCTCGCCAGCGGCCACGGTGATCGGCACGAGCACGACCAGCAGCGCGGCGGCGAGCGGCGTCACGATGCCGAGCCGGCGCCGCGCCGCAGGCCAAAGGCTGCCGAGCGCGAGTGCGAGCGCCGTCAGCGGCACCAGCACCACCACGGCGTGCACGAGCAGCGGGTGCAGGGGGAGGCCGGCGATGACGAAGCCGTCGTCGGCGAGCAGGAGGTCCATACTCGGTGACACGAGGCGCGGCGGCGCGAGGTTCACGGTGAACCGCGAGGCGCCCGCTCTCGTGTCACCTTCGAGGAGGTGGACGATGCCGGGGCAGGATGCGGAGCAGCTCGGTGCGCTCTACGACGCGCACGCGGCGCCCGTGTGGCGCTATGTCGTGCACCTCACGGGCGACCGCGCCGGTGCCGACGACGTGGTGCAGGAGACGCTGCTGCGCGCGTGGCGCAGCCCGCAGATCCTGGCGGAGCCGGCGACCGCACGCGCGTGGATGCTGACCGTCGCCCGGCATCTGGTGATCGACGAGACGCGCACCGCGCGCCGCCGCCACGAGGTGGTCGTCGCCGAGCTGCCCGAGCGCGCGACCACCGACGCCACCGACGCGCTGTTCGAGGCGATCCTGATCGAGGATGCGCTCGCCGAGCTGAGCGCCGAGCACCGCGGCGTCATCATCCGCGCCTACTTCGGCGGCCGGCAGATCGCCGAGATCGCCGCAGAGCTCGAGATCCCGGAGGGCACGGTGAAGTCACGGCTGCACTACGGGCTGCGGGCGCTGCGGCTCGCGCTGCAGGAGCAGGGAGTGACCCGATGAGCCATGACCACGAGCGCTTCGCGGACTGGGACGCCGCGTACGTGATCGGCGCGCTCAGCCCCTCGGACCGCCGCGCCTTCGAGGAGCACCTGGAGGGATGCGAGCGCTGCGCCCGCGCGGTGGCTGAGATCGCGCCGACGCTCGGGCTGCTCGCGCGCGTCGACCCCGGCCGCGCCGAGTCGATGCTGGGCGAGCGGAGCGACGACGCGGCCGGGGCGGGCGAGCGGTCGGCGTCATCGATGCTGACCCGTGACGCGCTGCTCGCGCGCGCGGCACGAGAGGGGCGGATGCGTCGCACAAGGTGGGTGAGCATGCTCGCCGCCGCGGCGGTGCTCGTCGTCGCCCTCGTGGTGTCGATGGGCGGACTGCTGGCTCCCGCCTCGTCGCGCGGCGACGTGCGAGCTGCGGAGCTGGTGGCGGCCGGGGATCTGCCGCTCATCGCGAGCGTCGAGCTGGACCCGGTCGGCTGGGGGACGAGGATCGAGCTCGAGTGCAGCTATCAGGGCAGCGGCGGCCCGGCCGGCGGCTGGACGTACGTGCTGGTGGTCGTCGACCGCGACGGGGCGAGCAGCCAGATCTCGAGCTGGCGCGCTGCGCCCGGCTCCACCGCACGGCTGAGCGCCGCGACCGCGCTCGACGTCGCCGACATCGCCGCCGTGGAGATCCGCGCCGAGGGCAGCGGCGACGTGCTCATGCGGGCGGAGCTCGACGAGGGATAGGCGCGCCGGGGACGAAGCCGCGATGAACCCCTCGGCGCCCGACTGCGTGTCTCCAGTGACCGCATCCGCGGCCCGAACGAAGGGACGCTCTCATGAGCTCGCGAATCACCTCGGCGGCGCTGGTCGCCGGACTGCTCGTCGTCGCACTGGCCGGCTGCGCGAGCCCGGCGGAAGAGACCGACGCACCACCGGCGGCACCGCCATCCGAGACCACCGACTCGGGCGCCGGCGATCCCTACGGCGGCACCGACACCTCCGACGCGCCTGCCGCCTCGGCCGCGCTGACGGTGGCCGACTCCTCGCTCGGCGAGATCGTCGTCGACGGCGAGGGCATGACGGTCTACATGTTCGACAACGACACCCAGGGCGGCGACGCGAGCACCTGCGAAGGGGAGTGCGCCGCGAACTGGCCTGCGTTGACGACCGAGTCGGACGCGCCGGAGGTCGAAGGCGTGACCGGCGAGGTGGGCACGATCACCGGCATCGACGGCGGCATGCAGGTGACGCTCAACGGCTGGCCGCTCTATTCCTTCGCCGGTGACGCGGCCGCTGGCGATGTGAACGGCCAGGGCGTCAACGAGGTGTGGTGGGTGCTCTCACCGGATGGCGAGCGCATGACGGAGTGATGCGGCCAGACGGCAGGCAAGCGGGTTCGGCGCCACTCGGTGTCGTAGACATTGATAGATAAACGGACTATGGTCGTGCCATGAAGACCATCACCGTTGGCGAACTGCGGCAGAACCCGACCGCCATGCTGGCTGATGTCGAGGCAGGGGAGACGTACCGCATCACCCGGCACAATCACGAGGTCGGTCGAATCGTGCCGCCGCAGCCCGGTGTCGCGCTCGTTCCATCGAAGCATCGAGGTGCCATCCGGCTTCCGAAGCTGCCGGCGGGTTACACGGCGCCGACCGGGGCTGCGCTCGACGAGCTGCTCGACGACATGAGGGGGGAGCGGTGAGCATCTTCTATCTCGACTCGTCGGTCGCGCTGCATGCTCTCCTCGGGTCGACGCCGTCCGCGAGCGAATGGCTCGAGCAGGTCAGCAGCGACGCTGACACGACCCTGGTCTCCTCTCGTCTGGTTCGCACGGAGTTGACCAGGGTGCTGCGCCGCGAGGCGCTGCCGATCGAGCTGCGAGATGCTGTCCTCGACCGGCTCGAGCTGGTTCCCCTCACGGATGGCATCCTGACGGGGGCAGAGTCGATCGTTCCCCACGTGCGCACGCTCGACGCGATTCATCTGGCGTCGCTCGTCGCCACCGGGCTGGATGCGACGGTGGTCACGCACGACGGCGGGATGGCATCCGTCGCACGTGAGCTGGGCTACGCCGTCATCGATCCGGTCGCAGCCTGACGCAGCTCAGGTCGGCCGCACTGCAGCGAAGGCGCCGATCACGTCGCACAGGTGCGCATCGCTATCGAACACCGAGCCGCTGCACCTGCCCATCGTGCACGTCGGGCATCCAGTCGAGCGGCGCGTCGGGGCCGGTGCGCGGGTCGTCGGGCTCGCGGCCGTCCCGCAGCGCCTCGATGTAGGCGCGGTCGAGCGCGAGTCGGGCGCGCAGTGCCTGCCCGTCGCCGACCGAGCCGTGGCCCGGCACGATCGTGCGCACCGCATCCGCCATCTCCTCGAAGCGCGTGAGCGCGCCGAGGTAGTCGTCGAGCGGCTGGGCGGCGTCGAGGTCGAGGAATGGGATCAGCACGTCCGAGAGCATGTCGCCCGCGACGAGCACGCCGGCATCCTCGATGAGCAGCGCCGCGTGGCCGGGGGCGTGCGCACGGTGCTCGATGATGCGGATGCGCGGGCCGGCCCACGGGAGCGTCACGGCACCGGCGGCGAGGGGCGTGATGTCGCCGAGCAGCTCCATCGGGATGTCGTCGGCGAACTCGGGCGGCAGGTAGTCGGCGAGCTCGGCCTGCCAGCCGTCGCGGCCGACGAACTCGCGGATGGTCGCCGCGCAGGCGGCGGTGCCGGAGCGCGGCGCATGGCCGAGCGCTGGGTGCCAGAGCACGTGATCCCAGTCGGGGTGGGTGGCGAAGCCGGCGACCACCGGCAGGCCTCGCTCGTCGAGCTCGCGCGCCATGCCGGCGAGCTCGTCGCGGGTGATGCCCGGGTCGATCAGCAGCGCGCCCGCATCGCCGCGCACGATGACGGCGTTGCTCTGGATGCACTCGCTCTGGTGGACGAGCACGCCGTCGGCGATCTCCTGCAGTGGCATGGGGCTCCTCTTGCTCAGGACGGCTCGACCGTGCGCCGCATGACGGTGTTCTTCAGCCCCTTCGGGCGGATGTGCGTGAAGCCGGCCTCCTCGTACATCGTGCGCGTGCCGTTGTAGACGAAGGAGCTGTTCGGTCACTTGTCGCCGATCTCGTGCGGGTAGCCCTCGACGACGCCGCCGCCCTGCGCGGCGATCAGGCCGAGCGCGCCCTGCAGCGCCGCCTTGGCGAGGCCGGCTCCTCGGTGCCGCTTGTCGACGAAGATGCAGGTGATGCGGAAGTCGGGGGTGAGGTCGGCCTCGGCGTCGTACTGCTTGCGGTGGTGGATGTTCGGCAGCTCCTCCGGTGTGCCGAACTCCGCCCAGGCGATCGCCTCGTCACCGGCCATCACGAGCGCCGCGTGGGCGCGCCCGCCTTCGACCAGTTTCCGCTTCATGAGCCGACTGCCCTCGGCGCCGGGCTGCCGCTCGGCGCACGCGGCGTGGAAGTAGGTGCACCAGCAGCCGCCGAAGATGCCGTTGTGCCGGTCGACCATCGCGGCGAACGCATCCCACGTCTGCACGCTCAGCGGCTCGATCGCGTAGTCGTCGGCCGCCATGAGGTCGATGGTAGGGGAGCGGGGCACTCGTGGGGCGGACGAGTGGCCGGTAGCGTGCGGAGGCGTGGACATGCTGGGAGGCGGTGCGATCGCCGCGGCCGAACTGACCGACTGGCGCAAGCTCGCGCAGGGCCTGCACGCCCGCTACCTGATCGACGACTTCGGTGCCGGCGTCAGGTTTCTCGCGGATCCTGACGGCACCCGTTCAGCAACCCTGGTTGGCAGTCGGCAGCTCGGGGTGACGTTCACCGACGCCTTTTTCATCCCTTCGGGTGTCTGGGACGAGCCTCACTCTCACATCGCCGATGCACACCTGGTTGTGGCTCAGGGTGAACTTCGCCTTGGGTACGGCAACTCGCTCGACCGCGGTTTCGCTGCCCGCTACCCGGCCGGAAGCTTCCTCTACGTACCCGGCAATGCCGTGCATTTCGACGGAGCCGAGGAGGACACGATACTGCTCGGTACTGCCGTCGGGCCTTGGTCGACCGACTATCTGAACTCCTGAAGAAGACTGGACGCGCGTTGGTGCATCATTTGCATCAACCAGGAGAAGCGGCGCCCGTCGGCCGGCGTCCGACCCTGCGCAGAAAGCGCCCGGCCGGGAGCGGGTTTTGATGGGATCTGTTTGCTGACTTGGGCCTCAGGGAGAGTGGGGCCGGAGCTTCGGTATCAACTCGACTGGATATCGGGGATATCAACGTACGTCGTGAGCTCCACGCGACGATGAGCCGCGCCCACGATTGACACGCTCTGGGATGAAGCGTGGCACCAGCCGCACGAGCACAATCATGGCCACCAGCTCGACGAGGGTTTGGGTGACGACGGCGAGCGGGGCGATGCCGAGTGTCGCGGGCAATGCCAGTGCGAGCGGGAGGCCGACGAGCGAGTTCCTGGTCGCAAGCGAGAAGGCGACCGCGCGCGTTCCAGGGACGTCGAGCCGGGCCATGCGGCCCGCGAGCAGGCCGAGCATCACCGCGACGACGACGAACGCCATGTAGAGCGGCACGACGCGGATGAGGGCGCCGATCTGCGAGCCGACGGCGGCGATCTGCGACCCGACGACGGTCGCGAGCGTGAGCATCATGAGCGGCACCATGGCGGCGGCCATGACCGTCTCGACGACTCGGCCGAAGCGGTGTCGCTTCGCGAAGGCCTGGACGATCGCGGCTGCGGCGAGCGGGATGACGATGAGCAGCAGGAAGGCCTCTGCGAAGGGGCCGACGTCGATGACGTCGAGCACTTCGGTTCCGACGAACAGCAGCAGGTAGAGCGGCAGGAGGAGGATCTGCACCAGCATCAGCAGGGGAGCGGCCGCGAGCAGGCGTGCGCGTGCGCCGCCGGCGAGGCCGGTGAAGACGATCACGTAGTCGATGCACGGCGTCAGCAGCACCAGCAGCACGCCGAGCAGTAGGCCGCGGTCGTCGGCGACAAATCTCGACAAACTCCACGCGACCACGGGCACCACGACGAAGTTCGCGCCGAGAATCGTCACGAGGAATCGCGCGTCGCTGAACGATCGCCCCACCTCGACGAGCGGTACGCCGAGGAAGGTCGCGAAGAGCAGCAGCATCAGCACTGGCTCGATCGCGTGCTCCAGCGTGGGTGCGACCGAGGGGGAGATGAGTCCGACCGCTGCGCCGATGGCGATCGCGGCGAGGTAGAGCGGAACCTGGTGTCGGTCCCAGGCCTGCACCAGACGCAGCGTCATCCGGTGTGGGGGAGCTGTCCCGTGATCTCCGCGAGCATCGACGCACCTTCGGGAGGCGTGCGCATCGCGAGCACAAACATCTCGCCGCGCAGCGCGAGATCGAACGCGAAGAACGGGCAGCACGCCTGCTCATCCGCGGCCACACGTGCCGCCGACTCGACGAGCGCGATCGGAAGCAGATACTGCAGGCCGCCGTCGACCACTTCGGGCTCGGCGCCCTCGAGCAGCGAGCGCCAGCGATCCACCTGGCCTTGCATGCCGGCACCGAGCGAGCAGGCGACCGCTGGAGAAGAGGGCTGGTCGGTCATGGGTGCAAGGTTACGCTCACGCCGCTCGGCGCGCTGGCACCGTGCGTCCGCGCCAGGGCGCGACGCCGGTGGTCAGCCTGCGGGCGAGCGCTATGACGTGATCGGTCGGTTGATGAGTTCCCACGCGCCGCGCGCGTTCTTGCCCAGCAGCAGCCGCCCAGCCTCTTCCGGTTGGTTCATTATTTGCATCAACCAGGAGCGGCGCCCGTCGGCCGGGGTCCGATCCTGCGCGGAAAACGCCCGGTCAGGAGCGGGTTTTGATGGGATCTGTTTGCTGATTTGGGCCTCAGGGAGAGTGGGGCCGGAGCTTCGGTATCAACTTGACTGGATATCGGGGATATCAACTTAGGTCGTGAGCCGGGCCATCGGTGCGCGATAGCGTCGATGAGTGATTGCGCATGAAGAGCCGCTCTCAGGTGGCAACGCCACCGATGGTGTGGTGCGGGTGGGCGCGACGGTGCGGAAGCCATCGACGGCATCGACGCCTGCAGTCCTCGAGTACATGCAGGCGCTTCGCGACGCCGGGATCGACGTCCCGCAGCCCCTCGGACTCGACGAGCGAGGTCGACAGGTAACCGAGTTCGTGCCCGGCGCGATCGCGCTTGATCGTGCACCGCTCACGGAGGCCGAGCTGGTGCGGGTCGGCGGGCTGGTGCGCCGCATTCACGATGCATCAGCCGCGCTGCGCTTGCGGCGTCAACTCGGCCGGGCGCTGATTCCGGCACCCACTGCTGCCGACCTGATCTGCCACAACGATCTCGCGCCGTGGAATCTCGTCGTGGGCGACAGGTGGGTGTTCATCGACTGGGATGGGGCGGCGCTCAGCACTCGACTGTGGGATCTCGCCTACGCGGCGCAAGCGTTCACACTCAGCGACGTTTCGGCCGATCCGACGCACTCGGCACGACAGCTGGCCGCGTTCGTCGAGGGCTACGGGGCCGACGAGGATCTGCGCGCGTCACTTGCCGCGGCTCTGGCCGAGCGAGCAGCGGCGATGTACGAGCATCTGCAGTCGGCGAGCATCGGTGGGTGGGAGCCGTGGGCGAGCATGTTCCGCGATGGACACGGGGTGCACTGGGCGGCAGCAGCAGGGTATGCACGCGACCACCGCCGGGTGTGGGAGTCCGCCCTCCAGTCGCACAGCGGCCGCTGAGACGCGGGCGGGCGAAACCGCCGGTCTGGCATCGGTTTCCGGCGAGTCTGCGTCAGGCACGGGGAGCGAGGCCAATGGGGCGTGAGCGCTTCATCCCTCTTTCGACTGAATACCGGGGATATCAAGTAGTGCCCCATAGAGTGGTGTAGCCCGCTCGGTGGCCGCCCCGTCTTGGACGTGGGCGCGGTCACCGTGGTGGTCCTTCGAGGAATCTCCTACAACCCACTCGAAAGGACATCTCACGATGACCGCTCCTCATATTGTCGACCCTTCCGGCCTCCTGGTCGAGGCCCTGACCGACGCGTCGCCAGATCTGATGCGCAACCTGCTGCAGACGATGATCAACGCGCTGCTCTCCGCCGACGCGGACGCCGTCGTCGGCGCCGAATGGGGCAAGCCCAGCCCCGACCGGATCGCGCAGCGCAACGGCTACCGTAGCCGTGAGCTGGACACCCGTGTCGGCACGATCGACGTCGCGATCCCGAAGCTGCGGCAGGGCACCTACTTCCCCGACTGGCTGCTCGAGCGCCGCAAGCGGGCCGAGACGGCGCTGATCACGGTGGTCGCCGACTGCTACCTCGCCGGCGTCTCCACCCGCCGGATGGACAAGCTCGTCAAGACGCTCGGCATCCACTCGCTGTCGAAGTCGCAGGTCTCCCGCATGGCGGCGGACCTCGACGAGCAGGTCGAGCAGTTCCGCCACCGGCCGCTGGATGAGGCCGGCCCGTTCACGTTCGTCGCCGCGGACGCGCTAACGATGAAGGTCCGCGAGGGCGGCCGAGTCATCAACGCGGTCGTGCTGGTCGCGACCGGCGTCAACGCCGACGGGCGCCGCGAGGTGCTGGGCATGCGCGTGGCCACCAGCGAGACCGGGCCGGCCTGGAACAGCTTGTTCGCCGACCTCGTCGCCCGTGGCCTGTCCGGCGTGCGCCTGGTCACCTCCGACGCCCACCAAGGGCTCGTGGAGGCGATCGCCGCGAACCTGCCCGGCGCGGCCTGGCAGCGCTGCCGCACGCACTACTCCGCGAACCTCAAGTCCGTCACGCCCAAGAGCCTCTGGCCAGCCGTGAAGGCGATGCTCCACTCCGTCTACGACCAGCCCGACGCGGCCGCCGTGCACGCCCAGTTCGAGCGGCTGCTGGACTACGTCGAGGGCAAGCTGCCCGACGCGTTCGAGCACCTGGATGCCGCCCGCGCCGACATCCTCGCCTTCACCGACTTCCCCGTCGGCCTCTGGCAGCAGGTCTGGTCGAACAACCCGAACGAACGCCTCAACCGCGAGATCCGCCGCCGCACCGACTCCGTCGGCATCTTCCCCAACCGCGACGCGATCACCCGCCTGGTCGGCGCCGTCCTGGCCGAGCAGACCGACGAATGGGCCGAAGGACGCCGCTACCTCGGCCTCGAGATCCTCGCCAAGAGCCGCCTCACCCTCGTCCCCGACACCGGAAGCCAGGTGACCACCGACACCGCCCTCCAACTCTCCGCCTAACCAACAGAACGAAGGACCACCGCTACACCACTACCTGGGACTTGACCGGATATCAACGTAGGGCGTAAGCCCGGTTCAGCCTGTGCCGACCCACCAGCACATCGAAGAGGTGGCCCGGCGTAGCACGAGGCGTCACCGTCCCCAGGTGATACTTCGACCGGACACGGGGTCTCTGTCTGCACGGGACGTATCCGGGGAACCAGCAGACTGGTCGAATGCATCAGAGTGTCCCGCTAAACGTGCCCACCATTCGCAGTGATCGGATCGTTCTTCGAGCGTTCGCCGAGAGTGATGTCGATGCTGTGATCGACGCTTCTTCCGACCCGTTCATCCCGAAGATCACTTCGGTGCCGGAGCGCGCTGACGTTGCGTCGGCTCTGGCGTTCGTTGCTCGCCAGCACGAGCGTGCGGTGTCCGGAGCCGGCTACTCATTTGCTGTCGAAGTCGATTCCATGTGTGTCGGACAGATTGGACTCTGGCTTCGGGACGTCGACCAAGGGCGCGCGACCATCGGCTACTGGATTCGGCCTGCAAGTCGTCGTCGAGGCTTTGCAGCAGCCGCGCTGGCAGTCGTCACGAAGTGGGGTTTCGAAACGGTTGGGGTGGACCGTCTTCAGCTCTACGTAGAGCCTTGGAACGTCGGCTCATGGCGAGCAGCCGAGCGGGTCGGGTATAAGCGCGAAGGGTTGCTCCAATCGTGGGAACGCGTCGGCGAGGAGCGCCGCGACATGTTCATGTACGGACTGACGCCGAGAACATGAGACCAACCGTGCGAGTGGGGGTACTGCCCACCTTGACTGGATATCGGGGATATCAACGCAGGTCGTGAAGCGGCTCACATCACCTCACTGCGCATCTGCGGGCGACGGTTCGGCCTCGGCGCCGGGCTGCCGGTCGGCGCACTCGGGGTGGAAGTACGTGCTCCAGCAGCGGCCGAAGATGCCATTGTGCCGGTCGACCATCGCGGCAAACGCGTTCCATGTCTTAACGCTCAGCGGCTCGACCGCGTGGTCGTCTGCCGCCATGAAGTCGAACATTAGGGGAGCAGTGCCGTCGTGGGCGGTCGATGCGGCTGCGCGACGTCCTGCACGTAGGCTGACACCGTGAGCGTTCAGCGCCAGACCGGAGCGGCCCTCGCCGTGGTCGTGGTTGTGCTCACCGTTGTGACCGCCGTGGTCGTGGCACTAATGCAGATGCCGATTCCGCCCGCGCCGTTCGGGTGCGGGAGCCACTTGGGAGACCTCCCCGGGATGTATAGGCGCCTTGCCGTGCAACTCGTGATCGGGTCGCTCCTGGTGATCGCCGTCACGCTGCTGAGCGAACGACATGCGCGTCGACTCTTCATCGCAGTGCTCGTGGCAAGCATCGGATGCACCTTGCTCGCTTGGGCCTATTACGCGTTGCTTGCCCAGCTCCGCATTGAGCTGGGTGGGCCGCCCGACTGCGGGGGAGCGTGGAGTCAGCCCTATCTGTACGCGCTCTTCTGGTCGTTGCCAGCAGCTGCGCTCGTGCTCGACGCGGTGACCACTCTCGCGTTGAGATCGCGCTTCCCGCGCGCATACAGCGTCGGGTGGACATTCGGCAGCATGATCGCGCTCGCGATCGCTCTGTTCTCAGCATCGCCGGCGCTGTGAGGTGGCGCGCGCGGAGCGCAGCGTGTTAGCGCCAGTAGTCGAGCTGTATCTCCAGTGCGTCATCGGCGGGCTCGCCATAGAACGAGATCGATCGAGGATCCCACCATGTGCCCGGGTGCCCGCCGCCGGGGGTCGCCCCGATGGCTTCCGCGAGCGAAGTCGGCGTCATGCCCTCCGGCGGCCGCACCCGAATCTCGAGCCAGCATCCTCCGGAAGCGCATGCCCGCTGCTCGGAGAGCACGGCGCTTCCCATGGGGAGCTGCAATGCAGAGACCGGTGGCAGATCTCCCTCGGTCTTGCCGATCTCCAGCGCCGTCAGTCGCACGAGGTAGAGCAGCGCGAGAGCGAGCACGATCGACGCTGCGACGACGATGATCCGCCGACGGCCGGGCGTCGTTGGTGCAACCGATTCGGGCATGACCGAATGATACGGACCTTGGCGAGGAGCAGTGGCGCGAGGGGGCATATCAGCCGAGGCGCCCACCTTGGCGAACGCCAGCACCGCCACCGCGTTCCGTTCGGTGAAGGAGTGGGACGAGTGGTGCTGAGCAGCATCGGGCTAGCAGAGCTCGTCAGGTGAGCGTCTTGTTGGCGGCTACCGGGCGGCGGGGCGATTCCTAGCGAGGATGAGCGCAGACACGAACACGACAACCGCGAGTGTCACGAACATTGCCACCATCATGATGGTTGCGTCGGCGGAGAGCGTTGCGCAGCCCACCGAGGTGTCCTCGTAATCGCAACTGCGCCACGGTTGGAAGGAAGTAGATGACGGTCATGATCGCCCCAACGAGTGCGACGAGCGCACTCCCGGCTACCAACCATCCGCGCGCCTTCTGGTTTATTCGCCGTTGAGTCTGGTCACGTGATGAGCCCGCCGCCGATGACGGACATAGAGAGGCGGTGATTTTCGTGTGCGTTCAGATGAGGTCGTGGGCCACCTGAACGAGCAGCCAGGAATGGCCGTCGACATCGTGGACGAGCGCAATGCCCCGCCACGTGTTGGAGCCGCAATCGAATCGTTGGTCCTCGAGCACGTAGTCGCCTTGTTCGACCGTGGATTGGAACCCACCTACCGGGCATGGGCCGCTGCTGCTGGAGTAGCGTGGCGCGATCTCGTCGAGGTGCGGATTGGGGACCTGGAGGCGAGCCCAGCATCGCGAGACGACGCTGCAGCCCGAGTCCACGACTCTGGTGTCTTCGGGCAGGGTGAGCTCGGCAGATTCCTCGACGTAGGCCCTGGAGAGTTCGATGCAGGGTGCGTTGGTGCCGAGCAGGCACCGCCCCTGCTCTGCGCCTGGGAACAGCAGTTGCCGCCCGCCGAAGTAGAGGATCGCGGCGACGGCGGCGAGCACCAACACCGCGAGCACGGCCAATCGCCAGGCTCTCCCTCGGGATCTTCGGCTTCCCCTCGCCGCTGTGATCACCCGGGCTCCTTTCGAGACAGGCGGTGCGCCAAGGGTAGCGGGCTGTAGTGCGTCGAGAGCGACGCGATGTGGTTGACGAGTGCCTTGGCAAGGGCGCGCAGCTCGCTCACTTCGAAGTCATCGAGCAGGGTCAACGGTGTGTCTCCGAGAACCTGCAAGATAGCGGTTCGCTCGGAGTTGAAGAGCGGGTGATCTGTCGTATTGCCGAGCCGCCGGGTGCCCGCAAGCCGATGGCTCACCGGGGGTGGAGCACGAGCGGGCAGTCCGACTTCGCTCACTCGGGGCGCCCAACGGCCGGGACGTGGAACTCCTTAATTGGCTCGACGGCCACTCCCGGCTGCTCCTGTCGTGCACCGCCCACGTACCCGTCACGGCGCGATCCTGGGTGCCGGCGGTCGCCTCGGGAGGAGGGGCTTGCAGCGCATGGTGACGATCGTGCCAGCGTCCGACCGTGCTGGCCTTCGACACGGTCGATGGGATCAAGTCAGTCGCCGCAGTCGAAGCGGACGGGCGCGAGCTGGGGCGTGATCTGGGCCTCGGTATCGCTGCGAAGCCGCCCGACCTCGCCATCCCACGTCACTTCGATCTCATGGGCTCCCTGGTCGGAGTAGCTCTCCCGGATGACCCACTCGACACGGTCCGAGCCGGGGCGGACCAGACCATAGGACCGATTGAGGCCCTGAAAGCCCGCGCCGTGCGCACCCACAACGACCCGGCAGCCATCAGCGCTCATCTGATCCAGCACGCGGAAACTCTCCTGCGCTACCCACACGCCGAAGTACGCCCCTACGGCGGAAAGTACCACTGCGCCAAGTGCAAGCGGGCTGACGACGCGCATGGCGATGACGCTTCGCCTGCCTTGACCCCACGGCCCAAGAAGAGGGGCGACGAGTATCGCAAGCACGCCCAGCGCTAGGCACCAGCCGGCCGGGCCTCGAAGGCTTGGCACCCAGTCACCGACGACGATGGTGACGGATCCTAGGGCTTCTCTGCGGAGGAGATCGCCCGGCCATCCGTGATCAAGCATGATGGGCACGAGCAGTAGCGCGAAGCCGACGACGCGTATGATCCGCGACGCGAGCGGCCAGCGACGCGGATCCGGCGGTTCGGCCAAGGCTCCGCTGTTGTCCGCACCACTGTCCACGTCGTTGCGGTTCGGCACAGAGCCGCTCGCCGTCGCTTCGTGGGCGCTCATGGCGTTCAACTTCCAAATGGGGGTTGGTCGTCGACTGCGATGCATCCGCAGACTTCATCGCGCCCAGCCCCACAGCTGGACGACGTCAAGGCTGCACCGGAGCGTCAGCGCTCAACTGCCGAAGACAGAGCTGAAACGACAGGTCCTCCGAGGTGAGCCCGCGCCATGCCGCTGACTGACGCTCTCGGCTCTCGGTCGGCACTTCGTCCGGGGTCGCGAGCTGAGCGTTGTGCGGTCCTTCGATGTCGCTCTGAAGAGCCTGCTCCGCCGCCGACCTGGTCTCAGAGTTGGCGCACGCGTCGCCCGGCGCCTGCCACGGAGCCGACGTTCCTTGCGGAGGCCCCTCGAGCGCCCCTCCGCGAACACCGCTCGGCGCGGGAGCGCCCTGTATCCAGACCGCGGCGGCAGCGGCGACCGCAATCGCACCACCCGCCGAAACGGTGAGCGCAGCCACGGTCCGGCTCCGGTCGCGGCCGCCCGCCCGCCCTTGTCGTGCCATAGCGGCAATCTAGCGAGTAAGTTGACGTTCTGTCACGAGCGCCGACTCGATCCTGGGAGATCGACTACACTGCCCCCTCCCACGTCCGCTGCAACCGCTCCCGCGGCGATCGCGGCCCGAGGCCCGCGATCGGCGTCGTCGACGAGGATTGGTACCCGTCCAGCAACAGGGCTGGCTTCGGCGACGCAAGCACGCGAGCGTGGGCCCATGCTCAGCCTCCAGCGCCCCGCAGCCCTCGCTGCCGCTGCCGCCGCGATCGCGGCGCTCACGGCCTGCTCTCCCGCACCGCAGCCGTCCCCGCAGCCGGAGGTATCCGAGTTGACGCCGACCCCCGAGGCGACGGTCACCGAGGTAGGGCTTTGGGAGGGCATGACCGCTCACTGCGGAACTGTCGAACCGCTCATGCAGGTGGACCCCAGCGTAGATCCGCAGGTGAACGGCTATGCCCCCGCCGACCTGCGCGACTCTGGGCCGCGCGAAGCGGCCAGCGGTGAGGTCGAGACCCTCTCGGACGGGTCCCCTCGCATCTACGTCGTTGCCGAAGGGGACCAGGCAGTGCCCATTGCCCGCCGACTCTGCGCACCGAGCTCCGACTACCTCGCATGGCTCAACGACGCGGATGACGTCAACGGGCTGACGCTGCAGCCGGGCGACCGCCTCTGGCTCGTCCCCAACGAACCCGCCTAACTGAGCCCACTGCAATGCCCTCGCCCCTCCGTGCGGGGGCACATCTAGCGTGAGGCACGGAAGGTTGAGCTTGAGGCTGAGGAGGCCGACAGGTTGGCGGGCTTGTTGACCGGCGGGGCGGTACCCAGTCTCGGGCGCGGGGCAACGAATACCCCTTGGCTGGTGAAAGCGGGCACCACCGACCTCCTGCTACGGATCCCGTACCGGTCCGCTGATCACGCCCCGCGCCCAATAGCCGATGAGTTCGCTGCGCTCGATCGGGTTCCCGAAGGTGTCGGCACGCACGGATGAAGCGTTGGAGCGGCGCAGGCCTATAGCCATGCCGGCGCGCCCCGTTTGGGGATCCCTCACTGGGACACCGAACAGCGCCGCACCTGGTCGGCGATTTCCGCGCGGTCGATCATTGCGGGGATTCCCGTAAGACCCGCCCGGAAAAATGCCCGGTGAAGGGGCCTCAAACGCTACAGTCGCGTCATGCTCATCGGGTACGCACGCGTCTCGACCAACGCGCAGGACGTCACGGCGCAACGCGACGCGCTTGCAGCGCTCGGCGTCGAGTCGCGGAACATCTACGTCGACCACGGACTCACCGGCACGAACCGTGCCCGGCCCGGCCTGCGCGAAGCGCTCGCCGCTTGCCGCGACGGGGACACGCTGGTCGTGTCAAAGCTCGACCGGCTCGCGCGGTCACTGCCTGACGCGCGAGACATCGCGGACGAGCTCGCATCGAAGGAGGTCAGTCTCAGCCTTGGTGGCAGTCACTACGACCCGAACGACCCGGTTGGCCGGCTGCTCTTCAACGTGCTCGGGATGGTGGCCGAGTTTGAGGCCGATCTCATCCGCGCCCGTACCCGCGAGGGCATGGCCGTCGCTCGCGCGAAGGGCCGGCTCCGCGGCAAGAAGCCAAAGCTCTCGCCAACGCAAGAGGCGCACCTGGTCAGTCTCCACCGTCAGGGGTCGCATACCTCGAGTGAACTCGCCGAGCTCTTCGGCGTCGCTCGCTCGACGGTGTACCGCGCGCTTGAACGGGCGGCGGCAAAGAGCGCCGGGACGGCGTGACGTGGCGAGGCTCGACGATGGCCTGAGCGACGCGCAAGCGTGGGCATTGCTCGCCGAGCAGACGAGCACACGGAACCTGCTCGCCTACGGGCTGCGGGCTCTGCGAACTGCTGCGTTCCTCGAGACGACCCGCGACCCGATCATGACCATGCTGTCGATCGGGTTGGAGAAGCTTCTGAAGATGGCACTCGGGCTTGCACACCTTGCAGAGCATCGGGAGTGGCCACCGGTGGCCATCTTTCGAGATCACTGGCGACACGACCTCGACACGATGCTGCGCGAGACGCTCGACACCCTGCGAGCAGGTCTCGATCGCGCGAACCACCGGCCGTACGTAGAGTCGCTGCTCGATGCCGTCGAGCGCGACCCTGTGCTGGTCCCGCTCGTCGCCGCGCTGAGCAGGTACGGGCGGCAAGGTCGCTTCTACAACCTGGACACCCTCGCCGAGAGTCCCCAGCGAGGTCCGTCTCCGGAAGCGATGTGGTCGAGCGTCGAACAGATCTTGCTCGCGCACGATGAGAAGCTGCGGACGCGCCTGTCTGCAGTGACGGGCCGCGACGCCGAGGCACACGAAGCCCTGATTCACCAGATGGAGGCGAGCACCGCTGATTCGCTGCAGCGCCTGTGGGACCTAATCGCCATGGCCGGCGTGCAAGGGATGCTCGGTGCACGCGGGCGCGGATGGGGCGTCGACATCGATCGCGATCTCGTGGGGCGGCAGATCAGGGCCTGAGACCGCTGCTGCCGCGCGGCTCCCGCGGCCGCGCGGTGTAGCTCGCGAAGGCGAGCCCGCCCCGGAGCGCGTGCTTCGTGAGGGTCTGGTTCGTATAGCCGAGGATGTCGGCGAGGACGGCAGGGTGCAGCTGGTGGGTGAGGTCGGCGAGGGTGGCGTTGCGGCCGGCGAGCACGGAGACGCCGAGGCTTCGGAGTTGGTTGCGGACGCTGTCCGGGTGGATGTGGCGGCCGACTCGACGACCTGGGAACAGCCAGCCTGCATCGACGGCGGCGGTGCGGGTGGCGGCGACGGTCGTGATCATCTCGAAGACCACCGCGGAGATGGGGCCGGGCACAAGTGCCGGCTGCGTGCCCCCGAGGTCGATGCGCATGCCGTCGGGGACCTCGGTGACCGCGTCGCGGCGGAGTTGCACGAGTCGACCGATCGGGGTGCCGTAAAGCAGCATTAGCAGCCCGACGACGCGAGGGATAAGGGGAGCGTCAGTTTCGCCGAGAAGATGTGAGAGGTTTTGGACGCGTTCGGTGTCGGTGGCGAGCGGGGTGGAGATCGCGTCTCGGCGTCGACCGGAGCGGAGCTTCGTGGCGCCGATCGTGCGGTTCCAGTTGATGAAGTTTCGGGCGCTCTTCCTGGTCGATGGGCCTGCGGAGAGGTATTCGTCGATGTGGCGTTCCTCGGCGTCGGCGAGCGCGACGTCGTGGGTCACGTCGAGCCAGGCGAGCAGTCGTCCGGCTTCGGTGATCTCCTGCTTGGCCGCGCGAGTGGCGTAGTTGAGGTTACGGATGCGGGATGCGTCGTCGTGGAGCCGGCGTGCGTGATGCCAGCGCGCGAAGGGTTCGAGCGCGGCGACGATTCGAGGACGTGCCGTGAGGTCGCGGAGTCGTTGATCGAGCCAGAGGTCGAAGCGGGCGAGGTCGACGTTGCCGCGGTCGGGGAGCATGCCGTGTGCGACGAGCAGGCTGCGGAGATGCTCGATGGCCGTGGAACGCGGCAGGGCATCGAACGCTGCGTGGTCGAGGTCGAGCTCGCGCCTGCCGAGCCTGGTGAGGAGGGCGTTGGCTGCCCCGCCGCGCATCCAGGTGCGGATGCTCGCTGGTCGGTCGACGCCGCACAGGACGTTGACCAGACGCTTGATGCGCAGATCGGGAGGGTCGTTGGGGGAGAGGAGTGCTTCGAGGTCTTCGCGGAGCACGCAGCGTGTGCAGCGCTTGTTGCGGATGAGCTCGCCTTCGTTGCCGCATCGGTGACAGTCGAGATCGGTCGTGATGCGGGCGCAGACTCGGCAGATCGGACGGTCGTGCTCGTCGCGGCCGGGCAGCATGCGGTCGTCTTCGCACTGTGCGCAGATGCCGAACCTCTCGACGGCGCGAACGTAGCAAGGCGTGCAGATGCGACCTTCGGGCCAGGTCACGCGGTGACGCTTCGCGGTCTGCCCGCAGCGAAGACATTGGAAGTCGCCTCCGACGCGGGGTCGACCGATGCGCCTATTCGTCATCGGGATCGCGGACGATGCGGGCGCGGATCGGTCGGTATGACTCGAGCAGGGGAGGTGCCTCGTCGTTGACGATGCGCTTCTTCGTCGCGCGGATCCGCTCGGATTCGACGGCGATGAGCTCGTTCATGCCAATGTCGAAGATGTCGCACAGGGCGGCGAGCAGCTGCAGAGAGATCCGTTCCGGATCTCGGGTGAGGCGGTAGACCTGGCTGCGCGAGAGCATGATGCCGCGGTCGGCCAGCGGCTCGATCAGGTCGGTGCTGGTGCGGTAGCCGGCTCGGGCCATGACCACGGGCAGTTCCCAGCGGTAGGTGATGTCGATCTTCATGGCTATCCATCTCCTCGGTTTCGGCGGGGGAGTGCTGCTGCTCGTTCGAGCGTTGCGCCGAGCACGCGGTCGAGTTCGCGTGCGCGGTAGTCGGGGGTGGCGATTGTGTAGATCGCGGTCGTGGATGCGTGCTCGTGGCCGAGCTGCTCCTTCGCGAACGAGGTGTCGAAGCCCCACTCGAGCTGCAGGTGCGTGGCGTACGAACGTCGGAACGAGTGAAGGTCGAGGCCGCTGGGGAGTTCGAGCGCGGTGACGTACTGCTGCATCCTGCGAAGCAGTGACCTGCCGTCCAGTACTGCACCTCGTTCGGTGGGAAAGAGCCATCCATCGGTGGCCCGGAACCGGGGGAGTCCGCGGACGACCCAGTCGGCGACGACGCTGGAGGACCAGTCGAACACCGTAAGCACGGTGCGCTGCTTCGAGGGGGAGCCGCGCATGGCTTTGCCGTAGCGGACACGGAGCACGCCCCAGGCGCCGAAGCGAGGGGCGCGGATGTTCCTCGAGAAGCCGACGACCTTCAGGTGGCACAGCTCCCGTCGCCGCAGACCCCACGCGTACATCGTCTTGAAGGCGACCGCGTCGCGGTAGGCGGCGAGTCCGCCCCGCAGGCCGGAGCGCAGGATGCGCTCCACCTCATCGTCCGCGAAGTCGAAGAACGTCTGCAGCTCCGCGGTGGTGAAGGGGCGCTTGTCAGGGCTTTCTGGACCTTCCTGGCGGTGCGCCATCCGGCGCGGCGAGATCGGCACGAACGGTTCGCCGAGCAGCTCCGAGCAGTGTTGAGCCCAGGGATAGAGCGGGTCCGCGATATAGACGAGGAAGAGCGCGAGATCGTTCTGGATCGCGCGAACCGTCGACGGTGCCAGGTGGTGGATGCCGCGCAGCTCGGCGGAGAAGTCGTCTGCTTCGAGTTGCGACCACTGCCTCGGGTACTTTCCCGACCAGTCGATGAATCGTTTGACCGTCCGCTCGCGACGACTCGCTGTGCGCTGCTGGAACCCTTGCGCGAGTTGTGCATGCGCCCAACCGTCGAGCATCGCGGCGCTCAGCGACTCCGCGTCGACGGCCGCACTGGAGGAGCGAAACAGGCGAATCCGACCGGTCGACTCCATCGCAACCTCCGTGTCACAATCTGCACCATTGATGCATCAGATGCAACACTCGGGACGAAATCACCGGTCAGCGCCCATTCCGATTGATGCACCTGATGCAACACGTCGCGAGCCGTTCGTCATGGCCCGGGCCGCGCCGCGCGGGAGAAACTACCGGTCAAACCCCGATTCTCGGGGAGTGAGCATCACGGGCGGGGAGTGAGACCAACCGTGCGAGTGGGGGTACTACCCACCTTAACCCGACATAATGTGTATTATCGGCGCGCGCCCGCGGAGCCAAGATGGAGCTGTCAGGCCCGCAGCAGCTCCATTCCGTCGAGCGCGCTCGCCGCAGCCACGTCGAACGTCATCGTCGTGCGCGCGCCCGCCTTCCGGGCACCGTGCACGATCAGCGCGTCGGCGAAGTCCGCGCCAGCCGCGGCAGCGCGCAGCGCGGAACTGACGACGTCTGACTGCTCGCTGACGACGTTGTTCGCGCTCACCAGACGCGACAGCGCCGTGACGATCTCATCGGTCGGCACTCGGAAGCTGCGGCGCAGCACCCAGAACGTTTCCGCGAGAACGACGTGACTGATCCAGCCGGGCTCGGCCGCAGAGAGTGATCCCAGAAGCTCGACTGCCGCATCGGTCTGCGCGGGATCGTCGCCGATCAGGACTCGGACGATCACGTTGGTGTCGAGGCCGATCACCGCAGTCCTCGCATGCCCGATTCTGCTGCTGCTTCGGCGATCGCCTCGTTCATCTCTTCGACGGTGACTGGCCTGCTGCGAGCGTGCTGCGACAGGATCCCCACGAGATCAACGGCTCGGACTGGTTCCGTCGAGATCACCCACTGGCCATCCGCGAAGCGGAAGTCGACCTTCGTGCCGGGTGTGAGCCCCAATGCTTCCCGAACCTCCTTGGGCACGGTGATCTGTCCCTTGCTCGTCATCGTCCCTGTCGACATCAATCCCTCCTTACTTAAGGGTAAGGAGACTCCCTCAGGCTGTCAAGACGACTCCTCGGGCAGAGCAGTTCGAGCTCCACGGGATGCGCTTCCGCGCCGGATCATGCGCCTCAGAGCTCTTCAGCGGCAGCAGTTCGAACTGCGGAACTCGCGAGCTCCGCAAGCCGCGTACCTGTGAGGCGCTGCGTCGTCCACTCCTCCATCGGCTCGGCGCCGATCGAGCGGTAGAAGCCGATCGACGGCTCGTTCCAGTCGAGCACTGTCCACTCGAAGCGGCGGTAGCCGCGCTCCACGCACACGGCGGCCAGAGCGGACATGAGGGCGCGCCCGTAGCCGCGCCCGCGCATCCGCTCGTCGACGTACAGATCCTCCAGCCAGATGCCGTGCGTGCCCGTCCAGGTCGAGTAGGTGACGAACCACATCGCGATGCCCACGATCGCGCGGTCGAGCTCGATGACGTGGGTGAACACGCGCGGCTCGTCGCAGAACAGTGTGGCCGTCAGCAGCGACTCGGTGTTCTCGACTGCGTCTGGCTCGCGCTCGTAGCGCGCGAGCGCCTGGATCATCGCAAGGATGCCCGGCTCGTCACCAGGCCGGGCGGTACGCAGCAGCGCACCATCGCCGAGGTCTCGAGAGGTCACCGGTCGGACCTCCGGCCGATGAGCGAGCGCAGCAGGAAGAACACCACGACGGCGACGACGAGCACGATGACGAGCTTGCCGATGAACCACAGCAGGCTGAAGACGAGGTCGACGACGATCCACGCGATGATGACGGCGAGGATCGCGCAGACGACCGCCCACAGGTTGCGACTCATGCTTCGAGACTAGCGATCCACGACCGGCGCGTCGGGAGCCCTCAGGCCGCCGCGAGCGCCATCAGCCGAGCGCCGCGAGCAGATCCTCGGCGAGGTCGTCGATGTGCTCGATGCCGACCGACAGCCGGATGAGCCCCTCGGGAATGGTCGGCGCCTCCGTCGGCCAACGGCGGCGGCGCTCGAGCGTCGACTCCACTCCCCCGAGGCTCGTCGCCGCGATCCACAGCCGCACGCGCTCCACGACCCGGTCGGCGGCCGCCGCATCGGCGAGCACCAGTGCCAGCACCGTGCCGAACCCGGGGTCGCGCACCTCGACGACACCGCTCGCTCCCGCCAGCCGCCTGCTGAGCTCGCGCGCGTTCGATTCGGCGCGCTCCAGCCGCACCGACAGCGTGCGCAGCCCGCGCAGCGCCAGGAACACCTCCATCGGGCCGGGGATCGCCCCGTGCAGACCACGGTGGTGGCGGATGCGCTCGGCCAGCTCGGGCGTGCCCGTCACGACCGCGCCGAGCACGACGTCGCTGTGGCCGGCGATGAGCTTCGTGGCGGAGTGCACGACGACGTCGGCGCCGAGCTCGAGGGGACGCTGCAGCAGCGGCGTCGCGAACGTGTTGTCGACGACGCTCAGCACGCCGGCGGCACGAGCGGCGGCGGTCAGGCGCGGGATGTCGGCGACCTCGAGTGCCGGGTTCGTGGGCGACTCGAGCCACAGCAGCGCAGCGCCGGGCAGTGCGGCCTCGACCGCAGCGGCGTCGGTGATGTCGACGCGGCGCACCTCGAAGCGACCGGACCCGGCACCCTCGTCGAGCAGCAGCAGCGCATGCTGATAGGTGTGCCGGGCCACCACGACCGCTCCCCCGTGCGGCACCTGTGCCATGACGGCGCTCACCGCCGCCATGCCGCTCGCGAACGCCAGGCACTCGCCGCCCTCGAGCGCGCCCAGCGCCTCCTCGAAGGCGCTCCAGGTGGGGTTGCCGTAGCGCGCGTAGACCGGGTCGCCGCCCTGCACGAACGTGCTCGTGAACGTCACCGGCTCGTTGAGGGGCGCGCCGGGCGCGTGCGGCGGGCGCCCCGCGGTCACGGCGACGGTCTCTGGGCGGCGGGGCGTGTCTGACATGGGGCAATTCTGGCACTGCGCCGATGCCAGGCGCCGCCACCGGAGCGGCGCGTGCGCGCGGTCACGCGAAGTCGGCCCGCAGCACCTTGCGTCGCTTCGTCGGGTGGGCGACCTCGGTGAGGCCTGCCGCCTCGAAGGTCGGCACCGTGCCGACGTGCAGCTCCTCCTCGATCACCGCGGTGGTCGTGATCGGGTAGGCCTCGACCGCTCGCGCGCCCCGCTCCCGCGCGAAGGCCACGGCAGCCGCGGCGAGCTCGCGGCTGAGACCGCTCCTGCGGTGCCCCGTACGCACGAACAGGCACGTGATCGCCCACACCGACGCATCCGCCCGGCCCTCCTCGCGCCCCTTCCACGGCACCGTGAACTCGCGCACCAGCCCTTGGTGCTCCGCGCGCGGAGCCACCGCGACCCAGCCGACCGGCTCGTCGCCCAGGTAGGCGATGAGGCCCGTGGTGGCGGATGCGTCGGGCTGGCCCGCGCGCGTCTGGTCGCGCAGGCGCATGGCGCGCTCCTCGACGGGCGTGCCGGCGAAGGTCTCGCCGCGCTCGAGCCGGTAGCGCTGGCATCGGCAGCGGGAGGCGCTGCCGCGGCTGCCGAAGATCGCGTCGAGGTCGCCCGGGCTGGCGCGGTTCGCCGGCACGATGCGGAGCTCGTCTTCCATGCCGGCGATTCTGCCACTCGGTCGCCCTGCAATCGCCTGAGATGCCCGATCACGGCCAAGATGTGCACGCGCGCGCGGCGTCGTGCGTCCAGGAATGCCGGCATCGCGCGGCCTGCGCGGCGCAGGGCAGTCGAGACGCGTGCACATCTCAGCCCGCAGCGGCCCGCAGCCGGCCGGAAGCACGCGGAGCATCGCGGCATGGTGGGGCAGTCGCCGGGCCGGCAGGCTGCGGCGGCAGCCGCAGCTACGCTGGCCGCGTGCCCTCGCTCGCCGTCATCGGCAACCCCACAGCGCGAGGCTTCGACCGCGCCGTCGACGCCGTGCTGCGGGAGGCGGCCAGCAGCGGCGCCGACGCGCGGGTGGTGCCCACGAGCGTGGCGGAGCCCGGCGGGCCGCAGGCCCGCGCGGCGCTGGCGCAGGGGGCGGATGCGGTGGTCGCGATCGGCGGGGACGGCACGGTGCGCGAGATCGCCGCCGAGCTCGCCCACACCGGTACTCCGCTCGGCATCGTCCCCGCAGGCACGGCCAACCTCTTCGCCCGCAACCTCGACCTGCCGCTGCGCGACGTCGCGACCGCCGCCCGCATCGCCGTCGACGGGGACGCGAACGGGCATCGCACCGCGAGCATCGACCTGGGCCGCGTGACGCTCACGCGAGGCGACGGCGAGGGCGTGCCCGAGCCCGAGCGCATCTTCCTGGTGGTGACGGGCGTCGGCAACGATGCGCTGGCCGTCGAGGCGGCGTCGCTCCGCCACAAGCGCCGCCTCGGCTGGGCCGCCTACATCGCGATCGGCGCGCGCCGGCTCGGCAGCCCGAGCTTCGCCGTGCGCGGCCGCTTCGACGGCGGCGAGATCGAGTCGACCCACGCCTGGAGCGTGCTGGTGCACAACGCCGCGCGCATCCCCGCGGGACTGCAGGTGCTGCCGGACACCCGACTCGACGACGGCCTGCTGCACATCGCAGCCGTCAGCCCGCGCCACCTCGCCCACTGGGGCCGCATCGCCGCGGCCGGCGCCGGGATCGCTCGCGCCGAGGGCGTGCTGCGACACCGCACCGCCGAGCGCGTCACGCTCGGCTGGCTCGACGAGCTGCTGCCGGTGCAGATCGACGGCGACGCGGCAGGCCGCATCGCCCGCCTCGACGCGCGCATCGACCGTGCGGCGCTCAGGGTGCGGATGCGAGGATCGTTCACATGAAACCCACGGAGGCACTGCAGCAGCTGCGCGCGACCCCGGCGGGCGAGCTCGAAGGCGTGCTCGCCCGGATCGACGTCGCGCACACGGTCGAGGCGATCGCCGGCAACCTGATCAGCGGGCTCTTCCGGGGCGACGAGCGGCGCGAGCTCGTGCAGCTGCTGTGCATCGACCGCGTCGACGAGCTCAGCCCGGCCATGCGGGCGCGCATCGTGCACGCGCTGCGGCGGCTGCCGATGAGCGCGGAGGTCTCGGCCGGCATCCGCTCGACGCTGCTCTCGCTCACCGGCGAGCCCTTCCGCGACATGAAGTACCTGCTCAACGCCACCGGCGACAGCCACGACCTCGAGCACGTCGTCTACGAGCGCCTCACGCCCACCGACCGCGACGCCGTGCTCGCCCACATCGCCGCCGAAGCGGCATCCGCGCCCTCGACCGACCTGCGCATCCTCTGCGACATCGACGACACCGTCAAGGCGATGCTGCACGACGACCGCTACCCGCGCGGCACCGTCTACCCGGGCGTGGTCGAGCTGCTCAAGGCGCTCGACCAGGGCCGCGCGGCCCAGCCGTCGCGGCCCGGCGACCTCACCTTCGTCACCGCGCGACCGGGCGGCCCGAAGGGGCTGATCGAGCAGTACACGCGCAACGCCCTGACCGGCCTCGGCCTGCCGCCGCACGCGGTGCTCGGCGGCTCGATCTTCAACCTCTTCACGAAGGCCTCGATCAAGGCCCGCAAGCTGCAGAACTTCGAGCGCGAGCGCACGCTGTTCCCCGAGTGCCGGTTTCTCTTCCTCGGCGACAGCGGCCAGGCCGACGCGCAGGTGGGCGCCGAGATGCTGCGGCGCGGCCCCGACTTCGTGGTGACGGTGCTCATCCACGAGGTGGTGCCGGTCACCGGCGCCAAGCGCGCGAGCCTGGAGGCCGCGGGCATCCGCTTCCACAGCTCCTACGACGAGGCGGCGAGCATCCTCCACGGGCTCGGCGTCATCGACCGCGCCGGCCGGGATGCGGTGGTGCGGGCCGTCGACGAGGTCAGTGGGATGATGACCTGAGCCGCCATCCCGCGACCGCGCCGCTCACGCGTGGTTGTGCGGGGTCGGCAGGTGCTTCGCCCACCACGCGAGGATGTGCTCGAAGCGCTCGACGCGGTGCCGCGGCTGGCCGGCGCGCGTGAGCTCGTGGTCCTCCCCCGGGAACAGCAGCAGCGCCGTCTCCACGCCGTTCCGCTTCAGCGCCGACCAGTAGCGCTGCGCCTGCTCGGGCGGGCAGCGCCAGTCCTGCTCGGAGTGCACCACGAGGGTCGGGGTCGTGACCTTGCCGACCTGCGCCATCGGCGACTGCGCACGCACCGCATCCGCATCGTCGCCCGTGTACCCCTGCGAGAAGAACCAGCCGATGTCGCTCGTGCCGACGAACGACTCGGGATCGAGGAAGCCGCGCTCGACGACGGCCGCGGTGAAGCGGTGGTCGTTGGCGATCGTCCACGCCGTCAGGTAGCCGCCGTACGAGCCGCCCATGATGCCCAGTCGCTCGCGGTCGAGCTGCGGATGCTCGTCGAGCGCCGCGTCGAGGAAGTCGAGCACGTCGTGCATGTCGACGGTGCCCATCGCCTGCTTGATCGCCAGGCCGTGCTCGCGGCCGTAGCCGGCCGAGCCGCGCGGGTTACACTGCACGACCGCGTAGCCGGCGGCCACCGCCACCTGCGCCTCGTCGAACACGCCGACGCCGTACTGCGCGAACGGGCCGCCGTGGATGTTCAGCAGCACCGGGTGCGGGCCCTCGCCCTCGGGCACGAAGACCCAGCCGTGCACGGTGCCGCCGTCGCGGGCGGCGAACTCGTGCTCGCTCGGCTCGACCAGGGCGGTCTCGCCCAGCGGCTTGCCGAAGTCGGTCAGCACCGTCAGCCCGCGGTCGTCGAGCACAGCGACCTCGCCCATCGACGTGGGGGTGCGCACGGTCGCGACCGTCACGCCCGCGCCGACGCCGTGGCCGAGCACCTCGAGGTCGCCGCCGATGAGCTCCTTCGAGCCGCCGCCGGTGACGTGCACGAGCCGCACGCGGCCGCGACGGCGCTCCTGCACGAGCACGCCGTCCTCGACCACCGTCGAGTGGCTGCCGACCTCGCCCAGGTCGACCGACTCCTCATCGGTGACCTCCTCCGCGTGCGCACCCGGCTGCTCGAGCACGAACAGCTGCGACTGGCGGGCCACGAAGTCACGGCCCGACTCCCCCAGCTTGCCCGCGACCAGCACGAAGCCGCCGTCGGGCGTCGCCTGCACCTCGCTGACAGCGAGGCCGGCGCGGGAGGAGAGGATCGTGTGCGGCTCACCCTCGGCCACGGTCGCGTCGAACTCCACGACCGCCGTCAGCAGGTCGTCGTCGCGGGTGTCGTGCCGGGCGGTCGTGCACAGCACGCGCTCGCCGTCGCTCGAGAACGCCGGTGCCGCGTGATCGAAGTCGCCGTGGCTGAGCTTGATCGCCTCGGGCGCGTGCAGCGCGTCGTCCTTCGTGGTCTCGTCGTCGTGCGGATGCGCGGCTCGGTCGTAGCGGGGCTCGGCATCGAGATCGGGCAGCGCCGCCGTGAAGAGGTGGGCGTGCCGTCCGACCAGGCTGCCGAGGCCGTTGGCGAGGTTGCGGTTGCGGGTGATCAGGCGCGGCGACTCCTGCGCCGGCGCGACACCGGCGATCGAGCCGTAGCGGCCGGGCTCGACCACGAGCGAGGTGAAGGCGATGCGGTCGCCGGCGGGCGAGACCGCGAACTCGAGCACACCGCCGGCCTGCGCGGTCGCCTGCACCGGCTCGCCGCCGTCGACGCGCATGGCCCACACCTGCGGCTTGTCGGCCGCGTCCGGGCGCACGAACAGCACCGTGTCGCCGTCGGGCGTGAGCTGCGGGGCGCGGTCAGCGGTGCCCCCGGTGAGACGCCGCCGCGCGCCGTCGAGCAGCGAGACCTTCCAGAGCTGCCCGACGTTGCGGTTCGCGCGCAGGTCAGGCCGTGAGGCCGCGACGATCGCCCACTCGCCGCCGGGGTGCACGGCGGGGCGGGAGAGCGTGACGAGCTGCTCGATGTCCTCGGCGCGCATCAGGCGGTGCCCTCGGCAGCGCCGAATCCCTCGACATCGCCGACCAGGCGCGTGTTCGCCGCAGGCACCGGCTCGACGGCCGCCAGCGCCACCTCGCGCGCGAACTCCTCGACGTTGTAGAGCTTGCCGGCGTCCTCGCGGCGGCTGGCGATCGCGCCGGGGTTGGCGCGCTCCAGCAGCTTCGCGGTGATGGTGCCCTCGATCATGTCCCCGGAGACCACCACCAACTCGATGCCGCGCTCGGCCAGTGCCGGGATGCGGTCGCGCAGGGCATCCTCGCCCGCGCGCTTCGACAGCGCGACGGCCTCGTACTCGGGCATCGTCGGCGTGGTGCGGATGAAGTGGGCCTGGTGGCTGGTGACGAACACGACCCTGGCGCCGTCGGCCAGCACCGGGATCGCGGCCTCGAGCAGCGCCACCTGCGCATCGCGGTTGAGCCGCATGGCGTAGTCCTCGCCCATGCCGCTCTCCATGCCGCCGGAGGCGTTCATGACCAGGACGTCGAGCCCGCCGAAGCGCGCACGAGCGGCTTCGAACATGGTCGCGAGGCTCGCGGCGTCGGTGAGGTCGGCCTGCACGGCGATCGCCTCGACGCCCTGCTCCAGAGCGGCCGCGACGACCTTCTCGGCTCGCGGCGCCTTCGCGCGGTAGTTGACGATGACGTTCGCGCCGGCGGCGGCGAGCAGCGCGACGGTGGCCGCGCCGATGCCGCGGCTGGAACCGGTCACGAGCGCACTGCGACCGGTCAGCGAACCGGGCTCAAGGGGGGCGGTGGGGGTCTCCGACACGTGTGCTCCTTCGTTCCCGATGAGACTACTGTGCGCGCTGCGCTGCGCCGGGCGCCGCCCCCGACTCTGCCTGGCCGCGCGCCTGAGGCGGTCACAGCATCCGCTCAATATGCTGGGCGTGTGGATCTCGTCCAATATGCCTGGATCGCGTGGCTCGTCGTAGCGCTCGTGTGCTTCATCATCGAGATGGTGACGCTCGAGTTCACGTTCCTGATGATCGGCATGTCGTCGGTCGTCGGCCTGGTCTCCAGCATCACCGGGCTGCCCTGGTGGGCGCAGATCCTGATCGCCGCCGCGGCCGCCATCACCCTGCTGTTCCTCGTGCGGCCGAAGCTGCTGCATCGCCTGCACGAGTCCGGCGAGGTCAATCTGCAGGGCATCGAGGCGCTGCTGGGCATGGCCGGCGAGGTCACGCGCTCGTTCGTGCGCGGCGCCGGCGAGGTGACGCTCGTGAACGGCGACATCTGGACCGCCCGCCTCTCCCCCGCGGTGCAGCCCCGCGATCCCGACGTCGGCGAGCGCATCGTCGTCACCGCCATCGAAGGGGCGACGGCCATCGTCGTCCCCGCCCAGCGCTAAGCGAAGGAGCCCCACATGCCGTTCGACGGAGGATTCATCCTCGGAATATTCCTGATCGTCGTCGTGGTCCTGGTCGTCCTGTTCGTGCTCGTCACGCTCTTCAGATCGATCCGGATCATCAAGCAGGGCTTCACCGGCGTGGTCGAGCGGCTCGGCCGCTTCCACAAGGTGCTGCAGCCGGGCCTCAACTTCCTGGTGCCGTTCATCGACCGCGTCTCGTACCACGTCGACATGCGCGAGCAGGTGCGCTCGTTCCCCCCGCAGCCGGTGATCACCGAGGACAACCTGGTCGTCTCGATCGACACCGTCGTCTACTTCCAGGTCACGGATGCGCGCGCGGCCACCTACGAGATCGCCGACTACCTCTCGGGTGTCGAGCAGCTCACCACCACCACGCTCCGCAACGTCGTCGGCGGCATGAACCTCGAGGAGGCGCTCACCAGCCGCGACACGATCAACGGCCAGCTGCGCAACGTGCTCGACCAGGCCACCGGCAAGTGGGGCCTGCGCGTCGGCCGCGTCGAGCTGAAGGCGATCGACCCGCCCCACTCCATCCAGGACTCGATGGAGAAGCAGATGCGCGCCGAGCGCGACCGCCGTGCCGCGATCCTCACGGCGGAGGGCTCGAAGCAGTCGCAGATCCTCGAGGCCGAGGGCCTCCGCCAGTCCGAGATCCTCCGCGCAGAGGGCCAGGCCAAGGCCCAGGTGCTGCGCGCCAAGGGTGACGCCGAGGCCCAGGTGCTGCTGGCCAAGGGTGAGTCGGAGGCGATCGAGCGCGTGTTCGCCGCCATCCACGAGGGCGACGCCGACAACAAGCTGCTCGCCTACCAGTACCTGCAGACGCTGCCGAAGCTCGCCGAGGGCGACTCGAACAAGCTCTGGATCATCCCCTCGGAGCTCACCGACGCGCTGCAGCAGGTCGGCAAGGGCTTCTTCGAGGGCCGCGCCGAGGTGCCGGTGCGGAAGGCGAAGGCCAAGCACCGCGACGAGGCGGGCCAGTCGATCCTGGACGAGACCTTCCAGGCCGACTCGGTCTCCGACGTCGAGGTGCCCTCGATCGCCGAGACGCTGCAGGCCAGCGGCATCGACCCGAAGGACGCCGGCCGCATCGACAACGTCTCCTCGTCCACGTCGCTCGCCGATGAGACCCCCGGCACGGACTACGCGGAGGCGGTGGAGACGGCGCGCGAGGTGCGGGCGGATGCGCCTGCGATCGATCCCGAGGATCTCCCCGACGCGCCTGAGGACAGCAGGCCTCCGCAGGCGTGAGCGCGTTCCTGACCCCGGCGCCGCCGCGGGTGCTGGCGCATCGGGGGCTCGCCCTCGATGCGCCGGAGAACACGATGATGGCGTTCATCGCTGCGGTCGATGGCGGGGCGACGTTCCTCGAGACCGACGTGCACGCCACCGCCGACGGCGTCGCCGTGCTGGCGCACGACCCGGGCCTCGACCGGGTCGCCGGTCGGGACGTCGTCATCGAGCAGACGCTCTGGCAGGACCTGCGCGCCATCGACCTCGGGCAGGGCGAGCTGATGCCGGGGCTGCGCGAGGCGCTGCTGGCGCTGCCCGACGCGAAGTGGAACATCGACCTGAAGTCGGATGCGTCGGTCGTCCCCGCGGTGCGCGCGGTCGTCGAGGCCAAGGCCGCCGACCGCGTGCTGCTCACCTCGTTCTCGGAGCGCCGGCGGAAGCAGGCGCAGCAGCTGCTGCCCGATGTCGCCACGAGCGCCTCGCAGTCGCTCGCGCTGCAGGCGGTGGCGGCCCAGCGGCTGGGGCTGCACGGTCAGCTCGAGCGCATCCTGCGCCCGGTGGTCGCGCTGCAGGTGCCGCGCCGCCACAAGGGGCTCGAGATCATCACCGAGCGCAGCGTCGCCGCGTTCCAGCGCGCCGGCGTCGAGGTGCACGTGTGGACGATCAACGACCCGGCGGAGATGCAGGAGCTGCTCGATCTGGGCGTCGACGGCATCGTCACCGACCGCTGCGACCTGGCGCTGCCGCTGCTGCCGTAGCTCAGCGCGGCGGCTTCGGCAGCGCTCGCACGCCCGACAGCCCCCACTTGGTGACCGCCCCGATGGTGCCGAGTTCCTCCAGCACGCGCATCTTCGAGCTGCCCACGGCCCGCTCGATGAAGCCGACCGGCACCTCCGCGATGGTGCCGCCGGCCTGCGCGACGCGCACGGCCATGGCGATCTGGAAGGCGTAGGCGTCCACCTGGATCGCATCGAGGTCGACGGATTCCAGGATGCGGGTGCGGTAGACCCGCAGGCTGCTGGTGAGGTCCTTGACGCCGGTGGAGAGCATCGTGCGCGCGTAGGCGTTGCCGACCTTGGCGGCGACGCTGCGCCGCCAGCCCATGTTGCGCACGTCGCTGCCCTCGACGAAGCGGGAGCCGATCACCAGATCCACCCCCGATTGCGAGACGTCCAGCAGCTCCGGCAGCGCGTCGGCGTCGTAGGAGCCGTCGGCGTCGGTGACGACCACCCTGGTCGCGCCTCGCGACATCGCGAAGCGCATCCCCTCGATGACGGCGGAGCGGTAGCCGCGCTCGCTGCGGTGGATGACGAGCGTGCCGGCGTCGGCCTTCGCGAGCCGGTCGGCGAGCTCGCCGGTGCCGTCGGGGCTGCCGTCGTCGATGATCACGAGCTCGGCGTGCGGCACCGACTGGCGCAGCCGCCCCACCGTGCGCTCCAGGCCCTCGACCTCGTTGTAGGTCGGCACCACGATCATGACGTCAGGCATCCGCTCGCTCCTTCCGCTGCATTGCCGTGGCGACTCCGAGGCCGGCCAGGGTGAGGACGCTGCCGATGCACAGGGCCCAGTCGATCCATGCTCCCAGACGGATGCCCGGGGTCACGGTCGTCGACAGCGGCAGGGTCTCGAGCATGGTGCCCGGCTCGTACTGCGGCAGCCGATCGATGATGGTGCCGTCTGGACCGATCATCGCACTCGTGCCGACGGTGGAGACGTTCACGACCGCTCGGCCCGCCTCGACCGCGCGCAGCTGCGCCATCGCCAGCTGCTGCACGTTCTCGGCGGAGCCCTCGCCGAAGTCGGCGTTGTTCGTGGGCGCCAGGATGATCTGGGCGCCGTGCTCGAGCACCATCTCGCGCGCCTGGTAGTCGTCGATGATGTCGAAGCAGATCGCGAGCCCCGCGCTCGTGCCCGCGACATCGAACGCGTTCGCGCTGGTCGGGTCGATCGAGAAGTCGCGCGGGATGAGCTCGAGGAACCCGAGCTGCTCGAGGATGGGCCCGAAGAATTCGCGCTGCGGCAGGTACTCGGCGAACGGCACGGGGTGCCGCTTGCGGTACTCGGCGACAGCCCCCTCTCCCGGCTCGATCTGCAGCAGCGCGTTGTAGGTGTCGTCGCCGTCGCGGGTGACCGTGCCGACCACGAGCGGCGCGTCGAACTCGGTCGCGACCCTGTCGAGCGCGGCGAGGGTCGACGGTGTCTCGTCGGCGTAGAACTCGGCCGCGTTCTCGGGCCACACGAGCAGGTCGAGCTGCTCGCCGGTCAGCTCGCGCGTGGCATCGACGTGCTCCTGCAGGATCTGGCCCGGGATGCGCTCTGCGAGCAGGCCCGCCTCGCTGTCGCCCTGCACGGCACCGACGCGCAGGCTGCCGGACTGCTCGATCGGGAAGCCGGGGATCGCCACGAGCAGGATGAGCGCGATCGCGCCGAACGTGAGCCTGCGACGCAGCATGGTGCGGTGGTGCAGCGCCAGCTGCACCAGGAGCGCCGACACGGTCGCGATGAGGAAGCTGAGCCCGGCGAAGCCCACCCAGCTGGTGGTGTCGGCGAGCGGGCTGGAGGCCTGCGAGTGCGCGAGCCTGCCCCAGGCGAAGCCACCCCACGGCACGGTCGACGAGAGCGACTCCCGCAGCAGCCAGAGGCCGCCCAGCAGCAGCGGCAGCACGGCGAACGAGCCGATCGGGCCCGGCATGCGCGACTCCGCCCACCGCCAGGCGAGCGCCAGCACGATGCCGCCCAGCCCCCACCAGACGGCCATCCACGCGGTCAGGGCGATCAGCGGCACGGGCCCGAGGTACACGGTGATCCACTCGATGTGCAGCAGGAAGAAGATCGCACCGGTCGTGAAGCCCAGGCCGAAGGCGCTGCCGACCCTGCGGCCGCGCAGCGAGAGCAGCGAGAGCGCGACCGCTGGCACGATCAGCGGCCACCAGTCGAACGGCTGGAAGGCGAGCGGCATGATCGCCCCGGCCACGATCGCCGCACCCCACGCGTAGCCGGTCGACAGCGGCTGGCGGGCGCGGGTGCGGGCGACGCGCTGCTTGATGCCGGCACCGGCGAGGGGGTTGACGGTCACAGCGCGGAGCCCGATGCGTCGACGACGCCGCGACGGATGCGCTCCACGGCCTCGCGGGCGGTGCGGGTGAGGCGCTTGGGGGCGACCTGCTCGATCTGCTCGAGCACGTCGATCGTCTGCTTCGTCCAGCGCACGAAGTCGCCCGCGGCCAGCTCGGTGTCGCGCAGCACGCCGTCGAGCGGGTAGCCGCGCGCCCAGCGGTGCATCGCGAGGGTGAGCCCCGTCTGCAGCGGCTCGGAGCCCGGCAGCCGGTGCTCCTGCTCGAGGTCGTCGAGCTGGGCCCAGAGCGCGTGGGTCGCATCCAGTGCGTCGAGGAACTCGCCCTTGGGCAGCATCCGCTGCGGCAGCATGCCGTCGTCGCGGCGGCCCTCGAAGACCAGTGCGCTGGCGAGCGCCGCCAGTGCCGGCGCGTCGAGCCCGTTCCAGAGGCCCTGCCGGATGCTCTCGGCGACCAGCAGGTCGCGCTCGCCGTAGATGCGGCGCAGCACCTCGCCGGCGGGCGAGATGCGCGAGCCCGTCTCGGTCTCCTCGACGTAGCCGAGCGTGCGCAGGATCACGGTGATGCGGTCGAAGCGCTCGGCGATCTCGCCCGTGCGGCGGGCGATCTGCCGCTCGGCCTTCTCGACGTCGCGCTGCAGGCGCCAGTACCGCTCGCCCCATCGGGCGTGCGACTCGCGCTCGGGGCACGCGTGGCAGGGGTGCTGCTTCATGCGGCCGCGCAGGCTCTTGAGCTGCTTCTGGATGCGGTCGTGCTCGCTGTGGCTGAGGTTCTTGCGCTGCGCGTCGCGCTCGAGGTCGCTCAGCTCGCGCCGCAGCGTCGCGTACTCGGAGAAGTCGCCCAGGTGGCAGCGCATCGACTCCTCGTAGCCGGCCAGGCTCGCGCGCTGGTCGACGACGCGGCGCGCCAGCTGCACGACCGAGCGGTCGGCCTGGAACTGCGCGAACGAGGTCTCGAGCACCTCGCGGGTGCCCGGCACGCCCAGCCGATCGATGAGGTTCACCGCCATGTTGTAGGTGGGCTGGAAGCTCGAGTGCAGCGGGTAGGTGCGCCGGGAGGCGAGCGAGGCCACCTCCACCGGCTGCAGCTTGCCGTTCCAGAGCACGACCGCATGGCCCTCGGTGTCGATGCCGCGGCGGCCGGCGCGGCCGGTGAGCTGCGTGTACTCCCCCGGCGTGATGCGCACGCGTGCCTCGCCGTTGAACTTCTCGAGCTGCTCGAGCACGACCGTGCGGGCGGGCATGTTGATGCCGAGCGCGAGGGTCTCAGTGGCGAAGACCACCTTCAGCAGGCGGGCGCGGAAGAGCTCCTCGACCACCTCCTTGAACACCGGCAGCAGGCCGGCGTGGTGCGCGGCGACGCCCCGCAGGAGCCCGTCGATCCACTCGTAGTAGCCGAGCACGGCCAGGTCGGCGTCGTCGAGCAGCCGCGTGCGCTCGTCGACGATCGCGCGGATCTCGGCGCGGTCCTCGGGGCTCGTGAGCCGCACCCCGCCGTCCACGACCTGCTGCACGGCGCCGTCGCATCCGGCCCGGGAGAAGATGAAGTCGATCGCCGGCAGCATCTCGTGCCGGTCGAGCTGCTCGATGAGCGCCACCCGGTCGACGCGTGGCGGCCCGCCCCAGCTGCCCGGTGCCCGGCGGCCGCCCTTGTCGGGGCGGCGGGAGCGGTGACGGTTGTGCCCGCCGCGGTCGCGGTGGCCGTGCGCGGCGGAGTCGGCCAGGTCGCTGCCGCGCGCCAGCTGCTGCAGCTCCTTGCTGGGGCGGTGGGTGTCCTCCCCCGCCTTCGAGTCAAACAGGTCGACCAGGCGGCCCTTGATGTGCACGTGCGCGTCGAGCGGCACCGGCCGGTGCTCCGAGACGATCACGCGGGTGTCGCCGCGCACGGCGTCGAGCCAGGCGCCGAACTCCTCGGCGTTCGAGACGGTGGCAGAGAGCGAGACCATCCGCACGTGCCGCGGCAGGTGGATGATCACCTCCTCCCACACCGCCCCGCGGAACCGGTCTGCGAGGTAGTGCACCTCATCCATCACCACGTATTCGAGCTGCGAGAGGTCGCGGCCCTCGTAGAGCATGTTGCGCAGCACCTCGGTGGTCATCACCACGATGCGCGCGTCGCCGTTGATGGAGGTGTCGCCGGTGAGGAGGCCGACGGATGCGCTGCCGTAGACCTCGGTCAGCTCACGGTGCTTCTGGTTCGACAGGGCCTTCATGGGCGTCGTGTAGAAGACGCGGCCGGTGGGCGCCTCCATGGTGAGGTGGATGGCGAACTCGGCAACGACCGTCTTGCCCGCCCCCGTCGGTGCGGCGACGAGCACGCTCGAGCCGTCCTCGATGGCCTCGCAGGCCTCGCGCTGGAAGGGGTCGAGCCCGAAGGGCATGGCGCGGGCGAACGCGTCGGTCGCGATCGTCATCCGGTCACCGCGCTCATGCATCAACCTTGGCAGAGGCAGCCGCGCGCTTGGCGCGCCGCCGGTCGACGAGCAGCGCGATGCCCGCGGCAGCGAAGTAGAGCACGACCATCGGCACGGAGATGATGAACATGCTCCACACGTCGCCGGCCGGCGTGACGAAGGCGCCGAACAGCGTGGCCGTCAGGATGGCCCAGCGCCACGCGCCCAGGATCGCCTTCCCCGAGACGACGCCGGCGAGGTTGAGGAAGACGACCACGACCGGCAGCGTGTAGGCGACGCCGGCGGCGAAGACGAGCTTGAGCGAGAAGTCCCAGTAGTCGGTCGCGCCGAGGAAGGCGGTGAAGCCGTCGGGCGTGAAGCCGACGAACAGGCGGATGATGCGCGGCAGCACGAACCAGCCGGTCGTGCAGCCCGCGATGAACAGTGGCACGGCGGCGGCGATGAAGCCGAACACGTAGCGGCGCTCGATCGTGCGCAGCGCCGGCACGATGAAGGCGAGCAGCTGCCAGATCCAGATCGGGCTCGAGATGATGATGCCGAGCAGGAAGCCGATGCGCATCTGGACGTCGAAGGCCTGGGTGATGTTGGTGATGTTGAGCTCGACGTCGAGCCCCGCCGCCTGCAGTTCGACGAGCGGCGCGCTCAGCAGCCGCAGCAGCGGCTCCGCGAGGAAGAAGCCGCCGATGGCGGCCGCGACGATGGCGGCACCGGAGATGTAGAAACGCCGCTTGAACTCGCGCAGGTGCTCCGCCAGCCGCATGCGGCCTTCCAGCTTCGACTGCCGCTCAGCCGTGCGCCCCTTGCGGGCCATCGGCTACTTCCGGTCGGTGCTGGCGGTCGAGTCGCCGCCGTCGGGGCCGGCGGCGTCGTCCTTCGCACCGTCGCCCTTGACTTCCTTCTTCAGGATGTTGACCGACTGCCCGAGGCTGCGGGCGAGCGCCGGCAGCTTCGTCGCACCGAAGACGAGCACGACGATGATGAGGATGATCCACCAATGCGCTCCCGCATTGCCGAGAATTCCACCCATGATCGCCTTCCGCCCTGTCCTGGTCGTCACCCATCCTACCGGCATCGCGGTGGGCCGGGTGCGTCAGTCCCGCGGCGTCTGCTCCCGCTCGCCGCTCGGGCCGCCGAGCGCGTCGACCGCGAAGCGGTGCATGGCGCGTCGCAGGCTGGCCGGTGCCACGATCTCGGCGTCTCCGCCGCAGGCAGCGACAGCGCGCAGCACGGCCGGTTCGCTCCACACCTCGATGTCGAGCCGCACGCGCTCGCCGTCCACGGAGACCGGCTCCGAGGTGGCGTAGTCGCGCAGCATGGCCGCTGCCGCGCGGGTCGCGACGACCTGTGCACTGCCCGTGACCGTGCGCTCCCGCTCGGGCAGCGCATACGGCCATGCATCGTGCGTCGGCTCGATCGCCTCGATGCGGTCGAGCCGGAAGGTGCGCATGCCCTGCTTGTCGAGGTCGGCGGCCTCGACGAAGACCTGGCCCTCGTTGAGGTTGAGCGCCACCGGCGCGATGCGGCGGCGCTGCGTGCCGGCCCCGGGCTTGCGGTAGTCGATCGCCAGCACGGAGCGGTCGCGGATCGCGTCGCGGATGCGCTGCGCCGCCAGCGGCACGGCGAGCGTGTCGACGGCGACCGTGTCGGCGCCCTGCGAGGCGGCGCTGCGGAGCTTGTCGCGCAGCGCCGCGACCCGTTCGGGCGCTGCCTCCGTGTAGCCGGCGACGAGCGTCAGCCCGGCGATCAGCGCGCTCGCCTCGCGCGGCGAGAGGCGCACCGTCTCGTCCTCGAAGGCGGGTCGCATGGTCACCGAGATGACGTCCTGCTGCTCGAACGCGTCGAAGTCGATGTCGAAGCGGATGAAGTCGCCGGCGCCGTCGGGCACCCCGGCCATGAACACCCGCTCGACGGCCTCGCGGATGCGCTGCTCGGGCACGCCGAAGTGGGCGGCGGCCTCCTGCACGGTCACCGACCCGGATGCGGTGACGTACTGGATGAGCGAGAGCAGCAGGCCGATGCCCCGCTCGATGCGGCTCTCGCTCACGATGCAGCCTCCCCGGTGGCCTCTGCATGGGCGTCGCGGATGCGCTCGAGGCGCTGGCGCACGAGCTCGCGCTGCTCGGCAGGCCAGGCGACGGCGACGTCGGAGCCGAAGCCGGTCAGCTCGTCGGCGATCAGGTGGCGGTCGGCATGGTGGACGACGAGCAGGCCGTCCTCCTCGCTCGTGTCGCGGCGGTGCCGAAGCCGGATGTCGGCGTCGCTGCCGGGCAGCGCGTGCACGCCCACCGAGGCGGTCGCCCAGATCTCCTCGAGCTTGGCCAGCGCAGTGGTCGCGGCATCTCCCGGCGCCTCGAAGGGCTGCTTCGCCGCGCGATCCTTCACGGGTGAGACGATGCGCTGCATGAGGAAGGTGCGGGTGTCCTCGGCGCCGAGGTCGTGGCCGACCAGCATCCAGCGGCCGCGGAACAGCACCGCCGCCCACGGCTGCACCGTGCGGCTGCGGGGTGTCCGCTCCCCCGGCTTCAGGTAGTCGAAGACCACCTCGCGGCGGCGGTCGGCGGCGCGCTTCAACGCCTGGAAGGCGCTCTCGCGCGGCCGCTGGCGCGGCTGCAGGATGGATGCGGTGGCCGGCTCGGCGCCGTCGGGATCGCTCGTGCGACCCGGGGTGCGCTCGAGCGGCAGACCGCCGCGGAACTCGGGGTCGGCGCGCAGCTTCAGCGCCGCGCGCTGCGACTCCTCGGTCAGGCCGCCCTCGTGCCACACGCGCAGGGCGAGATCGAGCAGGTCGCGCTCCTCGGCGTCGAACTGCAGCTCTGCGGGTGAGCCGAGCACGCCGTCGAGCACGCGATAGCGGGCCTCCTGGTTGCTGTCATCGCCCGGCGGCTGCACGACGTCGATGACGATGCCGTGCTCGCGCAGCGCGTCCTTGTCGCGCTCGAACATCCGCTCGAGCGCATCGCCGACCGGCTGGCCCTGATAGCCGGCGACGCGCACGAAGAGCTCGTGCTTCGTGAAGCCGACGCTCGTGTCCACGAGCGCGAGCAGCAGCGAGAACTGGCGCTCCTCGGCCTCGACGCGATTCATCGACGAGTCGCCGTCAGTCGGCGACGGGCTCGAGCCGGTCGAGGATGTCGATCACGAACAGCAGGTGATCGCCGTCCTGGACGCTCGCTGGGCGGGTCGCCGGGTCGCTGTAGCCGAGCTCCTGCGGGATGGACACGACGATCTGGCTGCCGACCGGCTGGCCGACGACCGCGTCGACGAAGCCGGGGATCAGGCCCGGGTCGTCCATCGACCAGGCCACGGGCGCACCCTTCTCCCATGAGGAGTCGAGCACCTCCTCGCGCTCCCAGATGACGCCGGTGTAGTGCAGCAGCACGGTGTCATCCGCTGCGATCGTCTCGCCGGTGCCCTCGATGCTCTGCATGATCGTGAGCTCCTCCGGTGCGGGGCCGCCGGGGAAGGTGACGCCGGGGCGGCCGTCGGTGGCGAGGGCGATGGCGGGCATACCCTGCTGGCCGGGGCGCGCGTTGCCCTCAGCACGGCCCGGGTAGGCGCCGGTGATGTCGAGCACGACGACGGCGGTGTCGGCCGCCGCGATGTCCATCTGCGGCGACTCGGCGCCGGGGCCGAAGAGGCTCTCGATGGTGGTGGTGAGCACGATGGTCGAGCCAGGTGCTGCGCAGGTGACCGCCTGGCTGAGCGCCGTCTCGCCGCCGGCCGACAGGCGCAGGGCATCCGCGGCCGGTGCGTCGGAGCCGGGCTCGGGATACGAGCTGGTGATGATCATGCCGGTCTTGCCGGAGTAGACGACGTAGTTCGCGTCGACGACGTCGCCGTCCTCGACGCGGTCAGCGTCGCCGCCGATGAGCGTGGCCTGGTCGCCCTCGGACACCAGCGGGATCTCGAAGTCGACGGTGGGCGCGCCCTCGGTCTGCTCGACGCTCACCTGGTTCGACGCGGCCCCGGCGGGCAGGGTCGGCATGCAGCCGTCGATGCTGCCTGCAGGTGCCTGGCAGGCGGTGAGACCGGCCGCGGCGACGAGCAGCGCGGCGATCATGAGGGGGCGTGTGCGCACAACGATGCCTTTCAGAGATCGGGACCGGGTCAGTCTACCTGCGCGCCGTCGACGCCTGACGCTGCCCCGCCAGCCGGCTCGGAACCCGCCGCGATCGCTTCCGCCTGCCGCTGCGCGTCACGGCGTGCGCGGCGCGCGCGCTTGGCGCTCGGGGTGCGATCGCCCACCGCGCCGGGAGTCCATGCCTCGATGT
The DNA here is from genome assembly GCF_017168255.1 of Agrococcus sp. KRD186. Lineage (GTDB taxonomy): Bacteria > Actinomycetota > Actinomycetes > Actinomycetales > Microbacteriaceae > Agrococcus. The sequence continues at coordinate 866,726 of NZ_JABFAP010000001.1, forward strand.
CGGCCTCGGCGAAGTCTGCCTTGGCCGCTCGGCGGCGGAACGAGGGCAGCTCGACGCCGTCGGCGATGCGGCGGGCGGTCATCAGGAAGCCGGTGTGGGCGACCATGCGGTGGTCGGGCCGCACGGCGAGGCCCTCGACGTGCCAACCCCGCACGAGCGTCTCGGACGACTTGGGCGCGGTGAAGCGGCCGTCGGCGCGGATGGCCTCGACCGTGCGCGAGAGCTGCGTCACGGTGGCGACGTAGCAGAGCACCAGGCCACCGGGGCGGAGCGCGGTGGCGGTCGCGTCGACGCACTCCCACGGCGCGAGCATGTCGAGCAGCACGCGATCGGCCTCGCCATCGCCCACGTGCTCGCCCAGCTCGTCGGTGAGGTCGCCGAGCACCGTCTCCCAGTTGCCGGGGCGCTCGCCGAAGAACCCCGTCACGTTCGCCTCGGCGACGTCGCGGAACTCCTCGCGTCGCTCGAAGGAGACGAGTCGGCCCGTGCCGTGCAGCGCGCGCAGCAGCCAGAGCGAGAGTGCGCCGGAGCCGACGCCGGCCTCGACGATGGTGAGATCGGGGTGGATGTCGGCGAAGCCGAGGATGTGGGATGCGTCCTTGGGGTAGATGATCGCCGCCCCCCGCGGCATCGACATGATGTAGTCCTGCAGCAGCGGGCGGATCGCCAGGTGCTCGGCCTCGCCGACGGTGACGAGCGAGCCGTCGTCCATCCCGACGACCGCCGAGTGCGGCACGGCGCCCTTCTGGGTGCCGAACTGCTTGCCCTCGGTGAGCACGATCGTGTACATGCGCTGCTTCGGTCCGGTCAGCTGCACCACGTCGCCCCACTGGAAGGGGCCGGTCCTGCCCATCATGCGCGGGCCTGCCCGATGCTCGCCGCGAGCTCGGCCACGGTGCGGTCGGCGAGGCTCGGCCAGTGCACGATGCCGGGCAGCTGCGAGACGTCGACGGCGTGCGGCACGCCGATCGTCGTGAGCCCGGCTGCGAGCGCGCTGCGCGCGCCGTTGAGCGAGTCCTCGATCGCGACGGCGCGCTCGGCGCCGACGCCCAGCATCCGCAGCGCCTGCAGGTAGGGCTCGGGGTGCGGCTTGCCCTCCGTGCACTCATCGCCGGCGACGGTCACGGTGAAGGGCGCGCGGCCGAGCCGCTCGGCGAGGGCGGCCTCGACGCGGTCGACGATCTCGCGCGTCGACATGGTCACGAGCGCCACCGGCACCTCGGCCTCGAGCAGCGCGCGCAGCAGCTCGAGCGCTCCGGGCCGCATGGGCAGCTCGTCGCCGATGGCTCCGAGCACCTCTCCGACCAGGCGCGCGACGATCGCATCCTCGTCGAGCGGCACGCCCTTCGCGATGAAGACGCGCGCGCCGTCCCAGAGGTCGACACCGACGAGCGCCTCGGCCTCCGCAGTCCCCCACGGGATGCCGTGCTCTGCGGCCAGGCGGGCCTCCGCGGCCATCCACTGCGGCTCGGTGTCGATCAGGGTGCCGTCCATGTCGAACAGCACGGCATCGAGGACGGGTGAGACGGCGTGAGGAGCGGGCGAGGTCACCGCGACAGCCTACGACGTGCCTCAGGCGCTTCGGCCGCGCGGCGACAGGAACACCCATCGGAGCGGAGGCAAGCCCCACAACGCCAGGACCCTTGATGAGGACGGCGACGACTGGGGCGGCACCCGTTTTTCCACAGCCTGCCGCTCTGCCCGCACCCGTGTGGGTGGCCTCGGCTAGCCTTGTTCGAACAGGCATTCGAGAGTCGTGTGGGTGGCCGCATCTACTCTCGTCGCGACGGACGGAGTCGATGGTGACCGAGCAGCAGATGGGCGTGGCGGTGGATGCCGCGCGTGCCGTGCTCGATCGTGTCGATTCGCTCGCGGCCGCGCCGGTCGCGGTGGTCGAGGATGTGCTGGCGGGTACGGCGGCGCTGTCGCGGATCGTGGATGCGTTGCAGGTGCGGCTGGCGGGTCTGGTGGAGGAGCGCTCGAAGGGTCCGGCCGATCGGCAGATCTGTCGCGCGATGGGGCGGCGGAGCGCGAAGGAGGCGCTCGCGCAGTCGTTCGGCATCCGCGCCCGCGATGCGCAGCAGCTGCTGTCGTTGGCGGCGATGACGAGCCCGGGGATGTCGCTGACCGGCGCCGAGATCGCGGTCAAGTACCCGCGGGTGGCGGCGGCGATCGACGCGGGCGCGCTGTCGCTGGAGCAGGCGCGCACGATCGTGGGCGCCTTGGAGCCGGCGGCGCCGCGCGCGGATCTGGAGCGGCTGGCGTGGGCGGAGGGCCTGCTGGTCGAAGCTGCCACCGATCGCGACTTCCCGCTGGTGCCCGAGCGGCTGGTCGATCAGGCGCGCCTCTACGCCGCGGCGATCGATCCGGACGGGGTGCTGCCGGCGGACGAGCGGCAGCGCACCGAGCGGTCGTTCCGCATCTGGCGCGAGCGCGGCGGCTGGGGCTGGCGCGGCTGGTCCCCGGCCGAGGATGGCTCCTCGCTGAAGGCCGTGGTCGACGCGCACCAGGGTCCGCGGGTGAAGGTCGCCTTCCGCGACACCGGCCACGATGGCTGCGGCGAGGCGTGCGGCGACGACTGCGACGCCGGCCGGCACGTGGACCTCAACGGCAACCCCGCCGGCGACGACTCGGGCGTGGTCGACGACCGCACCAAGGATCAGCGCGCGCACGACATCATCATCGGCCTCGCCCGCGGCCACGCCGCCTCCGGCGATGCGCCGGTCGCGGGCGGTGAGGCGCCCACGCTGGTGTTCACCGGCACCATCGACGCGTTCAACGCCTTCCTGCACGACCGCCCCTGCCCCGATCGGACGCTCACGATCGAGCACACCGGTGATCTGGTGCCGATCGAGACCGTCGCCCGGCTCGCGTGCGATTCGACCATCCACCACGCCGTCGTCAACGGCGTCGGCCAGGTGCTCGACCTGGGCCGCACCGAGCGGCTGTTCAACCGTGCCCAGCGGCGCGCGCTGGCCGCCCGCGACAAGGGCTGCCGGGTGCCCGGCTGCGGCATGCCCGCCTCCTGGTGCGAGGCACACCACATCACCCCCTGGGACGACGGCGGCCCCACCGATATCGACTGGGGCATCCTCGTCTGCGTCTACCACCACCACGAGATCCACGCCGGCCGCCTCCGCGTCGAAGCCGCCAGCCCAGAACCCGGCCACTGGCGCATCATCCCCCAGCTGCGCCCCACCGACCGCTACGCACGCACCAGCCGCAGGGGCGAGGCGTCGACGCCCCGCAGCGCCGGCAGCGTCGCGGCAGCAGCGACGCCCGCGCTCGCCATCAAGCTCCCCGACGACGCCTTCGATACCGAGATCTCGCCGCCGACACCCATGACGAGGGCGCCGCGCCGCCGCACGACCACGCGACCGCGACCACACGGCGTCGAAGTACGACCGGAACCGCGGCCGCACCGCGTTGAAGTACGACCGGAACCGCGATCGCGCGGCATCGAACCGCGAGTCCGCGCACTCCTCGATCGCCGGTCCAGCCCACCCGGCCGGCTGATCGCGCTCGATCTCGCACCGCCGGCCCACATCGTGATGCAGCTGTGAACCTCTGCGCCCGACGAGGACGCCACCGGCTGGTGGTGCGGGCAGGCATCGCCGGCGTCGACCTGGCCGACTTGCGTCCACGGCAAGAGCGAGACCATGGCCGCCAGCGGGCACCTCGACATGGCAGCACTGAGGCCGACGGACCGTCAACTCCAGACCGCGGGCCGCGGGCTCTCGCGCTCACCCCGCGTCAGGCACTGCATCACCTATGCCCTCACTCGCTGGGTGAGACACCTCGCCCGCTCTCAGCTCCAGCACGCGCGCGTAGAGTGGCCGTTTGACGCGAGGAGGTGCCGTCAGTGGCACGAGGACCCATCGAGGGTCGCATCATGGTCGTGGCCTTCGAGGGCTGGACGGATGCGGGCGACGCCGCGAGCGGTGCGGTGCGGAAGCTGATCGAGGCATGCGAGCTCGAGGCGTTCGACGAGATCGAACCCGAGGACTTCGTCGACTTCGCACTGCACCGGCCGGTGGTGCGCACGCTCGAGGACGGCACACGTGCGCTGCAGTGGCCCGCCACGATCGCGTACGCACCCACCCGGCCCTCCAGCAGGACCGCGCTCGCCGCGGACGCCGGCCTCGACGTCTCCTCCGGCAACGAGGGAGAGGTCTTCGCGCTCGTCGGTGCCGAGCCGAGCCGCAACTGGACGGCCTTCGCGGCGGAATTCCTGGAGATCGCGCGTGGCTGCGAGATCGACGCGATCGTCTTCGTGGGCGCGATGCTGGCCGATGTGCCGCACACCCGCCCGATCTCGACCTCGATCACCAGCGACAGCGCCGAGCTGCAGTCGCGGCTCGGTGCGGTCGCCAGCGACTACGAGGGCCCGACCGGCGTCATGTCGGTGCTGGCGCTGCTCGCCGGCGAGGCAGGCATCGCGACCGCATCGCTGTGGGCATCGGTGCCCCACTACGTGCACAACGCCTCGGCGCCGAAGGCCGTCGTGGCGCTGCTCGACCGGCTCTCGGAGCTGCTCGACGTCACCATCCCGCTCGGCGACCTGCCGGAGCAGGCCGGCGAGTGGGAGCGCGGCATCGACGAGATCACCGAGCGCGACGACGAGATGCGGGCCTACATCGGCAAGCTCGAGGAGCAGCGCGACGCCGTCGAGAGCCCCGAGGCGAGCGGCGAGGCGATCGCCAACGAGTTCGAGCGCTTCCTGCGCGATCAGGGCCCGAAGCCGCCTCGCCAAGGCGGCAGCAGCACGCCTCCCCCGCCGTCCGCCGGTCCGCGCACCGACGACCAGCTGGACGACGACGCGCCGCCGGTCTGAGCATCGATCGGCGCGGCCTCAGCCGGTCGCGTGCGTCAGCGCGCCGCCACGGCGGACAGATCGATGCCCAGCAGAGCGTCGATCGCAGCGAGGCTGCCTGCGTCGGCGGGGGCGCGCTGCATGAACGCGTCGACCGCCTGCAGCGCGGCCGGCGTGTTCAGGTCGTCGGCGAGCGTCACGCGCAGCCACGGCACGACCGACTCCGCCAGCGACGGGTCGTCGTCCGGGGTGGTCGACCACGCCAACCAGCGGTCGAGCCGCTGCTCGGCGACCTCGAGCTCGTCGTCGGCCCACTCCCAGTCCTGCCGCCAGTGGTGGTCGAGCAGTGCCAGGCGCAGCGCCGCCGGCCGGGCGCCCTGCTCGAGCAGCCTCGACACCAGCACGAGGTTGCCGAGCGACTTCGACATCTTCTCGCCCTGATAGGCGACCAGACCGGCGTTGAGCCGCGTCATGCTGAACAGCGGCGCACCGAGCGCGATGGCGTGGTGTCCCTGCAGCTCCTGATGCGGGAAGCGCAGGTCGCGGCCGCCTGCGGCGACCGTGAACGGCGATCCCAGCTCGTCCATCGCGATGACGGTGCACTCCAGGTGCCAGCCCGGGCGCCCGCGGCCGACCGCCGAGTCCCAGGCGGGCTCCCCGGGGCGCTCCGCGCGCCACAGCAGCGGGTCGAGCGGCGAGCGCTTGCCAGGGCGGTCGGGATCGCCGCCGAACTCGCGCGTGAGCTCGAGCATCTGCGCCGCATCGGTGCGGCTGCCCTCGCCGACGGCGAACCGCCGCGCGCGCGTGGTGTCGAACAGCACGTCCTCGCCCAGGGCTCCCTCGCCCTCGGGCGCCGCCAGTCGGTAGGCGTCGCCGGAGTCGAGCAGTCGCCGCACGGCGTCGCCGATGGGCTGGATGCGCTCGGTGACCGCGACCCAGTGGTCGGGCGGCAGGATGCGCAGCGCCTCCATGTCGGTGCGGAAGAGCTGCTGCTGCCGCTGCGCGAGCTCGCGCCAGTCGACGCCGTCGCGCTTCGCGCGCTCGAGCAGCGGGTCGTCGACGTCGGTCGAGTTCATCGCGGTGCGCACCTCGATGCCGGCGTCGAGCCAGACGCGCGTGAGCGTGTCGAACGCGAGGTAGGTGAACGCGTGGCCGAGGTGAGTCGCATCGTACGGGGTGATGCCGCAGGTGTACATGGATGCGGTGGGCCCGTCGGGCACGACCACCCGGGCATCCGTGCGCACGTCGTGGACGCTCGGGCGGGTGCCCTCGCCCGCTCCGAACGCATCGAGCGAGGGCACCACCGGACGCTGCCAGCTGTGCATCAGAGCGCCTCGATCCAGCCGGCGCTGAGCGCGAGCAGCAGCAGCACGCCCAGCACGATGCGGTAGACGACGAAAGGCATGAAGCTTCGGCGCGAGATCCAGTCCATCAGCCACTTGATGACCCCCAGGCCGACGATGAAGGCGACCGCGGTCGCGACGATCGTCGGGCCCATGCCCAGGCCGACGGAGCTCGGCTCGCTGACCGCCTGGATGGTCTCGTAGATGCCGGCGCCGAAGACGGCCGGGACGGCGAGGAAGAACGCGTACTTGGCGGCTGCGGGCCGTTCGTAGCCGAGCGCGCGGCCCATCGTGACGGTGGCGCCGGATCGCGAGACACCGGGGATGAGGGCGAGCACCTGGGCGACGCCGATCAGCAGCCCGTCCCTGTAGGTGGTGGTCTCGAGCGTCTTCACGCGGCGGCCCAGCATGTCGGCGATGCCGAGGATGATGCCGAAGACGATCAGCACCGTCGCCGTGATCCAGAGGCTGCGCAGCTGGTCGCGGATGAGGTCCTGGAAGAGCACGCCGGCGACCACGATCGGCACCGTGCCGATGATCACCAGCCAGCCCATCTTCACGTCCGGGTCGCTGCGGTCGGTCTTGCCGGAGAACTGCTGGAACCACTTGGTGATGATGCGGGTGATGTCCTTCCAGAAGAAGATCACCACCGCGAGCTCTGTGCCGATCTGGGTGATGGCGGTGAAGGTGGCGCCGGGATCCTCAGCGCCCGGCAGGAAGAGGCCGGCGATGCGCAGATGGGCGCTGGAGGAGATGGGCAGGAACTCGGTGGCGCCCTGCAGCGCACCGAGCAAGATCGCGATCAGCCAGTCCATGGGTTCAGCAGAGTCCTCAGTAGGTCAGCAGCAGGTCTTCGAGCACGTCGGTGCCGAATTCGAGCGCGTCGAGCGGCACGCGCTCGTCGACGCCATGGAACATCGCCGCGAAGTCGAGATCCGGCGTGAGCTTGAGCGGCGCGAAGCCGTAGCCGGCGATGCCGAGCTCGGAGAGCGCCTTGTTGTCGGTGCCGCCGGAGAGCATGTACGGCAGCACCGGTGCGCCGGGGTCGTGCCTGCCGATGGCGGCAGTCATCGACGTGACCAGCTCGCCGCCGAAGGGCTGCTCGAGGCCGACGTCGCCGTGCACGAGCTCCACCTCGATCTCGTCCCCGACCAGCTCGCGGATGGCATCCAGCGCCTCCTGCTCGCGGCTCGGCAGCGGGCGCACGTCGATGCGCGCCTCCGCGACCGAGGGGATGACGTTGTGCTTGTAGCCGGCCTCCAGCATCGTGGGGTTGGCCGTGTGACGCAGGCTCGAGCGCAGGAAGCGCGACACCGATCCCAGCTGCTCGGCCACCGCATCCGGGTCGTCGTCATCCATGCCGAGCAGCTCGGCGATGCCGGCGAAGAGCGCGCGCGTGGTGTCGGTGTACTCGACCGGGAACTCGTGCGCGCCGACAGCGGCGACGGCGCGGGCGAGCTTCGTGACCGCGTTGTCGCGCATGTGCTGCGAGCCGTGAGCGGCGGTGCCCCTGGCGCGCAGCAGGATCCACTGCAGGGCCTTCTCGGCGGTCTGCAGCAGGTAGGCCCGCTGCCCGGCGATGTCGATCGAGTAGCCGCCCACCTCGCTGATGGCCTCGGTGGCGCCGGCGAAGAGCTCCGGGTGGTTGCGCACCAGGAACTGCGAGCCGTACGCGCCGCCGGCCTCCTCGTCGGCGAACAACGCGATCACGAGCCCGCGGCGCGGCCTCCTGCCGCTGGCGAGGATGCGCTCGAGCGCGACCAGGATCATCGCGTCCATCTGCTTCATGTCGACCGCTCCCCTGCCCCACAGCAGGCCGTCGCGGATCTCGCCCGCGAAGGGGTCGACGCTCCACTCGCTCGCGTCGGCGGGCACCACGTCGAGGTGGCCGTGCACGACCAGCAGCGGCAGCGAGGGGTCCTCGCCCTCGATGCGGGCGACGACGCTCGCGCGGCCGGGCGCCGACTCGAAGGTCTCGCTCGCCACGCCCATCGCGGTCAGCACCTCGGTGACGTAGGCCGCCGCATCCGCCTCGCCGTTCGAGCGGCCGCCGCCCCAGTTCTGGGTGTCGATGCGGATGAGGTCCCTGGCGATCTGGGCGGTGCGGGTCAGGCGGTCGGTCACCACGCAAGGCTAGTCGTTCGGGGCTGCGCGCACCGCCCGCGCCGCGGCTAGCCTGAGGGCACCCGCCAGACGCACGAAGGAGCAGGATGCCCGAGCGCTCGAGCACGTACACGTGGTCCGACCCGTCGATCGGCCTGCAGGTGATGCCGACGATGCCCGGCATCGACTACCTGCGGGCGATGCTCGCCGGCGAGCTGCCCGGACCGCCCATCGCCGACCGCATGGGCTTCACGCTCGAGTCGGTCGATCCGGGCACCGCCGTCTTCCGCTGCACGCCCGACGAGTCGCACGCGAACCCGATCGGTGCGATCCACGGGGGTCTCGTCTGCACGCTGCTCGACTCGGCGCTGGGATGCGCGGCGCACACGACGCTGCCCGCCGGCACCGGCTACACCTCGATCGAGCTGAAGGTGAGCTACCTGCGCCCCGTGCGCGCCGGCGACGAGCTGACCTGCACCGGCACCGTGGTGAAGCCGGGGCGCCGTGTCGTCTTCGCCGAGGGCGAGGTGACGGATGCGTCGGGCCGCGTCGTCGCGACCGCCTCCGGCACGCTGCTGGTGATGCAGCTCGACGCCCCGGCAGCATGAGCGATGGTCGTGAGCGCGTCGCGGGCCGTGCTAATGTCTTCTCTTGGTCCACCAAGTGGTCCGACACCTTGCGCGGGTGGCGGAATTGGCAGACGCGCTAGCTTGAGGTGCTAGTGCCCGTATTAGGGCGTGGGGGTTCAAGTCCCCCCTCGCGCACAGGCAGAGGCCCGGAGCTCATCGCTCCGGGCCTCTTCTCGGCTCGCGACGCGGGCCGCGCACAGGCTGCGCGAGTAGCGTCGCCGCATGTCGTTCTTCAACTCCATCCGCTCGGCCGGCTTCCGCCGCGGCCCCGCTCGCCTGCTGGCAGGCATCGGCGGCGGCATCGCCGCCAAGACCGGCGTGAACGTGTGGCTCGTGCGGCTGCTGATGCTGCTGCTGTTCGCACTGCCGGTGGTCGGCTGGGGCGCCTACGCGGTCGTCTGGATACTGACGCCGAACCAGTCGGGGTCGATCCCGCTCGAGCGCTGGCTGGGCCGCTGAGCCTCAGCTGTCGAAGCCGCCCTCCAGGCGGCTGCGAGCGCCCGGCTGCGTGAGCCGCACGACGCTCACGAGGCCCTCCGCCGACCAGGTGCTGCGGCGGATCTGCAGGCAGGGCTCGTGCGACTCGATGCCCAGCACCGCCGCCTGCTCGTCGGTCGGCAGCACCGCCTCGATCACCAGCTGGGTGCGCGTCAGCGGCGCGACGCGGCTGAGGTAGTCGTTGGGCGTGGAGCTGGTGAAATCCTGCTGCAGATACTCCGGCACGAGGGCCGGGTTGACCAGGCGATCCTCGAGCTGGATCGCGGTGTCGTCCTCGAAGTGCACGATGACCGAGCGGTAGACCCGGTCGGTCATCGAATCGGCCGCGAACGGCCGGTCGTCGGCGTCCTCCGCGGCGAGCGAGATGAGCCGGGTGCTGTGCCGGTGCCCGCGCCGCTGCACCTCGTCGGCGATGTTGCGCACCTCGAGCAGCGGCGAGACGGCCCTGGTCTCGGCGACGAAGCTCCCCACGCCCATGCTGCGCACGATCGCGCCGCTGTCGGCGAGCTCGCGCAGCGCCCGGTTGACGGTCATGCGCGAGATGCCCAGCGCCGCCACCAGCTGGTGCTCAGACGGCAGCCGCTCACCCTCACCCCACTTGCCGGTGCGGATGCGGTCGCTGATGACCCGCTTGATGCGCTCGTACGCCGGCGTGCCGTCGCCCCCGGTCGCCTCGAACTCGCGGGCGAGCGAGGCGGTGTCGACCTGCATCACGCGGCTCCTGGTGCGGTGAGCGGGACGCGGCGCACCGCGATCCGATGGATCAGGCGCGCGGCGACGCGCGCCGTCCTGCGGTCGATGTCGAACGCCGGGTTCAGCTCTGCGACGTCGACGAGTGCCAGCTTCCCGCTCGCGCTCACCCGGTCGCACACGTGCTGCACGATCTCGAGCGGCACCCCGAACGACGCCGGCGCCGAGACGCCCGGAGCGATCCATGCCGGCAGCACGTCGAGGTCGATCGTCAGGTACAGCACGTCGATCGCGTCCAGGAAGCCATCCAGGAAGGCGTCGACGGATGCAGCGGTGCGGCAGTCGTCATCGAGCAGGTGCCGCACGCCGTGGTGCGCCGCGGTGTCGAACAGCGCGCGCGTGTTGGACGGCTCGCTGATGCCGAGGACGGCGTAGTCGATCGGGCGGCCCAGTGCCCGCTCGCGCTCGAGCGCCTGCAGGAACGGCGTGCCCGAGGACGCCCGGGGCGCGCGCCGCAGGTCGAAGTGCGCGTCGAGGTTGAGCACGCCCAGCCGCGGCCGCGCATCGCGCAGCGCGGTGTCGGCGATGCCGAGGTAGCTGCCGTAGGCGATCTCGTGCCCGCCGCCGAGCCCGATCGGCAGGTGGCCGGCATCGATCACGCTGCGGAGGATCTCCCCCAGGCGCTCCTGCCCTTCCTCGAGCGCGTCGCCCTCCACGCGCAGGGTGCCGGCGTCGTAGGCCGTGAGCGGCGCGGCCAGCGCGAGTGGGCCGAGTGCCGCGCGCAGCGCATCGGGACCGTCGACCTGGCCGGGCCTGCCGTCGTTGCGCCGCACGCCCGCGTCGCTCGCGAAGCCGACGAGCACGACGCCGGGCACCGCATCCGCCCCCTCGTGCACTGCGGCATAGGGCTGCACCGCGGTGTGCCACCGAGCGTGCTCGGCGCCCGGGCCGTCGTCACGGCCCGACCACGCGGGCGGCTCGAGGTGACCGGTCCTCACCGTCACCGCGCCTGCTCGGCGTCACGGATGACGGGTGCCATCGGGATGCGGACGCCGCGCTCGACGGCGACGTCGGCGGCGCGCTGGTAGCCGGCGTCGACGTGACGGATGACGCCCATGCCGGGATCGTTCAGCAGCAGCCGCGAGAGCTTCTCGGCGGCCAGCTCGGTGCCGTCGGCGACCGAGACCTGCCCGGTGTGGATCGAGCGCCCGATGCCGACGCCTCCGCCGTGGTGGATGGAGACCCAGGTGGCGCCGGAGGAGGCGGCCGTGAGGGCGTTGAGCAGGGGCCAGTCGGCGATCGCGTCGGAGCCGTCGGCCATCGCCTCCGTCTCGCGGTAGGGCGAGGCGACCGAGCCCGAGTCGAGGTGGTCGCGGCCGATCACCACCGGCGCCGAGAGCTTGCCCTCGGCGACCAGCTCGTTGAAGCGCAGCGCTGCACGGTGGCGCTCGCCGTAGCCGAGCCAGCAGATGCGCGCGGGCAGTCCCTCGAACTCGACGCGCTCCTGCGCGGCGCGGATCCAGCGGTGCAGGTGCTCGTTCTCGGGGAACAGCTCGAGGATCGCCTCGTCGGTGACGCGGATGTCCTCCGGGTCGCCGGAGAGCGCCGCCCAGCGGAACGGGCCGAGGCCCTCGCAGAACAGCGGGCGGATGTACGCGGGCACGAAGCCGGGGAACTCGAACGCCCGGTCGTAGCCGCCGTGGCGGGCCTCGTCGCGGATGGAGTTGCCGTAGTCGAACACCTCGGCGCCGGCGTCCTGGAACTCGACCATGGCCGTGACGTGCGCTGCCATCGATGCACGGGCATCCGTCGTGAATGCCTCCGCGTCGGCCGCGGCTCGCTCCTGCCACTCGGCGACGCTGTAGCCGATCGGCAGGTACGAGAGCGGGTCGTGGGCGCTGGTCTGGTCGGTGACGATGTCGATCGTGATCTCGCCCGCCCGGTGGCGACGCAGGATCTCGGGGAAGACCTCTGCCGCGTTGCCGACCAGTCCGACCGAGTGGCCGCGGCGCTCCTCCTTCGCCTGCTGCACCCTGGCGAGCGCGTCGTCGAGGTCGGCGGCGACCTCGTCGAGGTAGCGCTTGCCGACGCGCCGCTGCAGGCGCGCCTCGTCGACGTCGACGACGAGGCAGGCGCCGTCGTTGAGGGTCACGGCGAGCGGCTGTGCACCGCCCATACCGCCGCATCCGCCCGTCAGTGTGATGGTGCCCGCGAGGGTGCCGTCGAAGCGCTTGTCGGCGATCGCGGCGAACGTCTCGTAGGTGCCCTGCAGGATGCCCTGGGTGCCGATGTAGATCCAGGAGCCGGCCGTCATCTGGCCGTACATCATCAGGCCCTCGGCCTCGAGCTTGCGGAACTCGGGCCAGGTCGCCCAGTCGCCCACCAGGTTGGAGTTCGCCAGCAGCACGCGCGGCGCCCAGACGTTCGTGCGGAAGACCCCGACCGGCTTGCCGGACTGCACCAGCAGCGTCTCGTCGTCCTCCAGATCGCGCAGCGTGTCGACGATCGCGTCGAAGGCGGCCCAGCTGCGGGCGGCGCGGCCGGTGCCGCCGTAGACGACCAGGTCGTCGGGGCGCTCCGCGACCTCCGGGTCGAGGTTGTTCATGAGCATGCGCAGCGGCGCTTCGGTCTGCCAGCTCTTCGCCGACAGCGCGGTGCCGCGCGGGGCGCGGACCTCGCGGGCCTCGTGACCGGGGGAAGTGACCTGCATCGGGTGGCTCCTCTTCGAGCGTCGTGGTGGTTCGGTGCTTGTATGGTGCTGTCTATACAGGTTGCGTGTCAAGCGTGTCGCGCGTCGAGCGCTCCCCGGACGATCACGACGATCGCGAGCGCTACGGTTGCGGCATGACGACGCTGTTCTCGAGCATCCGCGCATCCGGATTCCACCGCGGGCCGGATCGCATGATCGGCGGCGTGTGCGGCGGCATCGCCCGCCACACCAACACGAGCGCCGGCTTCGTTCGGCTGCTGACCATCCTGCTCGCGCTCACGGTCGTCAGCTGGTTCGTCTACCTGATCGTGTGGGTGCTGACACCCGACGAGCTGGGCTCGATCCCGCTCGAGCGCTGGCTCGCGCGGGGCTGAGCGCTCCTCAGTCGCCGCCGCTGGGCCCGGTGTCCTCGCGCTTGCGCTCGCGGCGCAGCATGCTGGCCGGCACGACGGTGGCCGCGCCGAAGCGGTCATGCACGGCATCCATCGCGCGCTCGGCGCTCCCCCACGTCTCGGTGTCGTCCCAGAGCAGCCCGTGATCGGCTGCGGCCTGCACCGAGCTGGCGCGCACGCCCAGCAGCCGCACGGGCGGCAGCTCGCCGAGCTGCTCGAGCAGCGACCAGGCGGTCTCGACGATGACGCGGGTGACGTCGGTCGCCTCCGGCAGCGTGCGGGAGCGCGTGATGGTCCGGAAGTCGTGGAAGCGCACGGTGAGTGTGACGGTGCGCGCCTGCACCCCGGCGTCGCGCAGCCGACGGCCGACCCCGGTCGCGAGCCGCAGGATCTCACCCTGCTGCTCGGCGCGGTCGGTGACATCGCGGAAGAAGGTGTGATTGTGGCCGAAGGACTTGTCTTGCTCGCGCTCGGTGATGGCGCGCGGGTCGCGGCCCCAGGCGAGATCGGCGAGGTGGCGACCGGTGGCCTCGCCGAACCAGGAGCTGAGCCGCTCCGGCGAGGTGTGCGCGACGTCGGCGATGGTGTGGAGGCCGTAGCGGGCCAGCCGCTCCTGCTGCGCCGGCCCCACGCCCCACAGCGCCGAGACGGGCTGCGGGTGCAGGAAGTCGACGACCCGCTCGTTCGGCACCACGAGCATCCCGTCGGGCTTGGCCCGTGAGGAGGCGAGCTTGGCGACGTACTTCGTGCCGGCGGCCCCGATGGAGGCCACCAGCCCGGTCTCTGCGTGAATGCGGGCGCGCAGCGTCGGCCCGATGCGGTTCGCGCCGCCGGCGAGCCGCCGGAGCCCCGCGATGCCCACGAAGGCCTCATCGATGCCGAGCCGCTCGACCTCGGGAGAGGTCTCGTCGAGGATGCCCATCACCTGCTGCGACAGCCGTGAGTAGAGCGCGAAGTCGGGGTCGAGGATGATCGCGTTCGGGCAGAGCCGCAGCGCCCGCGCCATCGGCATCGCCGAGTGCACGCCGTACTTGCGCGCCTCGTAGGTGGCGGCGGTGACCACCGAGCGCGACGAGTCGTGGCCGATGACGACAGGCCTGCCGAGCAGCTCTGGCCGGGCGAGCAGGGACGCCGAGGCGAAGAACGCGTCCAGGTCGACGTGCAGGATCGTCGCGGTCGTGTCGTCGACCTCCGGACCCGAGACCAGTCGGTTCGAGCCGTCCTGCTTGCTCACGCCTCCATCGTCCCACGCGGTGCCCACGTCCACCCGCGGCAGGGCAAGATGGATGGCATGCAGCACCCCGGCACGGCGCACCCTGGCAGCTCCCACC
>NZ_JABFAP010000001.1:881334-1103241 GCF_017168255.1 Agrococcus sp. KRD186
CCCCGACACCTCCCACCCCGGCATGGAGCACCCCTACACGCGCTACGTCGCCCTCGGCGACAGCTTCACGGAGGGCGTCGGCGACGAAGAGCCCGACCTCCCCAACGGCCTGCGCGGCTGGGCCGACCGCGTCGCGGAGGAGCTCGCGCGCACCCGACCCGACTTCCAGTACGCGAACCTCGCCATCCGCGGCCGGTTGCTCGGGCAGATCGAGCAGGAGCAGCTCGAACCGGCGATCGCCCTCGAGCCCGATCTCGTGACGATCTCCGCGGGTGGCAACGATCTGCTGCGACCCGGTGGCGACCCCGACGCGCTCGCCGCACGACTCGACGCCATCGTCGGCCGGCTGCGCGCCACCGGGGCGGAGGTGGTGCTCTTCAACGGCCCCGACATCGCCATGACGCCGGTGCTGCGCGCGATCCGCGGCAAGGTCGGCATCTACAACGCCAACCTGTTCGGCGTCGCCGCCAAGCACGGCGCCGTGATGGCCGACATGTGGTCGGCGCGCCACCTGCAGCAGCCGCAGATGTGGGCGGCCGACCGGCTGCACTTCTCGCACTACGGACACCACGCGATCGCGATGCTGGTGCTCGACGCGCTCGGCGTGCAGCACCAGCTGACGGCGATGCAGCCCGAGCCGCTGCCCCATCGCACCCGGCAGCAGATGGCGGTCGAGAACCTGCACTGGGCGCGCGAGCACCTGGCGCCATGGGTGCTGCGGCGCTTGCGCGGGCAGTCCTCGGGCGACACGATCCACGCCAAGCGGCCGGAGGCCGGCCCCGTGCTGCCCTTCGAGCACCTGGACGGCTAGCGACTGCTCAGTCGAAGTACCACCCGACGACGGTCGACGGATGCGTCAGCCGCCACCCGAGGTCGGGTGCGGCGAGCATGCCCTCGGTGCGCGCCGGCACCTGGGTCGTCGCGCCGTAGAGGTCCTCGACGACCACCGCGCCCACCTGCCCGCGCGGCGCGGCCACCTCGATGCCCGCCTCCGCTGCCTCAGCCGTCTCGAAGCGCGCCGTCGGCACGTGCGGCCCGAACGCATCCGTCTGCAGGTCTGCGACCGTGGTCGCCTGCACGATGCCGCCCCACGGCGCCTCGTACTCGGCGACCGGGGTGCCGGCGGGCACGAGCGTGACGGTGCCGAAGTCGTCCCACAGGCTCTCCACCAGCGCGAGCATCGCGGCGTTCATGTCGTCCTGGGTGACGACGCCCATGATCACCGCCACGATGCGGCGCGGCTCCCCCTCGATGTCGCGCTCCGCGGTGACGAAGAGGTTGCGGCCCCAGACGCGCAGGGTGCCCGTCTTGCCGCCGTCGATGAAGCCGTCGCCGAGCAGCGGATTGGTGTTGGCAGCGGTGCCTCCGGGCACGTCGACGCGCTCCATGCCGATCGTCTCGAGCACGAGCGGGTCGGCCACGGCCAGCAGCCCCAGCTCGGTCATGTCGGCGGCCGTCGAGCGGCTCTCGAGCGAGAGGCCGGAGGGGTCGGCGATGACGGTGTCGGCCAGGCCGCGCCGTGCCGCCCAGTCGTTCGCCGCCGCCAGGTAGCCGTCGATCGACCCGAAGGCCCAGTTGGCCAGCGACCACATGGCGTTGCCGGCCGAGTCGACCAGCGACCACTCGATGAGATCCCGCTGGGCGACCACCATGCCGTCGTAGACCGGCACCACCGGCGCGGCCTCGGCGATGGCGGCGCCGAGCGCGTTGATGTCGGCGCGGCCGAGCGTGATCGCAGCGCCGCGGTCGTCGCCCGAGATCGGATGCGCCTCGAGCACGGTCAGCACGGTGACGAGCTTCGTCAGGCTCGCCATCGGCACGGCCGACTCGTCGCCCCAGTGCTCCTGCGCGGCGTCGATGCCGACGACGGCGTAGCCGGCCGAGCGCGCGATCCCCTCCGGCCACGTGACCGAGACGGCCTCGCCCGTGGGCTCCGGCAGCGCGACCGGGGCTGCCGCGACGCGCGGCGGCGGGGCGAAGGCGATCGCGGTGGCCGCGACGACGGCGACGATCAGGGCCAGCAGCACCAGCCATCGCACGAGCACGACGAGCGGATGCGTCCGGCGGCGACGCTGGGTGACCGCCGTGACCGCGGGGCTGCTCACGCGCTGCCCCGCAGCGCCCACATGGCGACGGCGGCGGATGCCGCGACGTTGAGGGAGTCGACCCCGTGGTGCATCGGGATGCGCACCACCCGGTCGGCGGCTGCGAGCGCTCGGCGGCCCAGCCCCGGCCCCTCGGAGCCGAACAGCAGCGCGACGCGCTTCGCGGGCGCTGCGGCGTACTCGTCGAGCGTGATCGCGTCGTCGCGCAGCGCCATCGCGACGGTCTCGAAGCCGGCCTGGCGGAAGATGGGCGCAGCCGCCTCGATCGACTCGATCCGGGTCCACGGCACCTGCAGCACCGTGCCCATCGAGACCCGCACGCTGCGGCGGTAGAGCGGGTCGGCGCACGCCTTCGTGACCAGCACCGCATCCGCCCCGATGCCCGCGACCGAGCGGAACGCGGCGCCGACGTTCGTGTGGTCGACGAGGCCGTCGAGCACCACGACGCGACGCGCCTGCGCGAGCAGCGCCGACGCATCCGGCAGCACCGGGCGCTGCATCGAGGCGAGCGCGCCCCTGTGCAGGTGGAAGCCCGTGAGCTGCTCGAGCACCGGCTCCTCGCCGACGAAGACCGGCACGCCGGGTGCGGCATCGGCGGCGGCCAGCACGGCCTCCACCTGCGGCAGCCAGCGCGGCGCGACCAGCACCGAGCGGGGCTGGTGGCCCGCCCGCAGCGCCCGCTCGAGCACGGTCTGGGACTCGGCGATGTAGAGGCCCCGCTCGGGCTCGGTGCGGCGCCGCAGGGCGACATCGGTCAGCCCGACGTAGTCGTCCAGCCGAGGGTCGTCGAGCGAGTCGATCTCGATGATCGGCATGCGCGCTCCCCTCGCCTGGGCCGTCTCCGAGGGTAGCGGCCGACGCGACGCCGGCGATCGCTCCGGCCCACCATGCGGGCATGCCGCCGCGGCGGAGCGAGCCTCAGAGTCCCTATCGGCCACCGCGAGGCAGGTGCTCCAGGTGGCCGATCGCCTCATCGAGCAGCTCCGCGACGTGACTGTCGAACACCGCGTAGCGGATGTGCCTGCCCTCGCGACTCGCTGTCACCAGACTGAGATGCCGCAGCAGCCGCAGATGATTCGACACCGTCGTCTGACCGATCTCGAGCTGCGCGCTGAGCTCGGTCACCGTGCTGGGCCGGGCGTGGAGCATGCTCAGGACGCGAAGGCGAACGGGCGACGCCAGTGCCTGCATGATCTCTGCCAGCCGTTCGGCATCCGCGACGGCGAGCGTGCCGGCGACCTCTCGGGGCATTGCATTCACATGAACCATTCTGACCCCACTGCGATCACCATTCGCATCAACAACATATCATGATGTACTGATGTATGATGGGCGCGTGAATACGTTCTCGACCGCTGCCCCGACGACCGACGATGTGCAGGAGCACGCGCACGGTTCGACGCACTGGGAGCTCTGGTTCGCCATCGCCGCCGGCCTGACCTACGGTGCCGGCATGATCGCGGAGTACGCGATCGGGCTGCCGATGCTCGGATGGCCGCTCGCGTTCTTCCTCGCCACGTACTTCTTCGGCGGCTTCTTCACCGTGCGCACAGCGATCAGCTCGACCTTGCGCGGCAGGTTCGAGGTCGACTTCCTGATGCTGGTCGCTGCCTTGGGCGCAGCGCTGATCGGCCGGTGGGCCGAGGGTGCGGTGCTGCTGTTCCTCTTCAGTCTCGGCCACGCTCTGGAGGAGTACGCGCTCAGCCGCGCGAGCAAGTCGATCGAGGCCCTTGCCGGACTCGCGCCCCGCAGCGCACTGGTGCGGCGCGATGGCGGTGAACCGGTCGAGGTCCCCGTGGAGCAGATCATGGTCGGCGACGTCGTGGTGATCCGTCCGAACTCGCGGATCCCTTCGGACGGGTTCGTGATCTCGGGCTCGTCGGCCGTGGACCAGTCGGCGGTGACCGGTGAGTCGATCCCGGTCGAGAAGGAACCGGTCCCGGACCGTGGCCGAGCGGAGCGCGCCGCTGCCACGCTCCCCGCCGCCCATCGCGTGTTCGCGGGCACGGTGAACGGGTCGGGTGCGCTCGAGGTGGAGGTCACCGCGACAGCTGCCGACTCGACGCTCAGCAAGGTCGTCGAGCTCGTCCGCACCGCCGACCAGGCGACGTCCCCCACGCAGCAGTTCATCGACCGATTCCAGCGCTGGTACGTGCCTGCGGTGATCCTCGGCGTCGCAGCCGTGCTGCTCGTGGCGATGTACGTGTTCGGTCAACCATTCGCCGATGCGTTCTACCTCGCGATGACCGTGCTGGTCGCCGCGAGCCCGTGCGCGCTGGCGATCGCGACGCCCGCAGCTGTCCTGGCCGGCGTCGCGCGCGCTGCGCGGGCCGGCATCCTCGTCAAGGGCGGCGCGCCGCTGGAGACGCTCGGCCAGGTGAAGGCGATGGCGTTCGACAAGACCGGCACCCTCACCTGGGGCCTGCCTCGCGTCACTTCCCTCACGCCCGCCGACGGCACCGACGATGCCCTGCTGGTCTCGACCTTGGTGGCGGTGGAATCGCTCAGCGACCACCCCCTCGCCTCGGCGATCGTCCGGGACCTCGGCGATCGCGTGCCGGAATCCGAGCGGCTCGCGGCGACGGACCTCAACGCTGTCGTCGGCCGAGGCGTGCGCGCCAGGCTCGATGGAGAGCGTGTCGAGGTCGGCAACCTGCGCATGTTCACCGAGCAGCAGCTCAGTCTTCCGGACTCCCTCGCCGCAGCCTACGAGCAGGCGCGTGATTCGGGGCAGACGCTGATGATCGTGCGGCGTGGATCGAGCTTCCTGGGCCTCGTCGGGGTGATGGATGCCGCCCGGGACGAGTCCGCTCAGGTCCTGCAGGCGCTCCGCGACGCGGATGTCGGTCTGCTCGTCATGATCTCCGGTGACAACCAGCGTGTCGCCGACGCCGTCGGCCGTGAGGTCGGGATCGACACGGCCATCGGAGAGCTGCTGCCCGAAGACAAGGTCGCCCACATCACCCGCCTCGCTGCGACCCAGCGCCCGATCGCGATGGTGGGCGACGGGGTGAACGATGCCCCCGCGATGGCCAAGGCCGACATCGGCATCGCGATGGGCGCCGCTGGATCGGCGGTCGCGCTGGAGACCTGCGACATCGCGCTCATGAGCGATGACCTCGGGCGCGTCCCGTTCGCCGTTCGGCTCAGCCGCGCCACCAGCCGGATCATCCGGCAGAACCTCATTGCGAGCCTTGCCGTGGTCGCGTTCCTCGTGATCGCCACCTTCATCGGGCTGAACATCGCCGCGGTCGTGCTCATCCATGAGGGCTCTACCCTGATCGTCGTCGCCAACGCGCTGCGGCTCCTCAACTTCGAGAAGGGCAAGGAGCACGACGGCATCGAGCACGAGGACAAGCCCGAGCACTGACCAACGCTGCCGGCGTCGCACCTGCATCGCGAACCATGCGGCGATGAGCGCGCGCCGATGCGCGCACCAGCGCCGTCGCGAACTAGGGTTGTGGCCGTGCTCGACACAGCCATCGACCTGCTCCGCGGACGCCGGATCGCGGTGCTCACCGGCGCGGGCATCTCGACCGACTCCGGCATCCCCGACTACCGCGGCGCCGGCGCGCCGCGGCGCACGCCCATGGTCTTCGAGACCTTCCGCTCGAGCGAGGATGCGCGGCGCCGCTACTGGGCAGGCAGCCACCTCGGCTGGAAGCGCTTCACCAGCGTGCAGCCGAACGACGGGCACCGCGCGCTCGCGCGGCTCGAGGAGGCCGACCTCATCACCGGCATCGCCACGCAGAACGTCGACGACCTGCACGAGCGGGCAGGATCGCGCGAAGTGGTGCACGTGCACGGGCGCATGCACACCGTCTCCTGCCTGCAGTGCGGGCACACCTTCGACCGCGAGCGGATCGCGGCCGAGATCGAGCGGCTCAACCCCTGGATCGTGGTGCCCGAGCAGGTGCGGCTGCAGCCCGACGGTGACGTCGAGATCGACGCCTCGCAGGATTTCCGGGTGCCGCCGTGCCCCGTCTGCGGCGGCATGCTCAAGCCCGACGTGGTCTTCTTCGGCGAGTTCGTGCCGCCGGCGGTGTTCGCCGCGGCGCGCGACGTCATCGCGGCCGGCCAGGCGGTGCTCGTGGCCGGCTCGTCGCTGGTCGTGAACTCGGGCACGCGGCTGCTCGAGGTGGCGCGCCGCGAGGACGTGCCGATCGTGATCGTCAACCGCGGCGAGACGAAGTGGGATGCGCGGGCGGCCGTGCGCGTCGAGGGCGGCACGAGCGAGACGCTCACGGAGATCGCCGACGCGCTCGTCGCTCCGTTCTGAGCCGCGCGTCGCGCTGATCCAGCGCTCCCGCGGATCTCCTGCGCCCCGGATGACCGGTACGAGATTGTCGCTTCGCGCTGGTCCAAGCGACAACCTGGTACCGGACGCTGGGCGGGCGGCGTGGGGCGTAGGGGCAGGCGCCCCGTGCGGAGCGGGCGCGGCCGATCGCTAACGTCGGGGCGCTGCCGCAGCGATCTCCGCCAGGAAGGCTCCGAGCCGTGCCGCGGAGGAGCGCCAGGTGAAGGTCGCGGCCTGCTCGCGGGCGGCGCGCGACCTGGCACCCCACTCCCCCTCGAGCGCGCGCACGGCGTGCGCCAGCGCATCCGCATCGCCGACCGCGAAGTACACCGCGGCCTCGCCGCCCACCTCGCGGAAGATCGCCGTGTCGGCCACCACGACCGGCACGCCCAGGCTCATCGCCTCGAGCAGCGGGATGCCGAAGCCCTCCTCGTGGGAGGCGTGCACGAGCGCGGTGGCGCCGCGCAGCAGCTCGGCGTACTGCTCGTCGGAGACGCCGTCGTGGAAGGTGACGGATGCGCCTGCCGCCAGCGCCGTCAGCCGGTCACGCGTCGCCGCGTCGACGCGGCTGCACAGGTGCAGCTCGTAGCCGGGCAGCAGGGCTGCGGCGCGCACGAGCGTCTCGACGTCCTTGTAGGGCATGAACGAGCCCATGTAGACCAGGCGCTTCGACGGCGGGGACGTGTGGCTGACGGGCTCGCCGAACGGCCCGGTGTCAGCTGTGGCTGCGGCGTTCGGCACGATCGCGACCGGCCTGCGGGTGAGGCGGTGCTGGCGGATGAGCTCGCGGGTCGTCTGCGAGATGGTCACGACCCCGTCGACGCCGTTGAGCAGCAGCCGCTGCGGCGCGTAGGAGAGGTGGTACAGCCGCCACAGCAGCCGCACGGGTGCCGGCAGGTCGCGCGGCGGCGTCGGGTGGCGGTAGTAGATGAGGTCGTGCACCGTGGTCACGAGCGGCCAGGCGCGGCCGATCGAGCCGATCGTCTGCATGGGCGAGTACGCCACGTCGGCGGGCACCTTCCGCAGCCGCCAGGCGGTGAGCGGCTCCAGCGGGCCGGTCGGCGACGGTCCGAGGATGTGCGGCAGCGCGGGCAGCATCGCCAGCTGCCGCTCGTCGCTGACGAGCATGTTCACGTCGTGCTCGGTTGCGAGCTGCGCGACCAGCTCTGCCGAGAAGCGCGAGATGCCGTCGTGGCGTGGGAAGCGCACGTAGCGGCAGTCGAAGAGGATGTGCACGGGCTAGCTCGCCGGTCCGTTCGGGGCCGGGCCGTCCGAGGTCGGCCGGTCCGAGGTCGGTTCGCCGTGCTGCGCCTCCGCCAGGAAGCGGCGGATGACGCGCGCTGCCTGCGCCGGCTGCTCGTAGTGCACGAGGTGGCCGACGCCGGTGAGCACCGCGAGCCGTGCATCCGGGAAGAGCGCGCGCAGCCGGTGCTGGTGCGCGAGCGGCGTGATGTCGTCGCGGTCGGCGGCGATCAGCTGCACGGGCTGCGTGATCTGCGCGGCGACCTCGCCGACGGTGTGACGGATCGAGGCGTCGAAGGCTTCGAGCACCGACTGCCGCGACGTGTAGCGCGAGAAGTAGCGGTCGTGCTGGTCGTGGATCCAGCGCAGCAGCTGCCGGTCGCGCGTCTTCGCCATGAACACGCTCATGCCGCGCACGATCGGCGGGGCGCCCAGCACCGCGAGCCCGGCGCGCTCGGGCAGCGCGGCGGCCGCGCGGTAGTAGCCGAGCGCGAGCAGCGAGCCGAGCCTGTTGCCGCCGGCGAGCGCGGGCGTCGCGATCGGGTTCACGAGGATGATGCGGTCCGCCTCCAGTCCCTCGGCGGCGGCGTGGGCGACCACGATCGAGCCGAAGGAGTGGCCCAGCACCGCCGGGCGCTGCCCGTCGGCAGCCGGTGCCTGGGCGGCGACGAACGCCCGCAACCACGCCGCGTAGGCGTCGATCGTCGCATGCGGCAGCGCATCCGACGATCCGAAGCCCGGCAGGTCGGGCACGATCACGCGGAAGCCGGGCAGATGTGCGGCGACGGGCTCGAGCCCGTGGTGGTCGCCGCGGAAGCCGTGCACGAACACGATGGTCGGGCCGTCTTCCGGCCCGTACTCGAACACCGCGGTGCGCACGCCGTCGACCGTCGCCTCGCGGCGGCGCTGCGGCAGCGCGTCGAGCAGCGCGCGGTACGGCGAGTCGACGCCGGGGCGGGTCGCTGCCGAGTCGTCGGCAGGTCGGTCATCCACAGGCACCCGCCGAGCCTACCGGCGGCTGTGGGCGGCCGCGGCTAGCGTGGGGCCATGACCGAGACCCAGCTGCTGCGCCCGATCCTCGAGGTGAATGCGAACGCCCCGGATCGCTGGATCGACCGGCTCGTCGTGTTCGACCTGGAGACCACCGGGGTCGAGCCCACCGAGGCGCGCGTCGTCACCGCCTACGTCGGCGTGCTCGACGCCGCGGGCGAAGTCATCGAGGAGCGCTCCTGGATCGTCGACCCAGGCATCGAGATCCCCGAGGGCTCGGTCGCCATCCACGGCGTCACCACCGAGCGAGCACGGGCAGAGGGGGCGGATGCGTCGGCGTCCGTCTGCGAGATTCGTGACGTGCTCGCGGGCTACTTCGCGCAGGGCCTCGCGGTGTGCGCCTTCAACGCCGCCTACGACATCTCGCTGCTCGACGCCGAGTGCCGCAGGCACGGCCACGAGCCGCTCGACGCCCGCCCGGTGATCGACCCGATGATCCTCGACCGGCGGCTCGACAAGTTCCGCCGCGGCAAGCGCACGCTGCAGGTGGCGAGCGAGATCTACGGCGTCGAGCTGCTCGACGCGCACGACGCCAGCGCCGACGCGATCGCCGCCGGCAGGGTCGCGCAGGCGATGGCGGCGAAGTTCGCGGAGCTGCGCATCGACCCGATATCGCTGCACGAGATGACGGCCGCGTGGGCCGACGAGCAGGCCGCCGACTTCGAGACCTATCGCCGCCGCACCGACCCGGCGTTCAATGCCGGCCGCGGCTGGCCGCTGCGCCGCCCCTGAGCGCCCCCAGACGCAGAATGACGGGTTGTTGCACGAGTGACGCATCACTCCTGCAACAACCCGTCACTCGGTGATCGGGTGCGGCTGGATCAGCCGCCGAAGCCCTTGTAGCGGTTCTTGAACTTCTCGACGCGGCCGGCCGAGTCCATGATGCGCTGCTTGCCCGTGTAGAACGGGTGCGAGGCCGACGAGATCTCGACGTCGATGACCGGGTAGGTCTCGCCATCCAGCTCGATCGTCTTGTCGCTGGTGACCGTCGAGCGCGTCAGGAACGTCTCGCCCGAGGCGAGGTCGCGGAACACGATCGGCTGGTAGTCGGGGTGAGTCTCGGTCTTCATTGCAGTCCTTGGTCGCTCGGGCGCGGAAAGTCTACGGCCAACGTACGGGCCGACAGACGAGTGTATCAGTTGGTTCGGGTGGTGTGCGAGACGCGGCGTGGTGCGGCCATCGATCACGAGCGCTTCGCGCGGGCACGCCAGCGGCCGTCCTCCTGCTGCACCTGCAGCGGCACGCCGAACGTGGCGGTGAGGTTGGCGTCGGTGAGCACCTCGTCGAGCGTGCCCGCCGCCTGGATCCTGCCCTCGCCGAGCAGCATCGCGTGGGTGAAGCCGGGCGGGATCTCCTCGACATGGTGCGTCACCATCACGATCGCGGGCGCGAGCGACGACGAGGCGTAGTCGGCGAGCGACTCCAGCAGCGACTCGCGCGCGCCGAGGTCGAGGCTGCCCGCCGGCTCATCCAGCAGCATCAGCTCGGGGTCGGTCATCACCGCGCGGGCGATCTGCACGCGCTTGCGCTCCCCGTCGGAGAGGGTGCCGAAGGTGCGGGTGGAGAGCTCGGTGAGATCCCACGCGTCCATCACCTCGGCGGCGCGCTCGAGGTCGAACGACTCGTAGTGCTCACGCCACCGCCCGGTGACGGCGTAGGCGGCGGTGAGCACGACGTCGCCGACTCGCTCGTGCCCGGGGATGCGGCGGGCCAGCCCGGTGGCGGCGAGGCCGATGCGGGTGCGCAGCTCGAAGACGTCGACCTTGCCCACGCGCTCCCCCAGCACCTCGACCGTGCCGGAGGTCGGGTGGGTGCTCGCCGAGGCGAGCTGCAGGATGGTCGACTTGCCGGCGCCGTTCGGGCCGAGGATGACCCAGCGGTCGGTCTCGTCGACCGTCCAGGAGATCGAGTCGAGGATGCGGTTGCGGTTCCTGACGAACGAGACGTCGGTGAGCTCGAGGACGCTGGCCATGCAGGCGAGCCTATCGAGCGGGGCGCCCCGATCAGCACGGGCGCGCGGGCAGCGGCTGCCGCTCGGCGCCTACTCGGCCGCCGCAGCGCGCTCGGCGATCACCGTGGCGTACAGCTCGCGCGTCTCCTCGGCGATGCGGCCCCAGTCGAAGTGGGTGCGGGCGCGCTCCCGCCCTGCCTCACCCATCCGCTTCGCCGCCTCGGGGTCGGCGACCATGCGCGAGAGCGCATCGGCGAGATCGGCCTCGTAGCGCTCGGGATCCGTCGGCGCGCCGGTGCCATCCTGCACCTGGTCGATCGGCACCACGAAGCCCGTCACGCCGTCGTCGATGACCTCGGGGATGCCGCCGGTGCCGCTGCCGACCACCGGCGCGCCGCACGCCATGGCTTCGAGGTTGACGATGCCGAGCGGCTCGTAGACGCTCGGGCAGACGAAGGTGGTCGCGTGTGTCAGCAGTGCGCGCAGATCCTCGCGCGGCAGCACGTCGTCGATCCAGACGACGCCCTCGCGGGTCGCCTGCAGCTCCTGCACGAGGCCCTTGACCTCCGCCATGATCTCGGGCGTGTCCGGTGCGCCGGCGCAGAGGATCAACTGTACGTCCTCCGGCAGCGAACGGGCGGCGCGCAGCAGATGCGGCAGACCCTTCTGCCGGGTGATGCGGCCGACGAAGACGACCGACGGATGCGTCGGGTCCAGTCCCAGCTCCCGCGCCCGGTCGGCGTCGGGGTTCGGCGCCCACGACTCCAGGTCGATGCCGTTGTAGATGGTGACGACCTTCTCAGGGTCGAGGGAGGGGTAGGAGCGCAGGATGTCGGCGCGCATGCCGTTGGAGACGGCGATCACGCGGTCGGCGGCCTCGTAGGCGCGGCGCTCGATGTCGCTCGAGATGCGGTAGCCGCCGCCGAGCTGCTCGGCCTTCCACGGCCGCAGCGGCTCGAGCGAGTGCGCCGAGACGACGTGCGGCACGCCGTGCAGCGCCTGCGCGAGGCGGCCTGCCTCGTTGGCGTACCAGGTGTGCGAGTGCACGAGCTCGGTGCCGCCGACCGCGTCGGCGATCTGCAGGTCGACCGAGAGCGTCTGCAGCGCGCCGTTCGCCCCGGCGAGCGAGTCGGGCACCTCGTAGGCGGTGGTGTCGGCCTCGTCGCGCGGTGCTCCGAAGCAGCGCACCTGCACCTCGATCGAGCGCCGCAGCGCCTTCACGAGCTCGGTGACGTGCACCCCGGCGCCGCCGTAGACCGCGGGCGGGTACTCCTTGGTGAGCAGATCGACGCGCATGGCCTCACCCTATGCCAGGCATTTGCCCAGTCTGGGGGCGGTGCCCTGGCCCCTCCCACCCGCGTGCCCGTAGGGTGTGGCCATGGAGAAGAAGGTCTTCGGGATCGTGCTCGCCGGCGGCGAGGGCAAGCGGCTGATGCCCCTGACAGCCGATCGTGCGAAGCCTGCGGTGCCCTTCGGCGGCGCCTACCGGCTGATCGACTTCGCGATCTCGAACCTGATCAACTCCGATCTGCGCAAGATCGTGGTGCTCACCCAGTACAAGTCGCACTCGCTCGACCGGCACCTCTCGCAGGTGTGGCGCATGTCGAACATGCTCAACTCCTACGTCACCTCGGTGCCGGCGCAGCAGCGCACCGGCAAGCACTGGTTCGCAGGCAGCGCCGACGCGATCTTCCAGTCGCTGAACCTGGTCGCCGACGAGAAGCCCGACATCGTGGTGGTGGTCGGCGCCGACCACGTCTACCGCATGGACTTCAGCGACATGATCCAGGCGCACATCGAGTCCGGCGCCCGCGCGACCGTCGCCGGCATCCGTCAGCCGCTCGAGCTCGCCGACCAGTTCGGCGTGATCGAGGAGGACGAGACGAAGGACGGCTTCATCAAGGCCTTCCACGAGAAGCCCGCCGACGCATCCGACTTCGTCGTCGCCCCCGGCGAGGTGCTGGCCTCGATGGGCAACTACGTCTTCGACGCGGATGCGCTGGTCGAGGCCGTCATCGCCGACAACAGCCTCGAAGGCTCGAGCCATGACATGGGCGGAGACATCATCCCCTGGTTCGTCGAGCGCGGCGAGGCCGCCATGTACGACCTCAAGCACAACACGGTGCCCGGCGCGACCGAGCGCGACAAGTACTACTGGCGCGATGTGGGCACCATCGAGTCGTTCTTCGACGCGCACATGGATCTCATCTCGGCGCTGCCAATCTTCAACCTCTACAACCGCGAGTGGCCGATCTACACGCAGATCGTCAACGCTCCCCCGGCGAAGTTCACCAGGGATGCGTGGGGTCGCGCCGCCGACGTCAACGAGGCCATCGTGGGCTCCGGCTCGGTCGTGCAGGGCGCCTCGATCGTGCGCAGCGTCGTCGCCCCCTGGTGCGTGATCGATGCCGGCGCCACGGTCTCCGACGCGATCCTGTTCGACTTCGTCCACGTGGGCGCCGGTGCGGTCGTGCGCCGCGCCATCATCGACAAGGACGTCGAGCTCGGGCCCGGGGTGCAGGTTGGTGTCGACCACGACCTCGACCGCTCGCGCGGCTTCTCGATCTCCGCCTCCGGCATCGTGACGGTGCCCAAGGGCACCAAGATCTTCCAGTGAGCGGCGCCGCCCTGCTGCTGGTCACCGACGTCGACTCCACGCTCATCCGCGATGAGGTTATCGAGCTGATCGCGCGCGCGGTCGGGCCCGCCGCCGAGCGTCACGTGGCCGCGGTCACCGATCGCGCGATGCGCGGCGAGCTCGATTTCGCCGCCTCGCTCGCCGAGCGTCTGCTGATGCTCGAGGGCCTGCCCGCATCCGTGCTCGACGACGTGCGCGAGCAGGTCACCGTCACCGACGGCGTGCCGGAGCTGATCGCCGAGGTGCACGAGCGCGGCGGCGTCGTCGCGGCCGTCTCGGGCGGCTTCCACGAGGTGCTCGACCCGCTGGCGGCGCAGCTCGGCATCGACCATGCGCGCGCCAACCGGCTCGAGGTGGCGGATGGGCGCCTGACGGGCCGCTCGATCGGTCCCGTCATCGACGGTGCGGCCAAGCGCGACACACTCGAGTCGCTGCGCCTCAACCTGGGCGTGCCGCGCGAGCGCATCGTCGCGGTCGGCGACGGCGCCAACGACCTGCTGATGATGGGAGCGGCGGGCATCTCGGTCGCGTTCTGCGCGAAGCCCGCCGTGCGCGAGCAGGCGAGCCACATCGTCGAGGTGCCCGACTTCCGCGAGCTCATCGCGCTGCTGCCCGCGCCCGCTCGCCCCTGAAGGCACATGTATGGCGATCGGCGCTCCCGACCGCCGGTTGTGAGCAAACCGTCGTACACCTGCGGAGCGCTCAGCGCTCGAGCAGCGACCTGAGCCGCGCGAGGTCGGCGGCCACCGCCTGCGCGTCGGCCTCGAACGCATCCGCGCTCACGCCGTCCAGGCGTCGCAGCGTGAAGACGACCTCTGCGCCGTGCGGATGCGCCAGCACACGCAGCGGGTTGTGGACGACCGTGCCGTCGGGCAGCGTCACGTCGTGGTCGAGCACGCCGAAGGCGTTGTGCGGCGCGAAGCGCACCCGCACCTCCCCCATCGGAGACTCCAGCACCAGCGCGTCGCCGTCCCTGCGCAGCTCGCCAGTGGCGAGGCCGGCCGCCCAGCGCGGCAGCTGCTCGGGATCACCGGCGAAGGCTGCGACCGCGCGCCAGTCGCGGCGGATGACGACGCTGAGGTGTCGCGACTCCATGCCGGGGATCCGGAGGTCAGTGACCCATGCCAAGGCCGCCATCGACAGGGATGACGGCGCCGGAGATGTAGGCGGCCTCGTCGCTGGCGATCCAGCGCACCACGTTCGCGACCTCCTCGGGGGTCGCGTAGCGGCCGGCGGGGATGGCCTTCTTGTACTCGGCCTGGGTCTTGTCGTCGAGCTCGGCCGTCATGTCGGTCTCGATGAAGCCGGGCGCGACCACGTTGGCGGTGATGCCGCGCGCGCCGAGCTCGCGGGTGATCGAGCGGGCGATGCCCACCAGGCCCGCCTTCGACGCCGAGTAGTTCACCTGGCCGGGGCCGCCGTACAGGCCGACGACGCTCGAGATCAGCACGATGCGGCCCCACTTGGCGCGCAGCATGCCCTTCGAGGCCCGCTGCGCCACGCGGAAGGCGCCCGTGAGGTTGGTGTCGACGACCTCTGAGAAGTCCTGCTCGCTCATGCGCATCAGCAGCGTGTCGCGGGTGATGCCGGCGTTCGCCACCACCACTTCCACCGGGCCCAGCTCGGCCTCGATCGTCGTGAACGCCGCGTCGACCGAGGCGCTGTCGGTGACGTCGGCGGCCACTGCCAGCGCGCCCTCGGGGCCGGAGCCGTCGCGCGAGGTGATGGCGACGCGGTGGCCGGCGTCGAGGAAGGCCTGCGCGATCGCGCGGCCGATGCCGCGATTGCCGCCGGTGACGAGCACGGTGCGAGAGATCATGACCGCCAGCCTATTGGGGCCGCAGGCCTCGGCATCCCTCAGGCGCGTAGGGTCTCGTGCGAGCGCTGGTCACTGGTTGGAGAACGCTGCATCGAACGCCGCGTCGGGCAACTCCCACAGCAGCGACCGCACGAAGCGCAGTGCCTCCTCAGCCCCGTGCAACCGGTCCATCCCGGCGTCTTCCCACTCGATCGAGATAGGACCCTCGTATCCGATCGCGCGGAGCGCGCGGAAGGAGTCCTCCCACGGAACGTCGCCGCGCCCGGTCGAGACGAAATCCCAAGCGCGCCGCGGGTCGCCCCATGCCAGGTGTGACCCCAGCGCGCCGCCGCGCCCGTTCTTGGATCGGAGCCGCGTGTCCTTGCAGTCGACGTGATAGATCCGATCGCTGAAGTCGGTGATGAAGCCGACCGGGTCGATGTGCTGCCACATCATGTGCGACGGATCCCAGTTGAATCCGAAGGCCTCGCGGTGATCGATCGCCTCGAGCGCGCGCACCGATGTCCAGTAGTCGTAGGCGATCTCACCCGGGTGCACTTCATGGGCGAATCGCACTCCCTCGCCGTCGAAGACGTCGAGGATGGGATTCCACCTGTCTGCGAAGTCCTCGTAGCCTTGATCGATCACCTCTGCAGGCACCGGCGGGAACATCGCGACGTACGGCCAGATCGACGATCCGGTGAAGCCCACGACGGTGTCGACGCCCAGCTTGCGGGCGACTCGCGCGGCGCGCTGCATGTCGGCCGCCGCACGCTGGCGCACACCCTCCTGCTCACCGTCCCCCCAGACGTACTCTCGCACGATCGCTCGGTGTCGGAAGTCGATCGGGGCGTCGCACACGGCTTGACCCGCGAGGTGGTTCGAGATGGCGTGTGCGCGCAGACCATGTCGGTCGAGGATGTCGAGCCGCGACTGCAGGTATGCGGCGTCCTCATCTGCTCGCCGAAGATCGAGGTGGTCGCCGGACGCCGCGATCTCGAGGCCGTCGAATCCCCATCCGGCGGCCAGGCGCGCGACCTCCTCGAACGGCAGGTCCGCCCACTGACCGGTGAACAGGGTGACGGGGTGCGTCGTCGGTGTCACGCGATCCTCCCGAGTTCGGTGCTGGTGAGTTCACACCATCCTCCCCGACGTGCGGATGTGACGACGGCTTCCGTGATCTGCGCCGCACGCACGCCGTCGGAGAAGCCCGGCATCCCTGATGCCGGGTGACCCCGCACTGCCGAGATCATCTCGCCCATGAGGAGCGTGAACGACTCCTGGTATCCCTGGACGTGACCGGAAGGCGTCGTGACGTACGGTGCGACCGCGGCCGCGGGCATCGTCTCCCCGCCCTTCGGAACGATGAGGGTTCCCTCGGTCATTCCCACCACGAGGCGATCGGGGTCCTCCTGGTCGAAGACGTACGAGGCCTCGACGCCGTCGAGCTCGAGCCAGAGCCGGTTCTTGCGTCCGCGGCTCGCCTGCGAGATGACGACGCTGCCGGATGCATCGCGGTCGGTCTCGAACAGCATCGTGACGGCATCCTCGCTGGACACCGGCACCTCGCCCTGCGGTGAGATGCGAACATCGTGCAGACGCGTGAAGCGGGCGGAGACCCGGCTGATGCGGTGACCGCTGATGAACTCGAACAAGTCGCACCAGTGCACGCCGATGTCGGCGAACGCCCGCGAGTCGCCGTCCTCCACTCGCCAGTTGTAGGCGTCGCTGTCGGCCATCCAGTCCTGCAGATAGTGGCCGTGGGCAAGCCAGATGCGTTCGCCGGCAGCCGCGATGCGCGCACGAGCCTCGCGCACCGCCGGGTAGTACCGGTAGACGAACGGCACGACGGTCACGACGCCTGCGGCCTCAGCGGCCCGGTCGAGCCCCATCGCATCATGGAGGGTCATCGCGAGCGGCTTCTCGCAGACCACGTGCTTGCCCGCGGCGATGGCCGCGCGTGCGAGCGCAACGTGCTGTGAGTTCGGCGTGCAGATGTGTACGACATCGACCTCTGGGTCGGCGATCAGCGCCTCAGGCGAGAGAGCGCGCGCAACACCGTTTCGTGTTGCGGCATCCGCCGCGCGAGCGAGGTCGCGCCCTGCGTAGGCGACCACTTCGCCCCCGGCTGCACGCACCGCGCGGGTATGCACGGCGCCCATGAACCCGTGGCCGATGATCCCGCTGCGCACGGGCCGTGCCGCGCTCACTTCTTCCTCGACAGCGCGACGGCCGCGATGATGATGGCGCCGCGGACGACTTGCTGCTGCGCGACATCGAGCCCCGCGAGGATCAGGCCGTTGTTCACCAGGCCCATGAAGAGCGAGCCGAAGAGCGTGCCGATGATCGCACCTCGGCCACCGAAGAGGCTCGTGCCCCCCAGGATGACGGCGGCGATGACGGTGAGCTCGTCGCCTTGACCCCATTGGAAGCGTCCTGACTCGAGTCGACCGGCGTAGAGCATGCCCGCGAGCGCTGCCACGATTCCTGACGTCAGGAGCACGGCGAACTTGATCTGTGCGGTGCGGATGCCTGTGTAGGCGGCGGCGGTCGGGTTACCGCCTGTGGCGAGCACCTGACGACCGAAGCGAGTGCGGTTCATCACGATCCAGCCGACCGCGACTGCGAGCACCGTCCAGACGAGCAGGCCGGGCACCGGACCGAAGTCACCGCCTCCGAAGATCAGGATGTACCACCGGTCGCCGATCGGCTGCGGTGCAGAGCCCGTGATCCACTGAGCGAGTCCGGCCGCGAGACCCAGCATGCCGAGCGTGACCAGGAACGACGGAATCTTCAGCCATGCCACCAGCCCGCCGTTGATTGCCCCGATGACCGCACCAGAGGCGAGACCCGCGAGGATTCCGGGAAGGAGGCCGTAGTGCGTGATCGCCATCGCAGTCACCACGGAGGACAGTCCTGCCACAGAGCCGACGCTGAGGTCGATCTCAGCGTTGGCGATCACGAAGGTCATGGCGACTGCCATCACGGAGATCGTCGCAGTCTGCCGAACGATGTTGAGGAGGTTGTTTCCCGTCAAGAATCCGCTGTCGCCCAACATGACCGAGAACAGCACGAACACGAGGATGAACGCGATGTAGATGATGTTGCTGCGCCAATCCATGTGCGCAGTGATCCTGCTGATCAGCGACGGCCTCTCCGTCGTTGCGGTGCTGCTCATGCGGCTTCTCCTTGGATGATGAGTTGCAGTTGCTCCTCGCTCTCGATCTCGGCTCGCTCCAATGCACGGAACGTACTGCCTTCCCCGAGTACGACGATGCGGTCGGCGACGGCGAGCAGCTCGGGCAGCTCAGAGGAGATGAAGACGACGGCGTTGCCCTGTGACGCGAAGTCTCGAACCATGTCGAGGATCTCGGTCTTGGTGCCGATGTCGACGCCGGCCGTCGGCTCGTCCATCACCAGCAGTCGAGGGGCGGTGTTGATCCACTTCGCGACGACGACCTTCTGCTGGTTGCCGCCGGAGAGTCTGTTCACGGGCATGTCGGGGTCACTGGTCTTCACGCCGTAGGTCCTGACGAGGTGGTCGGTGAGCCGCGCAATCTTCGCGGGGCTCACGAAGGGCCCACGCATGACGGTTCCCAGCACTGGCAGGACGAGGTTGTCGGAGACCGAGTGCTCGAGCACGAGACCCTGTTCGCGACGGTCCTCGGGGATCAGCGCGATGCCAGCTCGCTGCGCGGCACGCACACCCGAGAGCACCCGACGTTCCCCGTCGATGCGCAGCTCGCCTCGTGTCGGCCTGTCCATGCCGATGAGCACTCGAGCGAACTCCGTGCGGCCGCTGCCCATCAGTCCCGCGAGGCCGACGATCTCGCCGGCGCGCACGGTGAGATCCATCGATCGGAGCACGTGTGCGCTCGCGATGCCGACCGCCGAGAGGATGATCGGTGCTTCAGGATCTCGCTCGCGCTCGCGATAGACGAGATCGCTCGCGAGCCTCCGCCCGATGATGGCCTCGATGATCTGGGGCGACGACAGCTCGGAGAGCTGATCGCTCAGCACGACACTGCCGTCACGCAGCACGGTGATCCGGTCCGCGACGCGGCGGATCTCGTCCATGCGGTGAGAGATGTAGACGATCGCGATGCCCCGATGCTTGAGCCGCTCGATCAGCGCGAACAGGTTCTCGACCTCATGCTTGGCGAGGCTTGCAGTCGGCTCGTCCATGACGAGCACCTTCGCGTCCTTCGCGATCGCCTTCGCGATCTCGACGAGCTGCCAGTACGCGGTCCCCAGGTTCCCGACCGTTGCGCGCGGGTCGAGAGCGACGCCCAGATCGTCGAAGATGCGACGTGCCTCGTTCTCTGCCGCCCGGTCGTCGATGAGACCGAGCCGGCCGCGCTGCTCTCGGTTCAGCGAGATGTTCTGCGCGACGGTCATCGACGGGATGAGGCTGAACTCCTGGAACACCATCCCGATCCCGGCGCGCTCCGCATCCGCAGTGTCACGGATCGTCACTTCGCGGCCGTCCACCTCGATGGTGCCCGACGTGATCGTGTAGACCCCCTGGAGGATCTTCATCAACGTCGACTTGCCGGCACCGTTCTCGCCGGCGAGCGCATGGACTTCCCCTGCCCGGATGTCCATGTCCACCATCTTGAGCACGCTGACCGGGCCGAAGTCCTTGACCACGTCCCGCATTCGGACGACGGGCGTCGTCGTGTCGATCGCCGAGGCGCCCATCACCGGGCTCGTGGATGCTCAGGCACCGGGGTCCACAGACCGGTGCGCCCTGACTCGAGGATCGCCTCGTCGATCAGCGCGGTCTGGTAGCCATCGGCGAAATCGGGGCGAACCGATCCGCCTTCGACGATCGCCTTCATGACTTCGTAGGCCTCGATGATCTTCGTCTCGCCGTAGCCGATGCCGAGCGCGGGGATCGGCCAGAGCGCATCGCCGTACGGTGTGCTGGGACCGGTGTAGACCGTGCGGAAGCCCCGCCGATCGCTCGGGTCGTTCTTGAATGCGACCTGCAGCTCGTCGCGGTTCTCGTAGTTGAACACGATCGAGCCCTCGGTACCGTGGATCTCGAACGTGATGAAGTTGTTGCGACCCCACGCGTTTCGGGTTGCCTCGATAGAGCCCACCGCGCCGTCCCGGAACTTGACGAGGGAGACGGACTCGTCATCGACGTCAACCTCTCCGCGCGGCCCGTCGGACTTCACGGAGCCGCCCAGGGCGTCGAACCCGCTCGACTGCAGCGGTCGGTCCTTGATGAAGGTGGAGACGATGGAGCTGACTTCGCTGATCTCGCCGACGAGATACCGGGCGAGGTCGACCACGTGCGACCCGATGTCGCCCACCGCCCCCGATCCGGCGATCTTCTTCTGGAAGCGCCAGCTGAGCGGCGAATCAGGATCGGCGCTCCAGTCCTGCAAGTACGTGCCGCGGAAGTTCAGGATCGTGCCGATCGCGCCCTCGTCGATGTACTTCTTCGCGAGCGCCACCGCGGGCGTGCGGCGATAGTTGAAAGCGACTGCGCTCACGACACCGGCTCGCTCGACTGCGTCGAGCATGCGCTTTGCATCCGCGGCTGACGGCGCGAGCGGCTTCTCGCAGATGACGTGCTTCCCGGCTTCGGCTGCCGCGATGGCGATCTCCGCATGCAGATGATTCGGAGTCGCGATGTCCACGACGTCGATCGTCGGGTCGTCGATGACCTCCTGCCAGGAGGTGGCGTAGCGCTCCCAGCCGAACCGGTCTGCGGCGGTCGATGCGAGCTCTTCGGTGACATCGACGACCGTCTTGCGGATGGGTCGAGCAGGCGCGGGCCAGAAGAACATCGGCATGGCTGCGTACGCGAGCGAATGGGCCTTGCCCATGAATCCGCCGCCGATGAGGGCGATGTTGATGTCCTGCATGTCTTCTCCTCTTCGAGAGCGTGGGGCGGCCGGCAATGCTGGCCGCCCCACGGTGGTCATTCGGTGTAGGCGTCCGTGACCGCCGCCGGCGGGTCGGCGTGGTAGACGAGCTCCCAGGCTTCGAGGACGTTGTCGTGGTCGACGGGAAGCGAGCTGAGCGCCACATACGGCGGCACATCCTCCCCCAGCACGCTGAGCGCGGCGAGACGCGCCTCCGCGACGCCCTGGTCGTACGGGAGCTGGGCGCCGAGGCCGACCACCATCTCGTCCCGCGCGAGCGCGATCGCCACGTTCGTGCCCAGGTCCTCGGTCGCGATCCGGATGTCGGTCCTGCCGGTCTCGCGCGCGGCGGCCATCACGCCCTCGGCCGGCACGTCCCACACTGCCCAGATGCCGCTGAGGTCCGGGTGCCGGGTCAGCATGGCGCTCGCGACACCCTGGGCATCGCCTGCGAAGTCAGGTCCGGCGATGCCTTGCTCCTGGACGACTTCGATGTCCGGGAACTCCTCGGTGATGGTCGCCATGAACCCGTCGTAGCGCTGCTGCGTCACGAAGAAGTCGGCCTCGTGGTAGATCACGCCGATCGTGCCCTGACCGCCCAGCGAGCGTGCCAGCAGGTAGGCAGACGTGACGCCGTTGCCGTAGTTGTCGGCGGAGACCATGGATACGTAGTCCTCCCCCGCGACGAAGCCATCGGGAACGTTGTCCATGAAGACGAGCTTCACGCCCTGCTCCGCCGCCCGCCGATAGGCAGCGGCGGTCGCAACGGGATCGGTGGGGATCGAGACGATGATGTCCGGCTGCTGGGCGAGCACGGTCTCGATGTCGGAGACCTGCTTCGCGGGATCGAAGTCGGCGTCGGTCGTCGCGATGACCTCGATGCCCAGGCGCTCGAACTCAGCGTTGAGCCCCGCGATCTGCGCGTTGGCCCAGTCGTTGCCGCCGTAGTGCATGACGATCGCCGCGGTGAGGTCCATGTCGGCGACTTCGGCGACTTGATCTTCCGTCATCTCGGTGGCCGAGAACGGCGACGGCTCTTCT
Source organism: Agrococcus sp. KRD186 (assembly GCF_017168255.1). GTDB lineage: Bacteria > Actinomycetota > Actinomycetes > Actinomycetales > Microbacteriaceae > Agrococcus. The sequence continues at coordinate 903,336 of NZ_JABFAP010000001.1, forward strand.
CCGTTGGGACCCTCGCTGAGCACCTGGCCCGTGACTTCCTCGAGCGCGGCATCGATCTGCGCCGCGACCTCTGGATCGACTTCGGTTTGCGCTCCGTCGCTGGCTGGCGTGCAGGCCGCGAGGCCCACGAGCGCCGTGAGGGCTGCGACCGCGACGAGCGGCCGTGTGAGGTTCTTCATGCACATCTCCTTTGCTGTGCGAGTCAGCGCGGTCGCGCCGCTCGGTCGTTCGGGTGCTTCAGTCGGCGAGGCCGTGATGCTCCAGGAAGGTCCGGCTGGTGACTGCGGCAGCCTGGAGGTCGCCCAGGTAGCCGTCGAGCTCCACCGTGATCCAGTCGTCGTACCCCGCCGCCCGCACCTCTGCGATGACTGCAGCGAGGTCGATGTCGCCGCTTCCGAGGGGGAGGAAGGCTCCCGTAGTGAGGTCGGCGTCCTTGAGGTGCACGTAGTCGAGACGGTCGGCGTACCGTCGGATGACTGCTGCGGGGTCGGAGCCGCCGACGGCGAGATGCGCGACGTCTGCGCATAGTCCGATGCTGGAGGCGGCGAAGAGCGCGTCGATCTGCTCACCCGTCTCAGCAAGGCTTCCGAGGTGCGGGTGATAGCTGGGCACGAGGCCTTCCGCGCGTGCTCTTTCGGCGACGCGATCGAGCAACTCGCCCATGACCGCGAAGTCCTCGACGCGACGGCCGGTGCTGCGGATCGAACCGCCGCCCACGATGTAATGCCGGGCTCCCGCGGACGCCGCAACGGCGATCGATCGCTCGAACCTGGCGTACTCGTCATCGTGGGCGTCTCGATAGATGAAGTGGCCGCCCGAGTACACGCCGGTGAGCGACAGGCCGTTGTCGGTCAGAGCGGAGCGGAACGGCTCGATGCCGTCCTCCCACCCCATCAGGTTGCCGTCGAACACCTCGACTCCTGAGAAGCCGGCCTCAGCTATGGCGGTGAGCGCGACGCCGATATCTCCCGGCGTCAGGTAGTAGCCGGTGGGAAGGTCTGTCACAGCGGCAGGGGTGCCCACAACGCCGCCCCAAGCGTTCGCCTCGTATGCAAGCTTCATGAGTCGACTACCTCCTCGTATGACCCGACGAGCCCAGGCTAGCCATTTGACTTCGATAAGTCAAATGTCATTATCTCGAGGTTGAAAGTGAAGGTGTAATACGCTCGCTCACAACGTTAACCCTTCCGGAGAGTTGAGGAGGTGCGGTGATCTCGCTGACGCCCACACATGGAGCCGGCGAACTGTTCCAGGTGCTGCGAGACGGACGTGCTCGCACGCGTGCTGAGCTGATGCAGGAGACAGGTCTGGCTCGCACCACGGTCGTCGTGCGCATGGCTGCACTCACCCAGCTCGGCCTGATCGTGCCGGCAGGCGTCGCGGCTTCGTCCGGGGGTCGCCCGCCGAGCCGGTTCGTATTCGACCCGCGAGCACGCTTCATCATCGGCATCGATCTTGGCGCGACGCACGGGACGGTCGGCCTTACGGACATGTCCGGCGACGTGATAGCCCGGGCGCAGCACCGGCTGCACATCGCAGCGGGCCCAGACGCGATCCTGGACCTCGTGCTCGACTCCGCTGCAGCACTCATTGCGAGCGCGGGCCTCGACCAGACGTCACTGATCGGCATTGGCGTCGGCGTGCCCGGCCCTGTCGAGCACGCCACCGGACGCCCGATCAGACCTCCGATCATGCCGGGGTGGGATGGCTTCGACATCCCATCGTTCGTCCGTCGTGACTACGACGTGCCCGTGCTCGTGGACAACGACGTGAACTTGCTCGCGCTCGGGGAGCGCGCGACCACCTGGCCGGACGTCGATGATCTGCTGTTCATCAAGGTGTCGACCGGCATCGGTGCCGGCATCGTGGCTGGAGGTGTGCTACAGCGAGGTGCCAGAGGGTCTGCCGGCGATCTCGGGCACGTACAGGTCCCCCACGGTGGCGACGAGCACGACCTCGAGGCGACCGCGAGCGGACCGGCGATCGCGCGCGCGCTCAGCGATGCGACGGGCGAAACCATCGACCCGGCCAACGTCGTGGATCGCATCCGCGTCGGTGATCCGAGCGCGATCGCAGCCGCCCGCGATGCCGGCAGGGCGATCGGGGAAGTCGCCGCGATCTGCGTGAGCATGCTCAACCCCTCGACCGTCGTCGTCGGCGGCCAACTCGGTGTGCACGTGCAGGAGATCATCGCGGGCGTGCGCGAGGTCGTCTACCGACGTGCCATCCCGCTCGCGACACAGCACTTGAGCATCGTCCCGGCACAGGGCGGGGTGGATGCAGGAGTGCGGGGCGCGGCGTTGATGGTGATCGAGGATAGGTTGAACGCCGCCGCCATCGACGCGGTCCTCGCCCGCTTGAACGGCGAGTGAACTGCGGCGATGCGTCGTTCAGAGCCCTGCTGGGCTGACCCCCCGGGCGTATACTTGTCAGAGCCATGCGAGAGCACAGAGATCAAGATAGCGCCGGGTCGCTCACCGACCTCCCGATGTCCCCTGACGAGGATCGTCAGAGGCGCTTCCGCATGTATTTCTACTTGATGCTCGTACGCGTCGCCGCCCTCGGCATCTTCTTCATCGTGCCCGGCTGGTGGAAGCTCATCCCGGCCTTCTTCGCCGTGTTCATCCCCTACTTCGCCGTCGTCATCGCGAACGTCTCGACGCACCGCACGAGCGCGGGCATCGAGGCGCCCAACGCGCTGCCGCCCGGCCCGAGCGCGGCCCCGCAGGCGACGGATGCGGGCAGCACCCGACCGACGGGTGACGTGCTGTGAGCCTGCTCTCGATGCTCGAGGGCGAGCAGGGCACGACGCCGTGCTCGGCCGCCGGCTGCAGCGACGACGCGGCGCACGCAGTGCACTGGCGCAACCCGCGCATCCACTCGGCCGACCGGGTGAAGACCTGGGCCGCGTGCGGCGAGCACCGCGACACGCTCGCCGCGTGGCTGCGCTCCCGCGGCTTCCCGGTGGTCGTGACCGCCTTCGGCGAGACCGTCGAGCGGGTCGCCTGATGCTGCGGCTGCTGCGCGAGCCGCGCTGGCTCGGCTACATCTCCGTGGCCGTCGTGTTCGCGATCGTGTGCTGCGCGCTCGCGATCTGGCAGTGGAACCGGCGCGACGAGGCGCTCACCGCGATCGACCGCTTGGAGACCAACTACGACCGGACGCCTGCGGCGGTGGCGGATGCCCTGCCAGAGCTGGGCGCGTTCGACCCCGACCTGCAGTGGACGCCCGTGCTGCTCGAGGGCGAGTACCTGCCGGACGAGCAGCTGCTGCTGCGCGGCCGCTGGCGCGGCGGTGAGGTCGGCTTCGAGGTGATCGCGCCCTTCCGCACCGTCGACGGCACCGTGTTCGTGGTCAACCGCGGCTGGATCGACCAGGCCAGCGGTGCCGAGCGGCCCGTGACGGAGCCCGAGACGCCGCAGGGCCCGACGACGGTCGTGGCGCGGCTGCGGCCCGATGAGGGCTCCATCGCCGGCCGCGGCGCGCCGGAGGGGCAGATCGCATCGGTCGATCTGGAGGAGCTCGCCGTGCAGCTGGGGCCATCGACCTACACGGGCGCCTACGGGCTGCTCGTCAGCGAGGACGGCAGCGCGCCAGACGACGTCTCTCTCGCGAGCCGCCCGGTGCTCGACCCGGGCCCGCACCTGTCGTACTCGCTGCAGTGGTACGTGTTCGCGCTGGGCGCCTTCGCCGCGCTGGCGTGGGGAATGCGCGACGAGCTGCGCAGCGCCTCGCCCGAGGTGCGGCCCAAGCGCGTGCGGCGCACGGACGCCGACGTCGAGGACGACATCCTCGATCGCACCTGAGAGACGGCTCGACGGCCTCCCGTGCGCACGGCATCATGGGGCCGTGTCCATCGTGCGAGACCGTGCCGTGCCGAACCTGCCGTCGAGGGACTTCGACGCGACGGAGGCGTTCTACGGCGCCTTCGGCTTCGCGCGCGGCTTCCGTGACGAGGGATGGATGATCCTCGTCCGCGGCGACCTGCAGCTGGAGTTCTTCCCGCACCCGGAGCTCGATCCGCGCGCGAGCAGCTTCATGTGCTGCCTGCGGGTCGGGGACGTGGACGAGCTCTACGCGGCCGTGCGCGACGCCGGGGTGCCGGAGGCGACGGCCGGGATGCCGCGCCTGCACGCCGTCCGCATGCAGGAGTGGGGGCTGCGCGCCGGGTACCTGGTCGATCTCGACGGCACGCAGCTGGCGCTGATCGAGCAGGCGGGCTGAGCGCCCCGCGCAGCCCCTGCGCCCCCGCCCGCCTCAGTCGCGGATGATCGTCATCGCCTCGGTCTTCACCGCGGGCAGCCGCCACTGCAGCAGCTCGCTGGCGATGCGCAGCCCGCACACGAGCACTGCGATCAGCACCATGAGCCACCAGTAGCCGACGCCGAGGCTGATGGCCGCGGCCGCCAGGCTCGAGCCGATCAGGGCCGGCAGCAGGTAGAGCCGCGACTCGCGGCGGAAGACAGCGGGCACGTCGTTGGCGAGCACGTCGCGCAGCACACCCCCGCCGATGCCGGTGAGCATGCCGACGAATGCCGCCCCGACCGGCCCGACGTCGTGCTGCATCGCCTTGCTCGCTCCGTCGACGACGAAGATGCCCAGGCCGATGGCGTCGAAGACCAGCACGGGCTTGTCGAGCCGGCTCATCCAGCGGTGCAGCAGGAACACCAGCAGGGCGCCCGCAAGCGCCACTGCGAGCATCCACCAGTCGGTGAGCGCCGCGGCCGGGGTCGCTCCGATCAGCACGTCGCGGGCCATGCCGCCGCCGGTGGCGGTGACGACCGCGAGTCCGGCCATGCCGACCAGGTCCATGCGCTTCTGCGTGGCCAGCAGTGCACCGGAGAGTGCGAAGGCGAGCACGCCGACGGCGTTGAACGACTCCCAGACGACCAGGACCCATCCGCTCAGCTCGTCCATCGCAGCCACTCCTCCACGCTCCGAAGCCGTTGGCGGCATGCCGCCAGAGAAAGGCTAGGCCAGGCCGATGAGCTCGAGGTACTCGGGGTTCCAGAGATCCTCGGTGCCGTCGGGCATGATCAGCACCCGCTCGGGGTCGAGCGCCTCGACGGCGCCCTCGTCGTGACTGACGAGGATGACCGCGCCCTCATAGGCGCCCAGCGCGCCGAGGATCTCCTCGCGGCTGGCGGGGTCGAGGTTGTTGGTCGGCTCATCGAGCAGCAGCAGGTTGGCGCTGGAGACCACCAGCATCGCCAGCGACAGGCGCGTCTTCTCGCCGCCCGAGAGCACGCGGGCAGGCTTGTCGGCGTCGTCGCCGGTGAACAGGAACGAGCCCAGCACGCGACGCGCCTCGGTGGAGGTGATGTCGGGCGAGGCGGTCATCATGTTCTGCAGCACGCTGCGCTCGACGTCGAGCGTCTCGTGCTCCTGCGCGTAGTAGCCCACGCGCAGCCCGTGGCCGCGCTCGATCTCACCCGTGTCGCTCTCGCTGACGCCGGCCAGGATGCGCAGCAGCGTGGTCTTGCCGGCGCCGTTGAGGCCCAGGATGACGACGCGCGAGCCGCGGTCCACCGCCAGGTCGACGGCGGTGAAGATCTCGAGCGAGCCGTAGGACTTCGACAGGTCGCGCGCCATGATGGGCGTCTTGCCCACCGGCGAGGGCTTCGGGAAGCGCAGCTTGGCCACCCGGTCGACGGCGCGCACGTCCTCGAGCCCCGAGCGCATCCGCTCCGCGCGCTTCGCCATCTGCTTGGAGGCGACGGCCTTGGTCGCCTTCGCGCCCATCTTCGCCGCCTGCAGCTCGAGCTGGCTGGCCTGCTTCTCGACGTTCGCGCGCTCGCGCTTGCGGCGCTCGGCGTCGGCCTCCCGCTGGCGCAGGTAGAGCTTCCAGCTCATGTTGTAGATGTCGATCACCTGGCGGTTGGCGTCGAGGTAGAAGACCCGGTTGACGGTCTCCTCGACGAGCTGCACGTCGTGGCTGATGACCAGCAGGCCGCCCTGATAGCCCTTCAGGAACTCGCGCAGCCACACCACCGAGTCGGCGTCGAGGTGGTTGGTGGGCTCGTCGAGCAGCATGGTGTCGGCGCCGGAGAAGAGGATGCGCGCGAGCTCGATGCGGCGGCGCTGACCGCCCGAGAGCGTCTCGAGCGGCTGGTCGAGGATGCGGTCGGGCAGCTGCAGGTTGGAGGCGATCGCCGCGCCCTCGGCCTCGGCCGCGTAGCCGCCCAGCGCCAGGAAGCGATCCTCGAGCCGGCCGTAGCGGCGCATGGCGTCGTCGGCGACGGTGCCGCCCTCGCCCATCTGCTCGGTCGCCAGGCGCATGCCCTCGACGAGCTCGCCGATGCCGCGGGCGTCGAGGATGCGGCGCCGGGCGGTCTGCTTGGGGTCGCCGGAGCGCGGGTCCTGCGGCAGGTAGCCGATCTCGCCGCTGCGGTCGATCTGCCCTGCGAAGGTGTGGCCGTCGCGGTCGTCGCTGATGCCGGCGAGCACCTTCGTCATGGTGGTCTTGCCCGCGCCGTTGCGGCCCACGAGGCCGATCTTGTCGCCCGCGCTGATGCGGAAGGAGACGTCGCTCATCAGCGTGCGGGGCCCGACGGAGAGCTCGAATCCAGACACAGCGATCATGCGCGCAGGAGCCTCTCTCGACAGGTGGTGGGGTTCGGCCCGACAGAGCGGGCCAGCCGTTCAGCCTATCAGCGCCCCGGAGCGGGGCTCGCGGTCGCGCGTCAGCGTCACCGCCTCAGCGCCACGGCCCGGCGAGGTCGGCGATCGTCGCCGTGAGCGCCCTCTGCAGCATCGGGCCGAAGGTGACGCGGCGGGCGCCGAGCGCGCGGATGTCCTGCAGGCCGTCGACGGTCGATCCGTCCCGCGGATGCGCGATGACGTTCACGGGCAGGGTGACGGCCTCGAGCACGGCCGTCAGCGCCGCGGCGTCGGGCACCTTCACCGGGTACAGGCAGCGCGCGCCCGCCTGCTCGGCCAGCAGCATCCGCTCGACCGCCTGCGCCACGGGGTCGCCGCCGTGCAGCTCGGGCCTGACGAAGGCGTCGGTGCGCGCGTTGATGACCACGTCGACGCCCGCCGCGTCGGCGGCGGCACGCAGGCCGGCGATGGTGTCGGCGTGCTCCTGGGGCTCGCGCATGCGGCCCTCGCTGTGCACGGTGTCCTCGACGTTCAGCCCCACGGCGCCGGCGTCGAGCAGGCGGTCGATGAGCTCGGCCGGGGCGGTGTCGTAGCCGGATTCGAGGTCGGCGCTGACCGGCACGTCGACGGCTGCGGTGATGCGGGCGATGCCCTCGAGCGCGTCGTCGAGGCTCATGCCCTCGCCGTCCTGCTGGCCGCGCGCATCGGCGAGCGGGTGGCTGCCGATCGAGATCGCGGCGAATCCCGCGTCGACGATCGCGCGCGCCGACCACGCATCCCAGACGGTCGGGAGCACGACGAAGTCGTCGTGCATGCGCAGCAGGGTGGTGGCCTTGGCCTTCAGATCGCTCATGCAGCCAGGCTACTTCGGTGGTACCGAGAGATAGGTGCGCCGCGGAGCCACCGCCCCCGCATAGGCTGTCGCTCATGACTGCTGCTGCTGCTGTCCCACTCCCCCGCCGCACCGTGCTCGTCGACGCGCTCGTCGGTCAGCGAACGCTCGCGAAGGACGTCCTGCTCGTCCTCGCCGGCATCACCGTCGTGGCCGCGCTCGCGCAGGCCGAGATCCCGATGTGGCCGGTGCCCATCACCGGCCAGACGCTCGCCGTGATGCTGGTCGCCGCAGCCCTGGGCTTCCGCCGCGGTGTCGCCGCGCTCGCCGGCTACATGGCGCTCGGCCTCGCCGGTGCCCCGATCTTCGCGGGCTTCACCGGCTCGATCGCCGCGATCGGCAAGCCCAGCTTCGGCTTCATCATCGGCTTCATCGCCACGGCCGCGGTCGTCGGCGCGCTCGCCGAGCGCCGCTGGGATCGCCGCCCCGTGCTGGCGATCGCGCTGTTCGGCCTCGCGAGCCTCATCCCCTTCGCCTTCGGTATCCCCTACATGGCGATGGTGCTCGCCGCGCTCGGCAGCCCCGTGGGTCTGGGCGGCGCGCTCGCCGTCGGCTTCCTGCCGTTCATCGTCGGCGGCCTCGTCAAGTGGGCGATCGCCGCAGCGGCGCTGCCGCTGGCCTGGAAGGGCGTGCGGGCACTCGACCGCAGCGCCGACTGAGCCCGACCCCGTCGCGCCACCGGCGCATCCGTCGACCACGCCCGCGCGCACCGATCGCGCGGGCGTCGTCATGTCTGGGTGAAGCGAGCCATCCCGGCGCCTCATGACCCTCGCGGCGCGCGCGGCGCCTTGGAGCGCGTAGCGTTGCGTTCATGACCGACGCGCAGCAGCCCCCTGCCACCGAGCCCGATGCCGAGCGCACCACGTTCACGAGCCTGGGCCTCCCGCCCGGCATCATGCGCGCGCTCGACGACGTCGGCTACGAGACGCCGTCGGCGATCCAGGCCGAGACCATCCCGCTGCTGCTCGCCGGTCGCGACGTCATCGGGCTCGCGCAGACCGGGACGGGCAAGACCGCAGCCTTCGCACTGCCAGTGCTCGCCGCCGTCGACGTCTCGCGCCGCAGCCCGCAGGTGCTGGTGCTGACGCCGACGCGCGAGCTGGCGGTGCAGGTGTGCGAGGCGTTCGAGCGCTACTCCGCGCACCTGGGCGGCGTGCACGTGCTGCCCATCTATGGCGGGCAGGGGTACGGCGTGCAGCTCTCGGCGCTGCGCCGCGGTGTGCACGTCGTCGTCGGCACGCCCGGTCGCATCATGGATCACCTGGCGAAGGGCACGCTCGACCTCTCCGGTCTCACCCACGTCGTGCTCGACGAGGCCGACGAGATGCTGCGCATGGGCTTCGCGGAGGACGTCGAGCAGATTCTCGAGTCGACCCCGGTCGAGAAGCAGGTCGCCCTGTTCTCAGCGACCATGCCGCGGCAGATCCGGGCGATCTCGCAGCAGCACCTGCGCCAGCCGGCGGAGATCACGGTGCGCGCGAGCGCCTCGACGACGCCGAACATCACGCAGCGCGCGCTGTTCGTCTCCTACCAGCAGAAGCTCGAGGCACTCACGCGCGTGCTCGAGGTGGAGCCCTTCGAGGGAGCGATCGTCTTCACCCGCACCCGCAACGAGACCGAGACGGTGGCCGAGCGCCTGCGAGCGCGCGGCTACGCGGCGGCGGCGATCTCCGGCGACGTCGCGCAGCCGCAGCGCGAGAAGACGATCGAGCAGCTGCGCTCCGGCGACCTCGACGTGCTGGTGGCCACGGACGTCGCCGCCCGCGGGCTCGACGTCGAGCGCATCAGCCACGTCATCAACTACGACCTGCCGATCGACACCGAGTCGTACGTGCACCGGATCGGCCGCACCGGGCGGGCCGGCCGTTCGGGCGACGCGATCAGCTTCGTCACCGCACGGGAGCGCCGCATGCTCGGTGCCATCGAGAAGGCGACGAAGGCCACGGTCACGGTCATGCCGATGCCGAGCGCCGGCGAGGTGAACACGACGCGTCTGGCGCGCTTCGACGACGCCATCACGGCTGCGCTCGCGCAGAGCGACCGCGTGGAGCGCTTCCGCGAGATCGTCGCCCACTACGTCGAGCACCACGACGTGCCGCAGGAGGATGTCGCCGCCGCGCTCGCAGTCGTCGCGCAGGGCGACACTCCCCTGCTGCTGGACGAGGCGGCCGATCGCAAACTGCAGGCCTCGCGCACCGAGCGAGCCCCTCGCGCTGAGCAGGGCAGCCGCGCCGGCGGCGACGAGCCCGGGGAGCGCCGCGCCCGCCGTGGCCCCTCGGACGCGACGACCTACCGCCTCGCCGTCGGCAGCCGGCGAGGCGTCGAGCCCCGCCAGATCGTCGGCGCGCTCGCGAATGAGGGGGGCCTCGGGCGCGACGACTTCGGCCGTATCCAGATCCGCTGGGACTTCACGCTCGTCGAGCTGCCCGAGCTCGATCGCTCGCAGCTCGAGCGTCTGTCGCAGACCCGCATCATGGGCGTGCCGATCGACATCCGCGTCGACACCGGCCGGGCGGATCGCGGCGGCCGGAACGAGCGCGGCGGGCGGGACGAGCGACGCCAGCGCGACGAGCGCGGCGGGCGGGACGAGCGACGCCAGCGCGACGACCGCGGCGGGCGGGACGAGCGACGCCAGCGCGACGAGCGGCCGCCGCGCAAGCCGCGGCACTGACGCTGCGGCAGGCTCAGTTCTGCGGCTTCCCGACCCGCGGATCGGGCATGACCGTCTCGATGCTGGGCTTGCGCCGAGCGCGCGACCAGACGATGAAGCCGACGAGCGTGAAGACGCCGTAGAAGGCGTACATCAGCGCGGTCGCCCAGTAGCCGGCGCTGAACAGCAGCGGCACGCCCACGAGATCGACAGCGATCCAGATCAGCCAGAACTCGGTCCAGCCCTTGGCCATCCCGTAAGTGGCCAGCAGCGAGCCGACAAAGGTCCACGCATCCGCCCACACCGGCTCGTAGGAGCCGAGCATGCGGAACAGCGGCGTGATGGCGATCGTGCCGAGCACGAGCGCGAGCACCAGACCGCCGCGCTCCCGCCACGACGCCCAGCGAGGCATGATCTGTCCGCCGTCGTCGCGCGCCTGACGCCACCGGACCCATCCGTAGATGGCGACGGCGATGAACATGACCTGGCGGCCGGCCTGCCCGAGCAGCGCGGGCAGCTCATGGCCCGGATCGAGCAGCGTGCCGAGGAAGACGGTCAGCAGCAGGGCGTTGCCGACGATGCCGACCGGCCACGCCCAGACCCGTCGCAGCATGCCACCGAGCGCGCTCGTGAGGCCGAAGGCGTTGCCGACGACCTCGCGTAGCAGCAGCTCCTGACCGCCACCGACCGGGATGGTCGCGGTGTAGAGCCCGAGGATCCAGTCGAGCGGATCCATCTCAGATGGAGAAGCCCAGAGCCCTCATCATCTCGCGGCCGTCCTCGGTGATCCGCTCCGGACCCCACGGCGGCATCCACACCCAGTTGATGCGGAACTGGTCGACCACGCCGTCGAGCTTCTCGGCCATCTCGGCCTCGATCACATCGGTGAGCGGGCAGCCTGCCGAGGTGAGCGTCATGGAGACGACCAGCGCATCCTGCTCGTCGTCCCACGCGAGATCGTAGATCAGGCCCAGGTCGACGATGTTGACGTCGAGCTCGGGGTCGACGACGTCCTTCAGCGCTTCGGTCGCCTCGTCGAACTTCGCTGCGTCAACCTCGATCAGAGCCATCAGACACCTGCCTTCAGGTACCGATCGTAGCCCTCCTCCTCGAGGCGGTGGGCGAGCTCGGGGCCGCCCTGCTCCGCGATGCGGCCGTTCACGAACACGTGCACGCGGTCGGGCTCGATGTAGCGCAGGATGCGCGTGTAATGCGTGATGAGCATGACGCCGAGACCGGTCTCGGCCTTGATGCGGTTCACGCCCTCGGAGACGATGCGCAGCGCGTCGACATCGAGTCCGGAGTCGGTCTCGTCGAGCACGGCGAATGCCGGGCGCAGGAGCTCCATCTGGAGGATCTCGTGACGCTTCTTCTCGCCGCCCGAGAAGCCCTCGTTGACGTTGCGCTCACCGAACGACGAGTCCATGCGCAGCTTCTCCATGGCGCCGCGGACGCTGCCGATCCACTCGCGCACGCGCGGTGCCTCGCCCGAGATCGCCGTCTTGGCGGTGCGCAGGAAGTTCGACACGGTCACGCCGGGGATCTCGACCGGGTACTGCATGGCCAGGAACAGGCCGGCGCGCGCACGCTCGTCCACGCTCATCGCGAGGACGTCCTCGCCGTCGAGCGTGATCGAGCCGCCGTCGACGAGGTACCGGGGGTGGCCGGCGATCGTGTACGCGAGCGTCGACTTGCCGGAGCCGTTGGGGCCCATGATGGCGTGGATCTCGTCGGAGTTGATCGTGAGATCGACACCGCGCAGGATCTCCTTCTTGCCCTGCTCGGTCTCGATGGAGACCTGCAGGTCCTTGATTTCCAGGACGCTCATGGCGCTTCCTTCCTTCGCGGCAGCAGCCGCGTCAATCCGTCTGCTACTGCTGAGTCAGTGGGTTCTGGACGTCGACGAGCACGTCGTCGCCGTCGATGGTCACGGGGAACACGGGCACCGGCTCGTAGGCGGGCAGGTTCATGGGCTTGCCCGTCCTGAGCGCGAACTGCGATCCGTGCGCCCAGCACTCGATGGCATCGCCCTCGACGAAGCCCTCCGACAGGGAGATCTCGCCGTGCGTGCAGGTATCCCCGATGGCGTGGATGTCACCGGCGGAGTCCTTGACGATCGCGACCGCGATGCCGTCCAGGTCGACCTTCATCGCCGCGTTGACGGCGACGTCGTTCACGCCGCAGGCACGCTGTGCGCTCATGCCCCCGCCTTCGTGGCCGGAGCGAGCCCTGCGCCGCGGCGCAGCTCCTCCTCGATCGCCTCGGCGAGGCGCTGCTCGATCTCGGGCACGCCGATCTTCTGCACGATCTCCATGAGGAAGCCGATCACGACCAGGCGACGAGCCTCCTCCTCCTCGATGCCGCGCGACTCGAGGTAGAAGAGCTGCTCGTCGTCGAAGCGACCGGTGGCGGATGCGTGGCCTGCGCCGGCGATGTCGCCGGTCTGGATCTCGAGGTTCGGGATGCTGTCGGCACGCGCGCCGTCGGTCAGGACCAGGTTCTGGTTCTTCTCGTAGCTGTCCGTGTCGGTCGCGCCGTTGCCGATCAGCACGTCGCCGATCCAGACCGAGCGTGCCCCGGTGCCCTGCAGCGCGCCCTTGTAGAGCACGTTGCCGCGGGTGGAGACACCCTCGTGGAACATGAAGACCTGGCTCTCGATGTGCTGGCCGCTGTCGGCGAACGACAGGCCGTACATGTCGCCCTCGGCGTGGAGGCCGGCGAGGCGCATCGACGGGTTGACGCGCGCGACGCCACCGCCGAAGGAGACCACCATGTGCTTGAGGTACGCGCCCTCGCCCACGACGGCCTGGTGCGAAGAGGCGTGGACGGTGTCGTCCGCCCAGTCCTGCACCGAGATGAGCGTCAGGCGGGCGCCGTCGCGCACGATGATCTCGAGGTTCTGCGCGTACTGCGCCGAGCCGGAGTGGTGCAGCACGATCGTGCCGACCGAACCCGGCATCGCCTCGATGACGATGTGCGCGTTCGAGTGGCGGTCCGCGCCCTTGCCGATCAGGCGGGCGATGACCGGCTCGTCCTGCACCTGCCCCTCGGGGAGGCGGATGTGGAGCGCGTTGGCGCAGCGCTTCCAGGCGATCGCACTGACGACATCCTCGGGGCGGAATATCTCGCCGCGCGGCGCGGTGTCATGGCCGGTCGACTCGACGAGCAGGCCGCGCGACTCGAGCTCGTCGAGCTGATACTCGATGCGATTGTCGTCGCCTGCCTCGGTCTCCTCGTCGACGAACAGCGGCGCGAGCCGCTTGATGTCGGAGAGCTTCCAATTCACCTCGCGGCCGGTGGGCGTGCCGAACTCGGCCGGGTCGAACGAGGTGGGGCGCTCGGACCGCGTCTGGATGGGGACGAAAGGCTCAGCCGACGCCAGGTGGGCCGGGCCGGAGTGATGCAGTGCCGTGTCTGTCGCAGTCATCAACCGACGGATCCTTCCATGCTCATCTCGATGAGCTTGTTGAGCTCGAGCGCGTACTCCATCGGCAGTTCGCGGGCGATCGGCTCGATGAAGCCGCGAACGATCATCGCCATCGCCTCGGTCTCCGACATGCCGCGGGACATGAGGTAGAACAGCTGCTCCTCACTGACCTTCGAGACGGTCGCCTCGTGGCCGAGCACCACGTCGTCGACACGGATGTCGATGGCCGGGTAGGTGTCGGAGCGCGACATCGTGTCGACCAGCAGGGCGTCGCAGACGACGCTGTTGGCGGAGTGGTGCGCATTCGCATCCACTCGCACCTCGCCGCGATAGCCGGCTCGGCCACCGCCACGGGCGATCGACTTCGAGACGATCGACGACGTCGTGTAGGGCGCCATGTGGATCATCTTCGCGCCGGCGTCCTGGTGCTGGCCGGGGCCGGCGAAGGCGACCGACAGCGTCTCGCCCTTGGCGCGCTCGCCGACCAGGTAGATCGACGGGTACTTCATGGTGACCTTGGAGCCGATGTTGCCGTCGATCCACTCCATGGTCGCGCCCTCTTCGGCGATCGCGCGCTTGGTGACCAGGTTGTAGACGTTGTTCGACCAGTTCTGGATGGTCGTGTAGCGAACGCGGGCATTCTTCTTCACGACGATCTCGACCACGGCCGAGTGCAGCGAGTCGGACGAGTAGATCGGGGCCGTGCAGCCCTCGATGTAGTGCACGTACGAGCCCTCGTCGGCGATGATGAGCGTGCGCTCGAACTGGCCCATGTTCTCGGTGTTGATGCGGAAGTACGCCTGCAGCGGGATCTCCACGTGCACGCCCGGCGGCACGTAGACGAACGAGCCGCCCGACCACACCGCGGTGTTCAGCGCGGCGAACTTGTTGTCGCCGGCCGGGATGATGGTGCCGAAGTACTCCTCGAAGAACTCCGGGTGCTCCCGCAGCGCCGTGTCGGTGTCCATGAAGATGACACCCTGCGCCTCCAGGTCTGCCTGGATCGAGTGGAAGACCACCTCGGACTCGTACTGCGCTGCCACACCGGCGACGAGGCGGCTGCGCTCGGCCTCCGGGATGCCGAGGCGGTCGTACGTGTTGCGGATGTCCTCAGGGAGGTCCTCCCACGTCTGTGCCTGGCGCTCGGTGGAGCGCACGAAGTACTTGATGTTGTCGAAGTCGATGCCGGAGATGTCGGCACCCCACGTCGGCATGGGCTTCCGACCGAACAGCTGCAGCCCCTTGAGACGGCGCTCGAGCATCCAGTCGGACTCGTTCTTGAGCTCGGAGATCTCGCGGACCACCTGCTCGCTCAGTCCGCGCTTCGCAATGGCTCCCGCTTCGTCGGAGTCATGCCAGCCGAACTCGTACTGCCCCAGGCTCTCGAGCTCGGGCCGGTCGATCAGGACATCAGACATCGCTCCCCCTTCCACACGTCTAATGCAACCCGGCGGTGCTCCTCGGCATTCCGCGCGGCATCCGCACCTCCCGGGTCGGGCCATAATGAAAGGGCCTTCGCACATACCTCGCCGCTTGAGCGGCACGGGGGTTCGGAGCCGATGGGCTCCCCACGATCCTATCGCGAACGGCAGGAGAGGTGCACCTTGCTCACGCGCTCGCGCAGCCTGATGATCGCGGCCTGGACGACGCTGGTCACGCAGATCGTCATCGTCGGCACCGGCGGGGCGGTGCGACTGACCGGATCCGGCCTCGGCTGCTCGCAGTGGCCCAACTGCACGCCGGAGTCGTTCACGCCCGTGCCCGAGCAGGGCATCCACGGCATCATCGAGTTCGCCAACCGCGTCAACGGCGGCATCGTCGTGGGTGTCGCGGTGGTGATGCTCGTGATGGCGCTGGTCCAGCGCGCCGGCAAGCCGATCGTCACGCTCGCCGCGCTCGTCCTCGGCCTCACGATCGCCCAGGCGCTGATCGGTGCCGTCGTGGTCTGGATGGAGCTGCGACCCGACACGGTCGGCATCCACTTCTACCTCTCGGTGATCCTGGTCGGCCTGGCTGCGGTGCTGGCGTGGAAGGTGGTCGTCGGCCCCGCCGGCCCGCGCGTCGCGCCGCGCTGGCAGTCGCTGCTGGTGCACGCCATGACGCTCGCGCTGGCGATCGTGATCTTCGTGGGCGTCCTCACCACCGGATCCGGGCCGCACGCAGGCGACGGCGGTGCCGCGCGCAACGGCCTCGACCCGGCGGTCATGCAGCATGTGCACGCCGTCCCCGGCTACGTGCTGCTGGCGCTGGTGCTGGGTGTCGTGGTCGCCGCCGCGGTCCGCGGCCCCGGCGCGCACCTGCGCTGGTCGCTGGCGCTGCTGGGCATGATCCTCGTGCAGATCCTCATCGGCATCGTGCAGTCCGACCTCGGCCTGCCCGTGCTGCTGGTCGGCATCCACATGGTCTTCTCCGTCATCATCACGGCGCTGGGCGCAGCGACCGTGCTGTCGCTCCGGCCGTCGGTGCGGGCGGATGCGTCCACGGACGTCCCCGACGCGCTGGACGCCGGGCAGGCGCCCACCTCGGCCTGATGGCAGGATCGGGCGCATGACCAGCGCCGGCCAGCCCACCGCCACCGACCGACCCGAGGACGGCGGCCTCGGCGACATCCGGCACGGCACGCGCCTGGGCGTGCTCGACATCGGCTCGAACACGGTGCATTTGCTGATCGTCGACGTCCGTCTCGGCGGCCGCCCGGTGCCGCAGCGCTCGCACAAGCTGACGCTGCGGCTCATGCGCTATCTCGACGAGCACGGCACGATCAGCGAGGAGGGCGTCGCCGCGCTGCTCGCCGCGATCGGCGAGTGCGCCGCCATCGCCCGCGACGAGCACCTCGACGACTTCGTCGTGATGGCGACGAGCGCGCTGCGCGAGGCGAAGAACGGCGAAGCGGTCGTCGCGCGCATCGAGCGCGAGGCCGAGGTCACGCTCGACATCCTCTCCGGGGCCGACGAGGCCCGGCTCACGTTCCTCGCCGTGCGGCGCTGGTTCGGGTGGTCGGCCGGTCGCATCCTGCTGCTCGACATCGGCGGCGGCTCGCTCGAGGTCGCGATCGGGCAGGACGAGGAGCCCGACATCGCCCTCTCGGTGCCGCTGGGGGCTGGCCGCGCGACCGTCGGCTTCTTCGACGCTGATCCCCCGACGCCGGCCAACCAGCGAGCGCTGCGTCTCTACGCGAAGGGCGTGCTCGACGACGCCGTGGCGCAGGTGAAGCCCTTCGGTCGCCCCGACCACGTCATCGGCTCGTCGAAGACCATCCGCTCCCTCGCCCGGCTCGCGGGCAACCTGATGCCCGGGGTGGGCGACGCCGACCGCGCCGTGCTGAGCCGCACGCAGCTCGACGACTGGCTGCCGCGGCTGGCGAAGATGGACGCCGCATCGCGCTCGGCGCTGCCCGGCATCACGCCCGATCGCACGTTCCAGGTGATCGCCGGCGGCATCGTGCTCTCCGAGGCCATGCGAGCGTTCGGCATCAAGCAGCTCGACGTCAGCCCGTGGGCGCTGCGCGAGGGCCGGCTGCTGCAGATGCTCGACCGCGTCTGACGATGATCGCCGCCCTCACTCTGCCCTGCGAACTGGCGCTCGCCGGCTATCGCCTGCGAAGAGCGACGGCGGATGATCTGCCGGCGCTCATCGCCCTGCTCGCCGACGACCCGATCGCCGGCGCCCGCGGAGATACAGCGGACGCGCCCGCTACCAGCGATTACGAGGCAGCGCTCGCCGACATCATCGCCGACCCGTCGAACGATGTCCTCGTGGCCATCAACGCGCGCGCGGCGATCGCTGCGACGATGCAGCTCACCCGCATCCCGGGACTCGCGCGGCGCGGAGCGACGCGACTCCTGATCGAAGCCGTGCGAGTCGGCCGGGACCACCGATCCGCGGGCCTCGGCACGACGATCATGCGGTGGGCGATGGGCCCTGCAGCCACCGCCACCGGCAGCTCTCTCGTGCAGCTCACGTCGGACGCGCAGCGCCTCGAAGCCCATCGGTTCTACGAGCGGCTGGGGTTCGTCGCTACCCACCAGGGGTTCAAGTACCACGTGCGCTGACCGGCTTCAGGATCGTGGACCGCGAGGCGAACGGTCGCAGGCGGAGCGTCTGCGAAGCACGCCCGCACCGCCTGCACCAGGTCGGCGCAGGTTGTGGCGCGCGAGGTGTCGCTAGAAGGGCAGCAGCGGGTCGACGCCGACGGCGAGGAAGACCAGCGTCAGGTAGGTGTTCGAGGCGTGGAAGACGCGCATCGCGCGCAGCTCGACCTTGCCCTTGATCGCGCGGCTGTACAGCCCGTGCGCCTCGCCGACGAACCAGGCGCCGGCGATGATCGCCACGCCCGAGTACAGCAGACCCATGCCTGCGACGGGGATGAGGAGCAGGGTGCACGCGAGCGATGCCCACGCGTAGAGGATGACCTGGATGCCCACCATCGGCTTGCCGCGCACGACACCGAGCATCGGCACATCCGCCGCCTCGTAGTCGTCGCGGTACTTCATCGACAGCGGCCAGTAGTGCGCGGGCGTCCAGAGGAAGACGAGCGTGAAGAGGATCCAGGCGGGCCAGTCGAGCGTGCCGGTCACGCCGGCCCAGCCGATGACGACCGGGAAGCATCCGGCGATGCCGCCCCAGACGATGTTCTGCTCGGTGCGGCGCTTGAGCAGCATCGTGTAGATCAGCACGTAGAAGGCGATGGCCGCGACCGCCAGCGCAGCGGCGAGCGGTGTCGCGAAGACCGCGAGCACCACGGTCGAGACGACCCCGAGCGTCCAGGCGAACACCCGTGCCTCGGTGACTGAGAGCGTGCCGGTGACCAGTGGCCGCTGCTGCGTGCGGTGCATCACCTTGTCGATGTCGCGGTCGAGGATCATGTTGAACGCGTTGGCGCTGCCCGCGCTCAGGAAGCCGCCGATGAGCGTCGCGACCAGCGCGCCGAGCGGTGGCACGCCGCCCGCGGCGAGGAACATCGTCGGCAGCGCCGTCACCAGCAGCAGCTCGATGACGCGCGGCTTCGTCAGCGCGACGTAGGCGCCCACCTTGATCGCGAACCTCGACCGCCGCGCTGCCTCCGGCTGCTGCCCCGCGTCCGACGGGGTCGAGACGCCTGAGGTGGTCGCGTTGGACATGCAGCTGGTTCCGTTCAGACGAGTTCGGGAAGGCTCGAGGCCAACGGCCATCCTATCCGACGAGCACGCCGGTGCTGCCGGAATCGAACAGGGACCGGATGTGCTGGCTCACTATGCTTGGAGGCGTCGCAAACGTCCTCCCCGCCGCGGGTTCTCTTCGCCGCGCGGGCCGCCCGAAGAAGGAGCCTCCTTGGCACTCGAATGGACCACCAACGACCAGCAGGCGGTCGACACCGCGCGCGTGCTCGCGGCCGACGCCGTCGAGAAGGTCGGCAACGGCCACCCCGGCACGGCGATGAGCCTCGCGCCCGTCGCGCACCTGCTCTTCCAGAAGGTCATGGACCGCGATCCCGCCGACGACAAGTGGATCGGGCGCGACCGCTTCATCCTCTCGGTCGGGCACTCGTCGCTGACGCAGTACATCCAGCTCTACCTGACCGGCTCGGGCCTGGAGAAGACCGACATCGAGTCGCTCCGCACCTGGGGCTCGCTCACGCCCGGCCACCCCGAGTACGCCCACACCAAGGGCATCGAGATCACCACCGGCCCGCTCGGCCAGGGCCTCGCATCCGCCGTCGGCTTCGCCTACGCGCAGCGCTTCGAGCGCGAGCTGCTCGACCCCGATGCGCCCGAGGGTGAGAGCCCCTTCGACCACTACACCTACGTGATCGCCGGCGACGGCGACCTGCAGGAGGGCGTCACGAGCGAGGCCGGCTCGCTCGCCGGCCACCAGCAGCTCGGCCGCCTGATCGCGATCTACGACGCGAACCAGATCTCGATCGAGGACGACGTCGACATCGCCTTCACCGAGGACGTCAAGGCCCGCTACGAGGCCTACGGCTGGCAGGTGCTCGAGGTCTCCTGGCGCAAGAGCGACGGCCCGAAGGCGCCCGAGTACGTCGAGGATGTGCCAGCGCTGCACGACGCCATCGTGCAGGCGCAGGGCGAGACCGCGAAGCCGACGCTCATCATCCTGAAGACGATCATCGGCTGGCCGGCCCCGACCAGGCAGGGCACCGGCGGCGTGCATGGATCGAAGCTCGGCGGCGAGGAGGTCGCGGCCGTCAAGGAGGCGCTCGGCTTCGACCCGGAGCAGTCGTTCCAGGTCGAGGACGCGGTGATCGAGTACACCCGCGGCAACGCCACGCAGCGCGCGACCGATGCTCGTGGCGCGTGGCAGGAGCGCTTCGACTCGTGGGCGACCGCGAACCCCGAGTCGAAGGCACTGCTCGACCGCCTGCTCTCGGGCGAGCTGCCGGAGGGCGTCGAGGATGCTCTCCCGACCTTTGAGGCCGGCACCGAGGTCGCGACGCGTGCGGCATCGGGCAAGACCCTGAACGCGCTCGCGGCGGTGCTGCCCGAGCTGTGGGGCGGTTCGGCCGACCTCGCTGGCTCGAACAACACCACGCTCGACGGCATGGGCTCCTTCGCTCCCGCGCAGCACGCGACCGATGAGTTCCCGCATGCCTCGGCAGCCGGTCGCACGATGCACTTCGGCATCCGCGAGCACGCGATGGCGTCGATCCTCAACGGCATCGTGCTGCATGGCCCGACGCGCCCCTACGGCGGCACGTTCCTGATCTTCAGCGACTACCAGCGGCCCGCGCTGCGCCTCGCCGCGCTCATGGGCGTGCACCCCATCCATGTGTGGACGCACGACTCGGTGGCGCTGGGCGAGGATGGCCCGACGCACCAGCCGATCGAGCAGCTCGCGACGCTGCGCGCCATCCCCGGCTTCGAGATCGTCCGCCCGTCGGACGCGAACGAGACCGCCTGGGCGTGGAAGACCATCCTCGAGCGCCGCGACCACCCGGTCGGCATCGCGCTGAGCCGCCAGAACCTGCCCGTCTTCGAGCGCGGCGACGGCGCGGCATCCGGCGACACCCTCGCGCACGCCTCGAACGTCGCGAAGGGCGCCTACGTGCTCGCCGAGGCCACCGACGGGGCACCCGAGGTCATCCTGATCGCGACCGGCTCCGAGGTGCAGCTCGCGCTCGCCGCCCGTGAGCAGCTGCAGGCCGACGGCGTTGCCGCCCGCGTCGTCGCAGCACCGTCGCTCGAGTGGTTCGCCGAGCAGTCGGACGAGTACCGCGAGTCGGTGCTGCCTGCTGCCGTCAAGGCGCGCGTCTCCGTCGAGGCGGGCACCGCGCTCAGCTGGCACCCCATCGTCGGCGACGCGGGACGCACGGTCGCGATCGACCACTTCGGCGCGAGCGCCGACTGGCAGACCCTGTTCCGCGAGTTCGGCTTCACGGCGGAGGCCGTGATCGAGGCAGCTCGCGCATCCATCGAATCGGCTCGCTGAGCGGGCCCGGCAGGAGACGAGAACATGAATCAGAACACCCAGGCCCTCAGCGACGCCGGCGTCAGCATCTGGCTGGACGACCTCTCGCGGCAGCGCATCACGAGCGGCACCCTCGCCGCGCTGATCACCGAGCGCAACGTCGTCGGCGTCACCACCAACCCGACGATCTTCGCGAACGCCATCGCCGCCGGTGAGTCCTACGAGGCGACCGTGCAGGAACTGGCTGCCGGCGGCTCGAGCGTCGACGAGGTCATCACCTCGCTGACGACCAAGGACGTGGCGGATGCGTGCGACGTCTTCGCCGACGTCTACCGCACGTCGGGCGGCGTGGACGGCCGCGTCTCGATCGAGGTCGAGCCCGGCCTCGCCCGGGACACCGAGGGCACGATCGCTCAGGCGGCCTCGCTGCACGGGCGCGTCGCGCGCGAGAACGTGCTCATCAAGATCCCCGCCACGCAGGAGGGCCTCGAGGCGATCGCCGCGACGACCGCTGCCGGCATCAGTGTGAATGTGACGCTGATCTTCTCGCTCGACCGCTACCGCGACGTCATCAACGCCTACCTCACGGGTCTCGAGCGCGCACAGCAGGCGGGCCACGACCTGTCGAAGATCCACTCGGTGGCATCGTTCTTCGTCTCGCGCGTCGACTCCGAGATCGACAAGCGGCTCGACGCGATCGGCACCGACGAGGCGACCGCGCTCAAGGGCAAGGCAGGCCTCGCGAACGCCCACCTGGCCTACCGCGTCTGGCGGGAGGCATTCGCGAGCGAGCGCGCCCAGGCACTGCTGGAGGCCGGCGCCAACACGCAGCGTCCGCTGTGGGCCTCCACCGGCGTCAAGGACCCGGCGCTGCCGGACACGCTCTACGTCACCGAGCTCGTCGCGCCGCAGACGGTGAACACGATGCCCGAGAAGACGCTCGAGGCACTCGCCGACCACGGGCAGATCGCCGGCGACTCGATCACGGGCCGTGCCGCCGAGGCAGAGGGCGTGCTCGATGCGCTCGACTCGGTCGGCGTCTCGTACAAGGAGGTCGTCGAGCTGCTCGAGACCGAGGGCCTCGAGAAGTTCGACGCCTCGTGGGCCGAGCTCGTGCAGACCGTGCAGGAGCACATGGGACAGGGAGCGCAGGCATGACGTTCACCATCAACGCCTCCGGCCCCGCCGCCGAGGCGATCGAGCGGGTCGTCCCGCAGCTCGTCGTCGACGGGGTGGCCGGCAGGCTCGTCTCCGGCGACGCCACGCTCTGGGGCGATGCCGCAGAGGCCGAGGCGTCGATCCGGCTCGGCTGGGTCGAGGCGGCCGCCGGCGCGCGCGGCCTCGTCGACGACATCGAGGCGCTGCGCAAGCAGCTGCGCGAGCAGGGTGTCGACCGCATCGCGCTCGCGGGCATGGGCGGCTCGTCGCTCGCGCCAGAGGTCATCACCCGCACCGAGGGCGTCGACCTGATCGTGCTCGACTCCACCGACCCGTCGCAGGTGCGCCGCGCGCTGCGGGACGGCCTGGCCCGCACCGCGCTCGTGGTCTCCTCGAAGTCAGGCTCGACGCTCGAGACCGACAGCCAGAAGCGCGCCTTCGAGGCCGCCTACCGCGACGCGGGCATCGATCCGGCCGACCGCATCATCGTCGTCACCGACCCGGGCTCGCCGCTCGACGGCGAAGCGCGCCGCGCCGGCTACCGGGTGTTCAACGCCGACCCGAACGTCGGCGGGCGCTACTCGGCGCTGACCGCCTTCGGCATCGTCCCCTCCGGGCTCGCCGGCGTCGACGTGCGCGAGCTCATCGACGAGGCGATCGCCGCGCTGCCCGAGATCAGCGAGGATTCGGCCGACAACCCCGGCCTCAGGCTCGCCGCCGCGATCGCCGCCACGCAGCCGCTGCGCGACAAGACCGGCATCGTCACCGACGGCACGCACATCGTGGGCCTCGGCGAGTGGGCCGAGCAGCTGATCGCCGAGTCCACCGGCAAGGAGGGCATCGGCCTGCTGCCGATCGTGCTCGAGAAGGACGCGCCAGAGCTCGCTGCCGACCTGGCCGACCTGCAGGTCGTGCGCCTGGTGGGCTCCGCCCGTGAGGCGCGCGAGGTCGCCGACGGCGAGGTCGAGGTGGCGGGCACTCTCGGCGCGCAGCTGCTGGTGTGGGAGTTCGCCGTCGCCGTCGCGGGACGCATCCTCGGCATCAACCCGTTCGACCAGCCCGACGTCGAGTCGGCGAAGATCGCCGCGCGCGGCCTGCTCGACTCGCTCGAGCCGCCGGCAGCGCCGGCCGCGGTCGACGGCGGCATCGAGGTGCGCGGCACCGCAGGCGTCGCGCTCGACTCCGTCGACGCATCCGTCGATGCCCTGCTCGCGCAGCTGGGCGAGGGCGGCTACCTGGCGATCCACGCCTACCTCGATCGCATCGGCCAGCCGCGCTTCGAGCGGCTGCGCGCGGCCTTCGCGGCGCGCACCAATCGCCCGGTCACGTTCGGATGGGGCCCGCGCTTCCTGCACTCCACCGGGCAATACCACAAGGGCGGCACGCCCAACGGCGTCTTCCTGCAGCTGCTGGGCACGCCGCACGAGGATCTCGAGATCCCCGGTCGGCCGTTCAGCTTCGGCCAGCTGATCCAGTCGCAGGCATCCGGCGATGCGAGCGTGCTCGCCGAGCACGGCCGTCCCGTGCTGACGCTGACGCTGGACGACCTGGACGAGGGCCTCGAGCGGCTCCTCGCCGCAGCCGCTCGATGAAGGACGCGACGGCCGGGACGGCGCAGACCATCCCGGCCGTGCCCATCTCGGCCGGCCACAATCCGCTCCGCGACGCCACCGACCAGCGACTCACGCGCATCCCGGGACCGAACGCGCTGACCTTCTTCGGCGTCACCGGTGACCTCGCGCGGAAGAAGCTGCTGCCGGCCGTCTACGACCTCGCCAACCGCGGCCTGCTGCCGCCTGGCTTCGGGCTGGTCGGCTTCGGCCGCCGCGACTGGACGCACGAGCAGTTCGCCGAGGTCGTCCGCGAGGCTGTGCAGCAGCACGCCCGCACCTCATTCCGCGAGTCGGTCTGGCGGCAGCTCGCCGACGGCATCCGCTTCGTGCAGGGCGACTTCGACGACGACGCGGCCTTCGACCGGCTGGCGGCGGTGCTGGCCGAGCTCGACAGCGCCCGCGGCACGATGGGCAACCACGCCTTCTACCTCTCGATCCCGCCGAACGCCTTCCCGCTCGTCACCCAGCAGCTCAAGCGCTCCGGCCTCGCCGAGGGCGCGGGCGATCGCTGGCGGCGCGTGGTGATCGAGAAGCCCTTCGGCCACGACCTGGCATCCGCGCGCGAGCTCAACGAGGTCGTCGAGTCGGTCTTCCCGGCGGACAGCGTCTTCCGCATCGACCACTACCTGGGCAAGGAGACGGTGCAGAACATCCTGGCGCTGCGCTTCGCCAACGCCCTGTGGGAGCCGATCTGGAACGCCAACCACATCGACCACGTGCAGATCACGATGGCTGAGGACATCGGCGTCGGCGGCCGCGCCGGGTACTACGACGGCATCGGCGCCGCTCGCGACGTGATCCAGAACCACCTGCTGCAGCTGTTCGCGCTCACCGCCATGGAGGAGCCGGTGTCGTTCGACGCCGCCGACCTCCGGGTCGAGAAGGAGAAGGTGCTGCGCGCCGCGCGGGTGCCGCTCCCCCTCGAGCACTCGACGGCTCGCGGCCAGTACGGCGGCGGCTGGCACGGCGGCGGTCAGGTGCGGGGCTTCCTGCAGGAGGAGGGCATGCGCCCGGACTCCGCCACCGAGACCTACGCCGCGGTGAAGCTCGAGGTCGACACCCGCCGCTGGGCGGGCGTGCCGTTCTACCTCCGCGCCGGCAAGCGGCTCGGCCGCCGCGTTACCGAGATCGCGATCGTCTTCAAGCGCGCCTCGCAGTACCTGTTCGAGGACTCCGCGCTGCGCACGATGGGCGAGAACGCCCTGGTGATCCGCGTGCAGCCCGACGAGGGCGTCTCGATGCGGTTCGGCTCGAAGGTGCCGGGCCCGGGCATGCACGTGCGCGACGTGACGATGGACTTCGGCTACGGCCACGCGTTCACCGAGGAGAGCCCCGAGGCGTACGAGCGGCTCATCCTCGACGTGCTGCTTGGCGACCCGCCGCTGTTCCCCCGCCACGAGGAGGTCGAGCTCTCCTGGAAGATCCTCGACCCCATCGAGGAGCACTGGGAGCAGGAGGGCGGCCCCGTCGAGCAGTACCAGCCCGGCTCGTGGGGCCCGCAGGGGGCGCACGAGCTGCTCGAGCGCGACGGCAGGCACTGGAGGCGACCGT
This sequence comes from Agrococcus sp. KRD186, assembly GCF_017168255.1. GTDB lineage: Bacteria > Actinomycetota > Actinomycetes > Actinomycetales > Microbacteriaceae > Agrococcus. The sequence continues at coordinate 928,631 of NZ_JABFAP010000001.1, forward strand.
GATCACCCGACTTTCCCGCACCACCACCGCAGAGGTGCAGCGGCGCATGCTGGAGATCCGCGACGAGGGCGGCGTCGTCGCGCTCGGCCGTGTGCTCACGCTGGTCGTGCACACCCAGATCGGCGCCGAGGAGGAGGCCATCAGGGCGGCCAACCAGGCCTCCCGCGAGCACCCGATGCGCGTCATCGTGGTCTCCCGCAACCCCGACAGCATCAACGCCGGCGAAGAGCCGCGCCTCGATGCCGAGCTGCGGGTGGGCGCCGACGCCGGCGCGAGCGAGGTCGTGCTGCTGCAGTGCTACGGCGAGCTCGGCTCGCACCTGCTCGGCATCGTGCAAGGCCTGCTGCTGCCGGACGCGCCGGTGGTCGCGTGGTGGCCCAGCTTCATGCCCGAGACGCCATCGGCGTCGCAGCTGGGGCAGATCTCGCAGCGCCGCATCACCGACTCCGGCAAGCAGGCCGACCCGCGCCAGGCGATCCTGACGCTCGCCGGCTGCTACACCCCGGGCGACACCGACCTGGCGTGGACGAGGCTGACCAACTGGCGCGCGCACATGGCCGCGCTGCTCGATCAGCCGCCCTACGAGCCGGTGCGCTCGGGCGTCGTCACCGGCGACCTCGCGAACCCGAGCGTGCACCTCATGGCCGCCTGGCTGCGCTTGCGGCTGCAGGTGCCGATCGAGCGGATCGAGGCCGGAGACACCCCGACCGGATCGAGCGGGCTGCACGCGGTCGAGCTGCGGCGCGAGAGCGGCTCCTCGTCGCTGACGCGCATGCGCGACTCGGTGGGTGTGCTCCAGCAGCCGGGTCAGCCCTCCCACAACGTCGCGCTCTCCACGCGCGGCCTCGAGGACCAGCTGGCGGAGGAGCTGCGCAAGCTCGACGCCGACGACATGTATCGGCAGGTCCTGCTGTCGATCGCAGAGGAGCCTCGATGACCGTCATCACCCACCCCGACCGCGCCGCGCTCGTCGCGCAGACGGCCGACCGGCTCACCACGCTGCTCGGCGACCTCATCGTGCAGCAGGGACGCGCGACGGTCGCGGTCACCGGCGGCTCAGTCGGCATCGAGCTGCTCGCGGCCCTCGCCGACCGCGACATCGACTGGCAGCACGTGGTCGTCACCTGGAGCGACGAGCGCTATGTCGCGGCCGACTCGCCCGACCGCAACGCCCGACAGGCGCGCGAGGCGCTGCTCGACCACGTGCCGATCCCGGCCGAGAACGTGCGCGAGCTGCCCGCCGACGACGGCACACCCCTCGACGCCGCCGCCGCCGCCGGCACGGCGCAGCTGCTGGCGCTCGGCACCATCGACCTGACGCTGCTGGGCATGGGTCCGGATGCGCACATCGCGTCGCTCTTCCCCGGCATGCCGGGCGTGCGGCAGCCGGGCGTCGCGGTGATCGCCGTCACCGACTCCCCCAAGCCACCGCCCTCGCGCCTGAGCTTCACGGTCGGCGCGATCAACGCATCCGACCGTGTCTGGCTCATCGTCGCCGGCTCGGACAAGGCGGAGGCCGCCGCGCTCGCGCGCAGCGGCGCAGCGCCCGAGGTGGCGCCTGCCGGCACCGCGCGGGGCCGCGAGGAGACGCTCATGCTGCTGGACGCCGAAGCGGCCGCCCTCTTGGAGGAGGACGGCCGCTGAGGTCGCGCGCCCGAGAGACGGTCCTTCGGACCTACTCGATCACCGTAGGACGGTCAGCCGCGACCCTCTGCCGAGCGGAGCTTCTGCAGCGCCTCATCGAGCAGCTGCGTCGACTCCTCGGGCGTGCGGCGCTCCTTCACGTACGCGAGGTGCGTCTTGTAGGGCTCGTTCTTCGCCACTGAGGGCGGGTTCTCCTTGTCGCGGCCAGCCGGCAGGCCGGTCGACGGCGAGTCGATCACCTCGGGGATCTCGTCCTCGGGCAGGTCGGCCGCGAAGTAGCGGACCGTCTCGTTGCCCATGGCGTCCCAGTAGGAGATCGCCACGCGCTCTGCGTGGAAGCCACGGTCCTGCTCGCCCATGGGACCCGCGCCGACGCGCGAGCCGCGGATTGCACTGCCACCGGAAGCCATCAGATCCCCGCAAACTTGGTGATGAGTCCGAGCACCACGATCGAGGCGAGCCATGCGAGGCTCACGACCACGGTGATCGTGTTGAGGTTGCGCTCGGCCACGCCGGACGAGCCGATCGAGCCGCCCACGCCGCCGCCGAACATGTCGGACAGGCCGCCGCCGCGGCCCTTGTGCAGCAGGATGAACAGCGTCAGCAGCACCGAGGTGACGCCGAGGATCACCTGCATGATGATCTGGAGAATCTCCACTAGCCCTCTTCTCAATTCCTCGGCCGAAGCCGCGACCGTGCGCGCGACGCGACGACGGCGCACGGGAAGTCCAACGAGCATCCTACCGCAGGGAATCCCGAGCACCGGGCTCGACCCGCGCGCCGCTCAGGTGCCGACGTGCTGCCGGTACCTCGCGATGGCGGCGAACTCCGCCGCGTCGAGGCTCGCGCCTCCCACGAGCGCGCCGTCGACGTCGGGCTCTCGCATGAAGCCGGCGATGTTGCCTGACTTGACGCTGCCGCCGTAGAGGATGCGGGTGGCCGCGGCCGCCTCGTCGCCTCGCACCTCGGCGATCGTCTGCCGCAGCGCCTGGCACACCTGCTGCGCCTGCTCCGAGGTGGCGGCCTGACCCGAGCCGATCGCCCAGACCGGCTCGTAGGCGACCACGATCTCGCCGGAGTCGGGCAGCTCGGCGAGCACATCGCGCAGCTGCTGCACGGGCACCGCGGAGGCGCCGTGCTGCTCCAGATCCTCGGCGGTCTCCCCCACGCAGATCACCGGGGTGACCCCGCGCTGCAGCGCGGCCGCGGCCTTCTTGCCGACCACCGCATCCGTCTCGTGGTGGTCCTGCCGGCGCTCGGAGTGGCCGACGATGACGTAGGCGCACTCGAGCTTGGCCAGCATGCTCGCCGAGACCTCGCCCGTGTGGGCGCCGGACTCGTGCTGCGAGACGTCCTGCGCGCCGAAGCGCAGCTCGAACTTCTCTGCCGAGACCAGCGTCTGCACGCTGCGCAGGTCGGTGAAGGGCGGGAAGACCGCGACTTCGACAGCCGCGTGGTCGTGCTTGCCGTCCTGCAAGGTCCATGCGAGCTTCTGCACGAGTGCGATCGCCTGCAGGTGGTCCTGATTGAGCTTCCAGTTGCCCGCGATGAGCGGAATGCGGTCTGCCTTCGGCGTGGTCACAGGCCCAATGCCTCCAGTCCAGGGAGGCGGGCGCCCTCGAGGAATTCGAGGCTCGCACCGCCGCCGGTCGAGATGTGACCGAACGCGTCGTCGGTGAAGCCGAGCTGCCGCACCGCGGCGGCCGAGTCGCCGCCGCCGACGACCGAGAGGCCCTCGATCTCGGTGAGCGCCTGCGCGACGGCCTTGGTGCCGTGCGCGAAGGCCGGCATCTCGAACACGCCCATCGGGCCGTTCCAGAAGACCGTCGAGGCGCCGCAGATGGCGTCGGCGAACGCGGCCGCCGAGTCGGGACCGATGTCGAGCCCGATGCCGTCCTTGCCGAAGCTCGACTGCTCGATCGCGTCGGCGGCGACCGTCTCGTGCTCGGCGTCGGCGTCGAAGGCGGCTGCGACGACGATGTCGGTGGGCAGCAGCAGCTCGACGCCGAGCTCCTGCGCCTGCTGCAGGTAGCCGCGCACGCGGTCGAGCTGGTCGTCCTCGAGCAGGCTCGAGGCGACGCCGTGGCCCTGCGCGGCGAGGAAGGTGAAGAGCATGCCGCCGCCGATGAGCAGCCGGTCGACGCGCGGCAGCAGGTGCTCGATCACACCGAGCTTGTCGCTCACCTTGGAGCCGCCGAGCACGACGGCGTAGGGGTGCTCCGGCGAGTCGGTCAGCCGCGAGAGCACCTCGAGCTCGCGCTCGACGAGCATGCCGGCGGCGCTGGGCAGCGCCTTGGCGATCTCGAACACGCTCGCCTGCTCGCGATGGACGACGCCGAAGCCGTCGGAGACGAAGACGTCTGCACCTTCGGCGAGCTCGCCGGCGAACGCAGCGCGGTCGTCGGCATCCTTGCTGGTCTCGCGGGGGTCGAAGCGCAGGTTCTCGAGCAGCGCCAGCTGCCCGTCCTGCAGGGCGGCGCGGACGCGCTCGGCGTCCTCGCCGACCGTGTCGGTCGCAAAGGCCACCGGGGTCTCGAGCAGCTCGCTCAGCCGCGCGGCGACGGGCTCGAGCGAGTACTGCGCCTCCGGCTCGCCCTTCGGGCGGCCGAGGTGGGACATCGCCACCACCTTCGCGCCCTGCTCGAGCAGGGCGCGAAGGGTCGGCAGCGATGCGACGATCCTGCCCTCGTCGGTGATGGCACCGTCCTGCAGCGGGACGTTGAAGTCGCAGCGGATGAGGACGGTCTTCCCGGCGAGATCGCCGAGCGATGAGAGGGTGCGGATCGCCATGCGGATCAGAGTTGCGAGCCGACGTGCACGGCGAGGTCGACCAGACGGCAGGAGTAGCCCCACTCGTTGTCGTACCACGCCGAGATCTTCACCTGGTCGCCCATCACGCGGGTCAGGCCCGAGTCGAAGATGGACGAGTACGGGTTGCCGATGATGTCGGACGAGACGATCTCATCCTCGGTGTACTGCAGGAAGCCCTTGAGCGGTCCCGACTCGGCGGCAGCCTTGTATGCCGCGTTGATCTCGTCGACCGTGAGGCCGTCGCGGGTCGTCACTGTCAGGTCGGTGATCGAGCCGGTGGGCACGGGCACGCGCAGGGCGTAGCCGTCGAGCAGGCCGTTGAGCTCCGGCATGACCAGGCCGATCGCCTTCGCCGCACCGGTGGAGGTGGGGATGACCGACAGTGCGGCGGCGCGGGCGCGACGCAGGTCGCTGTGCGGGCCGTCCTGCAGGTTCTGGTCTGCCGTGTACGCGTGCACCGTCGTCATCAGGCCGCGCTCGATGCCGAAGGACTCGTGGAAGACCTTCGCGAGCGGGGCGAGGCAGTTGGTGGTGCAGGAGGCGTTCGAGACGACGTGGTCGGTCTCAGGGTTGTAGTCCTGGTGGTTGACGCCCATCACGAACGTGGGTGCCGGGCCCTTGGCGGGAGCGGAGAGGATGACCTTCTTCGCGCCTGCGGCGATGTGCGCGGATGCCGCGTCGACCTTCGTGAAGCGGCCGGTCGACTCGATCACCACGTCGACGTCGAGTTCGCCCCACGGCAGCTTGGCCGGGTCCTTCTCCTCCAGGGCGCGGAACGTGTCGTCGCCGACGGTGATGGTGCCCTCGTCGAAGCTCACGGCGGTGTCGAGCGGACCCGAGACCGAGTCGTACTTGAGCAGGTGGGCGAGGGTCTTGTTGTCGGTGAGGTCGTTGACCGCGACGATGTCGATGTCAGCGCCCTGGGCAAGCGCTGCACGAACGAAGTTGCGGCCGATGCGGCCGAAGCCGTTGACGGCTACCTTCAGAGTCATGGGATGTCTTTCCTGACTGTCGGGATGGAAGGGCCCCGGGCGTCGTGCCCGGGGCCCCGGTCACATGGTGACGTTGTGGGTCAGCGGACGATGAGTCCCGCGGTCTGCGTCTTCGCGGCGTCGAATCGGGCCTGCGCGTCCTGCCAGTTCACGATGTTCCAGAACGCCTTGACGTAATCGGCCTTGACGTTCAGGTAGTCGAGGTAGAAGGCGTGCTCCCACATGTCCAGCATCAGGATCGGCTGCGCGCCGACGGGCACGTTGCCCTGCTGGTCGAACAGCTGGAACACGTTCAGCCGCGAGGCGATCGAGTCCCATGCGAGCACCGACCAGCCCGAGCCCTGGATGCCCGTGGCGTTGGCGGTGAAGTGCGCCTTGAACTTGGCGAAGTCGCCGAAGAACTCGCCGATCGCGGCCTGCAGCTCACCCTCGGGCTCACCGCCGCCGTCGCCGGCGAGGTTGTTCCAGAACACGGTGTGGTTGGTGTGCCCGCCGAGGTTGAACGCGAGGTCCTTCTCGAGCTTGTTGATGGCGCCGAAGTCATCGGCGTCGCGCGCGGCCTGCAGCTTCTCGAGCGCGGTGTTCGCGCCGTCGACGTAGGCCTTGTGGTGCTTGTCGTGGTGGAGCTCCATGATCTTCGCGGAGATGTGGGGCTCGAGTGCCGCGTAGTCGTACGGCAGGTCGGGAAGGGTGTAGACGGCCATGGGATTCATCCTCTCTTGCGCGCGCTGCGCGCCGATTGGTCAGTTCGATCCTAGCCACCGGCATCCTGCACGGGACAGGCGCCGGAGGGTCGTGTCAGACGTCGATGTCCTCCGGCACTGCGGACTCGGTGCCAGGGATGCCCTGGTCCTGCGCGGAGCGGTCGGCCATCGCCAGCAGGCGGCGGATGCGGCCGGCGACCGCGTCCTTCGTCATGGTCGGCTTCGCCAGGTGCCCGAGCTCGTCCAGGCTCGCGTCGCGGTTCTCGAGCCGCAGACGGCCGGCGTAGGCGAGGTGCTCCGGCACCTCCGGGCCCAGGATCTCGAGCGCGCGCTCGATGCGGGCGCACGCGGCCACGGCGGCCTGCGCGCTGCGCCGCAGGTTGGCGTCGTCGAAGTTCACCAGCCGGTTCGCCGTGGCGCGCACCTCGCGGCGCTGCCGCAGCTCGGCCCAGGCCTGCACCGTCTGGTGGGCGCCCATGGTGGTGAGCATGCGCGAGATCGGCTCGCCCTCGCGGATCACCACGCGGTGTGCGCCTCGCACCTCGCGCGACTTCGCGGGCACGCCGAGGCGGCCGGCGGCGCCCACGAGCGCCATGGCTGCCTCGTTGCCGGGGCAGGCGACCTCGAGCGCGGCCGAGCGGCCCGGGTCCGACAGCGAACCCTGCGCCAGGAACGCTCCTCGCCAGATGCCCGCCAGATCCTCGAGGGAGCCGGTGGTCACCTTGTTGGGGAGCCCGCGCACCGGCCGGCGTCGCGCATCCATCAGCCCTGTCTGCCTCGCGAGCGTCTCGCCCTCGGCGATCACTCGCACCAGGTAGGCGCCGCTCGTGCGGTTCGACGACGAGGAGATCTTCGCGATCTCTGCGCGCACGCCGTACAGCTCGAGGATGCTCCTGGCGAGCCTGCGCGCGGCAGCGGCGGAGTCGAGCTCGCTCTCGACCGCGACGCGGTTCGAGATGACGTGCAGACCGCCGGCGAACCGCAGCAGGGTCGCGACTTCTGCCGCCTTCGTCTGAGGCCTCGTCACGCGGACCCGCGCGAGCTCCTCCTTGACGTCGTCGGTCAGTGCCACGCCTGCTCCTCTCGTCATTCGCGCCCCAGATCTCGATGCTTGACGGCGACCCGCAGGCCCGGTGCGCCGGAGAGCCGCTTGGCCAGGTGCTCCGCGGTGGCCACCGAGCGGTGCTTGCCACCGGTGCACCCTACGCCCAGCACGGCGTGCAGCTTGTTCTCACGGACGTAGCCGGCGAGCACCGGCCGCAGCGCCTCGACGTAGCGGTCGAGGAACTCCTGTGCGCCCTCCTGCTTGAGCACGTAGTCGGAGACGACGGCCTCGGTGCCGTCGTGCCCGCGAAGATCGGGGATCCAGAACGGGTTCGGCAGGAAGCGCATGTCGGCGACCAGGTCGGCGTCGACCGGCAGGCCGTACTTGAAGCCGAAGCTCATCACCGTCAGCGTCACCTCGAGCTCGCCGCCGGGAGCGAACCGCTCGCCGACGCGCGTCGTCAGCTGGTGCGGGTTGAGCCCGGTGGTGTCGAGGAGGTCGTCGGCCATCCCGCGCAACGGCTCGAGCCGGGTGCGCTCCATGCGGATGCCGTCGAGGATGGTGCCGTCGCCCTGCAGCGGGTGCGGCCTGCGCACCTGCTCGTAGCGGCGCACCAGCTCGGCATCGCTCGCCTCCAGGAACATCACGCGCACCGAGTGCTCGGCGCGCAGCATCTCGACGAAGCGCTTGGCGTCGTCGAAGAGCGCACCGCCCCGCACGTCGACGACGATCGCGAGCTTGGGCTCCGTGGATGCGTTGGTGGCGGCTGTGCGCACGAGCGCTCGCAGCATCGTGGGCGGCAGGTTGTCGACCACGAACCAGCCCAGGTCCTCGAGCGCGTTCGCCACGGTCGTCCTACCGGCACCGGACATCCCAGTGATGATGACGATCTGTCTGGCGTTCACGCTTGCTGTCCCTGTCGCTCGGCTGCTCCCCCCATCGTATCGGCGCTGAGCCTGTGTGCCACGGTCGCCGCCAGAGCCCGCCCGATGCCCGGCACCTCGGCGAGCTGCTCGGCGCTCGCTGCGCGCACGCGCTTGGCGGAGCCGAAGTGCTTCAGCAGCGCGCGCACCCTGCCGGGACCCAGACCCGGGATGGTGCTCAGCTGCGACTCGATCGCGCTCGAGCGCTTCTGGCGCTGGTAGCCGATCGCCACCCGGTGGGCCTCGTCGCGCAGCCGCTGCACCAGGTAGAGCGCCTCGCTCGTGCGCGGGAGGATCACCGGGTACTCGTCGTCCGGCAGCCAGAGCTCCTCGAGCCGCTTCGCGATGCCGGCCAGCGCGACGCCGCGCACGCCGGCCTCATCGAGCGCCCGCTTGGCGGCCTGCACCTGCGGCCGGCCGCCGTCGACGAGCAGCAGCTGCGGCGTGTAGGCGAAGCGCGTCCCGGTGTCCTCCGGGTCGCCCTCGGCGATGTACCGCGCCCTGCGCGTCATGATCTGGTAGATCGAGTCGGTGTCGTCGGTGGTCTCCGCGATCGAGAACTTGCGGTACTGGTCCTTGCGGGGCAGGCCGTCCTCGAACACCACCATGGAGGCGACCACACCGGTGCCGCCCAGGTGCGAGACGTCGAAGCACTCGATGCGTAGCGGCGCCTCACTCATGCCCAGCGCCTCCTGCAGGTCGGCGAGCGCCTGCGAGCGCGTCACGTAGTCGCTGGTGCGCTTGGTGCGCGCCACCTGCAGCGCGTGCGCGGCGTTCACGGCGGCGGAGTCGGCGAGCTTGCGCTTCTCCCCCCGCTGCGGCACCCGCACCGCGACCCTGCCCGGCAGGCCGTGCTCGCTGCGGCGGTCGGTGAGCCAGATCTCGACCTCGTCGGCCGCATCCGGCTGCTTGGGCAGCAGCACCTCACGGGCGGGCGGGTCGCCGGTCTCGTAGGCGATGCGCAGGATCTGGGTGGCGAGCTCGCCGTCGGTCAGGTCGATCTCGGTGTCGACCACCCACGACTTGGTGCCCCGGATGCGCCCGCCTCGCACGGCGAACAGGTGCACGGCCGCGCTGAGCTCGTCGTGCACGAGCCCGAACACGTCGGCATCCACCCGGTCGGAGAGCACGACGCTCGTGCGCTCGAGCACCGTCTGGAGCGCAGAGAGCTGGTCGCGCAGCCGCGCGGCGCGCTCGAACTCGAGCCGGGCGCTGGCGCGCTGCATCTCCTCGCGCACCCGGTCGACGAACTCCTGGTCGCCGCCGTTCATGAAGGCGACGAGGTCACGCGCGGTGGCGCGATGCTCGTCGAAGCTGACGCGTCCCACGCAGGGGGCGGAGCATTTGCCGATGTCGCCCAGCAGGCAGGGCCGGCCGCTGCGCTCGGCACGGTCGTAGACCGATTGGCTGCATGAGCGCATCGGGAATGCCTTCAGCAGGAGGTCGAGCGTCTCGCGGATCGCCCAGACCTTCGTGTACGGGCCGAAGTAGCGGGCGCCGCGCAGGTTGCGGTTGCGGGTGATGAGGGCGCGGGGCACATCGTCGCCCATCGTCACGGCCAGGTACGGGTACGACTTGTCGTCCCGGAACTGCACGTTGAACGGGGGCTCGTACTCCTTGATCCAGGTGAACTCCAGCTGCAGCGCCTCGAACTCGCTCGCCACGATGGTCCACTCGACCCGCACGGCGGTGAGCACCATCCGCCGCGTGCGCTCGTGGAGCGTCTCGAGCGGCTGGAAGTAGTTCGCCAGCCGCTGCCGCAGGTTCTTCGCCTTGCCCACGTACAGCACGCGCTCGTGCTCGTCGCGGAACCGGTACACGCCCGGCGCGGTCGGGATGGTGCCCGGGGCGGGCTTGTACGCGACGGTGCGCGAGGGCGCGGGCGTCATCGCACTCCTGCGCCGAGCATCTCCTTCAGGAAGCCGCCGGTGTAGCTCTCCGGCACCTCCGCGACCTCCTCGGGCGTGCCGGTGGCCACGACGTAGCCGCCGCCGCTGCCGCCCTCGGGACCGAGGTCGATGATCCAGTCGGCGCTCTTGATCACGTCGAGCGCGTGCTCGATGGTCAGGACGGTGTTGCCCTTCTGCACCAGACCGTCGAGCACCTCCAGCAGCTTGCGCACGTCGTCGAAGTGCAGGCCGGTGGTGGGCTCGTCGAGCACGTAGATGGCGCGCCCGGAGGTGCGGCGCTGCAGCTCGGTGGCGAGCTTGACGCGCTGCGCCTCGCCGCCGGAGAGCGTGGTCGCCGACTGCCCGAGCCGCACGTAGCCGAGGCCGACGTCGACGAGGGTCTTCAGATAGCGGTGGATCGACGAGATCGGCTCGAAGAAGGCCGCGGCCTCCTCGATCGGCATCTCGAGCACGTCGGCGATCGACTTGCCCTTGTAGTGCACTGAGAGGGTGTCGCGGTTGTAGCGCTTGCCGTGGCACACCTCGCACTCGACGTAGACGTCGGGCAGGAAGTTCATCTCGATCTTGAGCGTGCCGTCGCCCTGGCACGCCTCGCAGCGGCCGCCCTTGACGTTGAAGGAGAAGCGGCCGGCCAGGTAGCCGCGCGTCTTCGCCTCCTGTGTCTCTGCGAACAGGTTGCGGATCTTGTCGAACACGCCCGTGTAGGTCGCCGGGTTCGAGCGCGGCGTGCGCCCGATCGGGCCCTGGTCGACGTGCACCACCTTGTCGAGGTGCTCGAGCCCGGTCACCCGCGTGTGCCGGGCCGGCACCTGCCGGGCGCCGTTGAGGGCGTTCGCGAGCACCTTGTGCAGGATGTCGTTCACGAGTGTGGACTTGCCGGAACCGGAGACGCCGGTGACCGCGACGAACACGCCCAGCGGGATGTCGACGTCGATGTGCTGCAGGTTGTTCGCCCGCGCGCCCTCGATGCGCAGCATGCGGGCCGGATCGATCGGGCGGCGCTCCGCCGGCACCGGGATCGACTCGCGGCCCGAGAGGTAGGCCCCGGTGAGCGACGCCGGATTCTCCAGGAGCTCCTCGTAGCTGCCCGAGTGCACGACCTCGCCGCCGTGCTCCCCTGCGCCGGGGCCGATGTCGACGATCCAGTCGGCGGTGCGGATGGTGTCCTCGTCGTGCTCGACCACGATGAGCGTGTTGCCGAGGTCGCGAAGCGCCTCGAGCGTCGAGATGAGCTTGCGGTTGTCGCGCTGGTGCAAGCCGATGGACGGCTCGTCGAGCACGTAGAGCACGCCGGTGAGGCCCGCGCCGATCTGGGTCGCGAGGCGGATGCGCTGGGCCTCGCCGCCGGAAAGGGTGGCGGCCGCGCGCGACAGGGAGAGGTAGCCGAGCCCGACGCGGATGAGGAAGTCGAGCCGCGCGCGGATCTCGCGCAGCACCGCGGCCGCGATGGTCGCCTCACGGTCGTCGAGATCGAGGCCGTGCATGTACGCGTGCGCGTCGTTCAGGCTCATGTCGGAGACCGTGGCGATCGACGAGCCGTGCACCAGCACCGCCAGCACCTCGGGCTTCAGTCGCGCGCCGCCGCACTCGGGGCAGGGCACCTCGCGCAGGAACTCGCCGTGCTTCGAGCGCACCCAGTCGCTGTCTGCCTCCGCGTGCTTGCGCTGGATGTAGGGCATGACGCCCTCGTAGCCGGAGGCGTACTTCAGGGTGCGGCCGTAGCGGTTGCGCCACTGCACCATGACGTTGCCGTCGGTGCCGTGCAGGATGACCTTCTGCACGTCGTCGTCGAGCTCGCCCCAGGGCGTCTCGAGCGAGAAGCCCATGTCATTGGCGAGGCCCGTGAGCAGCCGCTCGAAGTAGGTGTAAAGCCCCTTGCCGGACTGCGTCCACGGCAGGATCGCGCCCTCGCGGATCGAGAGCGCGTCGTCGGCGATCACGAGGTCGGGATCGGCAGCCATGCGGGTGCCGATGCCCGTGCAGGCGGGGCAGGCGCCGAAGGGTGCGTTGAAGGAGAACGTGCGGGGCTCGATCTCGGTGAGCGCGACCGGGTGCCGGTTCGGGCACGAGAGCTTCTCGCTGAAGGTGCGACGGCGATCGGCATCCTTCTCGTCGAGGTCGACGTAGTCGATGGTGGCGAGGCCGTCGGCGAGGCGCAGCGCGGTCTCGAGCGAGTCGGTCAGCCGCGAGAGCATGCCGGGCTCGGCGACCAGGCGGTCGACGACCACCGAGATGTCGTGCTTGTTCTGCTTCTTGAGCGCGGGGGCGTCCGCCAGCTGCACGACCTCGCCGTCGATCACGGCACGCGAGTAGCCGGTCGCGACCAGGTTGCGGATCAGGTCGGCGAACTCGCCCTTCTTCTGCTGCACCACCGGCGCGAGGATCTGGAAGCGCGTGCGCTCCGGCAGCTCCATCAGCTCGTCGGCGATCTGCTGCACGGTCTGCCGCTGGATGCGCTCGCCGCACACGGGGCAGTGCGGCACGCCGACGCGCGCCCACAGCAGCCGCATGTAATCGAACACCTCGGTGATGGTGCCGACCGTCGAGCGCGGGTTGCGGTTGGTCGACTTCTGGTCGATGGAGACCGCCGGGCTCAGGCCCTCGATGAAGTCGACGTCGGGGCGGTCGACCTGACCGAGGAACTGCCGCGCGTAGGCCGAGAGCGACTCGACGTAGCGGCGCTGCCCCTCCGCGAAGATGGTGTCGAACGCGAGCGAGGACTTGCCGGATCCCGACAGCCCCGTGAACACCACCAGCGCGTCGCGCGGGATGCGCAGATCGACGTCTTTGAGGTTGTGCTCGCGCGCGCCGCGCACGTGCAGCTCTGAGGTGCTGGAGGTCGTGGATGTCACCCACACATCGTAGGACCGGCCGCTGACACGGACCCTCCGCGTTCGCCGCAGGCACACGCGCCGTGCACCATCACGGCCTCACTCGGCGATGCTGCCGATGGCCTGCTCGACGACCACGCCGCTGCCCTCCGCCACGAGCTGCTGGAGGATGCCGGCGCGGTGCGCGGCGACCTTCGTCTCCATCTTCATGGCGTCGAGCACCGCGATCTCCTCGCCCGCCTCGACCCGTGCGCCGTCCTCGAGCAGCCAGCGCACGAGCGTGCCTGGCACGGGAGCGGGGATGGCTGCGGCATCCGGCTGGGATCCGGCCCGGTCCGCGCTGCCCTGCGGCGGGGCGCTGCCGGCCGCGGCGGCCAGCAGCGCGTCCGGCAGCCCGAGCACCACGCGGCGACCGTCGATCTCGATCGGCACCCGCCGCAGCGGCCGCCGGTCCGCGGGCGCGGCTCGGCCCTGCGGCTCGAGCCGCGGCATCAGCTCGGCCTCGATCCACTGGGTCGAGACGGCGAAGCCGGCGGTCGAGAAGTCGGGCTCGTCGAGCAGCGCGACCGCGAAGGGCGCGACCGTCGCGACGCCCGTCACCTCGAGCTCGGCGAGCGCCCGCCGCATGCGCACGATGGCCGCATCACGATCGGGCGCATGCACGATGAGCTTCGCCGCGAGGGAGTCGAAGGCGGCTTCGACGCGGTCGCCGGCCTCCACGCCCGCGTCCCACCGCACGCCAGGCCCGCCCGGCACGCGCAGCGCCTCGATGCGGCCCGGGCTGGGCAGGAAGCCGCGACCGGGATCCTCGGCGTTCAGCCGCAGCTCGATCGCGTGCCCGGCGGGCTGGGGGGTCGCGTCGAACGACGGGCCGTGCCCCTCGGCGATGCGGAACTGCTCCCGCACCAGATCGACCCCCGTCACGGCCTCGGTGACCGGATGCTCGACCTGCAGCCGCGTGTTCACCTCCAGGAACGAGATGGTGCCGTCGGCGCCCAGCAGGAACTCGACGGTGCCCGCCCCGCGGTAGTCCACCGCCGCGCAGATGTCGCGCGAGGCGGTGTGGATGCGCGTGCGCTGCTCAGCGCTCAGCCCGGGTGCGGGCGCCTCCTCGACGAGCTTCTGGCTGCGCCGCTGCAGCGAGCAGTCGCGGTCGCCGACCACGACCACCTTCCCCCTGCCGTCCCCGAGCACCTGTGCCTCGACGTGCCGCGGATGCTCGAGGTAGCGCTCGATGAAGCACTCCCCGCGCCCGAACGCCGCGACCGCCTCGCGCGTCGCCGAGCCGAACGCATCCGCCACCTCGTCGATGGTGCGGGCCACCTTCAGCCCGCGGCCGCCGCCGCCGAATGCGGCCTTCACGACCACCGGCAGACCGTGCTCCCGCGCGAAGGCGACCGCCTCAGCGGCGTCGGCGAGCGGCCGGTCGGTGCCCGGGGCCAACGGGGCGCCGGTGCGCTGCGCGATCCGGCGAGCGGTGACCTTGTCGCCGAGCGCCTCGATGCTCTCCGGCGTCGGACCGATCCAGGTGAGGCCCGCGCCCTCCACGGCGCGCGCGAACGCGGCGCTCTCGGAGAGGAAGCCGTAGCCGGGATGCACGGCGTCCGCGCCGCTCGAGCGGGCAGCCGCCAGCAGCGCCTCGATGCTCAGGTACGTCTCTGCCGCCGTCGTCCCCGGCAGCGCGATCGCTTCGTCGGCGTGCCGCACGTGCATGGCGTCGGCATCCTGATCGGCGTAGACGGCCACCGAGCGGTAGCCGGCCTCGGCGCACGCGCGGATGATGCGCACGGCGATCTCGCCTCGGTTGGCGATCAGGATCTTCTGCATGGGGTTCCTCCTGGTGAGGCAGTCTGCGCGATGCGGAAGCGGATGCGCGAGCCCGGCGGCAGCTGGCCGGCACGGTCGAGGTCGCGGTCGACGATCGCGCCGATGATGGGGTACCCGCCGGTGAGCGGGTGGTCGGGCAGGAACAGCACCGGCTGCCCATCGGGCGGCACCTGGATGGCGCCGGTGACCGCGCCCTCGCTCTCGAGCTCGCCGTCGCGGGCGCGCTCGAGCGGCACGGCGCCGTGCAGGCGCACGCCGACCCGGTCTGAGCGAGGCGTGACCTCCCACTCCTGCTCGACCAGGGTGGCGAGCGCGGCGGCGGTGAACCAATCGTCGCGCGGGCCCAGCACGATCGCGAGCTCGACCGTCTCACCGGTGACGGGCAGGGGGATGCGCGGGGCGCGGGTGCGCTCGACGGCGGCGATGCCGTGGGCGGGGCCGCGGAGCGGCAGCACGGCGCCCGCGGCCAGCGGTGCGGGGCCCAGGTGCGCGAGCGTGTCGGTCGCCAGGCTGCCGAGCACGGGATCGAGCGCGATGCCGCCGCGGATCGCGACGAGCACGCGCAGGCCGTCGCGGGCGGCGCCGATGCGCAGCGCCTCGCCGTCCTCGATGGCGATCGGGCGACCGTGCTCGACGGGGTGCGTCACCGAGTCGGGCGCACCGCCCGGCTCGACCCACGCATCCGCCATCGCGCCCGCGAGCGAGACGACCGCGTCGCCGCGGAACCGCAGCAGCGCTCCCCCGCCGGCGAGCTCGAGGCCCGCCTCGCCGGGTGCGTTGCCGACGGCGCGGTTGGCCTCGGCGAGGGCCGCGCGGTCGGCGGTGCCGGAGGCCGAGACGCCCTCGGCGGCCATGCCGGGGCGGCCCAGATCCTGCACCAGCAGCTGCAGGCCGGGCCGCACCACCTCGATCGCATGCGCGGCGTCGACGGCGCGGTGCTCGGGCGCCTGCGCCCGCACGAGCGCGCGCTCGACGCGCTCGAAGCGCACCGTCGTGCCGGGCCCCAGGATCGCGGGCGGGTCGCGTTCGAGATCCCACATCGCCAGGTCGGTGCGGCCGATGAGCTGCCAGCCGCCGGGGCTCTCCTTCGGGTAGACGCCCGAGAAGCGGCCGGCCAGAGCGACCGAGCCCGCGGGGATGCGCGTGCGCGGCGAGGAGCGCCGGGGCACGTCGAAGAGCGGGTCGTCGCCGGCGAGGTAGCCGAAGCCGGGTGCGAAGCCGGCGAACGCGACCGTCCAGGTGGCCGCCTGGTGCCGGGCGACGAGCTCGTCGTGGCTGACGCCGAGCAGCCGGGCGACCTCGGCGAGGTCCTCGCCGTCGTAGCGCACGGGGATCGTGACGGCACCGGTGCCCGTCGCGCGCTCGGTCGTGGGCTCGAGCGCGAGCAGCCGCGCGGTGAGCTCGGCCGCCGTGCTCGCGGTCGGGTCGAAGCGCACCAGGATGGTGCGGGCGGCGGGCACGAGCTCGGTGACGCCCGGCAGCTCGGCGGCGACGAGCGCCGGCAGCAGCCGCATCGACTCGTCGAGATCGGCCGCCTCGAGCAGCAGGGCGGTGTCGGCCGCCACCAGCACGCGCGTCATGCGGCGGAGACGGCCCGGGCGGCACGCGCCTGCGAGAGCTGCGCTGCGGATGCGTCGGCCGTCATGGGCGCACCGGTGCGAAGGGCGCGATGGTCACCCCGGCGGCCTCGAGCGCCTCGCGCGTGGCCTGTGCCATCGCGATGGCGCCGGCGCTGTCGCCGTGCACGCAGATGGACTCCGCGCGCACCGCGACGTCGCTGCCGTCGATCGCCTCGATCACGCCCTCCTGCGCGAGCCGCACCATGCGGGCGGCGACGAGCTCGGGGTCGTGCAGCACGGAGCCCTCGAGCGTGCGCGAGACGAGCAGGCCCTCGGGCGTGTAGGCACGGTCGGCGAAGGCCTCGGCGGCCGTCGCCAGTCCCGCCCGATCGGCGATGTCGAGCACGACACCGCCCGCCAGGCCGAGCAGCACGAGCGAGGGGTCGACCGCGCGGATGGCGGCCACCACGTCCTTCGCCTTGCGCTGGTCGCGCGCGATGGTGTTGTAGAGCGCGCCGTGCGGCTTGACGTAGACGGCACGGCCGCCGGCGGCGGAGGCGAGCGCCTGCAGCGCGCCGAGCTGGTACTCGACGTGCGCCTGCAGGGTTGCCGAGTCGAGCTCCATCTCGACGCGGCCGAAGCCCTCGTAGTCGCGGTAGCCGGGGTGCACGCCGATCGCGACGCCCTGCTCGACAGCCGCCCGCAGCGTCGCCGCGATGCCTTCGGGGCTGCCCGCATGGAATCCGGCGGAGACGTTCGCACTCGTGACGATGCGCAGCATCGCCTCGTCGTCGCTGACGATCCGGCCGGGCACGTTCTCGCCCAGATCCGAGTTCAGGTCGATGCTCGTCACGCCCGGCTCCCTCCGCCCGCTCTCACCATCCCATGGGATGGGCGCTGATCGGCCTGAGCCTCAGCTCGCCTCGCGGATCTGCCGCAGGTCGCGCTTCAGGTCGTGCAGCTCGTCGCGGATGCGCGCGGCCAGTTCGAACTTCAGCTCGCCGGCCGCCTCGGTCATCTGCGCCGTCAGGTCGGCGATGATCGACTCCAGCTGCCCCGGCCCGTCGAGGTCGGAGCGGTCGCGCGCCAGCCGCGGTGTCGGCGCGCCGCGCCGGGTGCCCTCGAGCAGCTCGTCGGTGTCGGCCTGCTCGCGCGCCAGCACCTCGGTGATGTCGGCGATGCGCTTGCGCAGCGGCGTCGGGTCGATGCCGTGCTCGGTGTTGTACGCGACCTGGATCTCGCGCCGGCGGTCGGTCTCGTCGATCGCCAGCCGCATCGAATCGGTGATGCGGTCGGCGTACAGGTGCACCTCGCCTGCCACGTTGCGGGCGGCGCGGCCGATGGTCTGGATGAGTGACGTCGACGAGCGCAGGAAGCCCTCCTTGTCGGCATCCAGGATCGACACCAGCGAGACCTCCGGCAGGTCGAGCCCCTCGCGCAGCAGGTTGATGCCGACCAGCACGTCGTACACGCCCTGCCGCAGCTGCGTCAGCAGCTCGACCCGGCGCAGCGTGTCGACGTCGGAGTGCAGGTAGCGCACCCGCACGCCCGCCTCGGTGAAGTACTCGGTGAGCTCCTCGGCCATCTTCTTCGTCAGCGTCGTCACGAGCACGCGCTCCTGGCGCTCGGCGCGCACCCGGATCTCCTCGAGCAGGTCGTCGATCTGCCCCTTGGTGGGCTTCACGACCAGCTTCGGGTCGACCAGGCCGGTCGGCCGGATGATCTGCTGGACCACGGTGTCGGCGAGGCCCATCTCGTACTTGCCCGGCGTCGCCGAGAGGTACACCTTCTGCGGCGTGCGCTCGAGGAACTCGCCGAACTTCAGCGGCCGGTTGTCGAGCGCGCTCGGCAGCCGGAAGCCGTGCTCGACGAGGGTGCGCTTGCGGCTCGCATCGCCCTCGTACATGGCGCCGATCTGCGGCACCGTGACGTGCGACTCGTCGATCACCATCAGGAAGTCGTCCGGGAAGTAGTCGAGCAGGCAGTGCGGCGCCTCCCCCGGCCCGCGGCCGTCGATGTGCCGCGAGTAGTTCTCGATCCCGGAGCAGAAGCCGATCTGCTCCATCATCTCGAGGTCGAAGGTGGTGCGCATGCGCAGCCGCTGCGCCTCGAGCAGCTTGTTCTCGCGCTCGAGCTCCTTCAGCCGCCCGTCGAGCTCGTCGCGGATGCGCTCCATCGCCTTGTGCATGCGGTCGCTGCCGGCCACGTAGTGACTGCCGGGGAAGATCGAGATCGACTGGTGCGTCTGGAGCACCTCGCCGGTGAGCGGGTGCAGCGTCGAGATCGCCTCGATCTCGTCGCCGAAGAGCTCGATGCGGATCGCGTGCTCCTCGTACATCGGGATGATCTCGATGGTGTCGCCGCGCACTCGGAAGGTGCCGCGCGTGAAGGCCACGTCGTTGCGCTGGTACTGCATCGAGACGAAGCGGCGCAGCAGCGCCTGCCGGTCGATGCGCATGCCGATCTGCAGCGCCACCATCGCCTCGAGGTACTCCTCGGGCGTGCCGAGGCCGTAGATGCAGGAGACGGTGGAGACGACCACGACGTCGCGCCGCGAGAGCAGCGAGTTCGTCGCCGAGTGCCGCAGCCGCTCGACCTCGGCGTTGAGCGACGAGTCCTTCTCGATGAAGGTGTCCGTCTGCGGCACGTAGGCCTCTGGCTGGTAGTAGTCGTAGTAGGAGACGAAGTACTCGACCGCGTTGTTCGGCAGCAGGTCGCGGAACTCGTTGGCCAGCTGCGCGGCGAGCGTCTTGTTGTGGGCCAGCACGAGCGTGGGCCGCTGCACCTGCTCGATCAGCCACGCGGTGGTGGCGCTCTTGCCGGTGCCGGTGGCGCCGAGCAGCACGACGTCGGTCTCGCCGCGGTTGAGGGCGGCGGTCAGCTCGCTGATCGCCTGCGGCTGGTCACCGGAGGGCTGATACTCGCTGATGACCTCGAACGGCCGCACGGCACGGGTCGGTTCCATGCTGCAAGCCTACGAGCGGCCGCCCACACGGTGCTGAGCGAGACTCTCCCAGAGCCGGTCGACCTGCTCGAGCGTCGCCGCCAGGTCGCCGTCGGTCTCGATCACGACGTCGGCGATCGCGAGCCGTCGCTCGTCGCTTGCCTGCGACGCGACGCGAGCCCGCGCATCCGCCTCGTCCATCCCCCGAAGCTCCACAAGGCGGCGGATGCGCGTCTCGGCCGGCGCGTGCGCGACCACCACGAGGTCCCACGGATCGTCGGGACGGGCCTCGACCAGCAGCGGTACGTCGTACACCACCACCGCCTCGGCGTCAGCAGCGAACGCCGCCCGGAAGCGCCGGCCGGACTCCTCGCTGACAGCGGGGTGCACGATCGCGTTCAGTCGGTGGCGGGCGTCGTGGTCGGCGAAGATCACCGCGCCGAGGCCCGTGCGGTCGAGCGCCCCGTCCGGCAGCAGCAGGTGGTCGCCGAACTCCGCCGCGATGGCGGTCAGCACCGGCTGGCCGGGCTGCTGCAGCTCGCGCACCAGGGCGTCGGCGTCGACGACGACGGCTCCGCGCTCGGCGAGCCTGCCGGCGATCGTGGACTTGCCGGAGGCGATGCCGCCGGTGAGCGCGACGAGAGGCATGGCCCGATTCTGTCACGGCATCTCCTGAGGAAGCCTCAAGCGACACCTGTGCGAACGGGCACGCCGTCCTGAGGCTGTCCTCATAGCGTCGAGAGGACCGCTCGTCCGTCAAAGGGGAGGAAGCATCGTGCGCGCACTCCGCGGCATCGCCATCATCCTGCTCGCGTGCGTCGGGCTTGTCGCGGCGACCGGCGCCGTGCTGTGGAGCGCCTCGCTCGCGGGGCTCGCGCGCGCCGAGGTCGTCTCGACCAGCGCGATGGCACCGAGCTTCGACGCCGGCGACCTCACCATCGTCACCAAGCGTCCAGCCGCCGAGGTGACCGTCGGCGACGTCATGAGCGTGCGCGGCCCGGGTGCCGCCGCCGGGCACCTCGAGCAGGTGGTCTCGATCGCCCCGGCCTCCGCCGACACCTGGACGGTCGTCACGGCCGCGCGCAGCGAGGGATCCACCACGGAGCGCACCATCGGCACCGAGATATGGGCGCCGAGCCTGCGCGTGCCGGTGGTCGGCGGCATCGTGTCGGTGATGCTCCAGCCCTCGTACGCCATTCCCGCGCTGGCCGTCGTGCTGCTGCTCGGCGCGGTCGTCCTGGTGGGTCGCGCGCCGTCGGCGCCCGTCCGCAGAGCCGCATGAGACCCGGCCCGGTGCCATTCCTGGTGGATCCGCAGGGTAGCATCGGGCGGAAGGCACCTGGTCACGTGGTGCGGATGTGGGGAGACCTATGGACGAGGACGTCGCAGTCGTCATCGAGGACGGCGAGGACATCCGTGAGCTGCTTGCGCAGGTGCTGACCCAGGGCGGCTTCGCCGTGCACAGCGCCGCCGACGGCGCCACCGGTGTCGAGCTGGTGCGCGAGCATGACCCGATCGTGGTCACGATCGACGTGAACATGCCGGGCATCGACGGCTTCGAGACCGCCAGGCAGGTGCGTGCGATCAGCACCGCGTACATCGTCATGATCACCGCGCGGGGCGACGAGATCGACACGCTCGTGGGCCTGCAGACGGGCGCCGACGACTACATCGTCAAGCCCTTCCGCCCCCGCGAGCTGCGCGCCCGCATCGAGGCGATGATGCGGCGTCCCCGCGTGCTCGCGTCGACGCATCCGTCCCCGCCGCATCCGTCCGCACCGCAGTCCTCAGCGCCGCACCCGACGAGCACCGGGTCGATCCTCACCCAGAGCCCGCCCTCGTCGCCGGCCCCGGATGCGCCTTCGGCCACCTGGGCAGAGGGCGACACGGAGCACGCCTCGCTCGAGCACCGCGGCCTGCGGCTCGAACCCGGCGCGCGCGTGGTCGAGCTCGAGGGCGCCGAGGTGGAGCTGACGCGCAGCGAGTTCGACATCCTGCGCATGCTGCTGAGCTCGGGACGTCGCGTGGTGAGCAAGATGCAGCTCGCCGGCATGCTGCGCGGCGAGCGCGGCGAGCCCGACCACTACCTCAGCGAGCACGACGCGCGGGCGATCGAGGTGCATGTCGCGAACCTGCGGCGCAAGCTCGGCGAGTCCCCCTCCGAGCCCCGCTGGATCGAGACCGTGCGAGGCGTCGGCTACCGCCGCACCGCCTGATCGCCGACGGCGGGACCTTCCGACTCGTCGTCCTCACCGGCCACCACCACGGTGACGTCGTCGCTCGCGATCGCCCGCTTCGCGGCCATCCTGGCTGCGTCGAGCAGGGTGTCGCGGTCATAGCCGGTGATGCTCGTCAGGCTCACGCCCATCCCGATCGGCGGCACCACCGGCACGCCCGCGGTGCCCAGCTGATCGAGCATCGCCCGGTGCATGCGCGCGCCGAGCTGGCGGGCGTCGGCGGGCGAGGAGGGCTGGAAGGCGAGCATCAGCATGCCGTGATCATCCGTGCCGAGCGCCGCGGTGGTCGGCGACAGCCGTCGGGTCGCGGCACGCACGGCCTGGCGAACGTGCTCCGCCTCATCGGCGCCGAAGGCGGTCGCGATGCGGTTGAGCGAGTCGATGCTGATCACCAGCACCGCGAAGAGCTCCGCACGCCGGTTCGCGCGCATGAGCCGGCCGCCCAGCACCCGGGCGAAGGACGGCGCCAGCAGCACGCCGTCCGGCGCGATCGCCATCAGCGAGGAATCCTCGGTGCCGCGCAGCCGCACTTGCTCGGCACGCAGCACCGACGCGGTCACCACGGCCACGATCACGAGGCAGATGGTCGCGACCCCGGCGATGCCGCTGCTGACCCATTCTCGGAACAGCTCGTGCGAGGTGCCGAGGGTCACGGCGCTGACGAGCCGCAGCAGCTGGAACACGCACGCCAGCGCGAGCACCGCGCCGAGGCCCAGTGCCGTGCGGGTGCGCCGCATGGTGCCGCGCAGCGTCTCGATCGCGCCGAGGCCGGCGAAGAGGGCATTGCCGATGAACATCACCCAGACGCCCGACCAGCTGGAGCCGTCGCCGGCGTCGAGCACCGCGGCGAGGACGGTGACCAGCGCGCCGACGGCCACCACGATCGATGCGCTGCGGCTCTGCCTGCCGTTGAAGACCCGGCAGCCGATCCACAGCAGCCCCAGCGTCGCCACCCACGCCCCGTTGCCGATGGCGACCGCCCACCAGCCTGCGTCTGTGACCGCGTCCAGCAGATAGGCCTCGGTGGCGATCATCCCGCCGATGAAGCCGAGCGCCCAGACCCGACCCGCGCGGTCGTCCTTGCGCAGCATGGTCTCGAGCACGAACACGCCGCCCGCGACGTGCACGACGAGCGCGGTGATGAGCTTGACGGTGTCTGGATCGAGGGTCATGCGACGGCTCCTGATCGGCGCAGCGGGATGCGCACCACGAAGGTGGCGCCGGACCCCGGCTCGCTCTGCACGGTGATCTCACCGCCGTGCGCTCGCACGAGGTCTCGGCTGATCGCGAGTCCCAGGCCGTTGCCGTGCGGTCGGCTCGCCTGCGCTGCCGCACCGCGGAAGCGCCGCTGGAACAGCTGCGGCAGCACGTCCTCGGCGATCCCCGGCCCGTCGTCGCGGACCACCAGCCAGGCGTGCTTGTCGTCGCTCGTCACGCCCACCGCGATCAGCCCGTCGCCGGTGTGATAGCTCACGGCGTTGCCGACGAGGTTGTCGACCACCTGCCTGATGCGTACGGGATCGACCTCAGCCACCGCCGACTCGACGCCGGAGGTGTCGATGCGGATGCCGCGCGCTCCGGCCTTGGGCTCGAGCGCCTCGACCGCGGCGAGCACGATCCGCGAGAGCTCCTCGTCGACCGGCCGGACGTCGAAGCGGCCCTGACCGTCGGCGGTCGCGGCCAGCACGTCGCCGATGATGACGAGCAGCCGAGAGGCATTGCGCTCGGCGATCTCCAGGCTCCGGCGCGCCTGCTTGCCGACGTCGGCGTCCTCGAGAGCGAGGTCGAGGTGGCCGAGCACGCTCGTCAGCGGCGTGCGCAGCTCGTGCGAGACCGACGCGACCAGCTCGTCGCGCATCTGCACCGCCATCCGCTCTGCCGTGACGTCCCTGGTCACCAGGATCGCCCCGACGTCCGTGCCGTCGACGTCGATGAGACGCCGCGCGGTCGACTGCAGGGCACGCCGCCCCTCGCCGGGAGGGCCCTGCCAGTGCAGCGCGTTCTCGAAGGTCTCGCCGCGACGGGCGCGGGCGAGCGGCGCCATGCCCGGCTCGATGGCCGTCTCGGCGTCGGCGTCGAAGAGCTGACCGTCGGCACCCGTGGCGCTCAGGCGAGCGTGGGCGTCGTTCTCGATCGAGATCGAGCCGTCGGCACCGATGCGGACGACGCCGAAGTCGACGGCGTCGAGCAGCTCGCTCACCGCATCCTCCTGCCGGCGGGCGCGCTCGACCGCGTGGTCGAGGTACTCGGCCTGCTCGTCGAGCAGCTCCCGCTGCGCCGCGGAGCGCCGCGAGGCGACGAAGGCGACGATCGCCGCGACCGAGAGCGCGAGCGGCCCCAGCACCACCTGCACGGCGCTGCTGAAGCCGTCGTGGAGCAGGTTCACCACCCAGAAGAGCACGCTCGAGCCGACCGCCCCGATCAGCAGGCCCCGCCAGCCGCCGACCGTCGCGAGCCAGGTCGCAGGCACCATCCACAGCAGCCACAGCTCCGCATCCGGCTCGCCGATCTGGAGCAGGAAGATGGCGAGCAGATCGCCGATGGGCACCAGCGTCACCCAGTTCGGGTGGATGCGGTTCCACGGCACGACCAGGGCCAGCACGGTGAGCCCGAAGATCAGCAGGACGCCGGCGAAGATGATGTCACTGTCGCGGACGTCGCCCAGCACCACGACCAGTCCCCCGGCGGCGAGCGCGGCTGCAGCCAGCATGAGCTGATTGACCGCTGTGGCCCGCTCGCGCGTGCGATCAGCCCGCACCGCACCGGTGCGGGCCGTCGTGACCGCCGCGAACATGCTCCGAATCTACTGTGCGCCGAGCGCTTCGAGGTGCTCCCGGGCGGCGAGGGCTAGCATCGCGGCATGCGACGCCCACCGTCGCACGAGAGGGAGTGACCATGCTCGAGTTCCTGACCGGGTCGGGCCTCGCCGCCGCGGCGGGCATGAACGCGTACATCCCGATGCTCGCCGTCGGGCTCGCGAACCGGTTCTTCCCCGAGGCGATGGCGCTGCCGGACGGCTGGGCGTGGATCTCGAACTGGTGGGTGCTCGGCATCCTCGCCGTGCTGCTGGTGGTCGAGCTCGTGGCCGACAAGATCCCTGCGGTCGACAGCGTCAATGACGTCATCCAGACGATCGTGCGACCCACCGCCGGTGGCCTGGTCTTCGGCTCCTCCTCCACCGCGTCGACGGTCGCCGTCACCGACCCGGCGGAGTTCTTCGCCTCCAACCAGTGGGTGCCGATCGTGGTCGGCGCCGTCATCGCGCTGACGGTGCACGTCGGGAAGACCGCCATGCGCCCGGCCGCGAACATCGCCACGGCCGGCGCCGCGGCGCCGGTGATCTCGACCATCGAGGACGTCGGCGCGATCGGCATGTCGCTGCTGGCCATCGTGGCCCCCGTGCTGGTGCTGCTGGGCCTGCTGCTGCTCGGCCTGCTGAGCTGGTCGATCTGGCGGAACGCCAGGAAGCGCAGGAATGCCGACCTGCGGCCGGCCACCGCGCGGATCGCCGAGCGCGACGACAGCGAACGCCTGACCCCGGAAGGGTGACAGCCGGCGGATGACGCGCAGCTGGCCCGCCGCGCGCTCAGCCACCCGACCGGGCGGTCTCCATGGGCACGGCCTCGACCGCGTCGAGGTGCATCGCGCCGCGCCACCGCACGACCCGGCCGCTCGCATCCCGCTGCGCCTGTGCGAACTCGTGCCCGGACCCCATCCCGGTGGCGGCGGTGATGCGCACCCGGTCGTCGTCCTGCGGCTCGAGCACGTCCACCGCCTGCAGCGGGTCGGCAGCCGCGGGTGAGATGCCGAGCAGGCGGCCGCCCAACTCGGCCACATCGACCCGGCCCCAGATGCTCGCGAAGGACCCCTCGAACGAGCGCAGCCGATCGAGCTCGTCGGCGCTCGGCGCATCCGTCGCCGCCTCCAGCGCCGTGCTCACGATGCGGGCGACGCCGACCGCCAGCTCCTCCGCGGGCCCGTCGATCGCGTTGGTGAGCACGCTGACGACCACGTCGCGCCGGGCGTCCACGAGGGTTCTGGTCGCCTGGCCCGTCCACGCACCGCCGTGGCCGACCCACTCGCGGCCGTCCACCTCGCGCAGCATGAGTCCCAGTCCGTAGCCGGTGGCGCCTTCGTCGCGGCCGGCGGTCGTCCACTGCCGCTGCCGCATGCGGCGGCGGGCGGCGGCGGTGAGCAGCCGGTCATCCGCGTCGGCCACGGTGCGGAGCGCGTCGCTGAGCGTGGAGGCGCTCGCCACTGCGCCGGTAGCGGCTGCCAGGGCACCGGCGGCCGGACTGCCGAGCACCTCGCGCTCGTCGCTGGAGTGCAGGCCGGAGTGGCCGGCGACGAGCTCCTGCGCATCGCCCGATCCGAGATCGGCCGTGAGTCCCTCGAGCTGCAGCGGCCCGGCGACGAGCTGCTGCAGCGCCTCGGGGTAGTCGCTGCCGGTCACCGCCTCGATGATCAGGCCCAGCAGGCCGAAGCCGATGTTCGAGTACTTGAACTCGGTGGACGCGGGGATGCGCAGCGCGCCGGTCCGCGCGATGCCCAGCAGCCCGTCGAGGTCGGGGAACTCGGTCTGCAGATGCCAGAAGCCCACGTCGTCGCCGTCGCGGACCGCGCCGGCGCCGTGCGAGAGCAGCTCGCGAACCAGCAGCGCGCCGGCGTCCGTGCCCGCCAGCGCAGGCACGTGCACCTGCGCCTCGTCATCCAGCCGCAGCCGGCCCTCGTCGACCAGCCGCATCGCGGCCAGTGCGGCGAGGGATTTGGAGTGCGAGGCGACGCGGAAGCGGTGCCGGGGCGTCAGCGGCTCGCCCGTGGACGCATCCGCCACCCCGTGCGCCGTGTCGAGCACGAGCTCGCCGCCGACGCGCACCGCCGCCTGCACGCCGGGGATGCGCAGCCGCCAGCGCCGGTAGGCCAGCCAGCGCTCGGCGTAGTCGAGGGCATGGGTGATCGCGTCGTCAGCGGGCATGCTCCGATCCTGGCACGGCCCGCACCCGCCAACGACGAAGCGGGCCGCACCCGAAGGCGCGACCCGCTTCGTAGGGGTGCTGCTTACTCGCTCGAGCCCGTGAGCTTCTCGCGGAGTGCGGCGAGCGCCTCGTCATCGGCGAGGGTGCCGACGCCAGAGCCGGACTCCTCCGTCGCGCCGCCGAACGACGATGCGCCAGCGGGCACGTCCTTCGCGAGCACGTCGGCGTCGCGGGCAGCCGCGACCTGCGCCTTGTGCGCCTCCCAGCGCGACTGCGCTGCGGTGTACTCGGCCTCCCAGGCCTCGCGCTGCGAGTCGAAGCCTTCCTTCCACTCGTTCGTCTCGGGGTCGAAGCCCTCCGGGAACTTGTAGTTGCCCTGCTCGTCGTACTCGGCGAGCATGCCGTACAGCGCGGGGTCGAAGTCGGCGCCCTCGGGGTCGACGCCCTCGTTCGCCTGCTTCAGCGAGAGCGAGATGCGGCGGCGCTCGAGGTCGATGTCGATGATCTTCACGAAGACCTCGTCGCCGACCGCGACGACCTGGTCAGCGGTCTCGACGTGCTGCGACGAGAGCTCCGAGATGTGCACGAGGCCCTCGATGCCATCCGCGACGCGCACGAACGCGCCGAAGGTGACGAGCTTCGTGACCTTGCCCGGTGCGACCTGGCCGATGGCGTGAGTGCGGGCGAAGATCTGCCACGGGTCCTCCTGCGTCGCCTTCAGCGACAGCGAGACGCGCTCGCGGTCGAGCTCGACGGTGAGGATCTCGACGGTGACCTCCTGGCCCACCTCGACGACCTCCGAGGCGTGCTCGATGTGCTTCCACGAGAGCTCGGAGACGTGCACGAGGCCGTCGACGCCGCCGAGGTCGACGAACGCGCCGAAGTTGACGATCGACGAGACGACGCCCTTGCGGACCTGGCCCTTCTGCAGCGACTGCAGGAAGGCGCCGCGCGAAGCCGACTGCGTCTCCTCGAGGAGGGCGCGGCGCGAGAGCACGACGTTGTTGCGGTTCTTGTCGAGCTCGAGGATCTTCGCCTCGATCTCCTGGCCGAGGTACGGCGTGAGGTCGCGGACGCGGCGCAGCTCGATGAGCGACGCGGGCAGGAAGCCGCGCAGACCGATGTCGACGATGAGACCGCCCTTGACGACCTCGATGACCGTGCCGGTGACGACGCCGTCGTCCTCCTTGATGCGCTCGACATCGCCCCAGGCGCGCTCGTACTGCGCACGCTTCTTGGAGAGGATCAGGCGACCCTCCTTGTCCTCCTTCTGGAGGACGAGCGCCTCGACGGTGTCGCCGACCTCGACGACCTCGGTGGGGTCGACGTCGTGCTTGATGGAGAGCTCGCGCGAGGGGATGACGCCCTCGGTCTTGTAGCCGACGTCGAGAAGGACCTCATCGCGGTCGATCTTGACGACGGTGCCCTCGATGAGGTCGCCGTCATTGAAGAACTTCAGGGTCTTCTCAACGGCGGCCATGAAGTCATCGGCCGAGCCGATGTCGTTCACAGCGACCTGCTTCGGAGCCGTGGTCGTTGCAGTGGTCATAGAGTTCAAGTTGCCTTTGATGGGGGACGTCAGGCCGGAAGGCATGCGGATGCGCATCCAGCGATTCGGATGGGTTGGTTCGTCACACGCGTGACCGGTCAAGCCTACACCGGGCGCGAGGGGCGGACAACCGGCCCGACGGCGGGCGCCGAGGCGGTCGCCGCACGGGCCGCTAGCCCCTGAGCACCGCCTGCCGAAGCGTGTCGAGCCCGACGCCGCCGATGTTCAGCACGCGGGTGTGGAAGCGCTTGAGGTCGAACGCGTCGCCCTCGGCCTCCGCCGCCTCGTCGCGGATCTGCTCGAAGATGCGCTGGCCGATCTTGTACGACGGCGCCTGCCCCGGCCAGCCGAAGTAGCGGTTCACCTCGAAGCGCACGAACGGCTCGTTCATGTTCACGTTCGACTTCAGGAACTCGAAGGCGTAGTCGAAGTCCCACTCCCCCGTGCCGTCGAGGCGCGGCTTGCCCAGGTGCACACCGATGTCGAGCACGACACGTGCCGCGCGCATCCGCTGCCCGTCGAGCATGCCGAGGCGGTCGGCCGGGTCGTCGAGGTAGCCCAGCGACTCCATCAGCCGCTCGGCGTAGAGCGCCCAGCCCTCGGCGTGGCCCGAGGTGCCGGCGAAGGCGCGGCGCCACAGGTTGAGCTCCCCGCGGTTGTAGGTCTGCTGCGCGATCTGCAGGTGGTGGCCCGGCACGCCCTCGTGGTAGACGGTGGTGAGCTCGCGCCAGGTGTCGAACTCGGTCACGCCCTTCGGCACCGACCACCACATGCGGCCGGGGCGCGAGAAGTCGTCCGAGGGGCCGGTGTAGTAGATGCCGCCGGTCTCGGTGGGCGCGATCATGCACTCGAGCGCCCTGATGGGCTCGGCGATGTCGAAGTGGGTCCTGCCGAGCTCCTCGACCGCCTGGTCGCTCGTGCGCTGCATCCACGCCTTGAGCGCGTCGGTGCCGTGCAGCTTGCGGCTCTCGTCGCCGTCGAGGAACGCGATCGCCTCGTGCACGCTCGCGCCGGGCTTGATCTCGTTCGCGATCGCCTCCTGCTCGCTGCGCATGCGGTCGAGCTCCTCGATGCCCCACGCGTAGGTCTCGTCGAGGTCGACCTCGGCGCCCAGGAAGCGGCGCGACATGAGCGAGTAGAACTCCCGGCCGACGGCGTCGACGGGGTTGGCGGATGCGGCGAGCTCGTCGCGCAGGAAGCCCGCGAAGCGCTGATGGGCGTCGGTGGCCTCCACGGCGGCGGCGGCCAGGTCGCGCCCGAGCGACTCGGGCAGCTCTTCGCCGCCGGCCTTGGCGCCGGCGGCGAAGGTGTGGAAGAAGCCGGCGCCGGGCGCGTAGTCGCTCAGCTGCTCGAGCACGTTGTCGATCTGCCGGGCGGCGGGCGTGTTGCCGCTGGCGATGCCCGCGCGCAGCGACGCGATGTATCCGTCGATCGCCGCGGGCACGTTCCGCATGCGCTGCGCGATGTCGTCCCAGTCCTGCTCGCCGGCGGTCGGCATGAGGTCGAAGATGTCGCGGATGCTCGAGGCCGGGCTCGCGAGGTTGTTCAGGTCGCGATCGCCCCAGCCGGCGGCGTCGATGTCGAGCTCGAGCTGCAGCTCGCGCGCCAGGTCGGTCTTGGTGACCCAGTCGATGTCGTCGGCTGGCTGCGCGGCGTCGAGCCGCGCCAGCACGTCGCGGGCGAGCCCTGCCATGGCCTCGCGGCCGGCGGGCGAGTAGTCGCCGTAGCCGGACTTGTCTCCCTCGAGACCGGTCCAGACGTTGAGCTCGGGGTTCATCGCGGCCGCCCGGTGGACGTAGTCCTCGGCGATGCGGTCGATGTCGGTGTGCGGGCGCGACGATGCGCCGACGTTCTCAGCTGTCATGGCGCCCAGCCTACGGCTCTGAGCTCCACCGCTCACGCCAGCGCGGGCATGACCTCGCGCTCGTACAGCGCCATGCCGGTGCGGTCGTAGGCGACCTCCGGCATGTAGGCGATGAGCGTGCCGAGCCCGGCCTCGCGCAGGGCGCCGATGTGGTCGAGCACCATCTGCGGCGTGCCGACGACGGCGCCCTTGGTGGAGAATCCGGTGCCGGCGTGCTCGGCCGGCAGCGCCGCATCCGCTCGTGCATTGACCTGGTCGACGACGCGCTGCGCCTCGGCCTCGGTCTCGCGCACGACGATGTTCAGGTTGGAGGTCAGCCGCACCTCTGCCGGGTCGCGCCCCTCGCGCTCGAGGTGGGCGTGCAGGATGTCGCGCTTGCGGGCGAACTGCTCGGGGCTGCCGCCGAAGTTGGTGGCGTCGGCCCACTTCGCCGCGTAGCGCAGCGTGCGCTTCTCGCCGCCGCCGGCGACCCAGGTGGGGATGCGCGGCCTGCCGTCGCGGCCGCTCTGCAGCGGCTGCGGGCGGCAGATGGCGCCGTCGACCGTGAAGCTCTCCGACTCGATCGAGGCCTCCCCCTCGGCCCACAGCCGCTGGATGATCTGCACGCCGTCGCGCAGCGCCGAGATGCGCTCGCCCACGCCCGGGAAGCCGTAGCCGTAGGCGCGCCACTCGTGCTCGTACCAGCCGGCACCGATGCCGAACTCGAGCCGGCCGCCGGAGATCACGTCGACCGTGGCCGCGATCTTCGCCAGCAGCGCCGGGTTGCGGTAGCCGATGCACGTGCACATCTGCCCGAGGCGCACGCGCTCGGTGCTCGCGGCCAGCGCCGCCATCAGCGTCCACGCCTCGTGGGTGGCCTCCTGCGTCGGCTGCGGCGTCGTGTGCATGTGGTCGTAGACCCACACCGAGTCCCACGCACCGGCATCCGCGGCCTGCGCGACCGACAGCATCCGCTGCCACTGCTCTGCGGGGTCGATGCCGACCAGGTCGAGGCGCCAGCCCTGCGGGATGAACAGGCCGAATCGGAGTGCGTCGTGCGTCATGCCGCCAGCCTACGGTCGAGGTCGGGGCTTGTCGGCCCGCGGGTGCCGGAGCACACTGGTGACGGCGGGCGGCGACCCGCGTCACGCGGACGACGCGAGGAGGCATCCATGCCCGATGCGACGATCGTGCCGCCGGCGCCGGCGCTCGGTGACGTGGCCGCACGGCAGCTCCGCCCGGCGGCGGCCGCGCTCATCGGCGCGCTGGTCGGCATCACCTGGGCCGCCGGGCTGCGCGCCTACATGGCGGCGCTTGTCGGCCAAGGCTCCGTCTTCTCCTGGTCGACGCTGGCCTCGATCCTGATACCGGGAGCGATCGCGGGCGCCTGCCTCGGGCTGGCGCACGCACTGCGTGACCATCGCTCGCGCCGGGTGTGGCTGCTGGGGCTCGCGCCCTTCGCCTTCGCGGTGCTGACGCTGCTCGAGCCGGGTGCGCTCGTGGCGCTGCTCACGGCCGGGCTCGGTGGCGGGTCGATCGCGGTACCCGCGCTGCTGGTGCTCGGCGGCTTCGGGCTCGGCACCATCGGGCCGCGCATCGCACGCATCGCCTGCCTCTCCCTCGCGCTGCTGCTCACCGTCGGCATAGCGGCGACCGTGCCGGGCGTCGGCGGTGACCGCCTGGCGCTCTCCGCGCCGCAGGGGGTGTGGGCGATGGTGCTGGTCGTCGGCCTGCTGCTGACCGGCATGCTGGGCACGGCGCTGGCGTTCCGGCCCGCGGTGCGAGCCGGGCGGTAGCCGCGGTCGGCTCCGCACGGTGGCTCCGACACGACCGGCTCCAGCACGATCGGCTCCCTGCAGGTCGTCGCCGACGTCCGTCAGTGCGCGGCGGCGTCCCAGTTGGGGCCGACGCCCACCTGCACCTCGAGCGGCACAGAGAGGTCGGCGGCGCCGCCCATCTCTGCGCGCACGATCGCCTCGAGCGCCTCGCGCTCCCCCGTCGCCACCTCGAACACGAGCTCGTCGTGCACCTGCAGCAGCATGCGCGAGCCGAGGCCCTCGTCGATGATGCGGCGGTCGATGGCGATCATGGCTCGCTTGATGATGTCGGCGGCCGAGCCCTGGATGGGCGAGTTGAGCGCCTGCCGCTCGGCGTTCTCGCGCAGCACGCGGTTCGACGAGGTGAGGTCGGGGAACGGGCGGCGGCGGCCGAAGATGGTCGTCGTGTAGCCGTCGTCCTTCGCCTGCATGACGACGCCGCGCAGGTAGTCGCGGATGCCGCCGAAGCGCTGGAAGTAGTCGAGCATCAGCTGCTTCGCCTCGGCCTGCGTGATGCGCAGCTGCTTCGAGAGGCCGAAGGCGCTCAGCCCGTATGCGAGGCCGTAGCTCATGGCCTTGACCTTCACGCGCTGCAGCGCCGTGACCTCTGCCGGCTCGACGCCGAAGATGCGGCTGCCGACGAAGCGGTGCAGGTCCTCGCCCGAGAGGAAGGCCTCGATGAGGCCCTCGTCGCCCGAGAGGTGCGCCATGATGCGCATCTCGATCTGCGAGTAGTCGGCCGTCAGCATGGTCTCGAATTCGGGCCCGTGCACGAACGCGGAGCGGATCTCGCGGCTCACCTCCGTGCGCACCGGGATGTTCTGCAGGTTCGGGTCGTTCGAGGAGAGCCGGCCGGATGCCGAGCCGGTCTGGTCGTAGCGGGTGCGGATGCGCCCGTCATCCTGGATCGCCTTCAGCAGCGCCTCGATGATCTGCGCGAGCTTCGTCGTCTCGCGGTGCTGCAGCAGCAGGCCGAGGAAGGGATGCGGGTTCGTCTCCTGCAGATCGGCGAGCGCCTGCGCGTCGGTCGAGTAGCCCGTCTTGGTGGCGCGCGTCTTCGGCATGTCGAGCTCGTCGAAAAGCACCGTCTGCAGCTGCTTCGGGCTGCCGAGGTTGACCTCGTGGCCGATCTCGGCGAAGGCGGCCTCGGCGTGGCCGGCCGCCTGCTCGCGCATGGTGTCGTGGATGCGCTGCAGCACCTCGCGATCCATTGCGACGCCCTGGCGCTCCATGCGGCACAGCACCGGCATCAGCGGAAGCTCGATGTCGTCGAGCACGCCGCGGGTGCCCTCGTCGAGGCGGGGCCGCTGCGTGCGTGCGAGCTCGCCCGTGAGCCAGGCGACGGTGCCCAGCTGCTCCGGTGCGATCTCGGGCACGAGCTGATTGGGGTCGGGGGCCGGCAGGGGCGCGCCGAGCAGCGACTCGGTCTGCCAGTCCAGCTCGAAGGTCTTCGGCGGCGCCGTCGGGGTCGCGAGCCAGGCCGAGACACGCGTGTCGTCCACCGCGCCGCCGAGCGTCAGCCCCGCCGTGTCGAGCGTCTTGATGGCCAGCTTCACGTCATGGAGCGCCTTCGGGGCGTCCGACGCGAGCCAGTCGACGAATCCGTCGTAGTCGCCCGTGCCCGCCTTGTAGGGCACGTAGGCGCTGGCGCCCTCGGTCGCGACGCCGAAGCCGGCGATGCCGCCGAGGCCGTCGGGCGCGATCGAGACCGCGACGGTGCCCGTGGCGCGCGTGAGCCACAGGTCGAGCTCCTCGTCGACGAGCTTCTGCACCGCGGGCGCGTGCACCTCGGGTTCGAGTGCGACGGCCGCCTCGCCGCTGCCCTCCTGCTTGAGCACCCGGTCGAGCAGGGTGCGGAACTGCAGCCGCTGGAAGACCTCGCGCAGCGCCGCCTGGTCGACCTTGCCGCGCTCGAGCTCGGTCGGGGTCACGCCCAGATCGACGTCGGTGAGCAGCCTGTTGAGCCGGCGGTTGCGCTCGGCGCGCTCACGCTGCTCGCGCAGGTTGTTGCCCACGACGCCCTTGATCTCGTCGGCGTGCTCGAGCAGGTTGGCGACCGTGCCGTACTCCTTGATCCACTTGACGGCTGTCTTCTCGCCCACCTTGTCGATGCCGACCAGGTTGTCGCTCGTCTCACCGACCAGCGCCGCGATCTCGGGGTACTGCTCGGGCTCGATGCCGTAGCGCTCGCGCACCGCCTCGGGCGTGTAGTGCTTCAGCTCGGAGACGCCGCGCACGGCGGGATAGAGCAGCGTGACCTGCTCGTTGACGAGCTGGATGGTGTCGCGGTCGCCGGAGACGACGAAGACATCCATGCCCGCCTTCGGCCCCTCGACCGAGAGGGTGGCGAGGATGTCGTCGGCCTCGTAGTCCTCCTTCGAGATGGTGCGCACACCCATCGCGTGCAGCGCCTCCTCGAGCAGCGGGATCTGCCCCTTGAACTCCTTCGGCGTCTCGTCGCGCGTGCCCTTGTACTCGGGGTACTCGCGGGTGCGGAAGGAGAAGCGCGAGATATCGAACGCCACCGCCAGGTGCGTGGGCTTGTGGTCCTGCAGCAGCTTCAGGAGCATCGAGAGGAACCCGTGGATGGCGTTGGTGTGCTGCCCCTCGGAGTTGACGAAATTCTCGAGCGGGAGCGCGAAGAACGCCCGGAATGCGAGCGAATGCCCGTCGATGACCATGAGGGTAGGCTTCGTGTCCGACACGGCAGTCACCCTATCCCGGGCGGCCGACACGGCTGCCGCGACCTGCAGTGCGGCGGCCGTCACGGCTGCCGCGACCTGCAGTGCGGCGGCCGGTGCGGCCGCCTCGACCCACTTCGAGCGGAGCCCCGATGACCCTGCCCACCGATCCGGCCGGCGCCGAGCCCGACGACGCGACCAAGGCACTGCTCGAGCACCGGCGCGGCAAGCCCGGCGGGCAGCTGGCCGAGCGGATGGGCATCGAGTTCGTCAAGCTCTCGGCCGACCATTCGATCGCGCGCATGCCGGCGGAGGGCAACCTGCAGCCCGTGGGCTTCGTGCACGGCGGCGCCTACTGCGTGATCGCCGAGACGCTCGGCTCGATCAGCGCCAACATCCACGCCGGCGAGGATCGCTATGCCGTCGGCACCGACATCAACGCCACCCACACGCGCTCGATCACCTCCGGCTGGGTCACGGCCGAGTGCCGTGCCGTGCACCTGGGCCGCTCAATGACGGTCCACGAGGTCGTCTGCACCGACGACGAGGGCAAGCGCGCCTCGACCCTCCGCATCACCAACTTCATCAAGTCCCGCTGACGCGCCCGCAGGCCTGACTGGCCACTTCCCCGCGTGACTGGCCACTTCCCCGCGTGACTGGCCACTTCCCCGCGTGACCGGCCACATCCCCGCGTGACCGGCCACATCCCCGCGCGACCGGCCACATGCCCGCGTGACCGGCCACTTCCCCGCGTCACCGGCCACTTCCCCGCGTGACCGGCCACTTCCGCACGTGACTGACCACTCCTCGCATGCGCGCTCAGCGCGTCGGGCGAGCCATCAACGCGCGGCTCAAGCTGCTGTCCAGCTGGAGTAGCGCCGGTGCGCCGCCGCGATCTCAGCGAGGATGCGCTGCCCACCGTCCTCCAGATCGTGCTTGGTGACCGTGATGATGTGCCAGCCGAGCGCGCGCAGTCGTTCGAGCCGCGCCTGATCCCGC
Organism: Agrococcus sp. KRD186; assembly: GCF_017168255.1. Lineage (GTDB taxonomy): Bacteria > Actinomycetota > Actinomycetes > Actinomycetales > Microbacteriaceae > Agrococcus. Next base: position 963,923 of record NZ_JABFAP010000001.1, read on the forward strand.
GCGTGCTGCTCGGGCTCTGCATGGTGCTCGCCGTCGTATTCGACACCGAGCTTCAGCAGCGGCCAAGAGAGGTCAAGGCGCGCGATGAACGTGCCCGATGCATCGAAGACCTTGTGCTGCAGGACCGGCTCGGGAAGTACGCGGATGACGAGCAGGCGCACCAGCGTCTCGCGAGGCGACTCCGCTCCGACCCGGATGAGCATGAGCGCTCGCCGCGCTCGATTGAGCCCACGTGCCTTGCCGAAGCGACGCACCGCATCCGTCAACTCCTCGACCGTCAGCGCTTCCGCCCTTGCGGGCGATACCAGCCAATCCCCCACACCGACGAGCTCCTCGAGCGTCAGTATGGCCGCGAGATGCACGAACGTGTCGGCCCGCGACTCGACGCGCATGCCTTCGACAACCACGACCGTGGCGCGGATGCGGTGGCCGACAACGCCCGGACGCCGCATGCGGGCGCGTCCTGACGGTGACGCGAGATGCACTCGCCCCTCACGCTCGAGCCGGAGCGGCAGAGGCATGCCGTGGATGCGCGCTGCGGTCGCATGGGAGAAGAACTGATCGCCCTTGGCGAGCACGCGCACTGCCTCGAACAGCGCCTCAGCTTCGTCACCGATCGCTGCGGTGATGCGCGCGCCCCGCGCCGGGGTCGTGAACGCCATCGACCGGAGCTCGGCGTCGCTGTAGCCGCGATCGAGAGCGGCGCGGAGGGTGAAGCCGTGCGGAGAGTCCATGCGGTGCATCATGCGCGGACCGGATGCGGCGCCGCACCGACGGGCGGGCGCGCTGTGGAAAACGCGTCACTCATGCGCGGGGACCGGCCACTCATACGGGGAGTTGGCCGCTCACACGGGGAAGTGGCCACTCACACGGGGAAGTGGCCACTCACACGGGGAAGTGGCCACTCACACGGGGAAGTGGCCACTCACACGGGGAGGTGGCCACTCACACGGGGAGGTGGCCACTCATGCGGGGAAGTGGCCACTCATGCGGGGAGGTGGCCACTCGCGCTCAGGCGGCGGTGGCGGCTGGTGGGGCGGGGCTACTTCTTGGCGGTGCCGAGCTGCTCGATGACGGCCTGCGCGACCTCGGCCATGGTGAGGCGGCGATCCATCGAGGCCTTCTGGATCCAGCGGAAGGCCTCCGGCTCGGCCAGGCCCATGCGCTGGTTCAGCAGGCCCTTGGCCCGGTCGACGAGCTTGCGGGTCTCGAAGCGGTCGGCGAGGTCGGTGACCTCCGACTCGAGGGTGCGGATCTGGTCCCAGCGGGCCAGCGCGATCTCGATCGCAGGCAGGAGGTCGTTCTGCGTGAAGGGCTTCACCACGTAGGCGAGCGCACCGGCCTCGCTGGCGCGCTCGACGAGCTCCTTCTGGCTGAAGGCGGTGAGCAGCACGACCGGCGCGATCTTCGCGGCACCGATCTTCTCGGCCGCCGTGATGCCGTCCATCTTCGGCATCTTCACGTCCATGACGATCAGGTCGGGCTTCAGCTCGGTCGCCAGCTCGACCGCGCGCTCGCCGTCGCCGGCCTCGCCCACGACCTCGAAGCCTGCGGCCTGCAGCGTCTCGACGATGTCGAGGCGGATCAACGACTCGTCCTCGGCCACGAGGACGGTGCGTGCGGTGGTGGGCTGCGGGGCGTCAGCCGTGTCGAGCTGCGGCTCGGCGAAGAGGTCGTCGGTCATGACCACTAGCCTAGTGTTCGTCGGGAGGACGGCCCTGCTCGCCCGACGAGCCGGTGTGGCGGAATTGGCATACGCGGCGCACTCAAACTGCGCTTCCGCAAGGATTGTGGGTTCGAGTCCCACCACCGGCACGGCAGAACGGCCCGCCCCTCGTCAGAGGAGCGGGCCGTTCGCGGTGGTGCGGCGGGCCCGACACGCGCTGCGCGCGGTGCTCGCCAGCGCGGGCTACGCCTCGACGGGGTGCGGCACCGAGGCTACGCCTCGGCGGGGTGCGACACCGTGGCTACCCCTCGGCGGGGTGCGGCGCCGAGTGGATGACCTCGATGCGGCGCTTGCCGTGGTAGGCCGGAGCGGCCTCCTCGTGCACGTCGCCGACGCGGTGCACGCGCAGGTCGTTGGTCGAGCCCGAGATGCCGGGCGGCATGCCTGAGATCACCACGACCTTGTCGCCGATCGCCGCCATCTTCTTGCCGATCAGGATGTCGTCGACCTGCGCGATCATGTCGTCGGTGTGCATGACGCGGTCGACCAGGTGCGTGTTCATGCCCCAGATCATCTGCATGCGGCACTCGACCTCGGGGTCGGGCGTGAAGCCGAACATCGGCATCGCCGGGCGCAGCCGCGACATCCGTCGGGCCGAGTCGCCGGACTCGGTGAACACGACGATGCCCTTCGCCTCCACGAACTCGGCGACCTCGAGCGCGGCGAGCGTCATGGCGCCGCCCTGCGTGCGCGGCTTCGTGCCCAGCGGGGGGATGCGGCCGAGGCCCTGCTCCTCCGTCGCCGACACGATGCGCGCCATGGTCTCGATGGTGGTGATGGCGTGCTTGCCGACGCTCGTCTCGCCCGAGAGCATCACGGCATCCGCGCCGTCCAGGATGGCGTTGGCGCAGTCGCTCGCCTCGGCGCGCGTCGGGCGCGGGTTCTCGATCATCGACTCGAGCACCTGCGTGGCGACGATGACCGGCTTCGCCCAGCGGCGCGCCATCTCGATCGCGCGCTTCTGCACCAGCGGCACCTGCTCGAGCGGCAGCTCGACGCCCAGGTCGCCGCGCGCCACCATGATCGCGTCGAACGCGTCGATGATGTCGGCCAGGTTCTGCACCGCCTGCGGCTTCTCGATCTTGGCCACGACGGGCAGCTTGCGCCCCTCCTCGGCCATGATCTCGTGCACTCGGGTGATGTCGGAGGCGTCGCGCACGAACGAGAGCGCGATGATGTCGGCGCCCAGGTTCAGCGCCCAGCGCAGGTCGGACTCGTCCTTCTCGCTCAGCGCCGGCACGTTGACGGCCACGCCGGGCAGGTTGATGCCCTTGTTCGACGAGACCGGCCCGCCGACGACCACCTCGGTCACGACATCCGTCTCGGTCACCGAGGTCGCGCGCAGCGCGATGCGGCCGTCATCGATCAGCAGCGGGTCGCCGACCTTGACGTCGGCCGGGAGCCCCGTGAAGGTGGTGCCGGCGCGCTGGCCGTCGCCCTCGATCTCGTCGGTCGTGATCGTGAAGGTGTCGCCCTCGGCGAGCTCGAACGGCCCGCCCGGGATCTTGCCGAGCCGGATCTTCGGCCCCTGCAGGTCGACCAGGATGCCGATCGGCTGCTTCAGCTCGTCGGATGCTCGGCGGAGGTTCGCGTACACCTCCTCGTGCACACTGCGGTCTCCATGGCTGAGGTTCATGCGCGCGACGTTCACGCCGGCCACGAGTGCGGCCTTCGTGTTCTCGTAGCCGGCAAGGGCCGGCCCCCACGTCGCGACGATCTTCGCTCTTCTCATCGTCACTCGATACTCGCTTTCGTCATCGCGCCGCCTGGGTGGGATCGGCACGAACGGTTCCATCCTGCCAGGCGGATGCGCGGGGCGCGCCCGCGCATCCGCCCGGCAGGTGGGTGGTCAGGCCGCGAACGGCCGGTCGGTCGCCCGCACGGGTGCGGGCAGCTCGCTCGAGCCCTCGAGGTAGGCGTCGACCGCCGCGGCCGCCGCGCGGCCCTCGGCGATCGCCCAGACGATGAGCGATGCGCCGCGGCCGGCGTCGCCGGCGACGAACACGCCGGGCCGCTCGGTCGAGTAGTCGGGCCGCCGCTGCGGCAGGCCGCGCTCGAACGGGACGCCCAGCGCCTCGCCGATGGACGCATCCGCCCCCGTGAACCCCAGCGCCAGCAGCACCAGATCGGCGGGGATCTCGCGCTCGGTGCCCGCCTTGGGGCGGCGGGTGCCGTCGACGATCTCGGTGTCGGCGATCCTGAGCGCTCGCACCTCGCCGGCCGCGTTCGCGACGAACTCGACGGTGGATGCGAGGTAGGTGCGCTCGCCGCCCTCCTCGTGGCTGGTCTGCACCTCGAACAGGTTCGGGTGCACGGGCCAGGGCTGGTGCTCGGGCCGCTCGGTGGGCGGCTGCACGCCGATCGCGAGGTTCGTGACCGAGAGCGCACCCTGCCGGTGCGCGGTGCCGATGCAGTCGGAGCCGGTGTCGCCGCCGCCGAGCACCACCACGTGCTTGCCCTGCGCGGTGATCTGGTTGGCGGGCTCGGTGCCGGCGACCGCGCGGTTCTGCTGCACCAGGTAGGTCATCGCCGGGTGCACGCCGTCGAGGCCGCGGCCGGGGATGTCGAGCTCGCGCGCTGCCGGTGCGCCGGTGGCGACCACGATCGCGTCGAAGCGCTCGTGCAGCTCGTGCCAGCTGATGTCGCTGCCGATCTCCATGCCGGCACGGAAGCGGGTGCCCTCGGCCTGCATCTGGGCGAGCCGCGCATCGATGGTGTGCTTCTCGAGCTTGAAGTCGGGGATGCCGTAGCGCAGCAGGCCGCCGATGCGGTCGTCGCGCTCGTAGACGGCGACGGTGTGGCCGGCGCGCGTGAGCTGCTGCGCGGCGGCCAGCCCGGCCGGCCCGGAGCCGACCACCGCGACCGTCTTGCCGGTCAGGCGCGCGGGCGGGTGCGGCTCGGTCCAGCCGTTCGCGAAGGCCTCGTCGGCGATCGTCTGCTCGATCGACTTGATCGTCACCGCCGGCTGGTTGATGCCCAGCACGCACGACGACTCGCAGGGCGCCGGGCACAGCCGGCCGGTGAGCTCGGGGAAGTTGTTGGTCGCGTGCAGGCGGTCGCTCGCGGCGCGGCCCTCGCCGCGCCAGGTGAGGTCGTTCCACTCGGGGATGAGGTTGCCGAGCGGGCAGCCCTGGTGGCAGAAGGGCACGCCGCAGTCCATGCAGCGGCCCGCCTGCCGCTTGAGCACGGCCCTGTCGCCCGGCTCGCCGATCTCGCGCCAGTCGAGGATGCGCACCGGCACCGGGCGCTTCTTGGGGAGCTCGCGCTCCGTCACCTTCAGGAATCCACGCGGGTCAGCCACCGGTCACCTCCAGGATCTTGCGCCAGATGTTGTCGGAATCGGGGTCGACGCCTGCCCGCTCGGCATCCAGGCGGATGTCGCGGACGGCGGCCCAGTCGCGCGGCACGAGCTTTGCGATGCGCTGCAGGTCGGTCGCCAAGAGCGCCTCGGCGACGCTCGAGCCGGTCAGCTCGAGGTGCCGGGAGAGGATGGCGCGCAGCTCGATGCGGTCCTCCTCCTGCAGCGGGTCGATGCGCAGCTCGCCCTGGTGGAAGGCGTCCTGGTTCAGCAGCCGCCGGTCGAGGTCGAGGATGTAGGCGCAGCCGCCGGACATGCCGGCGCCGATGTTGCGCCCGGTGTCGCCGAGGATGACGGCGATGCCGCCGGTCATGTACTCGAGCGCGTGGTCGCCGGCGCCCTCGCACACGGCGGTCGCGCCGGAGTTGCGCACCAGGAAGCGCTCGCCCACGACACCGCGCAGGTAGAGCTCGCCGCTGGTGGCGCCGTAGCCGATCACGTTGCCGGCGATCACGTTGTGCTCGGCGACCAGCGCGGCGTCCGCGGGCGGGCGCACGGTCACGAGGCCGCCGGAGAGCCCCTTGCCGACGTAGTCGTTGGCGTCGCCGTGCAGCCGCAGCGCGATGCCGCGCGGGATGAAGGCGCCGAGCGACTGGCCGGCGGAGCCGCGCAGCGTCAGGTCGATCGTGCCGGGCTCGAGCCCGGCCTCCCCCGCGCGCTTCGTGACGGCGTTGCCGAGCATGGCGCCGACCGCTCGGTCGGTGTTCGCGATCTCCAGATCCAGCACCAGCGACTCCCCCGCCGCCAGCGCACGCTCGAGCTGCGGCAGCAGCGCGGTGTCGAGCTGCTGCTCGAGCTCGTGATCCTGCTCGGTCATCCTGCGCGGCGCGCCCTTCGCGCCCGCGGGCTGCGCGAGCACGGGGGCGAGGTCGAGCCCGGCGGCCTTCCAGTGGCGGATCGCCGGGTCGACGTCGAGCAGGTCGGCGCGGCCGATCGCCTCGTCGAGCGACCGCAGGCCCAGCGAGGCGAGCAGCTCGCGCACCTGCTGGGCCAGGAACTCGAAGAACTGCACCACGAACTCCGGCTTGCCGGTGAAGCGCTCGCGCAGCACCGGGTTCTGCGTGGCGACGCCCACCGGGCAGGTGTCGAGGTGGCAGACCCGCATCATGATGCAGCCCGAGACCACCAGCGGCGCGGTGGCGAAGCCGAACTCCTCCGCCCCCAGCAGCGCGCCGATGATCACGTCGCGGCCGGTCTTCAGCTGCCCGTCGACCTGCACGCTGACCCGCTCGCGCAGGCCGTTGACCATCAGCGTGTGCTGGGTCTCGGCGAGCCCGATCTCCCACGGGGTGCCGGCGTGCTTGAGCGAGTTGAGCGGGCTCGCGCCCGTGCCGCCGTCGTGGCCGGAGACCAGCACGACGTCGGCCTTCGCCTTCGCCACGCCCGCCGCGACCGCGCCGATGCCCGACTGGGAGACGAGCTTCACGTGCACCCGGGCGGATGCGTTGGCGCGCTTGAGATCGAAGATCAGCTGCTTGAGGTCCTCGATCGAGTAGATGTCGTGATGCGGCGGGGGCGAGATGAGGCCGACGCCGGCGGTCGCGTGCCGGGTGCGGGCCACCCACGGGTAGACCTTGCCGGGCGGCAGCTGCCCGCCCTCGCCGGGCTTGGCGCCCTGCGCCATCTTGATCTGCAGGTCGTCGGCGTGCGTGAGGTACATGCTCGTGACGCCGAAGCGGCCGGAGGCGACCTGCTTGATGGCGCTGCGCCGCTCGGGGTCGAGCAGCCGCTCGACGTCTTCGCCGCCCTCGCCGGTGTTCGACTTCGCGCCCAGCCGGTTCATGGCGATCGCGAGCGTCTCGTGCGCCTCCTGCGAGATCGAGCCGTAGCTCATGGCCCCGGTGGAGAAGCGCGTGACGATGGACGCGACCGACTCGACCTCGTCGATCGGCACGGGAGTGACCGCATCCGTCTGCAGCTTCATCAGACCTCGCAGCGTCTGCAGCTGCTCCGCCTGGTCGTCGACGAGCCGCGTGTACTCCTGGAACACCTCGTAGCGGCCCGTGCGGGTCGCGTGCTGCAGCTTGAAGACCGTCTCGGGGTTGAATAGGTGCGGGGCGCCGTCGCGGCGCCACTGGTACTCGCCGCCGGTCGCCAGCCGCTCATGCGCGAAGGGCGCCCGCTCGTCGGGGTAGGCGGCGCGGTGCCGCAGCCGGTTCTCCTCAGCGATCACGTCGAGGCCGACGCCGCCCAGCGGCGAGTGGGTGCCGGTGAAGTAGCGGTCGACGAGCGCCTGCGAGAGGCCGATGGCCTCGAACGCCTGCGCGCCGCCGTAGGAGCCGACGGTCGAGATGCCCATCTTCGACATGATCTTCGTGACGCCCTTGCCGAGCGCGTTGATGAGGTTGCGCACGGCCGTGTCGACGTCGGCGCCCAGCTGCCCGGTGAGGGCCAGCTGCTCGGCGGTCTCCATCGCCAGGTAGGGGTTGACGGCGCTCGCGCCGTAGCCGATCAGCAGCGCCACGTGGTGCACCTCGCGCACGTCGCCGGCCTCCACCACGATGCCGACCCGCATGCGAGTGGATGCGCGGATCAGGTGGTGGTGCACGGCGCTCGTCATGAGCAGGGTCGGGATGGGCGCGAGCTGGTCGGTCGAGTCGCGGTCGGAGAGGATGACGTACTGCGCGCCGTCGACGATCGCCTCGTCGACCTCGCGGCACATCTCGGCCAGCCGCCGCTCCATCGCCTCTGCCTGCGTCGCCTCTGCCTGCGTCGCCTCTGGGCCGTCGTCGACCCGGTAGAGCCCCTTGACCACCACGGTGCGGCGGGAGCCGGGCGTGCGGTCGATGGAGCGGATCTTCGCCAGCGCGTCGTTGTCGATGACGGGGAAGTCGAGGATGATCTGGCTCGCGTGCGAGGGGGTCGCGGTGAGCAGGTTGCGCACCGGGCCCAGCCCCATCGACATGCTCGTCACGATCGACTCGCGCAGCGAGTCCAGCGGCGGGTTCGTCACCTGCGCGAAGGCCTGCGTGAAGTAGTCGAACAGCAGCCGCGGGCGTTCGGCCAGCACCGCGACGGGCGTGTCGGAGCCCATCGCGCCCAGCGGCTCTGCGCCGGTCTTGGCCATCGGCCCGATGAGCATCTTCACCTCCTCCTCGGTGTAGCCGAAGGTGCGCTGGCGGCGGGTGACGGATGCGGCGGTGTGCGCCACGTGCTCGCGGTCGGGCAGGTCGTGCAGGTGGATGCGGCTCGACTCGAGCCACTCTCCCCATGGCTCCATCTGCGCGAGCTCGCGCTTGATCTCCTCATCCGGCACGACGCGGCCGGCCTCGGTGTCGACCAGGAACAGCACGCCCGGCTGCAAGCGGCCGCGGCGGACGACGCGGCTGGGCTCGATCGGCAGCACGCCCGTCTCGCTCGCCAGCACGATCAGGCCGTCGGAGGTCTCGAGCCAGCGGCCGGGCCGCAGGCCGTTGCGGTCGAGGGTGGCGCCGACGACGGTGCCGTCGGTGAAGCTGATGGCTGCCGGCCCGTCCCACGGCTCCATCAGCAGCGAGTGGTACTCGGCGAACTCGCGCAGCCGGCGGGGCATCTCCGGCTGGTTCTCCCACGCGGGCGGCACCATCATCATCACCGCGTGCGGCAGCGAGCGGCCTGCGAGCGTGAGCAGCTCGAGCACCTCGTCGAAGGAGGCGGAGTCGCTCATGCCGGGCGTGACGATGGGCGTGAGCGGGCGCAGGTCGCCCAGCAGCTCGCTCGCCAGCTGCGACTCGCGGGCGCGCATCCAGTTGCGGTTGCCCTCGACCGTGTTGATCTCGCCGTTGTGGGCGATCATCCGCAGCGGCTGCGCGAGCGGCCAGGAGGGGAAGGTGTTGGTCGAGTACCGGGAGTGGACGATCGCGAGCTTCGTCTCGAAGCGCTCGTCCGACAGATCGGGGTAGAACGGCTCCAGCTGGAGCGTGGTGACCATGCCCTTGTAGGTGATGGTGCGGCTGGAGAGCGAGGGCAGGTACTCGCCCAGCTCGCGCTCGATGCGCTTGCGCAGCCGCCAGGTGAGCCGGTCGAGCTCGATGCCCGTCGTCGGGCCGTTGGCTCCGGTCACGAAGAGCTGGTGGATGGCCGGCATGGCCTCGCGGGCGAGCGTGCCGAGCGCGTCGGGGACGGTGGGCACCTCGCGCCAGCCGAGCACCCGCAGGCGCTCCTGGCCGGCGAGCTCCCAGATGCGCTCCTGCACGCCCCGGCGCTCCGCCTCGTCCAGCGGCAGGAAGGCGAGCCCGGCGGCGAACGTGCCCGCCTCTGGGAGCTCGAAGTCCACCACGGCCCGCAGGAACGCATCCGGCATCTGGGTGAGGATGCCTGCGCCGTCCCCGGTGCCTGCGTCAGAGCCGACCGCGCCGCGGTGCTCGAGGTTGCGCAGCGCTTCGAGCGCCAGCGCGACGATGTCGTGGCCTGCCGTCCCCCGCGTCGTGGCGACCATCGCCAAGCCGCATGAGTCGCGTTCGTGCCTGGGGTGGTACATGCCTGTCGCGGCCGGCAGGCCGAGGCCCCGCGAGGTGAAGGCCCCGTTCGAGAGATCGCTGATCGTGCGCATGTGTGCTCCTGTGCTGTGCGTGCTGCGGGTCGGAGCGGGACGCCATCGGCCCGCAGCGCGCTCAGGGGCGCGCAGTCCCTATCTGGTGGGGGCCGCGGGTTCTGCGGCGGGCTCAGCCTCGTCCTGGGTGCGGGTCTCGGGGAGCTCGGTGTAGACGTCAGAATCTACACCCTCTTCGGCCCCCGGCTCGCGCCCTGGCTGCCACGGCGAGGGCTCGAGCCCCGGGTGGCGGCGCGTCTGCACGACCCACACGACCACGCCGACGGCGATCGCGAGGAACGCCATCCAGACGTTGGTGCGGATGCCCAGCAGCAGCTCGGAGGGGTCGAGGCGGATGGTCTCGAACACCGAGCGGCCCAGGCCGTACCAGATCAGGTAGAGCGCGATCAGGCGACCCCACTGCATGTCGCGCTTGCGGTCGAGCCACAGCAGCAGCGCGGCGCCCAGCACGTTCCAGACGATCTCGTACGCGAAGGTGGGGTGGAAGAGCGTCTCCGGCGGCAGGCCGACCGGGAAGGCCGGGTTGGTCGCCTCGATCTCGAGGCCCCATGGGAGGTCGGTGGGCTGGCCGAAGAGCTCGTGGTTGAACCAATTGCCGAAGCGGCCGAAGGCCTGCGCGAGCAGCAGGCCGGGGGCGAGCGCGTCGACGAAGGTGGTGAAGCGCACGCCGGTGGTGCGGCAGCCGATCCAGATGCCGACCGCGCCGCCGATGAGGGCGCCGAAGATCGCGATGCCGCCCTCCCAGATGTAGAACGCGGTCATCGGGTCGCGGCCGACGCCGAAGTAGTCGTCGGGGTGGGTGAGCACGTGGAAGAGGCGTGCGGCGGCGATGCCCAGCAGCACCGCCCAGACAGCGATGTCGATCACGTAGCCGGCGTCGACGCCGCGCTGCCGCAGCCGGTAGCCGGTGAGCAGCGTGGCGATCACGATGCCGGCGAGGATGCACAGCGCGTAGGTCTGGATGCCCCAGCTCGGGCCCACGAAGCGCAGCAGGAAGGCCAGCACGACGCCGAACAGCAGGCTCATCAGCAGCGTCCAGCCGGCGTCCTTGCGCGTCAGGCGGCCGGTGAACAGCCAGATGCCGAGCACCACCACCGCGATGACGATGCCGAGCACGATGCCGACGACCACCGCGCCGAGCACCGAGCCCTGCACGAGCGGCATGATGCCGAGCGCCTCGAGCCACTGGCCGATGGCCAGCTGCTGCCACTCGGGGCTGGGACTGGGGATGCTCTGGAGCAGTGCTGCTCCGGACTGGCTTGTCACGCGGGGATGCCCTTCTCTGCTGGTGCCGGCGTCGCCGGGCCGCCGTCGAGTGTACCGAGGGCGAGGGAGGCGGCGAGCTCGCGGAGCGCGGGCACCCCGCCCTCGCCGAGTGCGCGCACGAGCGCGGAGCCCGCGATCGCGCCGTCGGCGTAGTCCAGCACCTGCCGCACGTGCTCGCCGGTGGAGATGCCGACGCCGACGCAGCGCAGCGTGTCGCGACCGAGCGTCTCGGCCCGCACGGCGATGCGATCGGCGAGCTGCCGGGCGGCCTGATCGACATCCGCCCTGGTGCCGGTCGTGCCCATGGTCGAGACCGTGTAGACGAACCCGGTGGATGCGTCGATGACGGCGTCGAGGCGCGCGTCGGAGGAGGAGGGGGCCGCGAGGAAGACGCGGTCGAGGCCGTGGCGCTCGGCGGCGGCGAGCCACTCGGCGGCGTTCTCGGGCGTCAGGTCGGGGGTGATGAGCCCTGCGCCCCCGGCGGCCGCGAAGCGCTGTGCGAAGCGGTCGACGCCGTAGCGCAGCACCGGGTTCCAGTAGGTCATCACCAGCAGCGGGATGTCGGTGCGGGCGCTGATCGCCTCGAGCGTCTGGAAGAGCTCCTCGAGCCGGAAGCCGCGCTCGAGCGTCGCCTGCGTGGCGGCCTGGATGACCGGGCCGTCCATGCCCGGGTCGCTGTACGGCACGCCCAGCTCGACGGCGGTGAAGCCGGCCTCGGCGAGCGCGACCACCGCCTCGACGCAGGTGGCCTGGTCGGGGTAGCCGACCGGCAGGTAGCCGATCAGGGCGCGGTTGCCGGTGGCGCGGATCGCGGCCTCGGTGGTGCTCGGTGCCTGCTCACGACTCACTGCTGCTGCGCTCCCTCGTCGAGCATGTCGAACCAGCGCCCGGCGGTGGCGACGTCCTTGTCGCCCCGGCCCGAGAGCGAGACGACGAGCGTCGAGCCCGGTTGCTCCTTCGCGAGCCGCAGCGCACCGGCGACGGCGTGCGCCGACTCGATGGCGGGGATGATGCCCTCAGCGCGCGTGAGCGCCAGGAACGCATCCATCGCCTCCGCGTCGCTCACCGGCAGGTACTCGGCCCGGCCGATGTCGTTGAGCCAGGCGTGCTCGGGCCCGACGCCCGGGTAGTCGAGGCCGGCGGAGATCGAGTGCGACTCGAGCGTCTGGCCGTCCTCGTCCTGCAGCAGGTAGGTGCGCATGCCGTGCAGCAGGCCGGGGGCTCCGCGCTCGATCGAGAGCGCGTGGCGCTCGGTGTCGGCGCCGTCGCCGGCGGCCTCGAGGCCGATCAGGCGCACACCGGCGTCGTCGAGGAAGGCGTGGAAGATGCCCATCGCGTTCGAGCCGCCGCCGACGCAGGCGAGCACGGCGTCCGGCAGGCCGCCGGTCATCGCGATGGTCTGCTCGCGCGCCTCCTCGCCGATGGCGCGGTGGAAGTCGCGCACCATCTCGGGGAAGGGGTGCGGGCCGGCGACGGTGCCCATCAGGTAGTGCGTGGTGTCGACGTTCGCGACCCAGTCGCGCAGTCCCTCGTTGATGGCGTCCTTCAGCGTGCGGGAGCCGCTCGTGACCGGCACGACCGTCGCGCCCAGCAGCCGCATGCGGGCGACGTTGAGCGCCTGGCGCTCGGTGTCGACCTCGCCCATGTAGACGACGCACTCCATGCCGAACAGCGCGGCCGCCGTCGCGGTGGCGACGCCGTGCTGGCCGGCACCGGTCTCGGCGATCAGGCGGGTCTTGCCCAGCCGCTGCGCGACCAGCGCCTGACCGAGCACGTTGTTGATCTTGTGGCTGCCGGTGTGGTTGAGATCCTCGCGCTTGAGCAGGATGCGGGCGCCGGCCTGCTCGCTCAGCCGCGTCGCCTCGGTCAGCAGCGAGGGCCGCCCGGTGTAATCGCGCGAGAGCCGCGCGAACTCGGCCTGGAAGGCCGGGTCGGTGCGGCACTGCTCGTAGCAGGCGGTGAGCTCGTCGATCGCCGCCATCAGCGGCTCCGGCATGTAGACACCGCCGTAGGGGCCGTACCAGGGGCCGTGGTGGTCGCGCAGCCGCGTGTCGGTCATGATGCCCTTCCGAACTCGGCGACGCGGGCCGCGGGGTCGCCGTGGGTGACGAGCGCCTCCCCGACCAGCACCGCATCCGCCCCATCACGCCGGTAGCGCGCGACATCCTCGGCCTCGCGCACGCCCGATTCGGCGACCGCGACGGTGCCGGCGGGGATGCGCGCCCGCAGCTCACCGAAGCGGCCGGGGTGCATCGTGAAGGTCTTGAGGTCGCGGGTGTTGACGCCCAGGATGCGCGCGCCCGACTCGAGCGCGGCATCGATCTCGTGCTCGTCGTGCACCTCGACCAGCACCGACAGGCCGAGCTCGCGCGCGAAGCCGTGCAGCTGGGCGAGCCGCGCAGGCGTCAGCGAGGCGACGATCAGCAGCGCCAGGTCGGCGCCGTAGGCGCGCGCCTCCAGCAGCTGGTACTCGTCGGCGATGAAGTCCTTGCGCAGCACCGGCACCGAGACGGCGGCGCGCACCGCCTGCAGATCGTCGAGCGAGCCCAGGAAGCGGCGCTCCTCGGTGAGCACGCTGATGGCGCTCGCCCCGCCCGCGGCGTAGCTGGCGGCGAGCGACGCGGGCTCGGGGATGTCGGCGAGCGGGCCCTTCGAGGGGCTGGCGCGCTTCACCTCGGCGATGATGTGCGGGCCGTCAGAGTCGGTCTTCGGCGTGCCGAGGATGGCGGCGGCGTCGAGCGGCTGCGGCGTCCGGAGCGCGATCGACTCCAGGCGGGACGTCGGCAGGCTCTCGCGCCGCCGAGCCGCATCCTCGAGCGCGCCCGCAGTGAGCGCGTCGAGCACGGTCAGTGGTCCTGCACGCCGTGGCCGGCCCGCACGAGGATCGGCCAGAGGACGGCGCCGATGAGCAGCAGGCCCGCGCTCGCCCACACCAGCATCGGCAGGTCGAGCACGAAGAAGAACGTGCCGAACAGGACGGCGACGAGCATCACGATGACGCTCGCCCAGGCGGCCTTCGAGTTGCCGTGGCCCGGGTCGACGAACGCCGGGTCGTAGTCGGCCACGTGCAGCTGTGCCGCGTGGTCGTCGCTGATGCCGTTGCTGCGTGCGTTCACGATGCTCCTCGGGTGATGCCGGTCGAACTCGGGCGCGCCGGGTGCGCCTGCCAGCAGTCTACCGAGTCGGATCCTCGCCGTCGTCCATGACATCCCACGCGAGGCCGGATCCGCTGCGCTCGTAGCGGGCGGTGCGCTTGGCGCGCGGCGGCCAGCGGTGGGCGGTGACGAGCACCCACAGCGCCGCCACGATCGCGACGCAGCCGGCGGCGATCCCGAAGCCGGCGGCGCCCTCGATGCTGCGCGCGGCGATCTCGGCGCCCTGCGCCGTGCCGGAGAGGCCGGTGGCCTCCGCGACCAGCGCGTCGAGCGCGGACGCCACCCCCGCCCGGGCGCCGCTGACGTGCAGGATGAGCCCGACGCCCAGCAGCACCGCGAGCACGCCCAGCACGTACCGCCAGATGCGGCCCGCGATCGGCAGCACGAGCGCGAGCACCGCGCAGGCGAGCGACATGGTCGTCAGCGCCCCGGCCAGCTCCTGCCCCGTGGCCGCGAGCACCCGGCCGTCGACGAGCGTGGCGCTGCCCCACGGCTGGGTGGCGGCGATCAGCCCGAGCGCCGCCGCCAGCAGCAGCGTGAGCGCCGCGATCAGCCGGCCGCGCGCCAGCAGCCCGCTCATCGCCGGTGCCGCATCGACGAGGCCACCGCGACGGCCCGCAGCGGCGCGGCCGCCTTGCTGCGCACCTCCTGCAACTCGGTCTCCGGGTCGCTGTCGGCCACCAGGCCAGCGCCCGACTGCACGTGCGCGACGCCCGCCCGCAGCGTGACCGTGCGGATCGCGATCGCGAGATCCGCATCGCCGGCCAGGTCGAACCATCCGACCACCCCGCCGTAGACGCCGCGCTGGGCGCTCTCGAGCTCGTCGATCAGCTCGAGCGCGCGCGGCTTCGGCGCACCGGAGAGGGTGCCGGCGGGGAAGGTGGCGCGGAAGGCATCGACCGCCGAGGCGTCGGCGCGCATCTCGCCCTCGACGGTCGAGACGATGTGCATGATGTGGCTGAAGCGCTCGATCGCCATCAGCTCGGTCACCGCCACGCTGCCCGGGCGGCACACCTTCGCGAGGTCGTTGCGGGCGAGGTCGACGAGCATGACGTGCTCGGCGCGCTCCTTCGGGTCGGCCAGCAGCTCCTCGCCCAGGTCGCGGTCGGCGGATGCGTCGGCGCCGCGCGGGCGGGATCCCGCGATCGGGTGCATGGTCGCCCGCCCCTCGTGCACGGTGACGAGCGCCTCGGGGCTCGAGCCGACCACCGCGTAGGGCTCGCCGTCGGCGGTCTCGAGGCTCAGCAGGTAGAGGTACGGCGAGGGGTTCAGCACCCGCAGCACCCGGTATATCTCGAGCGGGTCGGCGTCGGTGGGCAGGTCGAAGCGCGACGAGAGCACCACCTGGAAGACGTCGCCGTCGACGATGTGCCGCTTGGAGCGCTCCACCATGCCGCGGTAGTCGTCGGCGCTCACGCGCGAGGTGGGCCGCGGCGCCGCATCGCGGTCGAGCGCGGCGATCGAGCCCGGCTGCGGGCGCGTGAGCTCCTGCTCGAGCGCGTCGAGCCGGGCCTGCGCGTCGCGCCACAGCGCATCCGCGTCGTCGGTGCCGTCGTTCAGCACGTTCGCGACCAGGTGCGCCGCGCCCGTGCGGTGGTCGAGCACGACGAGGGTGGCGGCGAGCGACATGGCGATGGCGGGCACGTCGACGTCGCGCTCTGGCGCGTCGGGCAGGTGCTCGAGCTCGCGCACGGCCTCCCAGCCGATGTGGCCGACCATGCCGCTGGTCAGGCGCGGCAGGCCGGGGATGCGCGGGGTCGCCCAGCGGCGCAGCACGTGCTCGACGGTGGCGAGGCCGCCCGCCGGCGCGTCCCTCCCCAGCAGGCGATCCGCGCTGACGAGCTCGGAGCGCCACTCGACGCGGCCGCGGTCGGCGGTCAGCTGCCCGAAGGAGGCGACGCCGACGAAGGAGTAGCGGTTCCAGACGCCCTGCTGCGCCGACTCGAGCAGGAAGCTGCCGGGCCGGCCGGCGCCGTCTGGCCCCTGGGCGAGCCGGCGGTAGACGCCCACCGGCGTCTCGGCGTCGAGGAAGACCTCGCGCACGACCGGCACGATGCGGTGGCCGGGCAGCAGCGCGTCGAAGGCGGCGCGGTCGGTGTCGGTCACGCCCGCTCCCCCGAGCCGCCGGTCTGCGCCTGCGTCATCGGGATGGGCGTGAAGAAGCACGACCGGGCGCCGGTGTGGCAGGCGGGGCCGGTCTGCTCGACCCGGATGAGGATGGCGTCGCCGTCGCAGTCGAGCGCGATCGAGCGCGGCACCTGGATGTGGCCGCTCGTGTCGCCCTTGCGCCAGTACTCCTGTCGCGACCGCGACCAGAAGGTGACGCGGCCCTCGCTCGCGGTGCGGCGCAGCGCCTCGTCGTCCATGTAGCCGACCATCAGCACGTCGCCGTTCGCGTCGTCCTGGATGACTGCGGCCACCAGGCCGTCGGCATCCTTCTTCAGCGTCGGCAGCTCGAGCTCGCCCATCGCACCGTCACCCGCGCTCATCGCACCGTCACCTGCGTTCATCGCACCGTCACCCGCGTTCATCGCACCGTCACCTGTGTTCATCGCACCGTCACCTGTGTTCATCGCACCGTCACCCCGGCATCCGCCATCGCCCGCTTGACCTCGCCGATCGTGCACTGCCCGCTGTGGAAGATGCTGGCGGCGAGCACCGCATCGGCCCCCGCCTCGACGGCGGGCGCGAAGTGCGCGGGCTCGCCCGCGCCACCGGAGGCGATCACGGGCGTCGTGGCTGCCGCGCGCACGAGCCGCAGCAGCTCGAGGTCGAAGCCCTCCTTCGTGCCGTCGGCGTCGATCGAGTTGACGAGCAGCTCGCCGACGCCGCGCGCCACGCCCTCCCGGGCCCAGGCGACGGCGTCGAGCCCGGCGCCGCGGGAGCCGCCGTGCGTGGTGACCTCGAAGCCGCTCGGCTGCTCGGCCGAGCGGCGCACGTCGAGCGAGAGCACCAGCACCTGCGAGCCGAAGTCGGCCACGACGCGGTCGATGAGGCTCGGGTCGGCGATCGCCGCCGAGTTCACGCCCACCTTGTCGGCGCCGTGCGCCAGCAGCCGGGCGACGTCGTCGCGCTCGCGCACGCCGCCGCCGACGGTGAGCGGGATGAAGATCTGCTCGGCGCAGCGCTCGACCACGTCGAGCATCGTGCCGCGGTCGTCGACGGTCGCCTTCACGTCGAGGAAGGTCAGCTCGTCGGCACCCTGCTCGGCGTAGCGCGCGGCGAGCTCGACCGGGTCGCCCTGGTCGGTCAGGCCCTGGAACTTCACGCCCTTGACGACGCGGCCGTGCGCGACGTCGAGGCACGGGATGACGCGGGTGGCGAGCATCGGGAGACTCCTGTCGGAAGCGGTTGGCCCGGCGTCAGAGGCGCGCGGCGTGGATGCGCGAGACGATGATGGCCGTCGCGCCGACGTCGTCGAGGGCGTCCATGATCTGGTTCGTGTCGTCGCGGCGCACCATGACGCGCACGGCCACCCAGCCCTCGCGCTGCAGCGGGCTGACGGTGGCGCTCTCGAAGCCGCGCGCGATGCCGATGGCCGCGTCGAGGCGGGAGCGCTCGATGTCGTAGTCGACGAGCACGTAGTCGCGGGCGACCATGACGCCGTCCAGCCGACGCTTGAGCCGTGTCAGGCCCTCCGGGCTGCCGCCGTTCGAGATGAGCACGGCTTCGCTGGTGAGGATGGGATCGCCGAAGACCTCCAGGCCCTGGGCGCGCAGGGTGGCGCCGGTCTCGACGACGTCGGCCACCGCATCCGCCACCCCGAGTCGCACCGACGACTCGACGGCGCCGTCGAGGCGCACGAGCTCGGCCGTCACGCCGTGCTCGGCCAGGTGATCCTCGACGAGCGTCGTGTAGCTCGAGGCGATGCGCACGCCCTGCAGGTCGGCGGCGCTCTGGAAGCGGCCGGCGGGGCCCGCGAAGCGGAAGGTCGAGCGCGCGAAGCCGAGCCCCTCGACCTCGACCGCGTCGGAGCGCGAGTCGAGCAGCAGATCGCGGCCGGTGATGCCGACATCCAGCGCGCCCGAGCCCACGTAGGTCGCGATGTCGCGCGGGCGGAGGAAGAAGAACTCCACCTCGTTGCGCGCGTCGACGACGATGAGCTCCTTGCCGTCGCGGCGGCCGCGGTAGCCGGCCTCGTCGAGCATCCAGGCGGCCGTCTCGGCCAGCGAGCCCTTGTTGGGCACGGCGATCTTCAGCATGACTTCCTTCACGACTCTGACGGATGTGGTGGGGCGCGTCAGAGATGTCGGTAGACGTCCTGCAGCGAGATGCCCTTCGCGAGCATCAGCACCTGCAGGTGGTACAGCAGCTGCGAGATCTCGAGCGCGGCATCCTCATCGGTCTCGTGCTCGGCGGCCATCCAGACCTCGGCGGCCTCCTCGACGATCTTCTTGCCGATGGCGTGCACCCCGGCGTCGACGAGCTCGACGGTGCGGGAGCCGGCCGGGCGCTCGGCGAGGGTGCGCTCGAGCTCTGCGTGCAGCTCGTCGAAGGTCTTCACCTCTCCAGGCTACCGGTCGCGTCGGTGCCCGCCGCGTCGGTGCCGGCCGCGTCGGTGCCGGCCGGCTGCGTGCCCGCTGCGTCGATGCCTGTCGTGCCGGTGCCGGCGATGCCGCGGTGGATCGCGCGCAGGTCGATGCGGCCGGTGTCGAACGCCCCCCTGCCCGCATCGCGCAGCGCCGTGATGCGCTCGGCCGGCGAGTCGTGGCCGTAGACGGCGCTGCCGGCGACGAACACGTCGGCGCCCGAGGCGGCCGCGATCGGCAGCGTGTCGGCGGTGATGCCGCCGTCGACCTGCAGTGCGAGCTCGATGCCGAGCTGCTCGGCCCGGCTGCGCAGCGCCTCGACCTTGGGCATCATCTCGCCCATGAACGACTGGCCGCCGAAGCCGGGCTCGACGGTCATGACGAGCACCATGTCGAACTCGGTGAGGTGCTCGAGCACCTCGTCGACGAGCGTGCCGGGCTTGACGGCGATGGATGCGCGGGTGCCGCGGGCGCGCAGCTCACGGGCGAGGGCGACGGCGTCGCGGGTCGCCTCGGCGTGGAAGGTGACCGAGTCGACGCGGTCGATCGCGTACTGCGGCGCCCAGGTGTCGGGGTCGTCGATCATCAGGTGGACGTCGATCGGCAGGTCGGTGACCTCGGCGATGCGCTGCACCATCGGCAGGCCGAAGGTGAGGTTGGGCACGAAGTGCGCATCCATGACGTCGAGGTGCACGCCGTCGGCGCTCGCGATCCTGCCGAGGTCGCGCTCGAGGTTCACGAAGTCGGCCGAGAGGATGCTGGGGTGAATCCTGACCATGGCTTCCAGCCTATCGACCTGTGCGCGCGCTATCGGCCAGCGGTGGTGAGCAGCTGGATGAACATGGCGTCGGTGCCGTTGCGGTGCGGCCACAGCTGCACGGCGTCGCCCGTCTCCCCCAGCGCGATGCCGGGCGAGAGCTCGCGCACGACCTCGCGCGTGTCGAGCGGCACGAGGCCCAGCGCCGCGGCTCGGTCGACGACGGCGCGCGTCTCGGCCAGGTGCGGCGAGCAGGTGACGTAGGCGATGATGCCGCCGGGCTTGAGGGCGCGGGCGGATGCCTCCAGCAGCTCGGTCTGAAGGGTCGCGAGGGCGGGCACGTCGCCGGGCTGCTTGCGCCAGCGGGCCTCCGGGCGGCGGCGGAGCGCGCCGAGCCCGGTGCAGGGCGCGTCGAGCAGGATGCGGTCGAACGCCTGGGCGGTCTCGCCGGTGCCGTAGCGGCGGCCGTCGCCGGTGACGACGCCGGGACCCCTGCCGGGTGCCGCCGTCTCGATCGCCCGCACCGCCTGCCGGACGAGCTTCGCGCGATGCGGCAGCAGCTCGTTGGCCTCGAGCTGCGCGCCCGCGGCCACCGCCTCGGCGGCCATGAGCGCAGCCTTGCCGCCGGGCCCGGCGCACAGGTCGAGCCAGCGCTCCCCCTCGGCGACGGGTCGCGCGCGCGTCAGGGCGAGCGCGGCGAGCTGGCTGCCGGCATCCTGCACCCGCCAGCTGCCGTCGGCGATCTGCGGCAGGCGCGCGGGGTCGCCGGCCGGCGCGACGCGCCCGAGCGGGCTCGCGGTGCCCGGCAGGCCGAGTGCGTCGGGGTCGGCGAGGCCCGGCAGCGCCACGAGCTGCACCGCGGGCGGGTCGTTGTCGGCGGCGAGCAGCGCGCCCAGCTCGTCGGCAGCCCCTTCGCGGTCGAGCGTGCGGCGCAGCGCCCGCAGCACCCAGGTCGGATGGCCGGTCTCGAGCGCGAGCCGCTCGTCGTCGCTCAGCTCGGCGGTGAGGGTCGCCAGCCGCTCATCGAATTGCACCTCCGACAGCCGCCGCAGCACCGCGTTCGCGAAGCCGGCGCGGCCGCGGTGGTGCTGCAGCAGCGCGACCGTCTCGTGCACGGCGGCGTGCGAGGGCACGCGCATGCGGCTGAGCTGGTGCGAGCCGATGCGCAGGGTGGCGAGCGTCTCCGGGTCGATCTGGTCGATCGGGCGGCCCGCGGCGTCGGCGATCAGGGCGTCGTGCTGGCCCTGCCAGCGCAGCGTGCCGTAGGCGAGCTCGGTGGCGAAGCCGGCGTCTGCGGTGCTGAGGCCGGCCTCGCGGATGCGCTGCGGCAGCAGCAGGTTGGCGTAGGCGTCGTCGCGGTCGACGTCGAGCACGACGTCGCGGGCGACCTGACGGGCGGAGGGGTTGATCATGCTTCCTCTCGTCTCGATACGCCGGCTTCGCCGGCTCCTCGACGACCGTCGGTGGGAAGCTCGAAGGTCGCGGTGCCGCCGCGGCCGCGCAGCCAGTCGGCGCCGGCCATCGGGCGCTTGCCGGCCGGCTGCACCTCGAGCAGTTCGAGCGGGGCGCTGCCGGTGCCAACCACCGCGCTGCGGCCGGCCAGGGCAGCCTCGCCGGGGGCGAGCGGCTCGGCGCCCGAGCGCGCGAGCGAGCGCAGCTTCACCCGCTCCCCCTCGCCCGTCTCGGTGCGCAGCATCGCGTGCGCGCCGGGCTCGGGCGTGACGCCGCGGAAGCGCGCCAGCAGCGCGGGTGCCGTCTGCGTGAAGTCGAGCGCGCCGTCGGCGAGCGTGAGCTTGGGCGCGAGGCTCGGCGCCCCGGTCTGCTCCTCGAACACGGCGGTGCCTGCGGCGATCGCGTCGACCGCCTCGGCCAGTTCGTGCGCGCCGAGCTCCGCGAGCTGCGCGAGCAAGGCGCCTGCGGTCGCGCCCTCCGGGATCTCGGCCTCGCGCATCCGCACCACCGGTCCGGCGTCGAGCTCGGGCACCAGCCGGAAGACGCTCACGCCCGTGACGCCGTGCCCGTCGATGAGCGCGCGCTGCACGGGCGCGGCGCCGCGGTAGTCGGGCAGCAGCGAGAAGTGCAGGTTGATCCAGCCGTGCGGGGGCGTCGACAGCAGCGGTTCGCGCACGAGTCCGCCATAGGCGACCACGACGGCGAGCTCGGGCTCGAGCGCCGCGATCCGCTCGGTGGCGACGGCGTCGAGCCGGTTCGCCTCGATGACGGGCAGCCCGAGCTCGGCGGCTGTGGCCGCGACCGGCGTGGGCGTGAGCACGCGCTTGCGGCCCTGCGGCGAGGCGGCGCGGGTGATGACCGCGGCGATCTCGTGGCGCCGGGCGAGCAGCTCGAGACTGGGCACGGCGGCAGCGGGGCTGCCGGCGAAGACGATGCGCATGGTTCCCAACGGTGACGCGGAGTGGAGGCGTGAGCGCGAGGCTCATCCTCATCATCGCGCATCCGTCCGCGACTGACGACCGGTACCGAGTTGCCGCGGGCGGCCGGGTTGAGCGGCAACACGGTACCGGTAGTTCGCGGGGTCGCCGGGCCGCACGCGGTGCGCCGGTCAGAGGCCGTCGAACGGCTCTGGATCATCCAAGCGGATGCGGAGGCGCGGTGGGGCGCCCGGCTTGCGCGGGCGTGCGGCTGCGGCGAGCACGCGGCCGCGGGCGATGCCGGCGACGCGGGCGCCGTCGGCGTAGGCGAAGCGTGCGATGGCGCGCTCGAGCTCGCCCTCGCGGCTGCCCTTCACGACGTCCGCGGGCGCGGGGACCGGGCCGAGCACGTCGAGGTGCTCGAGAACGCCAAGCGCCTCGATCGCCTCGGCGACGGCGTCGGGGTGACCGACGACGGATGCGGTGCGCACGGCGGGCGGGAAGCGCAGGCTCCGGCGCTCGGCCAGCTCGGCCTTCGCGAACGGCACGGTCGTGTCGCCGGTGATCGCCGTCACGGTGGCGCCGCCGGCGCCGGTGAGCACGATGGTGGCGCCGTCGGCGGCCAGCGCCCTGGCGGTGGCCCACTGCCGCACGGCCTCCTCCGCCACGCGCAGGCCCTCGCGCGCGAGCAGCGTGTCGCCGTCGAGCAGCAGCACGGCGCCGTAGCCGCCGTCGGCGATGGGCTCGGCGCCGCGGGTCGCGACCACCAGCCGCGGCTTGGCGTCGACGGTGAGCCGCTCGTGCTCGCCGTCGGCGACCATCACCGGCACGCCCGGGAACGCGCGGCCGAGCTCCTCGGCGATGCGGGTCGAGCCGCGGCCGACCTCGGTGAGCGTCGTGCCCTGGCAGCTCTGGCAGTGCCAGGCGGCGGCGAGCCTGCCGCACAGGCGGCATGCGGGCACTGCCCCGCGGGTGCGCCGCGTGAGCGGGCCGGCGCAGCTCGTGCAGCGCGCACGCGCGCCGCAGTCGCCGCAGCGCAGTCCCGGCGCGTGGCCGGGACGGGCGACCTGCACGAGCACGGGCCGCGTCGCCACCGACTCCTTCGCGGCGCGGAACGCCGCAGCCGGCACCCGTCTGCCGTCGTCGGTGAGCGCCGAGGGCAGCACGCGCACGCGGTGCGCGCCGAGCCGCTCGTGCTCGAGGAAGTCGAGCTCGACCAGCCGCTCGGCATCGCTGGAGCGCGCGTGGCCGGCGAGCACGAGCGCGCAGCCCGACTGGCTCTGCCGCACCAGTGCCGCGTCGCGCGCGTGCACCCAGGGTGCGAGCGGCTCGGAGAGCAGCGGGTCGCCGTCCTCCCAGATCGCCAGCAGGCCCAGGTTCGCCGCCGGCGCGTAGACGGCCGAGCGCGGCCCGATGATCGCGACCGGGTCGCCGTCGAGGCAGCGCAGGAAGCCCCGGTAGCGCTCCGGGTTCTTCTGCCGAGCGTCGAGCTCGACGACCCGCTCCGCGCCGATCGCCGCGGTCAGCGCGATGCGCAGCTGCCGCTGGTCGCGGTGGTCCGGCACGACGATGATCGCCTGCTCGCCGCGCTCGACCGCCTGGCGCGCGATCGCCGCCAGCGCGACCGCCCAGCGACCCACCCACGCGGTGCCGTCGTCGGCGTCGCTCGCGTCGGCGACCTCTGCGACGCCGCCGGCGCACTCGATCGCCACCCGTCGCCGAGCCTCGACAAGCCCCGGCAGCACCGCGTCGCCCTCGGCGACCTCTGGCAGCGCCGGCAGCGGGTCGCGCTCCCGCGCGAGCCACTGCTTCTCGACACGCGCCTGGCGCCCCGGGATCGCGACCCGCAGCACGTCGGCGGCTCCGCCGGCAGCGCGGTCGGCGACCGCGCGTGCGAGCGCCCACACCTCCGGCTGCAGCACGGGCACGGGCGAGATCACCTTCTCGACATCGGCGACCTCGCCCTCCCAGGCCCGCGCATCCGTCGTCTCGACCACCCAGCCGGCCGTCATGCGGTCGCCGCGCAGCGGCACGCGCACGCGCACGCCCGGCTCGACCCCGGTCATGCCCGGCGGCACGCGGTACTCGAAGAGCCGGTCGAGCTGCGGCAGCCGGGAGTCGACGACGACCCGGGCGTACCGGGGTGCCACAGCCACGGCTGCCTCAGCCGGAGCCGACTCCGCGGGGGCTGCCCCGGGCGAGGTCGCCGCGGGCGGGAGCCCGTCCGGCTCTGCGGGCAAGGGCCTCAGAGCCCCGCGGCGGCGCGCAGCGCGTCGACGCGGTCGAGCCGCTCCCAGGTGAAGCCGGGTAGCTCTCGGCCGAAGTGGCCGTAGGCGGCGGTCTGCCGGTAGATGGGCTTGCGCAGGTCGAGGTCGCGCACGATCGCGCCGGGGCGCAGGTCGAAGACCTCGAGGATCGCGGCCTGGATCGTCTCGTCGGAGACGGTGCCGGTGCCGAACGACTCGACGTAGATGCCCACCGGCTGCGCCATGCCGATGGCATATGCCGCCTGCACCTCGAGCCGCGAGGCGAGCCCCGCGGCGACGGCGTTCTTCGCCACCCAGCGCAGCGCGTAGGCGGCCGAGCGGTCGACCTTCGAGGGGTCCTTGCCGCTGAACGCGCCGCCACCATGACGGGCGGCGCCGCCGTAGGTGTCGACGATGATCTTGCGGCCGGTGAGACCGGCATCGCCCTTCGGGCCGCCCGTCAGGAACGAGCCGGAGGGGTTGACGATCGTGCGCATGCCGCTGGTGTCGAGGCCGAGGCCGCTCACGACCGGGTCGATGACGTGCTTGGCCACCGCCGCCTCGATCTCGTCGTGCGTGACGCCCGGTGCGTGCTGCGTGGAGACGAGCACGGCGTCGACGCTGACGGGCCGGAAGCCGTCGTAGCCGATCGTCACCTGCGTCTTGCCGTCGGGCCGCAGCCACTCGATCTCGCCCGAGCGGCGCACGGCGGCGAGCCGCTCGGCGAGCCGGTGGGCGGCCCACGCGGTGGCGGGCATGAAGGTGGGGGTCTCGTCCGTCGCGAAGCCGAACATGATGCCCTGGTCGCCGGCGCCATCGCGGTCGAGCGGGTCGACCGAGCCGCCGCGCGCCTCGACGGCGGTGTCGACGCCGATCGCGATCTCGCTCGACTGCTCGCCGATCGAGACGGTGACGCCGCACGAGTGCCCGTCGAACGAGACCTCGCTCGAGTCGTAGCCGATGTCGACGATGGTGCGCCGCGCGAGCGAGGCGATGTCGACGTAGCCCGACGTGCGCACCTCCCCCGCGACGTGCACCAGGCCGGTGGTGACGAGCGTCTCGACGGCGACGCGCGCCTCCGGGTCCTGCGCGAGCATCGCGTCGAGGACGGCGTCGGAGATCTGGTCGGAGATCTTGTCGGGGTGACCCTCGGTGACCGACTCCGAGGTGAACAGGCGCAGGCTCAACGGGGCTCCTCTGTGCTGCGGGTGCTGGCGGGTCGCGCGGCGAGGTGCTGCGCGACCGCCTCGATGATCTCGCGGGCCACTGACGCCTTCGCGCCTGCGGCCTCGGCGATGACGCCGGATGCGTCGAGCACGCTCACGCGCGTGGCCACGTTCCCGAAGCCCTCGTCGTGCCCCACCCGGTTGACGACCAGCAGGTCGGCGCCCTTGCGGGCGAGCTTGGCGCGACCGCGGTGGATCAGGGCGGTGTCGTCTGCCTCGGTCTCGGCCGCGAAGCCGACCACGAGGTTCTGCCGCTGCCGCTGCGCGAGGCCGGCGAGGATGTCGGGGTTCTGCGCCAGCGTCAGGGTGGGGGCGTCGCCCCACTCCTCCTTGCTGCGCTTGCCGTCGGAGACGCCGTCGACGCGGTAGTCGGCCACCGCCGCTGCCATGACGAGCACGTCGGCGCTCGCGTGCGCCTCCATCGCCTCGGCCAGCTGCGCCGTCGTCTCGACCTCGATGAGCGCGACGCCGTCGGGCGCCGGCACGTGCAGGTTGGCGCCCACGAGCGTCACCGCAGCGCCCGCGTCGCGGGCGGCCTCGGCCAGGGCGACGCCCATGGCGCCGCTCGAGCGGTTGCCGAGGAAGCGCACCGGGTCGATGGGCTCGCGCGTGCCGCCGGCGGAGATCACGACGCTGCGTCCTGCGAGCGAGGTCGCGGTCGAGCCCGGGTCGGTCGAGCCAGCGGTGCCGGCCACGAGCGCCAGCGCTGCGGCCACCACGTCTGCGGGCTCGGCCATCCGGCCCAGGCCCGAGTCGGAGCCGGTCAGCTGCCCGGAGACCGGGCCGACGATCGTGACGCCGCGCGCGGCGAGCGTGGCGACGTTCGCCTGCACCGAGGCCTGCTCCCACATCTCGGTGTGCATCGCGGGGGCGATCACCAGCGGTGCGCGCGAGGCGAGGATGGTGGTGCCGAGCAGGTCGTCGGCGAAGCCGTGGGCGAGCTTGGCGATCGTGTTCGCCGTCGCCGGCAGCACGATGATGAGATCGGCCTGCTGCCCGAGCGCGACGTGGCGCACGCTCGCGACGTCGTCGAAGACCTCGTCGGTGACGGGATTGCGGCTGAGCGCCTCGAGCGTCGGGCGCCCGATGAAGCGCAGCGCGGATGCGGTGGGCACGACGTGCACGTCGTGCCCACCCAGCACCAGCTCGCGGATGGCGAGCGCTGCCTTGTACGCGGCGATCCCGCCGGAGATCCCGACGACGACGCGCATCAGTCGGAGGTCACCTCGTCGTGGGTCAGGACGAGCTTGTCCTGGTGGATCTCGTGCAGCGCCACCGACAGCGGCTTGTCCTCGATCGTCGAGTCGACCAGAGGGCCGACGTTGTCGAACATCGAGCCCTCGTGGATGTCGGTGTAGTAGTCGTTGATCTGGCGCGCGCGCTTCGACGCAAAGATGACGAGCTGGTACTTGGAGTCGGTCTTCTCGAGCAGCTCGTCGATCGGCGGGTTGATGATGCCCTTGCTGGTCATGGGTGCCTCCTGCAGTGGTGGTGGACGCGGGTCGCGGCCCGCGAAGCTCGTGCGCCGATGGGCGCAGTCACCCATCGTATCGCGTCGCGCAGCCGACGAGTCGACCGAAGCCCGGGCCGTGCCGGGTGTGACCGACTGCCTCCTGCGACGTGGTGACTCGATGCACCGATCAGCGGATGACCTGCACGCCGTCCCGTTCCGCCCACGCCCTGTCCGCGGTGACGATCCGGTCGGCCGCCAGGCGATGCCCGAGGGCGAGGCACAGCCGATCGGCGAGCGAGAGCCCGCTCCCCCTGCGCCAGAGGCCAGCCGCTTCCTCGGCGTCGGCGGCGGTGACCGGCTCGATCGTGAGCGGATAGCTGAGCAGGATGTCGCGGGCCGCATTCCAATCCGCGCCGGCTGCTCGCAGCTTCTGCGCGACCTCCGACCAGTTCGCTGCGCTGCATGCGCCTCCAACCTCGAGCAGCCGGTCTACCTCATTGCTTCCGGGCTCCGACTGGAGGAACGCGAGCAGGGCGCTCGCGTCGAAGACGATCACCCGACGCGTTTCGCGATCTCGTCATCGTCGCCCCGGGCCTCGTCTGCACGCTCATCGATGAGCTCCTGCGCAAGATCGCGGCCCGAGAGCTGCTCCTTCACCATGCGTCGCGCATCATCGCGTGACATCAGCAGCAGCCCCTTCGACGTGTCGATGCCGATGAGCGTGGTCCCTTTCACCCATCCGCGAGCGTCACGGATCTCGGACGGCACGACCACCCGGCCCTTGTCACCCACGGTCACCACAAGATTCCCACTCATGCGGCCAGGGTACCACCAGCAATCACCCAGTGGGAAAGTCGGTCAGGGGCGTCAGCCCACGGCGGCTTCCGCCGCGAGGATGTGCTCGACGACCTCGCGCGCAGCCTCGGCGATGTCGGTGTTGACGACGGTGGCATCGAACTCCGGTTGGCTCGCGAGCTCCACCTTGGCCGTCTCGAGCCGGCGGGTGCGCTCGTCCTCGGTCTCGGTGCCGCGGCCGACGAGCCTGCGCACCAGCTCGTCCCACGACGGCGGCGCGAGGAACAGCAGCACCGCATCCGGGAACGACTCGCGCACCTGCCTGGCCCCCTGCAGGTCGATCTCGAGCAGCACCGAGGAGCCCTCGTCGAGCGCCGCCTGCACGCTCGAGCGCGGCGTGCCGTAGCGCGACTGGTTGTGCACCTTCGCCCACTCGAGGAACTCGCCCTCGTCGACCATCCGGTCGAAGTCGGCATCGCTCACGAACGCGTAGTGCACCCCGTCGATCTCACCCGGACGCGGGCTGCGCGTGGTGGCGCTCACCGACTGGCGGATCTGCGGGAAGTGGTCGCGCACGTACTGCGCCACCGTGCCCTTGCCGACCGCGGTCGGGCCGGCGAGCACGATGAGACGGGGGCGACGCGAGGGATCCACGTCGTCAAGCCAACCGCGAACGCGCTCGCGCTGCAAACCGCCGAGCCCGCCGAGCCGCTTCGCGCGGGCGATGCCGAGGCGCGCCATCAGCGCCTCGACGCGCTTCGGGCCCATGCCGCGCAGGCTGCCGAGGTACTCCTCGACCCGCAGCCGGGCCTCCGGGCTGCCCGGCTCCTGCCACGCCCGCTCGGCGACGTCCCGCGCACCGCGCTGGCCGGCGGTGATGGCGCGCTTGACCGCTGCCCTCGCACGGCGGGCCTCGACCGCGGCGCGACCGGCTGCGGCGGGATCGGGGACCGGATGCTGGTCGACGACGCCGCGCACGGGTGCGTCGGGCGCGCGGTCGGTGCCGCTCATCGGGCCAGCGCTGCGCCCGCCGCGTCGATCGCGGCGACGAGCCCGTCGGGGCCGGCCTGCAGGATGCTGCGGCTCGCGCTCGCGAGCACCAGCGCATCGTCGGGGAACAGCGTGCGCAGCGAGGCGAGGCTCGCGCCCTGCGCGCCGAAGCCGGGGGCGAGCACGGGGGTGGCGGCATCGGTCGAGAGGCCGAAGTCGGCGCGATCGACGGTCGCGCCGACGACGATGCCGTGGCCCGCGCCGGTGCGCGCGTTGCGCGCCGCCACGGTGTCGGCGACCGCCGCCGCGACCGTGCGGCCGTCGGCGACGCGCGCCCCCTGCAGCGCGGCCGCCTCGGGGTTGGAGGTGGCGGCGAGCACGAACAGCGCCTTGCCCGCGCGCTCGGCGGTCGCGAAGGCGCCATCGAGCGCGCCCACCCCCAGGTAGGGGCTGACGGTCAGCGCGTCGCCCTCGAGCGGCGAGCCGGGCGTCAGCCAGGCCGCGGCGTAGCCGTCGTTGGTGGAGCCGATGTCGCCCCGCTTCGCATCGGCGATCACCAGCAGGCCTGCCGCCCGCGCGTCGGCCAGCACCCGCTCGAGCGCGGCGAAGCCGGCTGAGCCGTGCGCCTCGAACAGCGCCACCTGGGGCTTGACCACCGCGACGCGCCCGGCCGCCGACTCGACGACCGTGCGCCCGAAGCGCTCGAGACCCGCCGCATCCGCCCCCGCACTCGACCGCGCGCCCCACGCCTCGAGCAGCGCCGGGTGCGGGTCGATGCCGACGCAGAGCGGCCCGTGCTCGGCGACGGATGCGGTCAGTCGCGCCAGGAAGGTCGCGGGCTGCCCGACCGGGGGCGCGGTGGTCATGCTGACCGCCGCGCGTGGTACTCCTGCAGGCTCGTCACCTCGAAGGGCTCGCGGGCGGCCTCGACCGCCGCGACCGCGGCGCCCAGCTGGGCGACGGTGGTGAACAGCGCCTTGTCGGCGGCGACGGTGGCCGCGCGGATCTCGTAGCCGTCGGCGCGCGCCATGCCGCCGGAGGGCGTGTTGATGATCACGTCGATCTCGCCCGCGTCGATCAGGTCGACGATCGAGGGCTCGTCCCCCGCCTCGGAGTGCTTGCGCACCGTCTCCACCCGGATGCCGTTGCGCGCGAGCACCTCGGCGGTTCCGACGGTGGCGACGATGCGGAAGCCGAGCTGCTGCAGCCGGTGGATGGGCAGCACCGCCTGCCGCTTGTCGCGGTCGGAGAGCGAGACGAAGACCGTGCCGGTGGTGGGCAGCCCGCCGTAGGCGGCGGCCTGGCTCTTCGCGAACGCGGTCGGGAAGTCGCGGTCGATGCCCATCACCTCGCCGGTCGAGCGCATCTCCGGCCCCAGCAGGCTGTCGACCATGCGGCCGTCGGCGGTGCGGAAGCGGCGGAAGGGCAGCACGGCCTCCTTCACCGCCACCGGCGCGTCGATCGGCATGATGGTGCCGTCCTGCTCCGGCAGCATCCCCTCGGCGCGCAGCTCGGCGATGGTCGAGCCGGCGAGCACCCGGGCGTTGGCCTTCGCGATGGGCGTGCCGATCGCCTTGGCGACGAAGGGCACCGTGCGGCTCGCGCGTGGGTTCGCCTCGATCACCTGCAGCACGCCGGTCGCGTACGCGAACTGCACGTTGATGGGCCCGCGCACGCCGAGGCCCTCGGCGATGCGCAGCGTCGCGTCGCGGATCTCGTGCAGCTGCGCGCGGCCGAGTCCGACCGGCGGCAGCGTGCAGGAGGAGTCGCCGGAGTGGATGCCGGCCTCCTCGATGTGCTCGAGGATGCCGCCGACGAACAGCTCGTGGCCGTCGTAGATGGCGTCCACGTCGATCTCGATCGCGTCGTCGAGGAAGTGGTCGACCAGCAGCGGCGCCTTCGGCCCGACGATGCCGTGGCCGGCGATGCGGTCGAAGTAGCCGTGCAGGCTGGGCGTGTCGTAGATGATCTCCATGCCGCGCCCGCCGAGCACGAAGGAGGGCCGCACGAGCACCGGGTAGCCGATGCGCTCGGCGATCTCGACCGCCTGGTCCTGCGTGGTGGCGATGCCGTTGCGGGGCGCGATCAGGCCGGCGTCGTCGAGGATGCGCTGGAACAGGCCGCGCTCCTCCGCCGCGTCGATCGCGTCGGGCGTGGTGCCGAGGATCGGCACGCCGGCAGCCTCCAGGCCGCGCGCGAGGCCCAGCGGCGTCTGCCCGCCGAGCTGCACGATCACGCCGACGAGCTCGCCCGCGCCCTGCTCGACGTGCACGATCTCGAGCACGTCCTCGAGCGTGAGCGGCTCGAAGTAGAGCCGGTCGCTGGTGTCGTAGTCGGTCGAGACCGTCTCCGGGTTGCAGTTGACCATGATCGTCTCGAAGCCGGCGTCAGCGAGTGCGAAGGATGCATGCACGCACGAGTAGTCGAACTCGATGCCCTGGCCGATGCGGTTGGGCCCGGAGCCCAGGATGATCACCTTGCGACGATCGCTCGGCACCACCTCGGTCTCGAGGTCGTAGCTCGAGTAGTGGTAGGGCGTCTCGGCCGGGAACTCGCCCGCGCAGGTGTCGACCGTCTTGTAGACCGGGCGCACGCCGGCTGCCCAGCGCGCCTCGCGCACCTCGGACTCCTCGAGGCCGCGCAGCTGCGCGATCTGCGCGTCGGAGAAGCCGTGCTCCTTCGCGAGCAGGAGGTGCTCGGCGTCAAGGGGGCCGTCACCCTCGCCGAATGCGCGGATCTCGTCGGCGACCTCGTTGATCAGCACCATCTGGTCGAGGAACCACGGGTCGATGCCGGTCGCCTCGTGCGCCTGCGCGATGGTCGCACCGGCGCGCAGCGCCTGCTGCAGCGTCACGATGCGGCCGTCGGTGGGGATGCTGGCGATCTCCAGCAGCGCCGCGGCGTCGCCCGGCTCGCCCTCCCAGTGGAAGGAGGAGCCCTGCTTCTCGAGCGAGCGCAGCGCCTTCTGCAGGGCCTGGGTGTAGGTGCGGCCGATGGCCATCGCCTCACCGACCGACTTCATGGTGGTGGTGAGCGTCGCATCCGCCGCCGGGAACTTCTCGAAGTTGAACCGCGGCACCTTCACGACCACGTAGTCGAGCGCCGGCTCGAACGCCGCCGGCGTCACCTTCGTGATGTCGTTGGGGATCTCGTCCAGCCGGTAGCCCAGCGCCAGCTTCGCGGCGATCTTCGCGATCGGGAAGCCGGTGGCCTTCGAGGCGAGCGCCGAGGAGCGCGAGACGCGCGGGTTCATCTCGATGACGATGATGCGGCCGGTCGACGGCTCGACGGCGAACTGGATGTTGCAGCCGCCGGTGTCGACGCCGACGTCACGGATGATGCGGATGGCGATGTCACGCATCCGCTGGTATTCCTTGTCGGTCAGCGTCAGCGCGGGTGCCACCGTGATGGAGTCGCCGGTGTGCACGCCCACCGCGTCGACGTTCTCGATCGAGCAGATCACGATCGTGTTGTCGGCGGTGTCGCGCATGAGCTCGAGCTCGTACTCCTTCCACCCGAGGATCGACTCCTCGAGCAGCACCTCGCCGATGGTGGACGAGTGGATGCCGTCCCCGACGAAGCGGCGCAGCTCGGCCTCGTCGTGGGCGAAGCCGGAGCCCAGGCCGCCCATCGTGAACGAGGGGCGCACGACCACCGGGTAGCCGTACTCCTCGACGAACGCGAGGGCGTCGTCGATGTTCTTGGCGATCACGCTGGAGGCGACGTCGGCGCCCGCGTCGAGCACCAGCTGCTTGAAGATCTGGCGGTCCTCGCCGCGCTCGATCGCGTCGGGGCGCGCGCCGATCAGCTCGACGCCGTGGCGCTCGAGGATGCCCTGGTGGTGCAGCGCCATGGCGGCGTTCAGGGCGGTCTGGCCGCCGAGCGTCGGCAGGATCGCGTCGGGGCGCTCCTTCATGATGATCGTCTCGATCACCTCAGGCGTGATCGGCTCGATGTAGGTGGCGTCGGCGAAGTCGGGGTCGGTCATGATCGTCGCCGGGTTGGAGTTGACGAGGATGACGCGCACGCCCTCCTCGCGCAGCACGCGGCAGGCCTGCGTGCCGGAGTAGTCGAACTCGGCGGCCTGGCCGATCACGATCGGCCCGGAGCCGATGACGAGGACCGAGTTGATGTCGTCGCGCTTGGGCATCAGTTGGCTTCCTTCTTCGCCAGCACCAGCTGGCGGAACTCTTCGAACATGTGGTGGGCGTCGTTCGGGCCGGCCGCCGACTCCGGGTGGTACTGCACGCTGAACGCGGGGATGTCGAGCGCGCGGAGGCCCTCGACGACGCTGTCGTTGAGCGAGTAGTGGCTCACCTCGACGCGGCCGAAGCCCGCCGGGCTCTCGAGCTGCTCGCCGATCGCCGCGTCGACCGCGAAGCCGTGGTTCTGGCTGGTGATCTCGACCCGGCCGGTCGCCACGTCGAGCACCGGCTGGTTGATGCCGCGGTGGCCGAAGGGCAGCTTGTAGGTGCCGAAGCCGAGGGCGCGGCCGAGCAGCTGGTTGCCGAAGCAGATGCCGAAGAACGGCAGCTCGGCGCGCAGCAGCCCCTGCAGCAGCTCGACCTGGCTGCCCGAGGCGGCCGGGTCGCCGGGGCCGTTCGAGTAGAAGGCGGCGACCGGCTCGTGCGCGAGCACCTGCTCGAGCGTGGCGTCCTGCGGCAGCACCACCAGGTCGAAGCCCTGCTGCTGCAGGTACTTCAGCGTCGAAGCCTTGATGCCGAGGTCGAGCACCGCGAGCGTGCCGATGCTCTCGCCCTCGGCGGGCAGCGTGTAGGGCTCCTTCGTGCTGACCGTCGCGGCGAGGCTGCGGCCGGCCATCTGCGGGCTCTCGCGCACGACGGCGAGCATCGCAGCGTCATCCGTCAGTGCATCGCCCGAGAAGACGCCGGCGCGCATGGCGCCCGCGTCGCGCAGGCGGCGGGTGATCGCGCGCGTGTCGACGCCGGCGATGCCGACGACGCCGTCGCGCGTCAGCTGCGCGCCGAGGGGCTCCTCCGCGCGCCAGTTCGAGGTGATGCGGCTGGCGGCGCGCACGACGTAGCCGCTCGGCCACATGCGCGCCGACTCGTCGTCCTCGCTCGTCACGCCGGTGATGCCGATGTGCGGCGAGGTCTGCACGACGATCTGGCCCGCGTAGCTGGGGTCGGTGAGCGTCTCCTGGTAGCCGGTCATGCCGGTGGCGAACACGGCCTCGCCGAGCGCCCGACCGGTCGCGCCGTAGGCGCTGCCGCGGTAGATCGTGCCGTCCTCGAGGACGAGGGCGGCGGATGCGGCGGGTGCCGCCCCATTCGGAGTCTGGTCGGTCATGGGGTGAGTCCTTCCCCTGCAGTGGTGGTCGTGGTGCCGCGCTCGGGTGCCCGGTGCTGGAGCGCACGGAGCGCCTCGAACGCGGGCGCGTCATCGCCGATGACGCGCACGTAGGTGTCGACGTCGGCGCCGAGCTCGTGCGCGATCACGATGATCCCGCCTGGCTCGACGACGCGGTCGATGGTCCAGGTGGCCCGCTCGACCGAGCGGATGCCGGTGGCGGGGATGCGCAGCTCCCGCCGGTCGGCGAGCAGCTGCACACCGCCGGCGTCGATCGCCATCCGCGTCCGGCCTCGGAAGCCGAGGCCGTGCGCGAAGATGCGGTCGTAGGGGTCGCCGGCGCGGGTGGTGGCGACGTAGAGCGCGTCGACGACGAGGCTCGGCGCCGCGTCGATCCAGCCCTGCGGCGCGGTGATGTCGCGCTGGCGTCGTCGTCGGCCGCGGATGCCGAGCCACACCAGCAGCGCCACCAGCACGACGAATGCCGCGCACAGCAGCGCGAAGAGCTCCTTGGTCATGCCTGCACCGGCATCTCTGCGATCTCGCCGTCGACCACGGTGCGCCGGCCGCCGTGCCAGACGTGCAGCACGGTGCCGGGCAGCTCGACCCCCAGGAAGGGCGAGTTGGTCGAACGCCCCTTGAGGCTCGCCGCCTCCACGATCCGCCGCGCCGCGGGGTCGACGAGCACGAGGTGCGCGGGCGAGCCGATCTCGAGCGGGGCGTCGTAGCCGGGCTCGCGGCCGATCGCGGCCGGAGCGGTCGACATGACGCGCGCGACGCCTGCCCAGTCGAGCAGCCCGGTCTCGACCATCGACTCCTGCACCACGCCCAGCGCCGTCTCCAGCCCGACCATGCCGAAGGCCGCATCCGCGAACGCCGCCTGCTTCGCCTCCGGCGCGTGCGGGGCGTGGTCGGTGGCGACGATGTCGATCGTGCCGTCGGCGAGCGCCTCGCGCAGCGCCCGCACGTCGCGGTCGGCGCGCAGCGGCGGGTTGACCTTGTAGCGGGCGTCGTAGCTGCGCACGAGCTCCTCCGTGAGCAGCAGGTGGTGGGGCGTGACCTCCGCCGTGATGGCGATGCCGCGCGCCTTCGCCGCGCGCACCACCTCGACCGTCTCGAGGGTCGAGACGTGGCAGACGTGCAGGCGGGCGCCGGCGGCCTCGGCGAGCATGGCGTCGCGCGCCACGATCGCGGCCTCGGCGGCCGACGGCCACCCGGTGAGGCCGAGCTCCGCTGCGAGCGGGCTCTCGTGCATGACCGAGCCGCGGGTGAGCGAGGGATCCTGCGCGTGCTGCGCGATGACGGCGCCGAGCGCGGCGGCGTGCTCGAGGGCGCGGCGCATCAGCTCGGCGTCGGCGACGCAGTGCCCGTCGTCGCTGAAGACGCTCACGCGCGCGGCCGAGCCGGCCAGCATCCCCATGTCGGCAAGCCGCTCGCCCGCGAGCCCGACGCTGACGGCGCCGATCGGCCGCACGGTCGCGAGCCCCGCCTCGAGGCCCAGCCGGTGCACCTGCTCGACCACCGCCGGCGTGTCGGCGACGGGCGTGGTGTTGGCCATCGCGAACACGCAGGTGTAGCCGCCGGCCGCGGCCGCGCGCACGCCGCTGGCGACGGTCTCGGACTGCTCGCCGCCGGGCTGGCGCAGGTGCGCGTGCAGGTCCACCAGGCCCGGCAGTGCGACGAGGCCGGATGCGTCCAGCACCTCGGCCGCGTCGCGGTCGATGGCGCTCGGGTCGACGAAGACGCCGTCGGCGATCGCGAGATCGCGCGGCTCGCCGCCCAGGAAGGCGGCGCCGGTCAGCAGCGTGGTGCCGGTCCGTGTAGGGGTGCCGCCGTGTGTGGTGGAGACGGTCTGCGGGGTGGTCATCGGGAGCCTCCCTGGTCGGATGCGAGCAGCGAGTAGAGCACGGCCATGCGCACCGAGACGCCGGCGGTGACCTGCTCGAGCACGGTCGAGGCATCGCTGTCGGCGGCGCGGCTCGAGAGCTCGAGGCCGCGGTTCATCGGGCCCGGGTGCATGATCTGCGCCTTCGGCAGCCGCGCGAGGCGCTCGTCGGTGAGCGACCAGCCGGTGATGTACTCAGCGGGGCTCGGTGCCACCTTGCCCGCCTGCCGCTCGAGCTGCACGCGCAGCAGCATGAGCGCGTCGGGCTGCTCGGCGATGACGGTGTCGAGGCTGGTCTCGGCCCGCAGGCCCAGGCGCGTGCCGTCGGCGGCGGGCTGCGGCAGCAGCGACGGCGGGCCGACGAGCGTCACCTCGGCGCCGAGCGCGGGCAGCAGCAGGGCGTTCGAGCGGGCGACGCGCGAGTGGGCGATGTCGCCGACGATCGCGACCCGCACGCCGTCCAGCGCCTTGCCGCGCGACGCATCCGCCCCGTGGATCCTGCGGCGCAGGGCGAACGCGTCGAGCAGCGCCTGCGTGGGGTGCTCGTGGGTGCCGTCGCCGGCGTTGACCACCGGCCGGCCGACCCAGTCGGCCAGCAGCGCGGGTGCCCCGGAGGAGCCGGAGCGCACCACGACGCCGTCGACGCCCATCGCGGCGATCGTGAGACCGGTGTCGCGCAGCGACTCGCCCTTGGAGGCGCTGGAGCCCTTGCCCGAGACGTTGATGACGTCGGCCGAGAGCCACTTGCCGGCGATCTCGAACGAGGAGCGCGTGCGGGTGGAGTCCTCGAAGAACAGGTTCACGACCGTGCGGCCGCGCAGCGCGGGCAGCTTCTTCACGTCGCGGTCCTGGATCTGGTGCATGTCCTCGGCCAGATCGAGCAGCGCGATGGCCTCGTCGCGCTGCATCGCCGCGGTCAGCAGGTGCTTCACGCGGCACCGCCCTCGATCACGACCGCGTCCTGGCCGTCGACCTCGTCGAGCAGGATCGACACGTGCTCGCTGCGGGCGCTGGGCAGGTTCTTGCCCACCGAGTCGGCCCGGATGGGCAGCTCGCGGTGGCCGCGGTCGACGAGCACGGCAAGCCGCACGGCGCGCGGCCGGCCGAGGTCGGAGAGCGCATCGAGGGCTGCGCGGATGGTGCGGCCCGAGTAGAGCACGTCGTCGACGAGCACCACGACCTTGTCGTCGACGCCGTCCGCGGGGATGCGGGTCGGCTGCGGGGCGCGGGTGGGGCTCGCGCGCAGGTCGTCGCGGTGCATGGTGATGTCGAGCGCGCCGGTGCGGGCGGTGAAGTCCTCGCCCGTGATGTCGCTGAGCCGGCCGGCCAGTCGCTCGGCCAGGTGGACGCCGCGGGTGGGGATGCCGAGCAGGACGAGGTCCTGCGGGCCCTGGTTCGCCTCGAGGATCTCGTGGGCGATGCGCGTGAGAGCCCTGGCGATCTCGTCGGGGCCGAGCACGGTGCGCGATTGAGTCACGGACGACTCCCTTCTCCGCCTCACGGGACGGGCTTCAAGGTTGTCTGATGATTCCACTCTACCGCGCGACGTGCTCGGGCAGCACGCCCAGCCCGATGAACCTGCCCATCGCGTGCCGGGCGGCTGGCAGGTGCTGCACGGCGCGCAGCGGCAGCGGCACGGGCACCTGCTCCCCCGGCTCCGCGAGCTTGACCAGCACCGTCTCGAGCCGCCGCTGGAACGCCTGCGTCACGCGCGCGGGCCATTGACGACGACGCTGGATGCGGTGCAGCAGCGCCGTCGTCGGCCGCGCGCTGGCGAGGCCGGGGGCGAGCGTGTTCGCGGCGGCGACCGCATCCTGGATCGCGAGGTTGATGCCGACGCCGCCCGCGGGCGACATCGCGTGCGCGGCGTCGCCGATGGCGAGCAGGCCGTCGCGGTGCCACTGCTCGAGGTGCTCGATGCGCACGTCGAGCACGCGCACGTCCTCGGCACCGACGGCCGCGATGCGCTCCCGGAAGGCCGGCGCGAGGGCAGCCACTCGAGCGCGCATCGCCTCGACCGAGCGGGCATCGCCTGCCCAGGCGCTCTTCCGCACGATGTGGGCGCACTGGTAGAAGTCGCCGCGAGGGATCGACAGCAGCGCGCCGTCGCCGGCCTGCATGAAGGGGATCTGCTCCTCCTCGTGCCTCGGCAGCCGGAACCACAGCACGTCGATCGCGCTCGCGCCACCCACCGGATCGAGTCCCGCCTGCCCGCGCAGCGCCGAGTCGCGGCCGTCGGCGAGCACGGTCAGCTTCGCGCGGATCTCCACCGGCCCGCCCGGCCCCTCGGCGCGCACGCCGACGATGCGCTCGCGGTCGCGCAGCAGTGCGGTCGCGGCCGTGCGCATCCGCAGGTCGTACCCGGGGTGCTCACCGCCGGCATCCGCCAGCAGATCGAGGAAGTCCCACTGCGGCATGAAGGCGATCGCGCGGCGCGTGGTCGGCAGCCGCGTGAAGTCGGCGAGCACGAGCCGCCGGCCAGAGAACGACATGGTGACCTGCGGCAGGTCGGCGTGCGGTCGCTCGAGGAAGCGCTCGAGCAGCCCGAGCTCGTGCAGGTTCTGCTGCGTCGAGGGATGGATCGTGTCGCCGCGGAAGTCGCGCAGGAAGTCGCCGTGCTGCTCGAGCACGGTCGCCCGCACGCCGCGACGGGCCAGCAGCAGCCCGAGCATCAGGCCGGCCGGTCCCCCGCCGACGATCACGCAGTCGGCGGTGACGGACTCGGCCAAGGCCTGCCGGCCGTCGGCCGCGGGGTCGATCGTGGGCTCGCTCATGCGCCCATCCTGCGCGCACCGCTGCCCGGGCGCGAGGGGCGATTCCCGTGGCGGCCCGCCCGCGCGCTCAGCCCCGCTGCGCCGCGATCTTGCCGAGCACGCCGTTGATGAAGGCGCCGGAGCGCTCGGTCGAGAGCTCGTTGGCCAGGTGCACGGCCTCCGAGACGACGACGCTCGCCGGCGCGGTCTCATGCTCGAGCTCCCACGCGCCCACCCGCAGGATCGCCAGGTCGGTGCGGGGCATGCGCTCGATGGGCCAGTGCTCGCTCGAGGAGGCGATCAGCTCGTCGAGCGCCTCGGTCTCATCGGCGACGCCGGCGACGATCTCGCGCGCGAACTCGAACCAGCCGTGCTTCGACCAGCCGAGCCGGTCGGCGGTGTCGCGCAGCACGGTCTCGGGCGATTCGTCGCGCGCGTTCGCCGAGTAGATCACCTCGACGGCGTGCTTGCGCGCCTTGCGGCGCGAGGGGTAGGTCTCGCCCTGTGCGTCAGTCTTCGCCACGTCAGTCGGTGACGCGGCCGAGGTAGCTGCCGTCGCGCGTGTCGACCTTGATGCGCGTGCCCTGCTCGACGAACAGCGGCACCTGCACCTCAGCGCCCGTCTCGACGGTCGCGGCCTTGGTGCCGGCGCTCGAGCGGTCGCCCTGCAGGCCCGGCTCGGTGTAGGTGATCTCGAGCACCACGGATGCGGGCAGCTCGACCTGCAGCGCCTCGCCCTCGTGCATGGAGATGGTGGCGGTGCCGTTCTCGAGCAGGTACTTCGCGCCGTCTCCGACGACCTCGGCGGGGATCGGCAGCTGGTCGTACGTGTCGTTGTCCATGAAGACGAAGTCGGTGCCGTCGTTGTAGAGGAACTG
Source organism: Agrococcus sp. KRD186 (assembly GCF_017168255.1). Classification (GTDB taxonomy): domain Bacteria; phylum Actinomycetota; class Actinomycetes; order Actinomycetales; family Microbacteriaceae; genus Agrococcus. The sequence continues at coordinate 1,003,150 of NZ_JABFAP010000001.1, forward strand.
GTAGTCGCGGCGGTCGACGGTGGCGAACTCGATCTTGGTGCCGGCGTTGAAGGTCTTGTCGACCGTCTTCTGGCTGCGCGCGTTGCGCAGCTTGGTGCGCACGAACGCACCGCCCTTGCCGGGCTTGACGTGCTGGAACTCGATGACGCTCCAGAGCTGGCCGTCGAGGTTCAGCACCGCGCCGTTCTTGATGTCGTTCGTGGTTGCCATGAGGCGAATTCCGTTCCGTGGGAGCAGGTGGGGCCGCAGGGGCCACCAGCGCTGCTGGCGGCGAGCACTGCGCCGACAGGAGAGTCTAGCGGGCGACGATCGCGGCGGCCGCGAGGGCGTAGCCGCGCAGGCCGAAGCCGGCGATCACGCCGGTCGCGACGCCGGAGACGACGGATGTGTGACGGAAGGCCTCGCGCGCGTGCGGGTTGGAGATGTGGACCTCGACCAGCGGCGCGACGCCCTGCAGCTGCGCGCAGGCGTCGCGCAGCGCGTAGGAGTAGTGCGTGAAGGCCGCCGGGTTGAGGATCACCGGCGTCGCGGCGTCGACCGCCTGGTGGATCCAGCCGACCAGCTCGGCCTCGTCGTCGGTCTGCCGCACGTCGGCCTCGATCGGCCGCTCGGCGGTGCCGACGGCCTCTACCAGCGGCGCGATGTCGTCGATCGTGGCGCTGCCGTAGACGTCGGGCTCGCGGGTGCCGAGCCTGCCGAGGTTGGGGCCGTTGAGGACGAGGATGCGCATGCGGCCAAGTCTGCCGCATGCGCGCTGGAGCTGAGCGCGGCCGCCCTTTCGGGCCGTCGCCGCGACGCCGGTGCCCGTGCCGGGCAGCGGAATCGGCTACATCTCGCCTTCGAACAGCCCGATGTGGTTGCCGTCCGGATCGGTGAGCAGCGCCCACCAGCTCGTCGGCGTGATCTCGGTCTTCTCGACCTCCACCGAGCCGCCCTGCGCCTTCGCCTGCTCCAATGCCTCATCGATCGAGTCGACCTCGACCATGCTGCGGGGCTGCGTGAATCCCTCCGCGCGCTCGGTCAGCGCGCCGCCCGAGACGCCGTTGGGCGCCTGGAACATGGGGTAGCCCTCGAAGCCCTCCATCTCGGCGATCTGCCAGCCGAAGAGCGAACGGTAGAACTCGGTCGACCTCGCGAAGTCGCCGACGGGGATCTCGATGTGCGTGATGTCGCCGTGTGCCATGCCACCGAGTCTGCCGAGCGGCGCCGGAACACGCCAGGGTGGTCTCGAGACGCCTGCGAGCTGCGCACGCGCGCTCCTCGGCCCGCGTGAGGTCAGTCGGCGAGCGACTGGTAGGCCATGAACAGCAGCCCCTCGTCCGGACCCTCGAGGATGCGCGGCTTGGCGACGTCGTCGAGCACCACGAAGCGCAGCATCGAGCCGCGCGACTTCTTGTCCCGCCGCATCGCGGCCAGCAGCGACTGCCAGCGCCCGACCGGGTACGTCGTCGGCAGCTCGAGCGACCCGAGGATCGCCCGGTGCCGGTCGACCACGGGCTCCGGCAGCCTGCCGGCGAGCCGCGAGAGCTCGGCGGCGAAGACCATCCCGATCGAGACGGCCGCACCGTGGCGCCAGCGGTAGCGCTCGTTGTGCTCGATCGCGTGGCCGAGGGTGTGGCCGTAGTTGAGGAACTCGCGGTCGCCGTGGTCGCGGAAGTCGGTCGCGACGACCTTCGCCTTCACCTCGATCGAGCGGGCGATCACCTCGGCGAACTCGGTCGTGGTGGGGTCGGTGGATGCCTCCAGCGAGCCCTCGAGCAGCTCCAGGATGCGCGGGTCGGCGATGAAGCCCGCCTTGGCGATCTCGGCGAAGCCGGTGAGCAGCTCGTTGCGCGGCAGCGAGTCGACCAGCTCGAGGTCGGCGATCACGGTCGAGGGGTGGTGGAAGGCGCCGACGAGGTTCTTGCCCTGCTCGGTGTTGATGCCGGTCTTGCCCCCGACGGCCGCGTCGACGATGCCGAGCACGCTCGTGGGCACCTGCAGCACCTTGATGCCGCGCAGCCAGGTGGCGGCGGCGAAGCCGGCCAGGTCGGTGACGGCGCCGCCGCCGAGGCCGACCACCGCATCCGTCCTGGTGAACTCCGCCTGCCCCATGATCTGCCAGAGGAACTGCGCGACCTCGATGCGCTTGGCGGCCTCGGCGTCGGGCACCTCGGCGAGCAGCACCTCGACGCCGAGCTCGGCCTTCAGGTGCTCGGCGATGCGGATCATGGCGGGCTGGTGGACGACCAGCAGCCGCTGGGCATCGCCCAGGCCGGCCTGCAGGCGCTCGACCAGGATGCCCCTGCCGATGTGGACGTCGTACGGCGCCTCGGTCTCGACGCGGATGGTGGTCATGCGCTTGCGCTCCTTCTCTCGGTGGTGCTGACGACGGTGGTGATGGCGGTGGTGATGGCGGTGATGGTGACGGTGCTCGGCGTCGCGGTCACAGCCTGCGCTCTGCCAGCCGGGCCTCGAGCTCGTCGACCAGCCGCGACATGGGTGTGCGCGAGGTGTCGACGGTGAGATCGGCGAGCTCGCGGTAGATCGGGTCGCGCTCGGCGGCGATGCGGCGCCAGTCGGCGATGCCGCCGGCGACCAGGGGCCGGCCGCCACCGCTGAGCCGGCGCTCGGCGGCGGCCTCGTCGACGGTGACCAGCACGACGGTGGCCTGCTCGCGCAGCAGCGCGCGCGTGCCCTCGTCGAGCACCGCCCCGCCGCCCAGCGCGACGACGCTGCCCGGGGTGAGCGCCTGCTGCACCGCCTGCGCCTCCCAGTGGCGGAAGGTCGGCTCGCCGTGCGCCTCGAAGATCTGCGGGATGGGTCCGTGGTCGAGCACCACGAGGCGATCGGTGTCGACGAAGGTGCGGCCGATGCGGGAGGCGAGCTTGCGGCCCAGCGAGGTCTTGCCGGCGGCCATCGGGCCGATCAGGGCGACCGGCGGCGTCGCGCTCGCCTCGTCGCCCGGTCGCGGGGCGTCAGCGGTCACGGGACCGCCGTGGGCGCGGCTGGCATCAGGATGCCTCCGGCACCGTGCGCAGCTGCTCGGGGATCGCGTCGAGGTAGGCGTCGAGGTTCCTGCGCGTCTCGGCGACCGAGTCGCCGCCGAACTTCTCCACCATCGCCTCGGCGAGCACGAGCGCGACCATCGCCTCGGCGACCACGCCCGCGGCGGGCACGGCGCAGACGTCGCTGCGCTGGTGGTGCGCCTGTGCGGCCTCGCCGGTCGCCACGTCGATCGTGCGCAGCGCTCGCGGCACCGTCGCGATCGGCTTCATGCCCGCGCGCACGCGCAGCACGTCGCCGGTGGACATGCCGCCCTCGATGCCGCCGGCACGGCCGGTCTCCCGGTGCGTGCCGTCCTCGCCGGCGATCAGCTCGTCGTGCGCGACGCTCCCGCGGCGACGGGTGGTCTCGAAGCCGTCGCCGACCTCGACGCCCTTGATCGCCTGGATGCTCATCAGCGCCTGCGCGAGCCGGCCGTCGAGCTTGCGGTCCCAGTGCACGTAGGAGCCGAGCCCCGGCGGCAGGCCGTAGGCGAGCACCTCGACGATGCCGCCGAGCGTGTCGCCGGCGCGGCGCGCGTCCTCGACCTCCGCGAGCATCGCGGCGCTGGTGCCCGGGTCGCTGCAGCGCAGCTCGTCGGCGTCCAGCCGGTCGACGTCCTCGGGCACGGGCAGCACCGCATCCGCCGGCACGCGCACGGGGCCGATCGCGAGCGTGTGGCTGACCAGGCGCACGCCCAGCTCGCCCAGGAACGCGCGCGCGACGGCGCCGAGCGCCACCCGCGCGGCGGTCTCGCGGGCGCTCGCGCGCTCGAGCACCGGCCGCGCCTCGTCGAAGCCGTGCTTCTGCATGCCCACCAGATCGGCGTGGCCGGGCCTGGGGCGGGTGAGCTTCGCAGCCCTGGCACCGGTCAGCTCGCCCTCCAGGGGCGCCGGCGACATCACCTCGGTCCACTTCGGCCACTCGGTGTTGCCCACGCGCAGCGCGATCGGGCCGCCCTGCGTCAGCCCGTGGCGCACGCCGCCGGAGATCGAGAGTGCGTCCTGCTCGAACTTCATGCGGGCGCCGCGACCCGCGCCCAGCTTGCGCCGCTGCAGGTCGGCCTGGATCTGCGAGGCCGCGATCGGCACCCCCGCGGGAAGTCCCTCGAGCACAGCGATCAGTTCGGGGCCATGGGATTCCCCGGCGGTGAGCCAGCGCAGCATGCCTACGATTCTTCCAGACCGGCAGTGCCGCTGCCGACCATGGCTGCTCGCATCGCGGCCGCCACGTGCTGCTCGTCGTCCAGCGCCGCGTCGATGTCGCCGTTCGCGAAGATCCGCGCCTGCAGCACGGCCTGGCCCAGCAGCATCTCGCGCCCGTCGATCACCCGGTCTGCGCCGAGCGCCGCCAGGTAGCGGGAGCCCTCGGGCCGCGCGTAGTCGGCGTCGAGCAGGACGGCGGGCGGATGCATGAAGGCCGGCACGGTGTCGGCCCCGGCCGGCAGCGTGGAGACCGCCGCGTCGGCCGCGGGCAGCGGCTCTTCCAGCGGCTGCAGCGCGACCCGCACGCCCAGCCGCTCCCCCAGCGCCTCGAGCCCGGCGCCCTTGGCCTGGGTGCGCAGCCCCACGGTGACTGCGCCAGCGCCGAGCTCCGCCATCGCGAGCAGCGCGGCCTGCGCGGTGCCGCCCGCGCCCACGATCGCGCCGGACGCGATCGAGCCGGCCCCCGCATCCGTCAGCGCCCGCACGATGCCGCCCACGTCGGTGTTCCAGCCGCGCAGCTCGCGGCCCAGCAGCAGCGTGTTCACCGCGCCGGTCAGCTCGGCGCGCACGTCGACCGTCGCGGCCAGCTGCCGCGCCTCGTGCTTGAGCGGTGCGGTGACCGACAGCCCGAGCCAGGCAGCGTCGAGCACGTCGACGAAGTCGGCCAGCTCGCCCGCGGCGACGAGCCGGCGCTCGTAGCGCCAGTCGAGCCCGAGCTCGCGCGCGGCGGCGGCCTGCAGCGCCGGAGAGAGCGAGTGCTCGATCGGGGCGCCGACGACCGCGAGCCTGCGGGTGCCGGCGCTGCCGGCGAGGCGCTGCACTCAGCCGCCCCAGCCCGGGTTGTCGCGCAGGAACTGCTGGAACTGCGCGACCGCCACCTGGTGCTGGTCGTAGGTCTCCGAGAAGATCGTCTCGCCGGTCTCCGGGTTCACGGTCACGAAGTACAGCCAGGGGCCCTCGGTGGGCTCGAGCACCGCCTGGATCGCCTGGTCGCCCGGCGCCCCGATCGGCCCGACCGGCAGCCCGGGGTGCTGGTAGGTGTTGTACGGGTTGGTCGCGTCCGCCCGCTCCTCGGCGGTCGTGGTCACGACGTGCAGGTTGCCGGTGCCGTAGGCGACCGTGGCATCCGACTGCAGCGGCATGTTGATGTCGAGCCGGTTCTGGAAGACGCGCGCCACCTTGCCGAAGTCGTCGGCATAGCGCGCCTCGCGCTGCACGAGCGCGGCGAAGGTGAGCACGCGCTGCGCGTCGGCCTCGGCCACGCCGTACTCCGCGAGCGCCTGCCACTGACGGTCGATCATCGCCTGGATGACGCCCTCCGCGGTCACGCCCTCGTCGAACGTGTAGGTGGCCGGGAACATCCAGCCCTCGATGGTCAGCGCATCCGCGGGCAGGCCGAACCGAGCCGGATCGTCCTTGAGCGGCAGGAACTCCGAGGCGGGGATGCCGAGGTCGCGCTCGAGCCGGTCGAACACCTGCTGGAAGGTGTAGCCCTCCGGCACTGTCACCTGCAGCTCGACTTTGCGCGCCGGGTCGAGCAGCGCATCGAGCGCGCCCTGCGCCGACATCTGCTGCTGCAGCAGGTAGGCGCCCGGGTGCAGCTGGATCGACGGGTCGGCGACCAGGATGTCGGTGAACGCCTCGGCACTCGCAATGACGTCCTGCTCGACGAGCGTCGCGGCCACGTCGTAGCCGTTCTGGCCCGACTCGATCTGCACGGTCACCTCGCCCGTGCCGGGGCCCGGGTAGTCCTCCGCGTCGGCGAAGCGCTCCTGCAGCTGCCCGATGCCCCAGGCTGCGGCGACGCCGAGCCCGACGAGCACGACCAGGGCGATGCTCCACCCGATCAGCCGCCTGCGGCCCCGTCGCTTGCGCTCAGCCTGGGCGCGTGCGCGTCGTCCTGCCATGGTCAGCCCTCTCGCTGTGCGGCTGCGCCGCCGTCGGTGAGCAGCTCGCCGGGGGCCCGCCCGGATGCGCGCTCGCTGTCGAGCGCGTGCTGCAGGATGACGACCGCGGCCGCCTGATCGATCGTGGCGCGCTGCTGGCGCGTCGACTTGCCGGATGCGCGCATGCCGGCCGAGGCGGTCACGGTCGAGAGCCGCTCGTCCACGAGCCGCACGGGCATGCTGGCGGCGAGCTGTGCCGCCATCTCGCGCGCGTCCTGGGTGCTGGGAGTGTCACCGCCCGAGAGCGAGATCGGCAGCCCGACGACGGCCTCGACCGCGCTCAGCTCGGCAGCGATCTCCCGCAGCCGGGCGACGACGTCGACGCTCGCGCGCTGGATCGTCTCCACCGGCGTCGCCAGCAGGCCGTCACGGTCGCAGCGGGCCACACCGACGCGGGCCCTGCCCACGTCGACGCCGATCCGCACCCCCGCCCGCATCGTGCCCGCGCTCACGGTCTCGTGGCCGCTCAGCGGCTCAGCCCCTCGCGCACCGCGAGCAGCGCCGCGGGCATCGCGCTCGCGTCCTGCCCACCGCCCTGCGCCATGTCGGGCTTGCCGCCGCCGCCGCCGCCGAGCACGCCGGCAGCCGCCTTCGCGAGCGGACCGGCAGCGCGACCGGCGTCACGGGCAGCCTGGTTGGTCGCGACGACGATGGCCGGCTTGCCGTCGACGGCGCCGCCGATCGCGATCACCGCCGGCTCGGCGCCGAGGCGCTCGCGCACCTGGCCGGCGAGCGAGCGCAGGTCGTCGGCCGAGCCGACCGCACCGAGGTCGACCGCCGCCAGGCGCACGTCGCCGACCCGCTCGGCGGCGTCGGCGATCGGCTGCACGCGGCCGGCGAGCTGCTTCGACTCGAACTCGGCGATGCGCTTCTCGGCGGTCTTGAGCGAGGCGACGATCTCCTGGATCCTGCCGGGCAGCTGCTCCTTCGGCGTCTTCAGCATCGAGGTGAGCTCGCTCACCAGGGTGCGCTCCGCGACCAGCTGCTGGAACGCATCCGCCCCCACGGCCGCCTCGACGCGACGCGCGCTCGAGCCGACGCTCGCCTCGCTCGTGATCGAGATGAGGCCGACCTGGCTGGAGGCGCCGACGTGCGTGCCGCCGCAGAGCTCGCGCGACCACGGGCCGCCGATGTCGACCATGCGCACCGTGCTGCCGTACTTCTCGCCGAAGAGCGACATCGCGCCGAGCGCCTTCGCCTCATCCAGCGGCATCACGCGGGTCTCGACCGGCAGGTCGTCGCTGATGGCGGTGTTGGCGATGCCCTCGAGCTCCTGCCGCATCTCGCTCGAGAGCGGGCTCGACCACGAGAAGTCGAGGCGCATGTAGCCGGCCTTGTTGTAGGAACCGGCCTGCACGGCGTCGGGGCCGAGCAGCTGGCGCAGCGCCGCGTGCACGAGGTGGGTGGCAGAGTGGGCGCGGTTCGCGCCGCGGCGGTAGAGCGGGTCGACCACCGCGTGCGCGACGTCGCCGACGGCGATCTCGCCGCTGGTCACGCGCACGGTGTGGCTGATGAGTCCCTGCACGGGCCGCTGCACGTCGAGCACGTCGGCCTCGAAGCCGGGGCCGACGAGGCGGCCCTGGTCGCTGTCCTGCCCGCCGGACTCGGCGTAGAGCGAGGTGGCGGTGAGCACCACCTCCACCTCCTGGTCGACGCCGGCCGAGGCGACCTGCGCGCCATCGGCGATGATGCCGACCACCTCGCCGTCGGCCTGCAGCTCGTCGTAGCCGAGGAACGCCGTCTCCCCCTTGCCGCGCAGCTCGGAGTAGACCGAGAGGTCGGCAAGCTGGCGGCGGCGCGACTTGGCGTCGGCCTTGGCGCGCGTGCGCTGCTCGCTCATGAGCGTCTCGAAGCTCGAGCGGTCGACGGCGAGGCCGGCCTCCTCGGCGATCTCCATCGTCAGGTCGATCGGGAAGCCGTAGGTGTCGTGCAGCAGGAAGGCGGTCTTGCCGGGCACCGTGTGGCCGGAATCCCCCCGCACATCCGCCATCGCGAGGTCGAGCACGGTCGAGCCCGCCTCGAGCGTCTTCAGGAAGGTCTGCTCCTCGGCGATCGCCAGTCGCTCGATGCGGCCGTACGACTCCTGCAGCTCGGGGTAGGCGGTCGACATGGCGTCGAAGCTGGCGCGGAAGAGCGTCGGGAACGTCGCCTCGTGCACGCCCAGCAGCCGCATGCTGCGGATGGAGCGGCGCATCAGGCGGCGCAGGATGTAGCCGCGCCCCTCGTTGCCGGGGGTGACGCCGTCGCCCATCAGCATGAGCGACGAGCGCACGTGGTCGGCGACCACGCGCATCCGCACGTCGTCCTCGTGCTCGGCGCCGTAGCGGCGGCCGGAGAGCTCGCTGGCGAGATCGAGCACGGGCCGCACCTGGTCGATCTCGTACATGTTCTGCACGCCCTGCTTGAGGAAGGCGATGCGCTCGAGCCCCATGCCGGTGTCGATGTTCTTGCTCGGCAGCTCGCGCACGATCGTGAACTCGGTCTTCGAGCGCACGTCGGCGATCTCGTCCTGCATGAAGACGAGGTTCCAGATCTCCACGTAGCGGTCGTGGCCGGTGGCGGGACCGCCCTCGGGGCCGTACTCGGGGCCCAGGTCGTAGAAGATCTCAGAGTCGGGGCCGGCGGGACCGGGCTGCCCGGTCATCCAGTAGTTGTCCTCGAGGCCGAGGCGCTGGATGCGCTCGGCCGGGATGTCGGTGAGCTCGAGCCAGAGGCGCTCTGCCTCGTCGTCGGTCTCGTAGACCGTCGCCCACAGCCTGGCCGGATCGAACTCGTAGCCGCCGTCGGACTCGGGCCCGGTGAGCAGCTCCCACGCGTACTGGATGGCCTCGCGCTTGAAGTAGTCGCCGAACGACCAGTTGCCGGCCATCTGGAAGAAGGTGCCGTGCCGCGGCGTGCGGCCGACCTCCTCGATGTCATTGGTGCGGATGCATTTCTGCACGTCCGCGACGCGGGCCCAGGGGGCGGGCACCCGGCCGGAGAGGTACGGGATGAAGGGCACCATGCCGGCGATCGTGAACATGATCGCGGGGTCGTCGCTCACGAGCGACGCCGAGGGGACGATGGTGTGGCCGCGCTGCTCGAAGTGCTGCAGGAAGCGGCTGTGGATCTCTGCGGTCTGCATCAACTCAGGTCTCTCCGACCCCGTGCGGGGCCTGACGAGCCCGGGCGCATGATCGCGCCCGGGCTCGGATCGGGTCGTCTCACTCGCCTCGCAGCTCGCGGTCGCGAGCCTGGTAGCCGTCCTTGACGGCATCCGAGAACTCGCGGGAGCGGTCGTCGACGCTGTCGAGGAATGCCTTGCCCTTCTCGGTCTCCTCGATGCGGCGTGCGGCGAAGACGCCGATGACGACGCCGACGGCCAGGAACAGGAGCTTCTTCACAGCGGGGTCCCTCTCGTGTCTCGCTTGCCCCGCACCGGGTTCGATGGCGGGGCGACTCAGTCTAACGACGAAGAGGGGCCGCCACCTGGCGGCCCCTCCTCAAGCGCCGGTCAGCGAGCGGCGTAGTACTCGACGACGAGCTGCACGTCGGCGACGACGGGCACCTCGGCGCGCTTGGGGCGGCGCACGAGGCGCGCCTGCAGGCGGTCGAGCTGCACGTCGAGGTACGGCGGCACCGGGGGCAGCACCTGGGCGTGACCGCCGGCGGCTGCGACCTGGAAGGGCTCCATGCCCTCGCTGCGCACGTGCACGCCGATGGTCTGACCCTCCTTCACGCGGAAGGACGGGCGGTCGACGCGCTGGCCGTCGACGATGATGTGACGGTGCACGACGAGCTGGCGGGCCTGCGAGGTGGTGCGGGCGAAGCCGGCGCGCAGCACGAGCGCGTCCAGCCGCATCTCGAGCAGCTCGACCAGGTTCTCACCGGTCAGGCCGCGCTGGCGACGAGCCTCGTTGAAGACGATGCGCAGCTGCGCCTCGCGGAGCCCGTACTGGGCCCTCAGACGCTGCTTCTCGCGCAGACGGACGGCGTAGTCGCTGTCAGCCTTGCGCTTGGTGCGGCCGTGCTGGCCGGGGCCATAGGGACGCTTCTCGAGGTAGCGGGCCGCCTTCGGGGTGAGGGCGACGCCGAGTGCGCGCGAGAGGCGCACCTTCGAACGGGAACGGGACTTCGTGGACATGACTTCCTTCGCTGAGTCGCTGCCGCGCGAGCGGCTGCCGCGGCGGAGTGCCGGGGCTTAAGGAGGGTTGCGGGCCAGGACAGCATGCTGCCGCCGAATAGGCCGTCGACAACTCTAGCAGATCAGCGTTCGCCGCCCAGGATCTTGCGGATGCGCTCGAGCCGCGCAGCGACGTCGCGCTCGAAGCCGTGCTGGCCGGCCTCGTAGTAGCGCCGGCCGACGAGCGGGTCGGGCAGGTACTGCTGCGCGGCGACGCCGTGCGGCGCATCGTGCGCGTAGCGGTAGTCCTTGCCATGGCCGAGCCGCTTCGCACCCGGGTAGTGCGCGTCGCGCAGATGCGTCGGCACCCGGCCGAAGTCGCCGGCGCGCACGTCGGCGATCGCCGCATCCATCCCCTTGTAGGAGCGGTTCGACTTCGGCGCGGTCGCCAGGTAGACCGTCGCCTCGGCGAGCGGGATGCGACCCTCGGGCATGCCGATCATCTGCACGGCAGTCGCGGCCGCCGTCGCGATCACGAGGCCCTGGGGGTCGGCCATGCCGATGTCCTCGCTCGCGAGCACGATGATGCGGCGGGCGATGAAGCGCGGATCCTCCCCCGCCTCGATCATGCGCGCCAAGTAGTGCAGCGAGGCGTCGGGATCGGAGCCGCGCACGGACTTGATGAACGCGGAGATCACGTCGTAGTGCTCGTCGCCCTGCCGGTCGTAGCGCAGCAGCGCCCGGTCGACCGCGCTCGCGAGGGCCTCCGCGGTCACGGTCGCGGGCGCATCCGTCTCTTCCTCCGGCCGCTCGGCCTGCTCCGCAGCCTCGAGCGCGTGCGCGCCGGCAGCCTCGAGCGCGTGCGCGCCGGCGGCCTCGAGCGCAGTGAGGGCGCGGCGGGCATCGCCGGAGGACAGCCGGATGAGCTGGGCCTTCGCTTCCGTCTCGAGTGCGATCCGGGAGCCGAAGCCGCGCGGATCGGCGATGGCGCGGTCGACGAGCTCGGCGATGTCGGCATCCTCGAGCGGCTCGAGCGTCAGCAGCAGTGAGCGCGAGAGCAGCGGAGTGATGATGCTGAACGACGGGTTCTCGGTGGTGGCTGCGATGAGCGTCACCCAGCCCTGCTCGACCCCGGGCAGCAGCGCATCCTGCTGCGCCTTCGTGAAGCGGTGGATCTCGTCGAGGAAGAGCACGGTCGACTGGCCGAACAGGTCGCGCTGGTTGAGCGAGTCCTCCATCACCTGCCGCACGTCCTTGACGCCGGCGCTGACGGCGCTCAGCTCGACGAAGCGGCGGTCGGAGGTGTGCGCGATCGACTGCGCGAGCGTCGTCTTGCCGGTGCCGGGCGGCCCCCAGAGGATGACGCTCTGGCCGCTCGCGCCGTCGCTGGGCGCCGCGAGCCTGCGCAGCGGCGAGCCGGGACCAAGCAGATGCCGCTGGCCGACGACCTCGTCGAGGCTCGTCGGGCGCATGCGCACCGCGAGCGGCGCTGTCGTCCCCCTGGCCATGCCTCCATGCTAGGCGTGCGCGCTGACGCGCCCAGACGGCTGTCGGCCCGAATGCGGTCGAGCCGGTAGCCTGAACGCCGGTCGCGCGCCCATTCCGTATCCGGCAAGCCAGCGCGGCAGGCAGACGAGGAGACCCCGTGGTCACGAAGCAGGAGCAGGAGCGGCGCGTCCGCGACTATCGCGCACGGCAGACCGTGAACGATCGCAGACAGCGCCGCCAGACGCGCGATTCGGTGATCGGTGGCGTGCTCGCCGCTGTGGTGCTGTTCGGCGGCATCGGACTGCTCTCGCTCGTGCAGCCGCCGGCCGCCCCTGAGGAGACGGCTCCGCCCGCCGCCAGCGAGCCCGCGGCCAGCGAGCCCGCAGCCCCCGAGTCGGAGGTGCCGGACGCCTCGCTCGCCGAGGATCGCACCTGGACGGGCACGATGACGCTCAACGGCATCGACCTCGGTGTCGAGCTCGACGCCGCGCTCGCACCGCAGGCGGTGTCGTCGGTGCTCTTCGACACGCAGCGCGACTACTACGACGGCAAGACGTGCCACCGCCTGACGACCAGCGAGGGCTTCAGCGTGCTGCAGTGCGGCTCGGTCGACGGCCAGGGCTCCGGCGACCCGTCGTTCATGTACGGCCCGATCGAGAACGCACCGGCGGACGACGTCTACGTCGAGGGCACGATCGCCATGGCCCGTCAGGGCGGCAACGCCGACTCGAACGGCCACCAGTTCTTCATCGTCTACGGCGATACCACCATCCCCGCCGACGCCGCCGGCGGCTACACCGTCATCGGCCAGGTCACCTCCGGCCTCGATCAGCTGCAGGAGCAGGTGATCGCCAACGGCACCGTCGACGACCAGCCCGACGGAGCGCCCGCTGAGCCGGTCACGATCGACGACTTCGTCCTGCAGTAGCCGAGCGCCCACCGCGCTAGGCTCGTCCTGCCCGTTCCCTCGTACGAGAGACTCCGTCATGCCCGAGCCCATCCAGCCCACCGACGCCGACGCCCAGCAGCAGCCTGCTGAGGAGGTCGCGCCCGAGACCACCGAGACCAGCGCCGACGCTGCCGCGGCGGTCGCTGAGCCGAGCGCGGAGGCAGTGCCCGACACGGCGCAGGCCGTCACCGATGCCCCGGTCGCCGAGGAGGAGGCACTCGCTGCCGACACCGCCGCGCCCGCGCAGCCCGCAGCACCTGCCGCCGAGCCTGCGGCACATGCCGCCGAGCCTGAGGCTCCTGTCGCCGAGCCTGAGGCTCCTGTCGCCGAGCCTGAGGCTCCTGTCGCGAAGCCCGCGGCACCTGCCGCCGAGCCTCAGGCGCCGACCGCGAAGCCTGCGGCGCCTGCCGCCCCTGAGGCGTCTGCAGCGCCCGCTGACCAGGCAGAGGCACCTGCGGCAGAGGCCGCTGCGCCGGTCGAGACCGAGACTCCCGCACCCGCGCAGGCCGAGGGGCCGAGCATGGGCGAGCCCGTCATCGAGCGCGGCCTGGGCCGCGTCGACGCCGCCGGCACGGTCGCGGTCAAGGACGGCGACGCCTGGCGCGTGGTGGGGCAGTTCCCCGACGCGACGCCCGAGGAGGCGCTCGCCTACTTCGAGCGCAAGTTCGCCGAGCTCGAGGGCCAGGTGCGCCTGCTCGAGCAGCGCATCCGCGGCGGCGCGAACGCCAAGGACGTCGCGAAGGCCGCGTCGCACCTGCACGACGCCGTCGTGGGCGCCAGCGCCGTCGGCGACACCGCCTCGCTGCTCACGCGCCTCGATGCGCTGCGCGGCGAGCTCGGTCAGCTCGAGGCCGAGCAGCAGGCGGCCAGCAAGGCCGAGCTCGACGCGTCGATCGCCGAGCGCGCGCGCGTCGTCGAGTCGATCGAGCAGCTGGCGGCCGGTGACCTCGCCGACGTGCAGTGGAAGCAGATGATGCAGCAGGTCGATCTGCTCTTCGCCGACTGGCAGCGCCTGCAGAAGGACGGCCCACGCGTGCCGAAGGGTCAGGCCGACGCGCTCTGGAAGCGCTTCCGCGATGCCCGCAGCACGCTCGAGACCGCTCGCCGCAAGTTCTTCGCCGAGCTCGACGCCTCCCACAAGGACGTCCGCGCGCGCAAGCAAGCACTCGTCGAGCAGGCGCAGGCGCTCGCGCCGAAGGGCGCCGACGGCATCCCCGCCTACCGTGCGCTGCTCGACCAGTGGAAGGCCGCTGGCCGCGCGGGCCGCAAGATCGACGACGCGCTGTGGGCGCAGTTCAAGGAGGCCGGCGACGTCCTCTTCGAGGCGAAGTCCGAGCAGGTCGCCGTCGACAACGAGGAGTACACGGCCAACCTGGTCGCGAAGCGCGAGCTGCTCGACCAGGCCGCGCCGATCCTCGAGCTGAAGGACCGCGCCGCCGCCCGCGACGCGCTCATCAGCATCCAGCAGCGCTGGGACGAGATCGGCCGCGTGCCCCGCGAGGCGCTGCGCGAGGTCGAGGACCGCATGCGCAAGATCGAGACGCACGTGCGCGAGCTCGACGAGCAGCACTGGAAGAGCCACAACCCCGAGCGGAAGGCGCGTTCGGAGGGCCTCGCCGGGCAGCTCGAGGACGCCATCGAGAAGCTCGAGGGCGAGCTGGCCGCAGCGAAGGACGCGAAGCGCAAGGCCGAGATCGAGGCTGAGCTCGAGACCAAGCGGTCCTGGCTTCAGGTGGTCGCCGCCGCCGGCTGAGTCAAGCGCGTCGAGCGGCCGGTCCTTCGGGGCCGGCCGTTCCGCGTCTCGGGCGGATGCGGTGCCCGGCCGGGTGCAGCGTCAGCCGGTCGTGATGCGGTAGACGTCGTAGACGCCGTCGATGCGGCGCACGGCGTTCAGCACGTTCTCGAGGTGCGTCACATCGCCCATCTCGAACGCGAAGCGGCTGATCGCGAGGCGGTCGGTGCCGGTGTGCACGCTCGCCGAGAGGATGTTGACGTGGTGCTCGCTGAGCGCCCGAGTGATGTCGCTCAGGAGCGCCGAGCGGTCGAGCGCCTCGACCTGGATGTTGACCAGGAACAATCCCTTCGACACCGCCGCCCACTCGACCTCGATCATGCGCTCGGGCTCCGCGAGCAGGCCCTGCACGTTCGGGCAGCTGCGCTGGTGCACGCTGACGCCCTGTCCGCGGGTGACGAACCCGACGATGTCATCGCCCGGCACGGGTGCGCAGCACTTGGAGAGCTTGACGAGGATGTCGTCGGCGCCGCGCACGAGCACGCCTGAGCCGCTCGAGGAGGGCCGCGCGGCTCTGGTGCTCGGCAGGACGGGCGCCGGGTCGTCGTCGGCGGTGCCCTCCTCGGCGCGGATGAAGGCGACCACCTTCTCGAGCACCGACTGCGTCGAGACGTGGCCCTCCCCGACCGCCGCGTAGAGGCCGGCGACATCGTCGTGCTTGAGCTGCGCCGCGACCTGCGCGAAGGCATCCCGCCCCATGAGCTTCTGCATCGGCAGGTCGTGGCGGCGCATCGCCTTCGCGATAGCCTCCTTCCCCACCTCGACGGCCTCGTCGCGGCGCTCGCGCTGGAACCACTGCCGGATCTTGCTGCGCGCACGGGGCGAGGTGACGAATCCCTGCCAGTCCTGGCTCGGCCCGGCGTCTGGGTTCTTCGAGGTGAGCACCTCGACGACGTCGCCGGTGGTGAGCTTCGTGTCGAGCGGCACGAGCCTGCCGTTGACCTTGCCGCCCATCGTGCGGTGGCCGACCTCGGTGTGCACCGCATAGGCGAAGTCGACCGGGGTCGCGCCGGCCGGCAGCCCGATGACCTTGCCCTTGGGCGTGAAGACGTAGAGCTCCTTGGCGCCGATCTCGAAGCGCAGCGAGTCGAGGAACTCACCCGGATCGGTGGTCTCCTCCTGCCAGTCGTTGATGTGCTGCAGCCACGCCATGTCGGTGGACGACATCTCGCCGCCGCCGCCCTGCTTGTACTTCCAGTGCGCCGCCACGCCGTACTCGGCGCGGCGGTGCATCTCCTCGGTGCGGATCTGGATCTCCACGTGGTGCCCTCGCGGGCCGATGACGGTGGTGTGGAGCGACTGGTAGAGGTTGAACTTCGGCGTCGCGATGTAGTCCTTCAGGCGGCCCGGCATCGGCTGCCAGCGGGCGTGGATCGAGCCCAGCACCGCGTAGCAGTCGCGCACCGAGGGCACGATGACGCGCACGCCCACGAGGTCGTAGATGTCGCCGAAGTCGTGCCCGCGCACCTGCATCTTCGTGTAGATCGAGTAGTACTGCTTCGGTCGCCCGGCGATGCGGCCACGGATCTTCGCTGCCCGCATGTCGTCGCTGAGCCCCGCGACGACCTCGTCGAGGTAGCGCTCCCGCTCGGGGGCTCGGGCATCCACCAGGTTCTTGATCTCGAGGTACACCTTCGGCTGCAGCACCGCGAACGAGAGGTCCTCGAGCTCGACCTTGATGGTCTGGATGCCGAGCCGGTGCGCCAGCGGCGCGTAGATCTCGATCGTCTCGCGCGCCTTCCGCTGGGCAGACTCGTCGGAGACGAAGCCCCAGGTGCGGGCGTTGTGCAGCCGGTCGGCGAGCTTGATGACGAGCACACGGATGTCCTTGGACATCGCGACGACCATCTTGCGCACCGTCTCGGCCTGCGCGCTCTGCCCATACTTGAGCTTGTCGAGCTTCGTGACGCCGTCGACGAGCATGGCGATCTCGTCGCCGAAGTCCGCCCGGCACTGCTCGAGCGTGTAGGTGGTGTCCTCCACCGTGTCGTGCAGCAGCGCCGCCGCCACGGTGATCGCGCCGATGCCCAGATCCGCGAGGATCTGCGCGACCGCCACCGGGTGCGTGATGTACGGCTCGCCCGACTTGCGATACTGCCCGCGGTGCGCCTCCTCGGCGACGATGTAGGCGCGCTGGATGAGGCCCGTGTCGGCCTTGGGGTGCTGCGACTTGACGGCCCGGATCAGCTCATCGACCGCGCCGGCGCGGTGCGAGCGCGAGAAGAGGAACGGCAGAAGCGTGCGGAAGCCGCCGGTGGCCTGCACATCGCTCATGTCGTCCCTCTTCTCGTGGGCTCAGACCACTGCCCCCTGGTCGCGCATGACCTTGACTTGCGCATCGCCGATGGTGTCGTTCTGCCTGAGTTGAGCATAGACAGGCGCCGCGACGAAGATCGACGACCAGGTGCCGACGATCGTGCCGATGAACAGCGCGAGCGCGATGTCGCGCAGCGTGCCGGCGCCCAGCAGCAGGGCGCCGATGAACAGGATCGACGCGATCGGCAGGGTTGCGACGATCGAGGTGTTGATCGATCGGACGAGTGTCTGGTTGACCGCCAGGTTGATCTGGCCGAGCATGGTGCCGCTGGTGCCGGGCGCGGTGTTCTCGCGCACCTTGTCGAACACGACCACGGTGTCGTACAGCGAGTAGCCGAGGATGGTCAGGAAGCCGATCACCGCCGCGGGTGTCACCTCGAAGCCGATGATGCCGTAGACGCCTGCCGTGACCAGCAGGTCGAAGGCAAGCGACGCGAGCGCGGCGAGCGCCATCTTCCAGGTGCGGAAGTACACCGCGAGCACGATCGAGACGAGCACGAGGAAGACGACGAGCGCGAGCAGCGCCTGCCGCGAGACGTCCTGGCCCCATGAGGGTCCGATGTACGAGAACGCGACGTCGCCGGTCTCGACCCCGTACGCATCGGCGAGCGAGGCGCGGATCTCGGCCGCCTGCTCTTCGGAGACAGCGTCGGTCTGCACGCGAACGGTGTCCTGCCCGAGCGTCGCCGCCCGGGCTTCGGAGTCGGGCACGATCGACTCGACGGCCTCCGTCGCCGGTTCGATGGACGCCGACTCGAGGCCGGAGACACGGAACTCGCTGCCACCGGTGAACTCGATCCCGAAGGTGAATCCGCCGCGCACGACGGTGCCCAGTGCCAGCACGATGAGGATGATGGCCGTGACCATGAACCACAGCTTGCGCTTGGGTACGACCGGGATCGAGCGCTCGCCGGTGTAGAGCTCGTTGCCGATGGTGGTGAGCGATGCCATCAGGACTCCTTGCCCGTCGTCGCGGCGTGCGCCTTGCGCTCCGCGATGGTCTGGCGCCGCTGCGCCTCGTTGGCCGACTTGGCTCCCTTGCCGGCGAGCACCGGCTCCCGGAACCTCGCGCGGCCGAGGTAGACCGCGCCCAGCGCCTTCGGGTCGAGCCCCGACAGCGGGTGCCCGTTCGAGAAGAACCTCGTGCGTGCGAGCAGGCGGAGGAGCGGATGCGTGAACAGGGCGACGACGACGATGTCGATGAACGTCGTGATGCCGAGCGTGTAGGCGAAGCCGCGCACGTTGCCCACCGAGAGCAGGAACAGGATCACGGCCGAGAGGAAGCTCACCGCGTCGGAGACCAGGATGGTGCGGAAGGCCCGCTTCCAGCCGGTCTCGAGCGCCGAAGTGAGGTGCTTGCCCTCGCGCAGCTCGTCGCGGATGCGCTCGAAGTAGACGATGAACGAGTCGGCGGTGATGCCGATCGCGATCACCAGGCCCGCGATCCCCGCGAGCGAGAGGCGGTAGCCCTCCGTGCTCGAGAGGAAGGTCACCACGAGGTAGGTCAGCACTCCGGCGACGGCGAGCGAGAGCACCACAACGACGCCGAGCGCGCGGTACTGGAATACCGAGTAGGCGACGACCAACAGCAGACCGATGAGTCCGGCGATCAGGCCGGCCTGCAGCTGGTTCGCACCCAGGGTGGGAGAGATCGTCTCGTTCGACTGCACCTGGAAGCTCACGGGCAGCGCGCCGAAGCGCAGCTGGTCGGCGAGGCTCTGCGCGCCCTCCTGCGAGAAGCCGCCGGTGATCTGCGCGTTGCCGTCGGTGATGATGGCGTTCGAGGTGATCGGCATCAGCACTGCGGCGTCGAGCACGACCGCGAACTGGTTCGTGGGCTCCGGCAGGCCGGTGATGGCGCGCGTGACGGCCTCGAAGTTCTCGGGGCCCTCGCCGTCGAGCTCGAGGTTGACGCCCCAGCCGCCGGTCGCCTGGCCCTGCGAGTTGGTCGCGGCGGAGACCGAGGCGTCCGCGATGCTCGAGCCGTCGACCGCGACCGGTCCGAGGATGAAGCGGGCGGTGCCGTCGCTGGAGCAGGTGATGAGCGGCTGGTCGGGGTCGGCGACCTCCGTCGGGTCGACATCCGAGCACATGAACGCCGCGAACTCGGACTGCAGGGCCGGCGTGATCCACGCCTGGTCCCAGGCGTTCTCGGGCTCTGCCGTCGGCTCTGCCGCCGGGTCGGTCTCCACCGGCGCGGGCGTCGAACCGGGCGCGTTCGCTTGCGCGGAGGCGAGCACCGGGCGGAACTCCATCTTGGCGCTCGCCTGGATCCGCTGCATGGTCTGGGCGTCGGGCTCGCCCGGCAGTGCCACGACGATGTTGCGACCACCCTGCGTGGTGATCTCGGTCTCCGAGATGCCGGAGGCGTCGACGCGCTGGCGGATGATCGCGACCGCCTGCTCGAGCTGCTCCTGCGAGATCGAGGCGCCCTCTGCGAGCCGCGGCTCGAGCACGATCTGCGTGCCGCCCTCGAGGTCGAGCGCGAGCTGGGGCGTCCACGCCGCCGAGCCGTCCTGGTCGAACGTCACGGCAGCGAAGTTGGCGCCGAACAGCCCGACGATCAGGACGCCGAGCCAGATGAGGGCGCGTGCGCCCCTGGTCCTAGCCTTCGCCACGGGTCAGGCGCGGTCGCGAGGGTCTGCGTCGCCTGCGTCGTCCGCGCGATCCTCGACGACCTCGGCCTCTTCAGCGTGGTCCTCGACCACGCGGGCCAGCGTCTGGCGGTGCACGCGCACGATGGTGCCGGGCGCGATCTCGACGAGCGCCTCGTTGCGCTCCTCATCGATCTCGCGCAGCTCGCCGAAGAGGCCGAAGTTCAGCATCACTTCAGAGCCGGGGACCATCTTGTCCTGCAGCTCCGCGGCCTGCGCCTTGCGCTTCTTGTTGCTGCGGAACATGAAGAAGATCATCGCCGCGAGCACGACCAGCATGATGATCGTCAGCGGGTCGAACGTGAACCCTTGCTGGGCGGGTGCGGCGGTCTGCAGGAACAGCATCGTAGGGAAGAGCCTCTCAGGGGTGATTCGTCGAGCGCAGCTGCGGGCACGACCAAGCGACCATCATACCCCGTCGAGCGTGGTGTCCCCGCTGTAGCCGGGCGCCGTGTCGGCCCGCGCGTGCCGCATGCCCGTCGGGGTCGCGACGCGGCCGCGCGGCGTGCGGCCGATCAGGCCCTCGCGCACCAGGAAGGGCTCGACCACCGACTCGATCGTGTCCGCCTCCTCCCCGATCGCCGCCGCCAGCGTGGACAGGCCGACGGGGCCGCCCGCGAAGCGATGCGCGATCGTGTGCAGCACCGCGCGGTCGATGCGGTCGAGCCCCGCCTCGTCGACGTCGTAGAGCTCGAGCGCCGCGCGCACGCCGTCCAGGTCGCTCGAGCCGGCGTGCACCAGCAGCCAGTCGCGCACCCGGCGCAGCAGCCGGTTCGCGATGCGCGGCGTGCCGCGGGAGCGGCCGGCGAGCTCGGCCAGCGCCGCGGGCTCGATGTAGAGCTCCATCAGCCGAGAGGAGCGCGCCAGCACCCGCTCGAGGTCGGCGGTCTCGTAGAACTCCAGATGCGCGGTGAAGCCGAAGCGGTCGCGCAGCGGCGCCGGCAGCATGCCCGAGCGGGTGGTCGCACCGACGAGCGTGAACGGCGCGAGCTCGAGCGGGATGGAGGAGGCGCCCGCGCCCTTGCCGACCATGATGTCGACGCGGAAGTCCTCCATCGCGAGGTAGAGCATCTCCTCCGCCGCGCGCGACATGCGGTGGATCTCGTCGATGAAGAGCACCTCGCCGGGCACGAGCGCCGACAGCACGGCGGCGAGGTCGCCCGCGTGCTGGATCGCCGGGCCGGAGGAGTAGCGGATGGGCCGGCCCGTCTCGGCGCCGATGATGGTCGCGAGCGTGGTCTTCCCGAGCCCGGGCGGGCCCGCCAGCAGGATGTGGTCGGGCGCGCGATCCTGCAGCCGCGCGGCCTGCAGCAGCACCTCGAGCTGCCCCTTCACCTTCGGCTGGCCCACGAACTCCGCGAGGCTCGTCGGGCGCAGGGCGCCCTCGAAGGCGAGCTCGTCAGCGGATGCGCCGGGATCGACCAGGGGGTCGGTCACGACCGCGCTCCAGGACCGAGGATCGCCAGCGCGGCGCGCAGCAGCGTGCCGGTCGAGCCGACGGCGTCGGGTGCAGCGACCGCGGCGCGCTCGATCGCATCGTTCGCGGTGCGCTCGGACCACCCGAGGCCCGTGAGCGCCGTGAGCACGTCGGCCCGCGCATCCGACCCCTTCGCCGTCGCAGCGGCGGCCGGCGCGGCGAGCTTGCCGCTCAGCTGCAGGATGAGCAGCTTGGCGGTCTTCGGCCCGATGCCGCTGACGGCCTTGAACGCCCGCTCGTCCTCACCCTCGACGGCGCGCGCGAGCTCGTCGGGCGTCAGGTGCGCCAGCACGCCGAGCGCCGACTTCGGGCCCACGCCCGACACGCCGATGAGGAGCTCGAAGACTTCGAGCTCCGCCTCGGTCTCGAAGCCGTAGAGCGAGAGCTCGTCCTCGCGCACGACCAGGTGCGTGTGCAGCGCGATCTGGCTGCCGATGCGGGCGCCGAGCGAGACCGGCGGCGTCACCGCGACCGCGTACCCGAGGCCGCCGACGCCGATCACCAGCCGCTGACCGCGGGCGGAGAGGACGGTGCCGTCGAGCCTGGAGATCACCAGCTCAGCCTAGGCGGCGGCGCCGAATCGCATGGTCTGCCGCGCCGAGCAGGAGGGCTCGCTCTGATAGGTTCAAGACGTCCCGGACCCGCTCGATACGGAGTGCTCATGAACGTCATCCGCCTGATCCTGACGATGCTCCTCTTCGTCGGCGGCCTCGTGCTGATGGGGTACTCGTTCGATACCCCCGGATACGAGGCGCTGATGTTCCTCGTCGGCCTCGGCGTGCTGTGCTTCTCGGTCTGGCTCACTGCCGAGTTCGGCATGCGCGAGCACCGCCGCAGCCGCACGCGCAGCTAGCGCCGCGGCCGACCGCTCTTCGCAGCGGCCTCCGCCGCCGCCCACGCGCGTTGCGCCGGCGTCGAGGTAGCAGCTGCGGCTGCGCCCGTCGGCACCCGAGCGCGCCAGCCCTCCGCGATCGCGATCGCCAGCGCATCCGCCGCGTCGGCCGGCTTCGGAGCGGCGTCAAGCCGCAGCAGCCGCCGCACCATCTCGCCCACCTGGCGCTTGTCGGCGGCGCCGTAGCCGGTGACCGCCGCCTTGACCTCGGTAGGCGTGAGCAGCGAGATGGGGATCTGCCGCTCGGCGGCGGCGCGCAGCACGATGCCCGAGATCTGCGCGACGCCCATGACGCTGCGCAGGTTGGCCTGCGCGAACACGCGCTCGAGCGCGATGGCGTCGGGCCGGTGCACGTCGATCGCCGACTCCACGCCGCGCGCGATGCGCAGCAGCCGCTGCTCGATCGGCTCGTCGGCGTCGGAGCGCAGCACCTCGACGTGCACGAGGCTGGGCGTGCGGTGCGCGATGTCGACCACGCCGACGCCGCAGCGCGTCAGGCCCGGGTCGACGCCGAGGACCCGCACCGACGCCGCCACGGCGCTACTCGTCGTCGTCTTCGTCGAGCTGCGCCTGCACCGCTGCCGGGATATCGAAGTTGGCGTAGACGTTCTGCACGTCGTCGCTGTCCTCGAGCGCGTCGATGAGCCGGAAGACCTTGCGAGCCGTGTCTGCGTCGACCTCGACCTTGAGGTTCGGCACGAACTCGACATCCGCCGAGTCGTAGTCGATGCCTGCCTCCTGCAGCGCCGTGCGCACGGCCACCACGTCGCTCGCCTCCGAGAGGATCTCGAAGCCGCCGCCCTGATCGGTGACCTCCTCGGCGCCGGCGTCGAGCACGGCGAGCAGGATGTCGTCCTCGGTGACCTCATCGGTCTTCGTGACCGAGACGACGCCCTTGCGGCTGAAGTTGTAGGCGACCGAGCCCGGATCTGCCATGGTGCCGCCGTTGCGCGTCATCGCCGTGCGCACCTCTGCGGCGGCACGGTTCTTGTTGTCGGTGAGGCACTCGACCATGAGCGCGACGCCGCCCACGCCGTAGCCCTCGTACATGATCGTCGCGTACTCGATCGACTCGCCCGTGAGCCCGGCGCCGCGCTTGACCGCGCGGTCGATGTTGTCGTTGGGAACGCTCGTCTTCTTCGCCTTCTGCACGGCGTCGACGAGCGTCGGGTTGCCTGCCATGTCGGCGCCGCCGATCTTGGCGGCGACCTCGATGTTCTTGATGAGCTTCGCGAACGACTTGGCACGCTTGGCGTCGATGACGGCCTTCTTGTGCTTCGTCGTCGCCCACTTGGAGTGTCCGGACATGGTGCTTCCTGGTCGGTGACGTCGGGGCACCCATCCTACGCGGAGGAGGCCGGCCCCTCCGCTCGTGCGCGGGGCGCGGCGACGCCCGAGGATCGCAGCTCGAGCGCGGCGAGCGCCCGCAGCGCGGTCTCGTCGCCGCGCCGGAAGGCGGCGACCGGATCCTGCACCGAGGCGAGCAGCCGGGAGGTCGGCTGGCTGACGAGCGCGCGCAGCGCCAGCAGGTCGCGACCCTCGTGCGTGGCGGCCAGCCGCCTGCTCGCACCGGCGCGCAGCGCGAATCGCAGCCGCGGGACGCACCAGATGAGCAGCACCAGGAGCACGGGCAGCAGCCACAGCGCCGTGCCCACGGTGGCCGCGAGCGTCTCGATCGCACCGCGCAGCGCCGTGCCGGCCGCCGCCAGGTCGTCGGCGGATCCCGACGCGTCGACGAAGGGCTGCGCGACCCCCTCCCCGACCAGCGGCACCTGCGCGAGCGCCTCGCCCGCATCCGTCAGCGTGGTCGAGAAGCCGGTGCCGGCATCCTCGATCTGGGTGCCGAAGGCGCCGAGCGAGGCGATCGCGTCGCGCACCTGCTGCGAGATCCAGACAGCGATGGCGACGGTGCCGACGGCGACCAGGTCGCCGATCACCTGCCAGGTGGCCTGGCCGGGCCTGCGGGAGTAGAGCTGCACGTGCCGATTCAAGCAGGCCGCGCGACAGCAGCCGTGCTGCGCCGGCTCAAGCGGGTGCGACCAGCTTCGCCTTCGGCCGCTGCCCGACGAGGATGCCGGCGCCGATCACGATCGCCGCGCCGAGCAGCTGCCAGAGGCCGAGCTGCTCCCCCAGCACCAGCACACCGAGGGTGACGGCGACCACCGGGATCAGGTAGGTGACGGTGGCGGAGACCGTGGGCCCGACGGCACGCACCACCTCGAACTGCAGGATGTAGGCGACGCCGGTGCCGATCGCGCCGAGCGCGATGACGGCCAGCAGCGCCAGCGGCAGGCTCGCGAGGTCGCCGTGCACGGCGACCGGCGACCAGCCCTCGATGAGGCTCCAGGTGACGAGCGCCACCAGCGCCATGGGCAGGCCGGTGATCATGAGCGCCGTCGGGTGCGCGATGCCCGGCACCTCGGTGTGTGCCAGCAGGCGGCGGTTCAGCGTCCAGCCGACGCCGTACGAGGCGCCGCCGAGCACGGCGATGCCGAAGCCGAGCACATCGGGCCCGGCGACGGACGACCACGGCTGCGCGATGAGCACCACGCCGAGCAGGCCGAGCAGCACCGCGACCAGCTTGCGCGGGGTGAGCCGGTCGCTCGGCAGCAGCAGCAGCGCGAACAGCACCGTCGCGACGGGGGTGATCGCGTTGCCGAGGCCGGCGGCAGCGGACGAGATGCGCGTCTCGGCGACCACGAACGCGGTGAAGGGCAGCGCGGTCAGGAAGAACGAGCAGACCGCCAGCAGCCCCCACGTCCTGCCGTCCTTGGGCAGGCGGGTGCGGGTGGCCGCGGCGAGCAGCGCGAGGGTGATCGCCGCGATGCCGATGCGCAGGGTCGCGATCTGCATCGGGTGCAGCGCCTCGAGCCCCAGCTTCATCAGCAGGAACGACGAGCCCCAGATGATGGCAAGCGCGATCCACATCGCCTGCCACGGGACCCGCCCGAGCGCGCTCATCACCGGAGCATCAGATCACGAGCCGCTGACATGCGCGACGTGCTCGAGGAAGCGGCGGTGGAAGCGGGTCTCGCCGTCGACCTCCGGGTGGAACGAGGTGCCCAGCAGCACGCCCTGCTCGACGGCCACGACTCGGTCGTCGACGCGCGCGAGCACCTGCACGCCCGCGCCCACGCGCTCGACGACCGGCGCCCGGATGAAGGTCGCGTGCACGGGCGGCTCCCCCAGGTGCGGCACGTCGAGCATCGACTCGAACGAGTCGACCTGGCTGCCGAAGGCGTTGCGCCGCACGTCGACGTCCATACCGCCGAACGACAGCTGCGTCGGCAGGCCGTCGAGGATGCGGTCGGCCAGCAGGATGAGGCCGGCGCACGTGCCGTAGACGGGCATGCCGGCACCGATGCGCTCGATGATCGGCTCGCGCAGCCCGAACAGCCGCGTGAGCTTGTCGATCACGCTCGACTCGCCGCCGGGCAGCACGAGGCCATCGACCTCGGCGAGCTGCGCCGGGGTGCGCACGAGCGACACCTCGGCGCCCAGCGACTCGAGCACGGCGACATGCTCGCGCACGTCGCCCTGCAGGGCGAGGACGCCGACGCGGCCGGGGCGCTCCCCCGTGCCGCGCCGGCCCGAATCCACTACCAGCCGCGCTCTGCGAGGCGGTGCGGGTCGGGCAGGTCGGCCACGTTGATGCCGACCATCGCCTCACCGAGGCCCCTGGAGGCATCCGCGATCGCCTTCGGGTCCTCGAACGCGGCCACCGCCTTGACGATGGCTGCAGCGCGCGCCTTGGGCTGGCCGGACTTGAAGATGCCGGAGCCGACGAAGACGCCGTCGGCGCCCAGCTGCATCATCATCGCCGCGTCGGCGGGGGTCGCGACGCCGCCGGCGACGAAGAGCACCACGGGCAGCGAGCCGCGCTCGGCGACCTCGGCGACCAGCTCGTACGGCGCCTGCAGCTCCTTGGCGGCGACGAACAGCTCGTCCTTCGACAGCGACTGCAGGCGGCGGATCTCGCCGCTGATGGTGCGGATGTGCTTGGTCGCCTCGGAGACGTCGCCGGTGCCGGCCTCGCCCTTCGAGCGGATCATCGCCGCGCCCTCGGTGATGCGTCGCAGCGCCTCGCCCAGGTTGGTGGCGCCGCAGACGAACGGCACCGTGAAGGGCCACTTGTCGATGTGGTTGACGTAGTCGGCGGGGCTGAGCACCTCGGACTCGTCGATGTAGTCGACCTCGAGCGCCTCGAGCACCTGCGCCTCGACGAAGTGGCCGATGCGCGCCTTCGCCATCACCGGGATCGACACCTCTGCCTTGATGGCGTCGATCAGGTCGGGATCGGACATGCGGGCGACGCCGCCCTGCGCGCGGATGTCGGCGGGGACGCGCTCGAGCGCCATGACGGCGACGGCGCCGGCATCCTCGGCGATGCGTGCCTGCTCGGGAGTGACGACGTCCATGATGACGCCGCCCTTCAGCATCTCGGCGAGCCCGCGCTTGACGCGTGCGGAGCCGGTGGTGTTCTCGGTCATGATGTGTCTCTCGTGTCTGACGTGCAGTTGGCGGCTCAGGCCGGCCAGGCCGCTTGGATGTCCTGGCGCATGTCCTCCAGCAGGATGGGCAGCGCCTTCGTCTTCGCGATGATCGGGAAGAAGTTCGAATCCAGGCTCCATCGCGGGACGATGTGCTGGTGCAGGTGGTCGGCGATGCCGGCGCCGGCGATGCGGCCCTGGTTCATCCCGATGTTGAAGCCCTGGCAGCGGGTGAGCTGCGAGAGGACGCGCATGGCGGTCTGCGTCAGCACCGCCATCTCGGCGACCTCCTCGGTGGTCGCCTGGTCGTACATGCCCACGTGCCGGTACGGGCAGACCATCATGTGGCCGGTGTTGTACGGGTAGAGGTTCAGCAGCACGAAGCAGGTCTCGCCGCGCGCGACGATCAGCCCCTGGTCGTCGCTGAGCTCGGGCGCGCGGCAGAACGGGCAGGCGTGCTCCTCCGGCATCTGGCCCTGCTGGATGTAGACCATCCGGTACGGCGTCCAGAGGCGCTGGAAGTGATCGGGCACGCCCGGCAGCTCGCTCGACATCTGCGTCGGGGCGCCCCAGGCGTGCTCGGCGACCAGCGGTGCCTCGGGCTCCGGTGCGGGCTCGAAGGCCGGCAGCGAGTCGCGCAGCACCGCGGCGCGCTCCGCCGGCTCGTCCAGCGCCGGGTCGTCGCCGTGGCGGTGGCTGTCGTCCGTCACAGGTGCGCCTTCGTCTCGATGGCCTCCACGATGCGCGCGATGGCGTCGTCGACCGGCACGCCGTTGTCCTGCGTGCCGTCGCGGAAGCGGAAGGAGACGCTGCCCGCCTCCTGGTCGGTTGCGCCGGCGATGAGCTGGAAGGGCACCTTCGCGAGCGTGTGGCTGCGGATCTTCTTCTGCATCCGCTCGTCCGAGCGGTCGACCTCGACGCGCACGCCCTTGGGGCGCAGCTTCGCGGCGATCTCGTCCAGGTAGTCGGCGAAGTCCTCGGCCACCGGCACGCCGACGACCTGCACCGGAGCGAGCCAGACCGGGAAGGCGCCCGCGTAGTGCTCGAGCAGGATCGCGAAGAAGCGCTCGATCGAGCCGAAGAGCGCGCGGTGGATCATGATCGGGCGCTGCTTCGAGCCGTCGGGCGCGGTGAACTCGAGGTCGAAGCGCTCCGGCAGGTTGAAGTCGAGCTGCACGGTCGAGAGCTGCCACGAGCGGCCGATGGCGTCGGTCACCTTCAGGTCGATCTTCGGCCCGTAGAAGGCGGCCTCGCCCGGCTCCTCCGTGACCTCGAGCCCGGATGCCTTCGCGACGCGCCGCAGCGCATCCGTCGCCGTCTCCCAGATGGCCTCGTCGCCGATCCACTTCGACTTCTCGTCGTCGCGCATCGAGAGCTCGAGGCGGAAGTCGGTGAGGCCGAAGTCGTTCAGCAGCGAGAGCACGAACTCGAGGACCTTGGTGGTCTCCTCCTCGAGCTGGTCGGGGGTGACGAACAGGTGCGCGTCGTCCTGCGTGAAGCCGCGCACGCGGGTCAGCCCATGCAGGGCGCCCGAGAGCTCGTTGCGGTAGACGGTGCCGTTCTCGGCCAGCCGCAGCGGCAGGTCGCGGTAGCTGCGGGAGCGCTCCTTGTAGATGAGGATGTGCATCGGGCAGTTCATCGGCTTCAGGTAGTAGTCGACGCCCTGCCTGGTGATGGTGCCCTCGTCGTCGCGCTCCTCATCCATGTGGATGGGCGGCCAGATGCCCTCGGCGTAGGTCTCGAGGTGCCCGGAGGTGGCGAAGAGGTCCTGCTTGGTGATGTGGGGCGTGTAGACGTAGCTGTAGCCCTGCTCGATGTGGCGCTTGCGGGCGTGCTGCTCCATCTCGCCGCGGACGATGCCGCCGCGCGGGTGCCACACCGACAGGCCAGAGCCGATCTCCTCCGGGAACGAGAAGAGGTCGAGCTCGCGGCCGAGCTTGCGGTGGTCGCGCTTGGCGGCCTCCTCGAGGCGCTGCTGGTAGGCGCGCAACTCGTCCTTGGTGGGCCACGCGGTGCCGTAGATGCGCTGCAGCTGCGGCTGGTCGGTCTTGCCGCGCCAGTAGGCGCCGGCCACGCGGGTCAGCGCGAAGCCGTTCTGGATCAGCCGGGTGGAGGGCAGGTGCGGGCCGCGGCAGAGATCCTTCCACTGCACCTCGCCGGTCTTCGGGTCGACGTTGTCGTAGATGGTGAGCTCGCCAGCTCCCACTTCGACGGATGCGCCTTCCGCGGCAGCCGCGGCGCCGCCCTTGAGCCCGATGAGCTCGAGCTTGTAGGGCTCGTCGGCGAGCTCGGCCTGGGCTTGCGTCTCGGTCACGACGCGGCGCACGAAGCGCTGGCCGGCCTTGACGATGCGCTGCATCTCCTTCTCGAGCGCCTTCAGCTGGTCGCTCGAGAACGCTTCGGCGACGTCGAAGTCGTAGTAGAAGCCGTCCTGGATGGGCGGTCCGATGCCGAGCTTCGCCTCCGGGTTCACGCGCTGCACGGCCTGCGCGAGCACGTGGGCGGCCGAGTGGCGCAGGATGTCGAGGCCGTCGGGGCTGTCGATCGTCACCGGCTCGACCGCGCCCGACTCGACCGTCTGCGTCTCGGTCAGCTCGCGCGCAAGGTCCTGCAGCTCGCCGTCGACGCGCATGGCGACGACGGCACGGTCGGTGAAGAGATCGAATCCGGTGGTCACCAGACCATCGTAGGCGGGCGGTGGCGCCTGTGACGCCGCGCGTCAGCGCAGCGCGTGCGGCGGGGCGGGCGTCGCGTGCCGCGATCGCTCGACCTCGGCGCCGAGTGCGAGCCACAGCACCTCCGCCCTTCGTGCGGCGGGAGTGGCGTCAGTGGCCTGCGGGAGGATGCGGAGCGAGACGGAGGAGCACATGGGCGCAGAGGACACGACGGCCGGGCAGTCCGGTGACGACTGGGCGTCGCCCACCGATCTGTTCCAGCTCGACGTCTGGATGGCTCGGCACGCGCACGACGAGCCCGAGCCCGACCCCGGCCCTGCTCCGGTGCCTCCCCGGCTGCCGGAGGGCGTGGTGCTGTGGAGCCGGCCGGAGTGCACAGAAGTGCACGACGCTGCGCATCTGGCACAGCTGCTGGAGGCCCTGCGGGGCCATGCGTTCGGCACCGCGCTCGGCAGTTCGGCACCCCAGGCTCGCTCGGGGCAGGTCGTGCGGGTCTCGGAGGCGGACGAGCCCCCGACGTTCATCGTCGAGGTACACGACGGCACGCCGCAGGACTTCGCGCGCCGGGTCTTCCGCGGTCTCCGTCCGACCGACTATCCGCTCAGCCCCGAAGGGGACCGGCCGCTGCACGACGCTGAGCTGTTCGATTCGCAGCACGCGGCCGCCATCCTCTGGTCGTTCCTCCACGACGGCTTACCGCCCGGATACGCTCGCACGCTGCGGCACCTCTCGCCGACGGAGCTACGACGCTTCGGCTTCAATAAGGAGGGAACGGGCAAGGCGCGACCTCGGCGCTGAGCCGCACCGCACCGCACGCACCCGGACATGCGAAAACCCCCGGCTTCGATCCGGGGGTTCTGCTCTGGTGGGCGATACTGGGTTCGAACCAGTGACCTCTTCCGTGTCAGGGAAGCGCGCTACCGCTGCGCCAATCGCCCTTGCGGGGTGCTCGAGGTGGAGACGGGATTCGAACCCGCGTACACGGCTTTGCAGGCCGTTGCCTCACCACTCGGCCACCCCACCAGGTGGTGTGAGATTGCTCTCCAATGAGATTGCTCTCGAGCGGATGACGAGATTCGAACTCGCGACCCTCACCTTGGCAAGGTGATGCGCTACCACTGCGCCACATCCGCGGGGCTCATCACTGAGCACTTGGACGACTATACCTACCGATCCTGTGCATGCCAAATCGCCTGGCGACGTGTCGCAGATCCGCATCCGCCTTCACGAGGTGCTCACCGGATGTGGCAGACTTATGCGGTCCGCATCGCAGCGGCACGGGCGATTGGCGCAGTTGGTAGCGCGCTTCCTTCACACGGAAGAGGTCGTGGGTTCGAGTCCCGCATCGCCCACCGACAGGGGCCGGCATCGCGAGATGCCGGCCCCTTCCGCGTGCTGCGCCGCTATGCGCGCTCGCACGCTTCGGCGCAGCGCTCGCAGGCCTCTGCGCACTCGCGGCAGTGATCGGCATCATGCTTCCGGCACTCGGCGGCGCACGATCGGCACACCGCCGCGCACGCGGCGAGCAGCGCGGCGACCGCGTCGCTCGAGAGCCCGCCGCGCTGCAGCACGCTCGCGGTCGTCTCGCACACCTCCGCGCAGCTCTCGCAGGATGCCGCGCAGTCGTCCATGCCCTCGCGCCGATCTGCCGCAGCGCACGCGCGGCATGCCTCCGCGCAGGATGTGAGCGCCGCGATGTACTCCGCGTGCCCGCGTCCGGATTCGCTCTCGCCCGACGCTTCCGTGTGACTCTCGTGCATGATCGATCCTCCCTGCGAGCCGGTCAGCCCGCTCGCCGAGCACCGTACTCCGGGCGCGACTGCGACAACACCCCTGCGTCGACGGCTCGGACAGGCTCACGGCGTCGCGGCCGCACGGCTCAGCGCGATCGCCGCCGCATCCTCGAGCAGCGCGATCGCCGGGTCGGGCAGTCCGCTCGCCTCCACCAGAGCGCGCCGGCCCCAGTAGCCGCCGACCGCGCCCAGTAGCGCTCCGACGGCCGCGACCCCGGCACCACGCGCGGCGGCCCCGCGCCTGCCGGTGCCCGCGCCGAGTGCCGCACCGGCGAGTGCCGCGGAGCCGATGCGGCCGATCAGCGCCGGAGGTGAGAGCCGCGAGGGCGTCGCCGGCAGCTTGTCGCCCACCAACTCGCCCACCGCGAGTGCCGTCAGCGCCGCCTTGCCCCACGGGCTCTGCAGGAGCGGCCACGGCGGCGAGGCGCCGGGTGTGAGTGCGATCACCGCGATCGGCGTGAGGGAGCGCATGCCTCCGGCGATGCCGAGTACGAGCGACCGGCGAGAGAGCGAGCGGTACGTGCGCGACATGCAGTCACCCTCGCACCGCACATGCGCTCGCGCCAGTGGCGGCATACGGTGGCGGCATGGATCTACAGCTCACCGACCACATCGTCCTCGTCGTCGGCGGCACCGGCCTGATCGGAGCCGCCGTCGCCGAAGTCGCCCGCGCCGAAGGTGCCACCGTCGTGACCGCCGCGCGCGGCGAGGGCGCCGACCTGCGGCTGGACGGCGCCGACGACGCCTCTGTCGAGCGCGGCATCGCCCGCGTGCTCGAGCAGCACGGCCGCATCGACGGCCTCGTGATCGCCGCCGCTCCCCCGGCGCAGACCCTCGACCCCGCGCGAGCGAGCGACCCGGCGCAGGTTGCGCAGGCCGTCGACGACAAGGCGATGACCTTCCTGCGCATCGCCAATGCCGTCAACCCCCACATGCGCGAGGCCGGCTCCGGCCGCATCGTGGGGCTGAGCGGCCAGAACGCCCTCATGACCGGCAACATCACCGGCGCCGTGCGCAACGCGGCGCTCATCATCGCAGCGGAGAGCCTCGCCGATGAGCTCGCCGGCACCGGGGTCAATGTCAACGTCGTCAACCCCGGCCCGGTCACCGCATCCGCCACCGGTGACGTCGCGCCCGGCAAGCCCGGCGAATCGACACCCCAGCAGGTGGCCGACCTCGTCGTCATGCTGCTCTCCCCCAGGCTGGCGGTCTCGAGCGAGTCGATCGCCAGCGGCCACCGCTTCCGGGGCGCGGTCGCGCTCTGAGCATGCGAAGAGGGCCGGTGCTCACCGGCCCTCTTCGTCGACTCGTGTCAGTCTCGCGACTCAGACCCGCTCGAGCTCGTACTCGTACGCGTCCTCGCCGTGCACGACCCGGTCGACGCCGGCCAGCTCGTCCTCGCTCGTGACGCGGAAGCCGATCGTCTTCTCGATCGCGAAGCCGATCACGAACGCCGCGACGAAGGCGTAGATCATGACGCCCACGGATGCGATGAGCTGCACGAGCAGCTGGCCGATGCCGCCGCCGAGGAACAGCCCCGTGTCGTTCGCGAAGAAGCCCAGATAGATGGTGCCGAGCATGCCGCCGACCAGGTGGATGCCGACCACGTCGAGCGAATCGTCGAAGCCCAGCCGCCACTTCAGCTCGATCGCCAGCGCGCACAGCGCGCCGGAGAGCGCGCCCAGCAGCAGCGCCCAGCCAGGGGTCAGGTTCGCGCAGGCGGGCGTGATCGCCACGAGGCCCGCGACAGCACCGGAGGCAGCGCCCACCGAGGTGGGCTTGCCGTCCTTGAGCTTCTCCACCAGCAGCCAGGCGCAGATCGCCGCAGCAGTCGCGCCGACGGTGTTGAGCGTGATGAGCCCGGCGCCCTCGAGCCCGTTCAGCCACTCCGCACCCACGTTGAACCCGAACCATCCGAACCACAGGATGCTCGCGCCCAGGATCACGAACGGCACGTTGTGGGGCTTGTGCGCGCCCTTGGTGAAGTCGAGCCGCTTGCCCAGCACGATGGTCAGCGCCAGCGCGGCAGCCCCGGCGTTGATGTGCACCGCGGTGCCGCCCGCGTAGTCGATGACCGCCGGCAGGCCCAGCAGCTCGCCGAGCGAGTAGGCCCAGCCGCCGCCCCAGACCCACGCCGCTATGGGGAAGTAGCCGAGCGTGGCGAAGGCGCCCGCGAAGAGCATCCAGGCACCGAACTTCGCCCGGTCGGCGATCGCGCCGGAGATGAGCGCGATCGTGATGATGGCGAAGGTCGAGCCGTACGCGACGCCGATGAAGTCGGTATTGGCGCTCTCGCCGGCGGCCATGGCGGCGAGCCCGAAGTCGCTGAACGGGTTGCCCGAGAAGTCGAGCGGCGAGTCGACCGCCGACATGTTGTAGCCGTAGAGGATCCACAGCGTGCCGACCAGACCGATCGCGCCGAACGACATCATCATCATGCTGATCACGCTCTTGGCGCGCACGAGCCCGCCGTAGAAGAACGCGAGTCCTGGCGTCATGAACAGCACGAGCGCTGTCGCCACGATGCCGAAGGCCATGCTGCCTGCATCCATTGGGAGCTCCTTGAGTGGGTGATTCGACGGGACAGCACGAGCATCCTCCCGGCGCGTTTCCGTGCCGGTGCTGCTCGCGTTTCCGGTCGGTTACGGATGCGGCTGCCGTGTTTCGGGCAGGTTGCGCGGCGGTCTCGGCGGCATGAGCGGAAATGGGAGGATGGATGCCATGAACCTGTCGTGGATCCGGAACCCGCAAGTTTCAGCGATGCTCCTGCTGGGCGCCGCGATCATCGGCCTCGTCATCGCGAACACCGGCCTCGGACCCGGGCTCGATGCGATCAAGCAAGCGCGCCTGCCCTTCACGATCTTCGGCCTCGACCTCTCGTCCGCGCAATGGGTGACCGATGGCCTGCTCGTGGTGTTCTTCTTCGTGGTCGCGATCGAGCTTCGGTACGAGTTCACGCAGGGCGATCTAAACTCGGTCTCGAAGGCCGCTGTGCCCACGATCGCGGCCATGGGCGGCGTGGCGCTGCCCGCGATCATCTACTTCAACGTCGCCGGCGCCGACGGCGCGCTGGGCTGGCCGATCCCGACGGCCACCGACATCGCCTTCGCCCTCGGGGTGCTCGCGCTGTTCGGCCGACGGCTGCCGACCAACGTGCGGGCGCTGCTGCTGGCGCTCGCGGTGATCGACGACCTGGTCGGCATCTTCTTCATCGCGGTGTTCTTCACCGAGACGCTCTCGCTGCCGCACCTGCTGCTCGGCGTGGTCGGTGTCGTCGCCTTCTGGCTGCTGGGCCGCATGTACCGCAGCCGGCGCGGCAGCTGGCCGCTGCGCATCGCGCTGCTGGCGGTGGCCCTGATCACCTGGTGGCTGGTGGCGATGAGCGGCATCCACGCGACGATCGCGGGCGTGCTGCTGGGCCTGGTCCTCGCTCCCGCTCCCGCCGAGTCGGCCCGCGAGAAGCTCGAGCCGTTCTCGAACGGCATCGTGCTGCCGGTGTTCGCCTTCACCGCCGCCTCGGTCGCCATTCCGCAGGTGCCGCTGAGCGAGCTCAGCCCGGTGTTCTGGGCGATCGTCATCGCGCTGCCGGTCGGCAAGCTCTTCGGCGTCACCATCGCCGGCCTGATCGGCCAGGCAGCGCTGCGGGTGCCGAAGCTCGAGCGCGTCAAGCTTTCAGAGCTGATCGGCATCGGCCTGCTCGCGGGCATCGGGTTCACGGTTGCGCTGCTCATGAACGAGCTCGCGCACCGCACCGCCGAGGAGCTCATCGTCGAGGGCACGCTCGGCGTGCTCGCCGGATCGCTCATCTCCGCGGTGCTCGGCGCGGTCTACATCGCACTGCTCAGCCGCCGCTACCCGCCGGTCGACACGACGGAGGTCACGACCAGGGACGCAGAGGAGTACCTGCGCCGCACCGACTCGGAAGGCTGAGTCAGCGCCGCGCCCTCAGCTCCACCGCTCGTTCGCGAGCGCCACCAGGCGCGAGATCGCGCGCAGGTACTTCTTGCGGTACCCACCGCCGAGCATCTCCTCGCTGAAGACCGACGACAGCGTCGTGCCGCTCGCGCGGATGGCGACCTGCGCGTCGTAGAGGCGGTCGACCAGCGCCACGAAGCGCAGCGCGTCGTTCTGGTCGTGCAGCACACGCACCTCACGCAGGCCGAGCGCGTCCACATCGCGCACGAGCCCCACGTAGCGGGAGGGGTGCACGTGCGCCAGATGGGCCACCAGCGCGTCGAAGTCGTCCAGCGCCACGGTTCCCTCGAACCCGGCCAGTGCCGGCTCGAGCTCGTCGGGCTCGACCGTGGGTGCGCTGCCGCTGATGTCGCGCTGGCGGTAGTCGTCGCCGTCGATCCGCATGATCTGGAACCGGTCGGCGATCGCCTGGATCTCGCGCAGGAAGTCGCTGGCGGCGAAGCGCCCCTCGCCGAGTGCGTTCGGCGGCGTGTTGCTGGTCGCCGCGAGCTTCGTGCCGCTCGCCACCAGCTCGCCCAGCAGGCGCGTCATCACCATCGTGTCGCCCGGGTCGTCGAGCTCGAACTCGTCGATGCAGATGATGCTCGAGCCCTGCAGCTGCCGCACGGTCTCGGCGTAGCCGAGCGCGCCGACGAGCGCCGTGTACTCGATGAACGTGCCGAAGCGCTTCGGCCCCGGCATCGCCTTCCAGAGCGCCGCGAGCAGGTGCGTCTTGCCCACGCCGAAGCCGCCGTCCAGGTAGATCCCGGGCTTGACCTCCGGCGCCTTCTTCTTGAACAGCCCACCGCGCCTGGGCGAGGTCCACGCCGTCACCAGCTCCCGCATCCGCTCCAGCGCTTCGGTCTGCGACGGATGCGCTGGGTCGGGCCGGTAGGACTCGAACGTCGCGCCGTCGAACTGCGGCGGCGGCGCGAGGCTCGCCACGATCTGCTCGGCGCTCACCTCTGGGCTGCGCTCGACGAGCGAGATCGGTGCTGGCATGCGGACTCCTTGGCGGGCGCGGCGGCGCCCATGGAAGATTCGGTGGGAGGATGGCGTTTGCCTGATCAGAGCCTACTTGAGGCTGCATCTCACCCCGCTGCCGCAGCAGAAGGAGCCCCCGTGCCCGAGTCCGAAGCACGCATCAACGCCTACGCCGCACCCGAGCGCGTGGTCACCACCGAGTGGGTCGCCGCGCACCTCGACGACCCGAGCATCGTGATCGTGGAGTCGGACGAGGATGTGCTGCTGTACGAGGTCGGGCACATCCCCGGCGCCGTGAAGATCGACTGGCACGTCGACCTCAACGACCCGGTGCAGCGCGACTACGTCTCCCCGGATGCCTTCGCCGAGCTGCTCGGCAGGCACGGCATCGGCCGTGACACCACCGTCGTCTTCTACGGCGACAAGGCGAACTGGTGGGCGACCTACGCGCTGTGGGTGTTCGCCCTCTACGGCCACGACAACACCCGCATCATGGACGGCGGCCGCGACCTGTGGATCGCGGAGGGCCGCGAGCTCACCCGCGAGCCTACCCGCCGCGCCGCCGTCGACTACCCGGTCGTCGAGCGCGACGACCGGACGCTCCGCGCATTCCGCGACGACGTGCTCGCGCACTTCGGCAAGCCGCTCGTGGACGTCCGCAGCCCCGAGGAGTACTCCGGCCTGCGCACCACCGCCCCGGCCTACCCGGAGGAGGGCGCGCTGCGCGCCGGCCACATCCCCACCGCGGCGAGCGTGCCCTGGGGCAAGGCGGCCAATGAGGATGGCACCTTCCGCTCGCGGGAGGAGCTCGAGGCGATCTACCTCGACGGCGCCGGGTTGCGCGATGCCGACGACGTGATCGCCTACTGCCGCATCGGCGAGCGCTCCAGCCACACCTGGTTCGTGCTCACGCACCTGCTCGGGCTGCCCAACGTGCGCAACTACGACGGCTCCTGGACGGAGTGGGGCTCGCTGGTCGGCGTGCCGATCACGACGGGCGAGCAGCCGGGAGAGGCACCCCGCCGATGACGCTCACCGCCGCCCTGCAGCAGACGGTCGACGACTTCCACGCGATGGAGGAGCAGGACCGCCTGCAGCTGCTGCTGGAGTTCGCCGACGAGCTGCCCGCGCTGCCCGAGCGCTACGCCGAGCATCCCGACCTGCTGGAGCGGGTCGCCGAGTGCCAGTCGCCCGTCTTCCTCTTCGTCGAGGTGGACGAGCGGGTGCACGTGCACGCGACCGCGCCGGAGGAGGCGCCGACCACGCGCGGCTTCGCCTCCATCCTGGCGCAGGGGCTAGAGGGCGCGAGCGTCGACGAGGCCCTCGCCGTGCCGAGCGACTTCCCGCGCCAGCTGGGCCTCGACCGCGTGGTCTCGCCGCTGCGGCTGCGCGGCATGGCCGGCATGCTGGGCCGCATCCAGCGGCAGATCCGCGAGCGCGCTGGCGCCTAGGAGAACGCGGTGATGCCGCGCGCGTCCAGCCAATCGCGCACGTGCTGCTCGTAGCGCGTCCTGTCGAAGTTCCAGAGCTTCGTGTGCCGGGCGGTGGTCCACTCCCGGTAGTCGACGAGATCGGGCCGCGCCTCTGCGAGCGCGCGCGACGCATCCGGCGGCACGTAGCCGTCGTCGGCCGAGTGCAGGAGCAGGATGGGCTGCGACAGCGCATCTGCGTGCAGCACGTTGTCGAGCTCGTCGAAGTCGAGGCTGCGGCTGCCGCTGAGCATCGAGGCGGGCGATCCCAGCAGCCCCACGGCCGTGTCGACCAGCCATGCGGGCAGCCGCACGAGCGCCACCTGCAGCATGAGCGTCGGACGCCAGCCGACCACGGGCGAGTCGAGCACGAGACCGGCGATGCGCCTCCGGTGCCGTGACCGGCGTGCGACCTGCAGCGCGATCTGCCCGCCCATCGACCACCCCTGCAGCACGATGCGCTCAGCGCCACGGGCGAGCGCGAGCTCGATCGCGTCGTCGACGTCGCGCCACTCGTCGAGACCGAGCCGGTACTTGCCGTGCCGGCTGGGCGGGGCCTCGGTGTCGTTGCGGTAGGAGACGGCCATGACCGGGATGCCGCGCTCCAGGTAGATCGGCGCGGCACGGATCGTCTCTCGCCGGGTGACGCCGCGGCCGTGCACCTGCACGCACCAGGTCGTCGCATCCTGGTCGCCCATGATCCAGGCCGGCGCCGGACCGAACTCCGTGGGAACGTCGACGCGCTCGACCTCGTCGCTCACCTGGCTCGGCTTGAAGACGGCGTAGCCCGACCAGCGCGCGGAGGCGACACCGTCGAGCAGTGCGCGCGAGCGCGCATCGACCGCGCGGGTCACGCTGTGCGCGTCCTCGCTGACCACTCCGCCCACCACTGCGAGCTGCTCGCCCACCCACAGCGCATAGACGCCGGGCAGGCCGGTGTCGGGCGTGCGGCCCAGCCGGACGCCGTGCTCGTCGACGCCCAGCACGGTGATGTCATCAGGCGGGTTGCGCGGCGGCGTCACGAGCCTCGACGCGAGCAGTGCGGAGGCGCCGGTCACCGCCAGTGCCGCGCCGCCCACCACCACGCCGCCGGCGATCAGCGCCAGCCGTCCACCGCGCCGCTCCGCTGCGGCGGCGCGCCTCACTTCGGTGGTCACAGGGGAATCGTAGTCTTGCCGGGTGGACACGAGCAGTGCAGCACCCGCCCCCGAGCCGGAGGCGTTCCGCGCTGCCGTCGACCAGCTGCGACGGGCTGACCTGCGCAGCGAGCTGTCGGTGCGCGAGATCCCGGCGCCCGGCCGGATCGCGCCGTTCTCGTTCGCGATCGCGGCAGACGTCGGCGTCCCCGTGCACGGCCACGACTCCGACATCGGCACCGGCCGCTTCATCCTGATGCACGATCCCGAGGAGCCGGAGGCATGGGGAGGCGACTTCCGCATCGTCAGCTTCACGCAGGCCTCGCAGGATCCCGAGATCGCCGCCGACCAGTTCCTCGCCGAGGTCACGTGGACCTACCTGCTCGAGGCGCTCGAGCAGCGGCATGCCGAATACCACTCGGAATCCGGCACGGCGACGAAGATCCTCTCCAGCGGCTTCGGCGAGCTGGCCGCGCAGAGCGAGGGCGCGCAGATCGAGCTGCGCGCCTCGTGGACGCCGACCGGCCGCGACTTCGGTGCCCATCTGACGGCATGGACCGACCTGCTCTGCGCGATCGCCGGACTGCCCGTGCAGCCCGGTGCCGCCGGTCTCGATGCACAGCGACGCACCCGTGGCTGAGCAGGAGGCCGGGCCAGAAGCGCCCGAGGTCGTGCTGCCCGAGGCGAAGGCGCAGGGCCCGCTCGCCGTGATCGTCGAGGCCGATGCCCTCGCGGCCGCGGCCGAGCGCCTGCACCACGGCACGGGTCCGGTGGCGGTCGATGCCGAGCGTGCGAACGGGTTCCGGTACTCCGCCCGCGCCTACCTCGTCCAGCTGTACCGACGGGGTGCCGGCACAGTGCTCGTCGACCCCACCGCCTTCGACGACCTGTCCCTGCTGCAGGAGGCGATCGGCGACGAGGAGTGGATCATCCACGCCGCCAGCCAGGACCTCCCCTGCCTGCGAGAGGTGGGCCTCGAGCCGGCCAGCCTGTTCGACACCGAGCTCGGCGCTCGGCTCGCGGGCTTCGAGCGCGTCGGCCTGGCCGCCGTCACCGAGCGGCTCGTCGGCCTGCACCTGCGCAAGGAGCACGGTGCGGCCGACTGGTCGACCCGGCCCATCCCGCCAGCCTGGCTGGAGTACGCCGCGCTCGACGTCGAGGTGCTGCCGGACGCGCGCGACGCGCTGGCCGCAGAGCTCGAGCTGCAGGGCAAGCAGGAGCTCGCCGAGCAGGAGTTCGCCTACGCGCTGCAGCGTCGGCCGAAGCCCGCACCTGCGGAGCCCTGGCGCCGCCTCTCGGGTATCCACACCATCCGCGATCGCCGGCAGCTCGCTGTCGCCCGCGAGCTGTGGCTGGCGCGCGATGCGCTCGCCAGCGCCACCGACACGGCACCCGGTCGGCTGGTGCCGGATCGCTCGCTGATGGCCGCGGTCACCACGGACGTCGACTCGAAGGGCCGGCTCGCGGCCCGGCGCGACTTCTCGGGCCGCGCCAGCCGCTCCGAGCTCGATCGCTGGTGGGCCGCGATCGAGCGCGGTCGCGCCAGCGAGGACCAGCCGCAGCTGCGGGTGCGGTCGGACGAGCCGCCGCCGCCGCGATTCTGGAAGAACCGCCGGCCGGAAGCCGACGCGCGGCTGAAGGCTGCGCGCGCAGCCGTGCAGGCCGTCGCCGACGAGCTCGCGATGCCGTCGGAGAACCTGCTGATGCCCGACACCCTGCGCCGGGTGGCCTGGGAGCCGACCGCGCCGACGCCGGAGGCGGTTGCCGACGTGCTCCGCGAGCGCGACGCGCGCCCCTGGCAGGTTGCCGCGACCGCACAGAGGATCGCCACCGCATTTGTAGAGGCGGACCAAGTCGCTCCGGAGCCGCCGGACGCCGACTCGTAGGAAGCGGCAACCGCAGGGCGGGCCGCCGAGCGCCCTTCCTACACTGGTGCCGCAATCACCCCAATCAGGAGGCATCGTGGCCAACGACGACGTCGTGTTCGTGGACGGCGTCCGCACCCCATTCGGGCGTGCGGGCGAGAAGGGCATGTACTGGCAGACCCGTGCTGACGACCTCGCGGTCAAGGCGCTCACCGGGCTGCTCGAGCGGAATCCGAATCTGCCGCTCGACCGCATCGATGACGTGGCCATCGCGGCCACCTCGCAGACCGGCGACCAGGGCCTGACGCTCGGCCGCACCGTCGGCATGCTGGCCGGACTGCCCGTCACCGTGCCGGGCTACGCGATCGACCGCATGTGCGCAGGTGCCATGACCGCGGTCGCCGCGGTCGGGGGCGGGGTCGCCTTCGGCGCCTACGACGTCGCGATCGCCGGCGGCGTCGAGCACATGGGCCGGCATCCGATGGGGCAGGACGCCGACCCCAACCCGCGCTTCGTCGCCGAGAAGCTCGTCTCGATGGATGCGCTGAACATGGGCAAGACCGCCGAGCGCATCCACGACCGTTTCCCGCAGCTCACCAAGGAGCGCTCCGACCGCTACGCGATGCGCTCGCAGCAGAAGTACGCCGCAGCGCTCGCCGCCGGCAACATCCAGCCCGACCTCATCCCGGTGGCGACGCAGTCCGCGGCCGGCTGGGGTCTGGCGACCGCCGATGAGGCTCCGCGCCCCGAGACCACCTTGGAGGGGCTCGCGAGCCTGAAGACCCCCTTCCGCGAGCACGGCCGCGTGACGGCCGGCAACGCATCCGGTCTCAACGATGGCGCGACGATGTCGATCATCGCATCGGCCTCCGCCGCCAAGGAGCTCGGCCTCGGCACCAAGATGCGGATGGTCTCGTTCGCGTTCGCGGGCGTCGAGCCGGACATCATGGGCATCGGCCCGATCCCCTCGACCGAGAAGGCGCTGCGCAAGGCCGGCCTGTCGATCGACGACATCGGGCTGTTCGAGCTCAACGAGGCGTTCGCGGTGCAGATCCTCTCGTTCACCGACCACTTCGGGATCGACGACGACGACGCGCGCATCAACCCCTGGGGCGGCGCGATCGCGATCGGCCACCCGCTCGCGTCCTCGGGCGTGCGCCTGATGGTGCAGCTCGCCCGCCAGTTCGAGCAGCGCCCGGATGTGCGCTACGGCGTCACCGCCATGTGCGTCGGGCTCGGTCAGGGCGGCACCGTCGTCTGGGAGAACCCCCACCACAAGCGCTACGGAAAGGGCAACTGATGGCCATCCGCGACGAGTTCCCGCTGCTCGCAGCAGTCGAGTTCGACGAGGTCGTCACGCACAGCCACGTGCGCGACATCTCGCTGCCGTCGGGCAGGACGGTCGCCCTCGTGACGCTCGACAACGGGCGCGACCACACCCGCCCGTCGACGCTCGGTCCGGCGACGCTGTTCGAGTACGGCGACGTGATCGAGGCGCAGCGCGCTCGCGCGGCGAAGGGCGAGATCGACGCGATCGCCGTCACGGGCAAGCCCTACTTCCTGGCTGCCGGAGCCGATCTGTCCAACGTCGGCGATCTGCCCGACCGCGCGACGGCCGCTGAGCTGCCGAAGCTCGGCCACCGCGTGCTGGGCCTGCTGCACGGGGCAAGCGTGCCGACGTTCGTCTTCATCAACGGGCTCGCCCTCGGCGGCGGGCTCGAGATCGCCCTGCACGCCGACTACCGCACGATCAACTCGGCGGCGCCCGCGGTGGCGCTGCCGGAGACCTTCCTCGGCCTGGTGCCGGGCTGGGGCGGCGCGACCATCCTGCCGAACCTGATCGGCATCGAGCGCGCGCTCAAGGTCGTCATCGAGAACCCGCTGAAGCAGAACCGTGTGCTGAAGCCCTCGGAGGCGCTCGAGCTGGGCATCGCCGACGTCATGTTCGGGCCTGCGAACTACCTCGAGTCCTCGTTGGCCTGGGCCGACGCGGTGCTGGGTGGCAAGAAGGTCGACCGC
Organism: Agrococcus sp. KRD186; assembly: GCF_017168255.1. GTDB lineage: Bacteria > Actinomycetota > Actinomycetes > Actinomycetales > Microbacteriaceae > Agrococcus. The sequence goes on from NZ_JABFAP010000001.1 coordinate 1,045,380, forward strand.
CCGCACACGCCCGGCACGCTCGAGCGCACCGTCAAGTGGCCGATCGCGCTGAAGATCGCCCGCGACACGCTGGAGAAGAAGCTCGGCACCGTGCCGCTCGCGCCCTACCGCGCGCTCGACATCATGGAGCTGGCGAAGAAGAACGACCGCAAGGCCGGCTTCGCCGCCGAGGACGCCGCGCTGGCGGAGCTCATCCCCGGCGACCAGTTCGCCGCCTCGATCTACGCCTTCGACCTGGTGCAGAAGCGCGCCAAGCGCCCCGCCGGCGCCCCGGACAAGGCGCTCGCGAAGCCGGTCTCGAAGGTCGGCATCATCGGCGCCGGGCTGATGGCGAGCCAGTTCGCGCTGCTGTTCGTGCGCCGCCTGCAGGTGCCCGTCGTCATCACCGACCTCGACCAGGCTCGCGTCGACGCGGCCGTCGCGGGCATCCACGGCGAGATCGACAAGCTCGCAGGCAAGGGCCGCGTGTCGACCGACGAGCAGCAGCGCCTCAAGGCGCTCATCTCGGGCACGATCGACAAGGCCGACTTCGCCGACTGCGACTGGGTGATCGAGGCCGTCTTCGAGGAGCTGGGCGTCAAGCAGCAGGTCTTCCGCGAGATCGAGCCGCACCTGAGCCCCGAGGCGGTGCTGGCGACCAACACCTCCGGCCTCTCCATCGAGGCCATGGCGGCGGCCCTCCAGCACCCCGAGCGCCTGGTCGGCTTCCACTTCTTCAACCCGGTCGCGGTCATGCCGCTCATCGAGGTCGTCAAGACCCCGGCCACCGACGACGCCACTCTCGCCACGGCGATGCGCGTCGCGAAGGACCTGAAGAAGAACGCCGTCATCACCCGCGACACCCCCGGCTTCGTGGTCAACCGCATCCTCGCGAAGCTGCTCGGCGAGGCGATGCACGCGGTCGAGCAGGGCACGCCGTTCGAGGACGTCGTCGAGGCGCAGCGCGGCTTCGGGTTCCCGATGGACCCGTTCGTGCTGCTCGACCTGGTCGGGCTCAAGGTCGGCGCGCACGTGCTCGACACCCACCACACGGCCGCTCCCGACCGCTTCTTCGAGTCGAAGGCGCTGCACGAGCTCGCCGAGGCCGGCATCCTGCTCGAGAAGGACGCGAAGGGCGAGCCGAAGGGCATCGACAAGCGTGCTCGCAAGATCGTCGCGAAGCACACGCCGGCCGATGCGAAGCCGCTGACGGTGGAAGAGTTGCGCCTGCGCATCGAGGACGGCCTGGCCGACGAGATCAAGCGGATGCTCGACGACGACGTCGTCGAAGCGGCCGAGGACATCGACCTGTGCATGATCCTGGGCGCCGGCTGGCCCTTCCAGATGGGTGGCATCACGCCGTACCTCGACCGGGTCGGCGCCTCCGAGCGGGTCTTCGGCGGCACCTTCCACGAGCCGCGCATCGAGGGCCCGAAGGCCTGACATCCGGCAGACTGGCACGGTGAACCGTGCGCTCGTCGACGCCCTCGCCCGTGATCTCGCAGCTGCGAGCTTCACGAGCGGGGGCGTCCTCGCGCTGGTGGGCGCCGACGCCGACGCGGCGCTGACCCGCATGATCGCCCAGCCGGCCCGCCGGGCGGCGCTGCGACAGCCCGGCCCGCTCGCGACCCTGCTGCGCGCGTTCTGGCTCGGCGATGCCGTCACCGAGAGAGAGATGGCGGATGCGCTGCCGGCGCTGGGCGTCGACGGCGCGGTCGCGCTCGGCATCGCCGAGCACCGCGGCGAGACCGTGGTCCCACAGGTGGCGATCCGCCCCTATGCCTACCGCGACGCGCTCGGGTCGGGCGAGTGGTGGATCGCGAGCGACCTCGACGAGCTCGCTGGCGTGTGGCCGCTGCGGCCCGATCACGTGCTCGGCGTCGGCGGCGCGGCCAGGACGCTCGCGGCGCTGCTGCCGCCGCTCGAGGCCGCATCCGCGCTCGACCTGGGCACCGGCTGCGGCGTCATCGCTCTGCACCTGCGGCGCCTCGCGCAGCGCGTGGTGGCGACGGACATCTCCGAGCGGGCCCTGCGGTTCACCGAGCTCACCGCGCGGCTGAACGGCGTCGACGGCATCGAGACGCGCCTGGGATCCCTGTTCGAGCCGGTCGCCGGCGAGCGGTTCGAGCTGATCGCGTCGAACCCGCCGTTCGTCATCACCCCGCGCACGGAGGGTGTGCCGGCCTACGGGTACCGCGACGGCGGTGCGGCCGGCGATGCGCTGATGGCCTCGGTCGTCGCCGGTCTGGGCGAGCACCTCGCCCCTGGCGGTCACGCGCGGCTGCTCTGCAACTGGGAGACGCTGGGCGAGCGCGCGGGGATCGACCGCGTGCGCGCCTGGAGCGACGGACTCGACGCGTGGGCGATCGAGCGCGACTCGCTGGATCCCGTGCGCTACGCCGAGCTCTGGCTGCGCGACGGCGGCACGCTCCCCCGCGACACCGAGCACGACAGGCTCATCGACGCCTGGCTCGACGACTTCGATGCGCGGGGCGTCACCGCGGTCGGCATGGGATGGCTGGCCCTGCATCGACCGGATGCGGGGGCCGGCACGAGCCTGCACCGCTACGAGCGCCTCGTGCATGCCGTGCAGCTCGAGCACGCGGGTGCGCACCTGGCCGAGGCCTTCGGGGACGCTACCTGGCTCGCGACCCTCGACGACGAGTCGCTCGAACGCGAGCATCTCGTCACCGCCTCGGATGTGACGGAGGCCCGGCATCAGCTGCCGGGGGCATCCGGGCCCAACGTGATCGAGCTGCGGCAGGGCGGCGCGCTCGCGCGCACCCTGTCGGTCGACACCGCGCTGGCGGCGCTCGTCGGCGCCTGCGACGGCGAGCTCTCGATCGGGCAGCTGATCGGGGCGATCGCCGCCCTGCTGGAGGTCGACGAGCGGATCCTCGCCGCCGACCTGCTGCCGCGCGTGCGTGAGCTGGTGCTGACCGGCTTCCTGCGCAGGATCAGCGACTGAGCCGGCCAGCGACTGAGCCGGTCAGCGACTGAGCCGGTCCGCCACTGCCGCGGGCAGCTGCTCGGCGAGGTCGAGCGCGGTGATCGGGCGGCCGTCGACGGCCGCCATGCCGGCCGCCTCGCCGTGCAGCTCGACGGCCTCGGTCGCCATCGAGGCCAGCGAGTCGCCGGCCGCGGCGAACGCCGCGCTGCCCGCCACCAGCGCACCCAGCACGCCGGCGAGCACATCGCCCGTGCCCGCCGTCGCGAGCCGGTGCGTGCGCGCCTCGAGCGACACGGCTGCACCGCCCGGCGCCACCACGTGGGTCGGCGCGCCCTTCGCCACCACGACCGCGTCGAGCTCGGCTGCGATGCGCGCGGCGCCTGCCGCTCGGTCGAAGGGTGGCTGACGATGCCCCAGCAGCCGCATCAGCTCGCCCTCGTGCGGCGTGATGATCGTCGGGCCCGCGTGGCCCCGCACGAGATCGAGCGCACCGGCATCCACGATGCACGGCGCGCCGCTGCCGAGCGCCTCGAGCAGCAGCGCACGCAGCGCGGGGTCGCGCTCGCGCGCATCCTGCCCAGAGCCCAGCAACCAGGCGTCGACGCTCCCCGAGGTCTCATCCATGGCGTGGCACACGGTTTCGGGACGCCGCGCGAGCACGAGGTCCTGCACGCGCCGCGGCGCCCACAGGCGCACGTAGCCGATGCCGGTGCGCCACGCCGCCTCGACGCCGAGCACCGCGGCACCGGGATAGCGCTCGGAGCCGGTCACGACCCCGAGCACGCCCATCGAGCGCTTGTCGTCATCGGCGCCAGGCACCCTCAGCCACGTCATGCCGCCAATGTACGCGGCCGCATGGCATCGACGCCGTCCAGGTGCGCGAGCAGCACACCGCGCAGCGGCACCGGGATGCCGCGCACGGCCCGCACGATCGCGTCGTGCCAGGCCCAGTCGTCGGGGCTCGGCGTCGGCCCGGCAGGCCGCTCGATCACGAACACGACCTCCTGATCCTGCTCGAGCAGATGGCCGAGGATGCCGCGCAGCGCCAGCACCGCGTAGGCGTCGGGAGAGATCGGGATGCCGTCGACCTGCTGCAGGTCGCGGCGCATCGTGCCGTCCGGCTCGATCAGGAAGATCCAGAGCCGCGGCACGATGCCGTGCTGCACGAGCGCCGCCACCGCCTCCAGCGTGGCATCGCCCGCTGCTTCGTCGCCCAACGAGTGGTCGCCCAAGGTGTGGTCGCCCAGCGTGTCATCGCCCAGTGTGTTGTCGTCCATGCCGCGGAGCCAACCGCATCCGATGCCGTGCCCGTGCGATGCGCGGCGCTCGCTGTGGAGAGCCGCTCGGCGATCAGGTGCCCAGCACCGCCGACAGGAACGACTTCGTGCGCTCATGGGTCGGAGCAGTGAAGATCGTCTCCGGATCGCCCTGCTCGATGACGCGGCCGCCGTCGAACATCATCACGCGGTTGGAGACGTCGCGCGCGAAGTGCATCTCGTGGGTGACGATCAGCATCGTGATGTCGGTCGTGCGGGCGACGTCTCGCAGGATCTCGAGCACCTCGCCGACGATCTCCGGATCGAGCGCGCTCGTCACCTCGTCGAGCAGCAGGATCTCGGGGTCCATCGCCAGCGCCCTTGCGATCGCGACGCGCTGCTGCTGGCCGCCGGAGAGCGAGCTCGGGTGCGCGTCCTCCTTGTCGACCAGACCGACCCGCGCGAGCAGCTCGCGGCCGCGCTCCACCGCATCCGCCTTCGACAGCCCGAGCACGTGCACGGGCGCTTCGATCAGGTTCTCCATCACCGACATGTTGGGGAACAGGTTGAACTGCTGGAAGACCATGCCGATGCGCTTGCGCATCTCGTTGCGGTGCCGCTCCTTGAGCGCGACCCGCTTGCCGCCCTCGTCGGTGTGCGTCAGGGGCTGCCCGTCGATGAAGATGTAGCCCTCGTTCGCCTCCTCCAGCGTCATGACGAGGCGCAGGATGGTCGTCTTGCCCGAGCCGCTGGGCCCGATCAGCGTCACGCGATCGCCGCGCGCGACCTCGAAGTCGAGGCCCTGCAGCACGACGTTGTCGCCGAAGCGCTTCTCGACGCCTTCGAAGCGGATCGCGGGCGTGGACGGGTCGATGTCACGTGGTGAAGGCAATGCGCTGCTCCAATTTGCGGATGAGGACGGAGGTCGGATAGCTCGCGATCAGGAAGATGACTCCCGCGACCACGATGACCTCGGTGAATCGGAAGTGGTCGCCGCCGTACCGCAGCGCGTTGCTGATCATGTCGGGCACGGTGATGGCGATCAGGAACGGCGTGTCCTTGAACATCGAGATGACGTAGTTGCCCAACGACGGCAGCGTGGCACGCACCGCCTGCGGCACGATGACCGCGCGCCAGGTGCGCCCGCGCGACATGCTCAGCGCGGTCGTGGCCTCCCACTGCCCTTGCGGCACCGAGTCGATGCCGGCTCGGTACACCTCAGCCATGTAGGTGGCGTAGTGGATGCCGAACACGACGATGCCGATGGTGAGCGGGTCGAGCGCGAGCAGGGCGAAGTAGGCGAACATCAGCTGCACGACGATCGGCGTCATGCGGATGAAGTTGACGACGAAGGTCAGCAGCGCGGCCAGCGGTGCCGGTGCCGAGCGCCGCAGCAGCTCGAGCACCAGCCCGAGCACCGCGGCGATCACGCTGCCGACGACCGTCACGAGCAGCGTCACCGTGAGGAAGCCTTCGAGCAGGGTCGGGAGCGAATCCCAGACGTGCTGCCAGTTCCAGCCGCCGCTCATGCTGCCGTCCTCCCCCGGGTCACCGGGCTGCGGAAGCGCAGCGCATCGCGCAGCGACTCACCCTGACCGAGCCGGTGCTTCGCACGGACCTCCAAGGCGTTCATGCCGAGGGTGAGGATGTAGGCCAGCACGAAGTACAGCAGCAGGCCGACGCTGTAGGCGAAGAAGAGATCGGTCGCGATGCGCAGCTTCTCGATCGAGACCGTCAGGTCGAACAGCGTGATGAAGCCGACGATCGCCGTGCCCTTCAGGAGTTGGATCAGCAGGTTGTTGAGCGACGGGATCATGAGCGCCCATGCCTGCGGGATGATGATGCGGCGCATGCGGTGCGCAGGCGAGAAGCTCAGCGCCGTCGACGCCTCCCACTGCCCGCGCGGCACCGCCGTGATCGAGCCGCGCACCACCTCTGCGCCGTAGGCGCCGTAGTTGAAGCCGAACGCGAGGATGCCGGCGACCAGCGGCGGCCACTCCAGCCACGGGATGCCGAACCTGGGCAGCACGAAGAAGAACAGGAACAGCTGCACCACGAGCGACGTGCCGCGGAAGAACTCGATCACGACCCTCGCGAAGCCGCGCACGAGCAGCGCGCGCGACCCCGCGAGCAGGCCGAAGACGATCGCGATCACGAACGCGAGCGCGGCTCCGCCCGCCGTCAGGACGACGGTGATGCCGAGGCCCTCGAGGACTTGCGGGATCGCCGTCCAGAGGGCGCTGAGATCAGAGCTCAACGCCGATCGCTACTCGAGCTCGCCAGAGCAGAGCTGCTCGGTGGTGAGGTCGGCCGGAGGCAGGTTCTCCTCGGTGAATCCGTACTCGCCGACCAGGCTCATGTAGGTGTCGACGTCGCCGGTGATGGTCGCGAGCTCTGCGTTGTACGCCTCGAGCAGCTCGGTGTCCCCCTGGCGGAAGACGGTCGAGCCCGCACCGATCTGCTCGACACCGTCGATGACGGCCACGAAGGCATCCGTCACCTCGACCGGGGCGTCGCTGTTGTCGGCCATCCAGTTCAGCGAAATCGCCGTCATGGCGAAGGCGTCTGCGCGCCCGTTCGCGACGATGTCCATGCCGCTCTGGGCATTCTCGACCGGCGTCGTGCCGGTGATGCCGAGCGCGTCGGCGTAGCCCGACTCGATGCCGCCGTTGAGGACAGCGAGCTGCACGTCTCCGCCTGCGTCGACGACCGACTGCAGGTCGGTGAGGCCCTGCGGGTTGCCCTCGGGAACCATGAGCGCCGTGGTGTACATGATCTCGGGGTCGCTGAACGCGGCCTCGGCGCAGCGGTCAGGGAGGATCGACATGCCGGCGCTGACGGCGTCGAAGCGACCGGCGTTGAGGCCCGGGATCAGCGAGTTCCAGTCGACCTCGACGACCTCGATGTCGTCGATGCCGAGGTTGCTGAAGATCTGCTCGTGCATGGCGATGGTGGCGCCCATCGGCTCGCCGCCCTCGACCCATGAGTAGGGTCGCTCGTCGGCGATGGCGAGCGTGATCGCGCCGGCCTCCTGAGCGGCCGCGAGCGTGCCGGCCGAGCCGTCGGCGCCCTCACTGGGCGCGGTGGTCTCACCACCGGATTCACCGCCGGCCGCGCAGCCCGTCAGCCCGAGCGCCACCACCCCGATCGCAGCCAGTCCGCTTCGTCCGATTCCTCGTCGTGTGCTCATGGTGGTCTCCTTCGCTGTCGGCAGGTGCACGCGCGCCGTCGGGCGAGCGCCACGATCCACACTATGCACCCGTGTCGCCACGCAGAACCGCAGAGTCGCAGATTGTCGACAGCGATATGGAAACGTTACGATCGACCAGCCTCGGCGATGCCGGGGATCGCGCTCGCGAAGCGCGACAATGATCACGGCGGCGCCCCCGCTGCCGGAACCCAGCCGAGGAGCAGCATGAGCGTCACGAGCGGCACAGCACGGCAGGGTTCGGTGCTGCGCGTCGCCCGCCCATCGACGGTCGACCTCATCGCCGCAGAGCTGCGCGCGGCCATCTTCTCGGGAGCGCTGCCCGTTGGCTCCGCGCTGGGCGAGGTCGAGACGGCCACGCAGCTCGGCGTGAGCCGGAGCCCGTTCCGTGAGGCGGCGCAGCGGCTCGTGCAGGAGGGTCTGCTCGCCTCGGTGCCCGGTCGCGGACTGCGGGTGAGCGTGATCGCGCCCGAGCACGTGCCCGACCTCAACGAGGCCCGCATCGCTATCGAGAGCCAGGCGGTTCGCCGCATCGCGGCCGCCGCGCCGGCGCTCGACGGGCTCGAGGCGGCGCTCGCAGCGCTCGAGCGCGCGAGTGAGCACGACGACGCCCTCGCCATCGGCGACGCCGACCTCGCCTTCCACCGGCTGCTCGTCGACACAGCGGGCAATCGGCGGCTCTCCCACTACATGGCTACGCTCGCCATCGAGACGCGCATCGCGAGCCTGAGCGCACCAGAGGGCTATGCCGTGCGGCGCACGGTCTCCCCCACGTACCGCGCGCTCCTCGACGCGCTGGCCGAAGGCGACGCGGAGGCCGCGGTCGCCGCGATCACGCAGCAGCTCGACGAGGCGACCAGGCGACTGACCGGCGAGGCCACCGGCGTGGAGACGATCGAACGGGAGATCGCGCCGCCGGGACTGCAGCCGATCGATCCGGAGCAGCTGGGCGCAGATTCCGTGCGCTGAGTCGCGTCAGTCGCCGACCGGCGGTCGCACGGGAGCATCCTGGTCGATCCGCAGCTCCTGCTCCCCCGGCAGCGAGCGGGCGATCGGCAGGCGGCCGGTGCCGAGCACCTGCTGCACGATGTTGCGGGCGATGGTCTGCGCCGAGAGCCCGAACTCCTCGAGGATCTCGCCGCGCTCCGCGTGGTCGATGAACGCGTCCGGCAGGCCGAGCTCATCGACGGCCGTATCGACTCCGGCTGCCCGCAGCTCCTGACGGATTCGGGTGCCGATGCCGCCGACCCGCACGCCGTCCTCCAGCGTGATGACGATGCGGTGGTCGCGTGCGAGCTCGATCACGGAGCCCGCCACGGGCACCACCCAGCGCGGGTCGACCACCGTCACGCCGATGCCCTGCGCCTGCACCCGCTGCGCGACGTCCATCGCGAGGTGCGCGAACGAGCCGATCGCGATGATCAGCACGTCGCGGTGCGGCGCCTCGAGCAGCACGTCGACGCCGTCAGCTGTCCGCCGCACGGCGTCGAGCTGGTTCGGCACCGAGCCCTTCGGGTAGCGGATGACCGTGGGCGCGTCGTCGACGGCGACGGCCTCGCGCAGCTCCTCCTCGAGGCGCACGGCATCGCGCGGGGCGGCGAGGCGGATGCCCGGCACGAACTGCAGCAGCGCCAGATCCCACATGCCGTGGTGACTGGGCCCATCCGGACCCGTCACGCCGGCGCGGTCGAGCACGAAGGTCACGCCCGCCTTGTGCAGCGCGACATCCATGAGCACCTGGTCGAACGCGCGGTTGATGAAGGTCGCGTAGATCGCCACCACCGGGTGCAGGCCGCCGTAGGCGAGGCCGGCGGCGGTGGTGACGGCATGCTGCTCGGCGATGCCGACGTCGAGCACGCGAGAGGCGTCCAGCGCGGCCAGCCGGTCGAGCCCGGTGGGGCGCAGCATGGCGGCGGTGATGCCGACGACGCGCTCATCCTTGCGGGCGATCGACACCAGCTCCTCGGCGAACACCGAGGTCCACGACGGCCGGCCGGCGCTCGCGATCGCCTCACCCGTCTCGGGGTCGATCTGGCCGACGGCATGGAACTGATCGGCCACGTCGTTGATGGCCGGGTCGAAGCCCTGCCCCTTCTGCGTGATGACGTGCACGATCACGGGCGAGCCGTAGTCGCGCGCCTGCGTCAGCGCCTCCTGGAGCGCATCGAGGTCGTGGCCGTCGATCGGCCCGAGGTACTTGATGTCGAGGTTCGAGTAGAGCGCCTCGTTGTTGACGAACCGCGACAGGAAGCCGTGCGTGGCGCCGCGCACGCCGCGGTAGATCGCGCGGCCGGGATGGCCGAGCCGCGAGAAGGCCCGCTCTGAGCTGCCCCGGAGCGTGCGATACGAGCGCTGCGTGCGCACGCCGTTCAGGAAGCGCGCCATGCCGCCGATGGTCGGCGCGTAGGAGCGGCCGTTGTCGTTGACGACGATGACGAGCCTGCGGCGGTTGTCGTCGGAGATGTTGTTGAGCGCCTCCCACGTCATGCCGCCGGTGAGCGCGCCGTCGCCGACCACGGCGACGACCGAGCGGTCGTGCTGGCCGGTGATGTCGAAGGCGCGGCTGATGCCGTCCGCCCAGGACAGCGACGAGGATGCGTGGCTCGACTCGACGATGTCGTGCTCGCTCTCGGCGCGCTGCGGGTAGCCCGCCAGGCCGCCCTTCTGACGCAGCCGGGAGAAGTCCTGCCTCCCGGTGAGCAGCTTGTGCACGTAGGACTGGTGGCCGGTGTCGAAGACGAAGGCGTCGCGCGGCGAGTGGAACACCCGGTGCATCGCCATGGTCAGCTCCACGACGCCGAGGTTGGGCCCGAGATGCCCGCCGGTGCGCGCGACTTCCCGGATCAGGAACGACCGGATCTCGGCGGCCAGCTCGACGAGCTCGGCCTTCGAGAGCCGGTCCAGGTCCCGCGGGCCCGTGATCTGCTCGAGGATCGCCATGATCCTTCCATCGTAGCCCCGCGGGCACCGATGTCCCCCGTCTCACGCGTGAGACACGGTGCCTGCGGTCAGCGCGTCAGCGAGTAGAAGCGGAAGAAGCTGAAGTCCTCGATCGGCAGCACCTCGACACCGGTGAAGCCCGCCTCCAGGGCATAGCGACGCAGGGTCGAGGGCCGCATGACGGTGCCCGTGCCGGCACTGCGCGGATGCGACAGCCCGTCGGGCAGGCAGACGAACAGGCTGAAGCCGTACATGAGGCGGTCGACATCGTCGCCGGGAGCCGTGAGCTCCTCCGCGACAGCCTCGTCCATGATGACGACCGGGCCGCCAGGGCGCACCGCCAGGCGCATCGCCTCGAGCACCTCGACGGGCTGCGGCATGTCGTGCAGGCACTCGAAGGCGAACGCCGCGTCGAACGGGCCGTGGTCGGCGAGATCGGCGCCGTCCGCGACGTGGAACCGCACGCGGTCCGACACCCCCGCCAGGGCCGCGTTGTCGCGCGCGGCGAGCACCGAGGGCTCGTCGACATCGAATCCCTCGACGTGCAGTCCGGGGTGCGCCTCGGCGAGCGCGATCGCGGACCAGCCCCCGCCGGCGCCGACGTCCGCGACACGGGCGCCGGGGCGGCCGAGCACGGCGTCGATCACCGGCACCTCGGCGAGCACGGCGGGGAGCCGCCCGAACCACGGCCGGTTGAGATCCGCCTGCGCCGCACGCGCGTCCTCGCCGAGCTGCGCCCAGCTCACGCCGCCGCCGGCGCGGTAGGCCTGGAGCAGACCGGGCAGCTGCGGGCCGATGGCCCCGAACATGCGCGGCAGCGGCCCGAGGTAGGCGAGGCTGGACTCGTCGGTCAGCACTTCTGCGGCAGCCCCGGGCAGCGTGAAGCGTCGCGCCGCCGGGTCGCTGCGCGCGTCCTCCATCGAGAGCACGCCGCTGACCGCCTGCTGCTCCAGCCACTCGCGCGCGTAGCGCTCCACGGTGCCGGTCCGCTCGGCGAGCTCGGCCGCCGTGCTGGCGCCGTGCGCCGCAAGATCGCGGTACCACCCGAGCCTGTCGCCGAGGTAGGCAGCCAGCAAGTCGGTGGTCGCGAGTGCGGCTTGCAGCATCCGGTCGGCGAACGCTTCGACAGCTCGCTCATGGTCGCCCGCAGGCAGGACCGGGTCGAGGTGCGATGCCTCGGCGGCCGACGAATCGTCGATGCTCATGCGGTGCTCTCCTTCGAGCGCGCGATCAGGCCTCTGCGCCGTTCAGGCTACTCCGCAATCGTCTCGACGATCGGGCAAGGAATGCAGAACAGCCCCGCACTCTCGAGGAGCGCGGGGCCGTTCGTGCAACTGGGATCAGACCAGCGAGCGGAGGACGTACTGGAGGATGCCGCCGTGGCGGTAGTAGTCGGCCTCACCGGGCGTGTCGATGCGCACGTCGGCATCGAACTCGACCGTCTGCTTGCCCTCGGGGCTGTGGTCGGTCGGCTCGGCGATCACGTGCACCGTCTTCGGCGTGCGGCCCTCGTTCAGCTCGGTCAGACCCGAGATCGAGATCGACTCGGTGCCGTCGAGGCCGAGCGACGACCAGCTCTCCCCTGCCGGGAACTGCAGCGGCACGACGCCCATGCCGATGAGGTTGGAGCGGTGGATGCGCTCGAACGACTCGACGATGACCGCGGAGACGCCGAGCAGGCTCGTGCCCTTGGCAGCCCAGTCGCGGCTCGAGCCCGAGCCGTACTCCTTGCCGCCCAGCACGACGAGCGGGGTGCCCTGCGCCTGGTAGTTGACGGATGCGTCGTAGATCGCCGCCTGGTCGCCGGCGTCGGTCGTGAAGTCACGGGTGAAGCCGCCCTCCACGCCGTCGAGCAGCTGGTTCTTCAGCCGGATGTTCGCGAACGTGCCGCGGATCATGATCTCGTGGTTGCCGCGACGCGAGCCGTAGGAGTTGAAGTCCTTGCGCTCGACGCCGTGCTCGGTCAGGTAGTGACCCGCCGGGCTGTCGGCCTTGATCGCGCCTGCCGGCGAGATGTGGTCGGTGGTGACCGAGTCGCCGAGCGCGGCCAGCACGCGGGCGCCCTGCACGTCGGCCACGGGCGTGAGCTCCATCGTCATGCCCTCGAAGTACGGGGGCTTCCGGACGTAGGTCGACTCGGCATCCCACTCGAAGACGTCGCCGTCGGGCGTGGGCAGGCTCTGCCAGCGCTCGTCGCCGTCGAACACGGCACCGTACTGCTTGATGAACATCTCGGTGTCGATCGACGAGTCGATCGTCGACTGCACCTCTTCGGCCGAGGGCCAGATGTCGGCGAGGAAGACGTCTTGGCCGTCCTTGCCCTTGCCCAGCGGCTGGTTCTCGAAGTCGAAGTCCATCGTGCCCGCGAGCGAGTATGCGATGACCAGCGGCGGCGACGCGAGGTAATTCATCTTCACGTCGGGGTTGATGCGACCCTCGAAGTTGCGGTTGCCGGAGAGCACGGCGGAGACCGAGAGATCGTGCTCGTTGATCGCCGCGGAGACCTCTTCGATGAGTGGGCCCGAGTTGCCGATGCACGTAGTGCAGCCGTAGCCGACCGTGTAGAAGCCGAGCTCGTCGAGATCCTTCGTCAGACCCGACTTGTCGTAGTAGTCGGTGACGACCTTCGAGCCTGGAGCCAGCGTCGTCTTGACCCACGGCTTGGCCTTGAGCCCCTGCGCAACCGCCTTGCGCGCGAGCAGACCAGCGGCGAGCATCACCGAGGGGTTCGACGTGTTGGTGCACGAGGTGATGGCGGCGATGGTGACGGCGCCATGGTCGAGCACATACGATTCGCCGCTGGCCGACTGCACCTCAACCGGATGGGACACCGAGTGGGGCCCGCCGCTGTTGATGTGCACCTCGCGGGTGTCCGAGTCCTCGTCGCCGGGGCCGGCGCCGGGGTCGGATGCGGGGAACGAGTGCTTCGACTCGAGGTCGACCATCGAGTTGCTCGTAGACGCGGTCGCGTAGTTCAGGATGTCCTTCGAGAACTGCGCCTTCGCCTTCGACAGCTCGATGCGGTCCTGCGGACGCTTCGGGCCGGCGATCGACGGCACGACGGTGCTCAGGTCGAGCTCGAGGTACTCCGAGAACTCCGGCTCGACCGAGGGGTCGTGCCACAGGCCCTGCTGCTTCGCGTAGGCCTCGACGAGCGCGACCTGCTGCTCGTCGCGGCCGGTGAGCCGCAGGTAGTCGAGCGTGACGTCGTCGACCGGGAAGATGGCGGCCGTCGAGCCGAACTCTGGGCTCATGTTGCCGATCGTCGCGCGGTTGGCGAGCGGCACGGCGCCGACGCCGGTGCCGTAGAACTCGACGAACTTGCCCACCACGCCGTGCTTGCGGAGCAGTTCGGTGATGGTGAGCACCACATCCGTCGCCGTCACGCCGGTGGCGATCTCGCCCGTGAGCCTGAAGCCGACAACCCGCGGGATGAGCATCGAGACGGGCTGGCCGAGCATGGCCGCCTCAGCCTCGATGCCGCCCACGCCCCAGCCGAGCACGCCCAGGCCGTTGACCATCGTGGTGTGCGAGTCGGTGCCGACGACGGTGTCGGGGTAGACGGTCAGCTCGCCGTCGAACTCGCGGGCGTAGGTGACCTTCGCGAGGTTCTCGATGTTGACCTGGTGCACGATGCCGGTGCCCGGCGGGACCACCTTGAAGTCGTCGAAGGCCGTCTGGCCCCAGCGCAGGAACTGGTAGCGCTCGCCGTTGCGCTGGTACTCGATCTCGACGTTGCGCTCGAACGCGTCGGGGGTGCCGAACAGGTCGGCGATCACCGAGTGGTCGATCACGAGCTCGACGGGTGCGAGCGGGTTGATCTGGTTGGCGTCGCCGCCCAGCTCCGCCACGGCCTCGCGCATGGTCGCGAGATCGACGATGCAGGGCACGCCGGTGAAGTCCTGGAGCACGACGCGCGCCGGTGTGAACTGGATCTCGACGTTGGGCTCTGCCGACGCATCCCACGAGCCGAGCGCCTCGATCTGCTGCTTCGTGACGTTCGCGCCGTCCTCGGTGCGCAGCAGGTTCTCGAGCAGCACCTTGAGGCTGAACGGCAGGCGCTCATGCCCCGCCACCTTGTCGATTCGGTAGAGCGTGTAGTCGGTGCCTCCGACTGACAGCGAGCTCTTGCTGTCGAAGCTGTTCGGATTCGCCATGGTGACTCCTTAGCGGTCTCGCAGGATGCGCTGGATGCGCCTCGAGTGTATGCCTCGGGCCTTCGCCGTGGGCGGGCTCGAAGCGAGTTATCTTGACGTCAAGATATCTTAGCGCGTTCCCGGTTCCGGCGTGCCCGCTGGCGTGTCTGCGTCCGGAGTCTCGAGCACGGTGCGCACCATCAGCCACGTCACCCAGAGTGTCGCGAGGTAGAGCGGCACGCCCATCAGGATCTTCGCGCCGGCGAGCAGCTCGACCGCGCCCACGGTCCCCTGCTCCGCGGCGAAGTACAGCGGCACCTGCACCGCGAGGCGGGCACCGATGACGATCAACCACAGGATCGTCGACTGCCAGGCGACCGTGCGCTTGGCCCGCTCGGTGCGCCACGCGTGCGGCGTCGCTGTGAGGGCGCCGGCGATCACGCCGACGAGCGGTCGCCGCAGCAGCATGCTGGTCAGCAGCACCAGCACGACCACCGTGTTGACGGTGAAGCCCCAGAGGAAGTTGTCCTCGCCCTGGCCGGTGAACAGTGCCACCACGGCCGAGATCCCTACGCCGATGAGGCCCGCGAACGCGAGCACGGGCTGCCCCTTCTGCAGCACGCGCCAGGCGACGAAGCCGATGGAGATGACCAGCGGCACCAGCACCGAGAGCCAGACGGTCTTCGTGGTCGCGTAGAGCACCAGGAAGACGATGCCGGGCAGCAGCGACTCGATGAGGCCGCGGACGCCGCCCATCGCCTCGATCAGCGCGCGGGGACTCGGCTTCGCGGTCGGGTCGAGCTGGCCGAGCTTCGAGCCGCGGATCGCGCCGCCCACCTGGTCGGCGAACGACGGCTCGCGCGGCTGCTCCGGATCGGGCTGGTCGTGCGGGTCTCGCTCGTGGGACTCGCCGTCGTGAGACTCCCCCGCCACCGTCACGCCGACTTCGGGGCGCGGAGCGCGATGAGCTCGCGAGGCGGCATCGGCTCGACGCCTCGGCACACCACGGTCGAGCGGAAGAGCTCGATCGCGGCGGCGGCCTTCGTGTCGTCGATCGCCGCCTGGCCGCCGATCAGGCCCTGCAGCATCCAGCGCGGGCCGTCGACACCGATGATCCGCACGGCCCGCGGAGCGCCGTCAGGCCCGGACTGCAGGCGCGCCCGCAGCTCGCGTCCGAGCAGCCCCTCGGCCTCCTCGACCGTGGCGCCCTGGCGCTCCAGCTGGGTGCGCAGCACCTCGCGCACCGGCGCCCAGATGCCCTCGCTGCGCGGAGCCGCGAACGGCTGCAGCTGCACGGTCGAGCCCTCGTGCTCGAGGGTGACCGCCACGATCCGCTTCGTCTTCTCCTCGACCTCCAGGCGCATCTGCATCCCCGGCCGCGGCACGATGCGCAGGCCTCCGAGGTCGACGTAGGGGCGCACGGGCGCCTCGGACTCGTCGAGCGGGCCGACTTCGGCGCGATCGGCCGGTGCGCTCTTCTCGACCAGCTCCTCGTCGTCGCGCAGCTGACCGTCGTCAGTGGTCTCCGTCATCGTGCTGTCCCCTCTGGTGCGGCGCCGTGGCCGGTGGATCCGTGCCCGCGCTCGCCTCGATCCGATCCCGGCAGTCGCTCGACCTCGATGAACCGGGCGCGCTCGACACGCTGCACGATCAGCTGCGCGATGCGGTCGCCGACCTCGATGCGGTGCGGCTCGTCGCCGGTGTTGAGCAGGTTGACCTTGATCTCGCCCCGATAGCCCGCGTCCACGGTGCCCGGCGCGTTCACGATCGTGATCCCGTGCTTGGCAGCCAGGCCGCTGCGCGGGTGCACGAAGGCGGCGTAGCCGTCCGGCAGGGCGATCGCGATCCCCGTGCCGACCAGCGCGCGCTGGCCGGGTTCGAGGGTCACCGCCTCTGCGGCGTGCATGTCTGCACCGGCGTCTCCCGGGTGCGCGTAGGCGGGCACCGGCGTTCCGGTGATGAGGATCTCGACCTGATGCATCGCAGTCGAGGCTAGCCGAGCACCGCACGCGCGGCGAACCGGAGTTGCGGGACACGGGATGATGGAGGCATGGAATCCGTCCCCTCGCACCGCGAACGGCTCGTGCCGCCGTGGTGGATGCTCGCCGTCCTGCTCCTCATCGTGCCCGCCGCACTGCTGGTGTTCCTGCCCGTCAGCATCGTGACCGGCATGATCGTCGCCATCGGCCTCTACGCCGCGATCGTGCTGGCGCTCTGGCTCGGCGCGCCGAGCATCGAGCTGCGCGACGGCCAGCTGCGCGCGGGCAGGGCCCGCATCGGCGTGCACGAGCTCGGCACACCGGATGCGGTGCTGGGCTCCGAGGCGAAGCTCGCCCTGCGGGCGGGCTGGGATCCCGCAGACCATCACGTCGTCTCACCCTGGACCACCTCGCTCGTGCGCGTGCCGGTGATCGACGAGGAGGACCCCACGCCTGCCTGGATCATGAGCACCCGCCGACCGGAGCGCCTCGCCGCCGCCATCGAGGCGGCGCAGAAGAGCCGCTGACGCGACGCGTCAGCGGCTCAGTGCTGGCCTGTGCGGGAGCGACTCAGGACGCGCACTCCGCGCAGATCGGCCCGAGCTTGGTCTCGTGGTCGAACTGCAGGCGGTCCTTCACCAGGAAGCAGCTCACGCAGGTGAACTCGTGCTCCTGCGGGGGCAGCACTACCACGTCGAGCTCGACATCGGCGAGGTCGGCTGCGGAGAGGTCGAAGCTGCCGGGGTTGTCGGCGTCGTCGTCAGTCGCGACGCTCTTCGACGGCACTCGCTCCTTGAGCGCCTCGATCGACTCGTTCTCGTCGTCGGTCTTGCGCGGGGCGTCGTAATCGGTGGCCATCTGGCATTTCCTTGCTGGGCGTTGGTGGGCGGCGTCGGCGCACATTCTGCACGAAAGCGGCATCCGAGGCAAATCAGATATCCAGGTGCGGCTCGTGCGTCGATACGTTGCTGGGCAGGCCGGTGTCCTGCACCGCATGGAACGCACGGCGCGCCCGCCCCATTCCCGCTCAGGCGACGGTCTGCGTGGGATGCTGTCGCAATCTGAGATCTGGCCAGGAAGGACCGACGAATCATGCAGCAGCTGAGCGTCATCGGCGTCGAGGACGACGTGCTCATCCTCGAGTCCGCGTCCGGCGAGCGCTTCCGCGTGCCCGTCGATGCCCTGCCCGAGCACCGCAAGCCGGCGGCAGCGATCCCCCACCGGGAGCGCAAGGCCCGACCGCGCGACATTCAGGCGCTCATCCGCGGCGGCATGACCGCCGAGGAGGTCGCTTCGGTGACCGGCGAGGAGCTCGCCTACATCGAGCGCTTCGAAGGGCCCGTGGTCGCCGAGCGTAACCATGTGCTCGCCTCGGCACTCTCGATCCCGGTCGCATCCGGCGACATCGATCCGCTCGCGGGCGAGACGACCTTCGGGGCCGCGATCGACGAGCGACTGAGCGACCTGCGCGCATCCGACCGCACGTGGGCGGCCTGGAAGGACGCCGAAGGTGGTGCCTGGACGGTGCGCCTGCGCTTCACGACGGAGGCGATCCAGCACGAGGCCGTCTGGGGCTACGAGCCCAAAAAGGCGACGCTGACGCCGCGCGGCAAGGAGGCGACCTCGCTCAGCCAGACCGGCGACGCGACGAGCGTGCTCGTGCCACGACTGCGGGCGATCGATCGTCAGCAGCGCCCTGCGGCCCCCGATGCCGCCGCCACGGCACCGGTCTCGGCTCCGGCACCCGCCGACGACGCGGACGCACCTCCGATCTCGCAGCGCGCGGCGCAGCGCGACACGGGTCGCTTCCACTCCGACGCCTTCCGCATCCAGCGCGCCACCACCCGTCCCGCTCCCGAGCCGGTCGAGCCCGGAGTCGGCCTCGAGGAGGCCGTCGAGAGCTCCTCGGCGCCCGCGCCGTCCGAGGCGCCCGCCCCCAGTCGGCAGCAGGAGCCCACGAAGGCCGACAACCCGTGGCTGCGCCGTCGCGGCGGCGAGGTGGGCAGCCAGCCGGAGGACGTGCAGCACGCGGCGATCAACCGTCCTGCGGCATCCGCGCAGCCCAACCACACCGCGGAGCTGCTCGATGCCCTGCGCCGCCGCCGCAGCGAGCGCGAGGCGACGCTGCGCACGGCCGAGAGCGAGCCGAGCCTGTTCGAGGTCGAGCCAGAGACCGCCGACGCGGCGCCGTCGGCGCCTGCTCAGCAGGAGCAGCGCCCGCAGCGCGCCACCGGCACAGGACCGGTGCCCGGCCGCAAGCGCGGCTCGCGCGCCGCCATGCCCAGCTGGGACGAGATCGTCTTCGGCTCGCGCACCGACGACTGACCGCGACGGCCGCGAAGCGGGAGGCGCCCTGGCGCCTCCCGCTTCGGCGTTTCCTGAGCAGAAATGCAGACATGAACGGCACGTCATGTTAGGTTGCTCGACGGCACGTCCCGTGCACCTACAAGGAGGTAGGCATGACCCAGTCCGTCCATGACACGTCGAGAGACAACACCCGCAAGGGGCTCGGCAAGGTCGTCACCGCCTCGATGGCAGGCACTGTCGTCGAGTGGTACGAGTTCTTCCTGTACGCCACCGCGGCGACGATCGTCTTCAACGTGCTCTTCTTCCCGCCCAGCGATGACCCGTACGCGCCCATCATCAGCGCGTTCCTCACCTACGCGGTGGGCTTCATCGCGCGCCCGCTCGGCGGCATCGTGTTCGGCCACTTCGGCGACAAGTACGGGCGCAAGAAGCTGCTGCAGCTCGCGATCATCCTGGTCGGCGTCTCGACGTTCCTGATGGGCTGCCTGCCCACCTTCGAGCAGATCGGCTACTGGGCTCCGGCGCTGCTGGTCATCCTGCGCTTCTTCCAGGGCTTCGCGGTCGGCGGCGAATGGGGCGGCGGCGTGCTGCTGGTCGCCGAGCACGCTCCCAACAAGGAGCGCGGATTCTGGGCGTCGTTCCCGCAGGCGGCGGTGCCGATCGGCAACCTGCTCGCCACGGTCGTGCTGCTCGTGCTGCAGTGGACGCTCGACGACGAGGCGTTCCTCAGCTGGGGCTGGCGCATCGCGTTCTGGCTCTCGGTCGTCATCGTCGCGATCGGCTACTACATCCGCACCCGCATCGAGGACGCGCCGATCTTCCAGCAGGTCAAGGATGAGGTCGCGGCCTCGAAGGCGCAGGGCTACGGCGTCACCGAGGTGTTGAAGCGCTACCCCAAGGGCGTGCTGACGGCCATGGGCCTGCGCTTCGCCGAGAACATCCTGTACTACCTGGTGGTGGTCTTCTCGATCACCTACCTGGGCGTCGCGATGGAGTACGACGTGACCCGAGTGCTCGGCCTGATGGCGATCGCCCACGTGGCGCACATGATCTTCGTGCCGCTGGTGGGCCGCTTCGTCGACACCGTCGGACGGCGGCCCGTCTACATGGCCGGCGCGATCACCGGTGCGTCGTGGGGCTTCATCGCCTTCCCGATGTTCCAGAGCGGCAACGACGCGATCATCCTGCTCGGCATCGTGCTCGGGCTGTTCTTCCACGCACTCATGTACGCCGGCCAGCCGGCGATCATGGCCGAGATCTTCCCGACGCGCATGCGCTACTCGGGTGTCTCGCTCGGCTACCAGGTCACCTCGATCGTCGCGGGCTCGCTCGCACCGATCATCGCCACGGCGCTGCTGCGGCAGTACGAGAGCCACATCCCGGTGGCGATCTACCTCTTGATCGCCTGCGTGATCACCCTGATCGCGGTGTTCGCGCTCAAGGAGACCAAGGGCATCTCGCTGCACGACGTCGACGACGAGGACCGTCGCCGCGTGCTGGAGGAGAGGGGCACGGTCTGATCGCTCGATCAGCACCCTGATCGGGACGGGCGGTGAGCGCGAGTTCGCCGCCCGTTCCGCGTCTCACGGGATAGCGTGGAAGTCACACCTTCGGAAGGAATCGACGATGACGTCAATCGCCTGGATCGGGCTCGGCAACATGGGCAGCCGCATGTCCTCCCACCTGGTCTCCGCCGGCCATGAGGTGAAGGGCTACGACGTCGTCGACGCCCTGCGAGCAGGCGCGTCGCAGCACGGCATCACGGCGGTGGACTCGATCGGCGAGGCGGTGGACGGCGCGGCGGTCGTCATCCTGAGCCTCCCCAAGGGCGAGCACGTGCGCTCGGTGCTCGCCGACGCCGACGGGGTCTTCGACCACGCCGCCCCGAACACGCTCATCCTCGACACCTCGACGGTCGACCTCGACACCTCGCGCTGGTGCCACGACGAGGCCGACGCGCGCGGCTTCCGCTTCGTCGACTCCCCGGTCTCGGGCGGCACGCAGGGCGCCGAGGCCGGCACGCTCGCCTTCATGCTCGGCGGCAGCGACGCCGACGTGGCAGACGCCAAGGCGATCGTCACGCCCATGGCGGGCAACGTGCTCGCGGTCGGCGAGGCCACGCACGGCATCGCGGCGAAGCTCGTGAACAACATGATGCTCGGCGTCTCGATCCTCGCGATGTCCGAGGGCTCGCAGCTCGCCCACCAGCTCGGACTCGACCCGAAGGCGTTCTTCGACGTCGCCCGCGTCTCCTCCGGCGACTCGTGGGCGGTGCGCACCTGGTACCCGGTGCCGGGCGTGGTGCCGGGCGCAGCCGCCAACCAGAACTTCGACGCCTCCTTCTCAGCGATGCTCGCCCACAAGGACGTCACCCTTGCCGTCGCGGGTGCCGAGGCGGCCGGCGTGCACGTGCCCGCGGCGACGCTCATCCGCGACCAGCTGCAGCGACTGCTCGACGACGGCTTCGGCGGCAAGGACTGCACGCTCGTGGTGCGCGAGGCGAGCCCTGACGGCTCGGTCGAGGGCTGGAACGGCAGCTGATGCGCATCCGCGGCGCCGTGCTGCGCGCGATCGGCGCCGAGCGCCCCTTCGCGCAGTCGCAGCCGCTCGAGCTGGTCGAGCTCGAGCTCGACGACCCCGGCCCCGGTGAGCTGCTGATCCGCATCGAGGCCGCCGGCCTGTGCCACAGCGACCTCTCTGTGGTCGACGGCGCACGCCCCCGCCCGGTGCCGATGCTGCTGGGCCACGAGGCCGCCGGCATCGTCGAGGCGCTCGGCGAGGGCGTCGACGACGTGGCGCTCGGCGATCGCGTCGTGACGACGTTCCTGCCGCGCTGCGGCGAGTGTGCGGCGTGCGCCACCGACGGCCGGCTGCCCTGCGAGCGCGGCAGTGCCTCGAACGGCGCGGGCGAGCTGCTCGGCGGCGGGCGGCGCCTGCATGAGGTGGGCGACGTGGGCCGGGGAGCGGACGTGCACCATCATCTGGGCGTCTCCGCCTTCGCGACGCACGCGGTGCTCGATCGCCGCTCGGTGGTGCCGGTCGGTGCCGACGTGCCGCCGCAGGTCGCGGCCGTGCTCGGCTGCGCGATGCTCACCGGCGGCGGCGCAGTCGTCAACGCCGGCAAGCCGGCCGAAGGCGACGACATCGTGATCGTCGGTCTCGGCGGCGTCGGCATGGCCGCACTGCTGGCGGCAGCGTCACTGGGGCTCGGCAGGGTCATCGGGGTGGATGCGGTGCCCGCCAAGCTCGACACGGCACGCGAGCTGGGCGCGCACCTCGCGCTCTCCCCCGACGAGGCGCTCGATCGGGGACTGCGGGCACCCGTGGTGATCGAGGCCGCCGGCCACCCGAAGGCGTTCGAGACCGCCTTCGCCCTCACCGCGCCCGGCGGGACGACCGTGACCGTCGGCCTGCCGCATCCGGATGCCCGGTCGTCGCTGTCGCCGCTGACGTTCACCGCCGAGGCGCGCACGGTGATCGGCTCCTACCTGGGTTCGGCCGTGCCCTCGCGCGACATCCCGCGCTACGAGCAGCTGTGGCGCGAGGGGCGGCTGCCGGCGGAGGCGCTCGTGACGAGCGAGATCGCGCTCGAGCAGCTCAACGAGGCGCTCGACACGCTCGCCGACGGCAAGGCGATCCGGCAGGTCGTGCGGTTCGGCTGACGCTCACGGGAGCAGCTCGTCCGATCCTCCGTCACACTGCAGGTTCCATCCTCGGCTCGCCATCGCCGCGTCCAGATCGGCCGGCGGCACGGCAGCCACCTCGATCGAGGGGATGGATGAGCCGTAGCTGCACGTCGCGACGATGGCCCAGTCGTGGTAGCCGGCCGGCGGCGCGCCCTCGAACACGTCCTGCGCCTGCCCGACGCCCGTCGCGATCCGGGCGTCGATCATGCCGATCGTGCCCTCGCGCGCCAGCGCCAGTGCATCGCCCACGGTAACCCCTGAACCGGGCTCGATCGCTGCGAGCACGGCCGTGATCTCGGGCTCGGAGAGCGGCGCGGGCCCCGAGGCGCACCCCGTCAGCAGCAGCGCGGCACCCCCGACCAGCGCAGCCACGGTCGCGCGGGTCGACCTCGTCACCATGGACGCCTCCTCCTGGGCGCCGTCGCCCCTCAGCCGCAGAGTAGCCGAGTTGCCGCTCACGCGAAGGCGCCGAAGCGGCGCAGCGGCACGCGCAGCTCGTCGGGCGTCAGCGAGCCGTGCTGACCGATCATGCCGCGGGCCTTGTCGAGCTCGTCGACGTAGATCGCGCGCCGGCCGCGCGCAGCGACGAGCACGTCGCCCAGCCGCGGCGCGACCTCCGGGTGCAGCGGCCCCAGCCAGCCGGCGTCGACCACCTGCTGCCTGGTGGCGACCCACGCCGCATCGCCGAGCCATGCCTGCCACTCGTGCGCCAGCGCATCCGCCGTCGTGCCCTCGGCCTGCGCCTCGGCCGACAGATGCAGCTGCAGGCACCGCGGCTCCCCCGCCACGTGCGCAACGGCATCGAGCAGCCCCTGCGGCACGATGAGGTGAGCGGATGCGTCGACGTCGACCATGCCGTGATCTGCGGTGACGATGAGGCCCGTCTGGTGCGGCAGCGCGTCGGCGAGCGCACGGATGTGGCCGTCGAGCTGCTCGAGGGCGTCGATCCAGCGGTCGCTCTGCCAGCCGTGCTCGTGGCCGATGCGGTCGAGCTCCGGCACGTAGAGGTAGACCAGCGCGCGCTCGCGGGCAGCCTCGGCAGCGATCGCGAAGCGGTCAGCCATCGAGCGGCCGCCCCGGTACTCAGCACCGCGCAGCACCGCGTGCGTGAAGCCGCTCTCGGCGTGCTTCGGCTCCGCGATCACGATCGACGGCTGCTGCTCGAAGAGGGTCGGCAGGCGCTGCCAGAGGGCCGGATCCATCGGCCCGCCCCAGTCGCGCAGCTGGTTACGCACCCCCACCCCGGGCACGAGCGCGTCGTAGCCGACGATGCCGTGCTCACCGGCCAGCGCGCCGGTCGTCAGGCTCGCCAGCGCCACCGCGGTGGTGGAGGGGAAGCCCGCGTCGAGCGATCCGCCCGGCGCCGTCGCGAGGGTGCGCGCGTGCCCGGCGCGCTGCCCGAGCTGGGCCGCGCCGAGGCCGTCGACCAGCAGCACGACGGCGGTCTGCACCGCCGGCAGCGAAAGGGCGTTGGGCTCGCCGCGCGTGGCGAGCGACGAGCTGCGCAGAACGTCGGCAAGGCTCCGGGATCCGGGCGCCCTGGTCGGTAGCATTCCTTCAGCCTATGACTGCCACACCTGCCCCTCCCGCATCCGGGAACGCCGAATCCGCCGAGCGCATCGACGACATCGACGTCGCTGCCGAGATGCAGGACTCCTTCCTCGAGTACGCGTACTCCGTCATCTACGCACGCGCCCTGCCGGACGCCCGCGACGGCCTCAAGCCCGTGCAGCGGCGCATCCTCTTCCAGATGTCCGAGATGGGGCTGCGCCCCGAGAAGAGCCACGTGAAGAGCGCGCGCGTGGTCGGCGACGTGATGGGCAAGCTGCACCCGCACGGCGACACCGCGATCTACGACGCGCTCGTGCGCCTCGCGCAGCCGTTCAGCCTGCGCCTGCCGCTGATCGACGGGCACGGCAACTTCGGCTCGCTCGACGACGGCCCCGCCGCCGCCCGCTACACCGAGGCGCGCCTGGCCGCCGCGGGCCTGTCGCTCACGGAGGGCCTCGACGAGGACGTCGTCGACTTCGTGCCCAACTACGACAACTCGTACCAGCAGCCCGACGTGCTGCCGGCCTCCTACCCGAACCTGCTCGTCAACGGCGCGAGCGGCATCGCGGTGGGCATGGCGACGAACATGGCGCCCCACAACCTCGTCGAGGTCGTGCAGGCGGCCAAGCACCTGCTCGCGCACCCCGACGCATCCGTCACCGACCTCATGCGGCACGTGCCCGGCCCCGACCTGCCCGGCGGCGGCGTCATCGTCGGCCTCGACGGCATCAAGGATGCGTACGAGTCGGGCCGCGGCGCGTTCAAGACCCGCGCGCGCACCTCGATCGAGCGGCAGGGCCGCAAGACGCAGATCATCGTCACCGAGCTGCCCTACCAGGTGGGCCCGGAGCGCCTGATCGAGAAGATCAAGGACGGCGTGCAGTCGAAGAAGCTGCAGGGGCTCTCCGACGTGCAGGACTTCACCGACCGCAAGCACGGCCTGCGGCTCGTGATCGGCATCAAGACCGGCTTCGACCCCGAGGCGGTGCTGCAGCAGCTCTACCGCTTCACGCCGCTCGAGGACGGCTTCTCGATCAACAACGTCGCGCTCGTCGAGGGCAAGCCGGAGACGCTCGGGCTGAAGCAGCTGCTGCGGGTCTACATCGACCACCGCGTCTCGGTGGTGCGCCGCCGCAGCGAGTTCCGGCTGGCGAAGAAGCGCGACCGGCTGCACCTGGTCGAGGGCCTGCTGATCGCGATCCTCGACATCGACGAGGTCATCCAGGTCATCCGCTCCTCGGACGACTCGGAGCAGGCGCGCGGGCGGCTGCAGGGCATCTTCGACCTCTCGGAGGCGCAAGCCGAGTACATCCTCGAGCTGCGGCTGCGGCGGCTGACGAAGTTCAGCCGCATCGAGCTCGAGGCCGAGCGCGACGAGCTGAAGGCGCAGATAGCCGAGCTCGAGCGCATCCTCGGCTCGGTCGAGGCACTGCACACAGTGGTCTCCGACGAGCTCGACGAGGTCGCCGAGCGCTTCGGCACGCCGCGCCGCACGCTGCTCACGAACGGCAACGGCCAGCCGACCACCGGCCGCGCCTCGGCCGCCAAGCTCGCCGCGAGCCTCGAGATCGCGGATGCGCCCACGCGCGTGCTGCTGTCGGCCACCGGCCGCGTCGTGCGCGTCGACGGCGACGAGCCCATCCCCGTGCCCTCGCGGCGCAGCCGCCACGACGCCATCCGCTCGGTCGTCGGCACCACCACCCGCGGCGCCTTCGGCATCGTCACCTCGTCGGGGGCCGTGCTGCGCCTGACGCCGGCCGACCTGCCCAGCGTGCCTCCCGCATCCGTCGGCCTCACAGCCGGCATCAAGGTGCGCGAGCTCGGCGCCTTCGAGCGCGGCGAGGAGCCGGTCGCGCTCATCGATCTGACGAGCCCTGCCCAGGGCGACGCCGTGCCATGGCTCGTCGCCACCGCGACGGGCAGCGTGAAGCGAGTCAAGCCCACCGAGCTGCGCGATCGCGACCGCGAGAGCATCATCTCGCTCAAGGACGGCGACCGGGTGGTCGGCATCGCGCCCGCCCCGGACGACGCCTGGATCGTGCTCGTCACGAGCGACGCGCAGCTGCTGCGCTTCCCCGCCGCGCAGGTGAACCCGCAGGGCGCGGGCGCCGCCGGCATGAAGGGCATCGGACTCAAGGCGGATGCGTCGGTGACGTTCGCGGGCGTCGTCGACGAGGGTGCCCAGGTCGTCACCGTCACCGCGGCGGCCGAGACGCTCGCCGGGCTCGACGAGCCGCGGGTCAAGGTCTCCGACCTCGCGGAGTTCCCGCCCAAGGGCCGCGGCACCGGCGGCGTGCAGGCGCACCGGCTGCTGAAGGGCGAGCTCGGGCTCTCGCTGGCGTGGGTCGGTCCCTCGCCGATGGCGGTCGGCGCCGATGGCTCGCAGCGCCAGCTGCCGCCCGGCGGCGCGGCGCGCGCCGGCTCCGGGGTCGCGATCGACGGCACGATCGGCGCGGTGGGCTCGCAGCTCGGCGCCTGACGCCGCGCGGCGCTCAGGCGTCGATGCGCTCGCGGTCGACCTGGTTGGAGACGATGAGCTCGCGGCGCGGGGCGACCTCGTTGCCCATCAGCAGCTCGAAGATCTCGGTCGCCTTCTCGGCATCGCTGATCGTCACGCGCCGCAGCGTGCGCCGCGAGCGATCCATGGTCGTCTCCGCCAGCTGATCGGCATCCATCTCGCCCAAGCCCTTGTAGCGCTGCGGCGGCTCGTGCCACGACTTGCCGGCCTTCTTCAACTTCGCCAGCACGCGGTGCAGCTCGGCATCGGAGTAGGTGTACACCGCCTCGTCGGGCTTGCCGCGGTGCTTGACGAGCACGCGGTGCAGCGGCGGCACGGCCGCGAACACGCGCCCCTCCTCGATCAGGGGACGCATGTAGCGATGGATGAGCGTGAGCAGCAGGGTGCGGATGTGTGCGCCGTCGACATCGGCGTCGGAGAGCATGATCACCTTGCCGTAGCGCGCGGCGGAGAGGTCGAACGAGCGGCCGGAGCCGGCGCCGATCGACTGGATGATCGCCGCGCACTCGGCGTTGCCGAGCATGTCGCCGACCGAGGCCTTCTGCACGTTCAGGATCTTGCCGCGGATGGGCAGGATCGCCTGGAACTCGCTGTCGCGCGCGGGCTTGGCGGTGCCGAGCGCGCTGTCGCCCTCGACGATGAACAGCTCGGTCTGCGCGACGTCGCTCGAGCGGCAGTCGACGAGCTTCACCGGCAGCGACGACGACTCGAGCGCGCTCTTGCGTCGCGCGGTCTCCTTGAGCGAGCGCGCCGACAGGCGCGCCTTCATCTCGCTCACGACCTTCTCGAGCAGCTGCCCGGCCTGCGCCTTCTCGTCCCGCTTGGACGACTTCAGGATGGCGCCCAGCTCGCGCTGCACGACCTGGGCGACGATCTGGCGCACGGCGGGCGTGCCGAGCACCTCCTTCGTCTGGCCCTCGAACTGCGGCTCCGGCAGGCGCACGGTGACGACGGCGGTGAGGCCCGCGAGGGCGTCATCCTTCTCGACCTTGTCGTTGCCGGCCTTCAGCTTGCGCGCGTTCGCGGCCACCTGGTCGCGGATCAGCTTCAGCAGCGACTGCTCGAAGCCGGCCAGGTGGGAGCCGCCCTTCGGCGTGGCGATGATGTTGACGAAGGTCTGCACGTGCGTGTCGTAGCCGGTGCCCCAGCGCAGCGCGATGTCGACCTCGCACGTGCGGTCGACCTCGCGGGTGACCATGTGGCCGGTCTCCTCGTCGAGGACGGGGATGGTCTCCTGGAAGTCGCCCTCGCCCGTCAGCCGCCAGGTCGCCGTCAGCGCCGGATCGGGCGCCAGGTACTCGGCGAACTCGGTGATGCCGCCGTCGTACCGGAAGTCGTGCACGAGGCGCTCGTCACCGCGCTCGTCGATGATCTGGATGCCGAGCCCCGGCACCAGGAAGGCCGTCTGCCGGGCACGGCGGGCGAGCTCGTCGGCGAGGAAGTCCGCGCCCTTGGTGAACACCTGCGGATCGGCCCAATAGCGCACGCGGGTGCCGGTGACGCCCTTCTTGACCTTGCCCACCTTGCGCAGCCTGGACGCATCCGTGAACGGCACGAAGGTCGCCTCGGGCGAGGGCTCCCCCTGGTCGAGGAACTCGCCGGGCTCACCGCGGTGGAACGACATCGCCCAGGTCGCGCCGTCGCGGTCGACCTCGACGTCGAGGCGCGCCGAGAGCGCGTTGACGACGGAGGCGCCGACGCCGTGCAGACCGCCGGAGGACTTGTATGCGCCGCCGCCGAACTTGCCGCCGGCGTGCAGCTTAGTGAAGATCACCTCGACGCCGGTCAGGCCCGTGCGGGGCTCGACGTCGATGGGCAGGCCGCGGGCGCGGTCGGCGACCTCGACGGAGCCGTCGGCGTGCAGCACCACCGAGATCTCGGTGCCGAAGCCGCCGAGCGCCTCGTCGACCGAGTTGTCGATGATCTCCCACAGGCAGTGCATGAGCCCGCGCGAGTCGGTCGAGCCGATGTACATGCCGGGCCGCTTGCGCACCGCCTCGAGGCCCTCGAGGACGGTCAGGTGCCGTGCCGAGTAGTCGGATGCCGCGCTTGCCAACCGATCCCCCATCCTGTCTTGCCGGTCACGCCCGATGGCCGTGACGCGCCCGGGATGCACGGGCGGGAAGCACCGTGTCGCTGCGAGCGCGCCTGCCAGCCTATGGCCGCCGAGACCCGCGCCGGCGCAGGCCACGCGGCGCGCTGCAGGGTTGCGCCGCTGGCGAACCGCCCGCGAATTGGCGGCGAACTGCCGGGTGGGCATGCGACGATGGTGCCTAGGACGAAGCAAGGAGGGCACCGTGAACGACACCCAGACCACGACGCTCGAGGTCGACGACGCGAGCGCGCCGCTGAACGGGCTCGACCGCTGCGACAGCTGCGGCGCCCAGGCGTACATCCGCGCGACCATGGAGAGCGGCACGCTGCTCTTCTGCGCCCACCACGCCGCGAAGCACCGTGAAGCCCTCCAGCCGCTCGCGAAGGTGTGGCACGACGAGTCGGAGAAGCTCAACGAGCGCTGACCCGAGCACGACCGGCAAGCGGCCCGCCCCTCGAGGGGCGGGCCGCTTCTTCGTCGCCCGGCCACCCGCGCGAGCGCTCGCGCCCAGCCCCGTCGCCGAGCTCGCGGACTCAGTGCCCGAAGGGGCCCCGGAGTCGCTGCAGGAAGCGCTTCGTGCGCTCCTTCTGCGGGTCGCCGAAGACCCGCTCCGGCGCGCCGCGCTCGACCACCACGCCCTCGTCGAAGAACGAGACCTGGTCGGCGACCTCGCGCGCGAAGCCCAGCTCGTGGGTGACGACCGCCATCGTCCAGCCCTCCTGCGCGAGCTCGGTCATGACTGCGAGCACCTCGCCGACCAGCTCCGGGTCGAGCGACGAGGTGGGCTCGTCGAACAGCAGCATGCTGGGCGCGAGCGCGAGCGCTCGCACGATGCCGACCCGCTGCTGCTGGCCGCCGGAGAGCGACGAGGGGAACGCATCCGCCTTCTCCCGCAGGCCGACGCGCTCGAGCAGCGCCAGCGCATCCGTCATCACCTCGTCGCGGGAACGGCGCTGCACGCGCAGCGGACCGATGGTGACGTTGCCGAGCACGCTCAGGTGCGGGAAGAGCTGGTGCTGCTGGAAGACCATGGCGGATGCGCGGTGCAGCGCCGCGCGCTCGGCGCGCGTGCGCGAGCTCGAGAAGTCGATCGCGAGCTCGCCGATCTCGAGCGTGCCGGCCTCCGGCGACTCGAGGCCGTTGAGCGAGCGCAGCACGGTGGTCTTGCCGGAGCCCGAGGGGCCGATGAGCGCGTGCACGGAGCCGGGCGCGATGTCGAGATCGACGCCGCGCAGCACATGGTTGTCCCCGAAGGACTTGTGCAGGCCACGGGCGCGCAGCAGCAGCCCGGAGCCAAGGTCGGATGGCGGGGGTGCGATCTCAGACGGCATAGCGGTCGAGCCTCCTCTCGATGCTGTCCTGCCCGAGCGCAAGCACGAAGCAGATGACCCAGTAGACGGCGGCCGCCACGAGGTAGACGGTGAGGAACTCGCCGCTCGGCGCGGCGATGCGCTGCGCGATGCGGAACAGCTCGGTCACCAGGATGACGGAGGTGAGCGAGGTGTCCTTCACGAGCGAGATGAACGTGTTCGACAGCGGCGGCACCGACACGCGCGCGGCCTGCGGCAGCACGATGCGCACGAGCGTCTGCCCGCGCGACATGCCGATCATCGCGCCTGCCTCCCACTGCCCCTTCGGGATGGAGAGGATGGCAGCCCGGATGATCTCGGCCGCGTAGCCGCCCACATTGAGCGAGAGCGCGATGATGGCGCTCGGCCAGGGGTCGAGGATGATGCCGATCTGCGGCATGCCGTAGAAGATCACGAACAGCTGCACGAGCATGGGTGTGCCGCGGATGATCGAGATGTAGACGCGGGCGATGCCGGAGAGCACCGCGCTGCCCGAGATGCGCATGAGCGCCATCCCGATCGCGATCAGCAGACCGAGCGCGAACGACGCGAGGGTGAGCGGGATGGTGCCCGTCAGTGCGCCGAGCGCGATCGGCCCGACCGAGTCGAGGATCAGCTGCCAGTTCACGGCGCGAGCCTACGCGGCCTCGACGTGCCGCCCGTCACGGCTGCGAGACGTCCTCGCCGAAGTACCGCTGGGAGATCTCGGTGAGGGTGCCGTCGGCGGCGAGCGCGGCGAGCGCCTCGTCGACCGCGGTCACGAGCGACTCGCTGCCGGCACGGAACGCGAGCGCGTTCTCGCTCGTCTCCTCGGTCTCGGCGACGTCGACGAGGCCGGTCTCGCCGCCCTGCGACTGCACGTAGTCGAGGTAGGTGAGGCGGTCGTTGATCGTCGCGTCGACGCGGCCCTGCCGCAGCAGCTCGGCCGCCTGGGCGAAGCCCTCGACCTCCTCGACGTCGGCGCCCGCCTCGGTCGCGATCTCGGCCCAGTTGCTCGTCAGCGACTGCGCGCTCGTGCGACCCGTGAGGTCCTCGAACGACTCGATGTCGCTGCCCTCGGCGACGATCAGCACGCCGGGCGAGTACGTGTACGGCTCGCTGAACAGGTAGCGCTCGAGGCGCTCGGGGGTGATCGAGACCTGGTTGGCGATGACGTCGACGCGGCCGGCGTCGAGCGCCGCGAAGATCGCGTCCCAGGGCGTCTCGACGAACTCCACCTCGACGCCGAACTCCTCCGCGACGGCGGTGATGATGTCGACGTCGTAGCCGGTCAGCTCGCCCGTGCCGCCCTCGCGGAACGAGAACGGCGAGTACGTGCCCTCGGTGCCCACGACGAGGACGCCGGCCTCCTGCACCTGATCGATCGTCAGGCCGGTCGACGACTCACCGCTCGCGGCGGGCTCAGCGCTCGAGGCTGGCTGGCCGCTGGCGCAGCCGGCGAGGGCGACGGAGGCGGCGGCGATGGCCGCGACGGGGGCGAGCCGGGACAGGATCGTGCGGGGACGAGGCATGAGCGCTCCTTCTTGGGGGTATTGACCCATCCTAGAACGAGCGAGGCCGCCCGAGTGTCCCCGGGCGGCCTCGTGACGATCCGTGACGGATCACTCCAGGTAGTCGCGCAGCTGCTGCGAGCGCGAGGGGTGGCGCAGCTTGGCCATCGTCTTCGACTCGATCTGGCGGATGCGCTCGCGCGTGACGCCGAACGTGTCGCCGATCTGGTCGAGGGTCTTCGGCATGCCGTCGCCGAGACCGAAACGCATGCGGATCACGCCCGCCTCGCGCTCGGAGAGCGAGTCGAGCAGCGACTCGAGCTGACGCTGCAGCATCGTGAAGCCCACCGCGTCGGCGGGCACGACCGCCTCGGTGTCCTCGATGAGGTCGCCGAACTCGCTGTCGCCGTCCTCACCGAGCGGGGTGTGCAGCGAGATGGGCTCGCGGCCGTACTTTTGCACCTCGATGACCTTCTCGGGGGTCATGTCGAGCTCGCGCGCGAGCTCCTCGGGGCTCGGCTCGCGTCCGAGATCCTGCAGCATCTGCCGCTGCACGCGGGCGAGCTTGTTGATGACCTCGACCATGTGCACGGGGATGCGGATGGTGCGGGCCTGGTCGGCCATGGCGCGCGTGATGGCCTGGCGGATCCACCAGGTGGCGTAGGTCGAGAACTTGAAGCCCTTGGTGTAGTCGAACTTCTCCACCGCACGGATGAGGCCCAGGTTGCCCTCCTGGATGAGATCCAGGAACTGCATGCCGCGACCGGTGTAGCGCTTCGCGAGCGACACCACCAGGCGCAGGTTGGCGCCCAGCAGGTGGCTCTTGGCGCGCTGCCCATCGCGGGCGATGCGGGTGAGGTCGCGCTTGAGCTGCCACTCGAGCTCGTCGCCCTCGACCGAGAGCTTCTCCTCGGCGAACAGGCCCGCCTCGATGCGCATGGCGAGGTCGACCTCCTGCTCGGCGTTCAGCAGCGCGACCTTGCCGATCTGCTTGAGGTAGTCCTTGACCGGGTCGGCCGTGGCACCGGTGATCTGCGTCGGAGCCGGCTCGTCGTCGTCCCCCGAGAGGCGCAGCGCACCCGTCGGGAGCTTCTCGACGTGGACCTTCTCCTCGTCCTCCTCGGGCTCTGCCTCGCCGGTGGGCTCGACGGTCTCGGGCTCCTCCGCCGCGGCGGCCTTGCGGCGCGTGGTCGGGCGCTTCGCAGCGGCCTTCTTCGCCGCCGGCGCCTTGGCGGCCTCGGCCGCAGCCTTCGCGGCCGCGCTGGTGCCCGCCGGCGCTGCCTTCGCAGCGGCGGTCTTCTTGGCGGCGGTCGTCTTCGCTGCCGGCGCCTTCGCGGCGGTCGTCTTCGCAGCGGTCGTCTTGGCGGCTGTCGTCTTGGTAGCGGTCGTCTTCGCAGCGGTCGTCTTGGTAGCTGTCGTCTTCGCGGCCGTCTTCGCGGCCGGTGCCTTGGCGGCGGTCGTCTTCGCGGGCGCCTTGGCGGCGGTCGTCTTGGCAGCGGCCGTCTTTGCCGGTGCCTTCGCGGCAGTGGTCTTCGCAGCAGCCGCAGTCGTCTTCTCAGCGGCAGGCTTCGTCGCAGCCGCCTGCTTCACCGGCGCCTTCTTGGCAGGTGCCTTCTCTTCTGGCGTCGTGGTGGTTGCCTTGGCTGGCATGCGTCCTCCGGTCGGTCTCGGGCGCCCCGACCCAGTGCGGTCGGACTGAGGGCAGTCGAATGACCCAAGTCAAGTCCCGCGGCTGGCACGAGATTCGACTGGGTCGGTCTTGACAGTATAGCGCCGCGTATGGCATAGGCATTCCCAGGCGGCGCAGTCCTCTGCCTCAGCGCCTCCGATCGCGCAGCCAGTGGGCGACGGCGGTCCAGATCGGGCCGACCTCGAGTCCCTCCTCGCGCATCTTCGACCGGGTGATGCGACGCATCCGCACCACCATGACGAAGCCGAGCACGAGCAGCACGAGCTGCGAGGAGAGCGCGATGCGGAAGCCCTCCCAGTCGTAGAGGCCGACCTGCTCGCCGTTCGAGACCCGGACGGAGTGGACGATGTCGAGCAGGATGCCGATGGCGGGCATGATCGCGAATGAGGCGAGGAACCCGCCGATGTTGACGATGCCGTTGGCAGAGCCGAGGATGCGCAGCGGGTTGAAGGTGCGCGCGAAGTCGAATCCCACCGTCGAGCCGGGGCCGGCGATGCCGAGCACGATCACCAGCGTCAGCACCAGCCACCCCGGAGGATGGCCCGGCCACAGCAGCACCACGCTCCACGTCGCCATCACCAGCGCCACGATGCACAGCACCAGCGTGGAGCGGCGGAGCGGGAACCTGGCGGTCGCGATGCCGACGACGGGGCCGACGATCATGCCGGTGATCACCACGACCGACATCAGGCCGGCGGCCGCGGTGGTCGTGTAGCCGAGCCCGTCGACGAGCATCGGGAAGCCCCACAGCAGCATGAACACGTTGGTGGATGCCAGCAGCGAGAAGTGCGTCCAGAACCCCAGGCGCGTGCCCGGCTGTCGGAAGGCGGCCTTCAGGCGCGGCCACCAGCCCTCCGGCACGTCGATCGAGCCGGTCGCCGGAGCACCCCCGGGCGGCGCGTCGAACACCAGCAGCAGCACGAGCACGAAGGCGCCGACGCCGAGGATGGCGAGGGTGCCGAACGAGAGCGTCCAGCCGGCCTGCTGCAGGAACCACGCGAACGGCACCGCGGAGGCCAGTTGACCGAACTGCCCGCCGACGGCGGTCCACTGCGACATCTGCGCCACGATCGGGCCGCGGAACCAGCCCGACTGCAGCCGGATCACCGAGATGAACGTCGCCGCATCGCCGATGCCGATCAGGATGCGGCCGGCCACCGCGAGCGGCAGCTCCTCGGCGAGGGCGACGAGCACCTGCCCGCCGGCCATGATGATCGCGCCCGAGGCGATGAGCACCCGCGGGCCGTATCGGTCGAGCAGCACGCCGACCGGCACCTGCATGGCGGCGTAGACGCCGATCTGCACGGCCCCGAGCGTCGCCAGCAGCGTCGCCTGCACCTCGAAGCGCGCGGCGGCATCGGGCCCGGCGACCCCGAGCGAGGAGCGGTGCAGGATGGCGATGATGTAGGCGAGAGCGCCAGCGCCCCAGACCAGCCAGGAGCGGGCGCTGTTCATCCGATCGGATCCGAGCCCGGCCGGCGCTGCTGCCGCAGGTAGCGCTCGAGCTCGTCGGCGATCTCATCCGCGCTGGGCAGCGTGCCATCCTCATCGGTGAGCGGCGAGCGCACGGACGACTGCGCCATGAAGGCGTCGTACCGGGCCTCGAGCGTGCGCACGATCCGCCGCAGCTCCTCGTTCGTCTCCATCTGCTGCGCGACGAGCTGCTGGAACTCGCGATCGGCCTGCCGCAGCTCCTCGGTGCGGAACGCCAGGGAGGTGGCGCTCGTGACGCCCTCGAGCGCGGCGAGCGCCGGCCCGGCCGAGCCGGACTCTCCGACGTAGTGCGGCACCAGCACCGTGAAGGTGGTGACGGGGGCGAGGTCGTGCAGCCGGTGCTCGATGCGGTGGATGACGGATGCCGGCACGGACGACACCGGCCGCCAGGCCGAGTACTGCTCGATCAGCTCGGAGCGGTTGCCGGAGACGGTCGAGACGAGCGGGCGCGTGTGCGGCACCGGCATGCCGATGGACGTGATGATCGTGGTGCTCGCCACGCCCAGCTGCTCGTGCAGCTCGAGCAGCGCATCCGTGAACCGCTCCCACATCCAGTCGGGCTCGGGTCCCGTGAGCAGCAGGAAGGGCTTGCCCGCGTCGTCCTCGACCTGCAGCAGCGTGAGGGTGTGCGGCAGGTACTCGTCGATGCGGTCCTCGTTGAAGAGGATGCGCGGGCGGCGGGATCGGTGATCGATCAGCAGGTCGGTGTCGAACTCGACGATGCCGCGGAACGGCAGCGTGTCCAGGATCGCCGCCGCGGCCGCCTCTGCGGCGGCACCCGCGTCCACGAAGCCGTGGATCGCGATCACAAGATCGAGGCCTCGCGGCACGGACTCGAGGTCCTCTAGGGCAAGCGTCAGCTCGTGGGGATCGAACACCCACCCAGCCTACTGAGCCGCCGGGCGCCGGTATCCTCGTGACCTATGCCCATCCCCGCACTCTCCATCATCGCCAGCCCCGACGACGCGACCGCAGAGCTGATCGTGCACGGCGTGCTCGCCGGCGAGACGCCCTCAGCCCCCGGCTTCGACGCCGAGCTGCTGACCGCGCTCGGCATCACCGGCAAGCGCGAGCAGGTCACCCGCGCCGTCGTCGACGGCAGGAAGATCGCGTTCGTCGGCCTCGGCGACACGGTCACCGCCGACCGGCTGCGGGAGGTGGCGGGCGCTGCGGTGCGCTCGCTTCGCGACGTGCCCTCGCTCGCTATCTCGCTGCCGGTGACGACCGGAACCGAGGTGCAGGCGGTGCTCGAGGGCGCTGCCCTCGGCGCCTACCGCTACGAGCACCGCCGGCGCGCCGAGGGCGACCGGGTCGTGTGCGAGATCGCGGTGGTGGCGGGAGACGCAGAGGTCTCCCCCTACATCGTGCAGAGCGCGGGCATCGCGGCGCAGGCGGTCTGGACCACGCGCGACCTGTCCAACACCCCGCCCAACCTGCTCAGCCCCGTCGACTTCGCCGACCGGGTCGTCGCCGAGACCGCCACGACCGGGCTCAGCGTGGTCGTGCGCGACGAGGAGCGGCTGCGCCGCGAGGGCTTCGGCGGCATCGTCGGCGTCGGGCAGGGCTCGAGCCGACCGCCGCGCCTGGTGACGGTCGAGCACACGCCCGAGAACGCCACCCGCCACGTCGTGCTGGTCGGCAAGGGCATCACGTTCGACTCGGGCGGCCTCTCGCTGAAGCCGGCCGCATCGATGCAGCACATGAAGTACGACATGACCGGTGCCGCGACCGTCTACGCCGTCACCGTCGCCGCCGCTGCGCTGCAGCTGCCCATCCGCATCACCGCGCACCTGTGCCTGGCCGAGAACCTGGTCTCCTCGACCTCGACGCGCCCCGACGACGTCATCACGATGCGGGGCGGCAAGACGGTCGAGGTGACGAACACGGATGCGGAGGGCCGTCTGGTGATGGCCGACGGGCTCGTGCTCGCCAGCGAGGCGCAGCCCGACGCGATCATCGACGTCGCCACGCTCACGGGTGCGCAGATGGTCGCGCTCGGCAACCGAGTCAGCGGCGTGATGGGCAACGACGAGGCCTTCGTCGAGGCCGTGCTGCGCGCGTCGCGCGAGGTCGGCGAGCAGCTGTGGCCGATGCCCATCCCGGAGGAGATGATCGGGATGCTCGACTCCGACGTCGCGGATCTCATGAATGCGAAGGTCGGCAACCGTGCGGGCGGCATGCTGCTGGCCGCCGCGTTCCTGAACGAGTTCGTCGGCGAGCGGGACGGCTCGCCCATCCCGTGGGCCCACATCGACATCGCCGGCCCCTCGACCAACACGGGCTCGCCGTTCGGGTTCACCCCCCCGGGCTCGACCGGTGTCGCGGTGCGCGGGCTGCTGCGCACGCTGTCGAAGATGTCCCGATCAGCGGAGTGACCGGTTTCCGCTCAGCCCATCCGACTAGGCTGGGACCGGCAGGAACTGCCGTGCACCGCCGCGCCCACCGGCGCGGGAACGAAGACTCATAAGGAGCAAGTGCGTGTCCGATCAGAGCTTTGACATCGTCGTCCTGGGTGGAGGCAGCGCGGGCTACGCCGTGGCGCTGCGCGCCGTGCAGCTCGGCAAGACCGTCGCCATCGTCGAGAAGGACAAGCTCGGCGGCACCTGCCTGCACCGCGGCTGCGTGCCGACGAAGGCCATGCTGCACTCGGCGGAGGTCGCCGACGTCGTCCGCGACTCCAGCCACTCCGGCATCGACGCCGAGCTCAAGGGCATCGACATCGCGGGCGTCTCGTCGTTCCGCGACAACATCGTCGCCAAGAAGTTCAAGGGCCTGCAGGGCCTGCTCAGTGCGAAGAAGATCCCTGTGATCGCCGGCGAGGGCAAGCTCACCTCTCCCACCACCGTGCAGGTCGGCGACCAGACGCTGACCGCGAAGAACATCGTGCTCGCCACCGGGTCCTTCTCGAAGAGCCTGCCGGGCCTCGAGATCACCGGCAACGTCATCACGAGCGAGCAGGCGCTGCAGCTCGACTGGCTGCCGAAGCGCGTTGCCGTGCTCGGCGGCGGTGTCATCGGCGTCGAGTTCGCGAGCGTCTGGCGCTCCTTCGGCGCAGAGGTCACCATCGTCGAGGGCCTGCCCCACCTCGTGCCGAACGAGGAGGAGTCGATCTCCAAGCAGCTTGAGCGCGCGTTCAAGAAGCGCGGCATCCAGTTGCAGCTCGGCGCCCGCTTCTCGGGCGTCACCCAGGACGACTCTGGCGTGCACGTCTCGCTCGAGACGGGCGAGACCATCGACGCCGACCTGCTGCTGGTGGCAGTCGGCCGCGGGCCGGTGACCGCCAACCTCGGCTACGAAGAGGTCGGCATCGAGATGGACCGCGGCTTCGTCACCGTCAACGACCGCCTCGAGACCAGCGTCAAGGGCGTCTACGCCGTCGGCGACATCACCCCCGGTCTGCAGCTCGCGCACCGCGGCTACCAGCACGGCATCTTCGTCGCCGAGGAGATCGGCGGCCTCAGCCCGCGCATGGTCGAGGACGTCAACATCCCGAAGATCACCTACTGCGACCCCGAGGTCGCCTCGGTCGGCTACAGCGAGGCCAAGGCCAAGGAGAAGTTCGGCGAGGACAAGATCGAGAGCTACGAGTACTCGCTGGGCGGCAACGCCAAGAGCGAGATCGTCGGCACCTCGGGCTCCGTCAAGGCCGTGCGGGTCAAGGACGGCCCCGTCGTGGGCGTCCACATGATCGGCGCGCGCATGGGCGAGCTCATCGGCGAGGCGCAGCTGATCGTCAACTGGGAGGCCTACCCGGAGGACGTGTCGCAGCTCGTCCACGCACACCCGACCCAGGCCGAGTCGCTCGGCGAGACCATGCTGAAGCTCGCCGGCACCCCCCTGCACGCCATCTGATCACCGCCACAGGAGACAACTCATGACTGACATCAAGCTCCCAGAGCTCGGCGAGAGCGTCACCGAGGGCACGATCACCCGCTGGCTGAAGGCCGTGGGCGACGAGATCGCGGTCGACGAGCCCATCGTCGAGATCTCCACCGACAAGGTCGACACCGAGGTGCCCTCGCCGATCGCCGGCACCATCACCGAGCTGCTCGTCGGCGAGGACGACACGGTCGAGGTCGGCGCCGTGATCGCCCGCGTGGGCGATGCCGGCGACGCACCGGCTGCCGACGACGCGCCCGCTCAGGAGGACGCTGCCGCCGAGGAGGCTCCCGCGACTGCCGAGCCGGCCGAGGACGAGTCGGCCTCCGAGACGGCGACCGAGGGCACCGACAGCGAGCCCGACCAGGAGGCCGACGAGGAGTCGGCCGCCGAGGCGCAGGACTCGCCGTCGAAGGAGCAGGACGAGGAGGCTGCGCCGCGGGCCGAGCAGGCTGCACCGCAGGCCGAGGTCGCACCCGCCGCCGGCGGCGGCGACGCGCAGGACATCAAGCTGCCAGAGCTCGGCGAGAGCGTCACCGAGGGCACCATCACGCGCTGGCTCAAGGCCGTGGGCGACGAGATCGCGGTCGACGAGCCCATCGTCGAGATCTCCACCGACAAGGTCGACACCGAGGTCCCCTCGCCGATCGCCGGCACGCTGTCGGAGATCCTCGCGCAGGAGGACGACACCGTCGAGGTCGGCGCCGTCATCGCCCGTGTCGGCGGTGCGCCCGCCGCCGAGGCTGCGCCAGCTGCAGAGAAGTTCGACACCGACGAGGCCCCTGCCGAGTCCGAGGGCTCCGCCGAGGCACAGGATGCCGCTCCGGCCGAGCAGCCGGCGCCCGCCGCGCCCTCGACCGAGCAGCCCGCGCCGGCGAAGGACCCGGAGCCGGCAGGAGCAGCTCCCAAGGCGGAGGAGCCCAAGGCCGAGGCACCCAAGGCAGCAGAGCCGAAGGCGGCAGCGCCCGCGGCCGAGGCTCCCAAGGCAGCCGAATCGACCGCTTCCGCTCCCCCGGCGGCGCCCGCAGCACCTGCTGCTCCGGCGGCCCCCGCCGCGGGCTCGGCGTCGGCCTACGTCACGCCGATCGTGCGCAAGCTCGCGAACGAGCGCGGCGTCGACCTCGGCAGCCTGACCGGCACGGGTGTCGGCGGACGCATCCGCAAGGAGGACGTGCTCTCGGCCGCCGAGGCCGCACCGGCCGCCGCTGGCGGCAGCGCTGCGCCGAGCGCCGCCCCGGCTGAGGTCGAGGTCTCGGAGCTCCGCGGCACCACCGCGCCGATGTCTCGCCTGCGCAAGGTCGTCGCCAAGCGCGCGGTCGAGTCGATGCAGACGCTCGCCCAGCTGACGACGGTCGTCGAGGTCGACGTGACGAAGGTCGCGCAGCTGCGCGAGGCGAGCAAGGCCTCGTTCCAGCAGGAGACGGGCAACAAGCTGACCTTCCTGCCGTTCTTCACGCAGGCTGCTGTGCAGGCGCTCAAGTCGCACCCGCTCATCAACGCCACGGACGACGGCGAGACGATCACCTACCCCGAGACCGAGAACCTCGCGATGGCGGTCGACACCGAGCGCGGTCTGCTGACGCCGGTCATCCGCGACGCCAGCGCGAAGAGCATCAAGGAGCTCACCGCCTCGATCGCCGACCTCGCGCAGCGCACGCGCAACAACCAGCTCAAGCCCGACGAGCTGGCCGGCGGCACGTTCACGCTGACCAACACCGGTTCGCGCGGCGCGCTCTTCGACACGCCCGTCGTCTTCCAGCCGCAGCGCGCCATCCTCGGCGTCGGCACGGTCGTGAAGCGCCCGGTCGTGGTGCAGGTCGACGGTCAGGACTCGATCGCCATCCGCTCGATGGTGTTCCTGGCCCTGTCCTACGACCACCGCATCATCGACGGCGCCGACGCGGCCCGGTACCTCGGCCAGGTCAAGGCCCGGCTCGAGTCGGGACAGTTCGAGGTCTAGTCCGACCAGGCGTCTCGCAGCGTCCAGCCGGCCTCGGTGCTCATCACGAGCACCGAGGCCGGTTCGCGTTCGGACACCACGCGCAGCAGCCACGCGTCGCCCAGCCGCTGCACGAGCTCCACCGTGCCGTCGTCTGGCATCCGCCATGGGTCCGCTGCTGTCAGCTGCGGGCTGCCGGGGTCGTGCAGCGCGACGAGGCAGGCCGCATCGCCCGCGTCGAGGCAGGCCTCACGCTCGGCCAGCAGCGCGGCGGCGCTCGCCACCGGGTCACCCTCCGCGGTCGGCGTCGCGGTACCGGCCGGCCCTGGATCCGCGGGTGCGGGGGCCGTCGGCGCCATCGTCGTGGGCGCAGCGCTCGTGGGCGCAGTGCTCGTGGGTGCGGCGTCAGTGGTCGCATCGCTCGCGGGTGCAGCAGCCGGCACAGCGTCGGTGCGTGCGCCACCGGCGTCCAACGCACCGGCATCAGCGGCGCCCGCCTGCGACAGCAGCACTGCCATGACGGTCAGGGCGGCAGCTCCACCGCCGGCGACCGCCCAGAACCTCGGCCGCACGACCGAGAGCGCGGCCAGCGCGCGCTGCGCCAGCGGTCCGCCGCGCTCGGCGAGCCGCTCCGCCAGCAGCGCGAGCCGCGCCCAGACGGCGTCGACGCCGACCGCCCGGTCGCGGCGACGCATCCGCACCCGTACGTCCGCCAGCGGCGGCGCCGCTGCATCGAGCTCGAGCGGCAGCGCCGGCCAGGCCGCCAGCAGCGCATCGCCCGCCGAGGCCAGCTGCCGCTGCTCGAGGGCTGCCTCGACCGAATCCGGCAGCGCCGCACCGGCCGCCTCGAGCACGGCAAGGGCGAGCTGCCGCCAGCCGGCGACATCGGCCGCCACGCCCTCGCTCGACTCGCGCCAGGCATCCGTCGCCCGCTCGGTCTCGATGCGTGCGCCCTCGGCCATCAGCAGCGGAGCGCCGTCGGGGTCGAGCCGGATGTCGCCCGCGCTGCACCCGCCGGCGCTCGCGCTGAGGGCATGCAGCGCGCCGAGGGCGGCGGCGATGGGCGCGAGCGCCGTCACCGCCTCGCCCGGTGACGGCGACTGCCGCTGCACCAGCCAGTCGGCCAGGTTCCGCTGCAGCAGCGGCCGCACCAGCACCGTGCCCGCATCGACCGCGACGTCGAGGATCGGCACCAGATGGGGGTGGTCGAGCGTCAGCAGCGCCTCCGCCTCGCGGGCGAGCGATGCCTCGCCACCCGCGAGGCTGCGATGCACCTCGACGCCCGCACCCGACGCATCCGCCGCCACCCAGACCTCGCGCTCGGCGTCCCTGCGCAGCGCCCGCACCAGCGGGTGGGCCGCGATCGTCACTGCATGCTCGTCCACGGACGCGACCATGCCAGCGCGAGCCGCAGTGCCGTCGGCGCGATCGGCAGGACTGTGGAGAGCGGAGCGCGATCGCCCCGGTATCCTGATGGCATGGCACGCGACACCGAGAAGGAGCCCGGCAGGCTCAAGACGATGTGGTCCATCTTCAAGATGACCCGAGAGCACGACAAGCTGGCGCTGCCGCTGATGCTGCTGGCCTTCTTCGGCCCCATCATCGTCGTCACGGTGCTGGCGATCGTCTTCCGCCAGGACGTGCTCTTCCTGATCCTGTGGATCGTCTCGGGCGTGCTCATCGGCCTGATGCTGATGATGATGACGCTCACGTGGCGCGCGGAGAAGATCGCGTTCGCGCAGATCGAGGGCCGCCCGGGCGCGGTCGGCTCCGTGCTCAAGAGCGGCCTGCGCGGCAACTGGACCACGAGCGAGATGCCGGTCGGGGTCAACCCCAAGACGCAGGACGCGGTCTACCGCGCGGTCGGCAAGCCCGGCGTCGTGCTGATCGCCGAGGGCCCCCAGCAGCGCGTCGCGCGCATCCTCAGCGAGGAGCAGCGCAAGGTGAAGCGCATCGTGCCGAACGTGCCGATCCACGTGATCGAGATCGGGCCCGACTCGCCCCTCGAGCTGCGCAAGCTCACCAAGACCATGCGGCGCCTCAAGCGGACGCTCGCCCGTGCCGAGGTGATGGCCGTCTCCAACCGCCTCACGTCGCTCGGCCAGTCGAGCCTGCCCATCCCGAAGGGCATCGATCCCCGCCGAGTGCGGCCGGGGCGCCCGCGCTGATGTAACACCGCCGAAACATCGGCGTCACCGACGAGCAACGGCTCCCGCGTAGCGTCGAGGTCACGGCAACCGCCCACCGCCCACCCGCACGCCCAAGTCAAGGAGCACCATGTTCAAGGATTCCTCCGAGGTCCTCGCCTACATCAAGGACGAGGGGGTGGCTTTCCTCGACATCCGCTTCACCGACCTGCCGGGTGTGCAGCAGCACTTCAACATCCCAGCGTCGACCGTCGACGAGGAGTTCTTCAGCGTCGGCCAGCTCTTCGACGGCTCGTCGATCCGCGGCTTCGCGAGCATCCACGAGTCGGACATGCAGCTCATCCCCGATGTCACGACCGCCTACATCGACCCCTTCCGCGACGCGAAGACGCTCGTGATGATCTTCGACATCTACAACCCGCGCACGGGCGAGATCTACCACCGCGACCCGCGCCAGGTGGCGCACAAGGCAGAGCAGTACCTGACCTCGACCGGCATCGCCGATACCGCCTTCTTCGCGCCCGAGGCCGAGTTCTACATCTTCGACGACATCCGCTACGAGGTGAAGCCGGAGGGCTCCTTCTACGCGATCGACTCCGAAGAGGCGGCCTGGAACTCCGGCCGCGTCGAGGAGGGAGGCAACCTGGGCAACAAGACCCCCTTCAAGGGCGGCTACTTCCCCGTCTCCCCCGTCGACAAGCAGGCCGACCTGCGCGACGACATCGTGCTCAAGCTCGAGGCGATCGGCCTGCAGGTCGAGCGCAGCCACCACGAGGTGGGCACCGCCGGCCAGGCCGAGATCAATTACCGCTTCAACACCATGGTGAAGTCGGCGGATGAGATCCTGGCGTTCAAGTACATCGTCAAGAACACGGCGGAGCAGTGGGGCCAGACGGCCACCTTCATGCCCAAGCCGCTGTTCGGCGACAACGGCTCGGGCATGCACACGCACCAGTCGCTGTGGCTCGACGGCAAGCCGCTGTTCTTCGACGAGAACGGCTACGGCAACCTCTCCGACACCGCTCGCTGGTACATCGGCGGACTGCTGAAGCACGCTCCCGCGGTGCTCGCGTTCACCAACCCGTCGATCAACTCCTACCGACGCCTGGTCAAGGGCTTCGAGGCGCCGGTGAACCTCGCCTACTCGGCCGGCAACCGCTCCGCCGCCGTGCGCATCCCGATCACCGGCTCGAACCCGAAGGCCAAGCGCATCGAGTTCCGTGTGCCGGACGCCGCGTCGAACCCGTACCTCGCCTTCGCCGCGCAGATGATGGCCGGCCTCGACGGCATCAAGAACCGGATCGAGCCGCTGGACCCGATCGACAAGGACCTCTACGAGCTGCCGCCCGAGGAGGCCAAGAACATCCCGCAGGTGCCCGGCACGCTCGAGGAGGCGCTGGTCGCGCTCGAGAACGACCACGAGTTCCTGCTCGAGGGCAACGTGTTCACGA
Organism: Agrococcus sp. KRD186; assembly: GCF_017168255.1. Taxonomy (GTDB): domain Bacteria; phylum Actinomycetota; class Actinomycetes; order Actinomycetales; family Microbacteriaceae; genus Agrococcus. Next base: position 1,089,424 of record NZ_JABFAP010000001.1, read on the forward strand.
AGGACCTCATCGACACCTGGATCGCCTACAAGCGCGAGCACGAGATCCTGCCGATGGCGCTTCGTCCGCACCCGTACGAGTTCGAGCTCTACTACGGCGTCTGACACGGCTGCGCACGCGGGGCCGGGTTCCTTCAGGGACCCGGCCCCGCGCTCGCGCAAAGGGCATGAGGGGCGGATGCGCGCCGTCGGCCGATCGGCGCCGCCTACAGTCGTGAGCGTCGATGCCTGGAGCGCCTCGGACGACGGCGTCCTCGCCCTGCCGTCGGGTCGGCTGGTCCGCGGCCGCGGCTTGGGCCATCCGGCACCCGATGGCATGGCGCCGGAGTTCGGGCTCTATCTTCTCCCGGAGCCCCCTCCGCCCGTGCCGTGGCATGCGCGGAGGGTGCGCTGGCGGATTCTCGGGCGCCCGCCGATCGCCGCGACGCCGCAGCCGCGCTCCGCGAAGCATGGCACCGCGCTGCCTCCGAGCGCGTGGAGGTCGCGTGCGTCGGCGGCCGCGGCAGGACCGGCACCGCGCTCGCGTGCATCGCGATCCTCGACGGCGTCCCCGCCGGGAGCGCCGTCGCGTTCGTGCGCGAGCACTACCACCCGCGCGCGGTGGAGACGCTCTGGCAGCGCCGCTACGTGCACCGCTTCGCCGGGTCGTAGATGCACTGCGCCGCAGCCTCGGCACGATGCGCGCTGCAAGCGGAGCGGCGACCGGCAGGTCGATCAGCGGGTGGCCCGTCGGCGCGACCGGTGCCATGGTGGACACGCGCGCAGCATCGCGAGTCTTCAACGTCGAAGGAGCAGTCCATGAGCAGCCATACCTACAGCGTCTCGGAGATCGTCGGCACGTCGCCGGACGGCATGGACGCCGCGATCCGCAACGGCATCGAGCGTGCCGGCCAGACCATCCGCAACATCGACTGGTTCGAGGTCGTCTCGGTGCGCGGCCACGCCGACGACGAACAGGTGCTGCACTTCCAAGTCACGATCAAGGTCGGCTTCAAGCTGGAAGAGCCGCAGGCGTAGAAGAGCCCTTCGGACGCGCGAGTGCTCGTTCTCCAAGGAGGTCTACCGCACTCGCCTGCAAGGCGCTGCGCTCAGTCGTCGTTGAGCTCGGTCCACGATGTGGGCGACAGTTCGGCCGCATCGACTATGAACGGCCGTCGGTGATCTTCGGCGGCCGAATCGTCGCGTATGCAAACTCCACGAGATAGCGGTTGAGCGCTCGGACCGCTGCCTCGGCGGCACGGACCTCGCCACCCAGAACTGCAGTGAGGATCGCTCGATGCAGCCGCGCGCCGGTACGGATCTCAGAAGCTTCATCGCTCACGTGAGCGAACCAGAATCGTCTCGACAGCCCCTGTACCGGAGCGATGGCGTCGGCCAGGTAGTCGTTGTGCGCGGCGCGCACGATCTGCATGTGCGTCTCTCGCACCGTGCCCGCGTACGCATCCATGTCCACGCCGTCCTGCGCCAGCATGCCCACCATGCCCTCCATCGAGGCGCGGTCGGCGGCGGTGGCGCGTTCGCAGGCGAGCTGCACGGCAAGCTGCTCCAAGGCGAGCCGCAGTTCGAGAAGCCGCAGCTGCTCCTCCACTGACGTCGCGGGGATGAGCACACCCCGGTTCGGATAGATGTGCACCATCCGGTGGCGGGCCAAGCGCTGGAGCGCCTCTCGCACCGGTGTGCGCCCGAGTCCGGTGAGTTCGGTCAGCTGCGCTTCGGAAACCAGCGACCCAGGCTCGAGACGCTGGAACACGATGAGTGCCTCAATCGCCTGGTATGCCTCTTCGGCCTTACCGCCGTTGCTCATCCGACTCCCCTCGTGCGGGCGCTCGTCTGCCACGAGCTCAAGCGTACGCGGTATCGACTCTTGCATCAGTGCCGATATGTTGGTTGTATATCGGTTGGATGGATGTTTCACCATCAACGAGCAACAGGAGCGACGATGAAGTACGATCCGAGCCGCGAGAAGAGCCCTCTGCCCTACTCACCGTTCAAGAGCTGCACAGTCCCGCGTCCGATCGGCTGGCTGTCGACCGTCAGCGTCGACGGCGTCGAGAACCTCGCGCCGTACAGCCAGTGGCAGAACCTCACCTTCGATCCTCCGATGGTGATGTTCTCGGCGAACCAGTACCCGGACGGGCGCCGCAAGGACACCGTGATCAACGCTGAAGAGACCGGGTGGTTCGTCTGGAACATGGCGACTTGGGATCTGCGCGAAGCCGTCAACATCAGCGCGATGGCGCTGCCGCCGAGCGAGAGCGAGTTCGAGCGGGCGGGCGTGTCCAAGGTCTCCGCCGAGCTCGCACCCGGTCCGATGGTCGCTGAGAGCCCCTGTCATTTCGAGGTCCGCTACCACTCGACTCACCGCCTGCCAGGCAGCTCCACCGTCGGTGCGATCGACATCGTCTTCGGTCAAGTCGAGCGCATCCACGTCGACGACACCTTCGTCACGCCCGAGGGCAAGCTCGACATCCCCCGAATCCGCCCGCTCGCGCGGCTCGGCTACTTCGATTACACGAGTGTGACCGAGACGTTCGAGATGCGCGTTCCCGGCGCTGACGGTGACGCCCAACTGGGGCTCGAAGGCTCCCCGGCCTGACCGCCCCGTACATCAGAAACACGACTAGGAACACGAGAACCATGACATCCAACACCGACAACGTCGTCGGCTCTGGCTCGACCATCGTCGACAGCAAGGGTCATCGCGCCCGCGATCTCATCGCGGTCAATGCCGGCAACACACTTGAGTGGTACGACTGGACGATCTACACGATCTTCGCGCCGTACTTCGCCGGTCAATTCTTTCCGACTGATGACCCCGTCGCTGCGTTGCTCGCGACACTCGCGGTCTTCGCGGTGGGCTTCGTCACGCGCCCCCTTGGCGGGTGGCTGTTCGGCAGATACGCCGATCGCCACGGACGCAAGACGGCGCTCACCCTTGCGATGGCGATCGTCGCGGTCGGGAGCCTCGTCATCGCCGTATCACCCACCTACGGCGCGGTAGGCGTCGCGGCATCCATCATCCTGCTCTTGGCCCGGCTCGTGCAGGGCCTCGCGCACGGAGGAGAGATGGGAACGGCTGTGACCTACCTCGTCGAGCGGGCGCCGGACGGACGGCGCGCGCTCTGGGGCAGCTCATCCTGGGTCAGTGTGATCCTCGGCACTATGCTGGCCACGCTGACCGGACTCGCCGTGACCAATCTGCTCAGCGAATCAGACATCGCCGGCTGGGGCTGGCGCGTCGCATTCGGCCTCGGCGGCCTCCTCGGTCTCTACGCGCTGTGGCTGCGCCGCAGGATCCAGGAGACGGCCGTCGTCGACGAGCCGTCCGAGCGCCGCAAGGAACCGCGTGCACCGCTGTGGCAGCGCCTCCGCCCGCACCTGTCGGGAGTCGCCATCGTCATGGGCCTGTCCGCCGGTGGATCCATCATGTTCTACACCTGGCTGATCTATGCGCCGACCTACGCTCAGGTTGCACGCGGGCAAGATGCCGGAAGCGCGCTGCTCGCGGCGCTCCTCGCGCAAGTCGTGTTCCTCATCGCGCTCCCGCTGCTGGGCATGCTCGGCGACCGCATCGGGCGCCGTCCGCTGATCATCGCGTTCGGAGTGGGCTTCATAGCCCTGTCGTTCGTGCTGAACGGCATGATCGATGGCTCCTTCTGGGGTCTGTTCCTCGCGATGACCATCGCTCTGGTGCTGATGGCGTGCCTCTTCGCCGTCAACGGCGCGGTCTGGGCCGAGGTGTTCCCCACGTCGGTTCGCGCTGCGGGTGTCGCGGCACCCTTGTCGCTCGCCACGGCCATCTTCGGTGGTACTGCGCCGTATCTGAACACATGGTTCGCGAGCAACGATCTCCAGCACGTCTTCATCTGGTACCTGATGGCTGTGACGGCGATCACGCTCGTGACGGGACTGCTCGCGCCCGAGACGCGCCGCTGGAAGCTCGACCGGACGAGCTGACAATCGGCAACGTGCCGAGGGGTCGCCATCGCCGAGGGGCGGTGGCGACCCCTCGACGTCGGGCTCGCGCGCTCAGCGGCCGTGCCATCCTCACTCAACAGCCATTCCGGGGCATCTGCAGCGGGCTTGCCACCGGATGTCCACCTCGTCAGTCGTCGTAGAAGCAGCGGTCGAAGACGCGGCGCGAGCGCCGGGTGGTGGCGAGGTACTGCTCCTCGAGCGCTGCCGCAGAGCCCGCGGGCAGGCCGACCAGCCGGGCGACCGCCTCGAGCTCGCCGCGATCCTCCGGCAGCAGGTCGATGGATCGGGCGCGCGCGAGCGCGAGCGCGTTGCGGATGCGGGTGGCGAGCAGCCATGCCTCGCGCAGCACGTCGGCATCGCGATCGGCGATGAGGTCGGCGCGGGCGGCAGCCGTCAGCGCCTCGAGCGTCGAGGGGGTGCGCAGGCTCGCCTCGTGGCCCGCGTGGCGCAGCTGCAGCAGCTGCACGAGCCACTCGACATCGCTGAGCGCTCCGTCGCCGAGCTTGAGGTGGCGGCGGCGGTCGGCCGCCTGCGGCAGCCGCTCGGCCTCGACGCGCGCCTTGATGCGCCGCACCTCCCGCACCGATGAGGCCGGGAACTCCGCCGGGTAGCGGCGCTCGTCGATGATCGCCATCAGCTCGTCGGCGAGGCCTGCGTCGCCGGCGAACGGCCGCGCGCGCAGCAGCGCCTGCGCCTCCCACGGCTCCGACCAGCGGTCGTAGTAGGCGCGGTAGCTGTCCACCGTGCGCACCAGCGGTCCCTGGCGTCCCTCGGGCCGCAGCCCCGCATCCAGCTCGAACGGCAGCGTCGGGTCGTTCAGCGTCTCCTGCACCTTGCGCACCACGGTGGTGGCGGCCGCCACCGGGTCATCGCCGCCGCGCGCGACGTGCATCACGTCGATGTCGCTGCCGAAGCCGATCTCCCGCCCTCCCGTGCGGCCCATGGTGATGATCGCGAGCTCGAGTCCCTCCGGGCGGTGCAGGGAGACGGCGGCGTCGACGAGCGCCGCGGCGATCGCGGTGAGCGCCGCGCCGACGCCCGTCTCGTCGATGCGCTGCAGGGCGCTGGCGATCGCCACGCGCAGGTGTTCGCGGCGGCGCAGGCCGCGCAGCGCGCGCTGCAGCGCCTCCGGGTCGTCCCTGTGGCGGGTCAGGACGGCCGAGGCCTCCTCCCTCAGCGCCTCCTCCGATCGCGGCCGCAGCTGCTCGTCGCTGTCGAGCCATGAGGCCGACTCGGGGATGCGCTCCATCAGCGCGCCGATCAGCCGCGAGGAGGAGAGCAGGTTGGTGAGCCTGCGCGCCGCCACCGGCGAGTCGCGCAGCATGCGCAGGAACCACGGGCTCTCGCCCAGCGCCTCGCTCAGCCGGCGGAACGCCAGCAGCCCCATGTCGGGCACGGCGCCCTCGGCGAACCAGCCCAGCAGCACCGGCAGCAGCAGCCGCTGGATCTGCGCGCGACGGGTGTGTCCCGCCGTGAGCTCGGCGATGTGGCCGAGCGCGCCCTTCGGGTCGACGTAGCCGGATGCCTGCAGGCGCCGCTGGGCGGCCTCGGGCGTCAGCTGCACGTCGTCGCGCTCGAGCGAGGCGACCGCGCCCAGCAGCGGGCGGTAGAAGATGCGCTCGTGCAGGCTGCGCACGGCCCGCCGCACGGCCTGCCACTGCGCCACCAGCTCAGTCGCGCTGTCGATGCGGGCGGTGCGGGCGAGCCTGCGCAGCTCGTCGTCCTCCGTCGGCATCAGGTGGGTGCGACGCATGCGCCAGAACTGGATGCGGTGCTCGATGACGCGCAGGAACCGGTAGTGGTCGCTGAACTCGTCACGGTCGGAGCGGCCCACGATGCCCCTGGCCGCGAGCGCGTCGAGCGCCTCGAGCGTGCCGCGCTGCCGCAGCGAGGGATCGTCGGCGCCGTGCACGAGCTGCAGCAGCTGCACGGTGAACTCGATGTCGCGCAGGCCGCCAGGGCCGAGCTTCAGCTGCCGGTCCACCTCGTCCGCCGGGATGTGCTCGGTGACCCGCTCGCGCATCCGCTGCACCGAGTCGACGAAGCCGTCGCGGCTGGACGACTCCCACACCAGCGAGCGCACGGCAGCGTCGTACGCGGCGCCGAGCTCCTCATCGCCGGCGATGGGCCGCGCCTTCAGCAGCGCCTGGAACTCCCACGACTTCGCCCAGCGCTCGTAGTAGGCGACGTGCGAGGCGAGCGTGCGGGTGAGAGCGCCGTCCTTGCCCTCCGGGCGCAGGTTGGCGTCGACCTCCCACAGCGGCGGCGTCGCCTGGAACTGCGTGCATGCCGCGGTGGTCTCGCGGGCGAGGAGCGTCGCGATCTGCGTCACCCTGCTGTCGTCGAGCTCGCCGGCGGCCGCATCGGCATCCACGCCGCGCGCATCCAGCCCGTGCCCATCCACGCCGTGCACCCAGATGACGTCGACGTCGCTGAGGTAGTTGAGCTCTCGGGCGCCGGTCTTGCCCATGCCGATCACCGCCAGCTGCACGCGATCGGCGACGGCGCCGAAGCGCTCGCGCGCGACCGAGCGCGCGATGGCGATGCCCGCCTCCAGCGCCGCGGAGGCGAGATCGGCGAGCGCCGCCGAGACGGTGTCGACGCGCTCCTTCGGGTCCTCGAGCGCGAGATCCCAGGCGACCAGCTCTGCCAGGTGCCTGCGGTAGCGGCCGCGCATCGCGGCGACCGCCTCGGCATGCGGCAGCGTCGCCGCGAGCGGCCCCTGGCCCTGCTGCTGCGCGCCCACCGCCTCCAGCAGGCTCGCGCGGTACGCGGCCGCGCCCTCCGACTCCTCCGGGCGCATGACGACGTCCAGATCCTCCGGATGCCGTTCCAGGTGCTCGGCGATGCCCTGCGACCCCCCGAGCACGCGCAGCAGTGACGCCCGTGCCACGTCGTCGCCCAGCGCATCCGTCAGATCGACCTCGGCGCGCACGAGCCGCACGAGCATCTGCAGCGCGGTGTCAGGGTCGGCCGTGCGCGCGCACTCGTCGGCCATGCCCCGCAGCGCCTCGGGCAGCTCGTGGAGGCACGCCTCGGCCGCGCCGGGCTCGCGGTACCCCAGGCGCGCCAGGCGCGTCCGCGGCGAGGGGATGCGCATGCGTCAGAGCGAGAGCAGGTTCGACTCGAGCTCGACCCTGGTGACCTGATTGCGGTAGTTGCGCCAGTCCTCGCGCTTGTTGCGCAGGAAGAACGAGAAGACCTTCTCACCGAGGGTCTCGGCGACGAGCTCGGATTCCTCCATCGCCTGCAGCGCCGCGTCGAGACTGGTCGGCAGCGGCGTGTAGCCGAGCGCCCTGCGCTCCTTGTCGGAGAGCTGCCAGATGTCCTCGACCGCCTCGTCGGGCAGCTCGTAGCCCTCCTCGATGCCCTTGAGGCCGGCGGCCATCAGCACCGAGAACGCCAGGTAGGGGTTCGCCGCCGAGTCGAGCCCCCGGTACTCGACGCGGGCCGACTGCGCCTTGTTCGGCTTCGACAGCGGCACGCGCACGAGCGCCGAGCGGTTGTTGTGGCCCCAGCTGACGAAGCTGGGGGCCTCGTCGCCGGCCCACAGCCGCTTGTACGAGTTGACGAACTGGTTGGTGACGGCGGTGAACTCGGGCGCGTGGTGCAGCAGCCCGGCCACGAACTGGCGCCCCATCTTCGAGAGCTGGTACTTGCCGCTCGGGTCGTGGAAGGCGTTGCGCTCGCCCTCGAACAGCGACATGTGGGTGTGCATGCCGCTTCCGGGCTGCCCCTCGAAGGGCTTCGGCATGAAGGTGGCGAACACGCCCTCAGAGATGGCGACCTCCTTCACGATCGTGCGGAAGGTCATGATGTTGTCGGCGGTCGAGAGCGCGTCGGCGTAGCGCAGGTCGATCTCGTTCTGGCCGGGACCGGCCTCGTGGTGGCTGAACTCGACCGAGATGCCGATGTCCTCGAGCATGCGCACGGAGGCGCGTCGGAAGTCGTGCGCGGTGCCGCCGGGCACGTTGTCGAAGTAGCCGGCGCGGTCGACCGGCTCAGGATTGCGCACATCAGCCGACTTCAGCAGGTAGAACTCGCACTCGGGATGCGTGTAGAAGCTGAAGCCCCGGTCGGCCGCCTTCGCCAGCGTGCGCTTGAGCACGTTGCGGGGGTCAGCCGCCGCCGGCTCGCCGTCGGGCGTGTAGATGTCGCAGAACATGCGCGCGGTCGGGTCGGTCTCGCCGCGCCACGGCAGCACCTGGAACGTCGAGGGGTCGGCCTTGGCGATCACATCAGCCTCGGACGAGCGCGAGAGGCCCTCGATCGACGAGCCGTCGATGCCCATGCCCTCGCTGAACGCGCCCTCGACCTCTGCGGGCGCGATCGCGACGGACTTCAGCGAGCCCAGCACGTCCGTGAACCAGAGTCGCACGAACTTGACGCCGCGCTCCTCGATCGTGCGAAGCACGAAGTCCTGCTGCTTGTCCATCCCGGCCCCTCTCTCGCCTTCCCACAGGCTAGTGGTCGCGCCGCGCGGTCTAGGCTCGGGCGCATGGCATTCAACGAGAGCGGCCCCGTCACGCCCGGCGAGCCCCAGGAGGCCGCCGCGCCCTACGGCGGCGGGAGCGCCCCTCAGAAGCGCGTGCGCATCCGGCACTTCCAGAAGGCGAAGCAGGACGGCCTCAAGATCGTCGGGCTGACGAGCTACGACTTCCTCTCCGCGCAGGTGTTCGACAGCGCGGGCATCGACTTCCTGCTGGTCGGCGACTCCGCCGGCAACACCGTGTTCGGCTACGACACGACGCTGCCGGTGACGGTCGACGAGCTCGTCCCGCTCACCCGTGCGGTCGCGCGGGCCGCGAAGCGCGCGCTCGTGGTCGCCGACATGCCCTTCGGCTCCTACGAGGTCAACGCCCGCGAGGCGCTGCACACCGCGATCCGCTTCATGAAGGAGACCGGCGCCCACGCCGTCAAGCTCGAGGGCGGCGAGCGCTCGGCCGAGCAGATCCGCCGCGTCGTGGAGGCCGGCATCCCCGTCATGGGCCACGTCGGCTACACGCCGCAGTCCGAGCACGGCCTGGGCGGCCACGTCATCCAGGGCCGCGGTGAGGCGGGTGCCGAGCAGCTGCTGCGCGATGCGCGCGCGGTCGAGGAGGCCGGCGCGTTCGCGGTGGTGCTCGAGATGGTGCCCTCCGAGTCGGCGAAGCTCGTCACCGAGGCGCTCTCGATCCCGACGCTCTCGGTCGGCGCCGGGCCGCACTGCGACGGCCAGCTGCTGGTGTGGAGCGACTGGGCGGGCATGACCAGCGGCCGCATCCCGAAGTTCGTCAAGCAGTACGCGCAGCTCGCGAAGACGCTCGAGGAGGCCGCCATCGCGTTCCGCGAGGACGTCGCCAGCGGCGCCTACCCGGCGGCCGAGCACGAGTACGAGTAGCCCGATGCGCATCGCGCTGCTGCTGCGGGGCGTCAACGTCGGTGGCGTCACCGTGCGTTCGGCCGATCTGCGCGCGCTGCTCGCCGATGCGGGCATGGGCGAGGTGGTCACCGTGCTGGCCAGCGGGAACGCCGTGGTGACGGCGACGGATGCGTCGTCCGCGGCCGAGGCCGCCGAGGCCGCCCTGGCAGCGCGGTACGGCAGGCGCATCCGGGTGCTGGGAATCGCGATCGACGCGCTCGCCGCGGTCGTGGACGGCTACCCGCACGCCGAGGACGACGAGCACACGCCGTACGTGGTGTTCGAGCTCGAGCCGCGACTGGCCGCCGAGCTGGCGCAGCTCGAGCCGGGCGACGGCGAGTCGATCGCGGCAGGCAAGCGCGGTGGCCACGGTGTCGTGCACTGGTCGAACCCGAAGGGCACGACGCTCACCAGCGCGTTCGCGAAGGCGCTCGAGCGCACCGCGAAGGACCGCGTCACGACCCGCAACCTGCGCACGCTGCGGAAGGTGCTCGCCGCGGCGTGACGCCGGGCTCAGCGCTGGGCCGGATCGCCCTCCGGGGCCTCGGCACCGCCATCGGCGCCCTCTCCCCACGAGTCCTCGGCGGCATCCTCCGCCGCCCAGGCGCGGGAGCGCTCCTTGATGATCTCGGGCGCGCGGGCGGCCTCCTCGCGCGTCGTGAAGGGCCCGGCCCGGTCGTACCCGGGAGAGACCATGCCCTCCTCGACGACACCGGTCTCGAGGTTGTACCAGTACTCGGCAGCGTTCATGAGGCCACAGTGTAGGCCGAGCGGATGCACAGCGGCCGAGCGGGTGCGAGGCGGCTCCAGCGACGGCCGGGCCGCAGCCGACGCTCCTAGGATGGAGGACATGCCCAAGGACGCCTCAGGTCACCTCATCCCGGGCCGCATCGGCCCGCTGCGCCGGGTCGACCCATCCATCACCAGGCCCGAGTACGTCGGCAAGGCCGGCCCCGCCAAGCACACCGGCGGCGACGTCTACGACGACGAGACGGTCGAGCGCATCCGCGCCGCAGGCACCATCGCGGCCGACGCGATCGCCGCCGTCGGCGCCGCCGTGCGGCCCGGCATCACCACCGACGAGCTCGACGCCATCGGGCACGACTACGTCACAAGCCACGGCGCGTACCCCTCGACGCTCGGCTACCGCGACTTCCCCAAGTCGGTCTGCTCGAGCATCAACGAGGTCATCTGCCACGGCATCCCCGACGACACCGTGCTCGGCGAGGGCGACATCGTCAACATCGACATCACCGCCTACAAGGACGGCGTGCACGGCGACTCGAACCGCACCTTCATCGCCGGGACGGCGAGCGACGAGGTGACGCAGCTGGTCGAGCGCACCGAGGAGTCGCTGCGGCGCGCGATCAAGGCGGCGCTGCCGGGCCGCCGGGTCAACGTCATCGGCCGCACGATCGAGATGTACGCCAAGCGCTTCGGCTACGGCGTCGTGCGCGACTTCACCGGGCACGGCGTGGGCACGTCGTTCCACTCGGGTCTCATCATCCCCCACTACGACACCGACCGATTCGACACCGAGATCGTGCCGGGCATGGTGTTCACGATCGAGCCGATGCTCACGCTCGGCACGCACGAGTGGGACATGTGGGCGGATGACTGGACGGTCGTGACGAAGGACCGCTCGATCACGGCGCAGTTCGAGCACACGATCGTCGTGCGCGAGACGGGCGCCGAGATCCTCACGCTGCCCTCCGCCTGAGGGTCGGGCTGCCCCGGCACACATTCCGTGGCAGGATCGACGCCGTGGCGAAATCGAAGCAGATGGCAGTCGGCGTGGACATCGGCGGCACCGGCGTGAAGGCGGCGCTCGTCGACGTCAAGAGCGGTGAGCTGCTGAGCGACCGCGAGAAGATCGCGACGCCCGAGGGCGGCGAGCCCGACGCGATCCGCGACGTGGTGGTCGAGCTCATCGAGCGCTTCGACATCGACGATGACACCCCGATAGGCGTGACCTTCCCTGCGATCGTGCGGCACGGCCGCACGATGAGCGCCGCGAACGTCTCGAAGGCGTGGATCGGCCTCGAGGCCGAGCAGCTCTTCGAGGATGCGCTGGGCCGCGACATCCACTTCGTCAACGACGCGGATGCGGCGGGCTTCGCCGAGGACCACTACGGTGCGGCGAAGGATGCCTCGGGCCTCGTCATCCTGACGACGCTCGGCACCGGCATCGGCGGGGCGCTCATCTACAACGGCGTGCTCATCCCGAACGTCGAGCTCGGCCACCTCGAGCTCGACGGCCACGACGCCGAGTCGCGGGCCGCCAACAGCGCCCGCGAGCGGGAGGAACTCAGCTGGGAGGCGTGGGCTGCACGGCTGCAGCGCTACTACAGCCACCTCGAGTTCATCTTCTCTCCCGATCTGTTCGTGGTCGGCGGCGGCGTCTCGAAGTCGTCGGAGCAGTTCCTGCCCCTGCTCGACCTCAAGACGCCCATCGTGCCGGCGATGCTGCGGAACAACGCGGGCATCATCGGCGCCGCTGCGCTCGCGCGCGGCGTCTGACGCGAGTCCGGCAGGCGCATGACGCCCGGTCGCCCGGGCGCCCGGGCGCATCGTCGCGCCGCTTAGTCTGCGTTTTTCTTTGTTTCGTTGCGTTTTTCTGTGCTCGCCTGCTAGCGTGCTCGCAAGGAGGCACCCATGCTCGCAACCCAGCGCCGCGACGAGATCGCCGCACGCATCCAGGCGGATGGCCGCGTGCTCGTCGCTGACATCGCCCACGAGCTCGGCATCACGGCCGAGACCGTGCGCCGCGACCTCGACGCGCTCGAGCAGGCCGGCATCGCCCGGCGCGTGCACGGCGGGGCTGTCGCCGCAGGCCGTTCGAGCCTGGTCGAGACAGCGGTCGCCGAGCGCACCGACGCCAACGCCGCAGGCAAGCGCCGCATCGCGCGGCTCGCGTGCGAGCGGCTGCTCGCCTCGGGCGCGACCAGCCTGCTGCTCGACGCCGGCACGACCACCGCCGCGCTCGCCGCTGAGCTCGTCGCGACCTGGCCGCACACCGAGGGGCCGAGGCTCGTGGTGGCGACGCACTCCCCCGCGATCGCCCAGCAGCTCGCGGCGCACCCCTCCATCGAGGTGCACGCGCTCGGCGGCAGGGTCCGCGCGGTCACGGGTGCTGCGGTCGGTGCGCAGACCGTGCTCGCGATCGACGCGCTGCGCCCCGACATCGTCGTGCTCGGTGCCAACGGGCTCGACGGCAGCGGCGCCACCACGCCCGACCCCGACGAGGCGGCGGTGAAGCAGGCGATCGTCGCATCGGGCCGCCGCGTCGCTGTGCTCGCCGACGCGTCGAAGCTCGGCGCCGCGTCGCTGTGCCGCTTCGCCACGCTCGACCAGCTCGACGTGCTGCTCACCGACGCCGAACCTGACGGCGAGCTCGCCGCGGCGCTCGAGGCAGCCGGTTGTGAGGTGCTGGTCGCATGATCCTCACGCTCACCCTCAACCCCTCAATCGACCGCACGGTCGAGCTCGACGGGGCCCTCGGTCGCGGCGAAGTGCAACGTGCGACCGCCGCCGCAGCAGAGGTCGCCGCCGGCAAGGGCGTCAACGTCGCCCGCGTGCTCGCCGCCGCCGGCGTCGCCGCGCGCGCGATCGTGATGGCCCGCCCCGACGACCGGTTCGCCGCACTGCTCGCCGCGGACGGCGTCGACGCGGTGTGCGTGCCGGTCGGCGCGCGGGTGCGGACGAACCTCGCGCTCACTGAGCCGGACGGCACGACCACCAAGGTCAACGAGCCGGGCGCGGCGATCGACGATGCGGCCGCCGCCGCCATGCTCGGTGCAGTGCGAGCGAACGCCGGCGCGGCTGAGTGGCTCGTCATCGCCGGCTCGCTGCCGACCGGTGCGAACGCCGAACTGGTGGTCGACGCCATCCGCGCCGCTCGCGAAGCACGCCCGGGCATCCGCGTCGCCGTCGACAGCTCGGGCGCACCGCTCGCCGCAGCCGTGCGCGCCGGCGGCGTCGACCTCGTCAAGCCCAACGATGAAGAGCTCGAGGAACTGCTTGGCCTGGTGCGCGGCACGATCGACGGCAGCACCGCCGCGGCCGCAGCGCGTGCGCTCGTCGACCGCGGCGTCGGCACCGTGCTGCTCACCCTCGGCGGCGACGGCGCGATCCTCGCCGACGCCGAGCACACGCTGCACGCCGCACCGCCGCCCACCGTCGTGCGCTCGACGGTGGGCGCGGGCGATGCCAGTCTCGCGGGCTGGCTGATCGCCGAGGCCCGCGGCGATGACGCCGCAGGCCGCCTGCAGCAGTCCGTCGCCTACGGCTCGGCAGCCGCCGCGATGCCCGGCACCGCCTTCCCCGCACCCGCCGATGCCGACGCATCCCGCGTCATCGTCGCATCCGTCACCAGCACCCCCGGCTCGTCCGGCACCTCCGTCACCCCGACCACGTCCTCCGCGGCCCCCGGCCCCGAGA
>NZ_JABFAP010000001.1:1103341-1181104 GCF_017168255.1 Agrococcus sp. KRD186
CACCAGGAGCACTGATGCCCCAGATCCTCACCCCCGAACTGGTCGTGCTCGACGCCGACCTCGGCGCCGACAAGGAGGCCGTCATCCGCGCGCTCGCCGCTCGCGCGGCCTCCACCGATCGCGTCGCCGACGGCGACGGCCTCGCGGCCGCGGTGCTCGAGCGCGAGGCACTCACACCGACCGGCATGGGCGACGGCATCGCCATCCCGCACTGCAAGTCGGCTGCGGTGCTCGAGCCGAGCCTCGCGTTCGCCCGCCTCGAACCGGCGGTCGACTTCGGCGCGCCCGACGGACCCGCCGACCTGGTGTTCATGATCATGGCGCCCGACGGCGCCGCCGAGACGCATCTCGCGGTGCTGTCTCGCCTGGCCGGCTCGCTCATCGACGAGCAGTTCACCGGGGCGCTGCGCAGCGCCGCGAGCGCCGACGAGGTCGTGGCGCTCGTCGAGCGGGTGGTCGCCGACAAGGATGAGGCAGAACCCGCGCCGGTCGCCGAGGGCGAGCGCAGCATCGTGGCCGTCACCGCCTGCCCGACCGGCATCGCGCACACCTACATGGCAGCGGATGCGCTCAAGGCCGCGGGAGAGCGCGCCGGCGTGCGCGTCACGGTCGAGACGCAGGGCTCCAGCGGCACCAAGCGTCTCGATCCTGCGGTGATCGCCGCAGCCGACGCCGTCGTGTTCGCGGTCGACGTGGATGTGCGAGAGCGCGGCCGCTTCGCCGGCAAGGCCTACGTGCAAGTGCCGGTCAAGCGCGGCATCGACTCCGCGGACGCCCTGATCGCCGAGGCACTCGGCCACGCCGACAACCCGTCTGGGCCGCGGCTGGCCGGCGACGTCTCGGGCGGGGCCGACGCGCAGCAGTCAACCGGAGGTGCCGGTGGCGGCTCGCTCGGCGGCACCGTCAAGCGCGCGCTCCTCACGGGCGTCAGCTACATGATCCCCTTCGTCGCCGGCGGCGGGCTGCTCATCGCGCTCGGCTTCCTGGTCGGTGGATTCGACATCACCGACGTCGCGGGCGACGTGATCGTGCAGAACTCGCTCTGGAACCTGCCCGACGGCGGCCTGGCCGAGTACCTCGGCGCGGTGCTGTTCTCGATCGGCAACGCCTCGATGGCGTTCCTGGTGCCAGCACTCGCGGGCTACATCGCCTACGCGATCGCCGACCGCCCCGGCATCGCGCCCGGGTTCGTCGCCGGTGCGGTGGCGCTGCTCATGAGCGCGGGCTTCATCGGCGGTCTCGTCGGAGGCCTGCTCGCCGGCCTCGCCGCCTGGTGGATCGGCACTTGGAGCGTGCCGAAGTGGCTGCGCGGCCTCATGCCGGTCGTGATCATCCCGCTGCTGGCCTCCATCTTCGCCTCAGGGCTGATGGTGGTGCTGCTGGGCGGGCCGATCGCCGCGCTGATGGCCGGGCTGACCGGCTGGCTCGGGTCGCTCACCGGCGCTGGCGCGGTGCTGCTGGGTCTGCTGCTGGGCACGATGATGGCTTTCGACCTCGGCGGGCCGATCAACAAGGTCGCCTACGGCTTCGCCGTCGCCGGGCTCGGCGCGGGCTCCCCCGAGGACCCCGCGCCCTGGATGATCATGGCCGCTGTGATGGCCGCAGGCATGGTGCCGCCGCTGGGCATGGCGCTGGGTACCCTGCTCGATCGGAAGCTCTTCACACCGGCTGAGCAAGAGAACGGCAAGGCGGCGTGGCTGCTGGGCGCCTCGTTCATCTCGGAGGGCGCGATCCCGTTCGCGGCCGCCGACCCGCTGCGTGTCATCCCCGCGTCGATCCTGGGTGCGGCGACCACCGGTGCCATCTCGATGGCGGCTGGCGTGACCAGCCAGGCACCGCACGGGGGCTTCTTCGTCTTCTTCGCGATCGGCAACCTGCTGATGTTCACGCTCGCGATCATCGCCGGCACGATCGTCACCGGCCTCGCGGTCATCGCGCTCAAGCGCTGGGCACGGCGCACGCCGACGCCTGCGGAGGCCGAACCCGCCCTCGTGGCCGCCTGAACGCATCCGCTCGACACCGATCGCCCCGGGCATCAGCCTCGGGGCGATCGGTCGTGCGGGCGAACCGGCCGGCCGATACGCCGGGTTCTGTCGTGGACGGTCATCTCTCTACGGGATGCATTGCTGCAGCCCTCTAGCGACCTACCCGCGGATGGGACGAGCAGCCCCGTGATCCGCTGTCTGGTCTTGCTCCGGGCGAGGTTTGCCTAGCCGCGGCGCTCGCACGCCGCGCTGGTGGGCTCTTGCCCCACCGTTTCACTCCTGGCCTGCCCGAGCCCGAAGGCCCTGGCAGGTGGACCTGCTCTCTGTTGCACTTTCTCGCGGGTTGCCCCGGGTGGACGTTATCCACCGCCCTGCTCTGCGGAGCCCGGACGTTCCTCGGCACGGAGCCGAAGCTCCGCGACGCGACCGCCTGGCCGACCGATTCGCTGCGTCCAGGGTACCGGCAAGCGGCCCGTTCAGCGCGGCAGCTGCTTGCGGTAGTAGGCCGTCGCATGCAGCGGCCGGCCACCGAAGCGCGAGAACTGCCTGGCCGAGCTGGGATTCTGCCGCCCCACATGCGTCGAGCGCAGCCGCGCGCAGCCGCTGTCGGCGAGGTTCGCGTGCAGGCGGCGGCTCAGCAGCGTGACGATGCCCTTGCCCTGCGCGTCCGGCAGCGCGCCCTGGATGACCAGCACCGCATCCGACCGCAGCTCGCGCCGGTGCCGCACGAACCGCCACCGCTCGCGGACACCCCAGCGACCGCCGGAGTCCTGCAGCACGCGCGAGGCGTCGAGCACCGCGAAGACGAACCCCACCGGCTGCTCCTCCTCGTCGCGGGCGATCAGGAACAGGCCGGGCTCGTGCAGCAGCCACAGCCCCGCGAACTGCGACCGCAGCTCGTCGCGCGTGAACGGCGTGAAGTAGGGCAGCTGCGCGAAGGAGCCGTTGAGCAGCGGCAGCAGCGCCCGCAGCCCGCGCGCGAGCCCGAAGCGCGTCACCTCGTCGATGCGGATGCCGGCGCGGTCGAGCTCTGCGACGCTCGGACCGTCGCCGTCGAGCACGTCGACCACCCAGGTGTCGCCCTCGTACCAGCGCTCCAGGCCGCGTGCCTCGAACGCCGGCGGCATCCACTCCGGGTTCCACCCCGCGTCGGGGAACCCGCGCTCCTCGAAGCCCGAGGTGATGAGCCCGCCCGACTGGTTCGGCAGCAGCTGGGCAGGGCCGAAGAGCTCGGTCGCACCGGCTGCCCGCGCTCGTCGCTCGATGTCGTCCAGCAGGGTGTCGAGGACGGATGCGTCGGGTGCCGCGAGTGCGCCGAAGACGAGCGCGCGGGTGCCGAGCCGGTCATCGAGGCGGTCGTCACGGTGCACGATTGCGCGGCCCACGGGCCTGCCGTCGTCGTCGCGCGCGAGCAGCAGCGTGATCGGGTGCCGGTGGGCCGAGGTGCCGCGGAACCAGTCGCGCACGGTGCGCTCGCGCAGCGGCACCGCACGGCCCTCGTGGGTCTCCTTGCCCAGGCGGAGGAACTCGGCGAGGGCGGCCTCGTCTGCGACCTCGACCACGTCCATCGGCGCACCCCCTCCGCTCAGATCGTACGACGAGGGCGTCGGCGGCGGGGCGGATGCGCGGTGCTAGATGCCGCTCTCGTCCGTGCGCACGAGGATGGCCGAGGAGTTCGGGTCGAGGAGCACGTCCTCATCCGCCGCCTGGCGGATCTCGTACAGCTCCGCCGCCGTCAGCTCGACTCCGGAGGCGACCGAGGTGCGACGCTGCAGGAGCGTGGCGCCGATGCCGTAGCGCTCCCGCTGCCGATCGTAGAGCGCCAGCAGATCGGTCGGCACCTCGGCGGCCCGCTCGCCGCGCTCGGCGCGCGCGGCCTGCAGCTGCTGCTCGAGGTCGCCGGCGGCGAGCTCGCGCTCGGCGGCGAGCCGGTCGCGCTCGGCGCGCGCCGTCTCCGCCTCGCGGCGCGCCTCGGCGAGCGCCGTCGCGGCGTCCTCCTGCTGCTGCATCGCCTCGAGCTCGAGGTCCTCGAGGATGCCCTGGCGGCGCTCGAGCGTCTCGTTCTCGTGCTCGGTCGCCGTGGCGGTCTTGGCGTCGGTGATCGTCGGCAGGCGGTCGCGGTTGCGCTGCAGCCGAGCCCGGACGACCTGCACGTCGCTCTCGATGCGAGCGACCCCTGCGGTGGCGTCGTCGTGCGCGCCGAGCCGCTCGAGCACGGCGCGGTCGAGCACCGACAGCTCGGTGTCGAGCTCGTCGATGCGCTGCGTCTGCGGCAGCGACTTGAGCTTGCCTTGCAGGCGCACGATCAGCGTGTCGGCCTCCTGCAGGGTCAGCAGTCGCCGCTGGTCGTTCGGGGTCGCCTTCAGTGCCATGCCTGCTCCTCCTGCGGGACCGCGAAGTCCCATGGGTCTGTCCTGATCTCGCTCACGAGCACCTCGACGCCGGGCAGCGCAGCCCGCAGCTGCTCGGCCGCCGGCCGCAGCCACAGCGACTCGCTCGCCCAGTGGGAGACGTCGACGAGCGCCGGCCCCTCCCCTGCGGCGTGCCGCTCCTTCGCGTCGGAGGCCGGGTGGTGGCGCAGGTCGCTGGTGATGTAGACGTCTGCGCCGGTCACGGCGCTCTCGCGCAGCAGCGAGTCGCCCGCTCCGCCGCAGATGGCGACGCGGCGCACCTGCCGCTCGGGGTCCCCGGCCGCGCGCAGGCCGCCGGCGACGGCGGGCACCAGCTCGGCGAGCCGCCGCACCAGCTGGCCCAGCGTCGTGGGCGCCGGCAGGTCGCCGACCCGCCCGAGCCCCTTGGCCGCATCCACCCGGTTGACGACGATCGGTGCGGCATCGAGCAGGCCGAGCATCGCGGCCAGCTCGCCGCTCGTGCCGCGGTCGACCGCGTCGGCGTTGGTGTGGGCGGCGAGCAGCGCGACGCGCTCGCGCACCAGCCGGGTGATCACGCGGCCAGCCGGGTTCGTGGCGGCGACGCTCGTGGCGCCGCGCAGCAGCAGCGGGTGGTGCACCAGCAGCAGGTCGGCGCCGGTCTCGACGGCCTCGGCCGCGGTCGCGCCGACGGCGTCGACGGCGAGCAGGATGCGCTGCACCCGATCGGCGGGATCGCCCGCGACCAGCCCCACGGCGTCCCAGTCCTCGGCGGTGGCGGCGGGCCAGAGCGACTCCACCGCCAGCTGCACATCGGCGACGCTGGTCATGCGCTCCATCCTACGGATGCGCGAGGGCCGTCCCGGCCGATGGCACAATGGTGCGCGGGCGGTTGGCGCAGCTGGTAGCGCACTTCGTTTACACCGAAGGGGTCGCCGGTTCGAGCCCGGCACCGCCCACCATCGGCGTCGTCGCGCTAGGCCAGCTGCGCGAGCGCCGCCCGGTACGCGGCCATGTCGCGCGACTCGGATGGGCTGACGCGGAAGTGCGCGGCAATGCGGCCCTCGCGGTCGATGACGTAGGTCGCGCGCGTCGCGACTCCGCGCTCGGGCAGGAAGGCGTCGTAGGCCTGCGCCACCTCGCCGTGCGGCCAGAAGTCGCTCAGCAGCGGGAAGGTGAAACCCTCCTGCTCGTGGAAGACGCCGAGCGAGGCCGCGGTGTCGACCGAGATGCCGAACACCTGGGCGTCCGCGCCCTGGAAGTCGGCCAGCTCGTCGCGGATCGAGCACAGCTCGCCCGTGCAGCGGCCCGTGAAGGCCGCCGGGTAGAACACCAGCACCACGGGGCGGCCGCGGAGCTCGGAGAGCGTGACCGCCTCACCCGTGTGGTCCCTGAGCGTGAAATCGGGTGCTTCGTCGCCGATCTGCAGTGCCATGCGCGTCCTCGTCTCTCCTGCGGCCTCGTCGCATCCTCATCGTGCCAGAGCGTGTGCCCGCGAGAACTCACGGACGCGGCTCGGTCGATATGGTGGAGGTTGCGGGCGCCGACACCCAGGCGCGCCTCCAGATCGACGTCAGGAGCTTCGGTGCTGAACGACCAGGACCCCTACTCGGGCCACACCAACGACGCAGACCCGAGCGAGACCGCTGAGTGGCAGGAGTCGCTCGACCAGCTCGTCGCGGCGCACGGCCCGCAGCGCGGTCGGGAGATCATGCTGAGCCTGCTCAAGCGCTCGAAGGAGCTGCACCTGGGCGTGCCGATGGTGCCGACCACCGACTACCTGAACACGATCGCGGCCGAGGACGAGCCCGAGTTCCCCGGCGACGAGCAGCTCGAGCGCACCTACCGCCGCTGGATCCGCTGGAACGCCGCGATCATGGTGCACCGCGCGCAGGCCCCCGGCATCGGCGTCGGCGGCCACATCTCGACCTACGCCTCATCCGCCGCCCTCTACGAGGTGGGCCTCAACCACTTCTTCCGCGGCTACGACCACCCCGGCGGCGGCGACCAGATCTTCTACCAGGGGCACGCATCCCCCGGCATGTACGCGCGCGCGTTCCTCGAGGGCCGCCTGAGCGAGACGCAGATGGACGCCTTCCGGCAGGAGAAGTCGAAGGCGCCCAACGGCATCCCCTCCTACCCGCACCCGCGCATGATGCCCGACTTCTGGCAGTTCCCGACGGTCTCGATGGGCATCGGCCCGATCAACGCGATCTACCAGGCACAGGCGAACCGCTACCTCGCGAACCGCGGCATCAAGGATGTCGCCGACTCGCAGGTGTGGGCGTTCCTCGGCGACGGCGAGATGGACGAGGTCGAGTCGCGCGGCGCGCTGCAGCTCGCCGCGAACGACGGCCTCGACAACCTGAACTTCGTCATCAACGCCAACCTCCAGCGCCTCGACGGCCCGGTGCGCGGCAACGGCAAGATCATCCAGGAGCTCGAGTCGTTCTTCCGCGGCGCCGGCTGGAACGTCATCAAGGTGGTCTGGGGCCGCGAGTGGGACTCGCTGCTGGCGAACGACCACGAGGGCGCGCTGCGCGACCTCATGAACGCCACGCCCGACGGCGACTACCAGACCTACAAGGCGGAGTCGGGCCTGTTCGTGCGCGAGCACTTCTTCGGCCGCGACCCTCGCACGCTCGAGATGGTCAAGCACCTGAGCGACAACGAGATCTGGGCGCTGAAGCGCGGCGGCCACGACTACCGCAAGGTCTACGCGGCCTACAAGGCGGCCGTGGAGCACAAGGGCCAGCCGACGGTCATCATCGCGAAGACGGTCAAGGGCTACGGCCTGGGCAAGAGCTTCGAGGGCCGCAACGCGACCCACCAGATGAAGAAGCTCACGCTCGACGACCTGAAGTCGTTCCGCGACTCGATGCAGCTCGACATCTCCGACAAGCAGCTCGAGGCCGACCCGTACCGCCCGCCGTACTTCCACCCCGGCGCCGACTCCCCTGAGCTCGAGTACATGCTCGAGCGCCGACGCGAGCTGGGCGGCTTCACGCCCGAGCGCCGCGCGAAGCACACGATCATCCCGCTGCCGGAGGAGAAGACCTACGCCATGCCCAAGAAGGGCTCCGGCAAGCAGGAGATCGCCACCACCATGGCGTTCGTCCGGCTGCTCAAGGATCTGCTGCGCGACAAGGGCTGGGGCGAGCGCATCGTGCCGATCATCCCCGACGAGGCGCGCACCTTCGGCATCGACGCCTTCTTCCCGACGGCGAAGATCTACAACCCCAAGGGCCAGAACTACACCTCGGTCGACCGCGACCTGCTGCTGAAGTACCGCGAGGCGCCGGACGGGCAGATCGTGCACGTCGGCATCAACGAGGCGGGCGCCGTCGCGGCGTTCACCGCCGCCGGCACGTCGTACTCGACCCACGGCGAACCGCTCATCCCGATCTACGTCTTCTACTCGATGTTCGGCTTCCAGCGCACCGGCGACTCCATCTGGGCGGCTGCCGACCAGATGACGCGCGGCTTCCTCATCGGCGCCACTGCCGGCCGCACCACGCTCACGGGCGAGGGCTTGCAGCATGCCGACGGCCACTCGCCGCTGCTCGCCTCGACCAACCCTGCGGTGCTCGCGTACGACCCGGCCTACGGCTACGAGATCGCGCACTTGGTGCAGCACAGCCTCGAGCGCATGTACGGCGAGAACCCCGAGAACGTCATCGTCTACATGACGGTCTACAACGAGCCGATCGTGCACCCGGCCGAGCCCGAGAACGTCGACGTCGAGGGCATCCAGCGCGGCCTGCACCGCGTCTCGACCAGCGACCACCACCCCATCAAGGTGCAGCTGCTCGGCTCCGGCGTCGCCCTGCCGTGGCTCCACCACGCGCAGGAGCTGCTCGGCAGCGACTGGGGCGTCTCGGCCGACATCTGGTCGGTCACCTCCTGGAGCGAGCTGCGCCGCGACGGCCTGTCGGCCGACGAGCACAACTTCCTCAACCCGCAGGAGCCCGCGAAGGTGCCCTACGTCACGCAGCGACTGTCGGAGGCCGAGGGCCCGTTCGTGGCGACGACCGACTACATGCGCGCCGTGCCCGACCAGATCCGCGAGTGGGTGCCCGGCGACTACGCGACGCTCGGCGCCGACGGCTTCGGCTTCTCCGACACGCGCTCGGCCGCCCGCCGGTTCTTCACCATCGACAGCCACTCGGTGGTCGTGCGCGCGCTCGACGCGCTCGCGAAGCAGGGCAAGGTGCCGCTGGGCATGGTCATGCAGGCGATCGACAAGTACAGCCTGCACGACGTGAACGCTGGCGAGTCGGGCACCGGCGGCGGCGACGCGTAGGGCTCCGGCGCTGGCTGAGCAGGAGGAGCTGAAGCCGCAGCAGCTCGCATGGCTGCGGCGCATCTCCGGCGACCTGTCGACCCAGGTGACGCGGGCGCTCGACGACCGGCTCCCCTGGTACCGCACGATGCCCCCGTCGCGGCGCAGCGCGGTGGGCCTGGTGGCGCAGTCGGGCATCACCTCCTTCATCGCCTGGCACGAGGATCCCGAGGCGCAGCCCTGGATCGCCGCCGACGTCTTCGCCGCCGCGCCCAGGGAGCTGCTGCGCAGCGTGAGCCTGCAGCAGACGCTGCAGCTCATCCGCACCACCGTGGCGGTGTTCGAGGAGCGCATCGGCGACGCCGATCCGGCCATGCGCGAGCCGATCCTGCGCTACTCCCGCGAGATCGCCTTCGCCGCCGCCGACGTCTACGCGCGCGCCGCCGAGTCGCGCGGCCTGTGGGATGCGCGGCTCGAGGCCCTCGTGGTCGACTCCATCCTCACCGGCGAGCACGACGACGAGCTGCCCAGCCGCTCTGCAGCGCTCGGCTGGCACGGGCGCGGTGAGTGCGCAGTGCTGGTCGGCCTGGCACCGCGCACCGTCGACGTCGACGTCATCCGCCGCAAGGCGAGGCATGCCGGATGCGACGTGCTGATCGGGGTGCAGGGCACCCGGCTGGTCGTCGTGATCGGCCGTGCCGCGCCCAGCACCGACGAGCCGGCCGCGGAGGCGACCGAGCAGGAGCCGATCGACTTCCTCGCCATCGCCGCGCAGCTCGCCGAGGGCTTCGGCGAGGGGCACCTGGTGCTCGGGCCGCCCGTGCCGAGCGTCGTCGAGGCCGCGCGCAGCGCGAAGGCGGCACTGGCCGGCTTCGCCGTCGCCGACGCGTGGCGCCGCACGCCGCGCCCGGTGCGCGCCGATGACCTGCTGCCCGAGCGTGCGCTCGCCGGCGACCCGCTCGCGCGCACCGACCTCGTGCGCGGCATCTACCAGCCGCTGCGCGACCACTCGAGCGACCTGCTCACGACGCTCGCCTGCTACCTCGACACCGGCCGCTCGCTCGAGGCGACGGCCCGCGAGCTGTTCGTGCACCCGAACACGGTGCGCTACCGCCTCAAGCGCATCAGCGAGATCATCGGCTGGGACGCCACCGGCGCGCGCGAGGCCCTCGCGCTCCACACCGCGATCATCCTCGGCTCCGTCCAGGACGCCACGCGCGACCGCACCCAGCGGCAGCCGCAGCCGACCCGTCATGCCCCACGCGGCAAGGGCCCGGTGGCAGGATGAGACCCGTGATCGTCATCGTCGCGCCCGGCCAGGGCTCCCAGAAGCCCGGCTTCCTCGCTCCCTGGCTGGAGCTGCCGGGCGTGCCCGAGCGGCTCCGCTCGCTCAGCGAGGCCGCAGGCGTCGACCTCGTCGAGCACGGCACGGTCTCCGATGCCGACACCATCCGGGACACCCTCGTCGCGCAGCCGCTCATCGTCGCCGCCGGCATCCTGACCCTCGACGCGCTCGCCGACCGGGCAGCGCTCGCGAGCGGCTTCGCCGGGCACTCGGTGGGCGAGATCACCGCCGCGGTCGCCGCCGGCGTGCTGCTGCCCGAGGACGCCATGGCGCTCGTCGGCGAGCGCGCTCGTGCGATGGCGGATGCGGCGGCCGAGACCCCGACGGGCATGGCCGCCGTGCTCGGGGCCGACGAGGCGGCGCTCGAGGCGCGCCTGGCCGAGCTGGGCCTGCAGCCGGCGAACTACAACGGCGGCGGCCAGATCGTCGTCGCCGGCGCGCTGGACGCGCTCGCCGCGCTGGCCGAGGCTCCCCCGGAGCGCGCGCGCGTCATCCCGCTGCAGACCGCCGGCGCCTTCCACACCGACTACATGGCTCCCGCCGTCGAGCGCTTCCGCGCGCAGGCCGCCGCCACGGCGACGACCGACCCGACCACGACGCTCTGGACGAACCGGGACGGCGGCGTGGTCGCATCCGGCACCGAATTCCTCGAGCTGATCGTCGGCCAGGTCTCGAGCCCCGTGCGCTGGGACCTGTGCATGGCCGGCTTCGCCGAGGCCGGCGTGACCGGCATCGTCGAGCTGGCGCCCGCCGGCGCGCTCACCGGCCTCGCCAAGCGCGGCCTGCGCGGCGTGCCCGCCGCCGGCATCACGACCCCTGACGACCTGGAGGCAGCCGTCGCGCTGCTGGAGAGCGGAGCGGCAGCATGACCACGATGAAGAGCCTTCCCACCCGAGCCGGATCGCGCATCCTCTCCGTGGGCGCCGCGCGCGGCGACCGACTGGTGCCGAACGACGAGCTCGTCGGCCCGATCGACTCCTCCGACGAGTGGATCAGGCAGCGCACCGGCATCATCACCCGCGCGCGGGTCTCCGACGGCAGCGAGGCGGTCGACCTGGCCGAGACCGCCGCCAAGGAGGCGATCGAGCGCGCCGGCATCGACGGCTCGCAGCTGGGCGCCGTGATCGTCTCGACCATCAGCAACACCGTGCAGACGCCGTCGATGGCGGCGCTGCTCACCGAGCGGGTCGGCGCCACGCCGGCCCCCGCCTTCGACATCTCGGCCGCGTGCGCCGGATACGCCTATGGCGTCGCGCAGGCCGACGCGCTCGTGCGCAGCGGCATGGCCGAGCACGTGCTCGTGGTCGGCGTCGAGAAGCTCTCTGAGGTGGTCGACCCGACCGACCGCTCGATCAGCTTCCTGCTCGGCGACGGCGCCGGCGCCGTGGTGGTCGGCCCCTCCGACGAGCCCGGCATCAGCCCCTCGGTGTGGGGCTCGGACGGCTCCCACTGGGAGACCATCCGGATGACGAACACGCTCGGCTCGATGCGCGACGGCGCGCCCTGGCCGACGCTGCGGCAGGACGGCCCGACGGTCTTCCGCTGGGCAGTGTGGGAGATGGCGAAGAAGGCCCGCGAGGCGCTCGACGCCGCCGGCATCGAGCCGGGCGACCTGGCCGCCTTCATCCCCCACCAGGCGAACATGCGCATCATCGACGAGTTCGCCAAGCAGCTGAAGCTGCCCGACACCGTCGCGATCGCGCGCGACATCGAGACGACCGGCAACACATCCGCCGCCTCGATCCCGCTCGCGATGCACCGCCTGCTCGAGGAGCAGCCCGAGCTCTCGGGCGGCCTCGCGCTGCAGATCGGCTTCGGCGCCGGGCTCGTGTACGGCGCCCAGGTCGTCGTGCTCCCTTAGACTCAACCCGTCCAATCCATCAGAAGGAGACACCCCATGGCATTCACCAAGGACGAGGTCCTCGCCGGACTCGCCGACCTCGTGAACGACGAGACCGGCATCGCGACCGAGAACGTGCAGCTCGAGAAGTCGTTCACCGACGACCTCGACATCGACTCGATCTCGATGATGACGATCGTCGTGAACGCCGAGGAGAAGTTCGACGTCAAGATCCCCGACGACGAGGTCAAGAACCTCAAGACCGTGCAGGACGCCGTCGACTACATCACGGGCGCACAGGCCTGAGCCCCACGTTCATCGAACGCGCGTGCGGCCGGGCGACCGGCCGCACGCGGCATCTGCGAGGAGAGTCATGACGAAGAAGATCGTCATCACCGGCCTGGGCGCGTCATCGCCGCTGGGCGGCACCATGCGCGAGAGCTGGGAGGCGCTGCTGGCCGGCGAATCCGGCGCGAGCACGCTCGAGCACGACTGGGTCGCGCAGTACGAGCTGCCGGTGACGTTCGCCGCGCAGGCGAAGGTGCGCCCCGACACGGTGCTCGAGCGGCCGGTCGCCAAGCGCCTCGACCCCTCGAGCCAGTTCGCGCTCGTGGCTGCCAAGGAGGCGTTCGCCGACGCCGGCTCCCCCGAGCTGCCGTCCGAGCGCCTCGGCGTCGACTTCTCCACCGGCATCGGCGGTCTCTGGACCCTGCTCGACGCCTGGGACACCCTGCGCGCGAAGGGCCCGCGCCGCGTGCTGCCCATGACCGTGCCGATGCTGATGCCGAACGGTCCTTCCGCGGCCATCTCCATGCACTTCCAGGCGCGCGCCTACGCGCGCACCGTCGCCTCCGCCTGCGCCTCCAGCACCGAGGCGCTCGTGAACGCCTTCGAGCACCTGCAGGCTGGGCTCGCGGATGTCGTGATCGCGGGCGGCAGCGAGTCGGCGATCCACCCGATCACGCTCGCGTCCTTCGCCTCCATGCAAGCGCTCTCGCGCCGCAACGACGACCCGGCCACCGCATCCCGCCCCTATGACATCACCCGCGACGGCTTCGTCATGGGCGAGGGCGCAGCCGCGCTGGTGCTCGAGACCGAGGAGCACGCGCTCGCCCGCGGCGCCCGCATCTACGCGGAGCTCGCCGGCGGCGGCGTCACCGCCGACTCGTTCCACATCACCGCGCCCGAGCCCGAGGGCCTGGGCGCCAGCCGCGCCGTGCAGCTCGCGCTCGACCACGCGGATGCCAGCGCGGACGACGTGACCCACATCAACGCGCACGCCACCTCCACGCCCGTCGGCGACGTGGCGGAGGTGCGCGCGCTGCACCGCATCTTCGGTGAGCGCATCAGCGAGATCCCCGTCTCGGCGACGAAGGCGGCGCACGGCCACCTGCTGGGCGGCACGGGTGCGCTCGAGGCGGCCTTCACCGTGCTCGCCCTGCACGAGCGCACTGCTCCGCCGACGATCAACGTGACCGAGCAGGACCCGGAGGCGCCGCTGCGCATCTCGGGCACGCCCATGCCGCTGGACGACGGACCGCAGCTGGCCGTGTCGAACTCGTTCGGATTCGGCGGGCACAACGCGGTCGTGGCGATCCGCTCGGTCTGAGTCCGTGCATAGCTGAGGCCCCCGCTGTACTCAGCGGGGGCCTCAGCGGTCTGTGGGGCGGTGGCGGGGCGTCAGCCGACCCGGTGCAGCGCGATGACGGGCGAGCCGTCGGAAGCGTGCCGATAGGACTCGAGCTCACGATCCCAGGCGCCGCCCATGGCGTCGTCGAGCGCCGCGAGCAGCGCGCGGGCATCAGGCCCTGCGGCCTCGATGGCACCGCGGATGCGCTCCTCCGGCACCACGAGGGAGCCGGCGGCGTCGATGCGCTGGGCGCTGATGCCGAGCTGCGGCGTGTGCATCCAGCGCATGCCGTTACTGCCGGGCGTCGGATCCTCGGTCACCTCGAAGCGCACGTCGCGCCAGCCCGCGAGGGCGGAGGCGATCGCGGCGCCGGTGCCGACGGGGCCGGACCAGTGCACCTCGGTGCGCTCCATGCCCGGCTCGACCGGCTGCGGCTGCCAGAGGAAGCGCAGCGCGTCGCCGACGGCCTGGCCGATCGCCCACTCCAGATGCGTGCGCATCGCGCGCGGGGACGCGTGGATCCAGGCCACCCCCGCGGTGGTCGCGGAGCGTCGCCTGAGCGTGTTCGCAGCAGTCATCGTCTCTCCCTCGTTCGATGCGACTTCCCCATCGGTCGAACCGGGCTCGAGACGCCTTGAGTGTCTCACATGGCGCGCGGGAGTGACAAGCCTGTCATTCGCCTGTGAACACCGGTCGCTGCTCGCCCGCGCGGATCGGGAAGGCGAGGCGGTTGCCGGCCGGCGGCAGCGGGCAGTTGTACTGGTCGCTCATCGCGCACGGCGGCACGATCGCGCGATTGAAGTCGAGGTCGACGGTGCCGTCGTGGCGCGGGCGCACGAACAGGAAGCGGCCCACGTCGTAGGTCTCCTCGCCCGTCGTGGCGTCGGCGAAGACGATCTGCAGGCTGTCGCCGTCGGGCAGCGCGACGAGCTCGACCTGCTCGCCCTCGTGCTCGAAGCGGATCGTGCCGGGCGAGGTCGCCCGGCGCAGCGACCCACCCTGCGACTTGCCGTACTCGAAGTCGACGCCGCCCTCGACGGGCTCGAAGGTGCCCTGCACGTGCCATGCCGGGTCGTAGTCGAAGGCGGTGATCTGCTCGAAGCCGCGCTCGGTCGCCGCCTCCGCATCCCACACGCGCAGCGCGAAGCGGCCCTTGAAGTCTGGCCCGATCACGAAGGCCGTGCGGCGATCGTCGAAGCGCACCGTGCTGGGCGTCATCGACTCCTGCGCGTAGACGCTCACCGTGCCGTCGACGGTCTCGCCGTCGACGATGATCTCGGCCGACGCATCCGCCGTCACCTGCAGGCCGTCGCCGGTCGGCGAGGGCGCCCAGGTGCCGGCCACGCCTTCGACCTCGGTGGCCGCGGAGACCCACGCGGTGGTCGTCAGCGCGAGCGCTCCCTGGGGCGCGCGCACGCTCTGGTCGCGCTTGCGGCGGAAGGCCTCGTGCTGGGCGATGGCGGCGTCGGCGGGAGCGGTCACGGCGGAGTCGGTCATGCCTCGAGTCTACCGACGGCGACCCGGTGGGAGCGGCCGTCAGGGGCCTCGCGTACGGTCGAGCCATGCAGAACTCACCTGTGCTCGGCCTCGTCCTCCCGCCCGATCAGGCGCCCGAGCGCTTCCTCGATGTCGCCCGCGCCGCCGATGCCGTCGGCCTCGCCGAGCTCTGGCTCTGGGAGGACTGCTTCGGGCAGTCGGGCACCTCGACCGCGGCCGCCGTGCTCGCCGCGACCGAGCGCATCCGGGTGGGCATCGGGCTGCTGCCGGTGCCGTTGCGCACCGTCGCACTGACCGCGATGGAGATCGCCACCATCGCGCGGATGTTTCCGGGCAGGCTGCTGCCGGGCATCGGCCACGGCGTGCTCGACTGGATGGCGCAGGCCGGTGTGCGCGAGGCGTCGCCGCTGACGCTGCTGACCGAGCATGCCACCGCGCTGCGCACGCTGCTCGCGGGCGACGAGCTGAGCGTCGACGGCCGCTACGTGCACCTCGACCGCGTGCAGCTGCGCTGGCCGCCGAGCGAGGTGCCGCCGCTGCTGATCGGCGGCCTCAAGCCGAAGACCCTCGCGCTCGCCGGTGAGCTCGGCGACGGCGTGCTGCTGACCAGCGACGCGGCGCCCGAGGAGCAGCTCGAGGTGACGCGTGCCGCGATCGCGACCGTGCGCGAGGCGCGCGCGGCGGTCGGCCTCGACGAGCCGTACGCGATCGTGCTGTTCGCGAGCGTGCCGGCGGATGCGTCGTCGTCCGAGATCACGCGGCTCGCGGCCGAGTACGGGGAGCTGGGCGTGACGAACCTGGGGCTGATCGCCACGGACGGCGAGGGGCGCATCGAGGCGGGCGACGGGATCCTGCGGCTGACCGAGACGATCGGCGCCATCGGCACCTGAGTCGCCGGCGAAGCCGCCGACGCCTGATGCGCCGGCGGGGCCCCCGGCGCCTGATGCCGCTCTCCTACGCGTTGCGCCCTCGCGCCGCCACGCGCCAGCGCGCCGCGGGCTCGCTATCGCCGCCGCGGTCGTAGACGACGAGCTCGTCGACCATGTTCACCGCGATGCACACGTGGTTCGGCACGACGCGCACCACGGTGCCCAGCGCCGGCAGCTCGCCGGAACCGCCGGGCAGCTCGACGACCGCGTGGTGCTCGCTCAGCTGCACGATGCGCGCGTCTGGATGATCGAGGAGCCGCCCGTGGCCGCTTGCCCAGTCGGCGCGGTCCGGGCCGAGCACCTTCGAGCCGGCGTCCAGCACCAGCCGCCCGCCCGCGTGCGAGACGACGGTGGCATGGCACGTGAGCGCGATGTCCTCAGGCTCCGCCGAGCCGAGCTCCCACTGCTGCGCGTCGCCGAAGACGGTGACGCCCGGCCGCAGCTCGTTCACCGGCGAGTCGAG
The DNA here is from genome assembly GCF_017168255.1 of Agrococcus sp. KRD186. GTDB lineage: Bacteria > Actinomycetota > Actinomycetes > Actinomycetales > Microbacteriaceae > Agrococcus. The sequence continues at coordinate 1,119,682 of NZ_JABFAP010000001.1, forward strand.
CTCGAGCGAAGCGGCGAGGCTGGGCGTCGAGCCGCCGGAGACCACCATCGGCTCGATGCCGGCCGCGCGCAGCGACGCCGCGGCGGCGGTGAGCGCCTCCGCCTCGTCGCGGGCGGCGCGCTCGCGCGCCTCCGGCGCGTACGAGTGGCCGGGGAAGGAGAAGACGCCCTCGACGTCGACGCCCGCCCGCACCGCGGCCGAGGCGACCTCCCCTGCTGCTGCCGGAGCGCATCCGGAGCGGTGATGACCGGCATCGACCTCCACCCGCACCGAGACGCGGCCGGCGAGGCCCGCGTGCACGAGCCGGGCGACGCCCTCGACCGAGTCGACGCCGATCGAGATCGACGCGCCGCGGGCGGCGAGCGCGCTGAGCCTGGCGGCCTTGCCGGCGTCGAGCCAGAGCGGGTAGGCGATGAAGAGGTCGTCGAGGCCGGCAGCGGTGAAGACCTCCGCCTCCCCCACCGTGGCCACGGTGAGGCCGTGCGCGCCGGCTGCCACCTGCATCCGCCCGATCTCGATCGTCTTGTGGGTCTTCGCGTGCGGGCGGAGCGCGATGCCGCGGGCGGTGGCCGCCTCGGCGACGCGCGCGATGTTCGCCTGCATGCGCTCGAGATCGATCGCCAGGAAGGGCGTGCTGAGAGCCATGGCTCGATGCTAGGCGGCGGCGGCGCGCCACGGCGTGCGGCGGCGATGCCGCAGCGCGTGCGATCATCTGGCATGACCGCAGACGCACGCGACGCCCTGCTCCGGCCCGCGGACGCATCGCGTTCCGATCGCGTCACCTACGTCGAGCTGTTCTTCGACCTCGTCTTCGTCTTCGCGCTCACCCAGCTCTCCGCCTATCTGTACGAGCATCAGACGCCGCTGGGCGCGCTCGAGGGCACCATCATGGTGACTGCGCTGTGGTGGGCGTGGGTCGCGACCACCTGGGTGACCAACTGGCTCGACCCGATCAAGCTGCCGGTGCGCGGCGCGGTCATCGCGATCGCGCTCGTGGCGCTCGTGATGAGCGTGTCGATCGCCGATTCCTTCGGCGAGCGGGCGTGGGTGTTCGCCGCGGCGTACGTCGTCATGCAGCTCGGGCGCACGGGCTTCATCGTGCTCGCGACCCGGCGGGAGGATCGCGAGGTGGCGCTGGACTTCACGCGCGTGCTCGTCTGGACGGCCGCCAGCAGCGTGCTCTGGATCGTCGGGGCGCTGCTGCCGCTGCCCGCGCAGCTGCCGCTGTGGGCCGCCGCGCTCGGCATCGAGCTGCTGGGCACCAGGCTCGGGTTCCCGGTGCCGCGCACGGGCCGGGTCGAGATGGGCCGGTGGGACCTCTCCGGTGCGCACATCGCCGAGCGCTCGGCGCTGTTCGTGCTGATCGCGCTCGGGGAGGGGCTGCTGGTCACCGGCTTCGCCTTCGTCGACCTCGAGATCACGCCGCAGGCGGTCATCGCGATGCTGCTGGCGTTCTGCACCGCGGCCGCGCTCTGGTGGGTCTACTTCGACCACGGCGAGCGCATCGGCTCGGAGGCGATGGAGGCGTCAGAGGCGCCCGGTCGCCTCGCGCGCACGGCCTACACCTACGTGCACCTGCTCGTGATCGCCGGCATCGTGCTCGTCAGCGTGGGCGACAAGGAGGTGCTCGCGCATCCCGACCAGCAGAGCGTCTCGGCGGTCGTCGCGGTGGTCGGAGGCCCGCTGCTGTTCCTCGTGGGCACGTTCTGGTTCCGGCGGCTGCTCGAGCGCCGCTGGATCGTGCCGCAGGCAGTGGGCGCGCTCGCGCTCGTCGCCGTCGCCTGCGTGTCGCCGCTGCTGTCGTCGCTCGGCACGAGCGCTGCCGCGACGCTCGTGCTGGTCGGCGTGGCGGCCATGGAGACCGTGCAGCGCATCAGGCGCCGGCGCCGCAGCGGCGGCTGAGCGCACCCGCTCGCGCCGCGCACGGCAGCCGAGCGCGCCCGTGCGGAGGTGCCACGCGCCGGCAGCCGAGACGGCTCAGGCGGCCGCTTCGTCGTGCCGGAGCCGCGAGGTGAGGTAGAGCCGATGCGCGGTGATGACCAGTGCGAGCCAGGCCGCACCGAGCGCCCAGCCGGCGACCACATCCGTCACCCAGTGGTGGCCGAGGTAGACGCGGCTGGCCGCCACGAGCAGCGATGCCACCACGGCGACCACGACGATGAGGACCCTCGACCAGGTCGTGAGCCGGCGGAGGATGAGCAGGTAGGCGATGACGCCCAGGATCGCCGCCGCGTTGAGCGTGTGACCGCTGGGGAACGAGGCGGAGACCTCGTAGGGCGGCACGGCATCGATGATCGGCGGACGGTCGCGGCCGATGAGCAGCTTGCCCGCGACCGTCATCAGCAGCGAGCCGGCGCCGGTCGCGACGATGAGCACCGTCGGCGTCCACGAGCGGCGGCGGATGCTGAGGATCAGGAGTGCCGCGACCGCGACGAGCGGCATGCCCACCGTGCCCGCGAGATCCGTGAAACCGGTGACGAACGCATCCGCCCCAGGGCTTCGGATGGTGAGGATCGCATCGAGCACCGGCCGGTCGATGCCTGCGATGCCGTCCTCGTCGGTGACCGCGTCGTAGACCTCGACGGCCAGCAGGCTGAAGCCGAAGGCGATCGCCGCGCCGACAGCGAGCGTGATGAGCAGGATGCCGTAGGGCGTCACGACCTCGCCGAGCCAGCGCGCGAGCTGCGCCATGCGGTGGCCGAGCCGGCGGCGCCAGTGGGTCAGCTCGATCGAGCCGACGCTGGTGTCCTGCCGGCGCTCGCCAGCGGGGCCGTGCTCGGGCTGGGCGCGATCGGTGGGCATGGGTCTTCCGTCCTCCCGTGCCTCGAGCAGATGTGTAGGGCGGACGGGACTTGAACCCGTGACCGACGGATTATGAGTCCGCTGCTCTAACCAGCTGAGCTACCGCCCCGTGGGCCTTCGGCCCGGGAATCGAGCCTAGTCGGCGATCTCGACGTGCGTGTCGGGATCGGCGACGTGCTCGCCGCGATACAAGCGCTCGAACGCGGTGATCGTCGCCTCGATGTCGTGCGGCGCGACCATCTGCAGGCTGTGCTGCTGATACATCGCGTACTCCTCGTCGCTCAGGCGCAGGATGCGCTCGAGCTTCTGGGCGAGGTCGGCGGCGTCGTCGGGTCGGAAGAGCCAGCCGTTGACGCCGTCGGTGACCAGGTGCGGCAGCGCCATGGCGTCGGCGGCCACGACGGGCAGTCCGGTCGCCATGGCCTCCATGGTCGCGATCGACTGCAGCTCGGCCGTCGACGGCATCGCGAACACCTCGGCGGAGCGCAGTCGCTGGCGCAGCTCCTCGTCAGAGACGAAGCCGGTCAGCGTCACGCGGTCGGCGACGTGCAGCCTGCGCGCCAGCGCGCCGAGCTCGTCGATCTGGTCGCCGCCGCCGACGATGTCGAGGTGCCACGGCAGATCCTGCGGCAGCTGGGCGACGGCGTGCACGAGCGTCTCGAGCCGCTTCTCGCTCGTGACGCGTCCGACGAACACGATGCGCCCGCGCTGGCGCTCGGGGTTCGGGCTGTACTCGTCGCCAGGCAGGCCGCACGAGATGGCGTGCACGTCGCGCAGCCCGGTCTTGAGCTCGAGGTAGTCGGCGCTGCGCCGGGTCGGCGTCGTGACGACGTCGCAGCGGCTCAGCACGGTCGCGGCGTCCTGCCAGAGCCGGTCGACCGTCTGGTGCTGCAGGAAGGCGGGGATGTTCGAGTGGTCCATGAGGTTCTCGAACATCAGGTGGTTGGTGCCGACGACGCGGATGCCGCGCTTCTTGGCCTCGGTCGAGAACGCGCGGCCCAGGATGATGTGGGACTGGAAGTGCACGACATCCGGCTTGAGGGCGTCCAGGAGCGAGGCGGCGTTCGCGAACATCCGCCACGGGTGGGCGAAGCGCAGCCACTCGTGGCCCGGGTAGAGCATCGACCGCAGGCGGTGCACGCTGAAGCGCTGACCCTCGTGCTCCTCGACACGGGTGCCCTGCTTTCCGCGGCCGAGCGCCGACGCCACCACGTGCACCTCGTGCCCTCGCTTGGTCAGTCTGGCCGCGAGCCTCGTGGTGAACTTCGCCGCGCCGTTCACGTCGGGGGCGAAGGTGTCGGTGGCGATCAGGATGCGCAGGGGGCGTTCAGTCATTGGTCTCCTCGGACGACTCGAGCGTCCGGATCTGTGGGTGGTGCCTGGCGAGCTGGAGGACGCCCCAGACGGCGAGTGCCCCGGCTGCGGCGAACACCATGATCGCCCAGGGCGGCGTCTCGGCGGCCTCGCCCAGCACGGTCACGCCGATGAGGACGGCCACGAGCGGGTCGACCACGGTGAGACCGGCGATGACGAGATCGGGCGGGCCGGAGGCGTGCGCGAGCTGCACGGCGTAGCTGCCGACGAGCATCGCGACGAGCAAGGCTGCGCCGCAGACGATCGTCAGCCAGTCGAAGTTGCCGGAGATGATGCGGTTGATGACGATCTTCGAGAGCGTGACGACGAAGCCGTAGAGCACGCCGGCGGAGACGATATAGAAGACAGCGTTCGCCCGGCTGCGGTAGACCCACCACACGATGCCGAGCCCCGTGAGCGCGACCACCAGCAGCGACAGCACCGTCAGTAGCTGCCGATCCTGGATCGGCCGCTCCACCGCGAAGATCGCGGCGACGGTGACGAAGAGGCCGATGCCGACCAGGCAGGTCACGATCGCGCGGATGGTGCGGTGGTCGAGCCGGATGTTCGCGAGGCGCGAGTTCAGGATGGCCGTCACGACCAGCGCGACGGCGCCGAGCGGCTGCACGACGATCAGCGGCGCGAGGGCGAGCGCTCCGAGCTGCAGCACGATCGCGAGACCCAGCAGCAGCGTGCCGATCACCCATGCCGGGTTCCGCAGCAGCCGCAGCAGCGCTGAGCCGCCCAGCTGGGCGCCGCGCTGGTCGCCGCCCTCGAAGTGGCCGACGCCGCGATGCTGGAACTGCGTGCCCACCGAGAGGAAGATCGCGCCCACGATGGCGACCGGGATCCCGAGGGCCTGGAGCGGCGTGAGCGAGATCTCAGCAGCCAGGTCGTCGAGCGCGGTGAAGTGCACTTGAAGACAGTACTCTGCGCGGCCATCGATACCCTGGAGGACATGACTGTTCTGCCCATCTACATCACCGGTGAGCCTGTGCTGCACCAGGCCGCTGAGCCGGTCGTCGCGTTCGACGCCGAGCTCGAGACCCTCGTCGCCGACATGTTCGAGACCATGGGGTCAGCCCCCGGTGTGGGCCTGGCAGCGCCGCAGATCGGCATCGGCCGGCGGCTGTTCGTCTACGACTGGACGGATGCGGAAGGCATGCGAACGCGCGGGGTCGCCGCGAACCCCGAGCTGTGGATCTCTCCCCCGCCGCTCGGGATCCCCGACGAGGAGGACGAGGAGGGCTGCCTCTCCATCCCGGGTGAGCGCTTCGCCCTCAAGCGCAGCGACCGTGCGATCCTGCACGCGCAGGACGAGCACGGCGAGCACTACGAGCTCGAGGCCTCGGGCTGGCTCGCGCGCATCCTCCAGCATGAGTATGACCACCTCGACGGCGTCCTCTATGCGGACCGATTGGATGCGTTCGGCACGAAGGGCGTGCAGAAGGCGATCAAGAAGAACAAGTGGGGCGTGCCCGGCCTGAGCTGGATGCCCGGTGTCGACGACCTGGAGGACTGACGCCTCGACAGGAAGGCGATCGCGTCGGCAGCGCCACCGCCGACACGGACGATAATGGCCCCCACCCCGAGGGGTGAGGGCCGATCGCTCCCCGAGATGGACTCGAACCATCAACCTGCCGGTTAACAGCCGGCTGCTCTGCCAATTGAGCTATCGAGGATCGCTGCAGGAGCGACGTCAATCGTAGCATCACTCACTCGCTCAGGTCACATCGAGCGCCCGTCGGCCTGCCGTGTCAGTGGCCCGATCTACTCTCGTCGCAACGGACGGAGTCGATGATGACCGAGCAGCAGATGGGCGCAGCAGTGGATGCCGCGCGTGCCGTGCTCGCGCGGGTCGACTCTCTGGTGACCGCGTCGGTTGTCGAGGTCGAGGACGTGCTGGAGGGCACGGCAGCGCTCTCCCGGATCGTGGATGCGCTGCAGGTGCGGCTGGCGGGCGTGATCGATGAGGGCTCGAAGGGCCCCGCCGATCAGCAGATCTGTCGCGCGATGGGTCGTCGGAGCGCGAAGGAGGCGATCGCGCAGTCGTTCGGCATCCATGCCCGGGATGCGCACCAGCTGCTGTCGCTGGCGGCGATGACGAGCCCGGGGATGTCGCTCACTGGTGGCGAGATCGCGGTCAAGTACCCGCGGGTGGCGGCAGCGATCGACGCCGGTGCCCTCTCGCTCGCGCAGGCGCGCGTGATCGTCGGCACGTTGGAGCCGGCGGCGCCGCGGGCGGATCTGGAGCGGCTGGCGTGGGCGGAGGGCCTGCTGGTCGATGCCGCCACCGATCCCGACTTCCCGCTGGTGCCCGAGCTGCTGGCCGATCAGGCGCGCCTCTACGCGGCGGCGATCGACCCGGACGGGGTGCTGCCGGCGGCCGAGCGGCAGCGCACGGAGCGCTCGTTCCGCATCTGGCGCGAGCGCGGCGGCTGGGGCTACCGCGGCTGGTCGCCGGCGGAGGATGGCTCCTCGCTGAAGTCGGTGGTCGACGCGCACCAGGGGCCGCGGGTGAAGGTCGCCTTCCGAGACACCGGCCACGACGGCTGCAGCGATGACTGCGGCGACGACTGCGACGCTGGCCGGCAGGTGGACGCCAACGGCACCCCCGCCGGCGACGACTCGAACGTGGTCGATGACCGCACGCGCGAGCAGCGCGCCCACGACGTGCTCATCGGCCTCGCCCGCGCCCACGCCGCCTCCGGAGACGCGCCGGTCGCCGGCGGCGAAGCGCCCACCCTCGTGCTCACCGGCACCATCGACGCGTTCAACGCCTACCTCCACGACCGGCCCTCGCCCGATCGCACCCTCACGATCGAGCACACGGGTGATCTGGTGCCGATCGAGACCGCCGCCCGGCTCGCCTGCGACGCGGTCATCCACCACGCCGTCGTCAACAGCGCCGGCCAGGTACTGAACCTCGGCCGCACCGAGCGGCTGTTCAACCGTGCCCAGCGGCGCGCGCTGGCCGCCCGCGACAAGGGCTGCCGGGTACCCGGCTGCGGCCTGCCCGCCTCCTGGTGCGAGGCCCACCACATCACCCCCTGGGAGACCGGCGGCCCCACCGACATCGACAACGGCATCCTCGTCTGCGTCTACCACCACCACGAGATCCACGCCGGCCGCCTCCGCATCGAAGCCGCAGGACCCGAACCCGGCAACTGGCGCATCATCCCCCAGCTGCGCACCACCGACCGCTACGCACGCACCAGCCGCAACGGCGCGGCGCCGGCGCAGCGCAGCCCCGGCAGCGTCGCGGCAGAGGCGATGCCGTCACTCGCCGTCAAGCTGCCCGACGAGGCGTTCGGCGCCCCAACATCTCCATCGACACCCGTGACCCGGCCGCCGCGCCGTCGCACAGCCGCGCGACCGCGACCGCAACCGCAACCGCAATCGCAATCGCAATCGCAATCGCAATCGCATGGCAGCGTCGCGCGACCGCGACCGCGACCGCGTGGCATCGAGTCGCGGCTCCGCGCGCTCGTCGACCACCGGTCCTGCCCGTCCGATCCGAAGGTGGCGCTCGATCTCGGGCCACCGGCACACATCGTGATGCGGCTGTGACGCGGCGGCTTCGACCACACTGGCCCGTTCCCACCCGACTGTGAGCGCGCCTGCGCTAGCGTGCGAGCAACCCGTTGCACCGCGCCTTGGAGTTCGCATGTCGCCTGTCACTCGCCCGTCGAAGGCGCTTCCGCTCGTCGTCCTCGCCACGGGGATCGCCGTCTCGCTCTCCGGATGCATCATGCCGCCGGCGCTGCCGACTGCCCCGCCACAGGCGCCGTCGGCCTCACCGCAGCCCACGGCCACCACCGACCCGGTCGAGACGACCTCGGCTCCGACGCCGCCCCCGAGTGCGGACGGTGCGCTGCCCGAGCTCGTCGCGATCGGCACCGAGCTGCCACCTGGCACGGTCGGCGGCTGGGAGCCCAGCATCATCACGAACGATGCCTTCGAGCTGCAACCCGACTCGGACTTCCCCGTCGGCCCCACGATCAGCGTCGTCGAGACCGCGACCGGCTGCTCCTTCTGGGCCTACCAGGGCGCGCAGGACAGCGACTCGACCGACGAGGGCGAGAACTCGGAGGTCACCCTGGGCATCCTCTCGAATTCGAGCCCCGACGAGTGGGAGGCCGACATCTTCACGCTCGATGCATCGTCGCAGGGCTCATCCGTTGAGATGCTCTCGATCTTCGATGAGCCCGAGGACGGCAGCGTGCAGGCCTGGTACGCCCGCAACTTCCAGTCGGGCTCGATGACCAGCTCGATCCGCGCGGAGTGCCCGGCGGGTGCCGGAGACATCGAGTACGTGGACGCCGTCGTCGGCGAGCACTTCCAGATCAACTTCCTGGTGCCGTAGGCACGTCACTCCGAGCGCAGCGACCGCCGCTCGCGCTCGAGCTCGACCAGCTGCTCCTGCAGTCGCTTCGCAGTCTCGGGATCGCTCGCGCCCAGCCGCTGCAAGCTGCCGAGCATCTCGGCCTTGCGTCGCAGGATGTCACGGTCGACGAGCGACGAGACGACACCGCGCACGTAGGCCTTCACACCCTCGGCCGATCCCTGCGGGATGGGTGACATCGCCAGCGTGCGCACAAGCGGCACGATCTCCGCCGGCACGGTCTCTGCCACGCGCTCCGAGAAGTCCGACGCCTCGATCGCATCGAACGAGGCCAGCACGCCGTCGCGCACCACGGCGAGCGAGGGGTTGGCGATGTACGCCGAGGCGCCGCGAGCGGCGAGATCCTTCCCGAGCACGGCAGGCTGCTGCAGGAGCGCCGCGACCGCATCGCGCTCCAGCCGTGACGCCGGATCACGCTCGAGCTGCTGCAGCGCCACATCGGCCGGCGGATGCGCGGGTGCGGCGCCGTCGGAGGTGGGCGTCGGGCGCGGCCCGGCCTGCCGCACCGCGCGGCTGACCTCATCCGGACCGACCCCCAGCCAGCCGGCGACCGTGCGCACGTAGCCGTCGGACAGCGCGCGGTCGCGGATCGACTGCAGCACCGGGGCCGCGCGCCGCATGGCTGCGACCCGCCCCTCCACGGTCTCGAGGTCGTGCTCGGCGACGATGCGCCGCAGCATGAACTCGAACAGCGGGCGGCGCTGCTGCACCAACTTGCGCACCGCGTCGTCGCCGCGCTCCAGCCGCAGATCGCAGGGGTCGAGGCCCTCCGGCGGCACCGCGACGAAGGTCTGCGCCGCGAAGCGCTGCTCCTCCGCGAAGGTGCGCGCGGCGGCCTGCTGCCCCGCCTCATCCGGGTCGAACGTGAAGATGACGCGGCCGAGCGAGCGCGTGTCGGTGGTGGAGACGTCGCCGAGCACGCGACGCAGCACCTTGATGTGGTCGACGCCGAAGGCCGTGCCGCAGGTGGCGACCGCGGTCGTGACGCCCGCGAGGTGGCAGGCCATCACATCCGTGTACCCCTCCACCACGACCGCCTCGTGCCCCTTGGCGATGTCGCGCTTGGCGAGGTCGAGGCCGTAGAGCACCTGGCTCTTGCGGAAGATCGGCGTCTCGGGCGAGTTCAGGTACTTCGGGCCCTTGTCGTCATCCGAGAGCCGGCGCGCGCCGAAGCCGACCGTCGCACCCGCCACGTCGCGGATGGGCCAGATCAAGCGGCCGCGGAACCGGTCGTAGCTGCCGCGCTGCCCCTCGCTGAGCAGACCGGCGCTCAGCAGCTCGGCCTCGGTGAAGCCCTTGCCGCGCAGGTGCTGCTTCAGCGCCTCGAACGACGCCGGGGCGTAGCCCACGCCGAAGCGCTGCGCCGCCGCGAGGTCGAAGCCGCGCTCCCCCAGGAACTGCTGGCCGAGCGCGGCGGCAGGCGTGAGCAGCTGCTCCTGGAAGAAGGTCTCTGCGGCCCGGCTCGCCTCCAGCAGCCGCAGCCGGCCGCTGGTCTCCTCCTGCGGCTTGCCGTCCTCGTAGTGCAGCGTGTAGCCGAGCTGCGCCGCGAAGCGCTCGACCGTCTCGGCGAACGAGGTGTGATCCATCGCCATCACGAACTGGAAGGCGTCGCCATCCTCGCCGCAGCCGAAGCAGTGGTAGCGGCCCACAGCAGGCCGCACGTGGAACGACGGAGTGCGCTCGTCGTGGAACGGGCACAGCCCCTTCATGCTGCCGACGCCCGCGTTCTTCAGCGTGACGTGCTCGCCGACAACGTCGACGATCGAGATGCGTGCGCGCAGCTCGTCGATGTCGCTGCGCCGGATCCTCCCCGCCATCGCCGCTCCCTCAGTCCCCGACGTACCGCTCATGCCACGCGAAGGCGCCGCGATCGGTCAGGCTCGCCACCTGGTCGACGACGACCCGTGCTCGCGCGGCCGTGTCGCCAGCGTGCGCCCAGTCGTCGGCGTAGGCGCGATCGAGGGCGTCCGGCCCGATGCGCAGCAGCGCATCCGCCAGCTCCTGCAGCACCCGGCGCTGGCTCGCGTACACGGGCTGGCGCCGCTCGGCGAGGATGAAGCTCGCCGCCGTGCCCTTCAGCACCGCGATCTCGGCGCGAACCTCGCTCGGCACCTCGACCGTGCCGCCGAAGCGCGCCAGCGGCCCCTCGTGCGACTCGCGCGTGAGCCGGATCGCCGCGTTGGCGAAGCGCCCGATGAGCTTGGAGGTGAGGTTCTTCAGGCGGGCGTGGTCGGCGCGCGAGCCGTCGAACGAGCGCACCCAGGTCTCGAGGTCGTCGAGCCGGTCGAAGGCGGCGAGCAGGTCGTCGCGCGTGAACTCGGGCCCGACCCAGGTCATCATCATCGAGACGAGCTCGTCGTGCCCGACGCGGCTCTGCAGCTTCGCGACGTCGACGTAGCCGCCCACCACCGCATCCTCGAAGTCGTGCACCGAGTAGGCGATGTCGTCGGCGAGATCCATCACCTGCGCCTCGATCGACGGCCTGCCCTCGGGCGCGCCCTGACGCATCCACTCGAAGACCTCGCGGTCGTCGGCGTAGAAGCCGAACTTGATGCGGCCGGATGCGTCGTGGACGTCGGACGCGGCCGGCCACGGATACTTGCACGCGGCATCGACGCTCGCGCGCGTGAGGTTCAAGCCGTACGGGCGGCCGCCCTGCAGCACCTTCGGCTCGAGCCGCGTGATGACCCGCAGCGTCTGCGCGTTGCCCTCGAAGCCGCCGATCGCCAGCGCCCACTCGTTGAGGCCCTTCTCGCCGTTGTGGCCGAAGGGCGGATGCCCGATGTCGTGGGCGAGGCACGCGGTGTCGACGACGTCGGGGTCGAGGCGCAGCTCGACGGCGATCTCACGGCCGACCTGCGCGACCTCGAGCGAGTGCGTCAGGCGGGTGCGGGAGTCGTCGAAGCCCATGGTGGGCGAGAGCACCTGCGTCTTCTGCCCGAGCCTGCGGAAGGCGCTCGAGTGCAGCAGGCGCGCGCGATCCCGCGCGAAGTCGGTGCGTGCGGAGCGATGCACCTCGGGCAGGCGCCGCTCGGCGTCGTGCTCGCCGTAGCCCCGCTCGTCAGCCGCCACGGGTATCGCTCTCGTCCTCGATCAGAGCCTCGCGCTGCGCGGGGCTCAGCTCGGGACTGTCGAGCCAGCCGTCGGGCAGCGCCGGCTTGCGCGGGCTGCCGGCGCGGCCGCGCTGCCCCTCGACGCCCTCGGCGTTGTAGGGCGAGGCGTGGTCGAGCGCGCCGAGCAGCTCGTCGAGCTCCGCGAGCGACCAGACCGCTGCGAGCGCGCGCCGGGCGTCGCCGCCGATCGGGTAGCCCTTGAAGTACCAGGCGACGTGCTTGCGGATGTCGCGGCAGGCGCGATCCTCCTCGTCGAAGAACTCGACCAGCAGCTCGGCGTGGCGACGGAACGCATCCGCCACCTGGCCGAGGTTCGGGCGGTGCCGCTCGTCGCTGCCGGAGAAGGCCGCGGCGAGGTCGCCGAACAGCCACGGACGGCCCAGGCAGCCGCGGCCGACCACGACCCCGTCGGCGCCGGTCTGCTCGAGCATGCGCAGCGCATCCTCCGCCTGCCAGATGTCGCCGTTGCCGAGCACCGGCACCGAGGTGACGTGCTGCTTCAGCGCCGCGATGGCATCCCAGTCGGCCTGACCGGAGTAGTGCTGCGCGGCCGTGCGGCCGTGCAGGGCGACGGCTGCCACGCCGGCATCCTCGGCGATGCGGCCGGCGTCGAGGTAGGTGAGGTGCTCGTCGTCGATGCCCTTGCGCATCTTCACGGTGACGGGGATGTCGCCGGCGCGCTGCACCGCGCGCTCCACGATGGCGGCGAACAGCTCGCGCTTCCACGGCAGGGCGCTGCCGCCGCCGCGACGGGTCACCTTCGGCACCGGGCAGCCGAAGTTCAGGTCGATGTGGTCGGCGCGATCCTCGTCGACCAGGATGGCGACGGCCTGCTCGACGGTCTTCGGGTCGACGCCGTAGAGCTGCACCGAGCGCAGCGACTCCGAGGGGTGGTGGCTGATCAGCCGCATCGTCGCGGGCGTGCGCTCGACGAGCGCGCGGGTGGTGATCATCTCGCTCACGTAGAGCCCGGCGCCGTACTCGCGGCACAGCCGCCGGAAGGCCGTGTTCGTGATGCCCGCCATGGGCGCGAGCACGACGGGCGTGTCGAGGGCGATGGGCCCGATCGACAGCGCCGGCAGTGTGCTCGCCGCCATGCTCACGCTCCCCACATTCACGCCCCGATGAGCCCCTGCGCCAGGTGCGCCTCGAGCTCGTCGACCTTCACGCGCGTCTGCTGCATCGAGTCGCGCTCGCGCACCGTCACGGCGCCGTCCTCGAGCGAGTCGAAGTCGACCGTGACGCAGTAGGGCGTGCCCACCTCGTCCTGCCGGCGGTAGCGGCGGCCGATGGCGCCGGCGTCGTCGAAGTCGATCGCCCAGTGGCCCCGCAGCCGCCCGGCGATCTCGCGCGCGAGCGGCGAGAGCTGCTCGTTGCGGCTCAGCGGCAGCACGGCGACCTTGACGGGCGCCAGGCGCGCGTCGAGATGCAGCACCGTGCGGGTGTCGGTGCCGCCCTTGGCGTTGGGCACCTCCTCCTCGTCGTACGCGTCGACCAGGAACGCCATCATGCTGCGGGTGAGGCCGAAGGATGGCTCGATCACGTACGGCGTGTACTTCTCGCCGGAGGCCTGGTCGAAGTAGACGAGGTCCTTGCCGGATGCGCTCGAGTGCGCGCCCAGGTCGTAGTCGGTGCGGTTCGCGACGCCCATGAGCTCGCCCCACTCGGAGCCCTGGAACCCGAAGCGGTACTCGAAGTCGATGGTGGCGGCCGAGTAGTGCGCGCGCTCGTCCTCCGGCACGTCGAAGCGGCGCATGTTCGCCTCGGTGATGCCGAGGTCGAGGAACCACGCCCAGCACGCCTCGACCCAGGTGTCGAACCACTCGGGCGCCTCGGCCGGCGGCACGAAGAACTCGATCTCCATCTGCTCGAACTCCCGGGTGCGGAAGATGAAGTTGCCGGGCGTGATCTCGTTGCGGAACGCCTTGCCGACCTGGCCGATGCCGAACGGCGGCTTCTTGCGCGAGACGGTCACGACGTTCAGGAAGTTCGTGAAGATGCCCTGCGCCGTCTCCGGGCGCAGGTAGTGCAGGCCGGTCTCGTTGTCGACCGGGCCGAGGTTGGTCTTCATCAGGCCCGAGAACAGCTGCGGCTCGGTCCACTTGCCGGTGGTGCCGCAGTCGGGGCAGGTGATGTCCTCCATCGAGGCGGCGGCGCGGCCCTTCTTCGCCTCGTACGCCTCCTCGAGGTGGTCCTGGCGGTGCCGCTTGTGACACTGCAGGCACTCGACCAGCGGGTCGGTGAAGGTGGCGACGTGACCGGATGCGTTCCACACCGGGGTCGGGAGGATGATCGCCGAGTCGAGGCCCACCATGTCGTCGCGGCCCTGCACGAACGTCTTCCACCACTGGCGCTTGATGTTCTCCTTCAGCGCCACGCCGAGGGGCCCGTAGTCCCACGCCGAGCGGGACCCTCCGTAGATCTCGCCCGCCTGGAACACGAAGCCGCGTCGCTTCGCGAGGTTGATGACGGCGTCGAGACGGTTCTGGGCCACGGATGCTCCTCAGGGTCGGCCGTGCGCCCCTGGCTGGAGCGCGGCACGTGAACTTCGATTCTACCGACCGGGCGCCGTGCGCGTGGCCGCCGGCAGCGCATCCGTGGACTGCCACGGCATAGCGCCCTGGGATAGGCTCACGGCTTGGGCGCGCGCGCCCGGATCCCACGGCGAGGAGGGCTGATGCAGAGCGACGAGCAGCTTGAGCTCTATGGCGCCTGGGCCGAACGCTGGCCGAGGGATGCGGCGGAGCTGCTCGACGGCTACTCGGGAGCCTGGTGGGTCGGCGGAGGCTGGGCGATCGACACCGCGCTCGGCCGCGAGCGCCGGCACGGCGATATCGACATCGTCATCCCCCGCAGCGAGCTGAGCCTGCTGCGCGGCTGGCTGGGCGGCAAGTGGCAGCTGTGGTGCGCCTTCCAGGGTGCGCTGAAGCCGCTGCTGACCCACGACTCCGACGTGCTGCCGATCGGCACCACGAGCATCTGGCTGCGCCGCAGCGCCTACGGGCTGTGGGAGTACGAGGTGCTGCTCGACCCCAGCGACGCCGAGACCTGGCGCTTCCGCCGCGACACCGCGGTGACGATGCCGCTGGCGGACGCGCTCACGGTGCAGGACGGGATCCGATTCGCCCAGCCCCAGGTCGTGCTGGCCTATGCGGCCGCCGACCATGCCGACGTGGAGTGGCTCGACGAGGCGCTGCCCTCGCTCGACGCCGATGCGCGCGCGTGGCTCGCCGAGCGGCTGGCCGACGACCATCCCTGGCGGAAGCGGCTGCAGGCGCCCGCCCGCTGATCCCGCCTCGATACGCCGACTGCGTCGGCTACTCGGCGACCGGGGTGTCCGTCGCGCCGCCGAAGCGGCGGTCGCGGCCGGTGTAGATGTCGAGCGCGTGCCAGAGGTCGTTGCGCGTGAAGTCGGGCCACAGCCGGTCGAGGAAGACCATCTCGGCGTAGGCGCCCTGGTAGGTGAGGAAGTTCGAGATCCGCTGCTCGCCGGAGGAGCGGATGAACAGGTCGACGTCCGGCACATCCGGGTTGTACATGCGGCTGCGCAGCAGCTGCTCGGTGACGCCCGAGGGCTTCACCTTCCCGGCCGCGACGTCCGCGGCGATCGAGCGCACCGCATCCGTGATCTCCACCGTGCCGCCGTAGTTCACGCACATCTGCAGGGTCATCGTGCGGTTGCCGGCCGTGCGCCGCTCGGCCTCCTCGAGCTCCTTGATGACCGAGGCCCACAGGCGCGGCCGCCTGCCGGCCCAGCGCACCCGCACGCCCCAGGCGTCGAGCTGGTCGCGCCGGCGGCGCAGCACCGCCTTGTTGAAGCCCATCAGGAAGCGCACCTCGTCGGGGCTGCGCTTCCAGTTCTCGGTGGAGAAGGCGTAGACCGAGAGGTGCTGGATGCCAGCCTGCAGGGCACCGGCGACCACGTCGAGCAGCACCGCCTCGCCGGCTGCGTGCCCCTGCGTGCGGGTGAGGCCGCGCTGGTTGGCCCAGCGGCCGTTGCCGTCCATGATGATCGCGACGTGCTTCGGCAGGCTGTCCCGCTCGTAGGCGGGCGGATGCTCGCCCGTCCAGTCGATCGGCTTGCGCTCGATGCCCGGGTCGCGGTCCTGACCGCTCACCGGCCGCCCCGATCGACGTGCTCGAGACTGCGGAGCCCGCGCTCGAGGTGCCACTGCACGTACGCGCCGACCGCGCCCGACGCGCGGCTGCGCACGCCTTGGTGCGTCGCCTCTGCGGCGGCCCAGTCGCCGGTCAGCAGCGCCGTCAGCAGCTCGAGCGTCGGCGCATCGATGCGCAGCGCACCGGGCGGGGCAGCACTGTCGGAGACCACGCCGCCGAGCTGCGGCACGAACGCGCGGTGCGGGCCGGGCTCCCCCGTCACGGCGCAGTCGCCGAAGGAGGGCGCCCAGCCAGCCACCGACAGCGCCCGCAGCAGGTAGGAGTCGAGCGTGAGCGAGGGGTCGTGCTCGCTGCGCGCGAGGCTGCGCAGCGCGCCCACCAGCAGCAGGTACTGCTGCCTGGAGCCGTCCTCGTCGGTGAGCCGGTCGGCGGTCTCGACCATCGCCGCTGCCGCCGTGTAGGCGCGGTAGTCGGCGACGATCACCGGCGCGTAGGAGCCGATGGTCACCGCCTGCGTGACGATGTCGAGGCTGCGGCCGACCGCGAACTGCAGGTCGGCGACCATGAACGGCTCGAGCCTGCCGCCGAACCGCGACGAGGTGCGCCGCACGCCCTTCGCGACCGCGCGCACCTTGCCGTGCTCGCGCGTCAGCAGCGTGACGATGCGATCGGCCTCCCCCAGCTGGTGGGTGCGGAGGACGACGCCCTCGTCGCGGTACGTGGGCACCTAGACCGTCGCGTGCTCGATGACTCGGGTGCGCAGCCCGCGGTTGACAGCCGAGACGATCGCGGCGAGCGAGGCGTGGCTCGAGGAGTGGTCGATGCCGACGCCCCAGTAGCGCTCCCCGCCCAGTTCGAGCTCGACGTAGGCGGCCGCCTGCGCATCCTGCCCTGCCGAGAGCGTGTGCTCGACGTAGTCGTGCAGCGAGACCTCGACGCCCTCGGCGCGCAGCAGCGACAGCAGCGCGTCGATCGGCCCGTTGCCGCTCGCGGTGACGTTGCGCAGCGTCTGCTCGTCGCGCAGCACCACCTCGAGCGTGGTGTCGCCGCCCATGGTCGACGAGGCCGAGACCTCGCGCAGCTCGAAGCGGCCCCACTGGTCGGTCGCGAGGCGCGAGGGGTTCGGCAGGTACTCGTCGCCGAAGATCGACCAGATCTCGTCGCTCGAGACCTCGCCGCCCTCGCTGTCGCTGCGGGCCTGCACGATGTTCGAGAACTCGATCTGCAGCCGGCGAGGCAGGTCGAGCCCGTGGTCGGCCTTCAGCAGGTAGGCGACGCCGCCCTTGCCCGACTGCGAGTTGACGCGGATGACTGCCTCGTAGCTGCGGCCGACGTCCTTCGGGTCGATGGGCAGGTACGGCACCGCCCACGTCATCTCGTCCACGGTCTTGCCGGCAGCGGCGGCGTCGGAGGCCATCCGCTCGAAGCCCTTCTTGATCGCATCCTGGTGCGAGCCCGAGAAGGCGGTGTAGACCAGGTCGCCGGCCCAGGGGCTGCGCTCGTGCACCTTGAGCTGGTTGCAGTGCTCGGCGACGCGGCGCACGTGGTCGAGGTCGGAGAAGTCGATCTCGGGGTCGATGCCCTGCGTGAAGAGGTTGAGCCCCAGCGCCACCAGGTCGACGTTGCCGGTGCGCTCGCCGTTGCCGAACAGGCAGCCCTCGATGCGGTCGGCGCCGGCCAGGTAGCCCAGCTCGGCCGCCGCCACGCCCGTGCCGCGGTCGTTGTGCGGGTGGAGCGACAGGATGACCGACTCGCGGCGTGCGAGGTTGCGGTGCATCCACTCGATCGAGTCGGCGTAGACGTTCGGCGTCGCCATCTCCACCGTCGAGGGCAGGTTGATGATGACGGGGCGCTCGGGGCGCGCGTCGAGCGTCTCGATGATGGCGTTGCAGACCTCGAGCGCGTAGTCGAGCTCGGTGCCGGTGTAGGACTCGGGGCTGTACTCGTAGAAGACCTTCGTGCCCTGCAGCATGCCCTCGAGCTCGAGGCACAGCTTCGCGCCGTCGGTGGCGATCTGCTTGACACCCTCGCGGTCGCTGCGGAAGACCACGTCGCGCTGCAGCACGCTGGTCGAGTTGTAGATGTGCACGATCGCCTGCTTGGCGCCCTCGATCGACTCGAAGGTGCGGCGGATGAGGTGGTCGCGGCACTGCGTCAGCACCTGGATGGTGACGTCGTCGGGAATGAGGCCCTCGTCGACCAGCTTGCGCACGAAGTCGAAGTCGGTCTGGCTCGCCGAGGGGAACCCGACCTCGATCTCCTTGTAGCCCATCTGCACCAGCAGCTGGAACATCATCAGCTTGCGGTCGGGCGTCATCGGGTCGATGAGCGCCTGGTTGCCGTCGCGCAGGTCGACGGCGCACCAGCGCGGCGCGCGCTCGATGCGCTTCGTCGGCCACGTGCGATCGGGGAGGTCGACCGCGATCTGCTCGTGGTACGGGGTGTAGCGGTGCGCCGGCATTCCGCTCGGCTGCTGCATGTTCTTCATCGTTGTGCTCCTGTCGCTTGCTCCTGAGTCCGGGCAGGACAGCCTCCGCGACGAGGAAGCCCGGGTAGTCAGGCCTCGTCGCGGCGACGAAGGAGCAGCACGCTCTGCATGCCTCCAGCGTATACCCACCGCCGAGCGCGCGCAGGCATCGCGGCCGGGCGTTCGCCGCCGGGTCGGCCAGGCATCGCGGTCGGGTCGGCCAGGCATCGCGGTCGGGCGGCGCCGCGCCGTCGGGCGCACGCCGAAGACCGCTCAGTCCGCGGCGACCGCGGCGAGCGGGGGCACGGATGCGGCGCGCGCGCCCGCGGGCAGGCTCGCGGCGAGCGCGACCACGAAGCCGCCGACGAGCAGCGCGACGGGCAGCCCCCAGGGGATGACAGGTGCGGCGGAGACGACGCCGGCGACGGAGGCGACCATCGACTGCGTGCCGATCCAGCCGTAGAGCACGCCCACGCCGAAGCCGGTCGTGACGGCGACGAGGGTGATCGCGCCGGCCTCGGCGAGCAGCATCGTGCGCGTCTGGCCGCGGCGCAGGCCGAGCATGCGCAGCCGCCCGATCTCGCGCGTGCGGCGCCGCACCGACAGCAGCATCGCGGCGACGAAGCCGAGCACGGCGAGCACCGCCGAGAAGCCGACGATGGCGGTGATCACGGTCGTCACTCCCCCGTAGATCGACTCGAGCTCCGCCTTGAACTCGGGGGTGCGCTCGATCGACACGACCGCTGAGGTGAGCGATGAGCCGGCGGTGACCATCATGGTGACGACCGCCGCGCCGGCGAACAGCGAGAGCACGAGCGCAGCGGTGCGACCCGGATGCGTCGCCAGGGTGCCGGCGGCGGCTCGCGCGGGCACACCCCGGCCGAAGGCCCGCGAGGCGATCGCGACGAGCGGCGGCGCGATGGCGGGGGCGAGGGCGATGATGCCCGCGACGGAGACGACGCCGCCGGCGAAGCCGACCAGCACCGCGAGCGGGCTCAGCAGCGACAGCGCGACCGAGCCGGCCAGCAGCGCGGCGCCGATGGCGAGGGTCACGACGCCGCCCGTGCGACGCCGCGGCACGGTGGTCTCGACGTCGACGCCTGCCCCCCGCAGCGCCTCGAGCGGCGACACGGCGAGCACGTCGCGGGTGGCGAGCAGCGCCGACAGCGCAGCTGCGACCGCGACCGCGATCGCGGGCACCGTCGCCCAGGGCTCGATCACCGGCATGCCCGCGAGGTCCATCCGCTCGCCGAGCGAGGCGAGCAGCGCGCTCACGGGGATGGCGATGAGCACCCCGGCGAGCCAGCCGGCGACTGCGCCGCCGGTGCCGACCAGCACGAAGCCGCGCAGCACCCGGCGCCGCTCGCCGCGGGAGGAGGCGCCCAACAGCCGGCGCAGTGCGAGCTCGCCGCGCAGGTCCTCCACCGCACCGGTGAAGGCCTGCCGGGCGACGATCGCGCCGACCACCACCGAGACGCCGATCAGCAGCACGCCCGCGATGGCGAGCATGATGCGGGCGGTGCCGCTGCCGGCGATCATCGCCTCGCCGTAGAGCGCGCGGGCGGCGTGCTCCATGAGCGTCGCGAGCGAGGTGCCGAAGGCTGCGGCGAGCACCGACACCGCGAAGGCGAGGCCCTGCCCGGCGCGGGAGGCGCCGTCGGCGCGGCGCGTGTCGGTGTCGCGCCGCACGGCGCCGCTGTGCCCGCGCTGCGGTGCTGTCGGCAGGACGATCGCGCTCATCGGGCGCCTGCCGCGAGCATGCGCTGCGCGATCGAGGCGGCGTCGGTCGCCGGCAGGTCGCCGTCGATGCGGCCGTCGCGCAGCAGCACGATGCGCTCGGCGCGGGCGGCCACCGCGGGGTCGTGCGTGACGACGACGATGGCCTGGCCGGCCGCGGCCTGCCGCACGAGGATCTCCTGCACCTCGATCGAGGTGACGGAGTCGAGCGCGCCGGTCGGCTCATCCGCGAGCACGATCGCGGGCCGCTGCGCGAGCGCACGGGCGATCGCGAACCGCTGCTGCTGGCCGCCGGAGAGCTCGTGCGGGCGGCGCGACTCCAGCCCGGTGACGCCCAGGTCGGCGAGCAGCTCGGCGATGCGGGCGCGGTCGGGCGCGCGTCCGGCGAGCAGCGCCGGCAGCTCGACGTTCTCGAGCGCCGTGAGGCTCGGCACCAGGTTGAACGACTGGAACACCACGCCCACCTGCTCGCGGCGCAGCGCCGTGAGCGCGTCGTCGTCGAGCCCGACCACCGAGGTGCCGCCGATGACGACGTCGCCGGCGGTGGGCGCGTCGAGCCCGGCGGCCAGGTGCAGCAGGGTCGACTTGCCCGAGCCCGACGGCCCCATGACGGCGGTGAGCGTGCCCGGCGCGATCTCGAGGTCGACGCCGTCGAGGGCGGTGACGGTGGCGTCGCCGGTGCCGTAGCGCTTCGAGACGTCGCGGATCGCCAGTGCGGGAGGGACCATTGTGGGGGTGGCCAGTGCGGGGGTGGCCAGTGCGGGGGTGCGCGGTGCGGTGCTGTGCATGGTTCCCATTCAACGGATGCGCGGGGCCGGCATCGTCAGGCGCTGGTCGGAACCGGCGTCATCCGCTGGGATGAGCCCGACAGCTTCGCTGATGGGGGGTGCGCGCCAACACGTCGGGCCGCTTCGAGCGACAGCTATAGGGCGATCCGCGCTATCCGGCCCGATTTTTGAGCAAACCGCCCTATACCTGTCGGAACGTGGCGCGGTCGGCTCATGCGCGCTCGCCGGTCAGGCCGTGCTCGTAGGCGAACACGACCAGCTGCACGCGATCGCGAAGCCCGAGCTTCGTCAGGATGCGCGAGATGTGGGTCTTCACGGTCGCCTCCGAGACGAACTCGCTGCGGGCGATCTCGGTGTTCGAGAGCCCCTTCGCCGCCAGGGCGAAGATCTGCCGCTCGCGGTCGGTGAGCGCGTCGAAGGCGGCCGGCGCCGAGCGGCGCTGCGCGCCGAAGGCCTTGAACAGCTCGCGGGTCGCGCTCGCGGCGACCACCTCGTTGCCGGCGTGCACGGTGCGCACCGAGGCGAGCACGAGCTCGGGCTCGGCGTCCTTGAGGATGAAGCCGGATGCGCCGGCACGGATGGCGCGCGCCGCGGCCTCGTCGAGATCGAAGGTGGTGAGCACGAGCACCCGGCTCTGCGGTCTCGCCGCGACGATACGGGCGGTCGCCGAGATGCCGTCGAGCACCGGCATCCGCACGTCCATCAGCACCACGTCGGGCTGCTGCTCGTCGGCGAGCCGCACGGCCTGCGCGCCGTCGGCGGCCTCGCCCACGCACGTCAGGTCTGGCTGCGACTCGATGAGCATGCGGATGCCGCCGCGGAACAGCGCCTGGTCGTCGACGATCAGTACCCGGATCACGCCCGCTCCCTCATTGCAGCCCGGCCGGGAAGGCCGCGCGCACGCGGAACCAGCCGTCCTCGATGCCGGTCCACGCCTCGCCGCCGGCGAGCCGGGCGCGCTCGTGCATGCCGCGCACGCCGTGGCCGGGCTGGCCCGGCCCCTGCTGGCCGAGCGCGGTCACGACGCGGTTGTGCACATCGACCACGATGCCACCCTGCCCGCCCGGCAGCGGCACGCCGCGCATCCGCACGTGGACCGGCTGGTCGCGGTCGCCGTGCCGGAGCGCGTTCGTCAGCGCCTCCTGCAGGATGCGGTAGGCGGCGATGTCGGCCGTGCGCGGCAGCGGCACCGGCACACCGACGTGCTCGAGCCGCACGTCGAGGCCGGCCTCGCGCATCCGCTCGATGAGCGCGTCGACGCCGGCGAGCGACGCGATCGGGTCGGGCGCCTCGGTGTGCCGCAGCTGCGCGAGCAGCAGCCGCACGTCGCCGAGCGCCTCCTTCGCGGTGCCCGCGATCGACGCGAGCGAGGCGTCCTTCGCGGCCGGGTCCTGCGTGTACCGCGCGCCGTTGGCCTGCGCGATCACCACCGCGAGCGAGTGCGCGACGACATCGTGCATGTCGCGGGCGAGCGCCGCGCGCTCCTCCTCCTGGTCGGCGCGCCGCAGCGAGACCTGCGCGACCTGCGTGGCGGCGGTCGAGCGGTCGACGGCGGCGACGCCCCAGCCGGTCAGGATGGCGACGCTGAACAGCAGCATCGGCGGGATCCACAGGAACGCCAGCACGTCCAGCACCCCGACCACGGTCTCGAAGCCCTGCACGGAGGTCTCGACGACCAGCCAGTAGGCCGCGAGCAGCGATGCGACGAGGGCGAGGCCGAAGCCCATGAGCCTGCCCGGCCAGCGGCTGAAGCGGCCGACCGAGTAGAGCACCACGAGCACGCCGAACCAGACCGGGTACATCCACGCGTGCATCGCGACATGGGCGACGGCGAGCAGCGTCAGCCCGGCGAGCGCCAGCACCGGGCGGGTGCGGCGCAGCAGGATGGCGCCGATGATCGCCGCCGTCACCACGAGCGAGAGCGCCCACTGGATGCTCTCGGTCATCACGATCGCCAGCAGCAGCGACGGGATGGCGAGCACGCCGACGGTGACGGCGGCCAGGATGCCGTCAGCCCTCAGCGCCGAGCGGTCGATCCACGGACGGGCCGGCGGATGCGTTGCCGCCGCCGCCGGGGCGGGCTCGGCCTCCGGGCGCACGTCGGTGGACATGGCTTCAGGCTACGTCGCGCCGGTCTGGCCGACCGCGCGGCGGACGCGGAATCATCCGCTGGTCGGACGGCGCGCGAGCGGCTGCGCCCTCCGACCGCCGATGCCGTCTGCTCCTCCTCCGGGAGGAGGTTCCAGGCCGATCGCAGCGTTCGACCGTACGCTCCTGAGACGGCCACTGCGGCGCGACCGATGCGGAAGCAGGTTTCGATGACGCGAACGACCACGGCGACGAGCGCCGGCTGGGCACTGCCCGGCCGGCTGCAGACGGCGGATCGAGTGATGCGCGGCGCAGCGCGGCTGCGGCTGCTGGAGCCCGAGCTGGAGGGCCTGCGCGGCGTGGTCGGCCCGGGCGATGTCTGCTTCGACGTCGGCGCCGCCTACGGCATGTACGCGATCCCGCTCGCGGCAGCCGTCGGGCCGACCGGTGCTGTGCATGCGTTCGAGCCTCAGCGCCGCCCGCGGGCCGTGCTCTCGGCAGCGCGCTCCCTGCTCGGCGCCGCGCACGTGCGGATCTCGCACTCGGCGGTCGGGCGCGTCGCCGGCGAGCACGAGCTGGTGCTGGTGACCCGCTACGGCTTGCGCATCAGCGGCCACGCGCACCTGGCCGGCAGCGCCGGCAGCCGCGACGCCGACCGCCTGCGGGTGCCGGTCACGACGATCGACGACGTGTGCCGCGAGCAGGGCATCGAGCGGGTGCGGTTCGTGAAGGCCGACGTGGAGGGCTTCGAGCACGCCGTGCTGGAGGGTGCCGCCGAGGCGCTCGAGCGAGACCGGCCGGCGGTGCTGCTCGAGATCGAGGACCGGCACCTGCAGCGCTACGGCCTCACCGGCGCCGAGGTCGCCGACAGCCTGCGGGACCGCGGCTACGAGATGGCTGTCTGGCGCGGCGGCGCCTGGCAGGCGGCCGACCGGGTCGTCACCGGCACGCGGAACTACCTGTTCCAGGCGCCGCAGGGGTGAGCCTCAGAACCCGAAGCGGCCGAGCTGCTTCGGGTCGCCCTGCCACTCCTTCGCGATCTTCACCCGCAGGTCGAGGTGCACCTGCGTGCCGAGCACGCGCTCGATCTCGGCCCGCGCATCCGCCCCCACCTGCCGCAGGCGTGAGCCGCCCCTGCCGATGACGATGCCCTTCTGGCTGTCGCGCTCGACCCAGAGATTCGCGTAGACGTCGGTGAGCTCGCGGCCCTCGCGAGGCACGATGTCGTCGATCGTGACCATGATCGAGTGCGGCAGCTCGTCGCGCACACCCTCGAGCGCTGCCTCGCGGATGAGCTCGGCGAGCCGCACGCTGAGCGACTCCTCGGTGGTGGTGTCGGCCTCGTAGAGCGGCGGGCCGACCGGCAGCAGCGCGATCAGCTGCTCGACGAGCACGTCGAGCTGCGTGCCCGTGACCGACGAGATCGGCACGATGGCATCCCACTCGCGCAGCTCGGAGACGGCCAGCAGCTGCGCGGCGACGGCCTTCTTGGAGGCGCGATCGGTCTTGGTGACGATGGCGATCTTCCGCGCGCGCGGGAAGCCCTCGAGCTGCTGGTCGATGTAGCGGTCGCCCGGGCCGATCGGCTCGTCGGCGGGGATGCACAGGCAGATCACATCGACGTCGCCGAGGGTGGTCTTCACGACCGAGTTGAGGCGCTGCCCCAGCAGCGTGCGGGGCTTGTGCATGCCGGGGGTGTCGACGATCACGAGCTGCGCGTCGTCGCGGTGCACGACGCCGCGGATCGCGTGCCTGGTGGTCTGCGGCTTCGACGAGGTGATGGCGATCTTCTCGCCCACCAACGCGTTCATGAGCGTCGACTTGCCGGCGTTCGGGCGACCCACGAAGGTGACGAAGCCGCTGCGGTGGCGCTCGGCCCGCGCCGCGGCCTCCTGCGCCGCGCGCCCGGTGTCCTCATGCTGGTCGTCGTCGGTCATGCTGCTCCTCCGCCCGTGCGCGGGGCCGGCTCGGCCGCGCGCTGCACCGCCATCTCGCCCACGCTGCGGCCGCGCCCGTCGAGCGATCGCACCTCCAGCCGCAGCCCCTCGACGGTGACGATGTCGCCGACCTCCGCGATGCGGCCGAGCTCCTTCTGCATCAGTCCGCCGACCGTGTCGACGTCCTCGTCGTCCAGGTTGAGCCCGAACAGGTCGCCGAGCTCGTCGATCTGCAGCCGGGCGGAGACATGCCAGACGCCGTCGCCGGCGTCGACCGCCTCTGCGCGGCCGCGGTCGTGCTCGTCGTGGATCTCGCCGACGAGCTCCTCCACCAGGTCCTCGAGCGTCACCAGGCCCGCGATGCCGCCGTACTCGTCGACGACCATCGCCACGTGCATCCGCTCAGCCTGCATGAGCGCGAGCGTGTCGTCGGCCTTCTTCGACTCGGGCACGAGGATCGCCGGGCGCGCGAGCTCTGCTGCGGTCTCGACCGCGTCGGGGCGCCAGGTGCGGCTGCGCACCACGTCGCGCAGGTAGAGGATGCCGTCGATCTCGTCGCTCGACTCCCCCACCACGGGCATGCGCGAGAGGCCGTTGTCGAGGAACTGCCGCAGCGCGTCCTGCGCGCTGGTGTCGCGCTCGACGACGATCATGTCTGGCCGCGGCACCATCACCTCGCGCACGAGCGTCTCGTTGAACTCGAAGATCGAGTGGATGAGCTCGCGGTCGTCGTCCTCGAGCACCTCGCTCTCGGTGGCCGCGTCGACCATCGACAGCAGCTGCGCCTCGGTCGAGAACGCGGTCTCGCGCTGCCTGCCGGGCGTCACCTTGTCGCCGATCGTCACGACCAGCGAGGCGATCGGACCGGTGAGCACCCGCCAGAAGCGGATGAAGCCGGCGGATGCGCGCAGCAGGCCGACGGCGTGGGTGCGGCCGACCGCGCGAGGGCTGGAGCCGACCAGCACGAAGGAGATGACGATCATGGCGCCGCCGGCGACCAGCAGCGTGATCCACCACTCGACCACGAGCGAGTCGACCGCGAGCGTGATGAGCACCGCAGCGACCGTCTCGCACATGATGCGGCCGAACTGCAGCGTCATGCTGTGGCTGCGCAGGTCGTCGGCGATGGCGAGCATCGCCCTGCCTCGCCGGGCCTGCCCGGCCGCCTCCTGCAGCTCGGCGCGGGAGACGACGCTCAGCGCCGCGTCACAGGCGGCGAGCCAGGCGCCGAAGGCGACCAGCAGCGCCGCGACGATGAAGAGGAGGGTCTCGAACATCAGGCGGTGCGGCCGGGCTCGCCCTGTGCGCTGCGCTCGCGGTCCTCGAAGGCGGCCAGCAGCTTGTCCTGCAGCGTGAACATCTCGTCGCGGTCGGCCGGCTCGGCGTGGTCGAAGCCGAGCAGGTGCAGCAGCCCGTGGGTGGTGAGCAGGCGCAGCTCGGCCATGAGGCCGTGCCGGGCCTCCTTCGCCTGCTCGGCGGCGACCTCGGGGCACAGCACGATGTCGCCCAGCAGGCCGGCGGGCGTCACCCGGTCGAGCGACCCGGGTCGCAGCTCGTCCATCGGGAAGGAGAGCACGTCGGTGGGGCCGGGCTCGTCCATCCACTGCACGTGCAGCTGCTCCATCGTCGCGACGTCGACGAGCGCGATCGACACCTCGGCGTCGGGGTGCACGAAGAGCTTCTCGAGGTCGAACCCGACCAGCCGCAGCAGCTGCGCCTCGTCGACCTCGGCGCCGGACTCGTTGAGCACATCGATGGCCATCAGCCGCGCCTCCCTCGGTGGTGCTCCTGCGCGCGATGGTTCGACTGCCCCTTGCGGGCCTGGCGCGCCATCTGTCGCTGGTCGTGCTCGGTGTAGGCGTCGACGATCTCTCCCACGAGCGTGTGCCGCACCACATCCGCGCTGGTGAGCTCGGCGAAGTGGATGTCCTCGATGCGGCCGAGCACCTGCTTGGCCACCTGCAGGCCGGAGGTGCCCGCCGGCAGGTCGACCTGCGTCGCGTCGCCGGTGACGACCATCTTCGAGCCGAAGCCGAGGCGGGTGAGGAACATCTTCATCTGCTCGGGACTGGTGTTCTGCGCCTCGTCGAGCACGATGAACGAGTCGTTCAGGGTGCGGCCGCGCATGTACGCCAGCGGCGCCACCTCGACGACGCCGGTGGCGAGCAGCTTCGGCAGCAGCTCGGGATCCATCATCTCGTTCAGCGCGTCGTACAGCGGCCGCAGGTAGGGGTCGATCTTGTCGGTGAGCGTGCCGGGCAGGAAGCCGAGCCGCTCGCCTGCCTCGACGGCGGGTCGCGTGAGGATGATGCGGCTGACCTCCTTGCGGTGCAGCGCCTGCACCGCCTTGGCCATCGCCAGGTAGGTCTTGCCGGTGCCTGCGGGACCGATGCCGAACACGATGGTGCTCGTCTCGATCGCCTCGACGTAGGCGCGCTGCCCCTCGGTCTTGGCGCGGATCGACTTGCCCTTGGAGGTGAGGATCACCTCGCCGATCGCGTCGGAGAGGCTGCGCGAGGAATCCTGCCGCAGGATGCGCGAGCCCTCGCCCACCTCGGTGCCGGTCAGCTCGGTGCCCTGCCGGACGAGGTCGACGAGCTCCTGCACGAGCCGGCCGGCGACCTCGACATCCTCCTCCGGCCCGGTGAGCGTGACCTGGTTGCCCCGCACCGCGACCTGCACGGCGGGGTGCTCGTGCTCGAGGCGCGTGAGCAGCCGGTCCTGCGGCCCCAGCAGCCGCACCATCTCGATGCCGTCGATCTCGATCGACTGCGTTGCGTCAGGCAAGCGAGTCCTCTCCAAGGGTTCCCGCGAGCACGTGGGCGTGCGCGTGGAACACCGTCTGCCCGGCGAGCTCGCCGGTGTTGAACACGAGCCGGAAGTCGCCCTCCGCGCGCTCGCGAGCGATCGCCTGCGCCGCCTGCACGATCTCGGCGAGCAGCTCGGGGTCGCCGGCGGCGAGCTCGACCACGTCGCGGTACTGCGGCGTCTTCGGCACCACCAGCACGTGCATGGGGGCCTTCGGCGCGATGTCGGTGAACGCGATGATGCGGTCGTTCTCGAGCACGATCTCCGCAGGGATCTCGCGCGCGACGATCTTCTCGAACACGGTGGTCTCAGCCATGCCGTCAGCCTACCTTCGCGCCGCTGTCGGCATCCTGGCTCACCAGCGACCCAGCCGCGCCGACAGCGCGACGATGCCCGCGAGCCCGGCGGTCGAGGTGCGCAGCACGTGCTCGCCCATGCGCACCGGCACGGCGCCGGCCGCCTCGAGCGCCTCGAGCTCGGCAGGGTCGATGCCGCCCTCGGGCCCGACGATCAGCAGCGCGTCCCGCTCGATCGGCACCTCGAGGATCGAGGCGGATGCGGTGGGTTCGAGCACGAGCAGCTGCCAGTCTCCCGCCAGCGCCGCGAGCCCCGCGGTGTCGACGACGGCGCCCACCTCGGGCAGGCGGGCGCGGATCGCCTGCTTGCCGGCCTCCCGCACCACCTTCCGCCAGCGCTCGAGCGACTTCTCGCCCCGCTCGCCCTTCCACTGCACGACGCTGCGCCGCGCCTGCCACGGCACGATCGCGTCGACGCCCAGTTCCGTGGAGGCCTGCACGGCGAGCTCGGCGCGGTCGCCCTTGGCGAGCGCCTGCGCGAGGCCGATGCGCGGGCTCGGCGCGGGCACCGACCGCACGTCGTGCAGCACGACGTCGACGCCCTCGCGCTCGGCCCGGTCGATCACACCCTCGGCGAGCACGCCGGCGCCGTCGCTGAGCAGCACCCGCTCGCCCCGACGCATCCGCGAGACGACGGCGGCGTGGTGCGCCTCCTCGCCCGTCAGCGTGACGAGATCGCCGGCTGCCGCGCCCGCGAGCGCGTCGTGCCAGTAGCAGTGGGCCATCAGAGGTGGAAGCGGTCGCGCATCTTCGCGAACAGGCCCTGCTTGAACTGCGCCAGCTGCGGCTCGGGCGCGCGGGTGCGCTCCTTCAGCTCGCGCAGCAGCTCCTCGGTGCGCCGGTCGGTCTTGGTCGGCGTCACCACCTGCACCCCGAGCTTGAGATCGCCCCGGCCCGCGCCGCGCAGGCGGGTCACCCCGCGGTCGCCGACGGTGATGACGTCGCCCGACTGGATGCCCTGGCGCACCTCGACGTCGACCGGGCCGTCGATGCCCTCGAACCTCGCGCGGGTGCCGAGCGCCGCATCCGGCATCGACACCTCGAGGGTGCCGAGCAGGTCGTCGCCGTCGCGGCTGAAGACGTCGTGGTGGCGCACGTTGATCTCGAGGTAGAGGGTGCCTGCGGGGCCGCCGCCCTCGCCCACCTCGCCCTGACCGGGCAGCTGGATGCGCAGGCCCGTGTCGACGCCGGCGGGGATGTCGATCGGGATGGTGCGCTCGGCACGCACGCGGCCGTGGCCGGCGCAGGTGTGGCACGGCTGCGGGATGACGGTGCCGAAGCCCTGGCAGATCGTGCACGGCTGGTTGGTGACGACGTTGCCGAGCAGCGAGCGCACCTGCCGCTGCACGTGGCCGGAGCCGCCGCACTGGGTGCAGCGCTCGGGGCTGGTGCCGGGCGCGGTGGCGGCGCCGTCGCAGGTCTCGCACAGCACGGCGGTCTGCACGCGCAGCTCGCGGTGCACGCCGAAGACCACGTCGGCCAGGTCGAGGTCGACGCGCAGCAGGCTGTCCTGCCCCTGCTGCCGGCGCGAGCGCGGGCCGCTCGAGCGCCCCCCGCCGAAGAACTGCTCGAAGATGTCGCCGAAGCCGAAGCCGCCCGCGCCGCCCATGCCCGGCATCGGGCCGCGGTCGTACTCCGCGCGCGACTGCGCGTCGCCCAGCACGTCGTAGGCGTGCGTGACGTCCTTGAACTTCTCCGCCGCATCCGCACTCGGATTCACATCCGGGTGCAGCTGGCGGGCCAGCCTGCGGTAGGCCTTCTTGATCTCGTCCTGGCCGGCGTCGCGCGCGACGCCGAGGGTCTCGTAGTGGTCTGTCACTCAGTCCTCGCTCAGCAGCCGCGTCAGGTAGCGCGCAACTGCGCGCACCGCGGCCATGTTCCCTGCGTAATCCATCCTGGTCGGCCCGAGGACGCCCACGTGGCCCTCGATGCCGTCGGTGCTGTAGGTGGAGGCGACGACGGACGCCTCCCCCAGCGCTCCGGTGAGCTCGCGCCCGATGCGGGTCGCGACCTCGCCCTCAGCGCCCATCTCGTCGAAGAGCCGCAGCAGCGTCACCTGCTCCTCGATGGCGTCGAGCACCGGGGTGACCGTGCCGTGGAAGTCGCGCTCCTCGCGCACCAGGTGCGAGGCGCCGGCCATCACGATGCGGTCGCCGCCGCCGGTCTGCAGCATCTCGGTGAGCGCCTGCGCGACGGCGGCGGTCGCGGCCTTCAAGGACATGGGGGCGGATGCGGCTGCGCCGGCAAGGCGCTGGACGGCCTCGGCCGGCGAGTGCTCGGCGACCTGCTCGGTGAACGCCCGCCCGAGGGCGTTCGCCTCGTCGGGCTCGATGCGCTGCTGCGCGTCGACCACCCGCTGCTCGACCCTGCCGGAGTCGAGGATGAGCACCGCCAGCAGCTTGTGCTCGACGACGGCGACGAGCTCGACGCGCCGCACGAGCGTGTGGCGGCGGATCGGCACCTGCACGAGCGCCACCTGGTTGGTCAGCTGCGAGAGCAGCCGCGCGGTGCGGTCGAGCACGTCGGCGCGGTCGACCGCCTCGTCGAGGAAGCGGGTGATGCCGACGCGCTGCGCGTGCGTGAGCGGCTGCATGCGCTGCAGCCGGTCGACGAACACCCGGTAGCCCTTGTCGGTGGGCACCCGCCCGGAGGAGGTGTGCGGAGCGACGATCAGCTCCTCCTCCTCCAGCAGCGCCATGTCGCCGCGGATGGTGGCGGCGGAGACGCCGAAGGCATGGCGCTCGACGATGGACTTCGAGCCGACCGGCTCGCGCATCGCCACGTAGTCCTGCACGATCGCGCGGAGGACCTCGAGGCCGCGATCCGAGACCATCCGCGCTCCTCTCCGCTGCGGGCGGCGGCGCTTCGCCGTGCCCTGGCACTCTCGACTGCTGACTGCCAATCCTATCGCGACCCGCACCGCTCGCATCCGGCGTTCAGCCGGGAGGGCGCACAATGGGCGCAGTGGGACCGTCCCCGGCGGCTCCGCGATCACCACCCACGAAAGGCAAGCCATGTCCGATCCCAATGCGCCCCGTCCCGAGGAGCACGATCCCGCAGCGCGGCAGCCCGTCGATCCGGCGCAGCCGATCCACCCGTCGGAGCCTGCCGACCCCGCGCAGCCTGTGGACGGCGAGCAGCCTGTCGACGGCTTCGCGGTGACGCACGAGCAGCACGCGGCGCCCAGCGCGCCCGCCGCTCCCAGCGCGCCCGCTGTCGGCGAGCCCGCGCAGTCGTTCTCCTCCCCTGCCGGCGACCCGGCTCAGGCCCCCGGCCAGCCCGCCTTCGGGCAGCCTGCCGCCGGCGGCCAGGAGTGGCAGCACGGGCAGCAGCAGCCGGGCCACGACCCGAGTGCTCCCGGCTTCGGTCAGCCCCAGCAGGGTCAGCCCGGCGGCGCGCCCAGCGCACCGCAGTACGGCTCGTCCAGCGCGCCGCAGTACGGGCAGCCCGGTCAGGCTGGGCAGCCGGCCTACGGCCAGCCGGGTCAGGCCGGCCAGCAGCCGCCGTACAGCCAGCCCGGTCAGCCGGGCCAGCCGGGCCAGCCGCAGTACGGCGCACCCGGTCAGTCCCAGTACGGCGCACCCGGTCAGCCGCAGTATGGCGCACCCGGTCAGCCGCAGTACGCGGCCGCAGCACCCATGTCGCCGGTCGACGAGAAGAACGCCGGCATGTGGGGCCACCTCTCGGGCCTCTCGACCATCGTCACGGGTGGCTTCGGCGGCTGGATCGGCCCGCTGATCGTCTACATGATCTACAAGGACCGCAGCGCGTTCGCCAAGCAGGAGGCGAAGGAGGCGCTCAACTTCGGCATCTTCATGACGATCCTGGCGCTCGGCATCACGATCATCGGCACGATCCTGACCGCGGTCAGCTTCGGCCTGCTGTTCTTCATCCCGTCGCTGTGGTGGGTCCCCGGTCTCCTGCAGGTGATCTTCTCGATCATCGGTGCCATGCGCGTCAACAACGGCGGCTCGTACCGCTACCCGTTCAACTGGCGCATGATCAAGTAGGCGAGCGGCTCAGGGCAGCAGCTGCCGCACCACCGCGTCGGCCAGGAGCCGCCCTCGCAGCGTCGGGATCACCCGGCCGGCGAGGGCGGCTCGTCCGTCCACCAGGCCATCGGCGACCAGGCCCGCGACGGCCTTGCGGCCCTCTGGCTCCAGCACGTCGATCGGCAGCCCCTCGGCGATGCGCGACTCCAGCAGCACGCGCTCGACGCGTCGTGTCTCGTCGTCGAGCACCTCGCGCGCGAGCGCGGGTGAGGCGCCGGCGAGCAGCCGGTCGCGGTAGGCGGCGGGGTGCTTGACGTTCCACCAGCGCACGCCGCCGACATGGCTGTGCGCGCCGGGGCCGAAGCCCCACCAGTCGTAGCCGCGCCAATAGGCGAGGTTGTGCCGGGCGACCTGCTCGCCCCGTGCCCAGTTGGAGATCTCGTACCAGGTGTAGCCCGCGTCGCCGAGCGTCGCATCCGCCGCCTCGTACATGGCGGCCTGCAGGTCGTCGTCGGGGGCGACGAGCTCACCCCGCCGGATGCGGCGGGCGAGCGCGGTGCCCTCCTCGACGATCAGCGCGTAGGCGGAGACGTGATCGGGCGCCATCGCGAGCGCGGCGTCGAGCGAGCGCTGCCAGTCGTCGAGCGTCTCGCCGGGCGCGCCGTAGATCAGGTCGAGGCTCACCTCGAGCCCAGCATCCCGCGCCCAGTCGACGACCTGCGGCACGCGGGCGGGATCGTGCGTGCGATCCAGGGCGGCGAGCACGTGCGGCACCGCCGACTGCATGCCGAAGGAGACGCGCGTGACACCGCCGGCCTTGAGCTGTCGCAGGCCGGCCGCGTCGATCGAGTCTGGATTGGCCTCGGTGGTGACCTCCGCGCCCTCGGCCAGGCCGAACGCATCCGTCACCCCTTCGAGCATCGCGACGAGGTCGCCGGCGGGCAGCAGCGTGGGCGTGCCGCCGCCGAAGAAGACCGTCTGCATCGGGCGCAGGGGCCCGAGCTCCCCCAGCACCGTGCGGGCGAGCGCGATCTCCTTCGCGACGTCGCCCGGGTAGCCGGCCCTCGTCGCGCCGCGCAGCTCATCGGCCGTGTAGGTGTTGAAGTCGCAGTAGCCGCAGCGCACCGAGCAGAACGGCACGTGGATGTAGGCGCCGAAGGGCGCGTCGGCCGCGGTGCCGGCGGGCATCGCACCGTCGGCCGGTGCGGGCTCGCCCTCAGGCAGGCGTCCCACGGTCAGCGCACGTCGATCGACCGCAGCACATCCATGTAGCGGTCGTGGTACTTCGCACGGGTGGCCTTGGCCGCCGGTGCGCCCAGCTTGACCCACCACTTGGCGTTGCGCACGATGGCGCGGAAGTGCAGGAAGACGGTCTCGTCCTCGACGATCTCGATCGTGAAGCGCTCCTCGCCGGCCTCCGGATGGCCCTCGAGGGTGCCGAGGATGACACCGTGGCTCGACGCCTCATCCTCCACCGCGATGACGCGCATGGGGGCGTGGATCTGCAGCCCCAGCAGGCTGATGCGCTGATCGACCGAGTCGCCCGGCTGCAGGAACGGCTCGCCGTCAGGGCCGAAGTCCTGCTGCGGCTCGATGCTGGCGGCGCGGGTGGCCTCGTCGCCGTCGAAGCCGACCGGGCGGTAGACGGTGCCCTCCTCGGTGCCGACCACGTCGACCTCGATGCCGGCGAGCCGCTGGATCTTCCAGGTGCGCAGCGCCGCGACCGCCGCGTCGTAGCGCGGCCGCCCGTGGCCGATGCGGCTGCGCAGCTGCACCACCTCGAAGCCCTTGGGCGGGAAGCGGTGGAAGTCGAAGTGGGCGGTGGCGCCGACCGAGCCGTAATTGGTCGCGCGGTCGCGGATGGGTGTGCTCACGATGCCGTCCTCGTCACTTGGCGTCCTTCTTCGTCTCGCCGCTGGAGAGGGCGGCGATGAACGCCTCCTGCGGCACTTCCACGCGGCCGACCATCTTCATGCGCTTCTTGCCCTCCTTCTGCTTCTCCAGCAGCTTGCGCTTGCGGGAGATGTCGCCGCCGTAGCACTTGGCGAGCACGTCCTTGCGGATGGCGCGGATGGTCTCACGGGCGATGATGCGGGCGCCGACCGCGGCCTGGATGGGCACCTCGAACTGCTGCCGCGGGATGAGCTCGCGCAGCTTGCCGACCATCAGCACGCCGTAGGCGTAGGCCTTGTCGCGGTGCACGATGGCGCTGAACGCATCCACCTGCTCGCCCTGCAGCAGGATGTCGACCTTCACCAGGTCGCCCTCCTCCTCGCCGTCGACCTCGTAGTCGAGCGAGGCGTAGCCCTGCGTCTTCGACTTCAGGTGGTCGAAGAAGTCGAAGACGATCTCGCCCAGCGGCAACCGGTAGCGCAGCTCGACGCGGTCCTCCGAGAGGTACTCCATGCCGTTCAGGGTGCCGCGGCGCGACTGGCACAGCTCCATGATCGCGCCCACGTAGTCCTTCGGCGCCAGGATCGTCGCCCGCACCATCGGCTCGACGATCGAGTGGATCTTGCCGTCGGGGAACTCCGACGGGTTGGTCACCGTGTGCACGCCGCGATCCTCGGTCTGCACCTCGTAGATCACGCTCGGGGCGGTGGCGATGAGGTCGAGGTCGAACTCCCGGCGCAGGCGCTCGGTGATGATCTCCAGGTGCAGCAGGCCCAGGAAGCCGCAGCGGAACCCGAACCCGAGCGCGACGGAGGTCTCCGGCTCGTAGACGAGCGCCGCATCCGACAGCTTGAGCTTGTCGAGCGCCTCGCGCAGCACCGGGTAGTCGCCGCCGTCGAGCGGGTAGACGCCCGAGAAGACCATCGGCTTCGGGTCGGCATAGCCCTTGAGCGCGGTCGTCGCCGGCGTCTTCACGGTCGTCACGGTGTCGCCGACCTTCGACTGGCGCACATCCTTCACACCCGTGATGAGGTAGCCGACCTCGCCGACGCTCAAGCCGTTCGACGGGATCGCCTCGGGGCTCGAGATGCCGATCTCGAGCGCCTCGTGCTTCGAGCCGGTCGACATCATCACGACCTGCTCGCGCGGGCGGAGCGTGCCGTCGACCATGCGCACATAGGTGACGACGCCGCGGTAGGCGTCGTAGACGGAGTCGAAGATCATCGCGCGGGCGGGCCCGTCGACATCGCCCACCGGTGCCGGGATGGTGCGCACGACGCGGTCGAGCAGCGCCTCGACGCCCTCGCCGGTCTTGCCGCTCACGCGCAGCACGTCTGCCGGGTCGCCGCCGATGAGGCCGGCGATCTCGGCCGCGTACTTCTCGGGGTCGGCGGCCGGCAGGTCGATCTTGTTGAGCACCGGGATGATCTCGAGGTCGTTCTCCATCGCCAGGTACAGGTTGGCGAGGGTCTGCGCCTCGATGCCCTGCGCGGCGTCGACCAGCAGGATCGCGCCCTCGCACGCGGCGAGCGAGCGGCTCACCTCGTAGGTGAAGTCGACGTGACCGGGGGTGTCGATCATGTTGAGCGCGAAGGTCTCCCCCTCGAGCTCCCACGGCATGCGCACGGCCTGCGACTTGATGGTGATGCCGCGCTCGCGCTCGATGTCCATGCGGTCGAGGTACTGAGCCCGCATCGAGCGGTCATCGACGACGCCCGTCAGCTGCAGCATGCGGTCGGCGAGGGTCGACTTGCCGTGGTCGATGTGCGCGATGATGCAGAAGTTGCGGATCTGCGCCGGGTCGGTCGCGGCAGGCTGGAGTGCCTTGGTCGCTCGGGG
Organism: Agrococcus sp. KRD186; assembly: GCF_017168255.1. Lineage (GTDB taxonomy): Bacteria > Actinomycetota > Actinomycetes > Actinomycetales > Microbacteriaceae > Agrococcus. The sequence continues at coordinate 1,155,379 of NZ_JABFAP010000001.1, forward strand.
GCTCACGGGTCCTTCTCGTCTGGGAGGCGTACGCTCGGCCGCCGGAGTGGGCGGTGCGAAAAGGCCATTCTTCCACAGCGGATGCGTCGGCTCGCGTTGCGAGCGCCGCCCGCCCGCTGATAGCATCATTCGTTGGCTTCCCCTGTTCCTGCGCGTCCGTCGTGCGGGACCGGGTCGCGGCGGGCTCGCTCGAGCGCAAGCCGCCGCCACATCACGTTTCAACCAAGACAGGACACCATGGCGAACATCAAGTCGCAGATCAAGCGCATTCTGACGAACCAGAAGGCCACCGACCGCAACCGCGCGCTGAAGAGCGAGCTCCGCACCGCTGTGCGCGAGGCCAACAAGGCCATCGCGGCCGGCGACAAGGACGCCGCACAGGCGAAGGTCACCGTTGCCACGCGCAAGCTCGACAAGGCTGTGTCGAAGGGTGTCATCCACAAGAACCAGGCGGCGAACCGCAAGTCGTCGATCGCCAAGCAGGTCGCAGCGCTCTGAGCTGAGCCGCACGCGGCCCAGCCGCATGCTCGAAGAGGGGTCCCGACGGGGCCCCTCTTCTGCGTCTCCGCTGCGCCGCGTCGAGCCGCGATCGAGTGGCCGCGTCCGCGCTTGAGTGGCCGCGTCCGCGCTTGAGTGGCCGCTTCCGCGCTTGAGTGGCCGCGTCCGCGCTTGAGTGGCCGCTTCCGCGCTTGAGTGGCCGCGTCCACGCTTGAGTGGCCGCGTCCGCGCTTGAGTGGCCGCTTCCGCGCTTGAGTGGCCGCGTCCACGCTTGAGTGGCCGCGTCCGCGCTTGAGTGGCCGCGTCCGCGCTTGAGTGGCCGCTTCCGCGCTTGAGTGGCCGCGTCCGCGCTTGAGTGGCTTCTGCCTCGCAGGGCCGCAGGCCGCCACTCGATGCTGCGAGCCGACGCGCAGAGCCGCGCGGCCGACGGGCTCAGGCCGCGGCGCGGCTCTCGGCCAGCTGACGCACGAGCCGCTCGACCGCGTGCTGCGGGTCGCGCTCGAAGCCCTTGACGGCGTGGTCGGCGTGCGCGATCGCCTCGATCGCGTCGCACAGCTTCGCGTCGGTGAAGCCGCGCAGATCCTTGCGGGCGTTGTTCAGCTGCCAGTCCTGCATGCCGAGCTGCCGCGCGACCTGCGGGCCGCTGCCGGTGGCACCGGTGACCTTCGCCAGCTGGCGGTAGCGCATCGCGAACGCGGCGACGATCGGCACCGGGTCGGCGCCCGTGTGGATGGCCTGCCGCAGCGTGACGAGCGCTCGCGCGACATCACCGGCGATCACGGCGTCGACGACGGCGAAGGCGGTGGTCTCGACCCGGCCGGCGTAATAGGTGCGCACCACCTGCTCGGTGACCGGGCCCTCGGTGTCGAGCACGACCTGGCGGATGGCGTTGGCGAGCTCTGCGATGTCGGTGTGGAAGGCGTCGACGAGCGCCGCGATCGCGCCCGGGGTCGCTTCGCGCTCGAGCATGCGCAGCTCGTTGCGGGCGAAGGGCACCATGTCGCCCTTGCCCAGCGGCAGGCAGACGACCTCCAGCGCGCCCGCCGTCGTGCGGATCGCATCGAGCATCTTCTTGCCGCGCACGGTCGAGCCGTCGTGGCGGATGACGAGGGTGGTGCCGTCGACGGGCTGCTCGAGGTAGCGGAGCACGTCGGCGATGAACGCATCCGTCGCCTTGACGCCGTTCGCGACCCGCACCAGGCGCGGCTCGTCGAAGAGCGAGGGGCTCGCGATCAGCTCGAGCGCGCCGTCGCTGTACTGGCCGGCGTCGAGGTCGCTCACCTCGAGCTCCGGATCCTCCAGCACCAGCAGCGACTTGAGCCGCTGCATGGCGCGGTCGGCGAGGAACGACTCCTTGCCGAACACCAGCACGACCGGCGCCGGCGACACCTGCTCCCAGCCGATCTTGGGGATGCTCTGCGCCATGCGCACCAGCCTACGGGGAGCCGCCCACCCCGACCGACCCTCCCTCCTCCGATGCCGTCCGCTCCGACCACACCCGCACCCCGTCGCCGTCGACGGCGAGGGCGATGATGCCGAGCTCGTCCGTGCGCAGCGGCACGCCGCCGGCCTCCTGCACGAGCCGCAGGGCCGCATCCGTCGGGTGTCCGTAGTCGTTCTCGCCGACGCCGATGAGCCCGGCGACGGCGCCGACCTCGCGGTACAGCGCCGGCAGCTGATCGGCCGAGCCGTGATGGGCGACGACCACCACGGCGGCGGGCGGGATGCCGGCGCGCAGCAGCCGCGACTGCGGCTGGGCGCTCAGGTCGCCGAGCACGATGAGCTCGAGCATGCCCTCGCGAGCGCCCGGAGCGGGAGCCGTGCCCCCGCCCCCGCCGTCGTCGGGCAGGTCGATGCTGACGGCGACGCTCGCATCGTTGCCGGGCTCGTGCTCGCCCACCGGCCAGAGCGCCTCGACGCGGATGCCGCCCACCTGCCACGCGTCGCCGCGCCGCGCCTCCTGCGTCGCCGCACCCCCGGCCGCGAGCGCCTCGACCACCGGCAGCGCCCGCTCATCGAGCGGTCCGTGCACGACCAGCCCCACGCGACCGGCCAGCGCCGACGAGCCGCCGGCGTGGTCGAGGTCGAAGTGCGTCAGCACGAGCAGGTCGATGCGCTCGACGCCCAGCGTGCGCAGGCAGCCGTCGATTCGCGCGGGATCGGGCCCGGCGTCGACGAGCACGACCGCGCCCTCGTGCCGCACGAGCGTGGCGCTCCCCTGCCCGACGTCGCACTGCGCGATGCGCCAGTCGGCGAGCGTGCCCAGTCGGATGCTCGGCCACGCGGCGCCGAGGCCGACCACGAGTCCGAGCACCAGTGCGGCGGCGATCCCGCGCGCGAGCCGGCGCCGGGCGTGGGCGATCGTGACGAGCGCGAGCATGGCGGATGCGGCGATGACGCCCCAGGGCGCGACCGGCCAGGGCACCTGGGCGGCAGGGAGCTGCTGGGAGACCATCGCGACCTCGGCGATCCACGCGGCCGGCAGCCACGCGACCCAGGCGAGCCCGATCGCGACCGCCGGAGCGAGCGGCGACGCCAGGCACGCGACCAGTCCCACCACGGTCACGAGCGGCGCGGCGGGACCCGCCAGCAGATTCGCGAGCACCGAGACGAGGCTCACGCGCGCGTCGAGCGCGACGAGCACCGGCAGGCACCACAGCTGCGCGGCGACCGGCACGGCGATGAGCGCGGCGATCGGCGTCGGCAGCCAGCGCGAGAGCACGGTCGTGATCGGCCTGCCGTGCACGATGAGCCCGCAGGTGGCGAGCGCCGAGAGCGCGAAGCCGACGCTGGTGGCCATGTGCGGCTGCAGGGCGAGCACCACCAGCACCGCGAGCGACAGCAGCGCGATCGCGCCAGCCCGGCGGCCCGTGACGATGCCGAGCAGTCCGATCGAGGCCATGGTGGCCGCCCGTACGACGGAGGGCTCTGGCGTGACGAGCACCACGAACGCCGCCAGCGCCGCGGCCGCCGCACCGACGCGCACGGCCCGCCTCGCGCCGAGCGCTGCCGCGGCCTGGAACGCGATGCCGACCACGATGACGCAGTTCGCGCCGGAGACGGCGGTGAGGTGCGAGAGGCCGGTGTCGAGCATCGCGGTGCGCAGCATCGGGCTCACCCGTCGCTCGTCGCCGATCGCCAGTCCCGGCAGCAGCTCGCCGCCCACCCCCGGCAGCTGCGCCGAGGCCCGCAGCAGCCCGTCGCGCAGCGGCGCCGCCCACGACGCCCACGCCTGCGGCTGCGCCACCTCGAGCTCGGTGCAGGCGAGCAGCCAGCGCGAGCCGTCGAGCCACGCGTCGCACGACCCGGATGCGGTGCCGCCGATGGTGAGGGACGCATCCGTCACCCGCAGCAGCATCGCGCTGCGCAGCAGGCCGCGCCCGTCGCAACCGGTGACCAGCACCTCGGTGGGCGCGGCCTGCCCGAGCAGCAGCAGCGTGAGCGAGTCGCATGCCTCGAGGTCGGTCGCGACGACCGCGTCGGCGCCCGCCAGCAGCGGGCACGCGAGCGCGGCGCCGAATCCGACGGTGCGCAGGGCCGCGACGGTGCGCGGCGCGGTGGCGACGAGGGCGAGCCGCGCACCGAGTGCGCCCGCGGCGCCCGGCCGCACGCCATGGCGCTCCCTGCGGCTCGCTCCGTGCCGTTCCAGCAGGTGTGCCGCGAGCAGGGCCGCTGCAGCGCTGCCCGCCGCCACGACCGCTGCCACGCCGAGCAGCGCAGCCTGCGAGCTGAGCACCGCCAGCACGGCCCACGCGATCGCGACCGGCAGCGCGAGCCGCAGATCGCGCATCAGGGATCCTGGTCGATCACAGTGTCACCAGCGGCGTCAGCCGCTCGAGCGTCGCCGGGCCGATGCCGGCGACGTCATCGAGCTGGGCGATGTCGGTGAAGGGCCCGTGCTCCTCGCGGTAGGCGATGATGGCGCCGGCGAGCGACGGTCCGACGCCGGGCAGGGTCTCGAGCGCGGCGGCGTCGCTGCGGTTGAGCGAGACGGGGCCGCCCTCCTCCGGACCCGCTTGAGCCGCCTCGGCCTGCTGCTCGACGGTCGGCACGATCAGCTGCTCGCCGTCGGTGAGCGGCCGGGCGAGGTTCAGCGCACCCGGCGCCGCCTCGTCGATCGTGCCGCCGGCGCGGGCGAGCGCGTCGAGCACCCGCGAGCCAGGCGGCAGCCGGTAGACGCCCGGCTCGGCGACCGCGCCCTGCACGTCGACCACGAGCTCGGCCGTCGCGGTGGCGACCGGTGTCGGCAGCACGGCGTCCGGCTGCGCGTCCACCACCATGCGCTGCGCGACGCCGCCGGCGACGGCACCGAGCACGAGCAGCACCGCGGCCCCCGCGCCCAGCCGCCAGCGCGCATCCGTTCCGGCCATCCGGGCACGGTAGAGCGGATGCGTCCGCGCGCGCCGACGGCGAAGGCCCGGCTGTGGAGGGCCGGGCCTTCGGTGTGTGAGCCGGGTGCTAGCCGATGACGAAGTTCACGAGCTTCGGCGCGCGCACGATCGCCTTGCGGATCGTCGCGTCGCCGATCGCGCGGGCGACGCCGGGCAGCTCGCGCGCGAGCGTCTCGAGGTCGGCGTCGTTGATGTCGGCGGGCACTTCCAGCCGGTCGCGCACCTTGCCGTTCACCTGCACGATTGCCGTCACGCTCTGCTCGACCAGCAGCGACCGGTCGGCCTGCTGCCAGCCGGCGTTCGCGACCGAGGGCTCGTGGCCGAGGTTCGCCCACATCTCCTCCGCCGTGTACGGGGCGAACAGCGACAGGCCGAGCGCGATCGTCTCGACCGCCTCGCGCACCGCCGGGTCGGCGGCGCCGGGGCCGGAGTCGACGGTCTTCCGGGTGGCGTTGGTGAGCTCCATCAGCCGGGCCACGGCGACGTTGAACTTCAGCCCCTCGATCAGGCCCGGCGCATCAGCCAGGAACCGGTGCGTCTCGCGCCGCAGGGCGCGGTCGCCCGGCTTCGGGTCGGTGCCGGGCTCGGCCAGCTGCTCGCGCGAGAGCCGCCAGGCGCGCGCCAGGAACTTCTGCGCACCGGTGGGCGAGACGTCCTTCCAGTCGATGTCGTCCTCGGGCGGGCCGGCGAACGACATCGCCAGGCGCACCGCGTCGACGCCGAACTGCTCGAGCTCCTCCGACAGCGTCACCAGGTTGCCCTTCGACTTCGACATCTTGGCGCCGTCGAGGATGACCATGCCCTGGTTCAGCAGCGACTCGAACGGCTCGGTGAACGGCACGTGGCCGAGGTCGAAGAGCACCTTCGTGATGAAGCGCGCATAGAGCAGGTGCAGGATGGCGTGCTCGACACCGCCGACGTAGCGGTCGACCGGCGCCCATCGCTCGACCTGCTTGCGGTCGAACGCCTGCGTGTCATCGTTCGGCGACAGGAAGCGCAGGAAGTACCAGGACGAGTCGACGAACGTGTCCATCGTGTCGGCGTCGCGCTTGGCGGGGCTGCCGTCGATGGGCGAGGCCACATTCACCCACTCCTCGGCGGCGCCCAGCGGGCTCGTGCCCTTGGGCGTGAGGTCGAGGCCGGCCGAGTCGGGCAGCGTGACGGGCAGCTGCTCGAACGGCACCGGCACCTCCTGACCGTCGGCGGTGTGGATGATGGGGATGGGCGTGCCCCAGTAGCGCTGCCGGCTCACGAGCCAGTCGCGCAGCCGGTACGACTTCGCCGCGCGACCGGTGCCGCGGGCCTCGAGCAGCTGCACCATGCGGCCGATGGCGTGCTGCTTCGACAGCCCGTCGAGCTCGCCGGAGTTGATCATGCGGCCGTCGCCCGTGAGCGCCTCGCCGGTGCTCTTGGGGTCGAGCGCGGGCAGATCGTCGGGGAGCACGGCATTGCCGTCCTCGTCGAGCGGCACGACCGGCATGACGCCGGTCACGGCCGCGTTCGTGTCGACCACCACCTGCACCGGCAGGTCGAACACGCGCGCGAAGTCGAGGTCGCGCTGGTCGTGCGCGGGCACGGCCATGACCGCGCCGTGGCCGTAGTCGGCCAGCACGTAGTCGGCCGCCCACACGGGCATCCGCTCCCCCGTCAGCGGGTGGATCGCGAAGCGCCCCAGGTCGACGCCGGTCTTGACGCGCTCGGTGCTCTGCCGGTCGATCTCCGTCATCCGACCGACCTCGTCCAGGTAGGCCTGGAACCGCATCCGCACCCCTGCATCAGCGCCGGCAGCCAGCTCCGCCGCCAGGTCGGAGTCGGGCGCGACCACCATGAACGTGGCGCCGTAGAGCGTGTCGGGGCGGGTGGTGAACACCGGCACCGTGCCCGCATGCCCCTCGATCTCGAACTCCACCTCTGCACCCTCGGAGCGGCCGATCCAGTTGCGCTGCATGCGCAGCACCTTCTCGGGCCAGCGGCCCTCGAGCTGGTTCAGGTCGTCGAGCAGCCGGTCGGCGTAGTCGGTGATCTTGAAGTACCACTGGGTGAGCTTCTTCTTCACCACCGGGGTGTCGCAGCGCTCGCAGCGGCCGTCGACGACCTGCTCGTTCGCCAGCACCGTCTGGTCGTTCGGGCACCAGTTGACGTTCGACGGCTTGCGGTAGGCCAGGCCGGCCTTGTACAGCTCGAGGAAGAGCCACTGGTTCCACTTGTAGTAGCCGGGGTCGCTGGTGTGCAGGATGCGATCCCAGTCGAAGGCGGTCGCGTACTGGCGCATCGACTTCTTGTGCTGCTCGATGTTCGCCTCGGTCCACGCCTTCGGGTCGGCGCCGCGCTTGATGGCCGCGTTCTCGGCGGGCAGGCCGAAGGAGTCCCAGCCGATCGGGTGCAGCACGTTGAAGCCCTGCTGGCGCCAGTAGCGCGCGAGCACGTCGCCGTACGCGTACGACTCGGCGTGGCCCATGTGGAGGTCGCCGGAGGGGTACGGGAACATGTCGAGCACGTACTTGCGCGGGCGCGTGTCGGTCTCGTCATCCGTCGCGAAGGGGCGCAGCTGCTCCCACACGGGCAGCCAGCGCTGCTGGATGCGGGAGAAGTCGTAGGTCTCGTCGGTCACTGATGCTCCTGGATGGCGTCAGCCGTCGGCGGCTGACCGGCTCCCCAGTCTACGGCGACGTGCAGATCAGCCGCGTCGTGCCAGAATCGAGCTGGAAACGTCGAGGAGGTGGTCTGTGCCGGAGTTCGAGAACCCGCCGGCGACCGTCGACGTGCCCGCATCGCGGGTGACGCGCATCGTCGCCGTCGACGCGCCGGTCTCGACCGTGTGGCGCTGCCTGGTCGAGCCCGAGCTGCTCGCGCAGTGGCTCGGCGACATCGCGGCGTTTCCCGAGGGTGTGGTGCCGGATGCGTTGGGCCGGTTCGCGTGGACGGGCGAGGTCGTGCTCGCGGCCCGGATCCGCGACGTCACGCCCCAGACGCACTTCTCCTTCGACTGGGCGGAGGGCATCCTCTCGGACCGCGCCTCGACGGTGGAGATGACGCTGCGCGAGATCGACGGCTGCGCCCAGCTGCACCTGGTCGAGTCGGGCTTCCCGCTGGAGGGCGACGACGCCACCAAGCGGGAGGCGCTGCGCGCGCTCGCCGCCGGCTGGACGGTGGAGCTCGACGAGCTGGTCGAGCTGGCCGAGTCGCTGCGGGCCTGATCCTCGCCCGCCGAGACGGCGCATCGGTCGCGCTTCGGCCCGCAGGCCGCGCCCTTCGCGTCAGCTCAGGTCAGCGCGGCACGAGCGAGGCCAGCAGCGCCGCCGCCTTCACGTGCAGCTCCTCCACCTCGAAGGCCGGCTCCGACAGCGCTGTCACGCCGCCGCCGACGCCGATGTGCGTGCCGTGCTCGTCGGCGATGACGCTCCGGATGACCATCGCCAGCTGGCACGTCTCCCCCGCCACCAGCCCGAAGCATCCGGAGTACACCCCGCGCCGCTCGCCCTCGAGCGCCTGCAGCAGCTCGACCGTGCGGCGCTTGGGCGCACCGGTCATCGAGCCCGCCGGGAACAGCGCCCGCACCGCGTCGAGCGGCCCGAGCCCCGGCAGCAGCCGGCCGCGCACCGTCGAGACCAGCTGGTGCACCGTCGGGTAGGTCTCGACGCGCAGCAGGCTCGTCACCTCGACCGTGCCCGGCGCGCAGACCCGCTGCAGGTCGTTGCGGCACAGGTCGACGATCATGACGTTCTCGGCGCGCTCCTTCTCGCTCTCGTAGAGCTCGAGGGCGAGCGCGGCGTCGTCCTCCGCTCCGCGCCGGCGGGTGCCCTTGATGGGGCGCGTGGTCGCCACCCCGTCCTCGACGCGCAGGAAGGTCTCGGGGCTCGCGCTCGAGACCGTCACGCCTGCGATGCGCAGCAGCCCGCCGTGGTGCACCGGGCTCGCCGAGCGCAGCCGCGCGTGCGTCGCGATCGCGTCGATCGGCGGCCCCTCGATGCCGGTCGTCAGGCACAGCACGTAGGAGTCGCCGTCGCGGATGTGCTCGCGGCAGCGCTCCACCTTCGCGGCGTAGGCGGCGTCGTCGTCGCGCCAGCGCAGCTGCGCCGCATCCACGGTCGTCATCGGCGGCAGCCGCACCGGCGCCGCCGGCAGCACCCACGGCTCGCCGTCGCGCGACTGCAGCTGCGCCTCGGCCCCGTCGAGCACCACCCAGCGATCGAGCAGCAGCCACGCGGCCTCGGGGAACCGGCCCGCGCCCGCGCGATCCGCGCCGGGGTCGACCCCGAGCATCCGTACGCCCGCCTCGTAGCCCAGCCAGCCGACCCACGCGCCCGGGTGCGCCGCACGTGCAGCCTCGAGCGCCGCGACCGCGTCGCCGGCCACCGGCTCGCCGTCGAGCATCGCCCGCCCCTCGCGCACGACCAGCACGTGCGCGCCGGTGCCGAGCAGGTGCGCGCCCGCCGAGGAGGAGTCGAGCCAGACGACATCGCCGCCCGCCGCCTCGAGCGCCGCGAACGCCGCTTCGGGCGTCGTCGTCACCGGGCGCGCCCAGCGCGCGCCGAGGTGGGGCAGAAGCGGCGCAGGGGTCGCTGGCATAGGGTCGATCCTATGAGCGGGACCGAGGCCGTGCGCACGTGGGCGCACCCGCGATTCGAGCTCACCGGCACACCCGTCACGAGCACGCTCGCGGCGGACTCGTGGCTGGTCGACGACGGCCGGGTGCTCGCCTTCGAGCGGCACCGACTGCGGTTCGCGGATGCCGTGGCCGACGCGGGCGGCGACCGGCTCGACGCGCTCACGGCGGCCAGGCACGCCATGGGGGCGGTGCCGGCGGAGGGGCGCTGGTCGCCGCGGCTCGACCTGACGCCCGAGGGCATCCGGCTGCGCGTGCGCCCGGCACCCCCGGCGACCACGACGGTCGCGGTCGCGACCGCCTCCCGCGACCCGCGCACGCTGCCGCTGCGGAAGGGCCCCGATCTGACCGCCTTGAGCCAGTTGCAGGCCGACGAGTCGTCGCGTCTCGGCACCGCCGTGGAGCCGATCCTGCTGAGCGAGGGCGTGATCGCCGAGGGCACCCGATCGGCGGTGCTGTGGTGGCGCGAGGGCGTGCTGTGCGTGCCGGCCGCCGAGATCGCGCGGCTGCCGTCGGTCACGGCAGCGGTCATCGCAGAGGTCGCCCGCATCGACGGCGTCGAGCTGCGTCAGGAGCGGGCCAGACCTGCCGACCTGGCCGGCTGCGAGGTGTGGCTCGCCAACGCGCTGCGCGGCATCCGCGCGGTCACCGACTGGGCCGACGGACCGGCCGTGGCACCGGCGACCCGCGCGGCCGCCTGGCGATCGCGCCTCGAGGGGCTGCGCACTGCGCCGCCGGTGAGTCGACGGTGATCGACGACGTCATCGGCGACTTCCTCGAGGCCGTCGGCGCGATCGACCCGCTGCTGCGCACGCTGCTCGCCGGGCTGGCGATGCTGCTCGAGACCAGCGTGCTGCTGGGCCTTTTGGTGCCCGGCGACACGATCGTGATCGTCGCCGCGCTCGCCGTCGAGCAGTGGCCGTGGTGGCTCGCGCTCATCGGCGCCGTCGTGATCGGCGCGCTGGCGGGCGAGTCGATCGGCTTCGCCATCGGACACTGGCTGGGGCCGAAGATCGATCGCTGGCTGGCGCGGCGATGGCCGCGCGCCTCGGTGCAGTGGAAGCGCACCGAGCGCTACCTCGCCCGCCGCGGCGGGCCGGCGATCTTCCTCTCCCGCTTCCTGCCCGTCGCGCACTCGCTCGTGCCGCTGATCGTCGGCGCCTCGGCGATGCCCTATCGGCGCTTCCTCGCCTGGATGATCCCCGCATGCGTCGTCTGGGCGAGCGCCTACGCCTCCGCCGGCTGGCTCGCCGCCGGCACCTACCGAGAGCTCGCCGATCAGCTGCACGGCGCCGGCTACATCTTCGTGGCCGTGATCGCGGCGTTCATCCTGCTCGCCTGGCTGGCCAAGCGCGTGATCGGCCGCTTCGAGGCGCGCCACATGAGCGACGAGCCGCACGAGCGCGACTGAGGCCGCTCGCTCAGCGCCCGGTCGCGAAGACGGGCGCGAGCTGCTCGCGCGCGATCTGGAGGCCCATCGCCACGTAGCGGGGGTCGCCGTCGGGATCATGCAGGAACGCGTAGGTGACGAGCGCGTCCAGGCCGCCGATCGCCAGTTCGATGTGCTCGTGCTCGCCGGCGACGATCTGCACGCCCCAGCGCGCCCTGAGGTACCCGGCGACGTCCGCGACGAACAGCGGCGCGACCGGCTCCCGGTTCTGCGGGCCGAGATCGAGCCCCTCACCGGTGCGCAGCGAGCGGAAGGAGGGCACTTCGCGGAAGGTCTCGACCATCGCCGTCACGATCGCCTCGAGCGCCGCCTCCCAGCTCGCGTGCTCAGCGCCCAGCACCCGCTCGATCGCCAGCCGCATGCGCTCGAGATTGCGCTCCGCGAGCGCCACCAGCACGGCGACGCGATCGGGGAAGTAGCGGTAGACGGTGCCGATGGAGGCGCCGGCGCGCTCGGCGACCAGTGCGGTCGTCAGGTGCTCGATGCCATGCTCCACCACCACCGCCGCAGCGGCGTCCAGCAGCGCTTCGATGCGATGAGCCGCGCGCGCCTGCACGGGCTCATGCCGCACCGTGATCGAAGGTCCTCCGGCACCGAGATCGTCCATTGCGCCATCATGTCGCATCCGCGGCCCGAAGGTGAGAGCATCTCCGGCATGTGCGGACGGTATGTGATGGCCACCCCGGCGAGCGACCTGGTCGCCCTGTTCGAGATCGACGAGTCGGCCGAGGGGCTGCCGGAGCCCAGCTGGAACATCCCGCCGACGACCACCGTGCCCATCGTGGTCGAGCCGCGCCCGCGCGAGGAGACCCCACCCATCCGCCGCCTGGAGGCAGCGCGCTGGGGCCTGGTGCCGGCCTGGGCGGACGACCCCTCGATCGGCGTGCGCGCCTTCAATGCGCGCGCGGAGACGGCGGCCGAGAAGCCGATGTTCCGCGACGGCGTGCGCGAGCGCCGCGCGCTGGTGCCCGCCGACGGCTGGTACGAATGGCAGAAGCAGGGCGAGGCGAAGACGCCCCACTACATCCACGGCGAGGCACCCATCTCGTTCGCCGGCCTCTACGCGTGGTGGAAGCAGCCCGACGGCTCCTGGCTCCTCTCCACGACCATCCTCACCACCGCGGCGGCCGGCGAGCTCGCCGGCATCCACGAGCGGATGCCGGTGGTGGTCTCGGCGGAGATGCGGGATGCCTGGCTCGACCCGACCGAGGACGGCGAGGCCGCGCTCGGGGCCGTCGTCGCCGAGGCCGCCGAGAGCGCCGAGAGCCTGACGATGCACGTCGTCGACCGGCGCGTGGGCAACGTGCGCGAGACCGGCGCGGGGCTGATGGCACCGATCAACCCGGCGTAGTCCGGGCCGGGCAGCCCTCAGCCAGTAGGGTCGAGGAGCGTTCACGGCTCGGGAGGTCACGCATGGAGGAGCTCGATCCGCTCGCGCGCATCCCTGAGCCGATCAAGCACATCGCCGCCCGCATCGAGGATTGGGTCCACGAGCAGCGCGAGGCGAACGCCCTCCGCGCCGGTCGGCTGCCCGCGATCGTCGCCTACCCCGGCTACGGCGGCGACGGCTGGGTGCGCGTGCTCGCGCGCGTGCTGCTCGTCGAGCCGGGCGCCGAGCGCAGCGTGCACTACGAGAACGTGCGCGGCTGGCGTTCCTTCACGTCCATCGCGCTCAACGACATCGACGTCATGATCGAGGCCGGGGGTCAGCGCCACGTCGTGGTCGCCGACCGCGGCGGTGTCGTCGACGCGATCGTGCCGTTCAAGCTCGAGCCCGGTTGGCAGGAGCTCACCCTCTCGGTCGCCGGCTCGCTGCCGGTCGTGGCACCGGTGTTCGTCGTCGACCCCGAGACCCGCTTCGGCGTCGTCAGCGACATCGACGACACCGTCATGGTCACCTCGCTCCCCCGACCGCTGCTGGCCGCCTGGAACGCCTTCGTGCTCGACGAGCACGGCCGCCAGCCGGTGCCTGGCATGGCCGTGCTCTACGAGCGCATCGCCAGGGAGCATCCGGGCAGCCCCTTCGTGTACCTCTCCACCGGCGCCTGGAACGCGGCCCCCGCGCTCACCCGCTTCCTCTCCCGCAACCTCTACCCCGCCGGCAGCATGCTGCTGACCGACTGGGGCCCGACGCACGACCGCTTCTTCCGCTCCGGCAAGGATCACAAGCGGGCAGAGCTGCGACGCCTCGCTCGCGAGTTCCCCGACATCCGCTGGCTGCTGGTCGGCGACGACGGTCAGCACGACGAGGAGATCTACGGCGAGTTCGCCAACGCGCACCCCACCTCGGTGCGCGCGGTCGCGATCCGCGAGCTGTCGACGCAGGAGGCGGTGCTCGCCGGTGGCCGCAAGCACTCGGAGACCCGTTCGATGCATCCGTGGGTGTGGTCACCCAACGGCGGCGGCCTCGCCTCCGAGCTCGGCGCCATCCCCGAGCTGCACGTGCTCTGAGGCCCCGAAGTGCCCGCACGCCCGATCGCCATCGCGCTCATCCGCCGCGCCGACGGCGCCCTGCTCGTCACCAGCGCCGTCGAGCCGGGCAGCGGCCGCACGCTGGTGCGGCCGCCCGGCGGGGGCCTCGACGCGGGCGAGACGGCGGCGGATGCGGTGGCCCGCGAGCTGCGCGAGGAGCTCGGCCTCGCCGTCACCGGCATCGCACCGCTGGGCGTCATCGAGCATCGGGTGGCCTTCGCCGGCCGTGAGCTGCACGAGCTGGTGCATGTGCTCGCGGCGACCATGCGGGCGGATGCGTCGCTGCCGCCGACCACGGATGCCGGGCACCCGGTGTGGTGGCTGACGCCCGATCGCTTCGGCGACGCATCGTTCGAGCTGGTGCCTGCCGGTCTGCTCGACCTGCTCACATAGAGACGCCTGAACCCGCAGCTCTTCGGCCGCGCCTTGCGACTACTTTGCATTGCAAGGTAACGTGCCTGGCATGACGAAAGCAGCTGGGGCTCCGCAGCTGCGCAAGGGCGTGCTGGGGCCGCTCGTGCTGGCGCTGCTCGAAGAGCGCGAGCGCTACGGCCTCGAGATCGTCCGCGAGCTCGCCTCGCGCGATCTGGTGGCCAGCGAGGGCACGGTGTACCCGCTGCTCACGCGTCTGCAGGACGCCGGCGCCGTGGAGAGCGAGTGGATCGTCAGCGAGCGCGACCGCCCCCGCCGCTTCTACCGCCTGACGGGCGCGGGCCGCGCAGAGCTCGCCGCGTTCCGCACCGACTGGCCCGCGTTCACGCGAGCCGTCGAGTCGATCCTCACCCGAGGCGACAGCCCCGACCAACGACGAGAGGTGCACCCATGACCGAGGCGACCGCGCTGCCGCCTGCAGCGCAGCACTACCTCGAGCAGCTCCGGCTCGAATCCGCCGCGCTGCCCCAGGTCGACCGGCAGCAGCTGCTCGGCCAGATCAGCGAGCACCTGCGTGAGGCGGTCGACGACGGCTCCGAGATCGATGACGTGCTCGCGCGCCTCGGCAGCCCGCGCGAGCTGGTCGCCGAAGCGGGTGCGGAGACGCTCGAGCAGGCGCCCGCCCCGTGGCGGCCGAGTGCCCTGCTGTGGCTGGCGGTCGCGGCGATCGTCGTCGGCGCGCTCATGCTGCTGTGGGGCGGCGGCCTCATGCTGGTGACCGGGAGGGGCCGGGGCCTGCTGCTGGCGGTCCCCGGCGCCGTGCTGGCGGTCGCCGGGGTCGTGCTGCTCGTGCGCCAGCTGCGCACGGGCAACGACGATCTCGCGGCGGCGCAGGCCAAGCGTCGCGTCGCCCGATCGCTGTCCATCGCGGCCATCACCGCCGGCGCGCTGGTGCTGATCCTCACCGTCGCGATGCTCGGGCTCACCGGCCGTGGCCGCTCGCTGCTCATCGCGATCCCCGGGATCGTCCTCGCGATCGGCGGCGGCATCGCTCTGCTGCTCGCCGCGCCCGAGCGGGGGCGCCCGAGGATCTAGCGGGAGTTTCCTGGCTATCGCTGTTGGGGTGGGTCGGGGAAGTCGGGCGGGATCGATGGATTTCGCGCCCTGACTTGCGTGTGCGGGCGTGTCGCGAGGGATTCTTCGCTCGCAATAGTGTATGACCTAAAGCATGGCGAGTGTTTATGGGAAGCAGATCAACGGCCAGACCTACTACTACCTGCGCGAGTCGGCGCGGGTGGACGGGATGCCGAAGATCGTCTCGCAGCGGTACCTGGGTAAGGCGGAGGACATCGCCGCCGCGCTCGACGGCGCCGCGGGCGTCCCGGCGCGGACGAAGCATCTGGCCTTCGGCGACGTGGCGGCGGTCTGGTCGATGCTGGAGCGCCTCGACGTGACCGGGATCATCGACGACGCCGTCGGGCCGCGACGCTCGGACGCCGCCGCCTCGGTGGGCACCTACCTGGCGCTGGCGACGCTGAACCGGATCGTGGCGCCCTGCTCGAAGCTCGCCTTCGGCGCCTGGTGGGCCACCACTGCGGCCGCTCGGTGGCTGAAGATCCCTGCGGCGGCGCTGGACCACCGCCGCTTCTGGGACGCGATGGACGCGATCGACGAGGCAGCGCTGCGACAGATCGAGGTGCGGCTGGGGCAGCGGATGGTCACCGAGTTCGGGCTCGACCTGGCGGCCCTGGCGCTGGATATGACGAACTTCGCCACCTTCATAGACTCCGGCAACGAGCAGGCGCCGATCGCGCAGCGCGGGCACGCGAAGCAGAAGCGCGCCGATCTGCGCCTGGTGGGGCTGGGGCTGGTCGTCACCCGCGACGGCGGCATCCCGATCCTCTCCCACGCGTATCCGGGCAACCGGCCCGACGTGGCCGAGTTCTCCACCATCGTCGACGCCCTCACCGACCGCTACACCGCCATGGCCGAGACCGCCGGACTCTCGGTGGTGTTCGACGCCGGGCAGAACTCGGCCGCCAACTTCGCCCACCTGGCCGAGAAGCACCTGCACTACGTCGGATCGCTGCCGCCCTCGGATCACCCCCACCTGCTCGCCCTGCCCGGCAGCGACTACACCGTCGTCGACCAGGACCGGTTCCCCGGCCTCCGAGCGATCGACACCACCGTCGAAGCCCTCGGCGCGACCCGTCGGGCGGTGCTGACCCACTCGGCGAACCTGCACGCCAAGCAGGCCCGCGGCTTCGACCAGACCCTCGCCAAGGCCACCCGGCAGCTGGACGAGCTCGCCGCCACCCTCGCCCGCGGCAAGACCCGCCGGAGCCGAGACAAGGTCCAGGCCGCGATCGACACGATCCTCCGACCCCGCTGGGTCAGCCGAGTGGTGACCTGGACGCTCACCGGCGACGCTCCTGCCGAGTTCCGGCTCGCCTTCGCCATCGACGAGCAGGCGAGGCAGGAGCTGGAGGACGAGCTGTTCGGCAAGCGCATCCTGATCACCGACCACCACCACTGGCCGATCGCCGAGGTCGTCGCCGGCTACCGCTCCCAGTCCGAGGTCGAGGCCGGCTTCCGGCAGCTCAAGGACACCAAGACCGTCTCCTTCTCACCCATGTTCCACTGGACCGAGCAGAAGATCCGCGTCCACGCCCTCTACTGCGTCCTGGCGCTGGCCGTCGCGCACCTGATGCGCCGACAGGCAGCACAGGCCGGCATCCACCTCTCCGTCCGCGCACTGCTGACCTCGCTGGCCACCATCGAGGAGACCGTGCTGCTCTACCCCTCCACCGGCGGCCGCCCCAAGGCCCGCCGCGTCCTCACCGACCACGAACAAGTCGCCGCCGAACTCGCCGACCTGTTCGGCATCAACGCCTACGCACCCAAGTCTTAGGTCATACACGCGCCGGACCAGGAAACCCGCTCTGACCGGGACAAACGTCACTCACGCCACGGCTATCCCGGAAAGTCCCGCTAGATCGCAGGTTTGATTCTGAGTGGCGCGAGAACGCGAGCGACTATGTCAGCCACGTCATCTGTTGGCTGGAAGCTTGCCATCGTCGGGGCCACTGGTCCGGCAGCCCATTGGACTTCGACGCGTGGCTTCGAGCCCGCGCACGACGGCGCGAGCAGGTCGAACGCGGCGAATTCTCCCCAATTGACTGGCTGCTGAACAGACTCCTAGCAACCTGACTCCCCGCGGCTGGCCGAACTCTTCGACTGACTCAGCGCCGACCTCTACATCGGCTTCGGCCGCGACTTCGACAAGGACGAGCCCGACGAGCGCCCCTCCAGGTCGTGCGCTACCGCGATGACGACGAGCAGTAGCAGTTCCTGGCGGCCTCACTCATTGCACTTTGGGAAGACGGCTGGGAGCCCCACAACATCCGCATCCTCTCCCTCGTCGAGCCTCGGCCGCCAGCCATGCCACCGGTGCGGTAGCGGATGCGCTGCCCGCCACGACGAGGACCCAAACGGCAACCGGTGGGGCACGATTCACGCCTTTAAGGGGCTGGAGCCCCGGTCGTCATCCTCACCGACGTCTACGGCACCACCCCGCAGTGGGAGGACCCGCTCTACATCGGCGCCACCCGCGCCACCGAGCGACTCGTCGTGGTCACCTCGCTCGACGAGATCGCCGACCAGGCGCCGCACCCTCGTAGCTCTACGGAGGGCCCGCGAACCTCCCAGGACAGATCACGTTGCATGACCGCTTGACGCAGATCAAACCCGTACGGCCTACCCGGGTATTTCGAACGAGGCAAGCCCCAGCCTGCTCGCCCGTGGCGCATTCGCGGGAGTCAGCAACGGCTGACCGTGCCGCACGAGACAGCGATCCGCCCTCTAATGCGCGCAGTTGTTCAAGCGCGCCGACGGCAGCCCCCGGCCCCTTCCGCGCTTAAGCGCGATGACCGATTACGGCATGCCCGCGCTCGAGCCGCTTCTTGAGCGCCCGGTCAGCCGCCACCCGACTCTCGCTCGCGGCGTGCGCAGGCTCGGGGGGGGCAGCCTCCGCTTTACTTAACCTGTGAGCAACAAATGGTCCTGGGTCTTTGGCATCCTCACCGCGGCAGCGTTTGTCTTTGGAGTCGTCTTCTTTGCTGTGACGCAGCAACTGAGCGGCCGAGACTGGGCCGTGCTCGCCATTGGGGCCCTTATTGGCGCGACGGCTGCTGCGCTATGTGCGAACTTCGTCTTCCATGCTGACTCGCGGCGGGCTGGTCGGCTCGCTTTGACAGAAACTGAATCGAAACAGCTTGACGCAGAGTTCCAGGCCCGTATCGAGTCCGAACGGCGCGAAGCCGCCGCGGAGCACATGAGGCTGGACAAAGTTGCCATCGCTATGGCAGATCAGGTTAGGAAGAAGACTTCGCTGATTGAGAGCCTCCCGACGAGGAGCGAGCGCCTTCAAGAGATCCGCGATGAGACCACGCAGCTTGAGATTGAAATCGCTAACGCGGATGGCAACTACAAGTCAGGCATGGTGTCCGCTCGCGACTCCGCACGCTATGGCTTCCAGGACATGGCCCACCAAAACGAGGCGGCGGCGAAAACATGGCAGATTGCAAAAACTGGCTTCGAAGAGAAACTGCCAGAACTTGAGGCGGAGCGGGCCCGGCTTGCGGCGATAACCGACGAAGACTACCTCGTCGAGCAGAAGCACCTGCGCGGGCTCGACTAGCCTGGCTAGCGCAACGGACTCTTCGACTTTCCGACGCCCACTCAGCCGCCGCGGTGGCAGGTGCAGGACTGGGCCAGCGGTCTCCAGGCTCGACCAGCCGCCGCGCTCCTGCAGCCACTGCGGCAGATCCCAGTGGTAGCGCGTCACCGCCGGCGCGATGTCACGGTCGCGGAGACCCTACAGCACGCGCCGGTAGTAGGCGATGCCCTCGGGATTCAAACGAATCGTCCGGCCAGGCAGTTCGGAGGCCGCGCAGCAGTTAGCACTGCAATGCAAAGCAGAGCCGATCGAGGAAGTGGCGCCCAGCAGCGAGCCCGGCGACACTTCACCAAATCTCAGTCGACGGGGCCGTCGATCGAAACGACATAGACCGGGACGCCACGTTCCTCCAGGGTGGTTGCCTGCCTGACCAGGTTGACCTTGGTGAAGGTGAACAGAGTCCGCGCGTTGACGGGCTTGCCGGAGCCTCGGTACATCGCAAGCACGACGCGCTTGGGCTTCGACCCAATGTTGGATGCGTCACCGCCCAAGGCTTCGATCCTGTCCTTCAACTTCTTCCGTGCCTGGGCGTCACCGCAGAGGGCGTCAGCAGACACAAGGGCTTGGGCGAGCAGATGACTGGCGGCAGCGGACTTCTCCGTCTTCTTCACATGGATCAAGGTGCCATCGGTTAGGTAGACGTCGCAGGCCTCAATGCCTCGCCCGTGGAGGTCGGTCTTGATCAGTTTCTTGTCTAGACACACACCCCCGAGAGCGTCGGCCAACGCCCGGTTGTAGGTGTCCTCGTCATCTTCAGGTGCCCAGGTTGGGAACTTCAGGTCAGTTACGCGACCATCGAAGAGATCCTTCACGCGCTGAGTGATGTTCCCGACGTAGTCGTGGTGGACCTCGTACCAAGAGCCGTCATAGAGGGCGTAGGTCCGGTCGTCCAGGTCGGTCTCAAACGCGAGCCACCGCCGGAGCGGGATGGCTTGGCTGATTGGCTCCTTGCCTTCGGAATCTCGGCAGAGCTGGATCGTGGCGGAGTCCACTCGGGCAAGGCGCTGCCCGACCGGGAATTCCTCGAGAACAGCCCGGATGTCGTTCCAGTCGGGCTGCCCTGACTGGACCGCGTTGTTCCGCCCTGGCCACAGGCGACGCGGAACCCAAGAGTCGGGAGTGCCGTTCTCGTCGACTCGTTCGTGAGGCCAAGACAAGCCAATGTTTCCCGAGTCGCCGTCTAGCGCCTTCGACAGAACGGCATCCAGCCGCTCCTTGGTCTCTGGATTCCGGACAGCCGCCAACTGCTCCAACAGTTTGAGGGACGGGTGGGGCTCGGTTGCCAATAACGCTTCGAGCGCATCCAGATCTGAAAGAACCTCTGTCGGGGTATTCCCGAGCGGGATGTTGAGCGCGTCAGCACCTCGGATCTGCAGGGGCTCCCCCGCCGACCTCGACAACATAGGCAGCTTCGCGACGGCGACGATCCTGCTCACCGCCTCACCGACGTCACCGACTCCGAAGCCCAGCAGGCCGTCGCCTTGCGGGATGGTCGCTCGAGAAGTTCGTGAGCGCTCGTCCATAGTGGTGACGGTGAGTGAGCGCAACTTTTGGGGGTCCGCGGTCCGAATGGCGATGCGCTGTCCGAAAAGGTTGTCCAGCCTGCCTTGCTCGAGCAGTTGGAAGCCCATCCCGTAGCTCAGCGCGTAGGCGACGCCCTGGTTCAGAGCATCTTCAGTCTGGGATCGCACCAAGAGCACGCCGGCTGGGGTGACACCGCCGATCTCGACTTCCTGGCCAGTAAGGGCGGCGATCGCCGAGCACCAATCCGCGCGGTCCTTGACCATGGCCCCGGTCACCATGTAGCCAAGACGTCCACCCACGTCGACCTCCTGGTGAGCGAAGTCATCCCGATCTAGGTACTTGTTACGGATCGCGCTCTGGAAGTCGGACACGCCCGTGAGGCGGTAAATTGTAGTTCGCCTACCGGCTTTCTCCTTGGCCACATGCATCCCCTTTCTTTCGAGTTCTAGACGAGGCGAAGCACTGGCCGCTGGTCGACTTCGCCAAGAAGATCGCGCACGGCGCGTGGGCTAACCTTCAGGGCCTCAGCCAGAGCGGGCACCCCGGCACCGCATTGACCAGAGAGTTCGGCAGCCTTTTTCAAGAGAGTTGGCACCTCGCCGGGATAGGCGCTGGTCGGATCCGCGCTCGGGTCACCGACCGTCCTCAGCCGTTGAAAGGCGCGACGCTGTGACGACTCCGTGGTGCGGCCCCGCTCGACCATGCGGAGGATCAACGAATGGGGCGAGACGCCCCACGTCCTGCCCAGCCTGTCCAGCGCCGCGAGGTCCAGCCGCTGCGGAAGTGCCGCATCCATCGACGCTGCCGGCGTTAGGAAGGCGGCAGCGAAATCGTCTGCGTCCTTCTCCGCCGACGCGCTGTACTCCGTAGTGTCTGCATGCAGGAGCAGGTGTCCAAGTTCATGGGCGATCGAGAATCGGTGACGAAACACATTCTCGGATCGCCGCGGCGTGGTGACGATGATCGGACGGTCCACGATGACGACCGAGAACGCGTCCACAGCGTCGATCTCAGCAAGGGGCCGAAGCGCAACGACGATGCCGTGAGCCTCTGTCGTGGCCACCAAGTGCTTCACAGGACCGTCAGGAAGATGCCAGTGCTGACGAAGTAGCCCGGCCGCTTCGGCTGGTGAACTACTCGGCAGGACAGTCGGCAGATCCACATCTGGGAGCTTTACGTAGCGTTCGAGGGCAAAGGTCAGCTCCCACACCAGCGTGGCCGTCGCTAGCGCCTTCTGCCTGTCACTCACACGCGCCGAGCGCAGGCCGCGGAAGTGAGCATGGACAGTGTCGAGACGGGCCAGCGGGCGACCGACAGCGAAGAAGTCAGGTCGGACACTGAGCACCTTCGCCAAACGGGCGATCACGTCTTGACGCGGCGAGTTGACGCCAGCTTCGTACTGACCGACAGCCGCCGCAGACACCCCGACTTCCGACGCAAGCTCGGTCTTGCTCATCCCGACTCGGACACGAGCCTGGGTCAGGCGCGCGGGCTCGAAGCGCCCAGACGTTGGTAGATCGAACAGACCCGGAGTGTCGTCACGCATCCGGCCCCTTGCCCTCCAACTCCCGAGGTTCGACAGCAGGGCCGGCCGGGGTGCCACTGGCGAAGGACTCGACGTCTGTCGAGGCATCGCCCTGCGTCACGTCTGGCTCCCATATGCTTTCCTGCCCGTGAAGCGTCACTTCGCCGGTCTCGGTATCGAGTTCGGCGACGGCCCATTCGATCGACTGAAGCTGGCGCGGCGACGACTGGATCATGACAAGCAGTAGCGGCATCACACCGGATGCTGCGCGGGCAACTTGCTCGAGCTGCCTGTTCTCCGAGGATGACTCGACCTCCAACTCGTCGCCGTCGCCAGGCTCAAAAAGTTGCGGATCGAGCAGCGGCGTGGAGAAGCCATTAACCCGCGTTGGGCTCGAAGCGAACGTCGTCACCACATCGTCGGAGCCCGGCACCCGCCAGACGTACACGAGGCAGTCGTTGACGACGGGGAGCTTGTAACCCGCTGGTGGCAGTTTGTAAGTCCGATATCCCCGGCTGCTCAGCGCCTCCTGCACATCGTCCAGCTGGTCGCGCCATTGGGCACCGAAGCCCATGGTGTAGCGCGATCCGGACACTTCGTGCGCTTCAGCGAAGCGAGCATGCCGGTGTCGCACGGACTCGACCACGAGGTGCTTGACGGTCTGGGCGTGTCCGCCGAGCGCTTCGGCAGGTGAAGCAGGAACCACTGTGACCTCCAGGTCGGCGTCCGGCTGAGGTCAGCGAGGACTCGTGACTTTAGTCTCCCACAGCATTCGCGCATTAACACTTCATCTGAGCGCGCGTGTCGTCTGTGACGCGCTCGCCGCCGAGGTCGCGATTAGACACCCGGGCACGCCCTTTGGCTCGAAGCACATCCGTGCTCGCGGCGAAGTCCGTGCTGCAACCCGAGGCGTTCCACACGTCATCGTCGCCTCCAGCCGCTTCGGCGACATCGTCATCGACCTCGCCGCCGCGATCGCCGCCTCAACCGGCAGCGCCCCACGGCCAATTTCAACCCCCACAGGATCGTGGAGTTGCGTGGGCAGGGCGAGTTCGATCTCGATGCGCTTATGCCGACGCCGTCTGCCGCGGCGGCGCTCACGGATGCTTTGGGAGGTACTCGAGGCCGCGTAGGCGGCACTCGGCTTCGACACAATCGGCGATGAGACTTTCAAGCAACTCGTTCTGGCGCGAGTGGTGGAACCGACCTCGAAGGCGTACACGCTACGCGTCTGTGTGGAGCTGGGCGCGCCTCGCGCACCCTCGTGCCTCCAGTTGCTGCCCGACGACCTCCAGACCGAACTCGTCTAGGCGGCAGAATATCATCAGGTCAGGGTCAGCGAAGGTAGCTCGGAGGACGTCGATGCCTTCCGGTTGGCGCGGGTAGGAAATTCCATCCTGGAAGACCTCGACACCCACCCAAGACGACGCGCTCCTTCCCAGGTACATCCTCATTTGCGAAGAGCCCGTGAACTAACCAACTCGACGCGCCGCTGGGCTCAAGACGCCGCGATCCACTAGTGTGACGAAAGGCACTGGAGGTGTGGCTTTGAGCGTTGTGCAAATCGACTGCTTGCGACAGCAAGTTCAGACTTCAAAGAAGAAGTTCCCCATATTTGTTGGCTTCGCGAAGCCTTCAGATCTGGTTCAAGTAGCAGTCGCCCCGGCCTTCAAGACGAGTGATCCACATCGCGAAATTGCACAGCGAGTGCTGCAGCCGCCCGTCAGCAGTTGGCAGCGACCTCTGGATGAGACCCGTGTCGAAATCATCGCGAATGTCTTTTCGAGCAGCGACGAGTTGATGCCAAATCCGGTGCTGCTCAGCGCCAACATCGATCATTCCGGACTAAAGCCCAAGGTCGTGACCGCCGCCGATGGCTCTCATACTCCACTCTGGCGCATCGAGGTGCCAGTAAATGACGTCGAGCCGAAGCCGCTCTGGATCTTAGACGGCCAGCACCGTATTAGCGGCCTCTCCCGGAGTTCCCAAGCAGACAATCCAATTCCTGTCGTACTTCTACTGAACACGTCGGGGCAGAGCGTATATAGCGGGCGAGACTTCGCGCACATTTTCGCGCAGGTAACCGTCACAGCCAAAGGCCTTGACTCCATCCACGAAGAGTGGCTGACGTACTCGTACGAATTGGAGCGCTACGCGCCCGGCGGGCAGGACTCGGAACTTCACCGCGCTGCTTTCGAGACTGTCGCGTACTTGTGCGGCAACGCAGGGTTCGAGAATCTGGATGTCAATCCATGGCTTAATGGCGTCGTCTTCAACCCCGGACTCGGCAGTACGCCTCCCGCGACCTTGGCCGGGTTCCATTACTCCAGTCCCGAACTGAAGGATCTCGTACTAAAGCACTATTATCGCCAGGTGATTGGCGCTCAAATCGATCCAGAGGACCTTGCGAGCGAAATCGCGAGAGCGTATGTCGCGCTCGAAGCTGCGCTACCGATACCAAAAGATGAGAGCGTGTTCCTGGGTAAAGGAACACACGCTCACAAGGTACTGCAGGATGGCTTTCTAATCGGGGTACTACGTCGCCTTGCCCATTTCGGGGTGCCTAATTCTTGGCTCGACGTGCTTAAGAGTTTGAATTTCCATAAAACAGATTGGAATTTCAGCACCTGGGCGAAGACTCGCGGCGGTAATGCTGGCAACACGTCGCGACGACTGGCTGAAACGATCTTCCCGCGGGTTATGATTCAGGGTTCACTTCCCGTCGGAATCGACAACCTCGCTGACTACTTCCGCGGCAACGACGCATTCGTCACCGTGATATGCCGGCACGTAAATGGTGCCGGGAAGCCAGTGAGCAAGGACCCCCTTGTCATAACGCTTAAGAACGGCAACAAGCAGACACGTGACATCGGTGCACGGCGCCATGTCCGTATCCTCAAGCCAGGCGCCTCAGTGCTCGGCAATGAGACTGCCTCGAATGTGGGGAAGATTGAGGCCTTCGAGCCAGCGACGATGGGACGCCCAAAGAAGCACCCAGAGTTGATCGGGCGGGGCTTGAATATCAGCCTGGTCGAAGCCAAGTCCCTCGAAGTGGACGTGGTAATGGAACATTACGGGGCCGAACTCGGCAGCGCCAACCTCACAATCAAATGGACTTAAGCACTTTCCCGATTGCGTTCGCTGAGGCACGTGAGTACCTGCACGAACTTGACGGCTTGCGTTCCGACGAGTGGCATGACTCGCTGCGCAATGTCCTCGCGTTACCGCGAGCGACTCCAAAGGCATATGCACTTCTTCATCCAGATTGGCTTGAACTTAATTTCAACGCAGGCACGGTTCAACGCCTGTTGGGGCCCGCTCGATTCGATCAAACCCGCCTGGACCCGGAACTCGCCTCCTGTCACGCGAAGTTGATCTGGGGCTATGAATGCGACATTCCCTCCTCAACTCCGCTTGAGGCAGATCATCTGTTCCCGCGATCACTTGGGGGCGCGTCGGAAGCAGGTAACCGGGTCTGGCTCTGCCGTCGCCACAATGCGATTAAGACGAACGATGTGCACCTGTACCCGAGTTGGGGCGATTGGAAGCCGTGGTTGCGTCGCGCTCTCGGAAACCGCCTTTTGGTAGCCGATCGCATGTTGCGCCGCTGATGCGAACTCTCGGCGACCTGCCCGCGCTGAGGAGGCGATGAGCCCGCCGGCAGCAGTACGGTTCAGCGAGCGGAGACCACCGCGTTGATCACGGCGGCGACACTCGACGGCTCTTCGTGCTCCCAGAACCGAAGGGCGACCCAACCTGCGGCGTCAAGGCGGGCCACCGCCTCACGGTCCCGCTCGCGGTTGCGCTCGATCTTTGGTTGCCAGTAATCCGCGTTGGCCCGGGGCGGCACGAAGTGCTGAGGACAGCCGTGCCAGAAGCAGCCGTCTATGAACACGGTGCGGCGATCTTGCGGCGCGTGAAGACGACGTCGGCTCGGCGGCGGCGATCGGTCGGGAGAGGGGCGACATCCACGCGGTAGCGGAGACCAGCGGCGTGCAGAAGGCGACGCACGTTGAGTTCTGGCCTGGATCGTGCCACCTCGGCCGGATTTCGTGACCTGATGGTCATTCTGCCTTGAGTTTCCGGGGTTCTTGGTGTCCGTGCGGGGCACTAATCGGGCGCTTCTAGACTGCCCAAGTGGGTATGTTCG
>NZ_JABFAP010000001.1:1181204-1206539 GCF_017168255.1 Agrococcus sp. KRD186
CGCCGACCTGTTCGGCATCAACGCCTACGCACCCAAGTCTTAGGTCATACACGCGCCGGACCAGGAAACCCGCTCTGACCGGGACAAACGTCACTCACGCCACGGCTATCCCGGAAAGTCCCGCTAGTGGGACGGGCTGCAGGCTCTAGCGCGCCAGCACCTCGCCCGCGCGACCGGACGCGCGCGTCCACCCACCGGATTCCGTCACCCGCACCGGCTCCTCGCCCAGGAAGCGCATGGCGACGAGCGCCGCCGCCTGGCCCGCGGTGAGTCCGCTGGCGTCGACG
Source organism: Agrococcus sp. KRD186 (assembly GCF_017168255.1). Taxonomy (GTDB): domain Bacteria; phylum Actinomycetota; class Actinomycetes; order Actinomycetales; family Microbacteriaceae; genus Agrococcus. The sequence goes on from NZ_JABFAP010000001.1 coordinate 1,181,492, forward strand.
CTTCGGCCCCAGACAGCTCGCTCCGCCCGGCGCCGCACGGGCTCGCCAGGCGATGCCGGCAGCGCGGCCTCGACATCCGACGCCGCCTGCATCGCCAGCTCGCGCACGCGCGCGGGGTCGACGTCGCCGAGGTGCACCCAACCGCCTCTCGGCGGTGAGACGGCGGCCCACGCGGGGCGACCAACGGCATCCGGCACCTCGACATCGGCTCCCTGCCCCAGCGCCTCGCGCAGCCCCGGCAGCGCCACGACACCGTCGAAGCGCGCCGGCTCGCGCATGCGGGCGGCGCGGGCGACCAGCACCGTCGGGCCCGTGTCGAGCAGCCCTGCGGATGCGGTCATGGGCGTCGTGAGGAGCGCCACGTCGCCGTCGGCCGACAGCCGCACGGTGCCGTCGCCGAAGACGGCTGCCCGATCGAGGAGCAGGACGAGGTCGGCGCGGGCGCGGTCGTCGAGGGAGAGGATGGCGTGCATGCGATCTCTAGACTAGGACGGCCCCGACCGGGGCCGAGCATCGTCTGAGAGGACCGGCATGACCGAGAGCATCCGCATCCTGCTGGAGACGCTGACCCTGACCGACACCGGTGCGCGCACCGATGAGGACATCTTCACCGGCAAGAGCCATCCGATGCCCCACGGCCGCGTGTTCGGCGGCCAGGTGATGGCGCAGGCCGTCGTCGCTGCGCAGCGCACCGTCGAGGAGGACCGGCAGATCCACTCGGTGCACGGGTACTTCGTGCGGCCGGGCGACGTCGAGCAGCCCATCACCTTCGCCGTCGAGCGCATCCACGACGGCCGCTCGTTCTCGACCCGGCGCGTGCAGGCCTATCAGCACGGCAAGCCGATCATGTCGATGATCTCCTCCTTCCAGGACCTCGACGACGGCCCCTCCTCGCAGCACGCGATGCCGCAGGGGCTGCCGCAGCCGGAGGAGTTGCCGAGCTCCGACGAGCTGCTGGCCGCCTACGCCGAGCACCCGCAGGCGCGCGCCGTGATCTCCCGCCCGTTCGACATCCGCCATGTGGAGGGCCCGATCTTCCTGCCGGACCCGTCGCGGCCGCGGGATGGCAAGCAGCACGTCTGGATCAAGGCGAAGCACCGGCTGCCCGACGAGGACGCCCTGCACCGCGCCGCGCTCGCGTACCTCTCGGACTACGCGATGCTCGAGCCGATCGTGCGCATGCACGGCGCCGCCTGGACGACGCCCGGGCTGAAGGCTGCGAGCCTTGATCACGCGCTCTGGTGGCACCGGCCCGTGCGCGTCGACGAGTGGCTGCTGCTCGAGCTGGAGACGAGCTCGTCCGGCGGCGGGCGCGGCCTCGGGCACGGCTACATCTACGCGGCAGACGGCACGCACGTGGCCACGGTCGCGCAGGAGGGCATGGTGCGGCTGCCGAACCATGCCGCGGCGCCGGGGAGCGAGGCCGCGCCAGCCACGGAGCAGCCGTGACCGTGCAGCCGATCGAGCCGGTGGAGGCGATGCGCATCATGCGTGCCGCGCTGCCGATCCGCACGGAACGGCTGGTGCTGCGCACTCTGCGGCCCGACGACCTGCAGACGGTCGGCGCCTACCGCAATGCGCCCGGTCAGCGGCGCTGGACGTACACGCGCGAGCAGACCGAGGCGGAGCTGATGGCCTGGACGGCCGGTGGCGCGCCGGTGTTCCTGCGCGACGGCGATGCCGTCCAGCTCGGCATCGAGCAGGACGGTGCGCTCGTCGGCGACCTCATGGTGCGCATCACCAGCCTGGCGAACCGGCAGGCGGAGCTCGGCTGGATGGTCGCCGCCGAGGCGCAGGGCAGGGGCATCGCTACCGAGGCGGCGAGGGCGGCGCTCGAGCTCTGCTTCGCGCTCGGGGCGCACCGGGTCTCGGCGCAGCTCGATGAGGAGAACGTCGCCTCGCGGCGGGTCTGCGAGCGCATCGGCATGTCGCTCGAGGGCCGCTTCGTCGACGACGAGGTGAACCCGGCGACGGGCGAGCTCGGCACGTCGCTCTTCATGGCGGTGCGGCGGAGCGCGTAGGCGCGGCGGGGAACCGATCCCCGGCTCGAGACGGGCCGGGGCGCTGGCGTCGCGGCGCTGCGGCGCGCGCCTCCGGCGGGAGCCGATCCCCGGGCCCGAGACGGGCCGGGGCGCTGGCGTCGCGGCGCTGGGAAGCGTAGAAGCGACGAGGAACGGATCCTCCGGCCCGGGACGGGCCGGGGCGCTGGCGTCGCGGCGGCGGCCCGAAAGGGCCGCCGCTTCAGCTCCAGCGCGCTAGTCGTGCTGCGGGAAGCCCAGATTCAGGCCGCCGTGGCTCGGGTCGAGCCAGCGGCTGGTCACGACCTTCTCGCGCGTGTAGAACTCGAACGCGTGCTTGCCGTAGGCCTTGCCCTGACCGAAGATCGAGCGCTTCCAGCCGCCGAACGAGTGGTACCCGACCGGCACCGGGATCGGCACGTTGATGCCGACCATGCCCACCTGCACCTCGTTCTGGAAGCGGCGCGCGGCGCCGCCGTCGTTCGTGAAGATCGCCGTGCCGTTGCCGTACGGGTTGCTGTTGATGAGTTCCAGGCCCTCCTCGTACGATGCGACGCGCACGATCGAGAGCACCGGACCGAAGATCTCCTCCTTGTAGGCGCTCGAGTCGGTCGGCACATTGTCGATCAGCGTCGGCTTCAGCCAGAATCCGTTCGGGTCGCCATCGACCTCCGGGTCGCGCCCATCGACGAGCACGTCCGCGCCGTCGTCGGCCGCGGTCTGGATGTAGCCGGCGACCTTGTCGCGGTGCTGCCCGGTGATGAGCGGCCCCATGTCGTTGTCGCGCGTGCCGTCGCCGGTGCGGATGGCCCCCATCTTCTCCTTGATCTTGGCGGCGAGCTCGTCGGCGATCGAGTCGACGGCCACCACGACCGAGATCGCCATGCAGCGCTCCCCCGCCGAGCCGAAGCCGGCGTTCACCGCGGCATCGGCGGTGACGTCGAGGTCGGCGTCGGGCAGCACCAGCATGTGGTTCTTCGCACCGCCGAGCGCCTGCACGCGCTTGCCGTGCTTCGAGCCGGTCTCGTAGACGTACTCCGCGATGGGCGTCGAGCCGACGAACGAGATGGCCTGGACGTCCGGGTGCGTCAGCAGCGTGTCGACGGCTTCCTTGTCGCCATGGACGACCGAGAGCACGCCGTCGGGCAGGCCCGCCTCCTTGAAGAGCTCAGCGATGAACACCGCCGACGACGGATCCTTCTCGCTCGGCTTGATGATGACCGAGTTGCCGGCAGCGAGCGCGACCGGCGCGAACCACAGCGGGATCATGGCCGGGAAGTTGAAGGGGCTGATGATGCCGACCACGCCCAGCGGCTGGCGCAGCGAGTAGACGTCGACGCCGGTCGAGGCGTTCTCGGAGTACTCGCCCTTGGTCAGCAGCGGGAACGCGGTCGCGAGCTCGGCGACCTCGATGCCGCGGGCGATCTCACCCAGCGCGTCCGAGTGCACCTTGCCGTGCTCGCGCGTCACGATGGTGGCGAGCTCGTCCTTGCGCTGCACGATCAGCTCGCGGAAGCGGAACATGATCGCCTGGCGCTTCGCGATCGACAGGTCGCGCCATGCCGGGAAGACAGCCTTCGCGGTCGCGATCGCCTCGCCCACCTCGTCGCTGCTCGCGAGCCCGACCTCTGACACCACCTGCCCGATGGCGGGGTTGAACACCGGTGCGGTGCGGCCCTTCCCCTCACGCCGAGCGCCCGAGATCCAGTGCGGGATCGCGGTCGGCTTGGTGGACTGCTCGGTGGTCTCGACGACGGTGTCGGTCATGTGACGCTCCAGACTTCGGGGTGGCGACGTTGCGCTCCCCAGCCTATCGAGCGTCGGCCTCCGCGGCGCCCGTCGATCCGCGCCGGAAGGCGATCGGCGCATCCAGGTACGGCTCCCACGCGGCCCGCTCGGCCACCGTGAGGCGCCGCGGAGTGCCGGAGACGGCATCCAGCATCACGACGGTCGTCTGCGCGCGGGCGTAGAGCTGCGCGGCGTCGGGCGAGCGCACCTCGTAGCAGACGTCCATCGAGGCGCCGGCCATGCGGCCGATCCACATGTCGACGATGATCGGCTGGCGGTGGTGCGGGATCTGCGCGAGGTACTCGGCCTCCTGCCGCGCGATCACGGTGACGCTCGTCGCGCCGGGTCCCGCATCGATCACGGCCGTCGTGGGCGAGCCCTCGGGCCCGCCAGCCCAGAACGCGGTGACGCGGGCCTCCTCGAGCAGCGTCAGCAGCGCAGCGTTGTTGACGTGCCCGTACGCGTCCAGATCCGACCAGCGGATGCGGACGGGCACGGGCAGGCGCATCAGTCCCTCGTGAGCTTGCGGTACGCCGAGCGGTGCGGCTTCGCCGCATCCGGCCCGAGCCGCTCGATCTTGTTCTGCTCGTAGGCCTCGAAGTTGCCCTCGAACCAGTACCACTGGCCCGGGTCCTCGTCGGTGCCCTCATAGGCGAGGATGTGCGTCGCGATGCGGTCGAGGAACCACCGATCGTGCGTGATCACCACGGCGCAGCCGGGGAACTCGAGCAGCGCGTTTTCCAGGCTGCCGAGCGTCTCGATGTCGAGGTCGTTCGTGGGCTCGTCGAGCAGCAGCAGATTGCCGCCCTCCTTGAGCGTGAGCGCGAGGTTGAGGCGGTTGCGCTCACCGCCGGAGAGGATGCCGGCACGCTTCTGCTGGTCGGGCCCCTTGAAGCCGAACTGGCTGACGTAGGCGCGCGAGGGGATCTCGACGTTGCCGACCTGGATGTAGTCGAGGCCGTCCGAGACGACCTCCCACAGGTTCTTGTTGGGGTCGATGTTCGAGCGGCTCTGGTCGACGTAGCTGAGCTTGACCGTCTCGCCGATCTTCAGATCGCCGCCGTCGAGCGGCTCGAGGCCGACGATGGTCTTGAAGAGCGTGGTCTTGCCGACGCCGTTCGGGCCGATGACGCCGACGATGCCGTTGCGCGGCAGCGTGAACGAGAGACCGTCGATGAGCGTGCGCCCGTCGAAGCCCTTCTGGATGCCCTTGGCCTCGAGCACGATCGAGCCGAGTCGCGGGCCCGGCGGGATCTGGATCTCCTCGAAGTCGAGCTTCCTGGTGCGCTCCGCCTCCGCCGCCATCTCCTCGTACCGGGCCAGACGCGACTTCGACTTCGCCTGTCGGCCCTTCGCGTTCGAGCGCACCCAGTCGAGCTCCTCGGAGAGGCGCTTGGCGAGCTTCTGATCCTTCTTGCCCTGGATCTGGAGTCGCTCTGCCTTCTTCTCGAGGTAGGTCGAGTAGTTGCCCTCGTAGGGGTAGAGGCGCCCGCGGTCGACCTCGCAGATCCAGCCGGCGACGTGGTCGAGGAAGTAGCGGTCGTGCGTCACGGCCATGACGGCGCCGGGGTACTTGGCGAGGTGCTGCTCGAGCCAGAGCACGCTCTCGGCGTCGAGGTGGTTCGTGGGCTCGTCGAGCAGCAGCAGGTCGGGCTTCTCGAGCAGCAGCTTGCACAGCGCGACCCGGCGGCGCTCACCACCGGAGAGGTTGGTGACGGGCCAGTCGCCGGGCGGGCAGCGCAGCGCATCCATGGCCTGCTCGAGCTGGGAGTCGAGGTCCCACGCGTCGGCGGCGTCGATCTCCTCCTGCAGCGTGCCCATCTCGGTCATCAGCGCGTCGAAGTCGGCATCGGGGTTCGCCATCTCGGCGGAGATCTCGTTGAAGCGCTCGATCTTCGCCGTGAGGTGCCCGAAGGCGCCCTGCACGTTTTCGAGCACCGTCTTCGTCTCGTCGAGCTCCGGCTCCTGCATGAGGATGCCGACGGAGTATCCGGGGCTGAGCTTCGCCTCGCCGTTCGACGGGGTGTCGAGCCCGGCGATGATCTTGAGGATCGTCGACTTGCCCGCACCGTTGGGCCCCACGACGCCGATCTTGGCGCCGGGGAGGACTGCGGTGGTGACGTCGTCGAGGATCACCTTGTCGCCCACCGTCTTGCGGGCGCGGACCATCGAAAAAATGTACTCGGCCATGCCCTCAGTCTAGGCCGATGACGTCACCCACCAGACACCCTCCGCCGCCGAGCGCGACGGTGCGCAGCGCGAGCGGCTCGCCGTCGCCGACCTGACCGACCAGGCAGCCATCCTCGAGCCGCACGGCGATCTCCAGGAACGTGACGGGAGCCCCGAGCGAGTCGATCTCACGTGTGCGCTCGATCGCCGAGCGGTCGAAGCCGGCGGCCTCGACGGCGGCGACGAGCGCGTCGGGATCCGCGGGCGATCCGCCCGCGATCGCCGCGCGGAAGGCATCGAGCTCGGCGTCTGCAGCTGTCTCCGGCGCGGGCGCCTCGGATGTCGGCGCGTCCGTGGCCGATGCCTCCGAGCCCGTCGGCACGACCGAGGCTGCGGGCGTCCCTGTCGTCGGCTCAGCTTCGGGCCCGCCCGTCAGCGGTGCGGACGAGCAGCCTGCGAGCACGACCGATGCGAGCAGGGCGAGTGCTGCGAACCGGCGCACACGCCCTCCTTCGCTCCTGGACAGGGACGCCCTCAGCCTATGCCGCGTCGTGGATCGAGGCGGCCGGATTGCTCCACGTCGACTGCCCGGCGGCATGGTCGGCGCCAGCGAGAGCGAGGTCCTGCTGCTGCTCCTGCGGGTAGCCCGGGTCGTCCTGATCCTGGGGCGGGGCCGTGCGCCGCTCCTTGGTCGACGGGCCGACCCTCAGCGAGTGACCGACGTGCTCGGCGCGGATCTTCACGCTCGTGCCGCGCTTGTCACCGGACTCCCACTGATCGACCTTGAGCTTGCCGAGCACGACGACGACGTCACCCTTGCGCAGTGATGCTGCCACGTGCTCGGCGAACCTGCCCCAGGCCTCGATGGAGTACCAGTTGGTGTGGCCGTCCACCCACTCCTCTCCCTCCTTGCGGCGGGCCGTGCAGGCGAGACGGAACTCGGCGACGCGGTCGCCGTTGACGGACTTCAGGATCGGGTCAGCTCCGAGCGATCCCACGACAGTGATTGCATCATTCATGCGACGGAGGATGCCCGGCATCGCGTGCCGGCCGTCGGCCCGTTCGAGCGGGCTGTGGAGAACTCAGGCGCGCGGGCGGTGGAACCAGTGCAGAGTGCCATCTCCTCCATGCTCCGAGGCACTCCCGCATAGCCGCGCACGCCGCATGTTGGCGGCCGGTCGTAGCGTCGCAGACGACCGGGAGGAGCACCCCATGGCGATCATGACCAGCACCCAGCGCAGCAGGGCGCCGCACGCGCTGCACGTCGCGACCCGGCGCGTGCGCGACGATCTCTGGCGCGTGAGCAGCGCATCCGGCCTCGCCCTCGGATACATCGCCAGGGTCGACGGCTCCTACGAGGCGCGCCGGCTGCTGCCCGGCGGCACGACCACGCTGCCCATCGGTCGCGGCTGGGCGCTGGAGGACGCGCTCGCGTGCTTCACCGGCCCCTGAGACGACCGGGCACGAGCGGATGCGGCTTCGTCCGCCGACGACGAAGCGGGGCCGAGGCTGGTGCCCGGGCCCCGCTTCGCAGGTGGATCAGACCGTTGCAGGAACCTGCTTGATGGCCGAGATCTCGATCTCGACGTCGACATCGTCGGAGAGCATGACGCCGCCGGTCTCGATCGCGACGTTCCAGCTGATGCCGAAGTCGGTGCGCTTGATGCGCGTGCGGGCGGATGCGCCTGCGCGGGTGTTGCCCCACGTGTCCGGGCCGATGCCGCCGAACTCGACCAGCAACGAGACGGGCTTGGTGACGCCGCGCAGCTGCAGGTCGCCGTCGATGTAGAGGTCGTCGCCGTCGACGTGCGCGCCGGTGGAGACGAACGTCCACTCCGGGTTCTCCTCGATCGCGAAGAAGTCGTTCGACCGCAGGTGCGTGTCGCGGTCGGCGTTCTTGGTGTTGATCGTGGTCGGGTCGATCGTCGCGGTGATCGACGACTCCTCCGGGTTCTCGCCGAGCACGACGGTGCCCTCGAGGCCCTCGATCTCACCGCGCACCTTGGCGACCATCATGTGGCGCACCGAGAAGGTGACGTTGGAGTGCGAGCCGTCGATGACGTAGGTGCCGGGCTGGTAGCCGGGGATGTTCTGCAGCATAGGAGCGATGCCTTTCGGTATGCGGAAGTCGTTCAGAATTGAACAACGGCGCAGCGCCCCGCGCCATTCCCGATCTGCCGAGAAAGTTCTGCTGGGCTCACTCGCCGTGGAACAGGTGCTTGCCCTCTGCCTTGTTCTGCAGGATCCGCCGGGTCGCCCAGATGACCACCACGAGCACCACCGCGCCGATCACGAACCACTGGAGCCACTCCATGTAGGGCTCGATCACGTGGTAGTTCATGCCCAGCGTCACGCCGATCATGATGAAGATCGTGTTCCAGATCGCCGAGCCCAGCGCCGTCAGCCCCAGGAACAGCAGCACCGGCATCTTCTCGATGCCCGCCGGGATGGAGATGAGGCTGCGGAAGATGGGCAGGAAGCGGCCGAACAGCACCGTCTTCCAGCCGTGCTTCGCGAACCAGGCGGTGGTCTTGTCGATATCGCTCGCTCGCACCAGCGGCATCTTCGCGGCGATGCGTGAGAGCCGGTCGTGGCCGAGCCAGCGACCGAGCAGGTAGAGCAACAGCGCACCGACGACCGACCCGATCGTGGTCCAGATGATCGCCTCGGCGACGCTGAACGATCCCTGCGCGGCCGAGAAGCCGGCGAGCGGCAGGATGATCTCGCTCGGGATCGGCGGGAACAGGTTCTCGGCAGCGATCGCCACTGCCGCGCCGGGCGCACCGATCGCGTCCATCAGGCCGACGGCCCAGCCGGCGACGCCGGTGAGCTCGGAGTCGGCAGCGGTCTGCGTGAGGGAAGCGAGCACCCAGACAGCCTACGGTCGTGGCCCTGGGTGACTCGCTAGAATCGGTGCGCACCGCAGCACGCCCCCGTAGCTCAGCGGATAGAGCAGGAGCTTTCTAATCTCTTGGTCGCAGGTTCGACTCCTGCCGGGGGCACAGACGCCGCTGCGAGACTGAGCGGGTGAGCCTACTTGCCCGTGACCGCAGCACCGCCTACCGTCTGCGCGAGCGAGGCGAGATCGGCGCCGAACGGTTCGGCCGCCTCCACGAGGGCTCCCCGATGCTCGAGTGGGGCTCGATCACCAAGACCGTGACCGCCGCGCTCGCGCTCCGGCTCGAAGCGGCGGGTGCGCTCTGCCGCACCGACGCGGTCGTGACGCACCTTCCCGAGTCGGGCCTGCCGGCATCCGTCACCGTCTCCTCTCTCATCGCGCACACCTCGGGGCTGCCGCGGGTTCCCGCCGGCATCGACGACGTCTTCGATCCGTACGCGAAGTACACAACCGAGGCATTCGACCGCGACGTGGTGCCGACACTCGGGCAGCAGCGGCAGCAGCCGAAGCCGCTGCCGGAGTACTCGAACCTCGGCTACGCGGTGCTGACCCGCGTGCTGGAGACCGCGGGCGGCGGCAGCTGGTGGCAGCTGGCGAGCGAGCACGTGCTGAAGCCGCTCGGCCTCGACGACGTGGCGGTCGATCCGCCGCAGGAACGCAGGCCGGTGGTGCGCGGGTGGAACGGCGAGCCGCGCGTGCCATGGACGATGCACACCGGGCCCTTCGTCGGCGCCGGCGGCCTGTGGGGCACCTTCGACGCGCTCGAGCGGTGCGCGCCGGCGCTCGTGCGGAAGACGGCGGATGCGGGTTCCCCGGGCTGGCAGGTGCAGGGCGCGGTGCGCTGGCACAACGGGCACGTGCGCGACTCGGGCGCCTTCGTCGCGGTGCGACCGGATGCGGAGCGCGTCGTGACGGTGCACACGCTCGGCCGCCGGGCGGGCACCGCCGACCGGGTCGCCAGGCGCATCACGACTCGCTAGCCGGCCGCGCTCACGGTCGCCCCTGGCGTGTGTGGGCGGTGCATCGCATGCTGTCGGCATGATCACCGACCTCGATCCGATGCCCCCGCCCGCCCGCGACCGCCCGCAGCTGCCGGAGGGCTACGGCCTGCCGGCGGATGACGAGGGCCTGCTCGGCTGGGCCGAGGTGGAGTCGCGCCTGGCCGCCTCCCATCACTACTGGCTGTCCTCCGTGCGCCCCGACGGCCGGCCGCACAGCATCCCCCGCTGGGGCGTGTGGGTGGACGGCCGGTTCTGGTACGACGGCTCCCCCGAGACGCGACACGCGCGCAACGCCGAGCGCAACCCCGCCGTTACCCTGACGCTCGAGGACGGCAAGGAGGCCGTCATCGTCGAGGGTGAGTCGCAGGCGACCAGGGCGGGGGCCGCAGGGCTCGGCGCTCGCCTCGCCGCCGCGTTCGAGAAGTACCACGGCGACGGCTACGCGCCGGAGGCCGACGCCTGGTCGGGCGACGACGGCGGCGGCCTGCGCGTGCTCACGCCCTCGCGGGTGCTCGCATGGTTCTCGTTCCCGACGGATGTGACGCGCTTCCGCTGGTGATGCGGGCTCGCCGGCCTGGCAGGCTGAACGCATGACCGGCGCACTCCTGCTCGACATGGACGGCACGCTCATCGACTCCGAGGCGATGTGGCACGAGCACATGCGCGCGTTCGCGCACGAGCAGCGCATCGAGTGGACAGCGGAGGACGCCCACTGGACCACGGGGCGCCCGATGGTCGAGTGGGCGGAGCGGATGCGCGAGCGCGGCGTGGCGCTGGACCGGCCGGCGATCATCGCTGCCATCGCCGGCGCCGTCGCCGACGGCGTGCGAGCGGACGTGCCGTGGCTACCCGGCAGTCTCGCGCTGCTCGAGCGCGTCGCGGCCGCCGGCATCCCGGCCGCGCTGATCACCAATGCCACGCGAGAGAATGCCGCAGCGCTCCTGGACGCCGCGCCCGCCGGCGCCCTGCGGTTCGCCGTCACCGCCGACGATGTCGCGCGGTCCAAGCCCGACCCGGAGCCCTACGCGACGGCGATCGCGCGGCTCGGGGCCGACGCATCCGCCTGCATCGCCTTCGAGGACTCGTCCTCGGGTGCACGATCGGCGGTGGCCTCCGGCGCTCGCCTGTGGTTCCTCACCACGCAGCTGACCGAGTCGCCGGTGCCCGCGGAGCGCACGCTCGGCACCCTCGCCGATGTCGACATCGACGAGCTCTTCGCGCAGCTGGCCTGAACCCCCGTGGAGCGCGCGCATAGACTCGAGGCGTGGCTGCTGCTGATCGGATCGTCTGGATCGACTGCGAGATGACGGGCCTCGACCCCACGGTCGATGAGCTCGTCGAGATCGCGGTCGTCGTCACCGACTTCGAGCTCGAGGTGCTCGATCCCGGCCTGCAGGTGGTGATCAAGCCCTCCGACGCGGCGCTGACGCAGATGAACGACTTCGTGCGGCAGATGCACGCGACGAGCGGCCTCGACCTGCAGATCCCCCACGGCGTGAGCCTGGCCGACGCAGAGCTGCAGGTGCTCGAGTACGTGCAGCGCTTCGTGCCGCTCGAGCGCACCGCACCGGTGGGCGGCAACACGATCGGCACCGACCGCATGTTCCTGGCGCGCTACATGCCGGCACTCGACGGGTTCCTGCACTACCGCTCGATCGACGTCTCGAGCATCAAGGAGCTCTCGCGCCGCTGGTTCCCGCGCGCGTACTTCAAGAGCCCCGAGAAGGCCGGCGGCCACCGGGCGCTCGCCGACATCCTCGAGTCGATCCGCGAGCTGCGGTACTACCGCGCGGCGGTGTTCACGGATGCGCCGGGTCGCTCGAGCGAGGAGCTGCAGCAAATCTCGGAGCGGGCAGTGCAGGACTTCGGCGAGCATCTGCCGACCTGATGCCCCGATGCGGCATTCGGTCGCCGGATGTCGTACACTTTCCTAGTCGCGCCTTGCGCGCGCATGGTGGGTATAGCTCAGCTGGTAGAGCGCCGCCTTGTGGTGGCGGATGTCGCGGGTTCAAGTCCCGTTACTCACCCACAGACGGGTCAGGTGTGAACTTTCAACCAGGGACCACCCTTGGAGGAAGTTCGCACCTGGCCCCCTGTCTTTGCCTCGGCGGCCCAGGTGAGAGCGTCGGCCTGCAAGTCGGCGTCGCTCAGTCCGTCGTATGGAGTGCGGTAGCCGACGCGCACCTGGTTGTCCTCGTCGACATAGATCGCCTTAGACAGCGCCTGGTTCCACAACCGTCGAGCCCAGCCCCGAGACGAAGTTCGCCGAGCGCCCGGAGTTCGCGCCAGAGAACCTGCACCGCACGGCGATGATCGGCACCTCCGCCGAGGCCATCGAGCGGCTGCGGCACTACGAGGCGCTCGGCGTCGACGAGTTCAGCTTCTGGATCGACAACAGCATGTCGCACGGCGAGAAGGCTGCTTCGCTGCGGCTGTTCATCGACGAGGTCGTACCGACCTTTTCGAGCTAGGCAACGGCGTCGGATGCGTCGGCCGACGGGTGTCGGGATCCCCGGCGCGCGACCCATAACGAGCAACACGGCGAAGTGGAGCAGGACATAAACGAACGACGCACACCGCTGCGTGAGCAGTTGTCGGGCCGCGGCCCGGGGTACGGCGACTACGCCGACCCGGACAGCCCTGAGTTCGCCGGCCACGGGCTCGTGGCGGCCGGCGGCCCCAGCGCCGCTCAGCGACGGACGCCATGCCGCACCGACCGGGGTGATCTTCTAAGCGTCGATCGCGCTGATCCTGGCGTTCGTCGCTTGGGCGGCGCTCTGCACAGAGTCGCTGAGCGCGCGATGACCGCCGCCATCAACTAGACGACCGAGACGGTGGGGTGGTCGTACCTCGTCGTCACCACCAGGCGCATCTTCCTGCTGATTTGCGTCGCCGCAAGCGCTTCGGCCGCAGACGCCTGGGAGCCGACGCCGACCGTCCCGAGTTCAGCACGTGGGCGTGGCTCGCCATGATCCTCTCGGCCGTCTTGGGGTGTCATCGAGGACACGCCCGCCACACCGACTCCGTGACGGTCATCGACGCGAGGTTGTGCGTCCCGTCGCAGCCCGGCGGGAGGCTGCTGCACTGCGTGAGTTCTCATAAGTTGCGCGCTGCACATCGCGCGGAGTAGCGCGCCTGCCACCGCGGGCGCCGCGCCATCCGCATCGGATATTCCACGCTTCTGAGCATGCACGACGTCCAAAAACGCCGTCGCCTCGATCGCCGTGCGCGTGTCTCACAAACGACCGTTTGAGACGCAAGAGCACACCGCTCTGTCAGAGGGGCACGTTGACCAGGCTGCTGCGCTCCTGCGAACTGCATTGACGCCGCGCTGGTGCGCGCCTATGGAGAGAAGGGGGACCGGTCGTCCACGCGGAAGAAGGGCGACGGCCTGCGCCACGCTCACTCGGGTCTCGCGTGCCGCATCACGTATGGCGGCTCTTCGGACATTCGGTAGGGCAGGGGCGCGCCGGGTGATGACGCGCGGGTAGGGGTCGAGGTCCCCGAAGATCGGAAGCGCTAACCACCCGATCGATCGAAGGACCTCGACGTGTTCCACGCTACGGGGCGCGCTGCCGCGCCCGCTACCGACCCCTGCTCGCGCTGCGATCTGCTGCTTGGCCTGGAGGGTGTCCGTGTCGAGCATGTCGATCGCGGCGCGCGGGTGATGACCGTGACGGTCTCGAGCGCGGATGGGTCGGCCGGATGCCCGTCGTGCGGTGTCGTCGCGGTCGGCCACGGTCGCCGCAAGCGCATGCTCAACGACGCGCCAGGGACCGTGCGGGTCCGAATCCTCTGGCGGCAGCGCGTCTGGCGCTGCCCCGATCCCGACTGCGCGCGCGGCGTCTTCATCGAACAGCTGCCCGGCCTGGTCGCCCCTCGCGGCTCCATCACCGTCCGGGCGATCGACTGGGCGATCGGGCAACTGCGCCGCGAGCACGGCACGATCGCAGGGCTCGCCAGGCAGCTGGGCACGTCGTGGAAGACGCTCTGGCGGGCGATCCGGCCAGAGCTGGAACGGCTGGCCGCAGACGAGTCGCGCTTCGACGGCGTCACCTCGCTCGGGGTGGACGAGCACGTCTGGCACCACGTCGATCGCCGCAGGCGAGGGCCGCGCGAGCTCACCGGCATGGTCGACCTCACCCGCGACGAGCACGGCCGGGTGCGGGCGCGGCTGCTGGATCTCGTGCCCGGCAGAAGCGGCAAGGCCTACTCGGGCTGGCTGGTCGAGCGCGGCGACGCGTTCCGGCGCGGCGTGCGGGTCGCGGCACTGGATCCGTTCGCCGGCTACAAGACCGCGATCGACGCACGGCTCGACGACGCGACCGCCGTGCTCGACGCCTTCCACGTCGTCAAGCTCGGCACCCAGGTCGTGGACGAGGTCCGCCGGCGCGTGCAGCAGGCCACGCTCGGCCACCGCGGCCGCAAGGGCGACCCGCTCTACGGCATCCAGACGATCCTGCGCGCCGGGGCCGAGCACCTCACCGACAAGCAGCTCGCCCGCCTCGCCGCCGCGATCGAAGCCGACCCAGCGCACGAGGAAGTCTTCATCGCCTGGCAATGCGCGCAAGACCTCCGCGCCGCTTACCGCGCCGGCAACCTCGCCGAGGGACGCGCGATCGCCGAGCGGCTCGCGGACAGCCTGCACACGAGCCCGATCCCGGAGGTCGCGCGGCTCGGGCGGACGCTGCGCCGCTGGCGGGCCGCGTTCCTGGCGTACTTCACCACGAACCGCTCATCGAACGGCGGCACCGAGGCCATCAACGGCATCATCGAACTCCACCGCCGCCTCGCCCGCGGCTTCCGCAACCGAGACAACTACCGCCTCCGCATGCTCCTCATCGGCGGCGGGCTATTCGCATGACCCACACTCAACGGCGAAGAGCCAGTTTGAGCCGTCTCGACAGTCCTCACGACTGGCCTCCGATCGTCCCTCGGAGTGCTACTCAGGGGACGCCGCGAGACCTCGTAGACCCCACGATTAATGCGGTTGACCAGGGCCATTGTCTTCGGGGAGGAGTTGCCGAACGTGCCCAGCTCTACAGCCGCATCGGCTTCGCCCACGAATACCGCCCGGTCCGCAGCAACGAGCTCGCAGCCGTCATCACCCAGCGCCTGCCCCTACCCGACCCGGAGGACGACGGCCTCGCGCATACCGCAGCAGTCGCAGCGATCACCCGCGTCACCAGCGGCAACTTCAGGCTCGCCGACCGCCTCATCACTCAGATCACCCGCATCCTCGACATCAATCAGCGCGCACACCTCACCCCCGAAGCCGTCGACGCCGCCCAGGAAGCACTGCGCATAGGACGCTGAATGTCGCGTGGGCAGAGCGCGTCCCGCCCGTTCGGGGGCATCTACTTGATGAAGGTGGAACCCCACTTGGCCCGGTGCGCCTTCGCGAAGGTTCGAAGGTTCCCGCGAACGATCTTCAGTTCGGCGGTGCTCGGTGCTCCGTCATCGTGGTTCCCAGGGTTGAGCACCTTGGGCAAGACCTTCCACTTGCCGATCTCATCCGGGGTCAGCGCATATGGCGCCAGCAACGGGATGAGTTCACCGAGCATCGCTGCCTTCCCCTCTACGTCCTCGATCGTCGTAGGTGTTCCGTGCGCGGTCAGGTTGGTGGCGATGACCTGCTTCGCTAGCCGTTCGGCGGCGCGTCTGTAGGCTCCGGAGGCGTTTGCGCGGCCCGCAGCAGTAGGTGCGTTGACGCCATCCTCGCCGTGCAACATGTAGTTGCTGAATAGATCGGATGTCTGCGATGGCTCAGTGCCCTCTCCAATGTTCGAAAGAGTGAGCTCGTAGGCGATCGGCTCGTGCGCTTCGTTCAAGGTTTGCGCATGCTCCGCCAGCTTCGGGTCGTAGGTGGTAATGACGACTTGTACGTCCGAAGCCAGCAGGTCGGCCAATGTGTTCTGTACGAATGTGAGCCGGTGGTCACCGTCACTGCCGGGGATTGGGTCGTCCAGGAAGACGAACGGTGAGCCGACGAGCTGCGTGCGCGCCAAGAAGGTCGAAAGACCAAGAGCATTGAGTTGGGAATCGCTGAATACTCCTAGCGCGTCGCGCTCGATGGCATCGCTCTGCATGTCGGACTGCAAGGCGCCCACGAGGTTGACGAACACGGCCCCGGATGCGCGCCGCTTCACGCCGGCAAACCGGACGAGCTCTTCGGGCCGGATGGTGTTCCACCACCGCTCGATCGCGCCACTCATGGCGGCGAAGCGCTCGTCGAGGACAGCGGCGGCCGCCCTTTGCAGTGCGCGGTCAGCACGGGCCAAACGCTTCGCTGCCGACGTTCTCTGGAGCGAAGCATGCCGCTCGTCCGCGATCTCGTCGATGAGCCCTGCCGCTACCGAGAGCTCCCGCATGCCTTCGGCCTGCCTGCGTGAACGCACGATTGGCTCGGCCACTCTTCGGAGCGCATCAGTCGGTTCCTCCTCCGCCAGGCGCTTCCTGTACTCCGAGATCACCGATCGCGTCTCGGAGGTGTCGATCTCAGACTCAGGGGGGACGTCCTCGCGCCGACGGACGTGCTCGGCTAGCCGTCCGGCTGCTGTCTTGATCGACGTCACTGCGTCCAGAGCGAGCAGGAGTTGTTCGTCGAGTTCGAGTGCTCGCGTCGTTGCCGGCGGAAGCAGCTCGGGCACGCCACCTCCCAAGTCGACAGCCACAGATGCGATCTCGGCAGAGCGCTCTTGGCCCCATTGGGCGGCAACGGGACGTGCTCGCTGCACAGCGGAGACCCAGCCATCCACCTGCAGTTGGAACGTGCCGAGTGCTCTCTCAGCAGCGGCTGCCGCGCCTGCGAAGTGTTCCGTGCTGCGCAGGCGATGCTGGATCTGCGCGATCCGCTCGGCACTGAGCGCGTTCGGCGTCAAACACACAGGGCAGTCCACCGAGTGTTCAAGATTCGCAAAGGCGGGCGCGTCCGCGATGGCAGTGAGGACCGGCAACAACGAGCCCTCGACCGTGTGCACACGACGCACTTCATCGAGATACCTGCTGAGATCGGGAAGTGGCGGTAGGTCGGGGATCGCGCTGGCGACAAGGTCGTTTATTGGGAAGAGCCGATCATCTTGCGCTTGCGACACCAGTTCGAGTGCCGTCTGGAGTTCCGAGATCGTCGCCACCTTCGCATCGAAAAAGGCAGCGCCGGCCTCAAGAAGAGCGACTTCAATAGCGCGACGAAGCGCTGCGCGATCGCCGTCCACCTTCGCTAGCTGAACGGCGACTGATGCGAGTTGAGTGCGGGCAAGACGCTGCACTGCTGCAGCTCCCGGTCCAGGCGGGACATCTTCCAGCGTCGTGATCTGAGCCTTGACGCGGGCGCGCAGCAAGTCGAGATCGGACAGCGACAAGAGTGCTTTGAAGTACGTGGCACGCTGCTTCGGTTCGGTTGATAGAACATGCCGAAGTGTGTGCTGCAGCAGTACAGGCGCGGCGATGGCGTCGCTGTCCGGCTCGAATCCGAGCAGGTCGAAGGAGGTCGCCTCGTGTCCATCTACCGTGAGCTGGGATTCGCAATCAGCGGAGCCGGAGAAGTCGGCGATGAGATCCCGGCGGACTGTTCGGAGATTGCCGTCGGCGTCGCGGACGCCAGCCGCGACCCAAACAGGCCCATCGGGTGGCAGGTGCACGTTTCGAAGGCTGGCGTTGTACTCGGCCTTGGCTCCTCCGAAGAGGTCCCGCCGACTACTGCGACCGGTGATCAGCCATTCGGCCGCCTCGGCCAGGCTGGTCTTGCCGTGGCTGTTGCCAGCGTGAATGACGATGAGACGTGACGTCAGGTCCAGGCGCCGCGCTTCGGAGCCGAACGCACGGAAGCCCCGGACCTCGATCCACTCCAGTCGGGGACGCTTCGTCGATGTCACGCTAGCCATCCCTGCACGACACGGGAGAGCGCGGCGTCGAGCTCGGCATGGCTGTCTGCACCTGAGGCGGCCTCGGCGAGTTGTCTCGCATCAGAAGTCGTCGCGTTGTCCGGTAGCGCCGCCAGCAGGTCCACGACATTCGGCAGGAGTGAGCTCATGACCCCATCTTCGTCTGTAGCACCCGAGATCCCTCACCTGATTCCGATCTCCCTGATCTAGGGTCCTGCGCCGACGCAGCGAACGAGCAAGAGCGCGATCAGCTCAGCCCAAGGCCTTCACACGGCGCATGACATTTAAACCGGCGGGACAACGCCAGTTACTGCTGCGATACACAGATTCTCCGACCACGGGACGGGGTGTTGGGTGTCCTGTTGAGGGATCGTCTATCGGGACCCGCGGGACCGCAGCGGGGTGCCGCTGCCGGAGCTCGCTGGTCGCGAACGCATCGAGCGCGTCCCTCGCCGCGTCGGCGTTCGCGGTAAGGTGGATGTGCTCTAGGCGGCGACGACGGCCTTCCGGTCGCCGTAGGAGACGAACCGCATCGCGGCGCGGATCAGGTGCACGGCGCACGTCTACACGGTCGCCTGCGTCCAGGTCGCCTCGACCGCCTCCGGGGAGCCCGTGAGCCCGTCGCAGCAGACGAACTGACGCCCCGACGAACGGACGCCTCGATTGGCGAGCTCGGCGCAGAAGGACACCCAGAACCCACGGTCGTGCCGTGACGGCACTTAACGGTCGAGACGCGCGCGTAGCCAATCAATGCCATGCCCCAAGGGTGCCTGAAACCTCCCACGCTTCCAGCGGCGCACAGAGGTTGTGGTGACCTTTGTCGCGCGCTCACCCACGGCGTGTCGCGCAGGCTCCATCACTGCGCCTCATCCGCTCGTTAATGGTCCGCTCAAATGCCGACGCCATCGATCGCCGGTCGAGTCAGGAGCAACCCGGTCCTTTCGCTCCGCGATTGCAGGGGTGACAATGCGCGCCCCTCCGGGTTTCATGGTGTGCAGGCAGTCAGCCATCCCAGTTGAAGGAGAGCGCCATGACTAATCACGTGAAGACGATGCTCGACACCTACCCGAAGGACCTCGGCGGCATCGACACGCAGGCGCTCGCCGCCTGCATAGAGGCGTGCTTTGAGTGCGCCCAAACCTGCACGGCCTGCGCCGATGCGTGCCTGTCTGAGGACATGGTCGCTGAGCTCACGAAGTGCATCCGCACGAATCTCGACTGCGCAGACGTGTGCGAGACCACGGGCAAGGTGCTCTCCAGGCACACCGGCTATGACGCCAATCTCACCCGTGCCGTCCTGGAGGCCTGTCAGGCAGCATGCAAAGCCTGCGCGGACGAATGTGAGCAGCACGCGCAGATGCATGAGCACTGCCGCGTGTGCGCTGAGGCGTGCCGCCGTTGCGAGCGCGCATGCGCGGAGCTGCTCGCCGCGCTGGCCTGACCTGCATCGCCTCCCTCAAGAGGACGCACCACGTACTAACCCCCGCAGCCTCCCAGGCCGTGCCGTCTGGTTGCGGGTGTGAACCAGGTGCTCGACACCATCCTTCTTCGCCGCCGCACGACCAGTTGCCTGCGCCTCCGCCGTACGGGGTTAGCGGCGCCCCTGGGAGGCCCACCCGCTTCGAGGGCTGCAGGTGCCGGACGGTCAACCCATCGCCTGCGGATGGGCGATGGTGTGTCGCCCCACAGAAGCGCAGCGGCGACCGCGGCGACGATGCCGAGCACGTGCCTTGGTCGGGAGCGCCACGCTTCCCATAGTCGCGAATTCGGGTATGAAGGCCCTCAACCGACCATCATGCGGTGACGTCCGCGGCCGCCCGGCCGGTCCTGACCGACATGCGCTGCCGGCGACGGGCGCGGCGGCGCTCCTTGCCCTCCTCGAAGAGCAGGTAGAGCACGGGCACGAGGACCAGCGTCAGCAGGGTCGAAGACACGAGGCCGCCGATCACCACGATCGCGAGGTCCTGGCTGATGAAGCCGCTAGAGCCAGTCACGCCCAGCGCCATGGGCGTCAGGGCGAAGATCGTCGCGAGCGCTGTCATCAGGATCGGGCGCAGGCGCTGGCGCGCGCCGTTGAACACGGCATCGCGGACACTCTGCCCCTGCTTGCGGTACTGGTTGACGAGGTCGATCAGCACGATCGCGTTCGTCACCACGATGCCGATCAGCATCAGCATGCCGATGAGTGCTGAGATCCCGAGGGGCCTGCCGGTGATGAGGAGCAGCGCTATCGCACCCGTCGCAGCGAATGGGATGGACACGAGCAGGATGAGCGACTGCATGAGCGAGCCGAACGTGCCGACGAGCAGCAGGAACACGATCGCGATCGCGACCAGCATCGCGATGCCGAGCTGCTCGAACGACTCCTGCTGCGTCTCGGCGAGTCCGCCGATCTCGGCGCTGGTGCCGTCGGGCAGGTCGAGCACATCGACTCGCGACTGCACCTCGGCCGTGACAGGGCCGAGCTCGCCCTCGGCGGGCGTGATCGAGACGGTCGCGACGAGGTCGCCGTCCTGCCGTGCGACGGAGGTCGGCACGGTGACCTCCTCGACGGTTGCGAGCTGGCCGAGCTCGACCACGCCGAGCGCGGTCGGGATCGCCATGGACCGGAGCTCGTCGACCGTCTCGGGTGCCGGGGCGCCCTCGACGAAGATGCCGAGCTCCCCGCCGTCGATCGCGACCGTGCCGATGCTCTGGGGCGAGAGGATGCTGGCGACCATGCCGAGCAGCTGGATCTCGGTGAAGCCGCGCTGGAGCGCGGCAGTGCGATCCACCATGATCTGCACGGTCGGCTGTGCCGGAGCCACATCACTCGTGAGCTCGGCGACGTCAGGCGTGCCCTCGAGGGCGGCGAGGACGTCGTCGGCCGCATCGGCGAGGTCGGCGTCGTCTTCGGCGCGGACGAGCACGTCGATCGAGCCCCCGAAGCCGCTCATCGCGGCCGGATCGGTGAGGCTCACCTCGCCGGGCAGATCGAGCTCGGCGAGCCGCTCGCGCACGTCGTCCCGCAGCGCCGTCTGGTCGGCGTCGGGATCGGTGTTCACGATGAAGGTCGCCGCGCCGCCGCCGAGCATCGCCGCGAAGCCTCCGACGGAGCCGCCGCTCGAACCGGCCATCAGCATGACGTCCTCCACGCCCTCGGTCTCGCGCAGCGCATCCTCGACTTCGCGCGTCTCTTCGGAGACGGTCTCTAGGTCGGCTCCGGCCGCGAAGGTCTGCGTAGCCATGATCATGTTCTGGCCGGTGCTGCCGAGGAAGTCGACCTTGAGCAGCGGCACCAGCGCGACGGTGATGGCAAGCAGCACGGCAGAGGCGACGATGGTGAGCACCGGTCGCCTCTGGGTGCCGCGGAGGATCGGCGTATAGGCGCGCTGCAGCCAGGACCGGCGCTCCTTCTCCTCGGCCTGGCGACGCACCTGGTCGGGGTCGGTGGCGCCCTTGGGGCGACCGAGGAGCCAGTACGAGAGCACCGGCACGATCGTGAGCGCCACCAGCAGCGACGACAGCATGGCGATCGCGACGGTCAGTCCGAACGGGGCGAACAGCTCGCCGACCAGCCCACCGACCAGTGCGATGGGCAGGAAGACGGCGATCGTCGTGAGCGTCGACGCCGTGATTGCGCCGGCGACCTCGCGCACAGCGGTGAGGATCGCATGGCGCTTCTCCTCGCCGTAGGAGAGGTGGCGCTTGATGTTCTCGATCACGACGATCGAGTCGTCGACCACGCGCCCGATCGCGATCGTGAGCGCGCCGAGCGTGAGCATGTTCAGCGAGTAGCCGCCGAGGTTCAGGCCGACGAACGTGACCAGTACGGACAGCGGGATCGAGATCGCCGTCACGATGGTCGAACGGAGAGAGCCGAGGAACACGAGGATCGCGACGATGGCGAACAGCAGTCCGAGCAGGCCCTCGGTGGCCATGTGCTCGATCGACTCCTCGATGAACGGCGCTTGGTCGAACACGACCGTGAGCTGCAGTCCAGGGTTCTCATCGGTGAGCGCCGCGATCGCTTCCTCGATCGCGTGCGAGATCGCCACGACGTCACCGCCCTCCGCCGCGGTGATCGAGATCGAGAGCGCCTCGTCGCCGTTCATGCGCGTGATCGACGTCTGCGACTCCACCGCGAGCTCGACCTGCGCCACCTCGCCGATCGAGACGACCGTACCGGGCTGCGTCTGGCTCGCGAGCGGCAGCTGCTCGATCGCCTCGACCGAGTCGACCGGGGCACCGCCCTGCACGGGCAGCAGTTCGCCCTCCTCCGACACGCTGCCCATCGGCAGCGTCATGCCGTTGGCCTCGAGCGCCTGGGAGATCGCCTGCGGGCTCAGCCCGCTCGCGGCGAGCGCCGCGGCGTCGGGCGAGATGACGACGCGCTCCACGGCGCCGCCGGAGACCTCCGCGTCGCGCACCCCCTCGATCGCCTCGAGACGCGGCACGACCGTGTCGGTCAGCGTGGCGGAGATCGCGGGGATGTCCTCGTCGTCGGACGATGCCGTCATGAAGATCACCGGGATGGCCGACGTGCTGCCGTCGACGACGTTCGGCGTGGCGTTCTGCGGCAGCGCGACACCCTCGATCGCCTCCTCCACCGACTGGCGGAACTCCTCGACGTCGGTGCCGTAGGTGTAGGCGATCGAGACCAGCGACATGCTCGAGGATGAGGTGGCCACCACCTGCTCGACGCCCCCGAGATCCGAGATCGCTTGCGAGATCGGCAAGCTGACCTGCTCATCGATGACCTCGGGGCTCGTGCCGGGGGCGACAGTGACGACAGTGGTCTGCGGGAGCTCGACGGCGGGGATCAGCTCCTGCTTCAGCTGCGTCATCGAGAGGACGCCGAACGCGGCTATGAGCAGTGTCAGCAGCGCGACCACGGTGCGGTTAGCCAAGCTGAAGCGAGTGAGTCCGGACACGGAGTACCACCAGAGATCTAGGAGAGTGTTCTGTACGTCCGCAGTCATCGGCGTCGCGCGAAAAGGTTAGCGCAACGCTACACATCTGCCCGCTATGGCGTTGCTGTGAGCGCTCGGCGCGGCAGCGGCTATAACCTCAGGAGGTGGACCCAGACGACCCCGCGGAGCGCGATGCCGTGCTTGGCGAGCTGCTGCAGCTGCAGCGCGAGCTCGAGTCCTCCGCCATCCCGGGTGCGCTCCAGCCCATGCTGGAGCTGCAGCTCACCGTGCAGCAGCTCAAAGTGCTCGCGATCGTCGTGACCGAGACCCGAGGCGGCAGCATCCAGTCGCTGGCGAGGACGGTCGGCGTATCGCTCGCCACGATGTCCGGCATCGTCGACCGGCTCGCCTCGCAGGCGATGATCGAGCGCTCGGCAGACTCCAACGACCAGCGCGTGCGCCGGGTGGTCGCCACCGAGAGGGGACGCGAGACGGTCCAGCACCTGCTCGCAGCGCGACCGGAGCTCGGCCTGCCGCTACTGAGCCGCCTGTCACTCGACGACCTCCACGCGCTGGTGCAGGGCGTCCGCGCGCTGATGAACGCCGTCCGGGAGGGCGTGGCCTGACCGCGCAAGACCGGGTCCTTTCGGAACGTGGGGCACTCCGTGACCGTCTCAGCAGCGTCCTCCGTAGTCCCCGCCCAACCAGGGCGCCGCCCTCGCGCCGTGCCGTTCGGCACCGAGCAGCGCCATCGCAGCGGCACGCCGCAAGCGAGGGACCCGGCGCGGACTCTCCCGGACTATCGGCCGCGGTCCTGGCGCGCGATCGCGCCGCAGCGCCGGACCGGCGATTCGCGCCGCTCTGACGCCGTCCGTGCGCCTTCGGCGCCTCCTGCGGGTGCCGTGCCGGATCTGCGTCGACCAGCAGGCGATCGCGCTCCTGCTCGGCGCTCGCGCCCTTCCGCTCGAGGCTCGCGGCGAACGCCTGCCCCGCTCCGCGGAGTTGTACAGGTCCGCGACGCCGGCGAGCTTATGCTCGCTCTCCTCGCGCTGCTCCGAACCTGCAGCGCGGTGCTCCTCCGCGCCGGCGAACTGCTCGAGATCCCCCGCGCCGCCGCGGTCCCAATCCACGCCGCGCTCGAGTTCGTCGGCGCGCTGCTTCGACGCCTCCCTGCCTCCTGCTCGGCAGCTGAGTGCTGCTTCGCGGCCTCGGCACGGTCGGCCGCTGCGCTGTGGCTCGCGTGCAGGATCTCGGTCGTGCACAGGTCGGTCGCGTCGAGGTCGACGCCGACGCCGAACCGCTCCTGCACTTCGCGCTTGACCACTTGCGCGGCTGCAGCCGCCTCCCCGTCGTGGGGCGCCCAGGTCTGGGCGACTTCCACGACTCGGGCGGCCTGCTGCGCGCTCACGCTCCCCCACCATTCGGGCCGGTGGACGGTCGCGAGCTGGGCGCGCGCAACGAGCCGCTGCGCAACGAGCCGCTGCGCTGGGCTGCGGCCTCATCGAGTGCCCTCTGGGTGACCTTCGCTACCTGCCGGCCGAGCTGCGCTGCGACCGTCAGCGCGGTCCGCGAGAGACCGTCGCTCAGGTCGCCGATGCCGTCTCTTGCGTCCATCGTGCTCTCCTACCGCTCAGGTGTCGTCGTGTCGGGAACTCGCTGCTGCTGCGTGTCGGTGTCCGTCCGCGGCGTCACCGTGGCCGGAAGCGGCGAGCGGATGGTCGCGGGCGCCGCCAATCCCTCGCTCGCTCGTCGGATGTCGGCCGGCCGGCGGCGACGGTCACCGGACGCGGTTGCTGCGCGTAGAGCGTCTGCAGGCGCCCCTCGACGCCCTCGTGCAGCGCGCGGGAGGTCCGTGCATCACGCATCGCGCGATGCATCTGGACGACCGCGCCGGCGAACATGATCATCTGCTGCATCATCGCCAGCTGAGCCGCCATCGACTGCGGCCCGCGTGCTGCGGCCGCGACCACCAACGCGGCGCCGGCGAACGGGCTCTCGGCTTGGACTCGCCGCCGCGGCGCCTGGCGCCGCTGCGCCGACCGGCCGAGCGCGGATGCCGCCTGCGCCAGCTGCGGCCGCATCTCTTGCGGCGCCGTGCGCGACCACGCGGCCAGCGTGCCGGCGCCGTCACGCGCGAGTTCCGCCCACTGTCCGCGATCCTCGACGGGGATGCTCGCAAGCCGATCGTTCATCAGCTGGAGTCGCTGCGTTGCAACCTCCCAGTGCTGCTCGTCCGCTGGCTGTCGCTCCCGGCCTGGGGCGGCAACGCGCCGGTGGCGGTTGGCGGCGTTCCATTCCGCCACTGCCGCGCTCGCCGCGTCGGGGGCTATCGGGCCACGACTGCCGCAGCGCGGGCAGGCTGAGATCGAGCGCGAGCCTCCCACCCCCGTACCAGATC
>NZ_JABFAP010000001.1:1206639-1526051 GCF_017168255.1 Agrococcus sp. KRD186
CCCCCGTACCAGATCGGCCCCTCACCACTCCCCCGCTGCGGCCGCAGCGCGACCGAGTAGCCGGCCACGACGTCCGTGCGCTGCGACGCATAGCGCGGCCGCACGAGCACGTCGGCGGCGCGCATACGGAGCAGGCCTGCTGGCCACCTTGATCCCGCTGGGCGTGTTCTCGGGCGCGTTCGGCTCTCTGCTCGGCGAGCACCGCGGCGCGCTGATCACCACCGTTGGTGCTGAACACGCTCAACAGCGACCAGTTCGTCAGCAAGCCGCCGCTGCAGGAAATCCGACGGTGGAACACCGCCGCGGAGATCAGCGCGCGTCGTGGGATCGGTCCTGGCTGCGGTCCAGCAGGTACCCGGCGGCGATCAGCGCGAGGAAGAACCCGCTCCCGAACCGCTCGTTGATCCACACTCCTTTTACTCTGGGTATCAGCTCGGGGAACTCTGATTCGAGCCCCTTCGCTCCCGGGAACAGGAAGCTGAGACCCATGGCCGCCCAGAAGACCGCCGGCAGAAGGGCCCCGATCCGGCGGTTGTCTCGTGGTGAGCCACCGCGTCGGCCGAGATAGTAGAGCGATGCGGAACCGAGCAGCATCCCGACCGAGATGGTCAGCGCGTCATGGAACTTGGCGCGCGGAGTCCATGCCGGGTTGAACAGGTGGGTGCGGTTCCAGTCCGCAGCGAACCCGCCGACCGCCGTGATTCCGGCAGCCGCCCGGAGGATCCGCCGACCAGCTCGCATCACTCCACGCTACCCGCGCGACCGCCGGGCGAGGAAGAGCTGCGACGAACACACACACACACTCGTCCACGGTGCTGCCGCCACCTGTGCACGGCCCGCACTGAGGCGCTCGCGCCCGAGCTCCGGGGTTTCGCTTGCAACGATGTCCGACATCGTGGACCGGCTGGAAGCGCACGAAATGGTGCGGCGGGAACCCGATCGGAGCGATCACCGTGTCCGGAGGGTCGGCGCCACAGCGGTGGGTCGCGATACCGTCCAGCGACTTCTCGCCGCCCGTCCGCACCTGAGCCGCCCACCGCTGGAGCGGCTGGGCGGTGGCGGTGCGGGCATCCCGCACCGCGCGATGCATCTGCACGACGGTGCGACCGAACATGAGGAGCTGCTGCAGCATCGCCAGTTCCGCCGCCATCGACTGCGGCCCCCGCGACGCGGCCGCGATCACCAGCGCGGCGCCGGCGAACGGGCTTGTGTCGTCGGTTGTCGAACGCTGACTCGGTTTCTTCGAC
This sequence comes from Agrococcus sp. KRD186, assembly GCF_017168255.1. GTDB lineage: Bacteria > Actinomycetota > Actinomycetes > Actinomycetales > Microbacteriaceae > Agrococcus. Next base: position 1,207,887 of record NZ_JABFAP010000001.1, read on the forward strand.
GACGTTGACGTAGTTCGTCAACGATCCAGCCGGCGGTGGTCGCGGGCGAAGCGTTCCCCGAGCTGTCCTGATCCCCGGTCCTCACACGGCGTCTTGTGTGTCACCGATCAGATGCGTTCGACCCGTCGTCCACGACGAGCCCAGCCTCGACAAGCGCGGCCCGCACAACCTTGCGGTCCACACCCATCCGCCGCCCGATCGCCCGCATCGAGACACCTGCTCGCCCAAGGCGCACGGCCTCCGCCTTCTCGTCGATACCCAACCTTGGGCGACGCCTCGGCACGTTCCGGCGACGAAGGTGCGAGAACACCGTGGCGCGGTGGACGCCGTACCGCTCGGCGAGCGCCTTGACGCCTGTCCCGGCCAGGTAGTCGCCGACCAGAGCATCCACCTCCACGGCCGTGAGAAAAGTTTGAGCCGTCTCGACAGTCCTCACGACAGGGCCACGACCGTCCTTCGGGGCGCTATCCTGCGGACGCCGCGAGACCTCGTAGACCCCACGATTTAAGCGGTTGACAAGGGTTTTCGTCTTGGGGGCGGGGTTGCCGAACGTGCTACCCAGGCACCCAGCACGAAGCCCCGGTCATCAGACCGGGGCTTCTGTCGTTCACTCGCTCGGCAGGATCTGACCGACCGGCTCGCGCTTCTCGGCCTGGAAGCGCTGCTCGGTGCGGCCCTGCGCCCAGTAGCCAGAGAGCGAGACCTGCGCGCGCTCCAGGCCGCGGCGCTTGAAGAGCTCGTCGCGCATCGCCTTCATCGACTCGCGCTCACCGTGCACGAACGCCTGCACGCGGCCTTCGGGCCACGCCAGCTGCGCCACCGTCTCTGCCAGCAGCCCGATGGTCTCGGCGCGCGGCTCGCCGCGATGCAGCCAGCGCACCTCGACGCCGGCCGGTGCCGCGATGCTGATCTCCTCCGACGCATCCCGCACCTCGATGACCGCGACGCCCCGCGCATCCGCCCCGAGCGCCTCGATGGCGCGAGCGATCGCGGGCAGCGCCGACTCGTCGCCCGCGAACAGGTGCCAGTCAGCAGTCTCGTCGGGCACGAAGGCGCCGCCGGGGCCGTTGAGCGCGATGCGCTCCCCCGGCTGCACGCTCGCGGCCCACGGGCCCGCGAGCCCCTCGGCGCCGTGGACGACGAAGTCGAGTGCGATGGACTCGGCCGTCACCTCGCGCACCGTGTACGTGCGGGTGACGGGCAGGTCGTCGGCAGCGAGCATCTCGCGCAGCGCCTCAAGGTCGTAGGGCGGCTCGAGGCCGAGCTCGGGCTTGACGAACAGCAGCTTCACGTAGGCATCGGTGCACGCGTTCGGCGTGAAGGTGGCCATGCCCGCACCGCCGAGCCGGACGCGCACGAGGCTCGGCGCGATGCGCTCGCTGCTCAGCACCTCCAGCACGTGCTGGGGCCGGGGCGGGCGATGTGTGCGGACAGACGCGGCGCGATCAGGGAGGCTCATATGCCCCCCAGGGTATCAGCAGGTGAGGGTTACCTAACTTCTGCTGCTTGGGCGGAGGCGGCGCATCGGTGCGAGAGGATGCTGACCGTGGACATGTCCCAGGATGCCTTCGAAGCGCTCGTGACCGAGGTGCTCGACGAGCTGCCGGACGAGATGGTCGAGGGGCTCGACAACGTCGTCTTCCTGGTCGAGGACGCGCATCCCGACGAGGATCTGCTGGGGCTCTACGAGGGCGTCGCCATCACCGACCGCGGCAACTACGGCTTCGGCGAGCTGCCCGACCGCATCATGGTGTACCGCCTGCCGCACATCGAGACCAGCGAGACCCTGGACGAGCTGCGCGGCGAGGTGCGCACGACGCTCGTGCACGAGATCGCGCACTTCTACGGGATCGACGACGCGCAGCTGCACCAGCTGGGCTGGGCCTGAGCGCGCGCGGCCTCAGGTCGCCGTCGCCCGCCGCTCGTCCGCGAGCGAGGCCGGGTCGTTCGCGGCGATGTGGGCGTCCTCCTGCGCGCGCCACAGCATCCACCACGAGTCGTCGCCGTCGCGCTGCAGCGCTCGGGCGCGCCGCACCGCCTCGGGAGCCTCGAGCCAGATGGCGCGCTCGGCGTGCAAGCGGCTCTCGATCGTCAGCGAGCCGCAGCCCTCGATGACCAGCGGCTGCCCGGGCTCCGCACGATCCTCGGGCCCCCAGTCGCCGAGCGACCAGTCCCAGCGCCGCCACACCGCGACCTCGCCTGCCGCGAGGGGCGCGAGGATGCCGCGCTCGAGCAGGCGGGAGCCGGTGGCGAGCCCGTGCCAGCCGGCGTAGAGGTCGTCCATGTGGATGACGCGTGCACCGGTCTGGGCCGCGAGCCGCTCGGCGAGCTCGGTCTTGCCGGAGCCCGAGCGCCCGTCGACGATCGCGATCGGGGTGGTGCCGCTCACAGGGCGCCCTGCCACACCGGGCGGAAGGATCCCGTCGCGAGCGCCGTGCCGACCGCGAGCGCGACCACCACCGCCGTGACCAGCAGCAGCACCGCATCCGCCCGGGTCAGTCTCGAGGGGCGAGCCCAGGTGCGCTCGGCGTCCCCGAAGCCGCGCGCCTCCATCGCGGTCGCGAGGGTGCCGCCGCGGCGCAGCGCCACCACCAGCAGCGCGAACGCCGCCTGCAGCGCGCGCCGCACGGCGCCGGTGTCGCCCAGCCCGCGGGCGCGCCTGGCCAGCGCGATCTGCCGCCAATCCTCCCCCAGCACGCCGAACAGCCGCACGCCGGCGAGCGCGGCGAGCACGAAGCGGTGCGGCAGGCGCGCCACCTGCGCGAGGCCGTCGGCGAGCCGGGTCGGATCGAGGCCGACGAGCCCCACCAGGATCGGCACGCCGATGGCGAGCACGCGCAGCCCGATCGCGAGCGCCAGCTCGATCGACTGATCGCTGATGACGATGAGCCAGAGCTGGGCGTGGATGCGCCCGCCCGGCTCTGCGTAGAGCAGCATGCTGACCGCCGACAGCGGGGCGGCGAGCAGCAGCGGCCAGGATCGGCGCAGCACGGTGCGCGGCCCGATGCCGGCGCTGGCGAACACGATGATCCAGGCGCCGAGCGCGATGGCCGCCGAGACGAGGTCGATGGTGAGCAGCATCGGCACCGAGTACAGGACCGCGGCGACGAACGGGGTCACCGGGTTCACCCGGTCGAGGCCTCGCGGCGTGCGTGTCAGCGCGGTCATGCTCGCTCCGCCCGAGGCGCGAGGCCGCCGTGCTCGGCCGCCGTACCGCCGAGCCGCAGCGTGCGGTCGCCGAGCACCCGCTCGACGTCGGGGTCGTGGGTGATCGCGACGACCGAGCATCCGCGATCGTCGACGAGCGAGGCGATCAGGCGCACGAGCTCCGTCCAGGTGCGGCGGTCCTGCCCGAAGGTGGGCTCGTCGAGCACCATCACCCTGGGAGCGGGAGCCAGCACGGTCGCGACCGAGAGCCGTCGCTGCTCGCCGCCCGAGAGCGTGAAGGGGTTGGCGTCGGCCAGCGCCTCCAGGCGCAGCGCCGCGAGCAGGCCGTCCACGCGCTGCGCGATCTCGTGCTTCGGCTGCTGCAGCGCCACCAGACCCGCCGCGATCTCGTCTCGCACCCGCGCGGCGACGAACTGATGCTCGGGCTGCTGGAAGACCGTGCCGATGCGACGCGCGAGCTGCTTCGGGCGCCAGCGGATCGGCCGCGGCTCGCGCACGTCGGGGGCGCGCAGCGGCTCGGTCGCCCGCACCTCGCCCTCGACCGCCGGCAGCAGCCCCGCGAGCGTCAGCGCGAGCGTCGACTTGCCGGCGCCGTTCGGCCCGGTCACGACGAGCGCCTCGCCTGCGCGGACCTCGAGCGAGACCGCCTCGTGGACCACCTCGCCGGCCCGGCCGGAGCGCACCGCGTCGAGCTCGAGCAGCGCCTCCCCCGCGTGCCGCGTGCCCCGCGCCACCTCCACCGGCAGCCCCGGCACCCAGACGCCGTCGGCCGCGAGCTGCTCACCGTGCGCGCCCAGCACGCTCGCGGGCGAGCCGTCCGCCGCCGCTCCCCCGCCGGCCGCGAGCACCACGACGCGGTCGACCACCGGCAGCCAGGTCTCCACGCGGTGCTCGACGACCACGAGCGTCGCGCCGGTCTCGGCGGCGACGCGCGCCACCGCATCCCGCACCTCGACGACCCCGGCGGGGTCGAGGTTGGCCGTGGGCTCGTCGAGCAGGATGAGCCCCGGTCGCATCGCGATGACGCCGGCGAGCGCGAGCCGCTGCCGCTGGCCGCCCGAGAGCGCGGCGGTGGAGCGGTCGAGCGCGACGTCGAGGGCGACAGCCTCGAGCGCGTGCCGCACGCGGCTCCAGATCTCGTCTCGCGGCACGGCGAGGTTCTCGCAGCCGAACGCCACGTCGTCGCCGACGCGCGACATGATCGTGTTCGCCTGCGGGTCCTGCAGCACCAGGCCGGCCGTGCCCCGCAGCGACGACGGATGCGCGCCGTCGACCGTCAGCTCACCGGTCTCATCGCCCTCGTCGTCGCCGCCGAGCACCCCGGCGAGCGCTGCCAGCAGGGTCGACTTGCCCGCTCCCGAGGGGCCGAGCAGCAGCACCCGCTCGCCGGGCTCGACCTCGAGATCGAGCCCGGCGACGGCAGGGGCGTCGCGACCCGCGTGCTGCCAGCCCCATCCGCGGGCGCGGATGCGGGAGCCGGTCATCTGCCGCGCGCTCGTCCCGACGCGAAGCGGTCGAGCACGCCCGTCGCCGCCAGTGCCCGCGTCAGCAGCCAGCCGACGAGGCCCGCGAGCAGCGCGCCCGAGACGATCAGGCAAGCGAGGTAGATCATGAGGAACTCGCCACTCATGGCGAGGTTGCCGGAGGTGAACAGCTCGAGCGTCCAGGCCGCGACGGCCGCACCCACGCCGGCGAGCATCGCCACCGGCAGCCCGAAGCGCCGGTAGGCGAAGAGCAGGAAGATGAGCTCGGCGCCGAGGCCCTGCGCGATGCCGGCGTACACGGTCTCGATGACCCACTGGCTGCCGAGCAGCATCGAGACGAGGGAGGCGAGCAGCTCGACGAACAGCGCGGCGCCGGGCTTGCGGATGATGAGCCCGCCGAGCACGCCGCCGATGAGCCAGATGCCGACGGCGAGGCCGCCGAAGCCGGGGGTGAGCGCGTCCATGGCGCTGAACCAGACGTAGCCGACGCCGTTCCAGAGCACGAACAGCAGCCCCGTGGCGACGCCGAGGACTGCGGCGACGACGATGTCGACGACCCGCCAGCTGCTCGTGCGCCTCGCCGGCGCGGTGGATGTGGTGGTCATTCGAAGTGCCTTTCTCTCGGTGAGATGGCACGGGTGACGTGTCTCCCTGCGCTGGCATGATCCAGATCAGGTATGACGGTCGAAGGCTGCGGCCTTCCTCTCAGCCCGGCGCACCGGACTCCCGTGTCTGCAGGCAGTCTAGCCCGGACGCATGCAGACGGCGGCCGTAGGCTGGCGCGGTGGAAGAGACCGAGGCCGCACCGCAGATCCGATCGTTCGTCGCCATCGGCGACAGCTTCACCGAGGGCGTCGGCGACGAGCTGCCCGACGGCACGGTGCGCGGCTGGGCAGACTTCGTCGCCGCCGGGCTCGCGACGGCGCAGGGAACGCCGGTGCGCTACGCCAACCTCGCCATCCGCGGGCGCAAGCTGCACGGCATCCTCTCCGAGCAGCTGGAGGCGGCGATCGCGCTCGAGCCAGAGGCGATCAGCATCAACGGCGGCGGCAACGACATCCTGCGGCCGCGGGTCTCGATCGACCACGTCGGGGAGCGCCTGGCCGTGGCCGCGCACCGCATCGCAGCCGCGGGCATCCGCCCCATCCTCCTCTCTGGCGGCAATCCGAGCCTGGTGATGCCGATCGGCGCCGTCATGCAGCGTCGGGGCGACGCGCTCGCGCGGGCGGTCGAGAGCCGCATCAGCGACCTCGACGCGCCCTACGTCGACAACTGGGGCGACCTTGAGCTGCGCAGCCCGCGCTTCTGGTCGTCCGACCGGCTGCACCTCAACACCGCTGGCCATGCGCACGTGGCGCGCAACGTGCTGCGCGCCCTCGGGCATGCGGCCCCGGAGGGCTGGCGCGACCTGGCGGCGGCGACGACCGCAGAGGGCAGGCGGAACCTGGCGTACTACCGCCAGTACGTGCTGCCCTGGCTCGGCCGCCGCATCACCGGCCGCTCATCCGGCGACGGCCGCGACCCGAAGCACGCGACGCTCGTCGAGGTGCAGCCGCTCGCCTGATCAGCCGGGCGGCGCGGTCACGAAGTCGATCAGCTCCTCGACACGGCCCAGCAGCTCGGGCTCGAGGTCGTTCCAGTCGCGCACCCGCGAGCGGATGCGCTGCCACGCGCGCCCGACATCCTCCTGGCTGCCGTGCGGCATGCCCAGGCGTCGGAGCGTGCCGCGCTTCCAGTCCTCGCCCCTCGGCACCTCCGGCCACGCCGCGATGCCGAGCCGTGCAGGCTTCACCGACTGCCAGATGTCGATGAACGGATGCCCGACGATGCGCACGTGCGCGGCATGCGGCCCGCTCATCACGGCTTGGGCGATGCGGGTCTCCTTCGAGCCCGCCACCAGGTGGTCGAGCAGGATGCCGAGGCGCCGCGCGCGGGTCGGCGCGAACTCGGCGACGATCGCCGCCAGATCGTCGGCGCCGTGCAGCGGCTCGACGACGACGCCCTCGACCCGCAGATCGTGCCCCCACACCTGCTCGACCAGCTCTGCGTCGTGCACGCCCTCCACCAGGATGCGGCTGGGCAGCGCGACGCGCGCCTTGAGGCCCTCGACCGCGCGCGAACCGGATGCGGTGCGCGTCGGCCCCGCCTGCTTCGCCGCCGCAGGCACGAGCTCGATCTCGACGCCGTCGACGAAGAAGCCGCGGCCGAGCGGGAAGGCGCGCACCGTGCCGCGCCGGTCCTCCAGGTGCACGTTGCCGGCCTCCACACCGACGACCGCACCGACGTAGCCGTCGTGCCGCTCGACGACGAGCTCGCGCTGGGCCGGCACGCGCTTGGGCGGCACCGGCGCGCGAGCGGCCTTCGCCTCGGGCGAGAGCACATCGCCGCCCCAGCTGTCCCAGTCCATCTGCACCGGACGATCCTAGGCTCGCTCCCGGGTGGAGGTGGCCTGGCTCGCCGCGCCCGTGCCTGAGAGCAGCAGGCTCGGCGCCGCTGCCTCAGCGCAGCTGCGCGACCGCCCGCACCGCGGTGATGTCGCCCTGCACCAGGATGCGCGTGACGACCGACTCCTCCCAGCGGGCCAGGCCGTCGCGGATGCGCTGCACCGGCCCGATCAGCCCGATCTCGTCGACGAGCCGCGTAGGCACGGCAGCGATCGCCTCGGCCTTGCGGCCCGCGAGGTAGTGCTCCTGGATCTCGAGACACTCGGCCTCGAAGCCCAGCCGCGCCACCGCGTCGAAGTGGAAGTTCGCGCCCTTCGCGCCCATCCCGCCGACGTAGAGGGCGATCATCGGGCGCAGCCGGTCCGCGGCGGCCTCGACGTCCTGGTCGACGACGATCGGCACCGGCACGGACACCTCGAACGCCTCCGCGTCGGGCAGCCCTGGATCGCGCTTGGCGAAGCCCTCGGCGAGCAGCGACCGCGCCTCCGCGTCGTTCGCGGGCGAGAACAGGAAGGGCAGCCAGCCGTCGGCGATCTCGGCGGCGAGCGAGGTGTTCTTGGGCCCCTCTGCCGCGAGGTGGATGGGGATGTGCTGGCGCAGCGGATGCAGCGTCGACATGAGCGGCTTGCCCAGCCCGGTCGTGCCCTCGCCGGTGCGCGGCAGCGGCAGCTGCGGCCCGGGCGCCGACACCGGTGCCTCGCGCGCCATCACGTCGCGCAGGATCCCGACGTACTCGCGCGTGCGCGCGAGCGGCTTCGGGAAGGCCTGGCCGTACCAGCCCTCCACCACCTGCGGTCCGCTGACGCCCAGGCCCAGGATGACGCGGCCGCCGGAGAGGTGGTCGAGCGTCATCGCCGCCATCGCGGTCGCGGCGGGCGTGCGTGCCGAGAGCTGCGCGATGCCGGTCGCGAGCTTGATCGTGCTGGTCGACGAACCCCACCATGCCAGCGGCGTGAACGCATCCGACCCGTACGCCTCGGCGGTCCACACCGAGTCGAAGCCCAGCAGCTCCGCCTCCTGCACCGTCTCGAGCGCGCCCGCGGGCGGGCCGGCCTTCCAGTAGCCGAGCATGTAGCCGTAGTCCATGCGCCGATCCTGGCATCTCCGCCGACCGCGCCGCCCGACCTTGTGGCTGATCGACCACCGAGACGCTGTCAGCGGGGGTTGCCTAGGCTGTCAGACATGGACTTCCGCATCTTCACCGAGCCCCAGCAGGGCGCCTCCTACGACGAGCTGCTCGCTGTGGCGCTCCGCACCGAGCAGCTGGGCTTCGACGGCTTCTTCCGCTCCGACCACTACCTGCGCATGGGCGACGGCGATCCCGGCTATGGGCCGACGGATGCGTGGACGTCGCTGGCAGGGCTGGCGCGCGACACGTCGCGGGTGCGGCTGGGCACGCTGGTCTCCTCCGTCACCTACCGCCTGCCCGGGATCCTGGCCGTGCAGGTCGCGAACGTCGACGCGATGTCGGGCGGCCGGGTCGAGCTGGGGCTCGGCACCGGCTGGTTCGCGGAGGAGCACGCCGCCTACGGCATCCCCTTCCCGAAGCGCCGCTTCGACCTGCTGGAGGAGCAGCTCGCGATCGTGACGGGCATGTGGGCGACGCCTGCCGGCGCCCGCTTCTCGTTCGAGGGCGAGCACTATGCGATCGTCGACTCCCCCGCACTGCCGGAGCCCGCGCAGGATCGGCTGCCGGTGATCGTCGGCGGCCTCGGCGAGAAGCGCACCCCGCGGCTCGCCGCTCGGTTCGCCGACGAGCACAACCTGTCCTTCCCCACCTTCGACCGCATCCGCCCCCTGTTCGCCGCGCTCGACCGCGCCATCGAGGTCGAGGAGCGCACGCGGCCGGTCGTGCGCTCGGTGGCGATGGTGGCCTGCGTCGGCGAGGACGAGGCGACGGTCGCACGCCGCGCGGCGGCGATCGGCCGAGAGCCCGCCGAGCTGCGCGAGCACGGCATCGCCGGCACGCGCGCCGAGGTCGAGGACCGACTGGGCGCCCTCGCCGACGACGGCGTCGAGCGGGTCTACCTCCAGACGCTCGACCTGACGGACCTGGACCATCTCGACGAGCTGGCTGCGTTCACGGGCACGGCCGTCGAGTAGCGGCCGAAGGCCGCGCAGCGGGACGCAGAAGGGGGCCGCCCGCAGGCAGCCCCCTTCGTGTCGCGTGCGAGCGTCAGGCGCTCGTGCGGCCGCGATTCTTGGTGATGAGGCCCCAGATCAGCAGCACGACGAGCGCGCCACCGATCGCGAAGAGCCAGCCGAGCGGCGAGAAGAACGAGCCGTAGATGTCGTTGTCCGGCCAGATGGCGCCGGCGATCCAGCCGCCGAGCATGGCGCCCACGACACCGAGCAGCAGCGTGACGATCCAGCCGCCGCCCTGCTTGCCGGGCAGGATGAGCTTTGCGAGCGCACCCGCGATGAGTCCGAAGATGAGGAAGACGAGGAATCCCATGATGTGCGAGTCCTTCCGTGTCGGGGCGGTGCAAGGGCAGCTCCGCCTTGGTCACCGCGATCTGCGGCTTCTGATCGTGAGCGTACCCCTCAACCTGTGAAGTTTCTTGGGATGCGGCGGAACCAGAGATCGCCGGATCCGCACCGAATCTTCAGCCGCTCGCGCGCTCCAGCACGATCTCGCGCACGCGAGCCGCATCCGCCTGACCGCGCATCGCCTTCATCACCGCACCGATCACCGCACCGGCCGCCTGCACCTTGCCGTCGCGGATCTTCTGCAGCACATCGGGTTGCGCGGCGAGCGCCTCATCCACCGCGGCGACCAGCGCCGACTCGTCGATGACCACCTTGAGCCCGCGCGCCTCGGCCACCTCTGCGGGGCTGCCCTCGCCGGCCATGACGCCCTCGAGCGCCTGTCGAGCCAATCGGTCGGTGAGCACTCCCTCGTCGATCAGCCGCTGCAGCTCGGCCACGTGGGCGGGCTCGACGAGCGATGCCGCCTCGACGCCGCGCTCGTTGGCGACGCGGGCGATCTCGCCCGTCCACCACTTGCGCGCGCTCTGCGGCGCCGCACCGGCGGCGACGGTCGCGTCGACGAGGTGCAGCATGTCGCCGTTGACGACGTCCTGGAACTCGAGGTCGCTGAACCCCCACTCAGCCTTCAGGCGGCGTTTGCGCGCGACGGGCTGCTCGGGCAGCGCGGCGCGCAGCTCCTCCACCAGCGCGCGGCTGGGCTCGACCGGCAGCAGGTCGGGCTCCGGGAAGTAGCGGTAGTCGTCGGCGTCGGACTTGGGCCTGCCGGGGCTCGTCGCCCCGGTGTCCTCGTGCCAGTGGCGCGTCTCCTGCGTGATGGTGCCGCCGTCGGCGAGGATCGCCGCCTGACGCTGGATCTCGTAGCGCACGGCGCGCTCGACCGAGCGCATCGAGTTGACGTTCTTCGTCTCGGTGCGGGTGCCGAGACGCTCCGAGCCGCGCGGTCGCAGCGAGACGTTCGCGTCGCAGCGCAGGTTGCCGCGCTCCATGCGGGCTTCCGAGATGCCGAGCGAGAGCACGATGTCGCGGATGGCGCCGACGTAGGCCTTCGCGAGCTCTGGCGCGTCGTGCTCGGCGCCGAAGATCATGTGCGTGACGATCTCCACCAGCGGCACGCCGGCCCGGTTGTAGTCGACCAGCGAGTACTCGGCGCCCTGGATGCGGCCGGTGGAGCCGCCGACGTGCGTGAGCTTGCCGGCATCCTCCTCCATGTGCGCGCGCTCGATCGGCACCGTGAACTGCCGGCCGTTCGCCAGCTCGATCTCGACCTGCCCCTCGAAGGCGATGGGCTCGTCGTACTGCGAGATCTGGTAGTTCTTCGGGGTGTCCGGGTAGAAGTAGTTCTTCCGCGCGAAGCGGCACGAGGTCGCGATCTCGCAGCCGAGCGCGAGCCCGAGCGAGATCGAGTAGCGCACGGCGGTCTCGTTCGTGACCGGCAGACTGCCGGGCAGCCCGAGGCTGAGCGGGTCGATGAGCGTGTTCGGCTCGGCGCCGTGGAACTCGGGGTGGGCCGGGTTCGGCGCGGCCGAGAACATCTTCGTCTTCGTGCCCAGCTCGACGTGCACCTCGAAGCCGAGCACCGGCTCGAACAGCTCGAGCGCCTTGTCGAAGTCCATCAGCTTCGCCTTCATGCCGCGCCTCCTGCGAGCTCGGGGGCCTTGGTGGTGAGGATGCCGCCCCAGCCGTCGGCGAGCAGCGCCTCGATGGTCGCACCCGCGCGGTAGAGCCGCGCATCCTCGAACATCGGGGCGAGCAGCTGCAGGCCGACGGGCAGCCCGTCGTCGCCGAGGCCCATGGGCAGGCCCATGCCCGGGATGCCCGCGAGGTTCGCGGGGATCGTGGTGATGTCGTTGACGTACATCGCCAGCGGGTCGTCGATCTTCTCGCCGATCTTGAAGGCGGTGGTCGGCGCCGCCGGGCTGATCAGCAGGTCGGCCTGCTCGAACGCGGCGTCGAAGTCGCGCTGGATGAGCGTGCGCACCTTCTGCGCCGAGCCGTAGTAGGCGTCGTAGTAGCCGGCCGAGAGCGCATAGGTGCCGAGGATGATGCGGCGCTTCACCTCCGGGCCGAAGCCCGCCTCGCGGCTGGCCGCCATCACGTCCTCCACCGTCTGGCCCTGCTGCTCGACCCGGAGGCCGAAGCGCACCGAGTCGAAGCGGGCGAGGTTGGAGGAGGCCTCCGCCGGGAGGATCAGGTAGTAGGCGGCGACCGAGTACGCGAACGACGGGCACGAGACCTCGACGACCTCGGCCCCCGCATCCGTCAGCACCTGCACGGTCTCCTTGAAGCGCGCCTGCACGTCGGCGGCGATGCCCTCGCTGTCGAGCTCCTTGACGACGCCGACCTTCAGCCCGGCGAGGCTGCCCGATGCGGCGCCCTCGCGGGCGGCGGCGGTGAACGAGGGCCACTCGCGCTTGAGGCTCGTCGAGTCGTGGGGGTCGTGCCCGCCGATGACGTCGTGGATGAGCGCCGAGTCGAGCACCGTGCGGGTCACGGGCCCGACCTGGTCGAGGCTGGAGGCGAGTGCGATCGCGCCGTAGCGGCTGACGCCGCCGTAGGTGGGCTTGACGCCGACCGTGCCGGTGACCGCGGCTGGCTGGCGGATGGAGCCGCCGGTGTCGCTGCCGAGGGCGAAGGGAGCCTCGAATGCCGCGACCGCAGCCGCTGAGCCGCCGCCGGAGCCACCCGGGATGCGCTCGGTGTCCCAGGGGTTGCGGGTGGGGCCGTAGGCGGAGTGCTCGGTGGACGAGCCCATCGCGAACTCATCCATGTTGGTCTTGCCGAGGGCGACGAGTCCGGCGGCCTTCAGCCGGGCGACGACCGTCGCGTCGTAGGGCGGCACCCAGCCCTCGAGGATCCTGGAGCCAGAGGTCGAGGGCATGCCGATCGTGCACAGCACGTCCTTGATCGCCACCGGGGCGCCAGCGAGCGCGTGCAGCTGCTCGCCGCTCGCGCGGCGCTCGTCGATCGCCTTCGCCTGCTCGAGCGCGCCGCCGTTGACGTGCAGGAAGGCATGGATCTCGCCGTCGACGGCGGCGATGCGGTCGAGATGAGCCTGCGTGGCCTCGACGCTGGAGACGTCGCCGGCCGCGATCAGGGTGGCGAGCTCGTGGCCCGGCAGGCGCGTCAGCTCGCTCGGTGCCTGCTCCATCACTGCTCCTCCCCCAGGATCGCCGTGACGCGGAAGCGCTCGCCGTCGTGGCTCGGCGCGCCCGCGAAGGCCTGCTCGTGCGTGAGCGTCTCGCCGACCACGTCCTCGCGCAGGACATTGGCCATCGGCACCGGGTGGCTGGTGGCGGGGATGTCGTCGCCCGCGACCTCGCGGACGGTCGCGATGGCGTCGACGATCTGCGACAGCTCGGCGGTCAGGCTCGTCACCTCATCGTCGGTGAGCGCGATGCGAGCCAGTCCAGCCAAGTGCTGGACATCCTCGCGAGTGATCTCAGACATGCGTCTCCTCGTCGTGAGCGGGGTTCCCTCAATCCTACGGTTGCTGGACCACGGCCCAGGCCGCGAGCACCCACAGCACGGCCGCCGCGCCGATGCACCACCAGCGGTGCTCTGCTGCGACCGCGAGCGCCTCCCGCACGACGGCCCCCGGCAGGTACGAGCGCCGGGTTCGCGCGCCGACCACCGTGCCGTCGATGCCCGTGCGCACCAGCAGCCACGCCGTGCGGTAAGCGTGGTACTCGCTCGTGACCACCGCGAGCGGCGCGCGTGCAGGCGCGGCGAGGAACGGCCGCGAGAGCTCGAGGTTCTCGCGCGTCGTCGTCGACGCCTCCTCCAGGTCGATCGCACCGGCGGCGACGCCGAGACGACGGATGAGGTGCTCGGCCATCGCCGACGCCTCGGTGCGCACCTCGTCCGGTCCCTGCCCGCCGGCGACCACGATGCGCGCATCGGGACGCGCGGCGAGTGAGCGGCGCCAGAGCTCGGCACCGCGCTCGACCCGGGTGCGCAGCAGCGGTCCGACCTCGCGGCCGCGCAGGCCCGCGCCCAGGATCAGCACCGTGCCCGCAGCGGGCACCGAGCGCCCTCGCCGCAGGTGGATGAGGATCGCCAGCGCGAGCGCCGCCGCCGCGCAGCCGCCGACCCACAGCGGCAGCGCCAGCAGCAGGAGCGTGCGCGCCAGAGCCGCATCGCTCCCGGCCGCCACCACGATGGCGATCGCGAGCAGCAGCATCCCACCCCCGAGCAGTGCGATGAGCAGGTCGATGCGGCGCACGCGCACCAGCCGCGTGAGCACCGCGGCATGCCACAGGGACGCGCCGCCGAGCCCGATCGTGGCGACCAGCGCGGCGGCGACCAGCAGCGCCCAGCCACCCTGCACCATCGGCACATCGAGCCAGACCGTGATCGGACGGCGCAGCACCCGCGTCAGCAGGAATGCGAAGGCCACGACGATCCCCGTCGCCCAGAGCGCCGGGCGCAGCGCGCGCATCCGTCGGCTCCCCCACACGGTCAGCAGACTATCGACGCGCCTTCGGCGGATGGCGGCGAGGCTTGCGCGAGGCTCGAACGTGTGTTCGAATGGTGCGCATGCGATGGGAAGGGCAGACGGCGACGCACGTCGACACCGATGCGCTGCCGGGCCTCGAGGCGCGCGGCAGCGTGCTCGAGCAGTGGCCGACGCCCGGCTTCGACGGCGTCTCGTTCATGGAGATCACCGCGAAGAGCGCCCTCAACCGGGTGCCCGGCGACGGCTTCATGGGCGGCAGCTGGACGATCAACCCCTACCGCGGCTGCCAGCACGCCTGCCGCTACTGCTTCGCCCGCAACACGCACACCTACCTCGATCTCGACGCGGGCGCCGACTTCGACTCCCGCATCGTCGTGAAGGCCAACCTGGTCGAGGTGCTCAGGCGCGAGCTCGCCGGTCCTCGCCGGGAGGTCGACGCGGTGCAGCTGGGCACGAACACCGACCCGTACCAGCGGGCGGAGGGCCGCTACCGGCTGATGCCGGGCGTGCTGCAGGCGCTCGCGCGGCACGGCGCATCGATCTCGATCCTCACCAAGGGCACGCTGCTGCGGCGCGACCTGCCGCTGCTCGCGTCGATCGCGCGCGACGTGCCGGTCTCCGTCGCGATGTCGATCGCGATCTTCGACGACGAGCTGCAGCAGCAGGTCGAGCCGGGCACGCCGACCACCCGCTCGCGTCTCGCGACCGTGAGCGCGGTGCGGGAGGCGGGGCTCGACTGCGCCGTCTTCGCGACGCCGATCCTGCCCGGGCTGACCGACACGCGCGAGCACCTCGAGCGCGCATTCGCCGACATCGCCGAGGCGGGTGCGACGAGCGCGATCGCCAGCTCGCTGCACCTGCGACCCGGCGCCCGCGAGTGGTACCTGTCGTGGCTGCGGCAGGAGCATCCGCATCTCATCCCCCTCTACGGCCGCATCTATGGGCGCGGCGCCTACGCCAAGCGCGAGTACCGCGACTGGCTGCGCGACCGCATCGCGCCGCTGCTGCGGCAGCACCGGCTCGCGCGGGTACTCACGACCGCGGGCACCGGGCTCGCCGCTCCCCCGCCGCGGGCGAGGCAGCTGCCGTCGACGAGCCAGCCCACGCCGGAGCCGGTGCCGACCCTGTTCTGAGCGGAGCGCCGCTCAGCCGGCGTCGATGAAGGCGCGGATGCGCTCCGAGCACTCGGGATGGTCGATGACGCGGTGCCCGTGGCCCGCGAGCACCGCGTGCTCGGCGCCCAGCTCGACGAGCGAAGCGGCGACCTCTTCGTACTCGTCGTTCCAGCCGCCGCTGAGCACGAGCGTGCGGGTCTCGGCGATGCAGTCCGGGTCGACCCGATGCCGCCACGGTGCGCCGTGCAGCCGCGTGCGCCGCGACCACGACAAGGCGTCCGGTGTGACGAGCGGGCCGGGATCCTCGCCCTGGAGCGCACGGAGGAAGCTGCGCCCGAAGCGCTCATCCGTCAGTGCCGCGTCGAGGTAGATCGGCTCGAGCCGTGCGATCAGCGCGGCGCTCGCGGGCTGCTCGCGCGAGAGCTGGAAGAGCGCCGGCTCGATGAGCACGAGCGCGGCAGGCTGCTCCATGCACGCGGCGATCGCCGCGCTCACGCCGCCGAAGCTGTAGCCGACCAGGCCGTCCGCCTCGGCCGCCTCCAGCGCCAGCAGATGGGCGGCGGCCGCGACATCACCGACGGCCGGAGCGTCGTCGCCGTAGCCGGGCAGCACCGGGAAGCGAGCATCCGGGAACGCCTCCGCCTGCTCGGGGAAGGCCTGCCGGCCGACGTGGCCGCTGCCGTGGGCGAAGACCAGCCGCATGCCGCTCAGCACTCCCGCTCGCCGGGCACCGGGGCGCTCGGTTCGGTGCGGGATGCAGGCATGCGCTCCACTGTAGGAGCGCCGGCGCTCGCGCGCGAGGCCGGACTCAGCCGAGCGGGAAGCGGGCGTGCTCGTCGAGCGTGAGCAGGTCCTGGAGGTAGCCGAGGTTGCCCTCCGGCACGGCCTCGACACCGTCGGTGAGGTGCCAGGTGCCCCACTCGAGCTTCATGTACGTCAGCGCCGCCGGCCACAGCTCGCGCTCCTGCCGCGTCAACGGGCACGCGGCCAGGTACGCGTCGCGGAACGCCGCCCACTCCGCGCCCCCGAGCGCGCTGCCGCCGGAGCCGGCGTGCTCGAGCGGGAACAGCAGCGCCGCGACCGCCAGGTCGAGGATGCGCGGGGCGAGCGCGGCGTTCTCGAGATCGAGCATCAGTGCGCCCTCGACGTCGAACAGCAGGTTGTCGGCTCGGTGGTCGAGCGATGCGGGCAGCTGCGGCACATCGGCCGCGCGCACGCGCTCGAGCAGCGGCACGAAGCCATCGAGCTGACTCACCCAGCGCGAGACGTCCAGACCCGGCCAGTGCTCCGCGGCGGAGGCCTCGATCGCCGCGATGTCCTCGTCGATCGAGGCGCGCTCCGGGTTGCCCCATTCGAAGCCGGGGAAGCCGTCGATCACGAGCCCCTCGGAGGCGACGTGCATCTCGCCCAGCAGCCGGCCAGCCGCGCCGAGGTCGGCGCTGCCGCCATCCCAGTCGCGCCCGTTGAGGCGCGGGTACGCCACCCAGTGCTCGACACCGTCACCCTCGCCGACGGCCATGGCGGGCGCGAGCGGCGCGACCGTGCGGATGCCCCGGGCCACCAGTGTGCGCTGCCACGCCTCGAGGGGCTCCGGGCTGCCCCACGTCTGCTTGACGATCGCGGGCACCTCCTCGGCGCCGCCGTGCACGCGCGCGCTCCACACCTCGCTCCAGGGCGACAGGGAGGCGCCGCCGTCGATCGTGAGCAGGTCACCGAAGGCGGTCTGGACGTCGTGTCGATCAGCCATGCCGGCACGCTACCGAGCGCGGCTGTGCGGGCGGCTCAGCGCTTCGGCCAGTGCCACGGCGGCTGGTCGAGCAGCCCCTCGCGCCCCGACACGATCGTCTCGCCGTGCTGCTTCTCGAGATCGATGCGGCTGCCGCCGAGCTCGCCGACCAGCTGCTGCTGGTGCGTGACGACGAGCACCTGCGTGCGCTCCGCTGCCCGGCGCACCATCGCGGCCAGCGGCGCGAGCAGCTCGACGTGCAGGCTGCGCTCCGGCTCGTTGAGCACGATGAGGCTCGGCTGCTCGACCGACGTGAGCGCCGCCACCAGCAGCAGGTACTGCAGCGTGCCGTCCGAGAGCTCGGCGGCCGACAGCGTGCGGAGGATGCCGCGCTGGTGCAGCACGGGCGTCATGCGGCCGTCGTGCACGGCGATCTCGAGACCCGAGCCGTCGAACGCGTCGGCGACCGCGCGTGCGATCTCACGATCGAAGCCCGCCTCGATCGACGTGCGCAGCACCGCGGCGAGGTTGCCGCCGTCGTCGTCGAGCCGCGGGCTGCGAGTGCCGACGTGCGGCTGGCGTGCTGGTGCCCCCGGGTCGGTGCGGAACGCGTCGTGGAACCGCCACGAGCGCATCGTGCGGCGCACGCCGGCGATCTCCGGTGCATCCGCTGCGCCCGTGTGCTCGTCGAGCACCGACGTCCACGGCGCGAGGCCGCGGGTGAGCTCGCGCCATCCGCTGTCGCCGCTGGCGCGGGCGAGCTGCCCCCTGCGCTCGATCAGCACGCCGGCTGGGCGCGGGTCGAGGCCCGCGAAGACGTGCTCCTGCTTGATGATCGGGTCGCGGTCGAACATGCTCGGATGCTGCGGGTCGCCCTGCGGTACCGGCAGCCCGAGGTCGATCGCGTAGCCGAGCCCGTCGGCAGCGCCGAAGCCGAGCTTCAGCGCGACGGGTCCGGAACGGCGAAGGCCCTGCGTCGGCCCGCCTTCGCGCACCGCGCGGCTGATCGTCTCCGGCCCCGCCCAGCGCACCGCGTCGAGCCCACCGTCAGCCGCGAGCTCGGCGACCGCGCGAGCCTGCCCGGCGGCCGCGAGCAGGCGGAGCGCGCGATAGAGGCTCGACTTGCCGGTGCCGTTGCGACCGGTCACGACCGTGAGCGGCGCCAGTTCGACCACGAGGGAGCGGATCGAGCGGTAGCCCTCGATCGCGAGCCGATCGATCACGCGCCCTGCAGCCCGCGCACGTAGGCGGCCTGGCCGGCGTGCTGCACGTCGTCGTCGACGATGCTCACCAGCCGCACGCCGAACGTGACGGTCGGATCCCATGCGTCGTCGACGACGCGATCGAGGTCCGCCGCCTCGAGCGTGTCGAGGTAGGCCAGCGTCGCCTCGTGCACGGCAGCCAGGTAGTCGAGCAGCGTCTGCGCGGACTCCGGGCGCACGGCGCGCACATCCTCCTCGTCGTGGCCGTAGCCGGTGTCGTCCGCATCCGACGGCAGTCCGAACCGGGGCGCCCAGGAGCCCGAGGCGTAGACCTGATCGGTGCCGGCGACCTGTGCGATCTGCGCGTCCTGCCCGCGGGCGAGATGCCACACGAGCCAGGCGATCGGGTTCGCGCCCTCGGCGGGCACCCAGGCGAGCTGCTCAGGCGTGAGGCCCTCGACGGCGCGCCGCGCGAGCTGCGGCACGCGCGAGAACGACTCGGTCAGTACGGCGATGGCGTCCATCACTGCTCCTCTGCGATCGGGAGGGCGTCGGGGCCCTCGGTGACGAGGATCCGGAAGCCCTCCGCGTCCAGGATGCGGATGCCGAGATCCTCCGCCTTCGCCAGCTTCGAGCCGGCGCCGGGTCCGGCCGCGACGAAGTCGGTCTTCTTCGACACGCTCGAGGCGGCCTTGCCGCCGGCGGCGATGATCGCCTCCTGCGCCCCGTCGCGCGTGTAGCCCTCGAGCGAGCCGGTCGCGACGACGGTGAGCCCGGCGAGCACGCCGCCGCGCTCGGCGGCCGCGCCGGGACCGGGGTGATCGGGCGTCGCGAACCGCACCCCCGCATCCCGCCAGGTCTGCACGATCTCGCGGTGCCAGTCGACCGCCAACCATTCGACGACCGCGTCGGCGATGATCGGGCCGACGCCGTCGACCTGCGCGAGCTCGGCTGCATCCGCCGTCTCGATCGCCGCGAGCGAGCCGAACCAGTCGGCCAGCGCCCGGGCGGCCACCGGGCCGACGTGGCGGATGTTGAGCGAGACGAGCTGGCGCCAGAGGTCCTTGGTCTTCGCCGCCTCGACCTCGGCCAGCAGCGTGGTCGCCTGCGCCGAGGGGTGCAGCACGCGGTGATCCTTGCGGATGCCGGCCTTGCGGCGCTCGGCCGCCGACATCCCCTCGGCGCCCGGCGGATACGTGAGCTCGACGCGCTGGAACGGGGCGCGCACGACCGGCGCGCCCTCCTCGTCCACCTTGGGCTCGCCGGTCTCGGCGTCGCGCACGACCACCTCGATCGGCACCAGCTCGTCGATGGTGAGGTCGAACAGCCGCGCCTCGGTGACCAGCGGCGGCTCCGGCGGCACGGTCGGCTGCGTCAGCGCGGCGGCGGTCACCTCGCCGAGCGCCTCGATGTCGAGCGCCCCGCGCGAGCCGATGTGCTCGACCCGCCCCCGCACCTGCGCCGGGCAGGAGCGCGCGTTGGGGCAGCGCAGGTCGATGTCGCCCTCCTTCATCGCCCGCAGCGGCGTGCCGCACTCGGGGCAGTCGGCCGGCATCACGAACTCGCGCTCGCTCCCGTCGCGCAGCTCGACGACCGCGCCCAGCACCTCGGGGATGACGTCGCCCGCCTTCCGCAGCACGACGGTGTCGCCGATCAGCACGCCCTTGGCGCGCACCACGTCCTGGTTGTGGAGCGTCGCCTGGCGCACGACCGAGCCTGCGACGTGCACCGGCTCCATCGACGCGTACGGCGTCGCGCGACCCGTGCGCCCGACCGAGACGACGATGTCGAGCAGCTTCGTGTGCACCTCCTCCGGCGGGTACTTGTAGGCGATCGCCCAGCGCGGCGCGCGACTGGTGAAGCCGAGCTCACCGTGCAGCGCGAGCTCGTCGACCTTCACGACCACGCCGTCGAGCTGGTGCTCGACCTCGCCGCGCCCCGCCCCGTACCGCTCGACGAACGCGACCACGCCATCCACGTCGGGCTCGACGCGCGTGTGCGGGCTGGTCGGCAGCCCCCACGAGGCCAGCAGCTCGTACACCTCGCTCTGCGCGGCGACGGGCGGGTCGTCCCACGCGCCGATGCCGTGCACGTAGACCGCGAGCGCGGCGATGCGGGCCTCGCCGGCCTCGTGCTCCAGCCCGGTCTTCTTCTCGAGCTGCTGGCGCAGGCCGCCGGATGCGGCGTTGCGCGGGTTCGCGAAGGTCGGGAACCGGCGCAGCGCGCGGTCGGCCGCCTTCTCCTCGTCGAGCTTCGCGCCCAGCCGGGCGCGATCCTCCTCGACCGAGCGCGGCCGCATCGCCTCCTGCAGCGCGTTCAGCCGCTCGAATGCCGCCACCGGGATGAACGCCTCGCCGCGCACCTCCACGATCTCGGGGTGACCCTCCCCCGTCAGCCGCTCGGGGATGCCCGCCACCCGCAGCGCATTCGTCGTCACGATCTCGCCCACGCGGCCGTCGCCGCGCGTCGCGGCGCTCGTCAGCACCCCGCGCTCGTAGCGCAGCGACACCGCGAGGCCGTCGATCTTCAGCTCGGTCAGCCAGGCGACCCTCCTGCCCGCGGCCGCCTCCGCCTTCGCGCACCACTCGCGCAGCTCCTCGACCGAGAAGACGTTGTCGAGGCTCATCATGCGCTCGGCGTGCTCGATCGTCGGCAGCCCGCTCGCGGCGCCGCCTTGCACCGCCTGCGTGGGCGAGTCCTGGCTCTGCAGCTCCGGGTGCTCACGCTCGAGAACATCCAGCTCGCGCACCAGCGCGTCGTAGCTCGCGTCGTCCATGAGCGAGGCGTCGCGGTCGTAGTACGCGGCGCTCGCCTCCTCGATGCGCTCGCGCAGCTCCTGCACCCTGGTGTTCGCGGCGGTGAGGCTCGTCGCCGTCGACGGTGCTGCGGATGCGTCGGCGTCGCTCGTCGCGGACGTCTCGGTGGTCGTCGGGGCCTTGGGGCTCGCCATGCACCCATCGTGCCACCGACGACCCACGCGTTCGCCGCATCCGCCCCACATCCCCTGCTCGCATGCGGTGTGGCGAAGCGATCCAATCCGGCCGTCCCGGTGCTCCGAACCCCTGCAGACACCTCGTGCGCCATGGCGGCGCGCAGGCCGGCAACGGCAGCGAGTGAAGGAGGAGTCATGGCACAGTCCACCGCCTGCAACATCCTGGCGCTCACCACCGCCGACCACAGCCTGCACCTCGCCTCGGCCATCGTCCTGCTCGGCAACGGGCTCGCGCTCGCGCTCGACCGCAGCACGAGCGCGCAGCACGCGACGGCGTAGGAGCGATCATGGCTGCGCTGATGCGGATGGCGGGGACCGTCTCGGCGCTCGGGGCGGCACTCATCGCACTCGCGGTGGGCGCCGCTCCCTCTGCCCTCACCGCAGTGCCATGGCTGGCGCTGCCCCTGGTGGCGGCCGGTGTCGGGCAGGGCGTGGTCGCCGTACTGGCGCTGCGCGGACGCCCGCTGCCGGTCGTCGCCGTGCTCGGCCCGCTCGCGCTGCCGACGGTCGCCTGGGTCGCGGCGCTCGCGGCGCTGCCCGGGGCTGCCGCGGTGCTGCCGCTCGGGCCGATGCTCGGCGAGAGCGCGCTCGCGCTCGGGGCGGCCGCACTCCTCGCCCGCCCGCGATCCGGAAGCGGGGACGAGCCTCGCGCCGTGCCCGCGCTGCTGGCCATCGCTGCCTCAGCGACCGTCGTGGCCGCCGTGGCGACCGCGGCGCTGGCCGGCACCGAGGCCGGCCGCTACGCGGTGCCGCACGGCGAGCACGGCGCGGTGCAGCAGGTCGACGAGGGCGATGCCCCGGCGCTCGACGAGTCGCTGCTCGAGCAAGAGGGCCACCACTGAGACGTTCGGCCACCACCGAGCAGTTCAGCCACCACCGAGCACCTCGGCGACCACTGCGCCGTCAGCGAGGGATTCAGGGTCGCAGCGTCTGCTGGTAGAGCGCGAGCCGCCAGCCGCCGCCCTCGCGCACGTAGGTGCTCGCCATGCGAGCGACGAAGTCCTCGCCCTGCTCGCGCCGCGCGACGCCGGTGTAGACGAGCGAGGCGGCGTCATCGCCGAGGGCGAGCAGCCGCGGCTCGACGATCTCGTACGACGCCCACGGCGGGGCATCCGAGAGCGACGCGGCCACCGCATCCCGGTCGAGCACCGAGCCGTCGACGAGCACCATCAGCGCGTCATCGGTCATCGTGCGGCCGTAGAAGTCACCGCCGGTGGCATCGCACAGCGAGCGCCAGCCCGCGTGCTCGAGCGCGAGCAGCTCCTCGAGCAGCGTCACTCGGCACCCCGCATGCCGGCCGCGCGCTCGCCCGGCGTCGCCGACGCATCCGCTGACACCGACGTACCCGCTGACACCGAAGCATCCGCCGTCACGAGCTCGTCAGCGGCGACCGTGCGGTCGATCGTCACCTGCCCGAGCACGCGGGTGCCGAGGTAGAGCACGGCCGACTGGCCGGTCGCGACGCCCGTGAGCGGCTCGACCGCGTCGATGACGAGCTCGTCGCCGACCATGCGCGCGTGGGCGGGCACCGGGTCGGCGTGCGCGCGGATCTGCACCTCGATGTCGAGGCCGTCGGAGAGCCGCGGATGCGGTGCGCCGGCGTGGGAGATGCGGGTGCCGGCCAGGCGCGAGACGGCGAGCGCCTCCTTCGGCCCGACCACGAGCTGACGGGTGGAGGGCTTCACCTCGAGCACGAAGCGCGGGCGGCCGTCGGGCGAGGGCACGCCGAGCGACATGCCGCGGCGCTGGCCGACGGTGTAGCCGTGCACGCCATCGTGGCTGCCGACGACGGCGCCGTCGCGGTCGACGATCTCGCCCGGGTCGGAGCCGAGCCGCTCGGCGAGGAAGCCCCGCGTGTCGCCGTCGGGGATGAAGCAGATGTCGTGGCTGTCGGGCTTCTGCGCCAGCAGGAAACCGCGCTCGGCGGCCTCTGCCCGCACCTCGGCCTTCGTGGGCGTCGAGGCGAGCGGGAACCAGCAGTGCGCGAGCTGCTCGGCGGTGAGCACGCCCAGCACGTAGGACTGGTCCTTGGCCCAGTCGGCGGCGCGGTGGAGCTCGACGCCGGAGCGCTCGACGCCGGAGCGCTCGACGCCGGGCAGCTCGACGCCGGAGCGCTCGACAGCGGGCGGCTCGACGCCCGACTGCGCGTGCTCGACGCGCGCGTAGTGTCCCGTCACGACCCGGTCGAAGCCCAGCCCGATGGCGCGGTCGAGCAGTGCCTCGAACTTGATCTTCTCGTTGCACCGCAGGCACGGGTTCGGGGTGCGGCCGGCGGCGTACTCGTCGACGAAGTCCTGCACCACGTCGGCGTGGAAGCGCTCGGAGAAGTCCCACACGTAGAAGGGGATGCCGAGCTTGTCGGCGACGCGGCGGGCATCCATCGCGTCCTCGACGGTGCAGCACCCGCGACTGCCGGTGCGCAGGGTGCCGGGCATGCGGCTGAGCGCCAGGTGCACGCCGACGACCTCGTGGCCGGCGTCGACGGCGCGCGCCGCGGCGACGGCGGAGTCGACCCCGCCCGACATGGCTGCCAGCACCTTCACGCGCACCTCCTGATCATCGCCGCCATCCAGGGTACCGATCCGCAGCGAGTCGAGCCACGGTGCCGGCGAATGACGAGTCTGTGCACGCGAGTTGCGACATTCGAACAGCAAGTCGTCACTCCCGACAGGCGGGCGCGGCCCGACGGGCGGGTGCGGCCCGACGGGCGGGCGCGGCCCGACAGGCGGGCGCGTCAGAGGGCGCGGGCGCGCTCGATGGCCGCCGGCAGCGCATCGAGCAGCGCATCGACGTCGGCGGCGGTCGTCGTGCGGCCGAGCGACAATCGCAGCGGCGCGACGCCCGTGACCCCGCACGCGCGCACGACGTGGCTCTCGCGCGAGACGCCGGCAGAGCACGCCGAGCCGTTCGAGACGGCGAAGCCGGCCTCGTCGAGCAGGAACTGCAGCGACTCCCCCTGCGCTCCCTCGACGACGAAGTGGGCGATGTGCGGCAGCCGGTCGTCGCTCGCGAGCACCCGCACGCCCGGCAGCGGCGCGACCGCGGTGAGGATCCGCTCGGTCAGCCCGCGCAGCCTCGCCGACTCGGCGTCGAGCTCGGCGAGCGCCTCCTCCGCGGCGAGCGCGAACAGCGACGCACCCAGCGCATCCTGCGTGCCCGAGCGCAGCCCGCGCTGCTGCCCGCCGCCGTGATGCAGCGCCTCGAGCCGCGCGTCGCGCCGCACGACCAGCGCGCCGACGCCGTGCGGTCCGCCGAGCTTGTGGCTCGCGACGCTCATGAGCGACGCCCCCGTCTCGGCGAACCGCAACGGCAGATGCCCGAACGCGCCCACGGCGTCGAGGTGCAGCGGCACGCCCGCGCGCGCCGACGCATCCGCCACCGCACCGATCGGCTGCAGGGAGCCCAGCTCGTTGCTGGCGACCAGCATGGTGGCGACGGCAGCCGCGGCCGACGACGAGGACGAGGCAGCGGATGCGGCGGTGCCGCCGAGCGCATCGGCGAAGGCCCCGTGGTCGGTCACCGCGTGCCCGTCGACGCCGATCCAGCGCAGCTCGGCGCCCTGCCGCTCGAGCCACTCGACCGCGTCGAGGGTCGCGTGGTGCTCGGCGACCGGGACGACGATGGCGCCGCGCCGTCCGGCATCGGCAGCCGCCCACCAGGCGCCCTTCAGCGCGAGGTTGATCGACTCGGTGCCGCCGGAGGTGAAGATGATCTCGGTCGGATGGGCGCCGAGCGTCGCGGCGAGCCGCTCCCGGGCGTCCTCGAGCACGGCGCGGGCACGCTGGCCCTCGCGGTGGGTCGACGCCGGATTGGCGAGCGGCTCGGCCGTCGCGAGCGCCTGCCGCACCGACTCGCGCATGGGGGTGGCGGCGGCGTGATCGAAGAGCCGCATGACCCCATAGCCTAGAGCGCGTGGTGCAGGTGCAGTCTCTGGAGCGTGCCCGCGGGCTCGAGCGCATCGAGGGCGGTCAGCGGCTGACCGTGTGGTCGAAGCACGCCGAGCGCATGGAGCTGCGGCTGTTCGATCCGCACGACCCCGACTGGCTGCTGGACGCCATCCCGATGCAGCGGCGGGGCGACGTCTTCCTCGTCGAGACCGACCGGCTGCCGGCCGGCACGCCCTACGCGCTCGGCGTTGACGGGCCCGAGGGCCCCGGCCACGCCTTCGACTGGACCCGCAACACGCTCCCGCCGCACGCGCGCGGCATCGTGCGCACACCGCACGGCCAGTACCGCGCAACCGTCATCGACGATGCCTTCGACTGGGGCGGCGCGCCCCGGCCCGACATTCCGCTCGACCAGCAGGTGCTCTACGAGGCGCACGTCAAGGGCCTCACGAAGCTCAGCCCGCACATGCCGGCAGAGCTGCGCGGCACCTACGCCGGCCTCGCGCATCCGTCGACGATTCGCTACCTCAAGGATCTGGGCGTCACGACGGTGCAGCTGCTGCCGGTGCACCTGTTCGTCTCCGAGCAGCGGCTCATCCAGCAGGGGCGCGTGAACTACTGGGGCTACAACACGCTCTCGTTCTTCGCCCCGCACGGCGCCTACGCCTCGCGCCGCGCGCAGTTCGACGGCACCGGCGGCGTGCTGCGCGAGTTCAAGGGCATGGTGCGGCTGCTGCACGAGGCGGGCCTCGAGGTCGCGCTCGACGTGGTCTACAACCACACCTCCGAGGAGGGGGCCGGCGGCCCGCCCTCGAGCCTGCGGCTGATCGACAACGCCTCCTACTACCGCGTGCACGGCGACGGCTCGCTGATCGACTGGACCGGCTGCGGCAACACCGTCGACTTCTCACTGCCCGCCGCGCAGGATCTGGTGATCGACTCGCTGACCTACTGGCACCGTGAGATGGGCGTCGACGGCTTCCGCTTCGACCTCGCCCCGGTGCTCGGGCGCGGCGCCGACGGCCGCTTCGACCCCGAGCACCCGCTGCTGCAGCGCATCGTCGCCGAGCCGGGGCTGGCCGACGCGACGATGATCGCCGAGCCCTGGGACCTCGGGCCCGACGGCTGGAAGACCGGCTCCTTCCCGGCCGGCTTCAGCGAGTGGAACGATCGCTTCCGCGACACCGCGCGCGAGTTCTGGCTCAGCGACCTGCGCGCCTTCCGGCACGGCGGCGACGGCTCGACCGGCGTCGGCCCGCTCGCGCACGCCGTCTCGGGCTCGGCCGGGCTCTTCCACAGCCGGCGCGGGCCGCTCGAGAGCGTCAACCTCATCACCGCCCACGACGGCTTCACGCTCACCGACCTGGTGCGCTACGACCACAAGCACAACGAGGCCAACGGCGAGGACAACCGCGACGGCACCGACAGCAACCGCTCCTTCAACCACGGCGTGGAGGGGCGCACCGAGGATGTCGGCGTGCAGCTCGACCGGCGCCGCTCGATGCGCAACCTGCTCGGCACCCTGCTGGTCTCGGCCGGCGTGCCGATGCTCACGATGGGCGACGAGTTCGGCCGTTCGCAGCGCGGCAACAACAACGCCTACTGCCAGGACTCGGCACTGACATGGATGCGGTGGGACCGCAAGGACTGGCAGGAGTCGTTCCTCGCCCAGACCAGGCGCCTGCTGCAGCTGCGCCGCGAGCACCCGGCGCTGCGGCCGCTCTGGTACGGCCAGAGCGCGCAGCGCGTCGCCGGCTCCTCGCACCTGGAGTGGTGCAACGCCGCGGGCGAGCCGATGACCATCGACGACTGGGACCACTCGAACGATCGCACCATGCAGATGCTCGCCGAGTCGACGCCGCTGCACGAGGGCTACTCACGCGTGCTCGTGATCTTCCACGGCTCGCCGCGCGACACGCTCGTCGCCACGCCGCTGCCCGACGGCGCGACCGAGTTCGAGCTGCTGTGGGATTCGGCCGCCGACCACCACGACGACGAACGCATCGCTCCGGGCGCCCGCATCGCCATGCCCGCCATGAGCATGCGCGTCTACGCCGTGCACGGCGTGCCCGTGGCGGGCGAGCCGGCGGCGACGGTCATGGTGCTGCGCACCCCGCCGTCGCCGCCGGTGCCCGAGGAGCCCGCTCCCCAGACGCCGAGTGCGGGCGCCGCGCCCGCTCAGCCCTTGGCGTAGGCGACCAGCCCCAGCTCGGCGT
This sequence comes from Agrococcus sp. KRD186, assembly GCF_017168255.1. GTDB lineage: Bacteria > Actinomycetota > Actinomycetes > Actinomycetales > Microbacteriaceae > Agrococcus. The sequence continues at coordinate 1,235,067 of NZ_JABFAP010000001.1, forward strand.
CGGAGGCGAGCATCGGGTGCTTCGGCACCACGCGCACGGTGTAGCCGAAGGTGCCGGCGGCCGGCATCTCGATCGCCGACTCGAAGCGCTGCGCCGTGCCCTCGGCGCCCACCGGCTCGAGCGCGAACCGGCGCGTGTGGCGCAGGTCGCCCTCCTCGGTGATCGTGCCGGCGACCACCTCGACGGTGACATCCGCTGGGCTCAGCGCCCCCAGCTCGACGAAGGCACGCACCCGCACCTCGTCGCCGACGATCGGCGGCACATCGACGCCGTCGACCTCCACGTGCCGCACCTCGACCTGCCCGAACGCGTCGCGCATCCGCCCCGTCCAGACCGCGAAGTCGCGGGCGGCGCGGGCCTCGTCGGCAGCGGCGACCGCCGCAGCCTTCGCCGCCGGCGTGTAGAGCCGGTCGACGTACTCGGCGAGCATGCGCTCGGCCGAGAGCTCGGGGCTCATCGCGGCGAGCGTGTGGCGGATGGAGGCGATCCAGGCCGTCGGCAGCCCGCGCTCGTCGCGGTCGTAGTAGCGCGGCGCCACCTGGTGCTCGATCAGCTCGTAGAGGGCGTTGGCCTCGAAGGCGTCTCGGTCGGCGGCATCCATCTGCTCGTGCGCCGAGGGGATGGCCCAGCCGTTCTTGCCGTCGAAGTACTCCTCCCACCAGCCGTCGAGGATCGACAGGTTGAGCGAGCCGTTGAGCGCCGCCTTCATACCGGAGGTGCCGCACGCCTCGAGCGGCCGCAGCGGGTTGTTGAGCCAGACGTCGCAGCCCGGGTAGAGCGACTTCGCCATCGAGATGTCGTAGTTCTCGAGGAAGACGATGCGGCCGCGCACGTCGGGCTCCTGCGAGAAGCGCACGAGCTCCTGGATGAGCGCCTTGCCCTGCTCGTCGGCGGGATGCGACTTGCCGGCGATGACGAGCTGCACCGGCCGCTCGGGGTGCGTCAGCAGCGACCGCAGCCGGTCGCGGTCGTGCAGCATGAGCGTCAGCCGCTTGTAGGTCGGCACGCGGCGGGCGAAGCCGATCGTCAGCACATCCGGGTCGAGCAGCTCGTCGACCCAGCGCGGCGCCGCGCCCTCGTTGCGCACGTGCTTCACGCGGGTGCGCTCGCGCGCCTCCTGCACGAGCGCCTCGCGCATCTCGCGGCGCACCGACCAGAGCGTCTCGTCGGAGACCGCATCCGACCCCCAGTCGCAGCGCGTCGTGTCGAGCGTGCCGAGCTCGCGCTCGGCCAGGTGCTTCAGGATGGGCGAGGTCCAGGTGGGCGCGTGCACGCCGTTCGTGACCGAGGTGATCGGCACCTCCTCCGAGTCGAAGCCCGGCCAGCGGCTGGCGAACATGCGCCGCGAGACCTTGCCGTGCAGCTTCGAGACGCCGTTGGCGCGCTGCGCGAGCGAGAAGCCCAGCTGCGCCATGTTGAAGATCGCCGGATCCTCCTCGCGGCCGAGCTCGAGCACCCGCGCGACGTCGACGCCGGGCACCAGGTCGCCCGAGAGGTGGCTGTGCACCAGCTCGACGTCGAAGCGGTCGATGCCGGCGGGCACCGGCGTGTGGGTGGTGAAGACGGTGCCGGCGCGCACGACCTGCAGCGCCTCGTCGAAGCCGAGGCCCTCGGCGATCAGCCGCGAGATGCGCTCGATGCCGAGGAAGCCGGCGTGGCCCTCGTTCGAGTGGTACACCGCAGGGGCCGGCGCACCGGTGAGCTCGCTGTAGACCGCGAGCGCGCGCACACCGCCGATGCCCAGCAGCAGCTCCTGCTGCAGGCGCTGCTCGCCGCCGCCGCCGTACAGCCGGTCGGTGACGGTGCGCAGCTCGTCGCTGTTCTCGTGGATGTTCGTGTCCAGCAGCAGCAGCGGCACGCGGCCGATGGTGGCCTGCCAGATGCGCGCGTGCAGCGTGCGGCCGCCGGGCAGCGCGAGCGCGACGGTCGCGTGCGTGCCGTCGGCGCCCCGCAGGATCTTCAGCGGCAGGCCGTCAGGGTCGAGCACCGGGTAGGACTCCTGCTGCCAGCCCTCGCGCGAGATCGCCTGCTTGAAGTAGCCGGCCTGGTAGAACAGGCCGACGCCGACGATCGGCACGCCCAGGTCGCTGGCCGCCTTCAGGTGGTCGCCGGCGAGGATGCCGAGGCCGCCGGAGTACTGCGGCAGCGCGCTCGTGATGCCGAACTCGGGCGAGAAGTAGGCGATCGACTCGGGCACGTCCTCGAGCGACTGGTACCAGCGCGCCTGCGACAGGTAGTCGCCGAGGTCATCGGCGAGCGCGTCGACGCGGGCGACGAAGTCGTCGTCCTCGGCGAGCTGCTCGAGCCGTGCGGTGCCGACCCAGCCGAGCAGCTGCACGGGATCGTGGCCGGTGGCCTGCCAGCCGTCGAGCGAGATCTCGCGGAAGAGCTCGCGGGTGGGCTCGTGCCACGACCAGCGCAGGTTGGCGGCCAGCGCGTCGAGGCGGTCGAGCCGCGCAGGGAGGGAGGTGCGGACGGTGAACCGGCGGATAGCTCTCACACTCCCCGAGCCTAGCGGCGGGCCCTGGCCGCCCGGGCTCGGCACTCGGTAGGTTGAGGGCGTGGCGAAGAAGAGCGAAGCAGTCCCCGTGCAGGTCCTCTCCGGCCGGATCCCGGTGCTCGATCTGCACCCGCAGCAGCCCGGCAACCGATTCCCCGCGAAGGCGGTGGTCGGTGATGTCGTGCCGTTCGAGGCGGCGGCGTTCCGGGAGGGCCACGACCGCATCGGCGTGACCCTCGTGCTGCGCTCCCCCAGCGGCAGCACGACGCGCGTGCCGATGGAGCCCCTGCACGATGGCCTCGACCGCCACCGGGCGCACGCGTTGGTCGACGAGCAGGGCATGTGGACCTGGCACGTCGAGGCCTGGGCCGACGAGTGGGCCACCTGGCACCACAATGCCGAGATCAAGATCGCCGCCGACATCGACGCCGAGCTGATGGCGACCATGGGCGCGCAGCTGCTCGCCAGAGCGGCCCGCGCCGCGACCGGCGCCGACGCCACCCTGCTCGCCGGTGCTGCGAAGGCGCTCGCCAACACGGCCGCGCCGGTGCTGCAGCGCTGGGCATCGGTCAACGACCCCGACATCCTGGGCGCGATCGACCGCCACCGGCCTCGCTCCCTGGTCACCGCATCCGAGACCCTGCAACTGAGGGTCGAGCGCACCCGTGCGGGCGTCGGCGCCTGGTACGAGCTGTTCCCCCGCTCCGAGGGCGCCGTGCAGCGCGCCGACGGCTCCTGGCAGAGCGGCACCTTCGCCACCGCGGCGAAGCGGCTGCCGGCGGTGAAGGCGATGGGCTTCGACGTGCTCTACCTGCCGCCCGTGCACCCGATCGGCGAGGTCAACCGCAAGGGCCCGAACAACACGCTCACGCCGCAGCCTGGCGACCCCGGCAGCCCTTGGGCGATCGGCTCGAAGCACGGCGGCCACGACTCCATCCACCCCGACCTCGGCACCATCGACGACTTCCGCGCGTTCGTGGACCAGGCGGCGGATGCGGGGCTCGAGGTGGCCATGGACCTCGCCCTCCAGGCGGCGCCGGATCACCCGTGGGTGACGACGCACCCGGAGTGGTTCACGACGCTGCCCGACGGCACGATCGCCTTCGCCGAGAACCCGCCGAAGAAGTACCAGGACATCTATCCGGTCAACTTCGACAACGACCCGACAGGGATCGTCGCCGAGGTGCTCCGCATCATCGACCTGTGGGTGGGCTGCGGCGTGCGCATCTTCCGCGTCGACAACCCGCACACCAAGCCGCTGTGGTTCTGGGAGCACGTGATCGGCCAGGTGAACGCGAAGCACGGCGACATCGTCTTCCTCGCCGAGGCCTTCACCCGGCCGGCGATGATGCAGGCGCTCGGCAAGGTGGGCTTCCAGCAGTCGTACACCTACTTCGCGTGGCGCAACACGAAGGCGGAGCTCGAGGAGTACCTGCGCGAGGTCACCGGCGAGCAGGCGGCCTGGTTCAAGCCGGCCTTCTGGGTGAACACCCCAGACATCCTCACCGAGTACCTGCAGTTCGGCGGCGTGCCCGCCTTCAAGGTGCGCGCGGCGATCGCCGCCACCGCGGTGCCCACCTGGGGCATGTACGCCGGCTACGAGCTGATCGAGGATGTCGCCCGGCCCGGCGCCGAGGAGGCCATCGACAACGAGAAGTACGAGTACAGGCCGCGCGATTGGGAGCGCGCCGCTCGCAACGGCACCACCATCGAGCCGTACATCACGCGGCTCAATGAGATCCGCGCCGAGCACCCCGCCATCCGGCAGCTGTGGGCGATGGACATCCACTGGTCCGACGACGACGCCGTGCTGGTCTACTCGAAGCACCTCGACGGCCGCTTCACCGACTCGGGCGAGCCAGACACGATCATCGTGGTCGCCAACGTCGACCCGCACTCCGCCCGGCAGACGACCGTGCACCTCGACCTGACGAAGCTGGGCCTGCGCCCGGGCGAGAGCTTCCAGGCGCACGACCTCATCAGCGGCGAGACGTGGCACTGGAGCGACCACAACTTCGTGCGGCTCGACGCATTCGTCGAGCCCGCGCACGTCATCCACGTGCGACGCTTGGGGGCATGATGCTCGACGAAGCGACCATCCAGCAGCTGGCCGAAGGCGCGCACCCCGCGCCGCACGACGTCCTCGGGGCGCATGCCGACGCATCGGCAGTGCCCGGCACCTCGCACGTCGTGCGCGCCGTCCGCCACCTCGCCGCGGCGGTCACGGTGCTGACCGAGACCGACACCGGTCAGGCCGAGACGCCCATGGAGCACCTCGGGCACGGTCTGTGGCGCGCCGTCGTGACCGGACCCATCCGCCCCTACCGCCTGCTCACCGCCTACGGCGACGACGCCGCGTGGGAGAGCGAGGACCCCTATCGCTTCACGCCCACCCTGGGCGAGCTCGACCTGCACCTGTGGCGCGAGGGACGCCACGAGCAGGCCTGGCAGGTGCTCGGCTCGCGGCTGCGCGAGCACGAGGGCGTGGCCGGGGCCTCGTTCGCCGTCTGGGCGCCGAACGCGCGGGCCGTGCGCATCATCGGCGACTTCAACGACTGGGTGGGCCGCTCGCACCCGATGCGCACCATGGGCGCCTCCGGCGTCTGGGAGCTGTTCGTGCCGGGCGAGCTCGAGCACAGCGCCTACAAGTACGAGATCCTCACCGATCACGGCTGGGTGACGCGCGCCGACCCGATGGCGCGCTACACCGAGGTGCCGCCGGCCACCGCCTCGAAGGTGGGCACCAGCCGCTTCGCCTGGAGCGATGACGACTGGATGCGGTCCCGGGCCGCGAAGGACCCCCACAATTCCCCCATGTCGGTCTACGAGCTGCACTTCGGCTCCTGGCGACCGGGGCTCGGCTACCGGGAGATGGCGGATGCGCTCATCGAGCACCTGGAGACGACCGGCTTCACGCACGTGGAGTTCATGCCGCTCGCCGAGCACCCCTACGGGCCCTCGTGGGGCTACCAGGTGACGGGCTACTTCGCCCCCACCAGCCGCTTCGGCCACCCCGACGACCTGCGCTACCTGATCGACCGGCTGCACCGCGCCGGCTACGGCGTGCTGATGGACTGGGTGCCCGGCCACTTCCCGAAGGACGAGTGGGCGCTCGCGCGCTTCGACGGGCAGGCGCTCTACGAGCACCCCGACCCTCGCCGCGGCGACCAGCCCGACTGGGGCACGCACGTGTTCGACTTCGGCCGGCCGGAGGTGAAGAACTTCCTGGTGGCGAACGCCGTCTACTGGATGGAGGAGTTCCACATCGACGGCCTGCGCGTCGACGCGGTCGCCTCGATGCTCTACCTCGACTACTCCCGCAAGGACGGCGAGTGGCTGCCCAACGTGCACGGCGGTCGCGAAAACCTCGAGGCGATCGCGCTGCTGCAGGAGGTCAACGCCACCGTCTACCGCCGCTGCCCGGGCGTCATCATGATCGCCGAGGAGTCGACCTCCTGGCCGGGCGTGACCAAGCCCACCGACGCATCCGGACTCGGCTTCGGGCTGAAGTGGAACATGGGCTGGATGCACGACACGCTGCAGTACATGGCGGTCGACCCGATGTACCGCTCGCACCATCACGGCGACATCACCTTCTCGTTCCTGTACGCGTTCAGCGAGCAGTTCCTGCTGCCGATCAGCCACGACGAGGTCGTGCACGGCAAGGGCTCGCTGCTGGGCAAGATGCCGGGCGACCAGTGGCAGAAGCTCGCCTCGGTGCGCGCCTATCTGACGTTCATGTGGGCGCACCCCGGCAAGCAGCTGCTGTTCATGGGGCAGGAGTTCGGGCAGCCGAGCGAGTGGAGCGAGGCGCGCGGGCTCGACTGGTGGATCCTCGACCAGCCGGTGCACCGCGGCCTCATGTCGCTCGTCTCGCAGCTCAACCGCGTCTACCGCGACACCGAGGCGCTCTGGCTGCGCGACAACGAGCCTGGCGGCTTCGAGTGGATCGACGGCGGCAACTCCTCCGACAACCTCGTCGCGTTCCTGCGCTGGGGTGCCGACGGCGACCCGGTGGCGGCGATCGTGAACTTCTCGGGCAGGCCCGTCGAGGGCTACCGGATGGGGCTGCCGTTCGCCGGCGAGTGGGAGGAGGTCGTGAACTCCGACGCGCAAGAGTACGGCGGCTCCGGGGTCGGCAACCTCGGCACCGTGCACGCGGCGGCCGAGCCCTGGGGCGGGCGACCCGCGTCGGCGACGCTCACCATCCCGCCGCTGGCGGGCCTGATTCTGAAGCCCCGCGCGGTGGAGCTGAAGGCGTAGGCCCTTTCGGGCCCACGCCGCGACCCCAGCGCCGACGCCCGTCTCGGGCGTCGGGCACCCAGCCCTAGTAGAGCAGCGTCGTCAGCCGCTTGCGGGCCGCGTTCACGCGCGGGTCGTCGACGCCGACGATCTCGAACAGGTCGAGCAGCCGCAGCCGCACGCCCTGCTTCTCGTCGCCTGTGAGCGACGCCATCAGGTCGAGCATGCGAAGGAACGCATCCTCCACGTGGCCGCCCGAGAGGTCGAGGTCGGCGACCAGCATCTGCGCCTGCGCATCGGCGGGAGCGGCTGCCGCGGCAGCACGGATCTCCTCGGCACCCTTGCCCTGCAGCCTCGTCAGCAGTCGCACCTGCGCGAGGCCGGCGATGGCCTCCGCGTCCCGCGGGTTCTGCGCGATGGCCTTCTCGAACGCGGCGATCGCCGCCTCGAGGTCGCCGGCGTCGATGGCGTCGTAGGCCTCCTGGTGCAGCGGAGGCACCGGCGCGGGAGCCGGCTCCTGCGCCTCGTCGCCCTCGGCACCCTCGCTCATCGGCACGCTGCCGGTGACGCCCTGCTGGGCCGCGAACTCGAGCACCTGCGCGAGCACATCGGCGATCTGCTCCTCCGGCTGCGCGCCGGTGAACAGCGGCGCGGGGCGGCCCGCGATCACCGCGGCGACAGTGGGCACGGACTGCGCCTGGAACGCCTGCACGATCTGCGGGCTGCGGTCGGCGTCGACCTTCGCGAGCACAAGCCTGCCGCGCTGCGCCTCGACGAGCCGCTCGAGCACCGGCGTCAGCTGCGCGCTCGGCTCGCTCCACTCCGCGACGATCGCGATCAGCACCGGCACCCGGCTCGAGAGCTCGACCACCTGCTCGAGGTCGGCGTCGGTGACCGTGATGACCACGCCGGGTGCACCGGCAGCTGCCACGGCCTCAGGCTGCGGTGCTGCCGCCTGGGCGTGCCGCGCGGCGAGCGCAGACAGGTCGACGGCTCCGCCGATCGATGCGGGCAGGTGCTCCTGTGTCATTCCTGTACCTCTCGTGCGTCCAGCAGCGACTGCGCGTAGCCGACCACCTGGATGCGGGCGCCCTCGGGCGCATCCGCAGGCGGCACCGCGAACAGCACCTGGAGCTGGTAGGTCTGCTCGATGCCGGTCTCCGACTGATCGACACCGGCGAGGATCGCGGCACCGGCCGACGCCGACACCTCGACGCCCTCTTCGGTCGGTGTGGTGCGCTGCGTCTCGGTGAACGACGTGGCCAGCAGCGCGCCGCCCTCGTTCGTGACGAGCATCAACGGCGCCGACTCGTCCTCGCCGTTGAACCATTCGAGGTTCGTCAGCTCGAGATCAGGGTCGGCTCGCTGCTCGTCCTTGTACGCCTTGCCGATCTGCTCGCGCAGCGCGTCGCCCTCCTCCTGGAACCACGACGCGAACTCCGACTCCTCGCCGTTGAGCAGCACGTCGGCGTACGCCATCGTGATCTCGCCCGGCTGACGCTGCAGCAGCACGGTGTTGTCCGGCAGGCTCGCGGCGCCGATCGTCGGGCTGGCGACAGCCGGCAGCTGCACGCCGGAGCCGAGGGTCGTCTGGTAGATCACCCGGTAGTTCGCTCGCGGCTCCGCCTGCTCGAAGACCATCGTCGACTGCGCCTGCTCGGCGTTCTCCCACGCGATCACGGCCATCACGGTGCGAGGCCAGGTCTCGGTCTGCTGGGGCAGCAGCAGCTGCACCTCGCCATCGGGGATGCCGGGCAGCGCCTCCGCCTCCTCGCTCTGCGAGCGAATCTCGTAGTTCGTCTGCCGTGCGGCGAGCATGGGTCCCGCGAGCCGCCGCGCGGCGGTCGCGGCATCGAGCTCCTCGTCGGCCTGGCTCACGACGTCACGGGTGCTCTCGAGCACCCGCTCGAACTGGTTCTCGGTGAGCGCCACCGGCGGCAGCGTCTCCTCGAGGCTCGTCGGCGTCGGCGCTGCCGTCGTGTCGGTCGGAGCAGGACTCGGCCAGTACTGCGGCCCGCAGCCGGTCAGCGCGATCGACGCCAGCACCGGGAAGGCGATCAGCCCGACACGGCGGCGGGCGCGCGACGCGGTGCGGCGCTCGGCCCTGCCCCGCTCCTGCTCCGGTCGAGCCTCGGGCTCGCCGGTCTCGGGCTCGGAGGCGGAGGGCTCGCCGGTCTCGGGCTCGGTGGTCGCCGGATCGATCGCTCCCCGCTCGCCGTCGGCGGATGCGGTGGGCTCGATCGCGCGATCGGGCAGCGGCAGCCCGGCGCGGGCGTCGCGCTGCAGCGCGCGCCGCTCGGCACGGGTGAGCTCGCGGTGCGAGCGGCGCTGCGGTCCGCGGCGGCGGCGATGCCGGCGCAGCGCCAGCAGGAAGAACAGCAAAGCCAGCGCGAGGAAGACCAGCCCGGCGGTCATCAGCGGACCGAACAGCGGCGTCTTCGCATCGAACGGCCACTCGACCCGCACATCCGCCGGTGCCGGGGTGCCCGGCTCGCCGGCGATGGCGATCGAGAATCCGACCGGCAGGTCGATGTCGAACTGCAGACGGCCCTCGCCCTCGTGCACCTCGATCCACATGTCGCTGCCGGCGATCGCCGGCACGGGCTCCGTGTCGCTGCCCTGCTCGTCGAGGGTGAGCACGTCCTGGTCGTCGATCTGCGCTGCCGCGTAGCGGGTCTCGCCGACCCAGCCGAGCACGTCGCGGTCGCGACCGACGACAGCCGTGACCGGGCCGTCGTCCGTGATGGTCAGCGTCTGCCGGCCGTCGTGCATGTTGAGCGTGTCACCGGAGATCACGATCAGCTGGGCGTCCGTTGGCTGCTCGAGCTGCGCGACGATCGAGTCCGGCGGCGCCCAGATGGTGCGCTGTCCGATGCCGAGGCCGAGCAGGACGAGCGAGATCACGAGGCTCACGGCCGCGAGGATGTATCGCACGAGTCAGGGGTCCTTTCACGCTCGCCGAGATCGTTGACTGGCCGTTTCGATGGACCGCGCCCGGCAGGCAAGCCTCCAGAGTACCTGAGGTGGCCCGATTCGCGCCATCCGAGGGCCGCGAGCCTGCCGGGGCGGCTGCCCGCGGCACTTTAGTATGCGGGGTGTGAAGATCAGGAACGGGTTTCTGCTCGGGCTCGTGGGCGGACTGGGAGTGCTGCTGGCCATCGTCATCGGCGCCAGCATCCAGCAGATCAGCACCGTGCTCGTCTGGGCGTTCGCCGGCATCTTCCTGGCGCTGGGCGTCGAGCCCCTCATCCAGTTCCTGATCAAGCGCAGGATGCCGCGCTGGGGCGCCGTGCTGCTCGTCTTCCTGGCGATCCTCGGCATCGCTGTCGGTGCCGTCTGGCTGATCATCCCGACGATCGTCGCCCAGTTCGCGCAGCTCATCGAGTCGATCGTCTCCGAGATCGAGGGCGGCGCGCTCGAGGGCTTCTTCGACTGGCTCCGCGAGACCTTCCCGCAGTTCGACGTCGACGTGGCGCTGGAGCAGCTCACGAGTGCGCTGACCGATTTCAACACCTGGTCGTCGCTGCCGCCCTGGGTGGCCGAGGTCGCGGGCGCGATCGTCAACGGCGTCGGGCAGCTGGTGTTCACGCTCGGCGGGGTCTTCATCGTCGTCGTGCTCATGCTGTACTTCACGGGCTCACTGCCGTCGCTGAAGTCGGGCATGTACCGTCTGGTGCCCGCATCCTCGCGCCCGAAGTTCATCGAGATCGCCGAGCAGATCATGCAGTCGGTCGGCCGCTTCGTGCTCGGCCAGTGGTTCCTCGGGCTGTGCAACGGCGTGCTGTCGTTCGTCATGCTCTCGATCGTCGGCTCAGAGCTCGCGGTGGTCTACGCCTTCGTCGCGCTCATCGCGTCGACCATCCCGCTGATCGGCACGATCTCCGCATCCGTGGTGATCTCGTTGCTCGTGCTGCTGCTCGACGGACCGGAGACGGCGCTCCCGGTCGCCATCTACTACCTCATCTACATGCAGGTCGAGGCCTACGTGATCAGCCCGCAGATCATGAACCGCGCCGTGAAGGTGCCAGGCGTCGTGGTCGTGCTCTCCGCCCTGATCGGCGGCACACTGCTGGGCATCCTGGGCGCGCTCGTCGCCATCCCGGTCGCAGCCGCCATCCAGCTCATCCTCAAGGAAGTCGTGATCCCGAGGCAGGACGCGAAGTAGGAGGCCAGGCTCTCGCAGCGCGAGCGATCAGTTCGCGCGCCAGCAGCCCGTGTGCCAGTGGCGCCGCTCCTCGACCGCACGCTCTCCGAAGATCGAATCCGCCCGCCACACGACCACGTGGGCCGTGCCCGCGGCGACCGTGCCACCGCATCCAGGGCACGCGTAGTCCTTGACGGAGCTCCGCTCGGACATCGGCTGCACGTGCCACTCGCCGGTGCCGCGGCGCTCGACTCGCGCGGTGCCATGCATGAGGCGGTCGACGTCGAGCGGCACGTAGGGCTGCGCGCGACGCTTCGGCCGCCGCGCAGGCATCAGTACCAGCCGACCGACTGCGAGTGGCCCCAGGCGCCGCAGGGCGTGCCGTAGCGGCCGGAGATGTAGCCCAGGCCCCAGGAGATCTGCGTGACGGCATTGGTCTGCCAGTCGGCGCCGGCGGTCGCCATCTTCGAGCCGGGCAGCGCCTGGGGGATGCCGTATGCGCCGCTCGAACGGTTCTGCGCGTAGACGTTCCAGTTCGACTCGCGCTGCCACAGGTTGTAGAGGCATGCGTACTGGTCTTCGCCCCAGCCGCGGGCGAGCACCATCTCACGGGCGACCGCCTGGGCGCTGCCGGGGTTCGGAGCCGCGGCACGGGGGATGGCGATGGATGCGGCAGCAGCAGCAGCGCCGCCGCCACCGGAAGGCGCAGCCACCACGGGCTCGGGAGTCGGCGTGGGGGTCGGCGTGTGCACCACGATCTCGTCGCGCACGAGCGCTGTCTGCGAGCCGGTGACCGCGTCGAGCGCCTGTCCCGGACGGTTGTCGCTCGGCAGGGCGGCCGGCTCGGCCATCACCTGCTCGCCGGGGCTCGCCGCAAGCGTCACGAGCACGAAGCCGGCAGCCGCCAGCAGCGACAGCCCCGAGAGCACGCCACGGGTGCGCGTCTTGCGCGCGGAAGCATGGGCGGAGCGAGTGAACACGAGGATCGACGTTATCACGGAACGGTAACGAAGCCCAGGGTGGTGTCGTCAGCGAACCGCCAGCATCAGGCTCACGACCGTGTCGAGCAGCCCGTCGACCTCGTCCTCGTCATAGCCGCCGAACTGGGCCTCGAACTGCGCGGTGCGCACCTCGCGGGCACTGATCTCGGGGCCGTCCTGCAGGTAGTCGGCGATGCGCGCGGCGAATCGGTCGACCTCGGCGAGGCGGTAGCCGCGCGAGATCCTGCTGACGCGGCGGAAGCGCTCGCCGTCAGGACGCTGCAGCGTCTCCAGCGCGTCGCGGGCGCGCTCGCGCACCTTCGCGTACCACTGCTCCTCGCCGTGCTCGAGGATGCCCCGCTCGTGCTCCCGGAGCGCGAAGGCCTCTTCGAGGCGCTCGAGCGCGGCGTCGACGTGGGCCGGCGAGTACCCGCCCTTCTGCATGGTGAAGCTCATCCGACGGATCGCGGAGGAATCGATCGCGGTCGCAGCTCGTGCATCGGTCGCGTAGGCGCGTCGGGCGTCCTCGAGGAAGTCCTCGACCTCTTCGATGTCGTAGCCCTGTTGCGATCGGCGGGCTTTCGGGAACGTGCTCATCGTCTCCATCATGTCAGCGGTGCCCTGCGGCTCACGCGTGCGTCACCTGGAACAGCGCCATCATGACCACCGCGCTGGGCAGGATCGAGTCGAGCCGATCGAGGAAGCCGCCGTGCCCAGGGAGGAACGAGCCGATGTCCTTGATGCCCAGGTCGCGCTTGATCAACGACTCGGCGAGATCGCCGACGGTGGCGCTCACCACGAGCAGCGCGGCGAGGATGAGGCCGAACCACCACTCCTGCCCCAGCATCCAGATCGATAGCGGGATCCCGGCGGCGACGGCGAACGCCGCACCGCCCAGCAGGCCCTCCCAGGTCTTGCCGGGGCTGATGCGCGGCGCGAGCTTGTGCTTGCCGAGCCACACCCCGACGGCCAGCGCGCCGGTGTCGATCACCGTCGTCATCACGATCATGGCCAGGATCCACCATTGGCCGCCGTCCTGCGCGGCGAGGAGCACCGTGAAGCCGCCCAGCACGGCGACGTACGCGATGCACAGCGCGCCCGCGGTGATGTCGGCGAAGACATCTCCCCTGCCGGTGCGCGTCGAGGGGTCGGCGAGCTCGATCAGGCGCACGATGCCGACGATCGCGACCGCTCCGAGCGTGGACCACCACATGCCGGCGGCACCGAAGTACCAGGTGACGGGCAGGATCGCGCAGCCGAGCAGCACCAGCGGCACGCGCGGGACGTCGCGGCCGGCGAAGCGCAGAGCGCTGGCGAGCTCGTACAGCGCGAAGCCGATGAGCACGACCGCGAAGACCATGAAGAGCGTCTTGACCCACAGCAGGCTGGCGAGCAGCGCACCGCCGAGCACCAGGGCGATGCCGACCGCGGCCGCCATGTTGCGCCCTGTGCGCTTGTTGACGCGGGCGCGGGTGGCCTCGATCTGATCACGGGCGGCACTGATCTGCGCCTGGATCTGCGCCTCGATCTCGGCGCCGCTCCGATGTTCGCGTCGCATGCGTCGCCTCCCGACTCCCCGATCAGACCTCGAGGAGCTCGGCTTCCTTCTTCTTCAGAGCCTCGTCGATGCCGTCGACAGCCTGCTTCGTGGCAGCTTCGAGATCCTTCTCGGCGCGGGCGATCTCGTCGTCGCCGACCTCGCCCTTGAGCTTCTCGAGGTCGGTCATGGCCTGCCGGCGCACGTTGCGCACCGCGACCCGGGCCTGCTCTGCCTTGTCCTTGACGATCTTCACGTAGTCCTTGCGGCGCTCCTCGGTGAGCTCCGGCATGGTGATGCGCACGATGGTGCCGTCGTTGTTGGGCGTCACGCCCAGATGCGGCGCCGCGACGATCGCGCGCTCGATCTCCTTCAGCGCGCTCTTGTCGAACGGCGTGATGATCAGCGTCCGCGCCTCGGGCTGCTGGAACGAGGCCAGCTGCACGAGCGGCGTCGGCGAGCCGTAGTAGTCGACGTTCAGGCGCTGGAACAGCGCCGGGTTGGCACGACCGGCGCTCACCGTCTGGAAGTCGTCCTTCGCAACCTCGATGGACTGCGTCATCTTCTCCTTGGCCGAAGCCAGCACATCGCTGATCACGTGGTTCCTTCCCTCGCTGTCGAGTCTATGGGGGTCGGGCGCTCAGGCCCGCACGAGCGTGCCGACCGTCTCGCCCAGGATGGCGCGGCGCAGCTGGTCATCGCCGTCCATCGCGAACACGCGCATCGGCATGCGGTTGTCCATGCAGAGGCTGAACGCGGTCGAGTCGACCACCTTGAGGCCGCGCACGAGCGCCTCCTGGTAGGTGATCTCCTCGTAGCGCGTCGCGTCGGGGTCATGCTTCGGGTCGGCGGAGTAGACGCCGTCGACACCGTTCTTCGCGACTAGCACCTGGTCGGCGCCGATCTCGAGCGCGCGCTGCGCGGCGACCGTGTCGGTCGAGAAGTAGGGCAGTCCCGCGCCTGCGCCGAAGATCACCACGCGACCCTTCTCGAGGTGGCGCGCCGCCCGGCGCGGGATGTACGGCTCCGCGACCTGTGTCATCTGGATCGCCGACTGCACGCGGGTCTCGGCGCCGGCCTGCTCGAGGAAGTCCTGCAGCGCGAGCGCGTTCATCACGGTGCCGAGCATGCCCATGTAGTCGGCGCGACCGCGCTCCATGCCGCGCTGGCTGAGCTCGGCACCGCGGAAGAAGTTGCCGCCGCCGACGACGATCGCGATCTCCACCGTGGCTGCGGCATCGGCGATCTGGCGGGCGATGGCCTGCACCACATCGGGGTTCACCCCGAGGCTGCCTGCGCCGAACGCCTCCCCGGAGAGCTTCAGGAGGACTCGACGGCGCGGCTGTGCAGACATGGGCTCCTCCAGGGGGTCGCGGCCCGAGCGCGGACCGTGCAGAAGCCTACCGCGTGCGCGTCTGCGGAGACGACGAGGGCCGGGGTCTCCCCCGGCCCTCGTCGTGCGTTGCGCTGGCTACGCGCCGACCTTGAATCGGGCGAAGCCGGTGACCGTGAGGCCGGCGGCCTCAAGCACCTTCGCGACCGACTGCTTGTTGTCGCGCGCGTAGTCCTGGTCGAGCAGCACCATCTGCTTGAAGAAGCCCGTCAGGCGTCCCTCGA
This sequence comes from Agrococcus sp. KRD186, assembly GCF_017168255.1. Lineage (GTDB taxonomy): Bacteria > Actinomycetota > Actinomycetes > Actinomycetales > Microbacteriaceae > Agrococcus. The sequence goes on from NZ_JABFAP010000001.1 coordinate 1,250,087, forward strand.
TGATCTTCGGCAGCGCGCCCTCGGGCTTGCCCTCACCGCGAGCGATCTCGGTGACGAGCTCGCGCTCCTTCTCGACCTGCTCGGCCGGAACCTCGTCGCGGGTGACGTAGGCCGGGTCGAACATGGCGATGTGCTGCGCGACCGCGCGCGCGGTCTCGGCGTCGTCACCGGAGTAGGCGACGACCACGCCGACCTGCGGGGGCAGGTCCTTCGAGGTGCGGTGCAGGTAGACCGCCTGCGCGTCGCCCTCGAGACGAGCGACCTTGGTCAGCTCCATCTTCTCGCCGAGCGTGGCGGCCTGCTCCTCGATGATCGACTGGACGGTGCCCGACTCTGCCGGAGCCGCGAGCGCGGCCTCGAGGTCGGCGGCACCGGCAGCCGCGACAGCGGCCACCACACGCTCGGACAGCGCGATGAACTTCTCGTTCTTCGCGACGAAGTCCGTCTCGCAGCCCAGCGCGATCATCGTGACCGCGCCGTCGCTGTCAGCGGTGGCGACGAGGCCCTCGCTGGTCGAGCGGTCGGCGCGCTTCGCGTTGCCCTTGGCACCCTTGAGGCGCAGGATCTCCGTCGCCTTCTCCACGTCGCCGTTGGCCTCCTCGAGGGCGGCCTTGGTGTCGCTCATGCCGGTGCCGAGCTGCTCACGCAGCATCTTGAGGTCGGCGATGCTGATGTTGGCCATGCAGCTGCTCCTTAGTTGGACTCGGACGCGGTGACGTCCTCGGTGGTCTCTGCGGGGGTCTCCTCAGCAGCGGCGACCTCGGCAGCGGGCTCCTCGGCAACGGGCGCCTCGGCGGCAGGCACCTCGACCGGCGCAGCCTCTGCGGCGGGCGCCTCAGCAGCGGGCTCGGCCTCGGCGGCGGGTGCTGCCTCCTGCTGCTCGAGCAGCTCGCGCTCCCACTCAGCCATCGGCTCAGCGGCGGCGTCGCCGCCGCCGTGACGCTGCATGAGGCCCTCGGCCGCGGCGTCGGCGACGATCTTCGTCAGCAGGGCGACGGAGCGGATCGCGTCGTCGTTGCCCGGGATCGGGTACTGCACGTCGTCGGGGTCGCAGTTCGTGTCGAGGATCGCGATGACCGGGATGCCCAGCTTCTTCGCCTCGTCGACGGCAAGGTGCTCCTTGTTCGTGTCGACGATCCAGACAGCCGACGGCGTGCGCTGGAGGTTGCGAATGCCGCCGAGCGACTTCTGCAGCTTGAGCAGCTCGCGCTTCTTGAGCAGCAGCTCCTTCTTGGTGAAGACCGACGTGTCTTCGAAGTCGAGCTCCTCGAGCTCCTTCATGCGGCTGAGGCGCTTGGAGATCGTCTGGAAGTTCGTGAGCAGACCACCGAGCCAGCGCTGGTTGACGTAGGGCTGGCCCACGCGCGTCGCCTGCTCGGCGATCGACTCCTGCGCCTGCTTCTTCGTGCCGACGAAGAGCACGCTGCCGCCGTGGGCGACGGTCTCCTTGACGAAGTCGAAGGCCTGGTCGATGTAGGCCAGCGACTGCTGCAGGTCGATGATGTAGATGCCGGAGCGCTCCGTGAAGATGAATCGCTTCATCTTGGGGTTCCAGCGTCGGGTCTGGTGCCCGAAGTGCACGCCGCTGTCAAGCAGCTGGCGGGTGGTGACGACGGCCATAGCCGCCTCCTTCATATGTTGCGGTTCTGTCGGCTCGGCCGGTGGCCGTGCCCCTGGCGCCCTGACCCGCCTCCGCCATCCGCTCAGGCACAGGGCTTGAGCAGTCGGACCGATGGAGGTGGTGTCGCGATGGGCGCGCGAAGTCATCGCACAGGCGATGCCCTCCTATGCTACATGCCCGGCGGGTCGCAGCGAAGCCGCGCTGTCCACCGGTCCGCGCACTGCCCGCACGCGCCGCGGCCGCGCGGGTGCACCATGCCCGCATGCGCATCCTCGTCGCCCTGCTGCTGCTCGGTCTCGCCCCCTGGGTGTGGCCGGTCGAGCCCCACGAGGTCGTCCGTGCCTTCGATGCGCCAGCGACGCCCTATGGGCCCGGTCATCGCGGCATCGACATCGCCGCGCCGGCCGGCTCCCCCGTGCTCGCCCCGCAGGACGGCGTCGTGCGCTTCGCGGGGCCGGTGGCCGGGCGCCCGGTGCTCTCGATCGAGCACGGCGGCGGTCTGGTGTCGAGCTTCGAGCCGGTCGAGCCGCTGGTGGCGGCCGGCGACACGGTCGAGCAGGGCCAGCAGATCGGTGTGCTGCAGCCGGGTCATGTGGCCGGCGCGGTGCGGCTGCACCTCGGTGCCCGGCTGCACGGCGAGTACATCGACCCGCTGACGCTGCTGGGTGTCGAACGCCCGGTGCTGCTGCCCATGGGTGCCCCCAAGCGCGGCGCCATGCCGCGGGGGGTCAGGCGCGCGGATGCGCCGTGCGGTAGCCCTCGGCGAGCCGCTCGAGCGAGACGTGCGTGTAGATCTGCGTCGTCCTGAGGCTCGCGTGGCCGAGCATCTCCTGCACCGCGCGCAGGTCGGCGCCGCCGTCGAGCAGGTGCGTCGCCGCCGTGTGGCGCAGCGTGTGCGGGCCGTGCGGGCCGGAGCCCGGCAGCGACTCGAGCAGCGCGGTGACCCGCTCGTGCACGCGGCGCTGGCCGAGCCTGCCGCCGCGTGCTCCGAGGAAGAGGGCCGGATGCGGCTTCGACGCGTTCGCGAGCTGCGCCCGCCCGCGACGCATCCAGTCGAGCACCGCGTCGAGCGCCGGCCGCCCGAACGGCACGACCCGCTCCTTCGACCCCTTACCGACCACCCGCACGGTGAGGCGCTCGAGGTCGACGTCGTCGATGTCGAGGCCGACGAGCTCGCTCACACGGAGCGCCGAGGCGTAGAGCAGCTCGACCACGGCCAGGTCGCGGAGCGCGACGGCGTCCCCCTCGTCCGCCGCGGCCGAGAGCTCAGCGAGCACCCCGTCAATGGCCTGTCGCGAGAGCACTCTCGGCAGGTGGCGATCACGCTTCGGGGTGCGCAGCCGGCCGGCCGCATCAGTGCCGCCGTTCGCGGCGATCCAGCGGCTCAGGCCGCGCGCCGCGGCGCTGCGGCGGGCGATCGTGGCCTTGCCCATCCCTGCCTCGGCGCTGGCGAAGAGCCAGTCGCGCAACGTCTCGATCTCCAGTGCCGCGGCGTCATCGATGCCTGCCTGCTCGCAGTGCTCGGCGAGGCCGCGCAGATCACCGCGATAGCCGCGCACCGTGTTCGCCGAATAGCCGCGCTCGCGCTCCAGGTGGTGGAGGTAGCCGACGATCGCCGCGTCGATGCGCACGCTCAGCTCGGCTTCCGGCTGAAGCGCTCCATCCGCTCGACCGGAGAGAGCTGCTCGACCTGCGCGACGAGGTGGGCGGGCAGCGTCTCGCGCGACTCGTGCGGCAGGGCCGGTACGACGGAGTGCGCCACCGCATCCGCGTAGATCTCGACGAGGTTGAACGACTGGGTGTCGTCGATGCCGTGCATCGCCGGCGGCGGCCCGCCGAGGTCGTCGGCGTAGCTGGTGGCTCCGGCGAGCATCACGGGGATCTCCGCGAAGGTGCCGGAGCCGTTGATGTGCAGATGACCGGAGAGGATCGCCCGCACGTCGCCGGCGCCGAGCACCTCGGCGAGACGCTGCTCGTCGCGGAACTCGAGCAGCCGCATGAGCCGGCTGCGGTACGGCAGCGGCGGATGGTGCATGACGAGCACGGTGCCGAGCGCCGGCGGATCCGCGATCGCCGCGGCGAGCCATTCGGCCTGGCCCTCGTCGAAGCCGCCGTGGTGCCAGCCGGGCAGGCTGGTGTCGAGCGAGACGATGCGCAGCTCGCCGACCTCGAGCACGGTGTCGATGGGGTCGAGCGGGCTTCCCTGGAGCTCGAGCGCCGCGCGCATGTGCGAGCGGTCGTCGTGGTTGCCGACGGCCCAGACGAGCGGCGCACCCAGCTCGGCTGCGACCGGCTCGAGGATCTCGCGCGCCAGTTCGTATGCCGCGGGCTCGCCGACGTCGGCGATGTCGCCGGAGACCACGATGGCGTCGGCGTCGGGCGCCGCAACCCGCAGTCGCTCCGCCGTGGCCCGCAGGTGGGCCTCGGTGTCGACCAGGTCGGCCAGCAGCGCTCCTCCGGCGAGCAGGTGCGTGTCGCTCAGATGCGCGATGACGCACGCGGGGGCGGGATGGATGCCGTAGCTCACGCGCCCAGCGTAACCGCGCTGGTAGGTTTCGGGCGTGAAGTGGTTCCCGATAGCGACCGCCCAGGAGATCCGCGCCATGCGGGAGCGCCAGGAAGCGCTCCTGGCTGAAGTCGAACAACTGCGCAACCGGGTCAAGGAGCTCAACAAGCGCGTGCTTCCGGGCCACGCCCGCGGCATCCACCACCACGTCATCCACGGCGAGCACACCCGCATCGATCCGACCGTGAAGTTCGTCAGCGAGCTCGGCGCGGACAAAGTGGTGCGGATCGGCGACCACGTCACGCTGTACGGCCTGTCAGAGTTCGTCGGGCCGGTGACGATCGGCGACGGGACGTTCATGAACCGCTCCTGCTATGTCCGGGCGAACACCACGATCGGCAAGAACGTCAACTTCGGGCCGTTCGTGAAGCTCATCACCGACGGGCATGAGGTCGGCGGCTCGGCCAAGCGAGCAGGCAAGAACCATTGGAAGCCAATCTCCATCGGCGACGGCACGTGGCTCGGCGCCGGCGTCACGGTGCTGGGCGGGGTGACCATCGGCGCCGGCACGGTGGTCGCGGCTGGAGCGGTCGTCACGAAGGACCTGCCCGACAACGTCCTCGCGGGCGGCGTGCCAGCCAAGGTGATACGCGCGCTGCCGGCCGACTGAGTCGCCGGCTCAGGCGCGCACCCAGCCGCTTGCGCGCTCGGTGCTGCGGCCGGCCAGCTCGAGCAGCGCGAGCGATGCGGTGACCTCTCGCGGTGCCATGCCGGTCCGCATGGCCAGGTCGTCGACGTTCCTGGCAGCGCGTCGGCTCAGCGCGTCGAGCACCCGCACCTCATCGCTCGTCAGCGCATCGAGCGGCGCCGACTCCTCCTCCGGGCCATCGACCAGCTCGACGATGTGCTCCGGCCGCTCGATGAGGGCGGCACCGTACTCGCGCAGCAGCCGGTGGCAGCCGGTGCTCGAGCCGGAGGTGACAGGCCCGGGGACGGCGCCCAGCGGCCTGCCGAGCGCTGCGGCATGACCGGCGGTGTTGATCGATCCCGAGCGCTGCCCCGCCTCGACCACGACGGTCGCGCTCGCGAGCGCGGCGATCAACCGGTTGCGAGCCAGGAAGCGCCAGCGCGTCGGAGGCACCCCGCTGGGCGCCTCGGCGATGACGCATCCGGTGGCGGCGATGTGGCGCAGCAGCTCGTCGTTGCCCGCCGGGTAGAAGCGGTCGAGCCCACCGGCGAGCACGGCGACGGTCGTGCCGCCGCCGGCGAGCGCAGACCGGTGGGCCGTGCCGTCGATGCCGTAGGCGCCGCCGGAGACGACCGCGAAGCGCCGGCTGACGAGACCGGCGGCGAGCTGGCCGGTCACGAGCTCGCCGTAGCCGGAGGAGGCGCGGGCGCCGACGAGTGCGACGGAGCGGCTGCATGCCTCGAGCGCGGCCGGATCGCCGCGCAGCCACAGCGCCGCGGGAGCGTGCGGCCCGAGATCGTCGATCCCGGACGGCCACTGCGCGTCGGCCGGGGTGAGCAGCCGCTGATCGTGCGCGGCCCCCTGCGCGAACGCGCCGAGGATGCGCTCGGCACCCAGCCGCGGCTGCCAGCGCGCGAGCGCCGCCTGCATGCCGCTGACGGCCTCGCACTCGCCCAGCTCGCGCGCCCAGCCGCTGAGGCTCTCGCCCTCGACCAGCAGCTGCAGCGCGCGCACGTCGCCGAGCCGCTGCCGCACCATCCCGGCGACGCCATCGCCCGGCTCCGGCAGCACAGTCCACGCCCCGGCCGCGAATCGCGCCAGCACGCCCTCGTCGTCCGGCGGCTCCGCGTCAGCTGGCAGCGTGGCTGCGACTGCTTCGCGGAGCCGGTCGAGATCGATCCTGAAGGCCTTCATGCGGGTATTCCCTTCCTGAGCGCGAGCGCTCCCCCGACGTGGGTCGAGCTCGGCGCGTCCGCGCCGTCGAGATCGGCGATCGTCCACGCGACACGGACCGATCGGTCGAGGCCGCGCATGGTGATGACCCCGCGCTCGAGCGCCTGCTCGAGCGGGGCGAGCACTGCGGGCGCGAGCGGCAGGTGGCGTCGCAGCCACGGACCCGGCACCTGACCCATCGCGCTCCAGTCCGTGCCGTGCAGCCGCCGAGCGGCGCGGGCGCGCGCCTCGGCGACGCGCGCCGACGCATCCGCCGTTGTGCGCCTGGGCGCGCCGCCGAGCCCGGCGCCGTCGGCGCCGAGGGTGACCCGCTCGACGCGCACCCGCAGGTCGATGCGGTCGAGCAGCGGCCCCGACAGCCTGCCGAAGTAGCGGCGGCGCGCCATCGGGGCGCAGGTGCAGTCGCCGGTGCCCAGCAGCCCGCACGGGCACGGGTTTGCGGCCAGCAGCAGCTGGAACTGCGCGGGGTAGGTCGCGCTGACCGCGGCGCGGTCGAGGGTGATGGTGCCGGACTCGAGCGGCTGCCGCAGCATGTCGAGCACCGCCCGCGGGAACTCCGGCGCCTCGTCGAGGAACAGGATGCCGTGGGTGGCGCGAGCCGCTGCGCCCGGCCGGATCGTGCCGGAGCCGCCGCCGACCAGCGCGACCGCGGTCGCCGAGTGGTGCGGATGCTCGAACGGCGGCAGCAGGTCGAGACTGGACGGGGCCGCCTGCCCCGAGAGCGAGCGCACGGAGGCGACATCGAGCGCCTGCTGCTGCGTCAGCGGCGGCAGAATGCCCGGCAGTCGCATCGCGAGCATCGTCTTGCCCGCGCCCGGCGGTCCGACCATCAGCAGGTGGTGGGCACCGGCCGCCGCGATCTCGAGCGCGTCGACCGCCTCGCGGTTGCCGACCACGTCGGCCAGGTCGAGCCCGGACCGCGCGCGCTCCGGCGCGAGCGGACCCGGCACGGGCTCGACGGGCTCGGGGTCGAGATCGGCCCCGAGCAGCGCGGCGGCATGGGCGAGGCTGGCGGCCCCCAGCACCCGCAGGCCCTCGACCAGCGAGGCCTCGTCGACCGAGGCGGTCGGCACGACCAGGCGGCGTGCGCCCGCCTCGGCTGCCGCGCGGGCGAGCGGCAGCGTGCCGGCGACCGGCCGCAGGCGGCCGTCCAGCCCGAGCTCGCCCAGCAGCGCCGTCTCGCCGTCGTCGGGCGGCACCGCGCCGCCGGCGCGCAGCACCGCGATCGCCATCGCGAGATCGAAGTGCGTGCCTGCCTTCGGCAGCGACGCGGGGGTCAGATTGATCACCACCCGTCCGCTCGGGGCCGCCAGCCCCATGCGCGCGATCGCGCTCCAGGTGCGGTGGCGCGCCTGCTGCACGGCCGGGCCCGGCAGCCCCACGATGTGGACGACCGGCAGGCCCGCCGAGGCGTGCACCTCGATCTGCACGCCGACGCCCTGCATGCCGCGCAGCACGACGCAGTCCGCGCGGCCGAAGCCGCTCACGAGATGCCTCGCAGGTGCTCGACGCGCCATGTGCCCTCGCGCGGGGCGATGATGCCCACCGCATCCATCCGCACCGGTCCGCGCTGCCCCGTCGCCTCGAGCCACAGCCAGGCGAGCATGCGCAGCCGCCGCACCTTGGCCGGCGTGATGGCCTCGAAGGGGTGCCCGTAGGCGAGCCCCCTGCGCGTCTTCACCTCGACGAAGACGAACGTCTGCCCGTCGACCGCGACGATGTCGAGCTCACCGTGCGCGCAGCGCCACCGGCGGTCGACGATGCGCATGCCGGCGCGCTCCAGGTGCACGGTGGCGGCGGCTTCCCCGTCAAGCCCCAGCTGATCCTTCGCTCGCATGGGTGCAGAGAAGCGGATGCGCGCGGTGGCGCGTGCGCGCGCATCGCACGCCTGTGGACAAGTCGGCCGAGGCCGCCTCGATCACTCCTCGATCGCGAGGTCCTTCGGCAGCTCCAGATCGCGCGAGGCGAGCTCCTCCACGTTGACGTCCTTGAACGTGAGGATGCGGGCCGACTTGATGAAGCGATCGGAGCGGTAGATGTCCCACACCCACACGTCCGTGAGCTCGAGCTCGAAATAGAAGTCGGTGCCGGCGTCGTGGCGGGTGACCTTCACGTCGTTGGCGAGGTAGAAGCGCCGCTCGGTCTCGACGACGTGCTTGAACATGCCGACGACGTCTCGGTACTCCTTGAAGAGGGCCAGCTCGACCTCGCGGTCGTAGTCCTCGATGTCCTCAGGTTCCACATCGCCATCCTATGGCCGCACGGCGAGGCTGAGGATTGCGACAAGAGATGCCCCGGTCGATCGTGCTCGTATTGCGAAGCGCGTAGATTCGGTTCCGGTACATTTGCCGACCGAACGGAGCGTCGTTGCGTAGGATCCTGGCCGTCGTGGCGCTCGCCGCAGCGGTCGCGCTCGGCACCGGCACGCTCCCGGCAGCGCCTGCGAGCGCGACCGGCACTCCCGAGGACGGCGGCCTGATGGTCGTGCTCGACGCCTCGGGCTCGATGGCCGAGATCACACCCGATGGCACCACCCGCATCGCCGCCGCGCGCGGCGCGCTCGACGCGGTGATGGCCAACCTGCCGGCGCAGAACCGCGTCGGGCTGCGCGTGTTCGGCGCGACCCCGAACCCGGGTGCCGACTCCTGCACCGACTCGCAGCTGCTGGTGCCGATCGGCACGAACAACCGCGATGAGCTGCGTGCGGCGGTGGGCCGCTACGAGCCCGCCGGCGACACGCCCATCGGCTACGCGCTGCAGCAGGCCGGCGCCGATCTCGGGCAGCAGGGCTTCCGCGGCATCCTGCTGGTCTCCGACGGCATTGCCACGTGCGAGCCCGACCCGTGCCAGATCGCAGCCGAGCTGACCGCCCAGGACATCGGCATGCGCATCGACGTGATCGGCTTCGACGTCGATGCCCAGGCGAGACAGCAGCTGCAGTGCGTCGCCGACCGCGGCCGGGGCGACTACCTCGACGTCTCCGAGGCCGACAGCCTGCAGCACGCGCTCGAGCGCCTCTCGACCCGCGCCTTCCGGCCCTTCGGCGTCGTCGGCGAGGACGCAGCAGGCACCGTCGATGCGGCCGACGCGCCCGAGCTGGTCGCCGGCACCCAGTACGCCGACGAGCTCAGCGGCGATCGGCCCGCGCTGCGCTACCTGCTGCAGCGCGAGCAGCCCGGCTCGATCCTGCACGTCGGCATCACCGGCCGGCTCCCGCACCAGGGCACGCTCTCGATCGACGCCACCCTCACCACCGCCGACGGCACCGCGTGCGATGCGACCACCGTCGCCGCGCTCGGCGAGGAGCGCTACTCGATCTTCACCGGCAGGCTCAGCGCCGCCGAGGGCAGCCCGTCCCACGCCTGCGCGACAGCCGAGACGCTGCTGCTCTCGCTCGAGGCCGCCGCGCCGCCCGATGCGCCCGTGCCCTTCGAGCTGCGCATCCTCGAGGAGCCGTGGCCGAGCAATGCGTCGACGCTGCCGGCGCCCACCGACGCCGAGCGCGGCTGGTCGCTAGGCATCGCCGCAGACGGCGCGACCGGCAGCCTCGTCGGCGGCGCGAGCCTCAACGACGCACCGCTCACCGAGCCGGGCTCCTACACGATCGAGATGCTGCCGAACGAGTTCCAGTTCTTCCGCGTCGCCGCGGACTGGGGCCAGCAGGTGCGCGTGCGCGCCAACCTCTCGCCCGACCTGCCGGCGCCTGCCGACGCGTGGGGCATCCTGCAGGTGCTCGATCCGGTCGGCGCCGACGTCGGCGCCCTGCTCGCCACCGATGCCGACGGCACCCGCTGGGCGCAGCCGCTGCCCGAGCCCGGCTCCGCCGTCGCCGTCACCACCGCTCCGGTGCGCTGGGACGGCGACCCCGGCATGCTCAAACGTCCCGTGGTCGCGGGCGAGCACTACGTCGCCATGGGCTTCGGCGCCGCCGAGGGCACGCCGCCGATGCCCATCACCGTCACCATCGAGGTGATCGGCGAAGCGGCCGCGGCGCCCGACTTCAGCGGCACGCCCGACACAGCGCCGGCGGTGGCCGAGGAGGCGCCCGCCGCGACGCTCGACGACGGCTCGCTGCGCGTGCTCATCACCTTCGCGGTCGGCGGCCTGATCGCGATCGGCGTGATCGTGCTGCTGGTGTGGCTGTGGCGGCGTGCCACCCGCCGCTACGTCTGAACGGTCTCGCGCAACCAGCTGCGACGGTGCAGCACGCTCGGCCCGAGCTCGGCGATCGCGGCCATGTGGGCGGCGGAGCCGTAGCCCTTGTTGGACGCCCAGCCGTAGCCCGGGTGCACGGTGTCGGCCCCGACCATCCGCTCATCTCGCTCGACCTTCGCCACCAGCGCCGCGCCGGAGACGGAGGCGCAGTCGCGGTCGGCCTTCGCCCGCAGCGTCGTGCGGATGGGAGCGCGCAGCGCCGGCGCCAGCCAGTCGTGGGTGCCGTCGAGCAGGATGGCCGAAGCGACCACGTCGATGCCGATCGCGTGCAGCGCGACGAGCGCCCGCCTGCCGGCCAGGCCCAGCGCGACCTGGATGCCGAGCCGGTCGATCTCGTCGTTCGAGGCGTGACCGACGGCGCTCACGCCCCATTCGCGCACGAGGGGGGCGGTGGATGCGCGACGCAGCGGCGTCATCGTCTTCGAGTCGCGCAGATGCTCGGGCCAGGCGCCGCAGTCAGCGGCCAGCGCCAGGGCGCCGACGCTGACGGGACCGGCCAGTGCGCCCCGGCCGACCTCGTCCATGCCGATGACGAGGGACGCATCCGCCCACAGTGCCTGCTCGTGCTCGAGCGTCGGCGTGGCCGGCATCAGTGCGCCACCGCCCGCGAGAGCACCACCTCGGTCGCCGCGCCCTGCGACTCGACCCCGACGAAGGTCTGCTGGTAGCTGTCGAGCCAGCTCCAGCGGTCGACGGGCCAGGAGATGAGGATGGCGCGGCCGACCACCGACTGCATCGGCACGAAGCCGCCGCCCGGGGCGTCCATGTGCGCGCGCGAGTCGCCGGAGTGGTTGCGGTTGTCGCCCATCATCCACAGGTGGCCCTCGGGCACCGTCACCTCGAACGCCATCGAGCTGGCGGGTTGGCCCGGCTGATCGAGGCTCAGGTAGGGCTCGTCGATGGGCTCGCCGTTGATGAGCAGCTGCCCGAAGTCGTTGCAGCATTCGACGGTGTCGCCGGGCAGGCCGATGACGCGCTTGATGAGGTAGCCGTGGTCGTCCTCGGGCGCGAGGCCCACGAAGGTCAGGAACCAGTCGACGGCGCCGACGACGCCGGTCTCGGGCTCCTGCTGCGGCTCGGGAAGCCAGCCGCCGGGATCCTCGAAGACGACCACGTCACCGTGCTCGACCGGGATCACCGTGGGGCTCAGCAGGCTGACGATGATCCGGTCGTCGACCTGCAGGGTCTGGTTCATCGACTCGGACGGGATCCAGAACGGCCGGATCAGGAAGGTCTTGACCAGGAACGAGATCAGCAGCGCGATCAGGAAGATGACGACGATGTCGCGCAGGAACAGCAGCACTCCGCGCCCGCGGGACCTGCCGTCTCCCCGGCCGGCCTCACCGGTCTCGACCGTGTCCGTCATCCCCGCCCTTTCGCCGTGCCAAGTCTAGGTGCGCCGAGCCGCCCGACGCGGCATGGCCGGCCTCGCGCCGCATCACGATTCGGCGACGAAGGCCCACGACGCAGAACGGGGCCGGCGAGTGCCGGCCCCGTTCTGGGTGATGCTCAGTTGTCGCGCTTCTCGCGGATCTTGGCCGCCTTGCCGCGCAGACCGCGGAGGTAGTAGAGCTTCGCGCGGCGGACGTCGCCGCGGCTGACCAGCTCGATCTCGTCGATCACCGGCGAGTGCACCGGGAAGGTGCGCTCGACGCCGACCTGGAACGAGACCTTGCGGACCGTGAAGGTCTCGCGCACGCCGTGGCCCGAGCGGCCGATGACGACGCCCTGGAAGATCTGGACGCGCGAGCGCGCGCCCTCGATGATGTTGACGTGCACCTTGACGGTGTCGCCGGCCCGGAAGTCGGGGATGTCGGTCTTCAGGCTGGCTGCGTCGACCTTGTCGAGGATGTGCATTGCGGTATCGCTCTCTGCGCCCGCCACAGGTCGGTCGCTCTAGAAGAAAGTGGGATGCGGTGCCCTGCGTCCTCCCCCGTGGCAGAGGCCGCCGTCTCCGGCGGGACCGCGTGCGGCACCAGCGACCTATCTTGCCACACCTCGGGGCACCGCACCAACGCATCCGCCGTCACCGCTGCGGCGGACGGGGCCGCTCAGCGCTGCTCGTCGCCCTCGACGCCGATGACCCGGCCCGATTGCGGGCCGTCGAGCGGTGAGAAGCTGGCGTCCGCCTGGCGTGCCCGCTGCTCCAGCAGGGGTGCCTGCAGGTCGCCGACGACCTTCTCGACGCGCCGCCGCGTCTCGCGGCCGAGCTCGACCACCTGCAGCCAGAACAGCACGACGCCCCCGATGATCGTCACCAGCACGCCGATGGCGGTGAACGACTGCGAGGCGGTGAGCGCGCCGTCGCCGAACCAGGCGGTGAGCGCGCTGCCGGTGCGGCCGCCGGCGGTGTCGACGACGGTGAAGCCCATGAGCGCGATGACCAGCAGCCACGGGCCGATCAGTCGCAGGTCGCGCCAGGTGACGGCGCGGGGCCGCCGCACCTCTTTGCGGGCGACCGTGATCCCGACGACCGCGCCGATCACCAGCGCGAGGCCCGGCCCGAGGAACGCCTGCAGCAGCAGCGCCTCGCCGAGCGGCGCGCCGGTGAGCGCACGGCCGAACATGATCCAGGCGGGCAGCACGATGATCGCGCCGATCATCGCCCAGAAGAACGCGCGCAGCGCCCAGTGCCGAGCTGCCGGCGGCTGCGTGCCTGTGCTGGTCGTCATGCCTCGAGGCTACCGAGCGAGCCTCGGTGGCACCGGGGTGTTCGCTGAGGGCTAGCGGCCGGTGCCGGGCTCGGCCGCGGGCGGCAGCAGGTCGGGGCGCACGCGCCGGGTGCGCTCGAGCGACTGCTCGTGCCGCCAGGCGGCGATCGCGGCGTGGTTGCCGCTGCGCAGCACCTCTGGCACCTCGCGCCCCCGCCACACCTGCGGCTTCGTGTACGAGGGATGCTCGAGCAGGCCGGCCTCGTGGCTCTCCTCGATCAGGCTCTCGGGGTTGCCGACCACGCCCGGCACGAGCCGCCCGATCGCCTCGATCATCGCCATGGCGGCCACCTCGCCACCGTTGAGCACGTAGTCGCCCAGGCTCACCTCGAGCACGCGAGCGCGAGTCGCTGCGTCGTCGGCCACCCGTGCGTCGATGCCCTCGTAGCGGCCGCAGGCGAAGACGATGTGCTGCTCGTGGGCCAGCTCGCGCGCGAGCGCCTGGGTGAACGGCACGCCCGCGGGCGTCGGGAAGACGACCAGCGCATCCGCCCCCTCGCCCTCGGCCGCCGGTGCCTCGCCGAGCAGCGCGTCGAGCGCCTCGCCCCACGGCTCGGGCTTCATGACCATGCCGGCGCCGCCGCCGTAGGGGGTGTCGTCGACGGTGCGGTGGCGGTCGTGGGTCCACTGGCGCAGGTCGTGCACGCCGAGCTCGAGCAGCCGCTCGCGCCTGGCCTTCCCGAGCAGCGAGACGTCGAGCACCCCGAAGAACTCGGGGAAGATCGTGACGATGTCGATCCGCATGGCCTAGGCCGGGTCGGTGGTGCCGGATGCCTCGGGCTCGGCGGATGCGTCCGGCTCGGCCGGCGCGTCGTCGGCGTCGTCCTGCTCGAGCTCCTCGAAGAGCCCGGCCGGCGGGGTGACGGTGATGCGGCCGGCGCGCAGGTCGACCTCCGGCACGATCGCCTTCACGAACGGCACCATCACCTCGCGGCCGTCGGTATCGACGATCAGCATGTCCTGCGCGGGCAGCATGTCGACGCGCACGACGCGGCCGATGCGGGCGCCGTCGCGCCAGACGTCGAGGCCCGCGAGCTGGTGCACGTACCAGGCGTCGGGCTCGGTGGAGAGCTCAGTGGCGTCCTGCTCGATCCAGAGCACAGCCTTCACGAGGCTCTCGGCCTCGGTGCGGTCGGTGACGCCGGCGAAGAAGCCGACGGGGCTGCCGTTGTAGACGCGCAGCTCGAGCAGCTCGAGCGACTTGCCGTGCCACTTCGACGACGTGGGCACCTGCAGCGCGAAGCGCGCACCCGGCACGAAGCGTCGACCGGGATCGTCGGTGTAGAGCTCGATCTTGATCGCGCCCTTGAGCCCGTGGGCCCTGGTGAGCCGTCCGACGCGCAGCTGCGTGCGCGCGGGCACGGCCGGCCTAGCGATCGGTGTCCACCACGTCCACGCGGACGCGGCGTCCTCCGGGGAGCGCACCGATCACGGTGCGCAGGGCGCCGGCGGTGCGACCGCCGCGCCCGATGACGCGGCCGAGGTCCTCGGGGTGCACGCGCACCTCGAGGACCTCGCCGCGCTGCGTGTCGCGCGTGCCCACGCGCACATCGTCAGGGCGATCGACGATCCCCTTGACGAGGTGCTCGAGCGCATCGCGCAGCATGCTCAGTCCTCGGTCTTCTCGGCCGACTCGGCGTCAGCCGACTCGGTCTCGGCCGCGGGTGCCTCGGCTGCGTCGGTCGACGCGGCCTCGGCCGGAGCCTCAGCCGGAGCCTCGACGGGCTTCTCGGCCTTCGGCTTGAGGACGGCCTTCTTCGACTCGTCGGCGACGAACGCCTTCTTGCCCTCGGGTGCCTTGACCTGGTTCTCGGTCGACCCCTCGCCGGTGTGCTTGCCCCAGTCGCCCGTGAGCTTGAGCAGCGCCGCGACCTGCTCGGTCGGCTGCGCGCCGACGCCGAGCCAGTAGAGGGCGCGCTCGCTGTCGATCTTGATGAACGACGGGTTCTCGGTCGGGTGGTACTGACCGATCTCCTCGATGACGCGGCCATCGCGCTTGGTGCGCGAGTCGGCCACGACGACGCGGTAGAAGGGCGCACGGATCTTGCCGAAGCGCTTCAGACGGATCTTGACTGCCACAGTTCTCCTGCTTTGTGTAATGGAAAGTTGCACCGCGGCCTGCGCATGTGGGGATGCGCGACCCGCAAAGCTCGGTGAGCATCGCGCGCCGGATAGAGGGTCGGGCGCGTGCTCGACCCCCCATTCTGGCACATCCGGAGGCGACGTGCGCGCCGCGAGCCGACACGGCTTACGCTTCTGCCATGAAGTTCGCCGCCTCCCCGCGCTCGTCGCTGGGCGTCGAGTGGGAGCTCGCCGTCGTCGACCCCTCGACGGGCGCCATCGTGCCCCGCGCGTGGGAGCTGCTCGAGGCGATCGACGACAAGCGCTTCGACAAGGAGTTCCTGACCGGCATGATCGAGCTGATCACCGGTGTGCACACCACGACCGACGCCGCGATCGACGAGCTCCGGGGGATGCGCGACAAGGCCTGTGCGGCCGCGGACCGTCTGGGCCTGGCGCTGCTGGGCACGGGCACGCACCCGACCAGCAAGTGGCGCGAGCAGTCGCAGGGCGACGACCCCCGCTACGAGCGCGTCGTGCGGAAGGCCGGCGAGTGGGGCCGCCGGCTGGTCATCTTCGGCGTGCACAACCACGTCGGCGTCGAGGATCGCGACAAGGTGATCCCGCTGATGCGCACGGTGCTCGATCAGCTGCCGCTCATCCTCGCGCTGTCGGCCTCGAGCCCCTACTGGCAGGGCCTCGACACCGGCTTCGCCTCGCACCGCACGATGCTGTTCCAGCAGCTGCCGACGGGCGGCCTGCCGCCGATGCTCGTCGACTGGGGCGAGTACGAGCGCACCCTCGACGACATGCTGCGCGCCGGCGTGATCGACGACATCGGCGAGGTGCGCTGGGATGTGCGCCCATCCCCCGCGCTCGGCACCGTTGAGGTGCGGGTGGCCGACGGCGCGCCCTCGATCGACGACCTCGCGGCCGTGACCGCGCTCATCCACTGCCTGATGGAGGAGGCCTCGCGCGCGCTCGACGCCGGCCAGCCGCAGCGCCACCTGCCCTCCTGGCTCGTGCGCGAGAACAAGTGGCGGGCGGCCCGCGACGGGCTGGATGCGACGGTCATCGTCGACGAGGAGGGCACGCTGCAGGCCGTGCGCGATGCGCTCGGGGAGGCGATCGAGCGCCTGGCGCCGGTCGCCGAGGAGCTCGGCTCCGCGCGCTCGCTCGCCGCGACCGCTCGGGTGCTCGAGCGCGGCGGCTCGGCCGCGCAGCAGCGGGCCGCCTACGCGCGCGGCGGCCACGACGCGGTGCTGGCCGAGGTGCTCGAGGCGATGCGCGCCTAAGCGTTCTTGCGGTCGCGCCAGTCGAGGAAGGCCTGCACGCGGTCGAGCGGGTAGCCGTCCGGGGAGTCGTCGCCCGAGAGCGGGATGGTCAGCA
This sequence comes from Agrococcus sp. KRD186, assembly GCF_017168255.1. GTDB lineage: Bacteria > Actinomycetota > Actinomycetes > Actinomycetales > Microbacteriaceae > Agrococcus. The sequence continues at coordinate 1,266,511 of NZ_JABFAP010000001.1, forward strand.
GCCTGGTGCCCGCCGCATGCAGCGCGTCGAGCCGCTCGAAGCCGACCCCGCCGATGCCGTCGCGCACGCTCGCGCCGTTCGAGATCTCGATCTCGGCGACGTCGCGGCCACGCGCCTCGCAGGCGGCGCGCAGCACGTCGAGCTTGTGCGGCAGCTCGCCGGGCCCGACGAACGAGTGCCAGATGTCGGCGTGCTCGGCGACCATCGGCAGCGTCTTTCGCTCGCCCTTGCCGCCGATCAGGATGGGCATCGGCCCCATCGGCGGCGGGTTGAGCTTCGCCCAGCGCGCGCGGATGCGCGGCAGCGACTCGCCCAGCGAGCGCAGCCGCGAGCCGACCGTGCCGAAGTCGTACCCGTACTCCTCGTAGTCGCGCTCGAACCATCCGCCGCCGATCCCGAAGATGAAGCGTCCGTTCGAGATGTGGTCGATGGTGCGGGTGATGTCGGCGAGCAGATCGGGGTTGCGGTAGGAGTTGCAGAACACCAGCGCGCCGAGCTGGATGCGCTCGGTCGCGGCGGCCCATGCCGCCAGCTGCGTCGTCGCCTCGAAGTGCGCGCCGTCGGCATCACCCGAGAGCGGGAAGAAGTGATCCCAGCCGAACACCGCATCCGCCCCCATCTCCTCGAGGCGCTTCGCGGCGTCGATCGTCGCCTGCATGCTGCTGTGCTGCGGCGCCAGCTGCACGCCGATCCTGGTGGGTCGCTCGATCATGCTCCGAGCCTATGCGGGTCGACGCTGGGAGCCGGCCGTTCTACGCTTGCTCCGTGCAGCAGCTCTCCCCCATCGCCGCGCGGGCCGCGGCGCCCGCGACCCTGCCGGCGATCACCGCCGGCGCCCTCACCTGGCGCCCCGCCTCCCTCGACGACGTGTCGCGCGTGACCGCGCTGAACAACACCATGGCGGAGGCCGACGGCGCGCCCTACCGCGAGACCGAGGATGAGACGCGGGAGGAGCTGGGCGCTCCCTGGCGCGACCTCGAGCACGACTCGCTGCTGGGCTTCGACGCCGTGGGCGAGCTGCGGGCAGCCGCGTTCGTCGCGACGTTCCCGGGAGACGTCACCACCGTGCGCGCGTTCGCGTTCGGCGGCGTGCACCCGGCGCGGCGCGGCGAGGGCATCGGCCGCGAGGTGCTCGCGTGGCAGCTGGCGCGTGCTCGCCAGGTCCTGGCCGCCTCCGGCAGGGAGCTGCCCGGGCGCATCGGCACCTACGCCGAGGACGACGACCCCGCGCCGCGGCACCGCATGTACCTGCACGCCGGCCTCGAGCCGCGGCGATACTTCTCCGACCTCAAGCGCCCGCTCACGAATGGCGCGGCCGACATCCCGGAGGTGGCGCTGACCGGCTCCCTCCGGCTCGTGCCCTTCTCGGACGAGGTCGACGACGCGACCCGGCTCGCCCACAACGACGCGTTCCGCGATCACTGGGGCAGCCAGCCGCAGACGATGGAGCAGTGGACCTCCGGCCGCAGCGAGTTCGCGCCGGAGTGGTCGTTCGTGGTCGTCGACGACGAGCCCGACGTGGCGGCCCTGCTGGCCGATGACGAGACGGATGCGTCCACGCGCGCCGCGCTCGAGGCGGGCGCGCCGCTGGTGGTCGCGTACGCGCTGAACAGCCGCTTCGCCGCCGACTTCCCGGTGCGCGGCTACAGCTTCGGCTACACCGACGTGCTCGGCACCCGCCGCGCGTATCGCGGCCGGAAGGGCGCGCTGGCGGCGCTCGCCGAGAGCATGCGCGTCTTCGCGAAGGACGGCATGGAGGCCGCGGTGCTCGACGTCGACACCGAGAACCCCTCAGGCGCGCAGGGCCTCTACGCGAGCCTCGGCTACACCAAGGAGCACGGCTCGACGATGTACACGATCGAGCTCTAGGGAGGCCGGGACCCGAGACGGGCCCCGGCGGTGGCGTCGCGGCGACGGCCCGAAAGGGCCGTCGCTCTCAGCTCCAGCGCGCGAGCGCCTCCCCGACCGGGGTAGCACCGCCGTTGCATCGGATCGTGATGCCGCGCAGCTCCGGGCGCGCGACGACCTCGGCGAGCAGCCGCGCGACGGTCGCGCGCGGGATCTCGCCGGAGCCGACCGAGCCGGCCGGCTCGTCGATCTCGATGCCGCCCTCGTCCTCGAGCGTGAGCGCCGAGGGCGCGAGGATCACCCAGTCGGCACCCGAGTCGCGGATCGCCTCATCGACGATCGACTTGGCCTCGGCGTACGCGTGGAAGGGGTGGTCGGCTGGCACGCCGTGCTCGCGGCCGGAGCCGAAGTACGAGACCATCAGCAGCCGCGCGCCCGAGCGCACCACCGCATCCAGCACGCTGAGCGCCGCGTCCTGATCGACCGCGCGGGTGCGCTCGGGCGAGCCGCCGCCGGCGCCGGCCGACCAGATGACTACGTCGTAGCCCTGCAGCAGGTTGTCGACGCCCGACTGCTCGAGCGCCTCGAGGTCGGCGACGATCGGCTCGGAGCCGGTCGCCTCCACGTCGGCCGCATGCGCGGGGTTGCGGATGACGCCGTGGACGGTGTGCTCCGCGTGCGCGAGCATGCGCTGCGCGTGGAGCGCGACCTTGCCGTGAGCGCCGAGGACGATGATGCGTGCCATGCCCCCACCATACGCACGCGGCGCGGGAGGCGGCCGTCAGGGCATGACCACCGGCACGCGATCTCCCGGAGGGCGGATGCGCGGCGCGCCTCGGGCGGGCGACGCGAGCGGGTGCGAACGGGCTCAGCCGTTGCCGAGCATGCGCTGCAGCGCCTCCTGGTCGGTGCTGGAGAGCTCGCCGAAGGCGCCATCGGCCTTGGGCTTGCCGAAGGCGCTGCCCTGCGTCGCCCCCGGCTGCACGGGATCAGCCGTGCGCTTTGCGGGGTTGCCGGAGCGCCGCTGCTGCTTGCCCTGCTTCTGCACCTTCTTGGACTGCCGCATGCCGGGCGGCATCGGGCCCATGCCCGGCATCTGGGGCACGCCGCCCTTGGCGACCGTCTTCATCATCTTGGCGGCCTGCTCGAAGCGCGCGACCAGCTGGTTGACGTCGGTGACCGTGACACCGGCACCGCGCGCGATGCGGACGCGGCGCGAGCCGTTGAGGATCTTCGACTGCTTGCGCTCCTGCGGCGTCATCGACTGGATGATCGCCTCGGTGCGCACGAACTCTGCCTCGTCGAAGGAGTCGATCGCCTCGCGCATGCCCTTGGCGCCGGGCAGCATGCCGAGCATCTGCTTGAAGTTGCCAGCCTTGCGCAGCTGCTGCATCTGCTTCAGGAAGTCCTCGAGCGTGAAGCCGTCGGTCGCGATCGACTCGGCGAGGCGGTGCGCCTCATCCTCGTCGAAGGCCTTCTGCGCCTGCTCGATGAGGGTGAGGATGTCGCCCAGGTCGAGGATGCGGCTCGCCATGCGATCCGGGTGGAAGGGCTCGAAGTCGTCGAGCGTCTCGCCGGTGGAGGCGAACATGATCGGCTTGCCCGTGAGGCCGCGGATCGAGAGCGCAGCACCGCCGCGCGCGTCGCCGTCGAGCTTGGTGAGCACGACACCGGTGAAGTCGACGCCCTCCTGGAAGGCCTTGGCCGTCGCGACCGCGTCCTGACCGATCATCGCGTCGATGACGAACAGCACCTCGTCGGGGTTCACCGCCCGGCGGATGTCCGCCGCCTGCCGCATCATGTCGGCGTCGACGCCGAGGCGGCCAGCGGTGTCGACGATGACGATGTCGTACTGGCGCCGCTTCGCCTCTGCCACGCCGTCGCGCGCGACCTTCACTGGGTCGCCGATGCCGTTGCCGGGCTCGGGCGCGTAGACCTCCACGCCCGCCTGGCTGCCCACCACCTGCAGCTGGGTCACCGCGTTGGGGCGCTGGAGGTCGCTCGCGACCAGCAGCGGCTGGTGGCCCTTGCCGCGCAGGTGCTTGGCGAGCTTGCCGGCGAGCGTCGTCTTGCCGGCGCCCTGCAGGCCCGCGAGCATGAGGACGGTCGGCGGCTGCTTCGCGAGCTGCAGCTGCCGGCTCTCGCCGCCGAGGATGCCGACGAGCTCGTCGTTGACGATCTTGACGACCTGCTGCGCCGGGTTGAGCGCCTCGCCGACCTCGGCGCCCAGCGCCCGCTCGCGCACCGCGGCGGTGAACGACTTGACCACCTCGAGCGCGACATCCGCGTCGAGCAGCGCGCGACGGATCTCGCGCACCGTGCCGTCGACGTCCGACGCGGAGAGCTTGCCCTTCGTGCGGAGCTTGGCGAGGGTCTCGGTGAGCCGAGTGGAGAGTGAACCGAACGCAGCCATGGTGCCCACCAGTCTACCGACGGCCTGCCATGCTGGGTGCGTCACCGACGAGGGGATCTACGTATGCGCCTTCGAGGCATGCCGCCGACGCACACCAGGTCGCTCTGGAAGAGCGTGCGCTCGCACGGCTTCACGATCACCGCGCTCGCGCGCCACGCTGCCCGCGTGCACGGCGACCGCCTCGGACTGGTCGTGGATGGCTGGAGCGGCACGTTCCGCGAGCTGTGGCGTGCGGCGGAGGGCGTCGCCGCGGTGCTCTACGTCGGCCCGCTGCAGCAGCGCCCGCTGCCGGTGGTGCTGGCCTGCGGCGGCCCGGCGATGCAGGTGGCTCTGATCGCGGTCGCGCGGCTGGGCCTCGACGTCATGCCGCTGAGCCCGCGGGTGGTCGACGACTACTCCCGGGCGGTGCCGCGCGACGCGCTGCTCGTGCACGACGGACCCGCCCCCGACTGGCACCCGGGCCCCACCGTGAGCGCTGCGCAGATCATGGAGTGGGCGACGACCGACGGCTCGGGCCTCGGCCGCACGCGGCACCGCGCGCGCATCGTGCTGCCGTCGACCTCCGCTGCCGGCACCATCACGCCGCACGTGCAGGGCGCCATGGGCGTGCAGGGGCTGCGGCAGCTCGCCGGCCTGCACGACCGGCTCGGCATCGAGGGCACCGACGTCGTGCTCGCCTGCGCTCCCCCGCACCGCGGCCAGGGCCTGCAGCTGCTGGGCATGGCGCTGCTGGCCGGCGCCACGCTCGTGAGCGCCGCGCACACGCCAGCGGCCGACCGCATCCGCATCATCAGGGAGCGGTTCGTCTCGGTGCTCTCGGCCTCCCCGCGCCAGCTCACCGGCATCCTCGACGAGCTCGAGCGCACGGGCGAGCAGCCACCGAGGCTGCGCCGCATCATGGTCGCCGGCGAGGACATCGACGCCGACCTGGTGCGGCGGCTGCACGCCACCTGGGGCCCGATCGTGCTGAGCGCCTACGGAACGGTGCAGACGGGCACCGTCGCGGTCGCCACGCCCGAGCTGCTCACGGCCCATCCCGGCACTGCCGGCCGGCGGCTGCCGGGCAGCGACTTCGGCATCGTCGGCCACGCGGGCCGCGGCGATGCGGAGGGGCTGCTGTGGGTGCGCGGCGCGCACGCGACCGTCATCACCGAGGACCGCGCGCGCATCGACGACGGCAGGCTCACGCTCGTCGCCAGCCTGACGCAGCCCGACACGGCGGACTGACTGCCGGATCTCGCGACGCGTTCGGGCTGCGCCCGTGCGCCTCGATCGAGCCCTGCACGCTCACCGCGAGGTGAGCTGCGGCCTCAACCGACGAGCTGCTCGACGAAGACGTGGCTCGTGAAGCCCGTCAGGTCGTCGATGCCCTCGCCCTGGCCGATGAGCTTGATGGGAATCCCGGTGCGCTCCTGCACCGCCAGGATGAAGCCGCCCTTCGCGCTGCCGTCGAGCTTCGTGACGACGAGCCCGGTGATGCCGGCGTGCTCGATGAACGCCTGCGCCTGGCTCACGCCGTTCTGGCCGGTGGTCGCGTCGAGCACCAGCAGCACCTCCGAGATCGGCGCCTGCTTCTCGATCACCCGCTTGATCTTGCCGAGCTCATCCATCAGCCCGCCCTTGGTGTGCAGCCGGCCGGCGGTGTCGATGATGCACATCGTGTGGCCGTGGGCCTTCGCGGCCTCGACGGTCTGGAAGGCGACGGATGCGGGATCCTGGCCCTCGCGCTCGGGCCGCACGATCGCGCTCCCCGCGCGCTGCGCCCAGGTGGCGAGCTGCTCGACCGCGGCCGCGCGGAAGGTGTCGGCCGCACCGACCACCACCGACTGGCCGTTGACGATCAGGAAGCGCGCGAGCTTGCCGATGGTGGTGGTCTTGCCGACGCCGTTGACGCCGACGACCAGGATGACCGCCGGCCGCTCCTGCAGCGAGAGCGTCGGGTCGTACTCGGCGAAGCGCTCCTCGAGGCGCTCGCGCAGCATCCGCTGCAGATCCCTCGGATCGTCCACCAGCAGGCGCGCGACGTCGGCGCGCAGCGCGTCGATGAGCTGCTCGGTGATGTCCGGGCCGAAGTCGGCGGTGATCAGCGCCGTCTCGAGATCGTCCCAGGTCTCCTCGGTGATCGTCTCGCGCTGGAACATGCCCCGGAGCGCGCCGGAGAGAGACCACTTCGCTGCCATGGCTCCATGCTAGGCGGCCCTGCCGCTAGACTCGGTCTCTGGCGAAGGGGAGTATCCCGTCACGCCGCGATCGTCATCACGGAGCCCTGCTCCCGGTCGCGGCGGCGCGATCCGCGTGGGAGAGACGTTCGCGTCCGTCCGCGCACCCCCATCGAGAGGCACCTCCCTTGACCGCGTATCAGATCTTCGAGATCGCCTCCATGGCGATCCTGGTCGCCATCCTCATCTTCGACCTGCTCATCGTCGTGAAGCGGCCGCACGTGCCCTCCATGAAGGAGGCGACCGGCTGGGTCGTCGTGTACGTCTCGCTCGCGCTCGTGTTCGCCGGCGTGCTGTGGCTGATGGGCGACGGCGTGAAGGCGGGCGAGTTCGTCACCGGCTGGCTGCTCGAGTACTCGCTCTCGATCGACAACCTGTTCGTCTTCATCATCATCCTCAGCCGCTTCGCGGTGCCGAAGGAGATGCAGCAGCGGGTGCTGATGATCGGCATCCTGATCGCTATCGTGCTGCGCGGCATCTTCATCGTGCTCGGCGTGCAGCTGATCGAGTCGTTCTCGTGGCTGTTCTACTTCTTCGGCGCCTACCTCGTCTACGTCGCCTGGAAGCAGGCCTTCGGCGGTGAGGACGACTCGGGCGAGAAGGACAACCTGGTGGTGCGCATGCTCAAGAAGCGCGTCAACCTCACCGACCGGTGGAACGGCGGCAAGTCGACCGTCACGATCGACGGCACGAAGTACGTCACCCCGTTCCTGATGGTGATCCTGGCGCTCGGCACCACCGACCTGCTGTTCGCGATCGACTCGATCCCGGCGATCTTCTCCATCACGACCGACCCGTTCCTGGTCTTCGCGTGCAACATCTTCGCGCTCATGGGCCTGCGTCAGCTCTACTTCCTGCTCGGCGGCCTGCTCGACCGGCTCGTCTACCTGCACTACGGCATCGCGGCGATCCTCGGCTTCATCGGCGTCAAGCTCGTCTTCCACGCGATGGAGACGAACGACCTGCCCTTCATCAACGGTGGCGAGGGCATCACCTGGGTCCCCCACATCGAGACCTGGCACTCGCTGCTGGTCATCCTCGGCTCGATGCTCGTCGCGACCGTCGCCTCGCTCATCAAGCTGCGCATGGACGCGAAGCGCACGGGCGATACCTCGCTCCACCTCGGCCCGTCCGAGGCCGAGCTGGGCACCGACGGGCACTACCACATCGTCGACGCGACGGGCACGGCGTTCTACCGCCCGCTGCAGGTTCGGCACTCCCCGACCGGCACGCTCAACGTCATCGACGCGCGCGGCAAGGAGGCGCCTGTCGCCGACTTCTCCGAAGACGTGCTGCGCGAGGCCGCGCAGGAGGACATGGATCCGGAGGACCTCGACGAGGTGCGCCGGCGCCTGCGGGAGGGCCGCGAGTTCGACGAGCGCGGCGACCGCGAGGTCTGAGTCGACGACGCGGTTCCCGACGGCATGAGCGGAGCGTCCGGCATCCTCGACTGGCTGCGGCCACGGGCGGTGCCGGGCGTCGAGCTCGTGGCGGCCGACGGCTATCGCCGCGCTCTCCCTGGGCCACGCGTCGCATCCGTCACCGTCTCCGGCGATGCGGCGAGCACGGCCGACGCCGACCTCGCGCGGCTGTTCGACGTGGGCAGGGCGGATGCGCGACGCGCGGCCGACGCGCGGCTCACGTGGGCTGCGGCCCGGCACGGCGCCCCCGCACTGGCGGAGGCGATCGCTGCGCAGCCGGCGCTCGCCCAGCCCGGCTGCGCCGACGCGCACGAGATGCTCATCCGCGCGATCGTCGGCCAGCAGATCACCGTGGCGGCGGCGACCCTGCAGCTCGGGCTGCTCGCGACGCTCGGCGAGCCGCTGCCGGCAGCGCTCGCCGAGGACGGCGTCGACCGCTGCTTCCCGACCATGGCGCAGGTGGCTGCCGGGGCCGACGTGCTGCGCGGGCCGGCCGCGAAGACTGCCGCCGTGCGCGCGGCCGCCGAGGCCGTGGGCGGCGGCGCGATCGACGTGAGCGTCGCGCATGACGACGACAGCGCATCCGACCTCGTCGCCATGCGCGCGCAGCTGCTCGAGCTCAGGGGCATCGGGCCGTGGACGGTCGGGTACCTGTCGCTGCGCATGGGCGACCCCGACGTGCTGCTGCTGGGCGACGTCGCGGTGCGGAAGGGCGCCCGCAACCTCGGCATCGACGACCTGCCCGCGCTCGCCGCCGACTGCGCGGGCCACCGATCGGCGCTCATGCTGCGCTGCTGGGCCGCGGCCAAACCCTCAAGTCGTGCGTGAAGTGACTTCTGCCGCCGAGGTTGCGCGACGGCGGCAGCAGGCCGCATGATGATCGAACCTTCTTCGGAAGGTGTTCCTCCCTCGGGAGGAGCGGAGGCCCCGAACGCTCATACCGCTCGGGGCCTCCACCCTTTTCGGGGTGCCACCGACCCGGGAAGCACGAAGCCCGGCCACCTCATACGTGGCCGGGTTCCTTGTTCTCATTGGAGCAGTCGGTGGTGTCGTCTCCGTGGATCGCCGGCGGCGTGTCCGCATCGTGCCGGTGAACATCCGGTGAACCGGGCCCGGCAGCGCTCGCCGGTGACCGGTCGTCCGGCCGCCGCGGCCGGTGCACGAGCGTCACCAGCACGACCGACAGGATCATCAGCAGGAACCAGCTGACGATCTTGCTGCCCGAGACCGGCTGCCAGCCATCGACCTGGTTCGGGTAGAGCCACGCTCCCCCGAGCGTCGCGAGGTTCTCGGCGCCCCAGATGACGATCGCGACGAGCCCGAACGCGACCACGACCGGCATGCCCAGCTGCGTGCCCCGCTGCGTGCGCAGCACGCGGAACCGCATGACGCATCCGACCCACAGCACCAGCACGGCGCCCACCAGCACCCAGCGGACATCCCAGATGAAGTGGTGCGTGAAGAAGTTGGCGTAGATGCCGACCGCGACCACGATCGTCGCCCACAGCGGCGGGTAGCGCGTGAAGCGCAGGTCGAACATGCGCATCGTGCGCACCATGTAGCTGCCGACCGCGGCGTACATGAAGCCCGAGAACAGCGGCACGGCACCGATGCGCAGCAGCCCCTCTGCCTCGTACGCCCACGAGCCGACATCGGTCTTGAACAGCTCCATGACGGTGCCCGCGACGTGGAAGAGCACCACCACCCACAGCTCCCGCAGGGTCTCGAGCCGGAGGGCGAGCATCGCCGCCTGGATGAGGACCGCGGCGATCGTCAGCGCGTCGTTGCGCGCGAGCGGGGCGTCGTCGGGCCACCAGAGGCGCGCCGCCAGGATGCAGGCGAGCAGCAGGCCGCCGAAGATCGCCGCCCAGCCCTGCTTGAGCGCGAACACGGCCAGCTCGACGGCGGCGCGGCGCCAGCGCGAGCTGCCGCGGCCCTCGCGCAGCCCCCGCCGGTCGAGGAAGCGGTGCGCGGCGCGATCGATCGCCTCCTCGACGGCGGTGAACCCGCTCGCTGGACCCTTTCCGGCGCCGGGGACCCGTTGTGCCGGGTCCTCGGCACCGGAACGGGTCCGGTTCGCCGGCGCGCGCGGGTCGCCGCCACCGGAACGGGTCCGGCTCGCGGGCGCGCGCGGGTCGCTCACCGCGTGGTGACCGTCACCGTGAACTTGGGCGTGCGGCTCGCCTGGCGGGTCGGGCCGATGCGCTCGAGCAGCGGGCGGTAGCCCAGCGGCGTGTTCCACACGCACCACAGCTCGCCGCCCGGCGCCAGCGCGCGCCCGGCCTCGGCGATCAGTCGCTCGGCGATCCCCGTGTGCACCGTCGCCCCGAGGTGGAACGGCGGGTTGAGCAGGATGAGCCCGGCGGATGCGTCGGGCACGCCCTCGAGGCCGTCCAGCTGCCGTGCGTCCACACGGCCGGCGACCCCGTTCGCCTCCGCGCTCGCGCGCGTGGACGCGATCGCCGCCGCCGACGCGTCGGTCGCGAGCACCTGCACCTCGGGCCGGGCGAGCGCGAGCGCGATGCCGAGCACCCCGGTGCCGCACGCCAGGTCGATCGCGTGCGACGCATCCGCCATCTCTTCCAGATGCGCCAGCAGCGCCTGGGCGCCGATGTCGACCGCGGTGCCGGCGAACGCGCCGCCGTGCGCGACCACGCTCTGCTGGCGGCCGCGCAGCTCGTGGCGGCGTGCGCGCGGCCAGCTGATCCCGGGGCGCAGCGGGCCCTCGGCGTGGAGCACGCGCGACTTGCGCCAGCCGCGGCTCGCGTGCACGTGCGTGAAGGATCGACCCAGCAGCGCGTTCATGCTCATCGTCATGTGCTTGACGCGGCCGCCGGCGACCACGCGCACCTGCTCGTCGGCGTGGGTGGCGATGAGCTCGGCGATCTCGTCGAGCTCGTCGAGCGAGCGCGGCAGCTGCAGCAGCACGAGCCGCGCGCCCTCGACCAGCGAGGCGTCGAGCCGGTGGTGCGTATAGCGCGCGCCGTCGACGCCGAGCTCAGCCGCGTTGGCGTCGAGCGCGCGCTCGCCGACGGTCGAGTCCTGGTGCACCCGCACATGCTCGGCGCCGTCCTGCAGCGCGCCGAGCGTGAGCGCGCCGTGCCGGTCGCCGATCACGACCACCTCCCCCAGGGCGGCGCGCAGCGTCGCGGCCTCATCGAGGATGAGCGCATCGGAGGCGTCGTACGCGAGCAGCGTCGGGTCCTCGACGTCGGGCCGGCGCCGCAGGCGGGCGAAGAGGTCGTCGCGGTCGGTCACGGCATCGATCCTCGCACCACCGGGCGGTGGTGCGCGTCAGCCGCCAGGAGTACGTTCGCGGGCGTGACCGCTCCCCGTGGACAGCGCTGACCGTCAGCGGGTGATGTCGAGCACCGGCATTCCAGCGGTGCGCCACGCAGTGAGCAAGGCACGGTCACCCGCGACACCGATCGCGCCCGCTTCCGCGAGCGCCAGCCCGAACGCGCACTGCACCGCGTCGAATCCCCTGAGGTCATGCAGCACGGCGAGCTCGGCAGCCTCGCGTGCCAGGCCGACGGTGATGGGACTGATCGCGCAGCGCTGCCACAGCTGGTCGGCACCGCGAAGGGCGATCTGCAGCGCATCGCCGTCGATGCGCCCGATCCGTCGCGCCTGAGCGAGCGCCGCCGCTGTCTCTGCAACGGTGATGGATGCGATGTGCACACGAGTGGCATCGCGCCACACCCGTTCGCAGCTCGCAGAGGCCGGCTCTTCGATCAGCAGCGGCACGATCGCCGAGGTGTCGAAGCAGGCGATCATCGACGCTGGTCGGCGATCAGGTCACTGACGCCGCCACGCGCAGCGATGCGCTCAGGCAGATCGCGGCTCGGGTTCGTCGGCAGCTCGATCAGTCCCTCGGCGACGAGCCGCTCGATGACGCTCTCCTGCTGTGCCGGGACGATGCGAGCGATCACGCGGCCGTGCTCGGTGACCTCGATGGTCTCGCCTGCCTTCACGCGCTGCAGCTGCGCGCTGAGGCCGTCTCGCAGCGCGCGGATGCCGACGCGATTCTCGATTGTGGCGCTTTCCATGCTCTCATGATAGCCACTTCTCTCAGCAGACGTCGAAGTCTTCCGAAACGTTGGGATGTGTCTCGCACGACCCGCGCCTAGGTTGAGGCCATGAGAAGCATCATCGTCGGCAGCGTCGCCGCCGCCATCGTCCTGGTCGCAGCCGGCTGCGCCTCACCCGGCGCCGATGCGCCGACCGCGCCGGGCTCCCCCGCGTCGCTCGCCGACCTGCCCGCACCGAGCCCGGCCGGCGAGGTGCTGGCGATCGCGACGGTGCTCGAGCAGGACGACGGTGCCATCCTGTGCATCGGCGCGGTCGCCGAGTCGGCGCCCCCGCAGTGCGGCGGGCCCGAGCTGCTCGGATGGAACTGGGACGCCTTCGAGCACCAGGAGACCGGCGGCGTGCGCTGGGTGCAGGGCGTCGCGATCACCGGCGTCTACGAGGCGGCTGCGGATGCCTTCACGCAGACCGGCGAGCCGATGAGCGCCGCCGCGATCACGCTGCCTGCGATCGAGGTGCCGTCGGGCGAGCTCGACGAGGCGACGATCGCGTCGGTGCAGCAGGAGCTGCTCGCGCTCGAGCGCCCCGATGTGCTCGGCGTCAACGGCTACGACGGCATCGTCGTGCTCGACGTGATCTACGACGACGGCTCGATGCAGTCGGCGCTCGACGCGGCCTATGGACCCGGCACCGTGTTCGTCGCGTCGGCGCTGCGGGACGCCGGCGGATCAGCCGGCGACGCGCCTGAGCTGGTGGACCCCCCGATGGACACCGCAGCGCCCGTCATCACCGGCGCCGAGGCGCAGGCGCGGCTCAGAGCGTTGCCGACGCCGAGCGCGACGGAGCCGGTGATCGCGACGGGCATCGTGCTCGAAGCGGCCAGCGGCCCGCTCGCCGGCACACCGGTGCTCTGCTACACCGTGGCCGCCTCGCTCCCGCCGCAGTGCGGCGGCCCGGCGGTCGTCGGCTGGGACTGGGCCGCCGTCGGGCATGAGGAGGCCTCCGGCGTGCGCTGGACCGACTCGTTGGCGATGCGCGTCACCTACGACGCTGCGAGCAACGCGGTGACGCCGGTCGAGATGCTCGACCTGGCTGCGCTGAGCATGCCCGCACGGGAGACGCCGACCGGGTCGCTCGACGCACCGACGCTGCAAGCGGTGCAGGACGACCTCTTCGCGCTCGAGCGAGCGGATGTGCTGGGTGGCGGTGGCGGGACCGGCATCGTCGAGCTCGAGGTCGTCTTCGACGACGGCTCGATCCAGGCCGCACTCGATGGGATCTACGGCCCCGGCGCCGTCCACGTCTGGTCCTGGCTCGGCTGACGGCCGCAGACCCGCGGCCGTCGCAAGCAGCTCCGCGCTACGCGTCGACCGTCTCGCGCTTCGTGCGCTGCCCGACGACCGCCGAGACCCCGTCTTGCCGCATCGAGACGCCGTAGAGCGCATCCGCGATCTCCATCGTGCGCTTCTGGTGCGTGATGATGATCAGCTGGCTGTTCTCGCGCAGCTGCTCGAACACGGTCAGCAGCCGGCCGAGGTTGGCGTCGTCGAGCGCCGCCTCCACCTCGTCCATGATGTAGAACGGGCTGGGCCGCGCCTTGAAGATCGCGACCATCAGCGCCACCGCCGCGAGCGAGCGCTCACCGCCCGAGAGCAGCGAGATGCGGTCGATCTTCTTGCCCGCCGGCCGCACCGTCACCTCGATGCCCGTCTCGAGCAGGTTGTCGGGATCGGTGAGCGCCAGCGCGCCGGAGCCGCCCGGGAAGAGGATCGGGAACACCTCGGTGAACGCCGCCTTCGTGTCCTCGAAGGCGGTGGCGAAGATCGACTCCATCATCTGATCGAGGTCGCCGATGATCTGCTCGAGGTCGGCGCGCGTCTTCGCGAGGTCGGCGAGCTGCTCGGTGAGGAACGTGTGGCGCTGCTCGAGCGCCTCGAACTCCTCGAGCGCGAGCGGGTTCACGCGGCCCAGGCGTCCCAGCTTGCGCTCGGCCTCGGCCAGCCTGGCCTGCTCGGCCTTGCGATCCCAGCCCTCCTCGGCCGGCGCGTACTCGGCGACCAGCACCTGCTCCTCGAGGCCGAGCTCGCTGCCGGCGCGCTCGAGCAGGTTCGACAGGTGCAGCCGCTGCTCGTAGGCCTCCATCTCGGCCACGTGCACGTGCTCGGTGATCTCCTGCAGCCGCTCGCGCAGCCCGCCCTCGTCGCGGCGCAGCTTCGTGAGCTCCTCGTTGCGGTCGCGGCGGTCGGCCTCGCGCTCGGCGAGCACCCTGCGCGACTCCTGCACGCTGCGCTCGGCCACGGCCAGCACCGGCGGGATCGCCGCCAGCACGCGCGAGGCCTGCTCGCGCTGCCGCTCGCGCAGCACCGCGCGGCGCGCGGCCTCCTCGGCGCGGGCGCGCTGCGCCTCGACGTCGCGCGCGAGCGAGTCGGCGCGCGCGAGCTCTGCCCGCACCCGCTCCCTGGCGGTCTCGAGCTCGATGCGCAGGTCGGTCTCGCCGCCGCGCGCCGCCTCCGCCTCGGCCAGCAGCCCCTCGCGCGCCGAGGCGTCGAGCATCGGCCGCGGCTTCCCCTCGAAGCGCTCGAGCGCCTGCTCAGCGCCCTCGACGCCGCGCTGCGCCTCGTCGATGCCGCGCCGCGCCTCGGCGAGCGCCGCCTCGGCGCGCTCGTGCTCGCCGGTGGCCGACTCCAGCCGGGCGCGTGCCCGGCTGCGCTGCTCCCCGCGCGCCGCCGAGGCCGCATCGTGCGCGCGCAGCGCCTCCAAGGCATCCGCCGCCGCCCGCTTGGCCTGCTGGTGCGCCTGCCGGGCGTCCTCGAGCGCGCCCGACTCGCGCTCGATCGCGGTCGAGAGCTCCTCGAGCCGCTCGGTCGCGGTGTCGCGCTCGGCGATCAGCTCGAGCCGCGACTGCGCGTCGTCGCTGCCGCCGCGCATCAGGTACTCGCTGACGTAGTCGCCGCGCTTGGTGACGATCGTGACCGGCCCGCCCAGCTCGAGCTGCGCGATCGCCGGTCCGGCCTGCTGCGCGGCCTCGAGGGAGTCGACGATGAACGTGTGGGCGAGCACGCCGAGCACGCCGGCGGGCGCATCGACGACGGTCGGCGCATGCACGGCGCCGACGGCCTGCTTGGCGGTCGCCTGCATCGGCACGGCGTCGCCGACGACCGCCTCGATGCGGCCGAGCTTCTCGCGGTGCGCGTGCTCGATGGCGGCGGCGGCCGCCTCGCGCGTGTCGGCCAGCACGGCCTCGCCGAGCGTGCCGAGCGCTGCGGCGATCGCCGCCTCGTAGCCCTTCTTGACCTTCACGCGCTCTGCCACCAGCCCGCCGACGCCGGCGAGCCCTGCGTCGATGAGACCTGCGGATGCGTTGGCCTTCGACAGCGCGAGGGTCAGGGCCGAGGTGCGGGCGGCGACCGCATCGCGCTCACGCTCGACCGCGTGCAGGGCCTCGCGGCGCTCGTCGAGGGCGGCCTGGAGGCGCGCCTGCGCCTCGTCGGCGTCGCGGTAGCCGCCGGAGAGCGACTCGGCATCGTCGACCTCCTGCTCGTCGCCGGTCTCCTCGGCCGCCGCCTGCGCCTCGGCGAGCCGCTGCTCGGCGTTCGCGAGCGCGCTCTCCCGGCGCGTCACCTCGGCCTCGCGGGCGGCGAGCGTCGACTGCGCGACCTCCACCTTCGAGCGGTGGCCGGCGGCCTCCAGGTCGTGCTTCGAGACCAGGGCCGCCTGCGCGGCGATCTCCTCGTCGAGGGAGTCGAGGTTCGCGCGCGCCAGCGCGGTCGCCGAGGCCGCCTTGCCGAGGCGAGCCTCGGCATCCGCCACCCTCTCCTTCAGCGCGGTGGCCTCGTCGCGGGCGGCGGCCACCATGTCGGGGGTCACGAGCGGTGCGGCGTCGCCGACCTCCGGCGCCTCCTCGAGCAGCGCGAGGCGCTGGCCGGCGAGCGCGTGCAGCGACTGCAGCCGCGAGAGCTCGCGCTCGAGCCCGTGCGCGGTGTTGCGGGCGCGGTCGACGTCATCGCCGATCATCGACGCCTCGATGCGGCTGGCGCGCAGCTGCGCCTGCTCGAGCTGCTCCTGCAGCACGATGCGCTCCGACTTGCGCTCCGACTCGGAGCGGGCGGCGCTGTCGAGCTGGGCGCGCAGGCCGATGACCTCGGCCGCGATCAGACGTGCGCGGGCGTCGCGCACGGTCGCCTGGATGGTGGCGGCCTCCTTGGCGATCTCTGCCTGCTGCCCGAGTGGCTTCAGCTGCCGGCGGATCTCGCCGGTGAGGTCCTGCAGTCGCGTGAGGTTGGCCTGCATCGCATCGAGCTTGCGGAGCGTCTTCTCCTTGCGGCGGCGGTGCTTGAGGATGCCGGCGGCCTCCTCGATGTAGCCGCGGCGGTCGGCGGGCGTCGCCTGCAGCACGTTGTCGAGCTGCCCCTGACCGACGATGACGTGCATCTCGCGGCCGAGGCCCGAATCGCTCAGCAGCTCCTGCACGTCGAGCAGCCGGCACGACTCGCCGTTGATGGCGTACTCGCTGCCGCCGTTGCGGAAGAGCGTGCGCGAGATCTGCACCTCGGCGTACTCGATCGGCAGGGCGCCGTCGGCGTTGTCGATCACCAGCTCGACGTGCGCGCGGCCGAGCGGACCGCTGGTGGCGGTGCCGGCGAAGATGACGTCCTCCATCTTGCCGCCCCGGAGCGTCTTCGCGCCCTGCTCGCCCATCACCCAGGCGAGGGCGTCGACGACGTTCGACTTGCCGGAGCCGTTGGGGCCCACGACGCACGTGACGCCCGGCTCGAACTGGAAGGTCGTCGCGCGCGCGAACGACTTGAAGCCCTTGACGGTGAGGGTCTTGAGATGCATGCGGCTCCCGGTTCGTGCTGGGAACACCGTAGCCGGGCGATTCGCCATTGCGCGCACGGCACGCGCGGGTCTACTCTGCAAGGCTGCCCGCAGGCACGGTGCTTGACGCGAGCGGCAGAGACCCCATGTTCGACATCCGCCTCGCGACGCTGCCCGCCCATCCCGACGAGGCCGGCGCGGTCGGCGACGAGTTCCGGCTGGCCTACGCGTTCAACGAGCGCAGCAACGCCGAGCGCTACACCGAGGGCGTGTACGTCAACACGCCGGTCGGGTTCCTGGCGGCGCTGCAGCCGAGTCCCTCCGAGCGGATTCAGTGCTACCGCGCGTGGCACGGCGACCGGCTCGTCGGCGTGCTGAGCCTCTACGCGCCGCTGCTCGACTCCACCGAGACCGCCGAGTACCAGGTCGAGCTGCTGGGCGAGCTCACCGCGCCCGACCAGGCAGCGCTCGCCGAGTCGCTCGTCGAGCGCGCGCACGAGGAGGCGGCGCGGCTCGGGCGGTCCACGCTCATCGCGTCGGCCGTCGGCGGCGCCACCGGCCCCGTGACCGCCCGCACCGGCTTCGGCGGCGGCGACCCGACGCATCCGGACACCGCGCCGCTGGTCGCGCGCGGCTACGCGCTCGAGCAGGTCTACCGCGTGAGCGTCGCCGAGCTGTCGGCCCTGCCCGACCTCGAGGCACGGCACGCCGCCGCCCTCGAGCGGGCGAGCGGCTACGAGCTCGTGCACTGGACGGGCGAGACGCCGCAGGAGCACCGTGCGTCGATGTGCGCGCTGCACGAGCGCATGTCGGTCGACGCCCCGGTCGCCGGGCTCGCGTGGGAGCCCGAGGTGTGGGACGACGCGCGGCTGACGGAGTTCGAGCAGTCGAAGCAGCAGGGCGGGCGCGTCCTCCTGACGGTGGCGGCGCGCCAGCGCGACTCGGGTGAGCTCGGCGGCTTCACGACGCTCATCCTGCCGGCCACCGGTACGACAGCGCGGCAGCACGACACCCTCGTGACGAGGCCGCATCGCGGCCACGGCCTCGGCATGCTCATGAAGCTCGACAACCTGCTGCGCCTGCGTGCGGCGCGGCCGGAGCTCAT
Organism: Agrococcus sp. KRD186; assembly: GCF_017168255.1. Lineage (GTDB taxonomy): Bacteria > Actinomycetota > Actinomycetes > Actinomycetales > Microbacteriaceae > Agrococcus. The sequence goes on from NZ_JABFAP010000001.1 coordinate 1,284,364, forward strand.
GCGGGTCGTGACCTGGAACGCCGAGGAGAACCGCCACATGCTCGACGTGAACGAGGCCGCCGGCTTCCTGCCGGTCTCCTACGAGGCGCAGTGGCAGTGGCGCGAGCAGGTGCCGGCATGACGGCCCGGCAGGTCGAGATCCGCACGCTCACGCTGCCCGCGCGCTGCGACGAGCAGACGGCCGCGGGCTCGGCGTTCCGCGCCGCCGCCGAGCACGCCGAGCGCGTCGGCGACGCCCGCTTCGGCGTGGGCCTCTCGCGCCTGAGCCCCGAGGAGCGCCTCGCCGCCTGGCAGTCGTCCGAGGCCGAGCGCCACATCAAGCGGCTCGCGGTCGACGGCGAGCGCATCGTCGGCAGCGCCAGCCGCCGCCACCGGCGCGGTCACCGCGAAGACCGGCTTCGGCGGCGTCGACCCCGACGAGCCCGAGGCTGCGGCGATGCTCGCGCGCGGCTACGCGCTCGAGCAGGTCTACCGCATGAGCGTCGCCGACGTGCGCGCGCTCGAGCGCGCCGCGCCCAGCCTCAGCGAGCGGTGGGCGGATGCGTCGGCGCGCGCCGCCGCGGACGGCTACGAGGCGATCGCGTGGTCGGGACCGACGCCGGCCGAGCACCGGCCGGGCGTGCGGCGGCTGCACGAGGGCATGTCGACCGACTCGCCGGTGGGCGAGCTCGCCCTCGAGGCCGAGACCTGGAGCGACGAGCGGCTGGCGGAGTTCGAGCGGCAGAAGATCGACGGCGGCCGCACGATGCGCACCGTCATCGCCCGGCACATCGCCTCGGGCGAGCTCGCCGGCTTCACCAGCCTGTTCGTCGGCGCCGTGCTGCTCGGCAACGGCGACGACGTCGCCCGCCAGCACGACACGATCGTCGCGCGCGAGCACCGCGGCCGCCGGCTCGGCATGCTGCTGAAGCTCGCCAACCTCGTCGAGCTGCGCGACCACCACCCGAGCCACGCGCGCGTGAGCACGATGAACGCCGAGGAGAACCGCCACATGCTGGCCGTCAACGAGGCCACCGGATTCCTGCCGGTCGGCTACGAGGCCGTCTGGCAGCGGAAGGACGCGCGATGACCGTCGAGATCGTGGATGTGCCGGTGCCGGAGCGCTGGGACGACGACAGCGAGGGTGCACGCCTGCTGCGCGCCTGGATCGACGTGCGCAACCGCGTCAGCGAGCACGAGTGGGGCGGCGACACCAGCCACGCCCTCTCCTACCGGGAGGCGTGGTCGCAGTGGCGGGCCGCGGTCGCCGAGCGCGAGACGATCCGCACGCTGGCCCTGGTCGACGGCGAGCCTGCGGGCCGCGGACTGGCCGAGCGCAGCCTGCTGGAGGCGCAGACCGTCGCAGAGATCGACGCGCTCGTCCTGCCGCAGCACCGGCGTCGAGGGGTCGCCCGCGCGCTGGTCGACCAGCTGCTGGGGCGCATGCGCGCGCAGGGCGTCACCACCTTCCAGGCGTGGGTCGACCACCGCCCGGCGCCCGGCCCCCGCCTGGCAGCACCGACCGGCTTCGGCGAGGTCCCCGCGGGGTCCCCCGAGGTGCGCATGCTGCTGGCCTATGGATTCGCGATCGAGCAGATCGAGCGCATGAGCGAGCTGCACCTCGCCACGGCGGGGCCCGCGCTCGCCGAGCACCTCGCCGAGGCCGAGCGCCACGCCGTCGGCTACCGGCTCGAGACCTGGACGGGCGCGACGCCGCCCGAGCACCGTGACGGGCTCGCGGCGCTGCAGGCCCGCATGTCGACCGACGCGCCCGCCGCCGGGCTCGACCACGAGGCGGAGGCATGGGATGCCGCACGGCTCCTGCGCTACGAGGAGAGCGAGCTGCAGGGCGGTCGCACGATGCTGTGGGCGACCGCCTTCGACGAGACGACGGCTGCCGCGGTCGCGTTCACGACGCTCGTCAGCTCCGACAATCCCCGCGTCTGGTACCAGCACAACACCCTCGTGCACGGCGAGCACCGCGGCCACCGGCTGGGCATGCTCGTGAAGGCCGCGAACCTGCGCGCGCTGCTCGCGCTGGAGCCCGATGCGATCGTGCGCACCTGGAACGCGGAGGAGAACCGCCCGATGCTGCGCGTCAACGAGGCGCTCGGCTTCGCCGCCATCTGCAGCGCGGGCGCCTGGCAGCTGCAGGAGACCCCGTGACCGCGCCCGAGCTCGAGTGGCTGCCGCTCGCTGCGCCCGCCGACGACCTCGACGAGCCGGCGCTCTCGCTCATCGCCCGCTACGTCGCCACGGCCAACCGGGTGACGCAGCACTTCTGGGGCGATGATCGCTCCGACACCACCGTCGACGAGATCGTCGCCTCCCTGCGCAACGACGAGGACGAGCTGGCGATCCGCTGGCTCGTGCGCGCCGAGGGCGACGATGTCGGGCGCGGCATCATCGGCATGAGCCGCGAGCAGAGCGCGAGCGTCGCCTACCTCAGCGCCTGGGTGGTGCCGGAGGCCCGCGGCCGCGGCATCGGCCGGGCGATCGCGCAGCGCCTCGAGGCGGAGGCGACGGTGCTCGGCGCCACCGCGCTGCAGGCATGGGTCGACCACCGCGTGCCGCCGGCCGGCGCCGCTTCGCTCACGCCCCACAGCGGCCACGGCGCGATCGCGGCGGACGCTCCCGCGGCGCTGCTCGCCTCGATGGGCTATGAGCTCGAGCAGATCGAGCGTGTCTCCGAGCTCGACGTGGCGGCGGCCCGGGCGCTGCTCGAGGCGCACAGGGCGGATGCGCTGGCGCACGCGGGCGCGGCCTACGAGTCGCGCACGTGGCAGGGAGCGACGCCGCCGGAGCTGCTCGACGCGATGGCTCTCCTGCACGAGCGGATGTCGACCGACGTGCCGCGTGCCGCGCTGGAGGACGACATCGAGCACTGGGACGCGGCCCGCGTGCAGCGCGTGGAGCGGGAGTGGGCGGAGGCCGGCCTGACGCCGCTGCAGGCGATCGCCGTGCACCGCGCCAGCGGCGACGCCGTCGCGTTCACGATCCTGCTGCTGCCGGCGCCCGGCAGGCCCGCCTTCCAGGAGGACACGCTCGTGCACGCCGAGCATCGAGGCCACCGGCTCGGCATGCTCGTGAAGGCCGAGAACCTGCTGCAGCTCGGCCGCCTCCACCCCGACCGCGCGCGCATCATCACCTGGAACGCCGAGGAGAACCGCCCGATGCTGCGGGTCAACGAGGCGCTCGGCTTCGTGCCCGTCGGCGCTGAGGGCGGCTGGCAGCGGAGCCTCGAACGGAGCGCGGGCTGACCATAGCGACGCCTGCCACCATGGGGGCATGAGCGAGCCCGACGTGCAGACCACGCCCGACGCATCCGTCGACGGCATCGCCGCCGAGCTGCGGGCGGCCGTCACGAGCGGGCTGACCCGGCCGCGGCACTATCGCGAGCAGCAGCTCGACGGTCTGGTGCGGATGCTGCTGCAGAACGTGTCGCTGTGGGAGGCGGCGCTCGCCGACGATCTCGGCAAGAGCGAGGTCGAGGCGCACCTGAGCGAGATCGCGTTCACGGTCGGCGAGGCGAAGCACGCGCGGCGCCAGCTGTGGCGCTGGATGCTGCCGAGCCCGGTGCCGCTGCCGCTGGCGCTGCAGCCGGCGCTGGGCAGGACGGTCGCCGAGCCGCTCGGCGCGACGCTCGTGATCGCGCCCTGGAACTACCCGCTGCAGCTGGCGCTCGGGCCGCTCGTGGGCGCGCTCGCCGCCGGCAACGCCGTGGTGCTGAAGCCCTCGGAGGTGGCCCCGGCGACCTCCGCCCTGCTGGCGCGGCTGGTGCCCGCCTACCTCGACCCGCGCTCGGTGCGGGTGGTCACCGGCGGCGTGCCGGAGACGACCGCGCTGCTCGAGCAGCGCTGGGACCTGATCTTCTACACCGGCAATTCGCAGGTGGCGCGCATCGTCGCTGCGGCGGCCGCGAAGCACCTGACGCCGACGGTGCTCGAGCTCGGCGGCAAGAGTCCCGTCTACGTGCACCGCTCGGCCGACCTCGCGGTCGCCGCCGACCGCATCGCCTGGGGCAAGTGGCTGAACGCCGGTCAGACCTGCGTCGCCCCCGACCACATCCGCGTCGACCGCGAGGTGGCGGACGAGCTCGTCGCCGAGCTGCGCCGCGCGACCGCCGAACAGCTGGGCGACCCGCGAGCCTCCCCCGACTACTCGCGCATCATCAACGGCGCGCACCTCTCGCGGCTGCAGGGGCTGCTGGCCGGGGGCACCGTCGTCACCGGCGGCGAGGCGGACGCCGACGAGCGCTACTTCGCCCCGACCATCCTCACCGACGTCGACGAGGCTGCGCCGGTGATGCGGGAGGAGATCTTCGGCCCGATCCTGCCGGTGCTGCCCGTCGACGGCGTCGACGGCTTCATCGAGGCGATGCGCGGCCGCGACAAGCCGCTGGCGCTGTACGTCTTCGCGCGCGATCGCGCCGTCGCGCGCCGCGTCGAGCGCGAGACCAGCTCGGGCGCGCTGGGCGTGAACGTGGCCGTCGCGCACTACGGCGCGAAATCGCTGCCCTTCGGCGGCGTGGGCGAGAGCGGCACGGGCCGCTACCACGGGCGCTTCTCGTTCGAGTCGTTCAGCCACCGCAAGGCGGTGCTGTCGAAGCCCACCGCGATCGACACGCTGCGGGTGATCTACCCGCCGTTCACCGAGCTGCGCGCGGCGGTCACCAAGCGCATCATGGGGTAGCGCCCACGCTGGTCGAGCAGCCGCCCGCAGGGCGACGTATCGAGACCCGCCCTACCGCTTCGGCGCCACGTTCGCCGCCGCCCAGCCGACCAGCGGCTGCACCTCGTCGACCGTGTCGAACAGGGCGTCCAGCAGGGCCGGACCGGACGCATCCGCCGGTGACAGGTGCCTGCGGGCGGTCACCCACTTGTAGCGCAGCAGCCCGATGCGCGGATGCTCGGGGTCGGTGCCGCGCGGGGCGGTCTTCAGCTGCTCGCCGCCGAGCTCGTAGCCGGCATCGGTGAGCACGCCCAGGATGCCCTCGAGCTCGGTGCCGGGCCCGACGGCCTCGACCGCGGCCCGGTAGGCCTTCGTGAAGGAGGCGTCGCCGAAGAAGCCGCCGCCGATCCAGACGCCGCTCGCGTCGAGGTTGAGGAACCAGCCGATGCCGGGCGTGCGCTGCGCGAACAGCCCCTGCCGGGTCTTGTAGGGCGTCTTGTCGTGGCTGAAGCGCACGTCGCGGTAGGGGCGGTAGATCTTCACGCTGCTCGCCACCGGCTCGAGCTCCTCGCCCAGCGCCTCGAAGGGCGCGCGCACCTGCTCGTCGTAGCGCGCCTTGTTCGCCAGCCACCAGGGGCGCTCGTTGTTCGCCTCGAGCTCGGCGTAGAAGGCGAACGCGTCGGGCGTGAATCCGTCGAAGGCCATCGATCCAGGCTATGCCAGGCCGGCAGCGAGCCCGCGCGGCCGCCGCTGGCAGCGCGGGCACCGGGTCGAGCCGCGGTTCATCCACGCTTCCCGCACCATGGTGGCGCCGCAGCGCCTGCACGGCTGGCCGCCGCGGCCGTAGGCGTTCAGGCTGTGCTCGAAGTAGCCCGACTGCCCGTTCACGTTCACGTACTGGGCGTCGAACGAGGTGCCGCCCTCGGCGAGCGCCCGCTCGAGCACGTCGCGCACGTCGGCCAGCAGCGCCGTCGCGCGCGCCTGCGTGAGCCGCTGGCCGGGCGTCGCGTAGTGCAGCCGGCTGCGCCAGAGCGCCTCGTCCGCGTAGATGTTGCCGATGCCGGAGACCAGCTGCTGGTCGAGCAGCGCGGCCTTGACCCCCTGCCGGCGCAGCCGCAGACGACGGGCCACGGCGGATGCGTCGAAGCCCGGCTCGAGCGGATCGAGCGCGATGTGCGCGGCCTGGTCGGGCACCGCGCCGCCGCCCTCGCCCACGACCAGCGGCCGCACCGCGAGGCCGCCGAAGAGCCGCTGGTCGGCGAAGCGGATCTCGAGCGCGCCGTGCTGCGGCTGGTCGATCAGGAGGCGGATGCGCGTGTGCCGGTCGGCGGCTGCGCCCGGCTCCCGGACGAGCACCTGGCCGGACATGCCCAGGTGCGCAAGCAGTGCACGATCCGCGCCCGGCGTGAGCAGCGCATCCGTCGTCAGCTCGCCCTGCTCCGGCTCGAGCGGGATCCACAGGAACTTGCCGCGTCGCGCCGGCACACCGAAGGAGCGGCCGAGCAACGCCGCCTCGAAGGCGGCCGCATCGCCATCGTGGCGCGCGATCGATCGCTCGTCGAACACCTCGACGCCCTCGATGCGGGCGCCGGTGACGGCCGACGCGAGGCCGGCGCGGACGACCTCGACCTCCGGCAGCTCCGGCATGTCAGCGCAGCGGGCGCTCGGCGGCCACCGTGGCGACGAGCGCGTCGTACGCGGTGAGGGCAGCGCCCATCTCGGCGACCTTCTTGCTCGTGCCGGTGCCGGTCGCGACGGGCTCGTCGTCGATGAGCACGGTCGCGGTGAAGGTGCGCGCGTGGTCGGGCCCGGCCGCCTCGATCTCGTAGACCGGCGCGCCACGATGCTGCGCGGCCGCGACCTCCTGCAGCGCCGTCTTCGGGTCGAGCGCGGCGCCGGTGCGGTCCGGGTCATCGAGCAGCGGGGCGACCAGGCGCAGCACGAGCTGCGCCGAGGCGGTGTGCCCGGCGCTGAGGTAGGCGGCGCCGAAGACCGCCTCCATCGTGTCGGCGAGGATCGACGCCTTCGCGGCACCGCCCGAGGCGGCTTCGCCCTTGCCGAGCCTGATGTGTTCGCCCAGCCCGATGCCGCGAGCGACCTCGGCGAGCGCGACCGTCGAGACCACGCCGGCTCGGCGCTTCGCGAGATCGCCTTCGGGCGCGTCGGGGAAGCGCCGGTAGAGCTCGATCGTGATGGCCTGGCCGAGGATGGAGTCGCCGAGGAACTCGAGACGCTCGTTGTGCGGCACACCGCCCTGCTCGTACGCCCAGGAGCGATGGGTCAGGGCCAACGCGAGTAGCTCGGGGTCGATATCGACCCCGAGCTGCTCGAGCAGACGGCTGGCGCGCTCCGTCATGCGACGGCGATCCTCGTCAGAGGGATCAGACGTCGGCGACCTTGCGGCCCTTGTACTCCATGTACAGCGGCGTGCCGGCCGAGTCCTCGACGACCTTCGCGCGGTGCGGGAGGCTGTAGACGGTCTTGCCGCCCTCGATGGTCTTGACGAGCTTGGGCGCTTCGGCCTTCCACTGCGAACGGCGCGCGCGGGTGTTCGACCGCGACATCTTCCTCTTGGGAACAGCCATTGCTCACTCCTTCTTCGACGCCTGGGCGTCATCTTCCGACGGATCGTCGGCTACGTCTTGTGCGAATTCCTGGAGCGCTGCCCATCGCGGATCGATGGTCTCCTCCGGTACGAGATCGGTGCCCGGCTCGAGCCGCTCCCCTGTCTCAGGATCGAGTCCTGAGCAGTCCGGTCGGTCGACCGGCTGGAACGGCAGCGCCAGCACGACCGCGTCCCGAACCACCGCATGCATGTCGACTGTTTCGTCGACCACGAGGTAGTCGGATTCCGACGCACCATCATACGTGAACAGCTCGAGGAAGTCGACATCGATGTCGAGGTCGAACTCCGTGAGGCATCGCGCACAGGTCGCGAGCGCCGTCGCGCCGGCCGTTCCGGTGGCGAGGATGCCCTCATGGACGCTCTCGAGGCGCAGCACGAGATCGACCGGCTGCTCGGGCAGCACGACCGCGAGACCCTCACCGATCTTCTCCCCGAAGGGTGCGGTCTCGTAGACCTCGCGCATCTGCCCGGGCTTCCGCACGATGTCGCGCACGGAGATCACGAACGGGTGGTTGGCACGCATGCACCAAGTCTACGCGGCAGGAGCCGCTCCGTGCGTCGCGGTCGCAATCCGCGGCGTCCTGCCGCCCCGGTGCCATGATGCATCCGTGACAGCGTTGCGCGCGGTGCCCCTTGCACTCATCGGCTGGCTCGTGTGCGTCGAGCTCACGAGCGGCGTCCTGCAGGGCTACTACGTGACCCTGACGCCCGACATCGCGCGCCACCTGGGGGTCACCGATGCCGACGTCAACTGGTTCGAGGCCGGGCAGCTGCTGCTCTCCGCCCTGCTGGTGCCGGTGCTGGCCAAGCTCGGCGACATGCACGGTCACAAGAAGATGCTGCTGCTCTCCACCGCCATCACCGCGGGGGCGAGTTGGTGGATGGCCTTCTCCGGCGACTTCTGGGGCTACCTGATCGCCTTCTCGCTCCAGGGCGCCTACGCCGTCTGGCTGCCGCTCGAGGTGGCGCTCATCTTCGACCGCGGCCGCCGCACCGGCGTCGCACCCTCCGCCACCCGGCGGGCGGCCGGCATGCTCGTGATCGCGCTCGAGGCCGGCGCCATCATCGGCGCCCTCGGCGCCGCCGCGGCCTTCGGCGCGTTCGGCGAGGCGATGCTCCCGACACTCCTCCTCCCCGCGGTCATGGTGACGGTGTGCTTCTTCGCGATCCTCTGGGGCGTGCCGGAGTCTGAGCCGCTGCCCGATCGCAAGCTCGACGCGGGCGGCTTCGTGCTGCTCGCGCTCTCGCTGCTCACCATCACCTCCGGCCTGACCTTCCTCAAGATCGGCGGCCCGGAGGCCTGGTGGGGCTGGGCGGTCATGGGGATCGGCGTCGTACTGCTGCTGCCGTTCGGCAAGTGGGTGCTCGGCAAAGACGACCCCGCGATCGACCTGCGCGTCATGCGCCGCCCCGAGATGTGGCCGGTGCAGCTCACGGCGGGGCTGGTCGGTGTCAGCCTGCTCGGCGCGCAGACGCCGCTGGCGACCTACGCCGGCACCGACCCCTCGCTCGGCTACGGACTGGGTCTCGACGCGAGCGCCCGGTCGATCCTGATCGGCGTCTACCTGCTCTCGCTCATCGTCGGGGCAGCGACGCTCGCGGTGCTCTCCTCCCGGGTGCGACCTCGGCTGCTGCTGATCGTCGCTGCCGCCCTCGTGGCGATCGGCTACCTGCTGCTCGTGCCGCTGCACCTGGAGATCTGGCAGGTGTTCCTGTGCATGTCGATCGCCGGCCTCGGCTCCGGTGCGCTCGTCGGCGCGCTCCCCGCTGCCGCTGCGGCAGCGGCGCCGCGCGGCCAGACCGGCGTCGCGACCGCCATGACGAACACCACCAAGACGATCGGCGGCTCGTTCGCCTCCTCGATCTTCGCCATCGTGCTCGCGGCAGGCGCCATCGGCACCGCCGCGAGCCTCGGCGGCTACATCGTCGTCTGGATCATCTGCGGCGTCACCGCGCTCGCCGCGACCATCGGCCTGATCGCCGTGCCGAGGCTCGCCTTCGCCGACCCCGAGCCGCCGGCCGAGCGCGCCGAGGCGCCAGCGCCCATCCCCGGCGCCTGAGCACCGAGCGGGGGCGCGGGCGTCAGCCCTTCGCGACCAGCGGTCCCTTGTGCACCATCCACGGGTGCGTCTGCGCGACCGGCTTGATGATCGTCTCGTCGACCGACACGTGCCCGGGCAGCGCCAGGATGTCGGTCATCACGCGAGCCACGTCGTCGGCCGACAGCGGGTCCTGCACGTCCTTGTAGACGGCATCCGCCTTCGCCTGGTCGCCGCCGAAGCGCACGAGGCTGAACTCCTCGGTCCAGACCATGCCGGGCGCCACCTCCATGACCCGGATGGGTTCGCCGAACAGCTCGAGCCGCAGCACGTCGAGCAGCTGCTTCTCGGCCGACTTCGCCGCGTTGTAGCCCGAGCCGCCCTGGTAGGAGACGGTCGCGGCGATCGAGGTGACCACCATGATCTCGGCGTAGGAGGCGGAGCCGTCCTGCTGCGGGGCGGCGGTCGAGCGCCGCAGCAGCGGCAGCAGCGCGTCGATCACGCGCTTGGTGGCGATGACGTTCGACTCGAACATCCACCGCCAGTCCTCGACGGTGGTCTCCCCCAGCGGCGCTGCGCCCTTCGCGCCGCCGGCGACCTGCACGAGGCCGGTCGGGCGGAACGCGGCCGCCGCCTCGGCCAGCGCCGCGACCGCCGCTTCGTCCGTCAGGTCCGCCGCGAAGGTCTCGCAGCCGATCTCGGCGGCGAGCGCGTCCAGGCGCTCCGCTCGGCGGGCGACCGCGAGCACCTGCCAGTCGCGGGCGACCGCCTGCCTGGCCACCGCCTCGCCGATGCCGCTCGATGCCCCCGTGACGATGATCCGCTTCTCGTTCATATCGACATGCAAGCATCGGATGCGTGCAGGCGCCACTCGCCCGGAGTGTTACGTCATGCGTCCGGTCGCCTGGCACTCGCGGCCGAACTGGCGCAGACTCGTCACAAGCGTCAGATCGACCCGGCACCGCCGGCCCCAGCAAGGAGACACCATGAGCGACTGGAAGTTCGAGACCCTGCAGGTCCACGCGGGCGCGCAGCCCGACCCGACGACCAAGGCGCGCATCACGCCCGTCTACCGCACCACCTCGTACGTGTTCGACGACACCGACCACGCTGCCCGGCTGTTCGGCCTGGCCGAGTTCGGCAACATCTACACCCGCATCCAGAACCCCACGACCGGGGTCGCCGAGGATCGCATCGCCGCGCTCGAGGGAGGCACGGCAGCGCTGCTGCTCTCCTCCGGCCAGTCGGCGACGACGTACGCGATCCTCAACATCGCCCAGGCCGGCGACCACATCGTGTCGTCCTCGTCGATCTACGGCGGCACCTACAACCTCTTCAACTTCACCCTGCGCAAGCTGGGCATCGAGGTCACCTTCGTCGAGGACCAGGACGACCTGGAGGCATGGCGCGCCGCCATCCGCCCGAACACGAAGGCGCTCTTCGGCGAGACCGTCGGCAACCCGCGCATCAACCTGCTCGACATCGCCGGCGTCTCCGGCGTCGCGCACGACGCGGGTGTGCCGCTCATCGTCGACAACACGATCGCCACGCCCTACCTGATCCGCCCGCTCGAGCACGGCGCCGACATCGTCGTCCACTCGGCGACGAAGTTCCTCGGCGGCCACGGCTCGGTCGTCGCCGGCGCGATCGTCGACGGCGGCAAGTTCGCATGGTCGAAGTCCGACAGGTTCCCGGGGCTCACCACTCCCGACGAGTCGTACCACGGCGTCACCTTCACGGAGGCGCTCGGCGACGGCATCGCCTACATCATCAAGGCGCGCGTCACCCTGCTGCGCGACACCGGCTCGGTGGCCTCGCCCGACAACGCCTGGCAGCTGCTGCAGGGCATCGAGACGCTCTCGCTGCGCATCGACCGCCACGTCGAGAACGCGACGAAGGTGGCGCAGTTCCTCGAGGCGCACCCGCAGATCGCCCAGGTGCACTACGCGGGCCTGCCCTCGAGCCCGTGGCACGAGCGCGGCAAGCAGATCGCCCCCAAGGGCACCGGCGCGGTGCTGTCGTTCGAGCTCGTCGGCGGCGTCGAGGCTGGCAAGGCGTTCGTGAATGCGCTGGGCCTCTTCAGCCACCTCGCGAACATCGGCGACGTGCGCTCGCTCGTCATCCACCCCGCCTCCACCACGCACGCGCAGCTCACCCCCGAGCAGCAGCTCTCCGCAGGCGTCACGCCGGGTCTGGTGCGACTGTCGGTCGGCATCGAGCACGTCGACGACCTGATCGCCGACCTGAGCAGCGGCCTCGAGGCGGCTGCGAAGCAGACCGAGTCGCGGGCGACCGCCGCGGTCTGACGCACGAGAGAGGCGGGCACCCGTGGACTGGCAGCTGAGCGATGACGCGCAGCCTGCCTCCCGGGTGCCCGCTTCCCGTCTGATCGACGGCGGCCCCGGCGCCCCCGGAGACCCCACGCCCGTGCCCGTCACGGGCGCCTGGCGTCCCGGCGACGACCCAGGCGATCGGCAGTTCGCGCGCATCGGCGACCTCGACACCGAGGCAGGCGCGTCGATCGCGGATGCGGTGGTCGCCTACGAGACGTGGGGCACGCTGAACGCGGCACGCGACAACGCGGTGCTGGTGCTGCACGCGCTCACCGGCGACAGCCACGTGCGCGGCGCGGCCGGACCGGGGCACGCGACCGCCGGCTGGTGGGAGGAGGTCGTGGGCCCCGGGCTCGCGATCGACATCGAGCGTCACTTCGTCGTCGCGCCCAACATGCTGGGCGGCTGCCAGGGATCCACCGGCCCGGCCTCGCTCGGCGCGGACGGCATCGAGCTGGGCTCCCGCTTCCCGCGTGTGACCGTGCGCGACCAGGTCGAGGCGCAGCGCAGGCTGGCCGACCGACTCGGCGTCGCACGCTGGCACGCCGTCGTCGGCGGCTCGATGGGTGGCATGCACGCGCTCGAGTGGGCCGTGACGCACCCCGATCGCGTCGCCGCGACCGCGCTGCTCGCCTCGAACGCCGCCACCAGCGCCGACCAGATCGCGCAGAACACGCTGCAGATCGAGGCCGTGACGAGCGACCCCGGCTGGCTCGGCGGCGACTTCTACGACCTGCCCGGGCACGCCGGTCCCGCCCGCGGCCTCGCCCTCGCGCGCCGCATGGCGATGCTCGGCTACCGCTCGCAGCAGGAGCTCAACGAGCGCTTCCAGCGTTCCTGGCAGTCGAGCGTCGACCCGCTCTCGGGCGGTCGCTTCCAGGTGGAGTCGTACCTCGACGTGCACGGCAACCGCTTCACGCGCCGATTCGACGCGGGCTCCTACGTGCGGCTGGTCGACGCGATGACCACGCACGACGTCGGCCGCGGCCGCGGCGGGGTCGAGGCGGCGCTCGAGCGCATCACCTCACCGACGCTCGTCGTCGGCATCTCCAGCGACCGGCTCTTCCCGGTCGCCGACCAGCAGCGGCTCGCCGCCGGCATCGCCACGAGCGTCTCGGGCGGCGAGCCGATCGTGCTCGAGAGCGGGTTCGGCCACGACGCCTTCCTGATCGAGTCCGCTCGCGTGCGCGACCTGCTCGCGACGCTCATCGACTGACAGCGCGAAGGGCCCGCGGCGAGCGGCCCGCAACAGCATCCAGACGGCGCCGGCCAGGATGCCGACGTGCACGAGGTTGCGCACGGTCAGCAGCAGCACGCCGAACGGCTCGGCGCTCACGAGCGAGTCGTACGTCCACGGGAACTGCAGCTGGGTCAGCGCCGCGACCAGCCCGATCGCGCCCACGCCGAGCCAGTGCCGACGCGCGCCGAGCTCGGCCAGCAGCAGCGCGGGCACCGTCAGCCACAGCACGAACTGCGGCGAGCCGACCTTGTTCGTGACGATCATCGACGCCACGAGTGCCACCGCCAGCCACACGATCGCCTCGCGGCCGTGCGAGCGCCGCACCGCCAGCACCCCCAGCGCGCAGAGCGCCACGACCACGGCGATCAGCACGCCGGTGGCGAGATCTGCAGTGCGGCCGACGCCCGGCGCATCCACCTGGAACGTGTAGATCTGCCGGTCGAAGTAGACATGGCCCTCGCCCAGCATCGCCTGCCACATGAAGGGCGTCGCGGCGACGGCCTCGATCTGCAGGCCGCGATCCTCCTGCTGCAGCAGGAACGAGAGCGCGTGCTGCGAGCCCAGCAGCACGGCGATCGCGAGCACGGCGCCGGAGACGAGCGCACCGGCGAGCACGATGCGCAGCCGCTCCCTGCGCGCGATCAGCAGCGCCAGGTAGAGCACGCCCGGCCACACCTTCATCCAGGCGGCGGCCGTGAACGCGGCGGCGGCGACGCCCGGCCGCTGGCTGCGCAGCGCGGTGAGCCCGATGATGCAGACCGCGACGGTCACCGTGTCGATGCGCGCGAGCGCCACCGGGCCGAGGGCCAGCTGCAGCGCGAGCCAGGTCCAGCCGAGCACGTGCCCGCGGCGCACCCGCAGCAGCAGCGCGAAGGCGACCGCATCCAGCGCCGTGACCATGAGCATCCAGACCAGCGGCAGCGCATCCGGCCCCAGCACGCTCGAGACCAGGATCGGCGCCCACGCCAGCAGCGGGTACACCCACTCGACGTCGATGCCGAGCCACTCGCCCGGCCGGCCGTCGGTGCCGAGGCCCTGCTCCAGCCAGAACGGGTAGACGCTGAGCACGTCGCCGTACGCGTCCGACACGCTCGGGATGTTGAGGATCGCGAGCAGGGCGTGCACGCCGCCGAACGCGAGCCACAGCCAGCCGCGCTCAGGCTTCAGAAGAGCCTCCTGGTGGCATCGCGCACCTCGCCGACGAGCTCCTCGATGATGTCCTCCAGGAACAGCAGGCCGGTGGTCTCGCCGTTCGCGTCGAACGAGCGCGCGATGTGCGCGCCGGTGGATCGCATGAGCGCCAGCGCGTCCTCCACCTCGGCGTCCTGGTAGATCGAGGCCAGCTGGCGGATGCGCTTGGCCGGCACGGGCAGGTCGGCGTGCGCATCGTCGGCCCCCAGCACGTCCTTGATGTGCACGTAGCCGCTCGGCGCGCCGTCGGCGTCGGTGATGACATAGCGCGAGAAGCCGCGCTCGCGCACCGCCGCCTCGATGTCGGTGGGCGTCGCGCCCGCCGGCAGCGTGACGATGTCGGCCAGCGGCAGCGCCACGTCGCGCACGCGGCGCGCCGTGAACTCGAACGTGCGGGTGATGGCGCCCGTCGGGTCGAACAGCAGGCCCTCGCGCTTCGAGGTCTCGACGATCGTCTCGACCTCGTCGATCGTGAAGGCGCTGGCCGCCTCGTCCACCGGCTGCACGCCGAACAGCCGCAGGATGCCGTTGGCCACCGCGTTCATCGCCCAGATCACCGGCTTGAAGACGCGCGAGATGAGCACGAGCGGCGGCGCGAGCAGCAGCACGGCGCGGTCGGGCACCGTGAACGCGGCGTTCTTCGGCACCATCTCGCCGAGCACGACGTGCAGGTAGGTGACCAGCAGCAGCGCGATGACGAACGCGACGACCGAGACGGCCTCTGGCGCGAGCCCCATCCACTCGAGCGGTCCCGTGAGCAGGTGGTCGATGGCCGGCTCGGAGACGTTCAGGATCAGCAGCGAGCAGACCGTGATGCCGAGCTGGCACATGGCGAGCATGAGCGAGACGTGCTCCATCGCCCACAGCGCCAGCTTGGCCGCGGCGTTGCCGCGGTCGGCGAGCGGCTCGATCTGGCTGCGCTTGGCAGAGATGACGGCGAACTCCGCGCCGACGAAGAAGGCGTTGGCCGCCAGCAGGATGAACAGCCACATGATGCCGAGCCAGTCGCTCATCGCTGCTCCTCCTGCCGCACGGGGCGGTCGACATGCCGCACGCGGTCGACGCGGCGGCCGTCCATCCGCTCGACCCGGAGCGTGCCGCTGTCGATCTCGACGGTGTCGCCGACCACCGGCAGCGTGCCGAGCTCCGCCATGATGAAGCCGCCGACGGTCTCGAAGGGGCCCTCCTCGGGAATCTGGATGCGGGCGCGCTCGCGCAGCTCGTCGGGCCGGAACTCGCCCGGGAAGGTGACCCAGCCGGGGCCCTGGACGACGTCGACGTGCATGCGGTCGTGCTCGTCTGCGACCTCGCCGACGACCTCCTCGACGAGATCCTCGAGCGTCGCGATGCCGGCGGTGCCGCCGTACTCGTCGACGACGATGGCGAGCTGGTAGCCGCGCTCCTTGAGATCGGACAGCAGCGCATCCAGGTGCACCGACTCCGGCACCCGATGCGGATCCTCGGCGATGGCGGCGACCGGCACGTCGGCACGCCGCTCGCGCGGCACCGAGATCGCCTGCTTGACGTGGGCGATGCCGATCACCTCGTCGAGGTCGCCGTCGATGACCGGGAAGCGGGACAGGCCGGTGCGGTGCGCGAGCGTGACGAGGTCGGCGACGGAGTCGCTGCGCTCGATGGCCTCGACCCGCGGCCTGGGCGTCATGACGTCGCCGGCCGAGAGCTCCGAGAAGCGCAGCGTGCGCGAGAGCAGCGTGGCCGCATCGGCGTCGAGCGCGCCCTCCATGGCGCTGCGGCGCACGAGCGTGGTGAGCTCCTCGGCGGTGCGCGCGCCCGAGAGCTCTTCCTTCGGCTCCAGCCCGATCGAGCGCAGGATGCCGTTGGCCGAGCCGTTGAGCGCCAGCACGGCGGGCTTGAACACCGCGGTGAAGGCGCGCTGGAACGGCGTGACGCCGATCGCGGTGCCGAGCGGCTTCGCGAGCGCGAGGTTCTTGGGGACGAGCTCGCCGACGATCATCGACAGGATGGTCGCGCCGGTCATGGCGATCACGCTCGAGAGCGGGCCGGCGAAGCCCTCCTCGAGCCCCCACGAGACGAGCACGGGGGTGAGCAGCCGCGAGATCGCCGGCTCCATCGTGAAGCCGGTGAGCAGGGTGGTGAGCGTGATGCCGAGCTGGGCGCTCGAGAGGTGCGTCGAGGTCTGCTTGAGCGCCTTGATCGTGCCGTCGAGCCTGGCCTCGCCCCGGTCGCGGCGGGCCTCCACCTCGGAGCGGTCGAGATTGACCAGCGCGAACTCGCTGGCCACGAAGAGGCCGGTTCCGATCGTCAGGATGACGCCGATGGATATGAGGATGAGATCCATCAGCCGATCGGTTCCGGCTCGGGACTATGACTATGGTCGTCGGTCACGCGCGAAATCCTACCGCCACCGGCCGGACGCATCCGCTCTGCGTCGCAGGTGTCGGTCACCGGGCCTCACCAGCTGACCGGGAGCGCCTTTCCCTCCTCGTAGCCGGCCGCCGACTGCACGCCGACGCGGGCGCGCTCGCGGAACTCGGGCACGCTCGCCGCGCCCGCGTAGGTGAACGAGGAGCGCACGCCGGAGGTGATCATGTCGACCAGGTCCTCGACACTGGGCCGCTGCGGGTCGAGCAGGATGGTCGAGGTGGAGATGCCCTCGGCGAAGAGCGTCTTGCGCGCGAGCTCGTAGGCGTCGATGCCGGCGTTGCGGCCCAGCACCGCGCGTGTGGAGGCCATGCCCCACGACTCCTTGTAGAGCCTGCCCTGCGCGTCGCGCTGCAGCCGGCCGGGCGCCTCGATGGTGCCGGCGAACCACGAGCCGACCATGACGCTCGACGCTCCCGCCGCGAGCGCGAGCGCGACGTCGCGCGGGTAGCGCACGCCGCCGTCCGCCCAGACGCGGGCGCCGAGCTCGAGCGCGGCGGCGGCGGTGTCGAGCACGGCGGAGAACTGCGGGCGGCCGACCGCGGTCATCATGCGCGTCGTGCACATCGCACCGGGGCCCACGCCGACCTTGAGGATGGATGCGCCCGCCGCGGCCAGGTCGCGCACGCCGTCGGAGGAGACCACGTTGCCGGCCGCGACCGGGATCTGGTCGCCGACCGCGGCCCGCACGGCCTCGAGCGCGCGCAGCATGCCGCTCTGGTGGCCGTGCGCGGTGTCGACCACCACGACATCGGCGTCCGCATCGACGAGCGCCCGCGCCTTGGCCCCTGGATCGCCGTTGATACCGACGGCGACGGCGATGCTGAGACGACCGGATGCGTCCAGTGCCGGCCGGTAGATGTCGCGCCGCAGCGCTCCCAGCCGCGACGCGATGCCGACGCAGCGGCCGTCCTCGACCACCGGCGCGACCGAGACGCCCTCACGCTCGAGGGCGGCGAACATGCTGCGGCCGTCGGCGACCTCGGACGGCTCGAGGCTCGGCAGCTGCGAGTGGAGCAGGTCGCCCAATCGCGCATCGGGCAGCGCGGAGGCGAGGCGCTCGGCGGGGATGGCGCCCAGCAGCATGCCGTCGGCGTCCTCCACCACGAGGCAGTGGCCCTCGAGCGCCGGGACCCGCTCGAGCACGTCGAGCACGACCGAGTCGGGGCTCGTGCGGTGCGGCGACTCGAGCCCGATCGGCTGCGACTTCACCCAGCCGATCGAGGCGACCGTCTGCTCGATCGGCGGATCCTGCGTGAGCACGGCGAGGCCGCCGCGGCGCGCGAGGGTCGCGGCCATGCGCGGGCCGGTGACGGAGTTCATGTTCGCCGCGACGATCGGCAGCGTCGCGCTCGTGCCGTCGTCGGGCGAGAGGTCGACGCTCATGCGCGAGCCGATGTCGCTGCGGCTGGGGACCAGGAAGACGTCGGAGTAGGTGAGGTCGTGCTCCGGCACGTCGTCGATGAATCGCATGCGTCCAGGGTAGATCGCTCAGTCCTTCGCCTGACCCCAGTCGCCGACGACCGCGGTCTGCACCGGGAAGTCGATCGGGAAGCGGCCGAACAGCAGCCTGCCCGCCTCTGCCGCGGCCGACCTGACGGCCTCGGCCACCGCATCCGCCGACCCCTCCGGTGCCTGCACGATGACCTCGTCGTGCAGGAAGCACACCAGCGCCGCGCCCTCGACGTCGCGGATCGCGCGGCGCACGCCCGCCATCCACGCGAGCGCCCACTCGGCGGCGGTGCCCTGCACGACGAAGTTGCGCGTGAACCTGCCCCAGGCGCGCGCCTGCCGCCCGCCGCGCTCGTCGTCGCGCCAGCGCGGCGGCACGGGCGAGGTGCGGCCGAGCCAGGTGCGCACGCGCTCGCGCCGCTCGCCCGCGCGGGCGGCCCCCTCGACCACTGCGAGGGCCTTGGGGTAGGCGCGCGCGAGCCGCGGCAGCACGAGGGCGGACTCCCCCGTGGTGCCGCCGTAGAGGGCGCCGAGCATGCCGATCTTCGCGTGCTGCCTGGTGTCGACCACGCCGCGGTCGACGAGCCCCTGGTAGAGGTCGGTGCCGCGGCCGGCCTCGGCGAGCGCCTCGTCGCGGGCGATCGCGGCGAGCGCGCGCGGCTCGAGCTGCGCGGCATCGGCGACCACGAGCCGCATGCCGGGCTCGGCCGCCACCGCGCCGCGGATCTGCCTGGCGATCTGCATCGCCCCCGAGCCCTCCGTCGCCCAGCGACCCGTGACGACGCCGCCGGGCACGTACTCGATCGCCAGCCGCATGCGGCCCTGCGCGTCGGTGCGCGCCCAGCGCTGCGCCCACGCCCAGCCGTTGGCGGTGTGCAGCCGCGCGAGGTGCTTGTACTCGATGAGCGGCGCCACGGCCGGGTGCTCGTGCTCGCGCAGCTCCCAGCGGGCGGTGGAGGCGACATCGAGCCCCGCGCGCCGGAGCGCCTTCAGCACCTCCTGCGGCGAATCGGGGTTGAGCGCAGGCGCGGCGAGCGCGTCGCGCACCTCGGCGGCGAGCGCCTCCATGCGGCGCGGGCGAGCGCCGGCTCCCACGCCGACGGGCCGCTCGCCCAGCGCCTCGGTGAGCAGCGCGTCGTGCGCCGCGCGGTCGAACGGCAGCCCCTGGCGGCTCAGCTCCACCGCGATCACGGCGCCCATCGACTCGGCCGCGGCGAGCATCCGCAGCCCCGCGTCGGCGGCGATCGCGGCCTCCTGCGCCGCCAGCTGCTCGGCGAGCGCCTCGACCGGCTCGGCCTCGGGGGCGAGCGAGAACAGCCCCTCGGCCTCGCCGCGCAGCGAGCGTGCCCAGCGCTCCTCTGCCGCCAGCCCGCGCGCCTCCACCAGGATGCGGTGCACGAGGCGCAGGTCGCGCACGCGGTCGAGGCCCACGCCCGCGTCCAGCAGCAGCGGCACCACCGCCTTGGCGTCCTGCCAGACGATTCGCACGCCCGGCCTGGTCAGCCGCGGGTCGGCGGCGACGTGCGCGCTCGCGTGCACCGACGCATCCGTGGCGCGACCGTCGACAAGGGTGGCGACGGCGATGCGCGCGCCGCGGTCGAGCGGTGCGACGCCCACATCGAAGCTCGCGGCGGCCATGTCCTGACGCTAGTGGGCACCGATGACACCCACTGGTCACCCGAATGCGTCAGGATGGTCCTCGGAGACAGCGATGACAGCGCAGGTTGTGGTGCTCAACGCGACGCTCGAGCCGATCGGCGTCGCTTCGCTGCAGCGCGCCGTCGCCTTCATCGTCAAGGAGCGCGCGCAGATAGTGCTCGCCGCCGACGGCGTCATCCGCTCCAACTCGCTCGAGCTGCCGGTGCCGCGCGTGGTGGTGTTCAACGACTACGTGCAGATCCCCCACACGCGGCTCTACGCACCGGTGCCGTGGAGCCGTCGCGGCCTGCTCGAGCGCGACGGGCGGCGATGCGCGTACTGCGGGCGGCCCGGCGCGACGATCGACCACATCCAGCCGGTCTCGCGCGGTGGCGAGTCCAGCTGGCTCAACACGATCACCGCCTGCGTCGCCTGCAACGGCGAGAAGGGCGGCCGGACCCCGGCTGAGGCCGGCATGCCCCTGCTGTTCGAGCCGCGCGTGGTGTGGCGCCGCGAGGTGCTGCTGCTCGCCGTCGAGGCTGCCGGCGTCGACCTCCAGGCACTCGGTCTGGCCCTCGAGCGATCCTCCGCCTGAGCATCGGGCAGCACGCGCCGCCACTATGCTTGTTGGCAGTGTGGCCGCGGACTGCCTGCGGCATGCCCGGAGATTCGAAAGAGGCGATCGATACCGTGTCCACCCCTGCGGACGACAACGATTTCGGAGCGAACGAGTGGCTCGTCGAGGAGCAGTACCAGCTCTTCGTCAAGGACAAGGACTCGGTTGCCCGATCGTGGTGGCCCATCCTCGAGCGCTACGCCGAGCAGCGTGACGCCGGAGGCGCGGCAACGAGCATGAGCGAGCGCACCAAGCCGTCGTCCGAGGCGGCCGCGCCCGCAGCGCCGGCTGCCGCAGCGCCTGCCGCCGCGCCCACTGCCGCCGCAGCGCCTGCTGCGCCGTCGAAGCCGTCGCCTCCGCGCGAGCCGCAGCGCGCCGAATCGCGCCCGGACCAGCCGGTCGACTCGGGCGAGGGGCAGCACGCCCAGGACGCGCCGCGCGAGGACACCGAGGGCCAGGCCGAGACGCCCGCGCCAGCGAAGGGCGAGGGCGCGATCGTCGCCCGGACCACCGCGCAGGCCGCGCGCCCGAAGCCGGTGCCCGCGGATGCGCCGACCAAGGAGACGAAGCAGGCCGAGGCGGCGAAGGCCGACGAGCAGCCGAAGGACGAGCCCGTCGTCACGACGCTGCGGGGCATGTCGAAGACGCTCGCGGCCAACATGGACAAGTCGCTGTCGATGCCGGTCGCCACCAGCGTGCGCACCGTGCCCGCGAAGCTGATGATCGATCAGCGCATCGTCATCAACAACCACCTCCGCCGCACCCGCGGCGGCAAGGTCTCGTTCACGCACATCATCGGCTACGCGCTGGTGCAGGCGCTGAAGGCGTTCCCCAGCCAGAACGTCTACTACGAGGTCATCGACGGCAAGCCCGCGATGGTCGCGCCGCCGCACGTCAACCTCGGCATCGCGATCGACATCCCCAAGCCCGACGGCACCCGCGCGCTGCTGGTGCCGAGCATCAAGGGCTGCGAGACGATGGACTTCCAGGAGTTCGTCAACGCCTACGAGGCGCTCGTGAAGAAGGCCCGCGCCAACAAGCTCGGCGCCGGCGACTTCGCGGGCACCACCATCTCGCTCACGAACCCGGGCGGCATCGGCACCGTGCACTCCGTGCCCCGCCTGATGCCCGGCCAGGGCGCGATCATCGGCGTCGGTGCGCTCGACTACTCCGCCGAGTTCATGGGCTCGAGCCCCGAGCGGCTCGCGGAGGCGGGCATCGGCAAGACCGTCACGCTCACCTCCACCTACGACCACCGCGTCATCCAGGGCGCCGGCTCCGGCGAGTTCCTGAAGATCGTGCACGGGCTCATCGTGGGCGAGCAGGACTTCTACAAGGGCATCTTCGCCGACCTGCGCATCCCCTACGAGCCGATCAAGTGGTCGACCGACGTCTCGGTGCGCGAGGCAGACGAGCTCTCGAAGCAGACGCGCGTCACGCAGCTGATCAACTCGTTCCGCGTGCGCGGCCACCTGATGGCCGACATCGACCCGCTCGAGTACGTGCAGCGCACGCACCCCGACCTCGAGATCGAGCAGCACGGCCTGTCGTTCTGGGATCTCGACCGCGAGTTCGTCACCGGCGGCTTCGGCGGCAAGCGCTCCGCCCTGCTGCGCGACATCCTCGGCGTCCTGCGCGACTCGTACTGCCGCACGATCGGCATCGAGTACATGCACATCGCCGACCCCGCGCAGCGCCAGTGGTTCCAGAGCCACCTCGAGGTGCCGTACGTCAAGCCCACGCACGACGAGCAGATGCGCATCCTGCGCAAGCTCAACGAGGCGGAGGCCTTCGAGACGTTCCTGCAGACCAAGTACGTCGGGCAGAAGCGCTTCTCGCTCGAGGGCGCCGAGTCGATGATCGCCTTCCTCGACGCGCTGCTGGCCGGTGCGGCCGAGGCGGGCCTTGAGGAGGTCGCGATGGGCATGCCGCACCGCGGACGCCTCAACGTGCTCACCTCGATCGCCGGCAAGACCTACGGCCAGGTGTTCCAGGAGTTCGAGGGTGCCGCCGTCTTCCAGGGCTCCGGCGACGTCAAGTACCACCTGGGCAACGCGGGCGAGTTCACCGCCGCCGACGGCTCGACCGTGCCGGTCTACCTGGCAGCGAACCCCTCGCACCTCGAGGCGGTCAACGGCGTGCTCGAGGGCATCGTGCGCGCCAAGCAGGACCGCATCGGCGACGGCGAGCACAGCGTGCTGCCCGTGCTCGTGCACGGCGACTCCGCGAACGCCGGCCAGGGCGTGGTCTTCGAGACCCACCAGCTCTCGATGCTGCGCGCGTACAAGACCGGCGGCACCGTGCACCTGGTCGTGAACAACCAGGTCGGCTTCACCACGCCGCCGTCCGAGTCGCGCTCGTCGACCTACGCGACCGACATCGCGAAGTCGATCCACGCGCCCATCCTGCACGTGAACGGCGACGACCCCGAAGCCGTCGTGCGGGTCGCGGAGCTGGCCTTCCAGTACCGCCAGGAGTTCAAGCGCGACATCGTCATCGACCTCATCTGCTACCGGCGCCGCGGGCACAACGAGGGCGACGACCCCACCATGACGCAGCCGCTGATGTACTCGCTGATCGAGCAGAAGCGCTCGGTGCGCACCCTCTACGCCGAGAACCTCGTCGGCCGCGGTGACATCACCAAGGCGGAGTACGAGGCGGCGCAGGCCGACTTCCAGGGCAAGCTCGAGCGGGCCTTCATGGAGACGCACGCGGCCGCCACCGGCTCCATGCCGGTCGTGTCACCCGAAGACGCCGCAGACGCCGACCAGAGCCGGCGCGAGCCGGAGACGACCGGTGTGGACGCATCCGTCATCCACGCCATCGGCGACGCGCACGGCAACCCGCCAGAGGGCTTCAAGGTGCACCCGAAGGTGAAGCAGGTGCTCGACAAGCGGGTCAAGGCGAGCCGCGAGGGCGGCATCGACTGGGCCTTCGGTGAGCTGCTGGGCCTCGGCACGCTGCTGCTCGAGGGCACGCCGGTGCGCATGTCGGGCCAGGACACCCGCCGCGGCACCTTCGTGCAGCGCCACGCCGTCATGCACGACCGCAAGAACGGCCAGGAATGGCTGCCGCTGGCGAACCTCGGCTCGGAGCAGGCGCGGCTCTCGATCTACGACTCGCTGCTGAGCGAGTACGCGGCGATGGGCTTCGAGTACGGCTACTCGGTCGAGCGTCCGGATGCGCTGGTGCTGTGGGAGGCGCAGTTCGGCGACTTCGCCAACGGCGCGCAGATCATCATCGATGAGTTCATCGCCTCCGCCGAGCAGAAGTGGAACCAGCACTCCTCGCTCGTGCTGCTGCTGCCGCACGGCTACGAGGGCGCCGGTCCCGACCACTCCTCGGGTCGCATCGAGCGCTTCCTCCAGATGGCCGCGGAGGACAACATGACGATCGCCCGGCCGTCGACGCCGGCGAACCACTTCCACCTGCTGCGCCGGCAGGCGTACGCGACACCCCGCCGGCCGCTGGTGGTGTTCACGCCCAAGGCGATGCTGCGGCTGCGCGACGCGACCAGCGCGGTCGAGGATTTCACCACCGGCCGCTTCCAGACCGTGATCGACGACCGGCAGGTGCAGGATGCTGCCGGTGTCAAGCGGGTGCTGCTGCACTCGGGCAAGATCCACTACGACCTCAAGGCGGAGCTCGCCAAGCGGGAGCGCAGCGACATCGCGCTCGTGCGCGTCGAGCAGCTCTACCCGCTGCCGGTCGACGAGATCAACGCCGCGGTCGACCGCTACCCGGGCGCCGAGCTCGTCTGGGTGCAGGAGGAGCCGCTGAACCAGGGCTCGTGGCCGTTCATCCACCTCGCGCTGCCGCGGCACCTGCATGGCCGCACGCTCAAGGTCGTCGGGCGCGCGCAGTCGGCCAGCCCGGCGACGGGATCGGCCAAGCGCTCCGCACGGGAGCTGACCGCGATCCTGGAGACCGCGCTGGGCTGATCGGCGGCGACTAGTCGCGCGAGGCCAGGAAGCTGTAGACCTCGGTCTCGTCGACGCCGGGGAAGGCGCCGGGCGGCAGCGCTGCCAGCAGGTGCGAGTGCGCCCTGGCGCTCGGCCATGCCTGCCCGGCCCACTCG
The DNA here is from genome assembly GCF_017168255.1 of Agrococcus sp. KRD186. Taxonomy (GTDB): domain Bacteria; phylum Actinomycetota; class Actinomycetes; order Actinomycetales; family Microbacteriaceae; genus Agrococcus. The sequence goes on from NZ_JABFAP010000001.1 coordinate 1,308,630, forward strand.
GAGGCGAGCTCGACCGGGGGCTGCCGGCAGCACGAGGGATCGGGGCAGCGCGAGATCGAGCGCTCCTTCGTGGCACGGCCCCGGAACCACTTCGCCTGCGAGAACGGCACGCCGATCGAGAGCGAGAACTCTCCAGCCTGGCTGCGCTCGGTCATCGCCGAGCACCAGAAGGTGCCGGCCGGCGTCTCGGTGTACTGCTCGAAGGCGTTCACCTTGTCGGCCACGTCGAACACCTCACGGCTCGTCCAGTGCTTGCACACCGGCTGCCCCTCGATCGCCCCCATGTGGTCGGTCGGGAAGGTGACGCCGTCGTTCTCGTAGGCCTTGTAGATGATGCCCGACTCGTGCACCTTCTGGAAGTGGAGCGGGATGCCCAGATGCACGGTCGCCAGGTTCGTCAGCCGATGCGCGGCAGCCTCGTAGGAGACCGCGAAGGCGTCCCGCAGGTCCTCGACGGCGAGCTGCCGCTCCTGCTTCGCGGCCTCGAGGAACGTGACGGCGGCCCGCTCCGGCACCAGCAGCGCCGCCGCGAAGTAGTTCGTCTCGATGCGCTGGCGCAGGAACTCGCCGAAGTCGGCAGGCACCGAGTGCCCGAGCACGTGATGTCCGAGCGCCTGCAGCAGCACGGAGCGCGGGTCGTGGCCCGTGTGACTGGAGCGCGAGAGGTAGATGCGCTTGCGCTTGTAGTCCATGACGGAGCGGGTCGAATGCGGTAGATCACTCACGTGGTGCACGCTGAAGCCGAGGCGCTCGGTAATCGCCGCGATGAGATGCTGCGACAGCGGCCCTGCTTGGTAGCCGACCTTGGCCAGCATCGCAGCGGCTTCGGCCTCGATCTCCGGGAAGTGATTGTCACGGGCGCGCATCTCGCCCCGTAGCTGCGTGTTCGCCCTCCGCGCCTCCTCCGGCGTCGCGGCGCGCTCCTCGGCAACCCGATCGAGCTCATCGACGAGGGCCAGCATGGTCGCGAGCACATCGTCGGGGGTGCGAGGCCCGATGCGCATCGTCGGCAGCCGCTTCTGCTGCCAGGTCGAGGACTGCTGCGCACGCTCGAGCCGCAGCTCCATCGCCGCGCGCTTCGACGGTGGCGCAGTGCCGGTGAGCTGCTCGAGGCTCACCCCGTAGAGCGCCGAGAGCTGCTGCAGCTGCGAGAAGCGCGCCTCGCGCTTGCCGTTCTCGAAGCCCGACAGCTGCGAGGGCGCCAGCCCGATCGCGGCGTGCACGGCGTCGAGCGTGAGACCCGCCTGCTTGCGCGCGTGGCGCAGCGACTTGCCGAGCTGCAGCGCGTCGACCGGCGCCGGTTCGGGGGCTGAAGGCGCGGGTCGGTCCCAGGTGCCGGGGGCGGTGCGTTCGCTCGTCATGGATGCACTGTACGACAGAACTGCGCAGGTTGGCAGAAATGCATAACTTCATAGCCAGTCCGGACGAAACCCGTGCAGAACTGCACGCAGAGTAGTCACAGGACCCCGCCGGAGCAGCACCGGCGACGAACGAGGAGGACACCATGACCGAGCAGCCCGACACGACCCAGTTCGAGAGCACGATGGCGACCGAGGCAGCCGAGCTCGAGCTCGAATGGGCGGCGGACACCCGCTGGAACGGCGTCAAGCGCGACTACACCGCCGCCGACGTCGTCCGGCTGCGCGGCTCGGTCGTCGAGGAGCACACGCTCGCACGCCGCGGCTCGGAGCGTCTCTTCGAGCGGCTGCACACGAACGAGACGCCGGTGCGCGCGCTCGGCGCCCTGACCGGCAACCAGGCCGTGCAGCAGGTGCGCGCAGGCCTCGAGGCCATCTACCTCTCCGGCTGGCAGGTGGCGGCCGACGCGAACCTGTCGGGCCAGACCTACCCCGACCAGTCGCTCTACCCGGCCAACTCGGTGCCTGCGGTCGTGCGCCGCATCAACAACGCGCTGCAGCGCGCTGACCAGATCGAGCGCAGCGAGGGCAGCATGAGCGTCGCCGACTGGCTCGCGCCGATCGTCGCCGACGCCGAGGCCGGCTTCGGCGGCCCGCTGAACGCCTTCGAACTCATGCGCAGCATGATCGTCGCCGGTGCGGCGGGCGTGCACTGGGAGGACCAGCTGGCGAGCGAGAAGAAGTGCGGACACCTGGGCGGCAAGGTGCTCATCCCCACCCAGCAGCACGTGCGCACCCTGAACGCGGCACGCCTGGCCTCCGACGTCGAGAACGTGCCGAGCGTCATCATCGCCCGCACCGACGCCGAGGCGGCGACGCTGCTCACCAGCGACGTCGACGAGCGCGACCGCCCGTTCCTCACCGGCGAGCGCACGAGCGAGGGCTTCTACGAGGTGCGCAACGGCATCGAGCCCTGCATCGCCCGTGGCCGCGCCTACGCCGAGTACGCCGACCTGCTGTGGATGGAGACCGGCAAGCCCGACCTGGAGGTCGCGCGCCGCTTCGCCGAGGGCATCAAGCGGTCGTTCCCCGACCAGCTGCTGGCCTACAACTGCTCGCCCTCGTTCAACTGGAAGAAGCACCTCGACGACGACCAGATCGCCACGTTCCAGCGCGAGCTGGGCGCCATGGGCTACCGCTTCCAGTTCATCACGCTGGCCGGATTCCACGCGCTGAACCACTCGATGTTCGACCTGGCCAAGGGCTACGCCGAGCACGACATGTCCGCCTACGTCGCCCTGCAGGAGCGCGAGTTCGCCGCCGAGGCGCAGGGCTACACCGCCACCAAGCACCAGCGCGAGGTCGGCACGGGCTGGTTCGACCAGGTCGCCACCGCACTCAACCCGACCTCGGGGACGCTGGCGCTCGCCGGCTCCACCGAGTCCGAGCAGTTCCATTGATCCGCATCGACAGCAAGAAGGAGGAAGACGACATGAATACCCGCATCCGCATCACCGCCACCGCCGAGGGCCAGGAGCGCGTCCTCACCGACGACGCCCTGTCGTTCCTGCTCGAGCTGCACGACGCGTTCGAGTGCCAGCGCCAGCAGCAGCTGCAGGACCGCCGCAAGCGGCGCGCGGCCTTCGCCGACGGCGACGTGCCGCGCTTCCTGGAGGCGACCGAGCGCATCCGCCGTGACGACTCCTGGAGGGTCGCGCCGCCGGCGCCGGGCCTCGAGGACCGCCGCGTCGAGATCACCGGCCCGATCGAGCGCAAGATGACCATCAACGCGCTCAACTCGGGCGCGAAGGTGTGGCTGGCCGACTGCGAGGACGCCTCGAGCCCGCTGTGGCGCAACGTCATCGCCAGCCAGGTCAACCTGCAGGACGCCATCCGCGAGCAGATCGAGTTCACCAGCCCGGAGGGCAAGGAGTACCGGGTCACCGCGACCGAGACCCCGACGATCGTGGTGCGGCCGCGCGGCTGGCACCTCGACGAGCACCGCATCATCGTCGACGGCAAGCCGATGTCGGGCTCGCTGGTCGACTTCGGGCTGCACGTCTTCCACAACGCCGAGGAGCTCATCGCCCGCGGCTCTGGCCCGTACTTCTACCTGCCGAAGATCGAGAACCACCTCGAGGCGCGGCTCTGGAACGACGTGTTCGTGATGGCGCAGCAGCTGCTGGTGCTGCCGCAGGGCACCATCCGCGCGACCGTGCTGATCGAGACGATCACGGCGGCGTTCGAGATGGAGGAGATCCTGTACGAGCTGCGCGAGCACTCCTCGGGCCTCAACGCCGGCCGCTGGGACTACCTGTTCTCGATGATCAAGGCGTTCCGCCTGCGGGGGCCGGAGTTCGTCCTCCCAGACCGGGCGCAGCTGACGATGACGGCGCCGTTCATGCGCGCCTACACCGAGCAGCTCGTGCGGGCCTGCCACCGCCGCGGCGCGCACGCCATCGGCGGCATGGCGGCCTTCGTGCCCAGCGCGAAGGACCCCGAGGCGACCGAGCGCGCGCTGTCGGCGGTCGCGAGCGACAAGTCGCGGGAGGCCGGCGACGGCTTCGACGGCTCCTGGGTGGCGCACCCGGGCCTGGTCGCCACCTGCCGCGAGGCGTTCGACGCGGTGCTGGGCGACGAGCCGAACCAGCTCGGCCGCAGCCGCGAGGACGTGCCGGTCGACGGCGACGCGCTCATCGATCTGTCGACCACCCCGGGCGAGATCACCGAGAGCGGCCTGCGCTCGAACATCGAGATCGGCATCCGCTACATGGAGGCGTGGCTGCGCGGCCACGGCGCCGTCGCCATCCACTCGCTGATGGAGGATGCGGCGACCGCCGAGATCTCCCGCTCGCAGGTGTGGCAGTGGATCTACAACGAGTCGGCCACCTCCGACGGCCGCACGATCACGCGCGAGCGCTGCTTGGGCGTCGTCGACGAGCTCGACCGCGGCTTCGAGCGCGCCGAGGGCAACCGCTTCCGCGAGGCGATCGCGCTCTTCCGCGAGATCGCGCTCGAGGAGACCTACCCGGCCTTCCTCACCCTCGCCGGCACCGAGCGCTACCTCGCCGAGGGCGTGGAGCGCTCGGCCACGGGGCCGATGCCGGTGCAGACGGATGCGTCGGCTCCCGTCACGCAGACGACGTCGCGGGAAGCAGACGAGCAGGAGCGCGAAGCGGCCTGAGACGCGCGAAGGCGGGACCCGGATCGGGTCCCGCCTTCCGCATGTCCGGGTGCGTCAGTCGTGCTGCGCCTTCGCGGCACGCAGGCTCGCCAGCAGCCGCTCGCGCAGATCCTCGGGCGCGCGATCCTTGCAGGCACCCTGCAGCGCGCTCGTCAGGGTCTCTCCCACGTGGTGCTCTGCCGAGCACTCCTCGCAGGTGTCCAGGTGCGCGCGCACGTCGGCGGCGTCCTCAGCGCAGAGCTCCTTGTGCAGGTACTCCTCGAGCGCTGCCCGTGCCTGGGTACAGTCCTTCTTCGCCTCAACCGTGCTCACGGCTTCTTCCCCTTCTCGGTGCTCTCCGGCACCTCGATGCCCTGTTCGCGTGCGTAGTCGGCCAGCAGGCCTCGCAGCAGCTTCCGGCCGCGGTGCAGGCGGCTCATGACGGTGCCGGTCGGGGTCTCCATGACCTCGGCGGTCTCCGCGTAGCTGAGCCCCTCGACGTCGACCCAGTAGACCGCCATGCGGAAGTCCACCGGCACCTGCTGCAGCGCATCCTTCACGATGCCCGAGGGCATCCGGTGGATGGCCTCGGCCTCTGCGCTGCGCGACGAGGTGGAGGTGAACGACTCGGCGTCGCCGATCTGCCATTCCTCCATGTCGTCGAGCGGTGCCTCGAAGGGACGGCGCTGCTGCTTGCGATAGGTGTTGATGTAGGTGTTGGTCTGGATGCGGTACAGCCACGCCCGGAGGTTGGTGCCGGGCTTGAACGAGCCGTAGGCCGTGTAGGCCTTCAGCAATGTCTCCTGCACCAGATCAGCCGCGTCAGCCGGGTTGCGCGTCATGCGCATCGCGGCCGCGTAGAGCTGGTCGGCGTACTGCATCGCCTGCTCGGCGAAGTCGTCGCGGCGGGCGGCAGCTGCCGCGCTCGCGTCGACCTGGCCAGACTCGTCCTGTTCGCTTGTCATCGCCGGTGAGTCTAGTGTCGCGCGCGGCGCTTCGAGCATCGTGGTTGGCACTGGCACCTCCTCGGCTTCGCTTCCCGACCGATAGATTGCAACCGATGAGCCACCCCGATCATTCCCGTCCATGGACCGCCCCGACCGCGAAGGCGCGGCTCGACGCGCGCGTGCAGCTGCCCGGATCGAAGAGCCTCACCAACCGGGCACTGCTGCTGGCCGCCCTCGCGGACGGCCCCTCGACGCTGCATCGGCCGCTGCGCAGCCGCGACGCGGCGATCATGGCCGACGGCCTGCGCGCGCTCGGCGCGGTCATCCGCGAGGTGCCCGGGGACGGCCTGTTCGGGCCCGACCTGGAGATCACGCCGGCGCCGGTGGTCGGCGGCGGCGCCATCGACTGCGGGCTGGCGGGCACCGCGATGCGCTTCCTGCCCATCGTCGCCGCGCTCGGCGACGGCCCGGTCGCGTTCGACGGCGACCCGCACGCGCGCAAGCGCCCGATGGAGCAGACGGTCGCGGCGCTGCGCGAGCTGGGCGTGCGCGTCGACGCCGACGAGCCGCGACTGCCGTTCACGGTGCATGGCGCCGGCGAGGTGCGCGGCGGCGAGCTGACCGTCGATGCCAGCGCCTCGAGCCAGTTCGTCTCGGCGCTGCTGCTCGCCGCGCCGCGCTTCACCGAGGGGCTCACGCTGCACCATCGGGGCGAGCGCCTGCCCTCCATCCCGCACATCGAGATGACGCTCGAGGCGCTGCGCCAGCGCGGCGTCGCAGCCTCGACGATCGGCGAGGCCTCGTGGCGCATCGAGCCCGGCCCCATCGCGCCGCTCGACGAGCAGATCGAGCCCGACCTCTCGAACGCCGCGCCCTTCCTTGCGGCGGTCGTCGCGGTCGGCGGCCGCGTCGTGCTCGACGGCTGGCCCGCTCAGACGACGCAGGTCGGCGCCATGCTGCCCGCGCTGCTCGACGCCTTCGGCGCGACGAGCACGGTGGCGGATGGGTCCCTCACCGTCGAGGCGAGCGGTGGCGCGATCCCCGGCGCCAGCCTCGACATGCACGCCTGCGGCGAGCTCTCCCCCACCATCGCCGCACTGGGCGCCATCGCCTCGGCGCCCGTCGAGGTGACCGGCATCGGCCACACGCGCGGGCACGAGACCGACCGCATCCGGGCCCTGATCGACAACATCGCCGCCCTCGGCGGCCGCGCGAGCGAGCTGCCCGACGGCATCCGCGTCGAGCCCGCGCCGCTGACCGGCGGCGACTGGGGCGCCTACGACGACCACCGCATCGCCACCGCCGGCGCGGTGGTCGGGCTGCGGGTGCCGGGCGTCGAGGTCGACGACATCGGCGCGACGGCGAAGACGATCCCGGAGTTCCCGGAGCTCTGGGCGGCCATGCTGCACGGGCAGGATCGCTCCGCATGAGCTGGATGCACGACTACGAGGAGCCGTACGAGGAGTACGACGACCGGAGCGTGCGCGAGCGCCCGAACCCGAAGGCCAACCGGCCGCGCTCGAAGCAGCGGCCCGAGCACGAGGACGCGGTCACCGGCATCGTCACCGGCGTCGACCGCGGCCGCTACCGGCTGGTCGTCAGGGCCGGCGAGCCCGACGAGGCGGTCGTCACCGCGGCGCGTGCTCGCGAGCTGCGCAAGCAGTCGATCGTCGCCGGCGACCGCGTCGACGTGGTGGGCGACACCACCGGCGAGACCGGCTCGCTCGCGCGCATCGTGCGCATCCAGCCGCGCACGACCGTGCTGCGCCGCTCGGCCGACGACGCCGACCTGGTCGAGCGCGTGATCGTCGCCAACGCCGACGTCATGCTGATGGTGGTCGCCTCGGCCGACCCGCCGCCGCGCGCGGGCATGGTCGACCGCTTCCTGGTCGCGGCCCTCGACGCCGGCATCTCGCCGGTGCTGGTGATGACGAAGACGGATGTCGCCGACCCGGCGCCGTTCCTGGCGAACTTCGCCGGGCTCGACATCGAGGTGTGGCGCTCGTCGATCGACGACCCGCCGGCGGAGGCGCTGCGCGAGCGGCTCGACGGCCACACGACCGTCGCGGTCGGCCACTCGGGCGTGGGCAAGTCGACCCTCGTCAACGCCATCGTGCCGAGCGCCCACCGCGCGGTCGGCCACGTGAACACCGTCACCGGCCGCGGGCGCCACACCTCCTCCTCGACCGTGTCGTTCCGGCTCGGCGAGGGCTGGATCATCGACACCCCCGGCGTGCGCTCGTTCGGCCTCGGGCACGTCGCGACCGCCAACGTGCTGCGCGGCTTCCCCGACCTCGCCGAGGTCGCGGAGGACTGCCCGCGCGGCTGCACCCACCTCGACTCCGAGGACTACTGCGAGCTCGCGGCCGCGGCCGACGACGGCAGGCTCGAGCGGCGCCGCGTCGACTCGATGCAGCGCCTGCTCGGCACGCTCGTCGCAGCCCGCAGCGAGCGCCACCAGGAGTGAGCGCCGGGCCGTACGCTGGCATGGTGAGCAGCTACGACGACGACCTGGCCCTCGCCCTGCGGCTGGCCGACGAGGCCGATGCCATCTCGACGGCGCGCTTCGGCGCGCGCGACCTCGAGATCGCGACCAAGCCCGACACCACCTTCGTCACCGATGCCGACCGCGCGGTCGAGCAGCGCATCCGCCATGTGCTCGCCGCGGAGCGGCCCGACGACGCCGTCTTCGGCGAGGAGTTCGGGCGAGCCGGCGAGGCGAGCCGCCAGTGGATCATCGACCCGATCGACGGCACGGCGCACTTCCTGCGCGGCGCCCCGATCTGGGCGACGCTCATCGCGCTGGCGGTCGACGGCACGCCGGTCGTGGGCGTCGTCTCCTCCCCCGCGCTGGGCGCGCGCTGGTGGGCGGCGAGCGGCGGCGGCGCCTGGAAGCAGACGCCGGCCGACGATGCGCCGCAGCCGCTGCGGGTCTCCGGCGTCGGCGAGCTCGCGGAGTCGGCGATCTCCTACAACTCGATCCAGGGCTGGGACGGCGCCGGCCGCGTGGACCAGCTGGTGGCCCTGCAGCGCGACGTGTGGCGGGCGCGCTCGTACGGCGACGCCTGGAGCTACATGCTGCTGGCCGAGGGCGCGGTGGATGCGGTGGCCGAGTTCGACCTGCAGCCCTACGACATGGCGGCGCTCGTGCCCGTGATCGAGGAGGCGGGCGGCACGTTCACGTCGATCGACGGCCAGCCCGGCCCGTGGCACGGCACCGCGCTCGCCACCAACGGCCACCTGCACCAGCAGCTGCTCGAGCGACTGGCCCGCTGAGGGCGGTCGCCGCGGCGGCCTCTCCCGCTCGCCTCAGCCGGCGGCGGCCGCCTCGAGCTCTGCCACGACGATCTTCTGCATCCGCAGCATCGCGCTCGTCACCTCGGCGCCGCGAGGGCCCTGCATGAGCTCGTGCAGCTGCTTCGGGATGACCTGCCAGGAGACGCCGAAACGATCCCGGCACCAGCCGCACATCGACTCGACGCCGCCGTCGCCGACGAGCGCGTCCCAGAGCCGGTCGACCTCCTGCTGGCCGTCGACGGTCACGGCGATCGAGACCGCCTCCGACTGCGGGAACTGCGGGCCGCCGTTCAGCAGCTGGTAGGGCACACCCGCCAGTCGCAGGTCGACGGTGAGCGCCTCGCGCGGCCGGTGCTCGCCCGGCCAGGGGTCCTCGCCCTCCGGGTACCGCATGATCGCAGTGATCTCGGAGTCCGGCAGCAGCGAGACGTAGAGCTCGGCGGCCTCCTCGATCCTGCCGTCGAACCAGAGCACCGTGCGCACATCAGCCATGCGGGCCATGATGCTCGCCTCTCGCGACGCGCGCTAGCCTCGATGCATGCGAGAAGTCACGCCCGCCGAGGTCTCCGATCGTCCCGTCGTCGATGTGCGGGAGCCGCACGAGTGGCAGCTGGGGCACGCCGACGGCGCGATCCACATCCCGATGGGCGAGATCGTCGAGCGCCTGCACGAGGTGCCCGACGGCGCCGCCGTGATCTGCCGCTCGGGCGCGCGCAGCGGCCAGGTGGTCGCCTACCTCGCGCAGCAGGGCCTGGATGCGGTGAACGTCGCGGGTGGCACGATCGCTTGGGCCGCCCAGGGGCGGCCCATGGTCGGCACCGTCGCCTGAACGACGCCGGCGGGTGCGAGCGGGGCGAAGCGCCCGCCCGCACCGAGCGCGTCAGTTCGCGACGACCAGCTTCTTGTTCATGAACTCCTCCATGCCGTGGGGGCCGAGCTCGCGACCGAAGCCGCTGCGCTTGGTGCCGCCGAAGGGCATGTCGTAGTCCTCGGACCCCGCGCCGTTGATCGAGACCATCCCGGCGTCGATGCGATCGGCGACCGCGAGCGCGAGCTCCGGATCGGTCGCCCACACGCGCGCGCCGAGGCCGAAGGGAGTGCCGTTCGCGATGCGCACCGCGTCGTCGACGTCCTTCGCCCGATACACCGTGCCGACCGGGCCGAAGAGCTCCTCGCGATAGGCGTCCATCTGCTCGGTCACACCGCCGAGCAGCGCCGGGGCGAAGCGCGCGTCGCCGCTGTCGGCGATCGCGCCGGCGAGCACCTGCGCCCCCTCAGCGAGCGCCGCGGCCGTCTGCTCGCGCAGCCTGTCGGCCGCCGCCTGCGAAGAGAGCGGGCCGACGAGCGCGTCGGCGTCGTCGACTTCGCCCACCTGTAGCGCAAAGACCGCTGCGCCCAGCTTGGAGGAGAACTCGTCGTACAGCTCGTCCAGCACGATGAAGCGCTTGGAGGCGTTGCAGGACTGGCCGGAGTTCTCCATCCGGCCGTCGACGGCGGCCTGCACCACGGCATCCATGTCGTCAGTGGAGAGCACCACGAAGGGGTCGCTGCCGCCGAGCTCGAGCACGACCTTCTTCAGGTTGCGGCCGGCGATCTCGGCGACGGCGGCGCCGGCGCGCTCGGAGCCGGTCAGCGAGACGCCGCGAACACGGGCGTCGGGGATGACGAGCTCGCCGATCTGGTCGTTGGTGGCGAAGATGTTCTCGTAGGCTCCGGCCGGCAGGCCTGCCTCGGCGAGGATCTCGGCGATCACGGTCGCCGACCACGGGCACTGCGGCGCGTGCTTGAGCAGCACCGTGTTGCCGAGCATGAGGTTGGGGAAGGCGAAGCGCGCGACCTGGTAGTACGGGAAGTTCCACGGCATGATGCCGAGGATGACGCCCTGGGCGGACTTGCGGATGCGCGCCTGGACGCCGCTGGCGGTCTGCAGCACCTCGTCGGCGAGGAACTCCTCGGCGTTGTCGGCGTAGTAGCGGATGATGTCGCCGGAGAACTCGGCCTCGTCCTTGCCCTGCCCGAGCGGCTTGCCCATCTCGGTGCGGATGATCTCTGCCAGCTCCTGCGAGCGCGACGTGAACGCATCCGCCGCCTTCGACAGGATCGCCGCCCGCTCGGCGATCGGGGTGGCCGCCCACGGCTCATACGCCGCGTGGGCGCGCTCGATCGCGGCGCGGATCTCGTCATCGGTGGCCGTCGGGTACTCCTTGACGACCTCGCCGGTGTAGGGGTTCGTGACCCTGTACTCACTCACGATCTGCCTCCTCGCAGGGGTGGGGTCCCCCCAGGCTACTGGCCCGAGAGCTCGTCCGCCGCGCCTCGACCGCGCCTATGCGCAGGTGTCGACGGGGGCGAGCCCGGCGAGCATGTCGGCGCTCCACGCGCGCAGCTCCGGGAGCAGCGGCGAGTCGCCGGTCACCACACCCATGTGGTCGTAGCCGGGGTAGCCGCGGTAGTCGACCTGCTGGCCCTCGGCGCACCGCGCAGCGACGTACGCGTCCTGCAGCGCGGGCGTGATGAGCGGGTCGGCGCCGCCCTGGGCGAGCAGCACCGGCATGGCGATCGGCAGGGTCGGCACGTTCTCCGCGGCCCGCTCGGCGAGCGCGCCCTCGCTCAGGCTCCGCGCCCACACCGGCTGGTCGGCGACGATCGACGTGGCGAGCGAGACGAGGGTGCTGGGATCGGTGAGACAGCGGCGCTCCATCTCATCCATCATGATGCGCGCACCGGGGCGCACGTAGGCTCCGCGCTCGACGTCGCCGTACGCATCCGCGGAGGCCGCGAGCGCGAACGAGCCGAACATCGCGCCCACCACCGACTCGTCCATGGTGCCGAGGAAGGCGGGCAGGTCGGTGGCCGGGGCCATGGCGGCGACACCGAGCAGGTCGAGCTCGGGCGCGTAGTCGGGCGCGAGGCCCGCAGCCCACAGTGCGGCGTGCCCGCCCTGCGAATGCCCCCACAGCACGGTCTCGCTCGCGAGCCGGGCGTCGTCGAGCTGCTGTGCGGCCCGCACGGCGTCGAGCACGCTGCGGCCCTCCCCCTGGCCGATCAGGTAGGGCTGCGGCCCAGCCGTGCCGAGCCCGGCGTAGTCGGTCGCGACCACTGCCCAGCCCTCGGCGAGCGCACCGTCGAGGTCGGGGAAGGCACCGGCCACGAAGGGCTCGGGCAGCAGCGACGGCGCGCAGCCGGTGGCGTAGCCGGTCGTGCCGTGCGCCCAGGCGATGACCGGATGCGGCTGGTCGCCCTCAGGCTGCACGACCAGCCCGGAGGCCAGTGCCGGCTCGCCGGCGTGGTCGGTGGTCGTGTAGAGGATGCGCCAGGCCCGGGCGCCCGCGGGGATCGAGCGGCCGAAGGGCTCGCTGCGCAGCAGCTGCCCGGGCTCGGCGGGCACCTCATCGGGCGCGTCGTAGAAGGCGTCGGCGCGAGTGGTGCCGCCGAGCGAGAGGCTCACGAGCAGCAGTGCGGTGCAGCCGACGAGCGCCAGCACGGCGCCGGTGGTGCGCACCCACCCTCTGCCGCCTGCGCGCTCGGGGCGGGCCGACGCATCCGTCGCCCTGCCTCGCGCGTGGCGGATGCCGATCGCCACGAGCTCGATGCCGAAGAGCACCATGCGCACGCCGAGCACGATGGCGAGCACGAAGACGGTGACGTCGGGCCAGGTGAGGGCGAGCGCGCCGAGCACGACCGTCGCAGTGCCGAGCAGCGCCTCTGCGACGCGATGGTCGCGGTCGCCGCGGATGGCGCGGATCGCACCCACGAGCCCGGCGATGATCAGGCCGACGCCGACGATGATCGTGACGCTCGCGATGGACAGCGCGGGCCAGACGAGCACGAGCGCGCCACCCACGATCCAGGCGATGGCGGCGAGCACGGCGCCCCAGGTGCGCGCGGGACGGGCCGCGTCGACGCGCAGCAGCTCGGCGACGCCCTGCAGGATGAGGGCGATCGCGAGCAGCACGACGAGCGCGGCGAGCGAGAGGAACGGCCGCACGACCAGCACCAGGCCGATCAGGCCGATCAGCACCCCGGCGGCGATCCGCGCCTGCCACGGCACGCGGCCGAAGGCGGCGGCAAGAGCGCGCGTGGAGCGGTCGACGAGGCCCATGCGCTCAGGCTAGGCCACGGACGCGCTCCGGCGGCTCGACAGCACAGCGCTCGACGGCGTGGCGCTCGACGGCGTAGGGCTCAACAGCGTGCGACTCGACCGATGGTGGAGATGGGGGGAATCGAACCCCCGTCCAACGCTCGGACCGTGCGGCTTCTCCGGGTGCAGCTCAGGGGTGGCGTTCTGCTCGGCTCCGACCTTTGTCCTGAGCACCTAGGTCGACGAGCCCAGTCACAGTGCAAGTCCCGCGGGCCCCTGTGACGCAGGACCGCAGCAAGCTCTCTCGATGACGCCAGGGTCCGGGGCGAGAGCAGACCCGGTCTGACGGACTTCAGGCTCGCTTAGGCAGCGAGGGCGAAGTCGGTGCGCTTTGCGTTGGCACCTATTGGTTTGCAGGGGGCGTTCAAGAGATAACCCTGCATCCTCTACCCGCTTCCCGCTCCGACTGAGGCGCTGTCGAAACCGATCATCCCCATGGAGTGGTGCGAGTCGCACGCTGTTGAGTTCTCAATACCGGATGCGTCCGGTGCGCTGGCCAGGCCAGCCCACCATGGTACCCCGGGCCGGTGCGCGGTGGCAAGCGCAGTGCGATCAGCCGAAGAGCATCTCCGCCTCGCGGTAGCGGTGCTCGGGGACGCGCTTGAGGTCGCCGAGCGCATCGGCCATCGGCACGCGCACGATCTCGGTGCCGCGCAGCGACACCATCGAGCCCCACGCCTTGTCGACGATCGCGTCGACCGCCGCCAGGCCGAAGCGCGTCGCCAGCACGCGGTCGGCGCCGCTGGGCGCCCCGCCCCGCTGGATGTGGCCGAGCACGGTCGAGCGCGACTCGATGCCGGTGCGCTCCTCGATCATGGGCGCCAGCAGCTCGCCGATGCCGCCCAGCCGCGGCCGGTTGAAGGCGTCCATGCCCTTGTGCGAGTGCGCCTCGTCCATGCCCTCGAGCGTGAAGCCCTCGGAGACCACCACGAGCGGCGCGCGGCGTCGGTCGTAGACCGACTGCACGTACTCGCAGATCCACTCGATCGAGCGCGGCTGCTCGGGGATGAGCGTGACGTGCGCGCCCGTGGCGATGCCGGTGTGCAGGGCGATCCAGCCGACGTGGCGGCCCATCACCTCGAGCACCATGCAGCGCATGTGCGAGTCGCCCGTGGTGCGCAGCCGGTCGCCCGCCTCCGTGGCGATCTGCACGGCGGTGTCGAAGCCGAATGTGTAGTCGGTGGCGTCGAGGTCGTTGTCGATCGTCTTCGGCACACCGACGATCGGCAGCCCGTCGTTCGCGAGCCGGTTCGCCGCCGCGAGCGTGCCCTCGCCGCCGATCGCCATCACCGCGTCGATGCCCAGCCGGGCGAGGTTCTCGCTGATCTTCTCGGGCCCCGCGTTCGGCCCCTCGTAGGGGTTCGTGCGACTGGTGCCGAGGATCGTGCCGCCGATGCGCGAGGTGCCGCGCACGGCGGAGCGGTTGAGCACGCGCACGTCCCCGTCGACCAGGCCGCGGTAGCCGTCGCGGATGCCCACGAACTCGAGGCCGTGGTGCACCATGCCGGTGAGCACCGCGGCGCGGATGACTGCGTTGAGCCCGGGGCAGTCGCCACCGGACGTGAGGATGCCGACTCGCATTTCACCTTCCACCGGACGGCCCTGGGTGAGCCTGCCGGCGCGTCCATTCAAGCGGCGCGCGCCGGGATTGTCGAACCCCGGCCACCGGCCCTAGTCGCCCAGGCGGTTCTTGGTGCGCATGGCGCGCTCGGCCTCGCGCTTGTCCTGCCGCTCGCGCAGGGCGTGGCGCTTGTCGTACTCGCGCTTGCCCTTCGCGACCGCGAGCTCGACCTTGGCGCGGCCGTCCGAGAAGTAGAGCGACAGCGGCACGAGCGTGTAGCCGCCCTGCGAGACCTTGGCCGCGAGCTTGTCGATCTGCTCGCGGTGCAGCAGCAGCTTGCGCTTGCGGCGCGGCGGGTGATTCGTCCAGGTGCCCTGGCCGTAGACCGGGATGTGCACGGCATCGAGCCAGGCCTCGCCGCCGTCGACGAAGGCGTAGCCGTCGACGAGCGACGCCCGGCCGGCGCGGAGCGACTTCACCTCGGTGCCCGTGAGCACGAGCCCGGCCTCCACGCGGTCCTCGATCGTGTAGTCGTGGCGCGCCTTCTTGTTCTGCGCCACGACCTTGTGACCCTGTTCGCGCGGCATGGCTGGCTCCTGGTGTGTGATGACGGATGCGGTGGCCCGGCAGGCGGGCAGCCGTTCAGTCTAGCCGCAGTCGGCCTCGCCCCGGGTCAGATCTTGAGATATCGCCGGATGGCGACGGCGGCCGCGACGCCCGCGAAGAGCACGCCGATGCCGACCAGCACGGGCGCGACGACCAGCGCGTCGTCGAGCGTGACGATCGCGATCGTCTGCAGCATAGGCGCGACGTAGCCCTGCAGGAAGAAGTGCACGATGGCGATCACCGCGCCGGCGGCGAGCACCGCCCCGAGCAGCGCTGCCACGACGCCCTCGATGATGAACGGCGTCTGGATGAAGCGGTTCGACGCGCCCACCAGCCGCATGATGCCGAGCTCCCGTTTTCGGGAGAAGGCGGAGAGCCTGATGGTGGTGGAGATCAGCAGCACCGCGGCGACGAGCATGAGCACGGCCACGCCGATGGCGGCGAGGCTCGCGGTGTTGAGCACCTGGAAGATCGGTTCGAGCAGCGCCTGCTGGTCGCGCACCTCCAGCACGCCCGGCAGGGCGGAGGTGGCCTCCCGGATGAGGTCGGCGTCGGCCGGACTCGACGGCCCCACCCACAGCGCCTCGTTCATGGTCTCGGGGCTGGCGAACTCGGCGCTGGCGGTGCCGCCGAACTGCTCCATGAAGTTCTCGTACGCCAGCTCGCGATCCTCGAACTCCACGTTGCTGACGTAGGGCGCGATCGCGCCGCTCTCCAGCACATCCCGCACCGCCTGCACCTGCTCGGCGGTGGCGGCGGTCTGCGTGCAGGTCTCGGTCGCGTCGACCGGGCCGCAGAAGTAGATGCCGACCTGCGCGCGGTCGTACCAGAAGCCCTTCATCTGGTTGATCTGCATCTGCAGCAGGATCGCGGCGCCGACGAACGACAGCGAGATGAAGGTGACGAGGATGACGGAGACGACGACCGAGAGGTTGCGGCGCAGCCCGTTCCAGACCTCCTGCGAGATCAGCTGGATCCTCACGCGATCTCCTCCTCGTCGAAGGCGGGGTCGGCCAGGTGCCGCTTGTAGCTGCCGTGGGCCTCGTCGCGCATGATCACGCCGGCGTCGAGCTCGACGACGCGCTTCTGCAGCTCGTCGACGATCGAGGCCTCGTGCGTGGCCATCACGACCGTCGTGCCGCCCTCGTTGATGCGGGCGAGCAGTGCCATGATGCCGGCACTGGTGGATGGGTCGAGGTTGCCGGTCGGCTCGTCCGCCAGCAGGATGGGTGGTCGGTTCACGACCGCGCGGGCGATGGCGACGCGCTGCTGCTCGCCGCCGGAGAGCTCGTGCGGCAGGCGGCTCGCCTTGCCGGCGAGCCCGACGACCTTGAGCACGTCCGGCACGGCCTCGGAGATGAAGCCGCGGCTCTTGCCGATCACCTGCAGCGTGAAGGCGACGTTCTCGTACACCGTCTTGTTGTGCAGCAGCCGGAAGTCCTGGAAGACCACGCCGAGGTTGCGGCGGAAGAAGGGCACGCGGCGGTTGGGCAGCGCCTTCAGCCGCTGCCCGAGCACGTGCACCTCGCCGCCGGTGGGCACCTCCTCGCGCAGGACCATGCGGATGAGCGTGGACTTGCCGGAGCCGGAGGCGCCGACGAGGAACACGAATTCGCCCTTGAGGATCTCCAGGGAGACGCGCTCAAGAGCGGGGCGGGCTTTGCGGGAATAGGTCTTCGAGACCTCGTCGAAGCGGATCATGACCTGTCGAGGCTACGGGCGCGCGCGCCATCCTCCGCGTTGCGGCGCGGCGGGTCTCGATTCGCGTGCGGGCTTCGCCCGGCCGCTACTCGACCGGCGGGCGCTGCCAGTCGTCGATGCGGCCGGTGGCCTTCGCACCGGCCAGGATGCCGAGGTGCATGCGCTCCGGCTGGCCGAAGTAGCTGCGCTCGTAGAGCTCGTGCCGCGCGCCGAAGCCCGTGCCGACCGCATCCCACAGCTCGCCCATGATCTCGAGCCGCTGACGCGCATCCGCCCCTCCCGAGCCGCGCAGCAGCGGTTCGATCGGCGCGACGTGCTCGCTGCCGAGCGAGCCCGGCGGCACCGGCAGGTGCGCGAACGCGGAGGCGAGCATCGTCTGCAGGTTGACGCGCATGCGGCTGTAGGCGTCGGGGCCGTAGGCGGCGAAGGCCATCGCCGCCTGCGGGCCGGGCCCGATCGAGTCGCCCGAGGGCACCGCCTGCTCGATCATCGCGTCGCGCAGCGCGGCGACGGTGTCGCGGTAGGCGATCAGCTCGCCCAGCGCCGCCTGCACCCCGCGCAGCTCGCTCGTGCCCATGATCTCGGTCGCGCGCACGGCCAGAGCGGCGATGCGCTCGAGCTTCGCCTCCAGCCGGGTGGTCGCCTGGAAGACCAGCCGCACGTTCCAGCCGACGGCGCCCTTGTTGAAGGCCAGCATGGTCTCGGGGTCGCGGATGAAGACATCCGCCCACGGCACCAGCACGTCGTCGAAGACCACCAGCGCGTCGTGCTCGGCGAAGCGGCTCGACAGCGGCGCATCGGCATGCGCGGGGATGCCGCGCGTGTAGACGCGGATGCCTTCGCTCGCGACGGGCACGGAGGCCGCGATCGCGAACGCCTCGGTCTGCACCTCTCCCCCGAAGTGCGACACCAGCAGCCGCTGCGCCGTGGCGGCGCCGGTGACGACGGCCTTCGCGCCGCGGATGACCACGCCCTCGTCGGTCTCGCGCACGACGTGCAAGAACACATCCCCCACCTCGTCCGGCGGCAGGTCGCGGTCGACGGGCGGGTTCACGAGCGCCTGCGCGTAGTGGGTGACGTCGCGCTGGTCGCGGGCCAGCATGTCGCGCACGTTCTGCTCGAAGCGGCCGAAGAACGGCGCGTGCGCGGCCATCGAGGTGATCACACACGCCATGAACTCGGGTGTGCGGCCGACCCAGCCGTGCGTCCTGCGCTGCCAGGCCTTGATGGCGTCGCGCTGCACGCGCAGCTCGTCGCGCGACTGCGGCACGGCCCAGAACGGATGCGTCAGGCCGGCTACGTCGGCCGTCGGCACCATGGGCACGTCGGAGTCGACCTCGTGCAGCGTGTCGTAGAGACCGGCGATCGTGGCGGCCGTGCCCGCGAAGGCGGGATGCTCGGCGACCCGCTCGACGGGCACGCCGTCGTGGATGACGACGCGGCCGTCGTCGAGGCTGGCCAGGTAGTCGGCGCCGGTCTGCGGCCGGCCGCTCGCGGACGCGGCGGGCTGGCGCTCGCCGCTGCTCGATCGGGACACGATGCTCCTAGTCGTCGGACTCCTGCTGCTGCCGCTTGCGCCAGCGGATGCCGGCGGCGATGAAGCCGTCGAGGTCGCCGTCGAAGACCGCCGAGGGGTTGTTGACCTCGTGCAGCGTGCGGAGGTCCTTCACCATCTGGTAGGGCGCGAGCACGTAGGAGCGCATCTGGTCGCCCCAGCTGGCGGAGATGTTGCCGGCGAGATCCTTCTTGCGGGCGGCCTCCTCCTCGCGCTTGAGCAGCATCAGCCGGCTCTGCAGCACGCGCATCGCGGCGGCGCGGTTCTGGATCTGGCTCTTCTCGTTCTGCATCGAGACCACGACGCCGGTGGGGATGTGCGTGAGACGCACCGCGGAGTCAGTGGTGTTGACGCTCTGGCCGCCCGGCCCGGAGGAGCGGAAGACGTCGACCCGGATGTCGTTCTCGGGGATCTCGATCTCGTCGACCTGCTCGAACAGCGGCACGACCTCGACGGCCGCGAACGAGGTCTGGCGCTTGCCCGCGGCGCCGAAGGGGCTCATGCGCACCAGGCGGTGCGTGCCCGCCTCGACCGACAGGTTGCCGAAGGCGTAGGGCGCATCGATCTCGAACGACGCAGACTTGATGCCCGCCTCCTCCGCATAGCTCGTCTCGTAGACGCTCACGGGCATGCCGTGCTGCTCGGCGTAGCGCAGGTACATGCGCAGCAGCATCTCGGAGAAGTCGGATGCGTCCACACCGCCGGCGCCGGCGCGGATCGTGACGACGGCGGGGAGCTGGTCGAACTCGCCGTCGAGCAGTGTGCGCACCTCGAGCTCGGAGATGAGCTTCTGCAGGCTCTTGAGCTCCTTGCGGGATTCCTGCTGCGTCTCCTCGTCGCCCTCCTCGTTCGCCATCTGGACGAGCACCTCGA
Source organism: Agrococcus sp. KRD186 (assembly GCF_017168255.1). GTDB lineage: Bacteria > Actinomycetota > Actinomycetes > Actinomycetales > Microbacteriaceae > Agrococcus. The sequence goes on from NZ_JABFAP010000001.1 coordinate 1,327,832, forward strand.
GGTCGTCGATGCGCGACTCGATCGAGGTGATGCGCTTGAGGTCGGCCTGCGCGTGGCTGAGCTCGCTGGTGACCTTCTGCGCCGCATCGGGGTCGTCCCACAGGTCGGGGGCGCCGGCGGCCTCCGACAGCCGCTCGATGTCTGCCTGCAGTCGCTCGGCGTCGAGCACCGACTTGATGTCGAAGAACGTGGAGCGCAGCTCGGCGATGTCGCCGGCGATGTCGAGATCGGCCATGATCATCCAGCCTACCGACGCGAGCCCGCGCGCTCGCACGGCCGACCCGGCGCATCCGCCGTAGGCTCTGCCTGTGAGCGGAGTCGACCAGTCGGAGCGCTTCCCGTGGCGGAAGGTGGCGGGCGCGGCGTACGTGCCCACCGCAGCGTTCGCGATCGGCGAGGGCGCGGTCATCCCCTACATCCCGCTCATCGCCGGCGAGCTCGGCGCCTCGCTCGCGGTGGCTGCCGTGGTGGCCGCGATGCTGACCGTCGGCCAGTTGGCAGGTGACGTGCCCGGCGGCACGGTGGTCGCGCGCTTCGGCGAGCGGGCCACCATGGTCGGCGCCGGTCTGCTGGTGCTGGTCGCGCTCGTGATCGCGTTCTTCTCGACCGAGTGGTGGATGCTGGCGGTCGCGATCTTCGTGCTCGGGCTCGGGCACGCGGTCTTCGCGCTCGCCAGGCATGCCTTCATGACCACCTACGTGCCGCTGCGCTACCGCGCCAGGGCGCTGTCGACGCTCGGCGGCATCTTCCGCATGGGCATGTTCGTGGGGCCGCTGATCGGCTCGGCGGTGCTGGGGCTGGGCTTCGCGCTCGGCTCGGTCTGGGTGATCTGCGCGATCGGCACGATCGTCGCGATCGTGGTGCTGATCGTGCTGCCGGACCCGTCCTCGGTGTTCGAGCACAGCACCGCGACCACGGGCGTGATCGAGCTGCGGGCCGAGCGCACCGGCATCTGGCAGGTGGTGCGGCAGAACGCCCGCTCGCTCGCGACCGTCGGCATCGGCGCGGCGATGCTCGCGCTCGCGCGGCAGGCGCGCAACGTGCTGCTGCCGCTGTGGGCGATCTCGATCGGGCTCGACGGGGTGACGACGGGCCTCGTGATCGGCATCGCGGGAGGCGTCGACTTCGCGCTCTTCTTCATCTCGGGCTGGGTGATGGATCGCTTCGGTCGGCTCTGGAGCGTGGTGCCCTCGCTCGCGCTCATGGCGCTGTCGTTCCTGCTGCTGGCGTTCACGCACGACATCGACGCCGCTGTGCTGTGGTTCTGGATCGCCGCGATCGTGATGGCGCTCGGCAACGGCCTCGGCTCCGGCATCCTGATGACGCTCGGCGCCGATCTCGCCGATCCCCGCAATCCGGCGCCCTTCCTGGGCGCCTGGCGGCTGACGACCGACGCCGGCGGCGCGGTCGCGCCGCTGCTGATCTCGCTGCTGATCTCGGTCGCGTCGATCACGTGGGCGGCGGGCGGGCTGACGGTGCTGTGCCTGTTCGGCGCCGGCATGCTGCTGCGCTGGCTGCCGCGGAAGCCGCGCGGCACGTAGCGGCGCAGCACGGCTCCGCAGCACGGTCGGGGCGGCGCGCCTCAGTCGACGAAGACCGCCCGAGCGGTCGAGGTGACATCGAGCCGGATGCCCTCCGGCAGCAGCAGCGAGACCACCGGCGGCCGCCACGCGCTGGAGACGGTGACGGTGGCGCTGCGGGCATCGGCCGCCGCACCGTCGACGCGGAGGCCGTCGAGGTCGCCACCGGCGCGCGACGCCCACGCGGCAGCCGCGCGATCGACGGCGCCGTCGGCGAGCTCGGGCGCGGCGGCGGTGCCGTCGAAGCGCACCTGCTCGAGGGCGAACGCCTCGGCCGCCGCGAGCGCCGCACCATCGGCGACGGTGAACAGCCGCCGCCGCTCGATGAGCATGCTCGTCGCAGCGGTGACCGCGATGATCAGCGACAGCGCGAGCGCGGCGAAGCCGATCGTCAGCAGCAGCGTCGAGCCCTCCTCCTCGCGCAGCACCCTGCGCAGCAGCCGCCTCACGGGGCTCCCCCGAACGCCGACACCGGCTGCATCGCCTGCGCCGAGACGGGCACGCCCAGCCCCACGTCGAGCTGCAGCACCGGCGGCGCGAACGGCAGCGGCACCGTCGCGCCGAGCTGCACCGTCACCGTCCCTCGAGGGGTGTCGCAGGCGCCGGGATCGGGGGCGCAGGAGATGGTGACATCCACCTGCTCGGCAGCGAGCCCCGCATCCGCCATCGCGACGCGCAGCGCCCGGTCGGCGGCCACGAGGCCGGCCTCGTGCGAGTCCGCCTGCGCGATCGTGCGCGCGGCATGGCGTGCGCCGCCCTCGAGCCCGAGCACCGCGTGCTGGATCTGCCCGAGCGTCAGCACGAGGTAGACGAGCGGCACGAGCAGCAGCACGCCGACGGTGAGGAACTCGAGCGAGGCGGAGCCGGAGTCGTCCGCGAGACGACGCACGCCGCGGACGACGCCGGGCCATCGCTCACCCCAGCGTCTCGACCGGCGCATGCCCGGTCACCTCCAGCGCCGTCGGGCCGATCAGCCCGAACACGGGCAGCGGCGCGGCCACGCGGATCTCGATCGTCTCGAGCCCGGCGACCGTCGCGGTCGAGGCCGAGACCTGCTCGGCGTACCTGGCACCGATCGCCATCGTGATCAGCTGCCTGGTGCGCACGACGCCGGCCGACGCATCCGCCCCCACCAATGAGGCGTGGCGCGCACCCTCGGCGGCCGCATCGGCGACGGTCGCCCGCACGTGCAGCGCCAGCGAGAGCTGCATGACCGAGAGCACGAGGACGACGAGCAGCCCTGCCACCATCGTGAACTCGGCGACCGCCGAGCCGCGCTCGTCGGCCAGCCGCATCAGAAGCTCGTGACGCGCGCGATCGCCTGCTCGAAGACGCCCGTGAGCGCAGGCCCCGCGACCGTCCAGATCACGATCACCAGTCCGGCGGTCATCAGGGTGACGAGCACCCAGCCGGGCACGTCTCCGCGCTCCTCGTCGTGGATGCGCCCGACCAGGCGCTGGAATCGTCGGCTGATCGTCGACATGTGCTCCTCCTTCAGAATCCGACTTGCAGGACGTGGATGCCCGGCCACAGTGCGAACGCGACGGTCGTCGGCAACAAACCAAAGACCAGTGGCACGAGCATGGAGATCTCCTTGCGACCCGCCGCCTCGAGCAGGTCGCGCTTCGCCGCGTCGCGCGCATCGACCGCCTGAGCCTGCAGCGTCTGCGACAGCGGTGTGCCTCGCTCGAGCGCACCGCGCATCTGGTCGACGCTGCGGGTCACGCCGGGGTGATCGAGCTCGTCGGCGAGCGTCGCGAGCGCGCTCGACAGGCTCGCGCCCGCGGCAGCGTCGGCGACCACCCCCGACAGCTCCCGGCCGAGCGCGCTGTGCCCAGCGGCTCCCACGCGTCGCAGGGCATCCCCCAGCCCCTCGCCCGCGGCGAGGCTGAGCGAGAGGAACTCCAGGATGGAGGGCAGCTCGCTCGAGATGCGCGCGAGCCGGCGCTTCGCGCGATGCTGCAGCAGCCAGTCGAGCGTGAGCGCCCCGATCGCCGCCCCCAGCAGCGCGAGCGCCGCCGGCAGCGCCACATGCCCGCCCTGGACAGCCCCCGCGACCCCGAGCGCCGCCCCGACGGCTCCGCAGAGCACGCTCCAGCGCAGCTGGCGGCCGCGGAGCTCGCCGACCGTCTCGGCCGATGCCGCCTGCCGCAGCCGGCGACGGATGCCCTCCGGCGCGCCGAGCACCGCGTGCACGACCGGCGCCACGCGATCACCGATCGGCGACGCGACGACGCCGAGCACGCGGCTCGGGCTAACGCGGCGGCGCGCGATCAGGTCGCGGGCGCCTGCGGAGACGTCGAGCACGTAGGGCGCCACCCGGTGCAGCAGCAGGGGACGGCGCAGCACCGGGACGAGGCTCACCAGCATCCACAGTCCGAAGCCCAGGCTTGCGCCCAGGATGAGGCTCCAACCGAGCTCGGCGCTCACGCGAACCACCTGGCCTCGGTCGGCAGCGTGCCGATGCGCAGCATCACCCGGTATGCGATGAAGGTCACGATCGCGCCGCCGGTGATGAGCACGATGCCGCCCGGCGCGTTGTACGCCTGCGCGGCCTCGGGTCTGGTGGAGAGGATGAGGAGCACGATCCACGGAGCGGCGACGCCGAGCCTGGCCGCGCTGACGATCCACGTCTGCCGCGCCTCGAGCTCGCCGCGGGTCGCCAGGTCGACGCGCAGGTAGGCGGCGAGCTCGCGCAGCACCGTCGTCACCTCGGTGCCGCCGACCTCGCGGGCCATGCGCAGGGTCTCGATGATGCGGTCGCCGACGGGGTCAGCCAGGCGGTCCTTGAGCCGGTCGAGGGCGTACCCGAACGAGCCCGTGGCCCGGTGGTCGGCCGCATAGGCGGCGAAGGCCGGCCGCGTGATCGCCGGGCCGGCGTGCTCGAGCTGCGCCACCGCATCCGGCAGCGCGAGCCCGCTGCGCACGGCCGAGACCAGGTGGTCGACGACGTCGGGCCAGACGGCGGCCTGCGCCCTGCGTCGCCGCTTGGCGCGCCAGCGCACCGCGATCACGGGGACGGCGGCACCGACGACGAACGCGGCGGCCGCGACCGCGACCACCGGCACGAAGGCGAGGGCGATGCCCGCTGCGAGCACACCCACCAGCAGCGAGACCGCGGCGAGGGCGAGCGGCGGCAGCCCGAACAGGCCCGCCTGCGTGAGGCGATCGAGCAGCGCCGTGCGCGGCCGCGGCTCCTCGGATCGCCGCGAGCGCGGCCACAGCCACGGGCTCACTGCCAGCACCACGCCGAGGCCGAGCACTGCGCCGAGCAGCCAGGTCACGCGCTGCCCCGGGCGAGCAATGCCGCAGCGTCGACGCCGACCGCAGCGAACTTGGCCGTGCGGGCCGGATGGGAGCCCGTCGGCTCGAGCAGCCCGTCGCGCATCGCGAACAGGCTGGACGCCTCGATGACGCCCGCGGTCGCCTGCCCCGTGGGCGCAAGGATCTCGATCACCTGGCGGTTGCCGCGGGCATCGATCGCGAGGTGCACGACCAGGTCGATGCACTGCGCGACCGTCGGCACGACGAAGCCCGAATCGATGTTGCGCCCGGCCAGCAGCGGCAGGGTGGTGAGCTTGCCGAGGGCGTCGCGCGCCGAGTTGGCATGGATCGAGCACATGCCGCTCACCCCGCAGTTGAGCGCCACCAGCAGGTCGAGCGCCTCCGCCTCGCGCACCTCACCCACGACCAGCCGGTCGGGGCGCATGCGCAGCGATTCCTTCACGAGCCGCCGCAACGAGATCTCGCCGGTGCCCTCGAGCGACGGCTGCCGGCACTGGAGCCCGACGATGTCGTCGACCGGAGGGTCGAGCTCGAAGGTCTCCTCGACGGTCACGACGCGCTCGCCGGGACGGACCGCCGCCAGGAGGGCATTGAGCAGCGTGGTCTTGCCCGCATGCGTGGGGCCGGAGACCAGGATGTTGCAGCCCGCGACCACCGCGTGCTTGAGGAAGGCGGCGGCCTGCTGGCTCATCGCGCCGCGCTCGACGAGCGCCGACAGCGACGAGAGCCGCCGGGCGAACTTGCGGATGTTCAGGCTCGTCGCGCCGCGGGCCACGTCGCCGCTGGCCACGTGCAGGCGCGAGCCGTCGGGCAGCGACGCGTCGACGAACGGCGTGCTCAGGTCGACGCGCCGCCCGGTGGTCGAGAGCATCCGCTCGACGAGGTCGCGCACCTCAGCCTCGGTGAGCCGCAGCGGCAGCTGCTCGCTGACTCCCCCGCGGGCGCAGAAGACGCGCGAGCCCTGATTGACCCAGAGCTCCTCGATCTCGGGGTCGTCGAGGTAGGGCTGCAGCGGGCCGTAGCCGGAGACCGCGGCGAGCACGTCGCGCTCGGCCTGCCGCTCATCCGGCAGCATCGGCATGCTGCCGCCCAGGGAGCGCTCGGCGTAGGAGCGCACCGCATCGCGCACGTAGCGCTCGGCGAGATCGCCCTGGCCTGACAGGTCGACGCCGTCGCGCCGCACCTTGGCCCGCACGTTCGCGGTGATCTCGGCGACGGCTTGGCGCATGGGAGCAAGTAGAACCGAACCCGAGCGGTGCCCGCAGAAGTTGTCCACAGCCCGAATTGACCGGACGCTCCCGCTGGCGGAGGCTGGTGCGATGGCCGCCAGCGAGCAGACTCCCCCGCGCGATGCGCCTGCCGCCCGCTCGCGCGGACTCGCCGTGCTGCTGACGACCACCTTCCTGGCGCTGGCCAACTTCGCGGGCCTGCTCGCCGTCGTGCCGCTGTGGGCCTCGGCCGGCGGTCTCGGCAGCGCCGCGGTCGGCAGCACGACCGGCATCATGATGGCCGCGACGGTCGCGACGCAGCTCGCCGCGCCCTGGGTGTTCCGGCTGCTGTCGCTGCGCGCGATGATGATCCTCGGCGCCGCGCTGCTGGGTGGCCCCGCGCCGCTCTACATGCTCTCGAACGATGCCGGCCCGATCCTGCTGCTCACGGTCGTGCGCGGCATCGGCTTCGCGCTGGTCGTGGTCGCCGGCGCCACCCTGATCGCCGACGTCGCCGCGCCGGGGAAGCTCGCCCGCGCGGCCTCCTACTACGGCGTCGCCGGTGCGCTGCCGAACCTGATCGCGCTCGCGGGCGGCGTCTGGGCGGCCGACGCCTGGGGCTTCCCGGTCGTGTTCATCGTCACCGGCGCGGCGGGGCTGCTGGGTGCGGTGCTGGCGTGGATGCTGCCGCGCGGCTCACACGGCGCGTTCCAGGCGGTCTCGGGCAAGGACATGCGGCGGGTCGCGCCGGCCCTCGCGCTGTTCCTGGCCACAGCGGCGTCGTTCGGCGCGGCCTCCACCTTCCTGCCGCTGTCCGGCCCGGCGACCGCCGTCGCCGCGCTCGCGCTGCTGGCCGCCTCCGCCGGCATCGTGCTGGGCCGGCTGGGCGCCGGCGCGGTCGCCGATCGGATGGGCAGCGGCCGCCTGCTGGTGCCCACCGCTGCAGCGGCTGCTCTGGGCACGCTGCTGGTCGCGGCGTCGCTGCAGGGCCCCGCCTGGGCGCTCGTGCTCGGCGCCGGGCTGATCGGCACCGCCTTCGGCGCCGCCCAGAACGATTCCTTCGTCGTCACGATGCGCGTGTTCGGCCCCGCCCGCAGCGGCACCGCCAGCACCATCTGGAACATCGGCTACGACGGCGGCGTGGGCGTCGGCGCCTTCGGCCTCGGCTGGGTGATCGGGCAGCTCGGCCACGCCGGCGCGTTCACGGCGCTGGCCGGCGCGATCGCGGTGGTCGCGCTGGCATGCCTGCCCGGCGCGCTGCGCCGCCCGGTCGCCGAGCCGGCGCAGCCGCGCTGAGGGCGCCTCAGGCGCTCGCGGAGCCTCGCTCCGGCAGCACCCAGCCGGGTCGCACGAAGTGGCAGGTGTAGCCGTTCGGGTTGTCGACCAGGTAGTCCTGGTGCTCGGGCTCGGCCTCCCAGAACGGGCCGGCCGGCTCGATCGTCGTGACCGCCCTGGCCGGCCACAGCCCCGAGGCGTCGACATCCGCGATCGTGTCGCGAGCGACGCGCTCCTGCTCGGGCGTGAGCGGGAAGATGGCCGAGCGGTAGCTCGTGCCGATGTCGTTGCCCTGCCGGTTGAGCGTCGACGGGTCGTGCACCTGGAAGAAGAACGCCAGGATGTCGCGGTAGCTCGTCTGCGCGGGGTCGAAGACGATCTCGACCGCCTCCGCGTGGCCCGGGTGGTTGCGGTAGGTGGCGTGGTCGTTGTCGCCGCCGGTGTAGCCGGCGCGGGTGTCGAGCACCCCCGGCTGCCGGCGGATGAGGTCGTCGAGCCCCCAGAAGCAGCCGCCCGCCAGGACGGCGGTCTCGGTGCCGGGGTCGCGGGTGATCTCTCCGGTGTCGTCGATGCCGCTGGTCATGATGCGTGCTCCTCACTCGTGCTGGTGCCACACGTTGCTGGTGCGGCAGCGTGCTGACGTCGCAGGGTGCGGCGTCCTCTGATGCAACACTGCCCGATGCGATTCTGGTCCCGATCGCCAGAACCTTCCTGGCAGCGCCGCTCAGCCCCGGATCGGGTGGCCCGCCCAGCGCAGCACGCGCAGGGCCCTGAGCGTGATCCAGCGGTTCGGCTCGCCGGCGCTGCCGTAGTCGTTCACCGCGTCGCCGCCGTGGACGACATCGAGCGGCCAGCGGCCGTCCTCACCGCGCTTGGCGTGCACGAGGTCGATCGCCTCGCGCATGCGCTCGTCGGGCACCGCGCCGACCAGCCGGAAGTGCTCGAGCGCGCGCAGCGCGTCGTACTCGTGCCGGGGCGGGAACGCGAACTGCGTGTAGGTGACCTTCGGGATCTCGCCGGTGGACTTCCGCCGCAGCAGGTCGCGCTCCAGCAGGTACGCCTCGCCGCTCGCGCGTGCCTCGCGCACCCGGTGCACGTCGATCGCGCCGCGCGCGGCGCAGACGCGCTCGTAGGCCGCGAGCGCCTCGAGCACGCCGATCGTGGTGTCGAACGACGAGCGCACCGAGCCTCGCTCCTGGTCGCAGTTCCAGCCGCCGTCGGCCATCCGCTCCCCCAGCAGCCGCTCGACGATCCGGTCGTCGACCTCGCCGTAGTAGACCGCGTTCGTCACGAGCGCCGCGTTGATGCACGGCTCGACCTCGCCCTCGAAGAACGGCTCGTCGTCGTACTCCCAGCGGGTGACGCGCTTGACGTCGGCGACGGCCTCCCGCACCCGCGCATCCGCCGGGTCGACACCCAGCAGCCGCAGCTCCGTCAGCACGTGGGCGGTGGAGGTCCAGGGCTGGCCGGAAAGCGCCGGCTGCGCCTTCGGGAAGTGCGCGCCGCCCGCCCACTGCCCGTCGTCGCCGCGGGCGTCCAGCAGCGCCGCGCCCCAGCCCTCGGTCGCGACCCGCGCGCGCTCGCGCGCCACCGCATCCGGACCCTCATCGAGCAGGTCGGCCATCACCTGCCAGCGGATCGCAGGGTCGGCATCCAGCAGCCAGTCGACGACGCTCACGCGCCGAGCTTCCCGCCTGCCGCCCACATCGTCCGCGTCCCGCATCCGTCACCGGTACTCCGGGTTCTGGAACCCGAACCGCTCACCCCGCTCCCACGCGTTGCGGTCGTTGCCCTCGCTGGGGATGCCGCCGCGCAGCATGCGCGCGAGGTGCAGCAGGTTCCACGCCATGATCGTCACGTTGCGCTTGGTGAAGTCGTTGTCGGCGCCGGCGTGCGAGCCGTCGTCGAGCTCGTCCCCGTAGCTCGGGCCGGGGCCCGCCTCCCCCACCCAGCCGGCGTCGGCCTGCGGCGGGATCGTGCAGCCGACGTGCTGCAGCGCGTAGAGGGCCTCGCGCGCCACGTGCTTCATGCCGTCCTCGTTGCCGCCCACGAGGCATCCGCCGACCTTGCCAGTGAAGATCGACTGGCCCTGGTCGTTGAGCTCGCCCGACTCGCTGTAGAGCCGCTCGATCACGCGGCGCGTCACGCTCGAGGCGTCGCCGAGCCAGATGGGGGTGGCGAGCACGATGATGTCGGCGCGCAGCACCAGCTGCCAGAGCGCCGGCCAGGCATCCTCGCTCGCGTCGTGCTCGGTCATGTCGGGCTGCACGCCAGGGGCGATCGCGTGGTCGACCGCGCGCACCACGTCGACCTCGACGCCCTGCTGGCGCAGGATGCCGGCGCTGGCCTCGATGAGCAGGTCGGTGTGGCTCTCGCCCGGCGAGGGCGTCAGCGTGCCGTTGAAGTAGATGGCGCGGATGGGTTCGGTCGCGCCGCCGGTGCTGGTCTGCGTTCCGCTCGTGTCGGTCATGCCCTCCACCGTGGCACGACGCCGACGGGGGCGCCAGGTGTGACCCTGGCCTCAGTCGATCGCCGCCCGCGCCGCGATGAGCGCGGAGAGCCGGCGGGCGAACGTCGTTGCCGCATCAGCGTCGCGCGGCAGGAAGCCAGCGCCGGTCTTCGCGCCCAGCTCGCCCCGCTCGACGCGCTCTCGCAGCATGCCGGGGGCGGCGGATGCGTCCCCCAGGCTCGGGAAGACGCCGTCGGTCACGCTGGTCCACACGTCGAGCCCGCCGAGATCCATGATCTCGAACGGGCCCGCGAGCGCCCAGCGCGGCCCGAGGCCCGCGGTGACCGTCGCGTCGACCTGCTCGGGGCTCGCGACGCCGAGCTCGACCAGGTGCATCGCCTCGCGGTAGAGCGCGGCCTGCAACCGGTTCGCGATGAAGCCCTCGACCTGCTGCGCGAGCGGCACCACCGTCTTGCCTGCCGCGGTCAGCAGCGCCACCATCCGGTCGACGGTCGCCTGCGGCGTCGCCGGCCCGGGCACCACCTCGACGAGCGGCACGGCGTCGGCGGGGTTGAAGAAATGGGCGATCACGAGCCGCGAGGGGTCCCGCATGCCGGCCGCCAGCGCATCCGGGGCGATCGACGAGGTGTTCGAGGCGATGATCGCCGTGGCGTTCGCCGCCTCGACCTGCGCGATGAGCTCGCGCTTGAGCTCGAGCCGCTCTGGCGCGGCCTCGAGCACGATGGTCGCGCCGTCGACGGCGCGCTCGACGCTGTCGTGGGCGGATGCGCCGGCCGAGTCGGCAGCGCGGGTCGCGGTCGCGGCATCGACGTCGAAGACGCGCACCTCGTGCCCAGCCCGGCCGAAGACGCGCGCGATGCCCGCCCCCATGATGCCCGCGCCGAGCACGGCGATCGTCTCCGCACCGATCGTCTCCGCGCCGATCGTCTCTGCGCCGATCGTCTCCGCGCCGATCGTCTCTGCACCGATGGACTCTGCACCGATCGACTCTGGCATGTGCTGCTCCTTCGCTCGCACCCGACGATGCCACAGCACGGCACCCGTGGCGGCCGGGAGCGATCGGCGTCGTTGATCGCCCCGTCAGCGCTCGGGAGCGATCGGCGTCGTTGATCGCCCCGTCAGCGCTCGATGCGCCTGCCGAGCCCGACGCCGGCGATCAGCCGGTCGGGCACGAGCGGGATGATCGGCGCCGCCAGCCGGTAGCGCCAGTCGCTCACCACCACGCCCCGCCGTCTGCGCAGCGCACGCAGGCCCTCACGGACGACTGTGGACGCATCCGCCCACCCCGCCCGCGGCACGACATCGGGCGAGATGCCCATGCGGTCGTGGAACTCGGTCGGCACGAAGCCCGGCAGCAGCGCCGTGACGGTGATGCCGTCGCGGTGGTAGCGGGCGTGGAGCGCGCGCGAGAGCGTGATCACCTGCGACTTCGCCGCCGCGTACGAGCCGCTCGGCAGCCGCCCCGCGAGGCTCGCGACGTTCAGGATGCCGCCGCGGCCGCGCTCGCGCATGCCCGGCAGCGCCGCGTGCGCGAGCCGCAGCGGCACCCACGAGAGCAGCTCGTGCATGCGCCGCTCGTCGTCGATGGCGGATGCGTGGAAGGGCTCGGCGACGGCGAAGCCGGCGTTGTTGATCAGCACGTCGATCGGATGCGTCGCCTGGGCCAGGCGGGCAGCGACGCGTTCGAGGTCGGCCGGGTCGGTGAGATCGGCGGGCAGCACCTCGACCTCGATCGCCCGCGTCGATCGCAGCTCGGCGGCGAGCCGCTCGAGCCGCTCGGCATCGCGGGCGACCAGCACGAGCGCGAGCCCGTCGGCGGCGAGCTGCCTCGTGAACTCGGCGCCCAGGCCCGCCGAGGCCCCGGTGACGAGCGCGCGCGGCTGCATGCGCCCAAGCCTGTCAGAACCCGAGGCGAAACCTGGGCGCGACTGTCGGCGGGCGACGCTATTCTGAAGCCCCACACGCGGGAGTGGTGGAATCGGCAGACACGCAAGGTTTAGGTCCTTGTGCCCTCGTGGCGTAGGGGTTCAAGTCCCCTCTCCCGCACATAGCGCATCCGCGCTCGAACACCGGCACCATGCGAAGGAGCACACGCGTGCATCCGCTGCCAGCAGCGTTCCTCATCGACATCGAGGGACTGATCACGAGCGCCGGGCCCTGGGCGCTGCTGCTGGTGTGCGCGATCGTGTTCGTCGAGACGGGGCTGCTCGTCGGCTTCCTGCTGCCGGGCGACACGCTCCTGGTGATCGCGGGGGTGCTCTCGTTCACCGGCGTCATCCCGCAGCCCATCTGGCTCGTGATGCTCAGCATCGCCGCGTGCGCGATCGCGGGCGACCAGCTGGGCTACTACATCGGCAAGAAGGCCGGGCCGCCCATCTTCCAGCGGAAGTCGTCCGGCCTCTTCTCCCACAGGACGATCGAGCGCACGAACCGCTTCTTCCTGCGCTACGGCGCCGCGGCGGTCATCATCGCCCGCTTCATCGGCATCGTGCGCACCTTCATGCCGGTCGCCGCTGGCGTCGGCAAGATGCCGTGGCCGCTGTTCTTCCGGCTCGACATCATCGGCGGCTTCCTGTGGGGCGCGGGGCTGCCGCTGCTGGGCTGGGGCGTCGCCCACATCCCCGGCGTCGCCGACTTCGTCACCCAGTACATCGACCTGGTGCTGATCGGCGTCGTCGTCATCGCGATCGGCTTCATCGTCTGGCACGCGATCCAGTCGCGCCGCGAGGTCGAGCAGGAGATCCGCGACGGCACCGCCACCGGCGACGTCGAGACGCTCGACCTGTCGGGCTGGGACGACAGCGGCCTGGAGCGCTGAAGGGCTAGGTCGCGAGCCAGACGGCCTGCGCGACCTCCGGGCCGAGATCGACCGTGCCGCCGCCTGCGCGCACCTGGATCGATCCCGAGTAGGGCTTCTGCCCCAGCACCGTGAGCACCGAGTCGAGCGCGATGCCCGCCTCGGCGAGGAACCGCAGCATGGCGGGGTCGGTGTCGGAGATGCGCACCACGGCACCCTCATGGCCCGCCCGCGTCTCGGCCAGCAGCACCGCATCCGGTCTCGTCACCGTGCCGTCGCTCGCCGGGATCGGATCGCCATGCGGGTCGCGCACCGGATCGCCGAGCGAGCGGGCGATCGACTCGAGCAGCCGGTCGCTGAGCGCGTGCTCGAGGATCTCCGCCTCGTCGTGCACCTCGTCCCAGTCGTAGCCGTGCCGCTCGACCAGCCAGGTCTCGACCACGCGGTGCCTGCGCACCTGCCGCACCGCCAGCAGCGAGCCCTTGCGGGTCAGCTCGATGGCGCCGTAGGGGCGGTGGTGCACGAGGCCGGCGGCGGCGAGCTTCTTGACCATCTCGGTGACGGTCGAGTTCGCCAGGCCCAGCCGCGTCGCCAGCTGCGATGGCGTCACGGGCTCGGGCTGCCACTCGGTGTGGTGGTAGATGGCCTTGACGTAGTCCTCAGCCGCGGTGGACTGCATGTCGCCTCGCTCTCGCCCATCGCACGATGACCCCCCGGCGGGGCCCGAACAGCAACGCTAGCCCGAACGCGGGGCCCTGCGTCAGCACCACGGCGCCGCCGGGCGAGATGTCGAGCCAGAACGCGGCCATCAGCCCAGCGAGCGAGGCGACCATCGTGAGCGCCTGCGCGATGTCGCCGTCCGAGCCGCCCAGCACACCGGACGGGCTGCCGCGGCCACGCGACGTGCGCCCGATCGGGAGCCGCGGACCCGTTCGCGTTCGCTGGACCCGTTCGCGTTCGCTGGACCCGTTCGAGATCGCTGGACCCGTTCGAGATCGCTGGACCCGTTGGAGATCGCTGGACCCGCTCTGCACGCGACTGGACCCGTTCCGGATTGCCGGACCCGCCAGAACGGGTCCCAGGATCTCGGACGGGTCCAGCCTCCAGACACTCCCGCTAGTGGTCTGTCTCAGTTTTGATTGACTACTCGATCGAGGGTGGCGCGGGCGCGGGCGACTTTCGCGAGGATCGATTCGGCCGTGGCGGTCCAGACGTACGGCCTGGGGTCCTCGTTGCTGGCTTCGAGGTAGTCCTCGATGCTGGCGATCAGCTGCGGCACGGAGCCGAAGATCCCGCGTCGGAGGTTCTGCTCGGTCAGGTCGCGGAACCAGCGCTCGACCTGGTTGAGCCATGAGGCCGAGGTGGGCGTGAAGTGCAGGTGGAACCTGCGGTGACTCTCCAGCCAGCGCTTGACCGCAGGGTGCTTGTGGGTGGCGTAGTTGTCCAGGATCAGGTGCACCTGCAGGTGCTTCGGGACCTCACGGTCGATGGTCTTGAGGAATTTCAGGAACTCCTCGTGCCGGTGCTTGGGCAGGCACTGCCCGATGACCTTCCCGCTGAGCACGTCCAGCGCCGCGAACAGCGTGGTGGTGCCGTTGCGCTTGTAGTCATGCGTCATGGTCCCGGCGCGCCCCGGGACCATCGGCAACGACGGCTGGGTCCGGTCGAGCGCCTGGATCTGGGACTTCTCGTCCATGCACAGCACCACCGCCTGCTCGGGAGGGTCGAGATACAGGCCCACGACATCGACGACCTTCTCCGAGAACCGTGGGTCGTTGCTGACCTTGAACGTGTCGACCCGGTGGGGCTTGATGCCCAGCTCCGACCAGATCCGCTGCACGCTGGCCGGGCTGATGCCGACCTTCCTGGCCATGTCCCGGCACGACCAATGCGTCTTGCCCTTCGGCGGCGTCTTCGACAGCTCCACCACCTGCGCGACCGTCTCGTCGCTGATCGTCGGCTTCCGGCCCCGGCCGGGGGCGACCTTGCCCCAGTTCGCGAGCCCCTCGGCCTCGAACGACTCTCGCCACGAGCGGACCGTGACCGGGCTGACGCCGCGAGCGTCCGCGATCGTCTTGTTCCCGACCCCGTCCGCAGCATCCAGCAGCACCTGGGCGCGGACCACCTCCCGATGCGCTGACGTCTGCGACCTCGCGATGCGGTCGAGCACTTCGCGGTGCTCCTCGGAGACGGACAGAGGTGCGGCTGGAGCGGACATACTCCAGAATAACCCGCTACGGTCTAACTATTTGCGAGACACACCACTAGGAGCGCGCGTCCGGCAGCACGCAGCCGCCGCGCGCGCCTGGCACCGCAACGCGGACGACAGTCGGATGCGCGGCAGCGCGCCGCGCGATGGCCAGGTGGAGCCTCAGCCCGCCTGGATCCGCTCCGCGAGCGCCGTGAACGCGATCCGGCGGTGGCTCAGCGCGTCCTTCTCGGCGGGGCTGAGCTCCGCCGAGGCCCGTCCCCCGCCGTCGTGCGGGACGAAGATCGGGTCGTACCCGAACCCGCCCTCGCCACGGGGCGCATCCGCTATCTCGCCCTTCCACTCGCCGCGCACGGCGAGCTCGCCGTCGGCGTCGACCCACGCGGCGGCGCAGACGAACTGCGCGGCGCGATCGGCGGACGAGCCCAGGTTGGCCAGCAGCAGCTCGAGGTTGTCGCGATCGTCGCGGGTGCCGGCGTAGCGGGCCGAATGGATGCCGGGGGCGCCGCCGAGCGCGTCCACCTCGATGCCCGAGTCGTCGGCCAGCGCAGGCAGTCCGGTGTGCGCGTGGGCGGCGCGCGCCTTGATGAGCGCGTTCGCCTCGAAGCTCTCGCCGTCCTCGACCGGCTCCGGGCCGTCGTAGGGCAGCAGCTCGACGCCGGGCAGCAGCGGCGCGAGGATGCGCGCGAGCTCCTCGACCTTGTGCGCGTTGTGGGTGGCGACGACCACCTGCAGGCCGCCGCCGACCAGATCGAGGCCCATCGAGCCGGTGATGCTCATGCGCTGCCGCCCAGCGGAGCCGCGAGCGCCGCGGCCTGCAGCTCGGTCAGCGTCGCGGTGCCCGCGAGCGCGAGGTCGAGCAGCCGATCGAGCTCTGAGCGGTCGAAGGGGGCGCCCTCTGCGGTGCCCTGCACCTCGATCAGCAGCCCGCGGCCGGTGGCGACGACGTTCATGTCGGTGCCGGCGCGCACGTCCTCGGTGTAGGCCAGATCGAGCATCGGCTCGCCGTCGACGATGCCGACCGAGACGGCGGCGACCGAGTCGATGAGCGGCTTGGCGCTCTTCGGCACGCGCCCTTCGCCCTGCGCCCAGGCGATCGCGTCGGCCAGCGCCACGTAGGCACCGGTGATCGCGGCCGTGCGGGTGCCGCCGTCGGCCTGCAGCACGTCGCAGTCGACCGCGATCGAGAGCTCGCCGAGCGCCTTCATGTCGACGCCCGCCCGCAGCGAGCGGCCGATCAGGCGCGAGATCTCGTGCGTGCGGCCGCCCACCTTGCCGCGCACGCTCTCGCGATCCATCCGCTCGTTCGTCGAGCGCGGCAGCATCGAGTACTCGGCGGTCACCCAGCCCTTGCCCTTGCCCGACATCCAGCGGGGCACGGTGGGCATGACGGATGCGGTGCACAGCACGCGCGTGCCGCCGAAGGAGATGAGGGCGCTCCCCTCGGCCTGCTGGCTCCACCCTCGCTCGATGGTGACCTCGCGCAGCTGGTCGAGCTGCCTGCCGTCCTTGCGCGTGATGCCTGCTGCAGCCAATGCCGTCTCCTTCAGTCGGTGCGACCGGGCAGGGTGATGACCCCGGTCTGATGGAACTCCACGTGGGTGACCTCCGGCCCGAGGAAGCGCCGGGCGAGCCGCAGGAACGGCTCCTGCGCCTCGGTGGTGGCCTCGAACTCGTAGGTGGGGGCCGCTCTCGTCGGCGCCAGCATGCCGCGGTCGCTGAGGATGCGGTAGACGTCGGCCGCGGTCTCCTCGGCGCTCGAGACCAGCCGCACGTCGGCGCCGGCGACGTAGCCGATCGCGCCCGCCAGCAGCGGGTAGTGGGTGCAGCCGAGCACGACCGTGTCGAGATCCTCGGCCAGCAGCGGCTCGAGGTAGCGATGCGCGGCCTCGAGCACCTCGTCGCCGGTGGTGACGCCCGACTCGACGAACTCCACGAAGCGCGGGGCCGCCGCCGCGGCCACGTGCGGCACACCGGCCTCCGCGAACGCGCGCTGGTAGGCGCCGGAGCCGATGGTGCCGGCGGTGCCGATCACGCCGATGCGGCCGGATCGGCTCTGCGCCACGGCCGCCCGCACGGCAGGGTGGATGACCTCGACGACGGGGATGCCCATGCCGGCCTCGTAGCGCTCGCGCGCGATGTCGAAGGTCGCGGCTGAGGCGGTGTTGCAGGCGATCACGAGCATCTTCACACCCTGGGCGACGAGCGTGTCGAGCACGTCGAGCGCCAGGTGCCGCACGTCGTCCTGCTCGCGCGGTCCGTAGGGCCCGTTCGCGGTGTCGCCGATGTAGGTGATCGACTCGGCAGGCAGCTGGTCGATGATCGCGCGCGCCACGGTGAGCCCGCCGACACCGCTGTCGAAGACTCCGATCGGGCGCTGCACGACGGCAAGCCTAGTCGCGCCCGCTCGCGGTCACCCCCCGCACCGAGGTCAGGCGCACCCGGTAGTGTCGGCACCCGGCGACCGGGAGGAGCCCCGCGTGATCGAGTTCGACGCCGTGCACAAGGAGTATCCCGACGGCACCGTGGCCGTCGAGCGCTTCAGCCTGATCGTCCCCTCGCACCGCGTGGTCGCCCTGGTGGGCTCCTCCGGCAGCGGCAAGACGACGCTGCTGCGCATGGTCAACCGCATGGTCGAGCCCTCCAGCGGCACGGTCTCGATCGACGGCGTCGACGTGCGCTCGATGGATCGCGTGAAGCTGCGCCGCTCGATCGGCTACGTCCTCCAGGCCGGCGGCCTGCTCCCGCACCGCACCGTCGCAGACAACGTCGCCACGGTGCCGGTGCTCGAGGGTCGCAGCCGCCGGCAGGCGAGGGCGGATGCGCTGGGTCTGCTCGAGCGCGTCGGTCTCGACACGGCGCTCGCCGACCGCTACCCCGCGCAGCTCTCCGGCGGCCAGCAGCAGCGCGTCGGTGTCGCCCGCGCGCTCGCCGCCGACCCGAACATCCTGCTGATGGACGAGCCCTTCGGCGCCGTCGACCCGATCGTGCGCGACCAGCTGCAGGCCGAGATGCGCGCGCTGCAGGCCGACATCGGCAAGACCATCGTGTTCGTCACGCACGACATCGACGAGGCGTTCGCGCTCGGCGACGAGGTGGTGGTGCTGCGCACCGGCGCCGAGATCGCGCAGCGGGGCGCGCCGGCCGAGATCCTCGCGAATCCGGCGGACGACTTCGTCTCCGACTTCGTGGGTGCCGGCACCGCCCAGCGCACCCTGCGCATCCGCGAGGTCGACGGCCGCAGCGTCGTCGTCGACGGCGACGATCGCCCCACCGGCGTGCTCGAGCGGTGACGGGCCCAGTCCTGTGAACTGGCTCAGCCAGAACCTGCACATCGTCGGCCAGCTGCTGGCCGACCACCTGGTGCTGTCGATCCCACCCATCCTGCTGAGCCTCATCATCTCGGTGCCGCTCGGGCGCCTCGCGGCCGGCAGCCCGCGCTGGCGCACGCCGCTGCTCACCGGCACCGGCCTGCTCTACGCGATCCCCTCGCTGCCGCTGTTCATCATCGTCCCCGCGGTGTTCGGCTTCTCGCTGCGCTCCCCCGCGACCATGATCACCGCGCTGACGCTGTACGGCTGCGCCCTGCTCGTGCGCGGTGCGGCGGATGCGTTCTCGTCCGTCCCGCAGGACGTGCGGTTGGCGGCCGCGGCGACCGGGCACTCCCGCTGGGGCATGTTCTGGAAGGTCGAGCTGCCGCTGGCCGGCCCGGTGCTGCTGTCGTCGCTGCGAGTGGTGACGGTCTCGACCGTCAGCCTCGTGACGGTCGGCGCCGTCATCGGCATCTCGAGCCTCGGCACGCTGTTCACCGACGGCTTCCAGCGCAACATCGACGCCTCCATCATCACCGGCATCGTGCTCACCGTCGTCGTCGCGTTCGCGCTCGATGCCCTCTGCGTGCTCGCCGCGCGCTGGGCGATGCCCTGGCAGCGGGCGGTGAGCCGCGCATGAACCTGCTCATCGAGGCGGTGCAGTGGCTGCTCGACCCCGTCAACTGGCAGGGCGAGAACGCGCTCGGCATGCGCATCCTCGAGCACCTGGGCTTCTCGGCTGTCGTCGTGCTGGTGGCGGCCGCCATCGGCATCCCGGTCGGCACCCTGATCGGGCACACCGGCCGCGGCCGAGGCGCGATCATCGCGATCACGGGCGGCGCGCGGGCGCTGCCGACGCTCGGCCTGCTGACGATCTTCGGCCTGTGGCTCGGCATCGGGCTCGAGGCGCCGTTCCTGGCGCTGCTGGTGCTGGCGCTGCCGCCTGTGCTGGCCGGCGCCTACGCCGGCGTCGAGTCGGTCGACCGCGCGACCGTCGGCGCGGCGCGGGCGATCGGGCTGACCGAGCGGCAGATCCTCACCGGGGTCGAGCTGCCGCTCGCCGCGCCCGTCATCATCGGCGGCCTGCGCTCGGCGGCGCTGCAGGTGATCTCCACCGCGACGCTCGCCGCCTACATCTCCGACACCGGGCTCGGCAGGCCCCTCTTCACAGGCATGAAGACGCAGCAGTACGACATGATGCTCGGCGCGTCCATCCTCGTGGCGCTGCTCGCGCTCATTGTCGAGCTGTGCTTCCAGCTCGTCCAATCCGCGGCGACCCGCCGCGCCGAACCCCACAACGGACACCAGCACCGTGCGCACTCAGGTGCGCGAGAGAGGATCGCAGCATGAACATCACCCCAGGTCGCACGGCGCGCTTGCGCCGCACCGGACTCACCATCGCCGCAGTGGGCACCGCCGCCGCGCTGCTCGCCGGCTGCTCGAGCGCCGACCCGCTCGACGAGGGAGACTCCGCACCGCCCGCCGAGGGCGACAGCACCACGCTGGTCGTCGGCTCGCAGGACTACTACTCGAACGAGATCATCGCCGAGCTCTACGCCCAGGCGCTGGAGGCGGACGGCGTGCGCGTCGACCGTCAGCTGCGCATCGGCCAGCGCGAGGTGTACATGCCCGAGATCGAGTCGGGCGCGATCGACCTCTTCCCCGAGTACACCGGGCCGCTGCTGCAGTACTGGGAGGACGAGCCCGCCGAGCGCACGAGCGACGAGGTCTTCGACGCGCTGGTCGGGGCCGCTCCCGAGGGCCTCACGATCCTCGAGCAGGCGCCGGCGACCGACCAGGATTCCTACGTGGTCACGCGCGAGTTCGCCGAGGCGAACGACCTGACCACCGTCGCCGACCTGGCGAACGTCGAGGGGCCGCTCACGATGGGCGCGAACTCCGAGGCGGAGACGCGCCCGAACGGACCGCAGGGCCTCGCCGACGTGTACGGCATCGAGGTGGGCTTCACCCCCATCGAGGATGGCGGCGGCCCGCTCACGATCCAGGCGCTGCAGGACGGCGACATCCAGCTCGCCATCGTCTACACCGCCGACCCGACGATCGCGCAGAACGACCTGGTCGTGCTCGAGGACACCGAGGGCCTCTTCCTCGCCTCGAACGTGGTGCCGATCGCGAGTGACCGTGTCGACGCCGAGGCGCAGGCGACGATCGACGAGGTGAGCGCGGCACTGACGGCGGAGGCGCTCATCGGCCTCAACCGCCAGAGCGTCGAGGAGCAGTCCCCGGCAGCCGACATCGCTCAGGCATGGCTCGAGGAGCAGGGCTTGCTGGGGTAGTCAGTCCCTGAGCATCCGGTGCATCGGGATGCTGCCCCAGGTCGGGCCGGTCTCGACCTGCTCGTCGAGGTGACGGAAGCCGCGCCGCTCGTAGAACCGGGCAGCGCGGTCGTTGCCGTCGATGAGCCAGAGGTAGTGCGGGCGCTCGTCGACGACCGCGTCGAACAGCGCGGCGCCGAGGCCGCTGCCGTGCATCTCCGCGTGCACGTACAGCCGGTCGAGCTCGCGACCTGCGGGCGGCGGCACGAGGCCCAGCTCCTGCTCCCATGCCGCAGGCGCCGCGCTGGTGGCGGCGATGCCGACGATCCGGTCGCCCTGCCAGGCGACCTGCCGCACCGCCTCGCGCCTGGCAGGGTCGCCGAAGGCCCGCGCGAGCCCGACGACGTTCGCCTGCGCCAGCCCGCGCACGCCGAAGTCCTGGGGCAGTCGGCCCGCGTAGGTGCGCTGCTGCTCCTCGACCAGAAACATCGCCCAGGCGGGCGCGTCGGCGGGCGTCGGCTGGCGCAGCTCGACGCCCTCGGGCAGCGCTCTCGCTCGATTCGGCACCCGGCAACGCTACCCGCACGCGCCCGCCCGGGGCGACGCAGCGCATCCGCTCGTCATAGGCTGGCGCGCGTGACCGACACCGCGCTCATGACCGACCGCTACGAGCTGACGATGATCGATGCCGCCATGCGCAGCGGCACCGCGTTCCGGCCCTCCGTCTTCGAGCTGTTCGCCCGCCGCCTGCCCGGCGCGCGCCGCTACGGCGTCGTCGCCGGCACCGGCCGCTTCCTCGAGCGGCTCGCCGAGTTCCGCTTCGGCGAGGCCGAGCTCGCCTACCTGCGCAGCAACGAGGTGGTCTCCGACGAGCTCATCGACTGGCTCGCCGACTACCGCTTCACGGGCGAGATCCGGGGCTACGCCGAGGGCGAGCTGTACTTCCCCGGCTCCCCGATCCTCGTGGTCGAGGGCTCGTTCGCCGAGGCGGTGATGCTGGAGACCGTCGCGCTGTCGGTGCTGAACTACGACTCGGCGGTCGCCAACGCCGCCACCCGCATGGCACGCGCCGCCAAGGGCCGCCCGATCGCCGAGATGGGCTCACGCCGCGCGAACGAGGAGGCCGCCGTGGCCGCCGCCCGCGCCGCCTACATCGCCGGCTTCTCGGCCACCTCGAACCTGGCCGCCGGCGCTCGCTGGGGCATCCCCACCATGGGCACCGCCGCGCACTCCTTCACGCTGCTGCACGACTCCGAGGCGGCCGCCTTCCAGGCGCAGATCGACGTGCTGGGGGTCGAGACGACGCTGCTGGTCGACACCTACGACGTCGAGCAGGGCATCCGCACCGCCATCGAGGTCGCGGGCCCCGGCCTCGGCGGCATCCGTCTCGACTCGGGCGATCTGGCGGAGGTGGCGGGCGAGGCCCGTGCGCTGCTCGACTCGCTCGGCGCCACCGGTACCCGCATCACCGTCACCAGCGACCTGGACGAGTACGCCATCGCGGGCCTGCAGGCGAGCCCCGTGGATGCGTATGGTGTCGGCACGAGCGTCGTCACGGGCTCGGGCGCACCGGCGGCGGGCATGGTCTACAAGCTGGTCGCCCGCCAGGGCAACGACGGCGAGTGGGTGGGCGTCGCCAAGTACTCCGAGAACAAGGCCTCGAAGGGCGGCGAGAAGGTCGCCGTGCGCACGCTCGAGGACGGCATCGCCGTCGAGGAGACGGTGCTGCTGAGCGCCGACGGCACCGTTGCAGCCGAGTCGGCCGCTCGCGGCCGCTCGCTGCAGGTGCCGCTGGTCACGGGCGGCGAGATCGATGCGCAGTGGCTGGGCGCCGCCGGCGTCGAGGCGGCGCGCGAGCGCCACGCGGCGTCGGTGGCCGAGCTGCCGGCCGACGCGCACCGCCTGGCGCGCGGCGAGCCGGCGATCCCGACCGTCTTCCGCTGAGCGAACCGTGGCCCGAGACGGGCCACGGCGCTGGGGTCCACCGCGTTACTTGTCGCGCATCTTCTCGTAGATGTCCTTGCAGGTGGGGCAGACGGGGAACTTCTCCGGGTCGCGACCCGGCGTCCACTTCTTGCCGCACAGCGCGCGGACGGGCTTGCCCGACAGCGCCGACTGCAGGATCTTCTCCTTCTTCACGTAGTGCGAGAAGCGGTCGTGGTCGCCGTCCTCGACCGACTCCTCGTTGAGCAGCTGCTCGAGCTCGCGGTCGAGCACGTCGGTGCCGCCGCCGGCGCCGATGGTGCCCGGTCCGGAAGTCTCAGGTGATGGCGTGGTCGTCATGGCACCATGATCCCACGACGAGGAGGGGGAGATCGATGGGTGAACTGGAAGCGAACGAGGACCTCGGCTGGCTGATGAAGACGCTCGAGGGCATCCTGGGCGTGCAGCGGCCGCTGGTCGTCAACCACCTGCGCTCGCTGCGCCGCAAGCATCCGCACCTCACGCCCGAGCAGATGATCAGGCGGCTCGAGAGGCAGTACCTCGCCGCCGTCTCCTCCGGCGGCGCCGCCGTCGGAGCGACGGCGGTCGTGCCCGGCATCGGCACCGCCGCCGCGCTCGGGCTCACGGTCGCCGAGACCGTCGGCTTCCTCGAGGCCAGCGCCTTCTTCGGCCAGGCCGTCACCGAGGTGCACGGCATCGCGGTGGAAGACGAGCAACGCGCGAAGGCGCTCGTGATGGGTCTCATGCTGGGCACGGGCGGGCAGTCGCTCGTCCAGCGCGCCGCGGAGCAGGCGATGGGCCGCGGCGGCAGCGGCAACGCGTACTGGGGGCGCCTGGTGACGTCGGCGATGCCGGCGGGCGCGATGGGCCAGGTCATCGACTTCATGCGGCGCGCGTTCCTGCGCCGCATGGCGCGCAACACGGGCGCGTCGATGGTCGGCCGTGCCATGCCCTTCGGCATCGGGGCCGTCATCGGCGGGGTGGGCAACAACGTCCTCGGCCGACGGGTCGTGAAGGCGGCGCGGGAGGCCTTCGGCCCCGCCCCGTCGCAGTTCGACGCCAACCTCGCCCCGCGCATCAAGGAGGTGCAGCCCAGCCTCGGCTCCCGCATCCGCGAGGCGCGCGAGATCGAGCGCGAGGGGCTCGGCGGCGGCCTGCGGCGCTTCCGTGCTCGCCGTGGCGCGCAGGACGACGCGCCCGAGCAGCCGAACGGCGCGCCGCCGGTGCAGGATGCACCGGACGACGCGCCGAGGGACGACCCGCGCGCGGCTAGCTGAGGGCGCCGAGCGTCACCTGCGCCTCTGACTCCTGACCGTCGCGCTGGTAGATGACGGTGACCTCGCTGCCGGCGGCGTGCGAGCGCACCTGCGCGGTGGCGTCGACCGCACCGGTGACGGGCTGCCCGTCGATCTGCGTGATCACATCGCCTGCCTGCAGGCCCGCCTCGGCGGCAGCGCCGCCGTCGCTGATCTCCTGCACCTGGGCGCCGACGGTGCCGACGGAGGCGTCGGTCACGTCGCTGACGGTGGCGCCGAGCAGGCCGTGGGTCGCCTCGCCGGTCGCGATGAGCTCCTCGACGACACGCTGCACGAGGTTCGCCTCGATCGCGAAGCCGATGCCGATCGAGCCGGCCGTCTCGCCCTCCGACGCGCCCATGCTGGCGATCGCCACGTTGACGCCCATCAGCTGCCCGGATGCGTTCAGCAGGGCGCCGCCCGAGTTGCCCGGGTTGATCGACGCATCCGTCTGCACGACCGGGATGGAGATCTCCTGCGGCGCGGCCTGCGCGCCGTTCTGCTGCCAGAAGCCGAACGGCGACTGCTGCGACTGCTGCTGGTCGGCGTCCTGCGGCGCGGCGCTCGAGGCGATGCGCAGACCGCGGTCGGCGGCGGAGACGATGCCGTCGGTGACCGAGTTCGACAGGCCCAGCGGCGCGCCGATCGCGATCGCGGTGTCGCCCACGCGCACGTCGTCGCTGGAGGCGAAGGTGATCACGGGCAGATCGGCGTCGACCTTGATGACGGCAAGGTCGACGATCGGGTCGGTGCCGACCACCTCGGCGGCGAGCAGCCGGCCGTCGCTGGTCTCGACCGTGATCTGCGCGTCGGCGCTCTGGCCGTCGAGGGTGACCACGTGGTTGTTCGTGACGATGTAGCCGCCCTCTGCGACGGCCACGCCGGAGCCCTCGCCGGAGCCGTTGCGCGAGACCGCCTGCACGGTGACGACGGATGGGCCGGCAGCGGCAGCGACGTCGGCGACGGTGCCCGGGTCGGAGACGGCCTCTGCAGAGGTGCCGTCCTGGTCCGAGCCGTCGCCGCCGGGGGCGGACTGCGTCTGCGGCTGCTGCTGGTTCAGCGCCAGCACGCCACCGCCGAAGCCGGCCGCGCCGCCCAGCAGGCAGGCGGCGACGACCGAGGTCACGACCAGGCCGGTGCGGCGGCGCGGCCGCGGCGCCTGCAGCGCTTGCGTGGCAGCCGGTGCGCTCGCCTGCTGCGCCGCGGGTGCGCTCATCTGCGGCGCAGACGCCTGCTGCCAGTGCTGCTGATATGGCCGTGGCGGCTGCACGCCAGGCTGCTCGCCCGGCTGTTGGCCAGACTGCTGGCCTGGCTGCTGGCCTGGCTGCTGGCCTGGCTGCTGGCCCGGCTGCTGGTACTGCTGAGGGTAGGGCTGCTGCGGCTGCCGCTGCATGGGGTTCGGCACGCTGTCGTACGGGTTCGTCATGACGCCCAGCGTGGCACCCGAACCCATGCGATTCCTACGCGATGCCGATGTCGACCGTTCGGAACCCGGCAGAAGCGGGTAGCGTCGGAGCATGGAGCAGGCACCTTGGCAACGAACCGCACACGGCGCAGGTCTGCTCGGCGCCGACGGCCGGCTGGCGCCGACGATCTTCGCCGAGATGACCGCGCTCGCCACGAAGACCGGAGCCCTCAACCTGGGCCAGGGCTTCCCTGACGAGGATGGCCCGCGCGCCGTGCTCGACGCGGCGAAGCACGCGATCGACCACGGTCGCAACCAGTACGGGCCGGCCCGCGGGGCGCAGGAGCTGATCGACGCGATCATCGAGCACCAGCGCCGCTTCTACGGCATCGGGCTCGGCCGCGGCGACGTGCTGGCCACCGCCGGCGCGACCGAGGCGCTGGCCGCCACGATGCTCGCCTACCTGAACCCGGGCGACGAGGTGGTCGTCTTCGAGCCCTACTACGACGCCTACGCGGCGGTCGCCGCGCTCGCCGGCGCTGTGCTGGTGCCGGTGCCGCTGGCGGCGCCCGACTTCGAGCCCGACATCGACCGGCTGCAGCGTGCCACGAGCCCGCGCACGAGGATGATCATCGTCAACTCGCCGCACAACCCGACCGGCTCGGTCTTCAGCGAGGAGACCATGCGGCACATCATCCGGGTCGCCGAGCGCCGCGACGCGATCATCGTCACCGACGAGGTCTACGAGCACCTGGTCTACGACGAGCAGCACGTGCCGCTGGCCTCGTTCGACGCTGCGCGCGAGCGCCTGGTGTCGATCTCCTCAGCGGGCAAGACCTTCTCGGTCACCGGCTGGAAGATCGGCTGGATCATGTCGACGCCCGAGCGCATCGCGCAGATCAGCGCCGTCAAGCAGTACATGACGTTCGTCAACGGCGCACCGTTCCAGCCCGCCGTCGCGGTCGGGCTGCGCCTGGGCGACGAGCACTACGACACCATCGTCGCCTCGTTCGCGCGCAAGCGCGACATCCTCACGCGGGGCCTGCGCAAGGCCGGCTTCACCGTGCACGAGGCCAATGCCGGCTACTTCGTGCTGGCGGATGCCGCGCCGCTGGGCATCGAGGACGCCACCGAGCTCTCCAGGCGGCTGCCGGAGCTGGTGGGCGTGGTGGGCGTGCCGCTCTCGGCGTTCGCGCGGCCGTCCCGCCGCGACCTGCGCTCGACGATGCGCTTCGCGTTCTGCAAGTCGGACGACACGCTGCACGAGGCTGCCTCGCGCCTGGCGGGCCTCAAGGACGCCGCGCTGCAGCCCACCTCGTAGCGTCGCGGCGGCCGGCCCGGCGGGCAGGGCCCGACCGGACGGTTCAGCCGATGCGGTAGCGCCGATTGGCGAGCGAGGGATTGCGCGCACGTGTGCGCTCGGTCGCGGCCGGGTCGATCGGTGCGACCGCGATGCCCTCCTCGTCACCCAGCGCGGCGAGCGGGATGCCCATCGGGTCGACGATGAGCGAGCAGCCTGCCGCCAGCGGCGGCGCCTGATCGGCTGCGACGACGTGCACGGTCGACTCGATCGCCCGCGCGGTCACGAGCGTCGTCCAGTGCCGCTCCTTCTGCGGGCCGCGCACCCACTCGGCGGGCACGACGACCACGTCGGCCCCCGCATCCACCAGTCTCCTGGTCGTCTCGGGGAAGCGCAGGTCGTAGCAGGTCTGGATGCCGATGCGCGTGCCGAAGGCCTCGACGACGGGTGTCTGCGCCGGGTCGCCGGCGGTGAGCCAGTCGGATTCGCGGCTGCCGAACGCGTCGTACAGGTGCACCTTGCGGTAGGCCTCGCGGATGCCGGAGGCGTCGACGGCGACGACCGTGTTGGCGACGCCGGCCTCGAGCCGCTCCACCAGGCCGGCCACGACGAGCGCACCGTGCGCGGACGCGCGCTCGCGCAGCATCGTGACGAAGGGGCCGTCGAGCGCCTCCGCGGCGGCCGGTGCGGTCGCCGCGAGGTCCTTCGAGCAGTGCTGCGAGTACTCGGGCAGCACGATCAGCCGCGCACCGCGAGCGGCCGCGAGGTCGATCCAGCGCGCCGCGGCGATGCGGTTCTCACCCGTGTCCGCACCCGGCGCCCACTGCACGGCTGCGGCCAGCAGCATCCGCTCGTCTTCCCCGGTTTCTCGCATGGCTCCACCCTAGGACGCGGACCTCGCGATCTCAGGCGCGGGATGCCAGGATCGGTGCGACGAAGGGAGCAGGATGCTCGTCGCATTCTCTGTAGCACCAGGCACCGCGGGCCCCGACGGCTCGGTGCACGATGCGGTCGCGGCCGCCGTGCAGGTGGTCCGCGACAGCGGCCTGCCCAACCGCACCGACGCGATGTTCACGACCATCGAGGGCGAATGGGATGAGGTCTTCGCCTGTCTCAGGCGCGCCACCGACGCCGTGCTCGCGCACTCGCCCCGGGCATCCCTCGTGCTCAAAGCCGACATCCGACCAGGCTGGACGGGCGAGCTCGACGGC
This sequence comes from Agrococcus sp. KRD186, assembly GCF_017168255.1. Lineage (GTDB taxonomy): Bacteria > Actinomycetota > Actinomycetes > Actinomycetales > Microbacteriaceae > Agrococcus. The sequence continues at coordinate 1,355,398 of NZ_JABFAP010000001.1, forward strand.
AAGGTCGTCAGGCTCGAGCAGGCCCTGGAGGGGGAAGCATGAGATCAGAGCTGTTCGCCGAGGCGAATCAGGAGACCCAGTCGACCGAGCGGTGGGTGAAGCAGTCGAGCAAGATGCTGCGCATCAACGTCTCCGGCGGTCGGGACGTGCTCTCGGCCAAGGGCGCGATGGTCGCCTACCAGGGCCAGATCGACTTCCAGCACGAGGGCGCCGGCGCGGGCCGCATGCTCAAGAAGCTGGTCACCGGCGAAGGCGCCGCGCTGATGCGGATGCGCGGGGAGGGCGAGGTGTTCCTGGCCAGGGATGCGGCGAACGTCTTCACCGTGCAGCTCGAGAACGAGGGGCTCTCGGTGAACGGGAAGAACCTGCTCGCCTTCGACGCCGAGCTGCAGTGGGACATCAAGATGCTGCGCAGCGGCAACATCATGGCCGGCGGCCTCTTCAACGTCGAGGTGGGCGGCACCGGCACCGTCGGCGTCTCCTGCGAGGGCGAGCCGCTGCTGCTCGACTGCTCGCGGCAGCCGACGTTCGTCGACCCGAACGCCGCGGTGTGCTGGTCGGCCGGGCTGAGCCCCAGCGTCGTGAACTCGATGAACATGCGCTCGCTGCTGCGCGGCGGCACCGGCGAGGCCTTCCAGCTCGCGTTCCACGGCCCCGGCTTCGTCGTGGTGCAGCCCAGCGAGGGCAGGCAGGAGCCGTCGGGCTCGAACGGCGGCGGCCGCTAGATCGACGGCGCCGCCCCGCGGCCGCGCTCACCGGTGCGTGCCGCGGGCGGCGTTGGCGACGGCGCGCACGTCGAAGGGGGGCGAGGGCAGCAGCTCGCGGCATCGCTCGAGCAGCCGCGCACGGGCATCCGGGTCCAGGCTCGCCACATGGTCGCCCGGTGGGCCGACGCCGAGCTCGAACGGCGCCCACCAGGAGTCGAGGTCGTCGAAGCGCACCGAGACGGCGATCGGCGCCTCCAGGACGTCCGCGAGTCCGCTCCCCCGCAGCAGGCCGCCCAGGTCGCCCGCGCGGCGACCCATGGCGAGCGTCTCACCCGGGACCGGCCCGTCGCCGTGGTGCAGCGCCGCGACCGCCTGCCAGAACACTGCGAGCGGCCCGGCAAGGTGATCCCACACGCACACGGCGACCGTGCCGCCGGGCTTCGTGACCCGTGCCATCTCGGCCACGCCCGCGGCGGGATCGCCCATGAACTGCACCACCAGCTGCGCCAGTGCGGCGTCGAAGCCCGCATCGGCGAACGGCAGCGCCTCTGCCGCGGCCTCCAGCACCCGCGCTCCGGGATGCCGCTGTCTCGCTGCGGCGACGAAGCCCGGCGAGGGGTCGACGGCGCTCACCCGGGCGCCGCGCCGCAGCAGCTCCCCCGTGAGCGCACCCGGGCCGCAACCGACATCGAGCACGTCTCCGCCATCCACGCTGGCGAAGTCGAGCAGCACGGCGGCGAGCGGCGACGAGAACCGGCCCATGAACCGGTCGTAGGAGTCTGCCGAGACCGCGAAGCCCATGCGCGCAGGCTACGCCGCGCGCTGTGAGCGCGACAGTGCGGAAACGCAGAAGAGGCCCTCTTCCGAGGGCCTCTTCCTGTGCCGCAGTTCGCGGACTTCTTGTTGCGGGGACAGGATTTGAACCTGCGACCTCCGGGTTATGAGCCCGGCGAGCTACCGAGCTGCTCCACCCCGCGGCACAAGAAATGACTCTACCAGGGGTCGAGCCGCGGGGCAAATCGCTGCGGTGCCGCGGCCTCCTACGGTGCCGTGGTCTCCTCCGGTGCAGGCGTCTCCTCCGGCGCGGGGGTCTCCCCGGGTGCCGGCTCCCCCTCGATCTGCGCCGAGAGGTCGAGCGCCTCCGTGACCGCGGCGACCATCCGCTCATTCGCCTCGGCTGCGGCGACCGGGTCGTTCGCAGCGTAGGCCGCCTCGCGCTCCTGCAGCGCCGTGCCGGCTGCCTGGATGGCGGCACTCAGCTGCGTCTGCAGGCTGCCATCGGGCGCGGGCTCCTCGCCCTCGCCGGTGCCTTCGCCCTCCTCGGGGTTCGTCGGATCGACGCCCGAGTCGCCGGCCTCCGCTCCGGAGTCTCCGCCGAACAGGGCGTCGAGCGCTTCATCCAGCGTGTCCTCGAAGGCGATGTCGTTGCCGAACGAGACCAGGATCTTCCGCAGCACCGGGTACGAGGTCGCTCCCGTCGACTGCAGGTAGACCGGCTGCACGTAGAGCAGTCCGCCACCGACCGGCAACGTCAGCAGGTTGCCGCTGATGACCTCCGAGGCACCCTGTCGCAGCAGGTTCAGCTCTCGCGAGACCTGGTCGTCCGTGTCGAAGGTGTTCTGCACCTGACCGGGGCCGGGGATGGATTTGTCCTTCGGCAGCATCTGCAGCGTCAGCTGCCCATAGCTATCTGCCACCTCGCCCGCTGTGCCGCCCGCATCCGCGTTCACCGACAGGTAGCCGTAGAGCACGTTGCGGCCGTCGCGCGGGATGAAGGTGGAGTAGAGCGTGAAGGCCGGATCCTGCCCGTCGACCGACATCGTCAGGTAGTAGGGGGGCTGCGTCGGGGCAGCTGCCTGCGTGGAGCCGACGGTCGGGTCAGTCGGCGTCGCCCACTGGTCGTCGCCCGAGAAGAAGGTGTCGGGGTTCGTGACGTGGTAGTCGCCCAGGATCGAGCGCTGCAGCTTGAACATGTCGGCCGGGTAGCGCACGTGGCTCAGCAGCTCGCCCGACATCTCGCTGATGGGCTCGATCGTGCCCGGGTAGATGTCGTTCCACGCCTGCAGGATCGGATCCTCGGGATCCCAGGCGTAGAGCGTGACCGAGCCGTCGTAGGCGTTCACGACCGCCTTGACCGAGTTGCGCACGTAGTTGATCACGTCGCCGATCGGGGGCGTCGGGTTCGTGGAGTCGGCGATGGCCTGGGCGACGGAGCGGTGCGACGAGTAGGGGTAGGACGAGGCGGTCGTCATGCCGTCGACGATCCACACGAGCTGCTCGTCGACGATCGCCGGATAGGTGTCGCTGTCGAGCGTCAGGTAGGGCGCGACCTCGGCGACGCGCTCCAGCGGGTCGCGGTCGTAGAGGATCTGCGAGTCGTCGGTGACCGCGTCGGAGAGGATGATCTGCTCCGACTGGAACTTCAGCGCGTAGACGAGTCGATTGAAGATGTTGTCGAGCGCCGGTCCACCCTCGCCCGCGAAGGTCGTCTCGGCGTTGCCGGCACCCTCGTCGCTCGAGAGCGGGTAGTCGAGCTCGAGCGGGTCAGAGCCTTCGGGGCCGCCGACGATCGAGTAGTCGGGCATCTCCTCGCCGAAGTACACGCGCGGCTCGTACTCGCCCAATTCGCCCGTGGTGGGGATGCCGGACTGGAGGAAGACCGGCTGACCCTCCGGGCCGCGCTGGTTGCCGTAGGCCGCGACCACGCCGTAGCCGTGCGTGTAGACGATGTGCTGGTTGAACCAGTTGTCGTCGGCGAGGCCGGCGAGGTCGAGCTCGCGCACAGCGATGACGGTGTCCTGCGTCTGACCGTCGATCTCGTAGCGGTCGACGTCGAGCTGATCCTGGAAGCCGTAGTACTGGCGGTATTCCTGCAGGTTGGCGAAGGCGTCCGTCACGAGCGCCGGGTCCATGATGCGGATGTTCGCGGTCGTCTCCGCATCCGCACGCAGGGCTCCGGGCTCGGCGTCGGTACTCGCATCCGACGCCGTCTCGACCATCCCGTCGACGCCCCAGGCCGCGCGGGTGGCATCGATGTTGCGCTGGATGTACTGCGCCTCGAGGCTGCGCTCGGTCGGCTCGACCTGGAAGCGCTGCATGATCGCCGGGTAGGCGACGCCGACGACCAGCGAGGCGGCGATGAGCAGCCCCGTGCCGACGATCGCGATGCGCCAGCGGCCGATGATCGCGGTGACGATGAAGAAGATGGCGACGAGGCCCGCGATGCCCGCGAGGATCTGCGCCGCGGGGATCGACGCGTTGACCTCGGTGAAGCCCGCGCCGGTCGCGAGGAAGCCCTGCGAGGTCTGCGCGAGCGATGCGTACTGGCCGAGCCAGATCGAGACGCCCAGCACGAGCATGTAGAGCGCGATGATGATGGCGAGCTGGATGCGCGCGGAGCGCGAGATGCGCACCTCGCGACCGGTGACGCGGATGGCGCCGTAGAGGTAGGCGGTCGCGAGCGTGGCCACACCGCTGATGAACAGCACCGCGAGCGCGAAGCCGACGATCTGCTGGTAGAACGGCAGCTCGAAGATGTAGAAGCCGACGTCGAGGCCGAACTGCGGGTCGGTCTCGCCGAAGGGGCGTCGGTTGAGCCACAGCTGAGCGGTCTCCCACTGCGAGGCGGCAGCGATGCCCGAGAAGAAGCCGAGAGCGACCGGCGCGGCCCACATGACGAGCTTGCGCAGCGGCTCGACGAGCTCCTGGTAGCGGTCGAGCTGCGAGTTGAGCTGCGCGTAGACGGGGCGCGAACGGAACGCGATCTGCACCGCGAGCGCGAGCGGCACGGCCATCGCGACGAAGCCGATCAGGAACATCACGGCGATGGACACCCAGCGCGTCTGGAGCACCTGCACGAAGCCCAGCTGGTCGAACCAGAGGATGTCGGCGTAGAAGCCTGAGAAGAGCACGAAGGCGCCGATGATTGCGGCGACGATCAGGACCGTGATCAGCAGCGGCGAGGGCCGCTGCCTCCCGGTGGTCGCGATGGGCGGTCGTTCGGCGTTGGCAGACACGTCGTATTGCTCCAGAAGCTATGCGGGCGGTGCGACCATCGTATCCATGGTCCCTATGAGTCCGCGCCGCTCCCGCACGTGGGCAGCCCGGCGGTGTCGGCGCCCGTGGCGACCGTCTCGACGGCGGTGATCGCGTCATCGAGCGTGTCGACGGCGAAGACCGTCAGGCCGTCCGGGATGTGGCCGACGACCTCGGCGCAGTTCTCGACCGGCGCCAGGAAGTGCGTGGCGCCGGCGTCGACCGCGCCGTAGAGCTTCTGCACGATGCCGCCGATCGGGCCCACGTCGCCGAGCGCGGCGATCGTGCCGGTGCCCGCCCAGACGGTGCCGGCGGTCATGGCGCCGGGGGTGAGCTCGTCGACGATGCCGAGCGCGAACATCATGCCGGCGCTCGGGCCGCCGACGTTCGGCAGCTCGATGTCGACCTCGAAGGGGAAGGTGTACTCGTTCGACGCGTATATGCCGACCAGCCGCTCATCACCCTCGACCAGCGGCGTGACCTCGACCGTCATCGACGCACCGCCGCGCTCGATCTCGAACACCGTCGGGCCGTCGACGGCGGCGATGGACTCGCGGATCGACCAGACGTCGTACGGCGTGCGGCCGTTGACGCTCAGGATGCGGTCGTTCGGCTGCAGCAGGCCGTCCGCCGGGGTATCCGGGATGACGCCCGCGACCCGGACCTCGCTGGCGACATCGTGGCCCTCATGCAGCAGCGCGGCCGCGATGGCGGCCTGCTGGGAGTTGCGCATGTCGACCTGGCCGGCCTCGTTCGACTGCTCGATCGTCTGCGATGGCGGGAAGGCGACCGACATCGGGATGATCGAGTCGGCCGGATCCAGGTAGGCCTGCGCGACCGACACCCAGCTGAGCGGGCGCTGCGGGTTGCCGAACCACGCGAGGGTCAGCAGCCGCAGCTCGCCCTCTGTGGGGTACGTCTCGGCACCGCTGATCTCGATCAGCGGGCCCGCATCCGTCTGGCCCAGGGTGTCGTAGGTGGGGCCCGGCACCTCGACCACATACGGCGAGGGCACGAAGGCGAGCCCCAGCGAGGCGAGCGCCGCGGCCGCGAGCGCGCCCCAGCCGGCACGACGAAGACGCCTCGGGCGGATGTCCGGGAAGCGGTGGGGCACCGGCTGTTCGCGGACGGCGGAGGGCTGGATGGGCGGAATCCCGGCGGGTATGGACATGCTGCGGATAGCGTAGTCGCATGCCTGAGGACTCCGACGATCGGCTCCCCGAGGACGAGCTGCGCGAGATGCTGCAGCAGTTCCTGTCAGGGGAAGGACCGATCGATCCAGCCCGCCTCGCGGGCGCCGCGGGGATGCCCTCCGATCCTGCCCAGCTGCAGGCGCTGATGGCGCAGCTGCAGGCCGCGCTCGCGCGCACCGAGGACGGGATCGACTGGTCGGCCACGAAGCGTCAGGCCGCCGCAGTCGTGCAGCGCGACCCGGGCTCGGTGACGAGCGCCGAGCGCGAGGCCGTGCAGCAGGCTGCAGACCTTGCGGCCATGTGGCTGGGCGAGACGACCGAGCTCGGCGCCGCGACCGGGCTGACGATGCTGTCGCGCCAGCAGTGGGTCGACGCGACCATCCCGGTGTGGCAGGAGATGAGCGAGCCGGTGGCGAACAGCATCGCGAACGCGCTCACCCGAGCCATGCAGGAGCACGCGCCCGAGGAGGCGCAGGAGATGCTCGCCGGTGCCGAGAAGATCCTCCGCAACGTCGGCGGCACCATGTTCGCGATGCAGCTGGGCAATGTCGTCGGCCAGCTCGCCGGCGAGACCGTCGCCGGCGGGGACTTCGGGTTCCCGCTGCTCGAGGACACCGCGGCCCTGCTGCCGGTGAACCTGCGCACGGCCGCCGAGGGCCTCGAGATCCCCGAGGACCAGGTGCGCATCTGGATGGCGGCGCGCGAGCTCGCCCATGCCCGCCTCTTCCACCACGCGCGCTGGCTGCGCCTGCATGTGCTCTCCTCCGTGCGCGAGTACGCCGAGGGCATCCGCATCGACGTCGACCGGCTCGAGGAGCTGGCCGAGTCCTTCGACCCGACGAACCCCGAGGAGCTGCGACAGGCGCTCTCGAGCGGTGCGCTCATCCCGCCGAAGACGGCCGAGCAGCAGGAGGCGCTCGCGCGCCTGGAGACCACGATCGCCCTGATCGAGGGCTGGGTCGACGCCGTCACGGAGGCGGCCACCGCGCGGCTGCCCAAGCGCGATGCGATCGCCGAGTCGGTGCGTCGCAAGCGCGCGACCGGCGGACCGGCCGAGAAGGCCTTCGGCACGCTCGTCGGCCTCGAGATCCGCCCGCGCAGGCTGCGCGAAGCCGCGGCGTTCTGGCGCACGGTGACGGATGCGGTGGGTGCGGAGGTGCGCGACTCGCTCTGGGACCAGCCCGACCTGATGCCGGGCTCCGCCGACATCGACGACCCCTCGCTCGTGATCGCGCGGCTGCAGGGCGTTGGCGAGCTCGATGAGATGGACCTGGCGCTGCAGGAGCTGCTCGACGACGCCGAGCGCGGCGAGCCCCACGGTGACGAGCCCGAAGGTGACGAGCCCGACGGTGACGAGCCCGACGACGACCAGGAGCCCAAGCAGGGCTGACGCCCGCTCCAGCGCGCCTGTGGAGAACTGCCGACGCGATCGGCCGGATCGGCGCACCATGCGCCCATGCTCCGACTCGATCCCCATCTGGCCGTCTTCCGCTCCACCCCCGAGCGCATCGTGATCGGGGCGCAGCAGCCGGTCGCCGTGCTCGACGCCGACCCCCCGACGCTGCGCGCCATCGCCGCCATGACGCGAGGCGTGCTGCCGCAGGAGCTCGAGCAGCTCGTCGGCGACGCATATGCACACTCGCTGCTCACCCAGCTGGCTCCGGCGCTCGTGGACGCGGCACCGGCCGTGCCCGTGCTGGTGCGCGGACGCATCCGCCTGTCAGAGCAGCTGCACCGAGCGGTGCGTGACTCCGGGCACCGCGCGGGCAGCGACGGCATCATCGTGCCGGTCGCGCCCTGGCGCATGCCGGCCGCGGAGACCGAGCGGCTGCTCTCGTCGGGTGCCGCGCACCTGCCCGTCGTGCTCGGCGATGCCTGGGTGCAGGTGGGCCCCTACGTGAGCGCGGGTGGCGGATGCGTGCAGTGCACACCGCGGGACGCCACGCTGCTGCCCGCACACCTGGTGCCGGAGGCGGGCCCGATCGCCGCAGCGCAGACGGTGGTCACCGTGCTCGATGCGCTGCGGCGCGCGGGTGCCGGCGCGCTGCCCGAGGGCTGGGCGGTGCAGATCAGCCAGCGCGACGGCGCGGTCAGCGCGCAGCGGCGCCGCCGGCCGTGCCAGCACCAGCGCGGCCGCCAGCTGACCGGCCCGCCCGAGCGCCCTGCGGCGGAGCCAGCTCGGTCAGGAAGCGCGATGGCTGCCTGACCGCGTGGCCGGAGCCGTGCGCCCAGGTGAGCGAGAGCGTGCGCTCTGCCCGGGTGATGGCCACGTAGAGCAGCCGCCGCTCCTCATCGATCTCAGCGAGCGTGGTCGCATGCGAGACCGGCAGCAGCCCCTCGGCGAGGCCCACCACGTGCACGTGCTGCCACTCGAGGCCCTTCGCGGCGTGGATGGTGGCGATCGTGACGGCGGCGACGGTCGGCTCGTGCTCGGTCTGCGCGCGGCGCTGCAGCTCGCGGGCGAAGCCGGGCAGATCCGTGCCGCCCGCCTCCTCGGCGAGGGTCACGAGCGCGTGCAGCGCATCCCACTGGGCGCGCTCCTCGCCGTGGGTCGCGGGCGCTTCGGCGCGATAGCCGAGCCCCATCACGATGTCGGTGACCGATTGGAACACCGGCCGGTGATCGGCGGGCGCGCTGCGCAGCATCATCACGGCCCGCTTGACGACGGGGATCTCGAAGAAGCGGGCGGAGCCGCGCACGGTCGATGAGAGCCCGACGCCCGCGAGCGCCTGCTCGATCAGGCCCGACTGCGCGTGGAAGCGGGTGAGCACCGCGATGCGGCTGGGGTCGGCGCCGGCGTCGACCTGGGCGCGGCAGGCGCCGGCGACGGCCGCGGCCTCGGCGGAGTCGTTGGCGTGCGTGGTCATGCTCGGCTCGCGGCCGGGCTCCCCCGATGCCGCGGTCAGCGTCAGCGCGTCGCGGCCGCGCATGAGCCGGTTCGCGCTTCCGACGATCGCCGAGGTCGACCGGTACGAGCGCTCGAGCCGCACGACCTCGGCGTCGGGGTGCTCGTGCAAGAAGCGGTTCATGCTGGCCGCATCCGCGCCCGCGAACGAGTAGATCGTCTGACTCGGGTCGCCGACGATGCAGATGTCGCGGCGCTCGCCCAGCCAGGCGGCCAGCACCCGCTGCTGCATGGGCGAGACGTCCTGGTACTCGTCGACGGTGAAGTGGCGGTAGCGCGAGCGCACCTCGTCGGCCACCACCGGCTCGCGCTCGATCATGCCGGCGGTCGCCAGCAGCACGTCCTCGAAGTCGATCTGGCGCCGCTCGTCCTTGACCCGCTCGTAGGCCATGTGGAGATCGAGCATCGCCTCGGGCGCGATGCCGGTGGGCATCGGGCGGATGCGCGCCTGCACCCCGTAGTCCTCCATGGTCATCGCCTGCGACTTGCGCCACTCGATCTCGCCCGCGGCGTCGCGCAGCTGCGCGGTCGGCAGGCGCAGGCGCAGCTGGGCAGCCGCATCCGCGACCGTCGCCGCCTTCTGCGGCAGCAGCTTCGGCATGTGCGAGCCGGTGATGCGCGGCCAGAAGTGCGAGAGCTGCGCGAGCGCGGCCGCGTGGAACGTGCGCGCCTGCACTCGGCTGGCGCCCAACCGCGCCAGGCGCGTGCGCATCTCCCCCGCCGCGCGCGCGGTGAACGTGAGCGCGAGCGAGGCGTGCTCCGCCTGCTCGCCGGTGGCGACGGCGTAGGCGATCCGGTGCGTGATGGCGCGCGTCTTGCCCGTGCCGGCGCCGGCGAGGATGGCGACCGGTCCTCCGAGGGTGGTCGCCGCCTGCCGCTGCTGCTCGTCGAGGCCGGCGAGGATGCGGTCGGCGTCGGTGATCGGCGCATCCGCCATCGACGCATCCGTCATCGTTCGAGCCACGCCTCGAGGATCCAGGAGGCGATCGAGGTCGAGCCGGGCAGCTGCACGACGCCGGCGCGCAGCTCGTCGCGGGTGAACCAGCGGACGTCGAGGATCTCGACGCCGTCTGGCACGATCGCGTCGGGCTCGGGAGCGACGCACTCGAAGCCGAGCATGAGGCTGCGCGGGAACGGCCACGGCTGCGAACCGAGGTAGCGCGGCTCGACCACGCGCAGCCCGGTCTCCTCGTGCACCTCGCGCACGACGGCGGCCTCGAGCGATTCGCCGGGGTCGACGAAGCCGGCGATCAGCGAGTAGCGCCCCTCCGGCCAGGCGGCGTTGTGCCCGAGGAGGATGCGCTCGTCGGCCTCGTCGTGGATGGCGACGATGACCGCGGGATCGGTGCGGGGGAAGTGCGGTGCGCCGCTGTCGGAGCGGCGCACCCAGCCGGATTCCTCGAACACGGTCGGCAGGCCGTCGACGGGGCTGTGATGGCTCTCGCGCTGCCACACGCCCAGCGCCACCGCCTGCACGAGCACCCCGGCGTCGGCGTCGTCGAGCTCGGCACCGACCTCGCGCAGCGAGCGCCACTCGGCGCCGTCCACGTCGAACGGCTCGGCGACGAGCATGCTCAGCACGATCACGCCCTGCTCTCCGGGCGCCTCGGGCGCCAGCCTGCCCAGCCAGCTGGGCGGCACGGCCGGCTCGACGGCCACGGCGGTCCTCGGGAGCGCATCAGGGGCGAAGCGCACGAGCCTGCCGTCGTGCACGGGCGAGCGATCGCCGGCGACGACGATCACGCGTGTGGAGGGCAGCTCGAGCGCGCGCGCGACGGCGTCGGGCGCGATCCTCGCGACGTGGTCGCGATCGAGTCCCGATCTGGCAAGCGGGGGTACCTGCACGTCACCTCCGTCGCGTGGCGCGGCCTCCTGCGAGCGAGGTCGGCCTAGCCTGGCATCCATGAGCACGAACCCCTTCACTCTAGCCGCGCTCGCCACCACCGCAGTCGACGGCCTCGAGGTCGTCGGCGCGACGGAGGACGGCTCCGACGAGCATCGCTCACTGGTCGCGGCGCGCCTCGCCGACGGCGAGACGGTGCAGGTGGTGCTGCCCCGCTCGGTCACCGCGCTGCGCACCGCGAAGGAGCACGCCTCCGCGCTCAGCGCCCTCACCCTCGCGACCCGCTCGCGGCTGCCGTTCGAGGTGCCCTCGGTGCTGGGCACGACCGAGGCTGGCAAGTCGACGCTGTTCGTGCTCACCCGACTCGGCGGCACGACCATGCGGCTCGCCGACATCTCGCCGGCGAAGCCCGGCTTGGCCGTGAGCGTCGGCCAGGCGATCGCCGCGGTCCACGAGCTCCCGACCTCCGTCGCGGCAGACGCGGGTCTGGCCAGCGAGAGCGCGGCGTCGCTGCGCGCGCGGCTGCTCGAGACCTTCGACCGCGCTGCTGCCACCGGATCGGTGCCGACGGCGCTGCTGCATCGCTGGGAGACGGCACTCGGCGACGACCGGCTCTGGCAGTTCAAGCCGACGCTCGTGCACGGCGACCTGCAGGCGCCCGCCTTCCGGGTGGAGGGCCCTCGCGTGGTCGGGCTCGACGGCTGGCACGGGCTCTCGATCGGCGATCCCGCCCGCGACCTGGCGTTCCTGCTCGGCTCGAGCGAGTTCGGCAGCGTCGACGAGGCCTTCGAGGCGCACGCCGCCGCGCGCGGCATCGGCGACCGCCAGGTGCGGCAGCGGGCGATGCTGCACGCAGAGCTCGACATCGCGCGCTGGCTGCTGCACGGCGCCGAGCGGGACGACGCATCGATCGTCGAGGACGCCAAGGGCATGCTCGCCGGCCTGGTCGCGCGGGTGGACAGCGATCAGGGCGCCGCGATCGCGCCGGAGCGGCTCGAGACGATGGATCTCACGGGGGTGCAGGAGTACCTGGGCGGGGCGGTCGTCTCGGCGCCCGCCGAGCAGCCGACGGAGGTCGTCGAGAACCCGGTGGCGCGCGACGCCGATGCCGCCGGCGCCGACGACGAGACCGGCCGCATCGACGACGCCTCAGCCGAGCGCTGAGGCCTCCGCCACCGCCTGCTGCGCCTGCAGCCACCGGGCCTCGAGCTCGGCGAGGGACTCGATGCGCTCCGGCCTGATCGTCGTGTCGTGCTCGACGAAGTACAGCTCGGCGTCGACCTGCTCGGGGTCGAGCCCCGCGTGCGCCGCGTAGGCCGCGCGGTACAGCGCCAGCTGCAGCTGCCGCGACTCGAGGTCGGCCGCGCCTGAGGGCAGGCGCCCGGTCTTCCAGTCGACGACGGTCGCACGGTCGCCGTCGCGGTAGACGGCGTCGATCTTGCACACCACCGTCGTGCCCGCGAGCGGCAGGTGGATCTCGATCTCGGTCTCGACGGGCTGCCTGGCGCCGTAGGGCGAGGCGAGGAACGTCTGCTTGAGCCGCTCGAGCCGCTCCGCGTCGATGCCCACGAGCTCCTCGTCGAGCGCCTCGTCGTCGACCGCGTCGCCCAGCCCCATGGCGCCGTCGCGGCGCTCCACCCAGCCGTGGAAGAGCGTGCCGAGCCTGGTGGCCGCGAACGGCTGCTGGGGCATCGGGCGCGCGATCTGCCTGGCGACCGCGACGGGGTCGGCGGCCCAGTCCTTGAATCCGGATGCGGCGATGCGGCTGGGCAGGGTCAGTGCCGTCTGCACACGGTCGGCGAGCAGCAGCGCGATCGCGGCATCCCACGGGGTCGCCTGCGTCGGGTCGGCCGCGTCGACGCGGGCGGCGGCGCGCTCGACCTCAGTGCGGCGCCGGCCGAGGGGGTCGACGGGCCAGGACACCACTGCGGAGCCGCCCGCTCGCGGATTGCCGTCCTCCTTCGAGGCCGGCTCGAGCAGCTCGACGCCCATCGACTCGGCGGCGAGCTCGAGCAAGCGGGTCGGCTTCGCCGGCGTCGTGCCGGTGCCGTACCACTGGGCGCCCGAGAGCCAGAGCGCGCGGCGCGCGCGGGTGACGGCGACGTAGGAGAGGCGGTCGCCCTCCGACGCACCGTGCTCGGCGAGCTGCGCGAGGAACTCCCCGCGTGCGGCCAGGTAGTCGTGGATGGTCGGCTGCTCATGCTCGAGCTGCGGCAGCATCGCCGCGTCGCCGCGCAGCGGGAACGGCAGCTTGCCCCAGTCGAGCCAGCCCCGCGAGCTGGGATCCTTCCGCGCCTGCGCGAGCCGGGGCAGCGCGACGACATCCCACTCGAGGCCCTTGGAGGCGTGCATCGTGAGCACCTGCACGACCCCCGGTCGCGGCTCCTCCTGCGGCGCATCGGGGCCGCGCCCGCGCTCCACCGCCTCGAGGTAGGTGAGCAGCGCCTCGAGGGTGCCATGCTCGTCCGCCGAGGCGAACGCCTGCACCTCGCGCGAGAAGGCGTCGAGCGCCGCACTCGTGCGGCCGGGGTTCGCGCCCACCTCGATGTCGAGGCGCAGCGCGCGCTCGACCGTCCGCACGTAGTCGGGCAGCGGCATTCCGGCCTGCCTGCGCAGCTCGCGCAGCAGCGTCGCCGCCTGCCGCATCCGTGCCGTGCCCTCGTCGCTCGCGCCCTCGAGCGCGGCACCCTCGGCGAGCGCGTCGAGCGCGTCGACGATCGACGACGAGGCCTCGGCGACGACCGCGGCACGATCGCGGTCGCGCTGCTCGTCGCTCAGCCCAGCGCGCGCCATGCGCTGCGCGGAGCGCTGCAGCGCCATCAGGTCGGCGACGCCGATGCGCCAGCGGCTGCCGGCCAGGAGTCGCACGAGGCTCGACCCCTCCTCCGGGCGGCCGAGCACCCGCAATGCCGCGACCAGGTCGACGACGGCGGGATCCTCGAGCAGGCCGCCGCCGCCAGTGCGCGAGACGGTCAGGCCGCGGGCGGCGAGCGCGCTGGAGAGGTCGATGGCGTGGCCGTGCGTGCGCACGAGCACCGCGGCGGTGGTGTCGCCGCCGCCTGCACCGTGCTGCCGCAGCCAGCCGGCGAGCTCGTCGGCCTCCTCGTCGACGGTGCTGCAGTGCCGGACGGCGACCTCGCCGGCGCCCGCCCCTGCGCGCGCCGAGAGCGGCTCGACCGGCACCTCGGGGCGCTTCGGCAGCTCGTCGGCGATGGCGCCCGCGAGCTGCAGGATGGCGCTGTCGTTGCGCCAGCTCGTCGACAGCGTCGCCTTCGCGGTGGCGCCGAAGTGGCGCTCGAAGAGCGCGAGGGTGCCGGCGCTGGCCCCGCGGAAGCCGTAGATGGCCTGGTTGGGGTCGCCGACGGCCATGACCGGGGTGTCGTGGAAGATCCTGCCGAGCAGCTCGAGCTGCAGCACCGAGGTGTCCTGGAACTCGTCGAGCAGCACGAAGCGGTGCCGCTCGCGCAGCTCGTCGACGGCCCCGCCGTGCGCGAGCAGCGCATCGAGGGCGAAGCGCACCTGGTCGCTGAACTGCACGACGCCAAGGCGCCGCTTCTGCTCGTCGAACGCGTCGACGAGCTCGCTGAGCGGCGCGAGCGCACCGATCCGGGAGATGTCGGCGTCGAAGTCCTGCTGCGCCTTCTGCGCAAGCGCGCGCTTGGCGGCGGGGTCCGGCGGCAGGTCGGCCTTCGCGGTGAACGCCGAGGCGTAGCCCGCCTGCCGCAGCTGCTCGGTGGAGACGTGGTGGTCACCGAGCTCGCCGGCCAGGCGCAGCACGTGCTCGGCCACCCGGGTGGCGGTGCCGATGCCCGCGAGCCGCTGATCGTCGGAGGCGCGCGCGATGCGCAGCGCCAGCAGCAGCGCAGCGGGATCGGAGAGCACCTCGGAGTCGGGGTCGCGCCCGATGAGCAGCGCCCACTCCTTGAAGAGCGTGCCGGCGAACGAGTTGTAGGTCTGCACGACGGGCTTGCGGGTGGCGACGATCTCCTCGTCGACGAGCTTCGCGGCGGCGAGCTGCGCGAGCTCCTTGTCGAGCCGCTCTGCCAGTTCGCGCGCGGCCTTGCGCGTGAACGTCAGGCCCAGCACCTCGTCTGGCATGGCGTGCTTGTTGGCGACCAGCCAGAGCACGCGCTGCGCCATGGTGTGGGTCTTGCCGCTGCCGGCGCCGGCGACGACCAGCGTCGGAGCGTGCGGAGCCTGGATGACCGCGCGCTGCTCGTCCGTGGGCGGCAGCGGCCGCTCGCCCTTCGCGGCGGCGAGCAGCTCGGCGAGCTCGTCGGGGCTGTACGTCATTCGGTGACCTCCGGGAGGACGTGGATGGAGCACTGACCGAAGGAGAAGTCGTCGTAGCAGTGCTCGGCCGGCGACGCCGAGAAGGCTGCACCGCCCATGGTCTCGATCGCCGCGCGCAGGTGCTCGGCGAAGTGCTCGCGCACGGCCTCGAACTCAGGCGTCTCGACGACCTTCTTGACGGTGCCGACCCGCGGCATGAAGAGCCGCGCCTCGGTCTTCGACTCGGCGGGCACGCCCTCGATCGCGCCGAGCGAGACCGCGAACTGGTAGGCCCGCAGCTGCAGGTTGCCGAGCTCGGCATGGTTCTCGGGCTTCTTCTTGCCGGTCTTCAGGTCGACGACCCGCACGGTGCCGTCGGCGCCGTGCTCGAGCCAGTCGATCGAGCCCTTGAGCTGGCTGCCGTCGTCGAACGCGACCGTGAAGCGTGCCTCGTGCTCGCCCGCATCGACCCGCCAGCGCTCGCCGCGCAGCCGCTGGAAGTAGTCGGCGATCTGCGCTGCGACCGGCGGGATGTCGGCGCGCTGCGCCGCGGCCTCCCAGGTCGACTCGTGCACCAGCTCGCCGACTCGAGCATCGATCGCGGCCTCGAGGGCAGCGGCATCGGTCGGGTCGGCCGTCTCGACCGCCTCGTGCACGATCGTGCCGAAGCCCGCTGCGCGGTTGGAGGTCGATCCCGCGAGCCGGTCGATGACCCAGGCGACCTGGCACTCGTCGAGCTTCTGCAGCGAGGACGGCGAGGCGACGACGGCGTCGTCGAGGTCGAGCCGCGCCTCGGTGCTCACCGGAGCGAGGCCCGCCCAATCCGAGGTCGCGGCGCCCGGCACGCCCTCGGCGGCGAGCCGCTGCAGCGCCGCGGCCGCCGCCTCGTCGTCGCGCTCGACCACGCGCCTGCGCAGGTGCGCCGCGAGCGAGCGCAGCGAGTGCCAGGCCTCGGCGTGCGGCGGCACCCGCGTCGCGCCGGCGGTGAACGGCGAGGGCTGCTCGTCGTCGCTCTCGACGGCCGCGAGCACGACGGTCGTGCGCGCGGTCGACACGGCCTTCGCGAACGTGCGCAGCTCGTCGTGCAGCACGGCGGTGCGCGCATCGTCGGTGCTGTCGCCGTCGAGCCGGTTGGCACCGAGCAGCGAGCCGCGCGGTCGCAGGTTGGGCCAGACGCCCTCCTGCAGGCCGGCGACGACGACCGTGTCGAGCTCGCGCCCGACGAACTGACCGGGCGTGCCGATCGCGACCCTGGCGCCCTCGGTGCGCGCCGCGAGCGAGTCGTCATCGACGCTGGAGGCGAGCCAGGCGTCGACGAAGCCGGCGGTGTCGATATCGGGCCGGCGCTCGATGAGTCGCGCGACCTGGTCGAAGAGCGCCACGACGGCGTCGAGCCGCCGGTTCGCGAGCGCGCGCTCGACGCTGCCGCCCTCGAGCGCGGCGCGCTGCCAGGTGTCGGCGACGCCGGCGGCGGCCCACGCCGCCCACAGCACCTGATCAGCCGACGCGGGCGCCGCTGCCTCGACGAGCGAGCGGGCCTCGCGCAGCATCGTCGCGAGACGGCGGGCCGCAGAGGCGCCGGCGCGCGCCCCGCGCAGCTCGGCGAGGTCGTCGGGTCGTTCGATGGCCGCCCGGACGAGCTCGGCACCGGGCACGTGCACCTCGCCCCCGCCGGCGATGATGCGGTGCCGCAGCGCCCGCTTGAGGCGGCGCACCGCCAGCGCGTCGAGCCCCAGCAGGTCGCTGCGCAGCAGCTGCTCGGCGAGCTCGCCGGTCAGCGGCACCCGCCCGGTCGCGAGCGCGAGCACCTGCACGAGCGCCTCGACCACCGGCGCCTCGCGCAGCCGCGTTGGACCGCCGGAGGCGATGGGGACGTCGAGGGCCGAGAGCATCGAGGCCAGCTCGGCAGCCGCGCGGCCGGTGCGCATGATGACGCCGATCGCGTCGTGCGGGACGCCGGCCAGCCGCCGATCGTGGATGACCCGCGCGATCTGCCGCGCCTGCTCCTCGAGCGAGTCGGCCACGCGCAGCTCGACGACGCCCTGCACCGCCGGGGAAGGCCCGGCGACACGGTGGTCGCTCGCGCCCGCCGCGCCGATCCCCTCCGCGAGCTTCGCCGCGAATGCGCGGATGCCGGCGCCGTGGCGGTGGTCGCGCTGCAGCACCAGCCGATGGCCGGCGCGGTCGGCGAAGCCCAGCCGCGCGGGCAGCTTCGCGAGCAGCGCCGGGTCGGCACCGCGGAAGCCGCCCGTGGTGGTGTCGGGATCGCCGAACGCGATCACGGCCGCGCCGCGCCGCCGCAGCGCCTCCAGCAGCACGACGGCGCCCTCGGTGAGCTCCTGCGCATCGTCGACCAGCACGAGCGCGGGCACCGGAACGTCGGTCGTGGCGATCCTCGTGGCCGCCGTGCGCAGCAGCGAGGCGGCGGTGACCGCGTCTGCGCCGCGCCGCTCGAGCCGCTGCAGCCGTTCGAACTCCGCCGTGAAGGTCGCTGCCGCCACCCACTCGGGAACGTCGCGCTCCCTGCCCCGCTGCGCCAGCGCATCCGCCCCGATCCCCCGCTCGGCGGCGGCGGCCATCAGCTCGCGCAGCTCGGCGCGGAAGCCAGGCTGCTCGCGCACCTCCGGGCCCAGGTGCTCGGGCCAGTCGGGGCCGGCGGCGAGGCCCGTCGCAGCATCGTCGGCGTGGCCGGCGAGCATGGCGGCGATGATGCGATCCTGCTCGGCGCCCGAGAGCAGCTGCGGGGCCGGGCGGCCCTCCGCGAGTGCGGCTTCGGTCAGCACGGCGTGGGCGAACGACGGCATCGAGCGCGCGAGCGGGCCGGGGGTGACGAGCGCCGTGCGGGCCGCCAGCCGGTCGCGCAGCGAGGTGGCCGCCTGCCGCGAGCCCGCCACCACCAGCAGCTCGGCGGGCCCGAGGCGATCGGTGCGCCGCTGGTCGAGGCGGTCGGCGGCCAGCTCGACCAGCGTGGTGGTCTTGCCGGAGCCCGCGACACCGAGCACGATGGCGGATGCGTCGGCAGGCAGTGCGAGCACGGCGCGCTGGGAGGCGTCGAGGGTCGGCGGCTGGTGGGTCGCAGCGGGTTCGACAGGCACAGCGGGTTCGGCAAGCACAGCGCCACGGTATCGACGGCCGCCGACACCGGGCGCGCGGCCCTCCGGCCTCGGTGTTCGCCGGGCGCGGACGCGGCATGCGGCGGCGCGGCGATCGCCTATCCTCAGGAGCATGGACATCCGCATCGGCATCAAGGACTCTGCGCGAGAGATCGCGTTCGACTCGGCTCAGACCGCCAAGGAGGTCGAAGAGCTCGTGGTGGCGGCGCTCGAGTCGGGCCACCTGACGCTCGACGATGCCAAGGGCCGCCGCTACATCGTGCCCAGCACCGGCATCGCCTACGTCGAGATCGGCAGCGAGTCGACTCGCAAGATCGGGTTCGTCGCCTGATGCTGCCCATCCTGGTGCTCGTGCCGATGGTGATGGGCGCCGCGATCGGCCTGCTCGCGCGCTACCTGCTGCCGGGCCGCGAATGGGTGGGCCTGTTCCTCAATCCGCTGGCCGCTGCTGCGGCCGCCGGCCTGGTGTGGACGATCGGCGCACTCATGGGTGCGACCACCGACAACGGCTGGCTGTGGATCCTGAGCCTGCTCGCCTCGCTGATCGTGTCGATCGTGATCCCGCGTGCGCTGCCCAACCGGCGCGCGCACGCCGACGAGCGCTACCTGACCGAGCTGCGGGCGACGAAGGCCTGATCGGCCTCGCGGCCCGCGCGGCTCAGGCCGTCAGGCCCAGTTCGTCCATGCGGCGGGTGTGCGAGGCGACGATGTCGTTGAACGCCGGCTCGAGCCTGGCCTGGCTCGGCACCGCGCGGCCGGTGGCATCCGGGCCGTTCACCGCCAGGTACATCTGCAGCAGCACGTCGCCGACCAGCCGTCGGCCCCAGACCGCCATGCGGTCGGAGAGGCGCGGCGTGCCCTCGATCGCCCCGAGCAGCAGCCGCACCATGTGCGGATGGGCGCTCTCGCCGCGCAGGGCGCGCAGCATGGCGTCCTGATCATCCTCCGGCAGGCCGGGCACGATCGCGACGAAGAAGTCCTCCAGCAGGCCGGACGCGACGTGGATGGCGAGCAGCTGCTCGTACCAGTCGGCGCCGTCGATCGCGCGGGTGAAGTCACGGGTGGACTCCGTGAACGGCCGCAGTGCCGCATCCGCCTCGACGTCCTCGCCGTCCAGGATGCGCGCGAAGGCGCCTGCGCGGCTCGCGTGGATGCGCACGACCTCGGCGAGCGCGATGCGAGCCTCGAGCGATGGCGCCTGCTCGAGCACGCCGCCGGCCTTGGCGACCAGGGCGAGCTCGAGCGCGAGCGCCTGGCCGACGAAGGGCACCAGCGCGGGCCGCACGTCGGAGAGCAGCACCCTGTCGCCGAGCACCGGCGCCCGGTGCTGCCGCAGGAGCTGGCGCGTCACGTCGCGCGGCGTCCGGTCGAACCACTTCACCACGTCCAGGAGTCTAGGGGCGAGGCGGAGCCTTCCGACGCATGCCGCCGGTAGGATCGTCGGAGCATACGAACAGGCGGAACACTCCTTTGACTTTCCAAGACCTCAACATCGACGCCGACATGGTCCAGGCGCTCGCCGACCGCGGCATCCTCGAGCCCTTCCCGATCCAGCAGCAGACGATCCCCCTCGCGCTGTCCGGCCAGGACATCATCGGCCAGGCCAAGACCGGCACCGGCAAGACCTTCGCCTTCGGCCTCCCCCTCTCCCAGCGGCTGGGCCCGACGCCCGAGCCGGGCGTGCAGGCGCTCATCGTCGTGCCGACGCGCGAGCTCGCCGTGCAGGTGACCGAGGACATGGAGCTCATCACCTCCAACCGTCCGACGACGGTCGTCTCCATCTACGGCGGCAAGGCCTACGAGGGCCAGATCGACCAGCTGAAGGCCGGCGCCCAAATCGTGGTCGGCACTCCCGGCCGCCTCCTCGACCTCGTGCAGCAGCGCATCCTCGACCTCTCCAAGGTCAAGGTGATGGTGCTCGACGAGGCCGACCGCATGCTCGACCTGGGCTTCCTGCCCGACGTCGAGAAGCTCTTCTCCAAGGTGCCGGAGGTGCGGCACACGATGCTGTTCTCGGCCACCATGCCGGGTGCGATCGTGGCGCTCGCGCGCCGCTTCATGTCGCGCCCGCTGCACATCCGTGCCGCCGGCGTCGACGAGACCATCGCGCAGGCGAACATCGAGCACATCGTCTACCGCGCGCACTCGCTCGACAAGGACGAGGTCGTCTCGCGCATCCTGCAGGCCGAGGGGCGCGGCAAGATCGTCGTGTTCACGCGCACCAAGCGCGCTGCCTCGCGGCTCACCGAGGAGCTCATCGACCGCGGCTTCAACGCCACCGCCGTGCACGGCGACATGAGCCAGGAGGCGCGCGAGCGCGCGATGGCGCAGTTCAAGGCCGGCAAGAAGGATGTGCTGGTCGCCACCGACGTCGCCGCGCGCGGCATCGACGTCGACGACATCTCGCACGTCATCAACCACACGCTCCCCGAGGACGAGAAGGCCTACCTGCACCGCGTGGGCCGCACGGGTCGCGCCGGCCGCACCGGCATCGCCGTCACCTTCGTCGACTGGGACGACCTGCACAAGTGGGCGCTGATCGACCGCGCGCTCGAGTTCAACAGGCCCGAGCCGGTCGAGACCTACTCATCGAGCCCGCACCTCTACAGCGACCTGAACATCCCCCAGGGCGTCAAGGGCCGTCTCACGACGACCCCGCCCAACAAGGAGGCCAAGCGCGAGGGCGTCGCTCCCGGCGCCCGCAGCGAGCGCGGCGGTCGCGGTGGCGAGCGCAGCAGCCGCGACGGCCAGCGCAGCGGTGAGCGCAGCGGCAGCAGCGAGCGCACCGAGGGCGAGGGCCGGCGTCGGCGCAGTCGCGGCGGCCGCGGTCGCTCCGGCAGCGGCGAGGGCCAGCAGACGGATGCGTCGACGCAGTCGCGCGACCAGCAGTCCGGTGGCGAGAGCGGCGCACAGGTCGAGGGCCGTGGCACGCACGACGGCGGCGGCAGCGAGCACCACGACGGTAACGCGGCGCCGCGGCGCCGCCGACGCCGCCGCTCCGGCGGCGGTGGCGGCGCGAACGCGCCCCAGGCTCCGCAGGCCTGACGTCCAGCGAGCATCGAACGGCCGTCCCGCAGCAGCGGGGCGGCCGTTCTGCATCCCGCCCGTGCGTGCGGCCCCGCATGTGACTGGCGGCCCCCTCAGACCGGCAGCACGGGCGCCCAGCCGGTCGCGCGGCGCACGATCTCGGCGACCACCGCCGCATCGGTGGTGTGCTCCCCCAGCCGGTTCGGCTTCCCCGAGCCGTGGTAGTCGCTGGAGCCGGTCACCAGCAGATCGAGCCGCTCGGCATCGGCGAGCAGCCGCCGACGGTCGCGCTCGTCGTTGTCGCGGTGCCACACCTCGACCCCGTCCAAGCCGGCCGCGACCAGGTCGCCGAGCGCACCCATCCGCAGCACCGGCCTGCCCCTGCCGCCCGGGTGCGCCAGCACCGACACGCCGCCGGCATTGCGGATGATGGCGATCGCCTCCTCGGGCGCAGGGGCGCGGTGCGGCTGGTAGTAGCCGCCCTGCCAGTGCAGGATGCCCTCGAATGCCGCCGAGCGATCGGTGACGATGCCGAGCGAGACGAGCGCGTCGGCGATGTGCGGTCGGCCGATCGTCGCCCCCGGCGCCGAGTGCTGCTCGACGTGGTGCCAGGTGAGCGGGTAGTCGCGGCCGATCGCGTGCACCATGCGCTCCGCGCGGGTGATGCGCTCGGCGCGGATGCGCTCGCGCTCGCCCATGAACGCGGCCGACTCCGGGTCGAGCAGGTAGCCGAGCACGTGCACGCTCGCCGGACCGATCTGGGAGGAGAACTCGACCCCGGGCAGCAGCGCGATGCCGCAGGCGTGCGCAGCCGCGGTCGCCTCGACCCAGCCGGAGACGGTGTCGTGGTCGGTGAGCGCGACGACGCCGAGCCCCGCGGCCACGGCGGCGCGCACGACGTCACCCGGCGCATCCGTGCCGTCGGACTCGCGCGAGTGCACGTGCAGGTCTGCCGGGCCGGCGGCAGCCCAGTCGAAGGCCGCTGGGCCCGCCTCGCCGGCACTCGCCAGACCGTCTCGCTCCATGCCGTCAGCCTACGCTCGCGCGCCGGCACCGATCCCCGCTACCGATCCCCGCCACCGGTCACCGCCCAGGGGCGTCTCGCCTGCGCTCGCGAGCCCTCGGCGCGGCCCCGAGCGCATCGCCTACGCTCGCAGGGTGCTCGCGATCCTCGGCTGGCTGCTCGCCCTCGTCATCGCGGCGTGCCTGACGGTCGCCGCGTGGCCACAGGCGTTCGGTCTCGAGCAGGCCCCGGTCGTCGCGCAGGTGGTCTCGATGCGCGTCGGCGTGGTCGGCATCGCACTGGTGCTGCTCGTGCTGTTCCTCTGCTTCGTCGGGTGGAAGCGGGTGCGCCCGTTCGTGCTCGGCGTCGTCGCGCTGCTGCTCGTGTTCAGCCTGGTCTCCGGCGGCATCCACGTCGCGCGCGGCCTCGACACCTCCCAGCGCATCGACGGCGAGACCGACGACCTCATCGTGCTCACCTGGAACACCCTCGGCGACGAGCCCGGCGCCGACGAGATCGCCCGCATCATCGACGAGACGGGGGCGGATGCGGTGATGCTGCCCGAGACGACGCAGGCGCTGGGCGTCGGGGTCGCCGAGCGCCTCCGCGAGCGCGGCAATCCCTTCTGGGTGCTGACGAACGGCTACTCCCCCAGCTACGGCGCGCTCAACACCACCCTGCTCGTCTCGAGCGCGCTCGGCGAGTACCGCGCTGACGAGACGGTGGGCGGCACGCGCACGCTCCCGACCGTGATCGCCCGGCCGGTCGACGGCGACGGTCCGGTGCTGGTCTCGACGCACCCGGTGGCGCCGGTGCCGCAGCAGATGCGCAACTGGCGCGCCGATCTCGAGTTCGTCGCCGGGCTGTGCGACGGCTCCGACTCGGTGGTGATGGCTGGCGACTTCAACTCGACCGTCGACCACTGGTGGCAGTTCCGCACCGAGCTCGACGACGGCGGCATGGGCGATCTGGGCGTCTGCCGCGATGCGGCCTCGGCGGTGGGCGCCGGCGCGGTCGGCACGTGGCCGACCTGGGCGCCGCCGTGGCTGGGCGCCACCATCGACCATGTGGTGGCGACCCCCGACTGGACGCCCGTCGCGGCGCGCGTGCTCACGGGCCTCGACGACTCGGGCACCGACCACCGCCCGGTGCTGGTGCAGCTGCGCCGCACCGGCTGACGCGCGCCGCGCTCGCCCCCGCTGCCGTCCATCAGCCGATTGAGGGGTTCATGCAGGAGTGACGCATCACTCCTGCACCGAGGCCTCATTCCTCGGCTGCGGCGGGCGATGGCGCCGTCGGGTCAGCGGGTGAGGTCGTCGATCGCGGCGAGCACCGCGCGGGCGGCCTCAGCGGTCGCGAGCGGCCGGAAGTGGCCGTTCGCGCGCAGCCGCACACCGGTGACGCCCTCGGGGATCTGATTGCCAGGGATGTGCGGGTCGATCTCAGGCAGCACCACCCGGATGCGCAGATCGGCGCCGCGCTCGGCCGCCAGGGCGAGCAGGCGCGCGTTCGTCGGGTCGAACTCGCGGATCGCGGCGGCGCGCATCAGCCGCGCCCGGCTGGAGCCCGCGAACGGCGTCGCGAGCGCCACCAGCCCCGCCGGCTGCGGCAGCCCGGGCCGCAGGGCCCGGTCGATCAGCAGCCGCTTGCCGGTCAGCCCGCCCTTCGAGTGGCCGACGAGCACGATCTGCGCCTGCGGATGCGTCGCGGCGACCCGGTCGACGGCGGCCGCCAGGAGCGCGGCGGCCTCGCGCACCGGCATCAGGTGGCGGCCGAGCTCCGGCAGGAAGTGCACCGCGTGACCAGCCGCCACGAGCCGCTTGCCGAGCGGCTCCATGAACCGCCAGCGCTCCACGACGCCGGGGATGAGCACGCAGTGCACCCGCGCCCCGGGCATCCCGGTCACCCTCGGCGGCCGGGGGTCGAGCGTCGAGCGCAGGTGCTTGCGCGCCGCGAACGCGTAGTCGCGCGCCCAGACGGCCACCTCGCGGGCAGTGATCGTCATCGCGCGAACTCCTCGATCATGCGCGAGACCGGCTCGGCACCGGTGATCATCGCCTCGTGACCCTTGCCCTCCGCGGTGCGCAGCCGGCCGTCGGGCAGCAGCGCCGCGACCTGCTCGACCCAGCCGCGCGGCGAGACGCGGTCCTCTTCGCCCCGGATCACCAGCGTCGGCTGCGCGATGCGCGGCAGCAGGGGGCGGATGTCGTGGTCGAGCATGGTGCGCAGCTTGCGCAGGTACCAGCGCGGCCCGGCCTGCAGGTAGAGCCGGGCGCCGACGGCGGCGACGATGAGCGGATCGTTGGCGAGATCCTGCAGCAGCCGCAGCGCCTGCTTCCAGCCTGAGCGCTCGCGCGAGTTCACGGTCGGGGCGATGAGCACGAGCCGCTCGACGAGCGCCGGGTGCCGCACCGCGAGCTCGGCCACCACCTGCGTGCCCATCGAGTGGCCGACCGCGATGCACGGCATCGTCACATGCGCCTCGAGCGCCGCGGCCACGAGGTCGGCAAGCGCCGCCATCGGCAGCGACTCGGCAGGCTCGGGCGACTCGCCGAAGCCGGGCAGATCGAGCGCCACGACGTCGAAGGCATCCGCGAGCTCGGCGCGCAGCAGGCCGAAGTACTGCTGCCCCATGCCGATGCCGTGCACCAGCACCACCCTCGGCGCTCCGGGCTTCCGCCAGCGATGCACGACCACGACGTGGTCGCCCTCCGCATGCGTGGAGGTGACGGAGCCCGCCGAGCCGTCAGCCGCCTCGCGCCACTCGGCGAGGCTGGTCGGCCTGGGCGGGGGCGCCCCCGCGGCACGCTGATTGCGCATCCTGCCAGCGTAGGGCGGCGCAGCGACACATCCGATCAGTGCCCCGCTCCCGATCAGTGCCCCCTCCCGATCAGGGCTGCGCGACCGATCAGGGCTGCGCGACCGATCAGGGCTGCGCGACCGATCAGGGCTGCGCGACCGATCAGGGCTGCGCGACCGATCAGTGCCGACTACCGATCAGTGCTCCGCGTCGGGCAGCTCCCGCATCGTCCAGAACGGCCCGATCACGACGCACAGGGCGGCGAGCAGCTGCCCGACCGCGCCGATCCACATGGTGGGCACGACGCCGATCCAGGTGCCGAGCACACCGGCGAGCAGCGCCGCGATCGGCATCACGCCCCACACGCAGAAGCGCACGGATGCGTTCATGCGGCCGAGCAGGCGGGGCGGCGTGATGCGCTGCCGGAAGGTGACCTGGGTGATGTTGTAGAGCAGCACGGTGAAGCTGCCGACGAACATCTGCGCGACCAGCAGCGGGAAGGCGACCGCCGGGAAGGTGGCCGCGAGCGGCAGGAAGCACGCGACCACGCCGAAGCCGATCGCGCTGACGGGGATCGCGCGCCCCTCGCCGATCCAGCGCACGATGTGCGGGGTGGCCGCGGCACCGGCGAGGCCGCCGATCGAGCCGAGCGAGAAGATGACGCCCATCGCGGCCGGAGTCAGGCCCAGCTCGCGCAGCAGGAAGATCGGCAGCAGCGTGAAGGAGAGGGTGCTGAAGAAGTTGGAGATGCCGGTGGTGCCGACGATGCGCCGCAGCAGCGGGTTGCCGAGCACCCAGCGCAGCCCCTCCCCGATCTCGCGCAGGATCGGCTCGTGGTCGTCGGCCGCGCGCGGCTGCTCGTGATCGCGGGTGAGCAGCAGGGCGATGAAGGACGCGAGGTAGGTGCCGACGGTCGCGAGGATCGCGAAGGGCGCGGTGATGATGCCGATCAGCCAGCCGCCGATGGCAGGGCCGCCGATGTTGGCGAGCTCGCGCGTGGCCTCGAGCTTGCCGTTGGCCTCGGCGATCTGGCTCGGCCGCACGAGCGAGGGGATGATCGACTGGTACGACACGTCGAAGAAGACCGTCGCGACCCCGACCACGAGCGCGACGGCGTAGAGGTGCCACATCTCGAGCACGCCGGCCCACCACAGCAGTGGCAGGGCGGCGAGCGCGGCCGCACGCACCGCATCCGCCCAGATCATCACGCGGCGCTTGCGCATCCGGTCGATCCAGGCGCCGGCGGGCAGGCCCACGACCAGGAAGGCGGCGACGCCCGCGGCGTTCAGCAGGCCGACCTCGAACTCGGTCGCGTGCAGCAGCAGCACCGCGAGCACCGGGATGGCGAGCTCGGTCACCTGCGAGCCGACCTGCGCGAGGGCCTGCCCCGACCACATGGTGAGGAAGTTGCCGTCGCGCCACAGCGAGCCCTTCGGCGCGTCGCGCACCGCGGTCGGCGCGGCGGCCTCGACGGAGCTGTCGTCGGAGGGCTGCGGGACCTCTGCCGTCGAGTCGGGTGATTGGGACATGCCAATCAGTATGCGCGCATGATTGAGAACTGTCAATCGCTTTGACTACGATGGGAGCCATGACCGAGGAGAGCGAGCGCGCGGCCGTCGTGCGCGATGCGGCGCCCGGCGAGGATCGCATCACCCTGCACGCCAGCGACGACGCCGAGCAGCAGGCGATGGCGCGGGCGCTCAGCTCGCCGCTGCGGCTGCGCGTGCTGCGGCTGTGCGCGTTCGAGGCGCGCACCAACAAGGAGCTCGCTGGCCTGCTGCGCGTCAATCCCGGCACGATGCTGCACCACGTGCGCACGCTCGTGCAGACCGGCTTCCTCGCCGCCGAGCCCGAGCGCGCCGGCGCCGGCGGGGCGCGTGAGGTGCCGTACCGGGCCACCGGGCTCTCCTGGCGCACCTCGATTCCGGGCGGCTCCCCGGTGCTGGTGGAGACCTTCCTGCAGCAGATCGACGGCCTTGCGCCCGACGAGCTCGACGTGTCCTGGATGGGCCTCAAGGTCAACGCCGAGCACCGCGAGGAGCTGCAGCAGCGGCTCTACGAGCTGATGAACGAGTTCAAGGAGCGCGGGCCAGACCCCGACGGCGAGACGCTCGGGCTCTTCACCGCCCTCTACGCCGACGACAACCCGCCCGCGCGGCCGGCCTGACGCATCCGCTCACCACACCCTCGCACGGCGCCGGACACACCCGTACCGGCCCGCCGCGGGGGTGGGAGGATGGTGCGCATGACCAGCGAAGCCACCACGACGCAGCACCCCGCGTCGGCCACCCCTGAGAACACCAACCGCTCGACGACCCCCACCTCTTCGGCCTTCACCGAGCACATCCAGTCGGGCTGGGCGGAGCGCGAGGCGCCGCTGCCGCAGGCCCGCGCCGCCGCCGGATTCGCCGCGCAGCGCCGCGCCGCGATCTCGGCGCTGCACCCGGGCGTGCGCCTGGTGATCCCCGCCGGCGGGCTGAAGGTGCGCTCGAACGACACCGACTACCCGTTCCGCGCGCACCCCGACTTCACCTACCTGACCGGGTGGGGTGCGGATGCGGAGGCCGACTCGGTGCTCGTGCTCGAGCCCGTCGATGGTGGCGCCGGGCACGCCGCGACGCTGTACTTCCGCGGCCCCGCCGGCCGGGGCACCACGGAGTTCTACGCCAACCCGGCGATCGGCGAGTTCTGGGTGGGCCCGCGCCCCTCGCTCGAGCACGTGGCGGCCGACCTGGGGTTGGCCGTGGCTGACCTGGCGGAGCTCGGCGCCTCGCTCGCCGGCGCGGGCGAGACGCTCATCGTCACCGGCGCCGACCCGGAGGTCGAGGCGCAGCTGCCCGCCGCGAATCCCGACGGCGATGTGCTCGCGCGCGACCTGAGTGAGCAGCGGCTCGTGAAGGACGAGCACGAGATCGCCGAGATCCAGGCTGCGGTCGACGCGACCGCGCGCGGCTTCGACGACGTGATCGCCGACCTGACCGAAGCGACGCAGCACGAGCGGGGCGAGCGCGTCGTCGAGGGCGCCTTCCACCGCCGCGCGCGGCTCGACGGCAACGCCGTGGGCTACGACACCATCGCGGCGTCGGGCCACCACGCCTGCTACCTGCACTGGACCCGCAACGACGGCGCCGTGCGCGAGGGCGACGTCATCCTGCTCGACGCCGGCGTCGAGGTCGACAGCCTCTACACCGCCGACATCACCCGCACCCTGCCGATCTCGGGTGAGTTCACCGAGGTGCAGCGCCGCATCTACGACGCGGTGGTCGAGGCGGCCGACGCGGCGTTCGCGATCGTGAAGCCCGGCATCATCTTCAAGGAGGTGCACGCGGCCGCCATGGCGGTCATCGCGCGGAAGACCGCCGAGTGGGGCGTGCTGCCGGTCTCGGCTGAGGTCTCGCTCGAGCCCGACCAGCAGCTGCACCGCCGTTGGATGGTGCACGGCACCAGCCACCACCTGGGCCTCGACGTCCACGACTGCGCGCAGGCGCGTCGCGACTTCTACCACGACGGCGTCGTTCGCGAGGGGATGGTGTTCACGATCGAGCCCGGCCTCTACTTCCAGGCCGACGACCTCACGGTGCCCGAGGAGCTGCGCGGCATCGGAATCCGCATCGAGGACGACATCCTGGTCACCGCCGACGGCGCCGTGAACCTCTCGAGCGCGATCCCGCGCACCGCCGACGAGGTCGAGGCCTGGATGCGCGAGGTGCGGGCGCGCTGACGGCGCGCGCTCCTGCCGCCGCCCTCGCACCGCCCTGCCGCCCTCGCCCTGCCACCCACGCCCTGCGCAGGTATACGGCGTGTTGCTCCTGCGGATGAGTCGCACGAGCGACACGCCCTATACCTGCGCGTGCCGGGGCGGTGGGCGGAACGTGCCGATCAGCCGGCGACGAGGGTGACGGCGATCACGAGCATCACCGCGGCGATCGTGCCGTCGAGGATGCGCCAGGCACGCTCGGTGCGCAGCAGCGGCGCCAGGTAGCGGGCGCCGTAGCCGAAGCCGACGAACCAGAGCGTGCTCGCGGCGATGCCGCCCGCCAGGAACCACCAGCGCGCGTCGCCGTGCGTGCCCGCGACCGAACCCAGCACCACCGTCGTCTCGACGAGCGCGTGGGGGTTGAGCCAGGTGACGGCGAGGATCGTGAGGAACGTCGTCATCCTGCTGCTGCGCACCCGCGTGGTCACTCCGCTGGCAACCGCTGCCGCCGCTGCGGGATCGGGCGCGGCCTCGAGCGAGCCGCCGCCGCGCCAGGCGCGACGCGCGCTCAGCAGGGCGAAGCCGATGATGAAGGCGGCGCCCGCCCAGCGCGCGAGCGTCTCCAGCCATGGCTGCGCGGTGACGAGCGTGGCGACGCCCGCGACGCCGATGGTCTGCAGGATCGCATCGCTCACGACGCACACCAGCACCACGATGCCGACGTGCTCGCGACGCAGTCCCTGCCGCAGCACGACGGCGTTCTGCGCCCCGATCGAGAGGATCAGGCCCAGGCACAGCGCGAAGCCTGACAGCAGCGCGACGATTCCCAGATCCATGGTCACGACGCTACGGCGACAATCGCATGCAGTCCAGCGAAGGTTTCTGTCGCAACATAAGCATTGCTTCATCTAGCATGTCGACATGGAGTTGCCGCTGGACCACCTGCGCACCCTCGTCGCGGTCATCGACGGTGGCACCCTCGAGCGGGCCGCCACCGTGCTGGGCGTCACGCCGAGTGCCGTGAGCCAACGCATCCGCGCGCTCGAGCAGCGCATCGGCCGCATTGTGCTTCAACGCACCAAGCCGGTCCGCCCCACCGACGCAGGCGAAGCGCTCGTGCGCATGGCTCGCCAGCTCGCGCTGCTCGAGCACGACGCGCTCGCCGCTCTCGGCGAACCGGGCACGAGCGAGCATGCTGGCGGTCCGCGCATCCCGCTGGCGGTGAACGCCGACTCCCTCATCACCTGGTTCATGCCCGCGCTCGCCACCGTCGTCGCTCAGCTGCCCGCCACCTTCGAACTGCACCGCGAAGATGAGGAACGCACGGCGCAGCTGCTGCAAGACGGCACCGTCATGGCCGCCGTCACCGCGCAGCGGGAGCCCGTGTCCGGCTGCGTCGCCACCCCATTGGGAAGCATGCGCTACGTGCCCATCGCCGAACGCGGCTTCGCCGCACGTTGGTTCCCCGAAGGCTTGACGCGGACCGCGCTCGAGGCCGCTCCGCTCGTCGACTTCGACGCCCACGACACGCTGCAGTCACGCTTCGCAGGCCGTCACGGCGCACGCGACCGAGCTCCACGGCACATCATCAGCGCATCCGCCGAGTTCGCGCAGGCGATCCGCATGGGGCTCGGCTGGGGCATGCTGCTGCCCGGTCAGTTCGAGGCGGGGGTGGCCGACGGCTCACTGGTCGTGCTCGCACACGACACGATCGAGGTGCCGCTGTGGTGGCAGCGCTGGAATCTGGTCTCGCCGCTGCTCGATCTCGTCAGCGACGCGGTCGCGGATGCGGCGCGTGCGTCCGATGCGATCGCCTGATCAGGAGGCGGGCGGGTCCTGACGCCCCTGCGGAGCCGGGCCGCTCGAGGGCACCGGTGCGCCCGATGGCTGCTCGGGTGCGCCCGCCGGCGCGGAGGCGCCGGGCTGCTCGGGTGCGCCGGGCTGCTCGGGTGCGCCGGGCTGCGCGGAGGCGCCGGGCTGCGCGGAGGCGCCGGGCTGCTCGGGTGCGCCGGGCTGCGCGGAGGCGCCGGGCTGCGCGGAGGCGCCGGGCTGCGCGGAGGCGTCGGGCTGCGCGGGCGGCACGGGCGGCGGGGCCGCCTGCAGCTGCGCCTCGGTCGGCGCGGCCGCCCCGTCGCGCTGGCCGATCACCTGCATCGCCTTGCCGGCGCTCTCCTGCGGTGCGACCACGTCGTAGCGGGCGGCCAGCACCTGCTGCGTCGAGGCGAAGTCGCGCTTGCGCCGCACGAGCGAGTGCTGCACGACCGACAGCAGGATGCCGAACGCGAGGCCCAGCAGCGGGAACACCAGCACCGAGCTCACAGCCTCCGGCACGAACAGCAGGAACAGCAGGCCCATGAAGGCGCCGAAGCCGAGCCCGCGGATGGCGCCGCGCATGGCCACCTTGCCCCAGGTGAGGCGGCCGACGATACGCTCGACGAGCTTGAGGTCGTTGCCGATGATCGCGAGCCCCGCGACGTCGGTGTCGGAGCCCGAGACCTTCGCGACCGCGGCCTGCGCCTGCGCGTAGGTCTCGAACGAGGCGACGACCACACCGTGCGGCAGGTGCTGGTCGCCGGTGGACGAACGCTGGAACATGCTCACCGCGCCAGTCTCCCACGCGAGCCCGCCGCGCCCCGGGCCGGTTCGCTCAGGGCGTGAGGCTCGCGCGGTACCTTGGTCGGCATGAGCGCACCCACCGTCTTCGTCGCCCGCCTCGCGGGTGCGGGCGTGTTCGACCCCGCGGGTGAGCGCATCGGCAAGGTGCGCGACGTGGTCACCGTGCCGCGGCAGGACGCCCCGCCGCGCGTGGTCGGCCTGGTGGTCGAGGATCGCGGCCGCCAGCGCGTGTTCCTCTCGATCGGCCGGGTGCTCTCGATCGGCGGCGGCCAGCTGATCGCCGCCACCATCAGCGACCGGCGGTTCAGCCAGCGCGGCAGCGAGCGGCTGCTGCTGGCCGACATCCTGGGCCGTCCGGTCACGCTGCAGGACGGCACCCGCGCGACGGTCGAGGATCTCTCGATCGCCGAGCGGGGTCCCGGCGAGTGGGAGGTCGACGAGCTCTTCCTCCGCAAGCCGAAGACCGGCCCGTTCGGCAAGGGTCCGACGACCCTGGCGCAGTGGCACGACGTGCTGCAGGACCGCGATGCCGAGCACGACACCGAGCACCTGCTCGCCTCGCTCGAGGAGCTGCCCGCCGCAGACGCCGCCTCGGCGATGCTCGACCTGCCGCAGCGACGCATGATGGAGGTCGCCGAGGACCTCTCCGACGACCGGCTCGCCGACATCCTCGAGGAGATGCACGAGGATCGCCAGGTCGAGATCCTGGCCTCGCTCACCGACGCCCGCGTCGCCGACGTGCTCGATCAGATGGAGCCCGACGACGCGGCCGACCTCATCGGCCACATGCCGGCAGAGCGCGGCGAGACGCTGCTCGACCTGATGGACCCGGATGAGGCCGAGGACGTGCGCATGCTGCTCTCGTTCGGCGCCGACACCGCCGGCGGCCTGATGACCACC
Source organism: Agrococcus sp. KRD186 (assembly GCF_017168255.1). Classification (GTDB taxonomy): domain Bacteria; phylum Actinomycetota; class Actinomycetes; order Actinomycetales; family Microbacteriaceae; genus Agrococcus. The sequence goes on from NZ_JABFAP010000001.1 coordinate 1,387,509, forward strand.
GAGCCGATCATCCTGGCCTCCGACTCCACCGTGGCCGAGGCGCTGGCGCTCATGCGCCGCCACGAGGTCGCGCCGGCGCTGGCCGCCGCCATCTGCGTCACGCTGCCGCCGTACGAGGCCCCCACCGGCCGCTTCCTCGGCATGGTGCACTTCCAGCGGCTGCTGCGCTACCCGCCGAACGAGCGCGTCGGCACCCTGCTCGACGAGCAGATCGAACCGGTGCTCGCCAGCGACACCGCCGCCGAGGTCACCCGCCAGCTCGCCGCCTACAACCTCGTCTCGGTGCCGGTGGTGGACGAGGCCGGTCGCCTGGTCGGCGTGGTCACGATCGACGACGTGCTCGACCACATCCTGCCCGAGGACTGGCGGGCCCAGGAGCAGGAGGAGGGCGCGCATGGCTGAGCGCGACGACCGCTTCTCGCAGCCGAAGGCCGCGCGCCGCCGCATCCGGCTGCCCGAGTCGAGGGATCGCTTCGGCCGCTTCACCGAGGCGTTCGCGCGAGCGATGGGCACCCCCGCCTTCCTGATCGGCATGACGGTCTTCGTCACCTTCTGGCTCGGCTACAACTCGATCGCGCCCGCCGAGGCGCAGTTCGATCCGCAGGATCAGGGCTTCCCGCTGCTCACGCTCGTGCTCAGCCTGCAGGCCTCCTACGCCGCCCCCCTGCTGCTGCTCGCGCAGAACCGCCAGGACGACCGCGACCGGGTGCAGATCGAGCAGGACCGCCTGCGTGCCGAGCGCAACCTCAACGACACCGAGTACCTCGCGCGTGAGGTCGTCGCGCTGCGCATGGCCATGCGCGACATGGCCACGCGCGAGTTCATCCGCGCCGAGCTGAAGTCGTTCGTCGACGAGCTCGACGAGCGGCGCGAGCGCGACGCCACGTGAGCCGCCCATGACTTCCCCGATCGACCCGGCGCTGCAGCGCGCCCTCGCGACTGTCATCGACCCCGAGATCCACCGGCCGCTGGTCGAGCTCGACATGATCCCGGCCGCGACCCTCGACGCGGGCGTCGCGCGCATCCGCCTCGAGCTCACGGTGGCCGCGTGCCCCGCCGCAGACAGGATCGAGGCGGATGTGCGCCTGGCGGCCGCGTCGGTCGCCGGCGTCGAGCGCGTGGAGATCGACGTCGCCGTCATGGACCCCGCCACCCGGCAGGCCCTCGTCGAGCGGCTGCGCGGCTCGCGCCCGCAGCAGTTCGGCGCCGACACGCTCACCCGCATCATCGCCGTCGCCAGTGGCAAGGGCGGCGTCGGCAAGTCGACCGTGACCGCCAACCTCGCCGTCGCGCTCGCCGCCCGCGGGCTGGCGGTGGGCGTGATCGACGCCGACGTGCACGGCTATTCCATCCCGGCGCTGCTGGGCACCGCGGCGAAGCCCACCCGGGTCGGCGACATGATGATGCCTCCCGAGGCGCACGGGGTGCGGCTGGTCTCGATCGGCATGTTCGTCGACGGCAACCGCTCGGTCTCCTGGCGCGGCCCGATGCTGCACCGCACGCTCAACCAGTTCGTCACCGACGTCTGGTGGGGCGATCTCGACGTGCTGCTGATCGACATGCCGCCGGGCACGGGCGACGTCGCCATCTCGCTCGGGCAGCTGCTGCCGCACGCGGAGGTGCTCGTCGTCACCACGCCGCAGAAGGCGGCCGCCGACGTCGCCGAGCGCGCCGCCGAGGTGGCGCGGCAGACCGGGCAGCGGGTGCTGGGCGTGGTCGAGAACATGGCCGGTCTCCCACAGCCCGACGGCAGCCTGCTCGAGCTGTTCGGCTCCGGCGGCGGCGACGAGGCCGCGCGACGGCTCGAGGTGCCGCTGCTGGCGCGCATCCCGCTGTCGGTGGCGCTGCGCGAGGGCGGCGACGCGGGCGAGCCGGTGGTGGCTGCCGAGCCCGGCGACCCGGCAGCGGCCGCGATCATCGCGCTCGCCGAGTCGCTGCGCGGCACGCGCCGCCTGCAGGGCCGGGCCCTGCCGATCAGCCCGGCCTGACCCATCCGCCCCTGCCGCACGCCCGACGTGACCCCTCACCCCGGTCACGCACCCCGAGGTGACCACTCACCCCGGTCACGCACCCCGACGTGACCCCTCACCCCGGGCGCACCCGACGTGACCCGTCACGCCGGTCACGCACCCCGACGTGACCCCGCACCCCGGTCGCACCCGAGGACCGGTACTGGATGGTCACTTTGCCGCGCCCGAAGCGACCATGTCGTACCGGTCGTACCGGTCGTGCCGGTCGTGCCGGTCGTACCGGTCGTGCGGGGGCGCGAGCGCGCGGCTCGGGTCAGGTGGCCTCGTCGTCGAAGCGCATGGGGCCTTCGTCGCGGCGCGGCAGCGCGCTGACCGTCGCGACCGCCGAGCCGGCCGCCGCCGAGGCGAAGTCGGGCGTGGGCGCCGGCTCGTCGCGCAGCGCGTCGGCGACGATGCGCCGGGGATCGTACTGGCGCGGGTCGAGCTTCTTCCAGTCGACCTCGTCGAACTCCGGCCCCATCTCCTCGCGCATGCGGGCCTTGGCGCCGCCGGCGAGGTCGCGCAGCCCGCGCACGAGCGAGCCCAGCCGTTCCGCGAGCGCGGGCAGCCGCTCGGGGCCGATGAGGACGGCCGCGAGGATCGCGATGATCAGCAGCTTGTCGAGCGTGATGCCTGCCAGTGACACCCCACTAGGGTAGTCGAGCCGTGCCGACCAGCATGGCGCCGGCCCTCGCGGCGAGCCTGAGACAGGCGGATGCGCGGGGGCCGTACGCTCGAGGCCGGAGGAACCGTGCAGACATCACCGCTCATCGCCAAGTACCTCGACGACCTCGCCGCGGAGGACGACGTGCTCACCGGGGCGCGCGATGCCTCCGAGGAGCTGGGCATCGCGCCCGTCGAGCCCGCCGTCGGCGCGCAGCTCGCCGCCGTCGCCGCGGCCACCCAGGCGACCGCCATCCTCGAGGTCGGCACCGGTGCCGGCGTCAGCGGCCTGTGGCTGCTGCGGGGCGCGCCGGGAGCGACCCTCACCTCGATCGACACCGAGCTCGACCACCAGCAGCACGCCCGTGCGGCGTTCGGCAAGGCTGGCATCCCGGTCACCCGCGCCCGCCTCATCACCGGCAAGGCGCGCGACGTGCTGCCGCGCATGAACGAGTCGAGCTACGACATCGTCTTCCTCGATGCCGACACCGCCAGCGTGCTCGAGTACGTCGAGCACGCGCTCGCGCTCGTGCGCATCGGCGGCTCGGTGCTCGTCGCCCACGCCCTGATGGGCGGCCGGGTCGCCGACCCCGCGCAGCGCGGGGACGAGGTCGCCGACCTGCGGGCGCTGCTGAAGGAGCTCTCGACCTCGGACGCGGTGCGCGCCGCCGTCACGCCGGTCGGCGACGGCCTGCTGCAGATCGTGCGGCTGCCGGAACCCGCCTGAGACGCGCGAAGGGGCCGATCCTCTGCGGATCGACCCCTTCTGCTGCGGCCATCGTCGGCCGGTTTCGTCTCACGCGGTGACGACGACCTCGCCGAGCGCCTTGTGCAGCGCAGCAGCCTCTTCGTCGTTCACGGAGACGACGAGGCGTCCCCCGCCCTCGAGCGGGACGCGCACGACGATGACCCTGCCCTCCTTGACGGCTTCGAGCGGTCCATCGCCTGTGCGTGGTTTCATGGCGGCCATTGCGGCTCCCCCTTCAGATCCGGTGCCGCCATTCTCTCACGTCTCGGTGACGCAAGATCCCGTGTCGGCCCTCTGGCGCGTGTGCTAGGGAACCGTCCAGTCCCGACCGTCCACGTGCCAGCAGAACCAGATCCACACCGGCTGCAGCATGATGCATGCCGCGAGCAGCATGGCTCTCGCCCAGGCGGGCCGCACGGCTGCGAGGATGGCCGCCGCCGGGAATATGGGCATGAGGAGGCGCCAGGTGGACGACTGCGGGAACCACACCGCGGCGAGGTAGAGCAGGTAGGCGATCACCCACAGCCTGCCCTCGATGCCGACGCCACGCGCCCACGGGCCTGCCAGCAGCAGCACGGCGGCGAGCACGATCCCGGCCAGCCAGAGCGGCCACCAGGCGCCGAACCACCACTCGAGCCCGATCGGCCAGGGCGTGAGCGGCACCAGCTCCTGCCTGCCGATGTACGCCGAGCGCCAGCTCAGCTCCGTCTCGAGGTACGAGGTGAGACTGCCGGTCGCGATCGTGCAGACGATCAGCCAGCCGAAGCCCCAGAGTGCGCTCCACGCCCCGAGCCCCACGAGCATCCGCCGCTCCGCGACCGGGAAGCCGTCCCGGTCGCGGAACCAGCGCATCAGGAACCAGAGCCCGAGCGCGAGCGCGAAGGCGAGCCCGCCGGGCCGGGTGAGCGACATGATCGGGATGAGCACCCACAGCCACTCCCAGGCGCGCAGCCGCCAGGCCAGCAGCGCGCCGGCGAGCAGCAGGAGGAACAGCGACTCGGCATAGCCGAGCTGGAAGACCGGCGCCAGCGGCGAGAGCAGCACGAGCGCGAGGGCGAAGCGCTCCCTCCCGGGCGCCAGCTCGGCGAAGAGCCGGTAGGCGACGAGCGCGAACGCGAGCGAGGCCGCCACCGACAGCAGCACGGCGGCACCCTCCCAGGGCAGCCCCACGAGCATCAGCACCCTGGCGAGCATCGGGTAGACCGGCATGAACGCCCAGGCGTTCTCGCCCACGTGGCCGGACTCGTCGAGCGGCAGCTCGGTCGGGTAGCCCGACATGGCGACGATGAAGTACCAGTGGGCGTCCCACATGGTCGAGTAGTCGAGCAGGTCAGGGCGCGCGGGGGTCCAGGCGCTCAGCTCCTGCCGCCCGGCGAACGCGCCGAGGAACGCGGTGCTCACCAGCCGCGACACCGCCCAGAGCGCGAGTGGCCACAGCCACCAGCGCTCGCGCGTCCGCGCGCGCGGCTCCGTCAGGCTCGCGAGAGCCACGTGCGCAGGCTCTCCTCGGCCGCGACGATCTGCGCGATCGGCACCGACTCGTCGTCGGCGTGCGCCTTCGAGGGGTCGCCGGGGCCGAAGTTCACCGCGGGGATGCCCAGCGCCGAGAAGCGGGCGACGTCCGTCCAGCCGTACTTCGGCTGCGGCGTCGCGCCGACCGCGGCGATGAACTCCTGCGCCAGCGGGGCGTCCAGCCCGGGCCGGGCACCGGCCGCGGCATCCACCACCTGCACGTCGAAGCCCTCGAAGAGCTCGACCACGTGCGCGGTGGCCTCCTCGAGCGAGCGCGAGGGCGCGAACCGGTAGTTGACCTGCACGACGCACTCGTCAGGGATGATGTTGCCGGCGACGCCGCCCGAGATCGCCACGGCGTTGAGGCCCTCGCGGTAGCGCAGCCCGTCCACGTCGATCTCGCGCGGGCGGTACGACTGCAGCACCTGCAGGATCTCGGCGGCGTCGTGGATGGCGTTGTGCCCCATCCAGGCCCTGGCCGAGTGCGCGCGCACGCCGCGGGTGCGGATCTCGGCGCGCAGCGTGCCGTTGCAGCCGCCCTCGATCTGGCCGTTCGAGGGCTCGCCCAGGATGGCGAAGTCGGCCTCCATCAGCTCGGGGCGCGTGAGGGCGAGCGTGCGCAGGCCGTTGTGCTCCTCCCCCACCTCCTCGTGGTCGTACCAGAGCCAGGTCACGTCGAAGACAGGCGCGGCGAGCTCCACCGCGAGCTTCAGCTGCACGGCGACGCCGGCCTTCATGTCGACGGTGCCACGGCCCCAGAGGTGCTCCTCGCCGTCGACGACGAGCGGATGCGTCGGCAGGTTGCCGTTGACCGGCACGGTGTCGATGTGGCCGGCCAGCACGACGCGGCGCGCTCGGCCCAGGTTCGTGCGCGCGACCACGGTGTCACCCACGCGCGTCACCTCGAGATGGGGTGCCGTGCGGGCCGCAGCCTCGATCGCATCAGCGATCGTCGCCTCGTTGTCGGAGACGGACTCGATGTCGCACAGCTGCCGCGTGAGCTCGACCGAGGTGGCGCGCGGGTCGAGCACGGCGGGCTGGAGTGCGGCGGGCAGCGGCGAGGGGTCCGTCATGGCCACCAGCCTAGACTTGAGGCATGGCTCGCCCCGCACACGGACATGCACTCGTCACCGTCTTCGAGGGGCGGGCGCTCGACGCGTGGTTCCCGGCCCCGGTGCTCGGCTCGGCCGCAGGAGATGCGCAGTGGATCGGCGGCGGCCACCTCGACGAGCTCACCGGCCCGGTGCCCGCGCGCGGCGTCGTGATGGAGCTGCGGCACGTCGAGATCGACCTCGACGAGGCCCCCGCCTCCGTCGAGGACGCCTACCTGCGGCTGCATCTGCTCAGCCACCGGCTGGTGCAGCCGAACTCGATCAACCTCGACGGGATCTTCGGCGCGCTGCCGGTGGTCGCGTGGACCAACGGCGGCGCCGTCGACCCCGACTGGGCGAACGAGCGCCGCGTCGAGCTGCAGCGCGCCGGCCTGCAGGTGCAGGTCGTCGACCGCTTCCCGCGCATGACCGACTTCGTCATCCCCGCGGGCGTGCGCATCGGCGACGCCAGCCGCGTGCGGCTCGGCGCGCACCTCTCGCCCGGCACCGTGGTCATGCACGAAGGCTTCGTCAACTTCAACGCAGGCACTCTCGGCGCCTCGATGGTCGAGGGGCGCATCTCGCAAGGCGTGGTCGTCGGCGACGGCACCGACATCGGCGGGGGCGCCTCGATCATGGGCACCCTCTCGGGCGGCGGCAAGGAGCGCGTCGCGCTCGGCGAGCGGGTGCTGCTGGGCGCCAATGCGGGCGTGGGCATCTCGATCGGCGACGACTCGGTCGTCGAGGCCGGGCTCTACGTCACCGCCGGCACGAAGGTGACGCTCGTGCCCGGCGGCGAGCAGGTGAAGGCACTCGAGCTCTCCGGCAGGCCGGGCCTGCTGTTCCGCCGCAACTCGGTCTCGGGCGCCGTCGAGGTCGTCGCCCGCGACGGCAGGGGTGTCGAGCTGAACGCCGCATTGCACTGATCCCACCGCGCGGCACGGCGCGCAGGAGCCCGCCGTCGCAGCAGGGCAGAATCAGAGCGTGCTTCCCGATGCGACCGCTCCCCCGATCCTCTCGCTGCGCGAGCTGAGCAAGCGCTTCGGCCAGACGCTCGCGGTCGATCGGCTCTCGCTCGACGTGCCGCGCGGCAGCCTGTTCGGCCTGCTCGGCCCCAACGGCGCCGGCAAGACCACGACGCTGTCGATGGCGACCGGCCTGCTGCGGCCCGATGCCGGCACCGCCGTCGTCGACGGCGCCGACGTCTGGGCCGACCCGCCGGCGGCGAAGGCGCGCATGGGCGTGCTGCCCGACGGCGTGCGGCTGTTCGACCGGCTCACCGGTGCGGAGCTGCTGCGCTACCACGGGCTGCTGCGCGGCATGCCCGAGGCCGATGTCACCGCCCGCGCCGGCGAGCTGCTCGCGGCGCTCGGCCTCGCCGAGGCCGCCTCCACCCTCGTGATCGACTACTCGGCAGGCATGCGCAAGAAGATCGGGCTCGCCTGCGCGCTCATCCACGCGCCGCGACTGCTGCTGCTCGACGAGCCCTTCGAGGCCGTCGACCCGGTCTCCGGCGAGACCATCCGCGAGATCCTGCGCGGCTTCGTCGCCTCCGGCGGCACCGTCGTGCTCTCGAGCCACGTCATGGAGCTGGTCGAGTCGCTCTGCGACCGGGTCGCGATCGTCGCGCAGGGCCGCATGCTCGCCGCCGGCACGCTCGACGAGGTGCGGCAGGGGCAGCCGCTGCAGCGCCGCTTCCTCGAACTGGTCGGCACGCAGGCGCTCGACGCCGAGAGCCTGTCATGGCTGCGCTCCTCGTAGGCCTGCAGCTGCGGCAGTACGGCCGCACGCTCACGCGCAGCCCCTGGGCGATCGTCACGCTCGTGCTCGCGGTGCTGGGCGCGCTCGGCGCCCTCGGCCTGGTCGCGACGACCATGGTGCTGCTGCGCGTCACGCTGCCGCAGACGGGTCCGGATGCGGTGGTGGTGCTGGGCAGCACGCTGGTCGTCGGGTGGGCGATCGCGAGCGTGCTCATCTCGGCCGACGACGCGCTCGCCCCCGAGCGCTTCGCCATGCTGCCGGTGCCCGCGCGGCGGCTGCTGCCGGGCGTGCTGCTCGGCGGCGCGATCGGCGTCGGCGGCATCGGGACGCTATTGGCGCTGCTGCTGACCCTGATCGGCTGGAGCATCACCTGGCCGGCGCTGCTCGCCGCCGCGCTGCTCCTGCCGCTGCAGCTGCTGACCTGCCTGCTCGCGGGCCGGGCGCTCGCTGCCGCGCTCGCGCGGCAGCTCGCCAAGCGCAGCGGGCGCGACCTGATCGTCGTCATCGGCAGCGTGCTGGGCATCTCCGCCGGCATCGTCGTGGTGGTGGTCGCCGAGGGGGTGCGGGCGCTCGGGTCGACCGACTCGCTGCTGGGCGCGGTCGCCGGCACGCTCGCCTGGACCCCGATCGGCGCCGCGTGGGGCGTGCCTCGTGCCGTCGCCGACGGTGCGCTGCTGCCGGCTGCGGCGCAGCTGCTGGTCGCGCTCGCGACGGCCGCGCTGCTGTGGCTCGTGTGGGCGCACGACTTCCGCAGCCGGCTCACCGCGCCGATCGTCTCCGGTGGCGGCGGCCGGGTGCGCAGCGGCGCCTGGATCGACCGGCTGCTGCCGGCGACGCCCGTCGGCGCGATCGCCGCCCGCGGCCTGCGCTACCGCCTGCGCGACCCGCGGCACCTCGTGAACGTGATCGGCGTCGTGCTGCTGCCGCTGCTGATCCTAGGCCTGAACGTCGTGATGGGCACCACGGTCGAGGTCGAGCTGGGCGAGGGCGTCGCCGATCTGGGGGCGTTCGGCGACGTGGGCCCGATGCTGCTGCCGCTGCTGGGAGCCATCGTGCTGATGTCGGTCGGGCAGCTCGACACCGCGTACGACAGCTCTGCGCTCGCGGCGCACGTGCTCACGGGCGTCTCCGGCACCGCCGACCGTGCGGGCAGAGCGCTGGGCATGATCGTGCTGTTCGGCCCGCTGCTGACCGTGACGGCTGTCGTCACCACGGCGATCTCCGGGCGCTGGGAGCTGCTGCCGGCGTCGCTCGGGGCGACGCTGGGCACCGCGGCGCTCGTGATCGGCGCGGGCAGCGCGATCAGCCCGTGGATGCCCGGGCAGACGCCCGCCCCCGAGGCGAGCCCGTTCGGCACCGGATCATCCGGCGGCGCGCAGGCGCTGCTGGGTGCGCTGCTGATGCTGCTGGTGATCCTGACAGCCGGTGCGCCGGCGATCGGCACCGCGCTCGCCGCGGCCTGGTTCCCATTGCTCGGCTGGGTCAGCCTCGCCATCGGGCTCGGCCTCGGCGCCCTCGCGATCTGGCTGGGCGTTCGGCTCGGCGGCAGGGCGCTCGACCGGCGCTGGCCGGAGGTGCTCGCGGCCGTCACCCGCGAGCACTGACGGGCAGCGCCGAGACGCATCCCCAGCGCGACACCGGGCTCGCCCAGGTGCTTCATGGCGAGAGTGCGCCGATCGCTACGACGTTCACTCCATCGGCTCGACGATAGGACGCCCCGGTACCCGTGACGACGGTCAGCACCGGAGCGTCGCGCTCGTCGACATTCTCGGCGAACGCCTTCAGTGATGCAGCCGCCATCTCCACCGGCGCCTCGCCCGCGCCCAGCTTCACTTCGAATGCCGACCACTGCCCGCTCGGGAGCTGCACGATCGCGTCAACCTCGCGGCCGGCGGAGTCACGCGCGTGATACACCGAACCGCCGAGCGGCTGCGTCAGCACCCGCAGGTCATGAACCACGAGCGACTCAAAGAGTTGGCCGGCGAATCCCGGATCCCGCCGAAGCGCGGTCGCATTGCCTCCGACCAACGCCAATGCAAGCGACGGGTCGCAGAGTTGTCTCTTCGGCTCCTTCCGCAGCGTCGCCGTCGAGCGCAGGTGCGCTGACCACGCCGGCTGGTCCTCGACGACGAAGATGCGGGAGAGCGCGTCGAGGTACTCGCGAACGACATCGCGCGAGAGTGAGGTCTCATCTCGGGCGAGCGTCGAGACAGTCGCCTCGGTGGCTATCGAACGCGCCAGGGCGACCATGAGCCGATGCACGCGCCCGGGATCGCGGTCCTTGCCTGCGGTGCGGATGTCGACCGAGGCGACCGTGTCGGCGTAGTCGCGCAGGTTTGCATGCACGGCGGAGTCAGGCAGTCCGACGAACCCAGGCCAACCGCCTCGTGCGATCCGAGCGAGCAGCGCATCGAAGTCGAGCTCGGCGGTCGACGCGCGCGGTGCCGATCCGTTCAGCAGGTCAGCGACAGACACCGTGGCGTCCGAGTCTCCGCTCTCGAACAACGACATCGTGCGCATCCGCAGCCGCGCGAACCTGCCTGCCCCGGAGTGCCTGACCGCGTCGGATGCTGGTGCAGTCGATCCGGTGAGCACGAACTGCCCCCGCTCGGGCGCATCGTCGACCGCTCGCCGTACTGCGTTCCACAGCTCAGGATGGACCTGCCATTCGTCGAGCAACCGGGGCCTTGCCCCCTCGAGCACCAATGCAGGATCCGCCTGGACCTGGCCCGCGACCGTCGGATCAGTGTCGACCCGAACGATGCTGGAGACGTGGCGCGAGGCCGTCGCGGTCTTGCCGCACGCCTTCGGGCCCTCGACGAGCACCGCACCCGCGCGCCCCAGTGCCGTATCGAGTTCGTGATCGGCGACACGTTCGATGTACTCCACAGCTTCACCTCACCACCGCCGTCACACTGCGACGATCTCGGTCGTCAATTCAGCAGCAAACCAGTCGTCAGATTGAAAGCGTATCAGTCGTCAATTTGCCGCCCAGACTGTCGTCAGTTCGAACGGCGCGGAGCATCGGGCTCACGCGAGCAGCGCCTCGATGGGGCCTCGCGCGAAGAAGACCACGAACAGGATCGCGACGATCCACAGCAGCGGCGAGATCTGCTTGAACTTGCCGGAGACCGCGTTGACGAGCACCCAGGCGATGAAGCCCACGCCGATGCCGTTGGCGATGTTGTAGGTCATCGGCATCACGACGATGGTGAGGAACGCCGGCAGCGCGATGCGGAAGTCGGTGAAGTCGATCTCGGTGATCTGCGCCATCATCAGCGCGCCCACGACCACGAGCGTCGCGGCAGCCACCTCCAGCGGCACCACGGAGGTGAGCGGGGTCAGGAACATCGCGGCCAGGAAGAGCAGGCCGGTGACGACCGAGGCGAGGCCCGTGCGGGCGCCGTCGCCGATGCCGGCGGCCGAGTCGATGAAGACGGTGTTCGAGGAGGCGCTCGCGCCACCACCGGCCACCGCGCCGACGCCCTCGACCACGAGCGCGCGCTTGAGGCCGGGGAACTGGCCGTTCGGGTAGGAGATGCCCGCCTGCTTCGCCAGCCCGGTCATCGAGCCGATGGCGTCGAAGAAGTTCATGAACACCAGCGTGAAGATGAACATGGTGGTGGCGAGGATGCCGATGCGCTCGAAGGAGCCGAACGAGAACTGGCCGATGAGTGAGAAGTCGGGCAGCGAGAAGATCGCGGTCGGCAGCGCGGGCGGGTTGAGGTTCCAGGCGTCGGGGTTCGTGCCCAGCGAGGGGCCGACCTTGAAGATCGCCTCGAGGATGATCGCGACCACCGTGGCCGCCACGATGCCGATCAGCAGCGCGCCCTTGACCCGCAGCGCCAGCAGCGAGCCCATCAGCGCCAGCGCGATGATGAACACCACCGTCGGCAGCGAGGTGATGGAACCGCCGTCGCCGAGCTGCACCGGGGGCGCGGTGATGCCGGTCGTGCGCACGAAACCGGCGTCGACGAAGCCGATGAAGGCGATGAACAGGCCGATGCCGACCGTGATCGCCGCCTTCAGCGGTGCAGGCACGGCGTCGAAGATCATGCGACGCAGGCCCGTCAGGCCCAGCACCACGATGATGATGCCGTTGATGACCACCAGGCCCATGGCCTCCGCCCAGGTGAGCTCGCCCACCAGGCCGAAGGCGAGGAACGAGTTGATGCCCAGGCCGGCGGCGAGGCCGAAGGGCACGTTGGCGATCAGGCCCATCGCGAGGGTCATCAGCCCGCCCACGAGCGCGGTGACCGCCGCCACCTGGTGGTTGGGCAGCCAGCCGCCCTCGACGTCCACCGCCGCCTGATCGGCCGAGAACCCGCCGATGATGAGCGGGTTCAGCACGATGATGTAGGCCATCGCGAAGAACGTGACGAGACCGCCTCGCACCTCCTGCGTGACGGACGAGCCGCGCTCGGAGATCTTGAAGAAGCGGTCGAGGGCGCTCTTGGGCGCGGCCTGCGTGGTGGTGGTCATGGGTGCTCCGGGTCGAACGCCGGGGCGGCACCGTGCCGCCCCGGCGGCACGCTGTCGTGCTGGGTGGGGGTCGTGCGGCCGGCGGTGCCGGGAACGATCAGATGTGGCGCTCGGTGGGGCCCACGTAGAGCTGCTGCGGGCGGCCGATCTTCGTCTGCGGGTCGAGCATCATCTCGCGCCAGTGCGCGATCCAGCCCGGCAGCCGGCCGATGGCGAACAGCACGGTGAACATGCGCTCCGGGAAGCCCATCGCCTTGTAGATCACGCCGGTGTAGAAGTCGACGTTCGGGTAGAGCTTGCGCTCCTTGAAGTAGTCGTCGGCCAGCGCCACCTGCTCGAGCTCCTGCGCGATGTCGAGCAGCGGGTCGCGCACGCCGAGCTGCGCGAGCACCTCTTCGGCCGACGACTTGACGAGCTTCGCGCGCGGGTCGTAGTTCTTGTAGACGCGGTGCCCGAAGCCCATCAGCTTCACGCCCTGCTCCTTGCGCTTGACGCGCTCGACGAAGCGCTCGACGCTCTCGCCGGAGTCGCGGATGCCGCGCAGCATCGTCAGCACCGCCTCGTTGGCACCGCCGTGCAGCGGCCCGGAGAGCGCGTGGATGCCCGCCGAGACCGAGGCGAACAGGTTCGCATCGGTCGAGCCCACCATGCGCACGGTCGAGGTCGAAGCGTTCTGCTCGTGGTCGGCGTGCAGGATGAGCAGGCGCTCGAGCGCCCGCACCATCACCGGGTTCTGGATGTACTCCTCGGCCTGGATGCCGAAGTTGAGCTTCAGGTAGTTCTCGACGAAGCTGAGCCCGTTGTCCGGGTAGAGGAAGGCCTGCCCGATCGACTTCTTGTGGGCGTAGGCGGCGATGACCGGCATCTTGGCCAGCAGCCGGATCGTCTGCTTGTCGACCTTCTCGGCGTCGCGCGGATCGTGGTCGTGCTCGTAGTAGGTCGAGAGGGCGCTCACGGCGCTCGAGAGGGCGCTCATCGGGTGCGCGTCGCGCGGCAGCGCGTCGAAGAAGCGGCGCAGGTCCTCGTGCAGCAGCGTGTGCCGGCGCACGCGCTGGTCGAAGGTGGCCAGCGCGTCCTCGCTCGGCAGCTCGCCGTAGATCAGCAGGTGCGCGACGTCGAGGAAGGTCTTCTGCTCGGCCAGCTCCTCGATCGGGTAGCCGCGGTACCGCAGGATGCCCTCGTCGCCGTCGATGTAGGTGATGGCGCTGCGAGCGCTCGCCGTGTTCACGAAGCCGTAGTCGAGCGTCGTGTAGCCGGTCTGGCGCGTCAGCTTCGATGCATCGATCGCCGAGCGGCCGTCGGTCGCCTCCAGCACCTGCAGCCGGGTCGATCCCCCATCGTGCTGGAGCGTCACGAATCGATCCGTCTCGCGGGCAATGGGCGGTGCGGTGTCCTCGGTCGTCACGAAAACAGACTACCGGTCGTCGGACGGCCGCATCTCACAGCGCTCCCCGTCACCCGCGCAGGCGCGCCGCGGCCTCCGAGATGTGCGCATCGGATGCGGTGAGCGCGACCCGCACCCGGGTGCGGTCGCCGTAGAACGAGCCGGGCGCGACCAGGATGCCCAGCCGCGACAGCGTGTCGAGCTGCACGAGCGCATCCGTGCCGTCGGTGGCCCACAGGTACAGTCCCGCGTCGGAGGAGACGTCGAAGCCGTGCTCGCGCATCGCCGACAGCAGCAGCGCGCGGCGGGCGCGGTAGCGCTCGCGCTGCTCGGCCACGTGCGCCGCGTCGCCGAGCGCCACCGCGAGCGCGTGCTGCACGGGGCTCGGAGCCATCAGGCCCAGGTGCTTGCGCACGGCGAGCGCGCGCTGCACGACCCGGGGGTCGCCGGCGATGAAGGCCGCGCGGTAGCCGGCGAGGTTCGACTGCTTGCTGAGCGAGTACACGGCCACGAGCCCGGTCAGGTCGCCGTCCGTCACGCGCGGATCGAGGATGGAGGGCGCCTCGTCGACCTCCCAGGGCAGCAGGGCGTAGCACTCGTCACTCGCGACCACGATCCCCCGCTCGCGGGCGGCGTGCACGACGCGCCGCAGCGCATCCACCCCCAGCACCTCGCCGGTGGGGTTCGACGGCGAGTTCAGCCAGACGAGGCGGGTGGCCGCCGGCCAGTCGTCGGGATCGTCGGCGCGCACGGGCTCGGCGCCCGCGATGCGCGCCCCGATGTCGTAGGTGGGGTAGGCGACGGCGGGGTGCACGACCACGTCGCCCGCGCCCAGCCCCAACTGCAGCGGCAAGCCCGCGACGAGCTCCTTGGAGCCGATCGTCACGAGCAGCTGCTCGTCGCCGATGCCCGGCACGCCGCGCACGCGCGCGAACCACTCGGCGATCGCGGCGCGCGCCTCAGCGGTGCCGTGGTTGGTCGGATAGGCGTGCGCGTCGGTCGCCTCGCGCAGGGCCGCCTGGATGAGCGCCGGCGTCGGATCGACCGGCGAGCCGACGCTCAGGTCGATGAGGCCGCCGGGGTGCAGCGCAGCGCGGGCCTTGGCGCCCGCGAGCGTGTCCCACGGGAACTCCGGCAGCAGCATCAGTCGTGCTGCTGCGGCGGCAGCGCGGCGACGATCGGGTGATCGTGCTTGATCACGCCGACCTTGGCGGCGCCGCCGGGCGAGCCGATCTCGTCGAAGAAGTGCACGTTGGCCTCGTAGTACTCGGCCCACTCCTCAGGCGTGTCGTCCTCGTAGAAGATCGCCTCGACCGGGCACACCGGCTCGCACGCACCGCAGTCGACGCACTCGTCGGGGTGGATGTAGAGCATCCGCTCACCCTCGTAGATGCAGTCCACCGGGCACTCGTCGACGCACGCGCGATCCTTGAGGTCGACGCACGGAAGCGCGATCACGTAGGTCATCGGTCCATCTCCCCTTCCGTCCTCTGCTTCGATGCCATCCTAATCCGCCGCCGCGCTTCGGCATCCGGCCACGCCAGCGCGAACAGCGATGCCGCGGCGGGCACGAGCGACCAGAGCCAGCCTGGGAGGTTGGAGGGCACGAGGGAGCGCTCGGTGCCCCAGGCGCCGCGCCCGAGCGGGTCGATCGCTATGACGGCGACCACCCCGACCAGGCCGATGACCGCCGCGAACGTCATCGGCCGGGAGCCGCTCGCGGCGCGGATGCCGGTGATCAGCCCCACGGCCGCGATGAGCGAGAGGCCGAGGCCCCACGGCAGCTGCTGGTGCGAGAAGGTGCCGACGACGCCGACCACCGCGCCGGCGACGAGCGCCCCCACGCGCAGCGACCATCGGGTGCGGCGCTCCGGCCGGGTCTCGATCAGCCGGTAGTGCTCGACCGTGTCGATCGGCCGTCGCTGGCCGCCGACGTGCACCACGTCGTCGCCCTCCACCGTCAGCTGGGAGCGGTGCTGCGCGAGCGCATCAAGCACCCGGTCCTTCACCGGCGCGAGCGGGAAGGAGACGTCGGCGGCGGACTTCGCGCGCACGTAGAGCGGCAGGTCGTAGCGCCGAGCGACGATCACGGCGGCATGGTGGGCGGCGACGTGATCGGGGTGGCCGTAGCCGCCGTCGGCGTCGTAGGTGACGAGCGCGGTCGGGTCGATCTCCTCGACGACGAAGCCCAGCGCATCCGCCAGGTCGTCGACATCGGCGCGGCTCAGCGAGGTCGGGGGCGCATCGGGCGCTGCCTGTGCCTTGCCGCTGCGATGCCAGGCCATGCCGGAGTCGTCCCAGCCGTGGATGCGGCGGCCGCGTGCCCCGAGCGCGCGCAGCGCCGCTTCGAGCTCGGCGCGGCGCACCTCGCCGATGCCGATCTCGTCGACCGCCGCCTGCGCCTCGGCGCGGATCTCGCCGCGCTCGCCGAGCGTGAAGGTGACCACGACCGCATCGCCGCCGCCCGCGGCGACGGACGCGATCGCGGCACCGGTCGAGAGCGTCTCGTCGTCTGGGTGGGCGTGCACGAACATCACGCGCTCGAGGCGGGGATCCATTGCCTCCCATCCAACCACCCCCCACGCTCGCGCTCGGACGCGCGTGCACGACGCGGCGCCGCTGCCGAGCGGTGGGCGGCTACCAGGCGGTGGGACGCACGGGCGCCGGGCGCCGGGCCAGGTAGGGCAGCGCCCGGTCGGCGGCGGCCTCGATGCGCTCGAGCACCTCCGGGCACCGCACCCGCTCGCCCTCGAACTCCGCGCTCGATGCGTAGACGCCCACCGGCAGCGTGAGCGCCTGGAAGAAGGCGAACAGCGGGCGCAGCTGGTGCTCGATGGTCAGCGCGTGTCGGTGCGAGCCACCGGTGGCGGCCAGCAGCACCGGGGTGTCGATCAGCGCGCGCTGGTCGACGAAATCGAAGAGGTGCTTGAACAGCCCGGTGAAGCTCGCCCGGTAGACCGGGCTGCCGACCACCAGCAGGTCGGCGGCCTCGATCGCCTCGATCGCCTGCTCAGCGCCGACCGGCAGCGCCGCGCGCTCGAGCGCACCGGCGAGATGCGGGCCGACCTGGGCGAGCTCAACCACCTCGATCTGCGCATCGATGCGGGCGGCCACGGCATCCGCGAGCGCGGCGACGAGCGCCGTGGTCGACGACGGCCGATGCAGGCTGCCGCTCACCGCGACGATGCGCAGCGGCTCGGCGACGAGCGGAACCTGCGCGAGAGAAGCGTGATGCGTCATGGCCGCCACCGTAGGCGCCGGCGGCGGCGCCAGGGCGACTGTGACGGAACGTGACGGTCCGTGACCTCGCGCAACGCGGAGCCGTTGCCACCGGCCGCGAGAGGACGCGACGATGCCGGGCATGACACGAGAGATCCGCTTCAACGCCTTCGACATGAACTGCGTCGCGCACCAGTCCTCCGGGCTGTGGCGCCACCCCGACGACCGCTCACGGCAGTACAACACGATCGGCTACTGGACCGAGCTGGCCCAGCTGCTCGAGCGCGGCCACTTCGACGGCCTCTTCATCGCCGACGTGCTCGGCACCTACGACGTCTACGGCGGCGACCGCACCGCGGCCGTGCGCAACGGCGCGCAGGTGCCGGTCAACGACCCGATCCTGCTCGTGAGCGCCATGGCCGCCGTCACCGAGCACCTCGGGTTCGGCATCACCGCCGGCACCGCCTTCGAGCACCCCTACCCCTTCGCGCGCCGCATGACGACCCTCGACCACATGACGAACGGCAGGGTGGGCTGGAACGTCGTCACCGGCTACCTGCCCAGCGCCGCCCGCAACATGGGGCAGGCCGACCAGCTCGCGCACGACGACCGCTACGACCATGCCGACGAGTACCTCGAGGTGCTCTACAAGCTGTGGGAGGGCTCGTGGGAGGACGACGCCGTGGTCGAGGACCGCGAGCGCGGCGTCTTCGCCGACCCGGCCAAGGTGCACGACATCGGCCACGAGGGGCGCTTCTTCTCGGTGCCCGGCGCCCACATCTCGGAGCCCTCCCCGCAGCGCACGCCGGTGATCTACCAGGCGGGCGCCTCGCCCCGCGGCGTCGCCTTCGCGGCAGAGCACGCCGAGGCGATCTTCGTCGCCGCGCCCTCGAAGGAGGTGCTCGCCGGCACCGTGCGGCGCATCCGCGACGGCCTCGAAGCGGCCGGACGCGACCGCTACTCGGCCCGCATCTACACGCTCGTCACGCTCATCACCGCCGCCACCGACGAGGAGGCGCTGGCGAAGGAGGCCGAGTACCGCTCCTATGCCAGCGAGGAGGGCGCACTGGTCTTCCTCTCTGGCTGGATGGGCATCGACCTCGCCGCCTACGACCCCGCCGACCCGGTGGGCGACGTGGAGTCGAACGCCGTGCAGTCGGTGCTGCACAACCTGCAGGCGGAGGCCGACCTGGGCCGCGAGTGGTCGGTGGGCGATCTCGGCCGCCACTCGGCGATCGGCGGCCTCGGCCCGACCATCGTCGGCAGCGGCGAAGCGGTGGCGGATGCGCTGCAGTCGTGGGTCGCGGAGACAGACGTCGACGGGTTCAACCTCGCCTACGCCGTCACGCCCGGCACCTGGGAGGACGTCATCGAGCACGTCATCCCGGTGCTGCGGGAGCGCGGCGTCTACCCCTCGGAGTACGAGCCCGGCACGCTGCGGCAGAAGCTGCACGGCCGCGGGGATCGCCTGCCGGACGAGCACCGCGGTGCCGGGCACCGCATCCGCTCCTCTGCTGCCGCAGGCGTCCCGGCCTCCTGAGCGCAGGCGCCGGCACGACGCAGTCGGACCCCTTCTGCCGTCACGGATCCGGGCGTCGGGTCCATGGAGGCGGAAGGGGTCCGCGCTGGCGCTGGCTAGGCCTGCTTCTTGAGGCGGCTCGCCTCGCGGCCGCGCGTGACGGCGTCGAGGTTCACCTTGCGGATGCGCACGTTGTTGGGCGTCACCTCGACGCACTCGTCGTCGCGCGCCCACTCGAGGCACTCCTCGAGCGAGAGCTGCCGTGGCGGCGTCAGGCGCTCGAGCTCCTCACCGGTCGAGGACCGGATGTTGTTGAGCTTCTTCTCCTTGGTGATGTTGACGTCCATGTCGTCGGCGCGCGAGTTCTCGCCCACCACCATGCCCTCGTAGACGTCGTCGCCGGGCTGGATGAAGAAGACGCCGCGCTCCTGCAGCGCCATGATCGCGAACGGCGTCGACACGCCGCTGCGGTCGGCGACCAGCGCGCCGTTGTTGCGCGTCGTGATGGTGCCGGCCCAGGGCCGGGTGCCGTGCGAGATGGCGTTCGCGATGCCGGTGCCGCGCGTGATGGTCATGAACTCGGTGCGGAAGCCGATCAGGCCGCGCGAGGGCACCACGAACTCCATGCGCACCCAGCCGGTGCCGTGGTTCTGCATGCCGTCCATGACGCCCTTGCGCGCGGCGAGCAGCTGGGTGACGGCGCCGAGGTACTCCTCCGGCGCGTCGATCGTGAGGTGCTCGAAGGGCTCGTGCAGGACGCCGTCGATCCTGCGCGTGACCACCTGCGGCTTGCCGACGGTGAGCTCGAAGCCCTCGCGTCGCATCTGCTCGACGAGGATCGCCAGCGCCAGCTCGCCGCGGCCCTGCACCTCCCACGCGTCGGGGCGGCCGATGTCGACCACGCGCAGCGAGACGTTGCCGATCAGCTCGCGGTCGAGGCGGTCCTTCACCATGCGGGCGGTGAGCTTCGCGCCCTTGATCTTGCCGGCGAGCGGCGACGTGTTCGTGCCGATCGTCATCGAGATGGCCGGCTCGTCGACCGTGATGGTCGGCAGCGGGCGCACGTCGTCGGGATCGGCGAGCGTCTCGCCGATCGTGATGTCGGCGATGCCCGCGACGGCGGCGATGTCGCCGGGCCCGGCGCTCTCGGCGGGCACCCGCTCGAGTGCCTTGGTCTCCAGCAGCTCGGTGATGCGCACGTTCTGCACCTCGCCGTCGTGCCGCACCCAGGCGACCGTCTGGCCCTTCTTGAGCGTGCCCGCCTTGATGCGCAGCAGCGCGATGCGGCCGAGGAAGGGGGATGCATCCAGGTTCGTCACGTGCGCCTGCAGCGGCGCCTCGTCGTCGTACGTGGGCGCGGGGATGTGCTCGAGGATCGCGGCGAACAGCGGCTCGAGGTTCTCGCTCTCGGGCAGCTCGCCGTTGGCGGGCTTGACCGTGGAGGCGCGGCCGGCCTTGCCGGATGCGTAGACCACCGGAACGTCGAGGACGGCGTCGAGGTCGAGGTCGGGCACGTCGTCCGCGAGATCGGAGGCGAGGCCGAGCAGCAGGTCCTGGCTCTCCTCCACGACGGCGTCGATGCGCGCGTCGCCGCGGTCGGTCTTGTTCACCAGCAGGATCACGGGCAGCTTGGCCTCGAGTGCCTTGCGCAGCACGAAGCGGGTCTGCGGGAGCGGGCCCTCGGAAGCGTCGACGAGCAGCACGACGCCGTCGACCATCGACAGGCCGCGCTCGACCTCGCCGCCGAAGTCGGCGTGACCCGGGGTGTCGATGACGTTGATGGTCACGGGCTCATCGGTGTGCTCGCCCGCGTACCGAATGGCGGTGTTCTTCGCGAGGATCGTGATGCCCTTCTCGCGCTCCAGGTCACCGGAGTCCATGACGCGTTCGTCGACCGCCTGGTGCGCGGTGAAGGATCCGGTCTGGCGAAGCATCGCGTCGACGAGGGTGGTCTTGCCGTGGTCGACGTGGGCGACGATCGCCACGTTGCGGAGGTCTGATCGCGAGGCGATCGGCATGCGGGTGCCTTCCGGTGTGAGGAATCTGCGACGAACGGCCGCGATCGCCCATCCTAGCGGGCGACCGCGGCCGTGCAGCGCGACTCAGACGTTGCGCTCCTCCTCGATCGCCGTCTCGGTCTTGCGGCCGTCCACCATCGTGTCGACGTTGATGACGTCGCCGGCGTCCTGCTCGCCGGACTCCTCGGAGGTGCGGGCGAGCACCTGCTGCCGCAGCTCGCGGCGCGCGCGCTGCTTGTCGGGGTCGGGCACCGGGATGGCCGCGATGAGACGCTGCGTGTACGCTTCCTGCGGTGCGCGCAGGATCGCGTCGCGGGATCCCTGCTCCACGATCTTGCCGTGATGCATCACGGCGATGCGGTCGCTCATGATGTCGACCACCGCGAGGTCGTGGCTGATGAACAGGCACGCGAAGCCCTGCTCGCGCTGCAGCTCCTGCAGCAGCTCGAGCACCGTCGCCTGCACCGAGACGTCGAGCGCGCTCGTCGGCTCGTCGGCCACCAGCAGCTCGGGGCTCATCGACAGTGCGCGCGCGATGCCGACGCGCTGCTTCTGCCCGCCCGAGAGCTCATGCGGGAAGCGGTTGCGGTAGTTCTTCGGCAGGCGCACGGCGTCGAGCAGCTCCTCGACGCGCTTGTCGAGCGCAGCACCGCGGTGGATCTTCGCCAGGTACATCGGCTCGCCGATGGACTCGCCGATGGGGAGCCGCGGGTTCAGCGACGACGACGGATCCTGGAAGACGATGCCGACCTTGCGGTTGAGGCTGCGCGCGATCTTGCGATCGATGCGCGAGATGTCGACGCCGGCGACCTCGAGCCGTCCCTCTGCGATCGGCTGCAGGCCGATCGCAGCTCGGCCGATCGTCGACTTGCCGGAGCCCGACTCGCCCACGAGGCCGAGGATCTCGCCGGCGTGGATCTGCAGCGAGGCGCCGTCGACGGCGCGGAACGCACCCAGCTTGCCCTTGCTGCCGTACTCGATCGCGACGTTGTCGAGCACCAGCACGGGTGCGCCCTCGTGCACCTTCTCGTCCCGACGGGCAGCTTCCGCGACGCGGGCGTTGGCCTCCACACGCTGCTGCAGCTCCGCGTCGCTGTCGTCGTGGGCTGCCAGTGCCAGGGCAGCGGTCAGATCGATCGCGTCTTCCTTGTCGGCGCCTTCGCCCAGCCGCGGCACGGATGAGAGGAGCATCTGCGTGTACTGCTCCTTCGGCGCCGCGAAGATCTCCTTCACCGGGCCCTGCTCGACGATGACGCCCTTCTCCATCACGACGACCCAGTCGGCGAGGTCGGCGACGACGCCCATGTCGTGCGTGATCAGCAGCACCGCTGAGCCCAGCCGGTCCTTCAGTGAGCGCATGAGCTCGAGGATCTCCGCCTGCACCGTGACGTCGAGCGCCGTGGTCGGCTCGTCGGCGATCAGCAGCTCCGGATCGAGCGAGAGCGCCATCGCGATCATGGCGCGCTGCCGCTGCCCGCCAGAGAGCTGGTGCGGGTACGACTTGAACGCCTTCGTCGGGTCGGGCAGCTCGACCAGGCCGAGCATCTCGAGCGCACGGACCTCAGCCTGGCTCGGCGTCATGCCGCGGTGGAGGCGCAGCGATTCCATGATCTGGAACCCGACCGTGAAGACCGGGTTCAGTGCCGTCATCGGCTCCTGGAAGATCGCGGCGACACGATTGCCGCGCACCTCGCGCATGGCACCCGGCGACATGCCGCGCAGGCTGTCGCCCGAGAGCTTGATGTCGCCGCTGATGCGAGCGTTCTTCGGCAGCAGATCGAGGATCGCCATCGACGAGACGCTCTTGCCGGAGCCGGACTCGCCGACGACGGCGACGACCTCGCCGCGACCGATCTCGAACGAGACGTCCTTCGCAGCCGGGACCCAGTAGCCGTCGACCGCGAAGGCGACGTTGAGGCCCGAGATGTGGAGCACGGGCACGTCACCGGCGGCGTGCTGGATGGTGTCAGTCTGGGATGTCATGCCGCCTCCTGCAGCGGGGTGTCGGATTCGCCGGGCGCGGTGGCGCCTGCGACGATAAGGCTGTGAACGACGATCTGCGTGCTGTGACCGTCCATTCCCGCGTCAACCGCGGCTTCGCGATCGCCTCGTGGGCGCTGCTCGCGGTGCTCGGCGTGCTGCTCGCGCTGCAGTCGCAGCTGCAGGGCGTGGTCGCGACCGCCATCGTGGTCGCGTGGTTGGCGTACGCCGCGTACGCCGGGCTGTGGGCGCCGGCGCTCGAGGTGGGTGCGCGCGGTGCTCAGATCCGCAACCCGCTGCGCACCATCTCGGTCTCCTGGGATGCGCTCATCCACGTCGACACGAAGTACTCCCTCACGCTGCACACGCCCGGACGGGCGTGGCCCGTCTGGTGCGCGCCGCAGGCGAGCGCGCTCGCCGCGCGCCGAGCCGCCAAGCGCGTGCGCGACGACCGCGACCCGCGCGACCCCCGCAGCGCGCTCGACAGCGGCATCCCCGTCGGCGACCTGCCCGGCACCGAGTCGGGCGATGCTGCGGCGCTCGTGCGCCAGCGCTGGGAGCAGCGCCCCGCCAGTCGCGTCGACGCCGACGACGTCGCCGTGCCCGTCACGGTGCACTGGGGCCGTGTGGCCGCACTGGTGGGCGGGCCCGTGCTCGCGGCCACCGTGCCGCTGCTGCTCTGAGGCAGCGCCGCGGGTCACGATCGCTGCTCCGTGGTCTCAGGCAGCTCCTTGGTGCGGCGGATCGAGAACCGCTTCTGGCGCGGGTCGAACGCGTCGCGCAGGCCGTCGCCGATGAAGTTGATCAGCAGCGCCGGTGCGACGGTGAAGAACGCCGGGTACCAGAACAGCCACGGCCGGGTGGAGAAGGCCGACTGGTTCTCGGAGACCAGCAGCCCGAGCGAGCGCTCGGGTGCGTGGATGCCGTAGCCCAGGTAGCTCAGCGCCGTCTCGAGCAGGATCGCCGCGGCGGCGATCAGCGAGGCCGCGACGATCACCACGCCCATCGCGTTCGGCAGGATGTGCTTGAAGATGATGCGAGCGTCGCTCGCGCCGGCGACGCGCGCCGCCTCCACGAACTCGCGCTCGCGCAGCGACAGGAACTCGGCGCGCACGAGACGGGCGATGCCCATCCACGCCACGAGCCCGAGGGCGATGGCGAGGAACGAGACACCGAGGCCGCCGGTCATGCGGCCGACCACCGCGCCGACGACGATCGTCGGGATGACGATGAAGACGTCGGTGATGCGCATCAGGATGGCGTCGACCCAGCCGCGGTAGTAGCCCGCGATGGCGCCCACGACGGTGCCGAGCACGGTGGCGACACCGGCGAGCAGCACGATCACGACGAACGAGTTCTGCACCCCGCGCATGGTGGCGGCGAAGTAGTCGACGCCGATGCGGGTCTGCCCGAAGGGGTGATCACCGAGCGAGATGCCGCTGCCCCCCAGCCACTCAGGGATGATCGAGAGCGTGGGCCTGCCCTCGTCGGCGGTGGGCATGGGGGCGTAGAAGTTGTAGTGCCACCAGCCCGGGATCGGGCCCAGCCCGATCGCGGAGATCGAGAACCCGAAGATGGCGATGAGCAGCACGAACGAGACCATCGCGGTCTTGTTCGTGACGAAGCGCCGGAAGATCAGCCGAGCCTGGCTCTGACCGACCTCCGCGTCGGAGATTGCGGTGTTCGTCACTTGACCCTCACTCTCGGGTCGAGGAGCGCGTAGCTCAGGTCGGCCAGGAAGTTGAACAGGATGGCGGTGATGGCGATCACGATGAAGTACCCCATCACCGGATTCACATCCACGCGGTTGAGCGAGATGTTGAACAGCGCGCCCATGCCGCTGATCGCGAAGACGCGCTCGGTGATGAGCGCGCCGCCGAGCAGCACGCCGATGTCAGCGGCGACGATCGTCGTGATCGGGATGAGCATGTTGCGGAACGCGTGCCGCGTGATCACGACGCGCTCGGAGAGGCCCTTGGCGCGGGCGGTGCGGATGTAGTCCTGGTTCATCACCTCCAGCAGCCCGGCGCGCGCGTAGCGCGTATAGCCCGCGAACGAGATGAGCGTGAGCGAGATGGTCGGCAGCAGGAAGTGGGTGAAGGTGTCGAGGCCCATCAGCCACATGTCGCCCGAGAGGCCCACCGTCTGCTCGCCGACCGTCGCGATGGGACGGTTGTTGATGCGCGGGCTCGCGAGGTACGCGGGCCAGGACTGCAGGTAGCGGTCGGCGACCACGAGCAGCGAGCTGAGGAAGCCGACGAGCATCGTCACCCGGATGACCTGGCCCCGGTCGGGGCCGCCGATCACCCAGCCGATGACGAAGCACACCGCGAGGGTCGCGAGGCCGAGGATGCCGATCGTCCAGATGGTGGAGATGGCGAAGAGCCCCTGCAGCGCGAAGAACGCAGCGTATGCCAGCACACCTGCGATGCCCGCACCCAGCAGCGCCCGGCGGTTGCCGAACCCTGCCAGCACCGCGGTCACACCGACGACGATGCCGACGATGAGCAGCAGTATGCCGCCCCAGCCCAGGCCCGGGTTCTGGAACCAGTCGATCGCGTCGAGGAAGTACAGCAGGCCGAAGGTGGCACCGCCGGAGATCGCGAACGCGATCACCCGGTTGCGAGCGGAGCCGGCGACGAGCGCCTGCATGATCGCGCCGACGATGAGGGCGACCACGAGCGTGGGGATGAAGCCGATACTGGAATCGCCGCTGGAGATCCAGTTGTTGAAGTCGATCGCGACGAACTCCTTCAGGAGCACGGCGGCGAGGAACGACGGCAGCGAGTAGAGCAGGAAGCTGACGAAGGTCATGCCCAGGTCGAACGCCGAGTACTGGCGGAGGGCCGAGACGATGCCCGTGATGATGCCGAAGATGATCGCGAGGATCGTGGCGGCGGAGACGAGCCGCACCGTTGCGGCTGCCGCGTTCGGCAGGAGCTGGGTGACCGCGGTGTAGTTCAGGTCGGTGCCGAGGTCACAGGGCGTGAAGGGCGTCAAGCACCCGGCAGCGCCTGCGAGCCAGCCGAAGAACCGCAGTGGAGGCGGCACATCGAGGTTGAGGCGCTCGATGCGCTGGCCGATGAGCAGCTGTGCGTTCGGGGCGTTGGATCCGCGGAGATCCATCAGTGGATCGCCGGAGTACGCCGTCAGGATGTACATGATGAAGGACGCCACGACGAGCGTCAGGATCGAGGCAAGGATGCGCCTCACTATGAAGCTGAGCATGTGCTCTGCAGCTCCGATCTCTCGCGACCGCGCGGATCTCGCGCGATCGAGGACGGACACGGGTTGGCCGTGGCTGCCGGGACCTGGGTCCCGGCAGCCACGGCCGGATAGGACTAGCTGGGAATACTATCTCCCGTCAGCGTCAGCCGACGAGCGACCACTCCCAGGTGTTCCAGATGGCGCCCGTCTGGCCGCCGTTGTAGACGACACCGTCGACGGTGCCGTTCGTCGCGACCAGGCCGGGGACCTGGAAGAGCGGCAGGCCGTAGAAGTCCTGACGCGTCAGGCCATCCATCTCGACCATGATCTCGTCGATGCGAGCCTCGTCGCCGATGATCGTCTGCGACTCGTCGACCAGGGCGTCCACCTCGGCGTTGGAGTAGCCGTTGTAGTTGCCACCGCCACCGGTCTGCCAGATCTGCGGAAGGCCGGCGTAGCCGACACCCGACGAGATCCAGCCGAAGATGGAGGCGTCGTAGCTGCCGCTGCCGAGCAGCGAGCCCCAGTCGGCCGAACCGGCGTCCTCGACCACGAACCCAGCTTCAGCCGCGCTCGCCTGGATCAGCTGGAAGGCGTCGACGCGGTTGGGGTTGTTGATGTTGTAGAGGATGCTGACCGTCGGCGTGGCGCCGGCGAGCAGCTCGGTGGCGCGCTCGATGTCGGGCTCCGCGAAGTCGCTGTAGCCGTTCGACGCGATGGCGTCGGCGTACTGCGGCTGGTTGGTGACGAACATCTGCGAGTTCAGCACCTCTGCATCCGCCTGCACCGGCGTGACGATCGAGTCGAGGATCTGCTGACGCGGGATGGTGAGCAGGAACGCCTCACGCACGGCCGGGTCGGAGAAGACCTCGGAGTTCATCGTCAGGTCGAGGTGGTCGTAGGACAGCTGCGAACCCTGGATCAGGGTGCCGCCGAAGGCCTCGATAGCAGCGAGCGTGTCAGCCGAGGGCTGCGGCTCGATGATGTCGACCTCACCGTTCTGGAGAGCGGTGATCTGCGCGTTCGGGTCACCGATGAAGCGGATGATCAGCTCGTCGAACGTCGGCTGGTTCTCGCCGCGCCACTCGGGGTTCGGCTCGAAGGAGATGAAGCCACCGTCGTCAGCCTGGAAGTCCTTCGGGACCCACATGCCGGCGCTGACCAGCAGGCTCTCGTCCGTCGGCATCGACGTGATGTTGTAGCCCGTGTTCCAGAGCTCGGCGAGCGCCGTGAGCTGCTCGTTCGCCTCGGCCGGAGCCTCGGGGTCACCAGCAGGCGTCTCCTCGAGGAAGGTCGCGAGCGCCTCCACCGACTCGAAGCCGGCCTGCTCGGCGAAGACATGCGCCGGCTTGCCGATCAGGTTGACCAGGTTCCAGTCGACGTACGGCTCGCCATAGGTGAGCGTCAGCGTGCCGGCCTCAGCGTCGATCTCCGGGAACTCGGTGGTGTCGAGCCCGGTGGTCGAGCCTGCGAGCTGGAAGTACTGGTTGCCCTCGGCGACGGTGCCGTCCTCGGCGTAGGTCGCGTCGTCGAACCAGCCCGAGCCGATCGCCCACGACAGCAGCATGTCGGTGGTCGACATGGCCGTGCCGTCGGACCAGACGGCCTCGGGGTCGAGCGTGTAGGTGACGACCAGCGGGTCTTCGCTGACGAGCTCGACGGTGGCATTGGTCTCGTCGGGGACGACGTTGAACTCGCTGTCGACGTAGAACATCGAGCCGGGGCCCGTGGCGTTGCCCATCAGGTAGTCGACCATGCCGTTGGTGTTCAGGTTGGCATCGGGTGTCGCCGACGTCAGCGCCGTGACCGCGTTGGTCTGAGCGATGCTGATCGTGCCGCCCGTGGTGGCTTCACCGCTGTCGCCGGACGCGCCGGGCTCGGGGGTGGTCGTGGTGCAGCCCGCGAGCGCGACCATAGCGGCAGTGCCGATGGCCAGCCCGGCGAGCGCGCGACCGCGACGCCTCATCATGTGTGTCACTGGTGTTTCCTCCTGTGCAGGGTGAGCGCACGGCCGCAAGAGCCGCAGTGCTCGTTGAGATACGGGCAGTCTATGCACGCCGATGCGGGCGGAACGGCCAGGTGACGTGATCGTTACCAAGTTGGTGCTTACACAACCCTGAGGTGCGACGGCGCTAGCGTTGAGGGGTGTCTGCCACTCTTCCCACCCGGCGCCGGCTCGCGACCGAGATCGCACTGGTGCTGCTGCTGTCCCTGGGCGCGAGCGCCATCTGGGCGGTGCTGCAGTTCGTCGACGTCTCGACGCGACCCACCCCGATCGGCGAGCAACAGGTCGCGCTCAACCCGAGCCGCTCCGACCGGGCATGGCTCGACCTCGCCTACCAGCTGACCGGCATCTTCCTCGACCTGGTCCCGATGGCGCTCGTCATCTGGCTGCTGTGGCGCACCCAGCGGCCCCACCTGAGCGCGCTGGGACTGGACGGCACCCGCCCGTGGCGCGACAGCGCATCCGGCATCGCCCTCGTGCTCATCGTCGGCGTGCCCGGCTTGGCGCTGTACTTCGCAGGGCGGGCGCTCGGTCTCACGGTCGATGTCGTGCCTTCGCCGCTCGACGCGTACTGGTTCACCATTCCGGTGCTGCTGCTGTCGGCGCTGCGCGCGGGGCTCACCGAAGAGGTGATCGTGATCGGCTACCTGTTCGAGCGGCTGCGGCGGCTGGGCTGGGGGACGTGGCAGATCATCCTGTCGACCGCGGCGCTGCGCGGCACCTATCACCTGTACCAGGGCGTCCCGGCGCTGATCGGCAACTTCGCGATGGGTGTGCTGTTCGGCTGGCTCTACGCCCGCACCGGCAGGCTCGTGCCGCTGATCGTGGCGCACGTGCTCATCGACATCGCGGTGTTCGCCGGCTATCCGTGGGCGTACGCGACGTTCCCGGGGCTCTTCGGCGCGGGCTGATCGGCGCACGCGGATGCAGGCGCGGGGACCGCGGTGCGACTGCGGTCCCCGCGCCTGCGCAGGGCGTCAGGCGAAGGCCTCCACCGGCGGGCAGCTGCAGACGATGTTGCGATCGCCATAGGGCTGGTCGATGCGGGAGACCGGCGGCCAGTACTTGGCGCGCTCGACGCCCGGCACCGGGAAGACCGCCTGCTCGCGCGTGTAGACGCGATCCCAGTCGCCGTGGACGATCGAGCCGGCGGTGTGCGGCGCGCCGCGCAGCGCGCTATCGGCCAGCGCCACCTCGCCTCGGCCGATCGCATCGGCCTCCGCCTTGATCGCGATCATGGCGTCGATGAAGCGGTCGATCTCGGCCAGGTCCTCCGACTCGGTCGGCTCGACCATCAGCGTGCCGGCGACCGGGAACGACATGGTCGGGGCGTGGAAGCCGTAGTCGACCAGCCGCTTGGCGACGTCGTCGTTGCTGACGCCGGTCGCCTCCTTGAGCGGGCGCAGGTCGAGGATGCACTCGTGCGCGACCAGCCCGTGCTCACCCGTGTAGAGCACAGGGAAGTGCTCCTGCAGGCGGGCGGCGACGTAATTGGCTGCCAGCACCGCGCTCGCGGTCGCCTTCGTCAGGCCCTCGAGGCCCATCATGCGCACGTACGCCCATGAGATCGGCAGGATCGACGCCGAGCCCCACGGAGCGGCCGAGAGCGGGTTCGCGCCCACGCGCACGCCGTCGATCAGCTCCGACTCCTCGCGCGGGTCGCGCGGCAGGAAGGGCGCCAGGTGCGCCTTCGCCGCCACCGGGCCGACGCCGGGACCGCCGCCGCCGTGCGGGATGCAGAAGGTCTTGTGCAGGTTCAGGTGCGACACGTCGCCGCCCATGTCGCCGAACGTGGCGTGACCGAGCAGGGCGTTGAGGTTGGCGCCGTCGATGTAGACCTGGCCGCCCGCCTCGTGCACCGCGTCGCACACGCGCCGGATCTCCGACTCGTACACGCCGTGCGTCGACGGGTAGGTGATCATCAGGCCCGCGAGATCGTCGGCGTGCGCCGCGATCTTCGCCTCCAGGTCGTCGAGGTCGACGTCGCCGTTCGTGCTGGTGGCGACGACCACGACGCGGCAGCCGGCCAGCACGGCGCTGGCCGCGTTCGTGCCGTGCGCCGAGGCGGGGATGAGCACGACGTCGCGGTGCTGCTCGCCGCGCGAGCGATGGTAGCCGCGGATGGCCATCAGGCCGGCGAGCTCGCCCTGCGCGCCGGCGTTCGGCTGCAGCGAGACGGTGTCGTAGCCGGTGATGCGCGCGAGCCACTCCCCCAGCTGATCGATCAGCGCGAGCGACCCTGACGCGTCCTCGATCGGCCCGTACGGGTGCAGCTGCGAGAACTCGGGCCAGGTGATGGCCTCCATCTCGGCAGCGGCGTTGAGCTTCATCGTGCAGGAGCCCAGCGGGATCATGCCGCGGTCGAGCGCGTAGTCGCGATCGGAGAGCCGCTTCGCGTAGCGCATCAGCTGCGTCTCGGAGCGGTGCGCGCGGAACACCTCGTGCGTCATGAACTCGCTCGTGCGCACGAGCGAGGAGGGGATCGCGCGCGGCTCGGAGCCGACCGCCGAGGTGTCCTCGAACTCGAGCGCCTCGAGCAGGCGCTCGAGCGGCACGCCCGTGCCGATCTCGGCCCAGGTCTCGTCGAAGGAGACGTGCAGGGTGTCGTCGTCGACGACGTGCACGAGGATGCCGGCCGCGCCCGCGCGGGACTGCAGCTCGCGCGCCCGGCCCGGCACACGCATCCGCACTGTGTCGAAGAAGGCCTCGTGCACCAGCTCGGCGCCGGCCGCCCGCGCCGAGCGGGCGAACCGGGTGGCCACCGAGTGCACGCCCTCGGCGATCGCGGTGATGCCGTCGGGGCCGTGGTAGACGCCGTACATCGAGGCCATGACGGCCAGCAGCACCTGCGCGGTGCAGATGTTGCTGGTGGCCTTCTCGCGGCGGATGTGCTGCTCGCGCGTCTGCAGCGTCAGGCGGTAGGCCGGGTAGCCGTCGGCGTCGACGGAGACCCCGACCAGGCGGCCGGGCAGCTGGCGGGTGAGCTGCTCGGCGACGGCCATGAAGCCGGCGTGGGGGCCGCCGAAGCCCATCGGCACGCCGAAGCGCTGCGACGAGCCGACGGCGATGCGGGCGCCCTGGGTGCCCGGCGCCTCGATCAGGGCGAGCGAGAGCAGGTCGGCCGCCGCGACGGGCACGCCGCCCATCTCGGTGGAGGCGGCGAAGATGCCGCTGGCATCCCAGACGAGGCCGGATGCGCCGGGCAGCTGTGCGACGACGCCGAAGGACTCGGGGAGGTCGGCCGGGGCCGTCCGGGCGAGCGGCAGCTCGACCAGCTCGATGCCGGTCGCGTGCGCGCGATGGCGCAGGAGCGCCTTCGACTGCGGCAGCAGGTCGGTGTCGACGACGAAGACGCTGGAGGCCGACTTCGAGGCGCGGCGCGCCAGCAGCATGGCCTCGACGACGGCGGTGCCCTCGTCGAGCATCGACGCGTTCGCGATGTCGAGGCCGGTGAGGTCGGCGACCATGGTCTGGAAGTTGATGAGCGCCTCGAGGCGGCCCTGGCTGATCTCGGGCTGGTAGGGCGTGTAGGCGGTGTACCAGGAGGGGTTCTCGAGGATGAGTCGCTTGATCGGCGCGGGCGTCACGGTGCCGTGGTAGCCGAGGCCGATGGCGCTGTGGCGCACCCGGTTGCGGCCCGCGAGCTCGCGCAGCTCGGCGAGCGCGGCGGTCTCGGAGGCGGCCTCGCCGATGTCGCTGCCGGCGGTGCGGATGCCCGCGGGCACGGCGGCATCCATGAGCGCCTCGAGCGAGTCGAAGCCGACCGCTTCGAGCATCACCTGCTGCGCCGCCGCATCCGTGCCGATGTGGCGGTCGACGAACGGCCGCATCAGGCGGTGAGCTCGCGGTATGCGGCCTCGTCGAGCAGCTCGGCCTGCTCGCTGAAGCGCAGCTTCACGAGCCAGCCGTCGCCCTCGGCGCCGCTGTTGACGAGCGAGGGGTCGCCCGCGACCGCGTCGTTGACCTCGACGACCTCGCCGGCGGCGGGGGCGATGAGCTCGCCCACCGACTTCGTCGACTCGATCTCGCCGAGCGACTCGCCGGCGGCGAAGGTGCGGCCGACGCCGGGCAGCTCGACGTAGACGACGTCGCCGAGCTGCGCCTGCGCGAAGTCGGTGATGCCGACCGTGGCGACGTCGCCCTCGGTGCGGATCCACTCGTGGTCCTTGGTGTACTTGGTCTCGCTCATGCTCAGGCCTCTCGCTTGTAGAACGGCAGCTGGGTGTGACGCGCGGGCAGCTGCGTGCCGCGCACGTCGACGGTCAGGGAATCGGAGGTCGCCGAGCCGGGCTCGACCAGGGCCATCGCGATCGGGTGGCCGAGCGTGGGCGCGAGCGCGCCACTGGTGACGGCGCCGACCACGCGGTCGCCGTCGAGCACCGGGTAGCCGGCGCGGGGTGCGCGGCGGCCGTCGGCGGTGAGGCCGATGAGCACCGGGGCGTCGTCGGCGGGGCCGGCCTCGACGGCGGCGCGGCCGACGAAGTCGCCCTTGGTCTTCAGCGCCACGACGCGGCCCAGGCCCACCTGCACCGGCAGCACGTCGAGCGAGAGCTCGTGGCCGTACAGCGGCATGCCGGCCTCGAGCCGCAGCGTGTCGCGGGCGGCGAGGCCGCAGGGGGTCAGGCCGTGCGTCTCGCCGGCGAGCACGAGCGCACGCCAGAGGTCCTCGGCGGCGTGGGCTGCGATGTACAGCTCGAAGCCGTCCTCGCCGGTGTAGCCGGTGCGGGCGATCAGCACGTCCTCGCCCTCGAAGATGCCCGGCAGGGCGCGGTAGTACCGCAGCGGCTCGAGCGGCTCGGACTCGAGCCCGATGGCGCTGACGATCGCGAGGGCGGCGGGGCCCTGCACGGCGACGAGGCCCGTCTGCTCGGTCTCGTCGACGATCTGCGCGTCGAAGCCCGCAGAGCGAGTCGTGAGCGCGTCGAGGGCCGCGTGGCGGTTGGATGCGTTGGCGACGACCAGGTACTCCGTCTCGCTCGTGCGGTACACGATCAGGTCGTCGATGATGCCGCCGTGCTCGGCCAGCAGCAGCGAGTACTTCGCCTGCCACAGCTCGATGGCGGAGAGCCGGCCGGCGAGCGCGAAGTCGAGGAACTCCGCGGCGCCGCCGCCGCTGACGCGCAGCTCTGCCATGTGGCTCAGGTCGAACAGGCCCGCGCGCTGGCGCACGGCCTCGTGCTCGGCGAGATCTGAGCCGTAGCGCACCGGCATCTGCCAGCCGGCGAAGTCGATCAGCTGCGCTCCGGCATCCTCGTGCACGGCGAGCAGCGGCGTCGCCGGGGCTGCGCCTCCGGTCGCGGTCGCATCCGTTGCGGTCATGAGTCCTCCATCGGTCTGGACTCCCCCACTGTCGCCGATCGCGCGGATCAACTCCAGTGTGGCCTTCCCGAGCGGTTCTAGGACCTGAGAGTTTGGCGGGGAGGCTTGCTCCTTCGGTGCCCCCTGAGGGGCTCTCCCGCCCGGGCGTGCAGCGGCCGGCTGTGTGTTGCTGCCGATCCTACCCGGTCTGCCGCTCCTCGTCAGGCTCATCATCGTCGTCGGGCTCATCCTCCGGCGTGCGGTCGTCGACCACCACGATGTCAGCGCGGAACTGGCCCGTTCGGTAGGCGGCCTTCCCCATCATCTGCGTCGCCACCGGAGCGGTCACCAGCTGCATGCCGGCGGCCAGGATGAGCATCGTCGTGGCACCCGGGTCGCGCAGCACGATCGCGAGCCCCGAGCACAGCAGCAGGAACCCGAGCGTCTGCGGCTTGGACGCGGCGTGCATCCTATTGAGCACATCCGGCAGCCGCACGAGGCCGATCGCCGCGGTGAGGGTGAACCCCGCGCCGATCAGGATCAGGACGGAGCCGAGCACGTCGAGGACAGCGTCGAGCGTCATGGCCGCGCCTCCTCGTCATCGGCGGAAGCGTCGCCGGGCGCATCGCCTTCGGTCGGGTCGCCGTCGACGGGGCCGGGTGAGGCCGGGGCCGCAGCCGGCCCCGGCCCGACGACGCCGCCACGGCCGGCGACGAAGCGCGCCATCGAGACCGTCCCGGCGAAGGCGAGCAGCGACAGCACGACGATGACGGCGAGCGTCGACCCATCGTGGTTGATCGCCGCGGCAACGGTCAGCGAGCCGGCCACGGTGGTGATGAGCACATCGGTGGCGACCACGCGGTCGGCGGGCCCGGGCCCGCGGACGATGCGGATGAGCGTGAGCGAGGCCGCGACCACCAGCATCACGCCCGCGATGGCGAGCACGACATCCATCAGTCCACCTCCAGGAGCGCTCGGTCGGCCGCTGTGCCGAAGGCGCGCAGCGCGGTCGCCTCGGTGCGCAGCACGTTGGCCCGCGCGCGCTCGACGGCTGCCGGCGTCGAGGCATCGAACACGTGCACGAGCAACCAGCGCTCCCCTGCGTCGAGCGCCACCGAGCCGGGAACCAGCGTCACGAGCTCCGCGGTGATGGCGGTGATGAAGGCGGAGCCGCTGCGCAGCCGCACCTCGATGATGGCGTTCTTGGTCGGCCGCCAGAACGCCAGCACCTTCGCCGCGACCTGGAAGCTCGACACCGTCAACCCCCACAGTGTCACCAGCACGAGCCGGGCGAAGCCGATGGGCCGGAACGACTCGAGCTCCGGCACGTCCGGCAGCGGGAACAGCACCTGGATGAGCAGCGCGATCAGCAGCCCCCAGACGGCGGCGCCGAGCGTGAACTCGCCCCACAGCATGACCCATACGACGGCGAGGCCGATCGTCGCGACGAGCGAGACCCGGTAGCGCAGCTTCGGCCGCTTCATGGCAGCGCCTCCTCGACGGCGACCGTGTATGCCCCGCCCTGGATGTCGACGGCGGCGCGGTAGGCGAAGTCGGTCAGCGGTCCGGCGATCACCGTCAGCAGCACGGTGATGCCGACCAGGCCGGAGGCCGCGACGACCCAGATGCGCGGCAGCACGCGCAGCGAGTGCACGCGGTCGTCGTCCTCGCCGCGATCCTGCCAGAACGCGCGCTGCCAGACGCGGATGACCGCGATGAGCGTCAGCAGGCTGGTCGCGACGCCCGCGATGACCGCGAGCAGCGCGAGCGGTGTCTCGGTCGCGAGCGCCGCATCCATCAGCGCCACCTTGCCGAGGAAGCCCGAGAACGGCGGGATGCCGCCCAGATTGAGTGCCGGCACCAGGTACAGCACCGCCAGCAGCGGCACGGAGGCCAGCCCGCCGAGGCGCGCGAGGCTCGTCGAGCCGCCCACGCGCTCGATGAGCCCCACCACGATGAACAGCGCGGTCTGCACCAGGATGTGGTGCACGATGTAGAAGATCGAGGCGCCCAGCCCCGCCACCGTGCCCAGCGCGATGCCCAGCAGCATGTAGCCGATGTGGCTCACCAGGGTGAACGAGAGCAGACGCTTGATCTCGCCCTGCGCGAGCGCGCCCAGGATGCCGAGCAGCATGGTGAGGATCGCGACCACCAGCAGCAGGTCGGTCAGCGGGCTGTCGGGGAAGAGCAGCGTCTGCATGCGGATGATCGCGAAGACGCCGACCTTGGTCAGCAGGCCGGCGAAGACGGCCGTGACGCTCGCGGGGGCCGTCGGGTAGGAGTCGGGCAGCCACGACTGCAGCGGGAAGATGGCCGCCTTGATGCCGAACACCACCAGCAGGAGCAGCTGGATCACCAGCTGCAGCCCCGGATCGAGCGCCGCGAGCCGCTCGGGCAGCTGCGCGAAGCTGACGGTGCCGGTCGCGCCGTAGACGATCGAGATGGCGAGCAGGAACAGCGTCGACGACAGCACGCTGACGACCACATAGGTGGAGCCCGCGCGCACGCGCTCCCTGGTCGCGCCGAGCATGATCAGCACGTAGGACGAGAACAGCAGGATCTCGAAGCCGACGAACAGGTTGAACAGGTCGCCGGCGAGGAAGGCGTTCGAGACGCCGGCGGTCAGCACCAGGAAGGTCGGGTGGAAGACGGAGACCGGCGCGCCGTCCGCGCTGTCGGAGACATCCCGCCTCGAGGGGAAGATCACGACGATCGCCGTGACGATGCTCGAGACCAGCACCATCAGCGACGAGAGCCGGTCGGCGACCAGCACAATGCCCAGCCCGTCCGGCCAGGCCCCGACCCACAGCACGATCGGACCCTGCGCATCCGCCGCGAGGCACAGGATCAGGGCGAACACCGCCACCAGGCCGAGCGTGGTGCCGGAGACGATCTTCTGCCACGCGGGATGGCGGGCGAGGATGAGCGTGATGCCGGCCGCCAGCAGCGGCAGCAGCACGGGGATCGGCACGAGGTTCGAGAGATCCATCAGCGCGCCTCCTCATCCTCGGCGCGGCTGCCGGTCTCCCGCTCGAACCTGCCGCCGGACTCGGAGTCGTCCCTGCCGCCGGACTCGGAGTCGCTGTCGGAGATGTCGACGTAGGCCTCGCTGGAGAGGTCGGCCTCTGCGCGCCGGCGGACGATGGCATCCTCGACGTCGTCGGCGACCTCGTCGTGGCCCTCCAGCTGGAAGGAGCGGTAGGACATCGCGAGCAGGAATGCGCTCGTCGCAAGGGTGATGACGATCGCCGTGAGCACCATCGCCTGCGGCAGCGGATCGGCGATGGTCTCAGGATCCGCGCCGACGAGCGCCGCATCTCCTGCGGGACCGGCGGAGACCAGGAACAGCAGGTTGACGCCGTTGCCCGCGAGCATCACGCCCGCGAGGATGCGCATGAGGCTGCGCTCGAGCAGCAGGTAGACGCCTGCCGCGATCAGCACGCCGCCGGCGATCGCGAGGATGAGCGTGGGGGTCATCGCCGCACCCCCTCGCCCGGCAGCGAGCGATCCGAGCGCCACTGGGGGCGCGGCGCCACGTTCTGCTCGCTGTGCAGGTCGATGCCCGCGCCGAGCGAGCGGACGAAGTCGAGCATCGCGCCGATCACGATCAGCCAGACGCCGATGTCGAAGAAGAGCGTCGTGACGAGCTTCTGATCGCCCAGCAGCGGCAGCGTCGCCTCGATCGCGTAGGACTCGCCGATCCGGCCGCCGATCAGCACCGGCCAGATGACGCTCAGCACCACGACGGCCATGCCGCCGCCGAGGAGCTTGCCCGCGTCGAAGGGCACCGCCTCGAGCAGCTCCTGCCCACCGCCTGCCAGGTAGCGCACGGCGAGCGCGATGCCCGCGACCAGTCCGCCGGCGAACCCGCCACCCGGCGCGTTGTGGCCGACGGCCAGCAGGTAGATCGAGACGGTCATCATCACGGGGAACAGCAGTCGCGTCATCATCTCCAGCACCGGCGAGGCGAGCTGCTCGGAGGTGAACGCGCCGCGCAGCCAGGTGCGGCGCCCGGTCGCGGAGGGCGAGCGCCGCAGCGCGCCCGCAGTGGGCCGCCGCACGAAGATGAGGCTCGCCACGCCCGTCGCCGCGGCGAGCACGACGGCGACCTCGCCCAGGGTGTCCCAGGCGCGGATGTCGACGAGCGTGACGTTGACGATGTTCGCGCCGTGGCCGAACTCGTAGGCCCAGCGGTAGAAGCCGTCGGAGATGGGCTCGGCCGTGCGCGACTGGAGCGCCGCCAGCGAGGCGAGTGCCGCGAAGGTGCCGACCGCGATGCCGAGCGCCGCGCGTATGTACCGGGCGGCGCGCAGCGGGCGGTCGGTGAAGTACTTCGGCAGCCGCCGCAGCACGAGCACGAGGATGACGAGGAAGACGGTCTCGGTGAGCGCCTGGACGAGCGCCAGATCCGGCCCACCGTGCAGCAGGAACAGCAGCGCGACCCCGTAGCCGACGACCGAGAGCAGCATGAAGGCCTTGAGGCGGCCGCGGGTGGTGGTGGCGATGATGGCCGCGATGCTCACGATCACCGCGGTCGCCACCTGGCCCGCGGAGTCGTACAGCCGCACGTCGCTCGTGAGCGCGCCCGACAGGAGCAGCGCGATGCCGGGGAAGGCGACCACCACGAGCAGGATGGTGGTGAGGTGCATCGGCAGCGAACCGGTCTGCGTGCGTCCGGTCACCTCGACAGCGAGGCGGTCCAGCGCACGCATCCCTGCGTGGTACCCCCGCTCGAGCGGATCCTGCCCGTGCGGTGCGCGACGGCGGCCACCGAAGGAGCGGTGCACCAGCGCGCCGAGCAGCCAGGCGATCATCGAGGAGACCAGCGCGGGCGTGAAGCCGTGCCAGAGCGCCAGTTGCGGGGCGTCCTCTCCGGCAGGCACCGCCTCGACCTGCGGTTCGAGCAGCTGCGAGATGAGCTCGCCGCTGAAGCCGCCGACGAGTCCGATCAGCGCGAGCAGCACCGGAGCGATGACGAGGATGCGCGAGCGCCGCTTCGGCTCGGTCACGAGGGCGCCGAAGAAGGTGCCCACCACGAACCGCAGCGAGTAGGCGACGGTGAGCGCAGCCCCCACCGCGATGCCGAGGAACGCGAGCCAGCCGATCGCCAGCATCCCTCCCTCGGCGTCGCGGAGCGCGGCGTCGAGGGCCGCTTCCTTGCCGAGGAAGCCAAGCGCGGGCGGGATGCCGGCCATCGACGCGGCAGAGAGGATCGCGGCGCCCGCGGCCACGGGCATCCGTCGTGCCAGGCCACCGAGCTCGCGCAGGTCGCGCGTGCCCGTCGACTTGTCGACGACACCGACGACCATGAACAGCGCCGCCTTGAAGACGGCATGCGCCGCGAGCAGCGTGAGCCCTGCCTGCATTGAGGCGTGCGTGCCGATGCCCAGCACCGTCACCAGCAGGCCGAGCTGGCTCACCGTGCCGTGCGCCAGCAGCACCTTGATGTCGAGCTGGCGCATCGCGCGCACCGCGCCGAGCAGCATCGTGACGATGCCGAGGCTGACGAGACCCCAGCGCCACCAAGGCAGCTCGACGAAGGCCGGGCTCAGCGCCGCGATCAGGAAGATGCCGGCCTTCACCATCGCGGCGGCGTGCAGGAATGCCGAGACCGGCGTCGGTGCCGCCATCGCGCCGGGCAGCCAGTACTGGAAGGGCACGATCGCCGACTTCGACAGCGCGCCAACGACCATCAGCGCCGCGGCCCAGGCGGCGGCGGTCGTCTGCGGTGGCTCGGCGAGCGTGGCAGCGAGCGAGAAGGTGCCGGTCTCGGCCTTCAGCAGCATGATGCCGGTGAGCATGGTGAGCCCGCCGATGGTGGTGACGATGAGCGCGGTCTGCGCCGCCCGCCGATTGCTGGCTGAGCGATGGTTGAGGCCGACCAGCAGGTAGCTGAAGATGGTCGTCAGCTCCCACCCGACCATCAGCACGATGAGGTCGTCCGAGAGCACCAGCAGCAGCATCGAGGCGGCGAACCCGGTCAGCAGGCCGACGGTGCGGGAGGCGAGCGTGTGCGACTCGAAGTACCAGGCGCAGTAGACGAAGATCAGTCCGCCGACGCCGAGCACGACCATGGCGAGCAGCCACTGCAGCGCGCCGAGCCGCAGGTCGATCGCGATGTCGAGCGCCGGCATCCACTCGATGCGCTCCTGCAGGATCTCGCCCGCGGCGACCGCAGGGCCCTGCATCCCGAACCAGACAGCGGCCGCGATGCTGGCCGCGGCCGGCAGCAGGAAGACGAACCGCCCCAGGCGACTGCTGAGCGCGCTGGCGACCACGCCGAGTACGGCGAGTATCGACACAGTGAGCAGCACGCGGCGGAGTCCCTTTCGAGCACGGGCAGGGGCTGCGTCCACTCTACCGGCGCGGCATGGCGTCGAAGTGCGTCGGTGGCCGCCCGTAGCGTGGAGGCATGCGGCTGCTGCACACCTCCGACTGGCACGTCGGGCGCACCTTCCATGGTGCCGACACCCTCGAT
The DNA here is from genome assembly GCF_017168255.1 of Agrococcus sp. KRD186. Lineage (GTDB taxonomy): Bacteria > Actinomycetota > Actinomycetes > Actinomycetales > Microbacteriaceae > Agrococcus. Next base: position 1,426,883 of record NZ_JABFAP010000001.1, read on the forward strand.
GCGCTGACGGATGCGCTGGGTGCCATCGCGCGGATCGTGCGGGAGCACGGGGTCGACGTCGTGCTGGTCGCGGGCGACGTCTACGACTCGGCGATGCCCTCGGGCCGCCACGTCGAGGCGCTCACCCGGGCGCTGCAGGAGATCCGCGCCGCGGGCGCACAGATCGTGCTCTCGAGCGGCAACCACGACGCGGCGGCGCGGCTGGGCGCCAACGCCGGCTTCGCGAGCGCCGGCGGCCTGCACCTGAGCACCCGCGCCCTCGAGCCCGACTCGTGGCGCATCGAGCTGGCCGACGACCACGGGCCGGTGCACGTCTTCGCGCTCCCCTACCTCGAGCCGGTCGCGATGCGCTCGTCGCTGCCCGAGGCCGGCATCGCGAACCAGGCCGACGCCATCGGCTGGGCGATGGGCGCCGTGCGCGCGTCGCTCGCCGCGTCTCCCGCGCGCTCGGTGGTGCTCGCGCACTGCTTCGCCGCGGGCGTCGCGGAGCCCGAGGACGACGCCCCGCGCGACATCACCGCCGGCGGCCTCGACGTCGTGCCGCTGGCGCGCTTCGCCGGCATCGACTACGTCGCGCTCGGCCACCTCCACTCGCGGCAGGAGCTCGCGCCCTCGGTGCGCTACTCCGGCGCGCCCCTGCACTACTCGTTCAGGGAGCGCTCGCCGCAGCGCGGCGGCTGGCTCGTCGATCTCGATGCGGATGGGTTGGCACACGTCGCGTGGGTCGACCTGCCGGTGCCGAGGGCGCTCACCACGATCGAGGGCGAGCTCGACGCGCTGTTGGCCGACGAGACGCTCGCCGGCACCGAGGACGACTGGGTGCGGGCGCTGCTCACCGACCGGCTGCGGCCGATCGACGCGATGCGGCGCCTGCAGGAGCGCTGGCCGCACGCGGCCGAGGTGCAGTGGACCGGCGGGCAGGATGCGCCCGCGGCCGAGCTGCGCGCACGGCTCGCGCGACGCAGCGAGGCCGAGGTGATCGGCGACTTCCTCGAGCACGTGCGGGCAGGCGTCGGGCCGAGCGAGGCCGAGGCGGCGCTCGTGCGCGACGGCCTCGCTCGCGTCGCGGCCGCGGAGATCGCGCAGTGAGGCTGCTGCGCCTTGAGCTGTCGGCGTTCGGTCCCTTCCGCGACCGCTTCGAGATCGACTTCGCGTCCTTCGACGCCGACGGGCTGTACCTGATCGCCGGGCCGACGGGCGCCGGCAAGTCGACCATCCTCGACGCCGTCGCCTACGCGCTGTACGGCAGCGCGCCGCGCTACGACGGCGCGCCGCACGTGCGCAGCGACCTGGCAGGCCCCGGCGACCTCACCTGGGTGGAACTCGAGTTCGCGCTCGGCGAGCAGGTGCTGAAGGTGCGGCGCACGCCCGAGTACGAGCGGCCGAAGCTGCGCGGCACCGGGTTCACGAGGGAGCGCGCGACGGCGACGCTGTGGATGCGGCAGGGCGACGCGTGGGAGACCCTGGCGACCCGCACCGACGAGGCCAGTACAGAGGTCGCCCGACTGCTGGGCCTCCGCAAGGACGAGTTCCTGACCGTGATCCTGCTCGCCCAGGGCGGCTTCGCCGAGTTCCTGCTCGCCGAGAGCAAGGCGCGGAAGGTGCTGCTCGAGCGGCTCTTCGGCACCGGGAGCCTGCGCCAGCTGCGCGAGCTGCTGGTCGCCGACGCGAAGGCCGTCGATGCCGAGCGCGCCTCGCTGGAGCGCACCCGCGACGATCGCGGCGAGCGCGTGCGCGACGCCGCGCTGTCGCTGCCGGCCGAGGATGCCGGGGCGCCGGCGGAGGGCGACCTCGACGAGGCGACGCTGGCGATGCTCGAGGCCCGCATCGCGGCGCACGTCGAGCACGCTGCCGGCCGGAGCGCGAGCGCGGCCGGGGCGGAGCGCGAGGCGCGCAAGGCGCGCGACGCGGCCGCGACGCTGGTCGCGCGTATCGACCGTCGCGATGCGGCGCTTGCCGCGCTCGAGCGGCTCGACGCGGCCGCCGAGGCGATCGACGCCGACCGCGCCCGGTTCGCCGACGCGCTGCGGGCGGCGGAGGCCGCTGCGCCCCTCGACCGCTGGAGCCGTGCAGACGGCCAGGCCGCCAGGGCCGCGGACACGCTCGCAACGGCCGGCGCTGCGCTGGCGGACGACCTCGAGCTCGGCGCCCTCGACCGCGGCGACCTCGAGACGGTGCGCGACGCCGTGCTCGCCCAGCACGCGGCCGCGGTCGACGATGCCGCGCGCGCCACGGCGACCCAGCAGCTCGAAGCCTCGATCCCGGGGCTCGAGCGCGCGGCGAAGGCGGCGGCGACGGGTGCGCAGGCTGCAGCAGCAGCGGTCGGTGCGGCGAAGCAGCGCATGGCGGACGCGCCTGCCGCGCGCTCGCAGCTGGTCGACGCGCGGGAGGCCGCGACGGCGACCGCCGCGGGCGCGGAGGCGGCTGCTCGCCGCGTCGTCGATGCGACCGCGCGGCTGACCGCCCGCGACGAGGCCGACGCGCTCGCCGAGCCGCTGGCCGCGGCGCGGGAGTCGGCGTCGCAGACCGCGGCGGCGCAGCGACGCACCGCCGACGAGCTGCACCGCCTGCAGGCAGCGCGCATCGACGGCATGGCGGGCGAGCTGGCGAGCGAGCTGAGCGACGGCGAGCCCTGCCCGGTGTGCGGCGCGGCCGAGCACCCGGCGCCCCACCCGCCCGCGTCGGAGGCCGTCACTGCGGAGGACGTCACCGCGGCGCTCGATCGCAGCCGGCGCGCGCTCGAGACAGCGAGCGCCGCGAACGACGCGCTCGCCGAGCTGGAGCAGCGGCTCGCCGCGCACGAGGGGCGTGCGGGCAGCGACGACCGCACGGTGCTCGAGACCGAGCTGGCGAGCGCGCAGGCCGCGCAGACGGCGGCCGCCGACGCCGAGCTCGCCCGCGACGCCGCCGTGCGCGCGCTGCAGGAGCACGACGAGCACGCCGCTCTGCTCGAGGCGGAGGTGGCGGCGCTCGAGGCGCGCGCGGCCGTGGCGAGCACCGCGACAGCGACCGCGGCAGCCCGGCGCGACGATGCCCGCGCACAGCTCGCGGACGCGCTCGGCGAGCACGTCGACGCCGCGGCGCTGCTGCGCACCGCCACCCGCCGGCGGGATGCGCTCCGCCGCTGGCTCGACGCCGACGCCGAAGCGGAGAAGGCGCTCGCCGAGCAGACCGCGGCGGCAGCCGCCGGCGCCGAGGCACTGGCCGAGCACGGCCTGCCGGATCGCGCGGCGACGCTCGCCATGCGCGCCGATCCGGCCGCGCGCGATGCGCTCCGCGACCGCATCGCCGCGCAGGACCGCGCGGTCGCGAGCGCACAGGGCGTGCTCGCGCAGCCGGACCTCGCCGATCTGGGTGAGCGGCCGGAGCTCGCGCCGCTCGAGGAGGCGCTGCGCGCCGCCGCGACGGCCGCCGCCGAGGCGGCCAGAGCGGCAGCGGCGGGCGAGACGACCCGAGACCATGCCGCCAGGGACCTCGCCGCGGCGCGGGACGCCATCCGCTCGCTCGCCGAAGGCGCGGAGCACGCCGAGACGGTGCGCTCGCTGGCCCGCGCGCTCGACGGCAAGAACGAGCGCGCGCAGGACATCGAGACGTATGTGCTGGCGACACGGCTCGCGACGATCATCGACGCCGCGAACCTGCGGCTGGCGGCGATGACCGACGGCAGGTTCACGCTCGTGCACGACGAGGGGCGCGCCTCGCACGGGCGCGCCAGCGGGCTCGGCATCGAGGTGCTCGACGCGCACACCGGCGTCGCCCGCACCACCAGGTCGCTCTCCGGCGGCGAGACCTTCCTCGCCTCGCTCGCGCTGGCGCTCGGCCTCGCCGACGTCGTGCAGGCGGAGGCGGGCGGCGTCTCGCTCGAGACGCTGTTCGTCGACGAGGGCTTCGGCTCCCTCGACCAGGACACCCTCGAGGCGGCCATGGCGACGCTCGACGAGCTGCGCGCCGGCGGGCGCAGCGTGGGCGTGATCAGCCACGTGCAGCAGATGCAGGAGCGCATCCCCTCCCGCATCCGCGTGGTGCCGATGCCGGGTGGCGGCAGCCGCATCGCGGTGACGCCGGGCGCCGTGAGCCCGAGCGTGTGACGGCCGGCACCGCGTCGTCGAGCACTGCGGCGGCGCCCCGATCGGCGACCCCAGCGCCAACCGCCGGAGCCGCGATTGGAGATTCCGCACAGGCTCGGCCAGCGCGCGGCGGGGCGTGGGTAGGCTCCCCCGCATGGGCGACTTCGATCAGCGACCGCAGCACGGCCGACGGCTCGACATCTCGACGCTCGCCGCCTTCGACCGGTTCGCCGCCAAGACCAGCAGCATGTACGGCTGGCGCGTGCAGGATCTCGACCTGCGGCAGCGGGGCGACACGCTCGCGTCGCTGCACGGCTACGGCGCGCTCATCATGGGCTCCGAGCTGCCGCAGGACCAGAAGGAGCGGCTGATCGGCGAGGGCGCGCTGGTGTTCGACGACGTGCCCGACACGCCGTTCAACGCCTACCGCTCGTCGCTGTACGCCCCCGACGACCTCGTGGAGGGCATCGAGCGCGGCTACCCGGCGAGCTTCGACGCGCGCGTCTACGCGTGGTCGCGCACCCGCCACCACGACGTCGCCGACACCCTGGCGGCCGCGCTCCACGACCACTCGATCGACGCCGCGCTCGCCGAGTGGGTGCAGGGCAAGCTGATCGTCGGCGTCATGGGCGGCCACGCGCTCACCCGCGACTCGGCGGAGTACCGCCAGGCGGCGCACCTCGCGCACGGGCTCGCCCGGGCCGGCCGGGTCGTCGCGACCGGCGGCGGGCCGGGCGCCATGGAGGCCGCCAACCTGGGCGCCCGCGCGGTCGCGCTCTCGCCCGACCAGCTCGACGCCGCGATCGATGAGCTCGCTGCGGTGCCCTCGTTCCGCGGCTCCATCGCGGCGTGGATCGAGTCGGCGCGCGCGGTCGCCAAGCGCGTCGGCGACGGCGTCTCGCTCGGCATCCCCACCTGGCACTACGGCCACGAGCCGCCCAACTCGTTCGCGACCTCGATCGCGAAGTACTTCCAGAACTCGGTGCGCGAGGACATCCTGCTGCGCGTCGCGAACGCCGGCATCGTGGTGCTGCCCGGCGGCGGCGGCACCGTGCAGGAGATCTTCCAGGACGCGTGCGAGAACTCCTACGCCGAGGAGGGCGCGTGGGCGCCGCTGGTGCTGCTCGGCGAGCGCTACTGGACCGAGACGCTGCCGGCGTGGCCGCTGCTGCAGGCGGTCATGCGCGACCGGCCCGGCGAAGCCGGCATCGCCCTGGTCGACACGGTGGCGGATGCGGTGGCCGCGATCTCGGCGTTCGACCCGGTCGTCGACGGCGCGGGCGCCGACCTCCACGCCGCCGCCCCCGAAGATCGCCGCTAGGCCTCGATCTCGCCCGCGATGCGGCGCTCGATGTCCTGCGTCGTCGCATCCGGCAGCGCGATGAGGCCGTCGAGCTCCCTGCGCGCCTGCTTGTAGGCGCTCTGCCGCTCTGCCGGCGTGGACGCCTCGTTCTCGGCCAGCGCCATGAGCCGCTGCGCCGACTCCAGCCGGCTGCGCTCGGCGTCGCTGAAGCCCGACTGCGCGCGACGCTTCGCCTCGCGCACCGCCGCCTCGAAGGCCACCTCGTAGTCGCGCACGGCCTCGCGGTAGCGCTCGAGCGCCCCCGCTGCCCGCAGCTCCCCCCGCTCTGCGGGGCGCAGCCCGTCGGCGACCCGCTTGGCGCGGTGGAAGGTCTGGGTCAGCGGCTCGCGCATGTCGGTCACGAGCGGGTAGTCGATGAGCTTCGCCACGTCGAGCTCGAAGTCGAGCCAGCGGCGATCGATCTCGTCGTGATCGACCAGGATGCGGTCGATCTGCCGGTCGCGGTCGGCCAGATCCGCCTGCGCGTCGGCCTGGCGCTGCTGCGCCGCCGTGGCCGCGACGGGCGCGATCGGGGCGCGGCGCACGCGCTCGAGCTCGATGCGGTCGCGGCGACGGCGCTCGTTGTACTTGGCGGCGCCGCCGACCCATCCGCCCACCACCGGCCCGATGACGAAGATGAGCCACCAGTAGTCGCCGGCGAAGCTCAGGATGTCGTCCACACAGCCAACCTATCGACGGCGGGTGCGATGATCGTGGAAGACGCCCGCACGGCACCAGGAGGCACCATGACCGACACCCAGAATCCGATGCAGGGCCGCACGGCCCCCACGCCACCGTCGACCACGATCGCCGAGTTCGACACCTACGAGCAGGCGCAGGCGCTCGTCGACCGGCTCTCGGACGCGAAGTTCGCCGTCGAGCACGTGCGCATCGTCGGCACCGGGCTCCGCACCGTCGAGCAGGTGCTCGGCCGCATGACCTACGGCCGCGCCGCACTCGGTGGCGCGATGGCCGGCGCCTGGTTCGGTCTCTTCGTGGGGCTGCTGTTCGCGCTCATCGGCGCCGGGGGCTGGGTCTGGCTGATCTGGGCGTTGCTCATGGGCGCCGCCTTCGGCATGATCGCCGCAGTCGTGCAGCACGCCATGACCGGCGGCAAGCGCGACTTCACGAGCGTCCAGGCGCTCAAGGCCGAGCGCTACGGCGTGCAGGTCACGAACGAGCACGCCGCGGAGGCCGTGCGCGTCATGGGGCAGCCCGCGCCGACCGACTGATCCACAGACGACGCGAGAGGCCGGGAGCGATCGTCCGCTCCCGGCCTCTCGTACTGCCGCGTCAGTGCGCGGTGACCACCAGGCCGTCAGGCTCCTGGCCATCCGCCGCCGAGACGGGCGTTGCGGCCTCGTCGTGCTCCGGTTCGTCGGGCACCTCGTCGGCGGGCTTCCGCAGCCAGAAGGTGGCGGCGACGCCCAGCACCCACAGCGCGGCGGCACCCATGAAGGCGATGCGCGCGCCCTCGAGCAGCGCCTCGCCGCTCGCGACGCCCTCGGCGACCAGCTGCGTCTGCCGGGTCGCCATGATGGTGACGAACGCGGCGGTGCCGGCGGCGCCCGCGACCTGCTGCACGGTGCTGATGGTCGCCGAGCCGTGCCCGTACAGGTGCTTCGGCAGCGCCGCGAGCGAGACCGTGAACAGCGGAGGGAACGTGAACGCGAAGCCCAACATCAGCACCATCTGCATGATGAGCACCATCCACCAGGGCGTCGAGATGTGCAGCGTCGTGTAGAGCACCAGCGCCGCCAGCACCACCAGCGCGCCGGGGATGACCAGCGGCCTCGGCCCCCAGCGGTCGTAGAGGTTGCCGACCACCGGCCCGAGCAGGCCGGTCATGAGCGCACCGGGCATGGTGATGAGCCCGACGTGCAGGGGCTCCAGGCCCATCGAGTCCTGCAGCACGAGCGGCAGCATGATCAGGGTGCCGAACATGGCGGCCATCGCGATCGTCATGACCACGACGGATGCGGTGAACAGCGGGTGCCGGAAGGTGCGCAGGTCGAGCAGCGCGTCGTCCGAGCGCTGCAGCCGCAGCTGCCGCAGCACGAAGGCGGCCAGGCTCACCGCGCCGACGCCGAGCGCGACCGGCAGCTGCCAGGCGGGGAGCCCCTCGGCACCGATGAGCGAGAGCCCGTAGACGAGGCCGCCGAAGCCGAGGGCAGCGAGCGGGATGGAGAGCGTGTCGAGCCGGGGGCGGTGCGCCTGCGGCTCGCCGCCGAGCTTGCGCGCGCCGAAGAGCAGGAACAGCAGCGCGAGCGGCGCGATACCGAGGAAGATCCATCGCCAGGAGGCGAACTGCAGGATGACGCCGGAGACGGTCGGGCCGAGTGCGGGCGCGACCGACATCACCATCGAGATGGTGCCCATGAAGGCTCCGCGACGGGCGGGCGGGACGAGCTCCATGACCGTCGTCATCAGCAGCGGGAACACCAGCGCGGTGCCGGAGGCCTGCACGATGCGGCCGAGCAGCAGCAGCGGGAACGAGGGCGCGAAGCCGGCGATCAGGCTGCCGAGGATGAACGCGGCCATCGCCGTGACGTACAGCGTGCGCTTGCTGAAGCGCGCCATCAGCCAGCCGGAGGTCGGGATGACGATGGCCATGGTGAGCATGAACGCGGTGGTGAGCCACTGCGCGGCGCGCTCGTCGATCGCGAGCACCGGGTCTTGGATGAGCGTCGAGATGGCGACGTTCATCGCTGTCTCGTTGAGGATGACGACGAAGGCCGACACCAGCAGCGTCGCGATGGTCATGGCGCCACCGGGCGGCAGGCGCTGGATCGCGGGAGGGGTGGGCTGCGGCATGGGCCGCTGGTCGTGCGTTTCGGTCTGCATGGTGCTCCGAGAGGGCGACGACGAACCCAGCGGATGACGACCGCTGGGTTCGCGTCGCTGCGGGAAAGGTGGAGGGGCGCAGGTCAGCCCTGCGGGGCCTCCATGAAGAAGAAGTCGATGATGTGGCCGTCCGGATCGGTGAGCTGGCCGCCGTACATGCCCCACTCGTTGTCCTCGACCGGCTTGGAGAGCGTACCGCCTGCGCCGGTGCCCGCAGAGGCGAACGCATCGACCTCGTCGCGGCTTCCCAGCAGCATCGCCAGCAGGTTCTCCAGCGCGCCCTGCGGCGCGCGCTGCTGCTCGCCGGTGAGGAACTCGTCGAACTTCGCGTGCTCCAGCAGCATGATGGCGACCTGGTCGTTGATCACCACGCAGCTGCTCGTCTCGTCGCTGAAGACGGGGTTCTTCGCGAAGCCGAGCGCCTCGTAGAACGACGTCGCGCGGCCGATGTCGGCGACCGCGTAGTTGGGGAAGACCATCTGCACTGCCATGACTGCTCCTCGTGCGATCGGCGTGCTCCGCGCGCGGGCCGGGGGCGAGCACGCGTGTGAACGGCGTTCACATTAGCGCATGATCGCGCGTAGGATCAAGAGCGATGGCGAGATCGGGCTACTTCCACGGAGACCTCCGTCGGGCGCTGCTCGACGCGGGTCTCGAGGCGGCGCGTTCCGACGGTCCCGAGGGTGTCAGCGTGCGCGAGCTCGCTCGCGTCGCCGGTGTCGCGCCCTCCGCCGTCTACCGCCACTTCGAGGGCCACGACGAGCTCCTGTTCGAGCTGGCGCTGCGCGCGCAGTCGATGGTGGCGGATGCGATGGAGACCGAGCTCGCGCTCGTCCCGTCCGGCGACCGCCGGGCCTGGGCGGACGGCGCGATCGCCGCGACCGGCATCGGCTACATCCGCTTCGCCTGGCAGGAGCCGGGGCTGTTCCGGCTCGCGTTCCGCACCCGCGGCGATCTCGAGGCCGCCCACGACGAGCGCGGTCGGGGTGCCTGCGGGCGCACGCCGTACGAACAGCTCGAGCTGGCGCTCGACGCGCTCGTCGAGGTCGGCGAGCTGACCGAGCAGGAGCGGGCGGGGGCCGAGGCGCTGGCATGGTCGGCCGTGCACGGCTTCGCGGTGCTCACGGTGGAGGGACCGCTGCGCTCGCTCGATGCGCAGACCCGCGAGGCCTTCGCCGTCCGCATCGTCGAGATGGTGCGGCTCGGCCTCGCGCAGTGCGCGGGCACCCGCGCGTGAGCGCGCAGCGAGGCTCGGACGGGCACGGCGGCGTCTTCTGGCGCGAGAGCCTGCTCGCCTTCGGGCCGCACGCGGGCGCGCACCGCGTCGCGATCCGCGCGACCATCTCGACCCTCGTCCCGCTCGCGACGCTGCTGCTGATCGGCCGGCCCGAGTGGGCGCCGTGGGCGGCGTTCGGCGCCTTCACCGCGCTCTACGGCCGCAACCGCGTGCACCTGTCGCGGCTGACCATGCAGCTGACCGCCGCGGGCGTGCTCGTGACGATGGTCGGCCTCGGCTCGCTCGTCGCGACCCTGCCGATGCCGACCTGGCCGATGATCGCGGCCGGCGCGGTGCTGGCCGGGCTCATCTCGATCATCTCCGACGCCGAGGACTGGCACCCGCCCGGCCCGCTGTTCGCGCTGTTCGCCTTCTCGGGCTCCGCCTCGCTGCCGGGCGGCACGCTCGCCGACGCGGGCACCGCGACCGTGGTGGCCGCCGCATCCGCCGCCTTCGCCGTGCTGGTCGGCTCGACCGGCACGGCCATCCGGCGGGCGCGCGGCCTGCCCACCCCTCGCGGCGAGCTGACGCGCGACTGGACCCTGCGGGCCGGCCGCCGCGTGCAGCTGCGCCGCGTCGCGCGCTACGCGATCGGCGTGCTGCTGGCGGGCGGCATCGCGGTGCTGCTCGGCATCGGGCACCCCTACTGGGCGATGGTCTCGGCGCTCGTGCCGGTCTCCACCCCCACCTTCGCCGCCGGGGTGGTGCGCGGCACCCATCGCATGGCCGGCACCGTGCTCGGCGTGCTGCTCGCCGCCGGCGTGCTGGCGCTGCAGCCCTCGGCCATCTGGGTGGTGGTGCTGATCGTGGTGTTCACCTTCGGCGCCGAGCTGCTGGTGGGGCGCAACTACGGCATCGCGATGATCTGCATCACGCCGCTGGCGCTGCTGGCGGTGCATCTGGCGACGCCCACTCCGGTCGAGCAGCTGCTTGTCGACCGGCTGGTCGAGTCGGTCGTCGGCGCCCTGGTCGGCATCGTGGTCGGCTTCGCGACCCGGGGCTGGGCGCCGCGCCAGGCGTGACAGGCCGCCAGCCCCGATTCGGCTGTGCTATCAAGAGGACATGCCTCTCATCTCGGCTCGCGACCGCGATCCGGACGATCCCTTCTTCACCCGTGTCGTCACGGTGCCGAACGTGATCACGCTCGCGCGGCTGCTGCTGCTGGTGCCCGTGTGCTGGCTCATCGTCGCCGGCGCGGAGGGCTCGTGGCTGCCGGTCATCCTGCTGGCCCTGTGGGCCGCGACCGACTGGATCGACGGCGTGCTCGCCCGCGCGCTGCACCAGGAGTCGCGGATCGGCGAGGTGCTCGATCCCATCGCCGACCGCATCGGCATCATCGGCGTGACGCTGGCGCTCGCGCTCGGCGGCACCGTCGCTTGGTGGATGCTCGGCGTGATCGCGGCGGTCGACGTCGCCACGGTGGTGTTCGCAGGCAGGGCGGCGCACGCCGGCAGCATCCACGTCTCCTGGGTCGGCAAGGTGCGCACCGCGCTGCTGCTGACCGCGATCGTCGTGCTGCTGCTGGGCCAGACCGTGCTCGCGTGGGTGGCACCGGTGGGCATGACGCTGCTGCTGCTCGGCATCGGGCTGCACGTCGTGGCAGGCATCGACTACATCGTGCAGGCGCAGCGCCTGCGACGGGTGCAGACTGGTCACCGATCGGATCCTGAGGAGGCGCGATGACCGACTGGCTGGAAGACCGTGAGCGGATCGCGGCGCACGTCGAGGACGTGATGGCGGGGTGGCACGACACCGTCGAGCGCGTGCCCGGCGAGGACGGCGACGACGACACGATCGTCGCGCGGGACGGCGACACCGTGGCCGCGATCCTGCTGCTCGACGAGGAGAACGTCGATGCGATGGTCGAGGCCGAGGCCGACGGCACGCTCGCGCAGTGGCTGCGCGACGAGCTGGCGGAGGACGCCGAGCGCGATGACGACGAGCTCGACGCGAGTGAGGATGAGGACCTCGAAGCCGCTGCCGACGCGTGGCTGGGCGCCGACACGGCGGCCGAGACCACCTCGCTCGACGTCACGACCGAGCAGGCCGCCGCCGGCGACGCCGCTGCAGAGGACGACTTCGATCTCGACGACTGGGACGACCCGGAGGCCGACGCGCTGATCGACGAGCTGCCCCGCTGAGCTGAACCCGGGCGCTTGCCCATGAGGTTCTGCCGCGGCCGGGAATCAGACAGCGCACGTTCGCGTTGCCCCGAGCATGCAGATCGATATCTGGTCAGACGTGGCCTGCCCGTGGTGCTTCATCGGCAAGCGCCGGTTCGAGAAGGCGCTCGGCGCCTGGGAGCACCGGGACGAGGTCGAGGTCACCTGGCACTCGTACCAGCTCGACCCGACGCTCCCCGAGCACTACGAGGGCACCGAGGTCGAGTATCTGGCGAGCCGCAAGGGCATGCCCGTCGAGCAGGTGCAGCAGATGTTCCAACACGTGACGACGCAGGCGGCCGGCGAGGGCCTACGGTACGACTTCGACCGGCTCGTGGTCGCCAACAGCCTGCGCGCGCACCAGCTGCTGCACCTGGCGAAGGCGCACGGCAGCGCGGATGCGGTCAAGGAGGCACTGCTGTCAGCGCACTTCGAGCAGGGCGGTGACATCGGCGAGATCGACACGCTCGTCGCCATCGGCCTCGAGGCCGGTCTGGACGAGCGCGAGATCCGCGAAGCGCTCGCGGACGAGCGCTACCTGCCCGCCGTGCGGGCCGACATCGCGCAGGCGCAGCAGATCGGTGTGAACGGCGTGCCGTTCTTCGTGTTCGACATGCGATTGGGCCTCTCGGGCGCGCAGCCGGCGGAGGTCTTCACGCAGGCGCTCGAGCAGGCGCGCGCCGCATCGCTCGACGAGGCCGCGCCGGTCTCCGAGTAGCGCGCCTTGAGCGGTAGACCTGCCCGCCACCGGTTGGCTCGCAGCACCCGCGCTCGCGGGCAGGCCCACCGGTCAGTGCAGACCGCCGCTCACGCGGGGCGGCGAGCCAGGTAGACCCACTCGCGGCCCGGCCGGTCTGGCGCGTCGCGCACGTCGACCAGCTCGAAGCCGGCCTCGGCGAGCGAGCGCTCGATGCGCTCTCGGCTGCGGAACCGCAGCGTCGAGACCGAGTCGATACGGAGGCCGTCGCGGTGGAAGACCGTCGGCGAGACGAACGTGACGAGCGGCCCGTCGGGCTCCGAGGTGTCGACGCCCGTCACCTCCACCCAGTCCTCGACCGGCGTGCCAGTCGGCGTCGTCGATGAAGACCTGCGCGACGTTCGCCGTCATGGTCGCGACGTCCGCGCCCAGCGGCAGCAGCGCATCCGTCGCCTCCAGCTCCTGCAGGGTGCCCACGTGCCACCGCACGCGCTCGGCGCCTGGCTTGCTGCGGGCGACGTCGACGGATGCGCGGGCCGGGTCGACGCCGACGACCTCGATGCCGCGGTCGGCGAGCATCAGCGCGAACGTACCGGTGCCGCAGCCGATGTCGAGCACCGAGCGCGCGCCGAGCTCGTCGACCGCGATGGTCGCATAGACCTCGAGGTCGCTGCGATCGGGGTCGAGCGGGTCGTAGACCGCCGCGAGCCGCGGATGCGCGAAGATCGCGTCGGCCACGCCCACTCCCCCGGCTGCCGCTAGGCCTGCGCGCCGCGCGCGACGATCGCGTCGTGCAGCATGCCCTCGACCGCCGCGAGCCGCAGGTCGCCGCTCGTGGGCTCGTCGCCGGCGGCGCCGTCGATCGCGCGGCCGACGAGGCCCGCCTTCGTGTCGAGCAGCTCGGCGATGCGGGTGTCGATCGTCTGCGCGGCGAGGATGCGCCACACGGTGACCGGCATCTGCTGGCCGATGCGGTGGATGCGGTCGATCGCCTGCGTCTGCTCGGCGTCCGTCCACGACAGCTCGGCGAGCACCATGTCGGCGGCCGCCTGCAGGTTGACGCCGACACCGGCAGCCATCAGCGAGCAGACGATGACCTGCACCGAGGCGTCGTTCGTGAAGGCGTCGATCGCCTTCTGCCGCTGGGTGGGCGTCTGGTCGCCGCGGATCGAGACCGTCTTGATGCCGGCCTTCGCGAGCGTCGCCTCCGCCGTGTCGAGCACGTCGATGTGCTTCGCGAAGAAGACCACCTTGCCGACCGAGTGGGCGAGCTGCGCCGCGTAGTCGGCGGCCAGGTCGGCCTTCGCGCGGCCGATGCGGCGGGCGAGCGCGAAGACGTTCTCGCCCGTGCTGCCCTCCTGCGTCTCGACCTCGCCGCGGGCGATGCGGTGCACGAGGTCGTCGTCGACGCCCTCGTCCTCGTCGGCGGAGCGCTGCAGCATGGCCGCGTCGTAGCGGCGCAGCATGCGGTCGACGAGCTCGCGCTCGGCGGCCCGGATCGAGCGCACCTCGGATTCGTCGAGCTCGACCGGGATGTCGGCGATGCGGCGAGCGGGGATGTCGCTGGCGACGTCGATCTTGCGGCGCCGCACGATGCCCATATCGATGACCGCCTTGCGGGCCGCGGGGTAGAAGCCGCGGTCCATGGGCGTCAGCCCGATCTCCTCGAGGTCGTCGGTGAGCTCGGCGTTCGGCTCCTTGTGGTCGATCCAGCCGAGGAAGCGCCAGATGGCTCCGAAGTCCTCGATGTCGTTGATGAGCGGCGTGCCCGTCAGCGCCATCAGCAGCGGGTTGCCCACGCGCTCGCGCATGGCGGCGGCGATCTGCAGCACGTGGCGCGACCGCTTCGAGCGGGTGTTCTTGATGAAGTGCGCCTCGTCGACCACCATGCCGCGGAAGCCGAAGGTCTCCAGCCAGCCCAGGTGGCGGTCGAGCACCTCGTAGTTGACGATCACGACGTCGGCGAACGCGTCGAGCTCGTTGCCGTCGCCCTGCACGACCGCGGCGCGACGGCCGGGCACCCAGCGCTCGGTCTCGCGGGCCCAGTTGATCTTCACGACGCTCGGTGCGACGACCAGCAGGGGGAACGCATCCGCCGCCTGTGCCGCGAGCAGCGCCTGCGCGGTCTTGCCGAGGCCGGGCTCGTCGGCGAGCAGGAACGAGCGGTGCCCGTCGCGAGCGGCCTGCACGAGCTGCGCCTGGTGGTGCATGAGCTCCTCGCCGCCGGGGGCGACGCGCTGCTTGGGCTCGGGCATCGGCATGCAGGCCGGCTTGCCGTCGGCCGCCACCTCGAACGAGAGGTACAGCGGCGAGAGCAGGTCGAAGCCCGCCAGCCGGTCGCGCTCGGGCTTGCGGCGCAGGTGCGTGAGATCGGGCTCGAGGAAGGGGTTCGCGAGCGCGACGCGGCGCACCGATGGCGGCACGACCTGCGGCGCTTGCGGCTCCTTCGACTCGGGCTCGGCGGCGGGCTCGGGCTCGGGCTCCGGCTCGAGGCCGGCGGCGAGCAGCATCTCGCGCTTGCGCTCCCGCACGGCGTCGGTGACCGGGGCGCCTTCGCCCAGCAGCGGCAGCAGCGTGGGCTCGCGGCTCGCGGCCTTCGCCAGGATGACGGCGATGCCGTCGAGCCGCTTGAGGTCTTCGGTGCGCTCGGCAGGCGTCAGCGCGGCATCGCTCTTGACGCGAGCCCGCTCTTCACGGGCGAGCTGCGCGACGACCTGCAGCTTCACGCGCGTCGAGCGCGAGGCGGCCCCGCGCTTGACGCCCGCCTCGACCTGCCGGACGGCGCGGGCGAGCTGCGGGATGAGGGCGTCGCGGTCGCGCGACGGCCCGGTGGATGCGTCCGACGGGTTCTCGTCCGTCTGCGGCGCATCGATGGTTGCGGCGTCTGCCACATGTCCTCCATTCGAGGCGGGGCCGCGTTGCTGGGGCCCCGGTGTTCTGCTGCGGAGGGCGCCGTGCAGATGACGGCGACCCGGTGAGCGGGCGACGGCGGCTGCGGTGCACGGGATGCCGTGATGCGGCACCGACGGTGACCGGCAAGCTGACGCCTGCCCCCATGCTACCCGCTCGCAGCAGGATTTCGCTCAGCGGCCGCGCTGAGCCCTCTGCGGGAGGTGCGGGTCAGGCCTCGAGCAGCCCCGCGAGCCGGTCGATCGAGGCCAGCAGGTTCGCCGGTTTCGTGTTGCGCGCCCGCTCGAGCCGGCTCTCGTCCTGCAGCTCGCTCCAGTCGTAGGTGTGGGTCACGCGCGTGCCGGCGCCCTCGGGCTCGAGCTCCCAGCGCCACAGCTGGCCGATCGGCGGCTTGCCCTCCTCCGCCGGCTTCCAGGCGATGCGGCGTCCTTCCTCGAACTCGACCACGTGATTCTCGCGCACCGCACCCTTGGTCAGCGTCATCGAGAACACCTCGCCCGTCGCGCGCACCCGCTGCCCCTCGGGCGCCGCGCCCAGGTTGTCGTTCCCGTCCCAGGCAGGCTGCTTCGCCGGGTCGGCGATCTGCTCGAAGATGACGTCGGCCGGCGCCGCGATCACGCGGCTGGCTTCGACGATGCGGGTCTCGGTGGTGTCGCTCATGCCGCCATCGAACCACGACGGATGCCGGGCGCGCCAACGTGCCCGCCCCCGGCATCCGCCCGTGGTCATTGAGCCGTCTGCGGAAGCGGAGTAGACATGGGGCAGGCACCGAGGCCGAGGGAGGGATCTCACCATGACTGCTGAGACTTCGCGCAAGTACCCGATCTTCCCGCCCTTCACGGAGTGGGTCGACGCGTTCGCGCTGATGGGCGGCTGGGACGGCAAGAGCCCGCTGCCGGGCATCCGCGTCGAGGAGATCCTGGAGGACGACGCCTTCATCGTGCACGCCGAGCTGCCCGGGCTCGAGCCCGAGCGCGACATCGACGTGACGGTCGAGCGCGGCGTGCTGCGCATCCACGCCGAGCGGCACCGCGACAAGCGCGAGCCGCAGCGCACCGAGTTCCGCTACGGCGCGCTCGCCCGCGACATCCGGCTGCCGCAGGGCGCGGATGACGACGACATCACCGCCGCCTACGAAGATGGCGTGCTGACGGTGCGGATCGGTCTGGGCCCGGTGACCGCCAAGCTGCGCCACATCCCGATCGAGCGCCGCTGACCGGCGGGCTCAGCGCGCCTCGAGCCAATCCCGCAGGACGGATGCGTTGCTGCGCTCGGTCTCGGGCGCCGTCGTCACGAAGGTGATGCGGTCGTGCCCCGCGAGCGAGGACGCGAGCTCGGCGCCGGCCTCCCCCGCGTCGAGCTCGTCGCGGTAGCGCGCGGCGAACTGCTCGAAGCCGTGCCCGCCGCTGTGGAACCACTGCCGCAGCTCGGTCGTCGGCGCCACCTCCTTGGGCCACGCCGCGATCGCCGCGCGCTCCTTGCTGACGCCGCGCGGCCACAGCCGATCGACCAGCACTCGCAGCCCGTCGTCGTCCGCGGGCTCGTCGTACACCCGCTTGATCGCGATCGCCATGTGCCTCACCCCGCCGTGATCTCGCGCAGCTGCTGCAGCACCTTCTCGAGCCGCCGCTGCTTCGTCTCCGCCGCCTTGGCGTCGGCGATCGTGCGCGTCATCTCCTTGCGCCGTGACGGGGCGAGCGCGTCGAAGGCGGCTCGCGCCGCCGGATCCTCGGCGAGGGCCGACTCCAGCTCCGGCGGCAGCTCGACGGCGCGCTCGGCGGTGTCGAGCGCGATGACCGCTTCGACGTCGTCGCCGTACTCGACGCCGAGCTCGGCCCGCGACGCCCTGCTGAGCCCGACCATGCTCTCGCCGCCCATCTGTCCGATGCGCAGTCGTGCGGTGCGCTGACCGATCGTGACCGTGACGGGGGCGTTCCGCGCCCCGCCGAGTGCGCTCACCTGCTCGTCCGTCAGTCGGATCGAGGCAGCGGGCCCCTCCTGCAGAATCGTGGTGCGGATGCGCAGCTCGGCCATCCCGTGAGCATACGTCGGCGCTTCGGTCGCGTCGAGGGATGCAGCCTCTCTGCGCGGAGTCGCGGCAGCGTCTAGCGTTGCTGCATGGGACGGCGGATGTTCGTGGCGGTCGTGCCGCCCGAGGACGTGCGAGCGGACCTCGCCGAGTTCCTCGACGTGCGCGAGGGGCTGCACTGGACGCCCGCCGACCGCATGCACCTGACGCTCGCCTTCCTGCCGGACGTGCCAGAGCGCATCCTCGAGCCGCTCGAGGAGCGGCTGCGCTTCGCGGTCGCGGACCTGGCGCCGTTCGGGTGCCGGCTGGGCGGGGCGGGCGCGTTCCCGCACCCCGACCGCCCGGCCGTGCTGTGGCTGGGCGTCGAGCGCGGCCACGCTGAGCTCGACGGCATGGCGCGTCGTGTGCGCGGCGCTGCGAACGACGCCGGCGCGGCGCCCGAGGGCCGGCGCTTCGTGCCGCACCTGACACTTGCCCGGCCGCTTCGCGGGCGAAGCGCGCTGCGGTGGGTGCGCGTGCTCGACACCTACCGCTCGAGGGAATGGCAGGTGGAGGAGCTCGAGCTGATCGACTCCCACCTGCTCGGCCGGGGGCGGCGCCCGCTGCACGAGGTGGTGTCCACGCTGCCGCTCGGCAGCTGATCGTGCCGCGCTGCACCGCGCGGTCCAATCTTTTGCCTAGACTGCAAGAATGATCCTCCGCGTCGTGCCGATCGACCGCATGCAGCCATATGGCGTGGAACATATGCTCGTGCTCGCCGTGACCGTCGTGCTGATCGTCGCGCTGCCCCTCGCGATCCGCAGGGCGAAGGATGTTCGGCGCGCGGAGCTCTGGATCACGCGCTCCGGCTGGATGCTGCTCGTGCTGACGCTGCTGTGGATGGCGTGGGGCATGCTGCCCGCGAACTGGGACATCAACGAGTCGCTCCCGTTCCATTTCTCGGACGCGCTGCGGCTGGTCACGGCCATCGCGCTCATCACCCGATCGGGCTGGGCGATCGCGGTGTCGCACTTCTGGGGCCTGACCCTGAACCTGCAGTCGTTCATCACCCCCGACCTCAACTACTTCCAGGTGCCGGCGCTCGAGTTCGCGATGTACTGGCTGCTGCACATCGCGGCGCTGCTCGCCCCGGTCGTGCTGGTCTGGGGCCTCGGCTTCCAGCCCACGT
This sequence comes from Agrococcus sp. KRD186, assembly GCF_017168255.1. GTDB lineage: Bacteria > Actinomycetota > Actinomycetes > Actinomycetales > Microbacteriaceae > Agrococcus. The sequence goes on from NZ_JABFAP010000001.1 coordinate 1,445,378, forward strand.
GGTTCGGCTACGGCACCGCGCTCGTGCTGACCGTGAGCTGGGCTGCCGTCGCCCTGGTCGCGAACTCGGTGACAGGCGCGAACTACGGGTATCTCAGCCGTGCGCCCGAGGGCCCGTCGATCCTTGATGCACTCGGGCCATGGCCGATCTACATCGGGTGGGAGGCGGTGCTGGTCGCCGGCGTGTGGGCACTCATGACCGTGCCCTGGACGACGCGCATGTTCACCGCGCACGCCCGCATCGACGACCGGCTCGGTCTGGTGCGCCGGCGCACGACGCGCGCCCAGCTGGCGCGGCGGGCCTGACTGCGCCGACGACGGTCGCGTGCGGCGAGCCGTCGAGGGCTGCACACCGCTGACCGAGCCCCTTGGGAGTGACGCGCGTAGGACTCGTAACCTGCGACATCGCCGTCGCGGCCGACGCATCGGCTGAGTCGCCTGGCCCGGTCAGCGCGTGCCCGTGGGCAGCCGGTCGAGCTCGGCCGCTCGCTCCACACTGCGAGCGGGGGCAGCCGCCGAGCGCCGGCGCAGCAGCCGCATCGCGTTGGCGATCACCACGAGCACAGATGCTTCGTGCACGAGCATGCCGATGGCCATCGTCACGCCACCCATGAAGACGCCTGCGAGCAGCGCCACCACCGTGATGAGCGCGATCGCGATGTTCTGCCGCATGACCGACACCGTGCGCTTCGCAAGCGAGATCGCCTCTGGCAGCTTCAGCAGGTCGTCGCCCATCAGCGCGATGTCGGCAGTCTCCACGGCCACGGCCGAACCCGCGGCACCCATCGCGACGCCGATGTCGGCGGTCGCGAGCGCCGGGGCGTCGTTGACGCCGTCGCCCACCATCGCGACGGTGTGACCGGCCTGCTGCAGCTCGCGGACAGCGGCGAGCTTGTCCTCGGGCAGCAGTCCCGCGCGCACGTCGTCGATGCCGGTCGCCGTGGCGATCGCATCGGCCACCAGCCGCACGTCGCCGGTGAGCATGATGACCTGCTGCACGCCCGCCTCGTGCAGCCTCGCCACCATCGCTGCGGCATCGGGGCGCACCGTGTCGGCGACGGCCACGACGCCGATCGCCTGGTCGTCGAGCGCCACGATCATCGGCGTGCGCCCCTGACGGGCGAGCTCGTCGGCCGCCCGCGCAGCGCCGCCGTCATCGCTGATGCCGTACTGCTCGAGCAGCGCGGCGTTGCCGATCAGGACGCGTCGCCCCTCGGTGGTCACGACGATCCCCTTGCCGGCGACGGGCTCGACCCGCTCCGGCAGGGCATAGGCGATCGCCTCGGCATCGGCGGCATCGAGGATGGGCTTCGCGAGCGGGTGCTCCGAGCCCGCTTCCGCCCGCGCCGCCCACCGCAGCACGTCAGAGCGCTCGAGTGCCGGGTCGAGCACGACGACATCCGTCAGCTCTGGACGGCCCTCGGTGAGGGTGCCCGTCTTGTCGACCGCGACGATGTCGATCTTCGCCGAGGTCTCGAGGTACTCGCCGCCCTTGATGAGGATGCCGTCCTTGGCGGCCCGGCCGATGCCCGCCACGATGGCGACCGGGATCGAGATCACGAGCGCGCCCGGGCAACCGATGACCAGCAGCGTCAGCGCCAGCACGACGTCGCCGCTGATCAGCCCGGCGGCCAGCGCCAGCACCATGACCCCGGGGGTGTACCAGCGCGAGAAGCGGTCGATGAACGACTGCGTCTTCGCCTTCGCGTCCTGCGCCTCCTCCACCCGGTGGATGATGCGCGCAAGCGTGGTGTCGGCGCCGATGCCGGTCGCGCGCACCTGCAGGAAGCCGCTGCGCGAGACGGTGCCGGCGAACACCAGGTCGCCGGCCGACTTCTCGACCGGAATCGACTCACCCGTGATCGAGGCCTCGTCGATGCCTGCGGAGCCGTCGATCACGATGCCGTCGACCGGCACCTTCGCACCGTTCTTCACCAGCACGGTCTCGTCGGGCGCGACCGCGCCGGCCTGCACCTCGACCTGTCGGCCGTCGCGAAGCACGACGGCGACATCGGGGGCGACCGCGACGAGCGCGGCGAGGGCAGCGCGCGTGCGGTTGAGGGTCGCGGCCTCGAGCGCGTGCCCGACCGCGAACAGGAAGGTGACGGCGGCCGCCTCCCAGTAGTTGGCGATGATGATCGCGCCGATGGCGGCGACCGACACCAGCAGGTCGATGCCGATGTGCTTGGCGAGCAGCGATCGCACCGCGCCGACCGCGATGTGCCAGCCGGCGACGACGGCCGCCGCGACCATCAGGAGGTCGCCCGCGAGGGTCATCCCCAGCGCGCGATCGGCGACGAACGACAGCACGATCAGCGTGCCCGACACTGCGGGGACGAACCATCGCCCTGCCGCAACCTTCCGCAACCTGTTCACGGTCCTGCTCTTCTCTGCTCGATGCTGCTCTGCTCAGTGCTCGCCTACGAGCGGGTGCTCGCCTGCGAATGGGGCCGCCGCCGCAGAGACCGATGCTCTACGGCGGCGACGGAGATCAGAACGCGGAGGGCGTCGAGGCGTAGCCGGCCTTCGCGACCGCGTCGACGATCTCGTCGACGCTGACCTGGGCGGCGTCGTGCTCGACCTCGATGCGCGAGGATGCGAAGTGCACCTTCACCTCGTCGACGCCGTCCAGGCGCCCGACCTGCTTCTCGATCTTCGTCACGCACGAGGGGCAGGAGAAGCCTTCCGCGCGGAGCTTCGTGTGCGTGGTGTTCGTCGTGGTGGTCATGACCGTCCTCCTCCTTGGCGGCCCCCGTCTGGAGGCTCGATCTCAATCTAGGAAGGCGCGCGCGTCGCGACCATGACGCGCGTCATGCTGCTGCAGATCGCTCGGCGATGCCCCGGTCGAGCGGATGCGGGAGCTCAGTCGGCGAGGTCGCGGAGCCCTGCGAGGTCCACGAGCCGCGTCCATCGGCGACCCGACTCGACCAGGCCGGCCGTGCGCATCCGACTCATCGCCCGGGAGACCGACTCGGGGGTCGAGCCGGTGATGCCGGCGAGGTCTGCCCGGGTCAGCGGCAGCTGGATGAGGATGCCGGCGCCGTCGTCATCGCGCTCGCCGAACTTGGCCGCCAGCCGCAGCAGCGTCGCCGCGACCCGCTGCGTGACCGTGGTCGAGCGCTGCGTGACGGCCTCGCGGGATTCCAGCAGCTGGTCGGCCAGGTCGTCGATCAGGCGCAGCGCGACGGGTGGGAACTCGCGCAGGATGCGGTGGAAGCCGTCGGCGTCGATGCGCAGCACGCAGGCGGTCGTGAGCGCCTCGACCGTCTCGGCGTGCGCGGCGCGGCCGACGGAGTCCACCCCGCCGAAGGCGTCGCCGGAGCCGAGCAGGTCGACCACCACCTGCTGGCCCTCGGGGCTCGTGCGGTAGGCCTTCATGCGCCCGGCGGCGAGCACGTAGAAGTGCTGCGCGCGCTCGCCCTGCCGGTGGATGACGTCGGTGGGGTCCGCGTGGAAGTTCGTCATCCGCTCGTCGATCGATCGCAGCTCGGCGTCGGAGAGCTCGGCGAACAGCGGCGTCTGCCGGAGCACGCGCATGCGCAGCGCGGGCGAGCAGGTGTGGGAGGGCGCGTAGCTCGTCCTGACGGGGATCGCCCGGCGCCCGCCCGGCGGATCGATCGCCGGGTTCGTCTGTGTGCTCACACGGCTCACTCTGGCACGCGCGGACGAGCCGCGACTGTTCCCGTGCGACTCGGAGCCCTCCCGCGCTAGGGCAGCGCCTGCTCTGCCTCGACTGCATGAACCCGATGATGTTGCCGGCCGGATCCGTCGCCCGGGACCGGTGGCGCTCACCGCTCCGAGACCATCCCGGCATCGACGACCCAGTGCCGATCCAACCGCACCGTCTCGAGCATCCGCCGGTCATGCGTCACCAGCAGCAGCGTGCCGTCGTAGCCCTCGAGCGCCTGCTCGAGCTGCTCGATCGCGGCCAGGTCGAGGTGGTTCGTCGGCTCGTCGAGCACCAGCACGTTCACCCCGCGCGCCTGCAGCAGCGCCATCGCCGCCCGCGTGCGCTCGCCGGGTGAGAGCTCGTCCATCGGGCGGCCGACGTGATCGGCGCGCAGCCCGAACTTCGCCAGCAGCGTGCGCACCTCGCCCGCCGCCATCTCCGGCACGAGCGACTCGAAGGCGATCGCGAGCGGCCGCGTGCCCGAAAGCAGCGAGCGCGCCTGGTCGATCTCGCCGATCTGCACGCTCGCACCCAGGCTCGCCGAGCCCGCATCCGGCGCCTGCTTGCCCAGCAGCGCGCGCAGCAGCGTCGACTTGCCGGCACCGTTGGGGCCGGTGATGCCGATGCGCTCCCCCGCGCTCACCTGCAGCGACACCGGGCCGAGCGTGAAGTCGCCCTGCCGCAGCACGGCCCCGCTGAGCGTCGAGACGACCGAGCTCGACCGAGGCGCCGCCGCGATGCTGAACTCGAGCTGCCACTCCTTGCGGGGCTCCTCGACCTCGTCGAGCCGCGCGATGCGACTCTCCATCTGCCGCACCTTCTGCGCCTGCTTCTCGCTCGACTCCGTCATCGCCCGGCGGCGGTTCTTGTCGTTGTCGGGCGCCTTCTTCATGGAGTTGCGCACGCCCTGGCTCGACCACTCCCGCTGCGTGCGGGCACGCGCGACCAGATCGGCCTTCTTCTCGGCGAACTCGTCGTACTGCTCGCGCGCGTGCCGGCGCACCGTCGCCCGCTCCTCCAGGTAGGAGTCGTAGCCGCCGCCGTAGAGGTGGTTCGAGGACTGCGCCAGATCGAGCTCGAGCACGCGCGTCACGCAGCGCGCGAGGAACTCGCGATCATGGCTGACGAGCACGACGCCGCCGCGCAGGCCCTGCACGAACGCCTCGAGCCGCTCGAGCCCGTCGAGATCGAGGTCGTTGGTCGGCTCGTCGAGCAGCACGATGTCGAAGCGGCTCAGCAGCAGCGCGGCGAGCCCCACGCGCGCCGCCTGCCCACCCGAGAGCGAGGTCATCAGCGCATCGCCGTCCACCTCGAGCCCGAGCTCGGCCAGCACGATCGGCAGCCGCTCGTCGAGGTCGGCGGCGCCGCTCGCGAGCCATCGGTCGAGAGCGGATGCGTAGACATCGGCCGGGTCTGTCCCGGTCGCCGCGAGCGAGGGGTCACCGAGGGCCGCCGCGGCGGCATCCATCTCGCGGGTGGCCTCCGCGCATCCGGTGCGGCGGCCGATGTAGTCGAGCACGCTCTCGCCCACCATCCGCTCGTGCTCCTGCGGCAGCCAGCCGACGAAGGCGTCCGCGGGCGCGAGCGAGACAGAGCCGGCCTGCGGCTCGTCGATGCCCGCGAGGATCCGCAGCAGCGTGGACTTGCCCGCGCCGTTCACCCCGACCACGCCGACGACGTCGCCGGGCGCGACGGTGAGGTCGAGCGAGTCGAAGAGCGTGCGGTGGCCGTGGCCGCCCGCGAGCGACTGGGCGACGAGCGTTGCGGTCATCTCGCAATTCTCTCAGTGCAACGCAGCGCGCTGCGAGCGGGCACGATCAGCTTGGCGCCGGCGTGCGCAGCGGCGCGCGCCACCTCGCGGCCGACTATCGGCCGACGGCGTACGCGTACGATCGGGCCAGGAGCTGAACCTGGTTCCCCGATGATGGGAGTACCGATGTCCGGCGCCGCGCAACCCCCCTCCGGCATATCCACCCCGTCGTCGGGCAGCGAGCTGCTCACGCTGGGGCTGCTCGCAGACTCCTCGATGGAGAACGAGCAGCGGCTGCCGATCCACCCCCATCACCTCGACAGGGTCGACCCGGACCTGCGTTCGCGGATGATCGTCGAGCGCGGCTACGGTGCTGACTTCCAGCTGGAGCCCGGCTACGTCGAGTCTCGTGTCGGCAGGCTCGCGGATCGCTCCGAGGTGATCGAGTCGGCTGACGTGCTGCTGCTGCCGAAGCCGCAGGCGGCCGACGTGGCGCAGATCCCCGAGGGCCGGGTCCTGTGGGGCTGGCCGCATTGCGTGCAGGACACCGGAATGACGCAGACGGCGATCGATCGTCGCCTCACGCTCATCGCGTTCGAGGCGATGAACCACTGGGGCCGACGCGGTGACTTCAGCCTGCACGTCTTCCACATGAACAACGAGCTCGCCGGCTACTGCTCCGTGCTCCACGCCCTGCAGCTCGTCGGGTCGACCGGCATGTACGGGCCGCGCCGCAGCGCGGTCGTCATCGGCTTCGGCGCGACGGCACGGGGTGCCGTGACCGCGCTCAACGCGCAGGGCATCCACGACATCCAGGTGCTCACGCAGCGCGGCATCGCCGCCGTCGGATCCCCCATCCACGGGGTGCACATCTCTCAGCTGAACACCGACGAGGGCGAGATCCACCTGAGCGAGGTGCTCACGAAGGACGGCGACGTCCTGCTGCCGAAGTTCCTGGCTTCGCACGACATCGTCGTCAACTGCACACTCCAGGACGTCACGGCGCCATTGACCTATCTGCGCACCGAGGATCTGGCGGGATTCGCCACGGGCAGCCTGATCATCGACGTGTCGTGCGACGAAGGCATGGGCTTCGAGTGGGCGAGGCCCACCACCTTCGACGAGCCGATGTTCATGGTCGGCGAAGGCGTCAACTACTACGCAGTCGACCACAGCCCGTCGTACCTGTGGAACTCGGCAACCTGGGAGATCAGCCAGGCGCTGCTGCCGTTCTTGCGCACGGTCATGGAGGGGCCCGCCGCGTGGGCAGAGAGCCTGACGGTCTCCCGGGCGATCGAGATCCACGACGGCGTGATCGCGAACCCGAGCATCCTCAGCTTCCAGGCCCGCGAAGCGGCCTATCCGCACGCCAGGACTGCGTAGGGATCGACCGAGACGTCGCTTGACATAGAGCTCCTCACGGCGACGAGAGCTGGCGCCACTTCTCCATGGTGTCTCGCTCGAAGCGCCAGGGGCGCACGCGGAGGCCCTTGGGGAGCTCCTCCTCGAGACTGACGCTGATCTTTGCGATCTTGCCATTCCAACTCGAGCGCACGTGCACCCAGCCCTGCTCGAAGGCCCACAGATCGTCATGCATGCCGTACTCGGTGGGTGCCCCGAACGGGATCTCATTGCGCCTCGGGTTGGCCGGCAGTCCGTCGACGAAGGCCTCGAAGCCAATGCTTCTGTCGTTCATCTCGACAGCGACGACGACGTTGGCGCGCATCCGCAGCTGTACGCCGCGCAGGCCCTGTGCGTGCACGACGAGTGGGTTCGAGGCGTCGCGACCCAAGAGGTCGAGGAACAGCGTGACGGTGCCGGATCGCCAGCGGTTGAGCGCATGCGAGACGGTGAAGCCGGCGAGGACCGCCGTGATCTCGATCGGCCTCTCATCGCCGCTCCTCAGTTCGTAGGAGATCAGCAGATCGCGCTGGCCAAAGCGATACAGGTCAGTGCCCCCGTTCGAGTCCGCGGGAGCGCCGAGCGCCTGGTGCAGCGCCGCTCTGCTCAGCGGCCACGTGGCTCCAGGCACGAGTTCGCCGGCATGTCGGTAGATGGGCTCGGTCGTGCCCGGGCTCAACCCGATGCGCACGCTCAGCACCCGGTCGTCCTCCACCTGCATCTCAACCCCGTTCGCAAAGACAAGCAAGCGGCGGCCAGCGCCTGAGGACCCCATCCACCGCTGATTGCGCGCACCGCTCAGCTGCGCCGCGGCCCGGAAGCGCGGCGCTTCTTCGGGCTCACCCAGTGCCGAGAGGAAGATCCCAATCTGCCCGCCGGGCAGAGGCTGTCGCGCGGCTTCCTCCAGCGCGATCTCGGTCAGGCCGCCGTTCACGAACCCCAGTCGCGCTCGCATTCCTTCGATGGCGAAGACGGTTCCGGATGCGTCCACGGGCGGTCCCAGCACGGCTCGCGCCCGCTCGCGATCACTTCCAGCGCGGAGACCCCCGATCAGCGCGGCCGGCCGAGGGTATGCGCCATCACCAGCAAGCCGGAACGCCATGCCACGGACGCCTTCGGCGTCGCCCAAGACCAGCCCCGTGCCTGCGGCAAGTCGACGGGAGATCCCGACCCGCTCGTCGTCCATCGGTGCGCCAATAGCGTCGATGTGCCACCAGAGCTCCCCAGCAAACTTCGGTGGGAGCATCCGACCGCGGTGCGGAAACCAGTGCGTGGGCCGGAATCCGCCTCGACGAGGATCAAACAGGCGCAACTCATCGTGCTCACCCCGCCAGTACTCGTGCACGAGGTCAGCGGAGATCGAGGCGTCTGCGATTGCTGCCGTGTACTGCTCTTCGGTGAGCGCGAAGAGCGAATCTGCTGAGCCATGACCGACCTGCTGGTCGACGCCGACCCAAGCGCGACCCGACGACACCTCGACCCCGACGCTCGGCCTCTGCATGACCTGCACGAAGCATCTCGGTTCGAAGCCGTCCCTGTCGCTGTCCTTGTGCACACCTGCTCCTTATCAGCCAACTCCGCGCTCGACTTCAGCTGCATCTGCCCGGAACGCGATCGTCTCGTTGTGTGGCCCCGTTCAGCCGAGGGAATCGCGCAGCCCCTCGAGCTGCGCGACTGCCATATCGAGCGCCGCCGGATCGGTGCTGCGGACGACGATGTTCGTGCCATAGATGTGACCATCCGCGAACGGATAGGAGCCGAGGCTGAGCTCGGGATGCTGCGCGGCGAGCTCGCGCAGCGGCGAGGCGATGCGCCCCTCACCGACCTCGAACCGCACCTCGCGCGAGACGACCGCCTCGCCCCTGCTGAGGCTGGGCAGCAGTGCGTCGAGCATCGAGACGAAGATGCTCGGCACGCCAGCCATGACATGCACGTTGCCGATGCTGAACCCGGGCACGCCGCTGATGCCGTTGGCGATGAGCGTCGCCCCCTCGGGGATGCGCGCCATGCGCAGGTGGTCGTCGGTCAGTCGACGCGGATCGCCAACCGCAGCAGCGACCATCGCGCGCGCATCCTCTCGCACGTCGATGCTCACCTCGAAGGCCGCCGCGACGGCGTCAGCGGTGATGTCGTCGTGGGTGGGACCGATGCCCCCGGAGGTGAAGACATGATCGACGGCCGCGCTCAGCGCGTGCAGCCCCTCCACGATCGCGCGATGATCGTCGGGCACCACCCGCATCTCGACCAGATCGATGCCGACCCGCACGAGTTGGCCGGCCAGATGGTAGGCGTTCGCCTCACGGGTGCGGCCGGAGAGGATCTCGTCGCCGATGACGAGGATGGCGGCGGTCGGGTTCGTCATGCACCAAGGATGCCGGAATTGCGGCGACGCGTGCGACCCACGGATGCGGCGCACGGCGAGGCGGGACCGGTGCGCGGGCGGTTCAACGCACGGCGCCTGGCGGCAGTGGAGGCGGCTCTGGGAAGTCGCCGCCGAGCTGCGCCTCGAGGCGCGCCAGGTCAGGCAGGCCCTGCTGTGCCTCCTCGCGGCTGATCACCTGCGGGAAGCTGAACGCGCCGACCTCCCAGTAGGCGCCACAGCTGCGGCAGCGCCGCACCTCCCCCATGAGCCGCTCGCTCTCGCCGATCGTCACCGGTCCCCCGACGTGCGTGACCCAGTACGAGCTGCAGATCTCGCACGCACCCAGCCTCGGCTGGGTGACGCGCCAAGCACGCGTCGCCTCGGCCGCCAGTGCTCGGTATCGCGGCCCGCCGCGCCCCCGATACAGGTCGCGCGAGTCGAATGCCCCACCCGACGCAGAGGGGTCGTGTTGGATGCGCGAGGCGAGTTGGTCGAGGTACCCCGTGCCATCGCGCCGAAAGCCCGCGGTCTCCGTCGCATCGAGTCGGAGCAGCAGGGAGTTCTCCTGCTCGCTGCCGCTGCGCTTGGTGGCGAGCAGCAGGTCGTGGCCGCTGTGCAGCAGCACCCATTCGCCGGGCTGAACCTCGACGACCTCGGCCGGCGCATCCTCGTGCATGCCACGCATCAATTCGAGGTGGCGCGCGATCCCTGCCCTGCGCTCGCGCGCCTTGCCGTCGGCATCCATGGATGCGAACGACGCCGCCCCCGCCCAGGCGAGGCGAGGCGGCACCTCGCTCCATCGCATCCTGTCGAGCACGGCCGGATCGACGTGCTTGAAGATCGCGGCGCCGCGGATCGCCAGCCCCCACTCGAGCAGACGCGTGCAGTCGAGGCACTCGAGGAAGCTGACGATCGTGTACTTCATGTCAGAGGCGAACAGGTCGATCATGTCTGCGAGCGGCACGTCGCCGACGATCGCTCGCATGCGGCCGGCGGCGACGCGATCCTGCAGCGCCTGCGTGGTGGCATCGATGTCGATGTCGTACGGCGGCTTGCCGTCGGATCGCACCAATGCCGAGTCGCACGTCGCGCACGACTGCGGCTCGCTCACCGGGTCGAGCGGCGGCGCGACGTCTGGGTGCGCGCCGGCGGCACCCAGGCCGATGCGCGGGTCGGTGCGCACCCAGACCTCTCCGTCAGCGGATCCCGGCGGGCTGTCGACCAGCTCGAGGCCGAGCGCCTCGACCGCCTGCAGCAGCGCACCGCGCGCCTCCCCCGCCTGTCCGAGGGTGCAGCTGTCGAACAGCACCCAATGCACGTCCCAGCGGTCGAAGAAGCCGGTCACGGCCCATGCCCGTCTCAGGACGCCGACGGCAGCACCATCGAGGGATGCCGCGTCGTCCAGCACTGCCTCACTCGCGGCGGCTGCGGCGAATCCGCGCCCCACGTCGTCGGCGCTCCACCACAGAGCCGCCGCAACGACGGCCTCCTGCGTGAACGACTCGATCTCGAGGAAGGGGTCGACGAGTCGCTCGACGCCGGTCGCGGCGAGACCGAGCTCGGCTTCCCGCAGCACTGGCACCAGCCCATCGGCCAGTGCGCACGGGCCGGCAAACGTGAAGACGCCGGTGGCGGGCGCGCTCCCAGCCAGCGCGAGCACCGCCGCAGGCACCTCCGGTTGCACGCCCGCGGCATCCACGGCGGATGCGCTGAGCGGGCTCGTGCGGTCGTTCGTCACGAGCAGGCCTCGGCCGTCGGCGGTGAACCACGCGTCGACGGTCGAGCCGTCGTCGTGCGCGTAGCCGTAGTGCGTGACACCGTCGACGATCACGGGCTCGCGGCCGCCGATCCGCGTCAGGACGGCCAGCCGATGGCGCAGCTCCCGCGGGTGCGTGCGTCGCAGCCTCGACTCGTCCATCGCCATCCGCAGCTGCGCACCGACGAGCGCCTGCTGGTCTGGAAGCCACGGGCCGTGCCGCTCGAGCGCGGTGATCCCGCCGCTGACGAACGTGCTGACCAACGCGAAGTAGTCGCCGAACTCGGGGACGGCGCGAAGATCCACGCTCACAGGATCGGTCGTTGCTCGCCCGATCGCGTCGGCGCCGAGCAAGAGCATGATCCCCTCGCCATGCTCCTCGTCCTCGATGCCGAACGTCAGCGTGCCGTCGGGCTGGCGCTCGCGCACGAAGGCCCAGAACGCTGCTTGCGCCGAAAGCGCATCGCCCGGTGCCCAGCGCTGCTCGTCGTCTTCGCCGTCGCTGAACAGCAGCGGACGCTGCGAGGCCAGCCTCGCCCGACCGGAACCCTCGCCGTCGCGCGACCGCACGGTGGCGTTGCAGACGACGCGGAACGTGCCCTCAGCAGCACCGACGAATGAGCGGATGCTGTGGTTCCGCACGAGCAGGCAAGAGCCCAGCCGATTCGGCGCACCGAATGTCACCACCTCAGCGAAGTCGCGCCACTCGCCTCGCGACTTGCCGCGACATACCCACCCGGTCCTCGGCGCATCCGCCAGGAACGGCTCGATGACTCTCGCGAGCACGGCCGAGAGCGGGAGCCGCGCAGGAACCTCGAAGGTCGCGGTGCGCTCTCCCTGGTCACCCGGATGCGCATCCTCGCGCCACAGCTCGACGGTGATCAGTTCATGCTGCTCACTGGCGTCGGACTCCTCATCGCCGGGCGGCGGCCACCGAAGGTCGAGCTCGCGCAGCACATAGGGCTCGGCGACGCCGTCGGTCGCGGCGTAGGCGGCGAAGATCTCGGCCGCCTCGTCGGCAGTCAGCACCTCGCTGGGTCGCAGCATCGTCTCGTGACGACCGCCGTCCCAGCTGACAGCCTCGGTCAGCGCTTCGCCCTCACCGCCCGCTCTGCCGAGCACGTGCTGGTGCGCAGTGCCGTCGGCATCGACGAAGCGCACCTCGACCGTCATCGCGGCGGCAGCGCCGGCGCATTGCATGTACGCATCGGCCTCGGGGATCTCCTGCTCGAGATCCAGCTCGGTCGGTGCTCGCCAGATCGCATACGACCAGCGCGATGAGCCGTCCATGCTGCGCAGTATCGCTCGCAGGTCCTCGAGCGTCGGTGGCGCGTCGAGCGGGAGCGCACGATTGCTCGAGCCGTTCCGCTGGTCGATGTGGGTGCCGTGCGTCATCGCAGCACCCTTGGCGCGCATGCGCGCCCAGTGTTGCCGCTCCACGTCGGCCTGTTGCTCGGCAACGGTGATCGCCGTCGCGGGGTCGACGGGCTCGAACGTGTCGACGAGGTCTTCGACCTGTCCCCCCATCTGCCGGTAGGCCCGCTGCCCGCCACCCTGGTCACGCGCCTGGCCGCTCGGCCAGACGCCGAGCTGCGCACCGGCGACGCCGACGCGCCACCCTTCAGGCTCGAGCTGCTCGCGCACGAGGCAGAGCGCTTCGAACGCGTCATCGGCGAGCGCCTCGACGGTGTCGAACTCGGCGCACTCGAGCGATACCGTCCAGCGGTAGTCGGCGGTCAGCTGCCACGCGACGGAGGCGGCATGCACGACACCGTCTCTGCTCAACTGCACGGCCTGCGGGCTCTCGATGATGCGCACGCACTTGACTGTATGCGGCGCCGCGCGGCCGCCTCACGGCATCCGCCCATGTTCACGCGTTCCCGCGCTGGTTGACTCGCGACATGGCCGATGCCCAAGCGTTCCCCTCCCATGTCTTCGACGCGCTGGGGGTCGACCCGCTCATGCACCCCGACCCGATCGGCGGCACGGTGCGCGTGGTGGAGAAGCGGCCGCCAGGCGGCCCGATCGTCATGATGACGTCGGGCGCATCGCTGCTGCCGACCGATTCCGGCGAGCGCGTCGAGCTCGCGGTCGAGACGATCGAGGGCCAGCAGGGCGCGGCGATCATCGCCATGAAGATCGTCTGCGACGACATGGCGACGAACCGTCGTGTGCCGCCTGTCGGTTCGCCGTGGCGCAACAGCGAGCCCTTCCTCAACGGCACCCGCTTGTCAGCGATCATGGTCACGCCGTCGCGCTGGGGCGACGCGTTCGACGAGGTGCGGTCGGCAGATGGCGCGACCATCGGACACGTGCGGATGCTGCGACTGCTCACGGACTCGGAGGCGTCGTTCGCGCGGGCCAACGGCTGGGAGGCGCTGGTGGCTGCGGCGGGTTCGGTCGACGCGCTGCTCGATGTCACGCGCGCCGATACGGTCGCCGGAGCCGGATTGCCCGGCGATGCACCGGTCTTCCTCTCGAAGATGCACGCCGATCACCCGCCGCGCTGGGTCACGTTCACCGGCAACGACCTCGAGTCGTTCACGGGACTGGAGACCGACGAGTACATGGAAGACGCGGCCAATCGCGAGATCTGGTCGTACTCGTCGTTCCATGCGCGCTACCCGTGGGTGGAGGGGTTCGTCAGCGAAGCCAGACCGGGGCAGACCGCGCTCTTCACCGACGGCTCGGGCGCCTACACGCTCGAGGACGACTGACGCGAGCCTGCCGTCGTGCTGGTCATCGGGCGAGCCAGCGTGGCGTCCCGTCGATCTCGCCCTGCTCGCGACGCCGCAGGGATCAGCCCCTAGGAGACTGCTGAACAATCCGGCGGGTTGAGGCGTGCCTTCGGCCGGTGTGGCGGCGATGCCGGAAAATTGGGTCATGCAGGGTCGCGATGATGGGCAGCGTCAGCTTCTGGATGTGGAGACGTGGGCGGGGCATCTGCTGCCGGCGGGGTCGGTGTTCGAGTTCCTCGCGCAGCATCGGCATGAGCTGTTCCCGGATGAGGCTTTTTCGGACCTGTTCCCGTCGAATCTTGGCCGGCGGTCGATTCCGGCGGAGGTGATCGCGTCGGTGCTGGTGCTGCAGACGCTCCACAACCTCTCGGATCGGGAGACGGCCGATGCGGTCACGTTCGATCTGCGCTGGAAGGCGGCGTGCGGGTTCGGGATGACCGAGAGCAGCTTCCACCCCTCGGCGTTGACCTACTGGCGGCGCCGGCTGGCCGGCAGCGAGCGGCCGCACCGGATCTTCGACGCGGTCGCGGAGGTGATCGCGCAGTCGGGCGCGCTGGCGGGCCGGCGGCGTCGCGCGGTCGATTCGACGATCCTGGACGACGCGGTCGCGCGGCAGGACACGGTCACGCAACTGATCGCGCAGATCCGCCGCGTCGCGCGAGAGATCCCCGCCACCGCCGAACTGATCGCTGGCCTGCCCGGTCACGACTACTCGCAGCCGGGGAAGCCAGAGATCGCATGGGACGACGCGACGGCCAGGGACGCGCTGGTCTCGGCGCTGGTGTCCGACGCGCTCACCGTCCTCGAGCACACGCAGCCGCTGGAACTGACTGATCGGCAGCGGGAGGCGCTGGCGCTGCTGGCGCTGGTCGCCGGCCAGGACGTGGAGCCGGCGGAGGGCTCGGACGGCACCGACGGCCGCTGGCGCATCGCCCGGAAGGTCGCCCCGGACCGGGTGATCTCCACCGTCGACCCCGAGACCCGCCACGCCCACAAGTCGCGCGAGAAGCGCCAAGACGGCTACAAGGCGCACGTCGTCATCGAACCCGACACAGGCCTGGTCACCGCGGCCGCGCTCACCGGCGCGTCCGGGCCCGCCAACAGCGACGCGGCGCGCGGCGCCGAGCTGCTCGAGGCGGATGCGAGCATCGGCGACGAGCCGGTGGAGGTGCTGGCCGATTCCGCTTACGGCTCGGGCGCGCTGCTCGAGCGCGTGCAGCGGGCCGGACACGTCGCCGTGATCAAGCCCATGCCGTTGCGGCGGGCCGTGCCCGACGGGTTCACCATCGACGACTTCACCGTCGACCACGCCGCCGGCACCGCCACCTGCCCAGCCGGCACCACCCGACCGATCTCGCCCAAGGGCAAGGTCACCTTCGGCGCCGCCTGCGCGGGCTGCCCGCTCCGGCAGCGATGCACGACCGCCGCGCGCGGCCGGAAGATGACGCTCACCGAACACGACCGCATCAAGCGCGAGCACCGAGCCAGAGCGAAAGAGCCCGCCTTCCAGGCCGTCTATCGGCAGCACCGGCCGATGGTCGAACGCTCGATCGCGTGGATGACCCGCGGCGCACGCCGCGTCCCCTACCGGGGCGTGGCCAGCAACCACGCCTGGTGGGTCACACGCGCGGCCGCGATCAACCTCCAGCGGCTCCTGAAACTCGGACTCAACCAGCGGGACAGGGCCTGGGCCCTCGCATAGAGGCCTCCGGGGCCGTCCCGGCCCCGGACACAGCCCTGGAGCACCCCAACAGCGCCCGTCCTCGGCCAGAGCGGCCACACGAATCGCATTTCGAAGCAGGATCCCTCACCGCCTCGGCTGCCGCCACGACTCACCTCTCTGCTGCGGCGGCACACCGCCACGCACCAGACGGGTTGTTCAGCAGTCTCCTAGGCTCGAGCCGTGGAGATCGACACTGCATGGGACATCATCGAGCGCGTGCTGCATGACCGACTGCCTCACGTCGCGGGCACCCTCCGCGGGCCCGTCAGTGACGATGACCTCGAGCGTCTCGCTGGCACCGTGGGGCAGCAGCTGCCTGCGGACTTCGTGGCGAGCCTGCGCCGCCACGACGGCCAGGACAATCCGACCGCCCTGCTCGACCTCTTCGACCACTTCACGCTACTCAGCGCCCAGGCGATGATCGCGACCTCCGACATGCGCGTCAGCGCACTCGGCGACGACGTCGACGACATCATCGACTGGATGGCGCCGGAGCGGGTCAGGCCGATCATGAACTGCCGGGGATGGCTGCAGTTCACCGCGGCGGAGGCCTACGGCCACGCCCTCGACCTCGATCCGCTGCCAGCAGGTCAGCGCGGCCAAGTCATCTCCTTGCCGGTGGACGGACCCACCCCTGCCCCGGACTTCCCCTCCTACGGGGCGTGGCTGTCATCGCTGGCAGAGAAGCTCGACGCGGGGGCGTTCACGATCGACGACACTCTCGGCCTCTGGCTCGACGTGTGAGGCCCGTGCCGTCACTTCACGAGGTACGTGAAGTAGTTCGCGAGCTCGTCCAGTGCATCAGCCAAAAGCCCCTGGTGGCGTTCGCCCATGACGCCGCTCACTTCGTCGCCGATCTCTATGAGCGTCTTCGAGCCCGACTCGATCTGGATCCGCATTGCCTCATCCAGGATCGCTCTCACCGCAGCTTGCGCGGCCTCAGACGGATGCTTGGACTGGAAGTCGGCTTCGTTCGGGCCCGGATAGTGCTTGAGCTTCAGCAAGATCGCTTCGCTGATGTCCATCGCACCATTCTTGCGGGCGCCGCTCCCGCGAGGCAGTGCTGAGCGCCTAGGGTCGACCCGTGGACACGACGCTCGTCATGCTGGTGATCTGCGCCGCGGTCGTCTTCGGCGCGGTCGTCGGCCTCAAGCGCTCCGGCGGCGCGAAGAAATGGGCGAGCGACGTCGCCGCGGGCCTGCGGCAGTGGCGACGTGCTGGCGTGCTCGGCACGATCGGGGGCGTCGCAGGACTGGTCTCTGCCGCGGGGGCGATCGTCATCTGGGCCATCTACACGCTCGACGACGTCGGTGGCTGGGCGGCAGGCAGACTATGGGGCGACCCTGTCTGGCCCGCGCACCAGGCGTACCCGGCATCCGCGCTGATCTTCGCCCTGGCGACGATCTGCGCGCTGTGCATGGCGAGCTTCGCGCTCCGCGACGCGCCCACCCGGGAGGGCATCGGGTCGAAATTCACGGTGGGGCTGTCGAGCGCTGGATTTGGGGCTGCGGCGCTCGTCGGCATGCTCGTGAGGAGCAACGAAGCAGCGCTGGAGCCGTCGATCTGGCTGTACGCGCTGCCCGTGATCACCGCGACCCTCGCATCCGTCTGGGCGGTGCTGATGACGCTCGTCGCCGACCATCGAGCGAAGCGCGACGCGCTGCCAGAGCCGCCCGATACGGTTCGGCCATGAGCACCACGCCCTCCGGCCACTCAGATTCGAGTCGCGGCGCGCTGGAGCCGAGCCCGGAGTCGGTGGCTGAGATCGACCGCCTCAACCAGGTCGCCCAGGCTCGCCCTGGCGAGATCGAACCGCAGATCGAGCTCTGGCGAGCCGTGGCGAACCTGGATTTTTGGTTCGGCATCAACAGGGGCACTCCCGAGGTCCTTCGTCCGTACATGCTGGCGGCCGAGCCCGGTCCGATGCTCTGCGTCTTCAGCAGCGCGACCCGCGCGAAGGAGGCCGCGCAGGCCAACGGCCTCATCGCCCCGGCGAGCCGGTCGCGCTGTTCATCGTGCAGTTGCCCGAGGCCCTGGACTGGGCGATGTCGTTCGGCGAGCAAGGCGTCACAGGGGTGACCATCGACTACCCCCGGCTCAGCTCCTGGTGCCCGCTGCCGAACCTCGCGAAGCTGCGGCGGAGCGACGTATAGGTCTCGTGTCCGATGACGCTCTGCAGATCGATGGCGACCCGGAACGACTGATCGGGTGAGAGCTCTCTCGATCGTCAGAGAACCGTGGAGGCGTGTAGGCCGCCAGCATGCGGTCCCCGCCACGGAGCAGGACACGCGGGGTCGTGACTGAGGACCACCTGCCAGGGATCTGGAGCCCCTGGAGCAGGACGATCTCGTCGATGTCCTCGGCCGGCACGACCCGGCGCGGCGCGGCGACGGATCTCAGCTCGATCCGACGGCGATCGACGTGGGTCTCGACGTAGGACGGGAAGACGATGAGCCCCGCGAGCAGGGCGACTGCTCCGACCGTCGCGAATGCGAGTGCAAGCCCAACCAGTCCGCTCCCACACTGGGCAGAGATCCCGAGTACAGCCACGAGCGTGCAGACGAGGGCCACAAGGAGGGACACGAGCATGAACACGCGCCCCGCAAAGAAACCGGTGCTCGAGTCGCAGTCGATCGTTGGACTCCAGGTTCATCGGGCTAGCCTGTCTGGATGCCTCGCACGTCTGCGGCCAGCGCCAAGAAGCTCACCGAGCGCCGCAAAGAGCTCGTCGCCCTGCTCGAAGACGCCGACCGTCAGCTTGCCGAGCTGCGCCACCTGAGAGAGTCGTTGCACGACGACGACGAGCACGACCCTGACGGCGTCTCGCTCTCGTCCGAGTGGTCGCGACTCGAGGGCCTGCGCCAGTCTCGACTCGAGGCGGTCGCAGAGATCGACGCCGCCGCCGCACGCCTCGATCGCGGCGAGTACGGCATCTGCAGCGTCTGCGGCAAGCCCATCGCGGCCGCACGACTCGACGCGCGTCCCGGAGCGACCGAATGCATCGACCACGCCCGCTGACGATGCCCGCTGATCACGCTCACTCGATCGGCATCCACAGCTCGCAGTTCGCGTGGCTCTCGGTGAGCTCGAGGTAGCGCAGGATCGTCGGTCCCGGGCGCAGCCGCCACGGGTTCGACGGGAACCAGTCGGTCGCCGTCGCCGCCCAGACGCGCTGCAGCTCGTCCGGGAACGCACCCTTCGCGGCGAAGACCGCCCACTGACCCGCCTCGACGCGGATGAGGTCCAGGTCGTCGGGCACCGACGCATCCGTCGTCAGTGCGACGCCGTGCAGGTAGGTGAGCGTCGAGCCCTACGGGGCATCCGGCTCCAGTCCGTGCGTGATGGCCAGGATGCCGGCCGGATCGGTGTCGTTGAGGGCCTTGAGCCGTGCGTGCTCCGCCGGCGGGATCGATGCGGGCGGAACCGGAGCGTGGGTTGTGTGCTGAGCGGACCGCCGTCGCGGCGCACCTCGGCCGGCCCGGCGCCGTGCACCGCGCGGAACGCCCGCCCGAACGCCTCGGTGGAGCCGTACCCGTAGCGCACGGCCACGTCGAGCAGGCTGGGTGCTCCGGCTGCCAGATCGGCGCCGGCGAGCGTCATCCGCCGCCGCCGCGCGTACTCCGACAGCGGCATCCCCGAGAGCGCCGAGAACATCCTGCGCAGGTGGTACTCGGTCGTGCCGTGCTCGCGTGCCAAGCCTGCGACGTCGATCGTTGCGTCGAGGCCGTGCTCGACGAGCTCGACCAATGCGTTGAGCGTGCCGATCATGCGGTCCTTCCTATCGTGACCATCCTGCGCGCCGTGGCCGCGCCGCACCCGATCCCTGCGGCCCGATCCCATCGGGTGAGCTGCGGTCGCAGTGGCCGACGAGCAACTCATGGCGAAGGCAGGTGCGGCACACTCGACTCGTGGACGACCTGCATGTGCCGCCTGGGCCGGGAGCGCCGCGCGGCCTGCGGGTGCCGGCGGCGGAGCTCGTCGAGCAGTTCTCCCGGTCGTCCGGCCCGGGCGGTCAGGGCGTCAACACCACGGACTCGCGGGTGCAGCTCAGCCTCGACCTCGCGACGACCAGCGCGCTCGACGACGGGCAGCGCCGGCGTGCGCTCGCACGCCTCGCATCGAGACTCTCCGGCACGGTGCTGACCGTCAGCGCGTCCGAGCACCGATCGCAGCTCGACAATCGGAACGCCGCGCGGCGCCGCATCATCGTGCTGCTGCGCGACGCCGTGGCGCCCGCCTCCACCCGGCGCGCGACCCGGCCGACGAAGGGCTCGCAGCGGCGGCGGCTGCAGGCGAAGATCAGGCGCTCAGACACGAAGCAGCAGCGCAAGCCGCCGCGCGCGGAGTGACTGCTGTGGCGGCCGTGCCCTGCGTCTCAGCGCAGTGACTCCTCGAGCTCCGCGAGGGACTCGGCGACCAACGCGCGCAGCGCGTCGAGATCCACATCCCGCAATCGCGTGAGGTACAGGCAGACCTTGCTCGATCGGTGCTTGCCGAGCCGGGCGAGCAGATCGGGCCAGCGCTCGGCGAAGTCCTCCACGAGGTAGACGGTGTGCTGCTTCGCGCCGGTCGCGAACGCGAGCAGCGGCGCACGACCGCTGTGCCCGCTCTCGTAGCGGTACTCGTAGTCGCCGAAGCCGATGATCCTGCCGGCCCAGACGACAGGAGGCTCGCCGCTCAGCTCGCCCATCATCGCCAGCAGCGTCTGCGCCTCCTCCCGTCGCGGTCCGGTGACACGATCGAGCACCTCAGGCACGGGCTGGTCCGACGGCGACATCGCCGGTTCGCTCGGGGCCATCGCTCTCCGTTCGTCCGCTGCGTCGAAGCGTCAGTCGAGGCGGAACTCGTCGTAGCGCGCGACCCGCTCCGGCTCTGCGCAGTCGAACGTCACCTGGACCTGCCGCATCGCTGTCGCCGTGGCGCCCACCGTAGCCCCCGGCGCTGCACCCCGACCGGTCGGAGCTCTCGCGCCGGAACTTCAGGCGCGCTCGATCGGGGGTCGGGTTCGCCAGCGAGGGGCGTGGTCGGCTCCGGTCAGCCCTGCGGCGTACCCTGAAGCCAGGAGCTGACCTCGGTTCCGCAATGATGGGAGCCCGGATGTCCGGCGCCACGGAACCTTCGCCCTCTGTCCCGACCGCGGCACCCCGCGATGATCTGCGCACCCTCGGACTGCTCGCCGGCTCCTCGATGGAGAACGAGCAGCGACTGCCCATCCATCCTCATCACCTGGATCGCATCGACCCGGACGTGCGCGCGCGGATGATCGTCGAGCGCGGCTACGGCGTCGACTTCCAACTGGAGCGCGGCTACGTCGAGTCGCGCGTCGGCAGGGTCGCGGATCGCGCAGAGGTGATCGAGTCTGCGGATGTGCTGCTGCTGCCCAAGCCGCAGGACGCGGACGTGGCGGCGATCCCCGTTGGCCGCGTGCTGTGGGGTTGGCCGCACTGCGTGCAGGACGCACGCATGACGCAGACAGCGATCGATCGGCGACTCACCCTGATCGCCTTCGAGGCGATGAACCACTGGACCCACGGGGGCGACTTCAGCCTGCACGTCTTCCACAAGAACAACGAGCTCGCCGGCTACTGCTCGGTGCTGCACGCGCTCCACCTGATCGGCTCGACGGGCGACTACGGGCCGCGTCGCAGCGCGGTCGTCATCGGCTTCGGCGCGACGGCGCGGGGAGCCGTGACCGCGCTCAAGGCGCAGGGGATCCACGACATCCAAGTGCTCACGCAGCGCGGCGCTGCGGCGGTCGGCTCGCCGATACACGCCGCACACATCACCCAGCTCAACACCGACGACCGTCCGACCCATCTCGGCGAGGTCCTGACAGCGAACGGCTCCGTGCTCCTCCCGGCGTTCCTGGCGTCGCATGACATCGTCGTCAACTGCACGCTCCAGGACGTCGCAGCGCCGATGACCTACCTGCGCACCGAGGATCTGGATGCCTTCGCCACGGGAAGCATCATCATCGACGTCTCGTGCGACGAGGGCATGGGCTTCGAGTGGGCGAGGCCCACCACGTTCGACGACCCGATGTTCACGGTCGGCCAGGGCGTGCACTACTACGCCGTCGACCACAGTCCCTCGTACCTGTGGAACTCAGCCACGTGGGAGATCAGCGAGGCGCTCCTGCCGTTCCTGCGCACGGTCATGGAGGGACCAACCGCTTGGGCGAAGAGCTTCACCATCGCGCGTGCGATCGAGATCCACGACGGCGTGATCGAGAACCCGAGCATCCTGGCCTTCCAGGGTCGCGATCCGGTCTATCCGCATGCCCGAACTGCCTAGTCGTTCCGTCTCGTCAGCGCCGCCGCGAGGTACGGAGCCGTCCGGCCGGAGTCGCTCGCCGCGACCTGCTCCGGAGTGCCCTCCGCGACGATCCGGCCGCCGGCATCCCCGGAACCCGGGCCGAGGTCGACGACCCAGTCGGCCTCAGCGACGATCCGCATGTCGTGCTCGACCATGATGACCGTGCTGCCGCCGTCGACGAGGTGGTGCAGATGGGAGACGAGCCGGTCGGCGTCTGCCGCGTGCAGACCGGATGTCGGCTCGTCGAGGAGGTACAGGGTGTCACCACGCTGTCCTCGCTGCAGCTCCGAGGCGAGCTTCACGCGCTGCGCCTCGCCGCCGGAGAGCTCGGTCGCAGGCTGGCCCAGGGCGACGTAGCCGAGCCCCACATCGCACAGGGCGTCGAGGTGGCGGTTCACCTCAACGTCGTCGGTGAAGGACGCCCGGGCTTCGCTCACGCTCATCGCCAGCACGTCGGCCACGGTCCGCCCGTCGAGCTCGATCTCGAGCGTCTCCGGGTTGTAACGGCTGCCGCCGCAGGTCGCGCACGGTGCGTGGACCGTCGGAAGGAAGAGCAGCTCCACCTCCATGGTGCCCTCGCCTTTGCAGGTCGGGCAGCGGCCGGCGGGCAGGTTGAAGGAGAACCGGCTCGCGCTGTAGCGGCGCCGACGCGCCTCCGGAGTCGCTGCGAAGAGCGCCCGCACGCGATCGAACAGACCCGTGTAGGTGGCCACATTCGATCGCGATGTACGGCCGATCGGCTTCTGGCTCACCTGCACGATGCGGCGCAACCGGCCACGCGGCCCTCGCGCCCGACCGCTCGTGGTGGCCTCAGCGCCCTGCGACAGCGGATCCTCGACGTCAGCAGGCTCATCCGCCCCCGACGCGTGCTCGTCGACCTCGCTGGCGAGACTCGCCTGCAGCAGGTCGGGCAGCGCCTGCACGACCAGCGATGACTTGCCCGATCCCGAGACGCCCGTGACGGCCGTGAGCGCGCCGAGCGGGAAGGCGACCGTGAGGTCACGCACGTTGTGCCGGCTGACGCGGGACAGCTCGAGGCGCTCGTCACCGCTGCGGCGGGTGCGCACGGCGCGTTGACTGCCCGGCTCGGGGAAGAGGTAGTCGCGGGTGACGGAGCCGCTGGCGTGGCGCAGCCCTTCGAGGGCGCCGGAGTAGACGACCGTCCCGCCCTCTGATCCTGCACCGGGCCCGATGTCGACGATCCAGTCGGCCTGGCGGATGACGTCGAGCGAGTGCTCGACGAAGTAGACGGTGTTGCCGGTGTCCCGCAGCGTCGCCAGGATCCGCAGCAGCGACTCGGTGTCGGCGGGATGCAGACCCGCCGACGGCTCGTCCAGCACGAAGACGACACCGAACAGCTGTGAGAGCACCTGCGTCGCCAGGCGCATGCGCTGCAGTTCACCCGACGAGAGCGACGAGGTGGTGCGATCGAGGGAGAGCGAGCCGAGCCCGAGCTCGACGATCGGCGACAGGCGCGCGAGCAGGTCGGAGACGAGGCGTCGCGCGGCCAGCAGCTGCTCGGGAGCGATCGCGTCGCGCCCGGTGGCGGCTGGCTCGGCTCGAGGCGTCCAGTCCGGCTCGAGCACGGCGTGAAGCACGGCAGCTACGTCGTCGAGCGGCATCGCGGCGAGCTCTGTGATGCCATATCCCTCGAAGGTGACCGCCAGCGCTTCCGGCTTCAAGCGCCGACCGCCGCAGTTGGGGCATCGGACGCTGACCATGAAGGATGCCGCGCGCTCACGCATGCGCGCGCTCTTCGAGTTGGCGAAGGTGTTCAGCACGAAGCTGCGTACGCCCTGGAAGGTGCTCATGTAGCTCGGCTCGACGCCGGCAGCGACGGCCTTCCGCACCTCCGCGGGCTCCCGATCGGTGAACACCGGCACCTGTGGCGACTCCGCGGTGAACAGTGCCCAGTCGCGCTGCTCCCGAGGCAGGTCGCGCCATGGCACGTCGACGTCGTAGCCGAGCGAGATGAGGCTGTCGCGCAGCTGCTTGCCATGCCATGCCGTGGGCCACGCAGCAAGCGCGCCCTCGCGGATCGTGAGCGAATCATCCGGCACCATCAGGGATTCCGGCACGTCATGCACCTGCCCAAGCCCGTGGCAGGTGGGGCACGCACCCTGCACGGTATTCATCGAGAAGTCCTCGGCCAGCAGCATCGGCGCGCCCGGCGGGTACGTGCCAACCCGCGAGTAGAGCATGCGGAGGACATTGGCGATGGTGGTGGCGCTGCCGACCGTCGACCGGGCAGAGCCGCCCGAGCGTTGCTGCGGCAGGGCGACCGCCGGTGGCAGCCCATCGATGGTGTCGACGTCGGGGGCGCCGACCTGGCTGATCAGCCGGCGGGCGTAGGGAGCGACCGACTCGAAGTAGCGGCGCTGCGACTCGGCGTAGATCGTGCCGAAGGCGAGCGAGCTCTTGCCGGAGCCGGAGATGCCGGTGAACGCCACCAGTGCATCGCGCGGGATGTCGAGATCGACGCTCTTGAGGTTGTGCTCGCGGGCGCCGCGCACGCGGATGCCCCCGAGGTCGGGAGCGTGCGGCGGGCGTGAGGGTGCATCCATCCGACCAGTCTTCCGCGAAGTGGCTGAGAGCGGCGATCGCGCTCAGCCGAGTGAGCGCCGGATGCCCTCGAGCCGCTCTACCGCCTGGTGGAGGCGCGCCTGGTCGGTGCCGCGGACCACGATGCTGGTGCCGTAGACGGGGCGGTCATGGAACCGATACGAGTCGGAGGTGAGATCGCACAGCTCGGCCGCGAGATCGCGTAGCGATGCGGCGATGAGACCCTCGCCCACCTCGAAGCGCAGCTCGTCGGAGAGGATGAGCTGACCCGACTGCAGAACCGGCAGCGAGCGAGCGTCGTCGCGCACATCGATCTCGGAGCCTGTCAAGTCTTTTGTGTAAGCGGTCTGGTCCATGGATGGTCAGAGGTATCGATTGATGCGCTCGGGGTAGACGAGTGAGAGCTGTTCAAGGGCCTGCTTCCAGTTCGTGGTGACCTGGCCCTCGACGAGCCGGCCGGAGGCTTTGCGCTGGTCTGATCGCAGGCCTCGCTCCTTCGCTCGGTCGCGTGCTCGCTTGTCCTCGATGTTGCAGATCGCCAGCCAGAGCAGCTTCACGACCGCCTGGTCGTTCGGGAAGTGGCCGCGGTTCTTGGTCACCTTCCGCAGCTGGTAGTTGAGCGACTCGATGGAGTTGGTCGTGTAGATCACGCGCCGCAGCTCGGGCGGGAAGGCGAGGAAGGGCGTGAACCGGTCCCACGCGTCGTGGAACGATTTCACCGCCGACGGGTAGCGGCGGCCGAGTTCGGACGCCTCGAACGCCTCCAGCGCCTCGAGCGCGGCGTCCTCGTTCGCGGCCTGATAGATGGGCTTGAGCGCGGCGACGGCCTTGCGGTCCTTGTAGTTCACGAACCGCATCGCGGCGCGGATCAGGTGCACCACGCACGTCTGCACGGTCGCTTTCGGCCAGGTCGCCTCGACCGCCTCGGGGAAGCCGGTGAGGCCGTCGCAGCAGACGATCAGCACGTCCCGCACGCCCCGGTTGGCGAGCTCGGCGCAGACGGCCGCCCAGAACTTCGCGCCCTCGGTCGCCTGCACCCAGATGCCCAGCACGTGCTTGGCGCCGTCCACGTCGACGCCCACGGCGATATGCGCCGCCTTGTTGCGCACGTGCCCGCCGTCGCGGACCTCCACGATGATCGCGTCCAGGAAGATCACCGGATAGAGCGCCTCCAGCGGCCTGGTCTGCCAGGCGAGGATCTCCTCGGCGACCTGCTCGGTGATCTTCGAGATCGTCTCGTGCGAGAGGTCCGTGCCGAGCGTGGAGGCGAGGTGGTGCTGGATGTCGCGGATCGTCATGCCGCCGGCGTAGAGCGAGATGATCATGCCATCGAGCCCGTCCAGCCGCCGCTGCCCCTTCGGGACCAGCATCGGCGTGAACGTGCCGTTCCGGTCGCGCGGGATCGCGAGCTCGAGATCGCCGATCTCGGTCGCGACCGTCTTCGACGACGTGCCGTTGCGGGAGTTCTGGTGCAGCGACGCCTCTGCATCGCCGCGCTCGTAGCCGACGTGCTCGGTCAGCTCCGCCTCCAGGCCCCGCTCCAGCGCGGCCTTCAGCATGGTGCCGATCAGGCCGCCCTCGCCGGTGAGCGGCTCGCCCGCGTCGATCTTCGCGAAGATGTCATCCATCGCTCCCGACGCCTTCAAATGGTCAGCGAGCTCCTGCTGCTGCCGGCGACGCTCCTCGCGCTCCGGGCTCTGCTTCGTCATAGTCACAGTCTGTTCTCCTTCGAACGGTGACCCCATCGCTTACACAGACCATCTGACACCCTCCGATCTCGATGTCGAACGCTCGTTGCAGCGGGCGAACGAAGACTCCGACTTCGCCGCGACCACGGGCGCCTACACGTTGAAGCGGAACTCCACCACGTCGCCGCAGCTACCAACCTCAGCGGACACTGGTCCGCGAGTCGCTGGCCTGATCGCGGGATAACCAGCGGCGAAGCACGTCGATCCACTCGTCGAAGGCGTCGAGGTGCGCATCATGGCTGCCGCCGGAGAGATCGACTCTGACCGTCTCGGGCCTGCGCCGGATCAGCTCGTCCTTGTCGGCATCGCTGAACATCCCGTGCTTGGCGAAAATCGCGAGCGTCGGAACCTGCAGAGCTTCCCACTCGTCCCAGCGCGGTTCATGCACAGCCTCGATCGTGCGTTGCATGACCGCGGAGTCGAAACGCGGGACGAGCCCATCATCCGTCGACTGGAGATCCGCTACCCAGGCATCAACGATCGCGTCATCACCGAGGAACTCGCGGGCAGCGGCCTCTCCCCGGAACGGAACCGGCCAGGACGCGAAGTACGCGCCGAGACCAGCAGCCTCGCGCGGATCGTCGCTCCCCGACACATGACCTTCGAGCATCACGAGCCCCTCGACCAGGTCTGGATGCGCTGCTGCTGCGAGAAAAGCAGTGTGGGCTCCCATCGACTGCCCGACGAGCGTCGCTCGACGCCCTGGGGCGAGCTCCTCGATCGCCGCCACGACGTCGCCGACGAACGCGTCGCGGGATAGATCATCGGGAAGCCGCGTGCTCGCACCGTGCCCTCGCTGGTCCACGATCAGGACCCGATGATCCTGCAACGCTCGCGCCGTGCGCAGCAACTCCCGCGAACTCCCGGCAAGCCCGTGCAGCAGCACGACGACAGGGCCGTCGCCGCCGAGGTCGGTGACGGCGATACAGACGCCTCCGGGGCGCTGCACGACGCAGCTGGTCACGCGACCTGCAGCGGCGCGATCGCCGCGATCTGCTCACCTGCTGCGTCCTCGGCGCGGTCAAGCTCGTAATGGCTCTGCAGGTTGATCCAGAACTCGGCCGAGGTGCCGAAGTACTTCGCGAGCCGCAGCGCCGTGTCTGCGGTGATCCCTCGCTTGCCGTGCACGATCTCGTTGATCCGTCGCGGCGGAACGCCGATGGATACGGCGAGCTTGTTCTGCGTGATGCCGAAGCCCTCGATGAAGTCCTCCATGAGCACCTCGCCCGGGTGGATCGGCTCGATCTTGTCAGTGGTAGTCAACGATCTGCACCTCCTCTGGTCCGGCGGCGGTCCACACGAAGCAGATCCGCCACTGGTCGTTGATCCTGATGCTGTGCTGCCCGGCACGGTCGCCCTTGAGAGCTTCGAGGCGGTTGCCGGGTGGGACACGGAGGTCCTCGATGGACTCCGCGGACCCCACCTGACGAAGCTTGCGCAATGCGACTCGATGGATCCTCGGATCAATCGACCTCACGCGTTCACGACGCCACAGCCGTTCGGTCTCCTTGTCGCCGAACGATCTGATCACGGAACCAGTATATAACGGCGAGCGTCATTAACGCTATACGTTAAACCGGAACTCCACCACGTCGCCGTCGGCCATCACGTAGTCCTTGCCCTCGATGCGCACGCGGCCGGCGGCCTTCGCATCGGCCATCGAGCCGTGCTCGTCGAGGTCGGCGAAGGAGACGACCTCTGCCTTGATGAAGCCGCGCTCGAAGTCGGTGTGGATGACGCCCGCCGCCTGCGGGGCCGTGTCTCCCTTGCGGATCGTCCAGGCGCGCGCCTCCTTCGGGCCAGCCGTCAGGTAGGTCTGCAGGCCGAGCGTCTCGAAGCCGATGCGGGCGAGCTGGTCGAGGCCCGACTCGTCCTGGCCCAGCGACTGCAGCAGCTCGAGCGCCTCCTCGGGCTCGAGGTCGACGAGCTCCGACTCGACCTTCGCGTCGAGGAAGACGGCCTTCGCGGGCGCGACCAGCGCTGCCAGCTCGGCCTTCTTCGCGTCGTCCGCCAGCACATCCTCATCGACGTTGAACACGAACAGCACGGGCTTCGCGGTGAGCAGGCCCAGCTCGCGGATCGGCGCGGTGTCGAAGCCCGCCTGCGAGAGGGTGCGGCCCGAGTTCAGGATCTCGTTCGCCTCGACGGCGGCGGCGAGCACCGAGGCGTCGATCTTCTTGCCCTTGAGCTCCTTCTCGAGCCGCGGGATCGCCTTCTCGAGCGTCTGCATGTCGGCGAGCATCAGCTCGGTGTTGATGGTCTCCATGTCGGAGGACGGGTCGACCGTGCCCTCGACGTGCACCACGTCGCTGTCGCCGAAGCCGCGCACGACCTGCGCGATCGCGTCGGCCTCGCGGATGTTCGCGAGGAACTTGTTGCCGAGCCCCTCGCCCTCGCTCGCGCCCTTGACGATGCCGGCGATGTCGACGAACGAGACGGCAGCGGGCAGGATGCGCTGCGAGCCGTGGATCTCTGCGAGGCGCGTCAGGCGCACATCCGGCAGCTCGACCACCCCGATGTTCGGCTCGATCGTTGCGAACGGGTAGTTCGCCGCGAGCACGGTGTTCTTGGTGAGAGCGTTGAAGAGGGTCGACTTGCCCACGTTGGGGAGACCGACGATGCCGATGGTGAGTGCCACGACAGACCAGCCTACCGGCGACGGAGCAGGCCGGCAGACGGATGGGTCGGGTCCCGAAACGAGGGCTGGAGGCGCGACGTCGATGGGCCTAGGGTGGGCCGCGAGAACCCCCGACGGTGGGAGGGACGATGAGCTGGCACCAGCACGCGCCGGATCCGGTGGATCGGGAAGGCCGCGGCGAGGAGTACATCGAGCACTACGAGGTGCCGCCGGGCAGCGGCACGCCGAGCTCGTTCTCGGCACGCCACAACGAGTTCCCGCCCGGGCATGGTCACCAGGGCGCCGCGCACGACCCGAAGACCGGCGAGCCCGTGCACGGCGACGGCACAGCCAGCGAGACGGAGCCATCCGACTGGCAGCAGGGAGCGGCGAGCGGGCAGGACCCGGCCGCAGCCGACGTCGCCGAGCACCGCGACGACGACGACCGCTACGACGAGGGGTCGCGAGCGGCGCCCGAGAGGCGCTCGACTCGAGAGCTCGAGGACGACGAGGAGCAGCGGGAGGCCACCCGCTGACCCACGGCACCCACCCGCGGCAGCCGACCGGCGGCATTCAGGTTGCCCGCGTACCGTCACCTCCACAGCGACGGGGGCTGCTGGCCCTCGCGACGCGAAAGGGGCGAACATCATGGCTGCAGAGCACACGACCGACCCGGACTACGACCGTCGCCAGGGCGACCCGGTCTACCACGAGCGGCCGCCGGCTGACAGCGGCACGGCGAGCTCGTTCGCCAACCGGCACAACGAGGGCCCGCCCGGCGAGGGCCACGACGCGGCCGCGCACGACCGGCAGACGGGTGCGCCCGTGCACGGCGACGGCACGCCCATGGAGGACCCGCCGGCGCACTGGCAGCGCGGCGAGTCGTCCGGCACAGATCCGGCTGCGACCGAGACGCAAGCGGATGCGCTGGGTCGCGACCGGCGACCGGCCGGCGAGGGGCAGGCGCGCGAGGCGCACCCCGAGGAGCCCGAGCGCTGAGAATCCGATGCCGACCGACCGCATCCGCCGGCGCTTCGTCGTGCACGGCAGCGTGCAGGGCGTGGGCTTCCGCGTGGCTGCGGCCGCCGAGGCACGACGCCGGGGCGTCACCGGCAGCGCCCGCAACCGCTTCGACGGCACCGTCGAGGCAGAGGTCGAGGGGCACGCGGATGCGGTGGACGAGATGGCCGCATGGCTCGCTCACGGGCCGCCATCGGCGCGAGTCGATCACGTCGAGGCCGACGAGATCGATCCGCGCGGCGACGCGGGATTCCGCATCGCATGACCGACCGCTCGCAGCAGCGGGCATCGATGAAGGAGGACAGCAATGACATTCCAGGGCACCATCGAGGACGGCGCAGAGGTCTTCGGCAGCGACGGACACAAGCTCGGCAGGGTCGGCCAGGTGTTCGTGCTCCAGGGCACGGACGAACCGACCTGGATCGCCGTGCAGACGGGTCTGTTCGGCATGCAGGAGTCGTTCGTACCGGTCGCAGGAGCGAGCATGCGCGGCGACGAGTTCGTCGTCGCCTACGACAAGGCCTTCGTGAAGGATGCGCCGCGCATCTCGGACTCCGACGACCTGACCGCCGAGCAGGAGGCCGAGCTCTACCGCTACTACGGGGTGGAGCCGCCCCGACGCTCGCCGGATGCGACGGACGATCTCGCCCGCGAGACGCATCGCATCGATGACCAGCCGCAGGACGAGCGCGGGGCGCGCGATGCCCACGAGCAGCGGTCGGGCGACCACGAGCGAGCGGCGGCAGCAGCCGGTCCGCGCTCGGGCGAGGGCGGCCCGCGCCTGCGCCGGCGCATCGTGACCGAGATGCAGACCGTGCAGGTGCCGGTGCAGCGCGAGGAGATCGTCGTCGAGGGCGAGGGCATCGCCTCCGACGACGACGCCGAGCGGCGCTGAGCGGCAGCGGTCGAGCTGCGCATTCGCGCGCAGCGGATCCGTCCCCCACTGCGCACCTCGCGCAACTCGCGCTCGCCCGCTTGCGCGCGTCGCGCATCCGCTCCAAGATCGATGTGACCGCGCGACCCGCGGCCCGAAATCGGCTGCACCGCACACGACGCGGCGCATGCACTCAATGAGGAGAGCACCATGAGCGCAGTCCCGGAGTTCACGCACGAGCGCGTCCTGACAGCACAGGGCGCCCGCAGCGGGCTCGTCATCACCGTCGCGCTGCACTCGAGCGCACTCGGGCCAGCGCTCGGCGGCTGCCGCATGTGGACGTACCCGACGTGGGCGGACGGACAGGCGGATGCGCTGCGGCTCTCGGCTGCCATGACGCTCAAGAACGCCGCGGCCGGCCTCGACGCGGGCGGCGGCAAGTCAGTCATCGCGCTGCCCATGGGCGAGCACGTCGACAGCGACCGCAGGCGCGCGGCGCTGCTCGACCTCGGCGACCTGGTCGAACTGATGGACGGCCGCTACCGCACCGCCGAGGATGTCGGCACGACCGAGCACGACATGGTGGTCGTGCGCGAGCGCACCGCGCACGTCGTGGGCCTGCCCGCCGACAAGGGCGGAGCGGGCGAGCCCGCCGGTGCCACGGCGCTGGGCGTCTTCTCGGCCATCGCCCCGACCCTGGAGGCCGCGTTCGGCTCCGAGCAGATCGAGGGCCGCTCGTTCGTCATCTCCGGCCTCGGCCAGGTCGGCGGCCGCCTCGCGCGCATGCTCGCCGGCCAGGGCGCCCGACTGATCATCACCGACATCGACGACCGCAAGCGGCAGCTCGCCAGCGAGCTCGACGCCAAGTGGATCTCCCCCGACCGCGCCCTGACGACCGAGGCCGACGTGCTCGTGCTGGCAGGCCTGGGCGGCATCCTCACCGACGAGGCCATCGACGCCCTGCCGGTGCGCGCCGTCGTCGGCCCGGCGAACAATCCGCTCGCCGACCGTTCCGGCGCTGCCCGCCTGCAGGAGCGCGGCATCGTGTACGCGCCCGACTTCGTCGTCAACGCCGGCGGCGTCATCCACCTCGAGGGCATCGGCCACGGCCTCGAGTGGCCCGCCATCGCCGAGCGCCTGACCGGCATCGGCGACACCGTGCGCAGCGTGCTCGCGGCCGCCCGCGACCACGGCACCACGACGCTCGAAGCCGCCGAGGCGCTCGCCTACGCGCGCATCGACGCGGCACGCGCGCGCCAGAGCGTCGGCGTCTGACGCATCCGCCCCTCGTCGTCGGCGTGCCGCGCCAGTTGCGGCACGCACCGATCGCCCCATGGCGCGGGGGCGAGGGTCGGCGTAGCGTCGGCGGTGGCACGGCGACGACGCCGCGCCGGAGGAGGACGGCGATGAGCAAGGATCACAAGCCCCAGTCGACGCACCGGCACCACAGTGCGGCGCAGGACGCCTCCGTGGTCGACGGCGGCGCGCACGGCGGCGCGCACGTCGAGCAGCCCACGGTCGGCGAGGATGCGAAGGAGAACCCGGCGGAGGGCTGGGACCCGGGTGCCCCCGAGCAGGCAGACCCCGAGCAGGACGACTCGCAGACGGAGCGCTTCTCGGCTCGCTGACGCGCCCGCGCCGGCCTCAGGCGCGTTCGCCTCGGCGTCGTCGGCCAGCCAGGGCGTCAGCTCGCCGAACGGCCTGCCGACGCAGTCGCCGAGGTAGCCGACCGAGACTAGTTGACAAGTCTCCTAGTCCCGTGCTCGACTGAGCGCATGATCCTCTCCCGCATCATCCTCGGCCTGCTGGCCATCGCCCCGATGTCGGGCGCCGACCTCAAGCGGCAGTTCGACACCACCGTCAACCACTTCTGGTCCGCCGACAAGGCCCAGATCTACCGCACCCTCGCCGCGCTCGTCGACGAGCGACTCGCGAGCGTCACCGTCGTACCCGGCACGACCGCGCCCGACAGTCAGGAGCACCGCATCACCGATGCCGGTCGCGTCGCGCTCGTCGCCTGGCTCGACTCCGAGCTCGACCGGCAGCCGGAGCGCGATGCGTTCATCGCCCGCATCTTCCTCGCCGAGAGCCTGAGCGACGATGCCGTCGGTCGCCTGATCGAGCGCCGCCGCGCGGCCGCCCTCGAACAGCTGGCAGCGCTCGAGACGATCGAGGCGTCGGCCGCCCCGGCACGCACCCGCGGCGAGCACCTGCGGCTCGCCACGCTCGACCACGGCCTGCGCCATGTGCGCACCGAGCTGGAGTGGCTCGACACCGTCGAGGAGCAGCTGCCGTGACCCAGCACTTCCCCGAAGCGCACGACGCATCCTCCCCGATCGGCCACCGCCCCATCGTGCTGCTCCACGGCGGCAACGTCGCCAACTGGATGTGGGAGCCGCAGCTGCCCGCCCTCACCGATCGTCTCGTGCTCACACCGCACCTGCCCGGCTTCGGCGCACGCACGGCGGAGCCGTGGCCCGGCCTCGCCGCAGCTGCCGACGACGCGGCCGCACGCATCCGCTCCCTTGCCGGCGACGGCCCGGTCGACGTCGTCGGGCTCTCGCTCGGCGGCGTGGTCGCGCTCCACCTTGCCGCCCGCCACCCTGAGCTCGCCGCCTCGGTGCTCACGAGCGGCGCCGCGGTCGAGCGGGTCGGCGGAGTCGCCAGGGCCACCTCGGGCATCCAGCTCGCCCTGTGGGACAAGCGCTGGTTCTGGAAGGGCCAGGCCGTCGCCTTCGGGCTGCCAGCCGACTCCCACGAGCTCTACGTCGAGCACGGGCTGTCGGTGCGGCGCGAGACCGCGCGGGCGATGCTCGCCGAGGTGTACGCCGGCGGCGTGCCCGAGCACCTTGCCGACTACAGGGGGCGGATGCTGCTGGTCGCGGGTGAGAAGGAGCCGGCGGTCATGCGCCGCTCGCTCGAGACCCTGCAGCGAGTCCAGCCGCGCGCGCACACCCGCATCGCCCCCGGCATGCATCACGTCTGGAGCGTCGAGGACACCGAGCACTGGAACGCGATGCTGCGCGCATGGCTCGCCGGTGAGCTCCACGAGTGGCTCGTGCCCGCCTGAGCGCGGCGACCGGTGGCGCTCACGCGGATGCCGGATCCGGCGGCCACTGCACGCCGGAGCCGACCACCCGTGCCGTCTCGCTGACCGGGTGCGGGCGCAGGCTCCCGTCGTGCATCAGGTGCAGCACCTCGGCGCCGTGCAGCACGCTCGCGACATCGGCCACCACGCGGCGGTGGCAGCGCCACCACACCGCCTCCGAGCACATGACCGCCGTGCGCCGCTCGCCCGCGTCCGCCAGCACTGCGGCGAGGCCGGCTGCGAACTCCGGCGTGCGGGTCCACTCGGCGTAGGCGCGGAAGGCCGCGACCCGCCACCAGCCATCGGGCGAGGCCGCGTCCTGCTCCTTCGTCAGCCGCCGGCGGCCGCCGAGCCGCTCCTCCCAGCGCCAGTCGATGCCGCCAGTGCCGAGCTCCTGCTCGATCGCGTCGCGCGACGCCGCCGGGTTCGCGCGGCTGCCCGGGAACCGGCGGATGTCGACCACCAGCTCGACGCCGGCGCCCGCCAGCAGCGTCCGCAGGCCCTCCCCGTCGAGGCGCCCGTGGCCGAAGGTGAGCAGGGTGGTGGCTATCGCGCCGCCTGCAATCCCAGGTCGATGAGCTCGCTGATGAGCTCGCCGTACCCGATGCCGCTCGCCTGCCACACCACCGGGAACATCGAGATCGACGTGAAGCCGGGCATGGTGTTCACCTCGTTGAGCACGATGCCGTGCTCGGGCGAGACGAAGAAGTCGACGCGGGCGAGGCCTGAGCCGTCGATCGCCTCGAAGGCGTGGATGGCGGTGGTCTGCAGCGCCTCGATGGTCGCCTCGTCGAGGTCGGCGGGGCATTCGGTGCGAGCCGTGGGCAGGCCGCGGTACTTGGCGTCGAAGTCGTAGAAGGTGCCCTCGTCGAGCACGATCTCGCCCGGCAGCGAGGCGCGCGCTCGAGCACCGCCGTGCCCGCCGAGCACGCCGACCTCGATCTCGCGGCCGGTCACGCCCGCCTCGACCAGCGCCCGGGTGTCCTCCGCCAGCGCGAGGTCCATCGCCGCATCGAAGTCGAGCACGCTCGCGACCCGGCTGACGCCGACCGAGGAGCCGGCGCGGGCGGGCTTCACGAACACCGGCATGGGGAAGTCGCCCAGCCGCGCGCGCACCGCGTCACGGTCGGCGGCCCAGTCGGCGCGCGAGACCGTCATCCACGGTGCGACCCGGATGCCGACGTGCTCGAGCACGGCCTTCGCGAAGTGCTTGTCCATCGCGACCGCGCTCGCCAGCACGCCGTTGCCGACGTAGGGCATGTCGATGAGGTCGAGCTGGCCCTGCACCGTGCCGTCCTCGCCGAAGCGGCCGTGCAGGATGGGGAAGACGATGTCGATCTCGCCCAGCTCGCGGACGCGACCGGACGCATCCGTCGCCGTGAGCATGCGCGAGGTGCTGGAGTCGGGCAGCCGCACCGCGTCCCCGCCGGTCACCTCCGGCATGCGCTCGAGCGCGAGCGGTGCGGGGTCGTCGGCCTGCAGCACCAGCCGGCCGTCGCGGGTGATGCCGATCGGCACCACCTCGTAGCGCTCGCGGTCGATGTGCTCGAGCACGCTGCCGGCGGTCGCGCACGAGATGGTGTGCTCGCTCGAGCGGCCGCCGAACAGCAGCGCGACGCGGGTCTTGCGGTCAGGCGGGCCGGGCACCCGGTCGTCGTGCTGTGGCACGGTCACTCCTCGATCGGCTCGTCGTCGGTCGTCAGGTGCGGCGCGATGTCGCGCGGGTCCATGGCGCCGTCGAGCACGAGCCGCACCTGCTCGAGGATAGGCATCCGCACGCCCTTCGCCGCTGCGAGCTCTGCCACCGGGTCGACCGACGCCAACCCCTCGGCGACCTGCTCCATGCGGGCGATGACGTCGGTGCGCGAGTAGCCCATGCCGAGCAGCCGACCGGCGGTGAAGTTGCGCGAGAGCGGCGAGCCGCACGTGGCGATCAGGTCGCCGAGCCCCGCGAGCCCGCGCATCGTCTTGCGCTCGGCCCCGTGCGCGACGGCGAAGTCGGTCATCTCGGCGAGCCCGCGGGTGATGATCGAGGCCTTGGTGTTCTCGCCGTAGCCGACGCCGTCGACGATGCCGATCGCGAGCGCGACCAGGTTCTTGAGCACGCCGCCGAACTCGGTGCCGACCACGTCGGCGTTGATGAACGAGTGGAAGTAGTCGTTGCGCGCGAGCTTCGCGATCGCGCGCGCGGTGTCGCCGCTGCTCGAGGAGATCACGGCGGCGGTGGGCTGCTGCTGCGCGATCTCGAGCGCGAGGTTCGGGCCGGAGACCGCGGCGATGCGGGCGGCGTCGACCCGCAGCTCCTGCGCGATCACCTCGGTCATGCGCAGGCGGGTGCCCGACTCGACGCCCTTCATGAGCGTCACGATCGGCACGCCGGGCTCGATCGCGTCGCCGTGGTCGCGCAGCAGCTGCCGCAGCTGCTGGCTGGGCACGGCGAGGAAGACGGCGGATGCGTCGGCCAGGGCCGCGCGGATGTCGCTCGTCGCGTGCAGCCCGGCGGGCAGCGTGATGCCGGGCAGGTAGCGGGTGTTGCGGCGGGACTCGTCGATCTCCCTCGCCGCTTCGGGGCGGCGCGCCCACAGCACCGTGTCGGCGCCGCCGTCGGCGAGCACCTTCGCGAACGTCGTGCCCCAGCTGCCGGCGCCCAGGACGACGGCGTCAGCCATCGAACCGTCCCGTCTCGGTCTGCCCATGCTGGCCGGGGTCATGCCGCTGCGCGGGCGGCGTCTCGCCGCGCAGCTCGCCGAGCAGCTCGGCGATCGCTGCCATCAGCCGCTCGGTGGCGGCGGTCATCGACCGCTGATTGGTCCTGCCCTCGAACTCCGACAGGTCGAGGGGCGGGCCGAAGAGGATCTGGATGTGCTTGCGCGGGAACGGGCGGATGCCCTTCCCGTAGCGCGGCATGAGGTGCTGGGTGCCCCAGTGCGCGGCGGGGATGAGCGGCACGCCCGCCTCGAGCGCCATGCGCACGGCGCCGGTCTTGCCGCGCATCGGCCACAGATCGGCGTCGCGGGTGAGCGAGCCCTCCGGGTAGATGATCACGCCCAGCTCCTCGCGCACCAGCGTGCGCGCGGCCTCCATGGGTGCGCCGCCGACGGTCGCACGGCCGGCGCGCTCGACGGGGATCTGGCCGGCGGCGGTCAGGATGCGGCCGACCACCGGCACCTTGAACAGGCTGGCCTTCGCCATGAAGCGCGGCACCCTGCCCGACTTCCAGATCGCGATCGCCATCACGATCGGGTCGATCTCGCTGTAATGGTTCGGCGAGAGCACGAAGGCGCCCGTCGCCGGGATGTGCTCGTGCCCGCGGATGTGCAGCTTCGCCATCGCGCTCAGCGAAGGGATGATCGCGGCCGCGAGCCCCACGTAGACCGGCTTGCGCTCGCGCTTCGGCGGCTTCCCGGGCAGCGCCATCAGCCCTCCACGTCGAAGTCTGCGCCCAGCGTCTCCAGCTTCTCGATGAAGCGCTCGTAGCCGCGCGCGATGATGCCGACGTTCGAGATGTGGCTGGTGCCCGTCGCCGTGAGCGCCGCCACCAGATGGCTGAAGCCGCCGCGCAGGTCGGGCACGATGATGTCGGCGCCGTGCAGCTCGACCGGGCCGGCGATCACTGCCGAGTGCTCGTAGTTGCGCTGCCCGAAGCGGCACGCGTGGCTGCCGAGGCAGTCGGTGTGGATCTGGATGCGCGCGCCCATCTCCACCAGCGCCTCGGTGAACCCGAAGCGCTGCTCGTAGACGGTCTCGTGCACGATCGAGATGCCCTCGGCCTTCGCGAGCGCGACCACGAGCGGCTGCTGCCAGTCGGTCATGAAGCCGGGGTGCACATCCGTCTCCACCACCACCGGCTTGAGCGCGCCGCCCGGGTGCCAGAAGCGGATCCCGTCGTCCTGGATCTGGAAGGCGCCGCCGGCCTTGCGGAAGACGTTGAGGAACGTCGTCATCTCGGGCTGCCGGGCGCCCTCGAGGAAGATGTCGCCGTCGGTCGCGAGCGCCGCGCACGCCCAGGAGGCGGCCTCGTTGCGGTCGAACAGGGCGGTGTGGCTGTAGCCGACCAGCTTGTCGACGCCCTCGATGCGGATCGTGCGGTCGGTGTCGACCTGGATCTCGGCGCCCATCTTCTGCAGGATCGCGATGAGATCCATGATCTCGGGCTCGACGGCGGCGTTGGTGAGCTCGGTGCGGCCCTTCGCGCGCACCGCGCCCAGCAGCACCTGCTCGGTCGCGCCCACCGAGGGGTAGGGCAGCTCGATCTTCGCGCCGTGCAGCCCGTTCGGTGCCGTCATGCGGATGCCGCTGGGCAGCTTCTCGACCACGGCGCCGAAGTTGCGCAGCACGTCGAGGTGGAAGTCGATCGGCCGGTCGCCGATGTGGCAGCCGCCCAGGTCGGGGATGAACGCCTCACCGAGCTGGTGCAGCAGCGGCCCGCAGAACAGGATCGGGATGCGGCTGGAGCCGGCGTGCGCGTTGATCGAGGTCTCGTGCGCGGTGCGCACGTTCGCGGGGTCGAGCCGCAGCGTGTCGCCGTCGCGCTCGACCGTCACGCCATGCAGCTCGAGCAGGCCCTGCACGACGCGCACGTCGCTGATCTCGGGCACGCTGCGCAGCTCGGAGGGGCCCTCGCCCAGGAGCGCCGCGACCATCGCCTTGGTGACGAGGTTCTTGGCGCCCTTCATCTGGATGCGACCCTTGAGCGGCTTGCCGCCGCGCACGGTGATGCGGTCGACGTTCATGCCGACGGCGGCACCCGCGCTCTTGCTGAACTCGGTGAGGTTCACTGCGTTCCTTCTCTGACGGGCTGCGTGGTCGGCATCCAGGAGGGACGCTTCGCCTCGAATGCTGTGATCGAGGCCTCGTCGCGGAGGGTCAGTGCGATGTCATCGAGGCCTTCGAGCAGGCGCCAGCGAGTGTAGTCGTCGATCTGGAAGTCGTGGCTGACGCCGTCGGCGGTCGCGGTGCGCGCCTCCAGGTCGACGGTGATCTCCGCGCCCGGGCTCGCCTTCGCGACCGCCCACAGCGCCTCCATCGTCTCCTCCGAGATCTGGCCGACGAGCAGGCCCTGCTTGCCGGCGTTGCCGCGGAAGATCTCGCCGAAGCGTGGGCCGAGGACGGCGGTGAAGCCGAAGTCGCGCAGCGCCCAGACGGCGTGCTCGCGGCTCGAGCCGGTGCCGAAGTCGTGGCCGACGACGAGCACGCCGCCGCGCTTGTACGGCT
The DNA here is from genome assembly GCF_017168255.1 of Agrococcus sp. KRD186. Lineage (GTDB taxonomy): Bacteria > Actinomycetota > Actinomycetes > Actinomycetales > Microbacteriaceae > Agrococcus. The sequence goes on from NZ_JABFAP010000001.1 coordinate 1,484,215, forward strand.
CCTGGTTGAGCACGAAGTCGGGGTCCTGCCGCCACGAGTGGAAGAGCGCGTCGTCGTAGCCGGTCTTGGTGACGCGCTTGAGGAACACCGCGGGGATGATCTGGTCGGTGTCGACGTTCGAGCGCTCCAGCGGCACGATCGTGCCGGTCAGCGTGCTGATCTTCTCCATCTCAGGCCTCCTCGCCGATCGTCTGCTCGAGATCCCAGGGGCTCGAGAGCGTGCCGCGGATCGCGGTCGCGGCCGCGACCAGCGGCGAGACCAGGTGGGTGCGGCCGCCCTTGCCCTGCCGGCCCTCGAAGTTGCGGTTCGAGGTCGATGCGCAGCGCTCGCCGGGGGCGAGCTGGTCGGGGTTCATGCCCAGGCACATCGAGCAGCCCGCGAAGCGCCACTCGGCGCCGAAGTCCTTGAAGACCTTGTCGAGCCCCAGCGCCTCCGCCTCGAGCCGCACCCGTGCCGAGCCCGGCACGACCATGACCTTCACCCCATCCGCTTTCTGCTTGCCGCGGATGATCTCGGCGGCGGCCGTGAGGTCCTCGACGCGCGAGTTGGTGCAGGAGCCGATGAACACCGTGTCGACCGGGATGTCCTTGAGCTTCGTGCCCGGCTGCAGATCCATGTACTCGAGCGCGCGTTCGGCGGCGGCGCGGTCGGTCGGGTCGGTGAACGAGTCGGGCGCCGGCACCTCGCCCGAGAGCGAGACGCCCTGACCGGGGTTCGTGCCCCAGGTGACGAAGGGCTCGAGCTCGTTCGCGTCGATGAAGATCTCGTTGTCGAACACCGCGTCGTCGTCGGTGGGCAGCGTCTTCCAGTACTCGACGGCCGCATCCCAGTCGGCGCCCTGCGGCGCGTGCGGCTTGTCCTTCACGTACGCGAAGGTGGTCTCGTCGGGCGCGACCATGCCCGCGCGGGCACCCGCCTCGATCGACATGTTGCAGATCGTCATGCGGCCCTCGACCGAGAGCGCGCGGATGGCGCTGCCGCGGTACTCGAAGACGTAGCCGGCGCCGCCACCGGTGCCGGTCTTGGCGATCACGGCGAGGATGATGTCCTTCGCCGTCACGCCCGGGCGCAGCTCGCCCTCGACGTTGATGGCCATCGTCTTGAAGGGCTTGAGCGGCAGCGTCTGGGTCGCCATCACGTGCTCGACCTCGCTCGTGCCGATGCCGAACGCCATCGCGCCGAACGCCCCGTGCGTCGAGGTGTGCGAGTCGCCGCAGACGACCGTGACGCCCGGCATGGTCAGCCCCAGCTGCGGGCCGACCAGGTGCACGATGCCCTGCTCCTTGTCGCCCAGCGAGTGGATGCGCACGCCGAACTCGGCGGCATTCTCGCGCAGCGTCTCGATCTGCTTGCGGCTGGTCGGATCCTGGATGGGCTTGTCGATCTCGAGCGTCGGGGTGTTGTGATCCTCCGTCGCGACCGTGAGGTCGGTGCGGCGCATGGCGCGGCCCGCCTGGCGGAGCCCGTCGAAGGCCTGCGGGCTGGTCACCTCGTGCACGAGGTGGAGGTCGATGTAGATGAGGTCGGGCGCGCCGTCCTCGCCCTTCACGACGACGTGGTCGTCCCACACCTTCTCAGCGAGCGTCTTGCCCATACGGTTCTCTCCCAACACGGACGGGCTCCCGAGCACCGACGAAGGCAGTGCAGCCCGTCTGCCAAGTCTACGCGCGACCCCGCGCCGATCCTCTTTCGGCGAACGCCGGGCGTGAGGTGGACCGCTGGGCCTATATTGCGAGCGTGAGCCGCACCGGAGGGATCGCGCATGGCCATCGCTGACGCATCCGTCTGGACGGCCGACGGCAGGGTCGCGGGCCGCGTGCCGTTCGACGAGCTGCTGGAATCCGCCGCGCGCCACGACGGCTTCGCCTGGATCGAGCTCGTCGATCCCAGCCAGGACGAGCTGCTGGCCGTCGCGCGCGAGCTCGAGCTGCACCACCTGCTCGTCGAGGACGTGCTGCAGCGCGGGCAGCGGCCGAAGCTCGAGCCCTACGACGGCATCACCTACTGCGTCGTGCACCGGCTCGAGCGGCGGGGTGACGCGCTCGAGCCGCAGGAGCTGCACGCGATCATCGCCGAGCGCTGCGCCGTCACGGTCTCGTGGTCGAGCCCGCTCGAGGCGCTGCGCGCGCGGCTCGCCGAGGGCACGCCATCGGTGCCCCGCTCCCCCGCGGCGCTGCTGTACCTGCTGCTCGACGACACCGCCGATGCGCATGCCGACCTCGCCGAGGAGCTGCGGGAGGAGATCGTCGAGCTCGAGTCGGCGTTCTTCGGCGACGCCGACCCGGCGACGGTCGAGGTGTACCGGGCGATGCGGCGGGTGCTGGCGCTCGAGCGGGTGGCAGAGCCCATCGCGGGGATCGTCGAGCGCTTCGCCGGCCGGCTGCCCGACGACGCCGACGAGCTGCACCGGCACCTGCGCGATGTCGACGACCACGCGCGTCGCACCGCTGCGCGGGCGGGCGGCATGCGCACCCTGCTCACCGGCCTGCTGCAGCTGGCGGCAGCGCGGGTGACGGAGCGGCAGAACGATGAGATGCGCGCGATGACCGAGCAGCAGGTGGTGCAGAACGACCAGACCAAGCGGGTCACCTCATGGGCCGCGATCCTCTTCGCCCCGACGCTGATCGCAGGCATCTACGGCATGAACTTCCGCACCATGCCCGAGCTGCACTGGCTGCTCGGCTACCCCTTCGCGCTGCTGCTGATGGTGCTGCTGGCGCTCGGCCTGTATCTGGCGTTCAAGCGCAAGCACTGGCTGTGAGGCGCCCGCGGCGGTTGGATGGGGGCATGGACGCCTCCTCACCCCGCCCCGTGACCGTGACCGTCACCGGCGGCGCCGGCCAGATCGGCTACCAGCTGCTGTTCCGCATCGCCGCCGGCGACATGCTCGGGCCCGACCGGCCCGTGCGGCTGCGCATCCTCGAGATCGAGCCGGCGCTGCCCGCCCTCGAGGGCGTCGTGATGGAGCTGCACGACGCCGCCTTCCCGCTGCTGGCGGCGGTGGACACGACGGCGGATGCGGGGGTCGCCTTCGAGGGTGCCGATCACGCGCTGCTCGTGGGCGCGCGGCCGCGCAGCAAGGGCATGGAGCGCGGCGACCTGCTGGCCGCCAACGGTGCCATCTTCGCCTCGCAGGGACGCGCGATCCAGGAGCACGCGAGCGCCGACATCCGCATCACCGTCACCGGCAACCCGGCGAACACGAACGCGCTGATCGCAGCGGCGGCCGCGCCCGACATCCCTCGGGAGCGCTTCTCGGCGCTCACTCGCCTGGATCACAACCGCGCACTGGCGCAGCTGGCAGCCAAGACCGGCGCGGCCGTGGGCGACATCCGCCGCATGATCGTGTGGGGCAACCACTCTGCGACGCAGGTGCCCGATGTGACGCACGCCGTGGTCGCCGGTCAGCCTGCGGTGGATCTGGTGGAGCGCGCGTGGGTGAAGGACACGTTCGTGCCGACCGTCGCCAACCGCGGCGCCGCCATCATCGAGGCCCGCGGTGCCTCGTCGGCAGCCTCTGCCGCCTCGGCGACGATCGACCACGTGCGCTCCTGGATGCTGGGGACGCCGGCCGATGACTGGACCTCGATGTCGGTGCTCTCGCGCGGCGACTACGGCGTGCCGGAGGGCCTCGTCTCGTCCTTCCCCGTCACGACCGCGCACGGCGAGTGGTCGATCGTCGAGGGCCTCGACGTCGATCGGGATGTGCGCGCACAGCTCGACCGCTCCGTCGCCGAGCTCGCCGAGGAGCGCGACGCCGTGCGGGCGCTGGGCCTCCTCGGCTGACAGCGCTGACCCGCCGCGGCGCCGCGGCAGACGGCGCTCAGCGGCCTCACACACCCCGTCCCGAGCTGAGGACGGATTCGCGATCCGTCGCCGGATGAGGATGGATTCCGCTTCTCCGGGTGTTCGTCCTCAATTCGCGACGCCCGCGCGTCAGCCCGCCAGCCGCACACCCGGGCGGCCCTGCGCCATCACGAGCTCGATGGTCGAGATCGTGCGATCCGGCTCGTGGACCACCTCGGCGTAGCCGAACCGCAACCACCGGTCGCCCTGATCCGTGATCGCACGATTGCGACGCCGGTCCTTCGCCGCCTGTCGCTCGTTGTCATGCCACTCGTCGCCGTCCGCCTCGACGTACAGCCAGCCGTCGAGCAGCAGGTCGCTGCGACCACCGCCAGGCGCCGGCACCTGCGACTCGACCCGCCAGCCCCTGTCGAGGCACGGCACGCGCACAAGCGACTCGAGCCCGGAGTCGGCCTTCGGGTCGAGCAGCCCGCGCCACCGCGCGCATCGCTGCGGAAGCTTCCGGAACAGCGGGTCGAGGTCGCGCTCGGCGATCAGCCCACGATGCCAGGCGCTGTCGATCGAGGCGACCGCGTGCTCTCGCTCCACTCGCCGCGCGTGTTGGGCGAGTGCGTCGACGACGCTGACGCGCCACGCCTTGTCATCCACCTCGAACGACTCCCAGATGCGGTCCCCCGCTGACGTGGCCGCGACCCCGGTGGTCGGCCTCGTCGCGATCTGCAGCCGCGGCTCCTCGGTGACCCACACGCCGTAGGTGCGCAACGCCGTGGCACCGCCGAGCACGCCGCCCGCTGCCAGCGCAGCCTTGATCGCGCCGTCGGCTTCGAGTGGCATCACCCAGCTGCGGCCGACCGCTTGCACCTCACCCCGCTCCACTGCGGCGCGGATCTGACGGCTCGTGTGCCCACGGGCGCGCAGAGCTTTGCGGGTCGCTGCGCCGCCGGCGGCGAGCACGTCCACTTGGATGTCACGCATGCGAGGACTCTGGCGCACGGACTCGATTCCTGGCCCCGGCATGGTCCCGCGCTGTGGAGAGTGCACTCCGGACGGCGACGCCGACCGACGCGGCGGCGCGGCGGCGCGCTGTGGCACGACGCCACAGGGCGCAGGCGTCACCAGATGAGGACGCGGTGCGGATGCGACCGAATTGATCCTCGACTGGTGACGGAATGCGAATCCATCCTCATCCGGTGACATGGCACCGCGCGACGGCCGGGTGCGGTGACGCCGAGCGCGACGCCGTGCGGGCGCTGTGCCTCCTCGGCTGACGCGCGACTACCCGAGGATGTCGCCCAGCCAGCTGCCCTTGCGGCGGCGGTCGTCGTAGCGCGGGTCGCGGCGCTCGTCGTACCGGCCGTCGCGCCGGTCGTCGTACCGTGGGTCACGGCGCTCGTCGTAGCGGTCGTCGCGCCCCTGGCTGCGCCGCTGCACCTCGCCGAGCAGCCGCTCGGCCGCGGCGCCCAGCCCGCCGGACGATCCGGCCGGGCGCTGCTGATCCCCGTGCTGCGGGTTTGGACCCGGCTGCGGCTGCGCCTGCTGCCACTGCGGCGCAGGCTGCTCGGCCGACCGCTCGATCAACTTGTCGAGCTCGCCCCGGTCGAGCCAGATGCCCCGGCACTCGGGGCAGTAGTCGATCTCGATGCCGCTGCGCTCGCTCATCACGAGCGTGGTCGCGTCGTTCGGACACTGCATGTGTCTCCTCTCGTCAGACCGCTTCATCCTTTCGGGCGCGGATGTGCGGCAGCCATGTGGCCACGGGGGCCGATGCTTGTCTCATCGCGAGGACGCCCGTATGCTCGAGAGCAATAATCGAAGCACGTGTTCATATAGAGAACACCACGACGATGACGTCAGTCGTCTCACACAGGAGTGAGGAAGCCCCGTGCAGTTCCACCACCACGGATACGTATCCACCGACCCGCGCGTGCAGCCCGCTGCAGGCATCGGCCTCGACCGGCCGGCCGACCTCCCCGACGAGGTCGACGTGCTGATCGTCGGCTCCGGCCCCGCGGGCATGATCACGGCGGCGCAGCTCGCGCAGTTCCCGGATGTCAACGTGCGCATCATCGAGCGACGCCCCGGCCGCCTCGCGATCGGGCAGGCCGACGGCATCCAGGCTCGCAGCGTCGAGACGTTCCAGGCGTTCGGCTTCGCCGACCACATCATCGCCGAGGCCTACCGCATCAGCGAGATGGCCTTCTGGGGCCCCGACCCCGAGGACCCCTCGCGCATCATCCGCACCTCGAGCCCCGAGGACGACCCCGCCGGCATCAGCGAGTTCCCGCACCTGATCGTCAACCAGGCGCGCGTGCTCGACTACTTCGCCGAGGCCGCGGCCTTCGCCCCCGGCCGCCTCACGCCCGACTACGGCTACGAGCTCAAGGGACTCACCGTCACCGGCGAGGGCGAGTACCCGGTGGAGGCGACCGTCGCACACACCGACGGCGTGCGCACCGGCGAGCGCACCATCCGGGCCAAGTACGTCGTGGGCGCCGACGGCGCCCGAAGCGGCGTGCGCAGCGCGATCGGCTGCACGCTCGCCGGCCAGTCGGCCAACCACGCCTGGGGCGTCATGGACGTGCTGGCCAACACCGACTTCCCCGACATCCGCACGAAGTGCGCGATCCAGTCGGCCTCGGGCGGCAACATCCTGCTCATCCCCCGGGAGGGCGGCTACCTGTTCCGCATGTACGTCGACCTCGGCGAGGTGGCGGAGGACGACGACCACAAGGTGCGCAGCACCCCGATGGAAGAGGTCATCCGCAAGGCGAACGACATCATCGCCCCGTACTCGCTCGACGTGAAGGACATCGCCTGGAGCTCGATCTACGAGGTCGGGCACCGCATCACCGACCGCTTCGACGACGTGCTGGCCGAGGACCGCGGCACGCGCACGCCGCGCGTGTTCATCACCGGCGACGCCTGCCACACGCACAGCGCGAAGGCCGGCCAGGGCATGAACGTGTCGATGCAGGACGGCTGGAACATCGGCTGGAAGCTCGGCCACGTCCTCGACGGCCGCGCCGACGAGGCGCTGCTCGACACCTACTCGCTCGAGCGCCAGGTGGTCGCGCAGAACCTCATCGACTTCGACAAGGAGTGGTCGACGCTCATGGCGAAGCCCGCGAGCGAGTTCGAGAACCCGCAGGCGGTCGCCGACTTCTACACGCAGACGATGGAGTTCCCGGCCGGCTTCATGACCGAGTACGTGCCGTCGATGATCGTCGCTGACACCGCGCACCAGGAGCTCGCGACCGGCTTCCCGCTCGGCAAGCGCTTCAAGTCGGCGCGCGCGACGAAGGTTGCTGACACGAACGACGTGCACATCGGCCACTTCCACACCGCTGACGGCCGCTGGCGCATCTACGCCTTCGCCGACGCGGCAGCTCCGGGCGAGGCATCGGCGATGACCGACTGGGCCGAGTGGATCGCGAACGCCCCCGAATCGCCCATCGTCGTGCACACGCCCGCCGGTGCCGACACGAGCTCGCTGTTCGACATCCGGGCGATCTACCAGCAGCAGCACGACGACGTCTGGCTCAACCGGGTGCCGGATGCGTTCAAGCCGATCGTGGGACCGTTCGAGCTCGTCAACCTCGAGAACGTCTACGCGGCGCTGCCGGACGACGACATCTTCGACATCCGCGGCATCTCGCGCGATGGCGCCGTCGTCGTGGTGCGCCCCGACCACTACGTGGCGCACATCCTGCCGCTGGGCGCGACGGCCGAGCTGGCGGCGTTCTTCCGCGGCGCGCTGCGGCCCGCCTCGCGGTAGCCACGGGCGAGCGGATGGGCTCCGGCCGGCGGCCGGGGTCCGTCCCGTCTGCGCTCGGCGCGGGCCGCGCAGCGCGCGGTCTGCCCGCGGGATCCTTGCCCGCGCATGCGAAGAGCCCCCGGTCTGTGGACCGGGGGCTCTTTTGCTGTGACCCCAGCGGGATTCGAACCCGCGTTACCGCCGTGAGAGGGCGGCGTACTAGGCCGCTATACGATGGGGCCTTGTCGCTTCACTTGCGTTTGCAACCTGGATAGTTTGCCACACGATCTGCCCGTGCGCCAAATCGGCGGCGGCGCGCTCGCGATCAGCGGATGCGCAGCACCCGCAGCGCCCCCGGCATGACGCTGCAGCGCACCGGCAGGCGCCCGACGATCTCGCCGTCCGCGCACACGATCACGGTCTCGCCGCTCGCCAGCTCGGCCGTCTCGCACTCGACCACGTGCACGCGCGGATCGGCCTCGTGGCGGCCGCGCAGCACCTTGCCGAGCAGCCACAGGAAGCGCGGGTAGGAGAGCTCGTCGGCGAACACCGCCGTCAGCCGACCGTCCCGCACATCGGCCCCCGGCGCGATGGGGATGCCGCCGCCGAAGATGCGGTTGTTGGCGATCGCGGCCACCAGCGTGCGCCAGGTGCGCGCCTCTCCGCCGTCGAGCCGCACCTGGAAGCTGCGGTGCCTCGGCCGCAGCACGGTGGCGAGGATGGCGGCCTGGTAGCGCAGCCGGCTCGGCACCCGGGTGAAGCCGAACGAGCGCACGTTGACGTCGGCGTCGAAGCCCACCGAGACGATGCCGGCGGCCAGCGCGACGCCGTCGGGATGCTCGATGCGCACCAGGTCGATGCGGTCGGGCTCGGCGGCCAGCAGCGCCTCCAACGAGGCGACCACCTGCTCGGTCGAACCGAGTCCGAGGGTCTTCGCGAAGTCGTTGCCGCTGCCGCTGGGCACGATGATCAGCCGCTTGGACGTGCCGCCGACGATGTTGGCCGCCAGGTGCACCATGCCGTCCCCGCCCACGACGACCAGCACATCCGCCCCGATCATCGCGAAGCGCGTCTGCTCCAGCTGGCCGGCGTAGTCGACCGCGGCGATGTGCTGCACCGCATGGCCCAGGTCGGCGATGCGGGCGGCCACGATCGCGCCCACCGGCGCGGCGCGGCCGAAGCGCGCAGTGGGGTTGGAGGCGACGACGACCTGCACCGTCTGAGCCTACGGCCGCCGCCGCCGCGGCGAGCGCCGCGCCGGACCGCCGGACACGCGCGACTCGACCCCTCGGGCGCGCGGCCGATATCGTGGCTGGCATGCGAGTGACCAAGCGAGAGCACGCGTGCATGATCCTCGGCGACGAGGGGCAGAGCCTCGTCATCGACCCGGGCAACCAGACCGGCCCGATCTCGGCGCCGGGACTCGTCGCGATCGTGATCACGCACGAGCACGCCGACCACTGGGATGCCGAGCACCTCGCCACCCTCCGCGCCAGCAACCCGAACGTGCCGATCTACGGCCCCGCCGGCGTCGCCGAGGCCGCAGAAGGCTTCGACGTGACGGTCGTCGAGGCGGGCGAGCGGGTCACCGCCAGCCCCTTCCGGCTGCGCTTCTTCGGCGGCACACACGCCGAGATCCACCGCTCGATCCCGCTGGTCGACAACCTCGGCGTGCTCGTGAACGAGCGCTTCTACTACCCGGGCGACTCCTACGCGGTGCCCGACGTGCCGGTCGAGCTGCTCGCGACCCCCGCCGGCGCGCCCTGGCTGAAGATCGGCGAGGTGATGGACTTCGTGACCGAGGTCGCGCCGAAGATGACCTTCGCCGTGCACGACGCCCCGCTGTCGGAGATGGGCCTGGCCATGGCGCACGCGCGCATCGAGGGCGCGGTCGGCGAGGGCGGCGGCGAGCACCACCGCCTCTCCCCCGGCGACGCGATCGAGCTCTGACTCGCCGCGCTGATCGCGCGCGGGCGACTGCCCCCGTCGCGTGATCGATCCCGTCACGCTGCTGCTCTACGCGGCGGCCCTCTTCGTCGCGACCGTCGCGCAGCGCGTCATCGGCCTGGGCTTCGGGCTTGTCATGGGCCCGGTCTCGGCGATCGTCGCCGGCCCGATCGCCGCGGTGCCGCTCAACTGCATCTTCGCGGTCGTCGCCTGCACCCTCATGCTGCCCGGGGTCTGGCGCGACATCGACTGGCGCCGCATGGCCTGGCTGCTGGTGCCAGCGATCCCCGCGAGCGTCGCGGGACTGCTACTGGCGCGCGTGGTGTCGACGGATGCGCTGCGCATCACGATCGGCATCGTCGCGATCGCGGGCGTGCTGGTCTCCGTCGCCTTCACCCGCACCTCGCACACGCTCGACGGCGCGACCACGCGGCTCGTCTCCGGCGTCGCGATCGGCGGCTTCAACGCCGCCGTCGGCGTCGGCGCGCCGCTCGTGGGCGCGTACGCGCTCGTGAGCCGCTGGGATGCGCGCGTGCTCGCCGCGACCATGCAGCCGTTCTGGGTCATCCTCAACCTCGTCACGCTCGGGCAGCGCGCAGTGCTTGTGCCCGAGGGCTTCCCGCAGTGGCCGTGGTGGGCGTGGCTGGGCTCGGGCGCGGCGGCTGCCGCCGGCACGGTGTTCGCGCATCGCATCGCCCACCGCATCTCGCCGAGCGTCGCACGCTGGACGATCGTGGTGCTCTCGCTGATCGGCGGCGCAGCGGTGATCGCGACGGGGATCGCGGGCATCGCCGGCACCGCATGACGAGTGCGCCCGCAGGTTCCACTATCTGAACGCGCTGTTCTATGCTCGATCATGAGTCCGCAGCCGAACGGCCCGCGGGCGCGATGGTGACGAGAGCGAGCGACGATGCCCGAGACCACGGCGAAGCCCGAGAGCGCTGCGGGCAAGCCCGAGACCAGCGGCTCGCAGACACTCTCCCGCGGGCTCACCGCCCTGTCGCTGCTGGCCGACCACGGCAGCCAGTCGATCCAGTCGCTGGCAGCGCTGCTGGGCGTCCACCGCTCGGTCGCCTACCGCCTCGTGCGCACCCTCGAGGAGCACCGCCTGGTCGTGCGCGACAGCGGCGGCATGCTCTCGCTCGGCCCGCAGCTGGTCATCCTCGCCCGCGACGTCGAGCACGACCTGCAGTCGGCCTCGCTCACCCACCTCCAGCAGCTCGCCGATGAGCTCGGCGCGACCGCCTTCCTGACCGTGCGCGACGGCGACGACGCCGTCACCCTCGTGACGGCCGTGCCCCGCGGCGTCAACGCATCCGTCGCCCAGCATCCCGGCCACCGTCACCCGATCGCGCTCGGCGCGCCCGGCATCGCCCTGCAGGCCATGCTGAGCGAGGCAGCGTGGCGCGAGCTCGGCCACGACGAGCCCATGCACCCGGCCGTCGCCGACGTGCACGCGCAGGGCTTCGCGGTGAGCGCGAACGAGGTGATCCAGGGCATCACCTCGGTCGGCGCCCCGATCAGGGCGCGCGGCACGACGGATGCGTCGGTCGCGGTGGTCACGGTCGGCGAGCCGGATGCGCAGGCGCTGGGCGCCGCCGTGCTGCGGGCCGCCAGGGCGATCGAGGCCGACCTGCGCTAGCGGGTCGCCGCGCATGGATCTCGTCTCCTTCGTCGTCGCGCTGGTGGCCGTGCTGATCGGCGCCGCCGGCCAGCGCATGATCGGCATGGGCTGGGGGCTCGTCGTCACCCCCGCGGTCGCGCTCGTCGCCGGTCCGCTCGCGGCGGTGCTGGTCGTGAACCTCTACGGCGCGATCGCCTGCATCGTGATCCTGCCGAAGGTGTGGCACGACATCGACTGGAAGCGACTGCTCTGGCTCGCCGTGCCCGCGATCGCGCTCATGGTGCCGGGGCTGCTGCTGGCGAAGGGGCTCGACACCGACGTGCTGCGCATCGCCGTCGGCGTCATCGCCATGGCAGGCGTCGTCATCACGGTCGCCTTCACGAGCGCCGAGCGCTCGCACGACGGGCCGGCGCTGCGGGTGGTGACCGGCGCGACGATCGGCGTGCTGAACGCGAGCGTCGGCATGGGCGCACCCGCGCTCGGCGTCTACACGCTGCTCTCCGGCTGGCAGGACCGCACCTTCGTCGCCACCATGCAGCCGTTCTGGGTGATCGTCAGCGGCGTGATCGTCGCCATCCGGCCGTTCGTGGCGCCCGAGGGCAGCCCCGACTGGCCGCTGTGGGCGTGGCTGGTGCTCGGCATTCCGGTGGTCGGGGGCGTGCTGCTCGGCAATCGCCTCGCGCACCTCGTCAAGCCCACCGTGGTGCGCTGGTCGATCATCGCGCTGTCGGTGCTCGGCGGAGCGGCGCTGATCGTGACGGGCGCGCTCGGTCTGCTGGGCTGAGCTCAGGCCTCGAGCGCCACCGGCACCGCGATGTGCGCGACGGCATCACCCGCGTGCACGATCGGGGCACGGGTGAGGCCGATGACGATGCCGGCCCGATCGGCACGCACGATGCGGCCGGCCGTGCCGAACGCATCCGCCACCCTGCCGAGCCTGGCGCCGGCCTCCACCCGCTCGCCGAGCTCGACGTCGAGGTGCAGGATGCCGGTGCCGCGGGCCCGCACCCAGCCGCTCTCGCGGCTCTCGGCAGGTGCGACCGCGGGCTCGGGCGCGTCGTCGATCATGTCGAGCGCGGCGAGCACTCGCAGCACGCCGTCGACGCCGGCCGCGATCGGCTCGGCGCCGAAGCGCAGCGCCTCGCCCGCCTCGTAGAGCAGGGCGATGGCGCCCGCCTCGCGCGCGGCCTGGCGCAGCGAGCCGTCGCGCAGCTTCGCGTGCAGCATCACCGGGGCGGCGAACGCCTCCGCGAGCCTGCGTGTCTCGGGGTGGTCGAGATCGGCACGGATCTGCGGCAGGTTGTCGCGGTGGTCGGCGCCGGTGTGCAGGTCGATGCCGACGTCGCACTTGGCGACCACCTCGGTCATCAGCAGGTGAGCGATGCGGCTCGCGAGCGAGCCTCGCGCCGCGCCCGGGAACGAGCGGTTGAGGTCGCGCCGGTCGGGCAGGTACCGATCGCCGGTCATGAAGCCGAGCACGTTGACGACCGGCACCGCCAGCAGCGTGCCGCGCAGCGTGCGTGGCGTGACCAGGGCGAGCACCTGCCGCACGACCTCGACGCCGAGCACCTCGTCGCCGTGGATCGCCGCGTCGAGCCAGACCGCCGGCCCGGGCTCGCGGCCGTGCACGACCCGCACCGGCAGCGAGACGTCGCCGCCGGTGACGAGCTTGGTGATCGGCAGCTCGACGCTCTTCGCCTGACCGGCGCGCACCCGCACCGCGCCGATCGCGAACGACTCACGCGCCACTGCGCCCCCGATTGCGAAGCCGCACCCCGCGGGGCGGGCGGCCGCCCAAATACGACGCGGCCGAATCCACCAGGAACCCCTGCCGCAGCGCCTCTCGCCCCACGAGCATCCGGAACCCCATCTCATCGCGGCGCGTGAGCGTCACCTCGGTCGTCACCGAGCGCCCCAGCAGCGCGATCGCCGTGCGGATGACGATGCGCTCCTGCTCGTGGCCGGTCGACGAGCGCACGCGCCTGCGATCGTGCACGGGGCACTCGACGACCGCCTCGTCGGCCTTCGAGCGCTGCCACGGGTGCACGGCGAACCGCACCCAGTCGGCGCCGTCGCGCGTGAGCTCCTCGAGGTCGAAGGCGTGCAGCGCGCTCGTGCGGGCACCGGTGTCGAGCTTGGCCTTCACGTGCGGCACCCCGAGCGCCGGCAGTGCGACCCATTCGCGCCAGCCGGCGGTCGCCGGGGTGCTTGGATGGTCTCTGCCCATGCGGCAATCCAACCAGGAAAGGCAGGTGCCCTCGTGCGGCTCGCGATCCTCTCCCGCGCACCGCGCTCGTACAGCACGCGGCGCCTGCGCGCGGCCGCGGTCGAGCGCGGCCACGACGTCAAGGTGCTGAACACGCTGCGCTTCGCCATCGACCTCTCCGGCGGCGCGCCCGATCTGCTCTTCCGCGGCAAGCACCTGCGCGACTACGACGCGGTGCTGCCGCGCATCGGCAACTCGATCACCTACTTCGGCACCGCGGTCGTGCGGCAGTTCGAGCAGATGGACGTCTACACGCCCAACACCGCCAACGGCATCAGCAACTCGCGCGACAAGCTGCGCGCGACGCAGATCCTGGCACGGCACGACATCGGGATGCCCGAGACGGCGTTCGTGCGCAACCGGGCTGACGTGATCCCCGCGATCGAGCGCGTCGGCGGGGCGCCCGTGGTGCTGAAGCTGCTCGAGGGCACGCAGGGCATCGGCGTGATCCTGGCGCCCTCGATCAAGGTGGCGGAGGCGATCATCGAGACGCTCCAGAGCACGAGGCAGCAGGTGCTCATCCAGCACTTCGTGCAGGAGAGCAAGGGCCGCGACATCCGCGCCCTGGTGGTGGGCGACCGGGTGGTCGGTGCGATGCGCCGCACCGCCGTCGGCGACGAGTTCCGCTCGAACGTGCATCGGGGCGGCACCGTCGAGGCGGTCGCGCTCGAGCCGGAGTACGAGCGGGTCGCGGTGCGCGCGGCGCAGATCATGGGCCTCAAGGTCGCGGGCGTCGACATGCTCGAGGGCAACGACGGGCCGCTCGTGATGGAGGTCAACTCCTCCCCCGGTCTCGAGGGCATCGAGCTCGCGACGAACCTCGACATCGCCGGCGCGATCATCGACTACATCGGCAACCAGGTCGCCTTCCCGCAGATCGACGTGCGCGAGCGCCTGAGCGTCTCGACCGGCTTCGGCGTGGCCGAGCTCGAGGTGCACGGCGATGCCGACCTGGTCGGGCTGAGCATCAAGGAGTCGGGCCTGTGGGATCGCGACATCACGGTGCTGACGCTGCACCGCGGCACCGCGGTGATCCCGAACCCCAAGGGGCGCGAGGTGCTGCAGGCCGAGGACCGGCTGCTGTGCTTCGGCCGGCTGGAGGAGATGCGCTCGATGATCCCGGCCCGCCCGAAGCGCCGGGCGCGGGTGAAGCGACTGCCGAAGCAGCCGATGGCCGAGGGCTGAGCCGCCGCGCCGCTACACCGTCGCGACCGGCGTGAGCGCCTCGGTGAGCACGCCGTCGGCCCAGTCCACTGCTGCCTCGGCCGCCGGCACCGGCCCGCCCGCGTCGTGCCGGCCGTACTCGCCGACCCGGATCGCACCGCACGTGGCGAGCGCCTCGTCGATGAGCTCCGAGCCGCGCGAGTAGGTCTTCGTGTAGCTGCGGTCGCCCATGCCGAACACGGCGTAGCGCAGCCCCGCGAGATCCGGCCGCGCTGCCAGCGCCCGGTGGAAGGGTCGGGCGCTCGTCGGCACCTCGCCGTCGCCGTAGGTCGCGCACACCACCAGGTGCAGGCGGGATGCGTCCAGGTCGTCGGGCGCGATGTCGGCAAGATCCTGCACCACCACGTCGGCGCGGTGCGCGAGCGTGCGACGCAGCTCCTCGGCGACCAGCTCCGCGCCGCCCGACTCGGTGCCGAACAGCACCGTGACCGGCGCACCGCCGTCACCGGTCGCATCCGTCTCTGCCTCGATCTCCGGCAGCGGGATCGTCTCGTCGGCGGCCGCCTCGAGCAGCGCCGCGACGCCGCGCAGCTTCGCGCGCGAGCGGCCAGGCGCGGCGCCCAGCTGCTCGCGCACGTCGATGCGGCGCCAGCCGTCGAAGCCGGTCTCGCCGGTGATCGCCGGCAGGCCCGGCGCGCCGATCGCGACTGCACCGGTCTCGAGGTCCTCGGCGATCGTGCGGGCGAGCTCGCGCGCGTCGGTGCGCTGGTCGGGGATGGTGCCGCGCGGGCCGCGCCGCAGCCAGCCGGCGGTGTAGAGGCCCGCCTCCACTCGGCCGTCCTGATGGGCGCCGGGCACCGCGAGCGTCTCGGCGTCGCCGGCGAAGCCGACCGCGGTCACCACCGAGTCGGTCGGGATCGAGACCTCGGCGTCGGCAGCGGTGCCGGCGAACACCATGTGCTCGACCGAGCCGTCGCCCACGAGCCGCTCGGGCGTGAGCCCGAACCACCAGTGGACCGTGATGCGCGGCAGTTGCGGGCGCGTCTCGTCGAGCAGCCGCACCGCGTCGAGCCGGGCGTCCTTGCCGGGCTCGACGAGCCCCAGGTCGGCGCCGTGCACGCGATGGGCGACGCCGGAGAGGCCGGCGAGCTCGCGCACCATCACGGGGTCGAACTTCGCGGCCGTCGGCGCGCTGCGGCCGACGACGTGGATGGTGCGCAGCTCGGAGGCGAGCGCGCGCCGGGCGTCGTCGTCGACGTCGGTGCCGTCGAGCTCCGCCTCGTCGCGGGCCAGCAGCCGCACGACATCCATCGCGACGTTCCCGTGCCCGACCACGAGCGTCGTCGTGCCGAGCGACGGCGCGGCGGGCTCGTCCGGGTGCGCGTTCAGCAGCCGGGTGATGCGGCCGGCGCCGTGCACACCGCCCAGCTCACAGCCCGGGATGCCGAGCGGCCGGTCGAGCCGGAGCCCCGAGGCGAGCACGACCGCGTCGTACGCCGAGCGCAGCCGGTCGATCGAGACGGCCCCCTCGC
The DNA here is from genome assembly GCF_017168255.1 of Agrococcus sp. KRD186. GTDB lineage: Bacteria > Actinomycetota > Actinomycetes > Actinomycetales > Microbacteriaceae > Agrococcus. The sequence goes on from NZ_JABFAP010000001.1 coordinate 1,500,310, forward strand.
GCGCACCGTTGTCGACGCGCAGGTTGCCGCGGAAGCGCACGCCCTCGTGCAGGAAGAGCCGGTCGAACTGCCGCGCGACCGACTTCGTGCCGCCATGGTCGGCGGCGACGCCCGAACGGATCAGCCCGTACGGCACCGGCAGTGCGTCGAGCACGTCGATCTCGGCGGCCGGCAGCCGCCGGCGCAACGCCTGCGCGGTGAACGAGCCAGCCGGTCCCGAGCCGACGATGCCGATCCGGGGCGCGGGCCCGCCCGCCCGCACCGCGGCAGTCGGCGCGGTCGTGGCAGCGGCGGCGCCTGACGTCACCGACGACCAGCGCACCGGCAGCTTGAGCATGCCGCGGAAGACCCATCCGCCGATCTCCGCAGGGTCCTCCGGCACCAGCTCCAGCCCCTGCAGTCGCCCGAAGAGCATCGGCAGCGCCACATCGGCGATCTCCGAGCGCGCGACCCAGGCGCCGAGGCACACGTGCACGCCCTTGCTGAAGGCCAGGTGCGGCTTCACCTCGCGGCGGATGTCGAAGGCGGACGCGTCGTCCCAGACGCGCTCGTCGCGGTTCGCCGAGAGGATGCAGATGCCCAGTCGTGCCCCGGCGGGCAGCCGCACACCGGTCAGGTCGACCTCGCGGGTCGTCTGGCGGGAGTAGAGCCCGATCGGGGCGATCCAGCGGAGCGTCTCGTCGAACGCCGCATGCCACAGGCTCGGGTCGGCCTCGACGGCGCGGCGCTGCTCGGGGTGCGACAGCAGCCCCCAGGCGGCGACGCCGAGCACATCGCGCGGCTCGTTGAGCCCGCCGCCGATCGTCATCTTGACGTTCGCGCGGATGCGCTCCATCGGCATCTCGTAGCCCGGGATGCGCAGCAGCTGCGACAGCAGCGACTCGTTCGGGTTGGCCGCGTGCCACGGCAGCATCTCGTCGAGCACCGCGTCGACCTCGTCGAAGGAGCGCTTGCCCTTCGCCCACACCGCAGGGTCGTCGGCGTAGTTGCCGGTCGCGTCGATCAGGGTCTGCGACCAGCGCTGCAGATCCTGCTGCGTGGCGTTGTGCAGGCCGATGATCTGGCGCAGGCTCTCGGCCGCGAACGGGGCGGCGAAGTCCCAGATCAGATCGGCGGCGCTGCCCTTCGCGAGCATCTCCTCGAGGTAGCGCTCGGCGGTCTGCTCGAACACGCCCCGCCAGTGGCGCTTGACGACGCCCGGCCGCAGCGTCGGCTGCCAGGCCCTGCGCTCGAGGTAGTGCTCGGGGTCGTCGCGGCGCAGCATCGAGTGCCCCATCGCCCGGATCTGCAGCGAGCCCTGCTCGTTGGCCGAGAAGGTCGTCTGGTCGAGCTCGGTCTCGTGCACCGCCTGGTACGACGAGACGAGGTAGCGCCCGACCGCCGGCACCCAGTGCACGCCGCCCTCGGCGCGCAGGCGCTCGTAGATCGGGAACGGGTCGCTGTAGAGGTCCGGGATCGTCACCCAGTCGGCGACGGGAGCTTCCTTGCTCGGCATGGCACACACATCCTCGTGGTCGGTGCGCATCCATCGCGCACGATCTCAGTGTGCCCGCGCCCGCTACCGTTGGGAAAGCGGATTTATCGACACATCAACATCGGAGGAACCGATGATCGAACGCTTGGAAGCGCCCGCCTTCACGCTCCGGCAGCTCTCCTTCCTGGTCTGCGCCGCCGACGAGGGGACGATCGCCGCCGCCGCCGCGCGGCTGCACGCCTCCCCTTCGGCGGTCTCCGAGGCGATCACCGAGCTCGAGCGCGGCCTCGGCACGCCGCTGACGGTGCGCCGTCGCGCGAGGGGCCTGACGCTGACGAGCACGGGGGCGGATGTCGTCGCTCGCGCCCGCGCGCTGCTCGCGTCGTCCCGCGAGCTCGAGGCGTCGCTGCGCGGCGCCCCGGGCGAGCTCGTCGGGCCCGTCACCATCGGCTGCTACCCGACGCTCGCGCCCACGATCCTGCCCGCCCTGCTGCAGGGGTTCGGGCGCGCCCACCCGCGTGTGGAGCTCGCGATCCTCGAGGCCACCCACGACCGCCTGCAGGGCCGGCTCGAGGCTGGGCAGGTCGATGTGGCCTTCGTCTACGACACGCTCATCCCCGGCGAGCCGCAGCGCGCGAAGCTCTTCGAGCTGCCCGCGCACGTCGTGGTCGCCGGTGATGACCCGCTCGCGAGCGCCGACTCGGTGCGCCTCGACGAGCTCGTCGAGCGCGACCTGATCCTGCTCGACGCGCCGCCCTCGAGCGAGCACACGATGTCGCTGTTCGCCGCCCGCGGGCTCGCGCCGCGAGTGCGCCACCGGGTGCAGAGCTACGAGGCAGTGCGGGCGCTGGTGGGGCGCGGCCTCGGCTACGGCATCCTGGTGCAGCGGCCCGCCAATCCGGCGAGCTACGAGGGCTATCCTGTGGCGATGAAGGAGATCGCGCCGCCGGTCGCGCCGGTGGGCGTCGATGTCATCTGGCCGGCCACTCCGGCTCCCACCGCACGCGCCCGAGCGCTCATCGACTACGCCAGGTCGCTGCCCTGGCCGCAGCCCCGATGAGCGCCCTGCGCTGGGGCATCAAGGCCTCCCTGCTCGGCTACGTGCGAGGCATGCCCGACGGCGCTGTGACGCTCGCCGGCGGTGCCGAGGAGGTCGAGGGCGGGTTCCGCTTCCCCGCCGCCGGCGACCTCGCGTTCCGCGGCACGGTGACGCTCACCGGTCACAGCGGCATGATGCGCGTGGTCATCGCCGATCCTGCAATCGTGGGCGGCGACGGCGACTGGGCGCTCGAGATCGCCGATCCCGATGAAGCCCCCGCGCGGCTGCGGTTCGCGACCCTCAGCGGTTTCGACGGCGTGCGCGCGACCGGCGCTGCGCTCACCGAGGACGGCGCCGATCTGTTCTTCGGCCCCTACGAGCGCGGCACGCCGCTCGACGACGCGACTGTCGTCGACTGACCCCGGCGCAACGCGAGACGGGCCCGGCCGAAGCGGGACCCGTCTGCGCGGCGAAGCGACCGATCAGGCCTTCGGGCGCTCGGCGGCGGCGTGCGCCTCGGCGTCGACCGGCGAGAGCTCCTCGTACGCGTCGCCGCGACGGAAGGTCTCCCAGTGGCCCGAGTGCTCGTACTCGATCGAGAGCGGCACACCGGTGCGGTCCTTCATCAGCAGCGTCCCGATGACCGAGATCACGACCGTCGCCAGCAGGTAGCCGACGATCGCCCACGTCGAGCCGGTCGCGTTGAGCAGCGCCTGCGCGATGGTCGGTGCGAACGCGCCACCGATCACTGCACCGATCGCGTAGGCGATCGAGACGCCCGAGTAGCGGATCGAGGCCGGGAACGACTCCGCGTACCAGGCGGCCTGCGCACCGTAGGTGAGGCCGAGGCCGACGCCCAGGATGATCGTCGCCCACGCGACACCGGCGACACCGGTCTGCACGAGCGTGAACAGCGGCACGATGCCCGCGGCGAGGGTCGCCCAGCCGATGAGGTAGAGCGTCTTGCGGCCGATGCGGTCCGACAGCCAACCCGCGACGAACGTGAACACGAGCCACGACAGCGAGCCGGCGAACGCCGCCAGCTGCACGCCCACCGGGTCGAAGCCGTAGCCGGGCGGGGTGCCGTCGACCGGGCGCGATGCCAGGCCCTGCACGTAGCCGCCGGTGGTCATGTACCCGGTGGCGTTGTTGGCCATGAAGACCATCGCGGCGAACGCGACGATCGCGCCGTACTTCTTGAAGACCTGGATGATCGGCGCGGACTCCTGCTGCGCCGTCTGCTTGATCTCCTGGAACACGGGCGACTCGTCGACCGAGCGGCGCACGATAAAGCCGACCAGCACGAGGATGATCGAGATGAAGAACGGGATGCGCCAGCCGACCTCGAGGAACGAGTCACCGGGGAACATCGCACGGATGGCAGCCAGGATGCCCGTCGCCAGCAGCATGCCGATCGGCACGCCCGCCTGCACGAAGGAGCCGTAGAGGCCGCGGCGGTTCGACGGGGCGTGCTCGATGGCCATGAGCACGGCACCGCCCCACTCGCCGCCGGCCGAGAGGCCCTGCAGGATGCGCAGCAGCATCAGGAGGATCGGCGCCAGGATGCCGATCGCCTCGTAGGTGGGCAGTGCGCCGACGAGCGTGGTCGACGCGCCCATCAGCAGCAGCGTGATGACGAGCATCGGGCGGCGGCCGACCTTGTCGCCGAAGTGGCCGGCGAGGAAGGCGCCGAGCGGTCGGAACAGGAACGAGATGCCGATCGACACCAGCGAGATGATCTGGCCGAGCTGCGCGCCGGCCGGCTCGAAGAAGAGCTGCGCGAAGACCAGGTTCGCCATGAAGGCGTAGATGAAGAAGTCGTACCACTCGATGGTGGTGCCGACGACGACAGCGGCGAGGACCTTGTTGCGCTCGCGTGCGCTGGTGTGAGTCGTGCTGTGGGACACGCTGACTCCTTTGTCAGGAAGAGGGCCGCTCGGCCCGGGACTGGATGGAACATATACGATTTCATGCACGACGGTCAAGGGGGCTGTCCCAGGCGTGTCGTCGCGGGACCGGTCACCCCCTTGCAGATGAGATTCGGAATCGTATACGATGCCCGCATGGATGCATCGTCGCAGCCCGATACGGGCGCCCCTCAGGCCGCAGTCGACGCTTGGCAGCTGCTCGGCTCCCGGCCCCCGAAGATCTTCGCGATGCACATCGGCTACCGCGCCCGTGCCGCCCAGAAGGGCCGCACCCCCGAGGCCCCCGGCTACTTCCTCAAGCCCGCCACCTCCCTCTCCCTCGGTGGCGAGGTCGTCGCTCCCGCAGGCACCGAGATCTTCGGCTTCGAGGGCGAGATCGCCGTCGTGATCGGCTCCGCTGCCCGCGCTGTGAGTGAAGCGGATGCGTGGGGTCACGTCGCGTACGTCACCGCATCGAACGATCTGGGCGTGTTCGACCTGCGCTGGGTCGACAAGGGCTCGAACATCCGCTCCAAGGGCGGCGACGGCTTCACCCCGATCGGCCCGAAGCTGCTGGATGCCGCGCAGCTCGACCCGAACGCCATCGAGGTGCGCACCTGGCTCGACGGCGAGCTCGTGCAGGCGGATTCGACCTCCACCCTGATCTTCTCGCTCGCGCAGATCGTGAGCGATCTCTCACAGCTCGTCACGCTCGAGCCCGGCGACGTCATCCTCACCGGCACGCCCGCGAACGCCTCCACCTTCTCCCCCGGCCAGTCCGTCGAGGTCGAGGTCACCGCCACGACGCTGCGCGGCGAGCAGGTCTCCACCGGCCGCCTCACCTCCACCGTGCGGGTGGGTGAGCAGCAGCTGCCGGCGTACTCCGCACAGCCGAAGCCGACGCCCGAGCAGTGGGCCGACGCATCCGGTCGCCCGATCTCCGAGTTCCAGGAGGCGGCCGCACCGGTGCTCGACGACGAGCTGCGCGAGCAGCTCTCGACCATCGCCCTGGCGACCATCTCCTCCGCGCTGCGCAAGCGCGGGCTCAACAACGTCTCGATCGACGGCCTGCGCTCGACGCAGCCGGGCAAGCGCATCGTCGGCACGGCGCGCACGCTGCGCTACGTGCCCAACCGCGAGGATCTGTTCAAGAGCCACGGCGGCGGCTACAACGCGCAGAAGCGCCTCTTCGACGATCTGCACGAGGGCGACGTCGTCGTCATCGAGGCGCGCGGCGACAACCGCTCCGGCACGCTCGGCGACATCCTCGCCCTGCGCGCCCGCCACCTCGGCGCAGCCGGCATCATCACCGACGGCGGCGTGCGCGACCTCGACGTCGTCACCGAGATCGGCGTGCCGACCTACCACGGCGGCGGCCACCCCGCGGTGCTCGGGCGGCTGCACGTGCCGTGGAGCTTCGACGAGACCGTCGCCTGCGGGGGCGCGACCGTGCAGCCCGGCGACGTCATCGTCGCCGACGGCGACGGCGTGCTCGTCATCCCGCCCGCGCTGGTGCGCGAGCTCGTCGCCGAGTGCATCGAGGCAGAGCGCGCCGAGGAGTACATCGCGCAGCAGATGGATGCCGGTGAGCGCCTCGACGGGCTCTTCCCGATGAACGCCCAGTGGCGCGCGAAGTATGAGGCGACGCAGGGCTCCGCGCCGGCGGCGGACGAGCGATGAGCCCCACGCGCGCCAAGGCGGCCGAGGTCGCCAAAACCGCTGGCGCCACCGCGCCGTCGAAGTCGCAGCGCGCCTACCAGCTGCTCCACGACCGCATCGTCGACGGCAGCTACTCCCCCGGCTACCGCCTGGTGCTCGACGCGATCGGCCGCGAGCTCGACATGAGCGTCGTGCCCGTGCGCGAGGCCATCCGACGACTGGAGGCCGAGGGCCTCGTCACCTTCGAGCGCAACATCGGCGCCCGGGTGGCCGAGATCGACGAGCTCGAGTACCACGACACGATGGAGACGCTCTCGTTCGTCGAGGGCGCCGCCATCTCGCTCGCCGCCGGCCTCTACTCGAAGAGCGATGTCGATGAGGCGCGCGCGATCAACGAGCAGATGCGCGAGTCACTGGCGGCCTTCGACCCGGTCAAGTTCACCGCCCTCAACGAGGCCTTCCACCGGCGGCTCAGCGACGTCTCGCCCAACGCCGTCCTCGGCGACGTGATCGACACGTGCTGGAAGCGCCTCGCCCGACTGCGTCAGTCGACCTTCTCCTTCGTGCCCAGCCGCGCACTACCCTCCGTCGACGAGCACGAGGCGATCCTCGGCCTCATCGAGGAGGGCTCCGACCCGCGGAGCATCGAGCTCGCCGTGCGCGCCCACCGGCTCGCGACGCCCGACGCCTACTTCCACCGCTCGCACGCAGACACCAGCCAGAACCGACCGTAAGGAGCCACCATGGCGAACCAGCCCGCAGGCATCCCCGACCTGATCCCCCACTACATCGACGGCGAGCGCGTGCCTTCCGTCGACGGCGACACGTTCGGCGTGCTGAACCCGGTGACGAACGAGGACTACACCGTCGCCGCCTCCGGCAAGCAGGCCGACATCGACCTCGCCGTGGCCGCCGCCACGCGCGCCTTCCACGAGGGCCCCTGGCCGCGCATGAAGAACCGCGAGCGCGCCCGCATCCTCAGCCGCATCGCCGACATCGTCGAGTCGCGCGACCAGGAGCTCGCGCAGCTCGAGTCCTGGGATTCCGGCCTGCCGATCACGCAGGCGAGGGGCCAGGCGCAGCGCGCGGCCGAGAACTTCCGCTTCTTCGCCGACCTCATCGTCGCCGGCCGCGACGACACCTACAAGGTGCCCGGCAGCCAGGTCAACTACGTCAACCGCAAGCCCAAGGGCGTCGCAGGCCTGATCACCCCCTGGAACACGCCCTTCATGCTCGAGTCGTGGAAGCTCGGCCCCGCGCTGGCCTCCGGCTGCACGGTGGTGCTGAAGCCCGCCGAGTTCACGCCGCTGTCGGCCTCGCTCTGGGCCGGCATCTTCGAGGAGGCCGAGCTGCCCAAGGGCGTGTTCAACCTCGTCAACGGCTTCGGCGAGACCGCCGGCGACGCGCTCGTCAAGCACCCCGACGTGCCGCTCATCTCGTTCACGGGCGAGTCGAGCACCGGCAAGCTCATCTTCGGCAACTCCGCGCCGCACCTGAAGGCGCTCTCGATGGAGCTCGGCGGCAAGAGCCCGGCCGTCGTCTTCGCCGACGCCGACCTCGACGCCGCGATCGACTCGACGCTCTTCGGCGTCTTCTCGCTGAACGGCGAGCGCTGCACCGCCGGCAGCCGCATCCTGGTCGAGCGCTCGATCTACGAGGAGTTCCTCGAGCGCTACGCCGAGCGGGCGAAGAACATCGTCGTCGGCGACCCGCACGACCCCAAGACCGAAGTGGGCGCGCTCGTGCACCCCGAGCACTTCGACAAGGTGATGTCCTACGTCGAGCTCGGCAAGCAGGAGGGCCGACTGCTCGCCGGCGGCGGCCGCCCCGAGGGCCTGCCGGAGGGCAACTACGTCGCCCCGACCGTGTTCGCCGATGTGGCGCCGGATGCGCGCATCTTCCAGGAGGAGATCTTCGGCCCGGTCGTCTCGATCACCCCGTTCGACTCCGACGAGGAGGCGCTCGAGCTCGCGAACAACACCCGCTACGGCCTGGCCGCCTACATCTGGACGAACAACCTCAAGCGCGCGCACCTGTTCTCGCAGAACGTGGAAGCGGGCATGGTGTGGCTCAACAGCCACAACGTGCGCGACCTGCGCAGCCCGTTCGGCGGCGTGAAGGCGTCCGGCCTCGGCCACGAGGGCGGCTACCGCTCGCTCGACTTCTACAGCGACCAGCAGGCCGTGCACATCACGCTCGGCGACGTCCACACCACCCGCTTCGGCGCATCCGCCTGACACCCCCGCACACTTCGAAGGAGCAGCACCCATGAACGAGATCCCCAAGCCCGAGATCCCGAAGCCCGAGATCCCAAAGCCCGGTGTCCCCGCACCCGACATCATCCGCTGCGCGGCGATGGACCTCGTGGTCACCGACCTCGAGGCGAGCCGTCGCTTCTACGTCGACATCCTCGGCCTGCACGTGACCGAGGAGGACGACGAGGCGATCTACCTGCGGTCGTTCGAGGAGTTCATCCACCACAACCTCGTGCTGCGCAAGGGGCCGGTCGCGGCGGTGGCCGCGTTCGCCTACCGGGTGCGCACCCCCGAGGACGTCGACCGCGCCGAGGCCTACTACCGGGAGCTCGGCTGCCGCACCGAGCGTCGTGCCGACGGCTTCCAGAAGGGCTTCGGCGACAGCGTGCGCGTCGAGGACCCGCTGGGCTTCCCGTACGAGTTCTTCTACGCCACCGAGCACGCCGAGCGCCTGCACCAGCGCTACGACCTGATCTCGGCGGGCGAGCTCGTGCGCCTCGACCACTTCAACCAGGTCACCCCTGACGTGCCGCGCGGCCGCAAGTACCTCGAGGACCTCGGCTTCCGCGTCACCGAGGACATCCAGGACGACCAGGGCGTCACCTACGCCGCGTGGATGCAGCGGAAGGGCACCGTGCACGACACGGCGCTCACGGGCGGGAACGGCCCGCGCATGCACCACATCGCGTTCTCGACGCACGAGAAGCACAACATCATCCAGATCTGCGACAAGCTCGGCGCGCTCCGGATGTCCGACCACATCGAGCGCGGCCCGGGCCGCCACGGCGTGTCCAACGCGTTCTACCTCTACATCACCGACCCCGACGGGCACCGCGTCGAGATCTACACGCAGGACTACTGGACCGGCGACCCCGACAACCCCGTCATCACGTGGGACGTGCACGACAACCAGCGCCGCGACTGGTGGGGCAACCCAGTCGTGCCCTCCTGGTACACCGAGGCATCGCCGGTGCTCGACCTCGACGGCAACCTCGTCGAGGTCGTCGAGCGCACCGACTCCAGCGAGCTGGAGGTCACGATCGGGGCCGACGGCTTCTCCTACACGCGCGCCGGCGACGATGACGGCACGTATCGCGGCGAGGCGGCGAAGGGCTTCAAGCTCGGACACCAGCTGTGACGGCCGGTCCTGTGCAGTCTGGGTCCGCCGGATCCGGGCCCGGGCGGGGCCTCGACGACGCGACCGTGACGCGGATCGCGGACGAGCTCGCCGAGGCCACACGCTCGCGCGGCACGATCGAGAGGATCTCGACCCGCTTCCCCGAGGCGACGATCGAGGACTCCTACGCGGTGCAGCGCATCTGGCGCGCGCGCCGCGAGGAGGCCGGAGCCCGGCTGGTCGGCCGCAAGATCGGCCTGACGAGCAAGGCGATGCAGTTCGCGACCGGCATCGCAGAGCCCGACTACGGCGTCATCTTCGCCGACCAGGCCTACCGCTCCGGCGACACGGTCGAGCACGCGCAGTGGTCGAACGTGCGCGTCGAGGTGGAGCTCGCCTTCGTGCTGCGCTCGCCCCTCGAGGGCGAGGGCCTCACCGTCGAGCAGGTGCTCGACGCGACCGAGGTCGTCGTGCCGGCGCTCGAGATCCTCGACTCGCACATCGAGCTCGAGGGCCGCACGATCGTCGACACGATCAGCGACAATGCGGCGCTCGGCGCGATCGTCGTCGGCGACGTCGAGGTCGGCCCGCGCGAGCGGAACCTCGCGTGGGTCGGGGCGCACTGCCTCGTGAACGGCGAGATCATCGAGACCGGTGTCTCCGGCGGCGTACTCGGGCACCCCGCCAACGGCGTCTCATGGCTCGCGGGCAAGCTCGCCCAGCACGGCGACCGGCTCGAGGCGGGCGAGCTCATCCTCGCCGGCTCCTTCACGCGTCCGGTGTGGGTGCAGCCCGGTGACGTCGTCACCGTCCACTTCCAGGACATGGGCACCGTCGCGGTGACGTTCCGGTGAGCACCTTCCGCGACGCGCTCGCCGCGGCGCAGGCTCCGCTCGTGGGCCTGTGGAACGCATCCGGCAGCTCCGTCGCCGCCGAGATCATGGCCGGCTCCGGCGCCGACCTGCTGCTCGTCGACGGCGAGCACGGACCGATCTCGATCTCCGAGATGCTGCCGATCCTGCAGGCGGCCGCCGCATACCCGGTGACGACGATCATCCGCGTGCCGTGGAACGACCCCGTCATCATCAAGCAGGCGCTCGATCTCGGCGCGCAGAACCTGCTCGTGCCGATGATCTCGACGGCGGCGGATGCCGAGGCTGCCGTCCGCGCAGCCCGCTACCCGGGCGGCGAGGACGCTCGCGCGGGCACTCGCGGCATCGGCTCGGCTCTCGCCCGCTCGTCGCGCTGGGGCCGCATCGCGGGCTATGTGCAGGATGCGGATGCGCACGTGTCGGTGACCGTGCAGATCGAGACCGCCGCGGGCGTCGCGAACGCGGCCGAGATCGCAGCGGTCGACGGGGTGGATACGGTGTTCATCGGCCCCGCGGATCTCGCGGGATCGATGGGTCACCCTGGGCGTCCCTCGGAGCAGGCGGTGGTGGATGCGGTCGACGCGACGATCGATGCGGTGCGGGCTGCGGGCAAGCCCGTCGGCGTCAACACCTTCGCGGAGGCCGACGCCGACCGCTGCATCGCCCGCGGCGCATCCTTCGTCTTCGTCGCCGCTGACGTGACGCTCATGGCGCGCGGCTCGGAAGCGGCGGTCGCGCGACTGAAGCACTCCCGCGGTAGGTCCGACGCATACTGATCGGCTGCGACTCCGCCCGGGCGCGACGGCGCGGAGGAGGTCGACTGCTCAGGAGGTGCGCCCTGGGACACCTCTTCGGTAGGGTCCGAGGAGGAAAGGGGCAACCGTGGCTGGGGTCGTGACGATGCTTGGGATCGCCTTGGTGGCGATCGTTCTGCTGTACGGTGCTTCGCTGCTCGTCACCGTCGACCGCCGCCCGATCGTCTCCTTGCCGTACCTTTCAGGTTCAGACCCGGAGCAGCACGCGCTCTCCCGCTTCCACGCGCGCTGGTACGTGGCGACCGTCGTGTTCCTCGCCTTCGACATCGAGATGCTCTTCATGTATCCGTGGGCGGTCGTGGTGGCCACGATGGGTCCGACCGCCGTCGTGGAGATGTTCCTGTTCCTCGGTGTCCTGTTCGTCGCAGTGTTCTGGGCCTGGCGGGAAGGTGCTTTCCGGTGGGCGTGACGCATGCGCTCGCGAAGTTTGCCGCGCAGCGTGTCCACGTCCTCCTCGTCGAGGCGCCGGACGGCTGGCGGGCGCGAGTGGAGGCGGAGCATGCGACCGTCGCACTCGGGTGGCACGTATCGTTGTCTCCCGCGGATGCGGATGTGCTGGTGGTGTGCGGCTCCGCGGGGCCGGAACTGGCGGCGACCGTGGACCGCATCTGGGAGCAGCTCCCCGGTCCGCGCGTGCGGATCCAGGTCGACCGTGCGGCCGAGGTGCTACCGGGTCTGGAGCAGGCGCGCCGCAACCTGTCCGCGGTGGACGCGCATGCCGACGACGCGAGGACGCGTCCGCGCGTCGCCAGCGTGAGTTCGGCGAGCGGAGCTCACGGCGAGTCGCCAGGCGGTGCCAGCATGGACCACTCCGGCATGGGCCACGGCGGCACGGACCACAGCCAGATGGACCACTCCGGCATGGACCACAGCACCATGGACCACTCCGGCATGGACCACAGCACCATGGACCACTCCGGCATGGACCACAGCACCATGGACCACTCCGGCATGGACCACAGCACCATGGACCACTCCGGCATGGACCACAGCACCATGGACCACTCCGGCATGGACCACAGCACCATGGACCACTCCGGCATGGACCACAGCACCATGGACCACTCCGGCATGGACCACAGCACCATGGACCACTCCGGCATGGACCACAGCACCATGGACCACTCCGGCATGGACCACAGCACCATGGACCACTCCGGCATGGACCACAGCACCATGGACCACTCCGGCATGGACCACAGCACCATGGACCACTCCGGCATGGACCACAGCACCATGGACCACTCCGGCATGGACCACAGCACCATGGACCACTCCGGCATGGACCACAGCACCATGGACCACTCCGGCATGGACCACTCCGGCATGGACCACTCCGGCATGGACCACTCCGGCATGGACCACTCCGGCATGGACATGGCACCAGGGGGGATCCCTCTGGCCGACGGGGCCACCGACCGCGATGGACTGGAGATGGACACGCTGAAGGTACAGCTCGGTCCCGTGCTGCCCTACTGGCCGCCGGGCCTCGTGCTGCACTGCTCCTTGAACGGCGACGTCATCACCCGGGCGCAGGCCCGTGCGCTCGACGACGCGTGGGAGGGGCTCAGCGCGCCTGGCGGCCGCGACGCGGCAGCTCGACACTGCGACGATGCGGCCGCGGTGCTTGCGCTCGCGGGAGCGTCAGACCTCGCAGCCGATGCGCGCCGACTCCGCAGCGCGCTGCTGCGCGGCGACGCCTCGACGGCCGGGACGGCACTGGAACGTCTCGAGCGCCGCATCCGCCGTTCTCTGCTCCGCTGGAGCCTGGGCCGGCTGGGAGTCGTGGACGATTCCGCGCTCGCCCAGCACCTCGGTCTGGCGCACGCGGGCGGCGTCTTCGATCGGCTCCTGGGGATGCTCGGCGCCGCGCGCGATGCGATCAACGGCTCCACCGAGGAACGACGAGACGCGAGACGCCTCATCACGGCGCTGCCGCAGCTCGTGACCGGTCTCGACCTCGCAGCCGCAAGGCTCGTCGTCGCAAGTCTCGGTCTGCCTTCGCTCGCCGCAGATCGGCATGCTCATGACTGACACCGTGATCGAGGTCGGACCATGGTGGGCGGTCGTTGGCGCCCTACTGCTCGCGGCACTGGTGTTCGCAGCGGTGACCTTCGACGGGATGCTTGCTGCAAGGGCGCAGGGCGGATCTCCAGCAGCAGCGCTCCGCTGGCCCGCAGCGGAAACGGCACGCCTGCTCCGGCAGCGCCGACGGACCACCGTGGCAGCGGACTCGCTGCTGTGGCGCATCGGCGGCGGCGGAATGCTCGTCGCGGCACTGCTGAAGATCACCGTCGTCCCGTTCGGCGAGTGGACGCTGTTCGACTTCGAGGCGGGACTGGTCTGGTTCAACGCGATGGATGTGCTGGTCTGGGCCTTCGTCTGGCTCGTCGGTTGGGGCGGCAATTCGGCGCACGCGCTCGTGGGCGGCTACCGCTTCCTCGCACTCGCCGTGGCGTACGAGCTGCCGCTGATGTTCGCGCTCATCGCCCCGGCGATCGCCGCCGAGAGCCTGAATGTGGGCACGATCGTGGCAGCGCAGTCGGAGCTCTGGTTCATCGTGTGGATGCCGGTGGCGTTCGTGATCTACTCGGTCGGTGTGGTCGCGTTCTCCGTGTGGGGCCCGTTCGGCTCGTCGCTCGGATCCGACATCGCCGGCGGGGTCGCCGCCGAGCTGTCGGGCGTGGACCGGCTCGTCTTCTTCGCCGGCCGCTATGGCGTGCTCGTCGCGGGCGCGGCATTCGCGGTGCCACTGTTCCTGGGCGGAGGCTCGGGCGCGTTCCTGCCGGAGTGGTCCTGGTCGCTGCTGAAGACCGTGCTGGTGCTCGCCGCCTTCGTCTGGATCCGGCGCAAGATCCCGCTGATGCGACCCGAGAAGTTCATGGAAGTCGGCTGGATGCTGCTCATTCCAGCGGGGATGCTGCAGGACCTACTGGTCGCAATGGTGGTGGTGAACCGATGACCCTGATCGGCGACGTGATGTTCTGGGCGCTGGGCGTGATAGCCGTGCTCTCCGGCGTCGCGGTGTTCTGGGTGAACTCCATGGCGCGGGCCACCTACGCACTCGCCATATCGTTCGTGGCGGTCGGCCTGCATCTGCTGCTGCTCGACCAGGCATATCTGGGCGTCATCACCATCCTGATGATGGTCATGGAGATGGCGGTCATGGCCGTCTACATGATCATGTTCATGGGGATGAACCCGGCGCTCATGCCGATGAGCATGGTGCACGACAAGCGGCTCTCGCTCGTCATCGCGCTCGTCACGTTCGCGCTGCTCGCCGCCGGCATCCTGCTGACACCGTGGCCCGCGGGCAGCCCGGCGCCGACCGAGGGCGTCACCATGGCGCTCGGCGAGGCGCTCATGGAGTCGAAGATGCTGGCCATGATCGTGCTGAGCCCGGTGATGGTGGCGACGATCATCGCCGGCGTGAGCCTCAGTCTGCACCGCGGTCGCTACGACCGCTACGGCGACGACCTCAAACGGCCGAAGGCCGACGATCCGCAGCCGGGCGGTGTGGGCCGATGACCCTGGAGATGGTGCTCCTGATCGCGGCCGCGCTGTTCAGCGTGGGCCTGTACGGGGCGATCTCGCAGCAGGTCGTGGTGATGGTGATGATGGGCCTGGAGCTGATGCTCAACGGTGTCATCCTCGCCGCGGGCGCGTTCTGGTGGTTCCTCTCGCCCGAGCCGACCGGTCAGGTGCTGCTGCTCGTCATCATCGCCGCGATGACGATCGAGATGGCCATGGGCTTCGCGCTGGCGACGCTCGTGCATCGTGTGCGTGGCAGCGACATGACCGACACAGCGTCGGAGCTGAAGCAGTGAGCCGGCTCGGGGTCGAGCGATGAGCGCGACGGCCGCACTCTGGCTACTGGTGCTGCTGCCTGCGATCGCCGGTGCGCTGCTGTGCCTCCTGCCACGGGCGGAGCGCGTGGCAGGAGTCGTCGCGGTCGGTGTCGCCGCTGTCAGCCTCGTCCTCGCCGTCGTGGTCGCGGTCGCCCAGCCGACCGCCGCCGTGCCGTTCATCGCCGGCGCCGGATTCGATCTGCGCGTAGATGGGCTCTCCGCGATCTTGCTGCCGACGGTCGCCGCGGTGACGCTGTTGGTGCTGATCTTCGCTGCTGGTGACATCCGGGAGGGACGCCCTCGGTTCTACGGCCTGATGCTGATCTTCGCCGCCGCGGCGCTGCTCACCGCCGTCGCCGGGAACCTCGTCACGCTGCTGTTCGCCTGGGAGATCATGGGAGCCACCTCCTATGCGCTGATCGGGTTCTGGTGGCGCGACGGCCACCGGTTGGCAAGCGGCACCACAGCGTTCATCACCACCCGCGCCGGGGATCTCGGGCTCTACGCGGCGGCGGGTGCTGCGCTCGGCGGGGGCGCTGGCCTCGGACTCGCCGCGCTTCCGGACGCGACGGCAGGCTGGCGGGACGTCGTGGCCGCCGGCATCCTCGTCGCGGCGCTCGGCAAGGCGGCGCAGCTGCCCTTCTCGTTCTGGCTCTCCCGAGCCATGGATGGCCCGAGTCCGGTCAGCGCGCTGCTGCACTCCGCGGCAATGGTGGCTATGGGCGGCTATCTCCTGCTCCGCGCCGCGCCGCTGCTCGAATCGACCGGTTGGGCTGACACGGCTGCGGCATGGATCGGTGCCGCAACCGCGCTGCTGCTGGGCGCGGTCGCCGTGGCACAGCGGGATGTGAAGCAGCTGCTCGCCGCCTCCACCGCGGCACAGCTGGGGTTCGTCGTGCTTGCCGCTGGCCTCAGCGCGCAGGGCGCCGGTGTCGCGCACCTGGTCGCGCACGCCTCGACCAAGGCTGCGCTGTTCATCGCCGCCGGCGCCTGGCTGACCGCGCTCGGCACACGACGCCTCTCCAGCCTGGCCGGTGCCGCGCGGCGCTGGCGCGTGCTCGGTGTGTCCGCGAGCATCGCGGCCCTCGCCCTTGCGGGCATCCCACCCCTGTCGCTCTGGGCGACGAAGGATGCCGTGCTCACCGCAGCGCTCGAGGAGTCGCTGTGGCTCTACATCGTCGGCCTCGCTGCCTCCGCGCTGTCGGCCGTCTACGCCGGCAAGCTGATCGTCGCGATCTGGCGGAGACCCGACGCGCAGACCGCGACGCACTACGACGAGGACGAGCGAGGGACCCGCCATGTCGGCGCACTCGAATCGGCCCCTGTCGCGGTGCTCGCAGCCGGCGCGGCGGTGCTCGGCATGCTCGCGCTCCCGCCGCTCAGTGGCGCGGTCGCGCAGGCGATCGGTCAGGAGCCTGCTGCGCCGGGCGTCTGGGAGCTGGTCGCCTCAGGGGCCATCGCCCTGGTGCTGGTGCTCGCTGCGACGCGGTGGCGGCCCCCCGAGCCGCGCTGGGCCGCCGACTGGCTGGGACTCGAGCTGGCCGCGGATCGGCTCCTGGTACGGCCCACGTTGCGACTCGCGGACCGCCTCGCGCGTGTCGACGACGCCGGCATCGACGCGGCCGCGGATGGCGCGGCGACGGCATCGCTGGCGATCGCGCGCAGGGCAGCCTCCCTCGATGACGCCGGGATCGATGCGGCAGCCGACGGCGCGGCGGCTGCGTCGCTGGCGATCGCGCGCGGTGCGGCTTCGTTCGACGATCGGGGGGTCGACCGCTCGGTCGACGGGTTCGCCCGACGCATCTGGCGCGCAGGTCGCGACAGCGCACGTGCGCAGAACGGCCAACTGCACCACTACTACGCGCAAGCGGTCGCTCTGCTCAGCGTTGCAGTCGTGCTCCTCCTCGTGATCGAAAGGTGACCCATGCTGAGTGCCATCGTCTTCCTGCCGCTCGTCGCCGCGCTGCTGCTCGCCGTGCCGGCCATCCCGGATCGCGTCGCACGCTGGATCTGGGTAGCGGTTGCGGCAGTGGATCTCGCGCTGGTCGCCGTGGTCTGGGCGAACTTCGAGGAGCCGCCGGAGGGCCAGCTCGCGTTCGAGGAGCGCCTGGCGTGGATCCCGGGCGTCGGCGCCAGCTACCACATCGGCGTGGACGGTCTGTCCCTGCCGCTCGTCGGGATGACGGCGATCGTCTTCCTCGCGTGCGCCATCTATGCGCTGCGGGACGACGACCGCCCGCGCATCCAGGCGGCACTGTTCCTCTTCCTGCAGAGCGTCAGCCTCGGCGTGTTCGTCGCTGCCGACCTGATCCTCTTCTTCGTCTTCTTCGACCTCTCGATCGTCGGCATGTACTTCGTCATCGCCGGCTGGGGTCACGGAGCCACTGCCGGGCGCTCCGCGCTGAAGTTCTTCCTCTACACCTTCCTCGGGTCGCTCGCACTGCTGCTGGGCTTCATCGGACTGTACGTCTCTGCCGACACGCCGACGTTCGACATGGTCGAGCTCGTCGAGATGATGCCGCTGCAGGGCGAGCCGGTGATCGGCGGGGCGGTGCTCGCGGCCATCCTGATCGGACTGGCCGTCAAGACCCCCACCGTTCCCTTCCACACCTGGCTCCCGCCAGCCCACACCGATGCGCCCGCCATCGGGTCCGCGGTGCTCGCAGGGGTGCTGCTGAAGATGGGCACCTACGGCTTCGTGCGCATCGCGATGCCGATGCTCCCGGAAGCGTGGCAGGACTGGGCGTGGCCCATCATCATCGTCGGCGTGGTCTCGGTGCTGTACGGCGCTCTCGTCGCACTCGCTCAGCGGGACGTCAAGCGCATGGTCGCCTACACATCCGTCAACCACATGGGCTACGTCGTGCTCGCGGTCGGCGTGGCCGGCCTCGTGGGCAGCGGCACGGACGATGCCCGGCGCCTGGCGATCGTCGGGGCGGAGACGCAGATGGTGAGTCACGGACTGATCACCGCGGCGCTCTTCCTGCTCGTCGGCGTGCTGCGCGATCGAGCGGGCACCTACGAGCTCTCGGCATACGGAGGCCTCGCGGGTCCTGCACCGAGGCTCACCACCCTGTTCGCGATCGGCGCGTTCGCGTCGCTCGGGCTCCCAGCCTTCTCCGGCTTCATCGCCGAGTTCCAGATCTTCGCAGGTGCCGTCGGCACCGCCCCGATCACCGCCGTGGCGCTGCTCGGCATCCTGCTCACCGCCGCGATGTTCCTGCGGGCCGTGCAGCGCCTCTTCGCCGGCGAGACGCGCGGCGGTTCGATCGGGTTCCGCGACCTGTCGGCGACCGAGCTGTGGTCGGCGGGACCCCTGCTGGCGCTCTCGCTCCTCATCGGTGTGCTTCCGAGGGTCATCCTCGATGTGATCGAACCGGCCGCTGCGACACTCGTCGACCTCGTGGGCAGGTGACCGGTGGAGTCCGACATGGGCATGGATGCCTGGGCGATGCTCCCCGAGATCGTGCTGATCGCGGGCGCGCTCGTCGTGCTGCTCTCGGGCTCGTTCCTCCCCCGCTCCAGACAGGGCGTGGCGTACGGCATCGCCACAGCGACGGCGCTGTTGAGCGCCGCGGTCGCGCCCATGACGTTCGGCGCCGCTCCCGAGGCTGTGTTCGCCGGCAACTACCTCGTCGACACCACGACACAGGTGGCGCGCATCGCGGTCACGGGTGCCACTGCGCTCGTGCTCCTCGCTGGCCGCGGCAGCATCGCCGGATCCCCGAGAGAGAGCGAGACCACTGTGCTGGTCCTGCTCGGTGCCGCGGGGACGCTCGTCGTCGCCGGGGCAGGGGACCTCCTCGTGCTCGCCGTGGGCTTCCTGCTGGCGAGCGTCCCGCTCTATGGCCTCATCGGCCTCGCGGGCACAGCGCGCGCTGCGGAGGCATCGCTCAAGACCTACCTGCTCGGCGCGCTGTTCGGCATCGTGCTGCTGCTCGGAGTCACCCTCCTCACCGGACTGTCCGGCACGAGTGTGTACAGCGAGCTGCCTGTCGCGCTCGCCGATGCTCCGGGCGGCGCGGTGACGGTGGGTGCCGCCGCGGTGCTCTCGGGTCTGATGTTCAAGGCCGGAGCGGTGCCCGGCCACTTCTGGGTGCCCGATTCGGCACAGGGGGCGAACGGGCTGGTCGCGACCTTCCTGACGACCGTGCCGAAGCTCGGCGCGTTCCTCGCCGCATTCCGGATCGTGGAGGCTCTGCCAGATCCGGCGCCGGCCGCCGTCTTCGTCGGCGTCCTCGCTCTCCTCACGATGACGCTGGGGAACCTCGCGGCATACACCCAGGACGACCCGCGGCGGCTGCTGGGCTGGTCGACTGTCGGGCAGGCCGGGTTCCTGCTGGTTCCGGTAGCGGTGGCGACGACGAGCACGCTGGCGCTGCCGGCGCTGCTGTTCTATGTGCTGGCATATGCCGTCACCAACGCCGCGGCATTCTCGGTGACCCTGGCGCTTCCCGGCTTCCGCAGCCTCGCGGACTACCGCGGACTCGCGCGGCGGCACCCGGCTCTTGCTGCGGCCCTGGTCGTCGCGCTGCTCGGACTCGTGGGCACGCCGCCGACCGCGATCTTCGTCGGCAAGCTGACCGTCGCCGCCGCGGCCTGGCAGGGCGGCGCGGTGTGGCTGGCCGTGGCGGTGATGGCCAACAGCGTCATCAGCCTGTACTACTACTTGCGGTGGATCATCCCCCTCTACCGTCCCGCAGACCCCGCACACGTCGAGCCGACTGCACCGCTCCGGGTCGGGGCAGCACGCACCGCCGTCGTCGCCGCAGCGCTCAGCCTGCTGCTCGGCGTCGCCGCAGGAGTCGTGTTCTCGGTGCTGTGAGTCGAAGGGGTGGCGCCGCACGCTAGGCTTGAGACCTCCAAGATCGACCCCGGACCGTCACCTGCGCGGCGCGCGAAGGACGTTCGCAGCGGGTCCATCCACCCCTCGGGGCAACGGTGCGCCCCGCCGCCGAAGGAGCCGCTGTGCCTGTGAACCCCCGCCCTGATGCCGTCGTCTCCCGCCGGGCCGTGCTCGGCGCCGGCTTCTCGGCAGTGACGCTCATGGCGCTCACGGCGTGCACGCCAGCATCCTCGCGGCTGCTGACGCCGACCTCGAGCCCGGTGCGGACAGCAGAAGCAGCACGCGCGGTCACCGGCCGGACGGTGTCGTTCGACCTGCGCGCGGCGCCCACGGCGCTCGACCTGGCTGGGAAGAGCGCACAGACCTGGAGCTACGGCTCGATCCCCGCGCAGGCGCTTCGCGCGAGCGTGGGCGACACCATCCGGGTCAAGCTCGACAACGGGCTCCCGGAGGAGACGACGATCCACTGGCACGGCCTCGCGCTGCGCAACGACATGGACGGCGTGCCGGGCGTCACCCAGCCCGCGATCGCCGCTGGCGACGCGTTCACCTATGAGTACACCGCCCCGCACGCCGGCACCTACTGGTTCCACCCGCACGTGGGCACCCAGATCGATCGAGGGCTGTACGGCGCGCTGATCATCGATGATCCGAACGAGCCGCTGCGGTACGACGAGGAGTGGGTGGTCATCCTCGACGACTGGCTCGACGGGGTGACGGCGACGCCGGACCAGGTGCTCGAGGAGCTCTCTGCCGGGATGCAGCCGATGTCCGGCATGGAGGGCATGGGCCCGATGGCGATGGGCAACATGCTGATGGGCGCGGAGTCCGACCTGCTGGGCGGCGACGCCGGAGACGTCTTCTACCCGGAGTACCTGATCAACGGGCGGCCCGCTGCCGACCCGGAGACCTACTCGTCGTCCCCCGGTCGCCGCGTGCGCATCCGCATGATCAACGCGGGAGGAGACACCGCGTTCCGGGTCGCGCTCGGCGGCCATCGCATGACCGTCGTGCACACCGATGGCTTCCCCGTGACGCCGTTCGAGGCCGACGCTGTGCTGATTGGCATGGGCGAGCGGTACGACGTGCTCGTCACGCTCGCGGACGGCGCCTTCCCTCTCGTTGCGGCGGCCGAGGGCAAGGAAGCGCGAGGGTTCGCCATCGTCCGCACCGGATCCGGGTCCGCGCCGGCGCCCGACGCCGACATCCCGGAGCTCAGCGGACTCGTCGCGACGGCGGACCGGCTCACGGCCGCGAGCGACGTGGCGCTGCCGAACCGGCAGCCGGACCGCCAGCTCGCGATCGAGCTCACAGGGAGCATGGAGCAGTACGACTGGGGCTTCGGCGGGCGCCGCTTCGACTTCGACCGGCCGCTGGACCAGCCATGGCAGATCCGGAGCGGCGAGCGGGTCCGCATCGAGTTCACCAACTCGACCGACATGTGGCACCCGGTGCACCTGCACGGACATACCTTCCAGCACGCTGGCGGCGGACCACGCAAGGACACCTCAGTGGTGCTGCCGCAGCAGACGCTCACGGTCGACTTCGACGCGGACAATCCCGGCCGATGGCTCGTCCACTGCCACAACATCTACCACGGCGAAGCGGGGATGATGGGGGTCGTCGCATATCAGGCCTGAGGTTGCGGGGAGTTGACCGGGTGCGTCCGTCCGCTCGGTCACCATCGAATCGCATCGGCCTGCCTGGCACTCCGTGCTCAACCTCCGGCGGCCCACCGACTCCTCGACTGCCATCCACGATCGCACGGGTCAAGACCGAGGTCATCGAGCACGAATGGGCCACCTGACGCGGCTGGCGGCAGGTCGAGCGGGGCACCGCTTCGTGGAGATACGGGCACAACGCCGAGCACCTCCACTCATCGATCGGCGACATGCCGCCAGCAGTGAGGCGCTACGACACGAGGTCCAGCAGCAGGACCGCCTGCTGCGAGCGGAGCGCGACCCGGCGGACGGGTCGCCGCTGCCCGAGGACGACGACGCGCACACGACGGATGCCGGTGAGACCGGGCGCCGCGCTGACGACGGGCGCGGGGACGGCTCGGAGCGCCGCTCCGGTTCGCGCAGCGGACCTCAGGTCGCGAGCGCCGCGCGCAGCAGTCGGCGAGCGCTCGCGCCGAGCATGATGCCGATGGCGGTCAGCACGACCGCCAGTTCCGCATCCGTCACACCGAGCATCAGCAGGACGACGCCCGCGATCGCGGCGATGCCCAACAGCAGGTTGTCGATGCCCTGATTGGCGGCGAGCCGCTTCGACTGCGCCGCCTGCTCGGCGGTCGTGCCGAAGATGCGGCGCGTCCAGAGCTGCTCCCAGCGCAGCGTCTCGAGCCCGACAATTCACGCGTGCACAGCGCCCGACAGCATGGCGGCGATGCCGGCGACGACGACCGCGGGACCCATGGGCGGCGTGCATGCACGTGGTTCGCACTCGATGCGGCGAGTCGCCACCGTGCGACACTCCAGTGGCGCTCGATACCCCCGGGGTATACGCTGTCCGGATGGCGACGACAGAGATCACGAAGGACACCCTCGAGCAGACGATCGAGTCGGACGGCATCGTGCTGCTCGACTTCTGGGCCGCGTGGTGCGGCCCGTGCCGCATGTTCGGCCCCATCTTCGAGCAGGCTTCCGAGCAGCACGACGACATCACCTTCGGCAAGGTCGACACCGAGGCCGAGCAGGAGCTCGCCGCAGGGTTCCAGATCTCGTCGATCCCGACGCTGATGGCCTTCCGCGACGGCGTGATGGTCTTCAACCAGGCCGGTGCCCTGCCCGAGCCGCAGCTCGAGCAGCTCATCGGCGCCGTGCGCGACCTCGACATGGATGAGGTGCGCGCGAAGATCGCCGAGCAGGAGGCTGCTCGCGCATCCACTGCCGACCAGGCCTGACGTGCCTGCCGCCGAGGAGCGGGCGGCGCAGCAGCGCCGGATCGTGAACCGTCTCAAACGTGCACGCGGGCAACTGGATGCGGTGATCGCGGCCGTCGAGGACGGCGAACCGTGCCGCGACGTGGTGACGCAGCTCTCGGCGGCGACGCACGCGCTCAACCGCGCCGGCTTCATGGTGGTCGCGAACGCGATGGAGGACTGCGTCGCAAACCCGGAGAGCCCGCGCGACGGGATGACGACCGAAGAGCTCGAGAAGCTGTTCCTGGCACTCGCCTGAGCGCTCCGGGCTCGGCAGGAGCGCCGCCGCTCAGTCGCCGGCGACGCCGCCCAGCAGCGCAACGGCGTATCGCCCGTCGCTCGTGTCGACAAGCGCGAGCTGCACCACCATCGGCACGTCGCACTCGACCGCGATGCCGTAGGGCACGCCCAGCGGCACGGCCTCTGGGTCGATGAGGTCGTTGATGCGGATGTGGCGCACGCGCCGAGCGCGCACGGGCACCTCGTAGGGCCCCACGGGCTCGGCGTCCTCGTGGTAGATCATGATCGACGCGCAGCCGTCGCGCTCGGTCGTGTTGAGCAGGCACAGCACGTTGCGGCTGGTCGCCTCGGGCTCGTGGCCGGTGCTGCGCTCGGGGATCCAGCCGGCCGAGAGCGCCCACCGGGTGCGCGCGGGATCGTGCGACATCATGCTCCTTCCGATGAGCCGATGAGCAGTTCGCTCAGGTGCTCGTTGCGCAGCACCCCATCGGGGTCGAGCGCTTCGCGCACGCGTGCGAACTCGTTCCACCGCAGGTAGAGCGGTGCCAGCTGTGCGGCACGCATCGTGTGCTTCTTGCCCCAGTGCGGGCGGCCGCCGTGCTCGAGCAGCAGCGGCTCCATGTCGCCGAAGTAGTGCTCGTGGGGCAGCGAGGCGTTGTGCAGCAGCGCGATCGTCATGGTGGGGCGCCCCTGCGCGCCGCTAAGCATCGCGTCGTCGGCGGCGATGGTGCGCACGAGCACTCGCCAGCCGACGCGGGTGCGGTGTTTCGCCTTCACCCGCTCGCGCACCTCGCGGAAGGCCCGCAGCTCGGGATCGAGCGGCAGCATGTGCTCCATCTCTTCGAACCGCAGGTGCCGATCGTTGGGCAGGATCTCGTACGAGGGCCCGGTCTCCTCTCGCCGCAGCTCCCCCGGCGGCCGGATGCCGGGCTCGTCGCCCGGCTCGTTCAGCATCCGCACCTGCGCGAGGTCGCTGCGCGGGTACCAGTAGAAGTCGAAGCAGCGGTTGGCCTCGACGAGCTCGTGGAAGTGCTCGAGCACCCAGTCGATGTGCGTCATCCAGTTCGTGCGGTGCAGCTCGTAGGCGGGCCGCACGCGCAGGGTGAGCGAGGTGAAGATGCCGAGCGCACCGAGCGAGACCTGCGCAGCGGGCAGCAGCGCGTCCTGACCGAGGTCGGCGGATGCGTCGTGGCCGTCGCGCGTGAAGCGCACGGCCTCACCGGTGCCGGTCACGAGCGTGCCGCCGACGAGTATCGACGAGAGGTTGCCGAGCCGCGCACCGGAGCCGTGGGTGCCGGTGCCGATCGCGCCGGCGATCGCCTGGTAGTCGACGTCGCCGTAGTTGTCGATCGCGACGCCGCGCTCGACCAGCTGCGCGCCGAGCTCGTCCATCGGCGTGCCCGGCAGCACCTCGGCGGTGCCGGCCGCGGCGTCGACCGCGAGCACGCCGGTCATGCGCTCGAGCGAGACGAGCTCGTCGTCTGTCGCGACGAGGGGCATCGAGGAGTGCCCCGCACCGAGGGGGCGGACCGTGCCGCCGCGCTCGTGGGCACGCCGCAGGATCGTCGCGACCTCGTCAGCGTCGCGCGGGCGATGCTGTCGCCGGGGCGAGCACTGCACGCTCCCCGACCAGTTCTTCCACTCCCCCGCCACACGGCCAGGATGGCATGCGCAGCCGGGACCGACCAGGGGTGCAGGGAGTGCTGGCGGGAAGGCCAGCAACGAAGAAAGCCCCCGCGTCTGCGAGGGCTTTACTGCTGGCCTACTTGACGTCTGCTCGAACCATTGCATCGCAGGGTTTAACCCTAGTCAGCTGCGGAAGCTGGCGATCCCTGGCGATCGAGACGAGGGTTCGGGTACGGCACCTTCGTACCGCGCCCAGGCGCCGAAGAAACGGCTTGGCCCTGAGCGCATCGCCGAGATCGTGCACCGAGCCGGAGCCGGTGCAAGCGCGCGATCACTAGCCAAGGAGTACGAGGTCGCGCCATCAGCGATGACGAAGCTGCTGCGCGACAACGGGGTGAACGTGACGCAGCAGAGAGTGACGGACGTCAAGGCCCAGATGCTGGCCCAAAACTACGAGGCCGTGAGTATGTCAATCCGGTTCAGGACCACAGAGACGGCTCGATCTAGGTCCATCATCAACGACACCTATCCGTGCAGCAGTCCCGGACCTGCGTGTCGGCAAGGCGGCCCACCGGCCGGAAAACCTAGAAATAGACTCAGGTGCTGCGCCGGCGGCGGCCGACGTTCCCGCGGTCCCCACCGGGAAGCGAACCCTTCGGCTGCAGTGGGCCCTGAGTCCTATTCTTTATGTACCGATGGCTACTCAGTTAGCACGCGTGGAATGCCCGTCTTGTGAACTAGAAGTGGCACGCCCGCCCACCCGATACGACGAGATCGCCCGGACATGCCACGGCGGCTCGGTCCTGCACGTCATTCATTTCGGACTCCAAGCAATAAGCGGCAAGGGTCATGGACGATCTGTGGATTTACTCCTGTCGGTCTGCAGCCAGTCCGCCACAAGGCTCCAACCGACGATCCCCACGAACGCGAATGAGACCATGGACTGAGACACCACCACGACGACGAGCTCCCACCAAGGCACGAGCCCGATAGTCCGGAGTTCCGCAACTGGTGAGCACACGTTGCCCGGGATTCCGCGCGGTGGCGCGGAAGTTGACGGTTGGGCGTGTGGGGGTCGTGTTACTACAGGGTCGGCTCGGACCGGCGTATCGGCCTCAGTT
>NZ_JABFAP010000001.1:1526151-1581590 GCF_017168255.1 Agrococcus sp. KRD186
GGGTCTGCTGCACGGATAGGTGACATCTGAGTTGGCTAGCCCGGAGGGCTGGCCTGGAAGGATGTCATCATGCCCAAGCCGTTTCCCAAGGAGTTTCGCGACGACGTGGTCCGTGTGGCGCAGCACCGTGACCCCGAGGTCACGCTCGCGCAGATCGCGAAGGACTTCGGCGTCCATGTCGGGACTCTGGACAAGTGGATGCGTCAAGCCCGCATCGAGGATGGCGAGCAGCCTGGCGTGACGCGTGCGGGGAGCGACGAGGTGCGGGAGCTGCGCAAGCGCAACCGGCTCCTGGAGCAAGAGAACGAGGTGCTCCGTCGTGCGGCGGCGTATTTCGCGCAGGCGCATCTGCCGGGAAAAGGTATTACCCGCTCGTGACAGAGCTCGCTGCCTCGGGGATCCCCGTGACGGTGACGTGCCGGGTCCTCAAGCTCTCCCGCCAGCCCTACTACCGATGGCTGGCCGGCCCGATCACCGTCTCGGAGACCGTGGAGGCGTATCGCGCGAATGCGTTGTTCGACGCGCACCACGACGACCCCGAGTTCGGTCACCGTCTCCTCGCGGACCAGGCCCGGGAGGAGGGCGAGGCGATGTCGGACCGGACCGCGTGGAAGATCACGTCCGCGAACGGCTGGTGGTCGGTGTTCGGGAAGAAGAAGGGCAAGAACGGCAAGAAGCCCGGCCCCGCCGTTCATGACGACCTCTGTGTCGTCACCGACGAGGAGGGAGGTGCCCGACATGTGTTCACCGCCGATGGACCGAACCAGCTCTGGCTGACCGACATCACCGAGCACAAGACCGCCGAAGGCAAGCTCTACCTCTGCGCGGTCAAGGACGTGTTCGGGAACAAGATCGTCGGATACTCCATCGACTCCCGGATGAAGTCGTCCCTCGCGGTGAGGGCTCTCGAGAACGCCGTCGCCATGCGCGGTGACGTCGCAGGCTGCATCGTTCACAGCGACAGAGGGTCGCAGTTCCGAAGCAGGAAGTTCCTGCGCGCGCTGACCCGTCACCGCCTGGTCGGATCGATGGGGAGAGTGGCCTCGTGTGGCGACAACGCCGCCATGGAGTCGTTCTTCGCCCTGCTGCAGAAGAACGTCCTCGACCGCCGGTCATGGACCACCCGACAGCAGCTGCGCACCGCCATCGTGACCTGGATCGAACGAACCTACCACCGGCGTCGCCGACAAGCAGCCCTGGGCCGTTTGACGCCCATCGAGTTCGAGACCATCATGAACACGACCGTCGCACTCGCGGCGTGACTAGAACTGTCACCTATCCGTGCAGCAGACCCCCCAGTCCGACACTCCGACAGTCGTGTGCCTACAGAATCTGCCGCTCGTCGACGCCAAGAACCGCGGAATCACGCGAATCAGCCACCGCCGAGCGGCCGAAAATGCCTACCAGCTGCGGAACCCCGGATAGTGGCGAGGAAGTTTTCGTCGAATCCTAGGCTGCCGGCGATCACCACCGCCCCAACGACCGCACCGGCCACAGCTCTCCCGACCGGGCGCTTCCACCAAACCTCACGCGCTGCGAAGAGAAGAGCAGGGCGGCGGCGATGGCGACGAGCAGGCCCGGAACGAAGGCCCGCATCGGATTGGTGGCGGCCAGGGCTGTGCCGTCGATACCCAAGATGACCCCCAAGTTGAGCCCCGTGGCCACGAGGGTGGCGATCCCGATCCCCAGGGAGATGATGACCCCCGCCAGCAGTCCTCCGAGGACGGCGGAGACGGACGAGTGCCTGTGCATCTGGGATGAGTCCGCAACGAGGGCATTCATTAGGGAACGCGCTTCCAGCAAGAGGTGGCCACGGTTCCGCTCACCTTCGTGCCGTAGGTCCAGTAGCACTGGCTCATGGCAGTGGTCACCTCGGGGTGGGTTCCAGCCGTTGCGCCGGTTCCCTGGATGGTCCAGACCGGGTGTTTCAGGACGGTGTGCACCGTTTGGACGACCACGGTCCAATTACTGGCTGACAGATGGATTCTCCCACCGACGATTCGGCTTGACGAGGAGTACTTCTTCACCTGCCAGCCCAGTTGCTCATAATTCGCGTACCGCACTTCGGACCAGGCAAAAGCAGGGGCGGCCGAGATGCCGAAGACCACCAGGAGGGCCAAGATCAGTGAGGCGAATGAGCGTCGTGTTTTCATCCGAGTCCCCTAGCGCTCCGGCGCCCAGGTGTTATCCACTGCGGGGAACCTCTTGAGGATGACGTCCTTGTCGCCGAATGCGGCCTTTGCTGTCATATCGACCATCTTTTCGTCCCTGACGACCAAGACGTTCTCACCGACTCGATCCCAGGAACGCGGCAGGTCGACGGTGACTCCGTCCGGAACCAGGAACACCTCCGTGGTGTCATCGAGGTACGTCATCTTCAAGGGAAGCCCCGCGGCCCTCACCGCATCTATCGGGCCGCATGTTGAGGACGTCAGTCCATCCCTCTCGTTTACCACCAGCAAGCAGATATTGCCCACGGCATCCTGCGTGCTGAAAAACGAGTTGGCCCCCTCCTTCCCGACCAGTCGGGTGGTTTCTCCCCGGAGACCGCCCATCCCGTGCTCGGCCGCATTGAACTCGGCAAACGTGGGTTTATCCCCCGGTTGCTGCGCCCTCGCATGCACCTTCAGTGCATCCCCCAGGGAGGCGCGAGTGCTCTCATTCGCCACACTCACGCTGCTCCATAGCGCTACGGACCCGAGCGCCAAGGCGACGCCGACCAAAGCCGTTCTCCCGATTCCTGACATCCCGGTCTCCTCAGTAAGTGCGCCAGCAGCTAACGGCTAGCTGTCCGGAGGTTGTCTTGCCATCGTTCATGTTCCACTTGCAGAGCGACCAGGTGCTCGCCAACCTGGTGTGTGTCATCGTGATCGGTCCGCCATATGCCCCGTTCTGGCTCGCCAGAACGGCATAGTTCGTGGCGCTTCTCGTTTCTAAATGGATATCCAGGTAATAGGCATTGCCCGCAACGAATCCTCTTCCGCCGGTATGGGATCCCACGACACTGGATGCCGCGTACTGATTCTCCGTCCGCAACTTCGCGTAGGCGTACTGCGACTCCGCAGCATGGGCGACGGTCGGCCCGAGCAACTGGGCCCCCACCAGCAGGGCCGAGCCAAAAAACAGCAGCGCATTCGTTTTCAGGCTCTTCCCAGTTGAGCGTGGGGGTGTCGTGAGTCAAGGGGCTCGTGCCCTTGCTTGAGGATGGATTTTGCGAAGAATCTGCCCTCGATCACGAAGGACACGAGCCATGTCCCAGCGTACGCGCGCCGCCCTGCCCTTGCCTGCCCACACCACCGCCGAACAGCCTGTTCGTGGCCCGGCTTCGGTGGTGTTCAACCTGGACGGCTACACCGTCCACGACGCCGTCGATCTGCCGTTGGGCGGCCGCCGGATCATCGTGACCGCGGATGCCACCGAGGGGGCGTGCCCCAGCTGTGGGGTGCTCTCCTCCCGGGTGCACCAGCGGGTTCGCCAGTCGGTGAAGGACATCCCGGCCGGCGGCACCCTGGTCGAGGTGATCGTGGTCAAGCCGCGCTTCGTGTGCACCGAGACCGCCTGTGAGCGCTGGACCTTCACCCAGACCACGGACCAACTGCCGGCCCGGGCCCGATGCACCACCCGCCTGCGCGAGGCGGTGGTGGCCGCGGTGCTGGACTCCGGGCGGGCCACCGCCGAGGTCGCCGTCGCCCACGGTCTCGCCTGGGGCACCGTCAACACCGCCGTGGTGGACGCCGCCCTGGTGCTGCCCGCGGTGGACCGGGTCCCGGTGCGGGCCCTCGGGATCGATGAGCACCGGTTCGCCACCGCGAAGTGGTTCAAGCACCCGGAGACCGCCGCCTGGTGCCGGGTGGAGCCGTGGATGAGCACCTTCGTGGACGCCCACACCGGACACGTCCTCGGGGTCGTGGACGGCCGGTCCTCCCGCAACGTCACCACCTGGCTACGCCAACGCTCCCCGGCCTGGCTGGACCGGCTCGAGGTGGTGGCGATCGATCCCTCGGCGACCTTCCGCACCGCGATCCGCCAGGTGCTGCCGGCGGTGGAGATCAGCGTGGATCACTTCCACCTGGTCAAGCTGGGCAACCAGATGCTCACCGACGTCCGCCAACGCGTCCTGCGCGAGGTCTTGGGCCGCCGGGGCCGGAAGCAGGATGCCGTGTGGGCGCACCGGATGCTGCTGCTACGGGCCGGGGACCGGCTCACCGACGCCGGGCTCCACCGGCTCGAGGCGGTCCTGGACGAGGAGGCCTTCGAGGAGGTCGCCGCGGCCTGGGCCATCAAGGAGCACCTGCGACGGATTCTGAACGCCCCGAGCATCGACCAGGCCCAGAACGCCCGGATCGACTTCGAGCTGGCCGTCGCCGCCGCGCAGCTACCGGAGGCCGACCGGCTCTCGCTGACGGTGGCGCGGTGGTGGGTCGAGATCAAGGTGTTCATCCGCACCCGCGTCACCAACGCCCGGACCGAGGCGGCGAACACCGCCGTCAAGCAGATCAAGCGCACTGGGCGCGGGTTCCGCAACCAGGCCAACTACCAGTCCCGTATCCTGGTCAGGAGCTTCCGGCGGACACGCCGACGCTCCCAAATCCACCCTCGAGCAGGACTCCACGCTCAAGTGTGAAGAGCCGAAAAGGATCTACTCGAATGGAACAGCCCCAAAGCAACCCGGCCGATCGCGCACCTGACGACAATCCGGGATCTCTTACCCTGACAGGGGCGGTCGCGCTGGGCACCGGTGTGATGATCGGCGCCGGAATCTTTGCTCTCACGGGACAGACTGCACGATTGGCCGGAGACTGGTTCCCGGTTGCCTTCATCGTCGGCGCGGTGGTCGTGGCTTTTAGCGCCTACTCCTACGTCAAGATGTCTCAATCCTTTCCATCCTCTGGCGGTGTGGCCACATTCCTTCGAGAGGCGTACGGGCCAGGTACGGCCACCGGCGTGTTTGCGATTTTGATGTTCGTGTCGATGATCATCAGCCAGGGACTGGTCGCTCGCACGTTCGGTACCTACCTGCTGCAGATCGTTCCATTGGAACCGGTAGCGTTCTGGGTACCCGCCCTTGCGGTCGGACTCCTGGCTGCAGCATTCGGCGTCAACGTGGCTGGAAACAAGGCCGTAGAAGCCAGTCAGCGCGTCTTCGCCGCGATCAAGATCTTGGGACTCGGGCTCTTTGCGATCGTTGGCCTGTGGTTCGTCTCACCCGCCAGTTTCACCAATGGTGCCGACGCTGCTGGCGTCGATGCCTCCGTGCAGGGCTTCGCCGCTGCTGTGGCATTGGCCATCCTCGCCTACAAGGGCTTCACCACGATCACCAACAGCGGCGGCGACATCGTCAACCCTCACCGCAACACGGGCCGCGCGATCGTGATCTCGCTCATCATCTGCACCGCCGTCTACCTGGCAGTGGCAATCGTGGTAGCCGGAAATCTCAGCCTGGCGCAGGTCATCGCCGCTGAGGACTTTTCCCTCGCTGAAGCTGCTCGACCCGCGCTGGGTGACGTCGGGGTCTGGTTCACCGTCGCCCTGGCGATCGTGGCCACGACCTCTGGTGTCATGGCCAGCATCTTTGCCGCGTCACGCATGTTGGGCATGCTCAGCCACATGAAACAAGTACCGCACCGTCACTTTCGGATGCCGGGGACGGTGCGCATGCACACCACGGTGTACACGGTCGCTTTCGCAATGATCCTCGCGGCCACGCTCGATCTGAGCAGGATCGCTGCCCTCGGCGCCATCTACTACCTGATCATGGACATCGCAATCCACTGGGGTCTGCTGCGCCGCCTCCGGAAACGGGTCACGTTCAACCCCGCCGTTGTTGTCACAGCGATCATCATGGACGTCGTGGTCCTGGCTGCGTTCGTGTCAGTGACCGCCGCAACGGATCCCCTCAGCATCTATGTCGCTGCCGCTGGCATCGTCCTGCTCGTCGTTGCGGAGCGCCTGTTCATGCGCTCCCACACCGGAGACGACCAGACCATGGACATGTAGCATCTGCTGCCCGACGATCGGGGACTCGACCGCTTCGCCTCGGACGGGTCAGCATGGAATCGCTGTGTGGGAGACGGCCCGCCGCTGCTGGATCTGGTCCCCGGCCACTCCGGCGAGGCCTACCGGTCGTGGCTGCACGATCGTGGCCCTGCGTTCCGCGACCGGGTGGAGATCGCGACGCTCGACCCGTTTTATGCCGAGCTCCTGGTTATGCCGATGTGGTCGCGTCGTGCCCGGTCAGTGGCGGTGATCTCGGTCGTGAGGTCGACATAATCAGCCCTGATCCACCGAGCGGGTCCGCTTTCGCGTGGGTGTGGGAGCAGCGAAATGTCCTTCTGACCGGGGAGAATGGGGGTGTTGAAGCCAGATTCACGCCGAGCCGGAAGGACACCTCGTAGGTGCAATCATTCCATGGAATCCAGCCCGTGTTCGATGAGGACAATCGGTCACGTCCCGCTGAGTGGTGGAGTTTCTCAACACCGTGCGGGTCAGCTGGTTCGATTATGCAGCAGCGAGTTCTGGGATGGGCACCTCTTCTCGGATCAGGTCAAGTAGCCGCATGGAGTTCTCGCTGAAGTAGCGGCGGTCGGCGCTGTCCCATTCGTCGTGCTGCTCGATCAGAACATGCCCTGCGAGCCGCAGCAGCGCGGCAGGGTTGGGGAAGGTGCCGACGACGTCGGTGCGGCGCTTGATCTCCCGGTTGAGCCGCTCGAGCGGGTTCGTGGACCAGATCTGCTGCCAGTGCTGCGACGGGAAGGCCGCGAACGCGAGGAGCTCGTCGCGGGCCTCATCGAGCATCTCGGCCGCTGCCGGATGCGAGCGCTCGAGGAGCGTGACGACCTCGCCGAACTGCGCCTCGACCAGGTCGCGCTTGCCGCGCGGGACGGAACACGGTGCGGATGATCGCGGCGACCATGGGGCCGGCGGTCTTATTCACCTTGGCGAGCACGTTGCGCATGAAGTGGACGCGGCAGCGCTGCCAGGACACGCCCTGGAACGCGACCCGGATCGCGGCCACCAGCCCGGCGTGCGCGTCCGAGACGACCAGCTTCACCCCTCCCAAGCCGCGGGCCTTCAGGGAGCGGAAGAAGGCCGTCCAGAAGGGCTCGGACTCGGTGTCGCCGACATCAAAGCCGAGCACCTGCCGGTGCCCGTCAGCGGCGACGCCGACGGCGACCACGACCGCCTGCGAGACCACGCATCGACCCACGCGCGCCTTGCAGTAGGTGGCGTCGACGAACACGTACGGGAAGGTGGCATCGCCCAGCGGTCGGTCGCGGAACGCGGCCACGTCCTCATCCAGGCCCGCGCAGATGCGCGAGACCTCGGACTTCGAGATGCCGGTATCGGCGCCGAGCGCTTTCACCAGGTCATCGACCTTGCGGGTCGAGACGCCGTGCACGTACGCCTCCGACACCTGCGCGAACAAGGCTTGGTCGACGCGCCGGCGCCGCTCCAACAGTGACGGGAAGAACGAGCCCTGCCGCAGCTTCGGGATCCGCAGATCCAACTGGCCGGCCGTGGTGGTGAGCGTGCGCGGGCGGCTGCCGTTGCGGTGCGTCGTGCGGCCTTCGGCGCGCTCGAACGGGGCGGCGCCGATGAACGCGGTCGCTTCCGCGTCAATCAGCTCCTGGTAAAGCTTCTCGGTCGCGGAACGAACCCGATCCGACAGATCGGTGTGCTGGAGTTCCCCGAGCAGCTCGAAGAGGGCAGACTGGTCAAGAGCCATCGTGCGATGTGTCCTTACGTTGAGATTCCTAGACAGTTCTCACTGACCATCGCACGATGGCTCACCACGTTCACGACGTGACACTCGAGCCGAGAACTACACCACCCCAGGGGACGTGACCAAGATCCGCGAGCGCATCGAGCACACAACCTTGGCGAAGGAAGCGCTGCAGGAGAAGCTCGAGCAGACAGCCGACCGGCTCCAGTACGGCGCTGACACAGCTCTGGCGTTCATGGACCTACTGGCGAATCCGGAAGAGCTCTACAAGCGTGCATCCGACACGGTGCGCCGAGACCTCTTGCTGGCGTACTTCGAGCACCTGGCCGTCTTTGTGCGCGACGAGCGTACAGAGGTGGCCGCAGCGCGCAGCAAGGGTAACCGTGCCGTCCGAGGGCTGAACGACGCGACACAGGGCGGCAGCGCGGCCCACACGGCGCAACAAAAAAGGACTCCCCGCTCGAAAGCGGAGAGTCCTGCAAGAGCCATGATCAGTTCATTTGACCATGGTTCGAGTAACGTTCATCTGGCTGGGGTACCTGGACTCGAACCAAGAACAAAGGTACCAGAAACCTCCGTGTTGCCAATTACACCATACCCCAATGGTCGCGCACCGAAGTGAGCGGGCCAAGAGTCGAGCATAGCGGAGTGCGGGCTGGAGCGCCAACTGCGGGCGTCTCGATACGGGCCTGCGGCCCTACTCGACGACCGAGGTGAGGTTACAGGCCGAGGGCGATGAGGTCGCGGTTGATGACCGAGGCCGCGATCGTGCCCTCGCCGGCGGCGACCGCCAGCTGGCGGAAGCCCGGCGTGATGTCGCCCGCGGCGTAGACACCCTCGAGCGAGGTGCGCTGCGAGCGGTCGACGAGCACGAGCCCGTCGTCGTCGGTCTGCAGCGAGAGTGGCTCGGCGAAGTCGAGCTGCGCGTGCCACCAGGGCCGCACGAAGCCACCCGTGCGGATGCTGCGCGAACCGTCCTCCAACACGATCGCCTGCATGCCGTCGCGGTCGCCCTCGATGGCCGCGATCGGGCTGCGCACCAGGGCGACCCCGTGCTCGGCCAGGCGTGCCTCGCCGGCCGCACTCACCGCATCCGCCCCGTTCGTGAACACCGCGAGGTCGTCGGTGTGCCGGCGGATGACGGAGGCCCGCTCGACCAGGTCGTCGGTCTCGCCGATCAGCGCGAGCGCCTGGCCGCGCTTGTCGTAGCCGTCGCAATCCATGCAGGAGTGCAGGCTCGTGCCGTACCAGGGGCGCACGTGCTGCGAGAGCGGCAGCGTCTCGCTGAGGCCGGTGGCGATGAGCACGGCGGATGCGCGGATCTCGCGCTCGGCGCGCGAGCCGGGCTGCTCGGCCTGCACGGCGAAGCCATCGTCGACGCGCGCAATCTGGGTGACGAGCATGCGCTCGTGCGTGACCGTCGGGTAGCGCAGCACCTCTTCGCGGCCAAGGGTGCGCAGCTCGAGCGGCGAAATGCCGTCGCGGGTGATGAAGCCGTGCGCCCGCAGGGTGGCAGCGTGGCGCGGCCGGTTGGAGTCGACCAGTGCGACCGTGCGCTGCTGGCGCGCCAGATTCAGCGTCGCGGCAAGACCGGCGGGGCCGGCGCCGATGACGACGACATCCACATCCATCAGACGCTCGATGCCAGCCGGTCGATGCGGGCGAGGGTCGCGCTCTGGCCGAGCAGCTCCATCGACTCGAACAGCGGCGGCGAGACGCGGCGGCCGGTGACCGCCACGCGCAGCGGC
Organism: Agrococcus sp. KRD186; assembly: GCF_017168255.1. Classification (GTDB taxonomy): domain Bacteria; phylum Actinomycetota; class Actinomycetes; order Actinomycetales; family Microbacteriaceae; genus Agrococcus. The sequence continues at coordinate 1,535,623 of NZ_JABFAP010000001.1, forward strand.
GTGAAGGCGAGGCGCGGCTTGAGGCCGAGCCCGTCGATGAGCACCTCGCGCAGCACCCGCTCGATCGACGCGGTGTCGAAGGTCTCGAGCTCGGCGAGCGCCCGGCGGCTGCCCTCGAGCACCGCGAGCACGTCGTCGCCCAGCTTCGCCACCGCATCCGGGTCGTGCTTGATGTCTTCTGTCTCGAGGAAGAGGAAGCCCAGCATGTCTTCGGCCTGGCCGATGAGCTGCATGCGCTCCTGCACGAGCGGCGCCGCCTGGGCCAGCAGCGCGCGCTGGGCCTCACTCGGCTCCCCCTCGAAGATCTGCCCGAGGTAGGGCACCAGACGCTCGGCGAAGTCGTCGGCCTCGAGCATGCGCACATGGTCGCCGTTGATCGACTCAGCCTTCTTCGGGTCGAATCGGCTGGGGTTGGGGTTGACGTCTTCGACATCGAAGGCGGCGATCAGCTCGTCGCGCGTGAAGACGTCGCGGTCGGGCGCGATCGACCAGCCGAGGAGCGAGAGATAGTTGAGCAGCCCCTCGGGGATGAAGCCCGCCTCGCGCAGCAGGAAGAGGTTCGACTGCGGGTCGCGCTTCGAGAGCTTCTTGTTGCCCTCGCCCATCACGTACGGGAGGTGGCCGAAGCGCGGGATGGCGCTCACGACGCCGATCTCGGCCAGCGCCCGGTAGAGCGCGATCTGCCGGGGCGTCGACGAGAGCAGGTCCTCGCCGCGCAGCACGTGCGTGACGCCCATGAGCGCATCGTCGACCGGGTTGACGAAGGTGTAGAGCGGGGCGCCGTTCGGGCGCACGACCACGAAGTCGCTGAAGGAGCCGGCGGGGAAGGTGATCTCGCCCCGCACCAGGTCGTCGAACGAGAGATCCTCGTCGGGCACGCGCAGGCGCAGGCTCGGCACGCGTCCCTCGGCGCGGTGCGCTTCGCGCTGCTCGGCGGTCAGCTCGCGCTCGAAGTTGTCGTAGCCCTGGCGCGGGTCGCGGCCGGCCTCGCGGTTGCGGGCCTCGATCTCCTCGGCGGTCGCGAAGGACTCGTACAGGTGACCGGATGCGGTGAGTCGGCTGATGAGGTCGGCGTAGATCTCGCCGCGCTGCGACTGCCGGTAGGGCTCGTGCGGGCCGCCGGTCTCGACGCCCTCGTCCCAGTCGATGCCGAGCCAGCGCATCGCCTCGAGCAGCTGCTCGTACGACTCCTGGCTGTCGCGCGCCGCGTCGGTGTCCTCGATGCGGAAGACCATCTTGCCGCCGTGGTGGCGGGCGTAGGCCCAGTTGAACAGGGCCGTGCGGATGAGTCCGACGTGCGGGGTGCCGGTGGGCGAGGGGCAGAAGCGGACGACGACATCGCTGCCAGTGGCCGACGAGAAGGGAACGCTCATGATGGCTCCATCCTAGGCGTGGGAGACTGGCCTGCGATGCTCGCCCCCGACGCCACGGCCGACCCCATCGCCGACCTGGTCGGCCGCTTCGAGGGCGCTGTGGTCGCGAGCGCGCGGACCCGGCGAGAGCTCGCCCGCGAGATCGAGGGCGACCTGCGCGAGGACGCCGCCGCACGTGTCGCGGCAGGAGCCACCGAGCGCGAGGCCGCGATGGCCGTGGTCGCGGGGTTCGGCGATGTGCGGGCGCTGGCGTCCGAGATGTCGGTCGAGCTGCTCGCCGCTCGGGGCACGCGCTTCGCCTCGCTCACCGCCCTGGGCTCGGTGGTGCTGCTCGTCGCGTGGTTCAGCGGCATGACGACGCTCGTGGGCCTCGGCTTCCGCGTGCCTGCGGACGACGGGTGGATGCTGCAGGTCTCGCGGGCGCTCGACGTCGCGGGACCGCTGGTGGTCGCCGTCGGGCTCGCCGGCTGGATCGCCATCCGGCGCTCGGGCTCGCTCGCCGCCATCGCGACGGTCGCGGCGCTGCAGCTCGGCTTCGCCGGCGCGCTGGTGGCCGGTGCCATCGCGATGGCGGGCGTTGCGACGGCTCCCGCCGCGGGCGCGGGCCTGCTCGACGCGCTGATCGCCCTGACCGTGCTGCTGGGCTCGGCGCTCGTCGCCGCGTCGGCGGGCGTGCTGGTGCGGTGGGGTGCGATCAGGCTCGAGCCGCGCCGAGCACGGTCGTGATCAGCGACGACGTCGCCGTCCACTCGGCCCGCTCATCGGCGAGCGCCTCGGTGCCCGCGCCGGTGAGGCGGTAGACCCGCTTCGAGCGGCCGCTGGAGGCCCACTCCCCCTCGATCAGGCCGCGCCGCTCGAGCCGCTTGAGCGCCGGGTAGACGGTGCCGCTGGGGAAGTCGAGCACCCCGCTCGATCGCTCTCGGATGCGCTCGACCGCACCGTAGCCGTGCACTGGGCCGTCGGCGAGCACTGCGAGCAGCATCGCGTCGACGTGGCCGCGGAGCGCATCGGGGGAAGCCATGCGGGCAGTCTAGCGAGAGGCTGCCTGCATATGCAGACAGCCTCCAGCCGTCAGCGGCGGCCGCCGCCGAGCAGCCCACCGAGGATGTCGCCGAGCGGCCCGAGCGGACCGCTGCCGCCCTGTTGGCTCGAGGAGCCGCCCCCCAGGATGCCACCGAGCAGGTCGTCCAGGCCGAAGCCGCCGCCCTGCTCCGGCTGCTGGCCCTGCGGCCCCTGCTGCTGGGGCGTGGGCACCTGCTGCCGCGAGCCGGGCGAGCCCTGCCCGAAGGGCGAGTCGAAGCCGCCGCCCTCCGGTTGCTGCGGCTCCTGCTGCTGCGGCGCCTGCTGCTGCGGCTCCCGCTGCTGACCGGCGCCCTGGCCGAAGAACTTGTTGGCGATCCAGGCGATCACGATCGGTGCCACGATCGGCAGGATCTTCTTGATGATCCCGCCCAGCGCCGAGCCCCCGCCGGCAGCACGGGCGATCTGCTCGGTGTTGTCGCCGAAGATGTTGCGCACGATCTTCTCGCCGTCGGCGGCGTCGACGTCGCCCGCCAGCCGCTCGTCGAGGTGGCCCTGATGGCCGCCGAGGGCGCCCATCAGCGACTGCGCGCCGGCTGGGTCGTGGGCATTGGCCTGCATGCCGCCGACGAGCGCTGGCACGATCGCCTCGATCGCCTGCCGTGCTTCGGCCTCATCGACGCCGGCCTGCTGTGCGATCTGCTGCACGGGCATCTGCCCGATCAGCTGCTGGATCTCCGACATGACTCCTCCTCGAGTCCCGCGGCGACCCACGCCGCCGATGCCAGCGATGCTACTCAGACGGCCTGCTGGGCCACCACAGGATTGCGCAGGGTGCCGATGCCGGGGATCTCGACCTCGACGCTCTGGCCCGCCTGCAGCGGGCCCACGCCGTCGGGCGTGCCCATCAGCACGACGTCGCCGGGCAGCAGGGTCATGGATGCGGTGATCCAGCTGAGCACGGTCGGTGCGTCGAAGATCCAGTCGGTCGAGGGGCCATCCTGCCTGACCTCGCCGTCCACGCGCGTGATGACCCGCAGTTCGTCCCAATTGGGCTCGGTCTCGATCGCCGGGCCGAGCGGGCAGAAGGTGTCGAAGCCCTTCGCGCGCGCCCACTGGGGTTCGCGGCGCTGCAGGTCGCGCGCTGTGACGTCGTTGGCGACGGTCACCCCGAAGACGGCGCCGAGCGCGTTCTGCGGGGTGAGCCTGCGGGCGACGCGGCCGATGACGATCGCCACCTCCCCCTCGAAGTGCACGTCCTCGGATTCCGGCGGCAGCACGATGGCATCGCCGGGGCCGATCACCGAGGTGTTGGGTTTCAGGAACACGAGCGGCTCGGTGGGCACCTCGTTGCCCATCTCGGCGGCGTGCTTGGCGTAATTGCGCCCCACCGCGACCACCTTCGAGCGCGGGATGACCGGTGCCAGCAGCCGCACGTCGCTGAGCGCCAGGCGCTGACCGGTGGTGTCGAAGCCCGCGACGAGCGGGTCCCCCACGAGCTCGACGAGCGCGTCCTCATCGACCACGCCGTAGCCGATGCGGTCGCCGTGCAGGAAGCGGGTGACGCGCATCAGCGTGCCTCGGTGAGCTGCACCATCCAGCCGTGCGGGTCCTCCGCGCGGCCGTACTGCAGGTCGGTGAGCTGCGCGCGCAGGGCGGTCGCGACGGGGCCGGCCGGCGCATCCGGGTCACCGATGACCTCCTCGGTGCTCTTCAGTGCCGCGATGGGGGTGAGCACCGCCGCGGTGCCGCAGGCGAAGGCCTCGGTGATCGTGCCGTCGGCGACGCCGTCGCGCCATTCGGCGAGCGTGACGGGCCGGCGCTCGACCGTGTGACCGGCGTCCTCCGCCAGCTGCAGCAGCGAGTTGCGGGTGACGCCGTCGAGGATCGACTCCGAGTCGGGGGTGATGAGCGTGCCGTCGGAGGTGACCAGTACGACGTTCATGCCGCCGAGCTCCTCCAGGTCGGTGCCCTCCTCGTTGAGGAACAGCACCTGCGCGCAGCCCTGCGCGACGGCGAGCTGCGTCGGCAGCAGGCTGGCGGCGTAGTTGCCGCCGCACTTGGCGGCGCCCGTGCCGCCCTTGCCCGCGCGGTTGTACTCGCGCGAGAGCCAGATGGAGACGGGCTTGACACCGCCGGCGAAGTAGGGCCCTGCGGGGCTCGCGATCACCATGAAGCGCACGGTCTGCGCCGCGCGCACACCCAGGAAGACCTCGTTCGCGATCATGAACGGTCGCAGGTAGAGCGAGTTCTCGCCGCCGGAGGGCACCCACGCCTCGTCGACCTCGACGAGCTGCCGCACGGCCTCGAGGAAGTCCTCCTCGGGCAGCTGCGGCAGCGCGAGCCGGGCTGCCGAGCGCTGCATGCGCTGCGCGTTCTGGTCGGGCCGGAAGGTCCAGACCGAACCGTCGGCACGCCGGTATGCCTTCATGCCCTCGAAGATCTCCTGGCCGTAGTGCAGCACAGCCGAGGCCGGGTCCATCTGCAGCGGGCCGTAGGGCTCGACGCGCGCGTGCTGCCAGCCGCCCTCCGCCGTCCAGTCGATGGAGACCATGTGGTCGGTGAAGTGGCGGCCGAAGCCGGGCTCGTCGAGCACTCCCTGGCGGACGTCGTCGGCCGCCGGCTGCTCGTTGCGGGTGAGCGCGAACTCGAGAGTCATGCTTGCTCCTTGGAAGCGGTGATCGAAGCGACGATGGCGTCGCCGACCTGGCTGGTGGTGCGGCGGGATCCGTCGCGCGCGTCGACGTCGCCGTCGACGGCGTCCCTGATCCGCTGGCCCGCCTCGGGGTGACCGGAGTGCTCGAGCAGCAGCGCGGCGGAGATGATCGCGGCCGTCGGATCGGCGATGCCGCGGCCTGCGATGTCGGGCGCGGAGCCGTGCACCGGCTCGTACATGCTCGGGAACGAGCCTGCGGGGTTGAGGTTGCCGGATGCGGCGAGGCCGATGCCGCCGCCCACGGCGCCAGCGAGGTCGGTGAGGATGTCGCCGAAGAGGTTGTCGGTGACGATCACGTCGAAGCGGCTGGGCTGCTCGACCAGGAAGATGGTGGCGGCGTCGACGTGCAGGTAGTCGACCGTCACCTCCGGGTGCTGCTGGCCGACCTCCTCGACGATGCGCTGCCAGAGGCCGCCCGCGTGCACGAGCACGTTCTTCTTGTGCACGAGCGTCAGGCGCTTGCTGCGCTGCTCGGCGAGCTCGAAGGCGAATCGCACGACGCGCTCGACGCCGAATGCGGTGTTGACGCTGGTCTCGTTCGCGATCTCGTGCTCGGTGCCGGTGCGCAGCGAGCCGCCGTTGCCCACGTAGGGGCCCTCGGTGCCCTCGCGCACGACCACGAAGTCGATCGCGCCGGGCTCGCGGAGCGGGCTGGCGACCTTCGGGTGCAGCTTGGTGGGGCGCAGGTTGACGTGGTGGTCGAACGCGAAGCGCAGGCGCAGCAGCAGGCCGCGCTCGATGATGCCGCCGGCCAGGCGCGGGTCAGCCGGGTCGCCGCCGACTGCGCCGAGCAGGATCGCGTCGTGCTGCCTGAGGCTCGCCAGCGTCTCGTCGCTCAGGATCTCGCCGGTGTCGAGGTAGTGGGCTGCACCGAGGGTGTACTCGGTCTCGACGAGCTCGACGCCGTCGAGCGCGGCGCGCATGGCCTTGCGCGCCTCGAGGGTGACCTCGGGCCCGATGCCGTCTCCTGCGATGACCGCGAGGCGCAGCTGCTCCACACTTCCTCCTCCTGGTGCGTCAGCGCACCCGTCTACCAGCGGCGCCGTACCCGTGCGGACCGCGGGCTCCAGCCTAGTCGCGCGCAAGATCTCCACGCCGCTTCCAGCATTGCGGGGTACATTCGCACCAGAGTCGGCCTGGTCCCTGGCCGTCCCGACGAATGGAGAGCACCTTGAGCATCGGCTTCGGCATCTTCCTCATGGCCGTCGGCGCGATCGTCGCGTGGGCAGTGCCAGCACTCTGGCAGGTCGATGGCGCCAACTGGGCGCTGATCGGCTACATCCTCCTGGGCGCAGGCGCGCTCATCACCCTCATCGGCATCATCATGGCGGCCAGCCGCGGCCGCACCTCGCAGGTCTCGCGCTCGAGCGTCGACCCCGAGTCCGGCACGCGCATCGAGCGCACCGAGCGCCGCGACGACGTCGTCTGAGCAGCCGGAAGGGCGCCGGTCCGCGAATGCGGATCGGCGCCCTTCTCCGTGCCGGAGCCGTGCGGCTCCATCGGCGGGGGTGGAACGCGCTACGTGATGAAGTGCGCCTTGGTATCGAGGCCGCCGCGGTTGAAGCCTCTCGGCAGCACTTCGCCCCGGAAGAAGGGCGGCGCCACCACCCGCATGACGAGCATGAGGACCACGCCGAGCACCAGCATCCCGACCCCCAGGATGCCGACCAGGCCGACTCCCCCGATCTCGGAGCCGGAGCCGTAGGCCGGGTCGAAGCTGTCGACCAGCGTCTGCACGAACAGCGCCACGAGCACCACGCCGCCGATGAGCGGCGCGAAGAACTGTGTGAAGGCCGTGCGCGCGGCGCCGAAGGCGGTCTTGCGGAAGTACCAGACCGCGCTCAGCGCGGTGAGGCCGTAGTAGAAGCAGACCATCATGCCCAGCGCCGTGATGGTGTCCCACAGCACGTTCTCGCTGATGAAGCGCATGACCGCGTAGAACGTGCTGGCGACGACCGCCGACATGATCGTGCCGAACACGGGGGTGAGGAAGCGCGGGTGCACGGCGGCGAAGCGCTTCGGCACCGCACCGTAGTGCCCCATCGCCAGCAGGGTGCGGGCGGGCGAGATGGCGGTCGACTGCAGCGAGGCGGCCGAGGACGAGAGCACCGCGAGCGAGATCAGCCAGCCGAGCGGGCCCATGATCGGGTTCGACAGGTGGAAGAGCACGTTGTCCTGGATGTCGGGGTTGCCGAGCCCCAGCCCACTCTCGCCGTTGCCTGCGAACGACAGCAGCGCGATCGCCAGCAGCAGGTAGAGGCCGAGGACGATGACGATCGTGATGGCGGCGGCGCGACCCGGTGTGCGCTTGGGGTCCTTCGCCTCCTCATTCATCGTGAGCACGACATCCCAGCCCCAGAAGATGAAGATCGACAGGGACAGGCCCGCGACGACCGCGCTCAGCGAGGGCGCATCGAAGACGTTGAACCAGGACAGGTCGATCGGCGTGTGGTCGACCGCGCCGGCGCCGTTCGCCTGCACGAGCGCCGCGATGCCGAAGCCGACCAGCACCAGCACCTGGAACGCGACCAGGAAGAGCTGCAGCTTCTGCGCGGTGGAGATGTCGCGGCAGGAGACCCAGGTGGCGATCGCCATGAACGCGAGGCACGTGGCGACGTTGATGAACGGGTTCGCCGCCAGCTCGGCGATGGCCGCGTCCCCCGTGAGCTGCGCGATGAGCAGGTAGAGGAAGTCGACGGCGATGCCCGCGAGGTTCGAGAGCACGAGCACCGTCGCGATCACGAGCCCCCAGCCGGTCATCCAGCCGAGGTAGGGGCCGAACGCGCGGGTGCCCCAGGTGAACGAGGTGCCGGCGTCGGGGATGGCCTGGTTCAGCTCGCGGTAGCCGAAGGCGACCAGCAGCATCGGGATGAAGCCGATGATGATGATCGCCGGCACCTGCAGGCCGACCGCGCTGACGGTCGGGCCGATCGCGGCGGTGAAGGTGTAGGCGGGCGCGATGGTCGAGACGCCGATCACGACGGCGCCCAGCACCGTCACGGTGCCCTTCGAGAGGCCCTTCGGCGAGATGCCCGTGTCGGGATCGGTGGTGGTGGTGGTGGTTGTGGTGGTCATCGTTGACTCCTGGGTTCGTGCTGAGGATCAGGCGGGCAGCTGCTCGAGCACCTCGTCGGCGGCCGCCCAGCCGCGGCGAATCGCGCCGTCGACGTGCTGGTAGCCGGCCGCCGCGATGTCGCTGCACGCCCAGTGGATGACGCCCTCGGGCTGCGTCTGCAGCGCGCCGTATCGGGAGAGACCGCCGAGGTCGAAGCTCGCGGCGTAGGCGCCGCGCGTCCACTCCTCCGCGCCCCAGTCCGAGAGGTAGAAGACCTCGGGCTCGAGCGCCTTCGGTCCGAAGTAGGCCGCAAGGCCCTGGAGGATCCGGGCGCGCTGCGCCTGATCGCCCAGGCCGAACGACGCATCCGCATCGAGGTCGGAGATGAAGCCCACCAGGGTGCCCTTGGGGTCGTCGTGGTTGGTGTTGTCGTAGACCTCGGAGAGGGCCTCGAACGGGGCGAAGACGGTGCCGGAGAGGCCGTCCTCGCGCCAGAAGGGCGTGTCGTAGACGGCGTGCACCTTGATGACGAGGCCGAGCGAGACGTGCTGGTGCGCCTGGTGCCGCATGCGCGGCAGCGGCGGCTGGAAGTCGATGCGGCTGTAGAGGTTGGGCGGCACGGCGACGATCGCTCGCTTGGCGTGCACCACGATGCCGCCGTCGGCGTGGACGGTGACGCCGTCGTCGCGGCGCTCGAGGCGGCGCACGGGCGCACCGAGCGTCACGGCGTCGCCGAGCTCTGCGGCGAGCATCTCGGAGACCTGCTGCATGCCGCCGACCACGCGGCGGTCGAGGATGAATCCCTCGTCGACGAGGTGCTCGAAGCCGCCGGCCGATGCGGCCATCAGCAGGGCCTGCAGCAGGCTGATCGAGTGCGCGGGCTTCGTCAGCATCGCCTCGGCGACGTAGAGCGAGACGATGTCGGTCGCGGTCTCGTCATCGGACTGGCCGCGCAGCCATGCGCGCCACGACACGGCGTCGTACTCCGCGGCCCGCGGGTGGGCCCATGGGGCGTCGGCGCCGACCTCGAGGCTCATGCCGTGGACGAGGGCGACGAGGCGCTCGATCTCGGCCTCGGTCTGCGCGCCGGCCGGGAAGATGTCGCCGGTGTAGCGGTGGGTCGTGCCCGCGCGGTCGACGTAGAGGCTCTCGCCCTCGCGATAGCGCAGGTAGGTCTCGAGCCCGAGCTCCTCGAGCGTCTGCAGCAGCGCGGTCTGGTCGGGCGAGACCCACTGGCCGCCGATCTCGAGCATCGCGCCGTCGATCTCGCGCGTCCAGGTGCGACCGCCGACACGGTCGCGCGCCTCGAGCACGTGCACGCTGTGGCCGGCCCTGGCGAGCCGCGTCGCCGCGCTCAGTCCCGCGGCCCCGGCTCCGATGACGACGACGTCTACCGTGTGCTCCGCCATGGTGTGCGCTCCTCCGCCTCAGGACGACGCACCGACGCGACATCGCTGGCGACGACTATCGCACACTATTGGTCAAATGATCAATAGCCGCGGAGCGTCAATTCCTCGCGCGGGATCCGAAGCAGGCCGGCGACCGTGCGCACGACGGTGCCGAGCGTCTCCGCCTCGTAGCCCGCCCATACCGCGGCCTGCGCGCTGAGCCCGTCGGTCGCGCCCACCACGAAGCGCGCGAGCGCGAGCGCGTCGGGGGCGTGGAGCGCCTCCGCGCGATGGCCATCCGCCAGCACGGCGGCGACGAACTCCTCCCACGCCCGCGCCTCCTCCGTCAGCACCGCCGCGAGGTCATCGTTGCGGCGCGAGAGGCTCCAGCCGTCGACCCAGACGAGCGCCACGTCGCGGCGGTAGTCGCCGATCAGCTCGCGCAGCAGCACGAGCACCCGGTCGACGTCTCCCCCGGCGCCCGCGACTTCGCCGCGCACCTGCTCGAGCTCCTCGCGCGCGATCTCGCGGAAGATCTCGGCGACCAGCAGCTCCATGCGATCGACGTAGTGCGTGACGAGCCCCGGCACGATGCCCACCCGCTCGGCGACGGCGCGCTGCGTCACCGCGCTCAGCCCTTGCTCGAGCGCGATCGCCCGTGCCGCGCCGCGGATCTCGTCGCGGCGGACGGCGGGGCTCTTCCGGATGCGCTTGCGCTCGGTCATTGCGTCCTCACGAGCTCCACAGTATTGTCTCTCCCGACCGACTTATTGATCGTTCGGTCAATAACTACGACGACGTGGGAGCAGCGATGGCCTGGACGATGCCGGCAGAGGGCACGGAGCACGAGCGGCTGTGGATGGCGTTCCCGCACGGGGAGAACGCCGGCGACGACGCTTCGGCCGTGGCCGCTGCGCACGAGGCCTGGGCGGCGGTCGCGAACGCGGCGAGCGAGTTCGAGCCCGTCACCGTGGTGGTCGATCCTGCCGAGCGCGACGACGCACGCCGCCTGCTCGCCGGCGGCATCACGACCCTCGAAGTGCGGCTCGACGACGCCTGGATGCGCGACATCGGGCCCTCCTTCGTGCTCGACGAGCAGGGCAGGCTGGGCGCCATCGACTGGGTCTTCAACGGCTGGGGCGGCCAGGACTGGGCGAGCTGGGAGCACGACGCGCGGATCGGCGGCATCGTGGCGGAGGCGGCCGGCGCCGAGCGCATCCCCTCCTCCCTCGTCAACGAGGGCGGCGCCATCCACGTCGACGGGCAGGGCACGGTGCTGCTGACCGAGACCGTGCAGCGAGACCCCGGCCGCAATCCCGGCGTCACCCGCGCCGCCGTCGAGGCCGAGCTCGCCCGCACGATCGGCGCGACCCATCCGCTCTGGCTCCCCCGCGGGCTCACCCGCGACTACGAGCGCTACGGCACGCGCGGGCATGTCGACATGATCGCGACGCTGGTCGGCGACGGCCGCGTGCTCGTGCACGCGCAGGGCTCGCCGGAGCACCCCGATCACGATGTGACCCGCGAGATCGCCCGGCTGCTGGCCGAGCAGGTCGATGCCGCCGGTCGCGCGCTCGAGGTCATCCCGCTCGCCGCGCCCGCCGCGCTGCGCGACGACGAGGGCTGGGTCGACTGGTCGTACGTCAACCACGTGCTCGTGAACGACGGCATCATCGCCTGCGGCTTCGACGACCCGGCCGCCGACGCCGCCGCGCGCGCGGCGCTCGAGGCCGCCTACCCCGGCCGCCGCGCCGTCACCGTCGACGCACGCGAGATCTTCGCGCGCGGCGGCGGCATCCACTGCATCACGCAGCAACAGCCGAAGGCCACGCTGTGAACTCGCCGCAGCTGCATGAGGCGAGCGCCGCGACGCTGCGCGCGGCCCTCGACACAGGCGCGACGACCGCGACCGAGCTGGCAGCGCTGACGCTCGCGCGCATCGGGCGGTTCGACGTCGCGGGGCCGCGGCTGCACGCCGTGCCGGTGCTGGCATCCGACATCTTCGACGCCGCCCGCGCCGCCGATGAGCGCATCCGCGTCGGCCGGGCCGCGAGCGCGCTCGACGGCATCCCCTACACCGCCAAGGAGAGCTATTCGGTGCGCGGCATGACCGTCTCTGCCGGCAGCCCCGCCTTCGAGCACCTCGTCGCCGGCGAGGACGCCTTCGCGATCGAGCGGATGCGGGCGGCCGGCGCCGTGCTCATCGGGCTCACCACCATGCCCCCGATGGCCAACGGCGGCATGCAGCGCGGCCTCCGCGGCCGAGCGGAGAGCCCCTACAACGGCGACTTCCTCACCAGCGCCTTCGGCTCGGGCTCCTCGAACGGCTCGGGCTCGGCCACCGGTGCCTCGATCGGCGTCATCGGGCTGGGCGAGGAGACCTGGTCGTCGGGTCGGGCGCCCGCGAGCTGCAACGCGCTCGTCGCCTACACGCCCTCGCGCGGCGTGATCTCGATGCGCGGCAACTGGCCGCTCGTGCCGACGATGGATGTCGCGGTGCCGCACGCACGGTCGATGGCCGACCTGCTGGCCGCCCTCGACGTGCTCGTGCAGCCCGACAGCCGCGCCGACGGTGACTTCTGGCGCGAGCAGCCCTGGCTGCCCATCCCGCCGGTCGACGCCGTGCGCCCAAGCGGCTTCGCCGGCCTCGAGCCCGCTTCGCTCGACGGCCTCACGCTCGCCGTGCCGCGCATGTACATCGGCACCGACGACGGCATCCGCTCCCCCATCGCCACCCGCGAGAGCGTGCTGGCGTTGTGGCGCGCGATGGCCGATGACCTGCGAGCGGCCGGCGCCACGGTCATCGAGACCGACCTGCCGCTGGTGTCGCATTACGAGGGCGACCGCGACGGCGCGTCCGAGATCGTGAGCCGCGGTTTCGTGCCCGAGCGCTTCCTGCGCAGCGAGCTGGTCGAGCTGGCCGCCTGGGGCTGGGACGGCTTCCTGCGCCGCAACGGCGACCCGGCGCTGCCGCGGCTGGCCGACGTCGACGGCGAGCGCATCTTCCCGCACCCGCCCGGCGCCCTCAGCGACCGCTACGACGAGCGCCCACCGGCGCTCGAGCTCGCCGCAGAGGTCGACCTCGCGTCACTGCCGGCGCTGCCAGTGCCCGAGCTCGCGGCGATCCCCGCGATGGCCGAGGGGCTCGCGGGGCTCGACCGCACGCGCGAGCAGGACTGGGACGCCTGGCTCGACGAGCACGGCATCGACGCGGTCGTCATGCCGACGCTCGCCGACGTCGGGCCGGCCGATGCCGACACCGAGCCGACCGCCGCGCGGCTCGCGTGGCGCAACGGCACCTGGGTCGCGAACGGCAACCTGGTCTGGCGCCACTTCGGCATCCCGACGGTCACCGTGCCGATGGGCACGATGGCCGACATCGGCATGCCAGTGGGGCTGACGATCGCGGGCAGGCCCTACGAGGACGAGCGCATGCTGCGGCTCGGGCTCGCGATCGAGGCGCTGCGGCCGCGGCGCACCGAGCCCGCCCGGACGCCGCCGCTGCCCGCGACCGACTGGAGCCCGCTGCCCGCGCCTTCCGGCCAGCCGCAGCTCACGCTGACGGCCGAACGCACCGGCGACGGACTCGTGCTGCGGGGCAGCGCGCGCGGCGACGCGATCGCGATCTGGATCGACGGCGTCCAGGCCGAGATCGAGGCCGAGGCGGATGCGTTCACCGCACGCGGGCAGGGCACGCTCGTCGTCGCGCTCGTGCGTGCGCAGGGCGGCGACGCGGGCGCGTTCGCGCGCGCCTGACCTCGCGCCCCGGAGCGCCGTGGGGCTCAGCCGCGCGCTACCTCGTCGATGAGCGCGGCCAGCTCTGCCGGCCTCGACCACATCGGCCAGTGCCCAGTCGGAAGATCGACCATGGTCAGCGCCCGGTGCTCGAGCACGCCCGCGAGGAACGGTGCGCCCTGCTCGGCGTAGGAGCGGTACTCCTCGGCCGAGTACGCCGTGCAGATGATGGTCGCCGGCACATCGAGCCGTCGGTCGTCGGTGAGGCTCGCAGCGTCGCGCACGGTGCCGCCCGGCTGCGGCACGGCACGGCGGCGGAACTCCTCGAGCTGCGCGTCGGTGAGGTCGCGCATCGAGCCGCCCTCGAGCTCCTCGTCCCAGTTGGCCTCGAGCGGCAGCGCGTCCCCCTCGAACGAGGCGTCCATCGCGGCGCCGTCCACGACGGGCGCCGTGTCGACCCACACCGATCGGGTGACGCGGTCGACGGTGCGGTCGATCGCGATCGTCGCGGGAAGGGCCGCGCCGCTGTGTGCGACGAGCACGACCGGTCCGTCGCCGATCGCGGCCTCGATCGCTGCGGCGTGATCCTCGAGCGAGACGCCGCTCGGGTCGGAGCCGGGCTCGAGCCCCGGAAGGGTGAGCGCCGTGACGTCGTGGCCGAGGCTGCGGAGTCTCGCAGCCACGTCGTCCCACGCCCACGCGCCCAGCCAGAAGCCGGGCACGAGCACGATGCGGGCAGAGCCGGTCTCGTGAGAAGTCGTCATGCCGGCGACGCTAGTGCCGGGCGCCGACATGCGCCAGCGGTCGCTCGCAGCGTCGTTCAGTCGCCCGAGCCGCGCAGCGAGCGCCACGCGACGACCATCGCGAGCAGCATGAGCACCGCCCCGGAGATGCTCGTGGCGATCACCCCGTGGTCGAAGGCGACGCGGGCCGCCTCGAGCAGCCGCTCCCCCGCGGGCCCTGCGCCCTCGGTGACGGCGACCGCGCCCCCGAGCGTCTCGCGCGCGGCCTGCGCCATCGCGGCATCCGTGCCGGCCGGCACGACGAGCGTCGCCCGGTAGACGGCCGTCAGCAGGCCGCCGAGCAGCGTCGTGCCCAGCACGGCCCCGAACTCGTAGGCGGTCTCGGAGAGGGCGGATGCGGCACCGGCCTTCGCGGGCGGCACCGCCGAGAGGATGAGATCGTTCGAGATCGTCTCCGCGGCGCCGATGCCCAGCCCCAGCAGCGCGAACGACACGGCGATGCCCAAGATGCTGACGTGCTCCCCCAGCACCGCGAGCATGCCGTAGGCGGCGAGCGATGACCCGAGCGCGACCACCACGGCGACGCCGGGGTCGACCGAGCGCACCACTCGCACCACCAGCAGGCCGGCGAGGATCATCGCCACCACCCCCGGCACCAGCACGAGCGCGGCGTCGAGCACGGGCATCCCCTCGACCAGCTGCAGGTGCTGCGTGACGAAGAAGAGGAAGCCGGTGAGCGCGACCACGCTGAGCAGGTTGACCAGCAGGGCGCCGCTGAACTGCGGCACGCGGAACAGCCCCACGTCGAGCATCGGGGAGGCGACCCTGCGCATCCGTCGCACGAACAGCCAGCCGGCGAGCACCGCCACGAGCACCAGGCCGATGCCGAGCAGATCGGCGCCTGCGACGGCGAGCTCCTTGATGCCGGCGGCGAGACCACCCAGCGCCAGCATCGACAGCGCGATGCCGATCGGGTCGATGGGACCGGGCGCGGGGTCGCGCGACTCGTCGACCAGCAGCGGCGCGAACACCAGCAGCGGCACCAGCACGGGCACCGCGATCAGGAAGATGGCGCCCCAGTGGAAGTGCGCCAGCAGCGCGCCGCCGACGATCGGCCCGGCGGCGGAGCCCGCCGAGAAGGCCGTCGCCCAGATCGCCACCGCCAGCCGCCGCTGCCGGCGGTCGAGGAAGATCGAGCGCAGCAGCGCGAGGGTCGAGGGCATCAGGGTGGCGCCGAAGAATCCGATCGCGGCACGCGCGGCGATAAGCATCTCTGCGGTCGGCGCGAACGCCGCGAGCACCGAGAACACCGCGAAGCCGGTCGCGCCGATCAGCAGCAGCTTGCGGCGCCCGATGCGGTCGCCGAGGTTGCCCATGGCGACCAGCAGCGTCGCCAGCACGAGCGAGTAGGCGTCGATGATCCAGAGCTGCTGTGCCGCGGTGGGCTGCAGCGCGATCGCGATCTCGGGCAGCGCGAAGTTGAGCGCGGTGATGTCGATCGAGACCAGCAGCACCGGCAGCATCAGCACCGCGAGCGCACCCCAGGCGCGCGCACCAGCGCGCGGGGTCGCCGATCCGGCGGGGCTCGTGGTGCTCATCTCGTTCGTCACCGCATCACTGTACCGTCTGGACGGTTTGTTGTCGAGGTAGGATGCGGGCATGAGCAAGGCGGATGACACCCGAGAGCGGATCCTGGACGCCTTCGAGCGGCTGGTGGTCGAGTCCGGCGAGCGCGCCGGCACGATCGCGGCGACCGCCGATGCCGCCGGCGTCTCGAAGGGCGGCCTGCTCTACCACTTCGGCTCCAAGGGAGCGCTCGTCGACGGGCTCGCCGAGCGCCTCGACCGCTTCGGCGAGCACGAGGAGGAGCGCCTCTCCCCCATGCCCGATGCCGTCACCGTCTTCCTGCGCGAGTCGCTCGCGGCCGAGGACCCCATCGATCGCACGCTCGTCGCGCTGCTGAAGCTCGGGCAGCTCGACGAGCACGTCGCCGCGCGCGATGCCCTCGATCGACTCGACGAGCACTACCTCGCCGCGCTCACGACCAGCCTCGGCGATCGCGACCTCGCGCTGCTGGTCGTGCGGCTGAGCGACGGCATCTACCTGCGCTCGGTCATCGGCGGCGCCGGCTCGCTGCCGCCCGACTCGGTCGAGCAGGTCATCCGGTGGCTCGAGCAGCTGCTCGCGCGGAAGGCCCAGTCGTGAGCGAGCCCCGCCGCTAGAACTCGCGGATCTCGATCTGCCGGATCGCCTTCGCCTCGATCGCGCTGCCGAGCGCCTCGACCAGCTCCTCGGGCGCCGACTGGTCGATCGTGACGATCGAGAGCGCCTCGCCACCGGCCTCCCTGCGGGCGATCTGCATGCCGGCGATGTTGATGCCGGCCTCGCCGAAGAGCGTGCCGTAGGCGGCGACGACGCCGGGGCGGTCGACGTACTGCATGACGATGAAGTGCTGCGCCATCGGCACCTCGACCGACTGGCCGTTGACGCCGACGATCTTCTCGATCTGCTTCGGTCCGGTCAGCGTGCCCTCGACGGTCACGCGGCGCCCGTCGCTCGTCGCGACCACGATCTCGATCACGTTGCGGTACTCGTCGCTGCGCTCGTCGGCGGTCAGCTCGCTCGTCACCCCGCGCGACTCGGCGAGCACCGGCGCGTTCACGAACGTCACCTGCTCGCTCACGATCGACGAGAAGAAGCCCTTGAGGGCCGCGAGCCGCAGCACCTTCACGTCGTAGGCGGCGAGCTCGCCGTGCACCGCGACGTCGATGGCCTCGACCGGTCCGGCCGCGAGGCCGGCGGCGAACTGGCCGAGCCGCTCCGCCAGCGGGATCCCGGGGCGCACGTACTCGTCGATGACGCCGCCAGCGACGTTCACCGCATCCGGCACCAGGTCGCCCGCGAGCGCCAGCCGCACCGAGCGGGCCACGGCGACGCCTGCCTTCTCCTGCGCCTCGTCGGTGGAGGCGCCCAGGTGCGGCGTGACCTGGATGTTGGGGGCGGAGGTGAGCGCGTCGTCCTTCGGCGGCTCGTTCACGAACACGTCGATGCCGGCACCCGCGATGCGACCCGAGCGCAGCGCATCGGCGAGCGCGGCCTCGTCGATGATGCCGCCGCGCGAGGCGTTGACGATGCGCAGGCTCGGCTTCGCGAGCGCGAACTGCTCGGCGCCGATCAGGCCGACCGTCTCGGGTGTGCGCGGGATGTGGATGGTGATGAAGTCGGCCTCGGCCATCAGCTCGTCGAGCGCGCGCAGCTCGACGCCCAGCTGCGCGGCGCGCGCGGGGCTGACGAAGGGGTCGAAGGCGATCAGCTTGGTGCCGAAGGCGGCGAGCCGCTCGGCCACCAGCACGCCGATCCGGCCCAGGCCCACGATGCCGACCGTCTTCTCGTACAGCTCGACGCCCGTGTACGCCGAGCGCTTCCACTCGCCCGCTTTGAGCGACGCATCCGCTGCCGGGATGTGCCGGGCCAGGCCCAGCAGGTGCGCGATGGCCAGCTCGGCCGCCGAGACGATGTTCGAGGTGGGGGCGTTGACGACCATGACGCCGGCCTTGGTGGCGGCAGGGATCTCGACATTGTCGAGGCCCACGCCCGCGCGGGCGACGACCCGCAGCTTCGGCGCGTGCGAGAGCGCCTCGGCGTCGATCCTGGTGGCGCTGCGCACGAGCACGGCGGATGCGTCGGCGAGCGCCGCGAAGAGCGCCGCACGGTCGGTGCCGTCGACGGTGCGCACATCGAAGTCGGGGCCGAGGGCATCGACGGTGGCGGCCGAGAGCTCCTCGGCGATCAGGACGACGGGCTTGGACATGCGGGACTCCTTGCGGGGTGGGGGCAGGCAGCACGTCGTCGTGCCAGGCCTCCAGCGTACCGACCGGAGCGTGCGCCGCCGTTCCCGTGCGTCTTACAGCGCCGCGGGTCCAGGATGCATGCATGCTGATCGTGACGACGAACGAGATCCCGGGCTTCCGCATCCTGGCCGTGCAGGGCGAGGTGATGGGCCTCACGGTGCGCAGCCGCGACGCCGCGACGAACTGGGTGGCGGGCTGGCGCGCCATCGGCGGAGGCGAGATCCCCGAGTTCACGCAGATGCTCTACGAGGCGCGCATGCAGGTGATGGGGCGGATGGTCGACGAGGCCCAGCGGCGCGGGGCGAACGGCATCGTCGCCATGCGCTTCGACGCCAGCGAGATCGCCACGCAGTGGACGGAGATCTGCGCCTACGGCACCGCGGTCGTGATCGAGGCGATCCCGGACGGGCAGGAGGGCGCGACCCCGCAGTCGGCAGAGCTCGCCGCACGGTTCCCGCGGCGCGCGGGCGAACACCCGGCGCCCGGGGGCGCCTTCGCGCCGCCGGCCGACGTGCCGCCGGTGCCGCCGGGCGCGCCAGACCCCTTCGGGCTGCCGCCCCGCCTGTAGTCCGCCCCAATCATAGCCCGCCCGGCCTGGCGCGAGCGAGCCGGCGAATGCGGGAGAATGGTCACGATGGACGCCTTCGCAATCGTGCAGCTGGTGCTGCGCATCATCCTCGCCGCCGTCTTCATCGGCATGGGGGTCACCCACTTCCTGCCCCGCGTGCGCCGCACCATGGCGGCCATGATCCCGGCTGGATTCGCCGGCCCCGAGCGCAAGCGCGCGCTGCCGCTGGTCACGATCTCCGGCGTCGCCGAGATCCTCGGCGGCATCGGCCTGCTCGCGCCCTGGTGGGGTGTGCGCTTCGCCGCCGGGCTCGCGCTCATCGCGCTGCTGGTCGCGGTGTTCCCGGCCAACGCCGAGGCCGCGAAGAACCCGAAGCGCTTCGGCTCCGTGGCCATGCCGCTCGTGCCGCGCGCGATCGGGCAGGTCGTGCTCGGCGCGCTGCTGCTCGTCGCCGTGATCTAGCGCCGGCCGACGCCGCGGCGCCTGCTGCCGCTATCCACCGAGCGCGGTGAGGGCGATCTGGCGCGCCAGCTGCTCGGCGAGCAGGCTCAGCTGCGCGCTCACGCCGAGCGCGATCAGCAGCACGCCCGCCTTCGGCACCAGCCGCATCCGCCGCCCCACCCACAGCGCCGCCGCGAACAGCAGCACCGGCACCGCGATGCCGGCGTAGAGCAGCCACCACGGGGTGGCGCCCTCGATGGCGCTGCCGAGGTAGAGCAGCGGCAGCTGCTGCAGGTTCGCGACCGCCTCGACGACGTCGTAGCCGAAGGCGAGTGCGAACAGCAGCGCGATGATCCAGCTGTCGCCGGGGCGCTCCTCCCGCGGCTCGCGCGCCGCGGCGGCCGTCACGCCATCACCGGCGCTCACGCCAGCACCCCTGCGACGAGCGGCCACGGCGCGGTGACGACCAGCCCGGCGAGCCACCACAGCGCCCGGCGCGGCAGCGGCGCGACGCGGTCGACGACGAACCACCACAGCAGCGGCGTCAGCACCGCCAGCAGCTCGCCCAGCTGGTACATGGCGAGCGCGATCAGGCTCGGCTGCTGCACCGGGTTCGCGACCAGGATCACGATCCAGCCGGCGGTCGCGGCGACCGCGAGCACCAGCATGAGCCAGCCGAGCGGGCCGCGGTGCCGCGCTTCGCGCGCCACGGGGGCGGATGCGGTGGCCCCGGCAGCGCCGTCGGCCTCCTCCTCGTCGTCGACGACAGACAGGCGATCGAGCTCGTCGTCGCCGTTCCAGTGGAGGGCATCCTCATCGCGGTTCATCGCATCGAGCCTACCGACGGCTGCGGCATGTGCGTGCGGCGGTGGTGACTTAGGGTACCCTTACCTATCGAACCGGGCGCGCTGTGCCCGATCGGATGCCACACACCTGGAGCCACTCTTGCACCGTTCCTTCTCGCGCGCGGCCGTGCCCGCCGCCGTCGCCGC
Source organism: Agrococcus sp. KRD186 (assembly GCF_017168255.1). Lineage (GTDB taxonomy): Bacteria > Actinomycetota > Actinomycetes > Actinomycetales > Microbacteriaceae > Agrococcus. Next base: position 1,555,505 of record NZ_JABFAP010000001.1, read on the forward strand.
ACTCGCCCTCGTGCTGACCGGATGCGGATCCGCCGCACCCCAGACGTCGGAGAGCGACGGCGCGAGCAGCGCCGCCGACGGCGCCTTCACGCTCTACGCGGGCCGCAGCGAAGACCTCGTCGAGCCGCTCATCGCAGCGTTCGAGGCGGAGTCGGGCATCGACGTCGAGGTGCGGTACGCCTCCTCGACCGAGCTCGAGGCGCTGCTGCTCGAGGAGGGCGACCGCAGCCCCGCCGACGTGTTCTGGTCACAGGACGCCGGCAGCTTGGGCGCTGTCGCGGCCGCAGGGATGTTCACACCGCTGCCGGAGGAGATCACCGGGCTCGTGCCCGCCGACTTCAGCTCGGTCGACGGCAGCTGGGTGGGTGTCACGGGCCGCGCCCGCGTGATCGCCTACGACAGCGAGGATGTCGCCGAGACCGAGCTGCCCACCGAGATCGCAGAGCTGACCGACCCCGCCTACGCCGGCCGCGTCGCGTTCGCCCCTGGCAACGCGTCGTTCCAGTCGTTCGTCACCGCGATGCGCGTGCTCGAGGGCGAGGAAGCCGCGGACGCCTGGGTCGCCGCGGTGGCGCAGAACGACCCGATCCTCACCGAGTCGAACGGCCAGACCCTCGACCTCGTGCAGTCCGGCGAGGCCGACTTCGGCCTCATCAACCACTACTACTGGTTCGAGGACGCGAACGAGCTCGGCGCCGAGAGCATGCGCGCACAGCTGCAGTTCCTGCCCGGCGACCCCGGCGGCATCGTCAACGTCACCGGCGCGGGGCTCCTCACGGGCGCAGCGGGCGACGAGGATGCGCTCGCGTTCATCGAGCACCTCGTCTCGCCCGAGGCGCAGGAGTACTTCGTCACCGAGACCTTCGAGTACCCGCTCGTCGACGGCGTCGAGGCGGCTCCGGAGCTGCCGGCGATCGACTCGCTCGCGATCGACGGCCTCGACCTGGCCGACCTCGCCTCCCTCGCCGACACGCAGGCGCTCCTCGCCAAGCACGGCCTCCTCTAGTGCAGCGCGCGCCGGCACGCGCTCGACGTCCCTTGGTGGGCGGCGCGCGCGTGCTGGCGATGCTGGGCACGCTGGCGGTCGCGCTGCTCGCGGCACCCGTCGTCTACCTCGTGGTGCGTGCGCTCGGCGCCGACCCGCTCGCCTCGCTGCCGCTCGTGCTGCGACCGCGCACCGGCGCGCTGCTGCTGACGAGTCTCGGCCTCGCGCTCCTCGTCGCACTGGCCGTCGGTGCGCTCGGCACGCTGCAGGCGCTGCTGCTCGCCCGGCTGCGGCTGCCCGCCCCGCGCGTGCTGCTCGCGCTCGCCGCGCTCCCGCTCGCGATGCCCTCGTATGTCGCCGCCTTCGGCTGGCTCGGCCTGGTGCCCTCGATGCAGGGCTTCTGGGCGGCGTGGCTGCAGCTGACGATCGTCTCCACCCCCTACGTCACGCTGCCCGTCTATGCGGCGCTGCGCTCGGCGCCCGCCGGCCTCGAGATCGCGGCCCGCTCGCTCGGGCGGGGACCCATCGCCGCGCTGCGGCAGGTGACCTGGCCGATCGTGCGACCCGCAGCGACCGCCGGCGCGCTGCTCGCCGGCCTCTACGCCCTGGCTGACTTCGGTGTCGTCTCGCTCATGCGGGTCGAGACGCTCTCGACCGGCATCGCCCGGGCGATGGGCGCCGGCTTCGACCGCTCCTACGCGGCGCTGCTCGGCCTCGTGCTGGTCGCCGCCGCGATCGCGCTGGTGCTGCTCGAGCAGCGGGTGCGCCGCGCCGTTCCGGCAGCGCGGGTGCGCTCCGCCGCCCCGCTGCGACTCGGCGCCGGCCGCTGGGCTCCGCTCGCCATCGCGACGGTGCTCATCACACCGCTCGTGGCCATCGGCGTGCCGGTGGCAACGCTGGTCGCACGCGCGCTGCACGCCCAAGCTGTGCGTTCCATCGAATGGGCCGAGCTGCTGCAGACCGCCGGCACCTCCGTGTCGCTGGCGCTGGTCGCCGGTATCCTCGCCATCCTGCTGGCCGCACCGATCTCGCTGCTCGCCGCACGGCATCCGTCACCCGTCAGCCGCACGCTCGAGGGAGCCGCGACCATCGCTCATGCGCTACCGGGCATCGTCGTGGGGCTCTCGCTCGTGTTCCTCTCGCTCGCCCTCGTGCCGTGGGCCTACCAGACGATCGGCGTGCTCATCGCCGCCTACGCGCTGCTCGCCACACCGCGCGCCGTCGGCGGGGTGCGCGCCGCGATCGAGCGGGTGCCGGTGCGGTACGAGCAGCTCGCGCGATCGCTCGGCCGCCGCCCCGCGCGTGCCTTCTCGAGCACCACCGGCCGCATCGCGATCGGCGGTGTCGGCGTGGCCGCGCTGCTGGCCGCCGTCGCCGCGCTCAAGGAGCTGCCCGCCACGCTGCTGCTGCGGCCCACCGGCGTCGACACGCTCGCCACTGCGCTGTGGGCGCGCACCGACGTCTCTGAGTACGGAGCGGCCGCGCCGTTCGCCCTGGTGCTCGTCGCGTGCGCCGCCGTGCCTGCCATGCTGGTGCTCGCGACCGCCGTGGAGCGGGATCAGGACATCGACCTCACCGATCGGAGCGCGGCACCATGAGCGGGCTTCGCGTCTCCGACGCCACAATCGGCCACCCCGGCAGCGGCGACGTCGTGCACGAGGTCTCGCTCGAGGTGCCGGTGGGCGGCGTCGACGCGGTGCTGGGCGCCTCCGGCTCGGGCAAGTCGACGCTGCTGCTGGCGATCGCAGGCCTGCTGCCACTGCGCACCGGTGAGATCGCTGTCGGCAGCGACGTGATCTCCAGCCCGCGCCGCACGGTGCCCCCCGAGCGCCGCGACGTCGGCTGGGTGCCGCAGGACGCATCGCTCTTCCCGCATCTGAGCGTCGCGCAGAACATCGCGTTCGGCCTGCCGCGCGGGCAGCGCGACCCGCACGGAGAGCGCGTTCGGTCGATGCTCGAGCTGGTCGAGCTGACAGGGTTCGGCGACCGCTCCCCCGCCGATCTCTCGGGCGGTCAGGCGCAGCGCGTGGCGCTCGCCCGCGCGCTGGCCCCGGCGCCGGGCATCGTTCTGCTCGACGAGCCCTTCTCGGCGCTCGACGCCTCGCTGCGCGTGGGGCTTCGGCGCGAGATCGGGCGGATCCTGCGCGAGGCGGGCGCGACCGCGCTGCTGGTGACGCATGACCAGGAGGAGGCCTTCGCGCTCGCCGACCGCGTCTCGGTGCTGCGCGAGGGCCGCCTCGAGCAGACCGGCACAGCCGAGGAGCTCTTCGCTCGGCCGCGCTCGGCTTGGCTCGCGGCCTTCCTCGGTGAGTCGACCCTCGTGCCTGCCACGCGCGAGGGCGACGCATGGGCGACACCGCTCGGCCCGGTGCCCGCGGCGCCCGGGGCCGTCGGCGACGAGCGGGCGCTGCTGATCGTGAGGCCGGAGCAGCTGAAACCCTACGCGGCAGGCGCACCGATCACCGTGCACGACGTCGAGTACTCCGGCCATGACCGCCTGCTGCTCGCATCGGCCGACGGCGTGCCGGGCACGGTCCTCATGCGGATGCCGTCCGCCGTCGGCATCGTGCGCGGTGCCGTGATGCCGGTGCGCATCCACGGGACGCCCCACGCGGTGCCGCTGGCCTGAGCGCCGCTGGCCTGAGCGCCGCTGGCCTGAGCGCCGCTGGCCTGAGCGCCGCTGGCCTGAGCGCCGCTGGGCCGAGGTGCCGCCGGGAGCACTACCGCGGGATGTCGTCGAGCCAGGTGATGGCGCCGCCGTGCGGGTCGGTGACCGCGAGCGGCTGCGCGTCGCGACGCAGCACGAAGTCGCCCGGTTGCGCCCACGGAGCGGGCGGGCCGATCTCGAGCGTCATGCCCTCGTTCGCCACCCAGGTCACGGGCAGCTCGCCCATCAGGTCGGCGAAGGCGGCGCGCTCGTAGGCAGAGACGTAGGCGAGCACCGCCGAGTGCCACACCACGACCGTCGGCGCATGCCGCGCCGCCTCCTCGACCACCGCGCGCGTGTCCACCGTCAGATCGCCGCGGCGCACGTGCGCGGGCTCCCGCCGGGCGATCGCGATCGCGGTGCGCACCCGGTCGACGCATGCCCCGTCGACGCCACCCGACGCATCCGGCCACACGAGCGCCTCGAGCCACGCCTTCGTGTCGGGCTCGTCGGGGTCGAGCGGCTGCAGGTCGAGGCCGCCGCGCCACGCGATCGCCGGCAGCCGCTCGGGCAGCGGGGTCGACGGCGAGGCGACCGTCTCCAGCAGCGGCAGCGCCGCGTCGCCGACGTACTTGCCGGCGCCGAAGCGGTAGCGCCAACGATCCGGGTAGAGGCACAGGCCGGCCGAGGCGCCCACCTCGACCAGCGCGATCGGCCCCTGCAGGTGCGCGATCGCGGGCAGCAGCGTGGCCATGCGGCGCGCCTCGTTGGTCTGCGTCATGCGGGCGAGCATGGTCGAGCGGATGCGGTTCCAGCTGCCGGCGATCATGTCGCGCACGTCGCTCCACGGCTGCAGCGGCACACCCTCGAAGCGGGCGGCGGCGAAGAGCAGGTTCGCCTGCCGCTTGATCGGCTCGAGCTGAGCGATCGCTTCGCAGAGGACGGGATCGTTTGCGATCCCGCGCGCCCATTCGGCGTAGCGCGGCGAGCGGTCGTCGGCCTCCAGCTGCGCCCAGCGCAGGTAGGCATCGCTGACCTTCTTGTCGTCGCTCACGCTCTCCACCCGCACCAGCCTGCCACCTCGGGTCTGGGCTCGGGCCGCGACCGGCTGCGCGCTGGGCCGCCGCTCACCGCAGCGCGTGCAGCGGGCAGGCCGCCGGGCCCTCCAGCCGGGTGCCGTCGGGCGCGAAGCGGGAGCCGTGCGCCGTGCAGTCCCAGCTGCGCTCCTCGGCGTTCCAGCGCACGAGCGCGCCGACGTGGGGGCAGTGCGCCGAGACGCGCCGCGTCGCTCCGTCGACCGTCGAGGTCGCGACCAGGCGGAAGCCGTCTCGGCCGACGCGCCCCTCGCCCTCGGCCGGGGTCGACGCCGGCGCGAGCGCAGCCGCCAGCCGGCGGGCCTGCGTGCTCGCGACTGCGCCGAGCGTGCCCGTGAGGTGCCCCACTGCGGCAGGCGTCGTGCCGCGCCGCCGCAGCGTGCGCGCCCACTCGGGCTCCCGCCCGGCGATGCGGCCGGTCAGTGCGAGCGCGCTCATCGCGCCGCCGGTCATGCCCCACTTGTCGAATCCGGTGGCCAGCAGCACGCGGCCGCGCGAGCCGGGCCTGGCGCCGATCCACGGCAGCCGATCCGGTGTGCGGTAGTCCTGCGCGCTCCACGCGTGCGTGCGCTCCGCGCCCTGCCAGTGCTGCCGCACCCAGGCGTCGAGCTCGGCCAGCAGCCGGCGCGGGTCGGGATGACGACCCACTGCGTGGCCGACGCCGCCGGCGACCAGCAGCGTCTCGCCGTCGACCGTCGCGGTCCGCAGCGATCGGGAGGGCGCATCGACGCTGAGCGCCATCACCTGCGGCAGCGCCCCGGCCACGCGGTAGGCGGCGGCGTACGAGCGGTGCGCCTCGAGCAGCGCGGTCGTGCCCCTGGCAGGCACGGGGGCGCCGGTGGCGAGCACGGCGAGCTCGGCGTGCCACTGCCCCGCGTCGGTGTCGAGGCGCACGCCCTCGGCCGTCGCGTGCACACCGCGCACGGCCGCGCGCATGATGCGGCCGCCGCGCTCCCGCAGCTCCTGTGCGAGCACGGCGAGCACCGCCATCGGCTGCAGCTGCGCCTGCTGCTCGAGCCTGATCGCGCCGGCCACCGGGAACGGCAGCGACTCGGCACCGCCCCGCTCGACCGGCAGGCCGAGGCTGCGCGCCGCCTCCAGCTCGCGCTCGAGCGCCTCGGCGCCCGCACTGCCGGAGGCGTACGACACCGCCGGCATCGTCTGCGCCGGCTCGCCGCGCTCGGCGAGCAGCTCGAGCAGCCGTCGCTGCCCCTCGAGTGAGCCGTCGACGAAGGCCTGGGCCGCCTCGGCCGATGCCAGCGCCAGGATGCGGTGCAGCCGGTCGCCCTGCAGCAGGCTCAGCTTGGCGGTGGTGCTGCCGGTCGCGACCGCGCCGACCTCGCGCGCCTCGAGCACGACCACGCCCATGCCCCGCCGGGCGAGCAGCGCCGCCGTAATCAGCCCGGTGATGCCGCCGCCGACGACGGCGACCTCCGTGCGCCTGGGCGCCTGCTCGTCGAAGCCGATGGTGGGGCCGGTCGCCTGCCAGAGGGAGCGCATGTCCCCCACTCAACGCGGCAGCGGCGAAACGCGCAAGGGGCGAGGATCCAGGGTTGGATCCTCGCCCCTCGCGAGGTGCGGTCAGCGCTGGGCGCTGCCGTCGACGTAGTCGGAGTCGGGCTGCTCCCACGCGAACAGGCCGCGCAGCTTCTTGCCGGTCGCCTCGATGGGGTGGCCCTCGGCCTTGGCGCGCAGCGCCTTGAACTCGGGGCCGCCGGCGTCCTGGTCGCCGATGAAGCGCTCGGCGAAGGCACCCGACTGGATGTCCTTCAGCACCGCCTGCATGTTCTCCTTGACGCTCGGGTCGACCACCCGCGGGCCGGACACGTAGTCGCCGTACTCGGCCGTGTCGCTGACCGACCAGCGCTGCTTGGCGATGCCGCCCTCCCACATGAGGTCGACGATGAGCTTCAGCTCGTGCAGCACCTCGAAGTAGGCGATCTCCGGCTGGTAACCGGCTTCGGTGAGGGTCTCGAAGCCGTACTGCACGAGCTGCGAGACGCCGCCGCAGAGCACTGCCTGCTCGCCGAACAGGTCGGTCTCGGTCTCCTCGGTGAAGGTGGTCTTGATGCCGCCGGCGCGCAGGCCGCCGATCGCCTTCGAGTACGACCAGGCCGTCTGCCAGGCCGAACCCGACGCATCCGACTCGACGGCGACGATCACGGGCACGCCGCGGCCGGCCTCGAACTCGCGGCGCACCGTGTGGCCCGGGCCCTTGGGCGCGACGAGCACGACATCGATGCCCTTGGGCGCGTCGATGTAGCCGAAGCGCACGTTGAAGCCGTGGCTGAAGAGGAGGGTCTTGCCCTCGGTCATGTGCTGCGCGACCTCGTCGTTGTAGATGTGGCGCTGGAACTGGTCGGGCGCGAGCAGCACGACGACGTCTGCCCATGCGGCGACCTCGGCGGGCGTGCCCACCTCGAAGCCGGCCTCGCTCGCCTTCTGGCGGCTCTTCGACTCCGGCTGCAGGCCGACGCGCACGTCGACGCCCGAGTCGCGCAGGTTCTGCGCGTGCGCGTGGCCCTGCGAGCCGTAGCCGATGATGGCGACCTTCTTGCCCTGGATGATGCCGAGGTCGGCACCGTCGTCGTAGATGACCTCAGTCATGGTCTCTCCTCTTCGTGATGTCAGTCTTGCGGATGCGGTGCGTTGCGCGGGCGCGCACGCACCGATGCGAGGGCCTCAGGCGCGGTCGCCCTTGAGCACGCGCTCGCTGATGGACTTGCCGCCGCGGCCGATGGCCAGCAGGCCCGACTGCGCGATCTCCTTGATGCCGTAGGGCTCGAGCAGCTTCAGCAGCGCCTGGCACTTCGGCGAGTCGCCCGTGACCTCGATCACGAGCGCGTCGGTGGTGACGTCGACGACCCTGGCGCGGAACAGCGTCGCGGCCTCCAGGATCTGCGAGCGGGTCGCGTTGTCGACCTTCACCTTGATCAGCAGGTGCTCGCGCTGCACCGACTGCTCGGGCTCGAGCTCGACGATCTTGACGACGTTGACGAGCTTGTTCAGCTGCTTCGTCACCTGCTCGAGGGGCAGCCGGTCGACGTCGACGACGACCGTGATGCGGCTGAGGCCCGGCACCTCGGTGCGGCCGACCGCGAGCGAGTCGATGTTGAAGCCGCGACGGGCGAACAGCCCGGCGACGCGGGTCAGCAGACCCGGCTTGTCCTCCACCAGGAGGGACAGGACGTGGGTGCTCATCACTCCTCCTCCCACACCGGGCTGTGATCCTTCGCATACTCCACGAAGGAGTTCGAGACCCCCTGCGGCACCATCGGCCAGACCATCGAGTCCTTCGAGACGATGAAGTCGATCACCACGGGCCGGTCGTTGGTCTCGAGCGCGAGCTTGATCGCCGGGTCGATCTCCTCAGGCTTCGTGACGCGGATGGAGAGGCAGCCGTAGGCCTCGCCGAGCTTCACGAAGTCGGGGATCATCTTGGCGTCGGAGCCGGTCTCCAGGTCGGTGAAGGAGTGCCGGCCCTCGTAGAACAGGCTCTGCCACTGCCGCACCATGCCGAGCGACGAGTTGTTGATGATCGCGACCTTGATCGGGATGTCGTTGAGTGTGCAGGTCGCGAGCTCCTGATTGGTCATCTGGAAGCATCCGTCGCCGTCGATCGCCCACACCACGCGGTCGGGCTCGGCCACCTTCGCGCCCATCGCCGCAGGCACCCCGTAGCCCATCGTGCCGGCGCCGCCGGAGTTGAGCCATGCGTTGGGCCGCTCGTACTTGATGAACTGCGCCGCCCACATCTGGTGCTGGCCGACGCCCGCGGCGTAGATCGCCTCTGGCCCGGTGAGCTCGCCGATGCGCTGGATGACGTGCTGCGGCGAGAGCTTGCCGTCGGTGGGCTCGGTGAAGCCGAGCGGGAAGCGCTCCTGCAGCGCCTGCAGCCGCTCCCACCAGTCGGTGAGATCCGGGCGCTCGCTCACGGCGAGGTCCTGGAAGGCGATCGACAGGTCGGAGAGCACGTCGCGCACATCGCCCACGATCGGCACGTCGGCCGTGCGGATCTTGGAGATCTCGGCCGGGTCGACGTCGACGTGGATGACCTTCGCGCCGGGCGCGAACTCGGCGACCTTGCCGGTGACGCGGTCGTCGAAGCGCGCGCCCAGGGCGATGATGAGGTCGCACTCCTGGAAGGCGAGCACCGCCGGCACGGCGCCGTGCATACCGGGCATGCCCAGGTGCTGCGGGTGCGAGTCGGGGAAGGCGCCGCGGGCCATCAGCGTCGTGACGACCGGTGCGCCGGTCGACTCGGCGAAGTCGAGCAGCTCGGCCGAGGCCTTCGCGCGGATGACGCCGCCGCCGACGTACAGCAGCGGGCGCTGCGACTCGGAGAGCAGCTGCGCGGCAGCGGTGATCTGCTTGCCGTGCGCCTTCGTGACCGGGCGGTAGCCGGGCAGGTCGAGCTTGTCGGGCCACACGAACGGCGCGCTGTCCGCCTGCGCGTCCTTCGTGATGTCGACCAGCACCGGGCCGGGCCGGCCGGTGGAGGCGATGTGGAAGGCGGCCTTGATGGCGGCCGGCACATCCTCGGGGCGGGTCACCTGGAAGGTGTGCTTCGTGATCGGCATCACGATGCCGGTGATGTCGGCCTCCTGGAACGCATCCGTGCCGATCAGGTGGCTGAAGACCTGGCCGGTGATGGCGACCATCGGCACCGAGTCCATGTAGGCGTCGGCGATGGCGGTGACGAGGTTCGTGGCGCCCGGGCCGCTGGTGGCGAGGCAGACGCCCACCTTGCCGGTGGCGGCGGCGTAGCCCTCGGCGGCGTGGCCGCCGCCCTGCTCGTGGCGCACCAGGATGTGGCGGATGGCGCTCTGCTGCATCAGCTCGTCGTAGAACGGGATGATGGCGCCGCCGGGGATGCCGAAGACGTCGGTGACGCCGAGCAGCTCGAGCGACTTGAGGACGGCGCCTGATCCGGTGAGGATGGTCGGCTCGGCGCTGCGGGGCGGCGCAGGCCGTGGGGTGATGGTCATGGCTCTCCTGGGCTCGATGCCTGGATGCGTCAGCCCGTGACCGCGCCGGTGGCGGCGGATTGCACGAGCTTCGCGTACTTGGCGAGGACGCCGCGCGTGTAGCGCGGGGGCAGCGGCTCCCAGCCGTCACGCCGGGAGGCGAGCTCTGCCTCGTCGACGATCAGGTCAAGCGAGCGAGCGGCGATGTCGACCTTGATGCGGTCTCCGTCGCGCACGAAGGCGATCGGACCGGAGTCGACCGCCTCAGGGGCGATGTGGCCGATGCATAGGCCGGTTGTGCCGCCCGAGAATCTGCCGTCGGTCAAGAGTAGTACATCCTTGCCGAGGCCCGCGCCCTTGATGGCGGCGGTGATCGCGAGCATCTCGCGCATGCCGGGGCCGCCCTTCGGGCCCTCGTAGCGGATGATGACGACGTCGCCGGCCTTGACCTCGCCGGCCGTGAGCGCATCCATCGCGGCGCGCTCGCGGTCGAACACGCGCGCGGGGCCTTCGAATACCTCGGCGTCGAAGCCGGCCGTCTTCACCACCGCGCCCTCGGGGGCGAGCGTGCCCTGCAGGATCGTCAGCCCGCCGGTGGCGTGGATGGGGTTGTCGATCGCGCGCACGACGGTGCCGTCGATGGGCTGCGGGTCGAGCTCTGCCAGGTTCTCGGCGAGCGTCTTCCCGGTGACGGTGAGCACGTCGCCGTGCAGCAGGCCCGCGTCGAGCAGCGCCTTCATCACGACGGGCATGCCGCCGACGCGGTCGAAGTCCTGCGCGACGTAGGCGCCGAAGGGCTTGACGTCGGCCAGGTGCGGCGAGCGGGCGCCGATGCGGCGGAAGTCGTCGAGGGTGAGCTCGACCTCTGCCTCGTGGGCGATCGCCAGCAGGTGCAGCACGGCGTTCGTCGAGCCGCCCAGCACCATCGCGACGGTGATGGCGTTCTCGAACGCCTCCTTGGTGAGGATGTCGCGGGCGGTGATGCCGCGGCGCAGCAGCTCGACCACGGCCTCGCCCGACTGGCGCGCGTAGTAGTCGCGGCGGCGGTCGGCCGACAGCGGGGTCGCCGAGCCCGGCAGGCTCATGCCGAGCGCCTCGGCAACGCACGCCATGGTGTTGGCGGTGTACATGCCGCCGCAGGCGCCCTCGCCGGGCGCGAAGCCGCACTCGATGCGGTGCAGATCCTCGGCGGAGATCTTGCCGGCCTTGAAGGCGCCGACGGCCTCGAAGGAGTCGATGATGGTGAGCGACTCGGGGATCGTGCCGTCCTCGAGCTTCGCGAAGCCCGGCGCGATCGAGCCGGCGTAGACGAACACGCTCGCGAGATCGAGGCGCGCGGCGGCCATCAGCATGCCGGGCAGCGACTTGTCGCAGCCGGCCAGCAGCACGGTGCCGTCGAGCCGCTCGGCGTTGACGACGACCTCGACCGAGTCGGCGATCACCTCGCGGGAGACGAGCGAGAAGTGCATGCCCTCGTGGCCCATCGAGATGCCGTCCGAGACCGAGACGGTGCCGAACTGCAGCGGGTAGCCGCCGCCGCCGTGCACGCCCTCCTTCGCCGAGCGCGCGAGGCGGTCGAGCGAGAGGTTGCATGGGGTGATCTCGTTCCACGAGCTCGCGATGCCGATCTGGGGCTTCTCCCAGTCGCCGTCGCCCATGCCGACGGCGCGCAGCATGCCGCGGCTGGTGGTGGCTTCGACGCCGTCGGTGACGGCGCGGGAACGCGGCTTGATGTCGATCTCTGGCATGCCCCGATCCTACGCCGCGGGTGATGTCAGATTTCTCTCCCACCCGGATCGACATCCTCTGGCTGTGCCATGTTCAGCGGAAGGGTCTACCGTCGGGTGCATGATCCAGGTCGGCCTCAGCACGATCTCCGTCTTCCCCAAGGGGGTCGAGGACGGCTTCCGGCTCTCGCGCGAGGCGGGCTTCGACGGTGTCGAGGTGATGGTCACCACCGACGCGAAGACCCGCAGCCCCGAGAAGCTGCTGGAGTACGCCGAGCGCTACGAGCAGCCCATCATGGCCATCCACGCGCCGGTGGTGCTGCTGACCACCTTCGTGTGGGGCCGCGACCCGTTCACGAAGCTCGACCGCTCGGCGCAGCTCGCGGTCGATGTGGGTGCGCCGACGGTGGTCGTGCATCCGCCCTTCCGGTGGCAGGGCAAGTACGCGAGGACGTTCACGGATGCGGTGCGTGCGACCGAGCAGAAGCACGGCGTCGAGGTGGCGGTCGAGAACATGTTCCCCTGGGCCGCCGGCGGCATCGACCGGCAGGCCTACCTGCCGGGCATCGACCCGAGCGAGATGGACGTCGACCACGCCACGCTCGACTTCTCGCACTGCGCGCTCGCCAAGCGCGACTCGATGCAGCTCGCGCTCGACCTGGGCGAGCGGCTGCGCCACCTGCACCTCACCGACGGCGTCGCCGCCGAGGAGGGCCGCGTGTTCGACGAGCACCTCATCCCGGGCCACGGCAACGAGCCGGTCGCCGAGGTGCTGCAGATGCTCGCGAAGCAGCAGTGGAGCGGCCAGGTGATCGCCGAGATCAAGACCCGCTACGCGCGCAACGAGCGCGACCGGCTGCGCCTCCTGACCGAGACGCTCGAGTTCGCGCGCGAGCACCTCGCTGTGGACGAGCCGGCCGAGGCCGAGGCCGAGTCGGTCTCCGCCCCCGACGCCTCCGCCTGAGCCGTCCGCCCCGCGCGCCCAACCCCGCGCGCCCTGTGCCGCGCACCAGGGGCGCCGCAGGTATAGGGCGATCCGCTCTCCGCCGACGCGTGCGGGAGCAACGCGCCCTATACCTGTTGCTCGGCGGCCTCGACGTGGGGCGCGACCAGCGCGACGAGCGCGCCCCGGTCGGGCTTGCGCATCCGCCCCCGTCTGGGCAGCGCGCCGATCGCCACCACCAGGTCAGGCAGCGCGCCATGGTCGATGAGCCCGGGCAGCGCCGCCGCGACGCGTCGGGCGAGCGGATGCGTCGGGTCGGGCGGGAGGTCCTCGGGTGCGCCCTCGGGCACCACGGCGACCACCACGCGGTCGTCGCCGATCGCGTCGGGCACGCCGACCATCGCCGCGTCGGCGACGCCCGGCAGCGAGGCGATGACCGGCTCGTAGAGTCCGACGTAGATGTTCTGGGTGCCGCGCAGCAGCATGTCCTTCTTGCGGCCCAGCAGCGTCAGCCGGTCGCCGTCGATGCGTGCCAGATCGCCCGTGCGCACCTCGGCGAGCTCGCGCGGCAGCTCGTGCACGTACGCGCGGGCCAGGCCGGGGCCGGCCAGCACCAGCTCGCCGTCGTCGACGCGGGCCTCGACGCTCGCGGCCACGCGCCCGACGTAGTCGCCCTCGCCGCTCGCGTGCAGCTTCTCGGCGCCGTCGGCGATCGCCACCGGCAGTATCTCGCTCATCCCGTACACGCAGCGGATGCGCGCGTCGGGGAAGCGCGTCAGCGCGCGCTCGATGAGCGGCGGCAGCACCGGCGCGCCGCCCAGCGCGATCAGGCGCACGGACGTCACGTATGGCTCAGCGCCCGCGGCCCGTCGCTCGTCGAGCTCGCGCAGCATGGCGTCGAGCCCGGCGGGCGAGGCGAAGATGGCATCGGCCGTGCCCAGCAGCGGCAGGTACCGCGCGGGCGAGGCGGCCGGGTCGAGGCCGGTCGGCGGCAGCGTCCAGTGGCTGCCGGCGATGAGCGCCGGCAGGCCGATCATGAGCTGGTCGGTGAGCACGCGCAGGCCCGGCTCCAGCCCCAGGCCGGCGCGGATGTCGGCGAGGCCGGCGCCGAGGGAGGCGAGCGTGTGCAGCACGGTCTTGGGCTCGCCGGTGGTGCCGGAGGTGAAGATGAGCAGCGCGTCAGCGGCGGGGTCGGCGGGCGGCAGCGGGCGCGGGGCGGTGCGCGCCAGCCGGTCGAGCCGCAGCGCGCCGCGCGGTGCGCCGGGCAGCGCGCGGCCGGTGACGATGTGGCGGGCGTGCGGCAGCAGCTCGCGGTAGGCGGGCAGGTCGACGCCGCGGCTGCGGGCGATGCGGCGCAGCCCCGGGGCGGAGACCAGGTGCAGCAGCGACTCGGCGGCGGTCCACTGCGGCTGCGCGAGCGCCAGCCTGGCGGCGAGCAGCTCGGGCCCGGCGCCCAGGTCGACGAAGGCGATCTGCCCGCCCGCCCGGCACACCGCGAGCGCCAGCACCACGGCGTCGATCGACGGCCGCACCGAGAACGCGACCCGATCGCCCGGCCGCATGCCGGCATCCGTCAGCCCCGTCGCCACACGCTCGATGCGCTCGCCCAGCTGCGCGAAGCGCAGGGTGCGGCCGCCCGCGGTGATCGCCGCCAGCGCCGCGTGCTCGCGGGTGGCGGCCAGGACGGCATCGAGCATGCTCACGAGCGGGCCTCCAGGATGAGCCTCGCGTAGCCGGGCAGTAGCTGTCCCCTAGCCGGCGTGCGGGCGACGACGCCGATCGTGCGCCCCGTCGCTTCGACGCGGCGCAGCGCCGCGAGCGCCAGCCGGATCTCGGCCATCGCCAGCGGCGCCCCGATGCAGAAGTGCGCGCCGGCGCCGAACCACAGCTGCTTGAGGCTCGCTGCCCGGTCGCTCGCGGGGTCGAAGCCGCCGGCCGCGCGGTCGGCCGCGTAGGTGCCGATGATGACGCGATCGCCGGGCGCGACCCGCAGCGCGCCGATCGTGCGCTCGGCGATCGTCGAGCGCAGCATGACCGGCGTCGGCGTCGTCCAGCGCAGCCCCTCGGCGATCGCCCGCTCGGCGCCGGCCTCATCGCGCGCCTCGCGCAGGGTGCCGCTGTCGGCCAGCAGCGCGACGATGCGCGGGATCGCCGCGGCGATCGTCTCGGTGCCGGTGAGGATGAAGGCGCCCACGGCGCCCAGCGCCTCGTCCTCCGAGAGGCCGAGCCCGCGCAGCCGCCCCGGCAGGGTCGACTCGTCGCCGCGGTAGGCGGCGGCCGCGTGCTCGCCGAGCGAGTCGAGCACCGCTCGCGCGCTGCGCACCTGGGCGGGGCTCAGCGTCGGCCGCGTGAGCCGCACCATGCCGGTGATGCCGGCGATCTGCCGGAAGAGCCGGTCGTCGACGGCCTCGCGCTCGAGCCCGACCAGCAGCGCGATGGCGGCGCTCGCCGACCGCCGCGCATGGGCGGCCAGGTCGACGCGCTCCCCCGCGAGCAGCCGCCGCTCGACCGCTGCGGCCCCGGGCCCGAGGCTCTGCTGCACGAGCGGCTCGACGAACGAGGGCGAGAAGATCGGCGCGAGCCGGCGCCGCAGCGCCCGGTGGTCCTCGCCGTGCATGTTCACCAGCACGCGGGCACCGAGCACCGGCGTCCACAGGTCGCTCGAGGCTCCCTTGCCCTGCTTCGAGAAGCCATCGCCATCGAGCAGCACCTGCCGCGCGAGCGCGGCGTCCTTCACGACGACGCCCAGCCCCGGCACCCGCCGCACCGGCCCCGGCACTGCCTGCAGCAGCGGGTAGCCGATGGGATGCACGGCGCGCATCAGGCGCTCGTCGCGGCGCATCGCGAGCGCCAGTCGCCGGCGGCGGTCGTCCGCCGTCATCGATCCGCGCAGGGCAGCCGCGCTCATCGCCAGGCCGCGCTCATCGGATGTCCACGTGCTCAGGACGGTAGGCGTGATCCTTGTACCAGAGCAGCGTGTTCTTCAGCCCCCATGCCTGCACCCGTCGCGAGGAGCCGCGCACGACGACGTCGCGCCGGCGCGCGTAGTTGCCGGTCAGCCTGCGCACGGCGTTCACGATCGCGCGATCCTCGTGCAGCTCCTCGATCGCGGTGCGCGGGAAGCCGCCCGCCGCGACGTACATCGCCGCGGTGATCGCCAGGTTGCAGCCCGGCGCCATGACGTACGGGCCGTGGAACTGCGGCCCGTTGTTGTCGGGCCTGACGACGCCGAACCCATCCGCCACGTGCACCGCGCCCGTCAGCAGCGCGCGCAGCACCGGCCCGAGCCCCTCGTCGTGCCGGGGCACGAGGCTGCCCGCGACCAGCTCGAGCCCGAGGCCGCCCTGCTCGCGGGGCGTGAGGGCGTGGCGGATGCGTGCAGTCCAGTCGAGCCGCGGGATGCAGTCGGCGTCGGTGCGCGCGAGCATCGTCGCACCGGCCGCGATGGCCGCCCGCATGCCGGTGTCGGCGGCCGCGCCGGTGCCCTTCTGCTGCTCGTCGACGACGCGCCAGCGGTCCAGCCCGCGCTCGCGGGCGAAGGCCTCGATCACCGCGCGCGAGCCGTCGGTCGAGCCGTTGTCGACGAAGACGGCGTCGAAGTCGGCGTCGCGCTGCGCCGCCAGCTGCCGCAGCGTCGGGGTGATGCCGCGCGCCTCGTCGTAGACGGGGACGACGACCGCGAGCCGGCCCAGGGCATCCGTCGGTCGCGGATCCCCGCGCCGAGCCGTGCCGCCCGCCGAGCTCACACCCGCGCCGTCCCCGGCGCTCACAGCCGCACCACCGCCGCGCCCAGGCTGATGCCGCCAGCGAGGCCGACGAGCAGCACGAGGCTGCCCGGGCCGACGAGGCCCCGATCGAGCGCCGTGCGCAGCTGGATCGGCAACGTCGCCGAGGCGAGGTTGCCGTGCTGCGCGACGGTCGGCAGGATCTTCTCGACGCCGAGCCCGAGCCGCTCGGCGATCGGCGCCAGGTGCGGCTCGGCGACCTGGTGCATGAGCACGAGGTCGAGGTCGGCCAGCGCGATGCCGTTGCGCGCCAGCAGCCCGGTGACGAGCTCTGGCCCGAGCGCCAGGAAGGCCCGCTGCAGCCCGTGGCCGTCGATGTCGAAGTAGGTGGCGTCGGGATCGCGCGGCCGCATCGAGCCGCCCATCGGCAGCGTGCCGATCGACCAGTGGTGGCTGGCGGCGGAGAAGGCCATCTCGACGATGCCGGCGCCGGCGGCGGCAGGGCCGGCGCCCGCCGGACCAGCGCTTGCGGCACCGGCGCCCGCGGGACCGGCACCGCCCGGCCGTGCTGACGCATCCGTCGCTTCGAGGATGAGCGCGGCCCCCGCGTCGCTCATCGTGTAGCCGGGGAAGGAGCGCACGAACTGGCGGCGGTCGGCGACGCGCCAGCGCACAGCGCTCGTGGGCGTCTCGCCGCTGGCGATGAGCACGCGCCCGGCCTGGCCGCTGACGATCATGGCGTGCGCGACCTGCATGGCGTTGAGCACCGAGTTGCAGGCGTTCTTGACGTCGAGCACGGGCACGCCCAGGCCCAGCTTGTCGTTCACGATGTGGCTGGTGGCGGGCTCGATGAGGTCCTGGCTGGCGCTCGCGAAGATGAGCAGGTCGACCGGCGCGGGCGATGCCGCGAGTGCCTCGCGGGCGGCGGCGACGGCGAGGTCGGAGGCCTGCTGGCCCTCCTCGCGCTCGTGCACCCGGTCGACGCCCGTCATGCGGCGGATCAGCCCTACCGGCAGGGCCACCCCGGGGTTCTCGTCGCGCAGCCGGCGCTCGGTCTGCTCGGTCGTGCGGATGCGTCGCGGGAGGTGGGTGCCGACGGCGGCGATGGCAGAGGTGGTCGGCACAAGCGTGAGCGTATCCGGCTCGACAGCCGGGCTCGCTGCGCCGCGCTCGTGCCGCCCGGGCGGTCAGCGGCCCGACCCGGACGTGAGGCAGGCCACCCGCTGCGCTCGCTTCGCGCAGCCCTGAATCACCGGTACCGCATGGCCGCTATCGCCGGCCCGAACCGGCCATCCGGTACCGCTTATTCGGAAGGGTGCGCGCAGCGCGGGACGGCGGCGGGCGCGAGCGCGGCGCGCAGCGGGGTGTCAGGCGGCGGCGGGCGCGAGCGCGGGACGGCGGCACCCGGCCGCGACCGCGGCGCCCAGCGGGGTGTCAGGCGGCGGCGGGCGCCAGCGCGTCGAGCGCGCGGACGCGCTCCCCCGTCTCGCGGCGCCGCGCCGAGCGCACCGCCAGGTAGGCGGCGAGCAGCCCGAACCCGGCGAACAGCAGCAGCATCGCGACCGCGCCGCCGGCGCCGCCGGTGCCGGCCGCCACCGCCTGCAGCGCATCGACCGCGTGCGTCATCGGCAGCGCCGGCGCGATGGCGGCGAAGCCCTCGCCCAGCACCTCGCGCGGCACCAGGCCGCCCGCGGCGACCGTCTGCAGCGCGAGCAGCACGAGCGAGACGACCGCACCGACCGGCCCCCACCAGGCGACCAGGGCAACGTGCAGCAGCGTCGCGACCGCCGCGAACAGCAGCGCGATGCCGAGCGTCGCCGGCGCTGAGGCCCAGGCCACCCCGCCGATCGCGTGCACGACGAGCGTCGCGAGCACCGCCTGCAAGCCGACCACCCACGCGGAGCGGATCAGCAGCGTCGTGAGCACGCGGCCGTCGGACTCCGCCGAGGCGAGCGTGCGCCGGGCAGCGCGCAGCAGCACGAGCACGAGCGCCAGCGCGCCGAGCCACAGGCCGATCGGCACGGCGATCGTCGCCACGCGCGCCTCGCCGGTGGGCACGGTGTGCTGCTGGGCGAGGTCGAAGCCGACCGGGTTCGTCGCGACGTCGGAGAGCTGCTCGAGCTCGGCGTCGCTGAGCTGCGGCATCTGCGCGATGCCCTCCCGCAGCCCGTCGGCGAGCTCGGTGCCGCCGTCACCGAGCTGCACGGCGCCGTTCTGGGCCGAGCGCGCGCCCGCGGCGAGCTGCACGGCGCCCGATTCCAGCTGGCCGAGGCCGCCGGCGAGCTCGCCGGTGCCGTCGGCGAGCTGCTGCGCCCCGGAGACGGAGGCGCCGAACTGCCCGTCGAGCTGGCCGAGGCCGTCGGCGAGCTGCGATGCGCCCTCGCGCAGCGCCGGCGAGCCCGCCGAGGCCTGCGCCGCGCCGTCGGCGAGCTGCGATGCGCCGTCGCGGAGGCCAGCGCCGCCGGCGATCAGCTGCGTCGCGCCGGCGTCGAGCTGGTCGAGGCCGGCGGTGGCCTCCCCCAGGCCGGCGGTGAGCTGCCCGGCGAGGTCCTGCTGATCCAGCCGCTCGAGCCCGCCGGCCAGCTGCCGCGCGGCCTCCAACGCCTGCGGGTCGGTGGCGGGGTCGGCCTCGAGCGCCGCGAGCAGCTGCGCCGCGCCCGTGCTCGACTGCCCGATGGCGGTCTCGAGCTGCTGGATGCCGCCGGCCTCGATCGCTTGGTCGAGCCCCGCGCCGAGCTGCGCGCTCGCCTGCTGCACGCCGCCGGCGAACTGGTCGACGCCCGCGGTGTACTGGTCGACGCCGTCGCTCAGCTGCGCGGCGCCGCCGGCGAGCTGGTCGACGCCGCCGGTGTACTGGGCGACGCCGTCGCGCAGCTGCGCCGAGCCGTCGGCGAGCTGCCCGATGCCGTCCTGCGCGGTGCCGAGGCCGACGGCGAGCTGCTGCCCGCCGTCCGCGAGCTGCGCGGCGCCCTCCTGCGACTGGCCGGCGCCGTCGGCGAGCTGATCGATGCCGCCGGCGAGCTCGCCGAGGCCCGAGGCGAGCTCCGCGCCTCCCGCGCCCAGCGCATCCGCACCCTCCGCCGCGCCGCCGAGCTGCTCGGCCATCGTGCCCATGCCGCCGTAGATGCCCGAGATGAAGCCGGTCGTGACGACATCGCCGAAGGAGGCCATGATCGCCTCGCCGGTCTCGGTCGCGAGGCTGGTCGCGAGCCCGCTCGAGCTCGCGTCGGTGACGATGCGGATGCCCGCCTGCTGCGGCTGGTCGCCCTGCAGGCTCAGCACCCGCTGCGAGAAGTCGGCGGGGATCGTGACGACCGCCTGCACCTCGCCGGCCGCGAGCGCCTCGGCGGCATCCTCCTCGTTCAGGATGCGGATGGCGAAGCCGTCGTCCTCGTCGGCGACCAGGTCGGTGACCACCTGGCGCCCGGCGAACATGGTCGACTCCGTGCCGTCGGCGCCGGTGGTCGTGAGCATCTCGTCGAGGTTCACGACGGCGGCCGGCACGTCGCGCTCGCCGTCGGCGGCGGGGCCGAACGACCAGGCCGCGAAGGCCGCGATCGCGAAGGGGGTGGCGGCTGCCGCGGTCAGCGCGACGGCCTTCTTCAGCCCAGAGGGCGTGAACCCGAAGGAAGTGGACACTGCGCTCATCGGTCTGCTCCCGTGGTCGCGAGATCGCCCGCGGAGGCGTCGCTGTCGGTCGGTGGGTGGGCGGATGCGGCTTCGGTCGGTGGGTGGGCGGCCTCGGCCACGCGCTGCTCGTCCAGGCGGTCCTGCGCTGCAGCACGGTCTTCAGCTGCAGCACTGGCCGGCGCGAGCTCGATCGCCGCCCGGCCGTGCGCCTCCGGCGATGCCTCGCTGGTCACGATCGTCACGTCGTCACCGCCCAGCCGCGCTGCGATCGCGGCGGCGCCGGTGGGCGCGCCGCCGGCGGCGTCGATCCAGAGCAGGCTCGGCGTGCGCTCCATCGCGATGGCCAGCAGCACGGCGGCGCGCGCGAGCGGCGCGAGGCGCGCCATGGGCGCCGCGGCGTCGATGGGCGTGCCCGCCGCGATGCCGGCGCGCTCGACAAGGGTGCTCGCCCGGCGGTCGAGCACCGTGCCGATCGCGAAGGGCGAGCGCAGCGCGAGCGCTGCCCGCGCGGCCTGGTGGGCAGATTCCTGGTGGCTGCCGGTACCCGCCAGGTCGAGATCGACCAGCGCCATCCGCTGCCGGATCGTCGCCGCGTCACCGGGCAGGGCGGCGCCGCCGAGGTGGGCACTGCCGGTCGCGCCGATGTCGCTCAGCAGCGCGTGTGCGAGCCGCTGCCGCTCGGCGAAGGAGCCGCCGAGGCGCACGACCGCGCCGCGCGGGGCCGTGAGCGTCCAGGACTGCTCGCCCGGCAGGTCGTGCCCCAGCTCCGGTCGCAGGCGCTCGAGCGCGAGGTGACCGCCCGCATCCGCCGCCCAGGCCAATGCCGCGCGGTGCCGGCCGAGGCTCTCGCCCTCGACATCCATGTTCGGCAAGATGCGGTCGAGCCACCTCGGCAGCCACCAGGCGCGCTCGCCCATCAGGGTCATGAGCGCCGGCACGAGCGTCATGCGCACGAGGAAGGCGTCGATGGCGACGCCGAATGCGAGCCCGAACGCGATGGCCTTGATCATCGCCATGCCCTCCGGCACGAACGCGAAGAAGACGAAGAACATGATCAGCGCCGCCGCGGTGACGACGCGGGCGTTGGCGGCGAAGCCGTGCCGCACGGCGCTCCTCGCCCTGTCGGGATCGGACGGGTGCCCGTGGGCGTAGGCCTCGCGCATGCCGCTGACGAGGAACATCTGGTAGTCCATCGCCAGCCCGAACAGCACCGACATCGTCAGCACCGGCATGAACGACAGGATCGGACCGGCCTCGAAGTGCAGCAGCTCGGCGGCCCAGCCCCACTGGAAGATCGCCACGGTCGCGCCGAAGGCGGCCAGCACCGAGAGCACGAAGCCGAGCGCCGCCGTGAGCGGCACCAGGATCGAGCGGAACACCAGCAGCAGGATCAGCACCGAGAGCGAGACGACCACGGCGCCGAAGGGCACGAGCGCGTCGGCGAGGCGCTGCGAGAGGTCGATCTGCACGGCGGTCATGCCGGTGACCGCCATCGGCGTGCCGTGCTCGGCCTCGATCGCTGGCGCGAGCTCGCGCAGCGCGTGCACCACCTCGACCGTCGCGGGATCGGCAGGACCGGTCGTCGGGATCACCTGGATGATGGCCGTGTCGACGGTCGCGTCGGGGAAGGCGCCGGCGATGCGGTCGACGCCCGGCACCTGCTCGAGCTCGTCGGCGACCGCGTCGATCGTGCCCATGACGTCGGTGACCTGCGTGATGTCGAGCATCACCACCAAGGGCCCGGTGGTGCCGTCGCCGAAGGCCTCCTGCAGCGTGTCGTTCGCGATGCGCTGCGTGCTGCCGGCTGCCTCGCGGCCGTTGTCGGGCAGCGCCAGCTGCAGCGAGGCGACCGGCAGCGCCGCCACGACGGTCACCGCGACGACGCCCAGGATGGCCAGCAGCGGGCGCTTCGAGATGGCGGTGACCCAGCGCATGCCGAGCGTCGGCTGCGCGTCGACGTCGCGCAGCGCCAGCCGGTGCGCGCGACTGCCCGTCTTCGGCCGCAGCCGCTCGCCGGCGAGCGCCATGATGGCTGGCAGCAGGGTGGTGGCCGCGGCGATGGCGACCGCCACCGAGCCGGCGGCGCCGATCGCCATCACCGACAGGAACGGGATGTTCACGATCAGCAGGCCCACGAGCGCCACGATCACCGTGATGCCCGCGAAGACCACCGCCGTGCCCGATGTGCCGACGGCGAGCGAGCCCGACGCGATCACGCCCATGCCGCGCGCCAGCTGCGATCGGTGGCGGGAGAGGATGAACAGCGCGTAGTCGATGCCGACCGCGAGGCCGATCATCAGCGCCATCAGCGGCGCGGAGTTCGAGACGGTGACGAGCGCCGAGGCGCCCAGTACGCCGCCCATGGTGATGCCGACGCCGACGAGCGCCGTCAGCAGCGGCATGCCGGCGGTCAGCAGCGACCAGAACGTGACGAACAGCACCATGCCGGCGAAGACCACGCCGAACACCTCGACGATGGTGACGCCGACCGACTGCGACTGGAAGACCTGACCCCCGAACTCGACCTGCACGCCCGACGCGCGCAGCGCATCCGCCGTCGCCACCACCTCGTCGAGGGTCGTCGGCTTCGCGCCGTCGGTGGGCTCGAACTGCACGAGCGTGTAGGCGACCGTGCCGTCGGCGGAGATCTGGTCGTTCGCGAACTCGCTCCACGGGTCGACCGCCTGCGCCACCAGGGAGATGTCGCCGATCGCCTCGGCCTGCCGCTCGATGGCGTCGCGGTGCGCCTCGATGCCGCCCTCGGCGGAGAGCACGACCTGCACCGAGCTGCCCGCGACCTGCGGGAAGACGCTGCCGAGGTGGTCGAGCGCCTCCTGCGACTCGGTGCCGGGGATGTCGAACGACTCCTGCATGTTCGGGCCCAGCGCGACCGCGCCGCCGAGCACGCCGCCGAGGGCGACCACCCACGCGATGATGACGAACCAGGCGCGGCGCATGGATGCGGCGCCGACGCGGGAGAGCCAGGTGGCCATCAGGCGCCCTTCCCGTTGCGCTCGGCGGGCAGCGGCGGGCAGAGGTCGACGATCGTGTCGATCAGCACGCGGCGCGTGAGCTCGCGGTCGAACTCGGGCAGGTCGTCGCGGTCGCTGTCGCCGATCAGGAACGCGGCGCCGGCCAGGCCGATCGACAGTCGCATGATCTCGGGCGTCGCGGGTGCCTCGGCCATGAGCACAGCCGCCAAGCGGGCGACGAGCGCGTTCGCGCGGGCGATGACCGGTACCTCGAGCAGGGCGCCGCGCTGGCTGACGAAGATCGCGACGGCGCGCGCGTGAGCGAGCAGCAGGTCGATGAACGCCGTCACCATCGCGACCAGGTCGTCGCGACGGAACGCGGCGTGCTGGTCGCGGGTCGGCACCTGCTGCAGCAGCCCCTCGAGCGCGTCGATAGCGGGTGAGATCGCAGCCTCGAGCAGCGCTTCCTTCGAGTCGAAGTGGTAGAGCACCGACGACTTCGAGGTGCCGACATCGTCGGCGATCTGCTGGATCGAGCTGCCGAGGTAGCCGTAGCGGGCGAAGCGCTCGAGCGCGGCCTGGAGGATCTCATCGCGAGTGGTCACGTGACACCACTGTACTGACCGATCGGTCAGAAGTCGACCGATCGGTCAGGATGCGATGCGGATGCGCAGGGTCGGCCCGATGCCCGAGACGGGCATCGGCGCTGGGGTCGCGCTCGAGATCCGAAAGGATCTCGAGCGAAGAGCTCCACCGCCCGCGTGCGGCGCTCAGCCAGCGCCAGTAGGTTTGGTCGCGACGAGGAGGCGAGATGCGCAAGTACCTGTTCAACGCCGGAGTGCTGAGCTCGATCACGAGCGGCATGGCCGTCGTCAAGGCGACCCGATCGGGCCCGCGCGACTGGCGGCTGGCGCTGCTGTGGGCGAGCTGGGGCATCGGCGTGGCGCTCGCGCTCGGCGCGGTGAAGCAGCGCGAGGAGGGCATCCGTCAGGACGAGCTCGAGCGCGAGCTGCGCAAGGCTGCCAAGGGCAAGTGAGCCGCAGACCCCTCGCGGCCGCCCGCTCGGCCGGCTGCCCGTGACCGAGGCCGTCGTCGTGATCGGCGACGCGCTGGTCGACGAGGTCGACGGCGCGTCGATCGTCGGCGGCGCGGCGCTCAACGTGGCGGTCGGGCTCGCCCGACTGGGCGTGCCCGCGCGGCTGATCGCCATGGTCGGCGACGACGCCCCCGGCCGGCTGGTGCGCGAGCACTGCGCCGCGCACGGCGTCGAGCTGCTGGCGACGGATGCGCCGCACGGCACCGCGGTGGCGAGCGCCGCGCGCGTCGGTGGCACCATGCACTACGAGTTCAACCCGGCGGGCACCGCGCGCTTCGTCGAGCTGGCCGGGCTCGAGCACCTGCTCGAGGCGGCGCCGCTCGTGGTGGTCTCCTGCCTGGCGCTCGAGCACCCAGCGCAGATCGCGCCGCTGCTGGGGCTGTCGCACTCTCGCCAGCGGCTGCTGATCGACCCGAATGCCAGGCCCGGCTACCTGCAGGCCGAGGGCGCGCGCGAGCGCTTCGCCGCCGGCCTCGACCGGCTGGCTGCCCGGGCGCTGCTGGTGAAGGTGAGCGACGAGGATACCGAGCTGGTCTACGGCGAGGACGCGAGCGAGACCGCCTCCCGCTGGCTCGACGCCGGCGCCCGCGCGGTCGCGATCACCCGCGGCCCAGACGGTGCGCTCATCACGACGCCGGAGACCTACGTCTCCGCGTTCGTGCCCGAGCTGGCGGCGCCCATCGTCGACACCATCGGCGCCGGTGACAGCGTGCTCGCCTCCCTCACCGCATCCGTCATCACAGGAGACCACGAAGGCGGATGGGCTGGCCCGCTCGGGCGGGCGATGGCCGTCGCGGCCGCCACCACGCGCGCGGCCGGCGGGCTGCTGCAACTGCCCGCCTGACCGGGCGCAGCGCCGACCGCCCCGGCGCGCGGAGCCACGTACGCCGGAGTGGCACGCCCGGCGCGCCTAGCATGGGGTGATGGCCCTGAAGTCGCTCGATCAGTCCTCGAAGCTCAAGCACGTCCTCTACGAGATCCGCGGCCCGGTGGCCGCCGAGGCCGCGCGACTCGAGGCCGAGGGGCATCGCATCCTGAAGCTCAACATCGGCAATCCCGCGCCGTTCGGCTTCGAGACGCCCGACACGATCGTGCAGGACATGATCGCCAACCTGCCGCTCGCCGAGGGCTACTCCGACTCGAAGGGCATCCTCTCCGCCCGCCGCGCGGTCGTGACGCGCTACGAGGGTGTCGCGGGCTTCCCGCCGTTGAGCGTCGACGACGTCTTCCTCGGCAACGGCGTCTCGGAGCTCATCACGATGACGATGCAGGCGCTGCTGGATGCCGGCGACGAGGTGCTCATCCCCGCGCCGGACTACCCGCTCTGGACCGCGATGACCTCGCTCGGCGGCGGCACGCCCGTGCACTACCTGACGGATGAGGCGAACGGCTGGGTGCCGGATCTGGCCGACATCGAGGCCAAGATCACGCCCCGCACGAAGGCGATCGTCGTCATCAACCCCAACAACCCGACGGGCGCCGTCTACACGCGCGAGTCGCTGCAGGGCATCGTCGACCTGGCCCGGAAGCACTCGCTGCTGATCCTCGCCGACGAGATCTACGACCGCATCCTCTACGACGATGCCGAGCACATCTCGATCGCGACGCTCGCGCCCGACCTGCTGACGCTGACGTACAACGGGCTGTCGAAGACCTACCGCGCCGCGGGCTTCCGCGCCGGCTGGCTGGCGATCACGGGCCCGAAGGCGCACGCAGCCGGCTTCCTCGAGGGGCTGATGCTGATGGCCTCGACGCGCCTGTGCCCGAACGTGCCGGCGCAGTACGGCATCCAGGTGGCCCTCGGCGGCCACCAGTCGATCGAGGAGCTCATCCTGCCCGGCGGGCGGCTGCTCGAGCAGCGCGACGCGGCGGTGCAGGGGCTGCGGCGCATCCCGGGCGTGAGCGTCGTCAACCCGAAGGGCGCGCTCTACCTCTTCCCGCGGCTGGAGCCCGAGGTGCACGAGATCCACGACGACCGGCAGTTCGCGCTCGACCTGCTGCGCGAGGAGAAGATCCTCGTCACGCACGGCACCGGCTTCAACTGGCCTTCCCCCGACCACTTCCGCATCGTGACGCTGCCGTGGAAGCGCGACCTCGAGGACGCGGTCGAGCGCATCGGCAATTTCCTGGCCTCCTACCGGCAGTAGCCCTTGACCGAGCCTGCCGCACAGCGCCGCACTCATCCCCGTCGTCAAGTACCCCGCTGTGCGCACGGGGAGGACTCAGGAGGCTTGGGGATCTCACGCAGCGGGCGGGCGGGGCTCGTTCGTGAACTGCCCTCCTGCGGGATGCCCCTGGCC
>NZ_JABFAP010000001.1:1581690-1830265 GCF_017168255.1 Agrococcus sp. KRD186
ACCCGACCCTGGGGCGCGGTGCGCGCGGGCGCGGTGGAGGCAACCACCATCCGGGCGCCCGGTTCATGCATGCGCACGAGGTTGGACTTCTCGCGGATGCCATCGACAGTGCGGCGGAGCAGCGGGTGATCGAGTCCGTCTCGCCGCAGCTCCGCCGCAGCATCCGCGAAGGCATCGCTGAGCGGCTCGACGATCTCTGTGAGCACGCGCGCGCCTCGTCCTCGCTGATCCTCAGGCGGCTCGCCTCTTGCAGCAGCTGCGCTTCCCCGATGCTGTGGAACGCGCATTCGCCCCCGATCGACATCGCCGAGCGTCGCACGGCGCCCGGCCGGTCTGCGTAGCCCGCAGTCGAGACGAGGTCGTACAGCGGTGACAGACGCACGCGCTCACCTTCGAGCAGCAGCGAGTAGTTCTTCGCATGCGCGTCAGTGCCGAGCACCGCGGTGTTGAACACGAGCCCTCGGAAGAACCCCTCGGCGATCAGCCTCCGTTCGGTTCGCTCCGCCACTGCTCCGTGGATGAGCTGCGAGATCTGCCGGACACCTGGACCACGGTCCCTGTCCTGGTACTTCTTCGAGGTCGGCTGCCCAAGCGCCTGAAGCATGTCCTCTTGGTAGGCGGCGGATGCGGCTGCTGTCGTCGACTTCGCGGTCATATCGCTCGAGCACGAGGGCACGCAGGTCGCCGTCCGGGCTGACCCAGCCTTCGCTTCGCGCGACGTCCAGTCCGAGTCGCTCGGCAGCAAGCATGGTGAGTCGTTCGGCGACATCGATCGAGTCGATGTGCTCGTTGACATCGACCTCGGGTTTGATGATGTAGGTCGAGGCCGTGTACCTGCCGGGGAAGTACCAGCCACTCCGATCCCTGCCGAGGGCGATCTTCGGCTGTGCCCCAGCAAGGCTGAGTCGAACATGGTCGCCCTGCGGCGGAGCTCCGGTCTCGTAGATCGCCTTGACCGACCGGAGCGCCTGCGCGATCGCCTCGCCATCCGCTCGCACGCCGGAGGGTGCGCGGGCAGGATCGTCGTCCGGCGTCTCCCCCCGCGGAATGAGCTGGACCGCGCCGGCGATATCCCGTCCGACATGCTCAAGGAGCCGGAATGGGCTCCGAGCGCTGACCCTGTACTCTGCGCCGATCGCGTCGCGGGCGCTCTCGCGATCTGGGAGGAGCCCGTCGAGCCATGCAGTCGCCTGGGCATTGCCGTGGCGCGGGCGGCTGGGACGCATGGACAGACTGATCGGCGTTGCCCGGCTGCCCCGATCGTCGTCGTACTCGAAGGTGATTGAACCGCCAGCGTTCATGGTGAACACCCCGACGTGCCCGCCGTCGATATAGGCGTGGAGCTCACGCATCGTCGTGGACCTCTACGCTGAGCCCCAGTGCATCGACGACGTCGAGCCAGCGCCCCATGTCTAGTGTTGCCTTGCCACGCTCGAGCGCGGAGACCCACTCGCGGCCGACCCGCGCCTCATCGGCAAGTCGCTGCTGAGTCCAACCTCGGCGGAGGCGAGCTTCACGCACGGCATCGCCAGCGTCACGCATGACTCGCACCCGCATCAGGCCTCCCTGTGGTCGGTTGACCACACACCGGTGCTTGGCGTGAAGCACAGGTAGAGACGCTGCGGCAGCCTGAACCTGTCGAAGCCGACGATCCCAAGACTCAAAGTGGAGAGTACGTGGAGAGTAACGCCCTCCAAACATGAAGGAGGCCCGGCCAGACTTTCGTCTGGTCGGGCCTCGCTGTACACCCCCCGGGACTCGAACCCGGAACCAATTGATTAAGAGTCAACTGCTCTACCGATTGAGCTAGAGGTGCATGGTCTCTCGACCGAGGAATCACGATACCAGACGCTCCGAGCTCCTGTGCACTGCTTGGATGGATCGGATGACGCACCTCCAGCCCGGCACGGCCGCACCCGACTTCACCCTGCCCGACCAGAGCGGCAACCCCGTCTCGCTCGCAGATCTGCGTGGCCGCAAGGCGATCGTCTACTTCTACCCGCAGGCGCTCACGGTTGCGTGCAAGCAGCAGGCGTGCGACTTCCGCGACCGGCTGCCGGACCTCTCGCAGCACGGCTACGCGGTGGTGGGCATCTCTCGCGACCCGATCGAGCGGCTCGCTCAAGCGCATGAGCTCGACGCGCTCACCTTCCCGCTGCTGAGCGACGAGGATCTCGCCGTGCACCGCGCCTGGGGCACGTTCGGCGAGAAGAACAGCTACGGCCGTGTCGTCCTCGGCGTGCGCCGCTCGACCTTCGTGCTCGACGAGCAGGGCGTCATCACGCACGCCTTCTACAACACGAAGGCGAAGGGCCACCTCGAGATGCTCGACAAGCGGCTCGCCTTCAGCGACTGACCGCTACTCGACCTCGGGGCGCAGCCACACGGTGACGCTCCTGCGGAGCACGAGCACCAGCACCGTCACTGCGAGCGCGGCCAGGATGAGCGCGAGCCACACCGGCCCCTCTCCCCCGTCGAAGGTGCCCGCGGCGACGCCGAGCTGCAGCACCTGCCACACCACAGCGGCCGCGCGCGACCAGGATCGGCCATCGAGCATCGCCCGCCCGGCCTGCAGCAGGAAGAAGGCCGAGCCCGCCGCGAGCGCCGCCAGGAAGAGGCCGCCGGCGATGTGCTGCGGGCCGTCGCCGAACGCCGAGATCGCCGTCCACGCGGCGATCACGAGCATGCCGAGCGCTTCGAGCAGCAGGAGGCCGCCGGCCGTCGATGCCGTGACCGGCCGAAGTCTGGAGTGATCGCTCACAGAAGAAAACCCTTGCCTCTCTGGGGGTGCTGTGGAAGCATAGAACGTCGGGCGGCACCGCTGCTGCGCCCCGAGTCTTCTGCGCCGCGGATTCCCGCGAAGCGCGACTTCCCCCTCCAATGTACAAGGAGCACATGTATGGATTGGCGTGATGACGCTGCCTGCCTCACGGTAGACCCCGAGCTGTTCTTCCCGGTCGGCAACACCGGCCCAGCGCTCGAGCAGATCGAGAAGGCGAAGGCAGTCTGCGCGACGTGCCCGGTGACGGAGATGTGCCTCCAGTACGCCCTCGAGACCAACCAGGACTCGGGCGTGTGGGGCGGCCTCTCCGAGGACGAGCGCCGCGCGCTCAAGCGCCGCGCCGCGCGCGCTCGCCGCGCCGGCTGACGCAGCACACGCGAGAGCAGCGGGGTCGCCTTCGGGTGGCCCCGCTTCTGCGTGCGGCGGATGCTCGCTGCAGCCACTGACGCTCGCTGGAGCCGGCGCGCGCTCAGCGCTGCGCGGCAACGGCGGGCGCGTCAGACGATGTCGTCGTCCGAGCGGATGTACGACAGTGGCACCCTCACTGTCACCTCGGTGCCCTCGACCGCCCTGGCGCCCCAGTCGATCGTGCCAGAGAGCTCGCCGGTGACGAGCGTCTTGACGATCTGGGTGCCGAGCCCGGAGCCCACGCGGCCCGGCGGCAGGCCCGAGCCGTTGTCGCACACCTGCACGGTGAGCCAGTGCTCGTCGCGCTCGGCGGTGATCCGCACGAGCCCGTCCTTCCTGCCAGGGAGGCCGTGCTCGACCGCGTTCGTGACGAGCTCGGTGAGGGCCAGTGCGAGAGGCGTCGCGTACCCGCTCGGCAGCACGCCGAAGGTGCCCTGCCGCTCGGTGCGCACCTGGGCGCCGTGGATCGACGCCAGCTCGCTCGTGAGCTTCATCGCCCGGTCGAAGACCTGGTCGAAGTCGACCGACTGGCTGAGGCCCTCCGAGAGGGTGTCGTGCACGACCGCGATCGACGAGACGCGCCGCTCGGCGTTCTGCAGCGCGCTGCGCGACTCCTCGCTCTTCGACCGCCGCGACTGGATCCGCAGCAGCGCGGCGACCGTCTGCAGGTTGTTCTTCACCCGGTGGTGGATCTCACGGATCGTCGCGTCCTTGGTGATGAGCGTCTGCTCCTGCGCGCGCATGTCGGTGACGTCTCGCGCCAGCACGAGCGCGCCCAGCCGCGCCGAGCCCTGCCGCAGCGGCACCGCGCGCAGCGTCAGGGTCACGAACCTCGTCTCGATGTCGGTGCGCCACGGCGCCCTGCCGGTGACGACGAGCGGCAGCGCCTCGTCGACCTCGTGCGACTCGTCGATCAGCTCGGTCGTGATCTCGGCGAGCGACTCGCCCTCCAGCTCGCCACTGAAGCCCAGCCGCGTGAAGGCGGAGAGCGCGTTCGGGCTCGCGAAGGTGACGACGCCCGCCTGGTCCAGGCGGATCAGGCCATCGGATGCGCGGGCCGCGCCGCGTCGTTGGCCGGACGGTGCTGCCTGGTCGGGGAAGTCGGCGTCGGCGATCATCCGGAACAGCTCGCTGGCGCACTCGCGGAAGGTGCGCTCGAGGCGGCCGGCGCTGCGCGTGTCGGCATGATTGGCGTGGCGGGTGATGACCGCGATCGGCTGCTGCACGAGCCTGACGGAGGGCTCGACCTCGCGGCGCCGCACCGGGATCGCCCGCACCTTGGCGTCGGATTCGACGCCCCACTCGGGCGAGTCGGCATCGAGGGAGACCCCTTCGGTGAACGCGCGGTGGATCTGCTCGCGCCAGGCGTTCCGCACCGGCTGGCCGACGATGTCGCGGTAGAACAGCGTCGCGGCGCCGGCGGGGCGCGCGTGCTGCACCGCGATGTAGCCGTCGTCGTCACCGGTCGGCAGCCACAGCACGATGTCGCCGATGGCGAGGTCGGCCAGCAGCTGGAAGTCGGCGACCAGCCGATGCAGCCAGTGCACGTCCGGGTCGCTCAGCAGGCCGTAGCGCTCGGCGATCGAGGTCAGGCTCGTCACCGCCTCAGCGTAGCGCGGGAAGCCACCGCCGCCTGGGCCGCTCCGCCGCGCGCAGCGACGCGCGGCTCGCCGGCGCCTCCGAGGGGACCAGCGCGGCAGCGAGCTCCTGCACCCTGCGACGCAGGCGTGAGCGCCCCGCGACGTCGACCAGCGGGCGACCCTCGAGCAGTGCCGCATCCGCCGCCCTGCCGTCGAACGGCCAGCAGGCCTCGGGGGTGACGGCGGCCAGCCTGCGCAGCGTCTCCTGCACGGCGCGCTCGGGGGCGATGCCGATGGCCGAGGCGCGCACCTTGTTCACGACCACCCGCACGCGCGCCTGCGGCACGAGCTCGCGCAGCTCCGGCAGCGAGCGCACCAGCCTGGCGATGCCGACGGCGTCGCCGCCGGCGACGACCAGCACCTCGTCGGCCGCCTCGAGGGCCGCGAGCGTCGCGGCGTGCCTGCGCGGCGCGAACAGGTCGCTCGAGATCTCCTCGTCGCGCTCGAGGCTCGCCGCCACATCCACCACGGTCACGTCGACCCAGTCGCGGCAGCGCTCGAGCACCTCGGCCACGCGGTCGCCGCCGATCTCCGGCCAGCGGCTGGAGCGCCCGATGCCGGTGAGCACGCGCACGGTGCCGCCCATGCTCGGCACCTGCTGGCAGATGCGGTCGAGCTCGTCGACGGTCAGGCTGCCCGCGCGGGCCAGTCGCGCAGCCGCCGCGAAGCCCGGCGACTCGTCGAGCAGCCCGAGCGCCGGCGCCACGGATGCGCTGGTGGTGTCGGCGTCGACGAGCGCGACCCGCTGCCCGAGCAGCGCGAGCTCGGCCGCCAGCGCGATCGCGGCAGTCGTGCGGCCGGGCGCCCCGGCGGGTCCCCAGACGGCGACGACGCGGCCGCTCGCGCGCTCGGGCTGGCCCTCGGACCGCGCGGTCGGCTGCACCTGCGTCTCGATCGCCGCGAAGCCGTCCCCCCAGGCGACCGCATCGATGCCGAGCGCCTGCGCACGCGCGCGCTCCGCCGCGTCATCGGCGAGCGCGAGCAGCCGCATGCCGCGCCGGTCGCACGCATCGACGAGGTCGCGGCTGGCGTGCCGCTCGTCGGCGACCACCAGCACCAGGTCGATGCGCGGCTCGGCGTCCTCGGCACGGGCGGCGAGGCGCTCGAGCAGGTCGGCCGCCGTGGCTGCTCGGATGGCGACGCGGTGCCCGTGCCGGGCGGCCTCCCGCACGACGGCGTCCTCCCGCTCGAGCGGCGCGGAGACCGCGATGCCGATCACGGCGCCGCCTCGACGGGCTGCGCGAGCGGCACGACGCTCAGCACGTGCTCGTTCGACATCGCCTCGAGCAGCAGCGAGGTCTCGCCGGTCGGCACGAGCAGCTCGAGCTGCTGCGCCGAGCTCGCGAGGATCCCCTCGTCCTCCAGCACGCCGACGACGATCGCGTCGTCGATGAGCACCGCGGGCGCCTCGTAGCCGTCCTCGGTCGGCGCCGCGGTCCAGACGTCCACGAGGGATCCGGTGCGCACCGCCCGCGGCAGCGCTCCCTCGATGTCGACGACGACCGCCGAGCGATCCTCGCTCGCCGCGTCGCCGAGCACCCGCACCGGCAGCACCTCGCCCGCGCCGACCGTCGACGCGACGAGCATGCCCACCGGGTCGGCCGCGGCATCCAGGTACCGGTCCTGCGACTGCGGCAGGCGCACGTCGACCTGCTCCACATCGCCCGCCGCGACGATGTCGCCCGGCAGCAGGGTGCGCGTCGCCGCCCATGCGGTCTCGGTGCGCGACGCCTGCTGCACGACGAACCAGACGCCCGCCAGCGAGACGAGCACGAGGACCACCCCGATCACCAGCCTCGGATCCATCCAGGTGCGGCGTGCGGCCATGAGTCCTCCCTCGTCGACGACCACAACCTGACACGTCGCCGCGACACGTCGCTGAAGTTCTCCACAGCCTCCGCTCACGTCGGCCGCGACTGGCGCACAATGGTGCGCATGTCGATGGAACCCCGCCGCTTCCTCGCGGTCGCAGATGTCGCCGACGTGCTGGGCGCGACCCCCGGCGCCGTCGTGGAGCTGCTCGAGGCCGGCGACCTCCGGGGCGTGCGCGTGCGCGGCGCCTGGCGGGTCGCCGACGACGAGGTGCAGGCCTGGATCGACCGGGAGCTCGAGCTCGAGCGGCGGCGCGGCCTCTGGCGCCAGGCGCAGTCGCCGAGCATCGCCGACCTCTTCGGCGAGCGCTGAGCTACGGCAGCCGCACCCAGTCGAACGCCGCGAAGGGGACGATGCGCCACGAGCGCACCGCGCTCGAGCGCGGCCGCTCCCCCGGCTCGTGCACCGCGAGGTCGAGATGGTCCCGCCCGACGCGGTCGATGGTGCCCGCGACCGGGCTCGGGCCCTCCAGGATGACGGATGCGCGGCGGCGCGCGAGGTCGCGCAGCGCGAAGGCGAAGCTCAGCCTCGCCTGCAGGTCGCCGGCCTCCTTCGCCTGCCGCACGGAGGCCGCGGCGCCGTCGCCGTCGAGCTCGACGCCGACGATCGCGTGCAGCGGCACGACGGCGCCGGTCTCGGCCGGGGCCCCCTCGAGCACCACGCCGTTGAGCCAGTCCCGCCCGAGCGCCATGCGCCGCAGCCGCAGCCGCCCGCCCGCGCGCAGCGTCAGGTCGAGCAGGCGCGGGGCAGCGGCGAGGCGATCGCGCAGCTCGAGCCTCCCGATGCGGAAGCGCTCCTCCTCTGCCTGGAGGTCGCGCTGCTCGGCGCCCAGCTCGGCCTCGAGCTGGCTCTCCAGGTCGTCGAACAGGTCCTCGAAGCGCACGCGGGCGAATCTAACCGCCCCACACCCTTCCGTGTCGAGCGTTCTCCACAGGGCAGAACTCCCCATCACACCGCACGCGTCGAACCCGCTAGCGTTCCGGCACGGCGGCGCCTCCGAGGGCCGCGCACCGCGGCAGCGGTATGCGAGGAGGCATCGTGCGGGCGACGAGACAGCGGATGACGGCAGTGGACGCCGAGGAGTTCTTCGACTTCCAACCCTGCTCATCGGCCGCGCTGCCTGATCCGACCCCGCTGATCGAGAACCTCGCCACCGGCGTGATCGAGGTGCTGCTGGGCGTGCGCGAGGTGCAGCAGATGGCCCGCTTCGTGACCGAGGGGCTCTTCCAGCAGCTCACGGAGCGCGCGCTGACCGCCCGGCGCGACCGTGCACGGCGGCAGCAGCGCGAGGTGCCGGGGTTCGCCGTCGGCAGCGTGCACACCTGCCACACCGCCGACGGGGTCGTCGAGGGCGCGGTGGTGGTGCGATCGGCCGTCCGCACGCGTGCCGTGGCGATGCGGCTCGAGGGCCTCGACGGGCGCTGGCGGGCAACCGCGATCCGGGTGCTGTAACAGCAGCGGATCCGCCGCAGGGGCTACGACCGCGCGTCGTCCGGGTTCTCGGAGCGACCGCGATCGATCTCCGCCGCCTCCGTCTCAGGCGCCGGCTCGCCGTCCTCGGCGGTCGGCCGCTGCGCGGCCGCGATCTCAGCCATCAGTCGCTGCTTCGCCTCCTCGCGGTCGTTGATGCGCCGCACCCGGCGGTTGAAGTCCCACATCAGCAGCATCACCGCGACCGCGACGAGCGCCGTCACCGCGAAGCCGATGACGCCCGGCGTCACCTGGTTGGGGTCGTAGGGCAGCTCTTCCATGAACAGCGCGTGCATCAATCCTCCTCGACGCCTGCGAACAGGTCGTCCTCCGGGCCCGTGCTGGGCACGCGCGAGCGCACCAGCTCGTAGTCCTCCGTCGGCCACGTCTCGCGCAGCAGCTCGTTCGGCCAGAAGAAGAAGCGCGACTCCGGGTCGACCTGGCTCGCGTGCGCGCGCAGGGCGATGTCGCGCGCGTCGAAGTAGGCAGCGACATCGACGCGTGTGGTCATGGTGTCGCCGCGATCGCCCATCCGCTCGACCCACTCGCGCACGAAGCCCAGCCGCTCGTCATCGGGTGCCGACGCCTCGAGCGCGCCCAGCAGCGCGCGCAGTCGCGCGCCGCTCATGGTGCGATCGAAGTAGAGCTTCTCCACCTCCCACGGCTCGCCGAGCTCGGGCAGGCCCCCGGCCGCGTGCTCCACCGCCCACATCGTCACCTCGTGGCAGCGGATGTGATCGGGGTGCGGGTAGCCGCCGGACTCGTCGTAGGTGACGACCACCTGCGGCTTGAGGCGACGGATGAGGCGCACCAGCGGGCGGCCGGCGATCTCGAGCGGGATGGTCGCGAACGAGAGCGGCCGCAGCGGCTCGCCCTCGCCGGGCATGCCGGAGTCGACGTAGCCGAGCCAGGCGTGATCGATGCCGAGCGCCGCCTGCGCGGCGGCCATCTCCAGCCGGCGCAGGCCCGTCATGTCGCGGGCAGCTCGGTGACCCAGCGCGAACCGCTCGTTCAGCACGCTGCCGCTCTCGCCGCCCGTGCAGGAGACCACCGTGACCTGGGCTCCGTCGGCCGCGTAGCGTGCCAGTGTCCCTGCGCCCTTGCTCGACTCGTCGTCTGGGTGCGCATGCACCGCGAGCAGTCGTCGCACTGCCTCTCCTTCCGCCCAGCGCACCGCAGCGCTCGGCGGCGCGGCAGATAGGCTGGATAGGTCTCCATCTTCCCACGGACAGGCCCCCATGACCGATCTGGCAGCCCGCTACGGGCGAACGCGCTCGCGCACGCGGCGCGAGAAGATCCTGGGGATCTCGGTCGGCGTCGCCATCCTGCTGACGGCGACCCTGTGGGTGTGGTGGGTGGGCACCGAGCCGGGCACCACGCAGCTGCAGTCGCGCACCATCGGCCACGAGATCGTCGACGACTCCACCGTCGAGGTGATCTTCGAGGTCTCGGTCGAGGCGGGCACGACCGTCGAGTGCGCGCTCGAGGCACTCGATACCGCCTACGGCATCGTCGGGTGGGTGCAGGTGGAGCTGCCCGCCACCGACGCCTTCACCAGCACGCACGTCGTGCCGGTGCGCACGAGCTCGTTGGCGACCACCGGATTGGTCTCCGAGTGCTGGGTGACATAGAATGCAAGTCGGACCGGCCCACTCGGGGCCGGTTCTGTGCATATCAGGAGACGACATGAACGGCACCACGGAGACCTGGCTGACCCAGGAGGCGCACGACCGCCTGCAGGGCGAGCTGGAGCACCTGCAGGGGCCCGTCCGCGCCGAGATCGCCAAGCGCATCGAGGAAGCCCGCGAAGAGGGCGACCTCAAGGAGAACGGCGGCTACCACGCAGCCAAGGACGACCAGGCCCAGATCGAGGCCCGCATCACCCAGATCACGCAGCTGCTGCGCAACGCCACCGTCGGCGAGGCGCCGGAGGCCTCCGGCGTGGTCGAGCCCGGCACAGTCGTGACCGCGACGATCGCTGGCGATGACGCCACGTTCCTCGTCGGCAACCGCGAGATCGCCGAGGCCGGCGACGAGCTCGACGTCTACAGCGAGGCGAGCCCGCTCGGCGCCGCGATCATGGGACTGAAGATCGGCGCGAAGACCTCGTACGAGGCGCCTTCCGGCGCCACGATCGACGTCGTCGTCAAGGACGTCCAGACCTACCGGGGCTGAGCCCCGCCACCACAGCGACGGCCCCGCCCTTCAAGGCGTGGCCGTCGCTGTGCGCCAGGGGTCGGCTCAGAGCACGACCGGCTGGTAGCCGGCCCTCCGCAGCGCCTCGAGCACGCGCTCGGCATGCTCCGGCCCGCGGGTGGTGACCGAGATGTCGAGCGTGACGTCGGCGATCGAGGTCCAGGCGTCGTGCTGCGAGTGCAGCACCTCGACCACGTTCGCCTGCTCGTCCGAGACGATCTGCGCGATGATCGCCAGCTGACCCGGCCGGTCCGGCAGCGCCATCCGCACCTTGAGGTAGCGCTGCGAGGCGGCGAGCCCACGCCCGATCACGCGCTCCATGAACAGCGGGTCGATGTTGCCGCCCGAGAGCACCGCCACCGTCGGGCCGTCGGATGCGACCAGTCCCGTCATGATGGCGGCGGTCGTGACCGCTCCGGCCGGCTCGACCACGAGCTTCGCGCGCTCGAGCAGCATGATGAGGGCGCGGGCGATGTCGTCCTCGGAGACCGTGACGATCTCGTCGACGGTCTCCCGGATGATGGAGAACGGCAGGGTGCCCGGTCGGGAGACGGCGATGCCGTCGGCGATGGTCGACTGGGTCTGGATGGTGGTCGGCTCCCCCGCCTCGAGCGAGGTGACGTAGGAGGCGGCGCGCTCGGCCTGCACGCCCACGATGCGCACCGTGCGGCCGTCGCGCTCGGCGCGCTGCCGGATCGCGGAGGCCACGCCGGCCGCGAGCCCGCCGCCACCGATGGGCACGACGACCGTGGACACATCCGGGACCTGGTCGAGGATCTCGAGGCCGAGCGTGCCCTGGCCCTCGATGATGTCGGCATGGTCGTAGGGCGGCACGAAGGTCGCCCCGGTGCGCTCGACGTGCTCGATCGCCGCGGCCAGCGCGGTCTGGAACTCGAGGCCGCGCAGCTCGACGGCCGCGCCGTAGTCGCGGGTCGCCTGCAGCTTCGGCAGCGCGACGCCCACCGGCATGAAGATGGTCGAGCGCACGCCCAGCTCGGTCGCGGCGAAGGCGACGCCCTGCGCGTGATTGCCCGCCGAGGCGGCGACCACACCGCGGCTGCGCTGCTCGTCGGTGAGCTTCGCGAGCATGTTGTAGGCGCCGCGGATCTTGTAGGCGCCGGTGCGCTGCAGGTTCTCGCACTTGAGGTGCACCTCGGCGCCCAGCATGCCGCTGAGGTAGCGGGAGCGCTCCATCGGCGTCTCCTGCACGATGCCGGCCAGACGGCCCCTCGCGGTCTCGAAGTCGGCCAGGGAGGGGCCGGGCAGGGCAGCGCTCATCGCACGACATCCTCGATCGTCGGATTGGGGTTCTCGCGCCAGGAGCCGGTTGCGATGGTCTTGACGAAGTTGTTGAGGAAGGCGACCACCGGCACGGCGAAGAAGGCCCCGGCGATGCCGGCGATCGTCGAGCCGGCGGCGACCGCCAGCACGACGGCGAGCGGGTGCACCTTGACGGCCGTGCCCATGATGAGCGGCTGCAGCACGTGGCTCTCGATCTGCTGCACGAGCAGCACGATGCCGAGCATGATCACCGCCGGCCAGAAGCCGAACGAGATGAGCACGACGAGCACGGCGATGGTGCCGGTGACGATGGCGCCGATGATGGGGATGAACGAGCCGAGGAAGACCAGGATCGCGATCGGGAGCACGAGCGGCATGCCGCCCTCGAAGAACAGCCCGAGGATGAACGCGCCCAGGCCGATGCCGACCGCGTCGATGAAGGCGACCAGCACCTGCACGCGCACGAAGTTGCCGAGCGTCACCCAGCCGGCACGCGCGGCGCCGTCGGTCGCGGGCTGCGCGCGGGCCGGGATCACGCAGACGATCCACTGCCAGATGCGGCGGCCGTCGAGCAGGGTGAAGATGAGCGCGAAGATCGTCAGCAGCGCGCCGGCGAGGAAGTGACCGACGGAGGAGCCCACCGACAGCGCGCTCGAGAGGATGGTCGAGATGTCGTCCTGGATCGCGCCGAGGATGTTCTCGCCGAACGCGGTGACGTCGGCCGCGTCGATGCCGAACGGCAGAGACATGATCCACGCCTGCGAATCCTCCCAGAACTCGAGCGCCTGCTCCTGCAGCTCCGGGTACTCGTCGCGGATCTGCGAGATCGCCAGCCAGCCGAGCCCGACGACCGCGACGATGAGCGAGACCACCGTCACCGCGACGGCGAGCCCGCGCGGCCAGCGCGCGCGCACCAGGGCCGCGACCACCGGCAGCAGCGCCGTGGTGATGAGCGCCGCGACCAGCAGCGGGATGACCACGATGCGGAAGATCACGATGAGCGCGATCACGATGGCTGCCGCTGCCGCGACGGCCAGGAAGCGCCACGACCACGCGCCCGCGATCTGCATCCCCCGGGGCACGGCCTCGTCGCCGGCGGCGAGCGTGAGCCGTGGGCCCGCGCTCCTGGGTCGACGGAGCAGCATTGCTCGATCCTACGGCCCGCCGCGATGGCGCAGGCGCATGCGTGGGCGGTGCTTGCTAGCCTCACCACTCGTGACGCCACCCCGGATCTCGGCCGCGCAGGCCCGCCGCATCGCCATCGCCGCGAGCGGCCTCGACGGCGCCCTGCCGGGCGAGCGCGGCCGCGCGGGTGCTCGCACGATCGAGCGCACGATCGACCGGCTGGGCCTGCTGCAGCTCGACTCCGTGAACGTCTTCGAGCGCAGCCACTACCTGCCGCTGCTGGCCCGCATCGGCCCCTACGACCGGGCACTGCTCGACCGCATGCTGCATCACGACCACGGCAGGGGCCTGGGCGGCTACACCGAGTACGTCGCGCACGAGGCGGCCGTCATCCCGGTGGCCGACTGGCCGCTGTGGGCCTGGAAGCAGTCGCAGCCCATGCGCCCGAGCGACGAGCGCTGGGTGGCCGAGCACGCGCGGCTCATCGACGACGTGCTGGCCGAGTTCACCGAGCGCGGCCCGCTGCGCCCGAGCGAGATGGAGCATCCCGAGTACCAGCGCATGCCGGGCGGGTGGTGGAACAAGTCGGATGCGTACTGGGCGACGAGCGTGCTCTTCCGGCGCGGGCAGCTGGTCACCGTGGGCCGCTCCCGGTTCGAGCGCCGCTACGCAGCCGCCGGCGCCGTGCTGACCGAGCCGCAGCCGCGCATCGATCGCGCCCACGCGCAGCGGGAGCTGGTGCGGCGGGCCGCCCGCGCGTTCGGGGTCGCGACGCTCGACGACCTCGCCGACTACTACCGGCTGAAGGTCGCCGACGCACGCACCGCGATCGCTGACCTGGTCGACGCGGGCGAGCTCGAGCAGGTGGAGGTCGCGGGCTGGGGGCGCCCCGCCTACCTGAGCGTCGGCACCCGGCTGCCACGACGCATCCGCTCGACCGCGCTGCTCTCGCCGTTCGACCCGCTCGTGTGGTTCCGGCCGCGGGCCGAGCGCATCTTCGGCTTCGCGTACCGCATCTCGATCTACACGCCGGCCGCGCAGCGCCAGCACGGCTACTACGTGCTGCCGGTGCTGATCGACGACGAGCTCGTCGGCCGGGTCGACCTCAAGAGCGACCGCAGGGCCGGCATCCTGCGGGTGCAGCACGCGACGATCGAGCCCGGCCACGCGGCGCGGGCGGGCGAGCTGGCCGAGCGGCTCGCGCCCGCGCTCGCCGAGGCCGCCGCCTGGCAGGGGCTCGACCGCATCGAGGTGACCGGTCCCGGCACATGGGCGCGGGAAGTGGCCGCACGCTCGTCGTGAGCGTGACCTGCTCGGTGGTCGGCGGGGACTACTCTTCGCCGCCAGTCATCAGTTGCGCGAGCGCTGTGACCGACTCCGTGGCCTCTTCCGCGAGCTCGGCATATGATTTCGTCGACCCTGCCCTCAGTGCCTCGGCTGCGTAGGCACGAGGCCCGACGGCGTCGATTGTCTCAAATCGGCCGCATGCATGAAGCACCTCCCGTCGCATATCCCGTCCGACCTCCGGGCGCTGTACGACAACAGACTCCACATGCTGCGCGAGCATCGGTCCCTCCTTCGCTAGCGAGTGCACGATCACGTACGCGAAGTCGTATAGGTCCTTCACCAGTCCGCGTCCCACGATGGCCGCCGCCTTCGCGGCGAGATAGCCGCCCACGCCAGCTGCACGCGCGCGATGTCGACCGACGGCGATCTCTCGGGTATCGCGCAAGGCGGGTGCAGGGCCGGCCAAGTTGTTCGCCGACAGTGTTCTAGCGCCGGGAAGCGCGAGTTCCTGGCCAGGATTGTCCGGCACGTCGGCCAGGAACTCAACGACGATCGCTGCGCCATCGACCGACGTGGTCCAGCGCCATCCCGTGTTGGGTGACACCAGGACGAAGCCCGCCGCGGTGAGCGCCCCCTCGAGCCATCCGAAGTCTTGGTCCTCCCGGTCGAACACAAGGGCGACCGGCAGCAAGACATCCACGTCGACTGTTCCCTGATGGGGATCGTCAGCAGACACCAGGGTTTCCGGGACGAGGCCGCCGATGAGCACCATCTCACGCCAATGCTCACCGACGGCAGCCAGGAGCCTCTCAAAGGCCGACTCCGCCAGTGCGCGAGCGGCGCGACTCCGCTCCCCTGTCGTCACCTCAGTACCCGATCAGCGTCTCGCGGAGGAACTGCGCTTCGTCCTCAGCCCTTCCCCCTATCGCCAGGAGGTCGGCGTACACGCGCTCGAGCGAGACGAGATCGAGCCCTGCCCGCCGCTCACCGGCCGAGAGCACACCCCGCCTCACCTGCGTGAGCGAAATGGAGTCATCGCCGCTCGAGCGCGATGCGAGACCGATCGCGCGCAGGCGCCGGCTGAGGTCCTCACGGGCGATGGTCTGCGTGAGGTAGCAGCTGAAGCCTCGGGGCGCTGTGGAGTGAGGCGCAATTCTTTGAGCTACCAGCCGACCGCTGAAGGCGATCTCACCGGTGAACTCTCGTTGCAGTGCCTCCATCGCTTCCTCCTGCGATCCCCACAGCGTGGTGATTCGCTGGCGTTGCCGTCGGCCGGCAGCGGTAGCCTCTTCTGCCCACTGGTCGAGCAGCAGTCCGGGCTCGACGAGCGCGCGCGCTCCCGTCCGGTCGGGCGTGCTGATCCAGCCCCGTTCGACCAGTCCTCTGACAGCCTGCGACACTGCGCCGAGCGAGAAGCTCGAGCGCTGTGCGAGGTCCCGGAGCGGTGGAATCGCTCGTGCCCCTGATCTACGGAACGCCACCATCACATGCTCGGCGACGATGACCAACGACGGAGTCCACGCACCGATGGTCGACCTGGATTGCCCCGAGCGCGATCCAGGTCGCTGTCTCTCGATCGCGATCGGGCCTACTCGCAGACGCATTGATCCATCAACCGTCAGCCAGTTGATGTCGCGAGCTTCAAGCAGGTCGCGGGAACCGGAGGACAGCTGTTCTGCCACCACGACGAGATCGCGATCGAGCCTGGCGCGCAGCAAGGCTTGGTTGACGTCGCGTGGATACCCCGCGCCGGCCCATGTGAGGCGCAGACGATACTCGAGTCCCTCTGGGAGACGGATGAGCAGAGCATGGTCATGATCCGCCACCAGGTCTATCTGCGCCTGGGGCAACGCAGACCTAAGGACGCTCCGCGCCGCTTGTTCAATATTCGACACATGTTCACTGTACAGTGAACATCCGCCAAAAGTGAACACCTACACCCGTTTGCTTCGCTCAGAACTGGATGCGGGGCGGCTCGGCGACGGCGCCGGCGTGGTCGATCTCGAAGAACTCCCGCGGTGCCCTGACCGACTTCGCCCACATCGAGGCGGGGAAGCGCCGCGCCCTCGCGTTCAGCTCGCGCGCACCGGTGTTGTAGTCCCGCCGGCGCGCCTGGGCGTCGTCGTCGAGGGTCGCGAGCGCGGCCCGCGCCTCGGCCGCGTCGGATCCGGCGGGCTGCGCACCGGCCGCCTGCACGAGCGGGCGCAGCATCCGCTGCACCTCGCCCTCGGCGGCGGCCTTGGACCCGGGACGGTCGGCGCGCTCGAGCGCGGTGAACGCATCCGCCGCCTGCGTGCGCTGCTGCTCGCCCGCCGTGGCCAGCAGCGGCTCCGCGACCTGTCTGCGGCGCTCCAGGGTGGTGGCGAGGGCCTCCCAGCGCTCGTCGACCGTCGCGCCGAGTCGGCGGAGCGAGGAGCGCGCCGCGATGCCCCACGCGAGCACGATGAGTGCCAGCACGACCAGGGCGCCGACGACGATCCAGACGATGAGGAGGGGGTCCATGGCTTCCATGCTAGGCCGATCCGCGGCGCGGATCCGGCGCTGCGCTCAGGTGCCGAGCACCCTCGTGGTCCAGGCGCTCGCGAAGACGCGCTCGGGGTCGAGCTCGTCGCGGATCGCCAGGAAGTCGGCGAAGCCCGGGAACCGCTCGGCCAGCTGCGGTGCCCGCAGCGAGTGCAGCTTGCCCCAGTGCGGGCGGCCGTCGTGCGCGAGCAGGATGGGCTCGACCAGCTCGAACAGCGGCCGCGGATCCTCGCGCCACCAGCGGTGCGCGGCGATGTACGCGGTCTCGCGGCCGTTGGCGGTCGACAGCAGCGCGTCGTCGGCGCCGATCGCGCGCACCTCGAACGGGAACGTGGGCACCAGGGATGCGCGCCGCAGCGCCCGGTCGATCTCGCGCAGCGCCTCCGGCATCGCCGCCACCGGGATGCCGTATTCGAGCTCGCGGAAGCGCACCGCACGCTCGGCGGAGAACACCTGATGGCTGGGCTCGACGAAGCGGCCCCGCGCCATGCCTCTGGCGGCCACCTCGTTGACCGCCCGCGACGCGGCCGGCACCAGCGCGCTGAGCGTCAGCAGCGCACTGTGGCCGACGTCGGTGAGCACCTGCTCGTCGATGAAGCGGCCGATCGCCGAGCGCGGGGCGAGCGGACCGTCGACACGGGTGTTCGACTTCGTCACCGCGAGCGAGGTGGCGGCGAACCAGTAGAACTCGAAGTGGTCGGTGCGGCGCAGCAGGCCCTGCCAGTCGTCGAGCACGGCGTCGAGCTCGACTGCGGCCTCGATCGCCTCGAGCGCGAAGGCCGGCACGCATCGCAGCGTGACGTCGACGAGCACGCCGAGCACCCCGAGGCCCAGCCTGATCGCCGGCAGCAGCTCGGGCCGCTCGGTCTCGCTCACGTGCAGCACGCGGCCCTCGGCGGTGACGAGCGTGGCAGCGACGACGGATGCGCCGATCGACTGATGGCGGATGCCGGTGCCGTGGGTGCCGGTGGAGATGGCGCCGGCGATGGTCTGCCGGTCGATGTCGCCGAGGTTGTCGAGCGCCAGCCCCTGCTCGGCCAGCAGCTCGGAGAGCTCACGGATGGTGGTGCCGGCGCGCACCGTGACCAGGCGTCCGGGCGCGTCGAGCGCGACCACGCCGCGGAGCGCGTCGACGGTCAGCTGCACGTCGTCGGGCCGCGCCGCCGCAGAGAAGGAATGGCTGCTGCCGACCGGGCGGATGGTGCGGCGCTGCTGCCGCGCGTGCTCCACGTCGCGCCGGACCTCGTCGATCGTCGTGGGTGCGTGCACCCGGCTCGGCGCGGCGCGCTGCGAGCGCGCCCAGTTCCTCCATGTCACAGCAGCTTCCTCCCCTCCCCACGGTACGTGGGAAGGGTGGAGATGACCTGATCGCCCGCCACCAGGTGCAGCACGTCGGTGCGCTCGCACAGCTCGCCCGCCTTCGCGTGGCGCAGCCAGACGCGGTCGCCGAGCCGCAGCCGGTCGGCAGTGGCGCCGCGGACCGGCGTCTGCACCTCGCCCGGCCCCTCGCCGGGATCGATGCGCAGCCCCGGCGGCCAGGCGATCACCGGGTCGCGGTCGACGATGCGCGGGCCGGAGGCGACCCAGCCTCCCCCGAGCAGCGTCACGATGCCGGGGCCGGGCCTGCGCACGACCGGCAGCGCGAACGCGAGCGCCGGCGCGGGTCGGAAGTCGCGGTAGCCGTCGAACAGGTGCGCGCCGAAGATGCCGCTGCCGGCGCCGATCTCGGTGACGGCCTGGTCCGCCGCGGTCGACTCGATCGATCCCGTGCCGCCGCCGTTGACGAACTCGAGCTGCGCGACCTCGCGCACTGCGGCCACCGCTGCGGCGCGGCGCTCGCGCAGGTCGGCGGCCGAGCGGCGCTGCATCGCGCGCACCATGAGCGCGGGACTCCGCCCGCGGCGCGTGCCGTCCTGCACGCCCGCGACCTGCGCCTCGTACGAC
This sequence comes from Agrococcus sp. KRD186, assembly GCF_017168255.1. GTDB lineage: Bacteria > Actinomycetota > Actinomycetes > Actinomycetales > Microbacteriaceae > Agrococcus. The sequence goes on from NZ_JABFAP010000001.1 coordinate 1,600,219, forward strand.
ATGATCCCGACGAGGCGGAAGCCCCCGCGCGCGACCACCGCGCGGGCGAGCCCGCCGAGCTGCTGCGGTGAGCGCAGCGGCGAGCGCAGCACGCCGGCACGCCAGCGCCCGAGCTCGAACGCGGCGTCGAGCTCGATGGCGACACGGATCTCCGGATGGCCGGGGATCGCCGCATCGATGCTGTCGAGGTGCTCGACGCTGTCGATCATGATCGTCACGCGCTCGAGCGCGCGGTCGTCGGCCGCGAGCGCGCGCAGCGCGGAGCGGTCGGTGGTGGGATAGCCCAGCAGCACGTCGTCGACGGTGGCCGAGAGCCACAGCGCCTCCGGCAGGGTCGCCGCCAGCACGCCGTGCCAGCCGGGCGTGGCCAGCACCGCCTCGATGACGGCTCGGCTGCGCACCGACTTCGTCGCCAGCCGCAGGGTCGTGCCGTCGGCGCGAACGACCATGGCGCGTGTGTTTGCGGCGAGCGCCTCGAGCGAGACCGCGGCGAAGGGGCCGTCGATCGCGGCGGTGGCCGCATCCATCCGCTGCCAGTGCTGCTCGGGCGACCAGGGGCCGGCTGCCGCGAGGTCGAGCGGCATCATCGCTCGCCCATCACTGCCGCCGCGAGCATGGGCGCCGCCGCCTCGACGAAGCGCCGCGACGCCGCCGCGTCGCCCGTGCGCAGCATGCAGTAGGTGAGGCCGTCGGTGACATGCAGCACGAGCTGCGAGAGCTCATCGAGCGGCTGCTGCGGCTCGACCTCGAGCTGCTCGCAGATCGCCGAGATGACTGTCGAGACGATCTCGACGTAGCGCGTCTGCACCTCGCCGGGCAGATGGGCGAGTGACGGCGTGCGCCTGCAGTAGGCCATGATCTCCATCACCGCCAGCTCGTACTCGGGGTGCTCCGAGAAGCGGTCGACCCAATCGTGCAGCACGCCGCGCACCGCGTCGACCGGGCTCGCGCTGGCCGAGAACGGGGTCGGGACCTCGCCGACCCGCGGCAGCACGACGTAGGCGTAGGCCTCGCCGATCATCTGGTCGCGCGAGTCGAACACGTAGTGGAAGGTCGCCAGCGGCACGCCCGCCTCGGCGACGATCGCGCGCACCGTCGCGCCGTGCATCCCCTCGCGGGCGATCACGCGCAGGCCGGCCTCGACCAGATCCCTGCGGCGCTCCTCAGCCGGCTTCCGCGTCACCCGCACTCCGATCCTCGCTCGACTTGGACGCTTGTCCAGGTTCCACCATACGACAGCGCCGCGCCCCTCGATGCAGGGCGCGGCGCTGTGACGTGCGGTCGGAGACTAGGCGTCGACCTTGGGCTTCGGGCGCGATGCGAAGGTCTCGAAGGCCACGCGCGGCTGCTCGCGGTCCGAGAGCTCTGCGAAGTCGCGACCCAGCCAGAACTGGTTCCACCAGTCGCCGAACACGCGGAGCTTGCGCTCCCACATCGGCATGGCCATCCCGTGGTAGCCGCGGTGCATCAGCCAGGCGATCGGGCCCTTGATGGCGAACTTGCCCTTCTGGAACACGCCGTTCCAGAGCCCGAGGCCCGCCACGGCGCCCTCGTTGGCGTGGATGTACTCGCGCGGCGCCTCGTCGCGCAGCACGGCGACGATGTTCTTCGCCAGCAGCTTCGCCTGGCGCACGGCGTGCTGGGCGTTCGGCACGCAGAAGCCGCCCGGCCCAGGGGTGCTCGACTTGTCGGGCACGGCCGAGACATCACCGGCGGTCCAGGCATCCGGCACCACGACGCCGTCGCGCGCGACCTGCAGGGTCGCGAGCGCGGTGATGCGGCCGCGGTCGTCGAGCGGCAGGTCGGTGGCCCGCACGACCGGGTTGGCCATGACGCCTGCGGTCCAGATGATCAGGTCGGAGCCGAAGCGCTCGCCGGTCGAGAGCTCGACGACGCCGTCGACGGCGCCCTGCAGCTGCGTCTCGAGGTGCACGTTGACGCCGCGCTTGCGCAGGTCCTCGACGACCCAGAGCGCGGTCTGCTCGGAGACCTCCGGCATGATGCGGCCCATCGCCTCGACGAGGTGGAACGAGACATCCTCGAAGGCGATCTCGCGGAAGCGCGAGAGCAGGTAGGTGGCGAAGTCGCGCAGCTCGGCGATCGTCTCGATGCCGGCGAAGCCGCCGCCGACGACCGTGACGTTCAGGAGCCGGTCGCGCTCGGGGCCCTCGGGCAGCGCAGCCGCCTTGGCGAAGTTCGAGATCAGGCGGTCGCGCACGGCCGCGGCCTCCTCGATCGTCTTCATGCCGATCGCCTCATCGGCGACGCCCGGGATCGGGAAGGTGCGCGAGACGGAGCCGGCGGTCATGACGATCACGTCGTACTCGAGGGTGCGCTCCTCAGCCAGCTCGGGCTTGATGGTGGCGACCTTGTTCGCGTGATCGATGTTCGTGACCTTCGCCTGCACGATCTTCGTGCGGGCCAGGTGGCGACGCAGCGTCACCACCGCGTGGCGCGGCTCGATCGATCCGGCTGCGACCTCCGGCAGGAACGGCAGGTAGCTCATGTACGGCAGCGGGTCGACGATGGTGATCTCCGCCTCGGAGTCGCCCAGCTGGCGCTCCAGCCCACGTGCGGTGTAGAGACCGGCGTAGCCGCCTCCGACGATCAGGATCTTGTTCACAGACGCACTTCTTCCCCAGGTATCAGATGTGGATGCTCAATGATTCTACCGCGCTCAGGATGCGGGCATTCCGGCGGCGGAGCCCCGCGCGCCCGGTGCGCAGACGCACACCGCGGGCGACCACTCCCCCAGCTCGAGCGTCAGATCGCCGATCGGATTCACGCCCGGGCCCGCCGCCAGCGCGTGCGCGAGCACGGCGTGCAGGCACTTCACGCGCGTCGGCATGCCCCCGGCGCTGATGCCCGCGATCTCCTCGACATGCCCGTGCGCCTCTCGGTCGGCGAGGTACACCGCATGGGCCGCGGCATACGCATCCGCCATCTCTGGCTCGCGCAGCCGCTCCTGCAGCTCGGCCATCGTGCCGTCGGCCTCGAGGTGCGAGGCGGATGCGGTGGCACCGGGATGGGTGAGGTAGTAGAAGGTCGGGAAGGGGGTGCCGTCGGGCAGCCGCGGGCTCGTCACCACCACGGTGGGGGCGCCGCAGGCGCAGCGCGCGCCGATGCCGATGACGCCGCGCATCGTACGGCCCAGCTGGGCGGCCATGATCTCGAGGTCGCGCTCGGTCGCCTCGGTGATCACTGCGGCTCCGGCGCCGGGCCGGGCTCGGGCGGCGCCTGCGCGGTCAGGCCCGCGAGCAGGAAGGAGCCGGCGGCCGCCGCCGTCCAGTCGTCGGTGGGCGCCTCGAGCGTGGCGGCCGGCACCTCGCTCGATGCGGTCTCGAGCGCCGAGCGGTCGTCGAGCAGCACGAAGCTCGTCTCGCCCGGGTAGACGAAGAAGAGCCGGTCGCGGGCCTGCGCCTCGATGTACGCCGGGTCCTCCCAGCGCGCGGCCTCGGTCTGGAGGGTCTCGACGTTCGCCTGCTGGCCGGCGACCTGCGCCTCGAGCGCTGCGATGTCGCGGCGCTGCTCGAGCAGCAGCCCGACCGTGGGGGCCAGCACGACGAAGCCAGCCACCACCAGCCCGACGACGACCAGCAGCAGCCATGACACGCGCAGCTGCCCGAGGGCGACGTCAGACGAGGTGGGCACCCGCCGATGCTACCGGCGGGTGCCCACCGCAGGCGGCCGAACCGCCTGTCTTCGCTGATGCGGGGTGCGCTCAGCCCTCGAATCGCGGGTAGGCGCCGGCGCCGGCGTACTCCGCCGCCTCGCCGAGGTCCTCCTCGATGCGCAGCAGCTGGTTGTACTTCGCGACGCGCTCGCTGCGCGCGGGGGCGCCGGTCTTGATCTGGCCGCAGTTCACGGCGACCGCGATGTCGGCGATCGTGGTGTCCTCGGTCTCGCCCGAGCGGTGCGAGAGCACGGAGCCGTAGCCGGCCTGCGTGGCGATGCGGATGGCGTCGAGCGTCTCGGAGAGCGTGCCGATCTGGTTGACCTTCACCAGCAGCGCGTTGGCGGCGCCGCGCTCGATGCCGTCGATCAGCCGCTCGGGGTTGGTGACGAACAGGTCGTCGCCGACCAGCTGCACGCGGTCGTCGAGGCGCTCGGTGAGGGCTGCCCAGCCGTCCCAGTCCTCTTCGTCCATCGGGTCCTCGACGGTGACCAGCGGGTAGGAGTCGACCAGCTCGGTGTAGTAGTCGGACATCTCGGCGCTCGTGCGGTCCTGGCCCTCGAAGCGGTAGACGCCGTTCTCGAAGAACTCGCTCGCGGCGACGTCGAGTCCGAGCGCGATGTCCTTGCCGGGCGTGAAGCCGGCCTTCTCGATCGCCTGCACGAGCAGGTCGAGCGCGGTGCGGTTGCTGGCGAGGTCGGGGGCGAAGCCGCCCTCGTCGCCCAGGCCCGTCGCGAGGCCCTGCTCCTTCAGGATGCTCTTGAGCGTGTGGTAGGTCTCGGTCCCCCAGCGCAGGCCCTCGCGGAACGACTCGGCGCCGATCGGCAGGATCATGAACTCCTGGATGTCGACGCCGGTGTCGGCGTGCGCACCACCGTTGATGACGTTCATCATCGGCACCGGCAGCAGGAAGGCGTTGGGCCCGCCCAGGTAGCGGAACAGCGGCAGGCCGGAGGAGTCGGCGGCGGCCTTCGCGACCGCGAGCGAGACGCCCAGGATGGCGTTGGCGCCGAGGTTCTTCTTGTTGTCGCTGCCGTCGAGCTCGATGAGCGTCGCATCCAGCACGCGCTGGTCGTCGGCGACCATGCCCTCGATGGCCTCCGCGATCTCCTCGTTGACGGCGTCGACGGCCTGCTCGACGCCCTTGCCCAGGTAGCGGGCGCTGTCGCCGTCGCGCAGCTCGTAGGCCTCGAAGGCGCCGGTCGAGGCGCCGGAGGGGACGGCGGCGCGGCCCACCGAGCCGTCCGAGAGCAGCACCTCGACCTCGACGGTCGGGTTGCCGCGCGAATCGAGGATCTCGCGTGCCTGCAGGGTGTCGATGAGTGCCACGGGTGCTCCTTGGGAATCGCAGTGGATGGCCGACTCGAGCCTAGCCCTCGCCGCATCCGCCGCGCCGACGACCACCGACCGTGCGCCGACCCTCCCCGATCTCAACGTGTGAGGTGGTCGTATGGCGCAGGTGGTGCGCCGAACCACCACCTCGCACGTTGAGATGTCAGGCGATGGGCTTGAGCTCGAGGGAGTCGACGGTGTCGCCGGGGCGCACGAAGGCGAAGTGCGTGGCACCGGATGCGGCCAGCTGCGCGAGCAGGCCCGTCACGTTCTTGGTGCGGCGCTGCATGCGGACCGTCTGCCCGGCCGCCACCAGCGCGCGCTTGATGGCCACCGCATCCGCCGGCTCGACAGCCTTGTCGACCAGCAGGGCGACCGTCTCGGCGACGGCCTCGGCGGGCAGCTCGACCAGGTCGACGAGCCGCTCGAAGCCGAGCGAGATGCCGACCGCGGGCAGCTCCTGCCCCAGGAAGCGGCCGATCATGCCGTCGTAGCGGCCGCCGCCGCCGATCGAGAACGGCAGCTCGGGGTGCGCGATCTCGAAGATCGGGCCGGTGTAGTAGCCCATGCCGCGCACGAGCGTGGGGTCGAACTCGAGCCGGATGCCGACCTCCGCCGCCAGCAGCTCGCGCACGGGCTCGAGCACGGCCGTGTCGAAGCCGGCGAGCGGCCCGCGATCGTCTGGGGGTGCCGCCGCGCTCGCCAGGTCGCTTATCGCGTCGAGCGTCGCGAGCAGCCGGGCGCCGTCGATGCCGCGGCCCGCGAGCTCCTCGGTGACGCCCTCGCGGCCGATCTTGTCGAGCTTGTCGACCGTGATGAGCGCGCGCTCGTGCTGCTCGGCGGCGACGCCGGCGTGCTCGAGCGCCGCGAAGAGGATGCGGCGGTCGTTGATGCGGATGAACGCGTCGGGGATGCCGAGCCTGGTGAGCGCGTCGCCGGTCGCCGCCAGCAGCTCGAGCTCTGCGGTGATGCCGGGCTCGCCCGCGATGTCGATGTCGCACTGCATGAACTGGCGGTAGCGGCCACGCTGCGGGCGCTCGGCGCGCCACACGGGCGCGATCTGGATGGCGCGGAAGACCGGCGGCAGGTTCGAGCGGTGCGTGGCGATGAAGCGCGCGAGCGGCACCGTCAGGTCGAAGCGCAGGCCGAGATCGGCGAGCTCGAGCGGCGCCTCGGCCGCACGCAGGTCGTCGACCGTCAGGCCGCGCCGCATCACCGCGAAGGCGAGCTTCTCGTTGTCGCCGCCGAGGCCGGCGTGCAGCCGTGCGGCATCCTCCACCACCGGCGTCTCGATCTCCTCGAAGCCGTGGTGCTCGTAGGCGGCCCGGATCACGCGCAGCACGCGCTCCCGCGCGCGCTTGTCGACCGGCAGGAAGTCGCGCATGCCGCGCGGCGGGTTCACCTGGGTTGCCATGTCTCCATTCTCCCGCACGCGCGGCGCGCGATCTGCCGCAGCCGCATCCGCGCCGTGTCCGCGCCTGCGTCCGTCCCCTGGCACCATGGGCACGTGCGACGACCTTGGCCCCTCCACGACCGTGCCGTTCCCGTCGTCTCGTGGCGCATCGCGATCGTGCTGATGGCGGTGCTGGCCGAGGCCTGGAACATCAAGAACATGCTCGCCTCGGGCGAGCGGGCCAGCGAGCACTTCGCGTACTTCACGGTGCAGGCGAACCTGCTCGTGATCGTGGTGATGCTGTGGCTGCTGCTGGTGCCGCAGGCGCGCAGGCCCGCGTGGTTCGACCACCTGCGCGGCGCCGCGACGGCCTACATCGTGCTGACCGGCCTCGTCTACGCGGTACTGCTGGCGAAGCCCGAGGAGGTGTGGTCGTGGTCGATCGAGTTCACGAACGCCGCGCAGCACCGGGTGATCCCGTGGCTCGTCGGGCTCGACTGGCTGCTGGTGCCGACCGCCAGGCGCATCCGCTTCGGCCGCGGGGCGTGGTGGATGCTGTACCCGCTCGCGTACCTGGGCTGCTCGTGGCTGCGCGGCGGGATGATCGACGGCTGGTACCCGTACCCCTTCCTCGATCCGGGCGTGCACGGCGGATGGGCGGGGCTGGTGTGGCCGACCGGGCAGGTGCTGCTGGCGTTCCTGCTCGGCATCTTCCTGGTGGCCGGCGTCGGGCGGCTGCGCTACCGGGAGTCGGGGGCCTCGCGCTCCTCGGCGAGCTTGGCCGCGAAGCCGTCGAGCACGAGCTCGAGCCCCCACTCGAACTCGTCGCCGTAGGCGTAGTCCTTGCCGACGACGAGCTCGGCCACCAGCTCGGTCAGCGCGGGGAAGCGCTCGAGCATCGGCGCCAGCTCGCCCATCATCTCCTGGGCGCCGCCGGGCTCGAAGGGCAGCTGCTGCTCGGAGCCGACGAAGCCGTAGACGTAGGCGTCGAGCACCGAGAAGGCGTGCGCGGCCAGCCGCACAGAGAAGCCGCCGGCGCGCAGCGCCGCCTGCACCGCCTCATGCCCGACGAGCAGGGCGAAGCCGGGCGAGCGGCGCGACTCGAGCAGCGAGGTGCCCCACGGATGCGCGCTCAGCACCGTGCGGGACGAGTGCGCCCGGGTGCGCAGGCCGCCCCGCCAGTCGCCGTCGGGCGCCGGGTGCTCGACCTGGGACATCAGCCAGTCGGCGAGCAGGTCGAGCAGCGCCTCCTTGCCCGCGACGTGGTGGTAGAGCGACATCGCCTCGACGCCGAGCTCGCGCCCCACGCTGCGCATGCTGACGCCCGCGAGCCCCTCGCGATCGGCGACCGCGGCGGCCGCCGCCACGATGCGCGGGGCGCTCAGCGCGGGCTTCGCTGCGGCCTGCTTCGGCACGGCGGCTCCTCTCGGATGCTGGGATGCGGCACATCCGCTCTTGCGTGGCTTACGAGTGTAAAGGTACGGTCATCCCGACCCCATTCTTACAGGCGTAAGGAACCCGCATGCGTGCCGTCGTCGTCCAGCACTACGGACCCCCGTCCGTCGCCCAGCTCACCGAGCTCCCCTCGCCGGAGCCGAAGCCCGACCAGGTGGTGGTGCGCGTCGCCGCGGCCGCCGTCACTGCCGGCGACGCGCGCATCCGCGGCGCGAGCTTCCCACCGGGCATGGGCACGCTCGGCAGGCTCGCGCTCGGGCTGCGGGGACCGCGCAGCACGGTGCTGGGCATGGTGGTCTCGGGCACGGTCGAGGCCCTCGGCAGCAGGGTCGCCGGCTTCGCGATCGGCGACGAGGTCGCGGGCATGGCGGGCGGCCGGATGGGCGCGCACGCCGAGCTGGTGACGATCGAGGCGAAGCGCCTCGTGCACAAGCCCGCGGGCGTGTCGCACGACGCCGCTGCCGCAGCGATCTTCGGAGGCACCACCGCGCTGCACTTCCTGCACGACGTCGCCGGGCTGCAGCCCGGGCAGGACGTGCTCGTGATCGGCGCATCGGGCGCCGTCGGCACGAGCGCCGTGCAGCTCGCGACACTCGCCGGCGCGCGGGTGACGGGCGTGACGAGCGGGCGCAACGCCGAGCTCGTGCGCACCCTCGGCGCCGACGAGGTCGTCGACTACACCACGACCGACCCGACCGCGCTGGGCCGGCGCTTCGACGTGATCATCGACGCCGTCGGCACGCTCACGCCCGCCACCGCAAGGGCGCTCGTGCGCGAGGGCGGCACCGCGGTGCTCGCGGTCGCGGGGCTGGGCGAGATGCTGCAGTCGCGCGGACCGATCACGACCGGCACCGCGCCCGGCAGCGCCGCACTCGTCGGCCGCCTGCTGCCGCTGCTCGAGCGCGGCGAGCTCGATCCGGTGATCCAGGCGTCACTGCCGCTCGCGGAGATCGCCCGCGCCTACGAGATCGTCGACTCCGGCCGCAAGGTCGGCAACGTGGTCGTGCGGCCGTAGCCGCCCGCAGCTGCCGTGGTCGCGGCCCACGCCGGGCGCTCGTCACCGGCCAGCACAACGCAGGCTCGCGCGTGCGGTCGCGCCGCATGCGCACTCACCGGGCAGCCTCCCGCGCGCGCAGCTCGCGCTCGAGCTCGCGCGTGGCGCCCCGCAGCGCCCGCTCGGGGTCGAGCCCGGCGGCGGCCGCGCCGCGCACCATCTCGAGCAGCGCGCGACCGAGCGCCGCCTCGCTGTCGGGCGCCGACGCATCCGCAGTGCCGACGGCGTCGGGGAGCCCCGCATCGTCGAGACCCGCGTCGTCGTGCCCGGCGTCGTCGAGCCCGGCTCGCCGCGCACGGCCGAGCAGCTTCTCGGCGCGCGCGAGGGCCGGCAGGCTCACGGGGATGCCGTCGAGCGCGCTCTCGCGCTCGGGCTTCTCGGCGCGCTTGATGGCGTCCCAGTTCTCGACCACGCCGTCGACCCCGGCGACCTCGGTGTCGCCGAAGACGTGCGGATGTCGGCGACGGAGCTTCTCGATGAGCGTGGCGGCGACATCCTCGATGTCGAAGCGGCCCTCGGCGCGGGCGATCTCGGCGTGGAAGACGACCTGCAGCAGCACGTCGCCGAGCTCTTCGCGCAGGTGCGCGTCGTCGCCCGACTCCACCGCCTCGGCCAGTTCGTGCGCCTCCTCGATCGCGTAGGGCACGAGCGAGGCGTGCGTCTGCTCGGCATCCCACGGGCAGCCGCCGGGGCCGCGCAGCCGTGCCATCACGGCGACGAGGTCGTCGAGCTCGCTCATACCGCCTCTTCCGCGGGCGGCTTCGGCGGCGGGAAGATCGCGGTCAGCAGCGCGTCGACCCAGGCGATCAGCTCGGTGTCGGGCAGCGGCTCCGCCTGCGTGCCGGCCAGCCGGCCGCCGCCGGCGGTGGGGATCGGGACGACGAGCGTCTTGGCGGCGCTGTTGAGCTTCGCCTCCGGGTACATGCGACGCAGCCGCAGCTGCACGGAGTCGGCCAGCTCCGCTGGGCCCACGCGCAGGTTCGGGCCCACCGTGATGACCTCCGAGAGCTTCGCCGCCTGCGCCTTGCGCCGCAGCCGAGCGATGGCGAAGAGCGCGACGACCTGCGCCGGCGGCTCGCCGTAGCGGTCGCGCAGCTCGTCGACGACGTGGTCGATCGCCTCGTCGTCGCGCGAGGAGGCTGCGGCGGAGAGCTTCTGGTACGCCTCCAGGCGCAACCGCTCGGAGTCGACGTAGTCCTCCGGGATCACCGCGTCGACGGGCAGCTCGAGCCGCAGCTCGCGCGGCCCCTCGTCCTCCTCGCCGCGGAAGACCGCGACGGCCTCCCCCACCATCCGCAGGTAGAGGTCGAAGCCGACGCCGGCGATGTGGCCCGACTGCTCGCCGCCCAGCAGGTTGCCCGCGCCGCGGATCTCGAGGTCCTTGAGCGCCACCTGCATGCCGGCGCCGAGCTCGTTGTGCACGGCGATGGTCTCGAGCCGGTCGTGCGCGGTCTCCGACAGCGGCTTGTCGCCGTCGTAGAGGAAGTAGGCGTAGGCGCGCTCGCGGCCACGGCCGACGCGGCCGCGCAGCTGGTGGAGCTGGCTGAGGCCGTAGCGCTCGGCGCGATCGACGATCAGGGTGTTCGCGTTGGGGATGTCGAGGCCGGTCTCGACGATCGTCGTCGAGACGAGCACGTCGTACTGCTTCTCCCAGAAGTCGACGATGACGCGCTCGAGCGCCGTCTCGTGCATCTTGCCGTGCGCGACGCCGATGCGCGCCTCCGGCACCAGCTCCGCGAGCTGCGCCGCGACCCGGTTGATCGACGAGACGCGGTTGTGCACGAAGAAGATCTGCCCCTCGCGCAGCAGCTCGCGGCGGATGGCGGCAGCCACCTGCTGCTCGTTGTACTCGCCGACGAAGGTGAGCACCGGGTGCCGGGCCTCCGGCGGCGTCGCGAGCGTCGACATCTCGCGGATGCCGGTGACGGCCATCTCGAGCGTGCGCGGGATGGGCGTGGCCGACATCGAGAGCACGTCGACGTTGGTCTTCAGCGCCTTCAGCTTCTCCTTGTGCTCGACACCGAAGCGCTGCTCCTCGTCGATGATGACGAGCCCGAGCTCCTTGAAGTGCACGTTGTCGGAGAGCAGGCGGTGGGTGCCGATCACGACGTCGACGGTGCCGTCGGTGATGCCGGCGATCGTCTCGCGCACCTCCTTGTCGCTCTGGAAGCGGCTGAGCGCGCGCACCTGCACCGGGAAGCCGGCGAAGCGGGCGGCGAAGGTCTCGTGGTGCTGCCGCACGAGCAGCGTCGTGGGCACGAGCACCGCGACCTGCGTGCCGTCCTGCACGGCCTTGAACGCCGCCCGCACGGCCACCTCGGTCTTGCCGTAGCCGACGTCGCCCGAGAGCAGCCGGTCCATCGGCACCTCGCGCTCCATGTCGCGCTTGACCTCGTCGATGGTGGTGAGCTGGTCGGGCGTCTCGGCGAAGGGGAAGGCGTCCTCGAGCTCGCGCTGCCATGGACTGTCGGGGCCGAACCTGCGACCCTTGGAGGCCATCCGCTTCGAGTAGAGCTGCACGAGCTCGACCGCGATCTCCCGCACCGCCTTGCGCGCCTTGGCCTTCGACTGCTGCCAGTCGCTGCCGCCCATCTTCGACAGCTGCGGCGCCTCGCCGCCGACGTAGCGGTTGAGCTGGTCGAGCTGGTCGGTCGGCACCGAGAGCCGGTCGCCGGGGCGCCCCCGCTTCGAGGGCGCGTACTCGATCACGAGGTACTCGCGCGTGGTCTTGACGGGGTTGCGTCCGCCCGTCGAGACGGTGCGCTGGGTGAGCTCGACGAAGCGGCCCACGCCGTGGGTCTCATGCACGACGTAGTCGCCGGCCTTCAGCTGCAGCGGGTCGACCACCGAGCGCCGGCGGCCGGCGAGCTTGCGCGACTGGCGCGAGTCGACGCCCACCGCGCGGCCGAAGAACTCGGCCTCGCTGACCAGCTCGATGCGCTCCTCCGGCAGCGAGAAGCCGTGCTCGACCGACGCCTGCGTGACGTGCACGAGGCCGGGCTCGAGCTCGTCCGGCAGCGCGTCGACGATGCGGGCGCCCACCTCGTGCTCGCCGAGCACCTGCGCGGCGCGCTCGACCAGGCCGTGCCCGGCAGCGGTCACCACGACCCGCCATCCCGCGCGGGTGCGCTCCCGCAGGTGCTCGAGGGCGCCGTCGGCGCGGCCGGCGAAGCTCGGCACCGGCTCACCCTCGACCACCGTGACGAGGTCGTCGGCGGCGAGCACCGAGAACGTCCACCACGGGGCGTCGACGGATGCGTGCAGCTCGTCGAGACTCAGGAAGCCGCTCGAGAGGTCCACGGGTGCCGCACCGCCGGCGGTCGCGACGCTCCAGGCGGCCTCCAGGAACTCCTGGTTCGTCTCGTTCAGGCTGGTGATGCGGTCGCGGATGCGCTCGGGTCCGAGCACGACGACCCCCGCCCCGGGCAGGTAGTGCGTGATGGGCACGAGCCGCGGCAGCAGCGCGGGCGCGAGCGATTCCATGCCCTCGACCGGCATCCCCTCGGCGATCTTCTCCAGCATCTGCTGGATGCCGGGGAACTCGGGCGCCAGCTGCCTCGCCCGCGCGCGCACCGCATCCGTCAGCAGCAGCTCGCGGCTGGGAGGCAGCACGATGCGCTCGACGGGGGTGGCGTCGGAGCGCTGGTCGGCGACGTGGAACCAGCGCATCTGCTCGACCTCGTCGCCGAACAGCTCGATGCGCACCGGGTGGTCCTCGGCGGGGCTGAAGACGTCGACGATGCCGCCGCGCACCGCGAACTCGCCGCGCCGGGTCACCATGTCGACACGGGCGTATGCCAGGTCGACCAGCTGCCGTGAGAGCGCGGTCAGGTCGACCCCGCGCGCACCGGCGGCCAGCTCGATCGGCTCGACCGCGAGCAGGTTGTCGGCCAGCGGCTGCAGCGCCGCGCGCACCGAGGCGATCACGACGGTGGGGCGCGATCGGTCGCGCTCGGCGACCGCACGCAGGGTGGCACCGCGCTGACCGACCGTCTCGGGCGAGGGGCTCAGCCGCTCGTGCGGCAGGGTCTCCCACGCCGGCAGCTCGAGGATCTGTGCGCCCGGCAGCCACGCGCCGAGGTCATCGCGCACCGCCTCTGCCTCGCGGCGGGTGGCGGTGATCACCAGCAGCGGGCGCTCATGCTGGTTCGCGATGGTCGCGACGACCGGCGCGCGCATCGCCTCGATGCCGGTCAGCGCACCGCCCACCGACGCTTCCACGACCGGAGCGAGCGCACCGCGCTCGAGCAGACCGAGCAGTGGTTTGAGGCTCACGAGGTGAAGACGACCTCACCCGCGCCGTCGAAGACGTTGAGGTGGTAGCCCGCCTCGGGGTCAGCAGGGGGCGGCATGATCGCCCCGAACACCGGCGGCGCGTCTTCCTCGCTGGTGTCGCCCCTGGCGAGCTCGATGTCTTCGCCGAACCACTGGATCACGGCGCGCTCCGCCTCCGGAGGACCGATCACGAGCACGACCTGGCTGTCGGTCGGGCCGTCGACGCAGTAGATGGGATCGTCGCTGAGGCACGAGCCGACGATGTGCGTCTCGGGGTCGGTGGCGATGACGTCGGACATGCCCGACTCCGGGCTGCGGTCCCACCAGAGGATGTAACCATCACCGAGGTCAGCGGCATTCGTGTAGCCGTTCGGGCCCTGTGGCGCGGAGGGCTCCTCCTCGGTGGCAGCGCAGCCGGCGAGCACGACGGTCGACACGAACAGCGCGGTCGCGACCTTGACGAGTCGATGCACGGGCGTCTTCCTTCCGATCGGCACTCCATGCTAGCGGCGCGCGCCCGAGCGTCAGGACGGGGCGTGGATGCGCTGCTGCGCGGCGAGGAAGCCCTCGGCGATGATGCGCTCGACGGCATCGGCACCCAGCTGCACGAGCAGCTCCGCCTCGGGCTGCTCGGCCTTCGCGAAGGGCTTGAGTACGAAGGAGGCGGCATCCTGGCGACCGGGCGGGCGGCCGATGCCGAGCCGCACGCGCAGCACGTCCGGGCCGCGGGCGGCGATGATGTCGCGCATCCCGTTGTGGCCGCCGTGCCCGCCGCCCTGCTTCAGCCGGATCTCCCCCAGTGGCAGATCGAGCTCGTCATGCAGCACGATCACGTGCTCGGCCTCCACGCCGTACCAGTCCATCAGCTTCGAGACCGGCCCACCGGAGCGGTTCATGTACGACAGGGGGAAGGCGGTGACCACCTTCGGGCCGCCGACGACCCGCGACTCGGCGACCAGCGCATCCGCCCGTCCGTGCTTCTTGGGGCTCGCGCCCGCGCGCCGCTCAAGCTCGGCGGCGACCATCTGGCCGATGTTGTGGCGCGTGCGCGCGTAGTCGGGCCCGGGATTCCCGAGCCCGATCACGAGCCACGTCTGCGCCATCTCGACGCCGCTGGAGGAGCGTTACTCCGCTGCCGCCGCTTCGCGCTGCTCGTCGGCTGCCTCGGCGGTCTCGCCCTCGGCCGCCTCCTCGTCCTCGTCGAGGGACGGGGCGGCAGGCGTCACGATGCCGGCGACGAGCGCGTCGGCGTCGGTGAGCAGCGTCGCGCCCTTGGGCAGCTCGACGTCGCCGGCGAGGATGTGCGCGCCCTCCTCGAGGCCCTCGACCGAGACGGTGAGCGAGTCGGGGATGTGGAGCGCCTCGACCTCGACCGACAGGTGCGTCCACTCGTGGTTGACGATGGTGCCGGGAGCCGACTCGCCCTCGATGTGCACGGGCACGTCGACGATGACCTTCTCGCCCTTCTTGACGATCACCAGGTCGACGTGCTCGATGGCGGGCTTGCCCTGCAGCACCGGGTTGCGCTGCACGTCCTTGACGAGGGCGAGCTGCGACTTGCCGTCGATCTGCAGGTCGATGATGGCGTTCGAGCGGCGCACCAGCAGGTACAGCGCGTGCGCGTCGACCGTCAGGTGCTGCGCCTCGGTGCCGTGGCCGTAGAGGACGCCGGGGACCTTGCCTGCGGCGCGCAGCTTGCGGGCCGCGCCCTTGCCGAAGGACTCGCGGGTCTCGGTCTCGAGCTTGTCGTATTCGGTGCTCATGGAAGTGCTCCTCGTGGGCCGCAGCCCGTCAAATTGTCGACTCGAACGCGCAAGCGTGAGGACCTGGTCCGCTGCTCCCACCGCGTCGATCACGGATGCCTCTGCATCCCTCGCCGAAGTTCAGCCTCTGATCCTACAGCACGCTGGAGCTGCGCGGTGGAGCTCGGAAGCGGAGACCCTTTCGGGTCTCCGCCGCGACCCCAGCGCCGAGGCCCGTCCCGGGCCTCGCTGAAAGTCGGCTAGCCGAACAGCCCGCCGACCAGGTAGATCGCGAACGAGATGATGAAGCCGACGATGGCCATCAGGCCCTGCGCGACCGTCCAGGTCTTGAGGGTCGTCTTCACATCCATACCGAAGAACTTGCTGACCAGCCAGAAGCCCGAGTCGTTCACGTGGCTGAAGCCCACGGAGCCGGCAGCGGTCGCGAGCACGATCGCGGCGACCTCGACCGGGTTGAAGCCGCCGTCGACGACCACGCCGGCCATCAGCGAGGCGGCCGTGGTGAGCGCGACCGTGGCCGAGCCCTGCGCGATGCGGACGATCTGGGCGATGAGGAAGGCAGCGACGATGACCGGCATGCCGATGGAGTTGAGCGACTCGGCGATCGCGTCGCCGATGCCCGTGACGCGCAGCACGCCTCCGAACATGCCGCCGGCACCGGTGACGAGCACGACCGAGGCGATCGGTCCGAGCGCGCTGTCGGCGACCTTCTCGATCAGGGTGCCGGCCTTGCCCATCCCCCAGCCGAGCAGCCACATGGAGACGATCACCGTGATGAGCAGCGCGATGGGCGTCTCGCCGAGGGTGCGCAGCAGCGCGATCACGGGCTCAGCCTTGAAGGCGTCCGGGTCCTCCTGCGTCGAGGCGAACATGTTGAGCCCCGTGTTCATCAGGATGAGCACGAGCGGCAGCACGAGCAGGAAGATGATCTTGCCGAACGCAGGGTTCGACTCCATCTCGTTCTCATCGTCCGACGGGCCGCCGAGGATCGACGGCACCGCGACGTCGTACCTGCGAGCGACCCACTTGCTGAAGAGCACGCCGACGACGTACCAGACCGGGAGCGCGACCACGAGGCCGAGGAGCAGGACGAGCCCGACGTCGGCACCGAGGATGGCGGATGCGGAGACCGGCCCGGGGTGCGGCGGCACGAAGATGTGCATGCTGCTGAACGCCAGCGCGGCGGGGAACGCAACCGTGAGCAGCGAGCCGCCGAGTCGGCGCGAGACCGCGTAGATGATCGGCAGCATCACGACGAGGCCGGCGTCGAAGAAGATCGGGAAGCCCATCAGCAGGCTCGCGACGCCGACGGCCATGGCGGCCCGCTGCTCGCCGAACCACTCGATGAGCTTGTCCGTCAGCACTCTGGCGCCGCCGGAGGTCTCGATCATGCGGCCGAGCATCGCGCCCAGCGCGACCAGCAGCATGACGCTGCCGAGCGTCGGGTTGAAGCCGAAGGCGATCGCCGCCATGAGCTGGTTGAAGGGGATGCCCGCGGCGACGGCGGTCAGCAGGCTCGTGATCATCAGCGCCAGGAAGGCGTGGATCTTGAACGCCATGATGAGGATCAGCAGGAACGCGATGGAGGCGGCTGCGAGCAGCAGCAGCCCTCCCGTCCCGAGATCCCAGTTGAGAACGAGGTCTTCCATCGGTCTGTCTCCTTGTGTGCGTGCGGTGCGAGGGAGGAACTGCCGCCGGTGGCGGCTGGGAGGTCAGCCGGCCTGGACGTCGATCGTGCCGGTGATCGTCGTGCCCGAGTCGGGCTCGACCGTGCGGCCCGCCGCGCGGGCCATCAGGATGCGGGTGACCTCGTCGACGATCGCGGCGGGTGTCTGCTCGACCGAGATGGCGATGCCGTGCTCCCATTCGGCCAGCGGCTCGAGCGTGTCGATCTGGCTGTCGAGAAGGGTCGTGGGCATGTACTCGTGATCGCGGTGCGCGAGGCGGTCGGCCAGCAGCCCCTTCTCGCCCACCAGGTGCACGAAGACGAGCGAGGGATCGCTCGAGCGCAGCAGCTCGCGGTACCAGCGCTTGAGCGCCGAGCAGGCGACGATGGTGACGCGACCCTTGGCGGTGCCGTCGGCGATGGTCTGGCCGATGGTCTTGAGCCACGGCACCCGATCCTCATCGGTGAGCGGGGTGCCGCCGGCCATCTTGTCCTTGTTGGCCCTCGGGTGCAGGTCGTCGCCGTCGATGAAGTCGATGTTGAGCCGCTGTGCGAGCGCGGCGCCGATGGTCGACTTCCCGGAGCCCTGCACGCCCATGATGATCATCGAGGGGTAGCGCGTCTCGCTCATGGCTGGGCTCCTTCATCCTGCTCGGCTGCCGGGAACGTCAGCAGCACCTTCGAGGATACGGAAGCGTCGCGCGCGAGCTCGAGGGCGCGCAGGCCGTCGACGATCGGCAGCTCGTGGCTGATGACGGGCCCGGCGTCGAGCGAGCCGTCCGCGAGCGCGGCGAGCACCTCGTCGATCTCGTCGTTGAACCGGAAGGAGCCGACGAGCGTGAGCTCCCGCGTGATCGCGCTGGCCATCGGCACCCCGATGTCGCCGGCACGCTGCAGGCCGAGCATCACGACCGTGCCGCCGCGCCGGGCGCCGCTGATGGCGGCGCTGAGCCCCGGCGCGGTGCCCGACGACTCGATGACCACGTCGGCGTGCACGGCGGCGATGCCCGCCGCATCCGTCGCGTCCATCGCCGTGGCGCCGAGCCGCTCGGCGAGTGCGCGCGGGTGCGCGTGCAGGTCGGTGGCGAGGATCTCGCTCGCACCGTGGTGCTTCGCGACCGCGATCGCGAGCGCGCCGATCGGGCCGGCGCCGATGACGAGCACGCGCCTGCCGGTGATCTCGCCCGCCTGGCCGACGCCGTGCCAGGCGACGGCGGCGGGCTCGGCGAGCGCGGCCAGGCGCAGTTCGAGCCCCTCGGGGATGCCGCGCAGCATGCGGCTCGGCAGGGCGACGCGGCTGGCGAAGGCGCCGTGCGTGTGCGGCATGCGGGCGGCGGAGCCGAGGTAGGTGCCCGCGGGGCTGAGGTTGGGGCGATCGGATGGGTACGGTGCCGACCCGTCGTCGCCCTCGGTGGCGGGGTGCACGGCCACGCGCGTGCCGGCCGCCGGCCCGCTGCCGTCGGCGGCGGCGGCGAGCACCGTGCCGACGATCTCGTGCCCGAGCACCATGGGCTCGCGCAGGATCGACTGGCCGGCTGCGCCGTGCAGCCAGTAGTGCAGGTCGGAGCCGCAGATGCCGCCGTAGGCGATCGCGACGACGGCCTCGTCCGGCGCCGGTGCCGGCTCCGGCAGACCCTCGACGCGCACGTCCTCCTTGGCATGGGCGACCAGCGCCAGGTTCTCGCTCATGGCTTCCTCCTCCTGCTGCCGGCCGATTCGGCCCGCGATGCGTCAGACGACCGCCGTCATGCCGCCGTCGACGTAGATGGTCTGCCCGTTGACGAACGCCGCCGCGTCGCTCGAGAGGAACACGAGCGTGCCGACCAGATCGGCGACGTCGCCCCAGCGGCCCGCCGGTGTGCGCTGCGCGACCCAGGCCGAGAACTCGGCGTCGTCGACGAGCTTCTGGGTGAGCTCGGTGGCGAAGTAGCCGGGCGCGAGCGCGTTGACGCTGATGCCGTGCGGGGCGAGGTCGGCGCACAGGCCCTTCGTGAGCATCACGATCGCGCCCTTCGTGGCGCTGTAGGGGGCGATCGACGGGCGCGCCAGCTGCGACTGCACCGAGCCGATCGAGACGATGCGGCCCGAGCCGCGCTCGATCATGCCCTGCGCGACCCGGCGCGAGAGCAGGAAGGCGCTGGTGAGGTTGGTGGCGACGAGGTCGTGCCAGTCCTCGTCGGCGAACTCGGCGATCGGGTTGCGCCGCTGGATGCCGGCGTTGTTCACCAGGATGTCGGGGGTGCCGAGCCGCGCCTCGACGTCGGCGACCCCGGCGTCGACGGCCGACGCATCCGTCACGTCGAAGATCGCGACGTGGGTCTCGCGGCCGGTCGAGGCGGCGATCTCGCTCGCGGCCCGCTCGGCCTTGGCGCGGTCGCGGCCGTGCACGACGACGGTGGCGCCGGCCTCGGCGAGGCCCTGCGCCAGCGCGCGGCCGATGCCCTGGCCGGAGCCGGTGACGAGCGCGGTGCGGCCGGTGAGGTCGAACAGCGCGGTGCCCGTGCGAGCGGTACCGGCGGGAGTCATGCCCGTGGGAGTCAAGCCGGTGGCCATCAGTAGAACTCCTTCGTGCTCATGACGTTCTGCAGCGGCAGCCCGTCGAGCAGCCGGGTGGCGTTGGCGGCGAAGAGCTCGGCGATGCGGTGCGGCTCCTGCACCGACAGCGCCGCGGTGTGCGGGCTCAGCAGCACGCTCGGGTGGTCCCAGATGCGACTCTCCTGCGGCAGCGGCTCGATCGCGGTGACGTCGAGCGCGGCGAAGCCGATGCGGCCGGCATCGAGCGCGTCGAGCAGCGCCGGCTCGTCGACGACGGAGCCCCGGCCGACGTTGACGAGGATGGTGTCGGGCCGCGCGGCACCGAGCACGTCGGCGCCGATCAGGCCGGTGGTGAGCTCGGTGCCGGGCAGCGTGTTGATGATCGCGTCGACCTCGCCGGCTGCGGCGACCAGCTCGTCCATCGGCACCAGGCGTTCGACGTTCGGCACCGGCGCACCGCTGCGGGTGGTGCCCCAGACGGTGGCGCCGAGGGCGGCGAAGCGCTCGGCGACGACCGTGCCGATGCCGCCGAGGCCGACGACCAGCACCGTCATCTCGCTCACGTGGCGCATGATGCGGCGGCCGTCGCCCCAGGTGCGCGCAGCCTGGTCGGCCTCGAGCCGGCGCAGCCCCTTCGCACCCGCGAGCACCCCGAAGACGGCCCACTCGGCGAGCGTTGAGGCGTGCATGCCGGCGCTCGTGGTCACCACGACGCGCTCGAGCTCCTGCTCGGTCAGCTGCGCGGCCTTCACCTGGCCGCCGCCGCCAGCGGCGGTGGTGTGCACCCAGCGCAGTCGCTCGTTCGCGCGCACCGCGCGGGTGAGCGCGGCCGGGTCGACGTCCGGGATGCCGAACAGCGCATCCGCGCGATCGAGCATCGCCTCGTACGCGGCCTGCTGCTCGGGCGTGCGCTGCCGCTCGGGCTCGCCCTCCCAGTCGCCCTGCCATCGCCACGGGCGGGTGAGCGACGGGTCGCGCAGCAGCTCGATGCGGGGCTCGGCCCCGGTGATGATGGCAGCGGATGCGTCGTCGAGGCTGACCGCGACGGCGACCTTGAGGGTGTGCTCGGGCATGGCGTCTCCTTCTGTCTCAGGCTATCGATGCACGACAGACGCCGCGCATGCTGCCGGGGCAGCTTGCGCGGCGTCCTCGCCCGGGTGTCGCGGTCCCGGGAGTGCGATCACCAGTTGTGCATCGACCCGTCGAGCAGGCGGGCAACCGGCAGGTACGCGGGCGCGTAGGCGTGGCCCGCACCGGCCTCGTCGTCGTACTCGTCGCCAAGGCCGAACGCCTCGCCCGGCTTGAGGAGCCCATCCTCGAACGAGTAGTCGGTGCGGAACACCTCGTGGGTGGCGGCGGAGTGCTTCATGTACTCCTGGATGCCGAAGTTCGGGATGGCGATGCCGAGGTGGATCGCCGCGGCGAGGCCCACCGGAGAGACATCCGTGGGGCCGTGCACACCGGAGCGGATCTGGTACACCGACGCGAAGTCGAAGATGCGCCGCAGCCGCGTGATGCCGCCCGCGTGCACATCGGCAACCGGTTGCGCAACCGATTGCCAAGACGCGGCTGCGACCCCGGCTCGAGGGGCCGCCTACGGAACCGGTTGCATGCACGCGACTGGCCCCGACCGGCCCCCTCTCCCGGGCACCAGCGATCGTCGCGGTGCGGGCATCCCCAGCGGGTTACGCTGGCCAGGTGACCCAAGCCAACATCGCCGTCGTCGGCCTCGCCGTGATGGGCTCGAACCTCGCCCGCAACCTCGCCAGCCGCGAGGGCAACACCGTCGCGGTCTACAACCGCACGACCTCGAAGACCGACGACCTGCTCGCCGCGCACCCCGAGGCCGGCTTCGTCAAGGCCGCAACGATGCAGGAGCTGGCGGACAGCCTGCAGACGCCGCGCACGGCGATCATCATGGTGAAGGCCGGCAAGGCCACCGACGCCGTGATCGACGAGCTGGCGAGCGTCTTCGAGCCCGGCGACATCATCGTCGACGGCGGCAACGCGCTGTTCACCGACACCATCCGTCGCGAGGCCGCCGTGCGCGAGACCGGCATCCACTTCGTCGGCTGCGGCATCTCCGGCGGCGAGGAGGGCGCGCTGAACGGCCCCTCGCTGATGCCCGGCGGCACCGCCGAGTCGTACGAGACGCTCGGCCCGATCCTCCGCTCGATCGCGGCGATCGCCGAAGGCGAGCCGTGCGTGACGCACATCGGCACCGACGGCGCCGGCCACTTCGTGAAGATGGTGCACAACGGCATCGAGTACGCCGACATGCAGCTGATCGCCGAGGCCTACGACCTCATCCGCCTCGGCACCGGCAAGTCCCCGGCCGAGATCGCCGATGTGTTCGACGAGTGGAACACGGGCGAGCTCGAGTCGTACCTGATCGAGATCACCGCCGAGGTGCTGCGCCAGGTCGACGCCGACACCGGCTCGCCGCTCGTCGACGTCATCCTCGACACGGCGGGCGCCAAGGGCACGGGGGCGTGGACGGTCCAGACCGCGCTCGACCTCGGTGTGCCGGTCTCCGGCATCGCCGAGGCTGTCTTCGCCCGATCGCTCTCGTCCAGGCTCGCGCAGCGCGCCGCCGCATCCGACCTGCCCGGCCCGTCGTCCGAGTGGCAGGTCGACGACGCGGATGCGTTCATCGAGGACGTGCGGCAGGCCCTGTTCGCGTCGAAGGTCGTCGCGTACTCGCAGGGCTTCGACGAGATCGTCGCCGCCGCCGAGGAGCACGGCTGGGAGATCGAGAAGGGCGAGGTCGCTCGCATCTGGCGTGCCGGCTGCATCATCCGCGCCCGGTTCCTGAACGACATCACCGAGGCGTACGCCACGATGCCCGAGCTGCCGGCACTGATCCTGGCGCCGTACTTCCGCGAGGTCGTCGGCCGCACGCAGGAAGCCTGGCGCCGCGTAGTCGTCGCCGCGGCGCAGGCGGGCATCCCCTCGCCGGCGTTCTCGTCGTCGCTCGCGTACTACGACGGCCTGCGTGCCGACCGTCTGCCCGCAGCGCTCGTGCAGGGCCAGCGCGACTTCTTCGGTGCGCACACGTACCGCCGCGTCGACCGCGAGGGCACCTTCCACACGCAGTGGTCGGGCGACCGCACCGAGATCGCGGCGACCGACACGCACTGATGCGCTGACGCATCCGCCGGACGTCGCGACTCAGCGGCGCACGTCGCCGCCGGTCGCCGCCGCATCGCGCTCCGTCCCCGGCAGCGGCGCGTCGTCGAGCGGCGCATCGTCGAGCGCCGCGTCGTCGACCGCGTCGCCCGCGTGGAGCATCGCCTCGCGACGGGCTTCCGCGGCCGCGTCGCCGGTGAAGAGTCCCTGCGGCGCGGTGTCGGTGTCGACCACCGGTCGCGCCGGCGCCCGCTCGAGCTCGAGGCGCTGGCGCGGCAGCGCCTGCGGGTGCTGCTCGCGCAGCCAGCCGACCAGCCGCTCGCGCACCAGGTAGCGCAGGTCGGCCAGCTGCAGCCCGTCGGCCGCGCTGACCAGCACGCGCAGCCGCACGAAGCCGCCGGTCGCGTCGAACACCTGCAGCACCTGCACGTTGCCGTCCCACGACGCCGCCCCGTCGAGGATGCGCGCGAGCTCGGCCCGCATCTCGCCCACCGGCACCCGCCAGTCGACGTCGAGCTCGACGGCTCCCATCACCTCGCTCGAGGTGCGGGTCCAGTTCTCGAAGGGCATCGTCGTGAAGTGCGTCGAGGGCAGCACCAGGCGGCGGTCGTCCCAGATCCGCACCACGACGTACGTGAGCGTGATCTCCTCGATCGTGCCCCACTCCCCCTCCACCACGACGACGTCATCCACGCGGATCGCGTCAGAGGCGACCAGCTGGATGCCGGCGAAGACGTTGCCGAGCACCGACTGCGCCGCGAGGCCGGCGACGAGCGAGGCCAGGCCGGCGGAGGCGAGCAGGCTCGTGCCCGCGACACGAGCGGCCTCGAAGGTGAACAGCGCGATGCCGACGGCGATGACGATCACCACCGCGACGAGCACGCGGCGCAGCACCTCGACCTGGGTGCGCACCTTGCGGGCGCGACGATCGCCGTGGGCGCTGGCGAAGCGAGCGATCACCGCGTCGCCGGCCACCCGCAGCAGCCGCACGGCCAGCCAGGCCGCGACCGCGATGACCACGATCAGCAGCGCGTGCGCCGCGATGCCGCCGCTGGCGCCGAGCGCGGCGATCAGGCCGTCGGCCGATGACGCGAGCCCCAGTGCGACCACGAACGCGAGCACCGCGACCGGCCAGCGCAGCTGCTGCCGCACCACCGCCCTGCGCTCGCGGTCGCGGACGACGGCGACGGTCGCGGCCTGCAGCACGAGGCTCGCGAGCAGCGCGACGAGCGCGGCGACGCCCACCGCGATGCCGAGCATGATCAGGATCTGGATGAGGTCGGGCAAGCGTGCTCCTCTCGGGTCGACCGTCCACGCTACGCGTGCCGCGATGGCGGGCGCCAACCGCGCGCGGGGTTTCCGCTGCGCGCGATCAGCGCGATCAGCGCGATCAGCGCGATCAGCGCGATCAGCGCGGCCGGCGGGGGCGCAGCAGCTCGCGGGCGGCGAGCCCGAGGCCGAGCCACACGGCCGCGCCGAGGACGCCCTGCCACGGCAGCGTGAGCACCACGGCGAGGCACGCGACGGCGCCGACCCACGGCACCCACGCGGGCAGCCACAGCCGCACCGCGCCCGCGGTGCGCGTGCCCGCCCGGCTGCCGCGACGCATCCGGATCGCCGAGAGGTGCGCGACCGCGTAGTAGGTCAGCACGCAGGTCGACGAGAAGGCGACCAGGCTGCCGGGCTGCAGCAGCAGCGCGGCGGCGATGGCCGCGAGCGCCGTGGTCGCCTCAGCCACCACCGGCGTGCGGGTGCGCGCGGCGATGAACGAGAGCGGGCCCGGCAGGTCGCCGTTTCGGGCCATCGCCAGGCCGGTGCGGCTGAGACCCGCGAGGAGGCCCATCAGTGAGCCGAGGCAGGCGAGCGCACCAGCCCCCAGCACGACCACGTGCAGCACCGGGTCGCCGACCAGATCTGCCAGCGGTGTCGCCGAGATCGGCAGCAGCTCGCCCAGCCGGGCGCTCGTCGCCCAGCCGACCGCGGCGTAGAGCGCCAGCACGAGACCCAGGCCCACCACGATCGCGATCGGCAGCGTGCGGCGCGGGTCGCGCACCTCCTCGCCGAGCGTCGCCATGCGGGCGTAGCCGGCGAAGGCGAAGAAGAGCATGCCGGTGGCGGTGAGCCAGCCGAGCGGTCCGGCCCCTGGCACCCCGCCGGTGCCGCCGACGGAGCCGAAGTCGCCGCTGCCGATGACGTGCTGCTGCGACAGCGGCGCGTACGCGAGCCAGCCCTCGGGCTCGGCCGTGGGCGCGCCCGTCGCCGCCCACACGAGCGCGAAGACCACGACGACCAGGACGACGGCGACGATGCCGCTCGAGACCCACGCGGTGACGCGCACGCCCACCATGTTGAGCACCGCGAGCAGCGCGACAGCGGCGGCGGCGACCCACTGCGCGTGCTGCGGCCAGAGGTGCTGCCCGGCGATCACCGCGATCGCCGCGGCGGAGGCGGTCTTGCCGGTGAGGAACATCCAGCCGGCGGCGAAGCCCACCCGCTCCCCGACCTCCGCGCGGCCGTACGCGTAGGCGCCGCCCGAGACCGGGTGCTCCATCGCGAGCTGCGCGGTGGAGAGCGCGTTGAGCACCGCGATCGCGCCGGCGAGCGCGATCGCGGCCGGCAGCATCGACCCCGCGAGCGCCGCCGCAGGCGCCCACACGAAGAACAGGCCGGCCCCGATCATGGCGCCGAGCCCGATCGCGATGGCGCCGGGCACGCCGATGCGGCGCTCGAGCTGGGTCATGGTGGAGACGCTAGCGAGCGAGGGTGAACGGCCGGTGGTGCGCCGCCGATCAGATGATGGGGCGAGTGCGATGCGCGACCCCTCAGCGGCGCTCGAGCTCGACCAGCACCTCGGCGTGCTCGGTGTGCGGGAACATGTCGAACACGCGGCCGCGCACCGGCGCGAAGCCCGGCATCGCGGCAAGATCCTTCGCGAGCGTCACCGGGTTGCAGCTGGAGTACACGACACGGGAGAGCGCGGATGCGTCCAGTCGCGCCGCGAGCGCGCCGATGCCTCGGCGCGGTGGGTTCACCACCACCAGCTCGGGCGCCTGCGCGCCCTCGAAGTCGACGCTGGTCGCATCGCCGACCGTGAACGACGCATCCGCCCCCATCGCCGTCGCGGTCTCGCGCGCGGCCTCGATCGCCTCGGCCGTCACCTCGACGCCCGCGACCGCACGGCCCTCGCGCGCGGCATGGAGCGCGAAGCCGCCGACGCCGCAGTAGAGGTCGAGCATGCTCGCGGGCTCGGCCTCGTCGATCCAGGCGGTCGCCTGCCGGTAGAGCGCGGCGGCGACGGCCGTGTTGGTCTGGAAGAAGCTGCGTGGGCGCAGCCGCAGGCCGATGCCGTTGACGCGCATCACCAGGACGCCGGCGCCGGCCAGCAGGAGTTCCTCATCGCCCTCGAGTACCGCCTTGTGCTCGGGCTGCAGGTTGGCCGAGACGCTCGTGAGCGGCAGGTGGTCGAGCAGTGCCAGGTGCTTGCGGATGCGCGGCAGCGCCTCGCTCGAGCGCAGCACGATGCGCAGCGCCAGCTCGCCGTCGGGCGAGGCGGTGAGGATGAGGTGCTTCAGCTCGCCGCGCCGGCTCGGCACGTCGTAGGGGTGGATGCGGGCGTCGCGGATGAGCTGCTCGAGGGCCGGCATCGCATCGACGATGGGCTGCTCGTGCAGCGGGCACGCCTGCAGGTCGATGCCGGTGCCGTCGGCGGCGAGGATGCCGAGCGTCGGAGCATCGACGGTGCCGGCGACGACCATCTTGGCCTTGTTGCGGAACCCGCCGACGGCGCTCGCGTGCGGCGCATCCCACGCCATCTGCGGCAGCAGTGCCTGGATGCGCGACTGCTGCTCGGCCAGCTGACGAGCGTACGGCGTGTCGAGCAGGGTGCAGGAGCGGCAGCGCCAGGCGTCGAAGTAGGCGCAGTCGAGGTCGCGCTGCTCGACGGTTCGCATCCGCTCAGCCTATTCTGCGCCGACCCGCAGTCAGCGGCCTGCCGTGCGACCTACTCGCCGGTCTGGCCCACCAGCGACGCGAACTTTCGGTGCGCGTTCTGCTTCGACGTGCGGAGGGCGATGCCGATCGCGGTCCAGGAGTCACCCGCGGCTCTTGCCGCTCGGACTGCGTCGACGAGCCGCCGCTCGGTCTGCTCTGTGGCGGCGCGCGCGGCGGCGATCTCACGAAGGTGACGCGCGTCGCGCATGCTGGTCGGATCGATGCTGTCGATGAAGGCATCGATGTCGCGCTCGCGGTCGGTCTGGCTGGTGCTGGTCATAGTTTTCGCCTCCAATCAGAGGAAGTCGAGCAATCGCCCTGATGCGTCGGCACCGATCACGAGCATCCGAATCTCCCCTCCGTATTCCTGTTCTCGGTAGCGAATCGCATGGTCGAGAGCATGGAGGATGTCGTCCAGGTCGATCCTGCTTCCTCGCGCTCCACCCTCACGCCGTCATCATATCGTTGACGCGTTGTACGTGTCAACGATATGTTGACGGCAATATCTCGACGCGGGACTGTCAGTCGGCGAGGACACGACCGTCACGTGAGCATTCCCTTGAACACTTGAACTATGGCGCTGCGGTCTCCTCAACCGGCGCTGGCCCGCCTGCGTCCTCGATCTGCTCGTTCAAGAATGCGCTGAGCACCGTGCCTCTGAGCCCGTCGATGCGAGCGCGGACCTGCTTGCGCTCGCTCTTCGCCGCATCATCGCCGAGCACTGCGACGGCGTGCTCGAGTCTCGTCCTCGTCGCGGTTAGGGCCGCGCGTCAGGCGGCGCCGTCGAACAGGCTCGTGACCGAGCCGTCCTCGAAGACCTCGGTGATGGCGCGGGCGAGCAGCGGCGCGATCGAGAGCACCTCGAGCTTCTCGAACTTCTGATCCTCGCGCAGCGGCAGCGTGTCGGTCACGACGACCTTGTCGATGACGTCGGAGTTGAGGATCTCGCCCGCAGGGTCGGAGAAGATCGCGTGCGTCGCCGCGACGATGACGTTCGTGGCGCCGTTGGCCTTCAGCGCTTCGGCGGCCTTCACGATGGTGCGGCCGGTGTCGATCATGTCGTCGACCAGCAGGCAGGTGCGGCCTCGCACCTTGCCGACGATCTCGTGCACCGAGACCTGGTTGGGCACCAGCGGGTCGCGGCGCTTGTGGATGATCGCGAGCGGCGCGCCGAGCTTGTCGCTCCAGACGTCGGCGACGCGCACGCGGCCCATGTCGGGCGAGACGACGGTGAGCGACTCCGGGTCGACAGTGTTCTTGAAGTGCTCGAGCAGCACCGGCATGCCGAACAGGTGGTCGAAGGGGCCGTCGAAGAAGCCCTGGATCTGCGAGGCGTGGATGTCGATCGACATGATGCGGTCGGCGCCGGCGGTCTTGAACAGGTCGGCGATCAGGCGGGCCGAGATCGGCTCGCGGCCCCGACCCTTCTTGTCCTGCCGGGAGTAGGGGTAGTAGGGCATGACGACCGTGATGCGCTTGGCGCTCGCGCGCTTGAGCGCGTCGACCATGATGAGCTGCTCCATGAGCCACTCGTTCACGGGCCGGCAGTACGACTGCAGGATGAACACGTCGGCGCCGCGCACCGAGCCCTGGAACCGGGCGTAGATCTCACCGTTCGCGAAGGTGCGGATGTCGACGTCCATGAGATCGGTGCCGATCTCGGCTGCCACGGAGCTCGCGAGCTCGGGATGCGACCTGCCGGTCGCCAGCACCAGGTGCTTGCGGTTCTTCGCGACGATCGATCCCACTCGGGTGCCTCCTAGGCCTCAGGTGCGTGCGTGTCGGCCGCCGCGGCTGCGTCGGCTGCCTTCGATCCGGGACGATTCGCCTCGGTCCATCCCGCCATGTTGCGCTGCGGTGCGACCGAGATCGCCAGCGCCCCTGGCTCGACGTCCTTGCGGATGACGGCACCGGCTCCGGTCTTCGCACCGGCCCCGATTCTAACGGGCGCGACGAAGCTGTTGTGGACGCCCGTCTGCACCTGGTCGTCGATGGTCGTGCGGTGCTTGTCGACGCCGTCGTAGTTCGCGGTGATGGCGCCGCCGCCGACGTTGACACCCGCGCCGATGGTCGCGTCGCCGATGTACGACAGGTGCGGCACCTTGCTGCCGGCGCCCAGCTGCGAGTTCTTGGTCTCGACGAAGGTGCCGATCTTGCCGCCCTCGCCGATGACCGAGTTCGGGCGCAGGTAGGCCCAGGGGCCGACGGATGCGCGGGCGCCGATCACCGACAGGGTCGCGTCGGTGCGCTTCACGACCGCGTCCTCCCCCACCTCGGTGTCGACGAGCGTGGTGTCCGGACCGATGGTGGCGCCGGCGGAGACGACAGTCGCGCCATGCAGCTGCGAGCCGGGCAGGATCGTGACGTCCTCCGCGAGCGTGACGTCGACGTCGATCCAGGTGGACGCCGGGTCGACGACGGTGACGCCCGCGCGCTGCCAGCGGCGGATGATGCGGTCGTTGAGCTCGTGCGCGGCGGCTGCGAGCTGCACGCGGTCGTTGATGCCCCAGATCGCCCAGCTGTCGCTCGCCGGCACCGCGTCGATGCGGCCGCCGGACGCCTGGATCCGCACGGCGGCATCCGTCAGGTACATCTCGCGCTGCGCATTGTCGCGGCCGATCGTGCCGAGCGCGGCACGCAGCGCCGCGGCCTCGAAGACGTAGATGCCGCCGTTGACCTCGTCGATCGCCCGCTCGGCCTCCGAGGCGTCCTTCTGCTCGACGATGCGCAGGAAGGTGCCGGCGCCGTCGCGCACGATGCGGCCGAGACCGGTCGGGTCGGGCAGGTGCGCCGAGAGCAGCGTCAGCTGGTTGCCCTCGCGTTCGTGGCGCTCGATCAGCGTGCCGAGCGTGCCTGCGTCGATCAGCGGCACGTCGCCCGAGAGCACGACCACCTGGCCGTCGAACTCGCCCAGCGCCTCGAGGCCCTGCTCGACGGCGCGGCCGGTGCCCGGCACCTCATCCTGGTCGGCGATGAGCACGTGCGGTGCGAACTCCAGCACCGCCTCCGCCATGCGGTCGCGCTCATGGCGGACCACGGTGACGATCGAAACGGGGTGCAGCTCGCCTGCGGTGCTGAGCACGTGGGCGATGAGCGGCCTGCCCGCGAGCGGGTGCAGCGGCTTCGGCGTGCGGCTCTTCATGCGGGTGCCCGCGCCAGCGGCGAGCACGATGACGGCGACCTGAGGCACGGTCTCTCCCATCGGATGCGTACGGTTCGGTCTCAGGTTACTGGCGCGGCGCGGGTGGCGGGCCCTGCTCGCCGCGCCAGCCGTCGCGCGCGCCGCGCAGCATCGCCTTCGCGTTGCGGATGCGCGGGGGCGCGAACGCCGTCATGCGCCCGAGCTTGAAGAGCATCCGCGGCACGTCCTGCGCCGTCCAGGTGCGCGGGGTGCCCGGCCGGCGCCAGAGCGCGACCCGATTGCGGGTCATCATGTAGAGCCGCAGCGGCGAGTGCACGAACATCGTGCCGCCGCCCGGCAGCCGCACGAGCTCGTCGCCGATGGTGTGCAGCATCCGCGCGTCGGCGACGCCGACCAGCTGCAGGCCGGCGGCCTTGGCGCGGAAGCACCACTCCATGTCGACGCTGTCGATGAACAGCCCCGCGTCGAAGCCGCCCGCGACCTCGAGCGCCGTCAGCGGGATGAGCGAGCCGGAGGAGATCAGGAAGTCGACGTCGACGTCGCCGCCGGCCGGCGCGTGGAACTTCTTGTTGAGCGGAAACCCGAAGCGCACGAAGGGTGCTCGCTCGCCGCTGCGGCCGTCGACGAAGGTGGGGCCGACAGCGCCGAGCGGGCGGCGGGCGGCGCGCTGATCGGCGTGCCGCAGCAGCGCCGCCACGCAGCCCGGCTCGAGCAGCGAGTCCTGGTCGAGCAGCATGACATAGCGCGCACCGCGCTCGCGCGCGATGGCGGCAGCCCGGTTGTAGGCCGCGCCAAGGCCGATGTTGCGCGGCTCTCGCTGCAGCTCGACGCCGGCCGGCATGGCGACTCGCGCGCTCCAGTGCGCGCCGTCGACCTCCGGCGAGTCGTTGTCGAGCACCACCAAGGCGCCCACCTGCGCGGTCGCACGCTCGAGCACCTCGCCGATCGCGCCCTCGTCGGGGCGAAAGGTCACGGCGACGGCAACGACGTCTGCGGCGGTCGAGGGCATGCGCACCAGTCTGCCGGATGCACACGGGCCACCCCGAGCACGACTACCCTGGAATCCGCGATCCGCCATGGTGTAACGGCAGCACGACGGCCTTTGGAGCCGTTCGTCCAGGTTCGAATCCTGGTGGCGGAGCAATCGACCCCGACGGGTCGATTGCGACGTCGCCAGTTCCGAGCGGAGCGGGGAAGGGCGGAGCTTGGCGGAGTGCACTGCTCTGCGAGCGCCGCGGTGATGGTGCGAGACTGGCGCCATGGCTGAGCTGCGCGACGACGTCGACCGCATCATGGAGCAGTGGATGCGCGTGCGGCCCGATGCGGACGTGTCGCCGCTCGACGTGCTCAGCCGCATGACGCGCATCTCCCGGCAGCTCGGCCGCGTGCGGGCGGAGGCGTTCCAGCAGGCTGGGCTCGAGCCCTGGCAGTGGGATGTGCTCGCCGCGCTGCGGCGACAGGGCGGACCGCTGAGTCCGAAGGGCCTCATCGCGCAGACCATGGTGACGAGCGGCACGATGACGAACCGCATCGACAACCTGGTCGCATCCGGTCTGGTCGAGCGCGTCGAGGGCTCCTCGGACCGGCGGGTGCGGCTCGTGGCGCTCACCGAGGAGGGCATCGACCGCGTCGACGTCGCGCTCGACGCGCTGCTGGAGGCCGAGCGGCGGCTGCTGCGCGGCATCCCCGCCGACGATCAGGCGCGGCTGGCCGAGCTGCTGCGCGTGCTCGCCGACGCGATGCTGTAGCGACCGATCGCGATAGGCGCCTGCGGCACTGCTCGAGCAGCGCGGCGGTCGGCTAGTAGCGGTAGTGCTCCGGCTTGAACGGGCCCTCGACCGGCACGCCGATATAGGCGGCCTGCCCGTCGGTGAGGGTGGTGAGGCGTGCGCCGAGCGCATCGAGGTGGAGACGCGCGACCTCCTCGTCGAGCACCTTCGGCAGCCGGAAGACGCCCAGCTCGTACTCCCTCGTGGCCAGCTCGATCTGCGCCAGCACCTGGTTCGAGAAGGAGTTCGACATCACGAACGAGGGGTGCCCAGTGGCGTTGCCGAGGTTCATCAGGCGGCCCTCGGAGAGCACCAGGATCGCGCGGCCGGAAGGGAGGCGCCACTCGTGCACCTGCGGCTTGATCTCGATGCGCTCGGCGCCCGAGCGCTCGAGCCCGGCGATGTCGATCTCGTTGTCGAAGTGGCCGACGTTGGCGACGATCGCGAGGTGCTTCATCGACTGCAGGTGCTCGAGCGTGATGACGTGCTCGTTGCCGGTCGTGGTGATCCAGATGTCGGCGGTATCGAGGGCATCCTCGACCCGCGCGACCTGGAAGCCGTCCATCGCCGCCTGCAGCGCGCAGATCGGGTCGACCTCGCTGACGATCACGCGCGCGCCCTGGCCCCGCAGTGCCTCGGCGGCACCCTTGCCCACGTCGCCGTAGCCGACCACGAACGCGGTCTTGCCGCCGATCAGCACGTCGGTCGCGCGGTTGAGCCCGTCGGGCAGCGAATGACGGATGCCGTAGCGGTTGTCGAACTTCGACTTCGTGACGGAGTCGTTGACGTTGATCGCCGGAAACAGCAGCATGCCGTCTGCGAAGAGCTGCTCGAGCCGGTGCACGCCGGTGGTGGTCTCCTCGGTGACGCCCAGAAGTTGCTCGGCGATGCGAGTCCAGCGCTGTGCGTCGGTCTCGAGCGTGCTCGCGATGAGCGCGTCGATCACGTGCAGCTCGTCGGGGGCGCCCGCCGGCGTGACGGGCGCGGCGCCCGCGAGCTCCGCATCCCGGCCTCGGTGCACGAGCATGGTGGCGTCGCCGCCGTCATCGAGGATGAGCGTCGGCCCGTCGTCGAAGTCGAAGATGCGGTTCGTGCAGCGCCAGTACTCCTCGAGCGTCTCGCCCTTCCAGGCGAACACCGGCACGCCGTTCGGGGCATCGACCGTGCCGTCGCCGACCACGATCGCGGCCGCGGCCTCGTCCTGCGTGGAGAAGATGTTGCAGCTCGCCCAGCGCACCTCGGCGCCCAGGGCGAGGAGCGTCTCGATCAGCACGGCGGTCTGCACGGTCATGTGCAGGCTGCCGGCGATGCGCTGGCCGGCGAGCGGCTGCGCATCGGCGTAGCGGCGCCGCAGCTCCATCAGGCCGGGCATCTCGTGCTCGGCCAGCCGGATCTGGTGACGGCCTGCCTCAGCCAGGCCGAGGTCGCGGACGTCGTGCTCGAGGACGCGGGGAGCGGTGTCGGTCATGCCGACCATCATCCCACCCACGAGCGGCTCAGGCTGCGGGCAGCATCGCGACGAACTCCTCGAGCAGTTCGAATTGGTCGCGCGGTGCGAAACCGGTGGCCTCGAGTTTCGCGAGCCGCATGGCGCTGTGGCGCGGGCGCGGTGCGACGCCGCTTCGGCTGGCGTCGTAGTCGTCGGTCGTCACCGGCTTCACACCCTCGGCATCGGCGCCCATCAAACTAAAGACGCGTTTGGCGATCTGCGCCCAGCTCGCGGCGTGGCCGCCGCTGGAGACGTTGTAGGTGCCGTGCGGCGCGCCGGTGGCGAGCAGATGGTCAATCGCGCGGGCGAGCTCTGGGGCGAAGGTCAGCCGGCCGATCTGGTCGTCGACGACCTGGGGGGTCGCGCCGCGACGCGCGAGCGAGGCCATGGTGGCGACGAAGTTCTTGCCATCTCCGACCACCCAGGAGGTACGGACGATGTAGTGCTTCGGCGCGGCGGTTACGGCGAGGTCGCCCGCCGCCTTCGTCTGCGCGTATACGCCGAGCGGACCCAGCGGGTCCTGCTCGTCGCGCTCGTCCTCCTGATCGGCGTAGACGTAGTCACTTGACACGTGCACGAGGGTGAGCGCGTGCTCTGCGGCGATCGATGCCAATCGGGCGGGGCCCATGGCGTTGACCGCCCACGCGTCACGGCGACCCTGATCGGTCTCGGCAGCATCCACCGCCGTGTAGCCGGCGGCGTTGACGATCGTGTCGTAGGACGACCAGCGGATCTGCTCCAGCGCGGCAGGATCGGCGAGATCCACGCGATCCCGCCCGACGAACTCGACATCGGCGCGGCCGGCCCACTGCTGCTGCAAGGCGCGGCCGAGCTGCCCGTTCGCGCCCAGCACGAGCGTCTTGCGGGGCGGCATCGGCGTCACGTCCGCCAGGCGCGGGTGCGCCTTGTCCTTCTCCGACAGCTCCGCCTGCTCCAGCGGGATCGGCCAGTCGATGCCGGCGGTCTCGTCGGCGAGGTTCAGGAACGTGTACTCTCCCTGCGCATCGTGAGACCAGTGCGCGTTGACGAGGTAGGAGTAGGCGGTGTTCGGCTCGAGCGCCTGGAACGCGTTGCCCACCCCGCGCGGCACGAACACCGCGACGGAGGGATCGATCTCGATCGTGAAGGTGGCGCCGAAGGAGTCGCCCTCGCGCAGATCCACCCAGGCGCCGAACACGCGCCCGGAGGCGACCGAGATGTACTTGTCCCACGGCTCGGCGTGGATGCCGCGGGTGACGCCCGGCTGCGCGTTGAAGGAGATGTTGTTCTGCACCGGCCCGAAGTCGGGCAGGCCCAGCGCCAACGCCTTCTCGCGCTGCCAGTTCTCCTTGAACCAGCCGCGATTGTCGCCGTGCACCGGCAGGTCGATCACCAGGAAGCCCGGGATCGGCGTCTCGCGCACGCGCAGCTGCTTGCCCGTCTCCATCAGCGCATCCTCTGTCTTCTCGACCGTCTCGTCAGCGGGCTCAGTGGCCGGCCTGGGCGTACTTCGCCTCGGCGCCAGCCTTATGCGGCCGCCACCAGGCCTCGTTCGCCCGGTACCAGTCGATCGTGTCGGCCAGGCCGGCCTCGAAGTCCGTGAACGACGGCTCCCAGTCCAGCTCGTGCTGCAGTTTGGTCGCATCGATCGCGTACCGCAGGTCGTGCCCGGCGCGGTCGGTCACGTGGTCGAACGCGTCCTCGCTCTGCCCCATCAGGCGCAGGATCGCCTGCACGACCTCGAGGTTGTTGCGCTCCCCGTCGGCACCGATCAGGTACGTCTCGCCCGTCCTGCCCGCCTCCAGGATCCGCAGCACCGCCGAGGAGTGGTCGTCGGCGTGGATCCAGTCGCGCACGTTCTCGCCCGCCCCGTAGAGGCGCGGCCGCACGCCGTCGATCACGTTCGTGATCTGCCGCGGGATGAACTTCTCCACATGCTGGCGCGGACCGTAGTTGTTCGAGCAGTTCGAGATCGTCGCCTCCAGGCCGAACGAGCGCACCCACGCCCGCACCAGCAGGTCGGAGCCCGCCTTCGTCGACGAGTACGGGCTGGACGGGTTGTAGGGCGTCTCCGGCGTGAACTTCGCCGGGTCGTCCAGTTCCAGATCCCCGTACACCTCATCGGTGGAGATGTGATGGAAGCGCGTGCCATGCCGACGCGCGGCCTCCAGCAGCGTGAACGTGCCCACCAGGTTCGTGTGCACGAACGGGCCCGGATCCGACAGCGAGTTGTCATTGTGCGACTCCGCCGCGTAGTGCACCACCGCGTCCGCCTCCGCCACCAGCCCGTCGGCGACCTCGGCATCGGCGATGTCGCCGACCACCAGCCGCACACGATCCTCCGGCAGGCCGGCCAGCGTCGCGCGGTCGCCCGCGTACGTCAGCGCAT
Organism: Agrococcus sp. KRD186; assembly: GCF_017168255.1. Lineage (GTDB taxonomy): Bacteria > Actinomycetota > Actinomycetes > Actinomycetales > Microbacteriaceae > Agrococcus. The sequence continues at coordinate 1,635,252 of NZ_JABFAP010000001.1, forward strand.
CCAGCACCACCACGTCATGCTCGGTGTTCGCCACCACGTAGTGCACGAAGTTCGAGCCGATGAAGCCGGCACCGCCGGTCACGAGGAGGGAGCTCACACCTCCCAGCGTAGCGACGAGACTCAGCTGTCGAAGCCGGCGACGAACTCCTTCAGCCAGTCCCGCAGGCCCGGACCGAGATCCTCGCGCTCGACCGCGAGCTGCACATTGGCCTTGATGTAATCGAGCCGGTCGCCCGTGTCGTAGCGTCGGCCGCGGAAGACGACGCCGTGCAGGCCTCCCTGCCGGTCGTCCTGCGCCATCGTCAGCAGCGCATCCGTCAGCTGGATCTCGCCGCCTCGGCCCGGCGGCGTCTGCTCGAGCACCGGGTAGATCGCCGGCGTGAGCACGTAGCGGCCCACGATCGCGAGGTTCGACGGCGCCGTGCCCGGCTCCGGCTTCTCCACCAGGCCGCGCACCCGCACCACGTCGTCCTCCTCGGTCGCCTCCACTGTGGCGATGCCGTAGAGGTGCGCCTGCGCCGGATCGACCTCCATCAGCGCCACCACGCATGACTGGCGCACGTCGTGCACCTCGAGCATGCGCTCCAGCAGGTGATCGCGGCCGTCAATGATGTCATCGCCCAGCAGCACCGCGAAGGAGTCGCCGCCCACGTGCGCCTTCGAGCGCAGCACGGCGTGCCCGAGGCCCTTCGGATCGCCCTGGCGCACGTAGTGCACGTTCGCCAGGTCGGTCGACTCCGCGACCCGCGCCAACTTCTGTTTGTCGCCCTTGTTATGCAGGATCGCTTCCAACTCCGTCGCCCGGTCGAAGTGGTTCTCGAGCGCGTTCTTGTTGCGCCCGGTGACGAACAGCACGTCCGGCAGCCCGGCACGCACAGCCTCCTCCACGACGTATTGGATCGCCGGCTTGTCCACCACCGGCAACATCTCCTTCGGCAGCGCCTTGGTCGCCGGCAGGAATCGGGTGCCGAGCCCGGCGGTGGGAATGACGGCCTTGGTGACGGCATGACGCATGAGGAACAGCGTACTTCTGCAACATGTTTCCGCGCGGAAGGACGTGCGCACCGGTATATTCCGAGACATGCGGATGCCGTCACCGATCCCGCCAGCTGGGGCCAGCGGCCGGCTCTCGAAGCGCTTCATCCGCCGTCGGCTCATCGCGCTCGGCGCCATCGCCGCCGTCGTGATCGGCGTCTCGATCGGCGTGAGCCAGCTGGTCGAGCGCGACGAGAGACCGGTGGTCGTCGCGAGCGACGCATCAGCAGGGGCCGCGGTCGAGACCGATGTCGCCACAGTGCCGGAGGCAGCGCCGGCGGCGCCCATCGCCGTGTTCATTGGTGACTCGTACACCGTCGGTCAGGGCACCGCACTGGAGGGAGTCGGGTTCACCGCCCTGCTGGCCGAACGGCGAGGCTGGGAGCCCGTGAACATCGCGATTTCGGGCACCGGGTACGCTGCCTCGCACGAACTCGATCGGTGCGGTCCCGACGGCTGCCCTGCTTATGCCGGCGTGCTCGACGAGGCAGCGGCGGCCGGGCCGGACATCGTCGTGGTCTCGGGGGGCCGCAACGACATGTGGCTCCCCGACCAAGAGCAGGTGGCCGTCTCGATCGCTGAGTTCTACGCGCAATTGCGCGCCGCGTTCCCGACGGAGCACATCATCGTCACCTCGCCGCTCTGGGGTGCCGGCCCGACGCCTGATGGTCTCCTGACGATTCGCGAAACGGTCGCGCTCGAGGCGGCTCGCATCGGCGCGAACTACCTGGATCTCGGGGATCTCTTCGAGATGCGCCCCGACCTGATCACAGCTGACAAGGTGCATCCGACCGAGGCAGGCCTCGAGCTCATCGCCACGACGATCGACGAGTTGCTCGATTCGCAGCAGCTCGCGAGTTGACGGTCGCCTACTCATCAACCGCGGATGAGTTGCAGCACCTCGTCGCGGATGGCGATCATCGTCGCGTCCGTCTCGGCCTCGGCGTTGAGCCGCAGCAGGGGCTCGGTGTTCGACGGGCGCACCGAGAACCACCAGGCTCCGCCGGGCTCCGTGACGGTGAGCCCGTCGAGCTCGTCGAACTCGCCCCGCCCCGCGAACGCCTCGACGATGCGCGTGTAGGCGGCGGGCACGTCGGCGACGGTGGAGTTGATCTCGCCGGAGGCGAAGTAGGGCGTGTAGCGTGCGGCCAGGCTGCTCATCGGCTCGGCGTCGGCGCCGAGCGTCGCGAGCACGTGCATGGCCGCGAGCATGCCGTTGTCGGCACCCCAGAAGTCGCGGAAGTAGTAGTGGGCCGAGTGCTCACCGCCGAAGACCGCCCCCGTGCGAGCCATCTCGTCCTTGATGAGCGAGTGTCCGACGCGGGTGCGCACCGGTGAGGCGCCAGCGTCGGCGATCACCTCGGGCACGACACGGCTCGTGATCAGGTTGTGGATGACGACGACGTCGCGCTCCCCCTCCGCCTGCACCCGGCGGATCTCGCGCTCGGCGACGATCGCGGCGACCGCGGACGGCGAGACGGCCCCGCCCCGCTCGTCGATCACGAAGCAGCGGTCGGCATCGCCGTCGAATGCGAGGCCGATGTCGGCCCCGTGCTCGACCACCGCGGCCTGCAGGTCGACGAGGTTCGCAGGGTCGAGCGGGTTCGCCTCGTGGTTCGGGAAGGTGCCGTCGAGCTCGAAGTACATGGGCACGATCTCGAGCGGCAGCGCGGGGAGTCCGGCAGCCGTGCCGAGCACCGCAGGCACCGTCATCCCGCCCATGCCGTTAGCCGCATCCACCACGACCTTGAGCGGCCGGAAGCCGCGCAGGTCGACGAGCTCCCGCAAATAGGCGGCATAGTCGCCCAGCACATCGCGCTCGGTGAGCGTTCCAGGAGTCGCGACCTGTTTCAGCCCCTCGTCGATGTAGCGTTGCGCCCCATCGCGGATGGTCGCGAGTCCGGTGTCGAGGCTCACGCCGCGCGCGCCGGCGCGCGAGAACTTGATGCCGTTGTAGGAGGCGGGGTTGTGGGATGCGGTGAACATCATCGCGGGCGCGTCCAGCGTGCCGGACGCGAAGTAGGTGCCGTCGGTCGAGCACAGGCCGATGAGCACGACATCTGCGCCGCGAGCCTGCGCGCCATCCGCTGCAGCCGCCGCCAGCGCGGGAGATGAGGGGCGCATATCGTGCCCGATCACGATGGGAGACTCGGTGCCGACCTCGTCGGCGAAGGCCGCGCCGAGCGCGCGCACGACGTCCTCGGTCAACTGGCCGTCGACCAGGCCGCGCACGTCGTAGGCCTTGACAATGTCGCTCAGGGACATGGATTCCTCTTCCTTCTGACCGCGTCGCTTCAGAGGCTCGCGTGCCCGGGCTCGTACCGGACGATCTGCCACCCGGTCGGGCCGGCATGACGATCGGCGTGCGGCTCGCACAGGGCGTAGCTGCCCTCGATCGCACCCTGCCGGCTGGCCTGCTGCAGGGGCCCGACGACCAGCAGTTGCGCCGCATAGTCGACCGTGACAGTGCGGTCCGCGTATCGGCGGCAGCCGGGGCGCGAGCACGTCCTGTCATCCATCGCCCCCAGGGTATCGCCGTCCCGGCGCATCCGGCCGCGACACGTAGGATGGCGGCATGCCCGCGCGCCAACGCTCTCGTGGATCGCGCCACGGCCGCGACATCCGCTCGTCGGTCGCCGGCCCTGTGCTGCCCTTCCTCTCCTCGCGCGAGACACGCTTTGAGGACATCGCGGCGGATGCGGCCGACTACGTGACCGCGCTGTGGCCGGCAGAGCTCGGCGACGTGCGCTTCCGGTGGGCGGACATGCCGCCGCGCGCGCTCGCCGATCGCCTGGACGAGGTGCCGGAGTGGGCCATCGACACCCAGCAGCGCACGATCACGATCTATCGGCTGCCGCTGCAGCGGCTGCCGCGCGTGCACGTCGATGATCCCTGGCATCGGCAGGTGGCGATCGAGGGCGCTGTCTTCCGCGCCGCCGCCGAGCTCATCGGCCGCGATCCCTGGGAGGTCGCGCCGGATCGCTGGCGGCACCACTGAGCTCCGGTACCTGACATCGGCACCGCTGAGCTTCGGCACCACCGATCCTTTGAGTCAGTGCACCACCAGCACGCCGCTCGCCGCCCGCCCCTGGGTGCTCACCGTGAAGCCGCCGACCGAGCTCGGGCTGCGGTACTCGATGGCGAGGATGAGATCGTCGCCGCTCACCTCCACCGTGCCGGCGGGCACCTGCTGCTCGTGGACGCCCCCCGCGGGCAGCCGCACGGTCTCGCCCGCGACCGTGATCTCCTGGTCCGCATCCGAACTGCTCACCACGTGCAGCGTCGCCTCCGGGCCCGGGGGCACGGCGATCGCGGAGGCGCCCGAGCGCGCCTGTCCGCCGGCGACCCAGTCGAAGTCGAGGCCCTCGCCGGCGACGGCCACGGTGCGCGCGCCGGCGACCACAGGCGCATCCGACTCGACACGGATCGCGTGGGTGCCGACCGGCAGCTCCTCGAGGTCGAAGTCGGTCACCCTGCCAGCCTCGAGCGTGCCCTCCGACTCGATGGTCGAGCCGTCGCTCGCCTGGAACACGACGCGCACATCGCCACCTTGCGGTGAGAGCACCCGCAGCACCGACGCGGTGTCGTCATAGTCGGGCTGTGTCTCGAGCCCGGTGGACTCGGTCACGGCCACGCCAGGCAGCACGGTGGTCAGCAGCGCAGGGACTGGATCGATGATCTCGAACCCGCCGCGCTCGAGCCCGCGCGTGGTGGTCTGCTGCAGGTGCGCGGTGACCGGTGCGCCGACGGATGCGACGCGCACCACCGCGTCCGAGACACCGGGGGCGAGGGCGGCGAGGTCGAGCACCTCCTCGGCACCCGGCGCCACGGCGATGCCCGTCGATCCGACGCTCTCGATCGGCCCTTCCGGGCCGTAGACGGTGACGTCGACGCTGGCACTGACCTCAGAGGCGTTCGCGATCGTCAGCACCGTCTGTCGGCCGGTGCGCGTCGAGCCGCCCACCAGCCACTGGTCCAAACTCGTCTCCGCGCACTCGCTGGCAGCGAAGCCGCGCACGCCCTCGACGTCGATGTCGAGGCTCTGCGCGGCGGAGAGCGTCGAGGCCTCGTTGCGCTGCACGATCGACTCGCCGCCGCTGACGTCGTCCGCGCCGGTCACGCCCAGCGCGGTCTGCTCGACCTCGCCGCCGAGACTGCCGATCACCAGCGAGGGCTCGGCGATCGCAGCGATCGCGAGCGCGTTCTCGCCATCGGCTGTGCCGACGCGCAGCGCCGGGCCGGCGCACACGCGCGATTGCAGCGGCGACGCCGGCTGCACCTGGGTCGCAGGCACCTCGGCGCGCACGCGGGCATCGTCGGGCAGTGCTCCAGCGCCGAGCACCGCGCCGAAGCCGAGCGCTGCGGCCGCGACGCCGGCAAGCGCGCGCGCGCTCCACCGCACGACATCCCGTCGCTCGACGCGCCTGCCGGCCAGCGCGGCATCGTTCGCGACCGCCTCGCGGTCGGTGAGCGCGACGTCACTGGCGATATCGCCCGCGCCGCCGGTGTCGGCCTCTGCCCTGGCCTGCGCCTCGGCTTCGATGGCAAGCTCCTCCGGAGCCGCCCGGTGCTCGCGAGGAACTTCGGCGTCATCGATGGGCGAGACGTCGTCGAACTCCTGCGAGTCGTCGAGCGGCTCCCTGTCGCGGTCGCTCACTGCCACTCCCCCGTTCCCTCGAGTCGCTTCGTGCGCACGCGAGCCCCACGGCGCAGCGAGGGCAGCGCGGCGACGACCGCGGCTCCGAGCGCCGCCAGCTGCCCCAGCAGCAGCCAGCCCGCCCAGGCGACCGGTGCAGCCGGCTCGCCGGGCCGCGGATCGACGCGCTGCCACAGCAGGCCCGCCTCGGTCTGGCCGATCGCCTGCAGATCGCCGCGCGCGTCGAGCGAGCGCTGCGCCCGGTCATGCACGGCAGCCGCGCCTTCGCGCTCCTGCTCGAGCAGGATGAACTGCACGCCCTGGTCGTCGAGGAGCGCAGCGACGTCGACGTCGCCGCCGGCAGCCAGATCGACGGCTGCCTGCGCGAGCTGCTCCTCGACCTCGCTGGCGCCATCGCGCACGAGCTCACCGGTGGCCACGTCGTCGAGCGCCGCGCCGCGACCGCGCTCGACGTCGACGCCGAGCACGCCCTGTGCGAGCGGATGCAGCACGAGCGTGCCGATCTGCTGATCGTGCTCCGCCGCGGCGTCGACGAATGCCGGCATGCGGCGGTCGGGTGCCGCGATCACGGTCGCGGGCGTCAGGAACGAGGTCGCGATGAGCGGCACGGCTGCCGCGAGCGCGGCGAGCACGATCACGCTGCCGGGCAGGCTGCCGCGGCGGTCGTCGACGTCGACGGCGACGAGCGCGAGCGCGATGAGCGCAGCCAGCGCCAGGGATGCACCGCTGCCGGCCCAGACCGTCACCGGTTCGCCGTCCAGGCTGGTCAGCTCCAGCCGTGTCGAGGCGACCGCCGTCGCGTACCCCGCCAGCACCAGCGGCAGCCACGGCCACGCGGTCGCCGGCCGCAGGACCACGCCGCCGAGCGCGGCGAGCGCGAGCGGCGCCAGCAGTCCGAGCGCGAACCACACCGGGTCGGCGCCCGGGGCGAGCCACGCGATCACGCCATCGAGCGTCGCCAGCGACGAATCAGGGGCGAGCAGAGCCGCCTCGACGGCGGTCGGCGGCACCGACGGCCTCGGCACGCCCGGATCGGCGAGTGCCGCCAGCGGCGAGCCGTCAAGCCACCGGGCGATCGCGACAGGCGCGAACAGCACGGCACCGGGGAGCAGCGCCGCGAGCGGTCGCAGCGGCCGGCGCCAGCCGACGGCCGCCGCCACGATGCCGCACAGCAGCAGCGCCGGCAGCAGCACCGGCGAGCCGGCGATCACGACGGCGACGGGGATCGCCGCAGCACCGGCCGCCCGCCAGGAGGCGGATGCCCGCATCAGCCCGACGACCGCGAGCGGCAGGGCCAGGTGCGCGAGCACGGCGCCGAGCCTGCCCTCGACGATGGGTGCCAGCAGCAGCGGTGACAGCGACCACAGGGCAGCGGCGACGGCCGGCGCCCACCGCGAGGTCGTCATGCGTCGTGCCGCGAAGAAGCCCGTCAGCGATGCGATCGCGGGAGCGAGGAAGAGCAGCAGCACGATGGCGGTGGACGGCTGCCACGGCGTGAGCGAGCCGAGCAGCGCCAGCATCAGCACGAAGGGATCGCTGGGCCCGGTCACCGCGCCCAGCGCATCGCGGGATCCGAAGAGCGTGTTCGACCACAGCTCACCGAGGGAGCCGGAGAGCGGCAGCAGCCCGCCACCCGTCGCGGCCGCAGCACCGATCAACTGGGGGGTCAGCACGATGCCGACGACGACGGCGAGCGCCGTGACCCACAGCCCAGCGCCTTCCACGAACCCCACACGCTCGTCGGCGGCGAGCTGCATGCGCTCAGGATCGCCGAGCGCACGGCGCTGCGAGCGCACGGTGCGCCAGGAGGCGCGCAGCGGGCGAAGCGATGCCCAGCGCATCTTCCGCGCCGATGCGATCCGCTGCCGCGCCCGTGCCGTCGCACCGAAGGCGACCAGCGTCGTGAGCGTCGCGCGCCAGTCGGCGAGCACAGCGGCGGGCCGCTTCGCGAGCAGGTGCACGATCGTGCGCACGACGCCCAGCGGCAGCAGCAGCAGCCAGTGGAGCACCAGCGCGACGGGGTTCGCATAGGCGAGCCGTCGATGCAACTGCGCGCGGCGCGAGATCGCCACCCGGTGCGCGTCGCTCACCGAACGGGCGTCGAAGTGTTCCGGACCGCCGGCCCGTCGCACCCGCGCTCGGGGCTCGACGGCGACGCGGTGGCCGGCCAGCCGGGCACGCACGCCGAGGTCGAGCCCGGCATCGATCGAGCGCAGTGCCGGATCGAAGCCTCCGAGGCGTGCGAACACATCCCGGCGGATGAGCACGCCGGTCTCGGCGACACCGAGCTGGTCGCTGTCGTCGTCGTGCTGCCCCTGATCGAGCTCGCCCTCGTGCAGCAGCAGGCTGCGGCCGAAGGGCGTCATCGACTCGCCGAACTCGGCGAATCGATCCGGGGCGTCGCCCCGCATCACCTTCGGACCCACCGCTGCGACGCTCGGGTGCGAGTCGACGTGCGCCAGCAGCGCCTGCAGCGCCCGCGGATGCGGCGTCGCATCGTGCGCGAGCAGCCACAGCCAGTCATCGTCGTGCGCCTCCGGCAGCGATGCGACGCCCTTCGCGATCAGCTGCCCATAGGGCAGGCGCGAAGCCGCGACCACGCTGCGCGCGCTCGACGCCTCGAGCAGCGCGCGGGAGTCGTCCTTGGAGCCGCCGTCCACCGCGACCAGTCGCTCGGGGGCGACGGTCTGCGCGTCGATCGCGGCGAGGGTCGCCGGCAGATACGCGGCGCCACTGCTGGCCGCGAGCACGGCGAAGACCCTCGGATGCACCTGGCAAGGCTAGATGGGATGACGACGGCGACCGGCGGTTGCGGCCGGTGTGCCGCGGATCTGCGTGCCGGAGCCCGCGTCAGCGGCGGATGCGACGGATGACGGCTGCGGCATGCCCGGCGGCGCGGCGCGCGCCCCGCGCGAGCCGTTCGGGCGTGATGGCTCGGCGCTCCAGCGCCTGCCGACGCGCGATCTGCGCGGCCACCTCGGCGTGGAAGGCGTCGTCGAGCCCGTGCAGTGCCCGCTCGCGCTCAAGCAGCTCGCGGACCTCAGCAGGACTGAAGTGGGCATCACGATCGGCGTCGACGGCCTCGGCGAGCCGAACAGGGAGCACCGCGGACAGCGCGGTGAGCCGCGTCGCCAGCCGATCGTCGCGCACGAAGCCGTCGCCGAAGTCGGAGTCAGCGACTGGCGTCCTCGCGAGGTAGAACGGCAGCAGGATGCCCGCCTTCCAACGACGCCAATCGCGCATGCCGTGATGATTCGGGCTCGGATCGAGCGAGGGCGACGCCTCGTATCCCCGGCCCATGTTGATCGTCTTGCGCTCGAACTGCTGCCACGAGCGCCACGGCACGTGTAGCACCTCGAGGCCGAACGCATCCGTCACCTCGCCGCGCTGCGGCATCGAGACGAAGTGGTTGCCCTGCGCGACCTCGACGCGGGGGTCACCGACGTGAATGGCGTTCGGGGTCGGGTGCGCCTGCACGCCCGCCGCCTCGAGTTGCGCCTGCGCGCGTTCGTCACGCCAATGCATGCGGGTGGCAAGGCCGGAGCCGCTGCGCGCTGTGGGGCCGACGAGATTGCGCACCGGCACGTGGAACGAGCCGAGTGCCGGCGGCGCGCTCGCGAGCGCCTCGGCGACCGTGCGCGCACCTGCGAGCACGAACTCGTCGGCATCGCCGTTGATCACCCAATCGGCGCCGTGCTCGGCCGCCGCCAGCCGCGCCATGCGGGTGACGACCTCCGCCTGCTGCTTGCGGTGCTCCGGATCGTCGAAGACGGTGACGGGTGCTGCGCGCGCGTAGTCTGCGAGGATCTCGCGCGTGCCGTCGACGGATGCGTTGTCCGTCACCAGGATGCGGTCGACGCCTTCGGCCAGATGGTGTTCGATGGTCGCCGCGATGACGTCCGCCTCATCGCGGACCATCATGGTGAGGACGACCCGCATGCGGATCGCGCTCAGGCGAGCTTGCGCAGCTTGCGCCGCTCGCGCTCGGACAGCCCGCCCCAGATGCCGAAGCGCTCATCGTTCTCGAGGGCGTACTCGAGGCACTGCTGGCGCACCTCGCAGGTGTCGCAGATGCGCTTGGCATCCCGTGTGGAACCGCCCTTCTCCGGGAAGAACGCCTCCGGATCGGTCTCCGCGCAGAGCGCGTCGGCCTGCCATCCCAGTGGGTGGTCGTCCGCCTCGTTGCGAACGCCAGGTACCCCAAGCATGATCGGGTCGACGAACCAGTCGCCTGGCACGCCGCGACGCAGCCCACCCTCTTCGATGCCTCGCGCTGTCGTGCTGCGCTGCACTCCCTCTCGCATGGCTTCCCCCGGTTTCTGCGGGACCCCGGCCGGGCCCGCGCTGCACCAATTACACCGGTGTAGTTCGCCCCGCGTCAAGTCGAGGATTGTAAGCGTGTCGCCGCTAGGGCCGCGGAGGGGAGCCCTCCGGCGTGTCGCACTCGAGAGCCAGCCAGGCTTCGTCGGAGGCCACGGAGAAGTCCACCTCGGTGTCGATCCACGCCGCCTGCGCAACGTCGAGCTCATGCGTCACGCCGTCGACGTCGATGCGCGTGGGCGAGATCGCGAGCAGCAGCGCCCTTCCGGGCCCCACCCGGTGCGTGCCCTCCACCAGCCGCAGTTCGAATGGCGCCTCCGGCCGGTAGGCGATTGCGCCGTCGAGCTCCATCGCCGGCAGCCGCGGATCCTCGAGTGGCGTCTCGTCGACGATCGCGAGCAGCTCGTCGACGTCGACGTGCTTGGACGTCAGGCCGCCGCGCAGCACGTTGTCGCTCGGTCCCATGAGCTCCATACCCAGACCCTCGAGGTAGGCGTGCAGGTTGCCGGCCGGCAGGTAGAGCGCTTCGCCCGGCGCGAGCGACACGCGGTTGAGCAGCAATGCAACGAGGATGCCGGGGTCGCCCGGGTGCGCGGCGGCCAGTCGGGCGATGGTGTCGGCCTCGTCCGGCAGCGCCGCGGCGATCGCGTCAGACCGCTCGGACGCGGCAGCGATCGCGGCGCGTACCTCCAGCGCACCGGAGAGCAGCCAAGCGAGCGCATCGCCCGAGCGCACGTGCTCTGCCAAAGGCCCGAACCGCGCGTCGACGGCGGCGAGAGCCTCGGCGACGCCCTGCGCCTGCTCCCGCGGGCGGAACCCGCTGAGCGCTTCGAACGGCGTGACGGCGACGACCAGCTCCGGCTTCGCGAACGGGTCGCGGTAGTTCCGGTGCGGCGCGTCGCGAGCGATGCCAGCAACGTCCTCCCGCTCGTGGCCGGCTCGGGCGCGTGCGGCATTCGGATGCGCCTGCAGCGAGAGCGGCTCGGCCGCGGCCAGCACCTTGAGCAGCATCACGGGCTGGGTGCGGCCCGCCGCTTCGATCGCCTGCGACAGGTCGAGCCCCAGGTGCTCCCCTCCTGTCACGCGCGAGGGGCTGCCCGGGTGCGCACCGAGCCACAGCTCAGCTTCGGGCCCGCCGGAAGGAGTGCGGCGCAGGTAGTCGGCCAGCAGCCTGGTGCTGCCCCAGGCGTAGCCCCTGGGGTCGTTGGCGATGGGCACAAACACGCCGCGGTCTCCTCCCGGCAGATTGGCATGAGCGTACCAACGCCGCGGTGGCGCCAGCGGCCTCGCCGTAGCGTGACGCCATGACCTTCACACCGCTCACGAGCGACTTCTTCGGCTTCGCCACCGACCTCACCGAAGCGGAGCAGGCCTCGCTGGCCGAGATCCGTGCGTTCATGGAGCAGCGGGTGCGCCCCGTCATCGACGAGCACTGGCACGCCGACACCTTCCCCCACCAGCTCATCCCCGAGCTCGCGGGCCTCGGCGTGGTGGGCCCCGGGTGGGCCGAGAGCGCCCGGATCGAGAACTCGGCGGTCTACCGCGGCTGGGTCGCGCTCGAGATGAGCCGGGTGGACGCATCCGTCTCCACCTTCGTCGCCGTGCAGAACGGGCTCGTCGCGGGCTCGATCGGCGTCGCCGGCAGCGACGAGCAGCGCGCGGAGTGGCTGCCGAAGCTCGCCGACTGCTCGGTGATCGGCGCCTTCGGGCTCACCGAGCCGCTCTCCGGCTCGGATGCCGCGCAGGGCCTGCGCACCACCGCCCGGCGCGAGGGCGAGGAATGGGTCATCGATGGTGCGAAGCGCTGGATCGGCAACGCCACGCACGCCGACATCGTGGTGATCTGGGCGAAGGACGCCGCGGACGGCCAGGTCAAGGGCTTCATCGTGCCCACCGACACCGCCGGGTTCGCCGCCACCAAGATCGAGCGCAAGATCTCGCTGCGCATGGTGCAGAACGCCGACATCGTGCTCGAGGGCGTGCGGGTGCCGGAGTCGATGCGCCTGCAGCGGGCCTCGAGCTTCCGCGACACCGCCAAGGTGCTGCGCCTCACCCGCGCCGAGGTCGCCTGGAGCGCCGTGGGCGTGATGATCGGCGCCTACGAGGCCGCCGTGCGCTACACGACCGAGCGGGTGCAGTTCGGCAAGCCGATCGCCGGGCACCAGCTCGTGCAGGATCTGCTGGCCAAGTCGCTCGGGCACATTACCGCCTCGATCGCGCTCTGCGTGCAGGTGTCACGGATGCTCGACGAAGGTCGGCAGGAGGACGCCCACTCCGCACTGGCCAAGGCCTACGCCACCACGCGGATGCGAGAGGTGGTCGCCTGGTGCCGCGAGGTGTGCGGCGGCAACGGCATCGTCACCGACTACGACGTCGCGCGCTTCTTCGTCGACGCCGAGGCGCTCTACACCTACGAGGGCACCGCGCAGATGAACTCGCTGATCGTGGGGCGGGCGATCAGCGGGCAGTCGGCGTTCGCCTGAGTCGCGCGAGGCGCTCGGCCACTGCCCTCCAGGCCCGGCCGGCCGCCCAGCCCGTGACGCTCACGAGCGCTTCGCGCACGATGCCGGGCGTCATCTTCGACGCTCCGAGCTCGCGCTCGCGGAACAGGATCGGCACTTCGACCACGCGCGCACCCGCCTCCAGCGCGCGCCGCGTCATGTCGATCTGGAAGCAGTAGCCCTGGCTGCGCACCTCTTCCAGGGGGATGCGTCGCAGCAGCTCGGCCGTGTACGCGCGGCACCCGGCGGTCATGTCGTGCACCGACGACCGCAGCATCACCCGCGCGTACACGTTGCCCACACGGGAGATCGCCTGCCGGTGCCAGGGCCAGTCGACGACGCCTCCGCCCTGCACCCATCGGGAGCCGATCACCAGATCGGCGCCCGCCCTGGAGCCGTGTGCGAGCGCTGCCAGCATGCGCGGCACGGCCTCGGCCGGGTGCGAGCCGTCTGCGTCGAACTCGACCACCGCATCCGCCCCCATCTCGAGCGCCACGTGCATCCCGTGCACGTAGGCGGCCCCGAGGCCCGCCTTGGCTGGGCGGTGCAGCACGCTCACGCGCGGATCAGCGGCGGCGATCGCGTCGGCCAGCTCGCCAGTGCCATCCGGGCTCGCGTCGTCGATGACGAGCACCTCGACCGTCGGCGCCGCCTGCAGCAGACCGTGCATCGTCACGGGCAGGGCCTCACGCTCGTTGTAGGTCGGCACGAGGACGACGACGCGCATGGGGCTCCGGTTCGCTGGACGATGGCGGCGAGCAATCCTCGCACACGCGCGGTGGAGCTGAGGGTGCAGGCGCTTTCGCGCCTGCACCGCGACCCCAGCGCCGGGACCCGTCCCGGGTCACGGTCCATCGAGCGCGCCGCTCCTGCGCGTGCAACAGTGCTCGCGCCGAGCCGAGCCGTGGCACGATGGTGCGGTGCCGGGGCAGAGAAGGAGGACGATCCTCGCAGCGTGGATCGTCGCCAACGCGACCTGCGGCGACGCGGTGCGCAACGTGATCGGCTATCCTGCCTGGGCAGGCATTGTGCTCGCGACCTTCATCTGGGTCGCCATCGAGCTGACGTTGCTGCGCGTTCGGCTGTGGCGGATGCCCGTGTCGGTCGTCGCGTTCGCGGCCATGGCGCTGGTCTCGGCGATCTGGGCGATCTCACCTGCGTGGTCGCTCGTCGGGTCGATCATCCTGATCGGCACGATCGCGAGCGCGGTGCTCATCGCCTCGCTTCCCTACCGCGTGATCCTCGATCTCACGCACTGGACGATGCAGGGCCTGTTGATCGCCTCGTTCCTGTTCGAGGCATTCGTCGCGCTGGTGCTGCGCCGCCCGCTCTTCCCGCTCTGGGCCGACTACCCGCCCGACGTCAGCGGCGAACTGCACTGGTCGAGCGGCCTCCTGTTCGAGGGCGGGCGCGTGCAGGGCATCATGGGCAACGCCAATCTGCTGGGAATGGTGGCGCTGATCGCGCTGGTGATCGCCAGCTGCCGCGCAGCCGCCCGGCTCGACCGATGGTGGCCGGTGTGGATCGCGCTGCCGCTGCTTGCCCACGCCGTCACACGGAGCGCCACCGTACTGTTCGCGACGGCAATGGTCGCGGTGCTCGCGTTCCTGGTCATCGCTTGGGTGCGCTGGCGCGGCGCCACCTTCTATCGCATCTTCGGCATCGCGATCGCGGTGGGCCTGGCCTGCATCGGCTTGATCATCGGCAACTGGGATGCAGTGACGGAGTTCCTCGGCCGCGATGCAGACATGACGGGCCGCTTCGACATCTGGGGCCGCGTGATCGACCTCGGCCTTACGAGCCCGGTCGTTGGCGTGGGCTACCTCGGTTACTGGCTCCCGTGGGTCCCGCCGTTCGACAGCCTCGGCGAGATGCACGGCATGGTCTACCTGCAGGCGCACAACGTCTGGCTCGACGTGTTCATGCAGCTCGGCCTCGTCGGAGTGCTGCTGTGGGGCGGACTGCAGTACCGAGCGGTCGCAAACTGCCTCGGCGCGCTCTACCGCGCCCCGATCGGCGAGCGCGCGCTCAACGCCATCCCGTTGCTGCTCTGGGTCGCGCTGTTCGTGCAGGGGCTCGCGGAGTCGCGGCCCTGGATCGAGTTCGGCATGATGCTGCTCGTGATCTTCGCGATCGGCCCGCTGCGCAAGCAGATCGCACCGCGCGCGCCGCGTACCGAGGTCATCACCACCATCCGGTCCTGACCCGCGTCACTGAGAGCGAGCTCAGCGCGTCGGAAGGAGCGCGAGGATCGCGTCTCCCACGACGTGCACCTGCTGACCGGTCGGGACTGATGCAGCAGAGATGCGCGTACGTGCACCATCGTCGACGAACCAGATGACGTTGCTCGTGTCACGCACATACTGCGACATCCAGCCCCCCTTCGCCAACTTGCCGCAGAAGGTCGACGACACATCGACGAAGTCGGTGGGGTCGCCGAACTCGAGAGCCACTCGCCAAGGGAAGGCAACCAGTCGGCCGTCCACGCCCGCGTACTCTCTTCCGTTGCAGCGGATCAACGGTGCCGGGAGCTCGCTTCCGTGCGTCGAGACCTGGATGGCGTCCACCGACACCCCCATCGGTCGGTCATCGAATCCGAGTTCCTCGGCGACAGCACCGGTCGTCGCCATCAGCCTGCCCTGATCAACCAGGTAGGCCTGCGACAGCCCCCAACCGCGGACGAGCGTGCCCGTGTAGTAGTACGGAGGAACCATGGGCGCGCGTGCCAGCGTGTACAGCGGATCGCCGTTCACACGAACCACTGCACTCTGCTCAATCCCGAGGTCGCGCAGCGTCCTCGAACTGTCGATCGGGGCGCGTGTGCCGTCACCGACGAGCCAGAGATTGCCAGAGGAGTCGGCGACCGCTTGGTCGAGAGCCGGTCCGGTGCTGATCAACCGACAGATGTCACTCGGCAACTGCTCGAACGTCATGCCCCAGTCGGCTTGCACCGCGGCTGAGGCGAAGCTCATCAGCCGACGATCCGAAGCGAGCCCCGGTGCAGCGCATCGCACACCGAAGTCATCGAACGCCTCAGCCTGCGGCGGTAGGCCGTTCCGGACCGATCGCGAGATCGTGGTGGGCGTGGTGTCGAGACCCAGCTGTTGCAGCACGCGCGCGTCGTCGACTCGCAGCGTGGACGACGCGGACGTCAGCACGAGCTGGCCGGAGATAGCATCGCGAAGCAGTGTGCCAGGGCTGAAGCTCGAGTGCTCTGGAATCCAGCTGAGATATCCATCGACGCCGCGGTGGACAGTGCTCGGGATGCCTTCGCGAGCTGCCACTGTCGCAACGCTGTGGGCAGGGATCGACTCGCGCTTGCCGTCATGCATCCACCAGACGGTGCTAGCGCCGAGCTCGGCTTGGAAGTGCTCTCCCGTGACTGCCCCCGCACTCGGCAATCCGAGCACGATGGTGCGCGGTATCGCGCCGAAGAATGCATCCCCTCCGAACATGGTCTTGGTGACCCGGAGCATCCCTCGATCGGTCACGACCCAGGCATCTCTGCCATCCCAGACGCGGTTCGGGAGCGCGGTCGCTCTCTGGCGAGCGTGCTCGACCGCGACCCATGTGACGGCACCGAAGTCGTCGAAGACACCGAGCTCAACCTGCTGGCGATCAAGATAGACGAGACCCGCCGAGGTCTGGTAGACGGCGTCCGTACCCGAGTAGTTGATCGCCCCGTAGCCGTTCGCCAGCAGTGGATCCCCGATACCGAACTCATCGAGTGCGTTCGCACTCATCCAGGAGCGCTCGTCTGACAGCCCAAGGGCCTTGAGGATGGCCGGATCGCTGATCGGTTGACGCATCCCGTCCCGGACGATCCACCACTCGCTGCCCCACCGCACGACGTCGCGCAGCCAGCCGCCGTTCACCAGCGCGTCGTACAGCTCGGCGTTGACGTTGATGCCGTAGCTCGTGGTGTGACCCCACTCATGCACCTGCTCGGCACTGCGGAAGTGGTAGCGCTTGCCGTCATCGACGAAATAAGAACTCCCGTCGAAGCGTATCCAGCGGGTGACGCCCTGGCCGATCGTCATCTCGCGGATCGCAGCATCGGGCACGACCTGCACGGGTCCCAGCCGAGACTGATACTCGCCTACCAGCGCGGCGTTCGGGAAGGGGTGCAGCCAACTGCCGTTGACCAGGTACACCGTGCTGCTGCTCGTGCCTCGGACCAGCAGGCTCGAGATCGCGCTCGTGGGAGAACCGAACCAATCCGTCCACATCCGCCAGAAGTTCCTGTTGCCGTACGCCGAGCACGCATCGCCCGCGCCGTAGAGATTTGCTAGCGCGGCCGCGTTCGGCTGGTACGGCGTGTAGTTGTAGAGCCCGGCAGTCGCCTGGTTGCGGATGAAGACGTCGCTCGTGCCGCAGGCAGCGTTCGGGTGGTACAGCACGCGGTTGGTGCGATCCGCTTGGTGCTGATACGACCCCGGATGCGCGGCATAGCGCTGGAACTGTCGGGCTGCGTAGTAGATCTGGTAGAAGAAGCCGCCGTAGGAGGAGTCGCACGGTGCGGTGTCTGGGCAGGCGAAGCCGGTCGCACGCTCGAAGCGGACCGGCGAAGGAGCCGACAGCGTGACGAGACTCTGCTCCTTCTGCAGAAGCACGAGCATCACCTTCGGGCTGACATCGCATGCCGCAGCCACGACAGCGATGATCTGTGCCGCTGTGCGGCTGGAAGCGCCGGGCACGTCGTCGCAGTACTTGTCCGCGCTCATGCGCGGAGTCGACTGGCGGTAGTCCTTCAGGCAGGTGTACCCGGACTGGCATGCCTGAAGCTGCGAATCGAGGAATGCCTGGATCTGGCTCGCAGACATGGCATCGCCATCGAAGAACTGCTCGTCGCTGACGATGTTGCCCGGGTTGAAGTCGCTCGAGTTCGCAGCCTCAGCCTCGCTCGCAGGCTGCGCCACAAGTAGGCCGACGACGAGCACCGCCGACAGCAATGCAGCGACGATGGACCGTGACCAGCGCATGACAACTCCGAATTGGGGGACGAAACCTCGCACAGCCTAGCGAACCCTCAAGCCGAACTTGAAGCCCGAGGTTCCCCGGGCGCGTCGCGCGGAATGCGCGAGCGGACGTCAGCCCTGCTCGAGCGCCGTAAAGCGAGCGGGCAGCGCGAGCGAGCTGCGTGAGCTCACCAGCCCGGTAGAGCCGACTCGGATGGTCCCGGCCCCCTGCGCGTTCACCGAGGTCAGCGAGCTTCCGCGCGGTCGAATGTCGATGTTGATGTCGTACTCGCCCGCCACGAGCGGAAGGCTGTCGATCTCCACCTCGAACGCGCCCGCACCGGGCTCGATCGCTCCGGGATCCCAGCCGTAATCGGTGCTGAGCATTCGATGCAGCACCCATCGCGGCGCGTTGGTGATCGACAGCGTGAACACCGGGTCGAGAATCCGCTCCCGAGCCTCGAACTCGACGCGGATCCGCAGCCGCTCCGCTGGACCGACCTCGACCGGCTCCTCGTTGTCCGGTCGCAGCACCCGCACCGCGGAGATGTGCACGGTGCGATCGCCGAGCGCGGCGGACGAAGGTGCCTGCGGGCCGGGGCCGGGGCCGGAGCCGGAGCCGGAGTAGTCGTCGACGATCGCCGATGCATCTCCGACATCCTGCAGCACGCCCTGCTCGAGCCAGGCCGCGCGATCGCAGAACGTGCGCATCGTGCCCATCGAATGCGAGACGACCACGACGGTCTTCCCCGCTGCCTTCAACTCTTCGAACTTGCCCAAGCATTTCGCCTGGAAGTCCTTGTCCCCCACGGCCAGCACCTCGTCGACCAGCAGCAGCTCGGGCTGCGTGTGGATGGCGACGGAGAATCCCAGCCGCACATACATGCCGCTGGAATAGTTCTTGACCGGGTGGTCGATGAAGCGCTCGACGCCGGCGAAATCGATGATCGAGTCGATCTTTGCGTCGACCTCGCGGTCGCTCATGCCCAGGATCGCTGCGTTGAGGTAGATGTTCTCTCGGCCTGAGAGCTCGGGGTGGAACCCGGATCCGACCTCCAGCATCGCCGCCATGCGGCCGCGGGTGACGATGTGACCCGCGTTGGGCTGCAGGATGCCGGCGATGCACTTCAGCAGCGTCGACTTGCCGGAACCGTTGAGCCCCAGCAGCCCGAACGTCGTTCCCTTCGGCACCTCGAGCGACACATCGCGGAGCGCCCAGAACTCCTCGTACTTCGCGCGCCCGCCCTTGAGGACCGTCGCCTTGATCGACTGGTTGCGGTCGTGGTAGACGCGGAACTTCTTCGAGACGCCATGCACCTCGACGGCAGCCTCGCCCATCAGAGCTCCTCCACGATGCGGGCCTGGAAGCGCTGGTAGACGAACAGGCCGACGATGAGCACGCCCGCCGCCCATAGCGACAGCGACAGCAGCAGCTGCCATTCGGGGAACGCGAAGTCGTAGACGACGCGGCGGTAGGCGGTCAGGAACTGGTACACGGGATTCGCCTCGAACAGCGCCAAGAGCGGCACCGGACCGCCGAGGAACGTGTAGCCACCCGCGTCGAGCGTCTCGGTCTGCACCGTCGCGACCGTGCTGCCGGGGATCATGACACCGGATGCGTAGAAGAAGATCTGGGTGAGGATCCCCCAGAAGTGCTCGATGTCGCGGAAGTAGATGATGCCGATCGCGAGCAGGAGACCGATGCCGTAGATGAACACTGCAGTAAGCGCGATGAGCGGGACGAGCATCCAGATCCGCAGCAGGATCTCCCAGCCGCCGAGAATGCCGCAGATCACGGCGACAGCGGCGATCTCGGTGAGGTACGTGGCCGTGCGAGCCAGCACCTTCGAGGCCGGCAGCGTCCATCGCGGCAACGAGACCTTCTTCAGCAGGCCCTGGTAAGCCAGGAATGACTGCATCGCCTCACGGATGCCGATGTTGATGAAGCCCCAGGTGACGATGCCGACCCCGAGCCAGAGCGCGAAGAGGTGGATGCCGGAGTTGATGCCGGGTTCGGGCTCCGCCCCGAAGATGAGGCCGAACACCACCCCGTAGATCGCTACCTGCGCGAGCGGATTGATGAGTGACCACACTCGCCCGAGCACCGTGCGCTTGTACTCGGAGCGGATCTCCCGCAGCGTGAGGTTCTTCAGAAGGTTGAGGGTGATGTGCCGAGCGCTCGATCGCCCAGCTGCGGCACTCGCCATGCTCCTCCACTCACCCGGCCCGGTCCCGGGCGCCGTACTCATCGAGAGTATCATCGGCTCCTCAACGAGCAGCGGCGGCGATGCGCTCGACGAGCTCCGGCGCCACGGTCTCCATGTAGGTGGCGGTGACGTGGCCGACCGTGTCGCGATAGACCACCACACCACCGATCACTGCGGGGCATCCCCCAGGCGTGCAGTACAGATCGGTCATATCGACGAATGCCGCATCCGCCTTGCGTGCGGCGGCCGGCATCGGATCCACCTGCGCGAACGCATCCTCGTGGGACGTAACGCAGGGCGGCCGTCGAGGATCCATCCCGATGCGCTGCACGCAGGCCAGCGCCTCAGCGGAGACCTCAGGCGCGTCTCCGACGACGACTACTCGAGCACCGCGGTCTGCGGCGCGCTGCCAAGCGGCGGCGTAACCATCCGCTGCTCCCTCATCGGTCGCGGCCCACCGCGCGCCAGAGGTAATGATGATGTCGTAGGCGCCCGATTCCAGCTGGTCCATCATCTCCCGTCTCGGAGCCTCGCAGTCGCTCGTCGGATCGCCGTCGCGCCACTGACACCCGTAGCCCAGGAACGTGTCGAGTGCCCAGCCCCGCTCTTCGGCGGCAGGCTCCAATGCGGTCAGCAGCATCGCTGCGTGGCTGTCGCCGACGAGCGCCACTCGCGTGTCAGCGTCCGGATCCCCGACCGTGCATGGAACTGCTTCCCCTCCTTCGGGCCGCCAGCACCGATACATGGAACCCGCATCGTCCTCGAACGCGTCGACTCCAGGAGCGAGCACGCCGGAGAGATCCTCGGGGCCGCACTCATTGAGCAGGCTGTCGGCGCCGACGCAGCCCGGCGCACCCGCCTCCTCGGCCGCGACTGCCTGCGTCGGGCGGACGAGGTGCACCGTCGCGGTCGCGGTGAGAGCGACAACAGCGGCGGCCACCACCGTGACCAGAGCCAAGCGACGCACGCGCCACCGCCGCACTCCGGGCCGCCAAGACGTTCGACGCGCCGGGTCCTCCACGAAGCGGAAGCTGAGCCACGCGAGCGCTACCGAGAGCAACACACCCCCCACGCTGCGCAGCAGCGAGTCCGGCGGCAGCACTGCTGCGCCAAGCACCGCGATCGGGAAGTGCCACAGATAGAGAGAGTAGGAGACCTCACCGAGCAGCTGCGCCGGCCGATTGGTGAGCAGGACGTTTATGCGGTCGTACTGGGCATCGGCGCCCAGCCCGGCCACGATCACTGCCGCCGTCGACAGCACGGGCAGCAGCGCGCTCGGCGCGGGGAAGCCGGGCGCGGGCAGCACCACCAGAAAACTCGCGAGGATGCCCACCGACCCGATCAGCCCGACCCAGGGAGCGATCGCGCGCGGCAGCCGACGCCGGGTCATCCGCGCCGCGACCGCGACGAGCACGCCCACGCCCAGTTCCCATGCCCGAGACAGCGTCGAGAAGTACGCGAGAGTGGGCGCTGCGCTGGTCTCATGCAGCGCCCATGCGAACGACGCGGCGGTGACGACCGCCGCCGCCAGCAGCAGCATCGCTTTCCGTCGCCGTGCGGCGGCCGCCCACAGCACGATCGCGAGTACGAGTGGCCAGACGATGTAGAACTGCTCCTCGACCGACAGCGACCAGTAATGCTGCACCGGCGACGGCGCCCGTCCCGCCTCGAAGTAGTCTGTGCCGACCGCCGCGAGTCGCCAGTTGACAGAGAACAGCGCGGCGAAGCCCGCGTCGACGGCGGCTCCTTGGGCACGAGGCTGAGGCAGCAGCAGCGCCGATCCGACGGTCGTCGCCATCAACACGAGCAGTGCTGCCGGCATGAGGCGCTTGACGCGTCGCCGATAGAAGTCGACGAACGAGATCCGTCCGCTGCGCTCGTGCTCGCGCAGCAGCAGGTCGGTGATCAGGAACCCCGAGATCACGAAGAAGACGTCGACACCCACGAAACCGCCGACCGGCCAGCTCCAGAAGTGCGAGACGACGACGCCGACCACGGCCAGCATCCGCAGGCCCTGGATGTCGGTGCGTCGGCCGCTGCGCGGGCGCACCTCTGACAGCTGTGCTCCGCCCGTCATCCGCTCTCGCTGCTTCGTGCTTGCGACATGGGCACAGGAGTCTACCCGCTGAGTGCAGGGATGACGGATGGCGAGGCCCGCTCTCATAGGCTATGCCTGTGTCCGCGCCATCGCCCGACGATCGCCTGCCCTCGCAACCGAAGTGGGTGCGCTTGGGCGAGGTCGAAGTGTTCCGCTGGCTGCCCATGCGCCGAGCGGTCATTCCCGAACACCAGCCTGTGAACTTCGGCGACGAACTCGCCATCGAGGTCGTCCGCGCGATGGCGGTGTCCCATGGCCTCGACACTGCTCCTCCTCCGACGCTCTCGGAACCCGAGGAGCCGCTGTCGAGCGACGAGGGCGCGCCCGTGCCCGTGCCGAAGGCGCTCGCGCGACTCCTCTCCGTCGGGTCGGTGCTCCACTTCGCCGCTGACGGCGATGTCGTCTGGGGCGCGGGCATCAACGGCAAGATCGCCAACGCGATCTCGTCCACGAGCCTCGATATTCGATCGGTCAGGGGTCCGCTCACGCGAGCGGTGCTCGCCGAGGCCGGCATCGACTGCCCCGCGGTGTTCGGCGACCCCGCCCTCCTGCTGCCGCGGCTCATGCCCGAGCTGACGCGAAGGCGCCCGACGACACGACCGCTCAGCGTCATCCCGAACCTCAACGACCTGCCTTCAATGCTGGGCGAACCATGGCTCGTGCAGCCGACAGAGCCGTTCGCGCACGTGATCCATGCGATCGCGGAGTCGGAGGTCGTCGTCTCTTCCTCGCTCCACGGCATCGTGCTCGCAGAGGCCATGGGGGTGCCGGTGCGGCCGATGCGCTCGGGCGCTGAGCACCGCTTCAAGTACGACGACTACGCTGAGGGCACGGGCCGCCGCCCCTTCGAACTCGCGGCGACCGTCGCTGCAGCGCTCGCGATGGGCCCGTTGCCACCGCTCGAGTGGGATCCCGCCCCGCTCGAGGCCGCCTTCCCAGCGGATCTCTGGGCGCCGCGCCCTCTCAGCGCCGCCGCAGTCGCGCCCGAACGCGACGCAGCCCCGTGAGGACGTGGTGCGGCCGGACCTCGCTCACCAGCGTCAGCACGTGATGGCCGCGCAGTTGGCGCGAGGCCTCGAGCACCGCACGCGGGCTGCCTGATCGCACTGCGCGGAGGACGCCAGCGGCCTGACGGGCGGCCGTGCCGAGCGAGCCGGCCGACTTCGCGAGCGCGGCGCGTTCGCGAAGTCGGTCGACCGGCACGTGAGAGTCGAGCTTCAGGAGCGCTCGCTCGTGCCGAGTCAGCGCAGCCGGCGACAGTCCCGCCTCGACGAGACCGGCCGCGAGAGCGTGCAATCTGCGCACATCGTCATCCGTGGTGCTCGCGAGCGCCATCGGTGCGATGAGGTCACGACGCGCGAGCTCGGCGATCGCTCGATGCGCGCCACGATCCGCGACGACCGCAGCCGTGATCTGCGCGTTGGCGCCAGAGGCGCGCAGCGCCGCGAGCCCCTCCGCACCGGATCCGGTGATCATGGCGGCCGCGAGCGCCCAGCCTCGGCGCGCGACAAGGCCATAGACGACGCGGCGCAGCGGATCCAGCCCGTCGAAGGCTCCCCGAGGCGCCGCCGACACGAGCTCGACGAGCAGACTCCGCGCCTCATCGAAGGCATCGTCCTCGCTGAGCACCGCGCCCATGCAGTGTGCCCAGATGTCAAACTCGAGAATGCTGGCGTAGTAGCGCTTGCTGAGCTCGCCATCGCGCAGGCGCGCGATGGCATCGCGGCAGGCGATCTCCTGGGTGAAGTGGTCTGTAACCGGGCCAGACTGCTGCTTCGACGAGGTCATCGAGGTCGTGCCGATGCGCCGGCGATAGGCATAGACGGGCTCGGGGATGACGTCGAAGGCGAAACTGGTATAGGCGTGCATCATCGCTTGGATGTCGTTCGACCGTCGCGCATCGGCGAACTCGATGCCGGCGGCCTGCCAACTGGTTCGACGGATGATGCGGTTCCAGCACACGCGCTCGCGCACGAACTGAGGCTCCTCGGCGAGCGTGACGCCGATGCGGACGCGGTCGTAGAGCGGCAGGCTCTGATCGCGCGTCGTCAGCCGCTGCGCCTCCATCACGAGATGGTTTCCGAGCACCATCTCCGCATCGGTGGTCCGCGCCTGCTCCACCAGCAACCGGTAGGCGTCGGCTGGCACGATGTCGTCGCCGTCCGCGAAGGCGAGGTACTCGCCTCCCGCATTGGCGATGCCATGGTTGCGCGCGCGGGCTGCGCCCTTGCCAATGTTCTGCAGCACCCGGAATCGCCCATCGCCGTCGGCTGCTTCAGCGAGCCGCTCGAGGGTGTCGTCCGTCGAGCCGTCGTCGACCACGATCACCTCGAAGTCCGCCAGCGTCTGCGCACGCAGCGACTGAACCAACTGCCCGACCCACTCGCCCACGTTGTAGGTCGGGATGATGACGCTCACCGACGGCGAGTCGACAGTCGATCCGGGTGACGTCACTCTTCCTCCTACAATGGTTCGGGCCAGTCAGATTCGTGAGGAGGCTGCATGCCGATCGCATCAGACGCCGCTGGCGACGATTCGCAGCTCGTGTCGATCATCGTACCGATCTACCAGGCGGAAGAGATGCTCGGCGCCTGCCTCGACGGATTCCTGGCGCAGACCTACACGAACTGGGAGGCGATCCTCGTCATCGACGGATCGCCGGACGGTTCCGAACGGGTGGCGCGTCGCTACGCCGCGAAGGACAGTCGCTTCACGGTGCTCGTCACCCCCAACGGCGGACCCGGCGCGGCTCGCAACGCGGGCCTCGCGATCGCACGGGGCAGCTACATCACCTTCGTCGATTCCGACGATCTGCTGGAGCCGGAGGCGCTCTCGGTGCTGGTGGCCGCGCTCGAGGGCGGCGAAGCCGACATGGCCGGGGGGATCATCTACGACTTCTTCCCCGACAGCCCCCGCCGCGTCCGGTACTGGACGATGCGCGGCCCTCAGTTCTCCCGACGCTGGGCGACCTATCGACTCACCGACATGCCCAGCCTGATCGAGGACAGCATCGTTTGCGCGAAGCTCTTCCGCCGGTCGCTGATCGATCGCATCGGGCTGGAGTTCCCCGAGCACACACATACCGAGGACATCGTCCCCGCGCTGCAGCTCGAGCTGGCCGCGCGGTTGACCGCCATCGTGCCCGCCGAGATCTACGCGCATCGTCGGCACGGCAGTGCCATCAGCGCGAACTATCTGCGACCCAAAACGCTCGGTGACTGGGGCACGCAGGCGACCAGGACCTTGCGTCTCATCGCTGCGGTGCCGGAGCAGCACGTGCGCGACCACTATGTGCTCAAGCACACGCTCTCGCAGTGGTGGACGCGCGCGGAGCGCTTTACGCTCATCGAGGACTCCGGACTGCTCGTGGTCGTTGAGCGCCTCGCCGCCGACATGCTCGACGTCGCGGGGCGGGAGCCTGATCCGCTCGACACGCTCCGGACGAGCGTCCTGCGCGCCTTCGCTGCGGGCGTGCCCTCGCGACGGTGGCGCGAACTGGCCGCCGCGCTGCGCGATGACCTCGATGGCAGGGGGCAGACCCCGGAGGTGGCCATCAGCCCGCTGGAATCCCCTGGGCCCGAGCGCGCGCCCGCGATCGCGCGAGCCGCGCTCCGCGCCGTCGATCTGCTCGACCGCACGGATCCGCTCGAGGACAGGCTGGCCGCCGAGTTACTGCTCTCGCAGGTGCTCAGCACGGCCGGTCGCGGCTGGATCGATGACGCGACGGTCGTCGCGGCTGCGATCCGCGGCGTCGAAGCGACCGCCCCCGACGTGCTCATCTCGATCGGACTCCCGGGTTCGCCGTTCGGCGACGACGCCTCCCCGGTCGCAGACTTGGCCCGGGAGCACTGGCGCTCGCTGCTGCCGTTCACGGCGGGCATCACGGCGATCCGGCTCGAGGCGCGCGGCCTCGTGCTGCGAGGGTCGGTGCACCTCGACCGGCCGCTGGAGGCGGAAGACGTACTGCGGCTGTCCGTCGTCGACCGGGGCTCGAGCAGGCCGCGTGTCGTCGCGGTCACGGTCGCATCGCCGCCGCAGGAGCCGGGTCCGGTCAGTTGGCAGGCTGTCATTCCCGCAGAGGATCTCGAGGCACTCGAGAAGGCCGACCTCTGGCTGCGACGGGACAGCCGGCACGGCCGTCGGGTCGAACTGCCGGTCGTCGTCTCCGCAGACCACCCGTCGTCGCTCCAGGTCGACCTGCGCTCTCGCCCGGTCTCCCTCTTCGTCGCCCTCGGAGGCGAGACGCGGCTGACCGTCGGTGCACGCGTCGAGCGCACCGGACGGCGCGCGGCCGCACCTGCGGCTCGCACGCCCCGGCGCGTGTTCACCTTCCCCAATTGGGGCTCGAACCCGTACATGGCGATGCTGCAGACCGAGGTGCGCGGATCGGGCGCGTCGATGCCGGGCACGGTCGAGCACCCGCAGCTGGTTCGCGAGCTCGAGGACCGGGCGGCGACGGGCGTCGTGCACGTGCATTGGACGAGCCCGATCATCGAGAAGTCGACGGATCCCGAGGATGCCGAGAAGCGCGTCGAGGCGGTGCTGCGCGGTCTCGTCGCAGCGCGCGAGCGCGGCAGGCCGATCATCTGGACCGTGCACAATGTGCTGCCGCACGATACGCGATTCCCGCTCGCCGCCGTGCGCCTGCATCAGGGTCTCGCCGACATCGCCGACGTCGTCCACGTGCTCGGCACGACCACCCAGGAGGCGATCGGCGAGCTGTACCGACTGCAGCCGGAGAAGGTGCGGGTGCTGCCGCACTCGTCCTACGCAGGGATCTACGGCACCCGCATGGAGCGTGCCGCCGCTCGAGAGGCGATCGGTTCGTCCTCCACGACCACGCAGGCGCTCTTCTTCGGCCAGATGCGGCCGTACAAGGGCCTCGAGCACCTGTTCGAGGCTGCGACCCAGCTGCAGGGCACCCCGGCGGAGGTCGAACTGCTGCTCGCGGGCAACCCGACGCCCGACCTGCGCGAGCGCATCGCCGAGCTGGCGCAGACCGACATGCGCGTCACCAGCGCGCTGCGCTTCATCGAGGACAGCGAAGTCGCCGCCTGGTTCTCGGCGGCCGATGTCGCCGTGCTCCCATACGAGCGCATCCTGAACTCTGGCACGATGCATCTCGCCGCGACGTTCGGGCTGCCCGTGCTGCTGCCGGACGAGCACACGATCACCGCCGACTTCGGCGACGAGCAATGGCTGCGGTTCTTCGACCCGGCCGACGCGGTCTCCTCGATCCGTGCCAGCATCGAGGATGGCTGGTTCCGCGATCCTGCGGTGCGGGAGTCGGCCCTGGCGTACGCGCGGCGCCGCTCGCCCTACGCGATGGCGCGCGCCTACGCCGAGCTCATCGAGGAGGTCTCTGGCCGTGACTGAGCCCGCGGCTGGGCTGATCAGCATCATCGTGCCCGTGTACCGCACGGAGCGGGTGCTGCCTGCGCTGCTCGACTCCATGCTCGCCCAGACCTGGATGCAGTGGGAAGCCGTGCTCGTCATCGACGGCTCACCCGACCGCTCGATCGACGTCGCGCGCGCGTATGCAGCAAGCGATGCTCGCTTCCGGGTGATCGATGCGCCCAACCGCGGCATCGGAGCTGCTCGGAACCTCGGCCTCGACGCCGCGAAAGGCAGCCTGATCGCGTTCGCCGACTCCGACGACATCCTGCAGCCGACCGCGCTGGAATCACTGATCGCCGCGATGCGCGCCGGCGACACCGAGATGTCGACCGGGATCGGCGAAGACTTCTTCAGCGGCAGGCGCCGGCGGCGGATGCGGTACTGGACGATGCAGGGACCGCACTTCGCGAGCGCGGGCGTCTACGACATCCTCGACACGCCGTCGTTGCTCGAGGACCACGTCGTCTGGGCGAAGCTCTTCCGCCGCGAGTTGATAGACCGCGCCGGAGTTCGCTTCCCCGAGGGCGTGCAATGCGAGGACATCCACCCGATGCTCCGGCTGCAACTCGCCGCCGGGCGCATCGCCGTTGTGCCAGAGTCCGTCTACCTGCACCGCCGGCACCTGGAGACCGTCAGCGCCGACTACATGCGCGCTCGCACGCTGCGCGACTGGATCTCGCAGGCGCGGGCCACTGTCGCCACGGCGGTCGCGACCGACGATCGCACCATCATCGAGCACTATGTCGGCGGGCACGTGCTTGACCAATGGTGGAGCCGCGCTGCAGAGATCACGGCGATCGAGCGCGATCTCGCGATCGGCGTCGAGTCCCTCGCCGCTGACATTCTGGCTGCGATCGGGCCCTCGCCGCGCAGGCTCGATCCTCTCCGCACCGCAGCACTTGCCTTCTTCGCCGCAGGCGCTCCAAGCCGTCGCTGGGTGCTGGGAGCATCGACGGACTCGGGTCCCCTCACCTCGCCGGATCGCCGGAATGGCACGCGCGTGGCCGTGGCGGCGCTCGAAGCTGCCTCGCAGCTCGACACGGACGACGCCGTCGAAGCGCGCATGGCTGCAGAGTTACTCGTCAACCGGGTGCTTGCGCCGGTCGCGTTCGGGCTCGCGCGCCCGCAAGATGTCGCAGCGCGGCTGGTGGAGAGCGCGCGCGATCAGATCGATCGCATCGGCTCGGCTGCCTTCACCGCGGTCGCAGTGGTCAGCGCGCCCGCCACCCTGCCGGTGGGCGAGCACGCGGCGTCCGCGCGGGCCGTGCTCGATCGGATGCCACTGAGAGTTGCACGCCTGCGGCGCGTGATGCTTGACGACCATCACGTGCTGTTCGAGGGAATCATCGCCGGGCATGAATCGCCCGATCCTTCTGAAGCAATCGCGCTCGTCGTGCGCGGCCGCTCCAGCCGGTTCACGCAGCTGGTCTCGCTCGATGCCGCCCGTGGCCACGACGGCGTCCTGCATTGGAGAGCGACCTTGCCCGTAACCCGCAGAATGGTGGGTCGCGAGCTCACACTCGCGCTCAGACTCACGCGCAGGCACCGAGCGCCTGCAGAGCTCGCGGTCCATGCTCAGTCAACGCCGGGCCCGCTCAGCTCGGTCTCCCTGCGGGTCTCGTTCAGCGGTTCGTCACCGGTCGTGCTGCGCGTGCGACGCGCCTGAGCGGGCCAGCAGCGCACGCACCTCGCCGGCGAACGCCGTCCCCGCGTCCTGCGGCGTCCACCTGCCGGCATCGGCTAGCGCCGCGGCGAAGGCGAGCTCGTCTCCGACCGGCAGCTGCTCGATCGCGGCGCGCAGTCCACCGGGAGTGCGTGCGTACCAGTGCACCCAGCCACGGTCACCGTGCTCCTGCCGCAATGCCTTATCGTCGGGCAGCAGCACGGGCCGCGCGAAGGTCGCGGCCAGCATCATGCTGCCCGAGTTGAGCATGTGGCTATACGGCAGCACCACGACATCCGCCGCCGCGAGCCAGCCCGGCACCGCCTCCGCGTCGATGAACGACAACTGGCGCACCGTCTCGACGCCGTGGTCTTCCACGAGGGCGTTGATCACCGCAGCCTCATCTTCGGTCGCGTTGCCGGCCAGCAGCAGCACGACCCGGCCCGACTGCCGCGTCGCCGTCCCCGCTTCCTCGATCAACTCACGCACCCCCTTGTACGCACGCATCTGTCCGAGCATGAGCAGTGCGAGGTCGTCGGCGCCGATGCCAAGCCGCTCACGCGCCGCAGCACGATCCTCGCGCGGCCCGTAGGCACCGAAGTAGCTCGGATGAGGGATGCGGACGGTGCGGTCGGGTGGCAGCCGGTATTCTGGGGCTGCGGCGACGGCCGTCGAAATGGACATGATGTGGATGGTGTCCGCGAGCCTGGAGAGGCTCCGGTGCAGTGAGCGCTCGACCCACCGGTGTCGCGCATCATGCGGCAGCACGTTGTGCACCGTCCAGAGGATCGTCATGCCGGCGCGCTTCGCCTCTGTCAGCGCACGCACGAACCGCCAGACGCCACGCGCGGCGACGAACGGATTCCGGGTGCGCTGGGCGATCGGATTGGTCCAGTTCATGTGCAGGACCGTGTCCTGCGGTCGCATCCTCAGCGAGGAGAGCAGAGCGTCGAGCTCCACCTCGTCGTCCACGTCGATCTCGTCCGGCAGCCTGCCGTGTAGCAGGTCGAGGAACGGGTTCTCCCGGTACGCCGGGAACACAAGCAACCGGCTCATCGAGCTCCCCTCCCGCTCCATAGCGCTCTGCGTGCCGCGAGCCTGAGCCCCTTCAGCACGCGCACCGCCGGGCCTGCGACCGCTGCGGCTGCACGGGTCGCGGCACTCGCAAGCTGCACCTGCTGGCGCGACGTGCCCGGCACATCCTGCAGGATCTCCTGCAGCTTCCACTCGAGCATCTGGTGGGACTCGGCGGCGACCTCGGGGGAGGTGACGGTGCGGACGATGTAGCCCTCGCTGATGGCTGCGTAGGCGAAGAGGCGCTCGACAGCGTGCGCGACCCCGCCGTCGCGGTAGCCGGACTCGTCGGGGAAATCATGCCAGCCGAGGCTGTCGACGAGCGGCCGCAACGCCTCCGGGCGGGCGGCGAACATCGAACCGAAGGGCGCGAGCGGCGAGCCGTCGTCGAAAGGCACGTCGATGCCGAGCCGTCTCGCGAGACGTTCGGCGAGCGGCCGGTTGCCGAACCACGCGCGGCCGAGCGTCGGGTAACCCACGTGGATCTGCGGAGGCATGGCCATGCCGAGCTCGGGCTCGTCGATGAAGAGCTGGAGGAGGGCATGGGGCGCACCCAGCAGGCTGCCGAGCACGTGCTCCTGGAACCGCGTCGCGCGCGGATACGGATCCTGTGGCGAGCGCTTGGAGTGCAGCTTGAGCACGACGTCGAACGGATGCCCGCCCGCCGCATCCGTTCGCAGCACATCCGAGCAGCCGAGAAGGAAGGCCGAGATGTCGCGGCCTCGGTTGGACTCCACCACGCGCACTTCGAAGTGCTGCAGGCGCTGCAGCCAACTGCTGACCTCGCGCTCAAAGCGATGCTCGATGGCAGCCTTCGACTCCTCGCTGCCGGTCGTGACGATCAACGTCCAGTCTACCGGCATGTGCTGCAGCATCACGCCGATCTCAGGCAGCGCCTCCGGGTAGTAGACGTGCGCGATCACAGCCAGCCGCGGCCTGGGACCAGCACTGAGCTCCTCGGGCCACCGCTCGAGCACGCGCATGGCGCCGATAGTGGTCGCCACCTGCCGCGGCGGAGCAGCCTGCTGAAGGTCACGCGCGATGACGCGCATCGGATAGCCGCTGCCCTGCAACATCCGCCAGGCACCAGGGTCACCGAGCGCGTGCTGCTCCAGGTCCCCCGGGTCGGCGGTGAACAGGAGACGCTCGAAGAAGGGCTGCTCGAGCGGCACCTCGAGCACTGCCCGCTGGATGCGCTCGTCCTGGTGGCTGCGGATTGCTGACACGCGGGCTCCACCTCGTTGCAGCGCGAGCACCAGGTCATGCACGCCGAGCGTGTCGCGATCGTCGCGAGCGGCGCGCCACCACCTGCGCCAGGTCTCGCCATCGAACGCGTCACGGTGCGCCCACAGCCAGGGCGAGGGCTCGAGATGCTGCCGCGGAGCTGTCGGCGTCCAGGTCCACGCACCGGTCGTGGGCGCCCCGGCCGCGAGGATCCCGAGCATGTCGCGATCCGGCAGCGGCCCGTATCGCTCCGTGTCGGTCACGAGCACCGAGGCAGCCGCGCAGACTTCGTCGTCCACCGCGGCGAGGCCCGCCGCGATCAGCGCCAGCACGGAACCCGCCTGCGCCACGACCACACGGTCGGCGAGCGCGTCGGCGCGCTCACGCCCGGCCGCGCTGAGCGCATCCGCGACCAGCACGACGCGATCGGTGATCGTGCGCAGGCCCGCCACCAGCAGGTCGACGCGATCGCCGACCTCGCCGCGGGGATCGCGATGGGCGACGATCGCGAGGCGCGTGGCTGCAGCAGTCATCGCCCTCAGCGTAGACGAACGGGAACTTGTGGGACGCGAACGCCCGGGACGAGTTCGTGCGGACTACGAGAACGTGCGCAGCACGCGCAGCCTGGCGGCCTTGGGCGCCGACGGTCCTGCCGCTCGAGCGTCGCCCTGGGAACGCCCGAGGCGCCACAGCCCGTTCGCGTCGACGGCCCTGGAGATGTCGGCCAGCTCGCCAGCGCAGCTCCGCGCGCCGGCGGCATCGGGATTCCCGTGCACCGTGCTACTTCGTGCTACTCGACGGACATGAATGGTCGGTACCCTAGGCGGTCAGCCCGCACCTCGCGGCGTCCACCGACGGAGACCGCTTTGCCCGACAAGACCGTTCCCGATGCGCAGGCTCGGCAACCGCTCGTCGCCGTGCTCATGGCGACGCACAATGGCGCGGCATTCGTCGAGGAGCAGGTGCGCACCATCCTCGATCAGCAGGGGGTCGAGGTGCGCCTGATCGTCTCGGACGACGCGTCGACGGATGCGACGCTCGAGATCCTGCGTGGGTTCGATGACGAGCGCATCGTCATCCTCGAACCCGGCAGGTTCGGCACGCCGCAGGCCAACTTCCTGCGGCTCATTCGCGACGCGGACGTCAGTGGTGCGACGGTCGTCGCGCTCGCCGACCAGGACGACCGCTGGCACCTCGACCGCTTCCAGCGGCAGCTCACGCTGATCGCCGAGCACGAACTCGACGCGATCTCCTCCTCCGTCACCGCCTACTGGGTGCAGCCCGACGGCGCCGAGCGCACCGAGTATCTCGAGAAGTCGCAGCCGCAGACCAAGCTCGACTACCTGCTCGAGTCGGCCGGGCCGGGTTGCACGTTCGTGCTCACCGCGCGGCTGTTCGCGGCCGTGCGCGAGGTGATCGGCGCGCACCCGCTCGTCGACGAGACGGTGCCGCACGACTGGATCGTCTACGCGATCGCGCGAGCGACCGGCCGTCGCTGGCGCATCGATCCCACGCCGACGATCGACTACCGCCAGCACGACAGCAACGCCACCGGTGCCAACACTGGTATCCGGCCCGCCCTGCGACGCGTCCGCCGGCTCGCCAGCGGCGACTACCGTCGGCAGTGCGCGTCGATCGCGACACTCGCCGCCGCGCTCGCGACGGGCGAGACGCAGTCGCGGCTGCAGCGCATCGCGCCGCTGTTCCAGCGCAACGATTTCGCCTCCCGGGCGGCGCTGCGCCGACTGGTGCCCGAGCTGCGTCGCGAGCCGGCAGAGCGCCGCTGGCTCGACCTGATATTGCGTCTGGGCCTCTGGTAGCCGCCGCTACGCCTGCTGCGGCAGCTGCTCGAGGTAGCGCCCGTAGCCGCTCTTGACCAACGGTGCGGCGAGGGTGGCCAGCTGCGTGTCATCGATCCAACCGGCTCGCCAGGCGATCTCCTCGATGCACCCGATCTTCGTGCCCTGCCGCTGCTCGATGACGCGCACGTACTCGCTCGCGGCCATCATCGATTCGAAGGTGCCCGTGTCGAGCCACGCGACGCCGCGATCGAGCGTCTGCACCTGCAGGCGCCCATCGCGAAGGTAATGCTCGTTGACCGCGGTGATCTCGAGCTCGCCGCGCTCCGAGGGGCGGATGTCTCGGGCCACATCGACGACGCCGGACTCATAGAAGTAGAGGCCGGGCACGGCGAAGGACGACTTCGGCTGCTCGGGCTTCTCCTCGATCGAGACCGCCGTTCCCGCCTCGTCGAACTCGACCACGCCGTAGGCGCGCGGGTTCGACACCCGGTAGGCGAAGATCAGGCCACCGTCGATCTCGCTGTGCGCGCGCAGGCTCGAGCCGAGCCCGGCGCCGTGGAAGATGTTGTCGCCCAGCACCAGCGCGACTGGCTCGTCGCCGATGAACTCCTCACCGATCAGGAATGCCTGCGCAAGCCCCTCGGGATTCAGCTGCTGGGCGTACTCGATGCGCATGCCGAGTTCCGACCCGTCGCCGAGCAGCCGCTTGAACTGATCGGCGTGCTCGGGCGTCGTGATCACCAGCACCTCACGGATGCCTGCCATCATCAGCGTCGACAGCGGGTAGTAGATCATCGGCTTGTCGAAGATGGGCACGAGCTGCTTCGAAATGCCGCGCGTGATCGGCCACAGCCGCGTTCCTGACCCACCCGCCAGGATGATGCCGCGCATTCGGTCCCCTCTTCGTGTCCGGGTTGCAGTCTACGGGGCAGTTGCGGACGCAATCGCGTCGTCAACTCGCGCAGCGGCCGAAGTCCGCGGCGTACTGGCTGACGGTCCATTCCCTTCCCATCGCCACGATCGTCGAGGGCCGCACGGTATCGGCCACGAAGTCGTGCGTGTCGGGCGGCACGCATTCGACTGAGGTTAGAGCAACGGGTCCGGTGCCGGTGGCGATGGCGCTGCTCACGGCAGCATGGCCGAAGCTCAGGGCAGAAGCGAGATACACGGCCTCCGCCGGTCCTCCGCCGCTCGAGGCCAGGGCCGCAACATTCGTCTGGAAGCGATCGGCGCCGCGAACCGCGACCCCATCCGTCACCGGTGTTGCGGCTTCGACCTGTCGCTCGTGAGTGCCCGAAAGCCAAGGGCTGCCGCCGACAACGCGCACGGCCTCGGGGCGCGCCTCCGCGAAGTACGCGGTGACGGCCTGCGGAAGATCGCCCACTCGATCCGTCAGGATCAGTGGCACTCCCGCTCGTGCCGCCGCGGACGATGCGGAGATCTCGTCAGAGACGGCGCTGATGGCGGTGAGGTAGGCGCTCCTGGCGCCCGGGAATTCCTGTCGCGCGAAGTTCGTCGAGATCTCGGGCACGTCGCTACCCTGCACCCGCGCGACGTTCGCTTGCGGCAGCGCAGTGCGGACGGCGCGCAGTGTCGACTCGGGCAGGACGTCGGGCAGGCCGACGGCGGTCACCGTCGCGGGCGCCAGCCTCCGGAGTTCGCTCAGCAGCGCGGATGAGGGACCTGCGGGATCCACCAGGAGCAGCGCGCGATCCTGTCGTGCGGCCGCCGGAGCGGCGAGGAGCGATTCGAAGTATACGTGACTCGGCGCCAGGTACACCTCTTGGACGAGCGCGGGTTCGCTGTGCTGCACGCTGAGGTCGACGGAAGCCTGCTGGGTATCGCGCGCGGGGATCCGGACGAACTCGAGCGGAGCTGGGATATCGCGCGAGATGCAGGGGAACCAGATGCGGTCCCCTGGACCGGTGACGTTGTTCGCCTGGCCGCACACCTCTGCGACAGCACCCTGAGGTGCCTGCATCCGCACCTCGAAGCCGTGGTTGCCCACGACTTGCTCTGCCGCGAGTTCCGGTGAGGGCCGGTTCGCAGCGGCCACGACCGCCGGCTGGCCTTTGACCCAGAACGAGACGTTCACGGTGGCGCGCGCATCGCTGCCGTCATACGCCCAGCCCCGGACCACGATCGCGCCGTCGGCTGAGGCGGACACCGACGTGACCTGCCCGATGACGTCATGCACGGCTTCTCCGCTCGCGACGCGCCAGCCCTCCACGCTCGCGAACGACGGCGCGGCCGAGGTCGAGGTGTACCGTGCGAAGTTCGTCACCCCCAGCATCGCGGTGCCAGTACGCCCCTGGTAACCGGTGGCGAATACCACGCCGGGCCCCATGTGGGTGTAGTTGCCGAGCAAGTGGTCGCGATGCGCCGGCGAGTTGATCCACTGCGCTACCAGCCCGGATGGGTTGCTGTCGGTTCGCCACGCGATGATCTCGCCGCCGCCGGCGGGGCGAGGCGGATAGAGCCCGAGGAAGCCCGAGCGATGCTGGAAAGTGTCATTCTCGCCCTGCGTCTCGGCCCAGTCCTCCGCGAGTTCGTGCAGCGCGGGCATGAAGCGCAGCGGCGCACGACCCTGCTGCACGCGATAGGCGTTGATGCCATCGAATACCTCGGTAGCTTCGTCGACCGTGGGCCGGTCGACGAAGGTCCCTTCCGACAACGGACGGGCATGCGCCGCGGGCGGCGGAGCCGCCAATGGAGCGGCGAGGGCGGCGGTTCCGATCATTGCGATGGCGAGGGCGAGGTGACGGGGGCGCATTGCGAAGCATCTCCAGGGTTCGTGACCGGAACAGGTTAGCAAGTTGGCAATTCTCCGGCGTGGCGGCTTGCTCTGCGCTCGGGCGCCCTGCGCAGTTCAGTACTCGAACCGCCGCGTAGACTGTGACGCCGTGCGTCGGCGGGGCGGCGCGAGGAGGGAACCACACGTGCAGATTCTGGTGACCGGCGGCGCCGGCTTCATCGGCTCGACCTTCGCCCGGATGACCCTGGGCGACCGACTGCCGGGGCTCGAGGGCGCATCGGTCACCGTGCTCGACGCGCTCACGTACTCGGGCAATCCGGCCAACCTCGCCCCCGTCGCCGAGCATCCGCAGTACCGCTTCGTGCACGGCGACATCCGCGACACCGGCCTGCTCGACCGCATCCTGCCGGGTGTTGACGCGATCGTGCACTTCGCCGCCGAGAGCCACGTCGACCGCTCGGTGCGCGACGCCTCCGTCTTCGTGGAGACCAACGTGGTGGGCACCCAACGCCTCCTCGACGCGGCGCTGCGCCACAGCATCCCCCGCTTCGTGCATGTCTCGACCGATGAGGTCTACGGCTCGATCGCCGAGGGCTCGTGGGATGAGGGGTGCCCGCTCGAGCCGAACAGCCCCTACTCGGCGTCGAAGGCCGGCAGCGACCTGCTCGCTCGCAGCTACCACCGCACGCACGGGCTCGATGTGCGCATCACGCGCTGCTCGAACAACTACGGGCCCTACCACTTCCCCGAGAAGCTCATCCCGCTGTTCGTCACGAACCTCATCGACGGGCTGCCGGTGCCGCTCTACGGCGACGGCGAGAATGTGCGCGACTGGCTGCACGTGGACGACCACTGCCGCGGCATCGCGCTGGTGCTCACTGGCGGCCGCCCGGGCGAGATCTACAACATCGGCGGCGGCGCCGAGCTCAGCAACCGCCGGCTGACTGAGCTGCTGCTCGAGGCCACCGGCCGCGACGGCTCGTCGGTGCAGCACGTCGAGGACCGCAAGGGCCACGACTTCCGCTACGCGGTCGACATCTCGAAGATCGTCGGCGAGCTCGGCTACGCGCCGCAGGTGCCGTTCGAGCAGGGCCTCGCCGAGACGGTGCAGTGGTATCGCGACCACCGCTCCTGGTGGGAGCCGCTGAAGGAACGAGCCGCGCTGTGAGCCGCCGCGGAGACTGGCAGGACGCCGCATGAGCGATCGACTCACCGTGGTGCTCGACGAGGTCGCCGAGCAGTCGACCACGATGGTCGGGCGGTACTCGGCCGAGATGACCAGGGGCCTCATCGCCACCGCGCCGGTCGGCTTCGAGGTCTGCGGGCTCTCCCCCAAGATCACCGATGCGCGGGCGGCGCGCGCGCAGGTGCAGCTGCCCGGCCTCGCCGAGCTGCGGCAGACCGCGGTGCCCGCGCGCGAGCTGCGCGAGGCGTGGCTGCACAGCATCACCACCATCCCGGTGCACGGCCTGGTGCACGCGACGAGCCTCATGGCACCGCTCCCGCGCGAGCGCGTCGAGGGTGACCAGGTCACCGTCACGGTGCACGGCCTGCAGCCCTTCTCCGACCGCTCGGAGCGCAAGCAGCGCTGGTTCGACCGTGCGCTCCGCCGCGCCCTGGCACGAGCCGACGGCATCGTGGTGCCGACGACCGCGGTCGCCGAGGATCTCGCGCTGCTCGACGAAGCCGCCGCGGGACGCCTCCGCGTCGTGCCGCCCGCGCCCTCGGCCGCGCTGCTCGCAGCAGCCGCCGTGCCGCCGGCGCGCGCGCTGAACCTGCCGGAGGCGTACGTGCTCGCGCTCACGCAGCCGAGCGGCCGCGGGCACGCCGAGCGGCTCGTCGAGACGATCGCGAGCGCGCAGATGCCGGATGTGCGGGTCGTCGTCGCGGGTCCGGTCGAGTGGGATGACACCACCCTCGCCGCCATCGCCGTGGAGGCGGGCATCCCGGCTGGCCGGCTGGTGATGCTCGGCGACCTCTCGGACGCTGATCTCGCCACCGCCTACCGGCAGGCGCTCGCGCACCTGCACACGAACGAGCAGGATGCGCTCGGGCTGTCGCTGCTGGAGGCCGGGTCGCTCGGCACCGCGACGGTGCATCCCGCGACGCGCTCGCTGGATGAGATCGCCGGCGGCACGAGCGTCGCGGTCGAGGGCGGCCCGCACGAGCTCGCGAGCGCACTGGCTGAGCTGCTGGGCGACGACCAGCGCCGCTCGAGCCTCGGCCTGCACGCGCAGGACCGCGCGCAGGCCTTCACCTGGGAGGGCGCCGCCCAGCAGGTGTGGGAGCTGCAGGCCGAGCTCTAACGCCTACGGCGCGGGCGACTCGGTGGGAGGCACCACCGCATCCGCCTCGGCGAGCGCCTGTTGCACCATGGCGTGGATCTGCTCGAAGTCGGGATCTCCCGTGACCACGCCCGAGTCTGGCACGAGCTCGAGCTGGGTGATCGGCAGCTGCCGGGTCTGGAGCGCGAGCTCCGACAGCGACCCGATCATCGACTGCGGCACATCCGACTGCACCATGTCCTGCCCCGCCCGGGCGAGCTGCGTGTACTTCGTCAGCAGCGCCTGCGGCGTGAACTGCCGGATGATTGCCTCCTGCACCTGCCGCTGCCGCGCCATCCGGTCGTAGTCGCTCGTGCCGGCGCGGCTGCGCGCGTACCAGAGCGCGTCGTGGCCGTCGAGGGTCTGCGTGCCCGGCTCGATCCAGTCGCGCACCGGCTCACCCTCGATGGCGATCGGCACCCGCTCAGTCACCTCAAGCTTGAGGCCGCCGAGCGCGTCAACGAGGTCGACGAAGCCGCGCATGTCGACGAGCACGAAGAACTGCAGCTCGAGACCCGTGACCCCCTCGACCGCGTCGCGGGTCGCCTCGATGCCGGGGCTCGAGCCGTTGGCGACCGCGTCGGGGTAGAGCTCAGGGTTCGCCTCGCCGTAGGTGTAGGTGCCGTTCAGCAGGCAGTCGCTCGACTCGCAGTCGAAGCCGTTCGGCCACGGCCCCCACATGGGCGAGCCCTCCGAGAAGGGCGCATTGCGCAGGTTGCGGGGCACGCCGATCATGGTCGCCGCTCCGGTCTCCGCATTCACGGTGACGGCGGTCATCGAGTCGGCGCGCAGGCCGACGCGGTCGTCGCCGGCGTCGCCGCCGAGCAGCAGGAAGGTGTAGCGGCCGTCGACGGGCTCCACGGCGGGCCGCGCGAAGTCGAAGATGTTGCCCACCAGGCCGCGGGTGGCGTCGACCAGGGTCGCCCCGTAGCCGGCGAATGCCGCGGGCGCGAGTGTGGCCAGCACGGCGACGATCGCGATGGCCGCGCGGGCCCTGCCCTTGACCTTGCGCAGGCGGGCGAGCCGCAGCGTGTCGAGGCCGAGCACGAGCCAGAGGACGGCGTAGGCGATCAGCAGCACCTCGATCACCAGCAGGCCGATCGAGTTGCCGACGATCGTGATGAGCGCGCCGCGGGCGGCGAACCACATGACTCCGGCGATCACGAGCAGCATGAGCAGCACACCGGTGGCGACGAGCCCGATGCGGCCGAGCCGCTTGCTGCCGGCGAGCGTCTGGGCGCTGCCGGGCAGCAGGAAGCCGATCAGGACCAGCCACCAGCCGCGGCGCTGCATGACGTCCGGGCGGCGCGAGTCTGGATGGCGGATCGGCGTGCCGGTCTCCAGCAGCGTCAT
Organism: Agrococcus sp. KRD186; assembly: GCF_017168255.1. GTDB lineage: Bacteria > Actinomycetota > Actinomycetes > Actinomycetales > Microbacteriaceae > Agrococcus. The sequence continues at coordinate 1,674,620 of NZ_JABFAP010000001.1, forward strand.
GCGCCCGATTCCGTGCGCTCGCCCATCGTCACGCGCTCACGAAGCGCCTGCGCCTTGCCGTCCACCTGGCGCTCCAAGTCAGCGGCGAAGGCGTCCAGGCGCGCGCCCAGTTCGGCGTCGAAGGCGCCCAGCATGCGGGCGGCGAGGATGCCGGCGTTGCGGGCGCCGCCGATCGAGACGGTGGCGACCGGGATGCCGGCCGGCATCTGCACGATCGAGAGCAGGCTGTCGAGCCCGTCGAGCTGCTCCAGCGGCACCGGCACGCCGATGACGGGCAGCCGCGTCATCGAGGCGACCATGCCGGGCAGGTGCGCTGCTCCGCCGGCACCGGCGATGATGACGCGCACGCCGCGGTCGGCGGCGCCGCGCGCGAAGTCGACCATCTTCTGCGGCGTGCGGTGCGCCGAGACGACGTCGACCTCCGCCGCGACGCCGAGCTCATCGAGCACGGCCTTCGCCGCCTCCATGACCCGCCAGTCGGAGTCGGAGCCCATGATGATGCTGACCTGCGCTGCCATGCCGTCCAGGGTACGGCCGCCGCCTATGGGTGCCGAGCGCGCCCCGCCGGGCCCCGCATCCGCCATCACTCGTCGAAGCGCGCGGCGGCGGCGCGGGCGCGGTAGGCGACCTCGTCCAGCTCATCACCGACGGCGGTGACGTGCCCCACCTTGCGACCGGGGCGGGCTGACTTCGCGTAGGAGTGCACCTTCACATCCGGGTGCGCGGCCAGGGCGGATGCGTACCGGTCGGTCATGGAGCCGGAGCCCGGCCCGCCGATCACGTTCACCATCACGCTCGTCGGCGCCAGCAGCGCGGTCGAGCCCAGCGGCAGGTCGAGCACCGCCCGCACATGCTGCTCGAACTGGCTCGTCACCGCGCCGTCGATGGTCCAGTGCCCGGAGTTGTGGGGCCGCATCGCGAGCTCGTTGATCAGCACCCGGCCGTCGGTGGTCTCGAACATCTCGATCGCGAGCACGCCCGTGACGCCGATGCCCTCCGCGACCGTCCGCGCCACGTCGTCGACAACCGGCTGGATGCTCGCCGCGTGCGGCGCGGGCGCCAGCACCTCGAGGCAGATGCCCTGCTCCTGCACCGTCTGCACGAGCGGCCATACGACGGCCTCGCCCGAGGGCCGGCGCGCGATCAGCTGCGCGAGCTCGCGGCGGAACGGCACGAGCTCCTCGACCAGCAGCCGCGGCCCGCCCGCGGCGGCGCCGTCGAGCCAGTCGCTCGCCTCGGCGGCCGAGCGCACGACCCGCACACCCTTGCCGTCGTACCCGCCGGTGGCGGTCTTGACGACCCCGACGCCGCCGTGATCGGCCAGGAACCGTTCGAGGTCGCCCACCGCATCCACCGGTGCCCAATCGGGCTGCGGCACGCCGAGCTCGGCCATGCGCGCGCGCATCTCGCGCTTGTCCTGCGCGAAGCGCAGCGCGTCGGGGCCCGGGTGCACCGCGACGCCCGCATCCACGAGCGCCCGCAGCACCTCCTGCGGCACGTGCTCGTGGTCGAAGGTGATGACGTCGACGCCTTCGGCGAAGGCGAGCACGACGGATGCGTCCTGGTAGTCGCCGACGGCGGTGGCCGCGAGCGAGGCGGACATGCCCTCGCTCTCGGCGAGCACGCGGATCTCGACGCCGAGCTCGATCGCCGCGGGGATCATCATGCGGGCGAGCTGCCCGCCGCCGACCACGCCGACGATCATGCCGCGGGGGCGGTGTCCGGACGGCCGAGCCCGATCACCTTGAAGCCTGCTGCGGACCACGCGATCGCGTCCAGCGTGTTCCGGCCGTCGACGACGACGCGCGCTTCGGTCTGCGTGGCGACCTCCGCGGGGTCGAGGTCGCGGAACTGCTGCCATTCGGTGCCGAGCGCGAGCACGTCCGCGCCGCGGATGGCCGCCTCGATCGAATCGACGATGTCGAGCGTCGGCACCGAGCGACGCGCGGTCGCTGCGGCCTCCGGGTCGAAGGCCTTCACCACGCGGCCGTTCTCCTGCAGCTTGCGGGAGACGTCCAGCGCCGGAGAGTCGCGCACATCGTCGCTGTTCGGCTTGAACGCCAGGCCGAGCATCGCGACCCGGTCGCCGCCGATCGCAGCGAGCTCGCCCTCGATGAGCTCGACCATGCGCTCGCGCCGACGCAGGTTGATCTGGTCGACCTCGCGCAGGAACCCGAGCGTCTGCCCGTGCCCGAGCTCTTCGGCGCGCGCCTGGAATGCCCGGATGTCCTTCGGCAGGCAGCCGCCGCCGAAGCCGAGCCCGGCGTTGAGGAAGCGGCGGCCGATGCGGGCGTCGAGGCCGATCGCGTCGGCGAGCTGCGTCACGTCGGCACCGACGGTCTCGGAGAGCTCTGCCATCGCGTTGATGAAGGAGATCTTGGTGGCGAGGAACGCGTTCGCGCTCACTTTCACGAGCTCCGCAGTGGCGAAGTTCACCACCAGGCGGTCGGTGCCGCGCGCCAGGATGCCGGCGTACACCGCATCGAGCCGCGCGACGGATGCGTCGTCTCCGTCAGCGACGCCGTAGACCAGGCGGTCGGGCGTCAGCGTGTCTTCGACGGCGAACCCCTCACGCAGGAACTCGGGGTTCCACACGAGCTTCGCGCCCGTCGGCGCGATGAGGTCGGAGAGGCGCTGCGCGGTGCCGACGGGAACCGTCGACTTGCCCGCGACGAGCGTGCCTGCCCCGATGTGGGGCAGGAGCGACTCGATCGACGCATCGACGTAGGTCAGATCCGCAGCATCCGAGCCCGCGCGCTGCGGCGTGCCGACGGCGATGAAGACCACGTCGCTGCCCACGACCTCGCTCACGTCGGTCGTGAAGCGCAGGTTTCCGGCCCCGACGCCTGCCGTCAGCAGCTCGGGCAGGCCCGGCTCGTAGAAGGGCGGCTCGCCGCGGCGCAGACGCTCGATCTTCGCCTCGTCGATGTCGACGCCCACGGTCTCGTAGCCGAGCGACGCCATGGCAGCGGCGTGCACGGCACCCAGGTAACCGCATCCGATCACGGCGATCTTCATATGAGCTCCTCTAAGCAGTTGCGCCGACGGCGCAGTCGTCGATCAGGGTACGTCAGGGGTGACGATGCCGCGCGCGCCCAGCTGCTCGGAGAGCATCCTCTGCACGAGCGGGGCGGCGGGCACGTCGGAGAGGATGACGGCGCGGTCGCCGCCGGTCGAGAGCAGCACGTCACCGGCGCCGAACAGCGCCTGCAGCCCGCGCCGCCGCACGGTCACGTCGTGCACGCGGGCGAGCATCGTCTCGCGCCTGGTGCCGCCGAAGCCGGTGCGGATGATGACCCGCTCGGTCGTGAACGTGAAGCCGCGCGAGAGCCACGCGAGCGTCGGCACGACGGTGAGCAGCACCACGACGATGGCCGCGACCGTGAGCACGGCGATGTTCCAGAACGGCCAGTCGACCCGATCGAGCAGCAGCATCGCCAGGCCGACGCACAGCCACAGCACCAGCACGGGCACCACGAGGGCGCGCCCATGCGGTCGCATGCGCGCGATGATCCGCTCCTCGCCGGCTGGCACCCGACGATTCTCTCGCATCAGCGCACGTGGATGACGTCACCGGCCCGCACGTCGACGATTTCGTCCCCGCACGCCACCTGCAGCTCGCCTGCCCTGCCCAGGCCGACGGCGGTGCCGAGCAGCTCGCCGTCGGGCAGCTCGACGCGCACCTCACGGCCGATCGTGGTGAGCGAAGCGGACACCGCGGCGTGCAGCCCCTCCCCGCCCAATGCGGGCAGCAGCGCATCGAGCGAGCGCAGCATGTGCCACAGCACCGCGTCGGCGAGCACCGGCGCCGTGCCCTCCGCGCCCTCGAGCGTCAGCGATGTGGCCTGCGGCGTGGGCAGCTCGTCGCGCTCGAGCGTGAGGTTCACGCCGAAGCCCACGGCGACCGCCTGCTTGCGTCGCTCGCACAGCACGCCGGCGATCTTCCTGCCCTCGATCAGCACGTCGTTGGGCCACTTGAGGCCCGCACGGTCGCCCACCAGCGTGTCGAGCGCGTCCGCGAGCGCGAGTCCGGCGGCGAGGGGCATCCAGGCGATGGCGTCGTCGCGCATCCGCCGGGTGTGCACGAGCACCGTCGCCGACAGGCACTTGCCGGCGGGGCTGACCCACTCGCGGCCCAGCCTGCCGCGACCGGCGCGCTGGTCGAGCGTCGCCCACGTGGTCAGATGCGGAGCGCGCTCGTCGACGGCGTCGAAGGTCGAGCCGATCGATTCGAGCTCGACGACCCGCGCGATGCGGGCGGCGCCGGGGAAGAGCATGACCCCAGGCTAGGCCTCGACACGGCCTCGGAGGCGCATGGGATGGAGAGGATCGCCAGCGGTTCCGCCGCAGACGCTGTGGGAGTCCACAAAGGCTGCGCATGCGGCGCCGTCTAGAGTGGCATCCGTGACCGACGACACCGTGACCCCAGGCTCCGAGGCCGCAGTTCCCCTCTCCTCCACCGCCGACCGCATCGCCGATCTGCGCGTGCGCCACCGCGAGGCGGTGACCGACAAGGAGGCCCGCGCGCAGGAGCGCCAGAGCGCCAAGGGCAAGAAGACCGCCCGCGCGCGCATCGAGGAGTTCGTCGACCAGGGCTCGTTCGTCGAGTTCGACGCCTACGTGCGGCACCGCACGACCGCGTTCGGCATGGAGGCGAACCGGCCGTACGGGGATGCGGTGGTCACCGGCATCGGCACGGTGCACGGTCGGCGCGTGGCCGTCTACGCCCAGGACTTCACCACCTTCGGCGGCTCGCTCGGCGAGGTGGCGGGCGAGAAGATCATCAAGATCCAGGACTACGCGATGAAGGTGGGCGTGCCCATCGTCGGCATGCTCGACTCCGGCGGCGCGCGCATCCAGGAGGGCGTGGTCGCGCTCGGCAAGTACGGCGAGATCTTCCGCCGCAACACCGCCGCCTCGGGCGTCATCCCGCAGATCTCGATCATCATGGGGCCGGCGGCCGGCGGTGCCGTCTACTCCCCCGCGCTGACCGACTTCGTCATCATGGTCGACAAGTCCAGCCACATGTTCGTCACCGGGCCAGACGTCATCAAGACGGTCACGGGCGAGGAGGTCGGCTTCGAGGAGCTCGGCGGCGGCCGAGCCCACAACACCGTCTCGGGCGTCAGCCACTACCTGGCCGCCGACGAGGACGACGCGCTCGACTACGTGCGGGCGCTGCTGGCCTATCTGCCCGACAACAACCAGTCAGAGGTGCCGGCCTACGACCACACCGCTGAGCGGGTCGTCAGCGACGCCGACCGGCGCTTGAACACGATCATCCCCGACTCGCCGAACCAGCCCTACGACGTGCTGGCCATCATCGAGACGCTCATGGACGACCGCGAGTTCCTCGAGGTGCAGCCGCTCTACGCGCCCAACATCGTGATCGGCTTCGGCCGCCTCGAGGGCCGCACGGTGGGCGTCATCGCCAACCAGCCCAACGCCATGGCCGGCACGCTCAACATCGAGGCGGGCGAGAAGGCCGCGCGCTTCGTGCGCTTCTGCGACGCCTTCTCCATCCCGATCCTCACGGTCGTCGATGTGCCCGGCTATCTGCCCGGCACCGACCAGGAATGGTCGGGCGTCATCCGCCGGGGCGCGAAGCTGCTCTACGCCTACGCAGAGGCGACCGTGCCGATGGTGACGGTCATCACGCGCAAGGCCTACGGCGGCGCCTACATCGTGATGGGCTCGAAGCAGCTCGGCGCCGACATCAACATCGCGTGGCCCTCTGCCGAGATCGCGGTGATGGGCGGCCAGGGCGCGGTGAACATCCTCTACCGCAATGAGATCAAGGCAGCAGAGGCGAACGGCGACGACGTCGCCGAGGTGCGCAAGCGGCTCGCGAGCGAGTACACCTACAACGTCGCCTCGCCGTTCCTCGCCGCCGAGCGCGGCGAGCTCGACGGCATCATCGAGCCGGCCGAGACGCGCGTCATGATCACGCGCGCCTTCCGCGCGCTGCGCACGAAGCGCGTGCAGCGCCCGGAGCGCAAGCACGGCAACATCCCGATGTGAGCACCGTGGACAGGGACGGGACGAACCCATGAGCGCGAAGCACGCCGACGCATCCGACGAACCCATGATGCGGGTCGTCGGCGGCTCGCCGACCGCCGAGGAGGCCGCGGCCGTCGAGGCGGTGCTGACCGGCATGGCCGAGGAGTGGGCCGAGACCAAGCACCGGCGCGTGCTCGACACCGAGAGCGAGTGGCACGCGAAGTCGCGCACCGAGACCGGCGTGCGCTGGAAGCGCGACTGAGCCGCTCCTGCAACGGCGGGCAAGGTTCACCGCTCAGGCCCAGACGCCCGGCATAGCATCGCGCCATGGCGAGGCTGCGCAGGGCGCATCCGGGGTCGGATGCGGGCATCCGGCGCCGCAGGTCGGGGCGCGGCTGGTCGTACGCGCACGACAGCGGCCGCCGCGTGTCGGCCGCCGACCGGGAGCGCGCCGAGTCGCTCGTGGTGCCGCCCGCCTGGAAGGACGTGTGGATCGCCGCCGACCCGCTCTCGCACATCCAGGCGATCGGCGTGGACGACGCGGGGCGCACGCAGTACCTTTACCACCCGCAGTGGCGCGCGCGCCGAGACCGGGTCAAGCACGAGCGCGCACTCGACCTGGCCGAGGCGCTGCCCGCGATGCGGCGCCGCGTCACGCGCGACCTCGCGCTCGAGGGGCTCCCGCGCGAGCGGGTGCTCGCCGCGGCGCTGCGGCTGCTCGACGCGGTCGCCATCCGCGCCGGCGGCGATGCCTACGCCGAGCAGCACGGCTCGCACGGGCTGATGACGCTGCTGTGCAGGCACGCGCGCGTCGCGGACGACACGGTGCGCCTGCGGTTCCCGGCGAAGTCGGGGCAGCGCTTCGACGTCACGATCGAGGATGGCGAGCTCGCGCGCTGCATCGATGCGCTGCATGCCGGGCGCTCTGGGCGGTCGCGGCTGCTGGCATGGCGCGACGAGCGCGGCTCGCACCCGCTGCGCGACGTCGACCTCAACCAGGCGGTGCGGGAGGCGACCGGCGGCGAGTTCACCGCCAAGGACTTCCGCACGCTGCACGGCACGATCGTCGCCGCCGTCGCGCTCGCCCGCGCGCGCGACGTGGCCACGCAGGCGGCGCGGCGGCGCGCGATCAGGGCCGCCGTCGACGAGGTCGCCGAAACGCTCGGCAACACGCCCGCCGTGGCCCGCTCGAGCTACATCGACCCGGAGGTCTTCGAGCGCTTCGAGGCGGGCGCGACCATCGGCCTGCGCGGCTCGCGCGAGCGAGCGCTGCTCGACCTGCTGCGCTGAGCTGCACGCGGGGCGGCAGGAGTACGGTCGAGCGATGCACGCGATCATCTCGGGGGCGGGGGTCGCCGGCCTCGCGCTCGCCGGCCGGCTGGTGCTCGACGGCTGGACCGTCGAGATCGTCGAGCGCGCCCCCGGCCCCCGCGCATCCGGGTACCTGATCGACTTCTTCGGGCCCGGCTACGACGCCGCCGAGCGGCTCGGGCTGCTGCCGGCGCTGCGGTCGCGCGCCGAGCACTTCGACGAGCTGCGCAGTGTGGATGCGTCGGGGCGCGTGCGCGCGCGGCTGCCGATCGCGCTCGTCGAGCAGGCGGTCGCCGGCAGGTACATGACCATCCTGCGGCCGCAGATCGTCGCCGCGCTCGCCGAGGCGGTGCCTGACGGGGTGCGGATGCGATGGGGCACGCAGGTCGAGACCGTGCACGACGACGGCGTGCACGTGCAGGCGCTGCTCTCGGACGGCGATCGTGTGCCGGCCGACCTGCTCGTGGGCGCCGACGGTGTGGGCTCTCGGGTGCGGCAGCTGGTGTGGGGTGCGGCGGGCGACTTCGTGCGGCCGGTCGGCGATCTGCTGGCGGTGGCGTGGATCGGCGACGACGCCGCGCTGAACGCCGACCTCGAGGGCAAGGTGGCGATGCAGCTCGAGCTCGATCGGCAGCTGGTGGTGGCGCCGCTGGGCGAGTCGGGCGTGACCGGCTTCGCGGTGCTGCGGGGCGTTCGCGCGGCCGACGCGCGGCAGGCGATCGCCGAGCTGGGGGTGCTGGGCAGGCGCGCGGTGCGCGCCGTGCGCGACCCCTACATCGACGAGGTGGCGCAGACCGTGGTCGAGCCGTGGGTGCGCGGCCGCTCGGTGCTGCTGGGCGACGCGTGCGCGGCGGTGTCGCTGCTGGCCGGCCAGGGCGCGTCGCTCGCGATCGCCGGCGCCGAGCGGCTCGCCGAGGAGCTCGCGTTCGCGCGGCATCCCTCCGACGTGACGGCCGGGCTCGAGGCCTACGAACGCGACTGGCGGCCGATCGTCGAGCGCGAGCAGGCGCGCGGGCGGCGGGCCCAGGCGACGTTCGCCCCGCACACGCGGCTCGAGCTCGAGGCGCAGCGAGCCGTGTGGAAGGCGGCGGCGCTGCCCGGCGTGGCGCAACTGGTCGCTCGCGCCGCCGGCGGCGTCACGAAGGCCCGCTGACCCGCTCAGGCGCTCGGCTCGTCGCCCGCCCCGGCCGGCCCGCCCCGCGTCGCCGCGCAGCGCATCCGGGCGCACCGCGATGAGCACGCTGCCGATCTTCTGCCCGCGCTCGACGTAGCGGTATGCGTCGACGATCTGCTCGAGCGGGAAGCTGCGGTCGATCACGGGTCGCAGCTCGCCCGTCGCGAGGTGCTCGCGGATGCGCTCGATCATCGGGCGGCCCTCCTCGGGCGGCGCGAAGACCACCCGCCGCCCGCTGCGGCGCGCGAGCCCGAGCAGCGCGAGCGGCAGGTTCTGCCAGCCCGGTCCGAGCTCGGTGGAGGTGTAGACGCCGTTCGGCTCGAGGATGCGCCGGCTGCGCCGGAAGGTGCTCTTGCCGACCGCGTCGATCACGACGTCGAAGCGCTGCGATCCTCGCGTGACGTCCTCGTCCTCGCGGGTAGCTAGACCCAGCCGCTGCGGCGGGCGAGCATCATGCCCTGGTCCTCGGCGATCAGGATCTCGATCGGGCACGTCACGAGGCACGCTCCGGATGCGTCGGGCCGGCATCGGTCGACCCGGCATCGAGGACCACCTCAACGGAGGGTGTGCGCCAACCACGACAGCAGCGGCTTCTGCCGAGAGACCCAGTAGCTGGTGATGTCCTTGCGGCTCACAGGCAGCGACGGGTCGTCCTCGACGTCGTCGAGATACCCGAGCGCGCGCACGGTCTCGGCGATGAGTGCCTCCGGTCCTCTCGGAGCGTAGCGCTCGACCACCAGGCGCATCCCTTCTTCAGTCCGGAGGTCAGTCTGCTGTTCGATGGCCATGAGGTCGAAGTAGTCACGCAGTTCGCCGCGGTCGCGAACGACCTTGAGCTTCATCGCCATGAGGTCAGCGACGGACGAGATGCGCAGGCCCGCCCAGGGAGTGAGTGGCTCAAGGATGCGTTGCGAGGACGCGTCCAGGAATTGCACCTTCGCCCCCTCGAACGTGCCGTTCACCGTGCCGGGCTCGGCTCGGGAGACGGCGAACCGACCGACGATCTCCACCGGGTCGAGAACCGCAGCGACCGGGAATTCGCGCTCGGTGAAGAAGTCCAGATCACGGCTCACACGATGGTGCAGGTGCACAGTCAAGGCAGTCTCACCCGCCAGATAAGCCCACTGAGGCACAACCGGCGCGAGCTTCTCCCACGCCTCTGCAGTCGCTTCCGGCAGAAACTGCCGCAGCTCGTCGAGTTCCTCAGCATCGTTCATGTGGCGCGCCAGTTCTCAACCATCCGGCTGATCTCGGGCTTCAGGCCGCGGCGGTGGAGTGCCGTGTCGATGTCCCCGTCAGGCACATGCCGCAGCGCCCACGCAACGGCGGTCACATCATCGGAACGCAGCAGCCGACTCGCGATGTAGCTGCCGTCGTCCTCCACGCTCAGGCGCTGCGGGTCGGCGTTCCAGAAGTGGCTGTACAGCCTTCTGGGCAGGCGCGCCGAGGTGTCGGCCTCCTCCAGCGCCGGCAGCTGGACCTTCCTCACCGCTCGAAGCACTTCCGGCGTCATGGCTGCGGCCTGCCAATACCGCTGGCGCCGCACACGGTCCTCCGCGACATTCCGCTCGACACGATCGACGAGTCGCCGGTGCTCCAGTCGTGGCAGGTCTCTCGCCGCGGCTGTGGGGCTCACCCCTGCAAGCGCGGCGGCAGCACGCGCACTGGACGCCCCGAGCGGTGCTCGAGAGAGAGCTGCGAGCAGGAGCATCTGGGAGCGGGTGAGCCCGTCAGGCCGCTCAGGGACGGCTCCTCTGCGCTTGCGCGCGCCCTCCACCACGCTCATCGGGACGGCCCGAGCGTGGCCACGTCCGCGGCGGGGTACGTTCGCTTCGTCGAGCAGCGCGTGCACCGTTGACAGAGCAACGCCGAGTTGGTCGGCGACCTCCGGACCAGTGAGTGTGTCCATTTTCGTATTCTACCCCCCTGATGCGTGGACTTGCGGGGGTGATCGCACACCGGCAGCCGTTCCGGACGTCGGCGACACTCAACGACGGAAGGCCGCCACCGCCTCGACGTGGTGCGTGTGCGGGAACAGGTCGAAGGCCTCGAGCGAGGCGATCTGCCAGCCGCGCTCGCCCAGCAGCTTCGCGTCGCGCGCGAGCGCCACCGGGTCGCAGGCGACGTAGACGATCTGCGCCGGCTCGAGGTCGGCGATCTGCCCGATCACGTCGAGGCCGGCGCCGGCACGCGGCGGGTCGAGCACGATCAGCCCGTTCGCGAGCCGCTCGCGCTCGGCGCTGCTGGCGCGCTTCGTCAGCTCGCGCAGCCAGCGGTCGACGCGACCGGTCTCGGCGGTCGCGCCCAGCCACTCGGCGAGGTTCTCGCTCGCGTGGTCGGTCGCGACCTCGTCGCCCTCGACGCTCGTCACCCGGGTGCGATCGCCGAGCGTCTCAGCCATGGTGGCCGCGAACAGCCCGACGCCCCCATAGAGGTCGAGCGACCAGCCCGCCGGGTCGACGCGGTCGACGTCGATGACGCGCCGCAACGCATCCGTCAGCACCTGCGGCGCCTTGCGGTGCACCTGCCAGAAGCCCGAGCGGTCGAGCTGGAACTCGCGCTCGCCGACGGTCTCGACGATGGTGTCGGTGCGGCCCCGCTCGGGCGCCCCCTCCATCGCGATCACGTCGACCTCGCCGTCGCTCCACTCGACGTAGTCGACCGCCGTGACGCCGCCGAGGCGCTGGTCGAGCTGAGCGGAGCGCTGGATGCCCTCGGTCGCCAGCGGCAGGCTGGTGACGGGCACCACCTCGTGGCTGCGGGGTGCGAAGGGGCCCTGGCGCCCGCGATCATCGACGTGCAGCCGCACGCGCGTGCGCCAGCCGAGCCCGCCGCGCTCGACATCGCCGGGGGCCGCCTTCACCGTCACCTCGCGGGTGATGCCGCCGGTGCGCTGCAGGGCGTCCTCGGTGACGCGCTGCTTGAGCTCGCGCTGGCGCGCGAGAGCGATGTGGCCGAACTCGGCACCGCCGGCGCGCTCGGCGGGCGAGCGCTCGATGGCGGCCTCCGGCCAGACATGCTCGACGCGGTCGGCGGATGCGTCGACCACCTCGAGTGCGACGGCGACGGCGAAGGACTTCTTCACCTCGACGATCTGCGCCCGGACGGTCTCGCCCGGCATGGTGTCCGGCACGAACACGACGCGCCCGCGCTCGCCGTCGACGGCGCCGTGGCGGCCGACGAAGCGGCCGCCGTGGGCGACGTTGTCGATGGTGAGCTCGACGATCTGGCCGGTCTCGAGGGAGGCGGGGGTTGCAGGCATGCGTCCATCCTCCCGCATCGGCGGCTCAGCGCCGGAAGCGGCCCGGCGCCGAAACGGGCCCGGCGCCGAAACGGGCCCGGCGCCGAAACGGGCTCAGAGCAGGAAGGACCAGAGCAGCACCGCGATGCAGATGAGCAGCATGCCGGTGGCGTTGACGAACAGGTTGCGGCCGAAGTCGCGCGCACGGATGTGGAAGGCGATCGCCACGATGAAGTAGGCGACAAGGCAGGCGGTGGTCAGCAGACCCAGGTACGGGATCCAGATGCCTGCGATCAGCCCCGCGCCGGCCGCGATCTTCAGCCAGGTGAGCATGCGCCACCAGCGCTTCGGGAAGCGCACGTCCTCCCAGCACTGCGCGATGAACGCGACCGGCCTCCAGCTGATCGCGGCGTCGAAGAGGCTGATCGCCGCGAGCACCAGGACCGGCCACACCGGGTCGGGAAGCATCAGCGTCATGGCGCGACCGTACCATACGGTACGGTATGGCACCAGGGCCGAGCGAGCAGGGAGCGACGATGCCGAGCAGGGACGACTGGATCGAGGCGGGGCTGCGCGCCCTCGGCGCCGGCGGCGAGCAGACCATCCGCGTCGATCCGCTGGCGGCGGCGCTGGGCGTCACGAAGGGCTCGTTCCACCACCACTTCCGCGGCGCCGGCGACCTGCGCGCCGCCGTGCTCGAGGCGCACGAGCGGGCGCAGGCCGAGCTCGTCGCCGCCGTCACCGCCGAGATCGGCGACCTCGACGCATCCGCCGCCGTCGCGCACCTCGGCGCGCTCATCGCACGGCTGCCCGACGACCGGCTCGAGCGAGCGGTGCGCGCCTGGGCGGCGACCGACGCGGCGGCGGCTGCCGTGCAGGAGCGCATCGACGCTGCGCGGCTGGCGGCGCTCGAGGCCATCTGGCGGAAGGCGGTGCCCGCGGCGCACGCGCGCACGGCCGCGCTCGTGCCGCTGCTGGCGCTGATCGGTGCGAGCGCCTCGACCGTCGCCTCGCGCGCCGACCTCGAGGCGGTGCTGACCATACTGGCCGGCCTCGCACCGCACGTGCCGCAGGTGCTCGCCGAGGGCTGAGCGGATCTCAACGTGTCAGGTGCGCGCTCGGCGCACCGTGTGCAGCGAACAGACACCTGACACGTTGAGATCTCGGGGCGCGGCGCTGACCCGACGGATGCGAGGATCGTCGCGTGCAGCTCATCCTCGCCTCCGCCTCCCCCGCCCGGCTCGCACTGCTGCGCCAGGCCGGCATCGAGCCGATCGTCACGCCCACCGACCTCGACGAGGACTTCCTGATCGCCTCGCACGAGGCCGAGCACGGGCCGCTCGCCCCCGCTGACTACGTGCTGCTGCTGGCGCGCGCGAAGGCAGAGGCGCTGCTCGACCAGGATCCGCTCACCGGCTTCGACGGCCTGGTGCTCGGCGGCGACTCGTCGCTCGAGCTCGGCGGCGAGATGCTCGGCAAGCCGCACACGCCCGAGCGAGCCCGGGAGCGCTGGCTCGCTCAGCGTGGCCGCTCGGCGACCTTGCACTCAGGCCATTGGATGCTGCGGGTGCGCGGCGGGCGGATCCAGGACTCCGCGGGCATCACGACCGCGACGCAGCTCGACTTCGCCGCCGACATCGAGACGGACGAGATCGACGCCTACATCGCCACCGGCGAGCCGCTGGAGGTCGCCGGCGCCTTCACGATCGACGGCCGCGGCGCCGCCTTCATCGATCGCATCCATGGCGACCCGTCGACGGTCGTCGGCATGAGCATCCCTGCCGTGCGCCGGCTCGCCCGCGAGCTCGGCGTCGCCTGGCCGGTGCTGACGCGATGACGAGGCGCGCGATGTGGGTGTGGGTGCATGAGGATGCGCCGCCGGATCCGGGCGCGCTCGGCGCCTTCGCCGGCGCCCAGCGCGTGGGCGACGCGTTCGTGAGCGTGCCCTGGGGCGGACCGACGCCGCTCACGCACGACCTGGTCGCGGCGCTGCGCGCACGTGGCGTGCGCGTCTCGGCACTGGGCGGGGACCCGTCGTGGGTCGACGGCGACGGCGCGGTCACGTGGGCGCGGCGCGCGACCTCGGCCTGGCTGTTCGATGGCGTGCACCTCGACATCGAGCCCTGGGGGCTGCCCGAGTGGGCCGGTGATCGGGAGCGGTTGCTGGCCGGGCTCGAGCGCGCGGTGCGCGATGTCGCCGCCGCGACCTCGCTGCCGGTGCAGGTCGACCTGGCGCCGTGGCTCGCGGACGAGCATCCGCAGGCGTTCGCAGGCATTGCCAGGCAGACCGACCGCATCACGCTGATGGCCTATCGAGACCGCGCCGCCGGCATCCTGTCGTTCAGCGCCGCTGCACGCCGGCAGCTCGCGAAGTCGCGCACCCCCTACCGGATCGGCGTCGAGACGATCGCGGGGCCGCCGCCGCACGTGACGTTCGCCGACGACGGCGGCGCCGTGCTCGAGCGGGAGCTCGCGCTGGTGGCTGCGCAGCTCGCGGGCGATCGGTGGTTCGCCGGCGTCGCGGTGCACGACGCCGCCGGATGGCAGTCGCTCGGGTCGTGATCTCGAGACGCGTCCGGCCTGCGGCCGGGCGCTCCGCCGTCAGCGGATGCTCCCCGCGCCAGCGAGTTGAGGTTTCGCGTCCGTTCGGGTGTCAACTCGGACGCAAACCCTCAACTCAGGTGGTCTGCTGCGTCGGGATCGCGCCGGTCTCGGCGAGCTCCTCCTCCAGATCGAGGTCGGTGGCGGCCTGCTCGAACTGCGCGTGCAGCAGTCGCCAGTAGGCGCCCTCGGCGGCGACCAGCGAGTCGTGGTCACCCTGTTCAACGATGCGGCCGGCCTCCATCACCAGGATCAGGTCGGCATCGCGGATCGTGGAGAGCCGGTGCGCGATCACGAACGAGGTGCGGTCGGTGCGCAGCGCCGCCATCGCATGCTGCAGCAGCAGCTCGGTGCGGGTGTCGACCGATGAGGTGGCCTCATCGAGGATGAGCACGCTCGGCTGCGCCAGGAAGGCGCGGGCGATCGTCACCAGCTGCTTCTCACCGGCGGAGAGGTTGGAGGCCTCCTCGTCGATGACGGTCTCGTAGCCGTCGGGCAGCGCGTGCACGAAGCGGTCGACATAGGTCGCCTCGGCCGCCGCGCGGATCTCCTCCTCGGTCGCGTCGGGCCGGGCATAGGCGATGTTCTCGCGGATCGTGCCGCCGAACAGCCACGTGTCCTGCAGCACCATGCCCGTCTGCGCCCGCAGCGCATCCCTCGTTATGGTCGCCGTGTCGACGCCGTCGAGCGTGATCCGGCCGCCGTCGAGCTCGTAGAAGCGCATGAGCAGGTTGACGAGCGTGGTCTTGCCCGCGCCGGTCGGGCCGACGATCGCGACCGTCTGGCCCGGCTCGACCTCGAGCGAGAGATCCTCGATGAGCGGCTTCTCGGGCGAGTAGGAGAAGCGCACGTGCTCGAAGGTCACGCGGCCCGAGCCCTCCTCGGGGACGACACCGCCCGCATCCGACGCCTCGTCATCGGCGTCGAGCAGCTCGAACACGCGCTCAGCGCTCGCGACGCCCGACTGCACCATGGTGATGGTCTGGCCGATCTGGCCCAGGTTCTGCGAGAACTGCTGCGAGTACTGGATGAACGCCTGCACGTCGCCGACCAGGATCTGGCCGGCGGCCACGAACAGCCCGCCGGCGACCGCGACCAGCACGTAGCCGATGTTGCCGACGAAGGTCATGAGCGGGAACACCAGGCCCGAGATGAACTGCGCCTTGAACGATGCCTGGAACACGCCGTCGTTCTCTTCGGCGAAGCGGGCGCGCACGGCCTCCTCGCGCCCGAACACCTTGACGAGGGCGTGGCCGGTGAAGGCCTCCTCGACGATGGCGTTGAGCTTGCCGGTGCGCTTCCACTGCTCCTTGAACAGCCCCTGCGCCGGACCCATCACGACGCCCAGGATGATGCCCGTGAGCGGCACGGCGATGAGTGCGATGAGCGCCAGCCAGACGTTGATCGACAGCATCATCACGAGCACGCCGATCACGGTCAGCAGGCCTATGACGATCTGCGACATGGTCTGCGACACCGACTGCGAGACGTTGTCGAGGTCGTTCGTGACGCGGGAGAGCAGGTCGCCGCGCTGCGTGCGGTCGTAGTAGGACAGCGGCAGGCGGTGGATCTTGTCCTCGACATCGCGACGCAGGCCCTGCACCGTGCGCTGCACGACCCGGTTGATGACGAAGCCCTGCAGCCACTGGAAGAGCGCACCGACGAGGTAGACGCCGAGCACGAGCAGCAGGATGCCGCCGAGCGTCTCGAAGTCGATGCCCTGGCCGGGCTGCAGAGCGGGCATCCGCTCGATCATGTTGGCGAAGTCGCCCTGGCCCTGCTGCCGGAGGCCGTCGACGATCTGCGCTTGGGTCGCGCCCTCCGGCAGCTGTTGCTGGATGAAGCCCTGGACGATGACGTTCGTCGCCTCGCCGAGCAGCTTCGGGCCGAGCACGACGAGCACGACGCCGATCGCGCCGAGCGTGAACACCAGCGCGAGCCACCAGCGGTATGGGTGCATGAGGCCGATGAGGCGTCGGCCGGAGGACCAGAACGACTTGGCCTTGCCGGGCGGCGGCTCCCAGTCGCCGGCACCCAGGCGTGCGGCCTCGGCGAGCTCCTCCTCGAGGCGCTCCTCCTCGGTCAGCTCGGGCTTGGGCTTCTGAACACGTGCCATCTCAGGCCTCCACAGCCATCTGCGACTCGACGATCTCGCGATACGTCTCGTTGCTCTCGAGGAGCGCTTCATGGGTGCCGGTGCCGACGACCTTGCCTGCCTCCAGCACCACGATGCGGTCGGCGTCGACGATCGTCGACACACGCTGGGCGACGACGATCCGTGTGGTCTGCCCGACCGCCTCGCTCAGCGCGGCCCGCAGGCGCGCATCCGTCGTCAGGTCGAGCGCCGAGAACGAGTCGTCGAACACCAGCACGTCGGGCTCGGCCACGAGCGCGCGTGCGATCGAGAGGCGCTGGCGCTGGCCGCCGGAGACATTGGTGCCGCCCTGCGCGATGCGCGCCTCGAGCTGCCCGTCCATCTGCTGCACGAAGCCCGCCGCCTGCGCGATCTCGAGCGCCCGCCAGAGCTGCTCGTCGCTCGCATCCTCGTTGCCGTAGCGGAGGTTGGATGCGACGGTGCCACCGAACAGGTAGGGCCGCTGCGGCACGATCGCAAGACCGCGCCAGAGCGTCTCGGCGTCGACATCCCGCACGTCGGCACCGCCGACGAGCACGCGGCCGCCAGTGGCGTCGAAGAGCCGCGGGATGAGGTTGACGAGCGTCGTCTTGCCCGCACCGGTCGAGCCGATGATGGCGACGGTCTCGCCGGGCTCTGCCTTGAGCGAGACGCCGTCCAGCACCGGGGTGTCGGCGCCCAGGTAGCGGAAGACCACGTCTTGCAGCTCGACCGTGCCGGGCGTCAGCATGGCAGCGCCCTGCCCCGGCTCGACCTGCACGACCGAGGCCTCGGTCTCGAGCACCTCGCCGATGCGGTTCGCCGAGACGGCGGCCCTGGGGATCATGATCGTCATGAACGTCACCATCAGGATGCCCATCAGGATCTGCATGAGGTACTGCAGGAACGCCATCATGGTGCCGACCTCGAGCTCGCCCGTCTCGACCAGCCCGGCGCCGAACCAGATCACGGAGATCGACGAGATCTCGACGATCAGCATGATGATCGGGAACATCAGCACGAACAGGTTGCCGGTGCGCAGCATGGCGTCGGTGACATTGTCGTTGGCGACCGCGAAGCGCTGCTTCTCGCGCTGCTCCTGCACGAAGGCACGGATCACGCGGATGCCGGTGAGCTGCTCGCGCAGCACCTTGTTGATGGCGTCGATGCGCACCTGCAGCTGACGGAAGATCGGCACCATGCGCGAGACGATGATGCCCAGCACGAGCAGCATGAGCGGCACCGCGACGGCGATCAGCCACGACAGCGTCGGGTCGGCGCGGATCGCCATGATGACGCCGCCGATCGCGAGCATGGGAGCCGACAGCAGCATCGTGCAGCTCATCAGGATGAGCATCTGCACCTGCTGGACGTCGTTCGTGTTGCGCGTGATGAGGCTCGCGGCGCCGAAGCGCTGCACGTCCTGCTCGCTGTAGTCGCCCACGGTGCGGAAGATGTCGGCGCGCATCTCGCGGCCGGCGCGCATGGCCAGGCGCGAGCCGAACAGGATCGCGAGGATGTTCGCTGCGACCTGGCCGAGGCTCAGGCCGAGCATGAGGAAGCCGAGCCGCCAGATGGTGTCGGTGTCCCCGGCGAGCACGCCGTCGTTGATGATGTCGGCGTTGATCGTCGGCAGCATGAGCGAGAGCACCGACTGCGTGAACTGGAACACGACGACGAGGATGAGGGGAAGCCAGGAGGGCTTCACGTAGCGGACGATGAGCTTCCAGAGCATGTCTCAGGCCTTCTGGGTCTCGGTGACGGATGCCGGGGTGCCGGCGGGGAGGGGATCTGCGGCCGCGCTCGGTGCGGGCTCGACATGGACGATGCCGTGCAGGAGCACCTGGATGATGTCATCGACCGACGACACCGGGCTGTTCTCGCCCCAGCCCGAGGCAGCCGACCAGGCCAGCGTGCGGAGCATCTCCGCCGCCACCAGTGGCGACACCCGCAGCTGCGGCTCGAAGGGTTCGAATCGAGCGGCGATCCAGACCTTCGACGCTTCGAACACCTCGCGGTGCTCTTCGGCGACCCGCTGCGCGATCGGACCGAGCGCCACGACCAGCTGGAACATGAAGCGCATCCGCTCGACTAGCACGGCGATGAGCGTCTCGACGAGCGCTTCGAGCGAATCGCTCAAGAACTCCACGATCGCGTCGTCGTCGGTCATGTGGTGCTCGGCGAGAGCGGCCAGCAGCGACTCCTTGTCGCCGAAGGCCTTGAACAGCGTGCCCTCGGCCACGCCCGCCGCATCGGCGAGCTGGCGGCTCGTGATCGCCGCGCCGTGCTCGAGCACCGCGGGCGTCACCGCCTCGATGATCTGGGCGCGCCGGTCGTCGACGCTCAGCCGAGGGATGGGATTCACGTCGAAGACTCTAGTTGAGTGAGCGCTCACTTACCAAGTCGTGGTCTTCGGCGCGTCGCGGCGGCCGCTGTGGGATTCCGCAACGGGAACCGCAGTTTCTGTGTGGCGACTGCACGCATCCGTCATGCATGGACGCCTAGGCTGAGGAACCATGCCCCGCATCACGAAGGTCCTGATCGCCAACCGCGGTGAGATCGCCGTCCGCATCATCCGCGCCGCACGCGACGCCGGCATCGGATCGGTCGCCGTCTACGCCGATCCCGACCGCGACGCGCAGCACGCGCAGCTGGCCGACGAGGCCTACGCG
Source organism: Agrococcus sp. KRD186 (assembly GCF_017168255.1). Lineage (GTDB taxonomy): Bacteria > Actinomycetota > Actinomycetes > Actinomycetales > Microbacteriaceae > Agrococcus. Next base: position 1,693,732 of record NZ_JABFAP010000001.1, read on the forward strand.
CTCAACGGATCCACCAGCGCCGAGAGCTACCTGGTGATCGAGAAGATCCTGTCGGTCGCACGCCGCTCGGGCGCGGACGCGGTGCACCCGGGCTACGGCTTCCTGGCGGAGAACGCCGGCTTCGCCAGCGCGGTGATCGATGCCGGCCTGACCTGGATCGGCCCGAGCCCAGAGGCGATCGAGCAGCTGGGCGACAAGGTCTCGGCGCGCCACATCGCCGAGTCGGTCGGCGCACCGCTCGCGCCGGGCACCATCGAGCCGGTCTCCGGCGCCGCGGAGGTGCTGGAGTTCGTCGACGAGTTCGGGCTGCCGGTCGCGATCAAGGCGGCGTTCGGCGGCGGCGGGCGCGGCCTCAAGGTGGCGTTCACCCGCGACGAGGTCGAGCAGCAGTTCGAGTCGGCAACCCGCGAGGCCGTCGCCGCCTTCGGCCGGGGCGAGTGCTTCGTCGAGAAGTACCTCGACAAGCCGCGCCACGTCGAGACGCAGTGCCTCGCCGACGCGCACGGCAACGTGGTCGTCGTCTCCACCCGCGACTGCTCGCTGCAGCGCCGCCACCAGAAGCTCGTCGAGGAAGCGCCTGCGCCCTTCATCACCGCCGCGCAGGACGCCGAGCTGCGGCGCGCCTCGAAGGAGATCCTGCGCGCCGCGAAGTACGTGGGCGCCGGCACCTGCGAGTTCCTGATCGGCGCCGACGGCACCATCTCGTTCCTCGAGGTGAACACCCGCCTGCAGGTCGAGCACCCGGTCACCGAGGAGGTCTCCGGCATCGACCTGGTGCGCGAGCAGTTCCGCATCGCAGAGGGCGAGCAGCTCGGCTACGACGACCCCGAGGTGCGCGGCCACTCGATCGAGTTCCGCATCAACGGCGAGGATGCCGGTGCCGGCTTCATGCCGCAGCCAGGCCCGGTGCGCATCTTCCGCGCGCCCACGGGTCCCGGCGTGCGCGTCGACTCGGGCGTGGTCGCCGGAGATGTGATCGGCGGCAACTTCGACTCCATGCTCGCGAAGCTCATCGTCACCGGCCGCGACCGCGCCGAGGCGCTCGCGCGCTCGCGCCGGGCGCTGGCGGAGTTCGAGGTGGAGGGGCTGCCGACCGTGCTGCCGTTCCACCGCGCGATCGTCGACGACCCGGCCTTCGCCCCCGAGGGCGACGCTCCGTTCACGATCTACACGTCGTGGATCGAGACGGAGTTCGAGAACGACATCCCGGCCTGGGGCGGCGAGCCGGGCGAGCTCGGCGGCCCGGAGGCGCGCCGCACCGTGGTGGTCGAGAGCGACGGCAAGCGCATCGCCGTGTCGATGCCGCAGCGGCTCTTCTCCGACGCCAAGGACGCGAAGGGCCCCGCCCCGCGTCGCACCCGCCGCGCACTCGACGGCGGCGCCGGCTCCGGCTCGATCGTCTCGCCGATGCAGGCGACGGTCGTCAAGGCTCCGGTGCAGGTGGGCGACCGGGTCGTCGCCGGCGACCTGCTCGTCGTGCTCGAGGCGATGAAGATGGAGCAGCCGCTGTCCTCCCCCATCGATGGCACCGTCGCGGCCATCGATGCGCCGGTAGGCAAGACCGTGCCGTCGGGCCACCACCTGGTGACCATCACGCCCGACGCGTAGCGCCCGCCCACGCGCCTCAGCGCATCCGCCCGCCCGCGCGCCTCAGCGCATCCGCCCGCCCAAGCCGCCGGCCGAGGAGTGCTGGGATGTTGCACGAGTGATGCATCATTCGTGCAGCAACCGCTCATTCCTGCGCCGACTGGCGGCGACGCCGCAGTCAGCCGGCGTCGAAGCGGTGCATCGCCCTGGCGGCATCGGTGATCGAGCCCGTCAGCGACGGGAACACCGGGAAGACCCGCGCGAGCTGGTCGACGGTCAGGCGATGCTCCATCGCCATCGTCACCGGGAAGATCAGCTCCGAGGCCTTCGGGGCGACGATGACGCCGCCGATGACCGTGCCGGAGCCGGTGCGGGCGAAGAGCTTCACGAAGCCGTCCTCGATGCCCATCATCTTCGCGCGCGCGTTGGTCGAGAGGTCGATGCGGTAGACCTCGCCCTGGGCGACGCCGTCCTCGATCTGCTTCTGCGTCCAGCCGACGGTCGCGATCTCGGGCTGCGTGAAGATGTTCGAGGCGACCGTGCGCATCGAGATCGGGGTCACGGCGTCGCCGAGCGCGTGGAACATCGCCGTGCGCCCCTGCATCGAGGCGACCGACGCCAGCGGCAGCACGTCGGCGCAGTCACCGACCGCGTAGACGTTCGGCAGGTTCGTGCGCGCGACGCGATTGACGACGATGTGCCCAGACTCGGCCGTCTCGATGCCCGCATCCTCGAGCCCGATGCCCGCGGTGTTCGGCACCGACCCGACGGCCATGAGGCAGTGCGATCCCTCGACGGTGCGGCCGTCCGTGAGCGTCACGATGACGCCGGTCTCGGTGCGCTCCACCTTCTCGGCACGCGACTTCGAGAGCACGTGCATGCCCTGCCTGCGGAAGACATCCTCGATGACGCCCGCCGCGTCGGCGTCCTCGCCCGGCAGCACCTGCTCGCGGCTGGAGACCAGCGAGACCGTTGCACCGATGTGGCTGTAGGCACTCGCGAACTCGGCGCCCGTGACGCCGGAGCCGACGACGATCAGGTGCTCGGGCACCTCGTCGAGCGAGTACAGCTGTGTCCAGGTGAGGATGCGCTCGCCATCGGGCATCGCCGAGGGCAGCTGTCGCGGCGTCGCGCCGACCGAGACGACGATCGTGTCGGCCTCGAACTCGTCGAAGTCGGCGCCCTGCTTGCCGGTCGAGACGACCACCCGGCCGGGGCCGTCCAGGCGCCCCTCGCCCTGCACGATCGTGACACCGACCTTCTCGAGGTCGGCCTTCATGTCGAGCGACTGCTTCGCGGCCAGCGAGAGCAGTCGACGATTGACCGCACGCAGGTTGACGGCGACCTCGGGCTTCTGCGGTCGACCGGAATCGCCGCGCACCGAGAACTGCACGCCCAGCTGGTTGGCGTCGCGGATGGCCGCGGCCGATTCCGCCGTCGCGATGAGCGACTTGGAGGGCACCACGTCGGTGAGGATGGCGCTGCCGCCGACGCCGGTGCGCTCGATGAGCGTCACCTTCGCGCCCAGCTGCGCGCCCGCCAGCGCGGCCTCATAGCCGCCGGGCCCGCCGCCGATGATCACTACGCGCTGCTTGCGCTCGAATGCACTCACGCGCTCCATCATCCCGCAAACTCAGGTGCGGCCGCGCACGGCCGCCCGAGGCTCCGCGCTAGCCCGCGCGCCGCTCGTGGACGGTCGAGGACAGGCTCGTGCCGTTCACCTCGACGTAGAGCATCCGCTCCATCACCGAGACCGACATGGTCGTCCGCCGCGCGATGGCCCCGGCGACGGCGTCGACGAACCCGTCGTCGAACCAGACCAGCCGCACCTCCTCTGCCCGGTGGATGCGCTTGCCCGACCAGCGGGCGGCGAGCTTCTCGGGGTCGCGGTGCGTGTAGACGGCGGTGCGCTCGGCGGCCATGCTGCCGCGGTGCACGCGCTCGGCCTCCGGCGCGCCCACCTCGATCCACGCCGTGAGCGCACCGGTGAGGTCGCGCGCCAGCACCGCCGGCTCGTCCGCCCCCGAGATGCCCGAGCCGAACGCGATGCCCTCCTCGTGCTCGAGGCACAGCGCGAGCAGGCGCGTGGCCATGAAGGCCATCGTCTCCGAGGGGTGCTGCGCGACCCGCAGCGACAACTGCTCGTACACGCCGCGATCGACGTCCGAGAGCTGCACGTCGAACGTGTGGATCGTCGCGCCCATAGCCATGCTCCCGAGCCTAAGCGCCCTAGAGTGGGCGCCATGACGCACCCGCTCGACCCGCCAGCAGACCCGCGTGAGGTGGCCCAGCAGGCCGCCGCCGACATCCGCCGCATCACCGGCGTCGACCAGCACGACATCGCCCTCACGCTGGGCTCGGGCTGGGCGAAGGCCGCCGACCTGATCGGCGAGACCACCCACACGATCCCCGCCACCGAGGTGACCGGCTTCTCGAAGCCCGCGCTGGAGGGGCACGTGGGCACGATTCGATCCTTGCTGACCGATGGCGGCCGGCGCGCGCTCGTGATCGGCGCCCGCACCCACTACTACGAGGGCCACGGTGTGCGCCGCGTGGTGCACTCGGTGCGCACCGCGGCCGCGGCAGGCGCATCCGTCATGGTGCTCACGAACGGCGCCGGCGGCATCAAGCCGCACTGGAAGCCCGGCCAGCCGGTGCTCATCAGCGACCACCTCAACCTCACCGCCGACTCCCCCCTCGAGGGCGCCACCTTCGTCGACCTCACCGACCTGTACTCCCCGCGCCTGCGCGACGTGGCGCGCACGGTCGATGCCTCGCTCGAGGAGGGCGTGTACGTGCAGTTCCGCGGCCCCCACTACGAGACGCCCGCCGAGGTGCAGATGGCGAAGGCGATCGGCGGCCACATCTGCGGCATGTCGACCGCGCTCGAGGCGATCGCCGCCCGCGAGGCCGGCATGGAGGTGCTGGGGCTGAGCCTCATCACCAACCTCGCCGCCGGCATCCAGACGACGCCGCTGTCGCACCAGGAGGTCATCGAGGCGGGCCGCGAGGCCGAGGGGCGTCTCGGCCGCCTGCTCGCCGACGTCGTGGCGGCGATCGGCAACGAGGCATGAGCACCGCGCTCGAGCAGGCCCGCGCCTGGGCGGCAGGCGACCCCGATGGCGAGACCCGCGCGGCGCTGGAGGCGACGATCACGGCCGCCGAGGCGGGCGACCAGGCCGCGCAGGCCGAGGTGGCGGATGCGTTCAGCGGGCGACTGCAGTTCGGCACGGCCGGGCTGCGGGGCAGGATGGGCCCGGGGCCGAACCGCATGAACCGCGTCGTCGTGCAGCAGGCCTCTGCGGGCCTGGCCGACTTCCTCACGGGCCGGGAACCGCATCCGTCCGTCGTCATCGGCTGGGACGGCCGGCTCGGCTCGGAGCGCTTCGCGCGCGACGCCGCAGCGGTGTTCGCCGGGCGGGGCGTGCGGGCGATCCTGCTGCCGCGGCTGCTGCCGACGCCGGTCACCGCCTTCGCGGTGCGGCACCTGGGCGCCAGCGCAGGCGTGATGGTGACCGCCAGCCACAACCCGCCGGCCGACAACGGCTACAAGGTCTACCTCGGCGGCGACGACGAGGGCAGCCAGATCGTGCCGCCGGTGGACGGTGCGATCGCCGTCCACATCGAGCGGGCCGCCGCCACGCCGGTCGCCGACTACCCGCGCGGCGAGGCGGAGGTGGCGGGCGAGGGTGTCTGGCGGGCCTACGTCGAGGCCACCGCGGCCGTCGGCCAGGCGGATCAGGGCATGCAGGGTGCCAGCGGGCCGAAGGTGGTCTACACGCCGATGCACGGCGTGGGCCTCGAGACGGTCGAGGCGGTGCTCGCGGAGGCGGGCTTCCCGCCGGTGATCGTGGTGCCCGAGCAGGCGCAGCCCGACGGCGCCTTCCCCACCGTCGACTTCCCCAACCCGGAGGAGCCCGGCGCGCTCGATCTCGCGATGGCGCTCGCCACCGCGGAGGGTGCTGAGCTGATCGTCGCGAACGACCCCGACGCCGACCGGCTCGCGGTCGCGGTGCCCGACGACGGCGCGACCGGCTGGCGCATGCTCACCGGCAACGAGGTCGGGCTGCTGCTGGGCTGGGACGCCGCCCGCTCGGCGCGCGGGCAGGGCGTGCTCGCCGCCTCCATCGTCTCCTCCCCCGGACTCGGCGTCATCGCCGAGGTGCACGGGCTCGCGTTCGTGCAGACGCTCACCGGCTTCAAGTGGGTCTCGCGCGTGCCGGGCCTGACCTTCGGCTACGAGGAGGCGCTCGGCTACCTCGTCAACCCCGGCACGGTGCGCGACAAGGACGGTGTCTCGGCGCTCGTGCGGCTGCTGACCCTCGCGAGCGAGCTGCACGAGCGCGGCTCGTCGCTGTCGGAGGAGCTGCTGGCGCTCGCCGGCGAGTTCGGCGCCTTCGAGTCGGGCCAGGTGAGCGTGCGCGTCACCGATCTCGCGCGCATCCCCGCGATCATGGCGGCGCTGCGCGCGCAGCCGCCCACCGAGCTCGCCGGTGCCCGGGTGACCGCCGCCGACGACCTGGCGCTGCCCGAGCACGGCGAGATCGGCGACATCTTGCGCTTCACGCTCGATGAGGGCTCGCGCGTCATGGTGCGGCCCAGCGGCACCGAGCCGAAGGTCAAGGTCTACATCGACGCGACGAGCGCCGACGGCCCGCCTGCGCAGCGCATCCGCTCTGCCCGGGCACGCGTCGAGGCGCTGGCCGAGGCGATGCGCCCGCTGCTCGCGTAGCCGGCGCGGCGCCGCCCGGCACCATCACGCGCGCGCAGCCCCGGTCGCGCAGCCCGGCGCGGTCAGGCGCGCAGTCAGGCGCGCAGCGCGGCGATCGCCTCGTCGCGGGTGGCCGCGGTCGTGAGGCGGTCGATGACCCCGGATGCGTCGAGGGCGTTGGCGAGCTCGGCCAGCATCTGCAGGTGGCGCTTGGGGCTGGTCGCGGCGAGGCCGATGACGACCCGGACGGGGTCGTGGTGCGCGTGGCCGAAGGCGACCGGCTCGTCGAGCACGACCACCGCGAGCGCGTCGCGGCGCACCACGGCGCTGGCCTTCGCGTGCGGCACCGCGACGCCGGGCGCGACCACGCAATAGGGGCCCGACTGCTCGATCTGCTGCACGAGCTCGTCCACGTAGGCGCGCCCGACCGCACCGGCGGTCACCAGATCGACCCCGGCGGCGCGCACGGCGGCACGCCAGTCGGCGGCGTGGACCCCTGGCGAGAACGTCGCCTGGTCGAGCGGAAGCGTCATCGTGCGGCGTCGTACCCGTCGGCGATCTCGTCCGCGAGCTGCTCGAAGTCGTCGAAGCTGCAGAACGCGCTAGCCGCGGCGTTCTGGGTCACCTGCTCGAGGTCGTCGAGGCCCCAGTCGAACGCGTCGACCAGCAGGCCGAGCTCGCGCGTGAGCGTCGTGCCCGACTGCAGCCGGTTGTCGGGGTTGACGGTGACGCAGAAGCCCAGCTGGTGCAGCAGGTCGATCGGGTGGTCGGTGAGCGCCGAGCCCCACTGCGCGATCGTGCCGGTCTGCAGGTTGGAGGAGGGGCTGACCTCGAGCGCGATCTGGCGGTCCTTCACCCATTCGGCGATCTCTCCCAGCCGCACGACGACCGCGTCGTCGGTCTCCTCCTCGACCACGATGTCCTCGGCGATGCGGGTGCCGTGGCCCAGCCGCAGCGCCCGTCCGCTGAAGAGCGCGTCGGCGATCGAGTCGATGCCCGCCCCTTCGCCGGCGTGCACGGTGGCCGGGAAGTGCGCCTTCGCGAGCGTGTCGAACGCGGACTGCAGGCGCGAGGCGGGAAAACCGTCCTCCGGCCCGGCGATGTCGAAGCCGACGGCACCCGTGTGGCGGTGGCGGAGGGCGAGCTGCGCGATCTCGTCGGCGCGGTCGAGGTGGCGCATAGCGCTGACCAGCTGGCCGACGCGGATGCGGCCGCCGTGGCTGGCAACCAGGCCGATGGCCTCCTCGATGCCCGCCTGCACGGCCTCTACCGTCTGATCGAGCGTGAGGCCGCGCAGCAGGTGCTGCTCCGGGGCCCAGCGGATCTCGCCGTAGACGACGCCGTCCTCGGCGAGGTCGAGCACGAACTCCTTCGCCACCCGGTGCAGGCCGTGCTCGGTCTGCATGACGGCCGTCGTGATGTCGAACGTCTGCAGGTACTCCGGCAGCGAGCCGGAGTTCGACTGCGCCGCGAACCACGCGGCCAGCGACTCGGCATCATCGGCGGGCAGCTCGAGCCCGATCTCGTCGCCGAGCTCGAGGATGGTCTGCGGCCGCAGCCCGCCGTCGAGATGGTCGTGGAGGCTGACTTTCGGCAGCGTCTGGATATCGACGCCATCGACCTCGTACCGGCTCATGCCGCCTCCGTCGTCCGGGTGCCTGGAACCTCGATCGTAGCGGCCCGCGACGCGGATCTGCGCGCGGGTCAGGCGGCGAAGCCCGCCATGCCCAGCGCTGCCAGCACGATCCCGCCGAACAGCAGCACGAGCAGCAGGCCGAGCACGAGCGCGACGATGTTCAGCGCGATGCCCCAGTTGGCCATCGTGCGGCCCGCGGGCTCGCGGCCCTTCGCCATGATGCCAACGATGAGGCCGGCGATGGGGATGAGGAAGGTGAAGCCCAGGAAGAGGGAGACGATGCCGATGGCGAGGCTGACGATCGAGAGCGTCTTCGGCTCGGCCGACGCGTAGCCACCGGGTTGCAGCCGCTCGGCGGGAGCACCCGGCTGGTAGGGGCTCTGGTAGTCGGACATGGCGCATCTCCTCGCGGGTGGGGGTACTCAGTCAAGCAGTGACCCGCACCGCGAACCTGGAAGTCTGCTGGAGGGTTCCTGGACGCAGATCAGGCGATGCGCTCGCGCACGATCGACGGCACCTCGATGGTCGTGCCGGGCGCGGCGAGCTCCCAGGCGCCCTCGAGCGCCTCGAGCGCGCGCGGGATGCGCGTGGCATCGTCGGCCGAGATCGTCCACAGCGGGTCGCCCTTGCGCACGGCGTCGCCGGGCTTCACGTGCAGGTCGATGCCCGCCGCGTGCACCACCGGGTCGCTCGCCCGCGCCCGGCCCGCGCCGAGGCGCCACGCGGCGATGCCGAACGGCAGCGCATCCTGCCGAGCCAGCATGCCGTCGGCCTCCGCGACCACGGTGTGCGTCTCGCGCGGCTCCGGCAGCGCCGCGTCGGGGTCGCCGTCCTGCGCGATGACGAACCTCCGCCAGACGTCCATCGCCCGGCCGTCGGCGAGCGCCGCCTCGACGTCCGCATCGGGCTGGCCCACCGCATCCAGCATCTCCCGCGCCAGGGCGACGGTCAGCTCCACCACGTCGGCGGGGCCGCCGCCGGCGAGCACCTCGACCGACTCGCGCACCTCGTTGGCGTTGCCGATCGCGAGACCCAGCGGCGTGTCCATGGTGGTCAGCAGCGCTCGCGTCTCGACGCCCGCGTCGCGGCCCAGCTCGACCATCGTCATGGCCAGCTCGCGCGCCCGCTCGAACTCCTGCATGAACGCGCCGGAGCCGAACTTCACGTCGAGCACGAGCGCGCCGGTGCCCTCGGCGATCTTCTTCGACATGATCGAGGATGCGATGAGCGGGATGGCCTCGACGGTGCCGGTGATGTCGCGCAGCGCATAGAGCCGCTTGTCGGCCGGCGCCAGGCCGGCGCCCGCGGCGCAGACCACGCCGCCGACGGTGCGCAGCTGCTCGAGCATCTCGTCGTTCGTGAGCTCGGCGCGCCAGCCGGGGATCGACTCGAGCTTGTCGAGCGTGCCGCCGGTGTGCCCGAGGCCGCGGCCCGACAGCTGCGGCACGGCAGCGCCGAAGGCGGCCACCAGGGGCATGAGCGGCAGGGTGATCTTGTCGCCGACGCCGCCGGTGGAGTGCTTGTCGACCGTCGGCGCGTCGAGCGAGGAGAAGTCCATCCGCTCGCCGGAGGCGATCATCGCCATCGTCAGGTCGTGGATCTCGCGGCGGTCCATGCCGTTGAGCAGGATCGCCATCGCCAGCGCCGCCATCTGCGGGTCGTCGACGTAGCCGCGCGTGTAGGCGTCGATCAGCCAGTCGATCTGCGCGGTCGAGAGCGCTCCCTTGTCGCGCTTGACCCGGATGATGTCGACGGCGTCGAATGCCTCAGCCACGGTGCCCGGCCTCCCTCTGCGCTGCGTACTCGTCCAGTTGCCGGGGACCGAAGGCATCCGGCAGCACCTCGTCGATCGTGCGGATGCCGCTGACGGTGTCGAGCAGCATGCCCGGTGCCGCGTGCTCGAAGAGCAGCTGCCGGCAGCGGCCGCACGGCATCAGCCGCTCGCCGGAGCCGTTCACGCACGCGAAGGCGACGAGCTTGCCGCCGCCGCCCATCACCATCTCGCTCACGAGCGAGCACTCCGCGCACAGGGTGACGCCGTAGGCGGCGTTCTCGATGTTCGCACCGGCGACCACGCGGCCGTCGTCGACGAGCGCCGCCGCCCCGACGGGGAAGCGCGAGTAGGGCACGTAGGCCTTCGCGCTCGCCTCCACCGCGCGGGCGTGCAGCGACTCCCAATCGATCGCGGTCATTGCTTCCTGTACGGCTTGCCGCTCGCGGCGGGCGGTCTCGACTGCCCGATGAAGCCGGCCACCGCGAGGATGGTGATCACGTACGGGAGCATCAGCATGAACTCGCTCGGCACCGGCGAGCCGATCGCGCCGAGCGTCTGCTGCAGCGCGGAGGCGAAGCCGAACAGCAGCGCTGCCCCGGTCGCCTTGATCGGGTGCCACTGGCCGAAGATGACCGCAGCGAGCGCGATGTAGCCCAGGCCCGCCGTCATCTCGCGCGTGAAGGCGCCGTTCGAGTCGAGCGTGAAGTAGGCGCCGCCGAGGCCGGCGACGGCTCCCGCCAGCGACACGTTCCAGAACCGCAGCCGGGGCACGTTGATGCCGACCGTGTCGGCCGCCAGCGGGTGCTCGCCGATCGCGCGCAGCCGCAGGCCCCAGGTGGTCTTGAACAGACCCCAGGCGATGAGCGGCACGATGATGTACATCGCGTAGACGATCACCGTCTGGTTGAACAGCGCCGGGCCGATGAGCGGGATGTTCTCGAGCACCGGGATGTTGATCCGCGGCAGGCGATCGGGCGAGTTGAGCGCTGGGTTGTCGGTGAGCACCGAGGAGTAGAAGAAGTTGGTCAGCCCGGCGATCAGCACGTTGAGCACCACGCCCACGATGATCTGCTCGACGAAGTAGCGGATCGCGAACACCGCCAGCACCATCGACACCAGCACCGCTGCGACCATGGCCGCGACCACGCCCACGATCGTCGAACCGGTCGCCGAGGCGACCACGGCGCCGGTGAAGGCGCCGCCGAGCAGCTGCGCCTCGATGGCGATGTTCACGACACCGGCTCGCTCGGAGATCACGCCGCCCATGGCGCCGAAGATCAGCGGCACGGAGAGCCCGACGGTGGCGAAGAGCAGTCCCGGGATCGGGATCATCGCACCGGCGCCGGCCCAGACGAGGAAGCCCACCACGAACACGATGCCGAAGACGACCGGCAGCCAGGCGCCGACCTTCCGCACCGTCGCGGCCGCCCAGAAGGAGAAGGCGGTCAGCAGCGCCAGCACCACCACGACGACGATGCCCGTGGCACGCACCGGCAGCAGCGCATCCGGGATCTGGAAGAAGTCGCCGCCGGAGGCCAGGCGCAGGCGCGCGAGGCCATCGCGGGCGAGCAGGACCATCAGGATGAACGAGACGACCGTCAGGACGGCGTAGGAGATCGGCGCCTTCCAGTGCTTGACGACGGCCCGCTCCAGATCGATGCGCTCGTCGGCGGACGGCTGCACCTCTGCAGGCTGCTGCGTGGTCACGACTGCACTCCCTTCTGCTGCGTCATCGCCTTCAGCGCGGCCTCGTCACGACGCTGCCTGCGCGACTTCTTGCCCGGCTGCGGCAGCCCGAACATCGCTCGCACCAGCGGCGGCGCGGCGATGAACAGCACGATGAACGACTGCACGACGAGAATGATGTCGATCGGCACGCCCTCGGCCGCCTGCATGCGGAAGCCGCCGGCCTTGAACGCGCCGAAGAGCAGACCGGCGAAGAAGGTGCCCCACGGGGTGGAGCCGCCCAGCAGCGCCACGGTGATGCCGTCGAAGCCGATGCCGGCGTCGATGCCGGAGGTGAAGCCGGTCGTGACCGCCCCCGTCACCTGCTGCGCGCCGGCGAGACCCATGAAGCCACCCGCGAAGGCCATCGCGAGCACGGTCAGCCGCTTGACGTCCATACCGGCGTTCAGCGCGGCGCTCTTGTTGTAGCCGACGGCCCGGAACTGGAAGCCCAGGCTCGAGCGGTTGATGAGCCAGGAGCAGAAGATCACTGCCGCGACCGACAGCACGAAGCCCCAGTGCAGGATGAACGGCGGTCCGAAGATGGATGGCAGCGTCGCCGAATCCGGCATGGGTGGAGAGATCGGGTTGTTGCTCGCGGGATTCTGCAGCAGGCCGGGCGTGCGCAGCATCCAGGTGATGAACCAGAGCGCGACGAAGTTGAGCATGATCGTCACGATCACCTCGTGCGCGCCGGTGAAGGCCTTGAGCGCACCAGCAACGGCACCCCAGATCGCGCCGGCCACGATGCCGACCGCGATGGCGACCAGCACGTGCAGCACGGGCGGCAGCTGGAAGCTGAAGCCGACCCAGCCGGCTGCGGCAGCGGCCCACAGCATCTGGCCGCGGCCACCGATGTTGAACAGGCCGACGCGGAAGGCGATCGCGACGCCCAGGCCCGCGGCGATCAGCGGGGTGGCGAAGTTCAGCGTGTCCGTGAGCGGCTTGATCATGGTGGCGAAGCCGGCTTCAGGGCGCGAGAAGTTGAGGATCGAGCCCTGGAAGAGTGCCGAGTAGGCGCCGAAGACGGCCTCCCAGATCGCACCCAGCATGTCGCCGGGGCGAGCGAAGAAGTAGCCGCTGGCGGCCTGCACGCGCTCGTCCGTCGCGGCGATCAGGATGCCGCCGACGACGAGCGAGGCGACGATGGCCAGCAGCGCCATGATCAGGTTGCCGCCCATGATGCGCCGGAAGGCACTGCCCCAGGGATCGTCGTCCTCGACGGTGCGGTCGTCGGAGGCGCCAGGGGTCGGAGCCGCCGGGGCGACCGCGGCCGTCTGCGGCGCGTGCACCACCGTCGGCTGCACGCCGGAATCGGGCGAGCCGCCGGGTCGGCCTCGCTCGACGGGCTCGATGGGATCGTCGGCGTCACGAGGCGTGTCGTTCACGCTGCCGCTCCTTCGCTCGGGTCGGTCGGGTCTGCGGGCGCACCCGCGGGAGGCTCGCCGGCCATCATCAGGCCGAGCGTGTCCCGGCTGGTGTCCGCTGGCACGACGCCCACGACGCCGCCGCGATACATCACCGCGATGCGGTCGGCCAGCCCGACCACCTCGTCGAGCTCGGTCGAGACGACGATGACGGGGATGCCCGCGTCGCGGCTGGCGATGACCTGGCTGTGCACGAACTCGATCGAGCCGACATCGAGGCCGCGGGTGGGCTGCGAGGCGACGAACAGCGCCAGCGGGCGACCCAGCTCGCGAGCGAGCACCACCTTCTGCTGGTTGCCGCCGGAGAGCGTGCCGACACGCGTGTCGATGCCCTGTGCGCGGATGTCGAAGGCACCCAGCTTCTCGGTCGCGAACGCATCGCGCACGGCCCGGTCGATCGACCCGGCCTTGACGAACGGCTCGCCCCGGTAGCGATCGAGCATGAGGTTCTCGGCGATCGTGAAGTCGCCGACGAGGCCGTCGACCGTCCTGTCCTCCGGCACGAAGCCGACGCCCGAGTCGAGCACCTCGCGCACCGACTTCCCCTGCAGCTCGAGCCCGTTGAGCGTGATGGACCCGGTCGCGCGCGGCTGCATCCCGATGATCGCCTCGGTCAGCTCGGTCTGACCGTTGCCCTGCACGCCGGCGATGCAGAGCACCTCGCCGCCGCGAACATCGAAGGAGACGTCGTTGACGACCTTCTGGCCGATGGCGTCCAGCACGGTGAGCCCGCGGATCTCGACCACGTTGTCGGTGAGCACCGGCGGGCTCTTCTGCACGGTCAGCTCTACTGCGCGGCCGACCATCATGGAGGCCAGCTCGTTGCTGGAGTCCTCGCGGCTCGCCTCGCCGACCACCTTGCCCAGGCGGATGACCGTGATGCGGTCGGCGATCGCGCGCACCTCGCGCAGCTTGTGGGTGATGAAGACGATGGCCGTGCCCTCGTCGCGGAGCTGCTGCATGATCGCCATCAGCTCATCGGTCTCCCGCGGCGTCAGCACGGCGGTGGGCTCGTCGAACACGAGCACCTTCGCATCCTGCGACAGCGCCTTGATGATCTCGACGCGCTGCTGCACACCGACGGGCAGATCCTCGATCTTCGCATCCGGGTCGATGTGGAAGCCGAAGCGGTCGGAGATCTCACGCACCTTCTGCTTGGCGCCGGCGAGCCCGCCGAGCGCCTTCTCGTGCCCGAGCAGCACGTTCTCGGCGACGGTGAAGACCGGGATCAGCATGAAGTGCTGGTGCACCATGCCGATGCCGGCGCGCATGGCGTCGCCGGGGCCTGAGAAGCGCTGCACCTCGCCATCGAGCAGGATCTGGCCCTCGTCGGCCTGGTACAGGCCGTAGAGCACGTTCATGAGGGTGGACTTGCCGGCGCCGTTCTCACCCAGCAGGCAGTGGATCTCACCCGCGTTCACCTCGAGGTCGATGTGATCGTTGGCGGTGAGCGCGCCGAAGCGCTTCGTGATGCCCTTGAGCTCGAGGGTCATGTGCCTTCCTTCGACGACGGTGACGACGCAAGTGAATCTAGTGGGTGTGCGCGCGAGCGCGCAGACGGGCCCGGTGCCGCTCACGCGTGTGGGGGCCGGCAGGCGCCGACCCCCACGCGCGATGTGCGCCTACTGCTGCGGGCTGGACGGCGACTCGACCACGATGTCACCGGCGATGATGCCGGCCGTGATCTCGTCGAGCTGACCCTGCAGCTCCGGGTCGACAGCGCCCTCGAAGTCGTGGAACGGCGCAAGCGCGACGCCCTCGTTCTCGAGCGTGCCGACGTACGGCTCGCTCGAGAACTCGCCGGCAGCGGCCTGGTTCACGACCGTCTCGACGCCGGTCGCCATGCCCTTGAGGATCGAGGTCAGGAAGAGGTCGGCGTTCTCGGTCGAGGTCTCGTAGAGGTCGGCGTCGACGCCCACCAGCACGATGCCCGAGTCGTCACCCGCGTCGCGGATCGCCTCTGCGGCCGACAGGAAGATCGGGCCACCGACGGGCAGCAGCACGTCAGCGTTCTGGCCGATGAAGGTCTGGGCCATCGACTTGGCCTCGACGCCGGCCTCGAAGCCGCCCGTGAACGAGCCGTCCTGCGCCTCCGGGTCCCAGCCGAGCACCTGCACGTCCGTGCCGTTCTGCTCGTTGAAGTACATGGCGCCCTCGTAGAAGCCATCCATGAAGATCGTCACCGGCGGGATCGGCAGGCCGCCCCACGTCGCGATGATGCCCGTCTCGGTGTAGGAGGCGGCGGCGTAGCCGGCGAGGAAGGCCGCCTGCGCCGTGTCGTACACGATGGGCTGCACGTTGGGCAGGTCGATCGAGCTGTCGTCGATGATCGCGTAGTTGAGGTCGGGGTTGGCCTCAGCCGACGCGGCGGTCGCCTCGGCGAGCGAGAAGCCGACCGAGACGATCATGTTGCAGCCCTGGTCGATGACGCTCGAGAGGTTGGGCGCGTAGTCGGCAGCGGACTGCGACTCGACCGAGATCGGCTCGACGCCGAGCGACTCTGCTGCGGCCTCGAGGCCCTCGAGCCCGAGCTGGTTGAAGGAGCGGTCGTCGAAGCCGCCCGAGTCGGAGACGATGCAGGGCGTGATGTCGGCCGTGGCGGCGGGCTCCGAGCCCGTCGGCTCGGACTCAGCGGGTGCCTCCGGCGCAGCGGCGCAGCCGGCGAGCAGCAGCGACGCGCCGAGCGCGATCGCGCCGCCGCGGAGGGCGGATCGAGTGGTCTTCCTCAAGGGATTCCTCCAGTGCAAAGGATGCTCGCCGCGGCGCGGCGTAGCGCATGTTGGGTCGAGCATAGAGCCGCGCTCGCCCCGTGCGCGCCGTGCCGGTTACACCGCAACGCAATCGTTGCAATCGCTGAGTCGCGCTCAGGGGCTCGAGGGCGACTCCACCGTGATCTCGCCGGCGATGATCTGCTGCCGCAGCGCATCGAGCTCCGCCGTCGTCTCGTCGCTGACGCGCGAGTCGAGGTCGTGGAAGGGTGCGATGTCGACGCCGCCGTTCTCGAGCGTGCCGATGATGGGCTCGTCCGAGATCGTGCCGTCGACGGCGTCCGCGACGGCGCCGACCACGGCATCCTCCGTGTTCTTCAGGATGCTGGTGAGCAGCAGCGGCCGGAACTCGGCCGGCAGCGTGTCGTAGCCGTCGTTGTCGACCCAGATCACCAGCGCCTCGCCGCCGGCGTCGAGCGAGGCGCGGAAGGCGCCCTCGCCGACCTGACCGGCGACCGGCAGGATCACGTCGGCGCCCTGTGCGATGAACGCCTGCGTCTGGGTCTGGCCGAGGCTGACGTTCTCGAAGTCGCCGGTGAAGGTGCCGTCCTGCGAGTCCGGGTCCCAGCCGAGCAGCTCGACCTCGGCGCCCTTCGCCTCGTTGTAGGCGTCGATGCCGGCCGCGAAGCCGTCCATGAACAGCGTCACCGGCGGCTGATTGCCGCCGCCGAAGGTGGCGACGATGCCGGTCTCGGTGACGGATGCGGCGGTGTAGCCGGCGAGGTAGGCCGCCTGCGCGGTGTCGAAGACGATCGAGCGCACGTTGGGGCCTTCGACGAACTCGTCGACGATGGCGAACTGCACCTCGGGATTGGCCGCTGCCTGCTCCCCCGTCGCCGCGACGAGCTCGTAGCCCACCGTCAGCACGAAGCCGCAGCCGGTCTCGACGGCGGCCGCCACATTGGGGGCCAGATCGCTCTCACTGGTGGAGACGAGCGCGTTGACCTCGACGCCGAGCTCCTGCTGCGCGCGCTCCATGCCTGCCCAACTGGTCTCGTTGAACGAGCGGTCGTTGAGACCGCCGGAGTTCGTGACCATCTGTGCGCACTCGAGCGACCGCTCGGCACCGGGATCGGCCGAAGCGCCCGATCCAGCGGGCGGGGGCGCGGCGCAGCCTGCGAGCAGGATGAGGGCGGCGAGCGCAGGGACAGCGAGCGTGCGGGACAAGGGCGACTCCTTCGTGCGGTGGCGCAATCGTAACCGGCGGCGCGTACGCCGTCGGCGCACGCGCCGCGGCGGAGGGCTGCACTCGTCAGAGCGCGTCGGTGTTGCCCGAGCGCCGCACCGCGTCGACGACCTGCTTCACGCGCTGCGCGTTGTCGGTCGTGGTGACCAGCAGCGCATCCGGGGTGTCGACGACCACCACGTCGTGGATGCCCACCACGGAGACGATGCGCTTCGACTGCGAGACCACGATGCCGCTCGCCGAGTCGGCGAGCACCGTCCCCTCGGTGCCGAGGATCGCGAGCCGCCCGCGCCGGCCGTTGTTGTGCAGCTTCGCGACGGCCGAGAAGTCGCCGACGTCGTCCCAGTCGAAGTCGCCTGGCACGACCACCATGCGGCCGCGGGCGGCCGCGGGCTCCGCCACCGAGTAGTCGATGGCGATCTTCTGCAGCTGCGGCCAGATGCGGTCGACGGCGGGGCCGCGCCTGGCCGGCTCGTCCCAGGCCTCGGCCAGCTCCTCGATCTGCGCGGCGAGCTCCGGCTCCTCCGAGGCGAGCTCCGCGAGCAGCACGTCGGCACGGGCGATGAACATGCCGGCGTTCCAGAGGTAGTCGCCCTCGTCGAGGTACCGCTGGGCGACCTGGGCGGACGGCTTCTCGACGAACTCCCGCACGATCGCCGCGCGCGGTGCGTCCGCGACGCCGACGCTGTCGCCGGCGCGGATGTAGCCGAAGCCGATGGCCGGCTCGGTCGGCGTGATGCCGATCGTGGCGATGTAGCCCGCGCGCGCGGCTGCGACGGCCTCGGCCGTCACCCGGCGGAACGCGCGCTCGTCGTCGATCACGTGGTCGGCGGCGAACGAGCCGACGATCACGTCGGGCTCGCGCCGGCGCAGGATCGCCGCCGCGAGCGCCACCGCCACGGTCGAGTCGCGCGGATCGGCCTCGAGCACGATGTTCGCGTCCTCGAGCTCGGGGATCTGCGCCTCGACGGCTGCCCGGTGCGCGCGCCCGGTGACCACCATCGTGCGGCCGGGGCCCGACAGCGGGCTCAACCGGTCGTAGGTCGCGCGCAGCAGCGTCTTGCCGCTGCCGGTGAGGTCGTGGAGGAACTTGGGCGCGTCCGCGCGCGAGAGCGGCCAGAGGCGCGAACCGGTGCCGCCCGCAGGGATGATGCTGTAGAAGTCGTCGAGAGTCGCCACGGTGCGAGCCTAGCCAGCCGCACCCAGCCGATCCCCACCGCTCGTTCACCGGCCGTTCACCGGCCGCTCCCGGCTGCGTCCACGCGGGCGTCCTACCGTGGAGCCGTGAGCATCGAGCGAGTCGCGATCGTGACCGAGAGCTTCCTGCCGACCGTCAACGGCGTGACCACCTCCGTCTGCCGGGTGCTCGACCACCTGGTCGACACCGGCCGCGAGGCCGTCGTCATCACGCCCCGCTGCGGCGCACCGGTGCACTACCGCGGCGTGCCCGTGCACGAGGTGCCCTCCTTCGCCTATCGGCGCTTCCCCGTCGGCCTGCCCAGCCCGCAGGTGGCAGCCCTGCTCGCGCGCTTCCAGCCCGACATCCTGCATGCGGCGAGCCCGTTCATGCTCGGCGGTCAGGCGATCGCCGAGGCGGCGCGCATCGGGCTGCCGAGCGTGGCGATCTACCAGACCGATGTCGCCGGCTTCGCGCGTCGCAACCGGCTCGGCGCCGGCTCCGCCTTCGCCTGGCAGATCATCCGGCTCATCCACAACAGCGCCGACCGCACGCTCGCCCCCTCGAGCGCCGCGATCGACGACCTTGCGGCCGCGGGCGTCAAGCGCGTGCACCGGTGGACCCGCGGCGTCGACCTCGACGGCTTCCACCCCGACAACCGCCAGGGCCCGGCTGCCGCGAACCTGCGCAGACGCATCGCGCCCGGAGGTGAGACGGTGGTCGGCTACGTCGGCCGCGTGGCCCCCGAGAAGGGGCTCGACCGGCTGCGCGCGCTCGCGGGCATGCCCGGCATCCGGCTCGCGATCGTCGGCGACGGCCCCGGCATGACCGAGACCCGCAGGCAGCTCGCCGACCTCAAGCCCGTCTTCCTCGGCCAGCTCGGCGGCTCCTCGCTGCGCGCCGCCTACGCCGCGATGGACGTCTTCGTGCACACCGGCGCCGAGGAGACCTTCGGCCAGACGTTGCAGGAGGCGGCGGCCAGCGGCCTGCCCGTCGTGGCCCCGCGTGCCGGCGGCCCGATCGACCTGGTGGACCACGGGACGACCGGGTTCCTCTTCACGACCGACGACGCATCCGACCTTCGTCACGCGGTCGAGCGGCTCGTCGTCGACCCCGGCATGCGGGCGCGGATGGGCGAGGCCGGCCGCCGTCGCGTGCTCGGCCGGTCGTGGGGAGCGGTGGTCGACGAGCTGATCGGCCATTACGAGGGCGCAGCCCGTCGCGCACTGCGCGGCGTGGACGACCTCGTCGACGCGTAAGCGGCGGACCGTCCCTGGCGGTGTTCGCCAGAGGCATAGGATGGAAGAACCTTGCCCGGTCGAACAACGGAGGGAACGCGCGTGTCTGAGACATCGAGCAGCCTCACCCTCCCCGACCCCAGTCCTCGGAAGACCACGTTCAGCGGCACGCTGTATCGCGGCAACGAGGGCATGTGGTCGTGGGTGCTCCACCGCATCACCGGTGTGGCGATCTACTTCTTCCTGCTTGTGCACGTGCTCGACACCGCGCTCATCCGCGTGAGTCCAGAGGCGTACAACGCAGTGATGGCGACGTACAAGAACCCGATCATGGGGCTCGGCGAGGTCGTGCTGGTCGGCGCGGTCGTGCTGCACGCCATGAACGGCCTGCGCATCATCCTGGTCGACGCGTGGCCGTGGGCGACGAAGCACCAGCGCCTGCTGTTCTGGATCGTGATGGGACTGGTCGCCGTGCTGATGCTGTACTTCACGCCGACGCACCTGATCAACGTGTTCTCGCCCGAAGGAGGCGCGTGATGACCGCCACGATCGAGAATCCGAACTACGCCTACCCGGCCCGCTCGGCCGGGCGTCGCGGCCCGAACCTCGAGAAGGCCGGCTGGATCTTCATGCGCGCCTCCGGCGTCGTGCTGATCGTGCTGATCTTCGGCCACCTGGCGTTCAACCTGCTCTGGACCCCCGGCGGCATCCGCGCGGTCGACTTCGGCTTCGTGGGCGGCAAGCTCGCGCAGCCGTTCTGGCAGTGGTGGGACGTGCTGATGCTGTGGCTGGCGATCCTGCACGGCTCGAACGGCATGCGCACGATCGTCAACGACTACGTGCACAAGCCGATGATCCGCACCGTCGCCCTGTGGGCGATCGGCATCGCAGCCGCGGTGCTGATCATCCTCGGCACCCTCATCACGTTCACGTTCAACCCGTGCCCCGAGGGCGCGGACCTCTCGCTGCTGCCTTCGTTCTGCGCAGAGCTCTAAGCACGATTCGGAGATCCCCAGTACATGGCTGATCAGAGTTCCGTCACCGACGGCATCCACTACCACCAGCACGACGTCGTCATCGTGGGTGCCGGCGGCGCCGGCATGCGCGCCGCGATCGAGTCGGCCCCGAAGGCCTCGACCGCGGTCATCACGAAGCTCTACCCGACGCGCTCCCACACGGGTGCGGCGCAGGGCGGCATGGCCGCAGCGCTCGCCAACGTGGAGGAGGACAGCAACGAGTGGCACACCTACGACACCGTCAAGGGCGGCGACTACCTCACCGATCAGGACTCCGCTGAGATCCTGACGCGCGAGGCGATCGACGCGGTCTACGATCTCGAGAACATGGGCCTGCCGTTCAACCGCACGCCCGAGGGCAAGATCGATCAGCGCCGCTTCGGCGGGCACACGCGCGACCACGGCAAGGCGCCGGTGCGCCGCGCCTGCTACGCGGCCGACCGCACCGGCCACATGATCCTGCAGACGCTGTACCAGAACTGCGTCAAGCACGGCGTGCAGTTCTTCAACGAGTTCTACGTGCTCGATCTCGTGATGGCGGAGATCGACGGCGTCAAGCGCGTCTCCGGCGTCGTCGCCTACGAGCTCGCGACCGGCGAGATCCACGTCTTCCAGGGCAAGTCGGTCATCTTCGCGACCGGCGGCTTCGGCAAGATCTACAAGACCACCTCGAACGCCCACACGCTCACGGGCGACGGCGTCGGCATCGTCTGGCGCAAGGGCCTGCCGCTCGAGGACATGGAGTTCTACCAGTTCCACCCGACGGGCCTGGCCGGCCTCGGCATCCTCCTCACCGAGGGCGCTCGCGGCGAGGGCGCGATCCTGCGCAACGCCTCGGGCGAGCGCTTCATGGAGCGCTACGCCCCGACCATCAAGGACCTCGCGCCGCGCGACATCGTCGCCCGCTCGATGGTGCAGGAGGTGCTCGACGGCCGCGGCGCCGGCCCGCACAAGGACTACGTCTACCTCGACTGCACCCACCTGGGCGCCGAGGTGCTCGAGACGAAGCTGCCCGACATCACCGAGTTCGCCCGCACCTACCTGGGCGTCGACCCGGTGACCGAGCGCGTGCCGGTCTACCCGACCGCGCACTACGCGATGGGCGGCATCCCGACGAACAACGACGCCGAGGTGCTGGCCGACAACGAGACCGTGGTCCCGGGCCTGTACGCCGCCGGCGAGTGCGCGTGCGTCTCCGTGCACGGCGCCAACCGCCTGGGCACGAACTCGCTGCTCGACATCAACGTGTTCGGCAAGCGCGCCGGGAACAACGCCGTCGCGTACGCGCAGACGGCCGACTTCGTCGACCTGCCCGCGGACGCCGCCGACGGCGTCGTGAAGCTGCTCGCGCAGCTGCGCGAGGGCACCGGCACCGAGAACGTCGCCGAGATCCGCAAGGCGCTGCAGGAGACGATGGACCGCAACGCCCAGGTGTTCCGCACCGACGAGACGCTGCAGACGGCCCTCGCCGACATCGCGGTGCTCCGGACGCGCTACCCGAACGTGCGCATCCACGACCGCGGCCGTCGTTTCAACACCGATCTGCTCGAGGCGGTCGAGCTGGGCTTCCTGCTCGACCTGGCCGAGATCGTCGTCGTCTCGGCGATCAATCGCAAGGAGTCGCGCGGCGCCCACATGCGCGACGACTACCCGACGCGCGATGACGAGAACTACATGCAGCACACCATGGCCTACCGCACGGCGGGCGACATCGGTCTGCCGCAGGAGATCCGGCTGGACTGGAAGCCCGTGCGCTTCACGCACTACGAGCCGCAGGAGAGGAAGTACTGATGGCTGCGACGCAGATCACCGACAACGACACCACCCCCGAGCCGGTGGACTCGGCCGCCGAGGCCGCTGACCGCCAGGTGCAGGCAGCAGACGCGATCGAGGAACCCCAGAGCTTCCCCGTCACCGTCATCGTGCGCCGCTACGACCCCGAGATCGACGACGAGCCGCGCTGGGTCGACTACGACGTGCAGATGTTCGCCACCGAGCGCATCCTCGACGCCCTGCACCGCATCAAGTGGGAGCAGGACCCCTCGCTCGCCTTCCGCCGCTCGTGCGCCCACGGCGTGTGCGGCTCGGACGCCATGCGCATCAACGGCAAGAACCGGCTCGCCTGCAAGGCGCTGGTGAAGGACTTCGACACCTCGAAGCCCATCTACGTCGAGGCGATCAAGGGTCTGCCGCTCGAGAAGGACCTGATCGTCGACATGGAGCCGTTCTTCGACTCCTTCCGCGAGATCCAGCCGTTCCTGCAGGCCACCGGCAAGCCCGAGAAGGAGCGCCACCAGACGATCGCGCAGCGCGAGCGCTTCGACGACACCACCAAGTGCATCCTGTGCGCCGCGTGCACCACCTCGTGCCCGGTGTTCTGGACCGACGGCCAGTACTTCGGCCCCGCCGCGATCGTGAACGCGCACCGCTTCATCTTCGACTCGCGCGACGAGGCGAGCCAGGTGCGCCTCGACATCCTCAACGACAGGGAGGGCGTGTGGCGCTGCCGCACGACCTTCAACTGCACGGATGCGTGCCCGCGCGGCATCCAGGTCACCAAGGCCATCGCAGAGGTCAAGCAGGCCATGATGACGGGCGTCAAGCTCTGAGCTGACCTGCATCGACGGAGGCCGGACCCTGCGGGGATCCGGCCTTCGTCGTCTGCGCCGGCGACGCTACGAGCGACGCACGGCGACGACGTTCGCCACTGCCCACGCGATGGTGAGCAGGATGATCTGCGCCCACGCCACCCAGAACATGGGCCCCGAGGGTGTCAGCAGCATGGCCGCGATGAAGACGCCGATCGCGATCACCATCGCGCACACGCCCAGGATGGCGAAGGCCTGCGCGCCGATCGCCCGGTCGCGCTCGTCGACGTACTCGATCGCATTCAGGCGGTGGATGTCGCTCGCGCGACCGGATCGCGCGTAGATCGCGCTCGCCGCGATGACCACGGCGGCGGCGAGGAAGATGATCGCGACGCCCCACTGCGCGAGCACCGCGAACAGCACGGCGGCCGCGAGCGCCACCGCGGTCAGCACGGCATTCCACCAGGACATCCCCAGTCGCTTATGCGTCGACATCGAACAGCTCCTCCACGGTGGTCTCGAAGTGCCGGGCCAGGTGCACGGCGAGGGTGAGCGAGGGGTCGTAGCGGCCGGTCTCGATCGCGTTGATGGTCTGGCGCGAGACGCCCATGGCGGTCGCGAGCGCCTGCTGCGACAGCGACTGCTGGAGCCTGAGCTCTCGGACGCGACTCTCCATATGGAAAGCGTACTTGACACATCCGTCGATGACAAGCACACTTGTCATGTCAAGCCGACTTGTCACCTGGCGAGTCCCGCCGATCGGAGGAACCACCCGTGCTCGAAGCCCTTTCCGACTTCACCGCAGGCCTGCCCGGCTGGGCCCAGTGGCTCGGGATCATGCTCATCAGCGCGATCCCCTTCGTCGAGAGCTACTTCGGCTCGGTCATCGGCATCCTGGTCGGCCTCCACCCCGTCGTCGCGATCGTCGCCGCCATCGCCGGCAACGCGATCTCGATGCTCGGGTTCGTGCTCGCCGCGGACGCGACCCGCAGGAAGGTGCTGGATCGTCGCGAGACGCCCGAGGAGGCCTCACCGCGGCGGCAGCGGCTCAAGCGCATGTTCGACCGCTTCGGCGTCCCGGGCGTGAGCCTACTGGGCCAGACGCTGCTGCCGAGCCAGATCACCTCGGGCGCGATGGTCTCCTTCGGCGCCTCGCGCAACGCCGTCATCCTGTGGCAGTGCATCTCGATCGTCGTCTGGGGCGTGGCCTTCGGCCTGCTGGCGCTCGGCGGTGTCGAGCTGCTCGCGCTCCGATAGTCGGCGGCGGGCCACCTGGGTCGGCGGCGCGGACGCGGCGCCGGGTGCGATGTGGGGCAGACTGGCCGCGTGAACGACACGACGATCGCCGCACTCGACCGGCTCGGCGCCCTGCGCAGCGAGCTCGACGGCGTGGCGCTGCCGCTGTCGGTCGCCGGCGCCGATGCCGCGCGGGATGCGCGCAGGTCGGCGGTGCGGCAGATCGACGACTACATCCAGCCGCGACTGAGCAACCTCGAGGCACCGCTGCTGGCGGTCGTCGGCGGCTCCACCGGTGCGGGCAAGTCGACGCTCGTGAACGCGCTCGTGGGCATCCCCGTCACCCGCACGGGGGTCATCCGCCCGACGACCCGGCAGCCGATCCTGCTGCACTCCCCTGCCGACGCCGCCTGGTTCGCCTCCACGCGCATCCTGCCCGGCCTCGCCCGCGTCACCGGCACGGTGCGCGAGGCGCCCTCGAACGAGGCGGGCGAGGAGCCCGATGCCGCGCAGATCGGCTCGGTGGTGCTGGTCGCCGACGAGCGGGTGCCGCGGGACCTGGCGATCCTCGACGCGCCCGATGTCGACTCGATCGCCGACGAGAATCGCGAGCTCGCCGCCCAGCTGCTCGCCGCGGCCGACCTGTGGCTGTTCGCCACCACCGCCAACCGCTACGCCGACGCCGTGCCGTGGAAGCTGCTCGACGACGCCGCCGCGCGCGACATCACCGTCGGCGTCGTGCTGAACCGGGTGCCGCCAGGGGCCGAGGCCGAGGTCGAGGCCGACCTGCGCCAGATGCTGGGGCTGCGCGGGCTCGGCACTGCGCCGGTGTTCGTCGTCGCCGAGTCGGCCCTGGACGACCGCGGCATGCTGCCCGAGCAGGCGGTGGCCGGCATCCGCGGCTGGCTCACCGCGATCGCCGGCGACCGCGCCGAGCGCGCTCGCATCGCCGGGCGCACGCTCGCCGGCACGGTCGAGCGGCTCGGGGTCACCGCGCGCGCCGTCGCCGAGGCGAGGGACGAGCAGATCGTGGTCGCGAAGGACCTGCGCGAGACCATCGCCACCGTCCACCACGATGCCGCGGAGCGCGTCGGCGACGCGACTCGCGACGGGGTGCTGCTGCGCGGCGAGGTGCTCGCGCGCTGGCAGGACTTCGTCGGCACCTCCGACGTCTTCCGCACGCTCGAGTCCTGGTTCTCCCGCACCCGCGACACGGTCACCGCCTGGTTCCAGGGCCGGCCGGCGCCCGCGATCGAGGTGGAGCACGAGATCGAGTCGGGGCTGCACGCCGTCATGGTCGACGAGGCGGGCCGCGCGGCGTCCGAGGCGTGGACGCGCGTGCGGCAGAGCGCCGTCGGCAGGCAGCTCACGAGCGGCGCCGACCTCGCGCATCCCTCGCCCGAGCTGGCCGAGCGGGCGTCGCGGCTCGTGCGCGACTGGCAGCAGGCGCTCATCGAGCTGATCACCGAGCAGGCCGCCGGCAAGCGCACCAAGGCCCGCGTGATGTCGCTGGGGCTCAACGTCATCACGGTCGCGCTCATGGTGGTCGTGTTCGCCTCCACCGGCGGGCTCACCGGCGGCGAGCTCGCGATCGCCGGCGGCTCGGCGGTCGTCGGGCAGAAGCTGCTCGAGACGATCTTCGGCGAGGATGCGGTGCGTCGCCTGGCCGCGCAGGCGCGCCAGGACCTCGAGGCACGCGTGCACGTGCTGATGGATGGCGAGGCCGCCCGCTGGGATGCGCTGCTCGCCCCGGTGGAGGAGGGCGCCGACGGCGACGCGCTGCGCGATGCCGCCACCTGGCTGCAGACCGCGATGGCCGCCGTCGGCGCGCCGGCTGAGCAGCACTCGCGCTCGTTGCTGCCGAGCGACCTGGTCGAGGCGGAGGCGCTCGACGACGAGGCCGAGTCGCCGATCGAGGGCGAGGCGACCCAGATCCGCGAGCTCGGCCCGGGCGAGGCGGACCGATGAGCGAGACGAGCATCGACCAGCTGCTCGGGGCGCTCTCCGAGGCGGCGGAGCTGGGCGCCGGTCGCGTGCCCACCGACGAGCTCGAGCAGGCGCGGCGCGTCGCCGAGCGCGCGGGCGAGCGACGCGCGCTCTCGAGCGAGCACACGGTGGTGGGATTCTTCGGCGCCACCGGCTCCGGCAAGTCCTCGCTGATGAACGCGCTGGCGGGCGAGCCGATCGCGCGCACGCACGTGCGGCGGCCGACCACCTCGGTGCCGCTCGCGGCCGTGTGGAACGCGCGTGGCGCATCCGCCCTGCTCGACTGGCTGCAGGTCAGCGAGCGGCGTGTGATGGAGCAGCCGTTCGTCGCCGGTCAGGACCTCTCGCTCATCCTGCTCGACCTGCCAGACTTCGACTCCGTCGCGCTCGAGCACCGGGCGATCGCCGAGCGACTCGCCGGCCAGGTCGACGTGCTCGTCTGGGTGGTCGACCCGCAGAAGTATGCCGACGCCGTCATCCACCGCGACTTCATCGCGCCGCTGGCCACGCACGCATCCGTCACCGCCGCCGTGCTCAACCAGGTCGACCGCCTGCCGGCCGGCGAGGTCGGGCAGGTCGTCGACTCGCTGCGCGGGCTGCTGCGGCGCGACGGGCTCGAGCGGGCGCAGGTGCTGCCGGTGTCGGCGACCGAGGGCACCGGCATCGACGCGCTGCGCGCACTGATCGCGCGCTTCGCCGCGGAGCGCAAGGCGGCGTCGCAGCGGCTCGCGGCAGACGTGCAGTCCATCGCCCGGCGTCTTGAGGCAGCAGGCGTGCCGGGGAAGCTGCGCGGCGCCGATGTGCAGGAGCTCGAGCGCGGCCTCTCGCGCGCGGCGAACGTCGACGCTGTCGCGCGGGCGGTGGCGGGCTCGTACCGCAAGCGCGCCGGGCAGGTCACCGGATGGCCGGTGACCGCCTGGCTGCTGCGGCTGGCCCCCGACCCGCTGCGGCGACTGCACCTGGCGTTCGGCCGCGAGCGCGGGCGCGACGCCGAGGTGCACCGGACCGGCATGCCGCCGATGAACGCCGCGCAGCGCGCCCAGGCGGGGCTCGCGGTGCGCGCCTACGCCGATTCGGCGGCGGCGGGGCTCGGCGCCGGCTGGGCCGCCGCGATCCACGAGCATGCGGCGGATGCGCTCGAGTCGCTGCCGTCGGAGCTCGACCGGGCGGTCGCCCGCACGGATCTCGGCGCGCGCGCCTCCTGGTGGTGGCCGCTGCTGGCGGCGATCCAGTGGCTCGCCCTGATCACGGCGGTCATCGGCGGCGTCTGGCTGCTGCTGCCCATCCTGCTGCCGCTGTGGGGCATGGTGGCGCCGGTGATCCCGCAGGCCGAGGGGACCGAGACCTGGCTCGACGGCTGGCCGATCCCGTTCGTCGGGCTGCTCGGCGGCGTGCTGGTGGGCATCGTGCTGGGCCTGATCGGGGCGGCCGTCGGCGGTGCCGTCGGAGCCGCGCGCCGTTCGCGAGCGCGGCGGCGGCTGCGCAAGCAGGTCGGCG
Source organism: Agrococcus sp. KRD186 (assembly GCF_017168255.1). Classification (GTDB taxonomy): domain Bacteria; phylum Actinomycetota; class Actinomycetes; order Actinomycetales; family Microbacteriaceae; genus Agrococcus. The sequence goes on from NZ_JABFAP010000001.1 coordinate 1,721,284, forward strand.
CCGTGGCGCGCGAGAGCGTCGTGCTGCCGATCGAGGGCGAGCGCGAGCGGGCGCGCGAGTTCGCGGTCGCGCTCGCGCGGGCCGCGGGGCGGAAGCGATAGCGGCTCCGGCCTCGTGACGCGTCGCGCTCCGCGCAGCGCTCCTCGACCTACGCGGCGGCGGCCTGCCGCGCGCCGGCCGCCGAGGTCGCGGCGAGCGCCCGTGCCGCCCGCGCCTTCGCCTCCTCGAGCGTGACCGTCAGCAGCTCCGCGCGCACGTCGGCGATCGCGGATGCGCTCATCGACAGCGAGGTCACGCCCAGCCCCACCAGCACGACCGCCAGCGCGGGGTCGGCGGCGGCCTCGCCGCACACGCCCACCTGCTTGCCCGCCGCGCTGCCCGCATCCCCCAGCAGCTTCACCAGCCGCAGCACCGCCGGGTGCCACGGATCCTGCATGGCGGAGACGCTGCCGAGCTGCCGGTCGGCGGCCATCGTGTACTGGGTCAGGTCGTTCGTGCCGATGGAGACGAAGTCGGCCACCTCGAGCACCTGGTCGGCGAGCACCGCGATCGACGGCACCTCGGCCATCGCGCCCACCCGCTCGAGCCCGAGCTCCTTGCCGAGCGAGACGAAGTACTCGGCCTCCTCGCGATCGGCGATCATCGGCGCCATCACGTGCAGCTCGGCCTCGGTCGCCGCCTGTGCGTTGGCGAGCGCCGTCAGCTGGTCGCGCAGGATCTGCTCGCTCGCCCGCAGCGCGCGGATGCCGCGCAGGCCGAGCGCCGGGTTCTCCTCGTGCGCGTCGTTCAGGAACGACAGCGGCTTGTCGGCGCCCGCGTCGAGCACGCGCACGACCACCTTCTTGCCGGGGAAGGCCTGCAGCACATCGGTGTAGGCCCTGGTCTGCTCCTCGACCGTCGGCGCGGAGGTGGCGCCCAGGAAGAGGAACTCGGTGCGGAACAGCCCGACGCCCTCGGCGCCCAGCTCGACCGCGCCCGGCGCATCCTTCGCCGAGCCGACGTTCGCCAGCAGCGGCACCTTCGTGCCGTCGGCCAGCGCCCCGTCGGTGATCGGCGCGGTGGCGGCGGCCAGCCGGCTCTCCCGCTCAGCGCGGGCGGCGGTGACGGATGCGTCGTCAGGGTCGAGCACGACGGTGCCGGCCCGCGCGTCCACGATCGCGAGCTGCCCGTCGGCCATCGCGTCGAGCGCACCGACCACGCCCACGACCGCCGGCAGCGACTTGGAGCGGGCGAGGATCGCGGTGTGCGAGGTGGGCCCGCCGTCCTGCGTGACGAGCGCGAGCGTCTTCTCCAGGTCGAGCGTGGCCGTGTCGGCCGGAGCGAGATCGCGTGCGACCAGGATGAAGGGCTCGTCCGAGGCGGGCACCCCGGGCGCGGGCACCCCGCGCAGCCGGGCCACGACTCGCTGGGCGACGTCGTCGAGGTCGGTGGCGCGCTCTGCCATGTAGCCGCCCATCTCCGTGAGCATCTCGCGGAAGGCCGCGTACGCATCCCAGGTCGCCTTCTCGGCGTTCGCGCCGCCGTCCAGGCGGGCGCGCACGTCGTCGAGGATCGCCGGATCCTGCGCCATCAGTGCCGCCGCCTCCAGCACCTGCCGAGCCTCGCCCCCGGCGGCGGCGGCGCGCGCGTTCAGGTCGGCGGCGACCTCGGTCAGCGCCGTCTGCACGCGCTGGTGCTCGCCGTCGGCGTCGGCCGCCAGCGGCTCGTCGCTGGGCGGCGCCAGCGGCTCCGGCATCTTCAGCACCTTCGCGACTGCGACACCGCGACCGACTCCGACTCCTGAGAGCGCACTCATGCGGCCACACTACGCTGGCCACCCGACCATCGCGAGCGAAGCGAGAGGGGCCGTGATGCAGCAGCTGATCGAGCGGATCATGCGGTCCTGGCCGGTGCGCGCCTGGCAGCGGTACGGCGAGATGCGCGGACCGGTGCTGGCGCAGGGCATGACGCTCCAGGCGTTCCTGTCGCTGTTCGCGGCGCTGTTCGTCGCCTTCGCCATCTTCACGGCGGTGCTGGGCGGCAACGTCGGCCTGCGGCGCGCGGTGATCGATTCGATCAGCTCGTCGATCCCCGGTCTGCTCGGCGAGAACGGCGCGATCACGACCGAGGATCTGCTGAGCCTCAGCATCTCGGGCTGGGCCGGCGCCATCGGTGCCGTGGTGATCCTCTTCACCGCGATCTCGTGGGTCGCCGTGAGCCGCGAGGGGTTCCGCGCCATGTTCGACCTCGGCTCGCCATCGATGAACGTCGTCGTGCTGAAGCTGCGCGACCTCGGCGTTGCCGTCGGCATCGGCCTGCTCGTGGTGGTCTCCGCGGGCCTGCTGGTGGTCACCGAGGGCTTCGCCGAGGCGCTCGGCCTGGGCTGGACCACCCAGGCGCTCGGCGTCGTCAGCCAGCTGCTGCTCGACACCTCGATCGTGCTGCTGCTGTACCGATTCGGCGGCCGGCTGCGGCTGCCGGCGAAGTACATGGTGCCGGCGGCCGCCGCCTGCGCGGTGGCGTTCTTCGGGCTCAAGCTCGTCGCCTCGATGCTCTTCGGGTCGGTCGAGAACAACCCGCTGCTCGCCGGTGTCGCGGCGCCGGTGATCATGCTGATCTGGCTCGGCTTCATCATGCAGATCCTGCTCATCGCGCTGGCGTTCATCGCGGTCACGCCGACCGGGCGCGGCTACACGCGGCTGGTGGAGTCGGGCGGCATCGACGGCCGGCTGACCCCTGAGGAGGCGCAGGGACTGCTCGACCGGCTCGAGGAGGGCAAGGCGCCGCGGCTCGACGCGGTGCGTGCCCACCGGCGGCTCTCCAAGCGCAGCCGCTGACGCGACCGGGCCGGACCGCACGGCGTCACGGAACGCATCCGTCGTCGTCCGCAGGGCGCGAGCGTGTCGGCGGCGGTCGGTAGGCTCGAGGGCATGGTCCGCATCGCCTCCGTCAACGTCAACGGCGTCCGCGCCGCGTTCCGCAAGGGCATGGGCGACTGGCTCGAGGCCGGTGGCTTCGACATCGTCGCGCTGCAGGAGGTGCGGGCGCAGGATGAGGATCTGCTGCCGCTCGTGCCCGGCTGGCACATGCTGCACGATCCCGCCACCGCGAAGGGCCGCGCCGGCGTCGCCGTGCTCTCGCGCGAGCCCTCGATCGCGCACCGCACCGACATCGGCCTGAAGACCTTCGACACCAAGGGCCGCTGGCTCGAGGCCGACTTCCTGATCGGCGAGACGCTGCTCACGGTCGTCTCGGCCTACGTGCACTCCGGCGAGGTCGGCACGCCCAAGCAGGACGCCAAGATGCGCTTCCTCGACTCGATGGCCAAGCGCCTGCCGCAGCTGCGGAAGCACACCGACCACGTCGCGGTGATGGGCGATCTCAATGTCGGCCACACGCCGCTCGACATCAAGAACTGGCGCGGCAACCAGAAGAGCGCCGGCTTCCTGCCCCAGGAGCGCTCCTACTTCGACCGCTTCTTCGGCAGCGGCATGGTCACCGGCGTCGACGGCGTGCGCGGCCGCGGCCACGGATGGGTCGACGTGGGCAGGGCGGCGCACCCCGAGGTCGACGGCCCCTACACCTGGTGGTCGCAGCGCGGCAAGGCGTTCGACACCGACACCGGCTGGCGCATCGACTACCAGATGGCATCGCCCGCGCTCGCGGCCGTCGCGAGCGAGTACCGCGTCGACCGCTACCCCTCATACGACACCCGCTGGTCCGACCACGCCCCCGTCGTCGTCGACTACAACCTCTAGGAGCCTCATGGCACAGCCCCGCCTCTACTCGGGGATGCAGCCCTCCTCGGGCTCGCTCCACCTCGGCAACTACATCGGCGCGCTGCAGCAGTGGCGGCAGATGCAGGAGGGCTACGACGCCTTCTTCTCGATCGTCGACCTGCACGCGATCACCGTGCCGCAGTCGCCTGCGGTGCTGCGCGAGCAGGTGCGCACGCTCGCCGCGCAGTACATCGCCGGCGGCATCGACCCCGACAGCTCCTGCCTCTACGTGCAGTCGCACGTCGCGGCGCACGCGCAGCTGGCCTGGCTGCTGGGCACGATCACCGGCTTCGGCGAGGCCAGCCGGATGACGCAGTTCAAGGACAAGACCGCAAGGGGCGGGCAGGAGGCGGCGTCGGTGGGACTGTTCACCTACCCGATCCTGATGGCGGCCGACATCCTGCTCTACGACGCCGACCTGGTGCCGGTGGGCGACGACCAGAAGCAGCACGTCGAGCTCACCCGCGACCTCGCCGAGCGCTTCAACAAGCGCTTCGGGACGACCTTCACGGTGCCCAAGCCGCAGATCCTCGCCGACGGCGCCCGCATCTACGACCTCCAGAGCCCGGAGTCGAAGATGTCGAAGTCGGCCGACAACGACAAGGGCATCGTCTGGCTGCTCGACGATCCGGCGAAGACGGCGAAGAAGATCCGCTCGGCGGTGACCGACACCGAGGGCTCGATCCGCGCCGACAAGGCCGCCAAGCCCGGCGTGACGAACCTCCTCGACATCCTCAGCGCGATGACCGGCACCCCGGTGGCATCGCTCGAGGCCGAGTTCTCCGGCCAGGGCTACGGCGTGTTCAAGACGGCGGTGGCGGATGCGGTGGTCGCCGAGCTCGCACCGGTGCGGGAGCGCACGCTCGAGCTGCTGGCCGACCCGGCGGAGCTCGACCGACTGCTGGCCGTCAACGCCGACCGCGCCGCCGAGGTGGCCGACGCGACCCTCGGCCGCGCGCTGGAGGCCATGGGGCTGCGATGACCGCACCCGCTGATGCGCGCCTGGCCGGCCCGATGCTGCCGGTGATGGGCGGCAAGATCGTGCTCACCGCGCTGCGCGAGGGCGACATCGACCGCGTGCTCGAGGCCTGCACGACCGAGCAGGCGCGGCGCTGGCTCGAGACCCCCTGGCCGTATGCGCCCGCAGACGCCGAGGGATTCGTGCGCGAGTTCGCGCCGGCCGGCTGGCGCGGCGAGCACGAGGAGCGCGTCTGGGCGATCCGCGAATCGCTGCGCGGCCCGCTCGCCGGCGTCATCGGCCTGCGCACGCTCGAGGGCGAGGTGGGGTTCTGGCTGCACCCGGCAGCGCAGGGCAGGGGCCTGATGGCGGATGCGCTGCGCACCGTGGTCGGGCATGCGGAGGGCTGCCTGACCTGGCCGGAGGTGCACTGGAGCTGCTACGACGGCAACCTCGGCTCGATGCGGGTCGCGAAGGCCGCCGGCTTCACCTACCTCGGTGCCCGCGAGGGCACGCAGCGGGGCGAGCCGCGGCTGCAGCACCGCGCCGTGCGGGTCTCGAGCGGCATGCCGGCGGGTGCGCGCCCCTGGCCGACCCTCGACTGAGCGTTCTAGAGCTGCAGGTGGAGGCGCAGTGCCTCGTCGACCTCTCGCATCAGTGCAACCGGCACATGACCGACCGCGACGCCGATGCGCTCGACCGCGACCGACCGCACCTGCTCGGCTTGCGCCTTGGAATCCTGCCCGAGACCGGTCGGGGCCGCCGGCAGCAGCGCCTGGAACGGGAAGACTCGCGCTGTCGAGCTCGTGATCGGCACAACCGTGACCACACCACGCCCGAGGCGCGCAGCGACCGCGTTCGCACGGTCGTTGCTCACGATCACCGCCGGGCGACGCTTGCTCGCCTCGCTGCCGACCACCGGCTCGAGATCGACGAGCCGGATCTCACCGCGGCGCAACGCCGACCCCGTCGCCGGTGACCGACTCCCAGGCTGCGCGATCGCCGGACTCCTCCCACTGTGCCCAGGCCGCCTCGTAGTCGTCCTCGAGCTCCGGCATGCGAAGCATGCGGACGGCGTGCTGCAGCGCCGCTGAGCGCGACGGCAGGCCAGCGGCGCGCGCAAACTCGTCCAGCGCCTCGACGTCCTCGTCGGGAAGGCTGATGCTGATCTTCATACCGGCATCCTACCGTGGTAGGACTGCCGGTGCGAGAGCGGTGTGCGGCATTGCGCCACGACGGGAATGGGCGGCCGCGCGCGTGAGTTGTAGGGTGGCAGTGCAACGTGCCCGGGGTCAGTGCAAGTCTGAACCGGCGGTGAGAGTCCGCGACCCGAGCGACCTGCGTCCAGACGAGCGGGGCGATCGGCTGAGCTGGTGGAATTCCAGCACCGACGGTGAGAGTCCGGAGGGGAGGCGCACGCAGGGTCGACCGCCGACCCTCCGTTCCCCGTGCTCGTTCGGAGAGGGACGGATGTCGGGAATCACCGCAGCAGAGCGCGACGCGATGGCTCGCGCGCGCGTGCTCGCGCTGCAGGGACCGCGCAGCACCAACCCGCAGGTGGGCGCCGTCATCCTTGCCGCCGACGGCCGCACCCTCGCCGAGGGCTTCCACCGCGGCACCGGCAGCCCGCACGCCGAGGTCGATGCGCTCTCGCAGCTCGCCCCCGACGAGGCCGCCGGCGCGACCGCGATCGTGACCCTCGAGCCCTGCAACCACACCGGCCGCACCGGCCCGTGTGCCATCGCGCTCATCGATGCCGGCATCGCCCGCGTCGTCTACGGCGCCTCCGACCCCGGCGACGAGTCGAGCCACGGCGCCACGCGCCTGCGCGAGGCAGGCGTCGAGATCGATCGGCTCGACGTGCCGGAGGCAGACGCCCTGATCGCCGACTGGCTGTTCGTGCAGCGCACCGGCCGCCCGCGCGTGACGATCAAGTGGGCACAGTCGCTCGACGGTCGCGCCGCAGCCGCCGATGGCACCAGTCGGTGGATCACCGGCCCGGAGGCGCGCGCCCACGTGCATCGCGAGCGCAGCGCGCACGACGCGATCGCCGTCGGCACCGGCACGGTGCTCGCCGACGACCCGAGGCTCACCGCCCGCATCGACGGGGTCGAGCACCCCCCGCAGCCCGTCCCCGTCGTCTTCGGCGAGCGCGCCATCCCCGACGAAGCTGCCGTCCGCAACCACCCGCGCGGCCATCGCACGGCCGGGCACGACCTCGAGCGCGAGCTCGCCGCCCTCGCCGCCTCGGGGCTCCAGTCCCTCTACGTCGAGGGCGGGCCGACGCTCGCGAGCGCCTTCATCCGCGCCGGCCTCGCCGACCGCCTCACCGTCTACATCGCGCCGACCCTCCTCGGGGGACCGCGCACCGCCATCGACGCCATCGGCGTCGGCACCATCGACGAGCAGCGCCGCCTCACGGTGACACGGCTCGAGCAGCTCGGCCGCGACCTCCTGGTCGAGGCCACGACAGAAGGCGAGCACTGATGTTCACCGGCATCATCGAGGAGCTCGGCGAGATCGTCTCGTTCGAGCCCAACGGAGCGGCCTGGCGCCTCACCGTGCGCGGCCCGCTGGCCGTCAGCGACGCATCCCACGGCGACTCGATCGCGGTGAACGGCCTGTGCCTCACCGTCGTCGACCAGACGACGGATGCGTTCACCGCCGACGTCATGCAGGTCTCGGTCGACATGTCCACACTGGGCGACCGCAGCCCCGGCGACCGCGTCAACCTGGAGCGCGCGGCTGCGGTCGGCGACCGCCTCGGCGGCCACATCGTGCAGGGTCACATCGACGGCACCGCCACCGTGCTCGCGATCACCGAGGGCGACGGCCAGCGCACCGTGCGGTGCTCGCTCGACGGCGAGCACGCGCGGCTGGTGACCACCAAGGGCTCGATCGCGATCGACGGCATCTCGCTGACGGTCTCGGGCATCAGCGATGCCGACCAGGCCGAGCAGTGGTTCGAGGTCTCGCTCATCCCCGAGACGCTCGAGACGACCACGCTCGGCTTCCGCGCCGTGGGCGAGCGCGTCAACATCGAGACCGATATCGTCGCTCGGCACGTCGAGCGCATGCTGCAGCTGGAGGGAAAGCGATGAGCATCACCACCATCGACGTCGCGCTGAAGGCGCTCCGCGAGCGCAAGCCCGTCATCGTCGTCGACGACGAGGGTCGCGAGAACGAGGGCGACCTGATCATGTCGGCGCAGCTGGCGACCGCCGAGTGGATCGCCTTCATGGTGCGCCACACCTCCGGCTACCTGTGCGCGCCGCTGACGGCCGAGCGGGCCGACGAGCTGGGGTTGCCGCTGATGGTGCTCGAGAACGAGGACGAGCGGCAGACGGCGTACACGATCACGGTCGACGCCGCCGATCGCTCGTCGACCGGCATCTCGGCGGACGACCGCGCGCACACCCTGCGCGTGCTCGCCGACCCCGACTCCGACGCGTCGAGCCTGCGCCGCCCCGGCCACATCGTGCCGCTGCGCGCCGTCGAGGGCGGCGTGCGCGCGCGCCCCGGCCACACCGAGGCGGCGGTCGAGCTGATGCAGCTTGCCGGCCTCTCCCCGGTCGGCGTGATCGGCGAGCTGGTCGAGGATGCCGGCGAGATGCGCCGGCTGCCCTCGCTGATCGCCTTCGGCGAGGAGCACGACCTGCCGGTGATCACCATCGCCGATCTGATCGGCTACCTCGACGCCGGCGGCATCCCCACGGCCTGCGGCGGCGCGAACGAGGAGTCGGCGCGCGTCTCCTTCGAGGTGGAGACGAACGTGCCGACGCGCTTCGGCACCTTCCGCATCGCCGCCTACCGCGACCGGCAGACGGGCGCCGACCACCTGGCAATCATCTCCGGCGACCAGCTCGGCGACGGCGCGCTCGTGCGCGTGCACTCCGAGTGCCTCACCGGCGAGGCGCTGCACTCGCTCAAGTGCGAGTGCGGGCCGCAGCTCGACGACGCCATGCAGCAGATCCAGCAGAACGGCGGCGGCATGGTCGTCTACCTGCGCGGCCAGGAGGGGCGCGGCATCGGCCTGATCAACAAGCTGCGCGCCTACAAGCTGCAGGAGGAGGGCCTCGACACGCTCGACGCCAACCTGGCGCTCGGCCTGCCCGCCGATGCGCGCGAGTACGGCGCGGCCGCGGCGATCATCCGGCAGCAGGGCGTGGCGTCGGTGCGGCTGCTCTCGAACAACCCGCTCAAGCGAGAGGCGCTCGAGCAGCACGGCGTCGAGGTGCAGGAGCTCGTGCCGCTGCTGGTGGGCGTCGGCGCCCACAACGAGCACTACCTCGAGGCCAAGCGCGACCGCATGGGTCACCGGCTGCCGGAGGTCATCACGCAGAACGACGAGCAGGGAGAGGGCTGAGCCATGGCTGGAGAAGGACGTCCCGACGGCGCCGGGCCCGATGCGACGGGGCTGGATGCGAGCGGGCTGAGGATCGCGATCGTGCACGGCCGCTGGCACGAGCAGATCGCCACCGGACTGCTGGAGGGCTCGCGCCGCGCGCTCGCCGAGATGGGGGCCGAGGTGACCGAGCTGCCGGTGCCGGGCTCGTTCGAGCTGCCGGTCGTGGCGCAGGCGGCGCTCGAGGCCGGCTTCGACGGGGCCGTGGCGCTCGGCGTCATCATCCGCGGCGGCACGCCGCACTTCGAGTACGTCTCCGAGGCCGCGACGATGGGCCTCACCGAGGTGGCCGTGCGCACCGGCAAGCCGGTCGGCTTCGGCGTGCTCACGCTCGACGACGAGCAGCAGGGGATCGACCGCGCCGGCCTCCCCGGCTCCAAGGAGGACAAGGGCCGCGAGGCCGCCGAGGCGGTCGTCGAGGCGGCCCTGGCGCTGCGCTCGCTGCGCGGTGGAGCTATGGGCTGAGGCCCTTTCGGGCCTCAGCCGCGACCCCAGCGCCCGGGCCCGTCTCGGGCCCGGGGCTCCGTTCCGCCGGCGGGCGGATGCGTCGCGACGGGCTGCATTGAGCGCGACCGTCCCGCTCCACAGCCGTTACACTCGAGTGTCGTCCCAGCGGAGCCGAGGGTGTCTCCGACGCGACCGGCCCGCCACGAGCGGACCGCTCCCCCGCGCGCTGCACACCCGCACTCGATCGCGCGCGAACCGCATTCAGGAAGCACGCATGTCCATCTCCGCATCTCAGGCGACCGCGGTGTCGTCGCAGCAGCAGCCGGCAAACTCGCGCGGCCGCGTCCTCTTCGCCAGCCTCATCGGCACCACGATCGAGTTCTACGACTTCTACGTCTACGCGACGGCTGCCGTGCTGGTGTTCCCGCACCTCTTCTTCCCCACCGGCGACGACACCACGGCGCTGCTGGCCTCCTTCGCCGCGTTCGGCGCCGCGATGGTCGCGCGCCCCATCGGCTCGGTCGTCTTCGGCCATCTGGGCGACAAGCACGGGCGCAAGCTCACGCTGGTCGGGGCGCTGCTGACGATGGGGATCGCCACCTTCCTGATCGGCCTGCTGCCCACCTACGGCCAGATCGGCTGGTTCGCCGCCGCGCTGCTGGTGCTCATGCGCCTCGCGCAGGGCTTCGCCCTCGGCGGCGAGTGGTCGGGTGCGGCGCTGGTCGCGACCGAGAACGCCCCTGCCGGCAAGCGCGCCTGGTACGGCACCTTCCCGCAGCTGGGCGCGCCGATCGGCTTCATCATCGCCAACGGGCTCTTCCTCATCATCGCTGCGGCGCTGCCGAGCGACGACCCCTCGATGCCGTCGGATGCGTTCCTCGAGTGGGGCTGGCGCATCCCCTTCCTGTTCTCGGCCGTCATGGTCATCGTCGGCCTGTGGGTGCGGCTGAAGCTGGTCGAGTCGACCTCGTTCGAGAAGGCGAAGACCACCGGCACCATCCAGCGCCTGCCGCTGGCGACCGTGTTCCGCGACCACTGGAGGGAGCTCATCCTGGGCACCTTCTTCATGCTCGCCACCTACGTGCTCTTCTACCTGATGACCGCGTTCTCGCTCACCTACGGCCGCGCGCCGGTGGACGCCGAGGTGCCGGGCCTGGGCTACTCGTACAACACCTTCGTGCTGATGCTCATCGTGGGCGTGGTGTTCTTCGGCATCTTCACGCTCGTCTCCGGCCCGCTCGCCGACCGCTTCGGCCGGCGGAAGCTGCTCATCTGGGTGACGCTCGCGATCATCGCCTTCGGGCTGCTGTGGGTGCCGCTGACCGGCGGTGGCTTCTTCGGCGTCATCATGTGGCTGATCATCGGCATGTCGCTGATGGGCTTCACCTTCGGCCCGATGGGCGCGCTGCTGCCCGAGCTGTTCCCCACCAACGTGCGCTACACCGGCTCGGGCGTGAGCTACAACGTCTCGTCGATCCTCGGCGCAGCGGTCGCCCCGTTCATCGCGGTGGCGCTGTGGACGGCCGGCGGCGGCAGCCCGTTCTGGGTGGGCGTCTACCTGTCCGCGGCGGGCGCGCTGACGCTCGTCGCGCTGCTGCTCTCGAAGGAGACGAAGGACGTCGACATGGAGCGCTGACGCGCGAGAGAGCGGATGCGTTCGGCCGGCCGCCCGGGAGGGTGGCCGGCCGCGCTCATGCCCCCCGCTCGGCGATCGTCTGCACCGCCGTGATGGTCGCGAAGCCGGCCGCCAGCCGCTCCATGTCGCTGCCCGGCGCATCGTCTGCCCGATGCTCGCGGATGGACAGCCGCACCTCGTCGCCGGCGAGCTCGGTGAGCGTGGTCTGCACGATGCCGAACGGCGCCAGCGGCGCCTCCACCAGCTCCAGCCCGGCCGCGTCGGCGACGTTGGGCACGTTCAGGTTCAGCACCGTGCCGGCGGGCGCGCCCAGCAGCCGCGCCAGCGCGCCGCCCGCCACGGTCGCGGCGCTCGCCCAGTGCTGCTCGTGCTGCTCGACCAGGCCGACGTCGAGCGAGACGGCGAGCGCCCGCACGCCGCCCTGCCCGGCGGTGAGCGCCGCACCGACGGTGCCGGAGTGCATGATGGCGCCGCCGACGTTCGCGCCCCGGTTGATGCCGCTGAGCACCACGTCGGGCTTGCCTCCGAACGAGCCGTGCAGCGCGAGCAGCGTGATGAGAGCGGGTGCGGCGTGCACGGCGTAGGCGTCCCCGTCGATACCCGGCAAACTGCGCCGCTCGGAGCGCACCGTGCCCTTGCCCCCGGCCGCAGTCACCGCAGAGCCCTGCGTGGCGATGATGGAGGCGCTGGCGCCGGAGTGCTCATGCGCCGGGGCCGCGATCACCACCTCGAGGCCCGCTGCCGCAGCGGCTCCCGCCAGTGCCACGAGCCCTGGCGAGTCGATCCCGTCGTCGTTGGTGATCAGTGCCCGCATCAGCACTCCTCTGGATCGTCGTCGTCGTCCGCGCCGAGCTCCTGCAGCTCGACCTGCTCGGCGATCGCGCGGATGGCCTCCGCGTCGCCCGTGCCGAGGCCCCGCCGCGTCGCGTTGACCGCACCGGCCGCGGCCCCCGTCCTCACCGCCTGCGCGTGGTCGCCCCCGGCAGCGAGCACGGCCGCGAGGCCCGCGGTGTAGGAGTCGCCAGCGCCACGCGGGTCGACCGGCTCGAGCTCGGGGGCCACGACGCGCCACGCGCCCTGCTCCCCCACCACGATCGAGCCCGCCTCGGCGCGCGTGACGGCGACCAGCGCGATGCCGTCGGCGGCCAGCCTGCGCGCCGCCGCGAGCAGCTGCGACTCGTCGTCGCCGTCATCGACCCGGCCGTCCTCGACGAGCTCCTCGTGGCTCACCTTCAGCACGTCCACGCCGCCCTCCAGCGCTGCCGCCATGCGATCGCCGGCGAGGTCGACGAGCACCGGCTTGCCGAGCTGCCGCATGTCGCTCGCGAGCCGCCGGTAGACGTCGGCGTCGAGCGTCCGCTCGCCGTCCGGCCCCGAGAGGATGACGAGATCGGCATCCGCCGCCTCGCGCAGCATCGCGGAGTACAGCGAGTCGAGCGCGTGGCGCGGGATCCGCTCGCCCTCAGCCTCCACGACGGCGACGCGCTCGCCGCCGCGACGGTCGTGGATGTAGGCGGGGCTGATGCCCTCGTGCTGGATCGCCTCGACGCGGAAGCCCTCCTCGTCGAGCAGGTGGCGCGAGACCCGCCCCGCCTCCCCGGTGAGCGTGCACACGAGCACGACGTCGACGCCGAGCGAGGCGAGCATCCGTGCCTGCCACACGCCCTGCCCGCCGACGTGGAGATGCACGTCGGCCTCGCCGCGCAGTTCCTCGACGGTCACCGTCAGCATCGGTGCGGGGGCGAAGATCACGACGCGCGCCATGCCCGCAACTGTAGGCGCGCCGGCTGGACGTCAGCGCAGGAACAGCGCGCGCAGCCGTGCGGTCGTGAACCACAGGCCGAGCACGATCATCACCCCGAAGTACAGCACGTGCAACCAGATCGAGGGCTGGATGAGCCCGGTCGTCAGCTGCCGGATCATGTCGACCCCGTGCCACAGCGGCATCGCCTGGATCACCCACTGGAACCCCTGCGGGTAGACCTCGATGGGGAAGAACGTGGCCGAGAGCAGGAACATCGGCATCATCAGGAAGAACACGTAGTCGAGGTGCTGGAACGTCTTCATGTAGCTGGTGATGGCCATGCCGAACGAAGCGAAGCCGAAGGCGACGATCAGCGCGGCGGGGATCGCCAGCACCGCCGTCCACGACAGGTTGAGCCCCATGAGGGTGGTGACGACCATGAAGCCGCAGGCGTAGAGCAGGCCGCGGAACAGCGCCAGCAGGATCTCGCCCAGCGCCACGTCGAGCGGGCCGAGCGAGGTGGAGAGCATCTGCTGGTAGAGCTTGGCGAAGTTCATCTTGAAGAAGACGTTCATCGTCGAGTCGTAGACGGCGCCGTTCATCGCGCTCACCGCCATCAGTGCGGGCGCGATGTACGCGGCGTACTCCACGTCGACGCCGTAGAACTCGACGGTGCCGATCAGGGCGCCGAGCCCGACGCCCATCGAGAGCAGGTAGAAGACCGGCTCGAAGAAGCCCGTCAGCACCACCACCCAGTTCGTGCGCGCCATCACCTGCAGGCCGCGCGCCACGACCGAGCGGGTGTTGCCCGCGTAGATGCCGCGCAGCGGGCCGCGAACGGTGGGTGCGGGAGCCTGGAGCAGCTCGGTCGGCAGCAGCTCGGTCGGGCGCTGCCCGGTCACTTGTCGAGCCTCCGTCGGAAGGTGCGGACGGAGAGCCAGCACGTCAGACTGGCGAGCAGCACCAGGTAGCCGATGTGCACCAGCGCCATGAGCGGCGACAGCGCTGCGTCGTAGAGCGCCGCGCGGCCCAGCTCAGCCGCATGCCAGAGCGGCGAGATCCAGCCGATCCAGTGCAGGAAGGCCGGCAGCGTCTCGAGGGGGAAGTAGGTGCCCGAGAAGAGCGTGAGCGGCACGACCACGAAGCGCTCGACGAACGAGAGCTGCCCGCGGTCCTCGGTCTGGGTCGACACCCACGCCATCACCGCGAAGCCGACGGCGGTGGCGAGCAGCAGACCGATCGGCAGCAGCAGCAGCGCACCGATCGGGCTGCCGATGCCGAAGACCACCATCACGAGCGAGAACGCCACGAGCGGCAGCAGCACCCGCACGAGCACCGATACCTGGAAGCCGACCACGATGTGGGCGGCGCCGATCGGCGTGCCGTTCATGGCGAAGAACATCGGGAACCATTTGAAGCCGCCGAACACGCCGTAGGTGTTCTCCTGCGCAGCCGTCTGCATGGCCGTCGCCATCGCGAGCGCGGGCGCGATGAACACCAGGTAGGGCACGCCGTCGACGCCCTGGGCCCCCTGGTTGGCGTCGACCAGCAGGCCGAGGCCCAGGCCGAGGCCGAGCAGGAACAGGAACGGGGAGCCGACGCTGATGGCGATCCAGGAGGCCACGTAGGAGCGCATCGCCCGGATGCGGTGCTCGGCCACGAACCACCAGCCCCAGGCACGCGCGCGGCGTGCGACGACGGCGTGGTCGACGGCACCCGCATCCGCCATGCCCCCGTGCTGCGTGATCGCGGTCATTCGATCAGCGACCTTCCGGTGAGCCGCAGGAAGACGTCCTCGAGGCTCGAGCGGCGCACGAGCGAGGTGATGGGGCTCAGCCCGCGCTCGTGCACCGCCGACATCGCCGCCTCGCCGTCGTCGTCGTACACGAGCACCCGATCGGGCAGCACCTCGATGCGGGAGCCGATGCCCGCGATCGCCTTCGCCGCCTCCTCGTTGCGGGCGGAGCCGAAGCGCACCTCGAGCACCTCGCGGGTGGAGTACTGCCGGATGAGCGAGGAGGGGCTGCCCTCGGCGACGATGGTGCCCTTGTCGACCACCACGAGCCGGTCGCAGAGCTGCTCGGCCTCATCCATGTAGTGCGTGGTGAGCACGAGCGTGGTGCCCTCCTCCTTCAAGCGGAAGAGGCGATCCCACAGCACGTGCCGTGCCTGCGGGTCGAGGCCGGTGGTGGGCTCGTCGAGCAGCATCGCCTTCGGGCTGTTGATGAGGCCGCGGGCGATGGTGAGCCGTCGCTTCATGCCGCCCGAGAGGCCGTCGACGCGGGACTTGCGCTTCTCGGTCAGCTGCGCGAACTCCAGCAGCTCCTCGGCGCGGCGCTTCACGTAGGGCAGCGGCAGGCCGAAGTAGCGGCCGTAGATGATGAGGTTGTCGATCACCCGCAGCTCCTCGTCGAGCTGGTCGGCCTGCGGCACGATGCCCAGCTGCGCACGGATCTCGGGCCCGTGATCGGCAGGGTCGAAGCCGAGCACGCTGAGCTCGCCAGAGGTGCGCGTGGAGGTCGCGGCGATCATGCGCATGGTCGTCGACTTGCCGGCGCCGTTCGGACCCAGGAAGCCGAACGCCTCGCCCGGCTGGATCGCGAAGTCGATGCCGTCGACGGCGGTGAAGCCGCCGTAGCGCTTGGTGAGGCCCGTGGCTTCGATGACAGGTGCTGGCACGGACACTCACGCTACTGCCTGCCACCGACAGGCGGCACCCAACGTTGTCAACCTGGGTTGACGCATCCGTCGGTGTCAACCATCATTAACAGATGGAGAGGTTCACCGCATCGGGCGAGCGGCCCCTCGGCACCCTCGAGCAGCTGGCGCAGGCGGCCGAGGCCCGCCGCGAGATCGAGCGGGAGGAATCTGCGCTCGTCAGACGCGCAAGAATGGAGGGGTTCGCCTGGCAGGCGATCGCCGACGCGCTCGGCGTCTCGCGCCAGGCGGTCCACAAGAAGCACGGCAGACGATAGCCGGTGGACGCAGCAGACGACGCGGCGCATGCGCCGAGGAAGCGCGGGATGAGCGAGCGACGAGGGATGTTCGGCAGACGGCGCAGCGACGACGGCCCGCGGGCGAGCGTGCGGGAGCTGCTGCCCTACCTGTTCCCGAAGAAGGGGCTGCTGACGGCGGCGATCGTGCTGTCGGTGCTGGGCGCGGCCTTCGCGCTCGCGCAGCCGGTGCTGGTGCAGGAGGTCATCGCGCGGGTCGAGGAGAAGCAGCCGCTCGAGTGGCTGCCGTGGCTGCTCGTGGTGGTCGTGGTGGTGGGGGCGCTCAGCGACGGGTTCCAGCACTTCCTGCTGCAGGTGCTGGGCGAGCACGTGGTGCTGCTCACGCGGCGCACGCTCGTGACGCGCATGCTGCGGCTGCCGATCAGCGAGTTCGACGCCCGCCGGGTCGGCGACCTCGTCAGCCGCGTCGGCAGCGACACCACGCTGCTGCGCGCGGTGCTGACGCAGGGGCTGGTGGAGTCGATCGGCGGCGTGCTCACGCTCGTCGGGGCGATCATCGCCATGCTCATCATCGACCCGCTGCTGCTGGGCCTGACCGTGGCGGTGCTCGCGGTCGCGATCGCGGCGATGCTCGTCGTCATGCCGCGGCTCAGCCGCGCCTCCGGCAAGGCGCAGGAACAGGTCGGCCATCTCACCAGCGCGCTCGAGCGGGCGATCAGCGCCGTGCGCACCGTGCGCGCTGCCGGTGCCACCGAGCGCGAGGTCGAGGGCATCGGCGCGCGCGCTGGCGACGCCTTCCAGTCGGGCGTGCGGGTGGCGCGCATCTCGGCGTTCGTCGTGCCGATCCTGGGCGTCGCGGTGAACGTGTCGTTCCTGGTGGTGCTCGGTGTCGGCGGCCTGCGCGTGGCAACCGGCGAGATCGAGATCTCGCAGCTGGTGGGCTTCCTGCTGTTCCTGTTCCTGATGGTGATGCCGCTGGGCCAGCTCGCCGGCGCCATCGCGGCGGTCAGCGTCGCCCTCGGCGCGCTCGGCCGCATCCAGGAGATCGTGCGCCTGCCCGGTGAGGCGGATGCGGATGCCGGCACGGCGCTGACCGTGCGGCCGGGCGCGCCCATGGTCGCGTTCGAGGGCGTCTCCTTCGCGTATCCGGCAGCCGAGGATGAGCGCGTCGTGCTCGAGGAGATCTCGTTCCAGGTGCCTGCCGGATCGCGCACGGCCCTCGTCGGCCCATCCGGGGCGGGCAAGTCGACGACCTTCGCACTGGTCGAGCGCTTCTACGACGTGACGGCCGGCCGGGTGCTGGTCGGGGGCGTCGACGTGCGCGAGGTCGACCGCGAGAGCTTGCGTGCTCGCATCGGCTACGTCGAGCAGGATGCGCCGGTGCTCGCCGGCACCCTGCGCGACAACCTGCGGCTGGGCGCCCCCGATGCCAATGACGAGCAGCTGCTGGCGGCGCTCGACTCGGTGAACCTGGGCTCGCTCGTGAGCCGTGCGGCGAAGGGGCTGAGCGCCGAGGTCGGCGAGGGCGGCGTGCTGCTCTCGGGCGGCGAGCGGCAGCGGCTGGCGATCGCCCGCGCGCTGCTCGCCTCGACGCCGATCCTGCTGCTGGACGAGTCGACCGCCAATCTCGACGCCCGCAACGAGGCCGCGCTGAAGGTGGCGCTCGACGTGGCGAGCGAGGGCCGCACCACGCTCGTGATCGCGCACCGGCTCGCGACGGTCGTCGACGCCGACCAGATCGTGGTGCTCGACGGCGGGCGG
Source organism: Agrococcus sp. KRD186 (assembly GCF_017168255.1). Lineage (GTDB taxonomy): Bacteria > Actinomycetota > Actinomycetes > Actinomycetales > Microbacteriaceae > Agrococcus. The sequence continues at coordinate 1,738,947 of NZ_JABFAP010000001.1, forward strand.
GTGCTCGCCACCGGCACGCATACCGAGCTGCTGGAGTCGTCGCCGCTCTACCGCGAGCTCGCCGCCCACCAGCTGCTCGCGCCAGCTCCCTGACCTTTCAGATGGGTAGCGTGGGCCGCATGCGACGCGTGATGCACGACCGGTTCGGCGGGCCAGAGGTGCTCGAGCTGCGCGAGGTGGAGGAGCCGCATGCGGGCCCCGGCGAGGTGCGCATCCGCGTCGAGTCTGCGGCGCTCAATCCCGTCGACTGGAAGATCTTCACCGGCCCGGGCGCCGAGCGCCGCGGCCTCGAGCCGCCCATGGGCGTCGGCAACGACATCGCCGGCACGATCGACGAGATCGGCGACGGCGTCGACGGATGGGTCGTGGGCGACCGCGTGTTCGGCTCGGCCCGCACACGGGCGCTCCAGGACTGGACGACCGTAACGCCCGAGCGTGAGCGCCTCGCCCGCATCCCCGCGGGCCTCGACGCCGGAGTCGCCGCGAGCCTCGTGGTCGCCGGCCGCACCGCGTGGGACGGCGTCGAGCAGCTGATCGAGCGCGGCGGCGAGACCATCTTCATCAACGGTGGTGCTGGCGGTGTCGGTCAGCTCGCCGTGCAGCTCGCCGAGCGCAAGGGAGCGCGCGTGATCGGCTCGGCGAGCGAGCGCAACGCCGACTTCCTGCGCTCCCTCGGCGCGGAGCCGGTGGCGTACGGCGAGGGGCTCGCAGAGCGCCTGGAGGCGATGCTGCCGATCGACGCGTGCTTCGACTGCCAAGGGGCCGACGGCGTCGCCGCAGCGCTCGAGGTCGGCGTGCCGATCGAGCGCTGCATCGCGATCGCCGTCAAGGGTGCGCACGGCGCACGGGGCGTCGCCGGCGACCTGGAGCGCACCGGCGCCCTCGACGAGCTCGCGGCACTGGCCGCATCCGGTGACCTGCTCGTGCCGGTCGAGGCGCGCTACCCGCTCGAGCGGTTCCGCGAAGCGTACGAGCACCTGATGGACGGCCACGTGCGCGGCAAGCTCATCGTCGACCTGGGCTGACCCGCCCTCCGGATCACCGTCGCTGAGAGCTGGCGGCGGGGGCCTGGGACAGGCCCCCGAGCTGGGGTCGCGGCGACGGCCCGAAAAGGCCGTCGCCCCAGAGCTCCACCGCTCAGGCGAACGGGTTCGGCATCAGCGTGTACTTCGTCTCGAGGTACTCGTGGATGCCCTCGGCGCCGCCCTCGCGGCCCAGGCCCGACTGCTTCACGCCGCCGAAGGGACCGGCCGCGTTCGAGACGACGCCCACGTTGAGGCCCATCATGCCGGTGTCGATCAGCTCGATCATGCGCTGGCCGCGCTTGGTGTCCTCGGTGAAGACGTAGCCGACCAGGCCGTACTCGGTGGCGTTCGCGAGGCGGACGGCGTCCTCCTCGGTGCTGAAGCGCTGGATGGCGACGACCGGGCCGAAGATCTCCTCGATTGAGACCGCCATGTCGGCGTTGACGCCGTCGAGCACGGTGGGCTCGAAGAACGAGCCGGGGCCGTCGATGGCCTTGCCGCCGGCGACCAGCGTCGCGCCGTCGGCGACGGCGGCATCCACCAGGCGCACGGCGTTGTCGACGGCCTTGTCCTCGACGAGCGGGCCGATGTTGACGCCCTCCTCGGTGCCGCGGCCGACCTTCATCTGCTTGACGGCGTCGCCGATGCGCTGGGCGAACTCGTCGGCGACCGACTCGTGCACGATGAAGCGGTTCGCGGCGGTGCAGGCCTGGCCGATGTTGCGGAACTTCGCCAGCAGTGCACCCTCGACGGCCTTGTCCAGGTCCGCGTCGTCGAACACCACGAAGGGTGCGTTGCCGCCGAGCTCCATCGACGCCTTCAGCACGTTGTTCGCCGCCTGCTTCAGCAGGTTGACGCCCACCGGCGTCGAGCCCGTGAACGAGACCTTGCGCAGGCGCGGGTCGGCGAGCAGCTGCTCGGAGAGCGCGCCGGTCGACTTCGTCGTGATGACGTTGACGACGCCCTTCGGCAGACCGGCCTCCTCGAGCAGGCCGACGAGCGCGAGCGTCGTCAGCGGCGTCAGGGTTGCGGGCTTGACGACCGCGGTGCAGCCAGCGGCGAGCGCAGGCCCGAGCTTGCGGGTGGCCATCGCGAGCGGGAAGTTCCAGGGCGTGATGAGGAAGCACGGGCCGACCGGGCGGTGCGTGACGATCATCTGGCCGGTGCCCTCGGGTGTCATCGTGTAGCGGCCGTCGATGCGCACGGCCTCCTCCGAGAACCAGCGCAGGAACTCGCCGCCGTAGGCGACCTCGCCGCGCGCCTCGGCGAGCGGCTTGCCCATCTCCATGGTCATGAGGAGCGCGAACTCCTCCTTGCGCTCCTGCAGCAGGTCGAAGGCCTTCCGCAGGATCTCGCCGCGCACGCGAGCGGGCGTGCGGCCCCAGGCCTCCTGCGCGTCGACGGCGGCGTCGAGCGCGCGCACGCCGTCCTCGACCGAGCCGTTCGCGATCTGTTTGATGACCTCGCCGGTGGCGGGGTCGCGCACGTCGATCGTGCCCTGCTCGCCGTCGATCCACTCGCCGCCGATGAACAGCTGGCCGTGGACGCTGTCGAGCACCTGGCTCTCGGTGGTCGCGCTCATGAGGGACTCCTTCGTCGAGGGGAATTGCGACGATCGTATACGATCGCTGGCACGGCGCGCCAGGATGGGTCTGGTCGCTCCCCCAGCCTACGACCCGGCGGGTGCGGAAACCGTGCGTGCCGACTCCGAGCGCTCGCGCGCCAGCTTCGACGGCCACCAGGTCTTCGGCCCGATCTCGAGCGCGAGCGCCGGCACCAGCAGCGAGCGCACGAGCGTCGTGTCGATCAGCACGCCGAGCGCCACGATGATCGCCAGCTGCAGCAGGAACAGCACCGGGATCACGCCCAGCGCCGCGAAGGTGGCCGCCAGCACGACGCCGGCTGAGGTGATGACGCCGCCGGTGACGCGCAGGCCGCGCAGCACGCCCTCGCGGTGGCCGCGCTCGGCGACCTCCTCGCGCACGCGCGTCATCAGGAAGATGTTGTAGTCCACGCCCAGCGCCACGAGGAAGACGAACGCGAACAGCGGCACCGCCGGATCCATCGCCGGGATGCCCATCCAGCCCAGGATGACCGCGCCGACGCCCAGCGCCGTGAAGTACGACAGCACCGTGGTCGTCAGCAGCACGACCGCGGCGACGATCGAGCGCAGCAGCAGCATCAGGATGAGCGAGATCACCAGCAGCACGATCGGGATGATGAGCGCCCGGTCGCGATCGGATGCGTCGTTGGTGTCGATCGCGGTCGCGGTCGTGCCGCCGACGCGCACCTCGGGCGAGACCTCGTGCACGACATCGCGCAGCTCGCGCACCACCGCCTGCGCCTCGTCGGAGTCTGGCGCGTCGACGAGGGTCGCCTGCAGCAGCACCTGCCCGTCGACCACCGTCGGCTGCGCGTCGCCGAAGGGAGATGCCGGGTCGACCGGGAGCGGGATGGAGCCCGAGGGCGAATCCTCGCTGACCACCGCGACGCTCTCGACGCCCTCGACGCCGGCCACCGCATCCGCCACCGCATCGAGGTCGGTCTCGGGCGCGAGCACCTGCGTGGGCGCGCCGGAGCCACCGGGGAAGTGCGCGGAGAGCAGCGCCTGGCCGTCGCGGGCCTGCGACTCGCCGACCACGAAGTCGCTCGAGGGCACGCCCTCGGCCTGCAGCTGCGTCGCGCCGACCGCGCCGATGCCGAGCACGAGCGCGGTCGCGATCCAGACGGTGCGGGTGCGGCGGTCGACAAGGCGCGAGACGGCGCTCCACAAGCCCTTGCCCTCGGGCTTCGTGCGGGGGCGGCCCGGCGTGGGCGCGAAGGGCCAGAAGGCGACCCGGCCGAAGGCGAGCAGCAGCGCGGGCAGCATCGTCAGACCGGCCAGGATCGACGTCGCGATGCCGATCGCCGCGACCGGGCCGAGCTGCTGGTTGGAGACCAGGTCGCTCAGCAGCAGGCACAGCAGGCCGGCGATCACGGTGCCGCCGGAGGCGATGATCGGCTCGAACGAGCCCTTGAGCGCGCGCACCGTCGCCTGCCAGCGGGAGTCGACCTCGCCGAGCGCCTCGCGGAATCGCGCCGTGTACAGCAGTGCGTAGTCGGTGGCGGCGCCCACGACCAGGATGAAGAGGATGCCCTGGGTCTGGCCGCTGAGGGTCAGCACGTCGGCCTTCGCGAGCTCGAACACGATCAGGATCGCCAGACAGAGTGCCGAGACCGACGTGAGCAGCACCAGCACCGGCAGGATCGGCGAGCGGTAGACCACCATGAGGATGAGGAAGACCGCCCCGAAGGCCACCAGCAGCAGCAGCCCGTCGATGCCGCCGAACGCCTCCACGATGTCGGCGCTGAAGCCGGCCGGCCCGGTGACCGCCGCCTGCAGGCCGGTGTCGGCCGACGCATCCGCGACCTCTGCACGCAGCGTCTCGACGATGTCTGACACCTCGCCCGAGTCGCCCGAGCTGTCGAGCAGCGCGACGAACTGCGCGGCGCGGCCATCCTCGCTCGGGATGAGCGGAGAGGTCTCGACCACGCCTTCGAGCTCGGCGACCTGCTGCTGCAGGGCCTCGAGGCGCTCGAGCGCATCGGCATCGAGCTCGCCCTCGCCCGCGGCGACGACGATCGCCGGCACCTCGTCGTCGCCGAGGAAGTCGGGCAGCGCATCCTGCACCGCGGTCGACTCGGCGCTCGAGGGCAGGAAGCTCGTCTGATCGTTGGAGACGACCGAGGAGAGCTTGCCGAAGGTGGGGCCGCCGAGCCCAGCGGCTGCGAGCCAGCCGAGGATCAGGACGACGGGCAGGAGGATGCGGAGCCAGGTGGGGACCCCGCTGCGGGAGCGATTGCGCGATGACACTTAGCCAGCCTATCTGTTAGTTCGGCTATATAAAACCGCTCCCGCTCGCCGGGAGCTGAATACAGACACGCTACATGTAGAGGATCTACCTATCGAGTGCCCTCAGGCGGTTGCCACGACCTGCACGCCCGCATCGCGCAGCTCGTCCAGCGCAGTGGCGCGCGTCTCCGCCGAGACGGCGCTCGTGAGACCGTCGATCACGCGGACCTTGAGGCCCGCGAGCGCCGCGTCCAGGGCAGACGCCTTCACGCAGTAGTCGGTCGCGATGCCGACGACGTCGAGCTCGTCGATGTCCTGCTCCTCCAGCACCTCGGCGAGCGTCTCGCCCTCGTCGGTCGTGCCCTCGAAGGCCGAGTAGGCGGGCTCCCCCTGGCCCTTCTTGATGTGCACGTCGATCGCGAGAGCATCAAGGGCCGCGTGATACTCGGCGCCTTGGGTGCTGGCGACGCAGTGCACCGGCCAGGTGTCGACGTAGTCGGGTTCGCCGCTCGCGAAGTGGCCGCCGTTGTCACCGTCGGCGTCGTGCCAGTCGCGACTGGCCACCACCAGTGCGTAGGCGTGGGTGCGCAGGTGCTCGGTGATGGCAGCCGCCGCGGCGGCACCGCCCTCGGTGCCGAGCGCGCCGCCCTCGGTGAAGTCGTTCTGCACGTCGACGATCAGGATCCCGCGAGTCATGCGCCCAGGATATTGCCGACGCCTGCCGACAGCGTCGACGTGCACGTGCACCCCTCAGCCGAGCCACGTGCGTGCCGCCAGCATGACGAAGGCCCCGCCGGAGCGGGGCCGATCGCGCTTGTGCCGCCTGGGAGAATCGAACTCCCGACCTATTCATTACGAGTGAATCGCTCTGCCGACTGAGCTAAGGCGGCGTGCCTGGGCACGATCAACAATCATAGCGCATCGACTGCGCAGGCCCCGCCGTCACCGCGCTCCCGCCGAGCCCGCTTTCGGGCGACCTGGACGCATCCGCCCTTGACGCCTTCCACCGCCTCCAACAGGCTCGGAGGCATGACCGCGACCGCATGGCAGCGCCGGAGCGCACCGGCGAGCACGACCGAGCTCGAGCACGTCGACGCGTGGTGGCGGGCGGCGAACTACCTGAGCATCGGCCAGATCTACCTGCAGCAGAACCCGCTGCTGCGCGAGCCGCTGCAGCCCGAGCACATCAAGCGGCGCCTGCTCGGCCACTGGGGCACGACGCCCGGGCTGAACTTCGTCTACGGGCACCTGAACCGCGCCATCCGCCATCGCGCGCAGCGCACCCTGTTCGTGATGGGCCCGGGCCACGGCGGGCCGAGCGGCGTCGCGTGCGCCTGGCTCGAGGGCACCTACACCGAGCGCTTCCCGGACATCGGGCGGGACGAGCAGGGGATGCAGCGCCTGTTCCGGCAATTCTCCTTCCCCGGCGGCATCCCGAGCCATGCGGCACCCGAGACGCCCGGCTCGATCAACGAGGGCGGCGAGCTCGGCTACTCGCTCGCGCACGCCTACGGCGCAGCGCTCGACGACCCCGAGCTGCTGGTCGCGTGCGTGATCGGCGACGGCGAGGCGGAGACCGGACCGCTCGCCGGCTCCTGGCACGCGAACAAGCTGCTCAACCCCGCTGCCGACGGGGTCGTGCTGCCGATCCTGCACCTCAACGGCTGGAAGATCGCGAACCCGACGCTGCTCGCGCGCATCCCCGAGGCCGAGCTCGTCGCGCTGATGCGCGGCTACGGGCACGAGCCGCTCATCGTCACCGTCGGCGCCGACGGCGAGGACCCGATGGATGCGCATGCCCGCTTCGCCGAGGCGCTGGACGACGCGCTCGACCGCATCGCACGGATCAAGGCGGATGCGGCGGCCGGCGCACTCGAGCAGCGGCCCGCCTGGCCGATGATCGTGCTGCGCAGCCCGAAGGGCTGGACCTGCCCCGACGAGGTGGACGGCAAGGCCATCGAGGGCACCTGGCGCGCGCATCAGGTGCCGCTCGAGGAGGTGCGCGAGAACGAAGCGCACCGGCGGCTGCTCGAGCAGTGGCTGCGCAGCTATCGCCCGGAGGAGCTCTTCGACGAGCAGGGCGCCCCGCGGCCGGTCGTGACCGGCGCCGCACCGGCGGGCGAGCTGCGGATGAGCGCGACGCCGGTGGCCAACGGCGGCGAGCTGCGGCGCGCGCTGGCGCTCGCCGACTTCCGCGCCGAGGCGCAGCAGGTCGATCCGGCCGACCGCGGCGCTCGCAGCACCGGCTCGACCGCCGTGCTGGGCGAGTGGCTGGCGGCGGTGCTGCGCGACAATCCCGACACCTTCCGCATCTTCGGGCCTGACGAGACCGCATCCAATCGCCTCGCACCGGCCGTCTACGAGGTGACCGACAAGCAGTGGAACGCCGAGACGCTGCCGGTCGACGAGCACCTGGCGCCGACCGGGCGCGTGATCGAGGTGCTGAGCGAGCACCTGTGCCAGGGGCTGCTCGAGGGCTATCTGCTCACCGGCCGCCACGGGCTGTTCAACACCTACGAGGCCTTCGTGCACATCGTCGACTCGATGTTCAACCAGCACGCGAAGTGGCTCGAGTCCGCCGGCAAGATCGAGTGGCGCGCGCCGATCGCGAGCCTCAACTACCTGCTCTCGAGCCACGTCTGGCGGCAGGATCACAACGGCTTCAGCCATCAGGATCCGGGCTTCATCGACGTGGCGCTGAACAAGAGCGCCGACGTGGTGCGCGTCTACCTGCCCTTCGACGCGAACACGCTGCTGTCGACCGCCGACCACTGCCTGCGCTCGACCGGCTACGTCAACGTGATCGTCGCCGGCAAGCAGCCGCAGCCGCAGTGGCTGACGATGGAGGAGGCGATCGAGCACTGCACGCGCGGGCTCGGCATCCTGCCCTGGGCGGGCACCGAGGCCGAGGACCGGCCGGCGGATGCGGTGCTGGCGGCAGCCGGGGACGTGCCGACGCTCGAGATGCTCGCGGCCACGTCGCTGCTGCGCGCAGCGATCCCGGAGCTCTCGCTGCGGGTCGTGAACGTCGTCGACCTCGCTCGCCTGCAGCAGGAGCACCAGCACCCGCACGGCCTGCCCGACGCCGAGTACGACCGCATCTTCACACGCGACAAGCCGGTGATCTTCGCCTATCACGGCTATCCGTGGCTCATCCATCGGCTCACGTACAAGCGCGCCGGCCATGACCAGCTGCACGTGCACGGCTTCCTCGAGCGCGGCACCACGACGACGCCGTTCGACATGGTGATGCTCAACGAGCTCGACCGCTACACGCTCGCGGTCGATGTGATCGACCGGGCAGGTTTCGCCGAGTCGCACGCTGAGGTGCGGCGCGCGCTCGTCGACGCGCGCGACCGCGCCAAGGCGTACACGCGGGAGCACGGCGCCGACATCCCGGAGGTGGCGGATTGGGTCTGGGCGGGAGACGCAACGGGCAGGTGACAGGGCGCGCAGGGGCGCGGAGCAGAACGGGGTTCGTCGCTCAGGTGCGCATCACGATGTGCGGCGGCGGATGCAGATCGACCGCTGGGGCGCGCGCGGCGCGACCGAACTGTTGATCCAGTAGCGCGCGGAGGCGAGGCTCGACGCCACGCGCCCGTTCGCGCGATCGGCGGTGCGGCCGTCGAGTCGCCTGAGGCCGCCCTGCGACGGGAGCCAGGGTCGCCGCCATGGCGGCCGGGACCCGCACCGCGAGAGCAGGCGGCGCGGCGGCCGCGAGGCTGCCGGGGCTGGCGCTACCGGCACCGGCGTCAGCGACGGTGCTGCCGCTTCCGGCTCCGGTGCCGGTGGCACCGGTGCTGCCGATCGACGCGATCGCGGCGCGTGCGCTCTCGCTCACGGCGGCCTCGCGGGTCGCGCCCGTGCGGCTGGTGCGTGCGTAGCGGTCGGTGGTGCGCAACTGGGGCACGATGCGCCAGTTGCCGGGCTCTGGTCCTGCGGCTTCGACGCGGAGGCGGCCGGCGTGGATCTCGTGGTGGTGGTAGACGCAGACGAGGATGCCGTTGGTGATGTCGGTGGGGCCGTCGGCCTCCCAGGGGGTGATGTGGTGGGCCTCGCACCAGGAGGCGGGCAGGCCGCAGCCGGGTACCCGGCAGCCCTTGTCGCGGGCGGCCAGCGCGCGCCGCTGCGCACGGTTGAACAGCCGCTCGGTCCTGCCGAGGTTCAGCACCTGGCCGACGCCGTTGACGACCGCGTGGTGGATGGTCGCATCGCACGCGAGCCGGGCAACGTACTCGATCGGCACCAGATCACCGGTGTGCTCAATAGTCAGCGTCCGATCGGGCGAGGGGCGGTCGTGCAGGTAGGCGTTGTAGGCGTCGATGGTGCCGGTGAACACGAGCGTGGGCGCTTCGCCGCCGGCGATCGGCGCGTCGCCGGAGGCGGCGTGCGCGCGGACCAAGCCGATGAGGATGTCGTGCCGCTTCTGCTCGCGCGTGCGGTCATCGACCACGCCCGAGTCGTCGCCTGCCGGGTTGCCGTTGAGGTCCACGTCCCGGCCGGCGTCGCAGTCGTCGCCGCACGCGTCGCTGCAGCCGTCGTGGCCGGTGTCGCGGAAGGCGACCTTCACCCGCGGGCCTTCGTGCGCGTCGACCACGGCCTTCAGCGAGGAGCCATCCTCCGCCGGCGACCAGCCGCGCCAGCCCCAGCCGCCGCGCTCCCGCCAGATGCGGAACGACCGCTCGGTGCGCTGCCGCTCGTCTGCCGGCAGCACCCCGTCCGGGTCGATCGCCGCGACATACACGCGCGCCTGGTCGGCCAGCAGCTCGGGCACCAGCGGGAAGTCGGGATCGGTGGCGGCATCGACCAGCAGACCCTCGGCCCACGCCAGCCGCTCCAGATCCGCGCGCGGCGCCGCCGGCTCCAAGGTGCCGACGATCGTGCGCGCCTGCTCCAGCGACAGGGCGCCCGCGTCGATCGCGGCAGACACTCGCGGGTACTTGACCGCGATGTCGCCGCCGGTGAGCGACATCCCCGGGCTGACCATCGCCGCCAACGCGAGCAGCTGGTGCGCGTCGCGGCCGCGGATGCCGAACGACTGCGCGACCGCCTCCTTCGCGCTCCGACTCCCCATCGCGCGACAGAGCCTCTGATCGGCCGGCCCCTGGGAGCGCTCCTCAATCAGGCCCGCAAGCCGCACCTGCAGCGCATCCACGATCCGCGACAGCGCCGCCGTGCCGGCCAGCGCATCCTCGACCACCGTCACCGGCGCCATCGCGAGCGCATCGACACGATCGAGCACGGCACGCGCGGCATCCACCGCTACGCCCATCTGCTGCTCAGTCACCATCGACTCCGTCCGTTGCGACGAGAGTAGATGCGGCTACCCACACGACCCTCGAATGCCTGTTCGAACAAGGCTAGACGAAGGCACCCACACGGGTGCGGGCAGAGCGGCAGGCTGTGGAGAACTCGGCCCTCAGACCAGAAGCATGGCCACGCTGCTCAGCAGTCGAGGTCGCCCGTCGGCGCCGTGCCCGTCAGGAAGTAGTCGTTGACGGGCCGATCGACACATGCGTTGCCGTTGTTGTACTGGCTGTGCCCCTCTGCGTCGACCGAGATGAGCACGCCCGACTCGAGCATCCCTGCCAGTTCGACCGCCTGCTGGTAGGAGGTTGCAGGGTCGTTCAGCCCACCGATGACGATGATCGGCTCGGCACCGGGCGCCGTGATCTCGTGCGGCTGCCGCGTCGCCTCGAACGGCCATGCGGCGCACGAGCCGACGCCGACGAAGTCGGGGCCGAGCGTGGGCGCGGCGGCCATGATCTGCTCGGCGTTCGCACGGATCTCGTCGAAGTCGGTCACAGCGGGCTGATCGAGGCAGTTCACCGCGATGAGCGCCTCGAGCGAGTTGTCGCTGAAGGTGCCGTCGGGGTTGACGCCGTAGTACTCGTCGGCCGCGGCGTACGCCGATTCGCCGCTGCCGCCCTCCACGTCGGCGAGGATCTGGCGCAGCGTCGGCCACTGGAAGTCGCTGTAGAGATTGGCGGCGATCGCGATGAACAGCGCACCCGAGCCGAGCTGCCGGCCGTCGTTCACCGTGATGGGGTTCGCATCGAGCCGGTCGATGAGCTCGCGGGTCTGCGCCAGCGCATCCGCCTTGTCGCCTTCGAAGGTGCAATCGCTCTGCTGGAGGCAGTCGGCCACGAAGTTGCCGTACGCGAGCTCGAAGCCGGCGGCCTGGTGCAGGGTGCCCTCGAAGTCGGTGGCGTCGGGAGCGACGGCGGCGTCGAGCACCATGCGACCGACGTTCTCGGGGAACAGGTCGGCGTACGTCGAGCCGATCAGCGTGCCGTACGAGACGCCCAGGTAGTTGAGCTGCTGCTGGCCGAACAGCGCCCGCAGCAGGTCCATGTCGCTCGCGACCTGCTCGGTGCCGACGAACTCGAGATAGGGGCCGGTCTGCTCGAGGCAGGCGTCGGCGAACCACTGCGCAGATTCGAGCTGCTGCTCGAGGTCGGCATCGCTGAGCGGCTCGGGTGCGGGGCCGGGCGGCATCTCCCACAGCCAGTCGTAGAGCTCTGCCGGGTCGTCGTAGCAGCTGATGGGCGTCGAACCGCCGACGCCGCGGGGATCGAAGCCCACCAAGTCGTAGCCCTCGCGCACCTCGGGGGGCAGCAGGTAGTCGCCGTAGTCGCGCACGTACTCGACGCCCGATGCGCCGGGCCCGCCGGGGTTGTAGAGGATCGCGCCCTGCCGCTCGCCGGTGGCGGGGGCGACGGTCACGGCGAGCTCGATGGTGTCAGCGGATGGGTCGTCCCAGTTCATCGGGGCCGTGACGGTGCCGCACCACAGGGTGCCGCAGTCGCTCCAGTCGACCTGTTGGCCATAGAACTGCTCGAGCTCCGGCGCGACCTGCTCGCCCGTGGGGGTCCACTGCGGCTCGCCGGTCGCCTGCCCGGGAGTCTGCGGCTCACCGGGCAGCGGCGGCGGCAGGATGCATCCCGTCAGCGCGAGGGTCGACACGGCGATGGCGGCGAGCGCGGCCAAGCCGCGACGGGTGCGATGCATGCATTCAGCGTATGGGGCGTCGCTATGCGCGCGGCGAGCGCCGCCGCCGTCAGCGGCGCTGCGCGGCGCGGGCCGCCTGCACGAGCATCGCCTCGAGCGCGAGCAGCGGCGGCACGTTCGCCTCGATGCGCTCGCGGGCGAGGCGGATGGCGTCGAGCACGTCGATCACGGCCGCGCGGGCGAGGTAGTCGGCGGCGGCCTGCACGGTCGGCTGCATCGCCTGGTTCACGAGTTCTCGGCCCACGCCCAGTTGCGTCATGAGGATGTCGCGGTAGAGCGAGAGCAGGTCGACGAGGATGCGGTCGACGCCATCGCGCATGCCCCGCTTGGCCCGTTGCTTCTGCGCCTCCTCGAGCTCCTTCAGCTGCTTGCGCAGCTGCGGTGGCACCGTGCCGCCGGGCTCGATGCCCAGCTGCCGCAGCGCCTGCGCGCGCTCGACCTCGTCGCGCTCGGCGGAGAGCGCGTCGGCGTCGGCGGTCGCGATCTCGACGTAGCGGGCAGCGGCCAGCACCGCCGACGCCGACGTCGACACACGCATGGCGATGTCGAGCGTCTCCGCTCGGCGGGCCCGCGCCTCCGGGCTCTGCGCCAGCCGGCGCGCCATCCCGATGTGGCTCTGCGCCTCGCGGGCCGCGCGCTCGGCGACGTCCCGCTCCACCCCGTCGCGCTCCACCAGCAGCCGTGCCACCTCATCGGGGTCGGGCACCTGCAGCGTGAGGGTGCGCACCCGCGAGCGGATGGTCGGCAGCAGGTCTGCCTCGCTCGGCGCGCAGAGGATCCAGACCGTCTCGGGCGGCGGCTCCTCGAGCGCCTTCAGGAGTGCGTTCGAGGTGCGCTCGGCCATCCGGTCGGCGTCCTCCACCACCACCACGCGGTGGCGCGAGCTCGAGGGCGCGAGCGATGCCCGCTGCACGACGGCGCGGGCCTGCGCGATGGTGATGAGCACGCCCTCGGTCGAGAGCGTGACCAGATCGGGGTGCGTGCGCGCGGTGACGAGCGTCTCGATCTCGGGGTCGATGCCGCTCGGCGGCGAGAGCAGTGCGGCCGCGAACGCGTAGGCGAGATTCGAGCGGCCCGATCCGGGCGGCCCGGTCAGCAGCCAGGCATGGGTCGTCGAGCCGGGAGCATCGCTGGCCGCGCGCTGCAGCTGCGCGACCGCGTCGGTCTGCCCCACGATCTCGCTCCAGCCGCCCGTCATGCGCGCTCCCCCACCGTCAACCGTCCCGTGCAGCGCTCAGCGCTGCATGTCGAGCATCGCACGCACATGCGACACGACGCTCGCGTGCACGCTCTCGGGTGCAGCGGATGCGTCGACGACGACGAAGCGGTTCGGCTCGGCCTCGGCGAGCGACAGGTAGGCATCGCGCACGCGCTGCGCGAAGTCGAGGCCCGTGTCCTCCAGCCGGTCGTAGGGCGCGTGCTCGCGGCCGGCCATCCGCTCACGGCCGACCGCCGGGTCGATATCGAGCAGGATCGTCAGGTGCGGCAGCAGCCCGTCGATCGCCCACAGCGACAGATCGCGCACCTGCTGCGGGTCGAGCTCGCGCCCGGCACCCTGGTAGGCGACCGAGGAGTCGAGGTAGCGATCCTGCACCACCACGTCGCCGCGCTCGATCGCAGGCCGCACGAGCGTCGCGACATGGTGCGCGCGATCGGCGGCGAACAGCAGCGCCTCCGCGCGCGGCGCGACGTGCCCCTCGGTGTGCTGCACGAGCCGGCGGATCTCGACGCCGAGCTCGGTGCCGCCTGGCTCGTGCGTGCGCACGACCGTGCGGCCGCGGTCCTCGAGCCACGCCTGCAGCAGGCCAGCCTGCGTCGACTTGCCGGAGCCGTCGCCGCCTTCGAGGGTGATGAAGGCGCCGGTCATGCGTTGCTGCTCATGCGTCGCTGCTGCTGGGATCGGTGCTCGCTCATTCGGTCGGCGGGGTCTGCTTCGCGGCAGACTTCTTCGCGGCCGGCTTCTTGGCGGCCGGCTTCTTCGCAGCGGGCTTCTTCGCGGCCGGCCTCTTCGCAGCGGGCTTGCGCGCGGGCTTCTTCGCCGGTCCCTTGTCGCGCTTGATCTGCAGCAGCTCGACCGCACGCTCGAAGGTGACGGCCTCGACGTCCTCGCCGCGCGGGATGGTCGCGTTCGTCTCGCCGTCGGTGACGTACGGGCCGAAGCGGCCGTCGCGCAGCTTGATCGGCTTGCCGCTCACGGGGTCGGCGTCGAACTCCTTGAGCGCCGATGCCGCCTTGCGCGCGCCGTACTTGGGCTGCGCGAACTTCTCGAGCGCGCCCTCGAGCGTGATCGTGAAGATCTGCTCCTCGTCGTCGAGCGAACGGGTGTCGGTGCCCTTCGACAGGAACGGGCCGTAGCGGCCGGGCCGCGCGGTGATCTCGGTGCCCGACTCCGGGTCCACGCCCACCACCCGGGGCAGCCCGAGCAGCTTCAGCGCCGTCGGCAGGTCGACCGACTCCGGCTCCATGGACTTGAAGAGGGATGCGCGGCGCGGCTTGGGCGCGGCCTTGCCCTTCTTCGGGGGCACGGGTTTGCCGTCGTCGTCGAGCTCGACCGGCAGGACCTCTTCGATGTACGGTCCGAAGCGGCCGTTCTTCACTGCGACGTCGAGTCCGGTCTCGGGGTGCTGACCGAGCATCCGATCCTGCACAGGCTCGGCGGCGAACAGCTCCTGCGCCTTCTCAGGCGTGAGCTGGTCGGGCGTCAGGTCCTCGGGGATGTTGGCGCGCTTGACCTCGCCATCGGCGTCGGTGCCCTCGAGGTAGGGGCCGTACTGGCCCACGCGCAGCGTGACACCCTCGGCGACCGGGATCGAGTTGACCGCGCGGGCATCGATGTCGCCGAGGTTCGCCACCGTCGACTGCAGGCCAGGGTGCTGGTCGCTGCCGAAGTAGAAGCGCTGCAGCCAGTCGTTGCGGTCGAGCTCGCCGTCGGCGATGCGGTCGAGATCGGTGAGCATCGCGGCGGTGAAGTCGTAATCGACGTAGTCGCCCAGGTTCTCCTCGAGCAGCTTGATGGTCGAGAACGCGATCCAGTTCGGCACCAGCGCGCCGCCGCGCTGCGTGACGAAGCCGCGCCGCACGATCGTGTCGATGATCGACGCGTAGGTCGACGGGCGACCGATCTCGAGCTCCTCGAGCGCCTTCACGAGGCTCGCCTCGGTGTAGCGCGGCGGGGGCGTCGTGGCGTGCGCCTTGCGCTCCAGCTCGGCGAGGTCGACGGCGCCCCCCTCCTTGACGTCCGGCAGCCTCGACTCGCCCGAGGACGCATCCGCCTGTGCCTCGTCCGCGTAGCGGGCGGCGTCCTTCGACTCCTCGTAGGCCTGCAGGAAGCCCGGCTCGGTGATCACGGTGCCGGATGCGGTGAACTCGGCGACGCCGCGGCTGGTCGTCCCAGAGGCGATGGTGATGGTCGCGGTCTGACCGGTCGCGTCGATCATCTGGCTCGCGACCGTGCGCTTCCAGATCAGCTCGTACAGGCGCTGCTCGTTCGGGGTGAGCGACGAGCGCACCTCGCTCGGGGTGCGGAAGCTCTCGCCCGAGGGGCGGATGGCCTCGTGCGCCTCCTGCGCCGACTTCGACTTGCCGGCGTAGTGCCGCGCGGCCTGCGGGATCGAGCCGGCGCCGTACAGCGCGGTCGCCTGCGTGCGTGCGGCATTGATGGCCTGCTTCGACAGTGCGGGCGAGTCGGTGCGCATATAGGTGATGTAGCCCTGCTCGTAGAGCGACTGGGCGACCGACATCGTCTGCTTCGCCGAGAGCTTCAGCTTGCGGCCGGCCTCCTGCTGCAGCGTCGAGGTCGTGAACGGCGCCGAGGGGCGACGGCGGTAGGGCTTCGACTCGACGCCCGAGACCTTGAAGGCGCATCGCGAGAGCTCGGCGGCAAGCGTCTCGGCGGCGGCGGCATCAAGAACGGTGCGCACGCCCTTGATCTGGCCGCGGTCGTCGAAGTCGCTGCCGGTGGCGACCCGCGCGCCGTCGAGCCGCACGAGACGCGCCCCGAAGCGGCTGCCCTGTGTCGTCGACTGAGGGGCCTCGAACTGCGCGGTGAGGCTCCAGTAGTCGGCGGCGACGAACGCCATGCGCTCGCGCTCGCGGTCGACGATCAGGCGCGCAGTGGGCGACTGCACGCGGCCGGCCGAGAGGCCCTGCCGCACCTTGCGCCACAGCACCGGGCTGACCTCGTAGCCGTAGAGGCGGTCGAGGATGCGGCGGGTCTCCTGCGCGTCGACGAGCGGCATGTTCAGCTCGCGCATCTCGTCCTTGGCCTGCTGGATGGCTTCCTCGGTGATCTCGTGGAACACCATCCGCTTCACCGGCACCTTGGGCTTGAGCACCTCGAGCAGGTGCCAGGCGATGGCCTCTCCCTCGCGGTCCTCATCAGTGGCGAGGATGAGCTCGTCTGCATCCTTAAGCGCCTTCTTCAGCTCGCTCACGGTCTTCTTCTTCTCGTCGCTCACCACGTAGTAGGGGGCGAAGCCGTTGTCGACGTCGACGGCGAACTTGCCGTACGAGCCCTTCTTCAGCTCGGCCGGCAGGTCGCGAGGGCTCACGAGGTCGCGGATGTGCCCGACCGATGCCAGCACCTGGTAGCCATCGCCCAGGTACCGCTCGATCGTCTTCCCCTTCGCCGGGGACTCCACGATGACGAGCTTCTTGCCCATGCTCACGCTCACTGCTCTATAGAAAAAAGGGGTGTCGGCCCGACCGGGCCACGATTCGACACTGTACACACGGTGTCATTGCGCGCTCACAGCCGGGTGCACCGCGTTCGCTGGCGGCGGAGGGCCGCGCACGGGGTGCTGCGTCACGGTGGCGGCCCTGCACGGGCGGTGACGGATGCGGTGAGCGGCCCGACCGGGACGGTGGCCGTCACGCGCGCCTCCAGCCCGTCGATCCGGCAGTCGGCGAGCCTCGCGTGACTCGCGGTCGCCACCGCCTGCGCCAGCGCGCAGGGGCTGCCGTCGGCGAACCCGGCGAGCGCGTCCGCCGCGGCCAGCACCGCCGCATCGGCGGCCGCCGCCGCACGCGCCTGCGCGATCGCCGCGGTGCCAGCGCCCACGACCAGCATCGCCAGCAGCAGCGCCGCCGTCGCCACCGCGAGCGCGAGCGCCGCCCCCGCCCCGCGCTCGCCGCTCACGTGCTCGTCGAGCAGCCCCGGAGGGGCGTATCGAGACGACACTCGCTGCCGGTCTCGATACGCCCGACTCCGTCGAGCTACTCGACCACCGGAGTGTCTCACCGCCCGCCCCCGTGCGCGCAGCTCCGCGCCGTCAGCGTCAGCGCTCCCCCGAGCGCGTCGCGCGAGAGCACCGCGCACACGAGCTCGCCCTGCTGCTCGAGCCTCAGCGCCGCTCCGTCGGCGTACGCCGCCGGGTCATCGTCGCGACCGGCGGCGCGGGCCGCCGCACCCGCCGACTGCTCGAGGCTCACCTGCGCGGCCGTCGCGGCGACCGCGCCGACCGCGATCGCGATCGCGAGCACCGCTGCGGGCAGCGCCGCGGCGAGCTCGGCGGTCACTGCCCCGAGCTCGCCGCGGAGCAGCCCGCGCAGGCGACGACCGGGCCGGGCCTGCCCCCTACGACCCGCAGCCACCTGCTCGAGCATCGGTCACTGCACCGTCAGTGCGCGCTGCACCATGTCGGTGAGCATGCCGCGCACCTCATCCGAGCGCAGGATCACCACCAGCAGCCCGGCGAACCCCACCGCCGCCATCGTCGCGATGACGTACTCGGCGGTCGCCGCGCCGTCCTCTTCCTGCACCAGTCTCTCGAGCATCCTCATGCTCGCCTCCTCTCCATTGGGAGCCCCAAGGGTGCGACATGCGAGTGCACCCGCGTGCGGCTGCGAGCCCCGCCTGTGGATGACTGCGGTCATCCCGCCACGGATCCGCGGCGGCGAGCCATGGGCGCTACGGCCACGCCTTGCACAGGAATGCCGACTTGCTGCACGAGTGATGCGTCACTCCTGCGCAGGACCGTCATTCCCTGCGCGGTGCCGCGGGCGGGGCGGCGGCTACGCGAGCGGCGTGAGCGCACCCGAGAGCATCGAGACCACGAGCGGCACGATTACCAGCAGCGAGAAGGCGGGCAGCACGCAGGCGCCCAGCGGCAGCGCCAGCTGCACGGCGGCCCGCTGCGCGCGCGCCTCGCCGTCGAGCCGCGCCCGGGTGCGCGCAGCCGACGCCTCCGCGAGCAGCAGGCCGCGCACAGGCACGCCCGCCCGGCGCGCCAAATCGAGTGCGGCATCGACATCCTCCCAGCCGCTCGCGAGCACGCCGGCATCCGCGAGCGCAGCGGCTGCGAGCTCCCGCGCACGATCGGCCGCCCCGCCGCCCGCGAGCGCCACCGCGACCAGGTCGAGCGCGAGCCCGGGCGCCGGGTCGCCGCGCGCTGCTCTGCGCACGATCGCCCGCGACCATGCCCAGGCCGCGACCAGCAGCACCGCACCCGCGAGCACCGACCCTGTGCCGATGCCGCCACCGAGCGCAGCACCGAGCACATCGAGCCCGAGCGCCAGCCCGAAGCCGAGGCCGACGATCGGCAGCAGCATGACGAGCTTCGCAGTCGCCCGCGGACCGGCGAGCGCCGACTCCAGCGCGCGTCGCTGCGCCGCCTGCTCCCGCAGCAGCCCGGCCAGCCGTTCGAGCGTGGGCGCCATCGGCGCGCCCGTCTGCTGCGCGACCGCGAGCACTGCGGTGATCAGCCCGCCGCCCGCCTGCCCGCCGCCGACCTGCGCGGCGACCGCAGCCGCATCCGTGCCCAGCACCGCCCACGCCCGCTCGATCGGCAGCCCGCCGGCCACGAGCGCCGCCACGCGGTGCACGGTGGCCGCGGCCTCGTTTGCCTCGCGCTTCACGTCGGCCGCACCACCAGCCGCTCGCCGTCGAGCGCCAGCTCGCCGATGGCCGCCACCCGCCGCACCGGGCCCGGCGGGTGGTCGGCATCCGCTTCGGCAATCGGCGTTCCCTCGCCGTCGGATCGCTCGACGTGCAGCACCGCGTCGATCGCGCTGACCGCCTGGCGCGCGAGTGCCGTCGGCGTCAGCCCTGCGAGCGCGCCGAGCGCCTCGAGTCTGGCCGGCACGTCGTCGAGCGAGTTCGCGTGCAGCGTGCCGGCGCCCCCGTCGTGGCCCGTGTTGAGCGCCGACAGCAGCTCGCGCACCTCCGCACCGCGGCACTCCCCCAGCACCAGCCGGTCGGGCCGCATGCGCAGCGCCTCGCGCACGAGCTGCTCGAGCCCGATCGCGCCGGCGCCCTCGGCGTTCGCCTGCCGCGCCTCGAGCGATACGACATGGGGGTGCCGGATGCGCAGCTCGGCGACATCCTCGATCGTCACGATGCGCTCGGTGCTGGCGGCGCCGGAGAGCATCGCGCCCAGCAGCGTCGTCTTGCCCGAACCGCCGGCACCGGTCACGAGCACGTTCGCGCGCCGATCGACCAGCGCCCGCACCCGCTCGAGCGGCACGAGCGCGAAGGCACCGCTCGCCTCGAGCTCTGTGAGCGACAGCGCCGCCACCCGCGGCAGCCGGATCGACAGCTGCGCGCCCGCCACGGCGACCGGCGGCAGCACCGCGTGCACCCGGATGCCGTCGTGCAGCCGCACGTCGACGCACGGCGTCGCCTCGTCCACGTGCCTGCCGCCGGCGGCCACCAGCGCGATGGCGAGCGAGCGCGCCCGCGCCGCGTCGAGCAGCAGCGGCGCGCGCTCGGCACCCGCACCCCGGTCGACCCAGACCTGCCCGGCCGTCACGAACACATCCGTCACCGCGGCCTCCGCGACCAGCGGGGCCAGCTCGCCGAACTCGCGCAGCGAGCCGCCGCCCGAGCCGGTCCTGGCGGGCGAAGCGGTGGGCACGGCCGGCCGCGCGCCGGCGACGAACGGGATGCCCGTCCCCCGCCCGAACGCGGGCCCGGCTCGTGCAGTCATGGCTCGCACGGTAGGGCCGCACCGCACCCGCCCGCGGCCGGGACGCATCCGTCTGTGGAGAACCGCGGGCGACCCGGTGCAGCGAAGCACGAGCGCAGGCCGGTCGGGGGCGCGCCAGGCGGGTGAGAGAAGGCGGCGCCCACCTTGGGGGAAGGGGGCGCCGCCGCAGGAAGGCGAATGGGGGATCCGCCGTGCACCTGCTCACGTCGGCCAGGCCGACGCAGACCATGGTAGGCGGGAAGCGCTCAGCCGGTGAGCGCAACACGACGCAATCTGACAGCGGCGCGCGAGTAGGCTCGCCCCGACAGTGCCGTCTGTGAGGAGAACCAGTGTCTGACCGCATCGATCACCTGCTGAACGAGACCCGCCGCTTCGCGCCGCCGGAGGCGCTGGCAGGCGATTCCGCGACGTCCGCCGCGCTCTACGAGCAGGCGAGCGAGGATCGCCTGGGCTTCTGGGCCGAGCAGGCGAGGCAGCTGCAGTGGGAGAAGCCCTTCACCGAGGTGCTCGACTGGCAGCCGCCGCACGCGAAGTGGTTCCACGACGGCACGCTCAACGTGGCCGTCAACTGCCTCGACCGGCACGTCGAGGCAGGCAACGGCGACCGCGTCGCCTTCCACTGGGAGGGCGAGCCGGGCGACCGGCGCACCCTCACGTACGCCGACATGACCGCCGAGGTCAAGCGGCTCGCCAACGTGCTCGAGGAGCTCGGCGTCAAGGCCGGCGACCGCGTCGCCATCTACCTGCCGATGCTGCCGGAGGCGGTCGCCGCGATGCTCGCCTGCGCCCGCATCGGCGCCGTGCACACGGCCGTGTTCGGCGGCTTCAGCCCCTCGAACCTGCGCGGCCGCATCGACGACGCCGGCGCGACGCTCGTCATCACCACCGACGGCGCCTGGCGCAAGGGCAAGGTCTTCGCACTGAAGCCGACCGTCGACGAGGCGCTGCGCGAGCCGGGCCACGGCGTGCGCAACGTGCTGGTCGTCAAGCGCGGCGAGAACGAGATCGACTGGGTGGACGGCCGCGACGTCTGGTACCACGAGGCGATGGCGGATGCGCCCGCCGAGCACGTGGCACAGGCCTTCCCCGCCGAGCACGCGCTGTTCATCCTCTACACCTCCGGCACGACGGGCAATCCGAAGGGCATCCTGCACACGAGCGCCGGCTACCTGACCCAGACCTCGTTCACGCATCGCCACGTGTTCGACCTGAAGCCCGCGTCGGATGTCTTCTGGTGCACCGCCGACATCGGCTGGGTCACCGGTCACAGCTACACCGTCTACGGGCCGATGGCCAACGGCACGACGCAGGTGATGCACGAGGGCACCTTCGACACCCCCACGCCCGAGCGCCCGTGGCAGATGATCGAGCGCTACGGCGTGACGATCTTCTACACCGCCCCCACGGCCATCCGCACCTTCATGAAGCTCGGCCGCCAGCACACGCAGACGAGCGACCTCTCGAGCCTGCGCGTGCTCGGCTCGGTGGGCGAGCCCATCAACCCCGAGGCCTGGATCTGGTACCGCGACGTCATCGGCGGCGGCCACACCCCGGTGGTCGACACGTGGTGGCAGACCGAGACCGGCGCGATCATGATCTCGGCGCTCGCCTCGGTGACGACGCTCAAGCCCGGCAGCGCGCAGGTGCCGATCCCGGGCATCGAAGCGGATGTGTACGACGAGTCGGGCACGCCGGTCGCGAACGGCGATGGCGGGCTGCTCGTCATCCCCGAGCCGTGGCCGTCGATGCTGCGCACCATCTGGGGCGACGACGACCGCTACCGCCAGACTTACTGGGAGAAGTTCGGCGACACCTACTTCGCCGGCGACGGCGCCCGCAAGGACGAGGACGGCGAGATCTGGATGCTCGGCCGCGTCGACGACGTCATGAACGTCTCCGGCCACCGGCTCTCGACCGCCGAGATAGAGTCGTCGCTCGTCGCGCACGAGGGGGTCGCCGAGTCGGCGGTGGTGGGGGCGACGGATGCGACCACGGGCCAGGCGGTCGTCGCCTTCGTGATCCTGAAGGAGTCGGCGTCGAACGAGCACTCGGTCGAGGAGGCCGAGCAGATCCTGCGGCAGCACGTGGCGAAGGACATCGGCGCGATCGCTCGCCCGCGGCAGGTGTTCATCGTGCCGGATCTGCCCAAGACCCGCTCGGGCAAGATCATGCGGCGGCTGCTGCGTGATCTCGCCGAGGGCCGCGCGCTCGGCGACACCACGACGCTCGCCGACCAGAGCGTGGTCGACGCGATCAAGGAGCAGTTCCGCGCGTAGGGCATGTGCGTGGGCGCTCCGCGGAGCGCCTACGCGTAGGCGACGATGAGCTCCACCTCGACGGGCGCGCCGAGCGGCAGCTCGAAGACGCCGACGGCGCTGCGCGCGTGCTTGCCAGCGTCGCCGAAGATCTCGCCCAGCACGTCGCTCGCGCCGTTGACGACGCCCGGCTGGCCCGTGAAGCCCTCGGCCGAGGCGACGAATCCGACCACCTTGACGATGCGGGTGACGCGGTCGAGCGAGCCGATCTCGGCCTCGATCGCGGCGAGCGCGTTGAGTGCGCACTGGCGCGCATCGGCCTTGGCATCCTCAGCCGAGACCTCGCCACCGACCTTGCCGGTGCGGGGCATCGCACCATCGACCATCGGCAGCTGGCCGGAGGTGTAGACGAACCCGTTCGCCGAGACCGCAGGCACGTAGGAGGCCACCGGCGGCACCACCGTCGGCAGCGTGATGCCGAGCTCGCTCAGCCGCTCGGCGACGCTCATGCCGGCTCCTCCGACTCGACCGGGCGCTTCAGGAACGCGACCATGCCGCCCTCTGGGCCGTTCGCGACGTGCACGAGCTCCCAGCCATCGGTGCCCCAGGTGTTCAGGATCGCCGTCTCCCGGTGGATCAGGAGCGGTGTCGTCACGTACTCCCACGTCGTTCTTGCCATCGTCTGTCGTCCCCGCCCTCATAGGTTGTTCCCGTACCCTGGCATGCTATGGCCGCAACACGACACAAGCCAGGAAGCCTGCTGGGCTCGATCCTCGGGATCATCGGGTTCTCCGCGATCGCCGGGATCCTCATCTCGGCGACCCTGACGCCCGCGCTCGCGGTCGCGAGCAGCACCGCGAACAGCGGCCTCGACCTCTTCGAGAGCCTCCCCTCGTACGCGCAGATCAACCAGCAGGCCGAGCGCAACCGCATCTACGGCATGCGCGACGGCCAGCCGGTCGAGATGGCCCAGTTCTACGCCCAGGACCGCCAAGTGCTGCAGTGGAGCGACGTGCCCACCAACGCCGTGAACGCCCTGGTCGCCGGCGAGGACCGCCGCTTCTACACCCACGGCGGCGTCGACGCGCCCTCGGTCATCCGCGCCGGCATGTCGCAGCTGGGCTTCGGCGGCGACTCGGGAGCCTCGACGCTCACCATGCAGCTCGTGCGCATGCAGATCGCGATCGACGCGTGCCTCGCCGATCCCGAGGATGAGGCCGCCCAGGCGACCTGCGCTGCGCAGTACACCGAGTCGTACCAGCGCAAGCTCGCCGAGATGCGGCTCGCGATCGGCCTCGAGCAGGTGTACACGAAGAACGAGATCGTGCTGGCCTACCTCAACCTCGCCAACTTCGGCGGCAACGTCTACGGCATCGAGTCGGGTGCGCAGCGCCTCTTCAGCAAGTCGGCGTCGGAGCTGACGGTCGCCGAGTCGGCGGCGCTCATCGCCACCGTGCAGAACCCCTCCACGCGCAACCTCTTCAACGCCGAGAACTGGCCGCGCAACCAGGAGCGCCGCGACTTCATCATCAACAGCATGGCGGGCGAGGGCTACATCACCGCCGACGAGCAGGCCGAGGCGCTCGCGACGCCGGTCGACGAGAACTTCGTGACCTATTCGCCGGCGAACAACGGCTGCATCGCCGGGCACGACTCCGCGCGGTTCTTCTGCGACTACGTGCAGCGCGTGCTGCAGAACGACAAGGTCGACGGCCACTACATCCTCGGCGCCGAGCAGGCCGACAACGCGCGAGCCCTCTTCCAGGGCGGCTACCGCATCTACACCTCGATCGACCTGAGCCTGAACGACGCCAACCAGGCAGTCGTCGACGCCTATGCGCCGAACGACTACGCAGACTGGTTCGGCGGCGCGGTGACGCAGCTCGAGGTCGGCACCGGACGCATCCTCTCCATGGTGCAGAACAAGGACTACGACCCGCGCGCCGACCCCGCGCTGCCCGAGGGCGAGGAGGTGCCGTCGATGACGGCGACGGCGGTGAACTACAACGTCGACTACCGCGATGGCCGCTCGATCGGCTTCCAGCCGGGCTCCGGGTTCAAGATCTTCACCCTCGCGCAGTGGATCATCGACCGGCGCTCGGTGAACGAGCAGGTCGATGCGACCGAGGAGAACTGGACGACGGGTGAGTTCACCGCCTCGTGCAACCCCGGAGCCACCGCCATCGAAGCCGGCGGCTGGGAGCCGCAGAACAACGAGGGCAACCAGTACTCGCGCATGACGCCGACGGAGATCATGGTGAACTCCGTCAACACCGGCACCCTGCGGATGGCGAGCCAGCTCGATCTCTGCGACGTGATGGACACCGCGGCCGCCATGGGCGTGGAGCGTGGCGACGCCGGCTCGATCGACCCGAATACCCGCGAGGTGATCGAGAACAACCTCGTGCCGCTGCCCTCCGCGATCATCGGCGGAGCGTGGCCCGTGACGCCGATGAGCATGGCGGAGGCCTTCGCGACCATCTCGAACGGCGGCATCCACTGCGAGCCGATCGCGATCGACCGCATCGTCGCCCGCGACGGCTCCGAGGTCGCACCCCCGGGGCAGGACTGCCAGCAGGCGATCACCCCCGAGGTCGCGTCGGTCATGCAGCTCGTGCTGGACGAGGTGACGCAGCGCAACCCGCTGAACAACCCGGCCGGCAGCACCCCGGTCATCTCGAAGACCGGTACGACCAACGGCGTCCGCCACACCTGGGTCAACGGTGCGAGTCCGACCGTCGCCACCTCCGTGTGGGTCGGCAACATCAAGGGCAGCAACAACCTCGACGAGCTCAACCTCTGGAACGTGCGCTCGCAGATCTTCCGCGGCGTGATGACAGAGGCGATCAACCGCTACCCCGGTGGGCAGTTCCTCTCCCCCGACCAGGACACCCTGCAGGGTGACGCGAACGCGCTGCCGGACGTGACCGGCCAGAGCGTCGCCGACGCGCAGGCCACGCTCGCGGCCGCCGGCTTCGAGGTGCAGGTCGCAGACCCGATCGACGGCATCCAGGCGAGCGGCATGGTCGAATACACCGCGCCCGGCGCGGGCTCGCTGGTGACCACGCAGACGCCGATCATCATCTACCCCTCCAACGGAGCGCTGGCGCCCGACGCCGAGCAGCCGGAGGAGACGACTCCGCCGGATGCGGCCGGCCAGACCTGGCCGGACCTCTCGGCGCAGTCGATCAGCGATGCCAGATCCACGCTGTCCAGCGCCGGCTTCAACCCCGACCTGGTGCAGATCACCTGGCAGGATCACGGCGAGGCGAACCTCTGCACCGTGCTCGCGCAGAATCCGCTGCCCGAAGCTCCCGGCGCACCCGGCGACCCGATCTCGGTCGTCGTCGGCACCAACGCCTCGGGAGGCGACCCTGGCTGCTAGCCCCAGAGCGCTCGGCTTGGGTCTCGGCGGCGTGCTCGCCGCCGGCGCCGCGGTGGCCGCCTACGCGACCGCGATCGAGCCGCAGGCCTTCCGCATCCGTCACGAGACGCTGCGGGTGCTGCCCGCGGGCGCCCGGCCGATCCTGGTGCTGCACCTGGCCGACATCCATCTGGCGCCCTGGCAGGAGCGCAAGCTCGAGTGGCTCGAGGGCCTCACGAGCCTCGAGCCGGATCTCATCGTCAACACCGGCGACAGCCTCGGCCACCGAGCCGCGGTGCCCGCGCTGGCCGATGCCCTGCGCGTCTTCCAGGGCGTGCCCGGCTTCTTCGTGCACGGCTCGAACGACGTGTACGGGCCCGAGCCCAAGAATCCGCTGCGCTACTTCGGCGGGCCCTCGAAGCCGCCCGGCGAGTCGCACGCGAGCCGGCTCGACACCGCCGGCCTCGAGCGCGCCTACGCAGCGCTCGGCTGGCTGGACCTCAACAACGCCGCCCGCGCGATCGAGGTGCGCGGCACGAGCGTCGCGGCCTTCGGCGTCGCCGACGCGCACCGCCACTGGGATCGGCTCGACGAGACCGAAGCCGCGCTCTCGAGCATGCGCAAGGCGCTCGGCGACGGGCCCCGCGTGACCCTCGGCGTCACGCACGCGCCGTACCAGCGCATCCTCAACGCCTTCGTCGACCTGGGGGCGGATGCGATCCTCGCCGGGCACACGCACGGCGGCCAGGTGCGGGTGCCAGGCGGGCACGCGCTCGTCACCAACTGCGACATCCCGCGCGAGCAGGCCTCGGGCCTCAGCACCTGGGCGCACGAGGGGCGCGCGGTGCCGCTGAACGTCTCGCAGGGCATCGGCGCCTCGATCTACGCGCCGTTCCGGCTCGGCACTCCCCCGGAGGCGGTCGCGGTGTCGCTGCGGCCCCGCGACATCGGGTAGACTGGTGCGGTTGCTCACCGGGGTCTCCGCTCTGGCGCAGTGACATCGGGGTGTGGCGCAGCTTGGTAGCGCGCGTCGTTCGGGACGACGAGGTCGCAGGTTCAAATCCTGTCACCCCGACCAGATGTGAGAGCCCTCGCCGACAGGCGGGGGCTCTCGTCGTCCGTGGCCTCAATACGGCCCGGCGGCCTACTCGGCCAGCGGGGAACCCAGCCGGCCGGCCGATTCCTGCAGGTAGCACGAGCCGCAGAGCGACTCGTAGGTGACCGCCTCGCCGTCGATGGCGACCTGGTCGCCGTCGAAGACGAATCCGTCACCGACCTTGCGGGCGTTGAACATCGCCTTGCGGCCGCAGCGGCAGATGGTCTTGAGCTCCTCGAGCGAGTGCGCGAGCTCGAGCAGCCGCGCCGAGCCGGGGAACGCGTGCGTGAGGAAGTCGGTGCGGAGGCCGTAGGCCAGCACCGGCACGCCGCGCTCGACCGCGATGCGCAGCAGCTCGTCGACCTGCGCCGAGGTGAAGAACTGCGCCTCGTCGACCAGCAGGCACGCGACCGGCTCGTCGCTGCGCGCCGCCGCCTGCTCGAAGCGCTCGATCACCGACTCGTCGCGCGCGACCACGAAGTCGACCTGTCGCGTCACCCCCAGGCGCGAGACGATGCCGTGCTCGCCCTTCGTGTCGATGGCCGGCTTGGCGAGCAGCACGCGCTGGCCGCGCTCCTCGTAGTTGAAGGCGGTCTGCAGCAGGCCGGTGGACTTGCCGGAGTTCATCGCGCCGTAGCGGAAGTAGAGCTTCGCCACGACTAGAGGATGCCGTCCTCTTCAGCGCGGAGGCTCAGCTCGATGCGCTTGCCCGCGGGGCGCTGCACTGCGGCGTACTTCGCGCGCACCCGGCGCAGGAAGGTCTTCGCCGTCTCGTAGCCGACGCCCATCTCGGCGGCGACCTGCACGGTCGTGAGTCCCTGCACGTAGTGCGCGAGCGCGCGCCGCTCCCCCGGCGACAGCCGCGGACGCGGGGGCGAGTCGTCCATGGCAACGCGATTGCCGCGACGACGCCCCTGGCGCACGGTCGCGAGCCGCTCGACGACGCCCGTCGCCGCATCGGCCAGCGGCACGATGACGGCTCCGGCCTCCTCCAGCGACTGCCGCAGCTCGTCATCGGCATCGGCGTGCACGACCACGAAGGCGCCGGCGGCCGCGGCGGTGACCGCGTGGGCGAACAGCTGACGACCGGGCTCCTCCGCCAGCACAACGACATCGCCGGGGAAGCCGGCGTCGACGACCAGGTCGGTGAAGCGCGGGGCGACGGCGCTCAGTCGCAGCCGGGGATCAGCCGTGACCGCGGCGCGCAGGGCCGCGCCGAGCGTGCCGCTCGCGACGATGGAGACGGTGCGGGGAGTGCCGGTCTCTGCGGCGGTCGCAGTCATCTGCCATCACCTCATGCGGTCGAGCGCGCAGCGCCCGGAGCGAGCTCGGGCTCCGGTGTCTCCACCAGGCGCAGCGTGCGCGCGGTGCGCGCCAGCACCTCGCGCGCGGCCCCGGCGTCGTCGTTGAGCTTGGTGCCGTAGCTCGGGATCAGCTCGGTGAGCGTCGTCTTCCACGCCGGCATGCGCTCAGGGAAGCATCGCTCGAAGATCGTCAGCATGATGTGCACGGCGGTCGATGCCCCCGGCGATGCGCCGAGCAGGCCGGCGATCGTGCCGTCGGCGCCCGTGACCACCTCGGTGCCGAACTGCAGCACCCCGCCCTTGTCGGGGTCGCGCTTCATCACCTGCACCCGCTGGCCGGCGGTGATGAGGCGCCAGTCCTCGTCCTTCGCGTCCGGCATGAACTCGCGCAGGGCATCCAGGCGCTGCTGGCGGGAGGCGAAGACCTCGCCCATCAGGTAGCCGACGAGGTCGAAGTTCGCGAGCCCCGCGCGGATCATGGGCCAGAGGTTGTGGCCCTTGATCGTCTCGAACATGTCGGTGTAGCTGCCGGTCTTCAGGTACTTCGGGCTGAAGCCCGCGTACGGGCCGAACAGCAGGCTCGCCTCGCCGTCGACCACGCGCGTGTCGAGGTGCGGCACCGACATCGGCGGTGCGCCGACACTGGCCTTGCCGTACACCTTCGCGGTGTGGCGGGCGACCACCTCAGGGTTGTCGGTGCGCAGGAAGGCGCCCGTGATGGGGAAGCCGCCAAAGCCCTTGGCCTCCGGGATGCCCGACTGCTGCAGCAGCTTGAGCGCGCCGCCGCCCGCGCCGACGAAGACGAAGCGCGCGTGCACCTCGTTGGCCGTCTGCCCGACCTCGCTGCGCACCCGCAGCCGCCAGTCGCCGTCCGAGCGGCGCTTGAGGCCGGTGACGGTGACGTTGGTGTGCACCCGCGCGCCGTCCTCCGCCAGCTTCCCGATCAGCATCCGCGTCAGTGCGCCGAAGTCGACGTCGGTGCCGTCGGTCGAGCGGGTGGCGGCGATCGGCTGCGACTTCTTGCGCCCGGGGATGAGCGTCGGCGCCCACTCGCGGATGACCTCTGCGTCCTCGGAGTACTCGAGCCCGAAGAACAGCGGCTCGTCCTTCAGCAGCTCCCAGCGGCGGCGCAGGTAGTCGACGTTGTCCTCGCCCCAGACGAAGGTCATGTGCGGGGTGGGCGAGATGAAGCCCTTCGGGTCGGGCAGCGTGCCGTCCTCGACGAACGACGACCAGAGCTGGCGCGAGAGCTGGAACTGCTCGTTGATGGTGACGGCCTTGTCGGTCGTCATCGAGCCGTCTGCGCCCTCGGGCATGTAGTTGAGCTCGCACAGCGCGGCGTGCCCGGTGCCGGCGTTGTTCCACGGGTTCGAGGACTCCATCCCGACCTCGGGCAGTCGCTCGAACACCTCGATCGACCACGACGGCTCGAGGCGGTGCAGGAGGGCTCCGAGCGTCGCGCTCATGATCCCTCCGCCGATCAGGGCGACATCGATGGACTTGCTCACGGGTCCGATTCTAGAACAAGCGTCGACAACCGGAATTCGGGGTACACAGGAGCAGCCCTGGGGACGGGCCTACCATTGGCGCGTCGACACCGAACGGTCGGCAGTGGCGAGAGGAGCCGGAGATGGGAATCCTGGACGACGCGAAGGACAAGCTCGGCGACGCCGCCGGCTGGGTCAAGGACCGTGCGGAGCAGATCGGTGATCAGGCGCAGGACGCCGGGCAGACGATCGGCGGCAAGGCCGCGGACGCCAAGCACTGGGTGGAGTCGCGGGTCGGCGGTGCCGACGCGGGCTCCAGCGCACCCGAGGCGCGCAGCGGTGGCGGGGGCGAGTTCGCGACCGAATGGGTGGATGTGTCCACGGACGCGGGCGCGGCCGCCCCGCAGGCGGATGCCGACGAGGTCGGCGCTGAGGAAGCGGACGACCGGATCGTCTGATCGCGCCGTGACCCCGGCCCGAGACGGGCCGGGGCGCTGGCGTCGCTGCGGGAGCAGCGCGCTAGTCGAGCCGCTGCGCGACGAGCTCGGCGAGCTGCACCGTGTTGAGGGCGGCTCCCTTGCGCAGGTTGTCGTTCGCGACGAACAGCACCAGGCCCTTGCCGGGCTCCGCCGACTGGTCGGCACGGATGCGTCCCACCAGCGCGGGGTCGGCGCCTGCAGCCTGCTGCGGGGTCGGCACGTCGACCAGCTGCACGCCGGGCGCCTGCGCGAGCAGCTCGCGCGCCTGCTCGGGGCTCAGGTCGCGCTCGAACTCCGCGTGGATCGCGAGCGAGTGGCCGGTGAAGACCGGCACCCGCACGCAGGTGCCGGCGACGCGCAGCTCGGGCCGCTGCAGGATCTTGCGCGACTCGTTGCGCAGCTTCTGCTCCTCGTCGGTCTCGCCGGAGCCGTCGTCGACGATCGAGCCGGCCAGCGGCAGCACGTTGTGCGCGATGGTCTGGGTGTAGACGCCGGGCTCGCCGAAGTCGATCGCCGAGCCGTCGTGCGTGAGCCGCTCGGGGTGCTGCGTGGAGGCGCGCTCGAGCTGCCCGCGCAGCTCCTCGACGCCGGCGACGCCAGAACCGGAGACTGCCTGGTAGGTGGCGACCACGAGGCGCACGAGCCCGGAGGCGAGGTCGAGCGGCTTCAGCACCGGCATCGCGGCCATGGTGGTGCAGTTGGGGTTCGCGATGATGCCCTTGACCGCACCGGTGATGGCGTGCGGGTTGACCTCGGAGACCACCAGCGGCACGTCCGGGTCCATCCGCCAGGCGGAGGAGTTGTCGATGACGATGACGCCGGCCTCGGCGAACGTGGGCGCCAGTCGGCGCGAGGTGGCGCCGCCGGCCGAGAAGATCGCGATGTCGAGCCCGCTCGGGTCGGCCTGCTCGGCGTCCTCGATGGTGATCTCGGTGCCGCGGAACTCGAGCGTCCTGCCGGCCGAGCGCGCGGAGGCGAACAGTCGCAGCTGCTCGATCGGCAGCTCGCGCTGAGCCAGCAGCTGCAGCACCACGCCGCCCACCTGCCCGGTGGCGCCGACCACGCCGATGCGCACCGGGCGCACCGGGCCCGGCTCATCGCGAAGCACGCGGATCATCGTCCGGTCCCCGCGTGCACGATGGCCTCCTGCTCGGCGTCCAGCTCGAACGCCGTGTGCACGACCCGCACGGCCTCGATCAGCTGGTCGGCCCGCGTGACGACCGAGATGCGGATCTCGGAGGTCGAGATCATCTCGATGTTGATGGCTGCATCCGACAGCGCCGTGAACAGTCGCGCCGAGACGCCGGCGTTCGTGCGCATGCCCGCGCCGACCAGCACGAGCTTGCCGATCTGGTCGTCGTAGCGCAGCTGCTCGAAGCCGACCGACTCGCGGTGCGCCTCGAGCGCGTCGAGCACGGCGCCGGCCTCCTCCATCGGCAGCGTGAACGAGATGTCGGTGCGGCCGGTGCCGACCTCCGAGACGTTCTGCACGATCATGTCGATGTTGGCGCCCGTCTCGGCGACGATGGTGAAGATCCCCGCCGCGGTGCCGGGCACGTCCGGTGCGCCGGCGACGGTGACCTTCGCCTGGGACAGGTCGTGGGCGACTCCCACGATCATCGGCTCTTCCATAGTGGACCCCACTCTCTCTGGGTCGTAGACGATGGTGCCCTCGTCGTTGGTGAACGACGAGCGCACATGAAGGGTGACGCCGTGGCGGCGCGCGTACTCGACGCTGCGGATGTGCAGCACCTTCGCACCGCCGGCGGCGAGCTCGAGCATCTCCTCACTCGTGACACGAGGGATGCGTCGGGCTCGGTGGATGACGCGGGGGTCGGCGGAGAAGACGCCGTCCACGTCGGTGTAGATCTCGCAGACATCGGCGCCGAGCGCTGCCGCCAGGGCGACCGCGGAGGTGTCGGAGCCGCCGCGGCCGAGCGTGGTGATGTCGCCGGTGACCTTGTTGAAGCCGGCGAAGCCCTGCACGATCGCGATCTGGCCCTTGTCGAGGGCGTCGCGCACGCGGCCGGGCGTGACGGAGATGATGCGGGCGGCGCCGTGCTTGTCGTCGGTGAGCATGCCGGCCTGGCTGCCGGTGAACGAGACCGCCTCGGCGCCCTGCGCCTTGATCGACATCGCCAGCAGCGCCATCGAGATGCGCTCGCCGGCGGTCAGCAGCATGTCGAGCTCTCGCCCGCCCGTGGGCAGGCTCGGCACCACCTGGTGCGCGAGGTCGAGCAGCTCATCGGTCGTATCGCCCATCGCCGAGACCACCACGACGACGTCGTCGCCGCGTCGGCGCGACTCGACGACCCGCTTCGCGACGCGCTTGATCCCCTCGGCGTCGCCCACACTGGACCCGCCGTACTTCTGCACGATGAGGCTCACACCGCTCCTCTGCACCCCTGGACCTCCCAAGTCTAGGCGTCGGTGGGTGCCGCATCCGCCCCCGTGGTCAGCGCTCGACGGCGCGACGCCCCTCGAATGCGCGGCCCAGCGTCATCTCGTCGGCGAACTCGAGGTCGCCGCCGACGGGCAGCCCGCTCGCCAGGCGCGACACCTTCACGCCCAGCGGCAGCAGCGAGCGGATGAGGTAGGTCGCGGTGGCCTCGCCCTCGACGTTGGGGTCGGTGGCGATGATGACCTCTTCGATCGCGGCATCCTGCAGTCGGGTCATGAGGGATGCCACCCGCAGCTGGTCTGGGCCGATGCCCTGCATGGGGTTCAGCGCCCCGCCGAGCACGTGGTAGAGCCCGCGGTACTCGCGGGTGCGCTCGATCGCGACGACGTCCTTCGCCTCCTCGACCACGCAGATGGTGGTGGGCACGCGGCGCGGGTCGCGGCAGATGGCGCAGCGCTCCTGCTCGCCGACGTTGCCGCAGATGACGCAGAAGCGCACCCGCTCGCGCACGGTGTGCAGGATGGTCGCCAGCCGGTCGACGTCGAAGGTCTCGGTCTGGATGATGTGGAACGCGATGCGCTGGGCCGACTTCGGGCCCACGCCCGGCAGCCTGCCGAGCTCGTCGATCAGGTCCTGCACGATGCCGTCGTACATGTCAGCGCTCCCCTCGCACCCGCGGGCGCTCCTCGATCAGCTCGGCGCCGAGCTCCTCGCGCACGACCGATTCGCCGTAGCGGGCCGCCTGCGACGCCGACAGCGCCGGCTCGGGTGCCGGAGCAGATTGCGCGAGCTCGTCGAGCGACGGGCCGGCGGGCGCCGGGCGCGCGGTCGCCTCTGCGGGCGCCGAGACGGGCAGCGCGGGCGCCTCCGGCGCGGAGACGAACGACAGCGGGTCGGGCTCGGGCTGGTCCGGCAGCGGCTGCTCCGGCAGGTCCTCCGGCGGCGCCTCGGCATCGCTCGGGATGGCGGCGACCGCCCAGCCGGTGACCGCCGCGGCAGTCGCGGGCGCCGCCGCGCTGCGGGAGCCGCGGGCGCCGGACGCTGCGGGTGACGCGGGCGTGGTGGGAACGGAAGCCGAGGAGGGTGCAGGTGCGGATGCGATGCGAGAGCCGGGCGCTCCTGGCGACACCGAGGCGCCCGGGGTGGGTGCCTCGGCGGGTGCCGGTGCGGGGCCCGAAGGCGCCGGTGCTGCGACCGAGGGCGCCGGTGCTGACCCGGCTCGGTGAACGTCGTCGCCGGCTGCGGACGGCTGCTCGGCCGCGGAGCCGCTGCCGCGCTGCCCCTGGCGGGTGCGGGGGATGTACTTGACCTCGATGCCGAGCAGCGACTTGATCGCCGTGCGAAGCAGGTCGGCGACGCTGGGCTTGCCGCCCTGCGCCTCGCGGAAGCGCTGCACGTCGGCATCCGACTGGAAGCCGAGCACCAGCACGTCGCCGTCCTTGAGCTCGACCGGCGTGGTGTTCGAGACGAGCATCCAGGCGGCGCGGTGCTGCTCGGCGAGCTGCTGCAGCACCTCGTCCCACGAGTCGCGCAGCTGCTGGAACGTGATCGGCGCGGCCGGAGCCGCGACCACCGGCGCGGCCGCGGGGGCAGCTGCAGGCGGCGCGGCCGCGGGGGCAGCTGCAGGCGGCGCGGCAGCTGACCCAGGCGCAGGCTCATCGGCGGACGCCGCTGCTGCTGCGGACGCGGGAGCACGCGCAGCCGTGGACCCCGCCGGGACGGGTGGACCCGCCGCATCGGGTCCGGCGATCTCGATCGGGTCCTCGGGCGCAGCGGCCGGCGCTGCTTCTGTGCGGGCGGGCGCGGCGGCTGCGGCGGGCGCGACGGCAGCGGGCGCGGCGGGCGCGACGGCAGCGGGCGCGGCGGGCGCGACAGCAGCGGCCGGCCGCGGCGCCGGTGCGGCGCCGTCGAGGCGCTGCTCCAGCCGCTCGACGCGCGCCAGCGTGCCCACCTCGGGCTCGCCGGTCTCGGGCACGAGCAGGCGCGCGGCCATCAGCTCGAGGTGCAGGCGCGGGCTGGTGGCACCGGCCATGTCGGTGAGCGCCTTCGCGACGATGTCGGCCGCGCGCGAGAGCTCGGCCGCACCGAAGCCGCCCGCCTGCTCGACGAGCGTGCGCAGCTCGTCCTCCGGCACACCGTGCAGGATGGCGGCCGGGTCGGCGGCCGCGCGCGCCACGATCAGGTCGCGCAGCCGCTCGAGCAGGTCCTCCACGAAGCGGCGCGGATCCTGCCCCGACTGCACGACGCGGTCGATGGACGCGAACAACTGGGACGCATCCGTCGCCGACATCGCGCCGACGATCTCGTCGAGCAGCTCGCCATGCGTGAAGCCGAGCAGGGCGACGGCGCTCTCGTACGTCACGCGAGCCTCGGAACCGGCGATCAGCTGGTCGAGCAGGCTGAGCGTGTCGCGGGCCGAGCCGCCGCCGGCGCGCACGACCAGCGGCAGCACGCCGGGGTCGACCTCGACGCCCTCCTGCGCGCAGAGCTGCTGCACGTACTCGAGCATCGGCGCGGGCGCGATGAGGCGGAACGGGTAGTGGTGCGTGCGCGAGCGGATCGTGCCGATCACCTTGTCGGGCTCGGTGGTCGCGAAGATGAACTTGATGTGCTCGGGCGGCTCCTCGACGATCTTCAGCAGCGCGTTGAAGCCGCCGCTGGTGACCATGTGGGCCTCATCGATGATGAACACCTTGTAGCGGTCGCGGCTGGGCGCGAAGGTGGCACGCTCGCGCAGGTCACGCGCGTCGTCGACACCGCCGTGGCTCGCCGCGTCGATCTCGACCACGTCGAGCGATCCCCCGCCGTCGCGGCCGAGCTCGACGCACGAGTCGCAGACGCCGCACGGCTCGGGCGTCGGCCCCTCGGCGCAGTTGAGGCAGCGGGCCAGGATGCGCGCGCTGGTGGTCTTGCCGCAGCCGCGCGGGCCCGAGAAGAGGTAGGCGTGGTTCACGCGGTCGGCGCGCAGCGCCGTGCGCAGCGGATCGGTGACGTGCGCCTGCCCGATGAGCTCGGCGAACGACTCCGGCCGATAGCGGCGGTAGAGGGCGGCGACCATGTGCCCCAGGCTACTTGCCGCCGGTGACGCGCGCCGACGCCTCCACAGACGCGAAGGACTCCCCGCGCACCCGCCAGAGCCCGGTTGCCCTTGCTTCGTCTCCGACCTGGGGGATTTGGCCTGGATGGCGCCACGCGGGGAGCCGCATCCATCCTACCGAACGCGGCGGCGAGCGCGAAGCCGAGCGCGCTGTAGCGTTGCCGCATGCATCCGCTCGGCGGCTCGGAGAGCCCCTTCGACCTCGCGTTCGGCCTGCCGCTGCACCCGCTCGCGGTGCACGTGCCGGTGGTGCTGCTGCCCCTCGGGGCCATCGGCGTGCTGCTGGTGCTGCTGGTGCCGCGCTGGCGCGCCTCGCTCGCATGGCCGGTGATCGCGGTGCTCGGCATCGCGACGGCCGGTGCGCCGGTCGCGAAGCTCTCGGGCGAGGCGCTCGCACAGCGGGTCGGCGATCCCGGACGGCATGAGCAGCTCGGCAACTGGGTGCTGGCGATGTCGGCGATCCTGTTCGCCGGCACGCTCGCCTGGTGGCTGTGGCAGCGCCGCCTGGCACGTCGCCGCCGATCCAACGGCGTCGTCGGCCTCGTCATCGGCACGGTGCTCGCCGCGCTCGCGCTCGGCTCGATCATCGTGGCGGTGCTCACCGGCCACACCGGCGCGACCCAGGTCTGGCAGGACACCGTCGCATCGCCCGCCGCGCCCAGCACGGGCGGCACCCCCTCGCCCGCCTCGCCCGCCTCGCCCACCCCCGAGGCGCCGGCCGACGGCGCCGAAGGCATCGGCATCTCCGAAGTCGCGCAGCACGACGACTCGGCCTCCTGCTGGGTCGCGATCGAGGGCACGGTGTACGACGTCACCGAGTGGATCCCGCTGCACCCGGGCGGCCCCGAGCGCATCCTCGCCGTCTGCGGCACCGATGCGACGGAGGACTTCATGGGCGAGCACGAGGGCGACGCGCTGCCGACCGAGCAGCTCAGCCAGTTCGCGATCGGTGCCCTCGCCGAGCGCTGACCGGCCGGTCGGGCGCGGCTCAACTCACCAGCGCCGCCACCTGCCGGGCGATCTCCAGCTCCTCGTTCGTCGGCACGACCCACACCTCGATGGCCGAGGCGTCGGCTGAGATCCGGCGCTCGCCCCGGCCGGCGTTGCGCTCCGCATCGAGGACGATGCCGAGCCCCTCGAGCCCCGCGAGCGCCGCCGCCCGCACCGGCGCCGAGTTCTCGCCGATGCCCGCAGTGAACACGATCGCATCCGTGCGACCCAGGTGCGCCAGATAGGCGCCGACCGTGCCGCGCAGCCGGTGCGCCACGACATCCAGAGCCTCGACAGCCCGCTCGATCCCCGCAGCCGCGGCCTGCTGCACGTCGCGCATGTCGCCGGTGCCGGTCATGCCGAGCAGCCCGGAGCGCTTGTTGAGCAGCACGTCGATCTCGTCGATCGACATGCCCGCGACGCGGTGCAGGTGGAAGATCACGCCCGGGTCGATGTCGCCGGAGCGCGTGCCCATCACGAGCCCCGCCAACGGCGTCATGCCCATCGAGGTCTCGACGCTGCGCCCGCCCCGCACCGCGGTCGCCGAAGCGCCGTTGCCGAGGTGCAGCACGATCGAGTTGACCTCATCGAGGGGCCGCTCCAGCAGCTCGGCCATGCGGCGCGAGACGAACTGGTGGCTGGTGCCGTGGAAGCCGTACTTGCGCACCCGATGCTCGGCGGCCACCTGCGCCTCGATCGCGTAGCGGTGCGCCGCCGGCGGGATCGTCAGGTGGAAGGCGGTGTCGAACACGGCCACGTGCGGGTAGCCGGCGAAGGTCGCGCGCGCAGAGCGGATGCCCTGCAGGTTCGCGGGGTTGTGCAGCGGCGCAAGCGGGGCGAGGTCGTCGATCTGCTGCGCGACGTCGTCGTCGATGCGCACCGCCGTGTCGAAGCGCGCGCCGCCCTGCACGACCCGGTGCCCGATGCCGAGCAGGTTCGACCCGTCGAGGTCGGGTCCGTGCCGGTCGAACTGCTGCAGCACCCAGCCGAAGGCGTGCTCGTGGTCGGCGATCATGCGGCGCTCGGTGACGTCGTCCTGCCCTGGCACCTCGTGCGTGGCGACGCCGGTGGTCTCGCCGATGCGCTCGATCAGGCCGCTCGCGAGCGCCTTCCCCGACTCCACCTCGACCAGCTGGTACTTCAGGCTCGACGAGCCGGCGTTGATGACGAAGACGGATGCGGTCATGCGGATGCCTCCTGGGCGCCGTCATTGTCGGTGCCGGGCGCGTCCGTCCCGGCTCCCTGCGCCTGGATCGCGGTGATCGCGATGGTGTTGACGATGTCGCCCACGAGCGCACCGCGCGAGAGGTCGTTGACCGGCTTGTTGAGCCCCTGCAGCACCGGCCCGATCGCGAGCGCGCCGGCCGAGCGCTGCACGGCCTTGTAGGTGTTGTTGCCGGTGTTGAGGTCGGGGAAGACGAACACGGTCGCCCGGCCGGCCACCTGCGACTCGGGCATCTTCTTCTGCGCCACCGCCGCATCCGCCGCCGCGTCGTATTGGATCGGGCCCTCCACCGGCAGCTCGGGTGCGCGCTCGCGCACCAGCTCGGTCGCCGCGCGCACCCGCTCGACCTCGGCGCCCGTGCCCGACTCGCCCGTCGAGTAGGAGAGCATCGCCACGCGCGGCTCGATGCCGAACTCCTTCGCCGTCGCCGCGGAGGAGACGGCGATGTCGGCGAGCTCCTCGACGGTCGGCTCGGGGATCACGGCGCAGTCGCCGTAGACCAGCACGCGGTCGGCGAGCGCCATCAGGAACACGCTCGAGACCACCGACACGCCCGGCTTGGTCTTGATGGTCTCGAAGGAGGGCTTGATCGTGTGGGCGGTGGTGTGGGCGGCGCCGGAGACCATGCCGTCGGCGTCGCCCAGGTGCACCATCAGGGTGCCGAAGTAGCTGACGTCGAGCAGTCGCTCCATCGCCTGCTCCTCGCGCACGCCCTTGTGCGCGCGCAGGCGCTGGTACTCGGCGGCGTACTTCGGCCGCAGCTCGGCGTCGTCGGTGGCGATGATGCGGGCGGCCGAGATGTCGAGCCCGAGCCCCGCGGCGCGCTGCCGGATCGTGGCCTCGTCGCCGAGGATCGTGAGCCGCGCGATGCCGCGGGCGAGCACCGTGGACGCGGCCTGCAGGATGCGGTCGTCGTCGCCCTCCGGCAGCACGATGTGCCGCACGTCCTGGCGCGCCCGCTCGATCAGGCTGTGCTCGAAGATGAGCGGCGTGACGACGTCGGTGGTGGCGACCTCGAGCCGCTCGAGCAGGGCATCCGCGTCGACGTGCTGCTCGAACAGCGCCAGCGCCGTGTCGCGCTTGCGCTGCGTGCCGTCGATGAGCGAGCCACGGGTGGTGGCGATGCGCCTGGCGGTCTCGTAGGTGCCGTGCGGGCTGGCACCGATGGGCAGTTCGAGCTCAAGGCCGTCGAGCAGTCGCTGCACCGCCGGGTGCAGCTCGAAGCCTCCGTTGAGGATGATGCCGGCGATCGACGGGAAGGTCTCCGACTGCTGGGCCAGCAGCGTGCCCACCACCACGTCCGAGCGATCCCCCGGCATCACCAGGATGCCGCCCTCGATCAGCCGCTCGAGCACGTGCTCCATCGACATGCCTGCGACCACGGTGCCGAGCGATTCGCGCGCGAGCAGCTCGGCGTCACCGCGCACCAGCTCGGCGTCGGCGGCGGCGAACAGCGAGCCGACGCTCGGCGCGCTCAGCAGCCGATCCTCAGGGATCGACCAGATGGGCACGCCCGGGGGCACCGCATCCGCCAGCGCCTCCGGGATGCCCTCGATGGCCGCGGGCTCCGCGCGGTTGACGATGATGCCGGCGATGGATGCGTGTGCCTGCGCGAGCTCTGCGGTGGTGACGTCGGCGAGCTGCCGCAGGTCGTCGGCGCTGCGGGGCGTGTCGGTCTCCGGGTCGCGACCGCCGAGCACCAGCAGCACCGATGCGCCCAGGTTGGCCGCGACGCGGGCGTTGAAGCCGAGCTCCGTCGGGCTGCCGACGTCGGTGTAGTCGGAGCCGACGATCACGATCGCGTCGAAGCGCTCATCGATGCGGTGATAGCGGTCGACGATGGTCGCCAGCGCCGCCTCGGCGTCGTCGTGCACGGCGGCGTAGGTGGTGCCGATCGCCTCCTCGTACGAGAGGTCGACGGCCTCGTGCGCGAGCAGCAGTTCGAGCACCCGGTCGCGCTCCTGCTCGGAGCGGGCGATGGGGCGGAAGACGCCGACCCTGCCGACGCGGCGGCCGAGGGCTTCGACGAGCCCGAGCGCGACGATCGATTTTCCGGCGTGGCCCTCAGGAGAAGCGATGACGATTCGTGTCGGCACGCGCCCAGGCTAGCGCCACTCGAAGGTTACGAAACGATAACGGTTCGCGCTGATCTTCAGCATATCCTGAGCATAGGTTCATCATGGACGGCAGTGCCAACGACGGCACGCCACTGAAGGGAAGAACGTGACTTCACACAGCACAGCGCGGACGACGCTGCGCCGCGTGGCTGCGATCGGGACGGCGGTCGCGCTCTGCGCGAGCGGCGCAGTCCTGAGCGCGACCACCGCGAACGCAGCCGCATCTCCAGGCTCCGCGCTCAGTTTCGAGGACGGACGCTACATCGTCGTCCTCGCAGAGGACGCCCTCGCCACCTATGAGGGCGGCGTCTCCGGGTTCGCAGCCACCGCACCGCAGCGCGGCAGCGACCTGGACACCGACTCGCGCGCGGCTCGCGCCTACTCGGCGCACCTCAACGACCGTCAGCAGGATGTCGCGGCCGAGGTCGGCGCGACGATCGATGCCAGCCTCACGGCCGCCATGAACGGCTTCGTCGCCGACCTGACGGCCGAGCAGGCCACCGAGCTGTCCCGACTTGCGGGCGTGCGCTCGGTCGAGGCGAACGAGATCCTGCAGACGCAGAGCTCCCCCGCCAACGACTACCTGCAGCTGGATGAGCTGTGGAATCAGGTGGGCGGCATGGGCGAGGCCGGCGACGGCGTGGTCGTCGGCGTGATCGACACGGGCATCGCGCCCGAGAACCCCTTCTTCGCGGGTGAGCCGCTCGGCACCGTGGCGGGCGACGAGCCCTACCTCGACGGCGAGACGATCACGTACGCCAAGAGCGACGGATCGACCTTCACCGGCGTCTGCCAGGTGGGCGACGGCTTCACCGCCGCCGACTGCTCGACCAAGATCGTCGGCGCGCGCTACTACGTCGACGGCTTCGGCGTCGACCGCCTCGGCTCGGCCGACCAGGTGCCCGGCGAGTACGTCTCGCCGCGCGACGGCGACGGCCACGGCTCGCACACGGCATCGACCGCAGCGGGCAACGCGGATGTCGCGATCACCTCGGTCGGCGGCGCCGACCTGGGCACGATGTCGGGCGTCGCACCCGAGGCGCGCATCGCCGCGTACAAGGTGTGCTGGTCGGGACCGGACCCCGCAGTGACGACCGATGACGGCTGCGCCACGAGCGACCTCGTCCAGGCGATCGACCAGGCTGTGGTCGACGGCGTCGACGTGATCAACTACTCGATCGGCGGCGGCGCGGCGACCTCGGTGGCCACCGCCACCGATGTCTCGTTCCTCGGTGCGGCCGCGGCCGGCATCTTCGTGTCGGCCTCGGCCGGCAACTCCGGCCCCGGCTCCTCGACGCTCGACCACGCAGCGCCCTGGTACACGACCGTCGCGGCCACGACCATCCCGAACTACGAGGCGACGGTCACCTTCGCCGACGAGTCGATGGTCGCTGGTGCTTCGATCACGGTGCCCTTCGACGGCGAGGTGCGCGGCACGCTCGTCTACGCCGGCGACATCCCCTCCGCCGCGACCGAAGAGGGCATCGCGAACGCGGCGCTCTGCCTGCCCGGCTCGCTCGACCCCGCGGGCGCCGCGGGCAAGATCGTGCTGTGCGACCGAGGCATGAACGCGCGCGTCGAGAAGTCGGAGGTCGCCGGCGACGCCGGTGCCATCGGCGTGCTCCTCGCGAACGTGACGCCCAGCTCGATCGACCTCGACGACCACACGGTGCCGACGGTGCACATCGACGCGCAGTTCCGCGACCAGGCACTGGCTGCCGCGGAGGCGAACGAGACGGTCACCTTCACCCCGGGCAACACGTCCGGTGTGGCGACGCCGGCTCCGGTGGTGGCGGGCTTCTCGTCGCGCGGACCGGTGGAGGCTGAGGGCTCGGACATCATCAAGCCCGACATCGCCGCCCCCGGTGTGGGCATCGTCGCCGGCTCGTACCAGGCGCCGGGCGGTCCCGACCGCTATGCGTTCCTGTCGGGCACGTCGATGGCAGCACCGCACATCGCGGGCCTGGCAGCGGTCTACCTGTCCGAGCACCCGCTCGCGACGCCGGCAGAGGTCAAGAGCGCGATGATGACGAGCGCGGCTGACACCGTGCGCGCCGACGACACCCGCGAGACCGACCCGTTCTCGCAGGGCGCCGGCATCATCGAGTCGCCGTCGTACCTGAACCCGGGGCTGATCTACCAGAACGACAAGGAGGACTGGTACGGCTACCTGCGCGGGCTCGGCTACGGCCTGCCCGACGCTTGGGTCGGCGAGGCGTTCGATGCGAGCGACCTCAACATCCCGTCGATCGGCATCGGCTCGCTCGCCGGCACGCAGACCGTCACGCGCACGCTGACCGCGCTCGAGACCGGCACCTACCAGGTGTCGGTCGAGGGTGTCGCCGGCATCGACGTGCAAGTCACGCCGTCGACGCTCGAGTTCACCGAGGTGGGCGAGGAGGTCTCGTACGAGGTCACCTTCACCACCGAGTCGGCCGAGCCCGAGCAGTGGGCGACGGGCTTCCTCACCTGGTCGAACGACACGAACGCGGTGCGCTCCCCGATCGCCGTGCGCCCGCTCGCCATCGTCGTCCCCGAGTGGGTCGAGGGCGAGGGTCGCCGCGACGTGATCGAGGTCGAGGGACTGGCCGGCACCACCGGCGAGCTCACGGTCGCCACGGCCGGCCTCGCCCCGTACCAGGGCCTTGCCGACGAGAGCGGTGTCACGGGCGACCAGTTCGTCTACCCGGTGACGATCCGCGAGGGCGAGCTCGTGCACGACTTCGTGCTCAACGGCGACGAGAGCGTCGCCGACCTCGACCTGTACATCTACCGCCTGAACGATGCGGGCCAGGCGGTAGAGCAGTGGGTCGGCGGCACCGCATCGGCCGACGAGGTCGTCATGCTCGAGGACCCGCAGCCGGGCAACTACCTGGCGCTGGTGCAGGTGTACTCGGTGGCGGGCGGCGCCGAGACGCCGTTCCTCCTCGAGCACGCCGCGGTCTCGCCGAACGGCGGGAAGGGCAAGCTGACGGCGAGCCCTGCCAGCCAGCAGGTGAGCACGGGTGAGGCGTTCGACGTCGAGGTGACGTGGAACGGCCTGGGTGCGAACGAGCAGTACCTGGGTGTCGTGCTCTACGAGGTGAACGGCTCGACCGACCGCACCTACGTGTACGCGGAGTCGGCACCGGGCGCCTCGACGGGCCGCGGCCAGCTGCCGTAGCAGGAGCGATTCCGAGGGGAGGCGGGGGCTGCGGTCCCCGCCTCCTTCCGTCTCGGGCTAGAATCGCAGGGTTGGCCTCTCGGGGTCAGCATGGAGGATTCGCCTAGTGGCCTATGGCGCACGCTTGGAAAGCGTGTTGGGTGCAAGCCCTCAGGGGTTCGAATCCCCTATCCTCCGCCGACAATGCATCCAGTCACGATGGAGTTCGCATGCGACAGAGCGATCCGCGGTCACGGCGCCGCGCGGGGAGCCCGTCGTGAGCGCCCGCATCCTGGTCGTCGATGACGACCGTGACATCCGCGACCTGGTCGCGATCAAGCTCGAGTCGGCCGGGCACGAGGTGGTCATGCAGCCCGATGGCTCGCAGGGCCTCGAGGCCGCCCTCGCCGGCGGCTGGTCGGTGATCGTGCTCGACGTGATGATGCCCGGCATGTCGGGCATCGACGTGCTGCGAGCGGTGCGCGAGCGCGGCGACCGCACGCCCGTCATCCTGCTGACGGCGCGCGGCCAGGAGAAGGACATCGAGGCGGGCTTCGCCGCCGGCGCCGACGACTACGTGACCAAGCCGTTCAGCCCGCGCGCCCTGCTCGCGCGCGTGACCGCCGCGCTGGGATGAGCTGGCTGACCGACGGGGTGATGCAGGCGGTCCTGCTCATCACCGCCGGCATCACGCTCGGCATGCTCGCATCGCTGGTCGTGCAGCGCACCCTGCGCCGTCGGCGGGCGAGCGTGCGCGCGCGACTCGACGAGCGCAT
The DNA here is from genome assembly GCF_017168255.1 of Agrococcus sp. KRD186. Lineage (GTDB taxonomy): Bacteria > Actinomycetota > Actinomycetes > Actinomycetales > Microbacteriaceae > Agrococcus. The sequence continues at coordinate 1,782,473 of NZ_JABFAP010000001.1, forward strand.
CCGCCCCCTCGTGCTGGCCGCGACCGTCGCCGAGGACGATGAGACGGATGCGCTGCTCGCGCGGGTGCGCGCGCTCGGTGCCGACGAGCGGGCACACGTGCGCCGCACCGTGTTCGCCATGCTGCGCGATGTCACCGGCGAGGCAGCCGACCGCCTGCGCGCGGTCGGCGACGCCGCCGGCATCGTGCCGCGCGTGCTCGCGCTCTCCGAGGATCGCAGCCCCGCGCTGCGGGCCGACGCCGCCGAGGCGCTGGGCCTGCTGCAGCCGCCCGGCGCGCTCGCGCTGCTGTGCCGGCTGGCCGAGGACCCGGTGCCGGCTGTGCGCACCGTCGCGATCCGCGCCCTGGGCGCATACACCGAGCCCGAGGCGGTCGAACGCGTCATCGCCGCCCTCGCGACCGACAGCGGCGTGCCCAACAACGCGGCCGCCTCGGCGCTGCTGCAGCAGGGCCTCGCCGCCGGCGACCGCGTGCGCCTGGCGCTCGAGCATCCCGACGCGGGGGTGCGGCGCGGTGCCGCGCGCGTCGCCGGCCTGCTGCAGGCGCCGGGCGTCGGCGAGCGGCTGGTCGGGCTGCTCGACGACGACGACGAGTCGGTGCGGCTGGCCGCCATCCGCTCGCTCGAGCGGCTGCCGGTCGCCGCGGCGGTGCCGGTGCTGCTGGAGGCCGCGCTCGCCGACGGCCGCGACGGCGAGGCTGCGGCGGCGACGCTCGCCGCGATGCCGCCGGCGTGGACGACCGGCGCGCTCGCGCGCATCGAGGCGCAGGGCGTGCCGGCCGTGCGCCGCGCCGCCGGCATCGCTCGGGAGGCCCTGGCATGAGCTGGCTGCACGACGCGGTCTCGACGATCATCCTCGCCCTGTCCTGGCCCAGCGCGATCTACTTCCTGCTCTCGAACACCGCGATGCTCGTGCTGGTGCTGCTGGCGTCGCGGCACTTCGTGCGCCACCTGCGCGAGAGCGACCACACCGGTCGCGAGGCGATGGCCGCGTCGCCGCTCAGCCCGGGCGTGAGCGTGCTGGTGCCCGCCTACAACGAGGCCGCCGTGATCCGCACGAGCGTGCGCTCGGTGCTCGACCTGCGCTATCCCGACCATGAGGTCATCGTCGTCAACGACGGCAGCACCGACGCGACCATGCAGGTGCTGCGCGAGGCGTTCGACCTGGTGCCGGACGACCGCGACATCCCGGGCCGCCTGCCGGTGCGCGGCGAGATCGTCGCGGTGTGGCGCTCGCGGGGCGGCGTCGTGCCGCTGACCGTCATCGACAAGCAGAACTCCGGCCGCTCCGACTCGGTCAACGCGGCCCTCGACCTCGCGAGCAAGGACCTCGTGGTGATGGTCGACGCCGACTCGATCCTCGAGCCGGATGCGCTGCTGTCGGTCTCGAAGCCCTTCGCCGACGACCCCGACCGCGTCGTCGCGACCGGCGGCGCCATCCGCATCGTGAACAACAGCCGCGTGCTGGGCGGCCGCATCGTCGAGATCCGCATGCCGAAGCAGCTCATCGCCCGCATCCAGGTGGTCGAGTACCTGCGGGCCTTCATGCTCGGCCGCACGGCGTGGTCGGATCTGCAGGCGCTCGTGCTGATCTCCGGCGCGTTCGGCATGTTCCGCCGCGACGTGCTGCTCGAGGTCGGCGGGCTCGACCCCGACTCGATCGGCGAGGATTTCGAGCTCGTGATGCGCATCCAGCGCTGGATCCGCGACGGCAGGCGCGACAAGCGGGTCGTCTACGTGCCGGAGCCGGTCAGCTGGACGGAGGCGCCATCGACGCTGCAGGTGCTCGCCCGGCAGCGGCGCCGCTGGCATCGCGGCCTGTGGGAGGTGCTCTGGAAGTACCGCGGCATGCTGCTGCGCCCGCGCTACGGCCGCATCGGCGCGGTCGCGCTGCCGTACTACTGGCTGTTCGAGCTGTTCGCGCCGCTGCTCGAGATCCTGGGGCTGGTGCTGATCGTGCTCGGCTTCGCCACCGGCGCCCTCAACACCGGCATGGCCGTGTTCCTGATCGTCGTCTCCTACGGCTACGGCACGCTCGTGACGCTCACTGCGGTCATCGTCGAGGAGGCGAGCTTCCACCGCTACGAGCGCTGGCGCGACCTGGGCGCGACGCTCTGGGCGGTGCTGGCCGAGAGCCTCGGCTACCGCCAGCTCACCGCCGTCTGGCGCCTGCAGGGCTGGTGGGCGGGCCTGACGGGCCGCACGCAGGTCTGGGGAGAGATGACGCGCGCCGGCTTCGCCGGGACGACGGATGCGTCAGGCCGCGCCGGGGACGCGGAAGGACGCGGTTGAACCCGTGCCCGGCTCGCTCGTGAAATCGAGCGTGCCGCCGTGGGCGTGCACGATCATGCGGCAGATCCACAGGCCCAGGCCCGCGCCCTGCACGCCGGATGCCCGCGCCTCGGCGGCGCGGTAGAAGCGCTCGAAGACGCGTGCCGCCTCGTCCGGCGGCACGCCGGGGCCGTCGTCGACGACGCGCACCACCGCATCCGTCCCCTCCAATTCGACGTGCACGTCGACGCGGCCGTGCTCGCGCGTGTACTTGATGCCGTTCGAGACCAGGTTCTCGATCACCTGCGTGATGCGTCGAGCATCGGCCTCGAGCTGCACGGGCGGGCCGTCGACCAGGCGCAGCGCGACGCCCCGGCGGCGCGCGCGGTGGTCGAGCGTCGCGACGGCCTCCTCGGCGAGCGACCGGAGCTCGGTCGGCCGGGCCTGCAGGTGCACCTCGCCCCGGCTCATCTCGCCGACGATCAGCAGATCCTCGACCAGCGCCCGCAGCCGGTCGGCGTTGCGCTGCACGATCGACAGCCACGAGCGCAGCGAGTCGGGCAGCTCCTCGTCGAGGGCCAGCTCGAGGAACCCGGCGATCGAGGTCAGCGGCGTGCGCAGCTCGTGGGAGACGAGGGCGACGAAGTCGTCGCGATCCTCCAGCATGCGCATGTAGACGGTCACGTCGTCGACCGAGGCGATCGAGCCGCGGAACTCCTCGTCGATGAAGAGCGGCCGCGACGACATCGTGATCGCGAACATCTCCTGGCCGGGGCGCGCCACCCAGCAGACGACGTTGTCGAAGGCCTCGCCTCGAGCAGCCCGCAGGAACGGCGCGTCAGCGGGCGGCAGCTCGCGGCGCGTGTCGAGCTCGAGGAAGCGCGCGCCGTCCAGCATGGCGTCGATGCCGTCGCCCGCGAGCGCCTCATGCCCCCTGAGCGTGGAGTTCACGCGCAGCACGCTGCCATCCGCGTCCAGCAGCAGCAGACCGACGCGAGCCGTCTCGAAGATCGCGTCGAGCAGCCCTGCGTCGGCCTCGCGCTGCTTCGCGATCGCCTGCATCGCGCGCTCCCGCTGCAGGATGGAGAGCTGCTGCCGCTCGATCGTGCGGGCGTAGCTGTAGGCGAACCACGCGGTGGCCACGAGCGCCAGCGGCACGATCACGACGCCCACCACGTTGGCGGTCAGCGTGACACCGGTGGACTGCGGGATGCGCAGCGCCATCAGCACGAGCAGCGCCGCGCCGGCGATCGCGACGATGCCGATGCCTCGGCTGCGCACCGTGACGCCGAGCCAGAACGCCGGCATCACGGCCAGCAGCGCCACGATGCGCGGCGCCTGCGGATCGGCGATGAGCGCCGTCAGCGCCAGCAGGTCGAGCGCGGGCACGATGATGCGCATCTGCACACCGGCAGAGGGCGAGGCCACCGCGAGCGCGGTCGCCGCTGCCATGCCGATCGCCACGATCCACGGCCACGGCTGATCCCAGACGTTCGCACTGACGACCGAGAGCGCCACCAGCACCAGCGCCACCATCAGCGTCAGGGCCAGCTGCACCTCCCGGAGCCGCAATGCCCCGATGACGCGGGGCCGGATGTCGCGGGGCCGGATGTCGCGGGAGCGCGGAGCAGGCTGGCTCACCGTCGCCGGTTGCCGAAGATGCCGCGCACGACGTCCCGGATCATGGCCTGGCCCGAGCGAGACCCGAGGAAGTCGGTGATCACGTTGCCGCCGCCGGCGCTCGAGCCACCGGAGCTAGAGCGGCCGGAGCCGCGGCTCGATCGGTTGCGCTTCGCCTCCGCCTCCAGCCGCTTCGCCTCCTCCTCGGCGGCTTCGCGCGCCTGCTCGTCCTGCTCCGCCTTCTGCGCCGCCTGCAGCTTGGCCTGCAGGCGCTCGTAGGCGGACTCACGGTCGACGGCCTCGCCGTACTTCGCCAGCAGCGCCGAGGCTTGCACCGTGCGATCGATCTCGGCGGCCGGAGTGGGGTCCATCGAGCCCTGCGGTGCGCGCAGGCGCGTCCAGGCGACCGGCGTCGGCGCGCCCTTCTCGTTCATGACGGTGACGATCGCCTCGCCGATCCCGAGGCTCGTCAGCACCTCTTCGAGGTCGTAGTCGCTCTTGGGGTAGGTGCGCACCGTCGCCCGCAGCGCGCTCTCGGCGTCGGGCGTGTGCGCGCGCAGCTGATGCTGCACGCGGGAGCCGAGCTGCGCGAGCACGTCGTCGGGCACGTCCTTCGGCGTCTGCGTGACGAAGAAGATGCCCACGCCCTTGGAGCGAATCAGTCGCACGGTCTGCACGATGGCCGCCAGGAAGTCCTTCGAGGCGTCCTTGAACAGCAGGTGCGCCTCGTCGAAGAAGAACACCAGCTTGGGCTTGTCGACGTCGCCGACCTCCGGCAGATCCTCGAACAGGTCGGCGAGCAGCCACATGAGGAAGGTGGAGAACAGCGCGGGCTGGTCGGCGACGCCCGGCACCTCGAGCAGGCTGATGACGCCGCGGCCGTCGGGGGTGGTGCGGAGGAACTCGCGGGTGTCGATGTCGGGCTCGCCGAAGAAGACATCCGCCCCCTGGCCGCTGAAGGCGGTGATCTCGCGCAGGATCACGCCCGCGGTCTGCGTCGAGATGCCACCGAGCCTGCGCAGGTCGTCCTTGCCCTCGTCGCTGGTGAGCCACAGCAGCAGCTCCCGCAGGTCCTTGAGGTCGATCAGCGGCAGCTGCTGCTCGTCGGCGTAGGCGAACACGATGCCGAGGCTCGACTCCTGGGTGTCGTTGAGCCCCAGCACCTTCGACAGCAGCGTCGGGCCGAAGTCGAGCACGGTGGCGCGAATGGGCACGCCGTGGCCGATGCCGCCCAGCGCGAAGTACTCGACCGGGGACGCCGCAGGCTCCCAGGCCTGCCCGATGCCGGCAGTGCGCGCGAGCAGCTTGTCGCTCGACTCCCCAGCCGTCGCGATGCCGGAGAGGTCGCCCTTGATGTCGGCGGCGAACACGGGCACGCCGGCGGCGGAGAGCTGCTCGGCGAGCACCTGCAGCGTCTTGGTCTTGCCGGTGCCGGTGGCGCCGGCGACGAGGCCGTGGCGATTGACCATGGACAGCGGGATGCGCACCGGCGTCTCGGCGTCGGCTTCGCCGTTGACGAGCGCGCCCATCTCGAGCGCGGCGCCGTCGAAGGCGTAGCCGGCGCGGATCTCACCGACGGCGTCGGCGCTGAGCGGCCCGACGAGCGCATGCTCCTCGACCGTCTCGCCCGGTTCGACCGGCTGCTCGGGGTCGGCGGGCTGCGGCGCGGAGACCGGGGCCTCCTCGAAGCTCTCGGCCACCGGCGGCGCCTCGCCCGGCGAGTCGATGTCGGCGGGTGCGGGCGGCGAGTCCTTCTTCACACGCGCCTCGCTCGCCTGCAGCTCCGCGAGCCTCGCCGCCGCTTCGAGCTGCGCCTTGCGGGCCGCTTCCAGTGCAGCCTGGGCCTTCGAGAGCTCGTCAGTCATGGCGCCATCTTCGCACGCCTCACTCGATCGCCGGCACCGTGCGCGGTCGCACGACGAACCACAGGGACGCGGTCGCCAGCAGTCCGCACAGGAACATGATCGTGCCCATCGGGATCGCGTTCTCGATGCGGAACAGGCCGACGATCGGGCTGACCAGGCCGGCGATCGACATGTTGCAGGCGCCCAGCAGCGACGCCGCGGTGCCGGCCTCGCTGGAGTGGCCGACGAGCGCCAGCGTCTGCACGCAGGGCATCGACAGCCCGAAGGCGAAGGCGAACACCGCCAGCGGCGGCACCAGCCCTGCGACGCCGAGCCCCGCGAGATCCAGCGCGACGATGCCGGCCGCCGAGACCACCAGCAGCGCGGTGGAGACCGCCAGCACCCACTGCGGCCCGAAGCGGTTGGCGGCACGGCCTGCCGTCTGCGTGCCGATCAGCACGCCGACCGAGCAGAGCGCGAACACCAGGCCGAACTGCCCCGGCGTGAAGCCGTAGACCTCCTGCAGCAGCAGCGAGGCGGTGGAGATGTAGGCGAACATGCCGCCGAAGATGCTCGCCCCGATGATCACGACGCCGACGAAGACGCGATCGGTGAGCACCGCGCGGTAGCGCTGCCCGAGCGTCGAGTGGCCGCGCTCGTGCCGCAGGTGCGGCGGGAGCGTCTCGCGCAGGAAGAGCAGCTGCAGCACGATCACGAGCACGGCGTACGCGGCGAGCACCCAGAACAGCCCGCGCCAGTGCAGGAAGCCGACCAGCCAGGAGCCGATCACCGGGGCGGCGATCGGGGCGATGCCGATCACGAGCGCGAGCCGCGACAGCGCCGTGGTGAGCTGCTTGCCGCCGAAGAGGTCGCGCACCATCGCCATCGCGACCACCGTGCCGGCGGCCGCGCCGAACCCCTGGACGACGCGCATGAGCATGAGCGTCACGATGTCGGGCGCCATGGCGACGGCGACGCTCGCGAGCACGTGCACGGCCGTGGCGACGAGCAGCGGCCTGCGCCGGCCGACACGGTCGGAAAGCGGCCCCATCACCAACTGCCCGAATGCGAACCCGAGCGTGGTGGCCGACAGTGTCAGCTGCACCACCGCATCCGTCGTGCCGAAGTCGTCCTTCACCGCCGGGAAGGCCGGCAGGTAGAGGTCGATCGTGAAGGGGCCGAGGCCGGCGAGCAGCCCGAGCACGATCAGCGTCGTGACGCGGTGCCGCCTGCTGAACTCGGCGCCGGGGGCGCTGCTCACTCCTGCGCGAGCACGAGCGGCACGTCGCTGCGCGGGGCGACGCGCTCCTCGCCGGTCGTCGCGTCGTGCTCGAAGACGACGGCACCGTCGATGAGCACGGTGCGCGGGCGGGCCATCGGGTCCATCCAGTCGCCGCTCCAGACGACCAGGTCGGCGCGCTTGCCGGGCTCGAGCGTGCCCACCTGGTCGGCGATGCCGAGCACCTTCGCGGGGTTGATGGTGATGGCCCTGAGGGCCGTCTCGCGGTCGAGGCCCTCGCGGACGGCGAAGGCGGCCTGATGGACCAGGAAGGAGATGGGGATGACCGGGTGGTCGGTGATGATCGAGATCTCGACGCCCGCGGCCGCGAGTCTGCCGGGGTTGGCGATCGAGCGGCCGCGCAGCTCCATCTTCGACTTCGTCGTGAACAGCGGGCCGATGAGCACCGGCACACCCCGCTCTGCGAGCAGGTCGGCGACCAGGTGCGCCTCGGTGCCGTGGTCGATGACGAGGTCGTAGCCGAACTCGGCCTGGAGGCGCAGGGCCGTGACGATGTCGTCGGCGCGGTGCGCGTGCTGGCGCCAGGGGATCTCGCGGGCGAGCACCTTGCCGAGCGCCTCCATCGTCAGGTCGACGTCGTGGCGCTTGTCGTTGTCGGGGTCGGCGTGGCGCCGCTGGTAGTTCTGCGCCGCGACGAAGGCATCCCGGATGATCTTCGCGGTGCCGAGGCGCGTGGATGGGGTCTGCTTCTTCTCGCCGTAGACGCGCTTGGGGTTCTCGCCCAGCGCGCTCTTGATGCCGGCGGGCTCGCGCAGCACCATGTGGTCGACGATGCGGCCGTGCGTGTGGAGCGTGGTGGCTTGGCCGCCGATCGGGTTGCCGGAGCCGGGGTTGACGTTGACGGTCGTGACGCCGCCCGCGAGCGCCAGATCCCAGCCCTCGTCGAAGGGGTCGATGGCGTCGATCGTGCGCACGCCCGCCGTGTTCGGGTTCGTCATCTCGTTGGTATCGCTGGCGCCGTTGCCGTCACCCTCGGGGTGCACGCCCAGGTGCACGTGCGCGTCGACCAGCCCCGGCGTCACCTGCGCACCGGCCACATCGAGCACCGTCGCGCCCTCGGGCACCGTCACGTCGGCGCCGAGCTCGGCGATCCGCCCGTCTCGCACCAGGATCGTGCCCTCGAACTCCTCGCCCTCCACGGGCACGACGTGGGCGTTGACGATGGCGAGCAGCATGGGAATCCTCTTCGTGTCAGACAGCGTCGCGCCAGCCTACGCCTGCTTAGCCCAGCGAACGAGTCTCGCGCCGCTTTCGGCCGGGCTGTGGCAAGATCGGAGCACCTGATGGAGAGGCCCGGCCATGACGGCATCCAGCACGCCGATCGCTCACGACACGACCGCTGCTCGCGGCCACGCGGTGCACCGGCGGCTGCAGCTGTGGGGCGGCGGCGCGGCGATCGTCGGCACGCTGCTCGGCCTGGCGCCCCAACTGCTGCTCATGCTCCCGATGGCGAGCCCGCTCCCGCTCGGGCAGGTGGGCACGATCGCCGGCGGACTGCTGATGGTGGTCGCCGCGGTGCTGCTGGCGAAGGCCTTCGTCGGCGACCGGGCGCCGTTCAGCCTGGCCAAGCTCGGCGGCATCCTGCTGATCCTCTTCCACTGCTGGTGGCTCGCGGTCGTGCTGGTGCCCGCCGACCTGTGGCTGCTCGGGGCCAGCGGCGGGGAGGTCTGGAACGCCACGCGCCTCATCATCGGCGTGGCCGCCGGTGTCGCGATCGCCACCAGCTGGCCCGCGAGCGGCTTCAACAGCTGGTCGATGCTGATCGTCGCGGCCTGCTTCGGGCTCGCCACCTACGGAGCCTACGCACTGATCATCGGCCTCGGCCAGGCCGGTGCCGACGGCGCCCTTCTGCTGAGCACCCTGCAGCCGCTCTCGCTGCTCGCCTTCGGCGCTGGCCACGCCGTCAGCGGGTGGCGCGGCACCCGCGCGACCGGCGCCGACGCATCCGTCTGACGTCGTCTCGCGCGGCGGCGCTCAGTCGTCGAAGTGCTCCTCGAGCCGAGTCAGGGTGTCCTGCCAGCCGTCCCGCAGGTCGTCGAGCTCGTCGAGCGGCCCGGTCTGCGTCACGCGCACGAGCGTGCCGTCGCCCGTCTCGCGCAGATCGATGATCACCAGCTGCTCCTCGCCCTGCAGCTCCTCGCCGCCGCCGAGCCAGTCCCAGGTCTGCACGATGCGCGAGCGCTCGTCGAGCTGCAGGTAGCGGCCCTGCACGCCGAAGCCGCCGGTCGCGGTGCGGAAGCGGTACATGCCGCCCTCCTGCACGTCGAGCTCGTACTGCGCATCGTCGAACTGCGGCCACCACCACTGGGCGAGGCCGGCCGGCGTCGTGAACAGCTGCCACACCGCATCCGTCGACGCCACGACGAACGCGGTGATCTCGGTGCGCTCGGCTTCGGCTGGGATCTCGATGGGCTCGCTCATGCCGCCACGCTATCCGGGCGGGGTGCCCGCCGCACTATCGTGGTGCCGTCCGGCGAATCCCGCGCCCTCGACGAGAGACCACAGCATGAGCGCCCTGCCCAGCACCGACGGCCTGACCCGCTCCGAGCGGCTCGACCGGCTGCCCTTCACCCGCAAGCACGGCCGCCTGCTCGGCACCTCGGGCATCGGCTGGGCGCTCGACGCGATGGATGTCGGTCTGATCTCGTTCGTGATCGCCGCGCTCGCGCAGCAGTGGCAGCTCACGAGCATCGAGGCCAGCTGGATCGCCTCGATCGGCTTCGTCGGCATGGCCATCGGTGCGACCGTCGGCGGCCTGCTCGCCGACCGCATCGGCCGCCGCAGCGTCTTCGCGCTCACCCTGCTCGTCTACGGCATCGCGACCGGCGCCTCCGCCCTGGTCGGCTCGCTCGCGGCGCTGCTGGTGCTGCGCTTCGTGGTCGGCTTGGGCCTCGGCGCCGAGCTGCCGGTCGCGTCGACCCTGATCAGCGAGTTCGCACCCAAGAAGATCCGCGGCCGCGTGGTGGTCTGGCTCGAGGCCTTCTGGGCGCTCGGCTGGATTCTCGCGGCGGTCATCGGCACCTTCGTCGTCAGCGCCTCGGACGACGGCTGGCGCTGGGGCCTGGCGATCGGCATGGCGCCGGCGCTGTTCTCGATCGTGGTGCGCTGGGGCATGCCCGAGTCGGTGCGCTACCTGCTGGCGAAGGGCCGCGTCGACGAGGCCGAGCGCACCGTGCGCGAGTTCGAGGCGGCGGCGGGCATCCCCGAGCCGGCCGGGCCGTCTCGGGAGACCCAGATGACGGATGCGTCGCCGTCGGCGCGCACGGAGCCCGCGGCGTCCGCGGCGTCACCAGCCGCATCCGCCCGTGCAGCCACCGAGCTGGCCGCATCCGAGCCGAAGCTCTCGATCTGGTCGCCGACGCTGCGCCGCCGCACGATCGCACTGTGGACGGTCTGGTTCTGCATCAACTTCTCGTACTACGGGGCGTTCATCTGGATCCCGTCGCTGCTGGTGGAGCAGGGCTTCTCGCTGGTGCGCTCGTTCGAGTTCACGCTCATCATCACCGTCGCGCAGCTGCCCGGCTACGCGGCGGCGGCGTTCCTGATCGAGAAGTGGGGCCGGCGGCCCACGCTCACCGTCTTCCTGATCGGCTCGGCGTGCGCGGCCGCCTGGTACGGCACGGCCTCGACCGAGGCCATGATCATCGCGGCGGGCTGCACGCTCTCGTTCTTCAACCTCGGCGCCTGGGGCGCGCTCTACGCCATCGGGCCGGAGCTCTACCCGACCAACGTGCGCGGCACCGGCACGGGCGCGGCGGCCGGCTTCGGCCGCATCGCGTCGATCATCGCCCCGCTCGCGGTGCCGTTCCTGATCGCCGGCAGCGGCTCGATCGCGCTCTTCGGAGTGTTCGCGCTCGCCTTCGCGATCGCGGCGATCGCCGCCTGGACGCTCCCCGAGCAGCGCGGCAAGCCGCTCAGCTGAGCGAACGGCCCGCTCAGCTGAGCGAGCGGCGTCGCTGCCGCTGAGATGTGCACGCGACGATCAGTTCAACCCCGCTGTTTCGCCGCGTTCGCGGATGCCGACCGCCAGCGGCGTGCACATCTCGGCGGCACTCGGCCTACGCGAGCGAGTCGAGCGCCTGCGTCAGGTCGGCGATCAGATCGTCGGCCTCCTCCAGCCCCACCGAGAGCCGCAGCAGGTCCTCGGGTACGGCGAGCTCGGTCCCCTTCACCGACGCGTGCGTCATCTCGCTCGGGTAGCAGATGAGCGACTCGATGCCGCCGAGCGACTCCGCCAGCTGGAACAGCCGCGTGCGCCCCACCAGCTCGTGCACCGCGGGCACACCGCCGGCGAGCTGGATCGAGACCATGCCGCCGAAGAGGGGACCCGCAGTGCCACGCATCTGCCGCCCGGCCAGCTCGTGCTGCGGGTGATCCGGCAGGCCCGGGTAGTGCACGGCGGTGATCGCCGGGTGCCCGACGAGCGCCTCGGCGACCGCCTGCGCGTTCTGGCAATGCCGCTCGACCCGCACGGCGAGGGTCTTCAGCGACCGGCTGGTCAGCCAGGCGTCGAACGGGCTGTTCACGGCGCCCACCGCGAACTGCTGGAACCCAACGCTCTCGGCGAGGGACGCATCCGCCGTCACCACCGCGCCGCCGACGAGGTCGGAGTGCCCGCCGATGTACTTCGTGGTGGAGTGCACGACCGCGTCGGCGCCGAGCGCGAGCGGCTGCTGCAGGTAGGGCGTCGCGAAGGTGTTGTCGGCGACCACGATCGCGCCCGCCGCGTGCCCGATCTCGACGAGCCCGGCGATGTCGGCGACCTTCATGAGCGGGTTCGAGGGCGTCTCGACCCACAGGATCTTCGTGTTCGGGCGCACGGATGCGCGCACGGCGTCGAGGTCGCTGGCGTCGGCGGTCGAGATCTCGACGCCCCACTTCTGGTGCAGCTGCGAGACGAGCCGGTGCGTGCCGCCGTAGACGTCGTTGCCCATCAGCACGTGGTCGCCGGGCTTGAGCACGGCGCGCAGCAGGGCGTCCTCGGCGGCGAGGCCCGAGCCGAAGGTGAACGCGTGCGTGCCGCCCTCGAGGCTCGCGAGCTGCTGCTGCAGCGCGTCGCGGCTGGGGTTGCCGCCGCGCGAGTACTCGTAGCCGTCGCGGAAGCCGCCGATGCCGTCCTGCACGAAGGTGCTGGTCATGAAGATCGGCGGGATGACGGCGCCGGTGCGCGGGTCGAACGGCTGGCCGTCGTGGATCGCCCGCGTGGCGAAGCCCCGCTGTTCGGGCACTGCGTGCTCTGCGGGCACCGTGGTTTCGGCAGGCACGGCGGATGCGTTGGGCTCGGTCGTCATGTCAGGCCTCCTTCGAGAGGTGGGTGAGCAGGTCGGTGCGGGTGATGACCCCGACGGGCTTGGCGTCCTCGAGCACGAGCAGGGCGTCGTGGTCCTTGAGCGCGGCGCGCAGGGCCTCGATCGACTCGGCGATGCCGATCTGCGGCAGCCGCTCCCCCACGTGCTCGGCGATCGGGTCGGCGAGCTGGGCGCGCTCGGCGAAGACGGCGTCGAGCAGCGAGCGCTCGTCGACGGCGCCGGCGACTTCGCCGATCACCACCGGCGGCTCGGCGGTGAGCACCGGCAGCTGGCTGACGCCGTACTCGCGCATGATCTCGATCGCGTCGTGCACGGTGTCGCCGGGGTGCGCATGGACGAGCGCGGGGACCGCGCCGTCGCCGCCGCCCTTGCCCGTGAGCACGTCGCGCACCGTCGTCTCGGCATCGGGCGCGGCGAACCCGTAGGAGCGCATCCAGGTGTCGGAGTAGACCTTCTGCAGGTAGCCGCGGCCGGAGTCGGGCAGCAGCACGACGACGACCGCGTCGGCGGGCAGATCCTCGGCGACGCGCAGTGCCGCGACGACGGCCATGCCGCTCGAGCCGCCGACCAGCAGCCCCTCCTCGCGCGCGAGTCGGCGGGTCATGGCGAACGACTCGGCGTCGTTCACGGCGATCACCTCGTCGACGACGCTCGGGTCGTAGTTGCCGGGCCAGATGTCCTCCCCCACGCCTTCGACGAGGTACGGGCGGCCGGTGCCGCCGGAGTAGATGGAGCCCTCGGGGTCGGCGGCGATGATGCGCACGCGGCCGCCGGGCTCGCCGACGCCGGGTGCGACGGCGCCGGGTGCGACGGCGCCGGGTGCGACGGCGCTGGGCTCACCGGTCCCGGCTGCATCACTGGCGCCGGTCGCGCGCTCCTCGGAGATGCGGCGCAGGAAGCGACCGGTGCCGGTGATGGTGCCGCCGGTGCCGGCGCCGGCTACGAAGTGCGTGACGCGGCCGGCGGTGTCGCGCCAGATCTCGGGGCCGGTGCTGGCCTCGTGCGCGGCGGGCGCGGCCGGGTTGAAGAACTGGTTGGGCTGGTAGGCGCCGTCGATCTCGTCGGTGAGTCGGTTCGCGACGCCGTAGTAGCTCTCGGGGCTGTCGGCAGCGACCGCCGTCGGCGTCACGACCACCTCGGCGCCGTACGCCCGCAGGGTGGCCAGCTTGTCGTCGGCGACCTTGTCGGGGCAGACGAACACGCAGCGGTAGCCCTTCTGCTGCGCGACGAGCGCCAGGCCGACGCCGGTGTTGCCGCTGGTCGGCTCGACGATCGTGCCGCCGGGCTGCAGCAGGCCGCTGGCCTCCGCCTCCTCGATCATCCGCAGCGCGATGCGATCCTTCACAGAGCCGCCGGGGTTCAGGAACTCGACCTTCGCGAGCACCGTCGCCGCGACGCCCTCGGTGACCTTGGTGAGCTGCACGAGCGGGGTGTCGCCGATCGTGTCGAGGATTGATGCCGCGTATCGCATGCCGTCTGCTGCCACCGCTCGAGCGTACCGCCGCGGCGAGCTGGCGCAGAGTGGCCCGGGTGCGGGGGGAACCGAGCCGGATGCGACCGCTCGGCCAGGGGCGCCGCGGCGACGCGGCGCGGACGGCCCGGTTGTCGCGAGCAACCGCGCCCGATGCGTCCGCTCGGCGAAGGGCTGGACGCCGGTCGCACGTCGGCGACCGCTCGGCGCCGGCCATCCGAGCGAGGCGGCTGCGGCAGGATGGACGGGTGGATGCGCGCCGAGAGCTGGTGATCGAGCGGGTGCTGCGCTGCGTCGAGCTGGTACCGGAGGGGCGCGTCGCCTCGTACGGCGCGATCGCGGCCATCTGCGGCATCGGTCCGCGGCAGGTGGGCTCGATCATGCGGCACTACTCGGGCGATCTGCCCTGGTGGCGCATCACCAACCACGCCGGCGACTTCGGCGGCGACCTGCTGCAGCACGCGCTCCCCCACTGGGACGAAGAGGGCATCGCCGTCAAGCCCAACGGCCTGGGCTGCCGCTACGCCGACCACGCCGCCGACATGGGTGAGCTCGAGCTGCGGTGGCGGGCGGCGACTGCCGACCTGCCGGACCCGGACGCGGACGACCTGGACGCATCCGCCTGACGACCCGGACGCACCCGCTCGGCGACCTGGACGCCTCCGCCCGGGTGGAACGGCGAACGGGCGGCCCCCGAAGGGACCGCCCGCCGCTGGGATCGCTGACTACCCCTCGGTGAGCGGCGCCAGGTCCGGGTTCTCGGCGTACGCCTCGGCGGCGTTCTCCTGCGTCACGATGACCGGCTCGAGCAGGTTCGAGGGCACCTCGTAGGCGCCGTTGTCCTGAGTGCCGGTGGTGGTGGGCTCCTCGCCCGCCTGCAGCGCCTGCGCCATCTCGATCGCCGCAGCGACGAGCGCGCGCGTGTCCTTGTAGATGGTGGAGTACTGCACGCCGTCGACGATCGACTGCACCGACTCGACCTCGGAGTCCTGGCCTGTCACGACCGGCACGTCGCGGCCGGCGTTCTGGACAGAGGTGAGGATGGCGCGGGCGAGGTTGTCGTTCGGGGAGAGCACGCCGTGCAGATCCTCACCGCCGTACGAGGCCTGCAGGATCGTGTCCATGCGGTTCTGCGCGTTCTCGGCCGCCCAGTCCTCGGTCGCGGTCTGCTGCACGGTGGTCTGGCCGGAGACGATGTTGAGCGTGCCGTCGTCGATCATCGGCTGCAGCACACTCATCGCGCCGTCGAAGAAGACCGCAGAGTTGGAGTCGTCGGCCGAGCCCGAGAAGAGCTCGATGTTCCAGGTGTCGACATCGCCGTGCTGCGCCTCGAGACCCTCGAGCAGGGACTGCGCCTGCAGCACGCCGACGTTGAAGTTGTCGAAGGCGACGTAGTAGTCGACCAGCTCGCTGTCCTGAATCAGGCGGTCGTAGGCGATCACCGTGATGTCGGCGGCGTCAGCCGCTTCGAGCTGCGTCGCCAGCTGCCCGGTGTCGGCGGCGCCGATGATGATGACCTCTGCGCCGTCGGCGATCATGCTCTGGATCTGCTGCTGCTGGTCGCCGACCGAGTTCGACGAGCCCGCGTACTGCACGTTGCCGGTGAAGCCGGCATCCGTCAGCCCGTTGGTGAACAGGTCGCCCGCCAGCACCCAGTTCTCGCTGGTGCGGTCGGGCAGAGCGACGCCGATCGTGGCGTCGGCGGCGAAGCCGGCCTGCGGCTCACCGCTCTCGCCCTCAGCGCCGGTGCCGGTGTCGGCGCGGCCGCAGCCGGTCAGTGCGATGCTGACGGCGGCGATGCCGGCCAGCGCCGCGATGGTGGTCTTCCTCATCAGTACTCCTGTGGTGTTCGGTGTGGGATGGGTTGAGTTGCGTGGATCACGACGCGAACGTCGGTGCGTCGCGGTCACGGCCGCGGGTGAGCCCGCGCTGCAGCAGCGCGATGATCGAGAAGCGGCCCTGCCGCTTGTTGAGCACGTCGACGGCGACCGCGATCAGCAGCACGAGGCCCTTGATCACCTGGATCCAGTCGGAGCCGGTGCCGAGCGCGAACAGGCCGTTCGAGAGCACGGCCATCACCAGGCCGCCGATGATGCTGCCGGTGACGGTGCCGATGCCGCCGGCCACGGCCGCGCCGCCGATGAAGACCGCCGCGATCGCGTCGAGCTCCCAGGTGACGCCGTCGGCGGGGCCGGCGGCCTGGGCGCGGGCGATCCACATCATGCCCGCGACCGACGCCAGCACCGACATGTTGGCGATCACGAAGAAGTCGATCCAGCGCGAGCGCACGCCCGAGAGCTGGGCCGCGCGGCGGTTGCCGCCGACGGCGTAGATGTGGCGGCCGAGCGTGGTGCGCTGCGTCAGGAAGCCGTAGCCGAGCACGAACGCGACCAGCAGGATGCCCGAGAGCGGGAAGCTGGTGCCGGGGCGACCGCTGGCGAACAGCAGGGTGGTCGCGACGATGATGCCCGAGAGCAGCGCCAGCCGGGTGATCAGGACCCACTGCGGGGGCACCTCTGCGCCGATCCGCTTGCGGCGCGCACGGCCGCGCAGCTCGAAGACCACCAGCGCGGCGATCGCGAGCAGGCCGAGCAGCAGCGTGAGGTTGTTGTAGCCGGTGTTGGGGCCCACCTCCGGCAGGTAGCCGGCGAGCGCGTCGACGAAGCCGCGGTCGACGCCGATGCCGCGCGACTGCCCGACGACCTGGTTCAGGCCGCGGAAGAGCAGCATGCCGGCGAGCGTCACGATGAAGGCCGGCACCCCGACGAAGGCGACCCAGAAGCCCTGCCAGGCGCCGATCAGCAGGCCGAGCCCGAGGCCGATCAGGATCGCCACGCCCCATGGCAGTCCCCAGTCGTTCATCGAGATCGCCACGACGACGCTCGCGAACGCCGCCACCGAGCCGACCGAGAGGTCGATGTGGCCGGCGATGATCACCATCACCATGCCGATCGCCAGGATCAGGATGTACGACTGCGACTGCACGATGTTGATGACGTTGCCCGGGGCGAGGGTCGTGCCGCCGGTGGCGAACTGGAAGGCCAGCACGATCACGATGAGCGCGCCGAGGATGCCGAACTCCTTCAGCGAGCCCCGCTTGCCGAAGAGCATGCTGAACTCGGCCAGGAAGCCGCGGCGCTCGTCCACGCGATCGGTCATGTCTCAGTCACCCTTCGTCGGCGCCATGCGGCGCATGAGCATCTCCTGGTCGGCATCGGCGGCCTGCAGCTCGCCCGTGATGCGACCCTCGAAGATCGTGTAGATGCGGTCGGCGAGCCCCAGCAGCTCCGGCAGCTCGGAGGAGATCAGGATCACGCCCTTGCCGGCGTCGGCCAGCTCGCGCACGATCTGGTAGATCTCGCTCTTCGCGCCGACGTCGATGCCGCGGGTGGGCTCGTCGAGGATCAGCAGGTCGGGGTCGGTGAACATCCACTTCGCCAGCACCACCTTCTGCTGGTTGCCGCCCGAGAGCGTGTCCACGCCGTGCTCGACGCTGGGCGACTTGATGCGCAGCGAGCGCCGGTACTGCTCTGCCGTCTCGGCCTCCTGCAGGCCGTCGACGACACCGCCGCGGGCGATCTTCGACAGCTTCGCCGAGACGATCGAGCGCTTGATGGTGTCGAGCAGGTTCAGCCCCAGCGACTTGCGGTCCTCGCTCACGTAGGCGATCCCGTGGCCGATCGCCTCCGGCACCGAGCGCACCCTGATCTGCTTGCCGTCCTTGTGGATCGTGCCGCCGAGCCAGGTGCCGTACTGCCGGCCGAAGACACTCATGGCGAGCTCGGTGCGGCCGGCGCCCATCAGGCCGGCGAAGCCGACGATCTCGCCGCGCCGCACGGTGAAGCTCGAGCCCTTCGCGACCAGCCGCTCGGCGGAGAGCGGATGCTGCACCGTCCAGTCGCGCACCTCGAAGAAGACCTCGCCCGTGGTGTGGGAGCGCTCGGGGAACCGCTGACCCAGCGTGCGGCCGACCATGCCGCGGATGATGCGGTCCTCGTCGACGGCGCCGCCTGCGATGTCGAGCGTCTCGATCATCTTCCCGTCGCGGATGATCGTGATGTCGTCGGCGATCTGCTCGATCTCGTTGAGCTTGTGGGAGATCATGATCGATGTCACGCCCTTGGCCCTCAGGCCGACGATCAGGTCGAGCAGGTGCTGCGAGTCGGCCTCGTTGAGCGCGGCGGTGGGCTCGTCGAGGATGAGCAGCTTCACGTGCTTCTCGAGCGCCTTCGCGATCTCCACCAGCTGCTGCTTGCCGACGCCGATGTGCTTGATGGGCGTGTCCGGGTCCTCGTCGAGGCCGACGCGCGCGAGCAGCTCGGTGGCGCGCACCCGCACGGTGTCCCAGTCGATCGCGATGCCGCGACGCGGCTCGTTGCCGAGGAAGATGTTCTCGGCGATCGACAGCTCGGGCACGAGCGCGAGCTCCTGGTGGATGATGACGATGCCGGCGCGCTCGGAGTCGTTGATGCTGCCGAATGCCACCGGCTCGCTCTGGTAGACGATCTCGCCGTCGAAGGTGCCGTGCGGATAGACGCCCGAGAGCACCTTCATGAGCGTCGACTTGCCCGCGCCGTTCTCGCCGCAGATCGCGTGGATGGTGCCCTTGCGCACCTCGAGGCTGACGGCATCGAGCGCGCGCACGCCGGGGAACTCCTTCGTGATGCTCCGCATCGACAGGATCACCGGCTCAGCCACCCTTGGCTCCTTTCGCACGCCCGCCGGCCTCGGCGGGAACGCGGATCAACCTACGCGGCACGGAACGTTGCGTCAAGTCTTGAACGCAAGTAATCAAATCGTTATCTTCAGATGAACGCGGCTGCCCTGGCGCTCTGGCGTGCGAGCGTCACCGCACCGAGCACCTCGGCGCGCGATCCCAGCGAGGTGCCCACGATCCGAGTCGACGTCGTGAGCGCATGCAGCGCGAAGCGCTCGAAGCCGTCGCGCACCGGCTCCAGCAGCAGGTCGCCGAGCTCGGCGAGCGGCCCGCCCACCACCACCACCGAGGGCGCAAGCAGGTTCGCGGCGTTGGCGATGGCGCGCCCGATGGCGACCCCGGCGTCGGCGACCACGCGCCGCGTGGCAGGGTCGCCGTCGAGCGCCTGCCGCACGATGTCGGCCGCGGTGATGGGCCTGCCGAACACGGCGGAGAGCGACTGCGCCATCACCCGCACGGAGGCGAGCGTCTCGAGGCACCCGCGGCTGCCGCAGACGCAGAGCGTCCCGGCCGGATCCACCTGCACGTGGCCCAGCTCGCCCGCGATGCCGAAGGAGCCGCGGTGCAGCCTGCCGCCGATCACCAGCCCGCTGCCGATGCCCGTGCCGAGCTTCACGAAGATGAGGTCGTCGACCTCGCTGTGCGAGCCGAACGCGCGCTCGGCGATCGCGCCGAGATCCGAGTCGTTCGCCACCTCCACCGGCATGCCGAAGGCCTCGCCGATGCGATCCTGCGTCACCCCGTCCCACTCCGGCAGGATCGAGTGACCGAGGATGGCGCCGGTGCGCAGGTCGATCGGGCATGGCACGCCGACGCAGATCGCGGCCACGTCGCCGCGCTGCAGCCCGGCATCCTGCAGCAGCTCGTCGAGGCGCTCGGCCGCGATGGCGAGGCTGTCGTCCGCCCGGTGCCCGACCGGCAGCACCACCTCGTCCTCGACCAGCACGACCGGGTCGTCGGCGGCCACGGCGATGCGCACGTGCTGCCTGCCGAAGTCGATGCCCACGACGGTCGGCCCCTCGGCCCGCTCGAGCGTCACGAGGCTGGCGCGCCGGCCCTGGTGCACGGTCGGCTCGGTCGAGACCGCGCCGCGCTCGCGCAGGTCGCGGACGATGTTCGACACCGTCGCGTGCGCCAGCCCGGTGCGCTCGGCGATCTCGGACTGCGTGGCGGGAGCCGCCCGCAGCACCTGCACCACCCGGGCCCGGTTCGCCGCGCGCAGAGCGCCCTGGGAGCCGGGGCTGCGGTTCGTCGCCATGTCGCCTATGGTGACGTTCCGGCCGATTGCTGTCAAGAAATGAACACAGCCGGTCGTGTGGTGGTCATCGAATGGCCGCCGTGCGCCTCAGTCTGCCGACTGCTGGGCGAACAGCGTCGCGTAGGTGCCGCCGAGCGCCAGCAGCTCGGTGTGCGTGCCGCGCTCGACGACGCGGCCGGCATCGATGACGAAGATCACGTCGGCGTCGCGGATGGTCGAGAGGCGGTGCGCGATCGCGAGCGTCGTGCGACCGCGCGCCGCCTCGTCGAGCGCCGCCTGCACCACTCGCTCCGAGACCGTGTCGAGGGCGCTGGTGGCCTCGTCGAGCACCAGCACCTCCGGGTCCTTCAGCAGCACGCGAGCGATGGCGATGCGCTGCTTCTCGCCGCCGGAGAGGCGGTAGCCGCGCTCGCCCACGATCGTGTCGTAGCCGTCCGGGAACCGGTGGATGGTGTCATAGATGCTCGCCGCCCTGGTGGCGGCGTCGAGCTCGGCGTCGGTCGCCTCGGGCTTGGCGTAGCGCAGGTTCTCGGCGATGGATGCGTGGAACAGGTACGGCTCCTGGCTGACGATGCCGATGTGGTCGGTCAGCGCCGCCGGGTCGAGCTCACGCACGTCGACACCGCCGAGCCGCACCGCTCCCCCGGTCACCTCGTGCAGGCGCGGCAGCAGGTAGCCGATGGTGGTCTTGCCCGCCCCGGAGGGGCCGACGAAGGCCGCGAAGGTGCCCGGCTCGAGCAGGAACGAGACGCCGTCGAGCGTCGCGCGCTCGCCCTCGCGCGCATCCGGGTAGTGGAACTCGACGCTGTCGAACTCCACCTCGCCGGCGCGCTCGCGCGGCAGCGGCTTGGGCTCTGCCGGTGGCACGATCGCCGGCACCAGGTCGAGGTACTCGAAGATGCGGGCGAACAGCGCCGAGGAGGTCTGCAGGTCGAGCGAGACGCGCAGCAGGCCCATGAGCGGCATCAGCAGCCGTGCCTGCACCGTCGTGAACGCGACGAGCGTGCCTGCCGTCACTCCCTCATCCGCCCCCGGTGCCTGGCCGGTGATCAGGTAGCCGGCGATCACGTAGATCACCGCCGGCAGGATCGAGATGAAGATCGACACGAGCGCGAAGAACGTCTGCCCGCTCATCATCAGCCGCACCTGCAGATCGATCTGCCGGTCGTTCTCGTCGCGGTAGCGGCGCGACTCGTCGGTCTGCCGACCGAACGCCTTCGCCAGCAGGATGCCCGAGACCGACAGCGACTCCTGCGTGATCGCGGTCATCTCGCTGAGCGACTCCTGCGTCTTCGTGGCGATGCGGGCCCGCACCTGGCCGACGCGGCGCTGCAGGATGATCAGCACCGGCGTCAGCAGCACGGCGGCGATGGTCAGCTGCCACGACAGGATCAGCATCGTCACGAGGCTCGCGATGACGGTGACCGAGTTGCCGACCACCGACGAGACGGTGTTCGAGAGCACGCTCGCGACGCCGCCGACGTCGTTCTGCAGCCGCGACTGGATGACGCCCGTCTTCGTGCGGGTGAAGAACGCCAGCTCCATGCCCTGCAGCCGGTCGAACAGGCTCGTGCGCAGCTGCCCCATCACGCGGTTGCCGACGCGCGAGGTGATCCAGGTCTGCCAGATCCCCAGCAGGCTGGAGGAGACCCACAGCACCACCATGATGCCCACGAGCGTCCACAGCAGCTGCAGGTCGACGCCGCCGCCGGCGAGCGGGAAGAGCGCCTCG
The DNA here is from genome assembly GCF_017168255.1 of Agrococcus sp. KRD186. Taxonomy (GTDB): domain Bacteria; phylum Actinomycetota; class Actinomycetes; order Actinomycetales; family Microbacteriaceae; genus Agrococcus. The sequence goes on from NZ_JABFAP010000001.1 coordinate 1,803,992, forward strand.
TCGAACACGCGCTGGGTCAGCAGCGGCGGGAACACCGCGATCGACGCGACCACCAGCACGAGCACGATCGTGAGGATGAGCTGCCGCTTGTGCGGGGCGAACAGCGTGACGATGCGCTTGCCCAGGTCGGGCACCCGGGGCGCGTCCTCGTTGGCCCGCCGTTGCGCCTTCTCGTCGCGCATCGCGACGCGTCCGCCGCCGCCCCCGCCCATCCGCATGCTCATGGGGCAACCGTAGCGCCGCGCACCGACCGCTCCTGCCCGGCGGGTGCGAGGATGTGGCCATGGCCCCTCCCGCCGCGTTCGCGATGCCGCCGCTGCCGGCTGGACGATGGCTCGATGACGACGGGCACGAGATTCCCTTCGGGTCTCGCTGGGGCATGGGCGGGCCGCCGGAGGATGCGTACTCGCGCGTCGCGCGCAGGGCTCGGCGGCGACGTGGATGAGGCGGCGCCGATGTGCGGCTGCGACGCGTGCGATGAGTCGCTCGAGGATGCCGCGGGGCAGTTCTGCGACCGGGTGCTCGCTGTCGTCACGCGCGGCGTTGCCCTCTGGCCGGCGCGCGGCTCATGGCCGCTGCGCGGCGCCTGACCGGCCGGACTCCAGCAGCGCGCGGTGGTGGGCGAGCCGCTCGTGGCCGCAGGGCTCGCCGTGGCCGGGCACCAGCAGCGGCTGCGCGTGGGCTGCCAGGCGGTCGAGCGCGCGCAGCCATCCGCTGACGTCGGTCGAGCCGTCGAGCTGCGGGTCGTCGGCCGTCTCGACCAGGTCGCCTGCGATCGTGACCGCGGCGGCCGGCACGTGCGCGACCAGGTCGCCGCCGGTGTGCGCCGGGCCGAGCGGCTCGAGCTCCACCTCGAGCGCGCCGATGCGGAGCGTGCGCGGCTCGGGCACCGCGGTGCCCGGCAGCACGATCTCGAGGTGACGCACCGCATCCGCCGTGGCACCCGTGGAGAAGCCCAGCACCGCCTCGCGCTGCGCCTCGCCGTGCGCGCGCAGCTCGGCGATGGCGGACGGATGCGCGAACGAGGGCACGTCGCCGAAGGCGGAGAGCGCGAAGCAGTGGTCCCAGTGCGCGTGCGTGATGACCACGCCCACGACGCGGTCGCCGCGCGCCTCGATCGCCGCGCGCAGCTCGGCAGCGCGCGATGGCAGCGTGCCGGGGTCGATCACGAGCGCCTCGCCCGCGTCGGCGATGACCACCGCGTTCATGGCCGCCTCCGGCATGACCCAGCGGTCGATGCCCGGCACGACCGGCAGCAGCTCAGGCACCCAGGCTCCTGCCCTCCCGCTCGAGCGCCGCGCGCAGGATGCGGATCGCCCGCGGGCCCACGCCGTGCAGCGCGAGCAGCTCGGCCTCGCCCATCGCCGCGACGCCGTCGAGCGTCGTGACGTCGGCGGCGAGCAGCGCCGCGGTGGCGGGTCGGCCGATCTTCGGCAGCTCGCCGATCTGCTCGGGCGTCGCACGCGTGCTCATGGGGGCCAGTGTGCCACCGGCGGCGTGGCGCCGCTGCGGCACGGCACGGCGGCACGGCGACATGACGAAGGGCCGCATCCGAGATGGATGCGGCCCTTCGCGATGCAGCGGGTGACTACTTGACGGTCACCGTCGCGCCGGCCTCTTCGAGGTCAGCCTTCGCCTTGTCGGCGTCTTCCTTCTTCGCGCCCTCGAGCACGTTGGCGGGAGCACCGTCGACGAGGGCCTTGGCCTCGCCCAGGCCGAGCGACGTCAGCGCGCGCACGACCTTGATGACCTGGATCTTCGCCGAGCCGGCGGCCTCGAGGACGACGTTGAACTCCGTCTGCTCCTCAGCCTCCTCAGCAGCGGCAGCGCCACCGGCAGCCGGGGCTGCGGCGACCGCGGCCGGAGCCGCAGCGGTGACCTCGAAGGTCTCCTCGAATGCCTTCACGAACTCGCTGAGCTCGATGAGCGTGAGCTCCTTGAACTGCTCGAGCAGCTCGTCAGTCGACAGCTTTGCCATCGTCATCTCCTTGTTTCTAGAACTGACCGTGGCCTATTCGGCCGCGGACTCCTGCTTGACCCGAAGCGCCTCGACCGTGCGAACGGCCTGGGCGAGCGGGGCGTTGAACATGTAGGCAGCGCCGAACAGCGAGGCCTTGAAGGCACCTGCCAGCTTGGCCAGCAGCACCTCCCGAGACTCGAGGTCGGCGAGCTTGTTGACGTCGTCGGTCGTGAGCGGGTTCCCGTCGAAGAAGCCGTTCTTGACCACGAGCGCCGGGTTCGCCTTGGCGAAGGCACGCAGCTCCTTCGCGACGGCGACAGGGTCACCGTGCACGAAGGCGATCGCCGACGGGCCGACAAGCGACTCGTCGAACGCCGTGATACCGGCGTTGTTGGCTGCGATCTTGGTCAGCGTGTTCTTCACCACGGCGTACGTCGCGTGCTCACTGATCGAACGGCGCAGCGTCTTCAGCTGGCCGACGGTGAGACCGCGGTACTCGGTCAGCAGAACGGCGTTCGAGCTCTCGAAGAGTTCCGAGAGCTCGGCGACCGCAGCTTCCTTGTTCGCCATGGTGCTCCTTGCATCGTTGCTGGCTTCCCTGGCGCACACATGAAAATGAGCTCCGGCGCATGCGCACGGAGCTCGGCCCTCGACGGGACTTCTGCACCTGCGCGGGCCTTCGCTCTCACGAGCAAGCCTTCGGTTGCCGCGCACCTTTCGAGCACGCGCCAACGACCAGCGGTCTTTGGTATGCGGACAGACTACGGCACGACGGATGCGTGACGCAAGCTCAGCGCGCGGTCACTGCTCGGGCGCGGCCGGGCCGGACGGCGCTGCCGCCGCTTCCGCCCCCGGCGGCAGCCACAGCGGCAGCCGCACCGTGAAGGCCGTACGGCCCGGCTCGCTCGCGAGCGAGATGGTGCCGTGATGCGCCTCGACGAGCGCCTGCACGATCGCGAGGCCGAGCCCGGAGGAGCCGGTCATGCGCGAGCGGCTGGTGTCCCCGCGGGCGAAGCGCTCGAAGACCGAGCGCTGCAGCTCCTCGGGGATGCCCGGTCCGGCGTCGGCGATGTCGATGACCGCATCGCCGCCCTCGGCGCGCAGGTGCACGTCGATGGCAGTGCCCTCGGGCGTGTGCACGCGGGCGTTGGCGAGCAGGTTCGCGACGATCTGCTGCAGCCGCAGCTGGTCGCCGGCCACGAGCACGGGCTCCTCGGGCAGCTCGAGCGAGATGGGATGGTCGCGGCCCGCAGCCTGCGCATCGGCGACGGCCTCGACGACCATGAGCGAGAGGTCGACCTCGGTGCGCAGCAGCTCGCGGCCCTCGTCGAGCCTGGCGAGCAGTAGCAGGTCGTCGACGAGCGCCTGCATGCGATGCGCCGCCGCCTCGATGCGCTCCAGCGAGGCGCGGGAGTCGGGGCTCAGCTCGGCGTCGTGCTTGCGGGTGATCTCTGCGTAGCCGCGCACGGCCGCAAGCGGCGTGCGCAGCTCGTGCGACGCATCCGCCACGAACTGCCGCACCCGCTGCTCGCTGAGGGACCGCGCCGCGAAGGCCTCCTCGATGTGGTTGAGCATGCGGTTCATCGACTCCTGCACGCGCTCGACCTCGCTCGCCGGCTCCTCGATGCGCACCCGGTTGGTGAGCTGCGCGTTGCCGGAGGCGAGCGGCAGCTGCGAGATGCGCTCGGTGGTGGCGATGACGGAGGTGAGCGGCCGCAGCGCGCGGCGGATGATCATGTCACCCAGCAGCAGCACGATCGTCACCGCGGCGATGGCCGAGACGGCGATGACGAAGCCGAGCGCGGCGAGCGTCTGGTTCGCGTCGGCGAGCGAGAGGCCGACGATGAGCCGAGCGTCGCCGACCTCGCGCGCGATCACCCGGTACGACCCGTAGGTCGGCGTCGAGACGGTCGTGACCACATCCGTCTGCGCCTCCATGACGGCCTGCCGGTCGAGCACCGAGAGCCCGAGCTGCTGGCCGAGCCGGTTGACGACGAAGTTCTCGCCCACCTGGTCGCCGAACTGCATGGCGTACATCGCCGGCGTGTTGGGATCGACGAGCGCCTGCCGCTCACTCGCCATCGCTCGCCCGACGTCGACCGCGGTGCGGCTCGAGAGGTCGGTGAGCTGCTCGTCGACACGAGTCTCGAGCACCACGCGCATGGTCATCACGCTCGCGATCGCGACCGCGGCGGTCAGCAGCGCGAACAGGGCCACCACGACGACCAGCAGCCGTCGCCGCAGCGACCACGACGACGGGTTCTGGATGCGTCGGCCCAGCTGGGCTGCGGACGCCGCAGCCTGGCTCACGCCGTGATGCTCCTCGCGGTCACTCGGCAGCGCGCAGCTGGTAGCCGACGCCTCGCACGGTGTGGATCATCGCAGGGCCGAGGGTGTCGATCTTCTTGCGCAGGTAGGAGATGTAGAGCTCGACGACGCTCGCGCGGCCGCCGAAGTCGTACGACCAGACGCGGTCGAGGATCTGCGCCTTCGACAGCACGCGGCGCGGGTTGCGCATCAGGTAGCGCAGCAGCTCGAACTCGGTGGCGGTGAGGTCGACCTGCTGGCCGCCGCGGCGCACCTCGTAGGAGTCCTCGTCCATCATCAGGTCGCCCACCCAGAGCACGCTCGACTCCTCGGCGGCGGCGGCGGTGCGGCGGATCAGGCCGCGCAGCCTGGCGACGACCTCCTCGAGGCCGAACGGCTTGGTGACGTAGTCGTCGCCGCCGGCGGTGAGTCCGGCGACGCGGTCGTCGAGCGAGTCCTTCGCGGTGAGGAAGAGCACCGGCACGTCGAAGCCGGCGGAGCGGAGGCGCTGGAGGACGGTGAGGCCGTCGATGTCCGGGAGCATGATGTCGAGCACGACGGCGTCGGGACGGAACTCGCGGACGGCCTGCAGCGCCTGCTGGCCGTTCGCGGCGGTCTTCACGTCCCAGCCCTCGTATTTGAGGCCCATGGCGACGAGGTCGGCGAGGCTCTGCTCGTCGTCGACGACGACCACCCGGATGGGTGAGCCGTCCTGGCGGGTGAGGCGGGGCTGAGCCCGCAGCTGCTGCTGAGCGGTGTCGGTCATGCCATCCATTTCGCCAGAGTCTCCTATGCGTCCGTGCAGACTCAGCCTATGCCGTTCCTGTGCGTTCCTGATGCGTGCTTCCGCCGCGATGATTCGACGTGGCGCCGCGGCCAACATGTGCACGCGTCCGAGGCGCCGTGGCCCGGGATTCTGGGTTGTTGCGCCCGCGCCGCTTGGGCGGTGTGCACATCTCAGCCGGGCTGCTCTCCTCAGTCGGGCTGCTCTCCTCAGCCGAGCTGCTCTCCTCAGCCGAGCTGCTCTCCTCAGTCGGGCTGCTCTCCACAGCCGGGCTGCTCTCCTCAGCCGGGCTGCTCTCCACAGGTGGCCACCCGCGCCCGGCAGCGCCGGCGTCCGAGGGCGCACAGTGCCGCATGCAGAGCGAGACAGGAAACGCAGGAGTCTGGAGCAGAGCGCAGCTGCACCGAGCAGGCGGCACCGACAAGGCGATACGGAGAGCGGTGGCGGCCGGTGCGCTCCGGCGGCTGCGCCCGGGCTGGTACGCGACGCCGACCGCCGACGCGGATGTGGCACGGGCAGTGGCGGCCGGCGGGGTCGCATCGTGCATCACGGCGCTCTCGGCGCTCGGCGTCTGGGCGCCCAGCGATCACCGCGTGCACGTACGGCGCACGCGACGGCTGCGCGCGAAGCAGCTCGCGGGGCTCGTCGCCTGTGACGTGCCCCACGCCCGGACGACGCCCGCCGACCGCGCGGTCGATGGTGTGCTCGACGCGCTGTCAGCGGCGGCGGGATGCCTGACGAGCGAGATGCTGACGGTGGTGATCGATTCAGCGCTGCACCAAGGGCTCACCACCCGGGACGCGCTCGATGAGCTCTGGCTGCACGCTCCCCGTCGTGTGCGACGTGCGCTCGCTGCCGCAGACCGCCGCGCGGAGTCGGGCACCGAGACGCTCGTGCGCGTGCGCATGGCGGCCCGCGGCATCCACCTGAGTCCTCAGGTGTCGATCGGCGACAAGCGCGTCGACCTGCTGCTGGGCCGGCTCATCATCGAGGTCGACAGCAAAGCCTGGCACCTCGACGAAGAGGCGTATGAGCGCGACCGCGCGCGCGACCGGCAGCTCGCGGCGCTCGGCTACCACGTCGTGCGGCTGACCTATGCGCAGGTCATGCACGGCTGGGCGGCCGTCGAGGCGGATCTGCTGACGATGATCGGCCGCGGCGTGCACCTCACGGCGCGAGAGGGCGGCAAGGGCTGAGATGTGCACGCGGGCGGGCGACGACAGCCGGATGCGCGGGTTGAGATGTGCACGAGGGCGGGTAGGCGTGCGGCACGATCCGGCGCGACGCCGGGCGAGGCCGCGCGGCGGCGTGCACATGTCAGCCCGGGGCGGGTGGTCGCGACCGGCGCCGCGCGTATCTCAGCCGACGGCGCGCGTGAAGGTGCCGGTCGCGAGCCAGTGCCGCAGGCGCGCGAGCGAGGTGCGCAGATAGTCGGCGGCACCCGCCTTCAGGTCGGCCGTCGAGCTCAGCTGCAGCGCGTTCGCCAGCAGCAGCTGGCGCGAGGCGACGAGCGCCTCGAAGTCGGCGGGATCTGCCTCGGGCAGCGGCAGCAGCTGCTGGTAGCCGGTGCGCATGGCGGCCTCGAGCGCAGGATCCTCGCCGCGCAGGTAGAACGTCGAGATCGCCAGGTCGAGCACCGGCGAGCCGAGCCCGGCGTCGTCGAAGTCGAACACCGCGAGCCGCCCCTCGTGCCACTTCAGGTTGCCGCCGTGCAGGTCGGCGTGCAGCGGCCGCAGCGGAGCCGTCAGCAGCCGGTCGAATGCCTCGCCGGCGCGCTGCCGCGAGCGCCGCAGCACCTCGCGGTCGTCGTCGCTCAGCCCCGATGCGGCCTCGAGCAGGTCGCGGTCGCCGAACAGCGGCTCGACGAAGCGCGGCAGCGCGCCGCCCTCCGGCAGCTGCCACGTCTCGGCGTGCACGTGCAGCGCGGCCATCGTGCGGCCGAGCGCCGCGGCGGCGTCGGGCCCGAGCGCATCCGCGTCCTCGCCGTCGAGCCACGCGGCGACCGTCACGAGCAGCGGCCGGCCGAGCGCGCTCGAGTCGACCTCGACGAACCACTGCCCCTCGCTCGTGCGCTGCGGCCGCGCGACGAGCACCTCGGTCTGCTCGGCGATCGCGGCGATCCACGACTGCTGCGCGATCGCGTGCGCCGGCGTGCTCTGCGAATTGGTGCCGACCCGCAGTGCGAAGCGCCGGCCGTCGGCTGCGCCGAGCTCGAAGGTGGTGTTGTACGCGTGCAGCAGCGGCACCAGCGTCGCCGGCTCGAGGCCGAACGCCGCTGCCGCCCGCAGCGCGACCGGGCGCAGCGCCTCGATCTGCTGGGCGTCGCTCAGCTCGTCGTACGGATGCGTCATGGTCGCCATTGCACCACGTCGCGCCCCGAGGTTCACGGCCGCGCTCGTGGCGCGCCCGGCGCGGCGCGTCGGCGCACCGTGGGACGATGGACCCATGGACGCGCAGCTCGACATCTTCGGCGATCTCGCCGTGGTCGAGGCGGAGGCGCGCACCACAGCGAGTGGTCGCGAATCGCGAGCGCAGACGACCGCGACTGCTCGTGGGGCGGCCGTGACCGTGCTCGAGGCGACGACCGCGCCCGACGCGAGCAGCGCATCCGCACCCCCCGTCGTGGTGCTGGGGCACGTGCAGCGGATCGTCGCCTACTCGAGCGACCGCGTCGCCTGGCTGCGCGCGCGCTCGCAGGGCGTCACCGCCACCGACGCGGCGAAGCTCAGCACCCAGCGCTCGATCCAGAACGTGGCGATGGAGAAGTTCGGGCCGCGCGGCTTCACCGGCAACGCCTTCACCGACCACGGCCGCGCGCGCGAGCCGCACATCGCGAGCTGGGTGCACGATCACTTCTCGCTCGTGGCCTCCGACGCGCTGTTCCACTCGGTGCCGGAGCGCCGCCACCTGGCGACGCCGGACTGCATCAGCGACGACGGCAGCGTGCTGGCCGAGATCAAGACGACGTCGAAGCCGTTCGACCGCATCCCGAAGCACTACCTGCGGCAGATCTGGTGGCAGCAGTACGTGCTCGGCGCCGAGCGCACGCTGTTCGTCTGGGAGCAGCACCGCGACTTCGTGCCGGTCGGCCCGCCGCGGCACCAGTGGGTGGAGCGCGACGAGGACGAGATCGCCGCGCTCGTCGACCGCGCAGACCAGCTGCTGGCGCTGCTGGCGCGCTGATGCCGCGCACGCTCGGGCCGCGCTGATGCTGCTCGCGATCACCGGGCTGCGCTGATGCTGCTCGCGATCCACGGTCTCGGCTCGGATTCCAGCGCCATGCGCGACTACCTCGCCGGCGCCGTGCCCGCCGGCGTGCAGGTGCTCGCGCCCGACCTGCGCGCGCACGGCGCCAGCCCCCTGCTCGGCGAGCCCGCGGACTTCGCGCTCGAAGCGATGGCCGAGGAGGTCGCCGACGAGCTCATCCGCGTCGGCGACGGCTCGCCCGTGTCGATCGTCGGCGTCTCGCTCGGCGCGGCGCTGGCCGCGCTGATCGCGCGCTCCGGCCGCTTCCCGCTCGACCGGATCGCGCTCGTGCGGCCCGCCTTCACCACCGAGCCGCTGCCGCCGAACCTGGCGGTCTTCCCCGTGCTCGGGCGGCTGCTCGAGGAGCGGCGGCCGCAGCGGGTGCTCGACCAGCTGCGGGCCTCGGGCGCCTGGCGCGCCATCGCGCACGAGTCGCTCGCGCACGCCCGCGCGATCGAGGCGCAGGTGACCCAGCCTCTGGCGGCCGAGCGCCGCATCCGTCTGCTCGAGATCCCGCGCAACGCCGCCTACCGGCCCGGCGAGCTGCGCATCCCCGCGCCGACCGTGGTGCTCGCGAGCCCGCGCGACCCGGTGCACCCGCTGCACGTGGCCGAGGCGTGGCGCGACGAGCTGGGGGCGCGGATGCTCGTCTCCCCCGCGCGGGACGACGGCGAGCAGGCGATGATGGCCTGGTTCCGCCAGCAGCTGGGCAGCTTCCTGACGGGGATCCGGTAGCTCAGTCGACCACGACGCCGACCGGCACCCGCACCGCGGGCCGGGCCGACGCATCCGCTCGCCTGGCCGGCAGCGCGTGCACGGCCGCCATCGCGAGCATCCAGACGATGCCGATCGCGGCGGCCACGTACTCGAGTGTCGAGCCGATGTCGGTGTTGCCGCGGGCGAGCGAGATGATGCCGCCGGTCGCGGCGATGCTGCCGACCGCGAGGCCGCCGGCCGTCGAGAGCCGGGCGACCCAGCGGTCGCGCGCGGTCGCGAACTGCAGCATCGCCAGGCAGCCGGCCACGAACGCGAGCACGGCGGCGACGATGTGCACCCAGTCACGCCACTGCGCCTCGGCGGTGAGCAGCGAGGGGCAGCCCATCGAGCACGGCACGGCCGCGGCGACCAGGAACAGCGCGCCGGCGGCGACCAGCGCCGCAGCGGGCAGCACACCGCGCAGGAACGGCAGCCGCGTGCGCACGTCGCGCAGCACCACCGCGACCAGCAGGATGCCGGCGATCACCAGCAGGAAGCCCACCTGGAACTGCTCGGCCGTCGGCATGCCCAGCGCCCCGAGCTCGGAGATGTACAGGAAGCGATCGAGCGCGGCGCGCGCCTGCCCGATGACGACGGCCCCCGCGACGAGGCAGACGGCGGCGACGGATGCGACGACGGCGTCGGCGACGACGGTGCCGTCTGGTCGGTGGCGGGGCACAGGAGCACTGTAGCCGTGCGCGGCCGTGCGTCACATGCCGTCATGCGGACATCTGCCCGTCACATGCGTGCGCTAGCGTCGAAGGGTACGTGGGAGGAAGTGCGATGCGCGCAGTGCTGGTACGGGAGTTCGGCCCGACCGAGACCGTCGAGATCGGGGAGATCGACGCTCCCATGAAGCTCGGCACCGAGGTGATCGTCGACGTCCACGCGGCCGGCATGAACCCGATCGACTACAAGACGGTCATCGGCAAGGGCGCCGCGAAGGCCGTCGAGTCGCTGCTGCCGTGGATCCCCGGCGGCGATGTCGCCGGCACCGTCGCCGAGTCGCCCTACGAGGCGCACGACCTGCAGCCGGGCGACGCCGTGTTCGGCATCGTGAACCACTGGCGCACGCGCGGCAGCTACGCCGAGCAGGCGGTCGTGCCGAGCCTGGCGCTGGCGCCGAAGCCCGAGTCGCTCAGCTTCGAGGAGGCCGCCGCGGTGCCGTGCGCGGCGCTGACCGCCTGGGACGCGGTCGTGCGCATCGCCAAGGCGCGCGCCGGCCAGCGCATCCTCATCCACGCCGGCGCCGGCGGTGTCGGCCACTTCGCCGTGCAGTTCGCGAAGTACTTCGGCGCGCACGTCGCCACCACCGTCTCGGAGCGCAACGTCGACTTCGCGCGCTCGCTGGGCGCCGACGAGGTCGTCGACTACCGCAAGGACCGCTTCGAGGACGTGCTGCAGAAGGTCGACGTGGTCGTCGACCTGATCGGCAACGTCGCCGACGACACGGGCACGCGCTCGCTCGACGCGCTCAAGCACGGCGGCCTGTATCTGAACGTGCCCACCGGCTCCTGGCCCGACTACGCATCCGTCGCCGCAGGGCGGGGCATGCGCGCCTCCTCCGTCAAGGTGGAGGCGGACGGCGGCAACCTCGGCATCATCAGCCGCCTGATCGACGCCGGCGACGTGCGGGTCGAGGTGCAGAAGGTGTACCCGCTCGAGAAGGTGCGCGAGGCGTTCGCCGAGCTGCAGGGCGGCCACGTGCGGGGCAAGCTCGTGCTGCAGGTGCGCTGAGTCGTCGTTTTCGCTCCAGACAGGGCAGGATGGTCGCCATGAGCGACGCGAAGCAGCCGCTGCTGGAGGTCTCCGGACTCAAGGTCGAGTTCACCACGCAGGACGGCGTGGTGACGGCAGTCCACGAGGCGAACCTGACGATCGGTGCGGGCGAGACGCTCGCGATCGTCGGCGAGTCGGGCTCTGGCAAGTCCACCACGGCGATGGCGATCATCGGCCTGCTGCCCGGTAACGGGCGCGTGACCAGCGGCAGCATCCGCCTGGACGGCGAGGAGCTGGTGGGCGCGAGCGAGACGACGATGCGCACCGTGCGTGGCGGCCGCATCGGGCTCGTGCCGCAGGACCCGATGTCGAACCTCAACCCGGTCGCGAAGATCGGCACGCAAGTGGCCGAGACGCTGCTCGCCCACGGCCGCGCCACGCGCAAGGACGTCGAGCAGAAGGTGGTCGAGACCCTTGAGGCCGCCGGACTGCCCGACGCGGCATCGCGCGCCAAGCAGTACCCGCACGAGTTCTCGGGGGGCATGCGCCAGCGCGCGCTGATCGCGATCGGCCTCGCGTGCCGGCCGCAGCTGCTGATCGCCGACGAGCCGACCAGCGCGCTCGACGTGACCGTGCAGCGCACCATCCTCGACCAGCTCGACATGATGACGAAGGAGCTGGGCACCTCGGTGCTGCTCATCACCCACGACCTGGGCCTGGCCGCCGAGCGCGCGAAGCACGTCGTCGTGATGCACCGCGGCCGCATGGTCGAGCAGGGCCCGGCGAAGCAGATCCTCGAGAACCCGCAGCACCCCTACACGCAGTCGCTCGTCAGGGCGGCGCCGTCCGTCGCGATGGCCAGGCTGCGCCCCGAGGACTTCAGTGAGCGGACCGCGACGGATGCGTCTGGCGCGGCGGCAGAGCCCGACACCATCGTGGAGTTCGAGAACGTCACCAAGGAGTTCCACGTTCGGGGCAGCCGCGAGCCCTTCAAGGCCGTGGACGACGTCTCGCTGAAGGTGCCGCGCGGCACCACGGTGTCGATCGTGGGCGAGTCGGGCTCGGGCAAGACCACCACCGCCCGCATGCTGCTGAAGGCCTTCGAGCCCACCAGCGGCACCGTCCGCTTCGAGGGCAAGGACGTCTTCGCGCTCTCCCGCGACGGGCAGAAGCAGTTCCGCCAGCGCGTGCAGCCGGTCTTCCAGGATCCGTACTCGTCGCTGAATCCGATGTTCACGATCGAGAAGATCATCGAGGAGCCGCTGTCCTTCTACGGCAAGGGATCCCGGACCGAGCGCGAGAAGCGTGTGCGCGAGCTGCTCGACCAAGTGGCGCTGCCGAGCGAGATGGCCCGTCGCTACCCCTCGGAGCTCTCGGGCGGCCAGCGGCAGCGCGTCGCCATCGCTCGCGCGCTCGCGCTCAAGCCCGACGTGATCGTCTGCGACGAGCCGGTCTCGGCGCTCGATGTGCTCGTGCAGGACCAGATCCTGCGGCTGCTGGGCGACCTGCAGCAGGAGCTGGGCCTGAGCTACCTGTTCATCTCGCACGACCTCGCGGTGGTGCGCCTGATCAGCGACTACGTCGCCGTGATGCAGAACGGCAAGCTCGTGGAGGCGGCCACGAGCGAGGAGATCTTCACGAACCCGCGCGATCCGTACACGCGCAAGCTGCTCGCGTCGATCCCGGGCAACGAGCTGCAGATCGCCAGCTGACCCGTACAGACGCCAGACGCCCCAGGCCGACCGCGGTCTGGGGCGTCTGCTGTGCTGGCTCCGGTGCTGCGCGCACCGACGCGGTCAGCGCTTGCGGGTGCGGGGGTCCATCGCCTCGCGCAGCGACTCGCCCAGCAGGGTGAAGCCGAGCGCGGTGATCATGATGCAGACGCCGGGCAGGAATGCCAGGGAGGGCGCGATCGCGAGCTCGTTCTGCGCGTACGTCAGCATGCGGCCCCATTCCGCTGTCTCCGGCCGGCCGCCGCCGAGTCCGAGGAACGACAGCGCCGCGGCGTCGATGACGGCGGTCGCGAGCGTCAGCGTCGCCTGCACGATGACCGGGCCGACCGAGTTCGGCAGCAGGTGCGACATGGTGATCCGGCCGGTGCCGAGCCCGAGCGTGCGCGCGGCGAGCACGTAGTCGGCGCTGCGCTGGCCGAGCATCGACGAGCGCAGCAGCCGCGCGAAGATCGGCACCTGCGAGACTCCGATGGCGATCATGATCGCGAGCGGTGTGCGGCCGAGGATGGCTGCGATCGAGACGGCGAGCAGCAGGTTCGGCACCGAGAGCAGGATGTCGACCAGGCGCATGATCACGCCGTCGACCCAGCCACCGAAGGCGCCCGCGAGCGCACCGAGCACCATGCCGCCGACGAGGCCGAAGAAGGTGGAGATGACGCCGATCAGCAGAGATGCCTGCGCACCCCAGATGAGCTTCGAGAGCACGTCGCCGCCGAAGCGGTCGATGCCGAGCGGGAACTCCGCCAGATCTCCCGGGACCGGCAGCGACGTCGGTCGCAGGTGCTCACGGCCAGGGGTGTCGAGTTCGGCATAGGGCGCCAGCCAGGGGGCGAGCGCCGCGACCAGGATGAACGCCAGCACCACGACGGCGCCGACCCAGGCGGCGGGGTTCTTGCGGACGCGTCGAAAGACGTCGCCCCAGAAGCTGCCGCTCCGACGCGGTGCGTCCTCGCCGACCTCGGGGCCGGTCGGTGGCTGGAGGACCTCTGTGGCGCTCACTGGATCCTCACTCTCGGGTCGATGATGCTGTAGGAGATGTCGACGAGCAGGTTGATCAGGGCGTAGGCGACGGCGATGAAGAGCACGAAGCCCTGCAGCACCGGGAAGTCTCTCGCGAAGATCGCGTTGGCGAGGAACGCGCCGATGCCCGGGAAGGCGAACACGGTCTCGGTCAGCACCGCACCGGAGATCAGCAGGCCGGTCTGGAGACCGATCGTGGTGACCACCGGCAGCATGGCGTTCCGCAGCACGAAGCGGTTGCGGATGATCTGCTTCGAGACGCCTTTCGCGCGTCCGGTGCGCACGTAGTCGGCGTTCACGACCTCGAGCACGGATGCGCGGGTGATGCGCACGATGATGGCAAGCGGGATGGTCGCCAGCGCCAGCGCCGGCAGCAGCAGGTGGATGAACGCATTCCAGGCGGCGTCGTACTCGCCGGTCAGGAAGCCGTCCAGCACGTAGAAGCCCGTGAAGTGCGTCGCGTCGACGCCGCGATCCTGCCTGCCGGTGGTCGGCAGCCAGCCGAGCTGCACGGCGAAGAGCCACTTGAGCATGAAGGCGAGGAAGAAGACGGGGATGGTGATGCCCAGCAGGCTCATGCCGACCGAGATGTGGTCGAACAGCTTGCCGTGGTTGCGCGCCGCCCAGTAGCCGAGCGGGATGCCGATGCCCACCGCGATGATGAGCGCCAGGATGGAGAGCTCGATGGTCGCCGGGAAGCGGTTGATGAACTCCTCGAGCACCGGCCTGCGGGTCTCGATGGAGTTGCCGAAGTCGCCCTGGAGCAGGCGGCCGAGCCAGGTGATGTACTGCTCGGGCAATGGCCGGTTGAAGCCGTAGGCCTCGTTGATCCGCTCGATCGCCTCTGGCGTCGCGCGCTCACCCAGGAGCGCTGCCGCCGGCCCGCCCGGCAGCGCGCGCACCCAGAAGAACAGCAGCACGGACAGGCCGAAGAGGGTGGGGATCAGCAGCAGGAGTCGTCTGCCGATGGTTCGAAGCACGTGGTCTCTCCGTCGGGGGCTGGCTCAGGACTGACCGGGCGCGCGTCGCCTGCCCGGTCGTGCCGGATGCCGTGGGACTCGCGCCCCACGGCATCCGGATGACTGACCGAGACTACTCGCTGAGCTCGATCAGGTTGTACACCTCGTCGTTGACGGGGCTCGCCGGGTAGGAGGTCACGCGCTCGTTGAACGCCAGCGAGGGCGCCGGGTGCGCCAGCGGCACACCGGGCACGAACTGCGCGATCTGCTCGTTGATCTCCTGGTAGCGGGCGCCGGCCTCGTCGACGTCCGGCAGCTGGCGGGCCTCGGAGAGCGCTGTGAACAGCTCGGGGTTGTCGAAGCCCCACTCGTTCGACGTGCTGCCGAAGAAGACGCCGACGAAGTTGTCGGTGTCGTTGTAGTCACCGGTCCAGCCCAGCAGGTGGATGCCGTGGTCGGCCGAGCCGCGCATCAGGTCGAGGTAGTCCGTCCACTCGTTCGAGACGGGGTTGACCGTGATCCCGACCTCTTCGAGCTGGCCCGAGAGTGCCACGAAGATCTCCTCGGGGTTCGGCATGTAGGGGCGCGAGATGTTCACCGGGTAGTTGAAGTCGATCTCGAACCCGTCCTCGTAGCCGGCCTCGGCGAGCAGCTCGCGTGCGCGGTCGGGGTCGTACGGGTAGTCGGTGACATCCTCGTTGTAGCCGTTGACCACCGGCGGGATGAACTGCGAGGCGACCTCGGTGCCCTCGGGGAGCACCTGCGTCACGAGTGCGTCGCGGTCGATCGCGTGCGTGATCGCCTGGCGCACGCGCACGTCCTGCAGCTCCTCGATGGCCTGGTTGAAGCCGAGGTAGAGGATCGTGAACGGGTCGCGCTGCATGACGTTGAAGCCGGCGTCGGAGAGCGCGGCCGTGTCAGCGGGCGCGACCAGGTCGTAGCCGTCGATGTCACCGGCTTCGAGCGCCTGACGGCGCGCGGTCGGGTCATCGATGACTCGGAAGACCACTTCCTGCACCTGACCCTGCTCACCCCAGTAGTCGGGGTAGGCCTGCAGCACGACCGACTCGCCGGGCGACCAGGAGTCGAACGTGAACGGACCGGTGCCGACCGGGTTGCCCTCGGCGTACTCGCTGTACTCCGGCGCCTCCTCCGAGCCGCCGACGTCGTCAGCGCCGAACTCCTCCAGCGCCGTCGGGCTCTGCATCGCGAAGGCGGGCAGCGAGAGCGACGGGATGAAGCCCGAGAAGGCGCGAGTCAGGTTGACGGTCGCGGTCAACTCGTCATCGGCCGAACACGACTCGTACAGCGCGTTCTCATCGCCGGCGAAGCCGCCGAACAGTGCGCCGTAGTAGTAGGAGAGGCTCTCGGTCGCCGCGAGGCCCTCCCAGTTGAACCAGCGGTCGAAGTTCGCGCAGACCGCTTCCGCGTTGAACGGGGTGCCGTCGTGGAAGGTCACGTCCGACTTCAGGTTGAAGGTGGTCGACAGGCCGTCGTCGGTCGTCGTCCAGTCCTCGGCGAGCAGCGGCGCGGGGTCGGCCGTGCCCGGCGCGACGCCGATGAGGCCCTCGAAGATGTTGCGCGAGATGCGGAAGGTCTCGCCATCCGATGCGAACGCCGGGTCCAGGCCCGACGGGTCGCTCGACGAGGCGAAGACGAAGGTGGAGTTGACGTCGCTGGGCGCGGCGCTGTCGCCGTCGCCGGTGTCGGTGTCGTCGCGCTGGCTCTGCACACAACCGGTGAGCACGAGCGTCATGGCTGCGCCTCCGGCGAGGCCGGCGAGCAGACGCCGCTTTGCGGGTGAGATCACGGTGCTGGACCTTTCCTTATGGGATCGTTCGCACGCATCCGCGGCTCCGCGGTGAGTGTGCGTGAGCACCAACCTAGCCGCCCCACAGCGAAAACATCGTCCGTGGACAGTCACGATTGCGCAACGTCTGTCGCCCCGCCGGGCGTCAGGCTCGTCCTTCGGGACGAGATGGGGGCGGATGCGGTGCACCGGCGGGCGCACCGGCTTAGCCTGAGCGCATGAACCTGCAGCGGACAATGCGCGTCGCGAACCGATGGTGGCCCGCGCCGATCGCGGTCATCGTCCTGCTCGCGCATCTGGGCACCTGGTATTACAACGCCGTGCATATGCTGGCCGTGCTGGTGATCTGCGTCGGCATCGCGACCGCCCGAGCCTGGCCGTTGCCCTCGTTCGCGGTCACGTCACTCGGCGCGTTCGTCGCAGCATTCGTGAGCGACACCGCGTCGGGATGGCTGCTGCTCACCACTGCGCTCGCCGCAGCGCTGCTGGCCACCTGGGGTGTTGATCCGCTGTCCCGACGCCTGCTCCTGGGCATTCCGGCGGGAGTGATCGCCGCGGTCGCGCTCGTGACGCTCGGCACACAGGCGCAGATGAACGGCTACGGCCACGTCAGTCAATGGGAGGGGATGTTCGCCTGGGGCTTCGCCGTCGTCGCCTGGGCCGCTGTGGTCGGCGGGAGGGCGCTGCGTGACTTCGTGCGTGCCGAGTCATCCAAGCAGCAGGCGGTCGCCCGCACCACCGTCGTCGAGTCCGAGCTGCGCGACGAGCGGCTGCGCGCCGACCTCACGCACGACTTCCACGACGTGATGGCGCACTCGCTCGCCGTGCTCGCCGCCCAGGCCGAGGGGCTGCGCCTGAGCCACAAGCAGCATCCGGAGCGCATCGACCCGGTGCTCACGACCATCAGCGACACGGCGCGGCTCGCGCTCGTCGAGGTGCGGCAGCTGCTCGAGCGGGTCGACGACGACGCGCGCCGCCCGCAGCCCACGAGCGCCGACATCCCTGGACTGGTCGCGCAACTGCGCTCCGCCGGGCCGCGCGTCGCGCTGCACGACATCGGCGCCCACGGCCACCTGTCGCGGCTGGCCGACATCGCCGCGTACCGCATCGTGCAGGAGAGCCTCACGAACGCCCTCCGCCACGGCGGCGCCGACATCGACATCGTCGTCGCGCTCACCTGGACGGGCCCGGGGCTCTCGATCGCGATCGCCTCCCCCATCCACGACCGCGCCGCGCTCAAGCCCGCCGGTCGCGGCATCGCCGGCATGCACGAGCGCGCCCGCCTCGCCGGCGGCGCGGTCGAGATCGACGCCGACGGCGAGCGCTTCGTCGTGAGCGCCTACCTGCCGTACGAGCCGATCAGCCACGAGCCGACCCCGCCGCTGACCGAGGAGCAGCTCTTCACCCTGCCCGTGCCGAAGCAGCAGCGCCCCGAAGATGTCGTCGCGCCCTGGATCGTCGAGGCGACGCGGCTCCACCGGCTGCGCCACCCGGAGAATCAGACTGGCGCGCAGCCGACCACGCCCTACCCGACGCGCGACTGGTCGCAGGCGACCACGGTCGATCTGACGGACGCGCGCCTGCCCGATGGGCGCATCCGCAACCCCATGGCACCCGACGAGACGCCCCGGTGACCGAGACTGCGCCGATCCGGCTGCTGCTGGTCGACGACCAGGAGCTCTTCCTGCAGGGGCTGTCGATGATCCTCGAGAGCCAGGACGGGCTCGAGGTCGTCGGCACGGCGCTCGACGGCGAGCAGGCGATCGCCCGCACGCGCGAGTTGCAGCCCGACGTGGTGCTCATGGACATCCGCATGCCGGTGCTCGACGGCGTCAGCGCGACCGCCGCCATCCGCCGCGAGTCGCCCGAGCCGCCGCCGCACGTGATCGTGCTCACCACCATCCGGCAGGACAAGGCGGTGGTGGATGCGCTGCGCGCCGGGGCGAGCGGGTTCCTGCTCAAAGATGCTCGGCCGGAGTTCCTCGTGCAGTCGATCCGCGCGGTCGTCGACGGCCAGCAGGTGATCGCGCCCGCCGAGACCTTCGACCTGTTGCGGGCCTTCGCGCCGGTGCGGCCTGCGCCGGACACGTCGATCCTGGCCGAGCTGACCGAACGGGAGCGCGAGCTGTTCGCGCTCGCCGCGCGCGGGCTCTCGAACGGCGACATCGCGAAGCAGCTGTGGGTGGCGGAGACGACGGTGAAGACGCACATGCGCGCGATCCTGACGAAGCTCGGGGTCGCGAGCCGCGTGCAGCTCATCGCGCTCGCTTACGAGCACCGCCTCATCGAGGCGTGAGAGCACACTCGCGAACCCGATCGGCAGGGGCGGTGGGCCGATGCACACGCCCGGAGACGACGAGAGCCCCGCCGAAGCGGGGCTCTCGAGTGCGACTGATCTCAGCCGATGGTGGTGACGTCCACCGGCACGCCGGGGCCGAAGGTCGTCGAGACCGTGGCCTTCGTGACGTAGCGGCCCTTCGACGACGACGGCTTCAGGCGGACGATCTCGTCGAGCGCAGCCTGGATGTTGTCGGCGAGCTGCTCCTCCGAGAACGAGGCCTTGCCGACGATGAAGTGCACGTTCGAGTGCTTGTCGACGCGGAACTCGATGCGGCCGCCCTTGATGTCGGTCACGGCCTGCGCGACGTTCGGGGTGACGGTGCCGGTCTTCGGGTTCGGCATCAGGCCACGCGGGCCGAGCACCTTGCCGAGACGACCGACCTTGCCCATGAGCTCGGGGCTCGAGACGGCTGCGTCGAAGTTCGTCCAGCCGGCGGCGACCTTCTCGATGAGCTCGTCGGAGCCCACCTCGTCGGCGCCTGCAGCGATGGCTGCCTCGGCTGCGGGGCCCTGCGCGAAGACGATGACGCGAGCGGTCTTGCCGGTGCCGTGAGGAAGAGAAACGGTACCGCGGACCATCTGGTCTGCCTTGCGCGGGTCGACGCCGAGCTTCAGCGCCACCTCGACGGTCGAGTCGGTGTTCTTCGAGCCGGTCTCGCGAGCGACTGCGACGGCCTCTGCGGCCGTGTACGACGCGTCAGCGTCGATCTTCGCTGCTGCGGCCTTGTAGGCCTTGGACTTCTGTGCCATGTGATTCTCCTGATTCAGGGTTCGTGGTGCGCGCCTGGCCGGCGCTGCCACTGGTGAGCCGAGCGGCTCGGGTCTGCGCGAGCGCAGCGAACGAGGTCAGGCCTCGACGGTGATGCCCATGGAGCGGGCAGTGCCGGCGACGATCTTCTTCGCGCCTTCGATGTCGTTGGCGTTGAGGTCGGGCATCTTCTGCTGCGCGATCTCCTCGACCTGCGCCTGCGTCAGCTTGCCGACCTTCGTCGTGTGCGGGACGCCGGAGCCCTTCTTGACGCCAGCCGCCTTCTTGATGAGCTCAGCTGCCGGCGGGGTCTTGAGCACGAAGTCGAACGAGCGGTCCTCGTAGACAGTGATCTCGACCGGGATGACGTTGCCGCGCTGCGACTCGGTCGCCGCGTTGTACGCCTTGCAGAACTCCATGATGTTGACGCCGTGCTGACCGAGCGCCGGACCGACGGGCGGCGCAGGGTTGGCGGCGCCGGCCTGGATCTGCAGCTTGATCAGACCCGTGACCTTCTTCTTGGGTGCCATGTCTCTTCCTTCTTGGTGTATCGCGGTCGTGGGCTCGCGTGTGAAGCCCGAGACCGCATCCAGTCCCCTCTGGGGGACTAGAGCTTGCTGACCTGACCGAAGCCGAGCTCGACAGGAGTCTCGCGCTCGAACAGGCTGACGAGCACGGTGAGCTTGCGGCTCGCCGGCTGGATCTCGGAGATCGTGCCCGGGAAGCCCGCGAACGAGCCCTCGGTGATCGTGATGGTCTCGCCGACCTCGAAGTCGACCTCGACCGTGAGCTGTGCGGGCTTGTGGTCGGGCGTCGCCTTCTGCTGCTCGGCGAGCTCCTCGTCGGCGAGCGGCTTCAGCATCGTGAAGGCCTCGTCGAAGCGCAGCGGAGCCGGGTTGTGAGCATTGCCGACGAAGCCGGTGACGCCGGGCGTGTGACGCACGATCGACCAGGTGTCCTCGTCGAGGTCCATGCGCACGAGCACATAGCCGGGCACGCGCACGCGGTTGACGCGCTTGGCCTGACCGTTCTTCGTCTCGAGCACGTCCTCGGTGGGCACCTGGATCTCGTAGATGCCGTCGACCTGCATGTTCTCGGCGCGCGAGGCGATGTTGGCCTTGACCTTCTTCTCATAGCCCGCGTACGAGTGGATGACGTACCAGCGGCCGGGCTTCATGCGCATCTCGCGCTTGAAGTCCTCGTACGGGTCGGTCTCCGGCTCGGCCGGCTTCTCGGCATCGGGCACGAGGTCGTCGAGCGCCTTGTTCAGCTCGATGTCGAGGTCGTTGACGTCAGACACGTATTACCTTCTCCTTCACGTCTCGAATCGGGCTCAGACGAGGCCGAACAGCGGCAGGTCGCCGAACATCCAGCCGACGAAGGAGCCGAACACCAGGTCGAGAGCCGAGACGAAGAGCATCATGAACACGACGAACACGAGCACGACGAGCGTGTAGCGGATCAGCTCTTTGCGCGTCGGTGTGACGACCTTGCGCAGCTCGACCAGCACTTCCTTGAGGAAAGCGACCAGGCGCACGAACGGGTTGCGAGAGGCTCCCTCGCGTGAGCGGGGTGCCTCCTCGATCGCGTTCTCAGCCACAGTGACCCTTCGTCTGTTCGGCCCGGCGAGTGCCGGAGCCCGTCAGGCACCGTCACCGGTGCCTCGAGCAGGGCGGACAGGACTCGAACCTGCAACCTGCGGTTTTGGAGACCGCTGCGCTACCAATTGCGCCACCGCCCTGGACTGGTGGAGACCCATGCGCTCGTGAGCCCGAGGGCACGCGACAGCATGGCAGTCGTCAACCACCAAGGGAACAGCATACTTCGCCGCCGCACCCGCTGTCCACTTCTGCGCGCGGTGGAGCTGAGAGCGACGACACTTTCGTGTCGTCGCCGCGACCCCAGCGCCGACGCCCGTCCCGGGCGTCGGGCCGCGCCCCGCTACCGTTGCCGCATGACAGGCATCGCGACGGCAGATCTGTACGACGAGCGGGGCGACGAGCTGCAGGCGCTCGAGACCCAGCTGCTCGACCTCGGCGGGCGCACGCGGTTCACCGGGCCCGTGCGCACCATCAGGTGCCAGAACGACAATGCGCTGGTGAAGGCCACGCTCGCCTCGCCCGGCGACGGCGCCGTGCTCGTGATCGACGGCGGCGGCTCGATGGCCACGGCGCTCATGGGTGACATGATCGCCGGCTCGGCGGTCGAGCACGGCTGGGCGGGCGTCATCATCCACGGACCGGTGCGCGACCGCACGGCGCTCGCGCAGCTCGACCTCGGCATCAAGGCGCTCGGATCGATCCCGCGCAAGAGCGGCAAGGAGGGCACGGGAGAGGCGGACGCGGTGGTCGAGTTCGGCGGCGTCGCCTTCCGCCCCGGCGCCATGCTCTGGGCCGACGAGGACGGCGTGCTCGTCGAGCGCTGACGCGCTCCCTACGACCTGGAGCGCCCTCCGTCGCGGTTGGAGCGGGGGCGGCTACTCGCTGGGGATGCGATGCTCCAGCTCGACGCGGACGTCCTCGATGTAGCCGGGATCGCCGGGCTGGTCGTCGACCGAGCGGGAGAAGCCCTCGGTGCCGACGCGGATCTCGTCGCCCGCCTGAGCGGCGATGGCCAGGTACTCGTCCGTGCTGATGAATGACGCGACCTGCGCGTGGAGGAGCGGCTCGAGGTCGCCGTTCAGGGCGGGCTCGAGCACCGAGCGGTAGTACTCCGAGTCGGTACCGGGCTCCTCGGGGTCGACGTACATGCTGCGGATCGGGCTGGCGTAGCCGTCCACGAGCACCTCGACCTGGGCGACAGCGGAGACCATGTCGCCGCTGCGCGAGTCGGCGTAGGCTGCGGTCGCGTGCGCGGCCTCCCAGTAGAGGTACGCCTCGGCGACACCGGTGCCGCGCTGGTACTCCGTGACGGTTCCCAGTGACCGCGACAGCCCGGTCGGCCAGGTGTAGCCAGCGGGGAGGTCGAGCGGGAACGCGGCCGCGGCGGCGTGGAACTCGTCCTCGACCTCGGCACCCGAGAGCCAGACCATGTCGCCGGTGGTGGGGCCGAACCGGTCGACGAAGTCGGCGACAGTCAGCTCGGCGGGCGGCGCGGGCGTCGATGCAGCGGCGGCACTGCTGGGAGCGAGTGCCGGTTCGGCGGCCGGGGTGGCGGTGACGGTGGCGGACGAGCAGGCCGCGAGCGCCGCGATCGCGACGACGGCCGCCGCGAAGGCCATGGGGCGCGTGGGATGTGCCATGCATACAGGGTCGCATGCGTGCGCGCAGCAAGACAGCGCATGCGGAGATCGGGCGCGCCGCACGTGGCCACGCCTAGTCTTGGTGCCGTGAACCGCATCTCTGCGCGCATCGCCGCGATCAACGAATCCGCCACCCTCAAGGTCGACGCGAAGGCCAAGGCGCTGAAGGCCGCCGGCCGCGACGTGATCTCCTATGCAGCGGGCGAGCCGAACTTCGCCACGCCGCCGAACATCGTCGAGGCCGCCCAGCGGGCGCTCGCCGACCCGAAGAACTACCGCTACACGCCGGCGGCCGGCCTGCCGGAGCTGCGCGAGGCGGTCGCCGCGAAGACGCTGCGCGACTCGGGCCTCGCGGTCGAGCCCTCGCAGGTGCTGGTGACGAACGGCGGCAAGCAGTCGGTCTACCAGTCGTTCCAGACCATCCTCGACCCGGGCGACGAAGTGCTCGTGCCGACGCCCTACTGGACCACCTACCCCGAGGCGATCGCGCTGACCGGCGCGACGCAGGTCGACGTCTTCGCCGGCGCCGACCAGGGCTACCTGGTCACGGTCGACCAGCTCGAGGCGGCCCGCACCGAGCGCACCAAGGTGCTGCTGATGGTGAGCCCCTCGAACCCGACCGGCGCCGTCTACCCCGCCGAGCGCATCCGCGAGATCGCGGAGTGGGCCGAGGGACACGGATTGTGGATCATCGCCGACGAGATCTACCAGAACCTCGTCTACGACGGCGAGCGCGCCGTCTCGGTGGTGGAGGCGCACCCGGCGATCGCCGACCGCACGATCCTCGTCAACGGCGTCGCGAAGACCTACGCGATGACCGGCTGGCGGGTGGGCTGGATGGTCGGCCCGGCCGACGTCATCAAGGCCGCCGGCAACCTGCAGTCGCACCTGACGAGCAACGTCAACAACGTGGCGCAGCTGGGCGCGGTCGAGGCGCTGGGCGGCCCGCAGGATGCCGTGGCCGAGATGCTTGCGGCCTTCGACGTGCGCCGCAAGTCGATCGTGGCCGAGCTGTCGAAGATCCCCGGTTTCTCGGTGCCGACGCCCAAGGGCGCCTTCTACGTCTACGCGGATGTGTCGGGGCTGCTGGGCACGGAGTTCGGCGGGGTGACGCCCACCTCGAGCCTCGAGCTGGCCGACCTCATGCTCGAGCAGGCCGACGTGGCGGCGGTGCCGGGCGAGGCCTTCGGCCCCTCTGGCTACCTGCGCTTCTCGTACGCGCTCGCCGACGACGCGCTGTTCGAGGGCGCGCAGCGGCTGCAGCGGCTCTTCGGCGCCTGAGCCGAGGCGGTCGCGCCGCTCAGACGTGCTGGGCGTGCGCGCGGTAGCGCTCGAGCAGCATCGGCCAGTCGGTGTGCTTCGCGCGCCCGGCGAGGTTGCTCTCGTTCCAGCCGCCGTGCACGAGGCGCACGCGGGTGCCGCCGTGCGGCAGGTCGTCGAAGTCGACGGTCACGACCGTCGGGTCGCCCTCGTGCGACAGGTGGAAGGTGTGCGCGAAGCGATCGCCGGGCTCGGCCTCGAGCACCTCGCCCCACTCGCGCTGTTCGCCGTCGCGGCCGTGCTCGACGATGCGGCCGCCCGCGTGCGGCTCGACCTCGATGCGGTCGAGCCCGGTGCCGAACGCCGTCCAGCTTGGGTGCCACCACTCCTCGAGCCCGTGCACGTACGCATCCCAGGCGCGCGTGCAGCTGACCGCGACCTCGACCTCATGCCTGATCGGCGCATGCGCGTCGCCGTGCTCGGCGTCGTCGGCCTGCGCGGTGTCGTCGGCCTGCGCGGTGTCGTCGGCCTGCGCGGTGTCGTGCTCGTCCATGGTGCTGTCCCCCAACGCTCGACTCTCCCACGGGCGTGACGCGCGGGCAAGCGGTCAGCGCGAGGCGCCCATCGCCGCGAGCATCGCCTGCGCGATGCCGTGCTCGATGTCGACCGGCACGCCCTGCGGTCCCGGCACGAGTCCCTCGCCGGTCGCGGCCCGCTCGAGCGAGCGCGCCTGCAGCAGGAAGCCCAGGTCCATCGACTGGATCGAGTTGCCCTTCGGGTTGGGCCCGGCGAGGTTGAACATGCGGCCCTCCGCCAGCAGCACGACGTGGCGGCCGTCACGCTCGATGCGCTCGATCGCCGGGGCGACCTGACGGCTCGTCGCGCCCTCGCGCAGCGCGTCGACGTCGATCTCCCACGGGAAGTGGCCGATGTTGGCCAGCACCGCGCCGTCGGCGACCAGCGGCAGCGCGGCCGCCGGCAGCGCATCCGGCCGCCCGGTCGCCGTCACGACGACCTCCGCCCACGGCAGCAGCGCCTCGAGCGTGCCGACCCGGTGGCCGTCGTAGGCGGCCTCGAGCGCCGTCACTGGGTCGCGCTCGACCACGCCCACCTTGCCGCCCAGCGCCGCGAAGTACTGCGCGACGCCGCGACCGCACCAGCCGTAGCCGACGACGACGAAGCGGCTGCCGGGCACCTGCAGGTTGGTGATGCGCATGAGCGACTCGACGGCGCTCTGGCCGACCGCGTGCCGATTCTCGCCGATCGCCTTGATGCGCGAGTCGTTGATGACGATCACCGGGAACGGCACGGCGATGCCCTCCTCGCGCAGCCGGAAGCCTCCGGAGGTGGTCTCCTCGGTGCCGCCGACGACCTCGTGCGCGAAGCCGTGCTCGACGGTGCCGAGCGCGAGGTCGGCGCCGTTGTCGAGCAGCATGTCGGGTCGCGCCTCGAGGGTGCGGCGCAGGTTGGCCCGGTGGTCGTCGAGGGTGTCGTCTCGGCGGCCGAACAGGCGGGCTCCGGATGCCTGCAGAGCGGCCACGACGTCGTCCTGCGTCGAGCCGTGGTTGCCGGTGCCGACGAGCTGCGCGCCGCCGGCGGCGAGCGTCTCGACGAGCACGGCGGTCTTGGGCTCGAGGTGCAGCGAGACGCCGATGGTGCGGCCGGCGAAGGGGCGCGTCTGGGCGAACTCATCGCGCAGCGCCGCCAGCAGCGGCATGCGCGAGCGGATCCACTCGATGCGGGCGCTGCCCTCGGCGGCGAGCTGGTGTGAGGTGTCGGTCATGCGGATGCCTTCGCGCTCAGAGGGGCAGGCCCACCAGCACCGGTTCGGGCACCAGGTGCACGCCGAACTGGTTCTCGACCCGCGCCTGCACGAAGCGTGCGAGCTCAGCCACCTGCTCGCCGGTCGCCCCGCCGCGGTTGGTCAGGGCGAGCGTGTGCTTCGAGGAGACGGCCGCGCGCGAGCCCGGCAGCGCGAAGCCGCGTGTGACGCCGGAGTGCTCGATGAGCCAGGCGGCCGAGAGCTTCACCTGCGGCACCGGCCGGTCGAGCGAGGGCACGCCCGCGCCCGCGGGGGTGTCGGGATCCAGCGGGAGCACCGTCGCCGAGGGCTTCGGCGAGACCGACCACCGCGGCGCGTCCACGGGCAGCGCGTTCGCGAACCGGGCCGAGACGATGGGGTTGGTGAAGAACGAGCCGGCGCTCACCGAGTCGGGGTCGTCCGAGAGCACCATGCCCTTCGATCGCCGCAGCTCGAGCACCGAGGCGCGCACGTCCTCGAGCGGCATGCGGGTGCCGATCTCGACGCCGAGCGCGGTCGCGAGCTGCTGGTACGCGACCGGCTGGCTGCGCCCGTCGGCCGAGCGGCGCAGCCGCAGGTCGACCGAGAGC
>NZ_JABFAP010000001.1:1830365-2066518 GCF_017168255.1 Agrococcus sp. KRD186
CCGCAGCCCGCCCCGCTTGCGCGCCGAGTCGCGGTAGCCGATCCGCAGCTCGGACGCGGGCACCTCGCGCACGGTGAGGTCGCCGCTGGCCTCGTCGAGCGTGAGCAGCTCGATGCCGAGCAGCGTCGACGCGACCTCCTGCCCGTAGGCGCCGATGTTCTGGATCGGCGCCGCGCCGACCGAGCCGGGGATGCCGCTGAGCGCCTCGAGCCCTGCCAGGCCGTCGGCGACCGTCTGGGCGACCACCGCATCCCACGTCTCCCCCGCCTCGATGCGCAGCACCACGGAGTCGTCGCTCGGCGGCTCCTCGCCCGCCGGGCGGTGCGGCCGCTGCGCGGCAGGAAGGGTGCGGATGCCGCGGGTCGCGACCCGCAGGACCGTCCCGTCGAAGGGCTCGGACGAGGCGACCGTGTTGGAGCCGCCGCCGAGCAGCAGGTGCGGCGTGTAGTCGTCGTCGAGCGCTGCGGCGTAGGTGCTCGCGATCTCGTCGCGCGTGGTCGCCTCCACCCACGTCGCGACCTCGCCGCCGACCCGCATCGTGGTCGCCTCGGCGAGGGTGCGCAGGGCGCTGCTCATCGCGGCATCGCTCATCGGTCGGTCGCGACGACGACCTGCGCCTTGCCGAGCACGGTCTGCTCGCCGGCGGTCACCGTCAGGTCGATGCGCGCGGTGCCCTCGCCCAGCTGCCCGACCTTCGCGAGCACGTGCAGGGTCGCGCCCGCATCGGGGTCGACGACCACGGGGCGGGTGAAGCGCACCTGGTAGTCGAGGATGCGCGCGGGCCCGGCCCAGTCGATCACCGGCTGCACCGCGGCACCCATCGTGAGCATGCCGTGCGCGAGCACGCCGGGCAGGCCGACGGCCGCGGCGACGTCGTCGCGGTAGTGGATGGCGTTGAAGTCGCCGGAGGCGCCGGCGTAGCGCACGAGGCTGTCGCGCGTGACGCGCAGCTCGCGCTCGGCGACCACCTGGCCGACCTCCAGCTGCCCGGGCTCGAATGCCCCCTGCGCGAACCGCGCCGCCTCGGTGCCGCTCATGCCGCCTCCCCCGCCACCACGAGCGACGACGTGGCGGTCACCACGTGCTTGCCCGACGCATCCGTCACCTCGGTCTCGCAGGTGACCATGTCGTTGCCGCCGAGCGAGCGCACGCGCGTCACCGTCAGCTGCGCCGTGAGCTCGTCGCCCGCCACGATCGGGCGGGTGGCGGTGAAGCGCTGGTCGCCGTGCACGATGCGCTCGAGCACGATGCCGGCCTCCGGGTCGTCGAGCAGCTGGTTCCAGGTGAGCTGCTGGATGACGACCGGGAAGGTCGGCGGCGCGATCACGTCGGCGTGGCCGGCGGCGCGCGCGGCCTCGACGTCGAGGTGCTCGGGGTGCGTGGCCTGCACGGCGCGCGCGAACTCGCGCACCTTCTCGCGGCCGACGAGGTAGGGGGCTGTGGGCGGGTACTGCCTGCCCTGGAGCTCGGGGTTCACTGGCACGCGCCCAGCCTAGCGACGCGGCCGGCGGGGCTGAGATGTGCACGCGCGCGGCCACGCCCGGCGCGGAATCGCGCGAGTTGGGCCCACTGCCCGCCGGCTCGCGTGCACATCTCAGCCGGCCAGCGCCGGCAGCGCAGAAGGCCCGACCGAAGCCGGGCCTTCCCTGACGGTAGCGAGGGCGGGGTTCGAACCCGCGACCTCACGATTATGAGTCGTGCGCTCTCACCAACTGAGCTACCCCGCCAGATACGCTCGCCCAAGCACGAAGCATCAAGCAAGCGCGAGCCCCGGGCGAGGATTGAACTCGCGACCCCTTCCTTACCATGGAAGTGCTCTACCACTGAGCTACCGGGGCGAAGCCGTCTAGGCAACCGAACGATCATAGCATCGCGTGGAAGGCCATCGCACCCCGGAGAGGCACCATGACCGACGTCGTCATCGCAGGAGCATCCGGCTTCATCGGCAGCCACCTGAGCGCCGCATTCCGGCGCGAGGGCCGCACCGTGCGCACCATCGGCAGAGGCAGTGCGGCGGATGCGGTGTGGGGCGACGCAGACGGCCTCACCCGGGTGCTCGACGGCGCCGCGCTGCTCGTCAACCTGGCCGGCAAGCCGGTCCATGCGCGCTACGACGACGCCTCCAGGAACGAGATCCTGCGCTCACGCGTGCAGACGACGCGCGAGCTGGGCGAGGCCGTCGCCCGCGCCGCCGCTCCCCCGGCGCTCTGGCTGAATCAGTCGACCGCCACCGCCTACGCGCACTCCACGACGCACGCGCACACGGAGGACGACCCCGCCGGGCAGCAGGGCTTCTCGGAGGACGTCGCGCGCGCCTGGGAGCGCGAGTTCGAGCTCGCCGACGCGCCGGCGACCCGGAAGGCGGTGATGCGCACCACGATCGCACTGGGGCACGACAGCGAGGCGACGCGGCTGCTGTTCCGGCTCGCACGGCTGGGGCTCGGCGGGCCGCAGATCGACGGCTGGTGGTTCCCCCACAACCGCTACCGGGGCCTCGCCGCCGACCGCGGCAGCGGGGAGGCGACGGCGCCCAGCCGCGGGCGCGGCACGCGCGGTCGCCAGCGCTTCTCGTGGATCCACATCGACGACGTCGTGGGCGCCGTGCGGCACATCGAGGCGACGCCCTCGATCGTCGGCCCGGTGAACTTCGCCGCTCCCGAAGCCTCCACGAACGCCGAGCTCATGCGGCTGCTGCGGCAGACGGTCGGCATGCCCATCGGCATCCCGGCACCGCGCTTCGTGCTCGAACCGGCGACCTGGCTGCTGCGCACCGAGAGCGAGCTGCTGCTCAAGAGCCGCTGGGTCGCGCCCGGGAAGCTGCTGGCGAGCGGCTACGCCTTCCAGCAGCCGCGGCTCGACTGGTCGCTGCGCGACATCTGGGCGAGGATGCGCACCCGCTGACCAACAATCTCAACGTGTCAGGTGCGCACTCGCCGCACACGGTGCGGCAAAGCAGCACGTGGCACGTTGAGATCGAGCGGCGGCGCGGTGCTCACTCCTTCTCGAGCGTGTCCTTGCTCCAGGCCGCGGTGAGGGTCGGCGCGGCGGGCTCGCCGTGCGACAGCGCGGCATCCTGGGAAGCGTTCTCGTCCAGCAGCGCCTGCTGCGCGAGCTCTTCGTCGCCGTCGGTGCTGGGCACCTCGACGCCCGGCAGCGCCCACGCCGCGAACGCGGGGCCCGCGCCCGTCAGCCGCAGCCCGCTGTCGCCGAACAGGCTCACGCCGCCGTCGCCGAAGAGCCGCTCGGGCTCCCCCTCGAGCCACACGTCGCCCTCCTCGATGACCACGTCGTGGAAGCCGCGGGCGGCCACGCACAGCACGCTCGACCCGGTGCCCTCGCGCACCCAGACCAGCACCTCCTCGCCCACGTGCAGCCACCGCATCCCCCCGCCCCGCAGGGCAGGCTGGGCCGCCCGCAGCGCGAGCAGCTCGCGGTAGAGCGCGATCGAGCCGGCATGCTCGGCCAGCGACTCCCACGGCATCGGGGTGCGCGAGTCCTCGCCGTTCACGCCCGTCAGACCGAGCTCGTCGCCCGCCCACACGACCGGGATGCCCGGCAGCGACACGGCCATGCCGAGGGCCGCCGGCACCGCGCCCGGCAGCGCGTTGGTGGCGAAGCGCGGGGTGTCGTGCGTGTCGAGCGCGTTCATGTTGTGCAGGCGCGTGCGCCACGGGATGCCCGCGATGAAGCGCTGGTGCTGCGCGTGCAGGTCGACGCCCGTGTACGAGGGGATCACCGAGCGCGCCATGCCGAGCCCGCCGAAGGCCGCGGAGCCGGGCACCGACAGCCAGCCCCACACGGGCCGGGTGAAGTTCGCGTAGGTCATCGCGCCGTGCCACGCGTCGCCCTGGAAGTCATCGGTCGCGTCGTTGGTCGACTCCCCCAGCAGCAGCGTGTCGGGGTTGATGTCGATCATGGTGCGGCGGATGATCTGCCGCACCTCGGCGTTCAGGTCGTCGCCCTCGTAGCGGCCGGTCATGTTCGCCACGTCGATGCGCCAGCCGTCGAACGAGTAGGGCGGCCTCAGCCACCTGCCGACCACCGAGTCGGGCCCCTCGATGAACCGGTCGCGCAGCTCCTGCGAGTTCCAGTTCAGCTTCGGCAGCGAGCCGTGCCCGAGCCAGGCCGCGTAGGTGCCGCCCTCGTGGAAGTAGTAGAAGTCGCGCTCCGGCGCCGCCGCATCCGCCTGCGCCGCCACGAACCACGCGTGCGTGTCGCCTGTGTGGTTGCTGGTGAGGTCGCCGAGCACCTTGAGTCCGCGCGCGTGCGCCGCCTCGACCAGCGAGATGAGCGCCTCGTCGCCGCCCAGCAGCGGGTCCACGTGGTCGAAGGTGGAGGCGTTGTAGCGGTGGTTCGAGTCGCCCGGGAAGACCGGGGTCAGGTACAGCACGGTGGCGCCGAGCTCGACGAGGTGGTCGAGGTGCGCCTCGACGCCGGGCAGGTCGCCGCCGTAGAGCTGCGTCGAGACGCCCGGCCCCGAGCCGATCACCGGCTCGTCCCACTCGGCAACGACTGCCCAGTCGGGGGTCGGATGCGTCGCCGCCTGCTGGGAGCGCGCGAACCGGTCGGGGAAGACCTGGTAGAGCACCGCATCCGTCGCCCACGCCGGGGGCGGCTCATGCGCGACGAGCGCGAAGTCGGCGTCGTCGCGCGACTCGATGCCGTGCACGCCCTCCTGGTTGACCCAGTCGGTGTGGCCCGACTCGTAGTGCACGAGCCAGCGGTAGCGGTGCACCGGGTTCGCGACCCGGATCTCGGCCTCCCACCAGTGGTAGGCGCCGACGGTGCCGATGTGCACGGCCTTGTTGAAGAAGGGCTCGCGGTCGGGGTTCGAGCGCACGAGCACCTCGAGCGGGGTGTCGTGCGCGACGGGGATGCGCAGGCGCACCCTGACGGTCTCGCCGAGGGCGGGCGTCAGGGTCGAGACGTGGAGGGCGGAACCGTCGTGGTGGGGCTGGAGCACCCGACCACGCTAGGACATCCGCGTCACAGGTCGCGCATCGTCTGCTGCGGCTCGCGGCCCTTGAATCGCACGATGTTCACGATCGCCGCCCCCAGACCGCCCCACAGGACGACCATGGCCAGGACCATCATCGCGATGGCGTCGCCGCTCATCGGACCACCTCCTCGTCGTGCTCCGGCGCCTCCATCGGCGTCGCGGGCTTCCATCTGGTCAGCGAGAGCAGCACGCCGGCGACGATCGCGGCGCCGGCCACGCCCCACCCGAACAGCCCGAGCATCCATGCGGGGTAGCCCCCGTAGGGCACCGTGATCGCCGTGATCGTCTCCAGCACGAGCATGATCACGAGCGCGATCGGCGTGATCACCATCACCAGCACCCGCCACCAGGCGCCGAGCCTGATCGAGCCGTAGCGGCTCATGTGCTCGGCGAACCACGGCACCTTGCGCGCGCCCCACGCGATGGCGACCATCGCCACCAGCGCCGCCAGCAGGATGCCGAAGCGGTTGATGAAGTAGTCGGCGATGTCGAGCACGTAGACGCCGCTGGTGGTCGAGAACAGCAGGATGCTGATGAGCGCCAGCGGGATCGTGACGATGAGCGTCGCCTGCACCCGGCCGAGCTCGAGCTTGTCGCGCACGGCCGAGATGACCACCTCGAGGATCGAGATCAGCGACGTGAAGCCGGCGAGCACCAGCGAGACGAAGAACAGCACGCCCAGCAGCGCCCCCAGCGGCGCCTGCGAGATGATCGCCGGGAAGGCGACGAAGGCGAGGCCGATGCCGTCGGCCACCACATCGGCGACGGCGAGGCCCGAGGACTGCGCGAGGAAGCCGAGCGCCGAGAAGACGCCGATGCCGCACAGCAGCTCGAAGCCCGAGTTGGCGAAGCCGACCACGAAGCCGGAGCCGGTCATGTCGACCTTGCGGCCGACGTAGCTGGCGTAGGTGATCATGATGCCGAAGCCGACCGAGAGCGAGAAGAAGATCTGGCCGAAGGCGCTCGCCCACACCGCCGGGTTCGCGAGCGCCGCCCAGTCGGGCTGGAACAGCGTCTGCAGGCCCTCCATGGCACCCGGGAGCATGAGCGCCTGGATGACCAGCGCGATGAAGACGATCAGCAGGATCGGGATGAAGACGACGGATGTCGCACCGACGCCCTTCTGCACGCCGAGGGCCATGATCGCGATGACGACGACCCACATGATCGCCATCGGGATCAGCACCGCAGGCACGAACTGGAGGGTCACGCCCGGGTCGCCGGCCTGCAGGAACTCCTGGAACAGGAACGCCTCCGGGTCGTCGCCCCACGCCTGCGTGAAGGAGAAGCCGGTGTACTGGATCGCCCAGGCCAGGATCGCCGCGTAGTAGACGGCGATGACCACGCAGATGGCGACCTGCCACCAGCCGATCCACTCGAGCTTGCGCGAGATGCGCGCGAACGACAGCGGCGCGGAGCCGCGCCCCGAGTGGCCGACCGCGTAGTCGAGCAGCAGCAGCGGGATGCCCGCCACCAGCAGCGCCACCAGGTAGGGCAGGATGAACGCCCCTCCGCCGCCCTCGTAGGCGACGTACGGGAAGCGCCAGATGTTGCCGAGGCCGACGGCCGAGCCGATCGCCGCCATGATGAAGACGGTCTTGTTCGAGAACCGACCCCGGTCGATCGGTGCCTTGGTGACGGTCATCGCCTGCCTGCTTCCTGCCGCGGTGCTGGTGGGACGGCCCCACTGTGCCACACCGGCGGCGCGCGCGGCGGAACTACTTGACGGCACCGGCGGTGAGCCCGCCGACGATGTACTTCTGCAGATAGAGGAACAGCGCCATCACCGGGATCGCGGCGATCACCGCGCCGGCCGCGAAGATCGGGTAGTTCGAGTTCGTCTCCTCCGAGACGTACCGGAACAGCCCGACCGCGAGCGTGAGCTTGTCGGGGCTGGTCAGTAGCGTCGACGAGATCACGAACTCGCTGGTGGTGCCGATGAACGACAGGAGCCCGACCACGGCAAGGATGGGCGCGACCAGGCGCAGGATGATGGTGAAGAAGATGCGGGCGTGACCGGCGCCGTCGATCTTCGCGGCCTCGTCGATGGAGGCGGGGATGGTGTTGAAGAAGCCGTACATGAGGTACGTGTTCACGCCCAGCGCGCCGCCCAGGTAGACCATGATCAGGCCGATGAGGGAGTCGAGGCCGATGAACGGGAAGATGTCGCTGATGCCGCGCATCAGCAGGTAGATGGCGACCACGGCGAGCAGCTGCGGGAACATCTGCACGAGGATGAGGCTCAGCAGCCCGACGCGACGGCCGGTGAAGCGCATCCGGCTGAACGCGTAGGCGGCCAGCGCGCCGAGGAAGACGGTGCCGACGGATGTCGCTATGCCGACGATCATCGTGTTCATGAACCACGCCGCGTACGGCCGGCGGGGGTCGCTGAAGAGGTCGACGTAGTTCTCGAACGAGAGGTTGCGGAACAGCTCGTTCGAGCCGGTGAGCGTGCCGGTGGGGTTCAGCGATGCGCTCAGCACGTAGATGATCGGGAAGGTCGCGAAGATGACCACCGCGATGCCGATCAGATGGCGCCAGCCGAGCTCGCGCGCCCACTTACGGAAGCTCATCTTGGGCTGGACCACCTTGCGTGGCGCCTGCTCCGGCTCGTCGGTGGCGATGGGATCGATGTCGATGCTCATCAGTTCAGATCCTCCAATGCCTTCGTCTGGCGGAAGGAGATCGCCGAGACGGCGGCCACGATGATGAAGATGATGATCGCGAGCGCGGAGGCCAGGCCGTAGTCGCGCGTGCCCGCCTCGAACGCGGTCTTGTAGACCAGCGTGATCAGCAGATCGGTGTGGCCGACGTTCTCGTCGACCCCTGCCATTCGCGGCCCACCCCTGGTGAGCATGTAGATGATGTTGAAGTTGTTGAAGTTGAAGGCGAACGACGAGATCAGCAGCGGCGCGGTCGAGACCAGCAGCAGCGGGAACTTGATGCGGCCGAAGACCTGGAACCCGTTGGCGCCGTCGACGGTGGCGGCCTCGGTCAGCTCCTCCGGGATCGACTGCAGCGCCCCCATGCAGACCAGGAACATGTAGGGGAAGCCGAGCCAAATGTTCACCAGCAGCACCGAGAACTTGCCCAGCCAGGGCTCGGTGAGCCAGGGGATGTCGGCGGAGCCGAACAGCACCTCGTTGAAGAATCCGAACTCGGTGTTGAACAGGCCGAGCCAGACCAGTGCCGACAGGAACGACGGGAACGCGTACGGGAGGATCGAGAGCACCCGGTAGACCTTCCGCGAGCGCATGCGGGGGTCGTTGAGGGTGAGGGCCAGGAACAGGCCGAGGAAGAACGAGAGCCCGACCGAGAGCACCGCGAAGGCGAAGGTCCAGATCGTCACCCAGATGAGCGCCTCGCCGAACTTCTGATTCTGGAACGGGTAGAGGAAGTTCTCGAAGCCGACGCCGACCTGCCAGCCGGTGCCCAGCACCTGCCCGTCGTCGCTCTGGAACTGCCCCTCGCCCAGGTCGCGGTAGACGGTGCCGCTCACGGTGTCGGTCATCGTGTCGGCGTCCTCGTCGAAGACGTAGGTCGACTGGAAGACGTAGCCGTTCGTCGCATCCGTGGTGCGCAGAAAACCGTCGTTGAGGTCGTCGCTGAGCGGCACCTGCAGCGACGCGATCTC
The DNA here is from genome assembly GCF_017168255.1 of Agrococcus sp. KRD186. Taxonomy (GTDB): domain Bacteria; phylum Actinomycetota; class Actinomycetes; order Actinomycetales; family Microbacteriaceae; genus Agrococcus. Next base: position 1,838,999 of record NZ_JABFAP010000001.1, read on the forward strand.
CTGCTGCCGCTGCAGCACGTCCTGCAGCTGCAGGGTGGTCCAGCCATCGACGGCCGTCGCGCGCTGGCCGTCCATCGTGACGGCACCGGGGTCGACGGGCTCGAGCGGCTGCTCGGCGGTGCCGACCAGCACTCGGCCGTCGGGAGCGGTCGCGAGCAGCCCGAGGCCCGGCAGCCCCTCGACGACCTGCACGCGGTAGGCAGGTGAGCCCTCCACGCGCACGGTGTTCTGGGAGATGAGCGCGGCGACCGCGTCATCCTTCGTGGAGTTGTGCCCGTCGCCGTAGTTGGTGAAGGCGATGTACATCGAGTAGCCGATGACGAAGACCTGGAAGAGGGCGAGGAAGATCAGCCCCGGCGTCAGGTACTTCGCCGGCAGCATGCCGGGGTTGAGGTAGATGACGTTGACCAGCAGCGTCGCCAGCGCGACGATCGTGAGCACCAGCCAGTCGCGCTGGAAGAACAGCGCCGTCATCGCGAAGACCGCCACCGCGTCGACGATGGCGAGCAGCAGGATCTTGACGACGAGCACCTTCATGCTCGGCGGCTGATGGTGAATGCCTCGCTTCGGCGCCGTGGGGCGCTCGGCTGCGGACGTCGTCGTCACTCGGTCTCCTCGTAGGCGATCGGACTGCCTGAGCCTCAGGCGGGGTGGGGCAGAGGATCCGGCGGCCGGCCCCGCCAGGAGCCGGCCGCCGGATCATCAGGATCAGCCGTCGAGCGTGCTCTGGATCTTCTCGGCCATCGACGTCCAGGCTGCAGCCGGGTCAGCGGCGTCGCCGCTGATGATCTGCGCCTCGGTCGTGCCCCAGTCGGCCCACAGGGCGTCCATCTCGGGGATGTTCGGCATCGGCACGCCCTCGGCGCCGACGGCGCCGTAGGCGGCGACATCCTCGTTCGACTGCGCAGCCTCGAAGGCCGAGGAGAGCGCGGGCGCGCGCTGACCGGACTCGAAGATGGCCGTCTGCGCCTCGTCGCTGGCGATGTACTCGGTGAGGAACTGCGCCGCGACGATCGGGTTGTTCGCGTACTGCGAGACCATGAAGCCCTGCACACCGACGAACGGGGTGGCGGGCTCGCCACCGGCCGAAGGGATCTCGCTGATCGCGTAGTTCACGCCCGCCTCCTCGAAGGCGGTGAGGTTCCAGGGACCGGTGATCGTGTACGGCGAGGCGCCGTTCGCGAACTGCTCCTTGGCGATGTCCTGCGAGATGTTGAGGTTGATGAGGCCGGATGCGCCCCACTCCGCGAGCGCGCCGGCGAACTCGACGTTGCCCTCGTTGCCGATCTGCAGATCGTCGGGGTTGTAGGAGCCGTCCTCGTTCATGCCGAACACCGGGCCGCCGAACGATGCCTGCATCGGGTACAGGTGGTACGGGTCGGCGTTGTTCGGGTCGATGCCGACCAGCAGCGGGAACTCGGCGTCGCCGGCAGCGACGGCGGCCTCACCGGTGGAGACCAGCTCGTCCCACGTGGCCGGCGCCTCGGGCGCGAGGTCGGTGTTGCGCACCAGCGCGATGTTCTCGATCGACACGGGCACGCCGTAGACGGCACCGTTGTAGGTCATGGCCTGGATCGAGACGTCCTCGAAGTCGCCGGCGATGTCGCCGAGCTCGACCGGGGCGATGACACCGTTCTGCACGAGCTTGCCGATCCAGTCGTGCGCGCCCACGACGACGTCGGGGCCCTCGCCGGAGGGGGCCTGGGTCGTCAGATCGTCGCGGATCGCGCCGAAGTCCTTCACGATCACCTCGACGGTGGTGCCCGTCTCCTCCTCGAACGTCGCGACGACGTCCTCGAGCGCATCCGCGCGGTTCTGGTCCATCCAGATGACGAGCTCGCCACCCGCCTGGGGCGCCTCGGACTCGCCGCCGCCCTCCGTGGGTGCGGGCGTGCCGCCGCCCGAGCATGCCGCGAGCGTGAGCGCGAGTGCGCCGACGCCGACCGCCTTCATGAGGCTGCTGTGCTTCATGGTGCCTTCCTCCAGCTGTAGGGGCGCCTCCCCCGACGGGCGTCGGCGGCAAGGCCCGGCTCATAGTGGCCGCAGGGCGCATGCACGCGCAAGTCCCCGCACCCTCGCGGCGGCAATCGTTGGCAAGTCGTGACAATCGAGCGGCTCGGCGGCGCGTGGCGCGCGGGACGCACCGTGCCCTCGTGCGCGAGCCGACGCATCCGCATAGCCTGGGCGCATGACTGATCCTTCGAAGCAGCCCGTCGCGCCTGCGAGCACCAGCGCCCCCGGCGCCGAGTGGTGGCGCTCCGCCGTCATCTACCAGATCTATCCGCGCTCCTTCGCCGACGCCTCCGGCGACGGCATCGGCGACCTGGCCGGCATCGCCTCGCGCCTGCCGCAGGTGGCCGAGCTGGGCGTCGACGCCATCTGGCTCAGCCCCTTCTACCGCTCGCCGCAGAAGGACGCCGGCTACGACGTGGCCGACTACCGCGACGTCGACCCGCTCTTCGGCACGCTCGACGACTTCGACCGGATGCTCGAGACGGCGCACGCACTCGGCCTGCGGGTGATCGTCGACCTGGTGCCGAACCACTCCTCCGATCAGCACGAGTGGTTCAAGGAAGCCCTGGCGGCCGGCAAGGGCAGCGACGCCAGGAAGCGCTACATATTCCGTGAGGGCAAGGGCTCTGCGGGCGAGCAGCCGCCGAACAACTGGCAGAGCGTCTTCGGCGGGCCCGCCTGGACGCGCGTGCCGGACGGCGAGTGGTACCTGCACCTGTTCGACTCCTCGCAGCCCGACTTCGACTGGAACCACCCGGAGGTCGGCGACATGTTCGTCGACGTGCTGCGCTTCTGGCTCGACCGCGGTGTCGACGGCTTCCGCGTCGACGTCGCCCACGGCAACGCGAAGGCCGAGGGGCTGCCCGACATCGACGAGGAGATGGTGGCCGCCGGCTCGATGGACTCGCCGTACTTCGGCCAGGAGCACGTGCACGAGATCTACCGCCGCTGGCACGAGGTGCTCGAGGAGTACGAAGGCGACCGGGTGCTGTGCGCTGAGGCATGGGTGCAGCCGCTCGAGAAGATGGCCCGCTTCGTGCGGCCCGACGAGATGCACCAGGCGTTCAACTTCGTCTACCTCGAGACGCCGTGGAACGCGAAGCAGCTGCGGCAGGTGATCGACGAGTCGATCGAGGCCTTCGGCGCCGTCGGCGCTCCCCCGACCTGGGTGCTCTCGAACCACGACACCATCCGGCACCGCACCCGCCTGGCACTGGTGCCGCCGCCGCCCCACGGCGCCGGCATCGGGCCGACGTCCGAGTCGAAGGCCGACCCGACGGTGTCGCTGCGGCGCGGCCGCGCGGCGACCGCCCTCATGCTCGCGCTGCCCGGCGGCGCCTACGTCTACCAGGGCGAGGAGCTCGGCCTGCCGGAGGTGACGGCGATCGAGCCCGAGCAGCGGCAGGACCCGACCTTCCACCGCACCGACGGCGAGCTGTGGGGTCGCGACGGCTGCCGCGTGCCGATCCCCTGGGAGTCGGACGCGCCGGCCTACGGCTTCAGCAGCACCGGCGAGAGTTGGCTGCCGCAGCCGCCCGAGTGGGCGGCGCTCGCACGCGACGCGCAGGCGGATGTCGCCGGCTCGACGCTCGAGATGTACAGCCTCGCGCTGCGGCTGCGTCGCGAGCTCGGCCTCGGCACGGGCGAGCTGGAGTGGCTGGATGTGGGCCCGACCGCGCTGGCCTTCCGCAATGGCACCGTGACCGTGGTCGCGAACCTCGGGCACGACGCGGTGGATGTGCCGCGCGGCGAGATACTGCTCACCTCGTCGCCGCTGGATGCGGCCTCGCTCGCCGCCGACGAGGTGGTCTGGGTCAGGACGAGCTAGCCCTATCGTCGCGAAGAAGCCCGGCCGAGCGGCCGGGCTTCTTCGCGTCTGAGGTCTCGGGGTGCTGGCGGCTCAGCGGTACTCGAGGTTCATGTCGCGCGACTGCAGCCAGAGCATCGGGTCGAACGAGACGTAGTCGGAGTTCTTGAGCTCGAGGTGCAGGTGGGGGCCCGTCGAGCGGCCGGAGTTGCCGACCTGGCCGATGATGTCGGAGATGTCGACGACCTGGCCGACCTCGACGTTGATCGAGCCGGGCAGCATGTGCGCGTACCAGGACTGCACGAACTCGCCGTCGATGTTGTGGTCGATGAAGACGGCGTAGCCGCCGCCGCCGGGGTTGTTGCCCTGCCAGACCGCCGAGACGACGCCGTTGGCGATCGGGCGCACGTCGGTGCCGATGCCCGGCGTCAGGTCACTGCCGCCGTGGAAGCCGCCCGGCCGGTAGCCGAACTGGCTCGACATGGGCACCTGGTCCATGGTCGGGAACGGCGTCTGCACGAAGCCCGTGTCGAGCATCTGCCACACCTGCGGGAGGGCCGGTTCGCCCGTGTACGAGGCACCGGGGGTCTCGCTGTCGGCGACCGCCTGGTAGGCCGCCCGCTCGCCCTCGGACATGCGGGCCGCGGCGACCTGGTCGTTGACCGTGATGTCGTCGCGCGCGAAGTAGCTGGTGGTCTCGGTGGAGACGCTCTCGAGCGTCTGCAGATCGTGGATCTGCGCGACCTCGGGGTCGAGGCCCGCGGTGGGCTGCACGGCCTGCGCGGGCAGCGACGTGACGACGACGAGCGAGCCGATGAACAGCAGCGCGCCGCCGGCGGTGATCTTCTGCGCGATGCGCCGCACGCTGCGGGCGGGCCTCGAGGGCGGCGCAATCGGCAGCTGCCGCACCACGCGGGGCACGAACGGACGAGCGGGGCGGACGCCGGGCACGCTGTCGCCGCCGTTGCCGAGCGAGGGCGCGTCGACGGTGATGATCGGGGCCGTGTAGGTCTGCTCGGCGATGCTGACCGTCAGGTCGCGGGCGACGCGCGTCGCCGCCTCCCGCATCGCGCGGCGGCTCGTGTACAGCGGCGCCGAACCCTGCACGACGGTGACCCGCTCGGTTGCGCGCGCCTCGCTTGCGGTGAGCGCGATCGCGTCGGCGGCACGCTCACGATCGCGCAGCTCCCGGCGAGTGGGGATCGGTGCGTTCACGGGTCGCGCGGCGTCCACAGCAGACGAGCGCAGTGCTCGTCGGGTGGGGTGGGTCACGCTTCGGCCGTCCTGCAGATCTGGGTGCAATGGGGCCGGGCAGCGCTCCAACGGGCGACTGGCGGCCTTGCCGTGTTCGATATTCGCATGAACGGCCAGTCAGGTGCAAAGGACGCGCTGGGGGCGCGCACTTCGCGACGTCCGACCGTCAATGGCAACGGAATGAGAACGGCGTGGCAAGGGATGCGGCTCGCGCGCAGTCGGCGGTGGCGTCGGGCGCGACGCCCGTGATGGCCCGTGATGGCCCGCGACGGCCCGCGACGGGGTCGGCTACACCTCGTGCGGGCGCAGCGGCGCGAGCAGCGCTGCCAGCTCGTCGGCGAGTGCGGGAGCCGCGGCGAGCAGGAAGTCGCTGCTGGCGGGAGCGCCCTCCCAGCCGCGCACGTGACCGCCGGCCTCCTCCACCAGCAGCGCGCCGGCGGCCATGTCCCAAGGCTGCAGGCCGCGCTCGAAGTAGCCGTTCAGCCTGCCGCTGGCGACGAAGGCGAGATCGAGCGCCGCGGAGCCGATGCGGCGGATGTCGCGCACCGAGCCGATCAGCCCCTGCACCACGGCGGCCTGCCGCTCACGGCGGTGCGCGTCGTACCCGAACCCCGTGCCCACCAGTGCGACCTCGGCGGGCACCGCATCCGCCACCCTGATCTCTCGTCCGTCCTGCTTGGCGCCGGCGCCGCGCTGCGCCTCGTACAGCGAGCCGGTCGCGGCGTCGACGACCGCGCCCGAGATGGCATGCCAGGTCTTCGGGTCGGGATCGCCCTCCACCAGCGCGATCGAGACCGCGTAGGCGGGGATGTCGTAGAGGTAGTTGACGGTGCCGTCGATCGGGTCGATCACCCAGGTGAGCCCTGAGGTGCCGGCGATGCTCGTGCCCTCCTCGCCGAGGATGCCGTCGTCGGGACGGGCGGCGCGGATGCGGTCGACCACCAGGCGCTCGACCTCGCGGTCGGCCTCGGTGACGATGTCGACCAGGCTCGACTTGCTGGCGGCGATCGTCACGCCGGCCTCGCGGCGGCTCCTGGCGAGGGTGGCGGCGTCGACGGCGAGGCCGACGAGCAGGTCGTGGAGCTCGCTCATGCCTCGAATCTACCGCCGCCCCCCCCCTGCCGCCGAGGTCGTCGGGCCGCCCGGCAGCCATGTATGCTGGACGGCGGCCTTGTCTGGCCATGGCGAGTTACCCAAGCGGCCAAAGGGATCTGACTGTAAATCAGACGGCTCAGCCTTCGGGGGTTCGAATCCCTCACTCGCCACGATCCGAAGCCCCGCCATCGAGCGGGGCTTCGTCGTTCGCGCAGCGGCCGCGTTCCCGGACCCGTTCCGGATCCTGGGACCCGCTCGAACGGGACCCCGGATCCCGGAGGGGTCCAGCACCCGGAGATCCGCGGCTCGCGGCGAGGATGCGTAGGATCGGGGCATGGCAGATTCCTCGTTCGATGTGGTCAGCAAGGTCGACAAGATGGAGGCGGAGAACGCCGTCAATCAGGCGCGCAAGGAGGTCGAGCAGCGCTACGACTTCAAGGGCGTCGGTGCCGACGTCTCCTGGAGCGGTGACAAGGTGCTGCTGAAGGCGACCTCCGAGGAGCGCGTGAAGGCGGTGCTCGACGTCGTGCAGACGAAGTTCATCAAGCGCGGCATCGAGCTCAAGATGCTCGAGCAGGGCGACCCCTATCCCTCCGGCAAGGAGTTCCGCATCGAGATCGCCCTGAAGGACGGCATCTCGACCGAGGACGGCAAGAAGGTCACGAAGCTCATCCGCGAGCAGGGGCCGAAGTCGGTCAAGAGCCAGATCCAGGGCGACGAGGTGCGGGTGAGCTCGAAGAGCCGCGACGACCTGCAGGCGACGATCGCGCTGCTCAAGGGCGCCGACTTCGACATCGACCTGCAGTTCCTCAACTTCCGCTGAGCAGGGCGTGCCCGTCGTGACCCCGTGGAGCTGACCCTCACCCAGGCGCTCACCGCGCTCTACGTCGTGGTCGACGTCGCGCTGCGGCTCGCCGCGCTCGTCGTCGTGCCCTACAACCGCCGGCCGGCCTCGGCCATCGCCTGGCTGCTGATCATCATGGTGCAGCCGATCGCCGGCTGGATCGTGTTCGGCACGCTCGGCAACAACCGGCTGCCCAAGGGCCGCCGCACCAAGATGTCGGCCATCCAGGAGCTCATCGGCGAGAGCACCCTCGACATCGACGACGTCGAGCCGCAGCCCGTCAGCCCCGAGTGGCTGCCCGGCATCGTGGCGCTCAACCGCACGCTCTCATCGATGCCGCACGTCGGGCCGACCGAGGCCGTCGTGTGGGGCGAGTTCGACTCGCAGCTCGACGCCATGGCCCGTCGCATCGACGAGGCCGAGCGCTTCGTGCACGTGGAGTTCTACCTGCTCGTCGCCTCCGAGCGCACCGAGGTCTTCTTCGCCGCACTGGAGCGGGCGACTGCCCGCGGCGTGACCGTGCGCGTGCTCGTCGACCACCTGACGAGCGCGCGCTACCCGCGCCGCAAGGAGACCGTCGCGAGGCTCGAGGCGATGGGCGCCGAGCTGCGCGACATGCTGCCGCTGCGGCCCTGGCGCGGCCAGTGGCAGCGGCCCGACCTGCGCAACCACCGCAAGCTCGTCGTCATCGACGGCCGCGTCGGCTTCACCGGCTCGCTCAACCTCATCGACCCCTCCTACCTGTGGCGCAAGAACATCCGCCGCGGCCTGCAGTGGCGCGACACCTGGGTCGAGTTCACCGGCCAGCCCGTGCGCGCGCTCGGCGTGCTCTTCTGGTCGGACTGGTGGGCCGAGACGAACGAGCTGGTGGAGCTCGCCACCGAGACGCCCGAGACCCACGGCGACCTCAACGCATCCGTCGTGCCCTCAGGCCCCGGCTTCGAGGGCGAGATCAACCTGCGCATCTTCCTCGAGCTCGTGCACGCGGCCGAGCGGCGCATCACGATCGTCAGCCCCTACTTCGTGCCGGACGAGGCGATGCGCTACGCGATCACCTCTGCGGCCATGCGCGGCATCGAGGTGGAGCTGTTCGCGAGCGAGATCGGCGACCAGTTCTGGACCTACCACGCGCAACGCTCGTACTACGAGGAGCTGCTGCGGGCGGGCGTGAAGATCACCCTGTTCGCCAAGCCCACCGTGCTGCACTCGAAGTTCATGACCTTCGACGAGCACGTCTCGGTGATCGGCTCGTCGAACATCGACATGCGCTCGTTCGGTCTGAACTTCGAGGTGTCGATGCTCATCGAGGGCGCGTCGATGGTCGCGCAGCTGCAGGGCATGGCGGATGGGTACCGGCGGCAGTCGTCGCAGCTCACGTTGGAGTCGTGGATGGCACGGCCCCGCATCGCGCAGGCGTTCGACAGCATCGCGCGCCTGACCTCGGCGCTGCAGTAGCCGCGTTCACCGACGGCGGTTGCGGGCCGCTCTGTTGCGCGCGAACATCCAGCCGACGATCGCGCCGATGAGGACGAGGATGACGACCAGGAGCCAGGTCGGGAGCGAGATCTGGGCCCAGAGGACCGCGACGGTCGCGGTGCCGGTCACGAGGCCGTTCTGAATCACCACGAAGACGACGAGCGCCACCAGGATGATCGCGAGCCATTTGCGCTTGAGCCAGAGCAAGAACCGGTTCTCGGTCGTGCCCGCTTGTTCGGTCGACATGTCGGTCCTTCCGATGGATCATCAAAGACTGGGTTGCGAGATCGAGTATCGCAGGCGCAGCGGTCGAGGCGGCGCTGGAGCGCTCACGTCAGCAGCATCGTCAGCGCCACGCCGAGCGCGAAGGCGATCACGACGACGCGCAGCACCCAGCTCGGCACGCGGCGCGAGAGCCAGCCGCCCGCAAACCCGCCGACGAGCGAGGCCGCCAGCATGAGCAGCACGACGCCCCAGTGCACCAGCGGCGAGAACGCCAGGATGACGGCGCCCGTGCCGTTGATGACGCCGGCCACGATGTTCTTCAGCGCGTTGTGGTGCTGCAGCGAGTCGTGGATGAGCAGGCCGAGCATCGCGAGCATCATGACGCCGATGCCGGCGCCGAAGTAGGAGCCGTAGATGCCGATCAGCACGAACGAGACCTTGGTCGGCCACCCGCCGGTGGACTCGGTGTCGAAGCCGTCGGCGGGATCGCGCTTCAGCCGCTTCGCGACCAGCGGCTGCACGGCGAACAGCGCAGCCGCCGCGAGCACGAGCCACGGCACGATCTCGGTGAAGGCGTCGGAGGGGGTCAGCAGCAGCAGCACCGCGCCGAGCGCCCCGCCGATGGCGGCGAAGGGCGCATTCACGATGAACCGGCGTCGCTGGCGGCGCAGCTCGGCGCGGTAGCTCCAGGCGCCGCCGAGCGTGCCGAAGAGCATGCCGATGGACGACGTCATGTTGGCCGCGAGCGGGCTCATGCCGGCGGCGAGCATCGCCGGGAAGGTGATGAGCGTGCCGCCGCCGGCCGCCGCGTTGATCGCGCCGCCGCCCACCGCGGCGAGGGCGATCAGCAGGTAGCCGCCGAGCTCGAGCTCCAAGTCAGCGCTGGTCGCGGGAGACGGCGATCATCTCGTCGCGCGGCACGACCTTGATGCGCTCGCGGCCGTGCGGCTCGCCGAGCGCCTTCTCATGGTCGTCGAGGCGGATCCAGCCGGCGATGTCGGTCCACGCCACCGCACGCTCCGCGAGCAGCGCCGGCACCGCATCCGCGTCGTAGTCCTCGGGGCTCCACCATGAGTGCTCGTCGCCGAGCAGCTGCTCGACCGTCTCTTTCGCGTCGGACTTCGTGTGCCCGATGAGGCCCACCGGGCCGCGCTTGATCCAGCCCGTCGCGTACATGCCCGGCACCGGGCGCGAGCCGTCCTGCACCCGGCCGGCGATGTTCGGGATGACGCCGCGGCGCTCGTCGAAGGGCACGTCGTGCAGGGGCGAGGAGAAGTAGCCGACGGCGCGGTAGATCGCCTGCACCGGGATCTCCCGGTACTCGCCCGTGCCCTCGAGCCCCTCCTCGGTCGGCCGTGTGCGCTCGACGCGCAGCGCCTCGACCCTGCCGTCGCCGAGCACCGCGTCGGGGCGCGACCAGAAGTGCAGGTGCAGGCGCCGGCTGGCCTGACCCGTCTCGCGCTGCCGCCACTGCTCGAGCACGCGTGAGATGACGAGGATCTGCTTGTTCTGCTTGAGCGTCTCCTCGTCGGGGTCGACGCCGAAGTCCTCGTCGTGCAGGATCATGTCGACGTCGCGCAGCTCGCCCAGCTCGCGCAGCTCGAGCGGCGTGAACTTGACGCTCAGCGGGCCGCGGCGGCCGAACACGTGCACGTCGGTGACCGGGGATGCCCCCAGGCCCTCGACGACGTTGTCGGGCACCTCGGTGGGCAGCAGATCCTCCGGGTGCTTCGCGAGCATGCGCGCCACGTCGAGCGCGACGTTGCCGTTGCCGATCACGGCGATCTCCTTGGCCTCCAGCGGCCACTCGCGCGGCACATCGGGGTGGCCGTCGTACCAGGAGACGAAGTCAGCGGCGCCGTAGGAGCCGTGCAGGTCGATGCCGTCGATCTCGAGCGGCGCGTCCTTCGTGGCGCCGGTGGCGAAGATGACGCCGTGGTAGAGCCGCTGCAGGTCCTCGACCGTGATGTCCTGCCCGAAGCGCACGTTGCCGAACAGCCGCACGGTGCCCGACTCGAGCACCTCGCGCAGCGCCGCGATGATGCCCTTGATGCGCGGGTGGTCGGGGGCGACGCCGTAGCGCACGAGCCCGTAGGGCGCGGGCAGCTGTTCGAACAGGTCGATGAACGTCTCGCGGCCGTGCTCGGCGGCGGCCTTCTTCAGGATGTCGGCGGCGTAGATGCCGGCGGGGCCGGCGCCGACCACGGCGATGCGGAGCGGTGCGCTCACGGTTCTCCTTCAGCGTGCGTGGCGGCGGCGCCGCCCATGTGTGCGGTGTGCGGGTTCAGCGGGTGCGCGAGACGACGTGCTTGGCGAAGGCCTCGAGGGCGCGGCGCACGGTGCCGGCGGGCAGCACCTGCAGCGCCTCGAGCGCCTGCCGCTGCCAGCGGTCGGCCTCGGCGAGCGCTTCGTCGACGACGGGATGCTCGGCCAGCTCGGCGATCGCGGCGGTCAGCTCGGCCTCGTCGGCCGGCGACTCGAGCCGAGCGACGAGGGCGGCGGAGGCCGCGTCGTCGCGAGCGCGCAGCAGCAGCACGGGCAGCGTCTGCACGCCGGCGCGCACGTCGGTGCCGCGATCCTTGCCGGTCTCGGGGTCATCGGAGAGGTCGATCGCGTCATCGACCAGCTGGAAGGCCACGCCGATGCGCTCGCCGAAGTCGCGCAGCGCTTCGCGGTAGCCGGCGTCGGCGCCGCTGACGAGCACGCCGAGCTCGGCGGCCGCCGCGATGAGCGAGCCGGTCTTGTCGCTGAGCACCTGCAGGTAGTGCGCGACGGGGTCGGCCTCGCCCGGCCCGAGCGTCTCGTGCAGCTGGCCGAGGCAGAGCCGCTCGAAGGTGCGTGCCTGCAGCTGCGCGACCTCGGTGCCCAGCGGCGCGGAGACCGCCCCGGCGCGGGCGAACAGCAGATCGCCGGCGAGGATGGCGACCGAGTTGCTCCAGGCGATGTGCGCGGCCGGCACGCCCCGCCTGGTCTCCGCCTCATCCATCACGTCGTCGTGGTACAGGCTCGCGAGGTGCGTGATCTCGACCACCTCTGCGGCGGCGAGCACCTCATCGTCGATGCCCCGGCCCAGATGGGCGGCGAGCAGCAGCAGCAGCGGCCGGGCGCGCTTGCCGCCGGCCTCCTTCAGGTACCGGGCCGCCGCATCCGCCACCGGGTCTGCGACCTGCAGGTGCTCATCGAGCAGCACCTCGAGCCGCTCGAGCCCGCTGTCGACGGCGTCGATGACGCGCTTGTCGGCGGGCGTCGCGAAGTGCGGCCCGCGGAGCCCGAAGGCCGAGGTGACCGAAGGCATCAAGCGCCCTGCTCCTCCTGCTGCGCGTGGCGCGCGAGCCGCATGGCGCTGGTGACCTCGGTGGGCTTGCGGCCGCGGTGCAGCGCGACGACGCCGAGCGTTAGGTTGCGGTGCGCGACGCGGGTGAAGCCGGCCGTGCGGATCCACTGCGAGAGCATCTGCTGCTCGGGCCACGAGGCGATCGACTCGACCAGGTAGCGGTAGGCCTCCGGGTTGCTGCTGGCGGCCATCGCCATGCCGGGCAGCACGGTGCGCAGGTAGAGCTCGTAGCTCCTGCGCACGACGCCGACGGGCGGCTGCGAGAACTCGCAGATCAGCAGGCGGCCGCCGGGCTTCAGCACCCGGAAGAACTCGCTCAGGGCTGCGCGCGGGTTCTGCACGTTGCGCAGCCCGAAGGAGATCGTGACGGCGTCGAACGAGTCGCTGTCGAACGGCAGCTCCTCGGCGGAGCCGTGCACGAACTCGATGTCGGGGTGGCGCCTGCGTCCCTCCTCGAGCATGCCGTGGCTGATGTCGAGCGCGGTGACGAGCGCGCCCGCCTTGGCCATCGGCGCCGCCGAGGCGCCGGTGCCGGCCGCGACGTCGAGGATGCGCTCGCCCGGCTGCGGCCGCACAGCGCGCTGCATGTGGATGCGCCAGAGCCGGTCGTTGCCGCCGGAGAGCAGCGAGTTCAGCAGGTCGTAGCGCTTGGCCGTCGCGTCGAACATGCCCGCGACCTCTTCGGGGTCCTTCTGCAGGTCAGCTCGGTTCACCCCACCATCCTAGGCTCCCGTGGCCGAGCGATCGCCTGGGTAGGCTTGCCGCTATGCCACGCCTGCGGGTGCGCTCCGAGCGCATGGAGCTCGGGCGCCTGCTGGAGCACGCCGACCCGCGCGCGCCGCTGGCCGTCCGTCGCGGCGCCGACGGCATCGTCGGTCGCGGTGAGGCGCTGCGGCTCGAGTTCCACGGCCCCTCGCGGTTCACGGACGCGGCGGATGCGTGGCGTCGCGTCGCGCAGGCCGCAGACGTCGACGACGCGGTCGGGGTCCCCGGCACAGGGCTGATCGCCTTCGGCGCCTTCGCTTTCGACGACGCCTCCGCCGCCACGAGCGTGCTGATCGTGCCGCAGGCGGTCGTCGGCCGGCGCGGCGACGACGAGTGGGTGACCTGGATCGGCGAGCAGGGACGGCTGCACCCGACCGCGGTGGACGAGGTGCGCGTCGAGCTGCGCGACGGCGCCATCGATGCCGCGCGCTACCGGACGGTCGTGGCCGAGGCGACCGAGCGCATCCGTGCCGGTGAGGCCGAGAAGATCGTGGTGGCGCGCGACCGGGTGGGTCAGCTGCCCCCGGGCGGCGACGTGCGCTCGGTCGCCGTCGGCCTCGTGCAGCGCTACCCGGATGCTGTCACCTACGCCGTCGACGGGCTGATCGGCGCGAGCCCCGAGACGCTCATCGCCGCCCACCAGGGCCACTTCTTCTCGCGCGTGCTCGCCGGCACCGCCGCCCGCGGGGCGACGCCTGCGCTCGATGCCGAGATCGCCGAGTCGCTCGCAGCGGGCGACAAGGACATGCGCGAGCACCGCTTCGCGGCCTCGTCGGCGATCGAGGTGCTGCGGCGGCTCGCGCCGGACGCCCGGGCGTCCGAGCCGTTCCCGCTGCAGCTGCCGAACCTGTGGCACCTGGCGACCGACGTCACCGGCACCCTGGGCGAGCACTCGACGCTCGACGTGCTGGCGCTGCTGCACCCGACCGCTGCGGTGGCCGGCACGCCGCGGCTCGCCGCGCTGCAGCTCATCCGCGAGCTCGAGGGCGTCGACCGGGGCCGCTACGCCGGCCCGGTCGGCTGGATCGACGGCAGCGGCGGCGGGGAGTGGGTGATCGCCCTGCGCGGCGCGGACATCGCCGCCGACGGCGCGATCCGGGCGTTCGCCGGCGCCGGCATCGTCGCGGGCTCGGACCCCGACGCCGAGCTCGCCGAGACGGGCGTGAAGCTGCGCCCGATCACCGACGCGCTGGCCGACCCGCTGCCTGCCGCCAGGCCGGAGACGCCCCGGCCGGCAGAGCGGTTGCCGGGGCGCCAGTAGCCCGCTCGCAGCTGCTCGTCCTACTGGGACCGCTCGCGCTGCTCCTGCTTCGCCCGCTTGTCCTGCTTGTCCTTCTGCTTGTCCTTCTTCTTGCCCTGCTTGGGCTTCTCGGGCTTCTCACCTTTGTCCTGCTTGGCCTTCGTGCTCCCGCCCTGCGCCGCCTCGGGCACGGGCACGTCGCCGGTGGCGAGCAGCCGCTCGCGCTCGGCCGCCACGTCGAAGTCTGCGGCGGGCCACTGCGGGTCGATCCCCTCGAGCGCCTCGACGAGCAGCTCGTGCACCGCGAGCCGCGCGAACCACTTGCGGTCGGCGGGCACCACGTACCAGGGGTCGGATGCGCGGGCCGTGCGGTTGATGGCGACCTGGTAGGCCTCCATGTAGTCGTCCCAGTGGCCGCGCTCGTCGACGTCGCCCGGGTTGTACTTCCAGTGCTTGTCGGAGCGGTCGAGCCGCTCGAGCAGCCGGGCGCCCTGCTCCTGGCGCGAGATGTGCAGCATCACCTTGACCAGGCGGATGCCGCGGTCGGCGATCTGCTGCTCGAACTCGACGATCTTGCCGTAGCGCTCCTGGATCTCATCGGCGGGAGTCAGCCCCTGCACCCGGTGGATGAGCACATCCTCGTAGTGCGAGCGGTCGAAGACGCCGATCATGCCGGGCGTCGGCAGCGCCTTCTCGATGCGCCACAGGAAATCATGGCGCCGCTCGGCCGCGCTCGGCGCCTTGAACGCCTTGATGGCGACGCCCTGCGGGTCGACCTGCCCGACCACATGCCGCATGATGCCGCCCTTGCCGGCGGTGTCCATCCCCTGCACCATCAGCAGCACCGAGCGCTCATCGCCTGCCCGGCTTGCCGCGAAGAGTCGCTCCTGCAGGTCGGCGAGCGGTTCGGCTCCTGCGGCGAGCACGACCGCGCCGGCCTGCTTGTCGCCGGCGAAGCCGGGCGTCGAGCGCGGGTCGATGTCGGCGAGGCGCACGGAGCGGGTGATGCGCAGGGCGTCGGTGATCGCTGTCATGGGCAGAGACTAACCGTCACGGCTCCAAATTCGTCAGATCTGGGCTCGTCAGGTGCTGCTCGCGACAGGTGCCGCGCGCGTCAGGTGCTGCGCGGGGCTCGACCCTGCACGCCGGGCCCGATCGCCGTGCCGAGGCGGCCGCTGCCTGGGTCGTCGATCCGGCTCGCGATCAGCTTGCTCACCCAGGCGAGCCTCGGATCCGGGTCGATCAGCAGCGTCTTCACCGCCAGCGTCGCCGGCAGCGCCAGCAGCGCCCCGACCGGCCCGAGCGCGTACGCCCACACGAGCAGCGACAGGAACGAGGTCGCGGGCGTGACGCCCACCGCATCCCCCGCCACCTTGGGCTGGATGAGCGACTGCATCACGAAGTTGATGACGCTGAACAGGATCGCCGTCAGCAGTGCGTTGATCGGGCCGTTGGCCAGCAGCGCCATGAGCGTCGGCGGGATCACGCCGAGCACGAAGCCGACGTTCGGGATGTAGTTCGTGACGAAGGCGAACACCGCCCACACCAGCGCCAGCGGCACCCCGAGCGCCGACAGCGCGACCAGGTCGAGCGCCGAGACGATGAGGCCGAAGACCGTCGCCACCACCCAGTAGCGCTGCACGCCCTGCGCGAAGCGGTCGATGCCGTGCACGATGCCAGGGTTGGTGGCCGCGATGCGCTTGATGCGCTCCGGCAGCCCCATGGAGTCCCACGCGAGGAAGAAGATCACCACGAACAGGGTCGCGAGGAACGCGAGCACGATGCCGGCGTTCGACAGGATGCTCGTCAGCCCGCTGGCGATCGCGCCCGGGCTGAAGGCGCTCTGCATCTGCGCGAAGAACTCATCCTGCGAGACGCCGAGCGTGGCGAGCCAGTCGAGCAGGTCGCGGTAGAGGGTGTTGAACTCGGCCGAGTAGCCGGGCAGCTCGGTCACGAGCGACTGCACCGACCAGTAGATCGACCAGAACAGCGCGATCAGGAACGCGTAGACGGTCAGCAGCGCAGCCAGCGCCGCCACCAGCCGGGGCATGCCGACGCGCAGCAGCCACTGCTGCAGCGGCATCACCGCGATCACCAGGTTGACGCCCAGGAACACTGGCGTGACGAACGTGGCGACCTGGCTGAGCAGGATGAGCACACCGATCGCCGCGATGATCGACAGCAGCACGATGAGGGTGCGCGGCAGCATCCAGCGCTGCTCGACCCGCTCGGAGATCTGCGGCACCGGCGGCAGCGCCGCCTTCCGCCTCTGCCAGGGCCAGCGCATCAGCGAGCGCTCGCGCCGTCGACGGGTGCGGCGGCGGGTGCCGCCTGCCGCCCCGTGAAGCCGTCCATGCCCTCGTTGACGCCCAGCGCATCCGCCAGCCAGTCGCCGAGCGCCGTCGGCAGCACCTTGATCGCCGGCACCAGGCGCACCAGCGGCGGCAGCGCCAGCAGCGCCCGGCGCGACTCGATGGCGCCGAGGATCTGGGTGGCGACGCGCGCCTGCGACAGGATCGGCAGCAGCGCGGGCACCCTGGTGGTCACGCCGTCGAACATGCCCGTGTCGATGTAGAACGGCGCCACAGTGAGCGCCGTGATCGGTGAGCCCTGCTTGCGCAGCTCTGCCCGCAGCGACTCCATGAAGCCGACCGCGGCGAACTTGCTGGCCGCGTAGTCGGTCTGGCCGGCGACGCCGATGAAGCCCGCCGCGCTCGCGACCGTGACGATGCGGCCGCGGCCGGCGTCGCGCATCGCTGGCAGCAGCGCGCGCGTGACCAGCATCGGCGCGATCGCGTTGACGCGCATCGTGAGGTCGATCTGAGCGGGGCTCAGCTCGGTGAGCGGGCGGCCCGAGACCACCCCGGCGTTGTTGATCAGCACGTCGACCGGGCCCAGCATGAGGGTCTCGGCGGCGGCGAGCTCGATCGCGTCGGCGTCGGCGAGGTCGACCTGCACCACGCTGCCACGCCCGCCCTGCTCAGCGACCTCCTGGCTGACCGATCGCGCCGCGGCCGCGTCGCGATCCCAGATGACGACGTGCGCGCCCTTCCGCGCTGCACCCAGGGCGACGAGCCGGCCGATGCCGCTGCCGCCGCCGGTGATCACGATGGTCGTGCCGAAGCCGATGCGGGTCGCGGCCGTCTCGCGGCCGGCACCCGCGCGCTCAGAGCTGCTGCGCATCCGTCTCCCCCTCCAGTACCGCTTCGATGATGCCCGGTCGCGCCTGCGAGAGCGCCCGGCGCAGGCCGGCGCGATCGCTCACGCGCTCGTAGGGCCAGCCGTAGGCCGCAGCCAGGTGCTCGAAGTCGACCTCGTGGGGGGTGCGCAGCACGCGGGCGAAGTCGTCGGGCGCGGCGCTGCCGGCCACCTCGAGCAGGTCGAAGAGGCTGCCGCCGCGGTCGTTGCCGACGATGATCTGCAGCTGCGGGCGCTCCTCCCCCGGCGGCACGTGCAGGCCTCCCGCGTCGTGCAGCAGCGCGAGGTCGCCGATCAGCAGCCGGGTGAGGCCGGGCTCGCCGCTGCGGCGGTGCGCGATGGCGATGCCGGATGCGGTGCTGACGGTGCCGTCGATGCCCGCGAGACCGCGGTTGGCGCGGGCCGTCACCGCCTTGGGGCCGGCGAAGGCGTCGAGCTCGCGGATCAGGCGGCTGGCCGCCACCACCAGCCGGTCGTGCGGCCAGGTGCGATCCCACACCTGGGTGACGAGCTCGCGGCGCGTGATGGGCGTGCGCCCCTCGGCGAGCTCGGCCTTCGCGTAGGCGGAGCGCGAGAGCTGCGAGTCAGGTGCCGACTCGGCGTCGTGCTCGGCGGCGAGCGCGCGGCCGGCAGCGACCCACCGCTCGATCCACTCGCGGCCGATGTCCTCGGCGTCGCGCTCGGCCGGCTCAACCTCGATGCGGCCCGTCAGCACGGTCGTGGCGCCGGTGCCGCGCACGTTGTCCTGCCCGGCGCGGCCGATCGTGACGACCTCGACGTCCGGGCGGCGGATGAGCCCGGTCACGGCGCGCGCGAGCGTCGGGTGCCCGAGCACCACGACCCGCCGCACGGCCTCGCCCAGCTGCGCGATGACGTCGCGCCCGTGCGGCACGAGCACGCGGCCGAAGCGGGCACCGCTCGTGGGCTCGGCGATGAGCGGCGCGCCGATCGCCTCGGCGAGGTCGACCGCTGCCGCGCCGGCGTCGGCACCGGCGATCACGACCGTGGCGGCCGCTGCGCGCAGGGTCGCGGTCGGCATCGGCGGGCGACCGACGGGCTCGATCGGCCGCGCCGCGGCGGGCGCGCCGCCCGAGAGCGGCTCGCGGAAGGCGATGTTCAGCTGCACCGGGCCGGGCTCGGTGTGGGCATCGTCGGGCTCGCTGCTGGCGGCGACCGGGGCGCCGTCGGCGATCGCGTCCCCTCGCCAGCCCAACGCGGCACGGACCGCACGCACGGCATCCCCCTCGGGGTGACGCAGCGCATCCGCCCCCACGTCGAGCACGACGCGAGCCGCATCGCCGAAGATGCCCGGCTGGCGCGTGGTCTGGTTGGCGCGCACGCCCTGCAGCTCGGCCGGGCGGTCGGCGGTGATGGCGATCAGCGGCACGTCGCTGTGGTGCGCCTCGAGCATCGCCGGGTGCAGGTTCGCGAGCGCGGTGCCGCTCGTGACCACGATGGCCACGGGGCTGCCGGTCTCGCGGGCGAGGCCGAGCGCGAGGAAGGCGGCGCTGCGCTCGTCGATGCGCACGTGCAGCGCGAGGCTGCCCTCACGGGCGGCCCTGGCGGCGGCGAGCGCGATGGCCTGCGAGCGCGAGCCGGGACAGACGATCAGGTCGGCGACGCCCGCGGCGGCGAGCGAGGTGACCAGGCGGTCGGCGTAGGCGGCAGCCGGCAGCGCCGGCCGCGCCGCCTCAGGCACGGGCGGAGTCGCCGCCATCGCCGGTCGCGCGGTGGCCCTCGCCGTCGACATCGCCGTCGGTCGCCTCGGCATCGGGCTTCGGGCCGCGCTTCGGCTTGGGCTTGGGCTTGGCACGAGGCTCGGGCTTCGGCGCCTCCGTGCTCGCCGGCGGCGCGGGCTGCTCGGGCTCGTCGGCCGCGCCGAAGTCCTCGTCGTCGAGCGCGGCCAGCTGCGCCTCGAGGTCGGCGATGCGACGGTCGGTCTCCTCGTCGCTGACGGTGGTCGAGCGCGAGAACGAGGGGTCGTCGTCGGGCGCCATCGGCGGAGCGGAAGCACGCGGCCCCTTGCCCCACGCGAGCCACGCGGCCGCACCGATCACCGGCAGCACCACGATCAGCACCACCCACAGCACGCGGTTGAGGCGGCGGATGCGGCGGTCGTCCGTCACCGTCAGGTCGACGAGGGCGTACACCGTGACCACCAGGGCCAGGATTCCGCCGATAATGAACCACCGCATGACCCCAGCCTACGTCGGTTCGCTATGGGGCGCTCATAGACTTGGTGCATGCCCCCCTCGATGCGCTACCTGATCGTGCGCGCCCTCCTGTTCCTCGTGCCGTTCGCCGTGCTGATGATCGCGCAGGTGCCGTGGTGGCTGTCGATGATCGTCGCGATCGTGTTCGCGTTCGCGGCATCGATCGTGTTCTTCTCGCAGCTGCGCGATGCCGCCGCCGCCGACGTGCAGCGGATGCGCGAGGGCCGCAAGCGCGCGGGCGCCGGCCCCGACGACGCGGACATCGAGGATGCCGCGCTCGGCGAGCGCGAGGATGCCGCCGAGGCCGAGGCGCCCGCCGCGGACGAGCGCGAGGCGCCCGCCGACGGCGCCGACCCCCGCAGCACCGCCCAGCCTGAGCATGCCGCCCAACCCGAGGCGCCCCCCGCGGACGAGCGCGACGCGACCGCCGACGGCGCCGACCCCGACGCATCCGCCCGCCCCTGAGCCCCACGGCTCGACAGGTATAGGGCGGTTTGCTGCTCGGGCGCCCCGGGAGGAGCAACACGCCCTATACCTGCGGGAGGGCGCCGCGGGCGCCCGGCATGGCTGCGGCAGCGGGCCTCAGGCGCCGGGGACGGAGACGAAGCCGGCGGGGCCGCCCCAGATGGCGACGGCGAGGCCGACGCCGTAGAGCAGCGCCGTCAGGCCCGTGAGCCCCAGCGCGGTGATCAGGTCGCGCGGGGTGCGCGCCATCACGACGATCACCATCGCGGGGCCGGCCAGCAGCAGCACGGCGAAGACGGCGATGCCGTAGGCGAGCGCGTACGAGAACACCCACAGGATCACGAACGGCACCAGCATCAGCACCACGTAGAGCGCCTTCGAGGGCCGGCGGCCGATGAGGGTGGCGAGGCTGCGCTTGCCTGCGGCGCGGTCGGTGTCGATGTCGCGCAGGTTGTTGCACAGCATGAGCGCGGCCGAGATCGAGCCGATCGCGACGCCGAGCGCGATCGAGTCGGCGGTGATCCGGCCGATGATCGCGTAGACGGTGCCGATCACCGCGACCGGGCCGAAGAAGAGGAACGCCATCAGCTCGCCCAGCGCGTAGTAGCCGTAGGGGCGCTTGCCGCCGGTGTAGCCCCAGGCGGCGGCGATGGAGACGAGGCCGACCAGCAGCAGCCACCAGCGACCCGAGAGCACCACCACCAGGAGGCCGGCGATCGCGCCGGCGGCGAGGAAGCCGATCGCCACGTTGCGCACCGCCCGCGGCTCGGCCTTGCCGGCACCCACCAGGCGGCCGGGGCCGACCCGCACCGCATCGGTGCCGCGCACGCCGTCGGAGTAGTCGTTGGCGAAGTTCACGCCGATCTGCAGGAAGACCGCGAGCGCGAGGCACGCGAGGGCGATGCCGAGGTGGAAGCCCTCCGCGTTGAACGCGGCGGCGCTGCCGAGCGCCACGGGCGCGATCGCCATGCCGAGGGTGCGGGGCCGCGATGCGGCGATCCAGTCGCGCGCGGTCGCTGGGCTGGGAGCGGTGCCGGCGATCTGCGCGCGCTTGGCGGGGTTGCCGGATCGTGGGGAAGCCATCCTCACGATGGTATTGGTCGTCGGCCGCTGCCGACCAACGAGGCGAGGTTGTAGCTGCGGTAGAGAACAAGTTCCGCCGAACAATGAGCCCGGCGGCGCTTCACGCGCCGCATGACAGGAGCAGCTGGCCCTCGTCCAATGGCACCAAGAATCCAACCGGACTCGCCTTGTGATCCTCCTGTCAGTCTCTCTTCGACGCCTTGCGCTCGGCCCTGCGGAACAGCAGGATGCCCACAATCGTCAGCAACGCCGCACCTGGCGCCCAGACCTGGATCGCGCCACTTTAGTGCGTGACGATTAGCGCTGGAGGGTGGCGAGGATCTCGGCAGCTTCGCCTTCGGCTGGGCTGGTGGCGGTGAGCTGGTGCCCGTCGATGCTGATGGTCACGTCGCGCAGGGGCCGGAGCGCGCGCACGATGCGGCGGATGCTGACGCCGGTGGCCTGGTGCAGGTGGCGGCTGATCGCGAGGGCGCAGAACACGATGGTCAGGTGTGCCTGGATCGAGTCCTCCTTGGCGTGGAACATGGGCCGCGCCTTGAGGTCGGTCTTGGCCATCCGGAACGACGCTTCGACTTGGAATAGGTCGTGGTAGGCGGCGACGACGCCGGCGCCGTTGAGCGTCTGCTTGGGGAGGTTGGTGACGTAGCCCTTCAGGCCCTGCCAGGTGCGGGCCTTCTCGATCTGTTCCCAATTCACGCCGACCGTCTTCCCGTCGATCGTGACGAACCGGTCCTTCTTCGTCGGCCGGGTGCCGTCGGCGACCTTCTCGGCGCGTTCGATCTGCTTGTTGAGCGTGATGTTGTCGCGCTTGTCGCGTTTGAACGAGTAGTGCCAGACGACCCGCCGCTTCCGCGCCTGCTCGCCTCTGCCCATCGTGCGGTTCGTCTCGATGATCTGCCCGTCGACGAACGCGTTCCCGTGTCGCTCGAAGTGCGGGGTCAGGTCGTGCGGGGCGGAGGAGGTGCGGGAGCCGACGATGAACTTGAATCCGGCGTCCTCGACGGCGTTCAGGTTCGCGGCCGAGAGCATGCCGGCGTCGGCGACGACGACGAGCTCTTCGACGCCGTGGCGGGCGCGGAAGGCATCCAGCACGGGCAGCAGCGTGAGGGTCTCGCCCTTGTTGCCGGGGAACGCGTGGACCTCGAGCGGGAAGCCGCCGGCGTCGACGAGCAGACCGACCAAGATCTGCGGATCCACGCGCCGCTCCTTCGACATGCCGACCTTCCGCAGCGTGTCCTCGTACTCGGCCTCGAAATACAGGGTCGTCACGTCGTAAAGGACCAGCGTGAGCGCGCCAGCCCGGGTCGCGTGCGCGTATGCGGCGGCGGCAGAAATCGCGCGCCAGTCGTGTTCGATGCTGCGCGCCAGCGTGCGCCAGATCGTGCGCAGCGACGGCGGATCGGGCACGCCCAACTCACCCAGCACTCGCAGCGTGTCCGCTTTCGAGGTCGGCTCCACGATCCGTGCCAACACGAGCTGTTTGAAGGTCTCATCGCCGATGGCCTCGAAGCCGAGACGCGCGTACGCGTCCTCCAGCGCCGTCCAGAGCACCCGGGAGCGAGAGCCCGTGACGGTCGGCGCTGCCGTCGCCGCGGGCGTCGGCAGCAGCGCGTCCAAATCGAACGTGCCCTGCCCGTCCATGACCGCGATCTTCTCCCGCGCGATCGCGACCAGCGCGGCCAGCTGCGCCTCGTCGTGCGCGGACCCGAGATGCTCGACGATCTTCTGCACGCCACGACGGGTATGCGCGATCTGCACCGCCGTCGCGCCCGACGCGGTCCGTACTTTCCGCACGAACAAGCCCACCTGAGCAGTCTAGATAGCCGCGATTAGTGCGTAACGTGCGCACCAAGAACCCCGGAAAATCAATGCTCCGGAGCCCTCAACCCGCGAAATCAGCCCGAGGTGGCACGATCCAGGCCAGATCAGCGCAAGCTGATACGTCAGCGCCTCCGTGTACGGCTCATTTTGCACCGCGGAACGGATCCACGCTGCGAGGAACGAACCGAGGAACGTCGCGACTTGAAGCGCTAAGAAGAGCTTGAGCAGCTCGTTCGGCGCGTTAAGGCGTTCCAGCATTGTCATCGATTGCCGATTCTTCATCATTCTCACCTCAGCCCCTGATTACGCACATACCCCGCTCGTGTCAATGCCTGCGGTGATTCCCATCATCGCAAACGCACACGCGACTCCGGCAGGCACGTTGACTAGGCCGACCGGCAAACATACGAGAGCCTCCGCTGACCAAGCAATGACGAAATTCGCCAGCCACTCCTCGAAACAGCTCGCATACGGGCCACGCCCGAAGCCTGCACGGACAGTTCGGCGCCGTCGATCACGAACACCGCATCACGCTCGTGAGCGCCTGCGTCGGATGTCAACGAGGGCTCGGTGCATGTCATCAACGCCTCGCCCGAACTGTTGAGCATCCTCGCGGTCTGCCCGTCCTCCGAGACGCTGAGGCGATCGCCGTCTGCCAACGTGAAGACCAACGCGCCTCCGGCAGCCGACTCCACAAGTTCAATGCCACGAACGGCATCGTCCGCAGTAATGGTGCCGTGTTGAGTGCCAGCCTCTGAGGGGGAACCTGTCGCATTCGCCCTGGGAGCCGCTATCGAAGCGAACACCACAGACGACAACCTAGCCACCGCAAATATCCCAAGATCAGTCCCAGACCGCTTTCGCTCTGGGCTCATTTCGACGCTAGCGACTGTCCGCACAACTCGCCAGTGCCGTACCAGAAATCTTCCGACTCAGGCATGACCGGGTCTTCTCGTGTTGCGCATAGGGCACCACGCGGTATGGGAACGCCCCGCTGCGATACCTGCGGACGACTTCTTGAGGGTGGGAGCTCTCGCCACGCCCACGCTGGTTCCGGCTCCGCGCTCCGCAACCCGCCGAGGCGGCGCGCGGGCTATTCATGAGATTTGGCGGCGCGCAGCCTCACCCGAAGAGGCCGCGGCGGCGGCGCTCCTGCGTGCGGCTGGCGACCAGGCGGCCGAGCCGCTTGCGGTCGGGCTTGCCGGATGCGGTGGTCGGCATCACCGAGACCGTCACCAGGTGGTTGGGCCGGGCCGGCTTGCCGAGCGCGTTCGCGACGGCCGCGCGGATCTCGGCGAGCGAGGGCTTGAGCGTCGTCACCACCGCCGGCACCTCGCCCCACTCCGGGTGCGGCGCGGCCACCACGACCGCGTCGGGCGCGAACACCTGCACGACGTGCTCGATGGCGGCGAGCGAGATCTTGATGCCGCCGGAGTTGATGACGTCGTCGATGCGGCCGGAGACCTGCAGCGTGCCGCCGATCAGGGAGCCGGCATCGCCGGTCTTGTACCAGCGGGTGCCGGTGCCGTCGGTGTGGAAGCGCTGCTCGGTCAGCGCCGCATCCGCGTAGCCGTCGGCGAGCTGCGGGCCCGAGATCTCGATCTGGTCGGTGAGGCGCACCTTGACGTCACGCAGCGGCCTGCCGTCCCAGACGCATCCGCCCACCGTCTCCGTCGCACCGTAGGTGCGCGTGATGCGCCAGCCCAGGCGCGCTGCGCGCTCGATGAGGCCGAAGGGCGCACGCTGGCCGCCCAGCAGGATGCGGTCGAGGCGCGCGATCGGCCCGATGAACGAACGGTCGAGCGATGCCGCGTCGACCAAGCGGGCGAGCTGCGTGGGCACGAGAGAGGTGTACTTGCGCTCGTGCTCGAGGCTCTGCACCGCCTCGACGAAGGCCTCGGCGGTGAAGGCGCCGGCGGTGCGCACGAGCGGCGCGCCGCTCACCTCGTTGCGCCAGATGACGTTCATGCCGGCGATGTAGTGGTCCGGCAGCGCGAGCACCCACTGCCCGGGGGCGCCGAGGCGGTCGATCGCCGCATCGGTCGAGGCCGCGATCGCCTCGTCGGAGAGCACGACGCGCTTGGGCACGCCGCTGGATCCGCTCGTCTCGACGACCACTCCCACGGTGCACCTCCTTGTCGCGCTGCGCGTGCTTCAGTCTGCTCTGGTCATCCGGCTGGCGCCTGCGGCGTCAGTACTGCCACGGGTACGGCGACCAGTCGGGCTCGCGCTTCTCGAGGAACGAATCCCGCCCCTCGACGGCCTCGTCGGTGCCGTAGGCGAGTCGGGTCGCCTCGCCGGCGAAGATCTGCTGTCCCACCAGCCCGTCGTCGACCGCGTTGAACGCGAACTTCAGCATACGGATCGCGGTCGGGCTCTTCCCGAGGATCTCGCGCGCCCACTCGATCGCGGTCGCCTCGAGCTCGTCATGGGGGACGGATGCGTTGATCGCGCCGGCCTGCAGGGCGCGGTCCGCGCTGTACTCGCGGGCGAGGAAGAACACCTCGCGCGCGAACTTCTGCCCGGTCTGCCGGGCCATGTAGGCGCTGCCGTAGCCGGCGTCGAACGAGCCGACATCCGCATCCGTCTGCTTGAAGCGCGCGTGCTCTCGGCTGGCGATCGTCAGGTCGCAGACGACGTGCAGCGAGTGGCCGCCGCCGGCCGCCCAGCCGGGCACGACGGCGATGACGACCTTGGGCATGAAGCGGATCAGTCGCTGCACCTCGAGGATGTGCAGACGGCCGGAGCGCGCCGGGTCGATGCCCTCGGCGGTCTCGGAGTCGGCGTACTTGTAGCCGTCGCGGCCGCGGATGCGCTGGTCGCCGCCGGAGCAGAAGGCCCAGCCGCCGTCCTTCTCGCTCGGGCCGTTGCCGGTCAGCAGCACGACGCCGACGCGGCTGTCCTGCCGCACGTCGTCGAGAGCGCGGTAGAGCTCGTCGACTGTGTGCGGGCGGAAGGCGTTGCGCACCTCGGGCCGGTCGAAGGCAATGCGGGCGATGCGCCCGTCGCGCGAGCGGTGCACGGTGATGTCGTCGTAGCCGGGTGCTGCCTCGGCCCACTCGGCGGCGTCGAACAGGGGCGAGATGGTCACCGGGCCAGCCTAGCGAGCGGCGCCTGCGCGGTGAGCGCGCGCCTCACTCCACGGCCGGGCAGGGATCGACGGGGGTGGCGTAGGCGCCCGGCTGGCCGCAGAACCACGCGGACGGACGCCCCTGCTGATCGGTCTCGATCCGCACGCGCACCTCCTGCCACTGCGTCTCGTCGATCTGCAGCTGCACGCTCAGTTCGACCTCCTCCGGGGAGCTGGCCCAGACGTATGCCTCCGCCCCCAGCAGCTCCGCCTCCGGGGGTATCGGGCAGGTCTGTGCCGCCTGGCACATGCGCGCGACGACTTGCGCGACCTCCGCAGCCGTGCGCGCCACGTCGGGCATGACCTCGGCCTGCACGATCGCCTCCGTCGGTGAACCGGGGTCGCCGTCGACCGCGAACCGCTCGCCGCGCACGCGCATGATCGGTCCGTCGACCTCGTCGATCTCGTACAGCCCCGGGTAGAGGTAGGTGCTGCCGCCGGGCACGAGCGCTGTGCCCCCGATGGTCACATCGGTCATGTTGCCCCAATAGGTGGGTTCGACCGGCTCCGCCAGCGAGGTCGTCACCCACCACGCTCCCGCCACCCGCTCGGCGTCGAGCGTGCGCTGCACTTCGACCGCGCCGACCGAGTACCGCACTTCGACCGCGCCGACGTCGCCGTCGACCTGCACGAACGGCACCGAGATCTCGTCGATGGCCTCGGCCGACGCGAGCATCGCATCCGTCACGTCACCCGCTTCGGACGGCAGCGGCACCAGCCTCGTCGCCTCGACCGCGCCGCCGTCGGCGATCGCCGTCAGGTACTCCGTCACGGCCGTGCGCAGGCTCGTCTCGTCGGCGGTCGCTGCCGCTCGCTCGGCCACTTGGATGCCGCCCGGGATGGCCGCGCCCACGATCGCACCGACCACGGCGCCGATCAGCACGTGGCGCCAGCTGAGGCCAGCGCGGCGCGGGCTCTCGAGCGCGTCGGATGCGTCGGGCTCGGCCGTGTGCTGGGGGCGCTCGGTCGTCGGCTGCGGCCGCTGCTCGGGGCGCGGCGGAGCGTCGACCTCTGCAGGCATCTCGAACTCCGGCATCGACGGCGGCACCCGCTCATCATGGCGCGAACCGCGGGCGCTCGGCAGGGGCGCGGCTGATTCGTTGCCGAACGGTTGTCTGTGCGAGCGAGCCGGTTGCGGGCCCGGCGCGCATGCCGCCGCCTCAGAGCGTGCAGCCGTGCAGCTCCTCCGCGCTCGCGCCGGGCTCGCCGCACAGCCACTCGGCGGGTGCCCCGTCGTCGTCGAGGATCGCGCGCAGCCGCACGTCGAACCACTGCGTGTCGCGCCCGTCGAGCGCCATGATCGGCACCACCAGGTCGATGGCGCCCGTGTCCGCATCGGCGTCGACCGGGTAGGGCTCGCCCACCGGCAGCAGCCGCAGCCCGTAGCCGACCGGGCAGCGGGCGCGCAGTTGGCAGTCGGCGACAGTGTCGAGCGCGAGCTCGGTGGCATAGTCGCGGATGCGTGGCACGACTCCCGCGGTCACGTACGGCGCGGTGGGGGTGCCGGGATCGCCGTCGACGACGAACTCGTCGCCGCCGGAGAGGAAGAAGGGCCCGGCGAACGCGTCGATGCGGTAGCTGCCCGGGTAGAGCAGCACCGGCGCGACGCCGTCGAGCGGTACCCCGGCCACCTGCACGCGCGCGATGGGATCGCTGAAGGTGACGTCGGCGACCTCCGCGAGCGACGTCCGCAGCCGCCACTCGCCGTCGACGAGCCGCGCCTCCAGCGCGCGGAACACCTCGATGCCGCCCACGCGGTAGCGCACGTCGGCCGAGCCGCTCAGGCCGTCGACCTGCACGAGCTGCACCGTGTAGTCCGTGATCGGGTCGGCCGTCTGCAGCACCCCATCCGGAGCCACGCGACCGCCACTGTGCACCGGCGCCAGCCCGGTCGCGACGCCCGCACGGCCGTTGGCGATGGCCGTGAGGTACTCGAGCGCGACCGAGCGCAGATCCTCGACCTGCGCGCTGGCCGCGGAGTCGTCGAGCGACTGCAGCGCCACCGGGATCGCGCCGCCCGCCAGCACACCCACGAGGCCCGCGATGAGCAGCTGGCGCCAGCCGAAGCGCCGCCGTGCGGTCGCCGTATGGAGGGGGTCCGAACCGCGCGGGCCGGGATCGAGGGGGTCGGCGGAGTCGTTGCCGAGTCCGTCAGAGCCGGGCTCGATCTGCGCCGAGCCGGTGGCGCCGGGCCGAACGGAGCCCTCCGCCCGTGGCGGCATCTCGAACTGCGGCATCGCCGTCGACACGCTTCGATTCTTGCGCGGCCGCGCGCGCGAGGGAAGATGCGACTTCGCGGGGCCGTTCAGCCTCGCGGGCGACGGACTCCTCGCGGCAACAGCAGGCGGGTGCCATCCTGGCCGATCAGCGGGGTCCGGCCTCGCGACAGGGGCGGATCGTTGCTGAATGGTGATGGGCTGCGAGATCGCAGCCAATGCATCAGACCGGGGTCGAGAGCGCCTCGAGGAAGCCCCAGCCGAACGAGGTCGCTGCGGCGAAGAGCACGAGGAATGCGAGACCGAGGGCGGCTCCGAACACGCCCGTGCGTCGCCCATCCGCCGTGGTCGCGCCCAGGACGCCGCACACGACGCCGACGAAGCCGACGAGCGAGGCGAGGATGACGACCACCACGAGCATCGGGAACTCGCCGGGCTTCGGCGCGAAGAGGTAGCTGAACTGCTGCACGAGCGAGACCACCTGCAGGATCACCGCAGCCGCCAGCAACCACAGCGAGGCAGGGCCGAGTCGGGCGCGGCGGCGGTGCTTCGCCGAGCGCGCCGGAGCGGGCCGACTGGTCGGCTCGGCGAGCTGCAGTTCTTCGATCACGCTGTGATGCTACGTACGGAACGCGTGCGAGCCTCGGAGGCGCGCCACCGCATCCGCTACTGGACCAGACCGAGCGCGAAGCCGATGATCAGGAAGACCACCGGGTTCGAGATGACGAGCAGCCCGCCGGCGATCGCCGCCATCGTGAGGTTGGCGGAGCCGCGCTTCACCGACGCCGTGATGGCGAACGCCACGCCGAGCAGCGTGATGATGCCCCAGACCGGCAGCAGCCAGACGACGAGGCCGTCGAGGTCGATCCACGAGACGCCGATCGCGAGCAGGAAGCTCACGCCGCAGAGGGCCGCCGCGACGAGCGCGAGGATGCCCCAGACCGGGTTGCGCCGACGGGTCTTGGCGCGCGTATCGATCACCCATGGCAGCTCGGTCACGCATCGATTCTGGCAGGCGTGCGAGCATGGGCGCGTGGATCTCGCCTACGAACGGCTCGCCGACCGCATGCACGTGGTGTCGCTGCCGCTGGCGACGCGCTTCCGGGGGGTGGAGTCGCGCGAGGTGGCGCTGTTCTCGGGCGCGGCCGGCTGGGGCGAGTGGAGCCCCTTCCTGGAGTACGAGCCGGAGGAGGCCGCGCGCTGGCTGCGGGCGGCGCTGGAGGATGCCGACCTCGAGCGGCCGGCGCTGCTGCGCTCGGCGGTGCCGGTGAACGCGACGCTGCCGGCGGTGGCGCCTTCGGCCGTCGCAGAGGTGCTGGCGCGCTACGACGGCTGCCGCACCGTGAAGGTGAAGGTAGCCGAGCGGGGGCAGGTGCTCGAGGACGACGTGGCGCGGGTGACCGAGGTGCGGGCGCTGCTGCCCGACGTGCGGATCCGCGTGGATGCGAACGGCGGCTGGGGCATCGACGAGGCGGAGACGGCGGTGCGCGCGCTCGAGCACTTCGACCTGGAGTACGTCGAGCAGCCGTGCGCGAGCGTGCCGGAGCTGGCCGAGCTGCGCTCGCGACTGCACCGGCTCGCCATCCCGATCGCTGCCGACGAGTCGGTGCGCAAGGCCTCCGATCCGCTGCTGGTCGCCCGCGCGGGTGCTGCCGACGTGCTCGTGGTCAAGGCGCAGCCGCTCGGCGGGATCCGGGCAGCACTCGCGATCGTCGCCGAGGCCGGGCTGCCGGCGGTCGTCTCGAGCGCCTTGGACTCCTCTGTGGGGCTGTCGATGGGCGCAGCGCTCGCCGGGGCGCTGCCGGCCCTCCCCTACGACTGCGGCCTCGGCACCGGCGCGCTGCTGACCGCCGATGTGACGGCCTCGCCGCTGGTGCCGGTCGGCGGCTCGATCTCCGCCGAGCGCGTCGCGCCCGACGCCGCGCTGCTGGCGGAGCACGCGGCGGCGCCGGAGCGCGTCGAACACTGGCGCGAGCGCCTCGCCGCCTGCTTGCCGCACCTCTGAGGCGCGGGCGGCCGCAGCACCGCTCTCCGGACGGCGCCGTCGAGCCGACAGCGGAGTTCTCCACAGCGGCCACGATGCGACGCTCGGCGAACGACTGGCCACCCCAGCATGTGCGGCATGGACTTCCTGTCTTGGCTCGAGATCGTGGGCGGCGTCTGCACGGTCGAGGCTGCCCTCGAGCATCTGACCCGGCGCGAACTGCGACGGCTTCGCGGGGAAGGTGCGCTCCGGACGCCCCAGCGCGGGTGGCTCGCGCTGGCCGACACCAGCAGCGACACGACCCGCTCACTCGAGCTCGGTGGCGTCGTCACCTGCGTGAGCGCGCTGCGTGACCACGGGCTCTGGACGCCGCATGGCGAACAGCAGCTGCACATCCGCGTGCGCCGCAATTCGCACGGCGCTCGCGTCGCGCGGGCCGAGGATCGTGACGGCGTCGTCGTGCACCGCCTGCACGAGAGGCTGCAGGAGGAGGCGCCACCGTTCGGCGTCGACAGCGTGCAGACGACACTCGCCGTGGCATCCGGCTGCGTCTCCGCCGACGACCTGATCGCGGCCGCCGACGCCGCGCTGTCGCAGGGGAAGATCCAGCCCGACGCGCTGCTCGAGGTGGCAGCGGAGCTGCCGCGGCCACGGAGGCGAGTGCTCGAGCGGGCGAGCGCACTGTCGGGCTCGGGCACCGAGTCGATGTTCGCGGCGCTGCTGCGCCACGCCCACATCGTGTTCGTGCAGCAGCCCGAACTGCTGCCGGACGAGTTCTTCGACTTCCTGATCGGCCGCTCGCTCGTGATCGAGATCGATTCGCTCGAGTGGCACGGCAGCCGCAAGCAGATGGCGAACGACCGCCGGCGCGATGCAGCCCTCACGGCACTCGGCTACCGCGTCGTTCGCTTCACCTACGAGCAGGTGATGTTCGAGCGCGAGCAGGTGCTGCAGACGGTGCTCGACCTCGTGCGCCGGGGCGTGCACCGTCGCGCGCTGCCGGCGGCGACCGCCTGACTGGCGAGTGGCCGGCGCTGCCCGTGGCCCGCCTGACCACCCAGGTGTCCGCAACCGCACGTGGCGGACTGACGTTCAGACGGCTCCCTGGACGCTCACCCTCGATAACCGCGTTGCGGAACCACAGGCCCGTCTGAAGCGCGAGGCGCGTGCCGGCGGGCAGCCGCCGCCCTGCGGATCAGAGGCCGCTGTAGGCGTGCAGGCCGGTGAAGAACTGGTTGACGATCGTGAAGTTGAAGATGATCGCGGTGAAGCCGATGATCTGCAGCCAGGCCGAGCGCGAGCCGCGCCAGCCGCGCGTCGCGCGCGCGTGGATGTAGCCGGCGTAGATCACCCAGATCACGAAGGTCCAGACCTCCTTCGTGTCCCAGCCCCAGTACCGGCCCCACGCGTGCTCCGCCCAGATCGCCCCGGCGATGAGCGTGAAGGTCCAGAAGATGAAGCCGATCACGCCCACCCGGTAGGCGAGATCCTCGAGCTGCACCGGCGTGGGCAGCGAGCGCAGGAAGCCGTTGTCGCGGCGCTCCTTGATCAGCTGCAGCACGCTCAAGCCGGTGCCGAGCCCCATCAGGCCGGTCGCGAGCGTGGCCACGAACACGTGGATCACGAGCCAGTACGTCTGCAGCGCCGGCGGCAGCGGCGTGGGCGCGACGTAGTAGTTCACGGTCGCGGTGCCGAGGAAGACGACCGCGATGCCCGTCATGAACACGCCCAGGAAGTTCAGGTCCTTCCACAGCCGCGACAGCACGAACACGCCCACGATCACGGCCACGCCGGTGAGCGCGAACTCGTACATGTTCGCCCACGGCACCCGACCCGCCGCCAGGCCCCGCAGCAGCGCGCCACCCAGGTGCAGCACCCAGGCGAGCACCGTGAGCGTGAAGCCGATGCGCGCGCCGCGGCCAGGCAGCGCAGGGGCGAGCGGTGCGGATGGGTCGGGCCCGGTCGCCGATGTCGGCCCACCCGCGCCCACCAGCTCACGGGCCGCCGCCGGCACGGACCTCACCGCCGAGCGACGCGCGACATCGACGGCATAGGCGATGAACGCGAGCGTATAGACCGCCATCGCCGAGTAGACGAGCAGCAGCGAGAAGGAGTCGAGATCAGCGGCCGGCACAGGTCGATCCTACTCTCGTCGTCCAGGCCCGACGGGGTTGACGGCGTCCGCCGCAGCATCGCCCTCGCTGGCGCGTCGCTCGCCATCGCCGCCGAGGCGCTTCGCGAGCTCGTCGACGGCGCGCTCGAGTGCCGGGTCCTCGCCGCGCGCGAGTCCCGCGAGCTCGAGCCTGCCGCCCGCCGCCTTCACCCACAGCCGCCGGCGCGGGATGAGCAATGAGCCGAGCAACGAGACGACGATGGTCATGGCGATCCAGAAGACCGCGATCTGCGTGTAGTCGACGTGCACTTCGATCACGCCGTAGCGCCGCACGTCCTCGAACGTGATGGTGCCGAGGCCGCCGGGGATCTCTGCCGTCTGCCCGAGCTCGAGCGTGAGCGCATCGGTGCCGGAGTCGCCGCCGGCGATCTGCGTCATCTCATCGGTCTCGAGGGCGTACACCGACCGCGGCACGCCCGCGTCCAGTCCGAGATCGCCCGTGAAGGCCTGCAGCGACAGCAGCGGGTACGCGAGGTCGGGGTAGACGGAGGTGAACGCGCCCGTGTCGAGCTGCCCGGCAGTCGGGTAGAAGAAGCCGCGCAGTCCCAGCTGCTCGTCGAGCCCGCCCGGCAGCTTCATCACGCCGAGGCTCGTCATCAGGTCGTCCTGCGCGAGAAATGGCGTGTACTCGTCGTAGACGACCGTGCCCTCGGCGTCGCGCACCGAGATTCGCGGGGCGTAGCCGTTGGAGATCAGGTACAGGTCGGCGTTGTCGATGGCCAGCGGCTCATTGACCTTGATCTGCTCCCCGCGCGCGGCGCCGTCCTCGGTCACCGACAGGTGCGCAGTGAAGTCGAGCGGCGCGCCGATGGCGTTGGGGTTCTCGGTCTCGTAGACGACTTCGAGATCGTCGAGCTGCACCGAGAAGGCCGGGAGCGAGGCCCCGTCGAACCACTGCCCCGAGTCGAAGGTGTCGTAGCTCGAGAGCGTGTTGGCGAAGCTGCGCCCCTCGACGATGAGCCGCTGGCCGCTGTAGCCGAAGCCGGAGCCCAGCCCGACCACCAGGATCATCGCCAGCAGCGCGATGTGGAACAGCAGGTTGCCGGTCTCGCGCAGGTAGCCGCGCTCGGCCGAGACCGAGTCGCCGTAGCGGGCGGTGCGGTAGCCCAGCTTGCGCAGCGACCTCTCGGCGCGGTCGAGGTCGGATGCGTCGCCCGGCACGGTCTGGAACCCCACCAGGCGAGACAGGCGCGCCGGGGTGCGCGGCGGCTTCGCGCGCATGGCCTTCCAGTGGTGCGCGAGGCGCGGGATGACACATCCGACCAGGGACGTGAACAGCAGGATGTAGATGGCCGAGAACCACGGGCTGGAGTAGACCTCGTGCAGCGAGAGAGCGTCGTAGAGCCAGACCAGGTCGGGGTTCTCGGCGCGCACCTGCAGCACGCCGTTCGGGTCGCTCGAGCGCTGCGGCACGAGGCTGCCGGGGATCGCGCCGACCGCGAGCAGCAGCAGCAGCACGATGGCCGTGCGCATCGAGGTCAGCTGGCGCCAGAAGAAGCGGAACCAGCCGAGCGGCCCGAGCTTGGGGCCGCTGCCCGAGCGCGGCGCGGGCGCGGGCGCATCGACGTGGTCGTCCGGGCGCATCGGGTCGTTGGAGGACGCGGTGTCGTTGAACGACGCGGCGTCGTCAGAGGCTGCGGCGTCGGACGGCGCGCGCTCGGGGCCGGGCCCGGCGCTAGATGATGGTGACAACGGAGGCGATCCATCCCTGGAGCGATTGCATGATGGCGTTCCATGCGCCGGTGACCATGAGCAGGCCGATGAAGATGAGCATCGCGCCGCCGGCGATGTTGACGGCGCGGATGTGGCGGCGCAGCCAGTCGACCGCGCCGCCCGCCCAGCCGAGCCCGAGCGCGATGAGCAGGAACGGGATGCCGAGCCCCAGCGCGTAGGCGAGGCCGAGGATCGCGCCCTGACCCGCGCTGCCGGTCGTGACCGTGAGCGCGCCGATGGCGGCGAGCGTCGGGCCGGAGCACGGGGTCCAGCCGAGGGCGAAGACGACGCCGACGACCGGTGCCGCCCACATGCCGCCGGACTTCACCTGCTGCGGCTTCCAGATGCGCTGCAGAAAAGAGAACTGGCCGACGAAGACGAGCCCCAGCAGGATCAGCACGATGCCGAGGATGCGCACCAGCAGGTCGGCGTACTGCAGCAGGAACGAGCTGGCGGCGCCGACGACGGCGGTGCCGAGCACGAACACGAACGTGAAGCCCGCGATGAAGAGCGAGACGCCCGCGATGAGCCGACCGCGGCTGCCGTCCTTGCCGACCAGCGATCCGACGAGGCCCAGATAGCCGGGCACGAGCGGCAGGATGCACGGGCTCGCGAAGGAGACCAGGCCGGCCAGCAGCGCGATCGGCACAGAGACCAGCAGCTGCCCGCTCAGCACCGCGCCCGCGGGATCGAATGCCAAGGCGTCGAATGCCACCGCGTCGAAGGCGGCGATCGGCGCGAGCGCGGTCAGCGCGGAGATGGCGAGACTCACCGCTCGAGCTCCTCCCGCAGCAGCGTCGAGAGGATGCTGGTGTCGCTCACGGCACCCGAGACGCGGGCGGCGACACGGCCCTCGGCATCCAGCACGATCGTGGTGGGCACCGCGTTCGGCGCCACGATGCCGGTGAAGGCGAGCTGCGCCTGCGCGGTCTCGTCGTCGAGGATCGACGGGTAGTCGATGCCGAACTGCTCCTCGAAGGTGGCGGCCTGCGCCGCGCCGTCGCGCACGTTGACGCCGAGGAAGTCGACCTGCTCGCCGAACTCCGCGTACAGCTCGGCGAGCACGGGCGCCTCGATGCGGCAGGGCGGGCAGGCGGCGTACCAGAAGTTCACGAGCGTCACGCCATCGAGCGATGCCGAGTCGAACTCGCCGCCTTCGATGAGCGGGCCCGAGAAGGGCTCCGGCGCGACGCGCTCGGCGACATCGGGGAACTCGGTGACGAAGCCGTCGCCGGCGATGTAGCCGGCGTCGCCGACGCCGCCCGCGACACCGTCGGTCGACGAGCAGGCCGAGAGGGCGAGCACGGCGACGACCGAGGCCGACAGCGCGGCCGCGACCCGACGCATCCGCCCGGCCCTCATACAGCCCCCGTGTCGATCGCATCCACCGAGGCGGCGGGCTCGACGTAGTCGATCTCGGTGAAGCGGCCGTCGACGCGCGCGAACGAGGTGATGGACGAGAGCTGGCAGCGGCGCGTGCGCGGGTCGTGCCAGAGGCGCTTGCCCGCGAGGTCGAGGTGCGCCATCCAGATGGGCGATTGGTGGCTGACCATCACGATGTCGCCGTCGTCGCCGGATTCCTCGAGCTCGTCCCAGGCATCCTCCATGGCCGCGCGCACGCGCTGTGCGATCGCCTTGTAGGGCTCGCCCCACGAGGGGCGGAAGGGGTTGCGCAGCAGCGGCCACGACGCCGGGTGCGAGAGCGCGCCGGAGGCCTCGAAGGTCTTGCCCTCGAACGCGTTCGTCGGCTCGATGATGCGGTGCTCGGTGCGGATGGCGAGGTCGAACGCGTCGGCCCAGTGCTCGGCCGACTGCTGCGCGCGCTCGAGCGGGCTGGCGGCGAGCCGCACGACGGGGCGCGCCGTCTCGCCGGTCGAGAGGTGCTCGGCCGCGAGCGCCGCCATGCGGTGGCCGCGCTCGGAGAGGAAGTAGCCGGGCAGGCGTCCGTAGAGCACGCCTTCCGGGTTGTGCACCTCGCCGTGGCGCACGAGATGGAGGCGACGAGCGGGCATGGCCATCATCGTACCTGGGGATCCTATGGACGCCGGCCCGGCACAATGGTGCCCATGCCCCTGCTCGTGCCGCTGCTGCTCGCGCTCGCCGTGGTGCTCGCCGCCACGATGCTGTGGGTGTGGGCGGGCTCGATCGCGCACGTGCGGCACGGTGCGCTCGTCGCCGCCGGCGTCGCCGTCATCGCGGTGGCCGGCATGGCCCTGCTGGTGACGGATGCGTCGCTCGAGTGGGCGGGCTGGGTGCTGCTGGCGGCATCCGTCGTCGCCCTCGTCCTCGGCTGGATCGGTCTCGCACGCTGGGGAGTACCCGCGCGTCGGTAGGATCGAGCCCGTGACTCAACGGACTCTCATCATGGACCTCGCATCGCTCCCCGACGGCCCCGTGAAGGTGGCCGGGTGGGTCGAGACGGTGCGCGACCAGAAGCGCGTGCAGTTCGTGATCCTGCGCGATGAGTCGGGTGCCGCCCAGCTCGTGAACCCCGTGAACGAGGAGACGGCCGAGACGGCCGCCCAGATCTCGGCGCTCATGCACGGCTCGTTCATCACCGTCGAGGGCGATCTGAAGGCCGACGAGCGCGTGAAGCTCGGCGGGCTCGAGGTGAAGCTGCGCTCGCTCACGGTCGAGTCGGTCGCGAAGGACTCCCCCATCGCCGACGACTCGTCGATCGACAAGCGCCTCGACTGGCGCTTCCTCGACCTGCGCCGCCCAGAGGCGCAGCTGATCTTCCGCGTGCAGACCACCATCGAGCACGCGATGCGCCAGCACTGGATCGACGAGGGCTTCATCGAGCTGCACACCCCGAAGCTGATGGCGACGGCCTCCGAGTCGCGCGCCGAGCTGTTCGAGGTGCCCTACTTCGAGACCACCGCCTACCTCGCGCAGTCGCCGCAGCTGTTCAAGCAGATGGCGCAGTCAGCGGGCTTCGGCAAGATCTTCGAGGTCGGCCCGGCCTTCCGCGCCGACCCCTCGTTCACGAGCCGCCACGCGACCGAGTTCACCTCGGTCGACAGCGAGATCTCCTGGATCGACTCGCACGAGGACGTCATGCAGCTGCACGAGACGCTGTTGACCAAGGCGGTCGCCGCCGTGGTCGAGCGCCACGGCGCCGCTATCAAGGAACACTTCGACATCGACCTGCAGGTGCCGACGACGCCGTTCCCGCGCATCACCCACGCCGAGGTCAAGGCGATCGTCGAGGCACGCGGTCACACGATCGAGCGCACCGACGGCGACCTCGACCCCGAGGCCGAGCGGCAGATCTCGCAGCACGTCAAGGACGAGCTGGGCCATGACTTCGTGTTCGTGACCGAGTACCCCGCCGGCGTGCGGCCGTTCTACCACCTGCGCCCCGAGGGCCGGCCGGAGGTGACGAACTCGTACGACCTGATCTACAACGGCGTCGAGATCTCCACCGGCGCGCAGCGCGAGCACCGCGTCGAGGTGCTCGAGGCGCAGATCGCCGAGAAGGGCATGGATGCAGCGGAGCTCGAGGAGTACCTCGACTTCTTCCGCTACGGCGTGCCCCCGCACGGCGGCTTCGGCATGGGCCTCGCGCGTGTCGTGATGCTCATGCTGGGCCTCGGCTCGATCCGCGAGACGACGTTCCTCTTCCGCGGCCCGAACCGCCTCACGCCGTAAGGCATCCGCCTCAGTTGAGGCGCGAGCGGATGCGGTCGGTCAGCTTCTCGGGGTCGACCCGCCACGAGGAGTGCGGTCGGCCGTCGATCAGCACGACCGGGATGTCGTCGGCCCAGCGCTCCTCGAGCGCGGCATCGTCGAGGATGGACACCTCGGTCATCGTCACGCCCTCGAAGCCGGCGACGACGCGCTCGACGATGGGCCGCGCCTCGTCGCAGAGGTGGCAGCCGGGCTTGCCGATGAGCGTGATCTCGAGCATGCCGCCAGCCTAGGCCTCGCGCCCCCGGTCGAAGCGCTCGGTCTGCGGCAGGAAGCCCGCGGAGCGGTAGGTGGCGATCGCCCCGACGCGCGACCGCTCGGTGCACACCTGCGCGCTCGATGCGCCCAGCTCGCGCAGGGCGGCCGCCGCGGCCAGCGTGATGGCGCGAGCGTGGCCCCGACCGCGATGGTCGGCGTGCACGCCCATCGGCTCGATGAGCCCCGGCCGGCCCTCGCCCGCCGACCACGCGATGATGCCGGCGGCGGCCTCGTCGCCGTCGAGGCCGAGCAGGGTGCGCGCGTGCGGCGCCCATGGCCCCTCCGCCATCGCGAACCACCGCTCGGCTCTGGCGCGCGCGGTGTCGAAGGCCGAGCGCTGCACGGCCGACCACGCCTCGACGAGCGACGCGTCACTGCCGTCGACCTCGACGACGCGCAACGGGTGCGCGCCGCCCGGGATCTCGACAGGGCCGGCGAGGTCGCGCTCGAGCGGAGTCCACGCCTCGCCGACGACCCAGCCGGCCTCGGCCAGCACGGCGTCGAGCTCGGCGCCCGCGGGCAGCTCGACGCTCGTCTCGCCAGCGGGCAGCACGCCGCGCTCGGGCCGGACCAGGTCGGCAGCCATGGCTTCGGCGAGCGCACGGTCGTGCCGCAGCTGCGGTGCGGTGGTCAGGCGCAGCACGTCGTCGTCGAGCAGCCCGACGGCTGCCAGCCGGCCGCCCGCGCGCCACGTACGCACCGCATCCGCTGTCGTCGATGCTCCGAGCCGGCAGTGCCAGCCGAGGTCGCCTGGGTGCAGCTGCAGCGGTTCACCGGTGCGCTGCCAGGACGCCAGCTGCCGCAGCGCCTCGTGCAGCTGCTCGAGGTCGGGGGTCGCCAGGTCGATCGTCATGTGCCGAATCGACCATCGTGCGGGCACAGCAAAGACCGGGCACCCGCTGATGCAGGGCCCGGCCTCGGCAGAGCACGCGTCCGAGTCCCGATACGGACCTCGGCGCTGGGGTCGCGGCGTGGGCCCGAACGGACCCCCGCCCCCAGCTCCACCGCGCTACTTGCGGTTGCGGCGCTGGTGGCGCGTCTTGCGAAGCAGCTTGCGGTGCTTCTTCTTCGACATGCGCTTGCGACGCTTCTTGACCACAGAACCCATGGAGGTTCCTCACTTCCGATAGAGATTGCTCGTCGACGCTGCGCGGTCGCCGTCGCCGGAAAGCGACTCGACACAGCGCAGGGAAAACGCTCGGGTCATCCTACCGGAATACGGCCGTGCGCCGCATATCGGGCGGCTGCCGACGGTCAGTCGAGCTTCGCGTCGTCGCCCTCGCGAGCGGGGCGCTCGTCATCACGGAGCTCGCCGAGCGGTGCGTCGTCACCGGTGCGACGACGGCTGCGGACGTCGTCGAGGCGCTGCGACGCTCGAGACTGCATCTCGTAGAGGCGGTCCTGCACGTCGTGGATACGGTCCCGCGCCTCCTGCATGCGCTCCTGCAGGTCGTGCACGCTCTCTGCGGCCCGGCGGCCGAGCGAAGCGCCCACCGGAGCGGGGTGCTCGACCCGCTCGCCCACGCGCGCGAGCGCCTGCTCCGCGGCCACGCGGGCCTGCTCGGCGGCCTGGCGCGCCTGGTCGGCTGCGGCGCGCAGCGGCGCCTGCACGTTGACGCCGGCCCAGGCGGCGAACGCGGCGGCCCCCAGGCTCGCCTCCTCCTGGTCGCTCTCGGCGAAGATGAACGGCATCAGCCAGTCGTCGACCTCGTCGAACGGCGCCAGCACGATCGAGTAGAAGCGGTGTTGCCCGTCCTCGCGGACGGTCACCAGCCCGGCGTCGCGGAGCGTGCGCAGATGCTTGGAGACCGTCGGCTGCGGCACCCCGAGGGTCTCGACGATCTGGCTGACGCTGGCCTCTCCGGTCATCGAGCGGCGCTCCAGGAGCACGCTCAGGATGTCCCGTCGCGTACTGTCCGCGATCACGCTGAAGATGTCGGCCATGCCGAAAGCATGCCAGCGCCGCGCGGTCGCGACAAACCGCATCCGCCATGCATGCCCGGCTCGAAGGACTACGCTGGGCGCGTTTGGCGCCGTCGGCGCTCCGATCCCGCGGGAGGGCACTGCACGTGGCTGAGCAGCGGACCTCTGACGAGGGGTCGTTCCTGGGGCGTCTGCGCGACCGCCTCGAGATGTTCGCCGGTTCGTACCCCGCGCGCTTCGCGATCTTCGTCTTCGCCGGCCTCAACCTGCTGTTCGCGGTGCTGCTCGCCACCCCCTGGGCGGCGGCCGACGGGCAGGCGACGCCGCCCATCGACGCGTTCTTCCAAGCGGTCAGCGTGGTGTGCGTCACGGGGCTCACGGTGGTCGACATGGCGACGCACTGGAGCCCGTTCGGCAACGCGGTCGTGATGATCGGCGTCGAGGTCGGCGGCATCGGCGTGCTGACGCTCGCGTCGCTGCTGGGCATGACCGTGGCGCGCCGGCTCGGGCTGCGCCAGCGGCTGATGGTCGCGAGCGACACGAACCCGTCGCGGGTGCGCAAGGGCGTCGTCAAGGAGGGCCAGGCCATCCGCCTTGGGGAGGTCGGCGGGCTGCTGCGCATCGTGGCGATCTCGGTGCTGGTGTTCGAGGCCGCCCTCATCGTGCTGCTGTTCCCGCGCCTGCTGCTGGCCGGCAAGGATCCCCTCGCCGCCCTGTACGAGTCGACCTACTGGTCGATCATGGCATTCACGAACTCCGGCTTCGTGCCCACCGTGGAGGGCCTGGCGCCCTACGCGACCGACCCGTGGTTCCTGATCGTGCTGATGCTCGGGGTCTTCATCGGATCGCTCGGCTTCCCCGTCTACTTCGTGCTGCTGAAGCACCTCGGCAAGCCGCGCCAGTGGTCGCTGCACGTGAAGCTGACTATCTCGGTCTCGATCATGCTGTTCCTCGCCGGCGGCCTCGTCTACCTCGTGCTCGAGTGGGGCAACGCCGACTCCTGGGGCACCAGGGACTTCGGGCAGCAGGTGCTGCACGCCTTCTTCCTGTCGTCGATGGCTCGCTCGGGCGGCTTCGCGATCGACGACCTGGGCCTGCTGCACAACTCGAGCCTGCTGGTGACCGACATGCTCATGTTCGTCGGCGGCGGCTCGGCCTCGACCGCCGGCGGCATCAAGGTGACGACGCTCGCCATCCTCTTCCTGGCCGCCGTCGCCGAAGCGCGCGGCCGCAAGTCGATGGAGGCCTTCGACCGCCGCATCCCCTCCGACGTGCTGCGCCTGGCGGTCTCCGTGACGCTCTGGAGCGCGACCATCATCGCGACGGTCACCGTCGTGCTGCTCGAGATCACGGGGGCGCCGATGTCGTTCGTGCTGTTCGACGTGATCAGCGCGTTCGGCACCGTCGGCCTCTCGACCGGCTTCACCCACGAGGGGCTGGAGGATTCGGCGAAGGTCATCCTGGCGCTCACGATGTTCGCCGGGCGCATT
This sequence comes from Agrococcus sp. KRD186, assembly GCF_017168255.1. GTDB lineage: Bacteria > Actinomycetota > Actinomycetes > Actinomycetales > Microbacteriaceae > Agrococcus. The sequence continues at coordinate 1,880,409 of NZ_JABFAP010000001.1, forward strand.
GGTAGTGTGACGCTCGCCGCGGCGCTGGCAGCGAGCCAGCGGACGCAGCTGTTCACGCGTCCTGAGGAGAGGCCGATCGTTGGTTGACAGGATTCCCCACGACGCCCCGGTGCTGGTGATCGGCCTGGGCCGCTTCGGCGCCGGCACCGCCGGGCAGCTCTCGCGCCTCGACCGCGAGGTGCTCGCGATCGACGACGACATCAACCTGGTGCAGAAGTGGTCGGAGCGCCTCACCCACACGGTGCAGGCCGACGCCCGCTCGATCGACGCCCTCAAGCAGCTCGGCGCGCAGGAGTTCTCGATCGCCGTCTGCGCCGTCGGCTCCTCCATCGAGGCCTCGGTGCTGATCGTCGCCAACCTCGTCGACCTCGGCATCCCGCAGATCTGGGCGAAGGCGATCAGCCAGTCGCACGGCAAGATCCTCAGCCGCATCGGCGCGAACCACGTCATCTACCCCGAGGCCGAGGCCGGCGAGCGCGTCGCCCACCTGGTCTCGGGCCGCATGCTCGACTACATCCAGTTCGACGACCAGTTCGCGATCGTGAAGATGTACCCGCCCAAGCGCATCCGTGGCATCACGCTGGCCGAGTCGCAGGTGCGCTCGAAGTACCACCTGACGGTGGTGGGCGTGAAGAGCCCCGGCGGCGAGTTCACCTACGCGACGCCCGAGACGATCGTCTCCAACCACGACCTGATCATCGTCTCCGGCAACCAAGCCGACATCGAGCGGTTCGCCGGCCTCGGTTCGTGACCCACGCGATCGACGACGCCGCGCGCTGCCCCTGCGGCACCGGCCTGCCGTTCGGCGAGTGCTGCGCGCCCATCCAGCGCGGCGAGCGCGAGACGGCGACCGCCGAGGCGCTCATGCGCTCCCGCTACACCGCGTTCGCCCTCGAGGACATCGACTGGCTGCTGGCCTCCTGGCACGCCTCCACTCGGCCGAGATCCCTCGAGCTCGACCCGGGCATCCGCTGGCTGCGCCTCGACGTGCTCGACACCATCGGTGGCGGACCGTTCGACCGCGAAGGCACGGTGGCGTTCGAGGCGCACTGGTTGGCCGAGGGCACGCGCGGCTCGATGCGCGAGCTGAGCACTTTCCGCCGCGATGCCGGCTGGCGGTACGTCGGCGGCGACCGCATCTGAGTTCGTTGCCGGCGCGACGGCGCAGCCGTGAGCCGGGCAGCGCAGCCCGTCAGCCCGCCGCGAGCTCCTGCGCGCGTGCCAGCGCGGCCGCCGTCGCGCGATCGAAGACGGCGCCGAGATCCGCGTCCTGCAGCACGCCGATCGCCTGCTCGGTGGTGCCCTTGGGGCTCGTCACCCGCCGCCGCAGCTCGGCCGGCTCGCTGCCGTCGGCGGCGAGCAGCTCGGTCGCGCCGCGGAACGTGCCCTGCACCATCGTGGCCGCCTGCTCGGCCGTGAAACCCATCCGCTCTGCCGTCTTCGTCAGCTCCTCGATGAGCAGGAAGACGTACGCGGGGCCCGAGCCCGAGATGGTCGAGAGCGCGTCGATCTGCGACTCGTCGAGCACGAGCACCTCGCCCACCGCCTCGAACATGCGCGCCACCAGCGCCACGTCGTCATCGCTCGCGCGGCTGCCGCCGGCGACGCCGGTCACCCCGAGGCCGACGGTCGAGGGCGTGTTGGGCATCGCCCGCACGACCGAGACGGATGCCGGCAGTGCGGCCTCGATGGACGCGGTGGTGGTGCCCGCCGCGATCGAGACGACCACCGCATCCGCCGCCAGATGCGGTGCGATCTCGCCCGCGAGCTCGACGATGCCCGCGGGCTTGACGCCCAGCACCACGAGCTTCGCGCCGGCGACCGCGCGCGCGTTGCCCTCCGGCTCGTCGGCGAGCGCGATCGACTCGACGCCCTCGAGCTGGATCGCCGCCGCCTTCTCGGCCGTGCGGTTGGTGACGGCGATGCGCTCGGCGCCCTGCTGCACCAGGCCCCGCAGGATCGCGCCGCCCATGGAGCCGACGCCGAGCATCGCGATGGGAGGGAGGAGATCGGTCATGCCGCCAGGGTACCGACGGCCGGAGGACACGGCGGGGCTGCCCGCGTAGACTCGCCGCCGTGAGCGCTTCCCACGGTACGAAGGCAGTCGTCGCGGCATTCCTGGCCAACACCGGCATCGCCATCACGAAGTTCATCGCCTGGTTCTTCTCGGGCTCCGCATCGATGCTGGCCGAGGCCATCCACTCCGTCGCCGACGCCGGCAACCAGCTGCTGCTGCTGCTCGGCGGTAGGCTCGCCAAGAAGAAGGCCGACATCGACCATCCCTTCGGCTACGGCCGCGAGCGCTACGTGTGGGCGTTCATCGTCGCGCTCGTCCTCTTCTCGATCGGCGGCCTGTTCTCGATCTCCGAGGGCATCAGCAAGATCCAGGAGCCGCACGAGCTCGAGATGTGGTGGCTGCCGCTGCTGGTGCTCACGATCGCTCTCGTGCTCGAGAGCTTCTCGCTGCGCACCGCCGTCAGGGAGGCCAACCTGGTGCGCGGCACGGCGAGTTGGCGGGACTTCATCCGCAAGGCCAAGAGCCCAGAGCTCCCGGTTGTGCTGCTCGAGGACGTCGCCGCGCTGCTGGGCCTGGTGTTCGCGTTCGTCGCCGTCGGCCTCACCGCGCTGACGGGCAACTCGCTGTTCGATGCGATCGGCACCCTCGCGATCGGCGTGCTGCTGATCGCCGTCGCGGTCCTCCTGGCGATCGAGATGAAGTCGCTGCTGATCGGCGAGGGCGCGACCCGCGAGGATCACGCGAAGATCCAGCGCGTGCTCAACGCCAACCCTGGCGTGGAGTCGCTCATCCACATGAAGACGCTCTACCTGGGCCCCGACGAGCTGATGATCGCCGCGAAGGTCGCCTTCCCGCCGCAGTCCGACATCGAGCACGTCGCCCGCACGATCAACGACCTCGAGTCGCAGCTGCGCAGCGAGGTCGAGCACGCGCGCGTCATCTACATCGAGCCCGACCTCTACGTCGAGCAGCCCGAGATCGCGCCCTCGACCGATCACATCGTCATCCAGTCGGGCAACTGACCCGCCTAGCCCGCGCTGTGTAGGCTGTCTGCATGGACTTCCTGCAATCACTCCTCCTCGCGACGCACCTGATCGGCGCCTCGCTGCTGGTCGGCACGCTCTTCCTGCAGATGCGCGCGAAGGCCGCGCACAACTTCACGATCATGCTGGTGGGCGCCTCCCTCCAGCTGCTGTCGGGCATCGCGCTCTACGGCCTGGCGATGGCCGGCGACGGCGAGCCGAACCACATGAAGCTCGGCATCAAGGGCCTCATCGCGGTGGTCGTCTTCGTCGCCGCGCTGATCGGCTTCCTGCGCCAGAAGGCCATCCGCAAGGAGCGGGCGAGCCTCACAGCCGGCGGCGCGCAGATCGTCGCCGACGTCGCCGTCGAGCGCAAGCTGCTGCCGTTCTTCCACGCGGCCGGCGGCCTGGCGCTGGTCAACCTGCTGATCGCGGTCTTCTGGTGAGCTGACGGATGCCGTGGCTTGACCTGGCGGCGTGGATCGCGGTGCTCGGCACCACGGTCGCGATCGTGCTGCTCGGCCCCCGCATCTGGCACAGCCGCTCGAACCAGAAGGCGCGCCGGTCCGGGCCCGGCATCCTGGACGAGATCTACCGCCCGGCCGTCTACGAGCAGCAGCTGGCCGCGCAGAGCGAGGCCGAGGCGGGCGAGCGCATCGACCAGCTCGAGCCGAAGCAGCGCCGCCCGGATCTCAACGTGTCAGGTGGTGCTTCGCCGCACTGAGTGCGCCGAGTGACCACCTGACACGTTGAGTTTCAGCGGCGATGGGCGAAGAAGCCCCGCAGCTGCGCCTCGGCGTCCCCGGCGAGCACGCCAGCGACCACCTCGACCCGGTGCGGCAGCCGCCGCTCGCGCAGCACGTCCACGACGCTGCCGGCGGCGCCGGCCTTCTCGTCCCAGGCGCCGAACACCACGCGGTCGATTCGGCTCGCGAGGATCGCCCCCGCGCACATGACGCACGGCTCGAGCGTGACGACCAGCGCGCATCCGTCGAGCCGCCACGAGCCCAGCTGCGCCGCCGCCGCCCGCAGCGCGACCACCTCGGCGTGCGCGGTGGGGTCGTGCCGGGCCTCGCGCTCGTTGCGGCCGGTGCCGATGACGGTGCCGGATGCGTCCACCACCACGGCGCCGACGGGCACGTCGGCGGTGGTCTCGGCCGCCGCCGCCTGCTCGAGCGCCAGCCGCATGAGCGCCTCGTCCTGCGCTGCCAGCCGCATCCGCTCTCCTCGCATCGGCGCCCCGCGCGCCCACTACCCTGAAGACTATGCGAGTCCACGTGGCCGACCACCCGCTCATCACGCACAAGCTCACGGTGCTGCGCGACGAGCGCACGCCCTCTCCCACCTTCCGTTCCCTGGTGGGCGAGCTGATGACGCTGCTCGCCTACGAGGGCACGCGCAACGTGCGGGTGACGCCGAAGCAGATCCAGACGCCGGTGACGGCCACGACGGGCGTCGCGATCGCCGAGCCGCGGCCGCTCGTGGTGCCGATCCTGCGCGCGGGCCTCGGGATGCTCGAGGGCATGACGGCGCTCGTGCCGACGGCGGAGGTGGGCTTCCTGGGCATGGCGCGCAACGAGGTCACGCTCGAGCCGACCACCTACGCCGAGCGGCTGCCGGACGACCTCTCCGACCGCCAGTGCTTCGTGCTCGACCCGATGCTCGCCACCGGCGGCTCGCTCTCGGGCGCGATGCAGTTCCTGTTCGACCGCGGCGCCGTCGACGTCACCGCCATCTGCCTGCTCGGCACCCCCGAGGGCCTCGCGCGCGTCGAGCGCGACATGGAGGGCCGCGACGTCACGATCGTGCTGGGCGCCCTCGACGACGGCCTCGACGAGCGCGGCTTCATCGTGCCGGGCCTCGGCGACGCCGGCGATCGCCTCTACGGCACCGTCGGCGACTGACGGGGGCGGATGCCCGGAGCCGGCCGGCGGGCGGATGCCCGGGTGCGGCCGGCGGCGCCGGTATCCGTCACACTTCGTCACAGTGTTGCGTCGTTTGACAGCGAACGCCTGAAGCCGCGATACTGGCGGGTATGACGACCACTTTCGCCCTCCAGTCCGTCCTCGCGACGAACGGGACGAACGGCATGATGATGCCGGCGGTCGCCATGCGTCGAATGTGTGCGTGAGCGCAGCTCGCACCGTCCGACCGCTCCCTGAGGAGTCGCTGACGCCACGGCGTCGCACCCTTCCGGCCTGAGCAGCCCCACCGGGCACCATCCATCGGGTGGCACCCGCGGAGCGGTCCCCGAACCCGCAGCGGTTCGCACCGACAGATCGACTCACCCAGTCGCACGCGACTGAGTCGGCGGCCCTCATCGCCCGCACCGCCACGGCTCGGGCAGCCGCCGACAGCACGCCGGAAGGCCCATCATGACCATCACCGACATCTCCGCATCGCTCACCACCCGCCGTCCCGCCCGGGGGCGCGGCACCGCCTACGGCTCGGCCGCCACGCACGGCAGCAGCGCGCTCGCACCCGAGGCGACCCCGCGCATCCGCCCCCAGGCCGCAGCGGCGCCCGCGGCCGTGCGCGCCGTGCCGGCCGGCACCGAGGCTCGCGGCTTCGTGCTCTACGTCGGCCTCGGCGAGGACGCCGCTGCCGCCGACCACGTCGAGCTGGCTCGGCTGGTCGGCGAGCTGCGCGCGCTCACCTCCCGCCTCGCCCCCAGCGCGCAGACCCACGCCGCCGTCGCACTCGCCCCGGCGGGCGCGGGCGGCCGCGACGTCGACGTGGTGCGCCGCGCGCTCGGCGACCCCGCCGTGCAGCAGCCCACCCCTGAGGCGGAGGCCGACACCGGCATCGTCATCGACCTGACCCGCAAGCGCGTGGCGCTCGGCGACGACATCGCGCCGCTGACCTACCGCGAGTTCGAGCTGCTGCAGCACATCGTGCTGCGCGAGGGCACGACGGTGGGCCGCTGCGACATCATCGACGCGCTGTGGGACGCCGACGCCGACGACCGCCCGAACGAGCGCACCATCGACGTGCACGTGCGCCGGCTGCGCTCGAAGCTGGGCGGCTACGCCGAGATCATCCGCACGGTGCGCGGCGCCGGCTACCGCTTCGACCGCCACGCCGACGTGACGGTGCTGGCGAGCGGCCCGAGCCCCGACCGCTTCTGAGCCCCGCGGCGAGCGCCAGCCACAGCAGAATCACAGAGAGCTCTGGGCCCGTTCGTTACCCATCCGTTATACATTCGTCGCACGTCGATCGTTGTGCTGTGGCGGTCGACGGAAGCGGAGCCACAGGCCTCGCTTGGTGCAAGGGACCGGGGCCGGCTGAGAGAACTTGGCCGGCCCTTTGCCTTGCCCGGCGTCAGGCCAGCTGCTCCTTGAGGAACGCGGATGCGGTGCGGCGGAAGTGGCCGGAGGTCGGCGCGTTCACGTGGTTGCGGCCGTGGATCGGCTCGAATCGGCCGTCCGGCAGCAGCGGCAGCAGCGTCTCGGTGTCGCTCGCCCGCCGGTCCTTCTCGCCCGTCATCAGCAGCGTCGGCAGGTCCGGCGGCGAATCCTCCGGATCGAACAACGTCTTCGACACCTCGCCCGCGAGCGTGATGAGCGTGGCCGGATCGTGCTCGGGGAAGGTGCCCGCCAGCTCGACAATGAACGCCTCCATCGGCCCCGCCTCCGCCTCGCCCTCCAGCGCCCGGTGCGCCAGAGCGACGTCGAACCGCTGGAAGGGGTCGCCGGCCGGCAGGCCGCCGAGCACCAGCGCCCGGAACGCAGCCGGTCGGGTGCCCGCGTGCCGCCACAGCAGCCGCGCACCCATCGAGTAGCCGATCGCGCCAGGCGGGTCCGGCAGCGCCAGCTGCTCGAGCACGGCATCGACGTCGTCGACGAAGTGATCGACCTCGTAGCCGCGCGCGGGGTGGTCGCTGTCGCCGTGGCCGCGCAGATCCATGCCGATGCCGCGCAGCCCCGCCTCGGCGAGCGACTCGCTCCAGTGCGCGTCGATCCAGTTGCGCTGGGTGTTCGACGAGAAGCCGTGGATCATCAGCACCGGCGCTCCGTCGGGGTCGCCCAGCTCGTGCAGGGCGATCCGCACCCCGTCGGATGCCATCGCGAAGACGGTCATGCTGCTCCCCTCGGCCTGGCGCCCACCTGCGCCACCGCGCGCGCGGCCATCCGCGCGCCCTGCTCCGCCGCCGCCGCCGGCGCGAGGCCGTCGGCCAGCCCGACCAGGAAGCCGGCGCCGAACGAGTCGCCCGCGCCGGTCGGGTCGACGAGCTCGGTGCGCTGGCTCGGCACGCGCGCGAGCGCGCCGGCGCTGCCGACGATCGAGCCGTGCTCGCCCATCGTCAGCGCGATCGTCGGGCAGCGCTCGGCGAGCGCCGCCGCCACCTCCTCGGGTGCGTACCTGCCGGTGAGCACGCGGCCCTCGTCGAGGTTGGCGATCAGGATGTCGGTCGCATCGAGCGCGGCGAGCATGGTCGGCAGGCCGAGATCCTCCACCGTGCCGGCGCTGCCGGGATTGAGCGACACCCGGGCACCGAACGCGTGCGCCCGTGCGACCATGCGGCCGTACGCATCCGCGTGCCCGTCGAGCCCGTAGCCGGTGGCGTGCACGATCGCCGTCTCGCGCAGCTCGGCGTCGTCGACGTGGTCGTACGACAGCCGTGCGTTCGCGCCGCGCTGCGTCAGCATGGTGCGGTGGTTGCCCTCGACGATCAGCACGATGGTGCCGGTGGGCACCTCCTCGTCGCCGTCGAGCATGGCATCGACGCCGACGGCCCGCAGCGCCGCCGCGTGCCGCTCGACGTCCGCCGCAGCGACGCGCCCGCGGAAGCGCACGTCGCCGCCGGCCGCGGCCATCCAGGAGGCCGCATTGGCGGCCGAGCCGCCCGGCCGGTTGGCGATCTCCGCGTCGGTGTCGGCATCCGTGCGGATCGCGCGCAGCGGCCGCACCACGATGTCGTCGATGACATCGCCGACCACCAGCAGCCGGGGGCGCACCGGGTCACCCGACGTAGGCGGTGGCGATCGCCGCGGCGACCTTGATGTTGTTGCGCACCAGGTCGAGGTTGACGGCCAGGCTGCGGCCGCCCGAGAGCTCGACGATGCGGCCGAGCAGGAAGGGCGTGACGGCCTTGCCGACGATGCCCTTCGCGTCGGCCTCGGCGAGCGCCTCCTGCACGACTCGGTCGTGCTCGTCGCGATCCCACTGCTGGTCGACCGGCACCGGGTTGGCGACGACGAGGCCGGCACTGTGGCCGAAGCCGTCCTGCGCGCGCAGCACGTCGGCGATCTGGCCGGCGTCCTCGACGCGCCAGTCGAGCTTGTGCTCGCTCTCGCGCAGCCAGAAGCTCGGGAACACGTCGGTCTGCAGGCCCACGAGCGGCACCGAGAGCGTCTCGAGCCGCTCGAGCGTCGCGCCGATGTCGAGGATCGACTTGACGCCCGCGCAGACCACGGCGACCGGGGTGCGACCGAGCTCCGGCAGGTCGGCCGACTCGTCGAAGCTCTCGTTCGCGCCACGGTGCACGCCGCCCAGGCCGCCGGTGGCGAAGACGCGGATGCCGGCAGCCGCGGCGAGGTGCGCGGTGGCCGCGACCGTCGTGGCGGCCGAGCGGCCGAGTGCGGCGACGATGGGCAGGTCGCGCACGCTGGCCTTGGCGATGCCGTCGGCGGCGAGCAGCTCGATGTCGGCGTCGTCGATGCCGATGTGGGGCACGCCGTCGAGCACCGCGATGGTCGCGGGCGTCGCGCCGTTGTCGCGCAGCAGCTGCTCGAACTCGCGCGCCGCGGTGATGCGCTCGTCGGCAGGCAGGCCGTGGCTGATGATGGTCGATTCCAGGGCGACGATCGGGCGGCGCGCATCCAGCGCCTCCTGGACCTCGGCGCCGATCTTGAGAGCACTCATGCCCTTAGGCTAGCCGCGAAGCCGAAGGAGTCAGCGTGTCGCGTTCCGTCCTGTTCATCAAGCACATCGAATACGAGACGGGCGGTCACGCCACGACGCTGCTCTCGCACCTGCCGACGCGCGAGGCGGTCTTCCCGACCGAGCTGCCGCCGCTCGACGAGATCGCCGGAGTCGTCATCCTCGGCGGCCAGATGAGCGCCGCCGAGGTCGACCGGTTCCCCTCGCTCGCGCGCACCGCCGACCTTGCCCTGCGCGCCATCGACGCCGAGATCCCGGTGGTGGGGCTGTGCCTCGGCCACCAGATCATCGGCCGCGCGCTCGGCGGCGTGCACCGCGAGGGCGCCGTCGACGCGGTGGGCATCATCGACATCGACCTCGTCGCGCCCGACCCGTGGCTGGGCGACCACCTCGGCACGATCGGCGCCATGCGCTGGAACAGCGACGTGGTCTCCCTGCCGCCCGGCGCGACGCTGCTGGCGCGCAGCGCGACGGTCGACAACGACGCCTTCCGCTACGGCTCGGCGGTCGGCATGCAGTTCCACCTGGAGGCCGACGACCGCGTCATGCGGCTGTGGGATTCGGTGACCAGCCCGACGCTGTCAGAGCTGCGGGGCGCGGATGCGGTGGCCGGTTGGCGCACGCACCTCGCGACCGATGCGACCCTGCTGGGCGTCGTCGAGCGCGGCTTCGGCGCCTTCGCGGAAGCCTGCGCCGCGCGCGTCGGCGAGGAACTGGCAAGCCTCTCACCCGTCGCATGAAGTTCCTGCTCACCTCGAACGGCGTGACCAACGCGAGCATCCGCGACGCGCTCGAGCGGCTGCTGGGCAAGCCGATCGCCGAGTCGAGCGCGCTGCTCGTGCCCACCGGCGCGCATCCGTTCCCGGGGGGACCGGCGATGGCGCGCTCGGCGATCGCAGGCACCGCCGAGGGGCCGCTGGCGGAGCTGGGCTGGGCCTCGCTCGGGGTGCTCGAGCTGACCGCGCTGCCGACGGTGCGCCGCGAGCACTGGGAGGCAGCGGTGCGCGAGGCCGACGCGCTGCTGGTGTGGGGCGGCGACGTGCTCTACCTCGTGCACTGGATGCGCGAGTCCGGCCTGGCCGAGCTGCTGCCGGCCCTGGCCGACACCGTCTACGTGGGCGTGAGCGCCGGCAGCATCACAGTGACGCCCTGGAACTGCGATGCGGAGTTCGATCTGGAGTTCGTGCCGGAGGGCAGCGACATGGGGCGTGACGCCGAGCGCGCGCTGGGGCTGGTCGACGTCGCCATCTACCCGCATCTCGACCGCCCCGGGATGGAGGATGCCGCGCTCGAGAGCATCGAGCGGTGGGCCGCCGGCATCCCGGCGCCGACCTATGCCATCGACGACGACTCGGCGCTCGTGATCGCCGACGGCGCCGTCGAGGTCGTCTCCGAGGGCAGCTGGCGGCGGCTCGAGCCCAGGCACTGACGCACGGCAGCAGCACGTTCCGCCGACTGTCCTCAGTCGCATCGCAACTCCTGGCAGCAGCGCCCGCGCCTCGGTATACTTCTGGTATGACCACCACGATCAAGGTGAGCAATGAGCTCCGCGATCGCTTGAAGGCGCAGGCCGCGCGCTCCGACCGCACGCTCGGCGCGCATCTCGCGGCGCTCGCAGATCTCGCAGACCGCGACGAGCGCCTGGCACGGCTCAAGCAGGCGATCGCCGAGACGCCGCCCGAAGCACTCGAGAGCTACCGTGTCGAGACGCGCCAGTGGGAGGCGAGCGAGCTCAGCGACGCACGATGACGGCGATCGAGCTGACTCCGGGAACCGTTTCGTGGGTGACATTGGATCCTGTTCGCGGGCGCGAACAAGGCGGCCACAGGCCGGTGCTCGTCGTGGCTTCGGCCGGCTACCTCGACGCGGTCACCACCCTGGTCGTCGTCCTGCCCATCACGTCGGTCGACCGGGGCTGGCCCAACCACATCCCGGTCGACGGCCCGAGCGGCCTGCGCGCGCCCTCCTGGATCATGACCGAGCAGCCTCGCACGCTCAGCCGAGACCGCATCACCAGCATCGCAGGGAGCGTCAGCGTCGCCTGCCTGGCGGGCGCGCGACGCTGGCTCGCAGACTTCCTCGACCTCTGAACGGCGTGCCGACCGCCGCACCATCGGTCCGCCTCAGACGACGGGGCGCAGCATGCCGACGGCCACGTCGGCGCTGCGCTGCACGAGGCCGAGCGGCTCCGCGAGGCGCTCGAGCGTGCCGGCCGGGATCGCCCCGGCGCGCTCGAGCAGCGCGAGCGCGACCGGCGCACCGGCACGGCGCGCGCCGTCGGCCGTCTTGACGACGACCGTCGTGCCGTCGGGGGCGACGGACGCCAGCGTGCCCTCCGCGCCGAACTTGGTCGCGCATCCGGTCTCGCCGATGACGACCGCGTCAGGCCCCCGGGCGCCGTCGATGAGCGCCGGGTGTGCGCGCATGGCGTCGCCAACCTGCCGGTGCGCGCCGGTGCCGTCCGGCGCCAGCCGGCGGAAGGCGCGGGCGAGGCCGACGGGCGTGGTCGGGAAGACGAGCGCGCCGCATCCGTCGTGCGCGAGCTGGCTGATGGGCTCGTCCGCCGCCTGCGCGAGGCCATCGCGCAAAACGGCCGCGAGCGGGTGGTCGTCGCGCCAGTAGTCGGCGCTCGCGCCCATCGCGCGGGCGGCGGCAGCGAAGGCGATGTGCTTGCCGACGCACATGTGCGCGAAGCGGCGCTTCGTGCCGTCGGGGCCCTTGATCGGCGGGCAGCGCAGCGCTGCCTCGTCGACGCCGTGGGCGGCGGCCATCGCGCTGGCGGTGTCGAGGTGCAGCTGCTCGGCCCAGTGGCTGGCGCTGGCGAGCGCGGCGTGCGCAGGCTCGAGCTCGATCAGGCCGGCCTCGAGGAGCGTCGCCGCGAAGAGCGGCTTGAGCGTGCTGCGGGCGAGGAACGCGTGGGTGATGTCGCCGTGCGACTCGATGACGGCGCCGTCGGGGTCGATCAGCACGGCGACGCCGTGGTGCTCGGACTCGACGAAGCCGTCGCGGTCGACGACGGCGAGGAGAGCAGTGGTGGGCATGCGTCCACGGTAGCCGTGCGCGGGCCGCCGGGGCGCGGGCGCTTCGCGCTACTCGGCGACCGGATGGACGTGCTCGACGCCCAGCAGGATGCGCTTGGCCTCGGGACCGCCGGCGTACTGGCCGAGGCTGCCGTCGCTGCGCACGACCCGATGGCACGGGATCGCGATCGGCAGCGGGTTCTTGCGGCACGCCGTGCCGACCGCCCGCACCGCGCGGGGCGAGCCCACGGCCCCTGCCACCTCGGCGTAGCTGCGGGTCTGCCCGTACGGGATCTGCCGCAGCTGCTCGACCACCTGCCGGCCGAAGCCGCGCGCGAGCGAGAGGTCGAGGGGTCCGTCGAAGCCGCGGGACGCGCCGCCGATGAGACGCTCCAGCCCCTGTGCGGCGTCGTCCAGCCGGGCGGGAGCCTCCAGCACGCGTGGGCTCAGCGCCTCGGCGAGGCGCTCGAGCGTCGCGCTCGGAGCGTCCCCGTCGAAGGTCACCGAGACGAGCCCGGCGGGGGTGGCGGCGAGCAGCAAGGTGCCCAGCTCGGTCTCGAGGGTTCGGTAGGCGACGTCGAGCAGGTCGCTCGCGGCCGCGCGCCTGGCCAGCTCGGCGCGCAGCGCTTCGAGCCGCGGCTCCGGCATGGCGGCGGCGAGGTCGTCGAGGCGGTCAGGCATCCTCGCCTCCCAGCAGCTGGCGCAGGCGGCGCACGCCGTCCGACGAGGCGCGACGGGCCGCATCCGCCGACCCGCCGACGGCAGCGGCCACCTCGGCATACGGCAGGCCGCCCAGATGGTGCAGCACCACCGTCTCGCGCTGCCGCTGCGGCAGCTGCGCGAGCGCCCTGGCGAGGTCGAGGTCGCGGGCGCGCTCGGGCATGGTCGATTCGGCTGCCGGGCGGTCGGGCACGTCACCGATGACCAGTCGCGAGCGCCGCCGCAGCACGTCGATGGCCTTGCGGTGCGCGATGGTCACGAGCCAGCCCTCGACGTTCGAGCCGGGCGCGAGCCGCGGGTAGGCCTCGAGCGCGGCGAGGAAGGTCTCGCTCCAGGCGTCGTCTGCATCGGTGTCGTCGAGCAGCGCCCGGCACACCCGCCACACCCTCGCGCCGTGCTGCGCGACGATCGAGTCGAAGGGCGCACGGGTCACGCGACCGAATCTAGCCCCGCGGCAGGCCGCTCGGCGCCGGCCGAGCCGGTGCCGGGCAGGCCGGTGCCGGGCAGGCCGGTGCCGGGCAGGCCGGTGCCGGGCAGGCCGGTGCCCCGCAGGCCGGTGCCGCTGAGGCCCGTTGCGCCGAGCATCGTGCCCATCTCGTGCTCCAGCAGGAAGCGCTTGCGGTCGATGCCCCCGGCGTAGCCGGTGAGCGCGCCGCTCGTGCCCACCACCCGGTGGCAGGGCACCACGATCGAGAGCGGGTTGCGGCCGTTGGCGAGACCGACCGCGCGCACAGCGGTCGGCTGGCCGATGTGCTCGGCGATCCAGCCGTAGGTGCGGGTCTCGCCGTGCGGGATGGTGCGCAGCACGTTCCAGACGCGCAACTGGAACTCGGTGCCGGCGGGTGCAAGCGGCAGGTCGAAGCCCGTGCGCGCCCCCGCCCAGTACTCGCCGAACTGCTGCACCGCATCCACGAAGGCAGCATCATCTCGCTCGCCGAAGCGCTCCTCGTTCGGTGCCGGCCGGTGCTCGGGCATGAAGACCCCGGTGAGACCCGCCTCCTCGCGGACCAGGGTGAGCGTGCCGATCGGGCTGTCGATGAACGTGTGCGTCATGGGTGCATTCCTCTCATACTCTGCCAACGCGCGGGGGCGTCGGAATGTGAGGTTGTGGATGACGGGCGCCGTGCGATCGGTGCACGCGACCGCCGTAGGCTCGGCCCATGGAGATCGCGCTCGTCCGCCACGGCCAGACCGACTACAACTTCACCGAGCGACTGCAGGGCACGACCGACAACCCGCTCAACGAGGCGGGCATCGCGCAGGCGCACGAGGCCGCGCGGCTGCTCGCCGACGAGCCGTGGGATGCGGTGGTCTCCTCCGCCCTGCAGCGCTCGACCGTGACCGCCGACGTCATCGCCGCAGCGCTCGACCTCGAGGTCGCCGGGCGCTATGCGAGCCTGAACGAGCGCGCCTACGGCGAGGCGGAGGGGCTCACGAAGGACGAGGCGGTCGCGCGCTTCGGCACCGACTGGCCAGGGCAGGAGAGCTTCGAGGATCTGCAGCGCCGCGCGGTCGCGGCCATCGACGAGATCGCGGCGTCGCACCCGGTGGGCGCGCTCGTGATCGTCGGGCACGGCACCTTCATCCGCTCCTTCACCGACCATGTCGTCGGCTTCCCGACCATCAAGCCCGACAACGCGAAGTCGGTGCGCTTCGACGGTCTGCCGGGCAGGTGGCGCGTGACCCAGGGACTGGTCCGCAAGGACCTGCACTCGTGAGCGCCGCGGCAGCGGGCGCGCCGCCGGCGAGCCTCGACGCACTGCGGGCAGCGCTGCCGGCGCACGTGCTGGTCATCGACCCCACCAGGCTCGAGGCCATGCGCGCCGACAAGTCGGGGCACCGATCGAGTGCCGACCCGCTGGCGATCGTCGAGGCCGAGGACGCCTCGCACGTGCAGGCGGCGATGCGCTGGGCCAGCGAGCACGGCGTGCCGGTGGTGCCTCGCGCAGCCGGCACCGGCCTCGCGGGCGGCGCCATCGCCGGCGGCGGGGAGCTGGTCGTCTCGGTCGACACCATGCGGCGCCTGCTCGACGTCTCGCTCATCGACCAGTCCTGCGTGGTCGAGCCGGGCATCCGCAATGCCGAGCTGAACGAGCTGCTCGCCACCCACGGCCTGTGGTGGCCGCCGGATCCCGCCAGCCGCGCCATCTCGACCGTCGGCGGCAACATCGCCACCAACGCCGGCGGCCTGCTGTGCGCGAAGTACGGTGTCACGCGCGAGTGGGTGCTGGCGCTCGACGTGGTGCTCGCCGACGGGTCGCTCATCTCGACCGGCCACCGCACGGTCAAGGGCGTCACCGGGCTCGACCTCACGGCGCTGATGATCGGCTCCGAGGGCACGCTCGGCATCGTGGTCGGCGCGACGCTGAAGCTGCGGCCGATCGTCGAGGGTGCCGTGTGGACGGTCGGCGCCTTCTTCGACGACGAGGCCACCGCGGCCGCCGCGTGCACCGCCATCACCGCCGCGCGCATCCGCCCTGCGATCATGGAGCTGGTCGGCATCGACGCCGTCAGCATGCTCGCCGCCTATTCGGGGCAGCCGATGGCGGGCGCGTTCGTGCTGGTGCAGACGGACGACCTGGGCGCCGCGGCGACCTCGGAGACGGTCGCGCAGATCCTCGCCGCGCACGGTGGCCGCGTCGAGCGCACCGATGATGCGTCACGGTCGGATGTGCTGGTGCAGGTGCGCAGGCAGGTGCACTTCGCGCTCGAGTCGTTCGGGACGGTGCTGGTGGAGGACATCGCGGTGCCGCGCTCGCGCATGGCCGACATGTTCCGCGCCTGCCACGAGGCGGCCGCCCGCCACGGCGTGCGCCTGGCGGTCACGGCGCACGCGGGCGACGGCAACCTGCACCCGACGTTCGTCTTCGACGGCGATGAGCCGAGCGAGGCCGTCTGGGCCTGCGCGAACGAGGTGTTCGCGGCCGGGCTCGCGCTCGGAGGCACGCTCACGGGCGAGCACGGCGTCGGCATCCTGAAGCGCCGCTGGCTGGTGGACGAGCTGGGCGAGCGGCAGCTCGCGCTGCAGCGCGCGGTGAAGGCCGCGTTCGACCCGCTGGGCATCCTCAACCCCGGCAAGGCCATCTAGCGACTCCTCCCGCAACGCGAAGAACCGGTACTGTCTGGTCGCTACGCCGAGGTGGGAACGACCAGACAGTACCGGTTCGCGGAAGTGCAGCCGGCTACTTGACGGCGACCAGGTCGCAGACGAAGATCAGCGTCTCGTTCGGGCCGATCACGCCGCCCGCGCCGCGCTCGCCGTAGGCCAAGTGCGGCGGGATGACGAGCTTGCGGCGGCCGCCGACGCGCATGCCCTCGATGCCCTGCTCCCAGCCCTTGATGACCATGCCGACGCCGAGCGGGAACTCGAGCGGGGCGCCGCGGCCGTAGGAGGCGTCGAACTCCTCGCCGGTGGAGTGGGTCACGCCGACGTAGTGCACGGCGACCTGCTTGCCGTTCACGGCCTCGTCGCCGTCGCCGACGGTGATGTCGGTGATCTCGAGGTCAGTGGGTGCGGGCCCCTCGGGGGCGTCGATCTCAGGCTTCTCAGTCATGCGTCAATCCTTGCACGCTCGACTGCGCGGCTCAGCGCTCGTCGACCTCAGCGCTCGTCGACATCGGCGCTCGTCAACCTCCGGGCTCGTCAACCTCGGGGCTCGCCCGGCTCAGTGGTCGTCCTCGTCGGCCTGCAGCCCGATCTCCTCGCGGTCGATGATGCGCTGCACCACGCTGACCGTCGACGAGTCGAAGCGGCCCGTGCGCCGCACCTGGTCGAGCCAGAACCGCTCGGCGTCCACCGCCAGGTGGCGCAGGCGCGCGATCTGCGCGACATCGGTGGATGCGTCGTCCGGGTCCACCTCGGCGACGTGCGCGGCCCACGCGCGACGGGACCGCATCCGCTCACCGGCCGCCTCGACGAGCGCCTCGTCGATGCCCTGCAGGTCGGCCTCGCGCTGCATCGCGTCGATGCCCGCCTCGATGGTCTCGCCGAGCAGTTCGTCGAGCTCCTGCCGGCGGCGCTCGGTGCGGTCGTGCGTGAGATGCAGCGCCTTCACCAGCCAGGCGAGCGAGCCGCCCTGCACGAGCAGGGTGAAGATCGCGACCACGAAGGCGACCAGCACGAGCTCGGCGCGCATCGGGGTGTCGGCGGGCAGCGTCTGCACGGCCGCCACCGTGACGACGCCGCGCATGCCGGCCCATCCGATCGCGAGCATGTCTCGCCAGCCGAGCTTCTGGTCGTCGAGGGCGATGATGTCGTGCCCGCGCCGGTCGTGGACGCGCTGCAGCTTGGCGGCGCGCTTCGACTCGGGCCCCAGCTGCTCGAGTCGGTGCGCGAGCCGCTGCTGGTCGCGCTGCCGGCGCTTCGCGTGCGTGCGCAGCCAGAGCAGCAGCGGCGGCATGGCGGCGAACCGCACGACCAGCAGCAGCAGGCACAGCAGCAGCCCGACCAGCACGACGCCTGCCAGGTGCCGCTCGCCCGCGTCGACCGCCTCGATGACGGCCGGCAGCTGCATGCCCATGGTGAGGAAGACGCCGTTCTCGACGATCACCGAGAACGTGCCCCAGGTCGCCGACTCCTGCGCGCGGCGGGTGGCGCGGATGCGCATCTGGCTGCGGTTGCCGATCACGAGCCCGGTGATGACGACGGCGACGATGCCCGAGCCCTGCAGCGCCTCGGCGGCGAGGAACGACAGGAACGGCGTCGCGAGCGAGATGGCCGTGTCGATGGCGCGGTCGGAGGCGAACTGGCGGATGCGCACGGTGCCGTAGCCGACGGCGGCGCCGATGACGAGGGCGACCACCACCGCGATCGCGAAGTCAGCCACCAGCGGCGCCGCCTCCACGTCGGAGTTGCCGGCGCGGCTGATCGCTGCGACCGCCGTGCTCAGCAGCACCAGCGCGGTGGCGTCGTTGATGAGGCCCTCGCCCTCGAGGATCGTCACGACCCGGGGCGGCAGGCCGAGCCGCTTGCCGAGGGCGGTGGCCGCGACGGCGTCGGGCGGAGCGACGACCGCGCCGAGAGCGAGCGCGCCCGCGAAGCCGATGATCGGCCAGATCGACTGCACGACGAGCGCGACGGCGAAGGCGCTGACGGCGACCAGGATGATCGACAGGTAGCCGATGACGCGGAGGTTGCGGCGGAAGTCGACCGCCGGCACCTTGAGCGCCGCGGTGTAGAGCAGCGGCGGCAGGATGATGGTGAGGAGGACCTCGGGCGGCACCTCGATCTGCGGCGTCACCGGCAGCAGCGAGATCGCGCCGCCCAGCACCACCAGCAGCAGCGGCGCGGCGACGCCGATGCGGTTCGCGATCGTGGCGACGGCTCCGATGATGAGGATGCCCACGACGACCACTAGCGTCACTTCCGTGATCACCCCATGCATCTTCAGATGCTACTGACCTGTGCTTTCGACACAGCGCGGCATAGCCTGGAGCAATCGGCCCAGGCTCGGCGCCGATCGCAATCAAGGAGGAATCATGGCCATCACCTCGAACGCCACGGCGACCTGGAAGGGCGACCTCGGCACCGGCAGCGGCACCGCCTCGCTGGGCTCCGGATCCAGCTTCGACATGACCTGGAAGGCTCGCGCTGAGCAGGGCGGCGGGTCGACTCCCGAGGAGCTGATCGCCGGTGCCCACGCGTCCTGCTTCTCGATGGCGCTCTCGAACACGCTCGCGGAGGCCGGCCACACCGCTGACTCGCTCGAGACCGCGGCGAAGGTCTCGTTCGTCGCCGGCACGGGCATCACCACGAGCGTGCTCTCCGTCACCGGCCGAGTCCCCGGCATCGACCAGGCGCAGTTCCAGGACTACGCCGAGCAGGCGAAGGCCGGCTGCCCCGTCTCGCAGGCGCTCGCGGGCGTCGACATCCAGCTGGAATCGGCCACGCTGGAAGGCTGATTGCCGGTCTCGCAAAAGTGCCTCTGGCTGAAACCGGCGCCACCGGCTATAAACAGAGGTGACGGGTACCGCGTTGACAAAGGAGTGACATGAAGAGTTACAAGCAGCTTCCCACCCACCTGCTGGTCACGCTCGGCGGTGACGACGACATCATCATGTCGTCGATCATGGGCGACGACGACATCATTATGTAACGACCAGCCCGAATCGCTGCGGCCGCGAGCCGACTCCTGGAGTCGGACCGCGGCCGCAGTGCGTGGACCGACTGGTCTTCTTCGACCTCGTCTCGATCGCCGAGCGGTCACGAGTGCTCGGGACCGCCCCGCCGTCGTGCGCGCCAGCGGCCGGCAGCTGCCTGCAGCGCCGACTGCGGTGGGTCGACGACCACGAGCAGCAGCGCGACGAGCCAATTCTTCACATGCTCAGCCTACGCGCGCCCAGCAGATCACCCGCTCGGCCGCCGCGATCTCCCCCGCGGACTCGCCCACCTCGGCCGTGGGATGCAAGTTGCCGTCGCCGGCGTGCGCGACGGTCGAGATGCGCCGGCCGTGCTCCGCGCCGATGCGCTCGATGCCGCGGATGACTGCGGCAAGCGCCGCGACGGGCAAGCCGACGTCGCGGGAGACGCGAAGCCCCCGCGCCCGGAGCGCCGGGTTGGCGAGCCTGCGGGCCTCGAGAAGCTCATCGGAGTCGGCGAGCTGCACCTCCGTCGCCCCGTGCGACCGGCAGCGATCGAGGGTCCGCTCGGCCGTCGCGATGGCATCGAGGCCGACGTGCGTGGGTTCCCGGACACGCCCTTGATCTCATCCAGGAACCGCCGGGCCCCGCTGCCGCGCATGCTAGGGCCGAACCGTCGCGCCCTCCCCCAAGAGCGCGGCTGTGCTCATTCGCTGTCCTTGTCAGCGGATTCCGGTGCTCGCCGTCCGGCTGTCTCGCGCTTGATGACGGGCAATACATCGGTCATGTAGAGATCCAAGGATTCGTTCATGATGGCCCACGGGAGGTTGCCGACGTCAATCTGGCCGAGCCACCGGTCAATGCCGAGCAGCTCGACGCGCTTCAGGATCTCGTCGATCACCTGCTGCGGGCTGCCGACGGGCAGGCCGCGGCGGATCGAGTCGTCGAACACGCTCCGCGGCAGAGCGCTGCCCCCCATCATGCCCATTTCCTTGACGTAGCCAGAGTAGTACGGGAAGAAGGTGTCGCGCGCGGCCTGCGAGGTCCTGCCGACGAACATGTGACCACTGGCTCCGAGACGGAGCGTCGCGGGGTCGTGCCCTGCCTGCTCAGCGGCCCGCCGGTAGAGCTCCACGCGCGGCATGAATTGCTCCGTTCCGCTGAAGAAGCCCATCATCATCGGCAGGCCGAGGGAGCCGGCTCGCATCGCGGAGGCGGGGGTGCCGCCGATCGCCACCCACAGGGGCAGTGGCTGCTGCAACGCGCGAGGCACGACCTGAGCCCGGTCCAGAGCGGGGCGGTGACGCCCCTGCCACGTCACCGACTCCTGCTCCCGCAGTTGCACGAGCAGGTCCAGCTTCTCGGCGTAGAGCTCGTTGTAGTGAGCCAGGTCGTAGCCGAACAGCGGGAAGGACTCGGTGAACGCGCCACGCCCAGCGATGATCTCCGCACGACCGTGCGAGAGGTGGTCCAAGGTGGCGAACTGCTGGTACACCCGGACCGGGTCTTGACTGGAGAGTACTGTGACGCCGGAGGCCAGACGAATGCGCTCGGTCGCGGTGGCCATCGCCGCCAGCACCATCTCGGGGGCGGAGAGCGCGAAGTCGGGACGGTGGTGCTCCCCGAGGGCGATCATGTCCAAGCCACCCTCCTCTGCCTTGCGAGCGAGAGCGACGAGCTGGTCCAGGCGGACCGTCACGTCGGTGGTCGCGTTCCCGTCCGGGTGCTGGGTGATCTCACCGAACGAATAGATTCCGAGTTCCATCAGGCCATCCTTTGTCTGTTGCGTCGTTACTTGTGGTCGTGCCCGGCATGAGCGCCGGCCGCCGTGCGAGCGGGGGGCGGTCGCGCCCCGGTCGTTCCGCGCGATCCAGATCAGGAACGCCGCCGAACCGGCGCGATCCCGCGGTAGGTCGCTCTCGTGCGCGACTCACCCAATGCCGCCCCGATGTGGCCGCCGATGGTGTGACCGGCTGCGGAGTTCCACGCTCAGAGCCGCAGTTCGCGCTGCTCGTTGTAGCCCGCACGGGGCGCACTGCCGTCTGACGCCGGCACTCCCCCGCTCGAGCGTCGGTCAGTCGTCGAGGGTGACGACGACCTTGCCGGTGGCCGAACCGGCGGCGAGGCCGGCCAGGCCGTCGATGGCTCGTTCGAGGGGCAGAACGGAGGCGACGGCGATCTCGAGGTCGCCTGCTGCTGCCTGCTCGGCGAGCGGAGCGATGACACCTCTGGTGGGCGCCGCCATGACGCTGACGCCGGTCAGGCTGGCGGCGTCCAGATCCGCCTGATCCGGCAGCACCGTGGTGCTGGCAATAATCCCACCGGCGCGGACCGCCGCAGCGGGGACGGCGTCGGGCGCGAACCCGGCGAGGTTCACCAGAGCGTCGACGCCGTCTGGGTGAGCGGCCAGCACCTGCTCGGCGACACGCCCGGCAGTGAAGTCGACGACCAGGGCTGCTCCGAGGGCGGTGAGCCGGTCGACATCGGTGGGGGCGCCAGTAGCCACGACTCTGGCGCCGCGGGCCGCCAGCAGCTGCACGGCGAAGGAGCCCACCCCGCCGGACGCGCCGTTGACCAGCACCGTCTGACCCGGCCGCGGGTCGATGGCCTCGACACATGCGACGGCGGCACCGCCGGCCAGCGGCAAGGCGGCAGCGGCGGCGAAGTCCAGCTCCGCGGGCTTGTGCGTCACCGCTGCCAAGGGCAGGAGCACGTACTCCGCCAGCGTGCCAGCAGAGACCGGAGGGGCAAGCAGCACATGCCCGATGACCTCATCGCCCACCGCGATGTTGTCGACATCTGCGCCGACGGCCTCCACGATACCTGCCGCGTCACGGCCGAGCACGAGCGGGTACTCGTGCGGCACGCCCATCTGGGCCACCAAGCCAGCGGTGATCGCGTTGTCGATCGGGTTCAGGCCCGCGGCCTTGACCCGGACGAGCACGGTTCCCTCAATCACGGTGGGCTTGGAAAGCTCACCGAGCTGGGGCTGGTCCCCGACGGTGGGGATATGGACGGCGCGCACGGCAGAACTCCGATCATGTTGGCGGGAAGTGCACCGGTGACGGCGAGGCGGAACCGCTCGCGCGATCGGGCCGCAGCGTCACCGTTTCATCACTTGACTACGCAAGTGACGTTAGACGTGGTTGACTTGCCGTGTCAACTGTCTAGCCGTCAAGGAATCCAGGTTGAAAGAGGAGGAGCCGTGGAAGAGAAGGCAGAACCGCGGTGGCTCGGGCGCGAGGAGACTGAGATCTGGTTCACCTTCGGCACGATGGTCACCTCGCTGCCGGACGCCCTCGACGCCCAGCTGCAGCGTGACGCCGGGATCAGCTTCTTCGAGTACCAGGTCATGTCGATGCTGTCGATGTCTCCGCAGCACACCCGACGCATGAGCGAGCTCGCGGCGCTGGCCAACGGGTCTCTCACCAGACTGTCCCGCACCGTCGACCGACTGAACAAGCGGGGCTGGATCATCCGTCGGCCAGACCCGGAAAATGGACGGTACACGCTCGCAGTGCTCACCGACGCCGGCTGGGACAAAGTCGTCGCCACCGCACCAGCGCACGTCGAGGAGGTGCGCCGTGCGGTCTTCGACCCCCTCACAAAGGCACAGCTACGGCAGTTGCGCGACATCTCGACCCGGATCGGGCGGACGGTGCACCCCGACGGCTGCCTCCCAACCCTGCCCGAGCCGGACCCTGCCGAGGTCGCCGTCAGGGACACCCGCCCGTGACATCGGGTAGCACCCTTGCCCCTGCGATTCGCCGACACGACGGAGCTTGCGGGGGCTCATCACCACGCCACACCGCGCTCGGCCCCAGCTGCGCCGCGAGACGCCGCAGCGACGCCGGCCTTACTCCGAGTTGACCAAGCCCTGGCACGGACCAGACAGCGCGCCTCACTGGCGCCGAGCGTGGCCAGTGTCGGCCCCGTGAGGAAACCAAGAAGGCCACCTGCTCTCGCAAGTGGCCTTCATTACTGTCTCAACACAGTGCGCGCCCGGAGGGATTCGAACCCCCAACCTTCTGATCCGTAGTCAGATGCTCTATCCGTTGAGCTACGGGCGCAACATGGCCGAACGGCCAGGGATCAGTTTACATGATCCCTGGCCGTCAGCGCGAATCGAGTCGCGCCGCGAACGGCGCGACCAGGCTCACAGGGGGCGGATGTCCGCTGCCTGCGGGCCCTTGGTGCCCTCGACGATCTCGAACTCGACTGCCTGAGCCTCTTCGAGGGTCTTGAAGCCGTTGGACTGGATCTGGCTGTAGTGAGCGAACAGATCCTTGCCGCCGTCGTCCGGAGCGATGAAGCCGAAGCCCTTGCCGGAGTCGAACCACTTGACGGTGCCGGTTGCCATATTTCCTTCAATCAATGCAATGCAGCCGTAGCTGCGTTCAAAAGCGCAGAGCAAGATCCGCTCTGCACCCTCCTCAGCGTAGCGGGTGATTGCGGTGCTCCGCTGAAAAAGTTCTGCGAGGCCGCTCCGGTAGCCTGCTGAGGCCTCGCGCGATCGCCGATGGACCATGCCCTAGCACCTCGGAGCAGCCGATGACCTTGGTCGAGCAGCGCCCCTCGTCGACGCCTCGACGCCTCGGTCGGCGCGCGGCCCGAACCGCGATCACCATCGCCGGCACGCTCGCCGGTGCGCTCGGGCTGACGGCGTGCGTCGGGCAGCCGCCGCTGCAGCTCGAGACCTACCCGAGCCCAGCGGCCGTCGTGCCGGCGACCCCCACTGCTGCCGCCCTGCCGCTGCCGGACGCGGAGGTGGTCGAGCTCGCAGACCGCATGTTCCTCACCGCCGAGGGCCGCACGACGTTCTACGCCACCCAGCCGACGCTCGCGGATGCGGAAGCGATCGAGACGGCGTGCGCCGATGCGGTCGACGCGGGTGCGGAGGGCTGGTTCACCGGCGGATGCTTCGTCGGCGGGCAGCACCGCGATGCCGATCGCATCTTCGTCTTCCGCCCGGGCGACGAGCGGCTCGCGGAGTCGATGGTGACGGTCGCGGCGCACGAGCTGCTGCACGCCGCCTATGCGCGACTCAGCCTGCTGGATCGGGCGACCGTGGACGGGCTGGTCGCAGAGGCCGCCGCCAGCGTGCCCTCCGACGACCCGGTGCTCGAGCAGATCGAGCGCTCGACCGACGGCGACGCCTCCACGCGCGCCAACGAGCAGTTCGCCTACTTGGGCTCGCAGATCACGCTCCAGAGCGGTTTCCCCGCGCAGCTCGAGGACGTCTATGCGCGGCTCTTCACCGACCGCTCGGCGCTGGTCGACACCCACCGCCGCGCCGCGAGCGTGGTCGAGGAGACGATCGCGGCGGCGGAGGCGGCCATCGCGAGCGCTGCGGCACAGGAGTCGCAGACAGCGCGCGACCGCGCGCAGCTGGAGGCCGACCGGGGCGGCTACGAGGCGGCGCTCGCCGCCTACAGCGCCGACCTGGAGCGCTTCAATGCCACGCCACTCGAGGAGCGGGCGCGCTGGGAGGTCACGCTGCAGCCGGAAGGCGCCGAGCCCATCACGATGAGCTGGGAGGCATCGCTGACCTACCGGCACGACGAGCTCGAGCGCTTCCGCGGCGATCTCGAGTCGCGCGCCTCCGCGCTCTCGGCCGCGGAGGCCGCCGCCGAAGACCTGCGCACCGATGCGGAGCAGCGCCGAGCCGACGCGGTGGCGCTCATGCGCGCAGCCAACCCGAACGCCGTCATCCCGGAGTGACCGCCGGCCGCGCGACGCGGCTTCGGACGCCGCGCGCGCACCGGCCGACGGCGTGCACGACGAAGGCCCCGCATCCGTCGTGGATCTCGGGGCCTCAGGCCTGGTGGAGACGGAGGGATTTGAACCCTCGGACCCCTATTGGGGTCTCCACCTTAGCAGGGTGGTGCACTAGGCCGGACTATGCGACGTCTCCTCGGCCCGCCGAGAGCAGGCCAGCGGCAAGTCTAGCAAAGGCGGGGGCGGTCTCGATACGACGCCTGCGACGTCTCCTCGACCGGCGGGCAGGAGCGAGCGGTCAGCTGCCGTACGGCACGACGCACGACTGCTGCGACGCATCCTGGCCGACGACGCCCTCGAGGCCGGTGGTCTCCGTCGGCGTCGGCGTCGCGCCCGGCGTCTCGGACGTCGCCGGTGTCTCGGTGGCGACCGGCGTCTCGCCGCCGAGCTCGCCCGGCTCGGGCGTCGGCGTGGGCGTCTCGTCGGTCGAGCCGATGCCGAGCGAGTCCTCCCCCAGAGAGATCGGCAGGTCGAGGCGGATGCGTCGCATCAGCTCGTCCGCGGCCTCCTCGTCCGGGTAGACGCGGTTGCCCTCGAGGAAGTTCGGGTAGAGCACGAACTGCATGGTCTCGAGCGGGATGTCGGCGAGCACGCGCGCCATCGACACCATCGTGCCCACGTTGCCCAGGCCGGAGGAGAGCGTCATGTTCTCGAGCGCGACCTGCGAGATGCCGTAGAGCTTGGTGAAGTCGGTGAGCACCGCATCCGACTGCAGGGTGCGCACGAGCGACGAGAGGAACACCTGCTGCGAGGAGATGCGCGCGAGGTCGGAGCCGTCGCCGACGCCGTGGCGCGAGCGCAGGAACTGCAGCGCCTGCTCGCCCTCGAGGTCGTAGGTGCCCGCCGCGGGGATCTCGAGCCCCGTCCACGGGTCGTCGATCGGCCCGGCGAAGCACACCGGCACGCCGCCTACGGCGCTCGACATGCTGATGACCCCCTGGAAGGTGATCATGGCGGCGTAGGGCACCTCGATGCCGGTCATGGCGGAGACCAGCGTCGCCACGCACGAGAGGCCGCCGCGGGAGAGCGCCTGATTGAACTGCACGTCGTCGGCCGCCGGCTGCGTGATGCCCGTCTCCGGGTCCTCACAAGCCGGGAAGTCGACGATGAGGTCGCGCGGGAAGGACACCACGCGCGCCTGGCTGTGGTCGTCGCTCACGTGCATCAGCATCGTGACGTCGTTCAGCATCCCCTCGCCGTACGAGCTCTCGCCGAACTCGGCGCCCTGACCGGTGCGCTGGTCGGAGCCGACCAGCAGGATCGTGAAGCCGCCCTCGTACGGGGCGAAGCCGGCCTGCGCCGGGGGCACCTCGGCGCCCAGGTCGACGGTCTGCAGCCCGGTCGAGAACCGCAGCGCCGAGACGCCGACGACACCGATGCCCGCGACCAGCAGCACGGCGACGCTCAGCGCCGCCCAGCGGAAGACGTGCGCGAGCCCTGAGTGCCGGCGCAGCCGCCCGTGGCGGGGCGACATCGACGAGGTGTCGACGCGCGACACGCGCTGCTCAGCCATGGCACCCCTTCTGCGATCGCGAAACCCGGTGCGGAGGGCGTGGGATTCGAACCCACGAGGCATTGCTGCCCACCGGTTTTCAAGACCGGCTCCATCGGCCGCTCGGACAGCCCTCCAGTCGGCCCGCGAGCGACTGGGACGCAATCGGGCCTCGGGAGATTGTACGGTCCCGGCGGATGCGTCGGCTACGGCGACGCTGGTGGCCCGCTGTGGGAGACGGCGCGGCCGGGCGCCGCCGGCCGGGCTCAGTCGCGCAGCAGCGCCTCGAGCACGAGCGCCAGGCCGTCGCCGCCGACGGTGGCGGTGACCTCGCTGGCGGCCGCCTTGACCTCGACGGGCGCCTGGCCCATCGCGACCGCGCGCCCCTGACCGGCGATCGCCCACTGGAACATGTCGATGTCGTTGCGGCCGTCGCCGACCACCAGCACCCGGCTGCGCGGGATGTCGAGCAGCGCGGCGACCCGCTCGAGGCCCGTCGCCTTGTTGACGCCGTCGGGCGCGATGTCGAGCCACGACGAGTAGCCGATCGCGTAGGAGACCTTGTGCAGCCCCATCGACTCGACGATCTCGAGGAAGTCGTCGACGTGGTGGTCGGGGCTCATCACCACGACGCGCATCGCCGGCGTCTCGAACAGCTGCTCGAACTCGACCTGCTCGGCGTTGTCGAGACTCCAGTCGATCATGCCGTTCGTGTAGCGGCGGTGCCCGGTGGCGTCCTCGACCATGAACGAGCCGGTCGGCAACCCCGCGGCGATCGTGCGCAGCGCCGGCGCGGGGTCGAAGGTCTCGACATGGATCGTCTCGTAGGCGTCGCCGCGGCGCTCGAGCACGAGCGCGCCGTTCGCCGACACCAGGTGGCTGGGCTCGATGCCGAGGCGCTCGGCGGTCGACTCGGTGGTCGGCTGCGAGCGGCCCGTCGCCAGCACGACGGCGTGACCGGCGTCGACGACCGCACGCACCGCATCCGCGACCCTCGGCGACATCGAGTCGTCCTCGTGCACGAGGGTGCCGTCGATGTCGAGGCCGATGAGCAGGCGCTCGCTCATACGACCGGCTCGATCAGCTCGAGGCCGCCCAGGTAGGGCTGCAGCGCCGCCGGCACGCGCACCGAGCCGTCTGCCTGCTGGTGCGTCTCGAGCAGCGCGACGATCCAGCGGGTGGTCGCGGCGGTGCCGTTGAGGGTCGCGACCGGTGCCGTCCTGCCGCTGTCGGTGCGGTAGCGGGTGGCGAGGCGGCGCGACTGGAAGGTGGTGCAGTTCGAGGTGGAGGTGAGCTCGCGGTACTGCTGCTGCGAGGGGATCCACGCCTCGATGTCGAACTTGCGGGCCGCGCTCGAGCCCAGGTCACCGGCGGCCACGTCGATGACGCGGTAGTCGAGCTCGCAGGCCTGCAGCATGCGCTCCTGCAGGGCTCGCAGCCGGTCGTGCTCCGCCTCGGCCTCCTCGGGCAAGACGTACGAGAACATCTCGAGCTTATTGAACTGGTGCACGCGCAGGATGCCGCGGGTGTCGCGGCCGGCGCTGCCCGCCTCGCGGCGGTAGCAGGTCGACCAGCCGGCGTAGCGCAGCGGCTGCTCGAGGTCGACGATCTCGTCGGCGTGGAAGCCCGCGAGCGCCACCTCGCTCGTGCCGGTCAGGTAGAGGTCGTCGGCGGGCAGGTGGTAGACCTCGGCCGCGTGCTCGCCCAGGAAGCCGGTGCCCTGCATGATCTCGGGGCGCACGAGCGTGGGCGTCACCAGCGGCGTGAAGCCGTCGGCGAGCACGTGGTCGAGCCCCATCGTCATCAGCGCGAGCTCGAGCCGCATGCCGATGCCGGTGAGGTAGTAGAAGCGGGTGCCCGAGACCTTCGCACCGCGCTGCAGGTCGAACGCCTTGAGGCTCTCCCCCAGCTCGACGTGGTCGCGTGCCTCGAAGTCGAACGAGCGCTGCTCGCCGTGGGTCGCCAGGGTGACGAAGTTCTCCTCGCCGCCGGCGGGCACCTCGGGGTGCACGAGGTTGCCGATTCTCGAGACGGATGCGTCGAAGGCGGCCTCGGCGTCGGTCACGCGGGCCTGCGCATCCTTCACGCCGCCGGCGAGCGCCCTGCCCTGCTCGATGAGCGCCGGGCGCTCCTCCTTCGACGCCTTGCCCACGAGCTTGGCGTGCGCGTTCTGCTCGGCGCGGAGGCCCTCGTACTCGGTGATGGCGGCGCGGCGGGCGGCCTCTGCGGCGAGCGCCTCGTCGACGTGCGACACCGGGTCGCCGCGGCGCTCCTGGCTGGCCTTGACGAGGTCGGGCTGGTCACGCAGCAGCTGAGGATCGATCACGGCACCAGTCTACGAGCGGTGAGGCGGATGCCGTTCCAGGCTGCTCGGAGTCAGCGCCGGGCTGCGCGGGGTACGGTTCCCCCATGCGAGCAGGCGTCGTCTTCAATCCGGTCAAGCTGTCGCGCGAGGAGCTCGCGCCGCAGGTCGAGACGGCGCAGCCGCTCGAGTGGTCGGAGCCGGCCTGGTTCGAGACCGACCCCGACGACGGTGGTGCGGCGGCGGTGCGCGAGGCGCTGGAGGCCGACATCGACCTGCTCATCGTCGCCGGCGGCGACGGCACGGTGCGCATCGCGGCAGACCTGATCACCGGCACGAGCGTGCCGCTCGCCATCATCCCCGCCGGCACCGGCAACCTGCTCGCCCGCAACCTCGGCATCGACGTGACGAGCCTGCGCACCGCCATGCGCACGGCGTTCGGCGACGAGGAGCGCGAGATCGACCTGGGCGAGCTCGAGCTCGAGTCGCCGAGCGGCGAGCGCTCGCGGCACGCCTTCGCGGTGATGGTCGGGTTCGGGCTCGACGCCGAGATGATCGAGGCGACCGACGAGGAGCTGAAGAAGAAGGTCGGCTGGCTCGCCTACGTGGATGCGGCGGGGCGCGTGATCGCCTCGCTCGACAAGGTGCGCGTGCAGGTGCGCCTGGACGGTGCGCGCACGGTGCGGCAGACGGTCAACACCATGGTGATCGGCAACTGCGGCACGGTCACGAACGGCATCGTGCTGCTGCCCGACGCGGCCATCGACGACGGCCTGCTCGACATCGCGCTCATCCGCCCGCGCGGCGCGCGCGGCTGGCTGCAGGTGGCCGGCTACATCACCCGCAACAACCTGCTGGTGACGAAGCTGCTGCGGCGCAGGGGCCACCTGGGCAAGCAGCGCACGGGCGCCGCGCTCGGCTACGGGCAGGCGAAGGTGACCGTCGCGCGGCTACTCGAGCCGCGCGCCGTGCAGGTCGACGGCGACGTGGTCGGCGAGGCGATCGCGCTGCGCGCGACCATCCGCGAGGACGCGCTCAGGGTGCGGGTGCCGAAGAAGCGCGTCGGGCGGGGCCCAGCCGTCTGACGCCGCTCAGGCGGGCTACGGCTCCTGGCCAGCCGTGCGAGGCCACCTGGTCGCGAGGGCTACTGCTCGGGCTCGCCCGCCAGCAGACCGCGCAGCCAGTCGCGGGCGTCCTCGAACGAGGCGTCGGTGTAGCGGCGCTCGACCTCGCTGCGCTGGCCGTCGGCGCGCGGGTACGAACCCAGGAACGTCACCTTCGGTGAGAAGCGCTTGAGGCCCAGCAGCGCATCCGCCACCCGTTCGTCGCGGATGTGCCCGCTCGCATCCATCACGAAGCGGTAGCGGCCGAGTCGGTCGCCGATGGGTCGCGACTGGATGAGCGAGAGGTTGACGCCGCGGGTCGCGAACTGCTCGAGCATGTCGAGCAGCATGCCCGCCTCGTCGCTGGGCAGCTCGACCACGAGGCTGGTCTTGTCGGCGCCGGTGGGCTCGCCCGGAGCGCCCGCGCGACCGACGAACAGGAACCGGGTCACCGCATCCGCGTTGTCGCCGATGCGGTCGGCGAGCACCTCGAGGCCGTCGACCCAGTTGCCGATCGTGGGGGTGGAGAGCGCCGCCTGGGCAGCGCCGCCATTGCCCAGCTCGGCGGCGGCAGTGACGTTGGAGGCGGCGGGCAGGTGGGCGCGGCCGGGCAGCTCGCGCTGCAGCCAGCCGGTGCACTGCGCCCACGCGACCGGGTGCGCGGCGATCACCGTGATGTCCTCGAGGCGCGTGCCGGCGGGGGCGACGAGCGAGAAGTTCACGCTCACCACGTGCTCAGAGAGGATGCGCAGGCCCGGGATGGCCGCGAGCGCGTCCTGCGCGGCCGTGACGCCGCCCTCGATGGAGTTCTCGATCGCGATCATCGCGGCATCGCTGCGGCCCTCGGCGACGGCGGTGAGCGCCTCGGCGACGTTCGCGACCGGCACCCGCTCGGCGTCTTCGAGCCCCGGCACCTGCTCGAGCGCCGCCTCGGTGAAGGTGCCGCGAGGGCCGAGGAAGGTGACGACGCGCGGCTGGCTCATGCCCTCAGCCTAATTCTCGCCCGCATCCGCGCGTTCGCGCAGCCCCGCGGCGCTGAGATGTGCACGCGCAGGTCCCGTGCAGACCGCTGATTCCGGGCCGCGTCAGGGGTCGACCCGCGCTCGCGTGCACATCTCAGCACGCGTCGCGGTGTCCAGTGCTTGGATGGGGCCATGAGCAGAGCCGGCACCGTCGCCCAGCCCCAGGACCTCATCGATCTCGCCGCCCTCGAGCGCGCGTACTTCGAGCTCGTGCCCGACGTGACGAACCCCGACCAGGCGGTCGCGTTCGGCACCTCGGGGCACCGCGGCAGCGCCTTCGACACCGCCTTCAACGAGACGCACATCCTGGCGATCACGCAGGCGATCTGCGAGTACCGCGCCGGCCAGGGCATCACCGGGCCGCTCTTCATCGGCCGCGACACCCACGCGCTCTCGCTGCCGGCCGAGCGCACCGCGCTCGAGGTGCTGGTCGCGAACGGGGTCAGAGTGACGGCGGATGCGCGGGGCTCGGTGACGCCGACACCGGCCGTCTCGCGCGCCATCCTCGACCACAACCAGGACGCATCCGCCAGTGACGGTGGCAACAGCGACCAGGCCGACGGCATCGTGGTCACGCCGAGCCACAACCCGCCGCGCGACGGCGGCTTCAAGTACAACCCGCCGCACGGCGGGCCGGCCGACTCCGACGCCACCGGCTGGATCGCGACGCGCGCGAACGAGCTGATCGCGGGCGGCCTCGAGGGCGTCAAGCGGGTGGCCGTGGAGGGCTCGAGCGACAGCCGCGTCGAGCTGTATGACTTCCGCGAGGAGTACGTGCAGGCGCTCGGCCGCGTCATCGACTTCGAGGCGATCAAGGCTTCCGGCATCAAGATCGGCGCCGACCCGCTGGGCGGCGCCGCGGTCGAGTACTACGGCGCCATCGCCGACCGGTACGGCATCGACCTGACGGTCACGAACCCGATCGTCGACGCCACCTGGTCGTTCATGACGCTCGACTGGGACGAGAAGATCCGCATGGACTGCTCGAGCCCCAACGCGATGGCCTCGGTGCTCGCGCACAAGGACGAGTTCGACATCCTCACCGGCAACGACGCCGACGCCGACCGGCACGGCATCGTCACGCCCGACGGCGGGCTGATGAACCCGAACCACTTCCTCGCGGTCGCGATCGAGTACCTCTATGCGCACCGGCCGGGCTGGCGCGCCGACGCGGCCATCGGCAAGACGCTGGTCTCCTCCTCGATGATCGACCGGGTGGCGGATGCGTTGGGTCGCCGGCTCTGGGAGGTGCCGGTGGGCTTCAAGTGGTTCGTGCCCGGCCTGCTCGACGGCTCGGTCGGCTTCGGCGGCGAGGAGAGCGCCGGAGCCTCCTTCCTGCAACAGGACGGCACCGTCTGGACGACCGACAAGGACGGCATCCTGCTGTGCCTGCTGGCGTCGGAGATCCGCGCCGTGACGGGCAAGTCGCCGTCGCAGCTCTACGGCGAGCTGACCGAGCGCTTCGGCTCGCCCGTGTACGAGCGGGTGGATGCGCCGGCGACACGGGAGCAGAAGGCGCGGCTCGGCAAGCTCACCGGCGATGCGGTCACGGCGACCTCGCTGGCAGGCGACCCGATCACCGCGAAGCTGACGGAGGCGCCCGGCAACGGGGCCGCGATCGGCGGGCTGAAGGTCGTCACCGAGCGCGCCTGGTTCGCCGCCCGCCCCTCGGGCACCGAGGACGTCTACAAGATCTATGCCGAGTCGTTCGTGGGCGCCGACCACCTGCGCGAGGTGCAGGCCGAGGCAAAGGCGATCGTCGATGCGGCCCTCGCTGGTTGACGGAGGCCCGGCGGGCCTCCGTCGCGAGGGCCGCCGAGCGCGCAGCGCGAGGATCGCCTGCTGACGCGCCGCCCGCCAGCCCACTGACCGGTGGAGCAGACCGCGACCGGTGGAGCGGCTGGACCACCGGTCGCAGGCAACTCCACCGGTCGGCGAGTCGTCGGGCCGGCGCGCGGCGTGGTCGGAGGTCAATCCTCGAACGAGTCGGTGACGATGCGCACGTCGGGACCGAGCGCATCCGCCACCAGCTGCATGCCCGACTCGACCGTCAGCTCGTTCCGCCAGGCCGACCGCGAGATCGGCTCGGCTGCATCGACCAGCGGGTGCAGCTGCAGGTTGCGCCGGTTGGCCCAGGCTCCGCTGGCGAACTGCGCCGGCGTCAGGTCGAAGTGCATGTAGATCGGCACGGCCGCGGGGTCGACCACCTCGACCTCACCGCCGGGCAGCCCCACGAGCTCGAACTGCGCGACGGCGCTCACCACCCGCGGGATCGCCATCTGCGTCGTCACCGAGTTGCCGAGGGAGTAGTAGACGAACGCGCGCGAGCCGTCCTCGCGCGTCAGCCACTCCGCCTCCTGCAGCACGTGCGGGTGGGTGCCGAGGATGACGTCGGCGCCCAGGTCAGCGAGCCGCTGCGCCTGCTCGCGCTGCCGGTCGTTCACGGTGCCCGAGTACTCATCGCCCCAATGCACCGCGACGATGGTCGCGTCGGCGGCCTCCTCCGCCTCGGCCATCTGCTGCTCGACCAGCGGATCGGTGAGCCACGTCACCGCGTAGTCGTTCGTCGGGTTGTTGGAGAGGTCGATGAAGCTGAGGAACGCGACCGTCATGCCGTCGATCTCGGTGGTCGGCACCTCTGCCTGCTCCTCCGCCGAGCGGAAGGCGCCCGCGATCAGCAGCGGGTCGAGCCCGTCCCACACCTCGCGCGTGCGGTCGATGCCCTCCTGGCCGCGGTCGAAGGTGTGGTTGTTGCCGAGCCCGATGGTGTTGCAGCCGGCGTCGGCGATGCCCTCGGCGAACTCCACCGGCGCGTTGAACGCCGGGAAGTACGTCAGCCCCATCTCGACACCGCCGCTGGGCGCCTCCTGGTTGCAGTAGACGAGGTCGCTGCCGGCCCAGATCGGCCGCGCCGCATCCCAGAAGTGCCCGTACTCGTAGCTGCCGTCGGGCTGCAGCGCGTCCGCCGTCACCGAGTCGTGCGGCAGGATGTCGCCCATCGCGCTCACCGAGACGGTCACCGGCTCCGGCGTCGGGGTGGGGGTGGCGGATGCGCTGGGCTCTGCCACGGGGTCGGTGGCGCTGGCCGTCGGGTCGAGCGCTCCCTGCTGGCAGCCGGTGAGCAGCAGTGCACCCACCGCGGCGACGACCATGAGCCGCGATGCTCGGAGCTGCCGCATCAGGCGTTGGCCATGGCGATGTAGATGACCACCAGGATCACGATGACGACGAGCGTCATGCCCCAGTCGCCGGCCGTGCGCGGGGCTCCGCCGCCGCTGCTGCGGTGCGAGCTGCCCGAGCTCGAGCCCCGGCTCCAGCTGCTCGATCCGCTCGAGCGGCGCGAGCTGCTCGAGCCGCCGAAGAAGCCACCGCCGCCGGAGCGGGAGCCACCACCGAAGAAGCTGCGCGAGCCGCCGCTCGAGCGGAAGCCTCCGCCACCGCCGCTGCGTGAGCCGCCACTCTTGAATCCGCCCATCTTCGCCATGCAGGCAGAGTATCGGGCGACGCCTCAGCCGTAGTTCGGCGCGTTGCCCGCGCCCAGGAACTCCTCGTAGGTGGCGATGCCCTGGTCGTGCATCGCGGTGGCCGCGTCGACACCGACGAAGCGCAGGTGCCACGGCTCCCACTCGTAGCCGGTGATGCCCTCGAGCCCGCGCGGGTACCGCACGATGAAGCCCTGCTGCCAGGCGTTCTCGGCGATCCAGCGGCCGGCGGCGGTGTCGCCGAAGCAGGTGTTGAGCCTGCACTGCCCGCCGGTGCCCATGACGTCGACGGCGAGCCCGGTCTGGTGCTCGCTGTGGCCGGGCCGCGCGCTCGTCGTGTCGGCCTCGGCCTGGCCGTACTGCGCCACGTAGTTGTTGTACAGCCCCGTCTGGGTGCTGTAGCTGCGGTAGGACGAGAAGACGTGCACGCCCTCGCCGATCGCCGCTCGCATGGCGTCCGACAGCCCTGCCAGCGCGGCGTCTGCCTCGGGCCGCACCCTCTCGTCGCCGTCCTGGGCGATCGAGACGCTCACGAGCTGCGGCACGTGGTCGGCCGGCTGCAACGGGTTGCGCTTGTTCACCAGCACCTGCGCGCTGCTCGCCGGCCCGGCGTCGAAGCCGCTCGGCGATCCCTGCTGGTCGGTGCCGGGCGCGGGCTCGGGCTCGGGCTCCGGCACCGGCTCGGGCGGCGAGACGGTGGTGACCGGCTCCGGAGTCGGCGTGCTGCTGGGCGTCGCGCTCGGCGCGGGCGTCGGCGCCTGCGAGGTGACGCTGGGCGCGAGGCTCTCCGGCTGCTCGGGCGCGACCGGCTCGGCGCAACCGGTCAGCATGAGGACGGCGGCCATCGCCACGAGCAGTCTGCGCATCGTTCCATCGTGCCATCACTCGCCCGCGAGCACGTGCTCGCGCGCGGCGGCGATGTCGGGTAGTGTTGGCAGGTCATTCGTTTGGCTAACGACCAGATCCAGAACGGAACCCACTTGACCCAGCGCGAACCGCGCCCCGCCGGCCCCTCGCAGCCCGACGCATCCGCCCCCCTCATGACCCGTCGCCAGATCACCCTCGTGCTGGTCGGCCTGATGATCGCGATGTTCCTGTCGTCGATCTCGCAGACCGTGGTCGGCACGTCGATGCGCACCATCGCCGACGACCTCGGGGGCCTCGACCTGCAGGTGTGGGTCGTGACCGCGTTCCTGATCGTCTCGACGATCACGACGCCGATCTACGGCAAGCTCAGCGACATCTTCGGGCGCCGGCCGCTGTTCCTCATCGCGATCGTGCTGTTCCTGATCGGCTCGATCGCGTGCTCGTTCGCGCAGGACATGGTGCAGCTCGCCGCCTTCCGCGCGCTGCAGGGCCTCGGCGCCGGCGGCCTGATGTCGCTGCCGCTGACGATCATGGGCGATGTGCTCAGCCCGCGCGAGCGCGCCAAGTACCAGGGCTACTTCCTCGCCGTCTTCGGCGTCTCGTCCATCCTCGGCCCG
This sequence comes from Agrococcus sp. KRD186, assembly GCF_017168255.1. Classification (GTDB taxonomy): domain Bacteria; phylum Actinomycetota; class Actinomycetes; order Actinomycetales; family Microbacteriaceae; genus Agrococcus. The sequence continues at coordinate 1,915,812 of NZ_JABFAP010000001.1, forward strand.
CTGATCGGCGGCGTGCTCGCCGGCACCGAGCAGATCCTCTTCCTCGAGGGCTGGCGCTGGGTGTTCCTGTTCAACCTGCCGATCGGCATCGCCGCGGTCTGGATGGTCTTCCGGTATCTCCACCTGCCCGCGCATCACGAGCGGGTGAAGATCGACTGGTGGGGCGCAGCGCTGCTTGTCGTGGGCGTCGTGCCGCTGCTGCTGGTGGCCGAGCAGGGCCGCGAGTGGGGCTGGGGCTCGACCGCCGCCATCCTCTGCTACATCGTCGGCGGCATCGGCATCTCGCTGTTCGTGCTGGTCGAGTCGCGCATGGGCGATGCCGCGCTCATCCCGCTGCACCTGTTCCGCAGCAGCACCTTCTCGATGGCGACGCTGCTGGGCGTGTTCACCGGCTTCGGCATGTTCGCCGCCATGATGCTCATCCCCTTCGTGCTGCAGATCGTGCACGGCATGGATCCGACCCAGGCAGGCCTCGCGACGCTGCCGATGATCCTCGGCCTCATGATCGCGTCGATCGGCTCCGGCCAGATCATCGGCCGCACCGGCAGGTATCGGCTGTTCCCGGTCGTCGGCCTCGGCGTGATGGCGATCGGCTACGGGCTGCTGGTGACGCTGCAGTACGACAGCCCACTGTGGGGGCTGCTGCTGGCGCAGCTGTTCATCGGTCTCGGCCTCGGCCAGCTCATGCAGACCCTCACGATCGCCTCCCAGAACGCGGTGCAGCCGAAGGACATGGGTGTCGCGACCAGCGCATCCACCTTCTTCCGCCAGCTCGGCGGCACCACGGGCGTCGCGGTCGCCTTCTCACTGCTGTACGCCCGGCTGCCGCAGACCCTCGAGGACGCCTTCACCAAGCCCGGCCTGCGCGCCGACCTCGTCGCCGCCACGCAGGATCCGGCCGTGCTCGCCGACCCCGACAATGCGCGCATCCTCGACGTGCTGCAGCAGCCAGAGCGCATCGGCGGCGCGCTCAACGAGGACTCCTCGTTCCTCAACACCGCCGACCCCCGCTTGGCCGCGCCCTTCCTCGACGGCTTCAACACCGCGACGCTGCTGCCGTTCTGGGTGGCGCTCATCGTCATCGCGGTGGCGTTCGTGCTGGCGCTGTTCTTCAAGGCACCCCCGCTGCGCCAGAAGTCGGCGATGGAGGAGGCCATGGAGGCGCGTGCGCGTCAGGCGCAGCTCGAAGCGGATGCGTCGGCTCCCGGTTCGTACGCCCCTCCCGTGACCTCGTCGATGCGGATCGTGGAGCAGCCCGGCGACCGTGCCGAGGGATCGCATCGCCCTTCCTGAGCGCGCATCCAGGATCGAGGCGTACGTTCTGTACCCCGGAGCGATCGCTCCCATCGATCAAGGAGGTTGGGCATGGGTCTCGACGACAAGATCTCGAACGCAGCCAAGGAAGGCGTCGGCAAGGCCAAGGAGGGCATCGGCGACGCCACCGACAACGAGCGCCTGGAGGCGGAGGGCCACAAGGACCAGGCCGTCGCCAACGCCAAGCAGGCTGGCGAGCACGTGAAGGACGCCGGGAACGACGTCAAGGACACGTTCCGCGGCTGATCTCCCGAAGCAGCGACGAGGGCGGGGCACCAGCGATGGTGCCCCGCCCTCTCGCGTGTCAGTAGTTGAGCTCCCCCAGCGCCGCGGCGTCGGCCTCGATGCCGAAGTCGCGCGCCTGCGTCTGGATCTTCTGCGCGCGCGCAAGGCGCGGCAGGTCGCTGCCGTCGGTGATCTTGCCGCCCGACTCCTCGAACGCCCGCACGAAGCCGTGCGCCCACGCCACTTCCTCAGCGCTCGGCGCCAGGCCGGCGTTGATCGTGGCCGCCTGCGTGTGCGTGAGGCACAGCTTGCCCGACATGCCCATCTCCTTCGAGAGCCTCGTGCCGTCGGCCAGCGCATCCATCGACAGCGTCGGGCCGTCGATCGGCGCAGGCAGCCGGGCGGCACGGGAGGCGATCACGAGCTGCGAGCGCGCGTACGCGAGCGCGATGGGGTCGTCGCCGGTGGCGGTGTCGCGCTTGAAGTCGCCGGTGCCGAAGGCGAGCCGGAAGGTGGACGGCGCGCTCGCGATGCGCTCGACGTGCAGCACCCCGCGTGCGGTCTCGACCAGCGCGAGGATCGGCATGCCCTCCGGCAGGCGGTCGGCGGTGTCGTCGACGTGGCTCGCCGATTCGGTCTTGGCGAGCATGACGCCCTCGAGGCCGGGGGCGTCCTTCAGGTCGGCGAGATCGGTGCTCCAGAACTCGCTCGCGGCATCGTTGATGCGCACCCAGGCGCGGTGGCCGGTGGAGAGCCACTCGACGGTGTCGGCGCGCGCCCGCTGCTTGTCCTTCGCCGCGACCGCATCCTCGATGTCGATGATGATCGCGTCGGCCTCGCTCTCCTGCGCGATCTCGAACAGCTCGGGCTTGGAGGCCGGCACGAGCAGCCAGGAGCGGGCTATCAGAGGCGAGACGACAGTTCTGGGCACGCCCTTCAGCCTATCCGGCCGACGGCCCCGGCTAGCTTCGCGCTATGGCCTCCGGTGTGCTCACCCTGCTGTTCGTCGCGATGCTCGGGCTCGCGCTGCTGCTGATCGCCGGCGGCATCGTGCTGCTGGTGATCGGCTCGCGCCGGCACGACGACTCCACGTCGCGGCCCTTCCTCGCGCTGGGCGTCGGGCTGCTGATCGTCGGCACCGTAGTGCTGGTGCCCGCACTCGTGATGGCCGGCCGCATGGTGCTCGGGTTCGGGTGAGCTGCACAGCGACGCTGGGATGACCGGGGTCGTGTGGTGGACTGTGGCCATGCCCGCTCCCTTCGCCGCCCTGCTCGCCGTCTTCGTCGTCGCCGTCGTGATCCTCGTGATCGGCATCGTCATGAGCATCCGCGGCACCGGATCGACCCCGAAGGTGGGCGGGTGGCTGGCGGTCATCAGCGGTCTCGTGGCCCTGTGCTTCGGTGTCGTCCTCGGCATCTCGCTGATCGGCGCATCGATGGACGACGTGCCGGGTCTCTGGTAGCGGGCGTCAGCCGTCGCGGCCCCGGAGCCTATCGATCTCGCGCCGCTCGCGGCTGGTCGGGCGACCTGCGCCCCTCGGCCGGTGCGGCACCTGCGCGGCATCGATCGCGGAGGGGCGCGGCGGCGAGCGATCCTCGATCGCCTCGGCGGCGGCCGGTGCTCCGACCCGCTTCTTCAGCAGCTGCGTGACGATCACGATGCGGTCGAAGCCGTGGATGCGCACCCGCACCTCGTCGCCGATGCGCACCTGCTGCGAGGCCTTGGCCGGCTGACCGCCGAGCCTCACGTGGCCGCCGCGGCACGCCTCGGTCGCGGCGGCTCGGGTCTTGACGAGCCGCACCGCCCAGATCCAGACGTCGATGCGCACGCGCTCGCTCATGCCTCGGAGAGCACCTCCAGCACGGCATCGCCGTAGCGCTCGAGCTTCGACTCGCCGACGCCCGAGACGGTCGAGAGCTCGACGAGCGTCGCGGGCTTGCGCTCGGCGATCGCCGCCAGCGTCTTGTCGTTGAAGACGACGTACGCCGGCACCGACTGCTCCTTCGCCGTCGCCGCGCGCCACGAGCGCAGCGCCTGGAAGAGCACCTGCTGGGCGTCGTCGAGCTGCAGCGTCGACGCCGAGCGCTTCGCCGCCTTCGCCGGTGCCTTCGTCTCGTGCCGCAAGCGCACCTCGCGCTCGCCCGCGAGGACTGCGGCAGAGGCATCCGTCATCGCCAGCACGCCGTACTCGCCCTGCACCTGCAGCAGCCCCTGCGCGAGCAGCTGCCGCACGATGCCGCGCCACTGGGTGGCGGGCAGGTCGGCGCCGATGCCGTAGGTGGCGAGCTGGTCGTGGCCGAAGCGGCGGATGCGCTCGGTGTCACCGCCGACGAGGATGTCGACCAGGTGCCCGGCGCCGTAGGCCTGCCGTCGCTCGCGCTGCAGCCGCACGATGGTGGAGAGCAGCTTCTGCGCCGGCACGGTGCCGTCGTAGGAGTCGGGCGGGGTCAGGCAGGTGTCGCAGTTGCCGCAGGGCTCGCTGGGCTGGCCGAAGTAGGCGAGCAGCTGCACGCGGCGGCACTCGACCGTCTCGCACAGCGCGAGCATCGCGTCGAGGTGCATGGTCTGGTTGCGCTTGCGCTGCGCGTCGCCGACCCCGTCGGCGATCATGCGACGCTGCTGCACGACGTCCTGCAGCCCGTAGGCGAGCCAGGCGGTCGAGGCCTCGCCGTCGCGGCCGGCGCGGCCGGTCTCCTGGTAGTAGCCCTCGATCGACTTGGGCAGGTCGAGGTGCGCGACGAAGCGCACGTCGGGCTTGTCGATGCCCATGCCGAAGGCGATCGTGGCGACCATCACGACGCCGTCCTCGCGCAGGAACCGCTGCTGGTTCGCCCCGCGCACGGCCGCGTCGAGGCCGGCGTGGTACGGCAGCGCGTCGATGCCCTGCGCCCGCAGCCACTCGGCGGTCGACTCGACCGACTTGCGCGAGAGGCAGTAGACGATGCCGGTCGCGCCCGGGTGCTCGTCGCGCATGATGCGCAGCAGCTGCGCCTTCGCATCCTGCTTCGGGGCGATGCGGTACTGGATGTTGGGCCGGTCGAAGCTCGAGACGTACACGTGTGCATCGCGCAGCCCCAGCCGCTCGACGATCTCGGCACGGGTCTCGACCGTCGCGGTCGCGGTGAGGGCGATGCGCGGCACCTCGGGCCAGCGCTCCCCCAGCACCGACAGCTGCAGGTAGTCGGGCCGGAAGTCGTGGCCCCACTGGCTGACGCAGTGCGCCTCGTCGATGGCGAACAGCGCGATCGGCGCCGCATCGAGGAGGCTCTGCGCGACCGGCAGCCGCTCGGGCGCCAGGTAGAGCATGTCGAGCTCGCCGGCGAGCAGCCGCCGCTCGACGTCGCGGCGCTCGTCGATCGACTGGGTGGAGTTGAGGTAGGCCGCCCGCACGCCGAGCTGCTCGAGCGCGTCGACCTGGTCGTGCATGAGGGCGATCAGCGGGCTGATGACGACGCCGGTGCCCTCGCGCACGAGCGAGGGGATCTGGTAGCAGAGGCTCTTGCCGCCGCCGGTGGGCATGAGCACCACCGCGTCGCGGCCGGCCACCACGTCGTCGATGATCGCGGCCTGCTGGTCGCGGAACGCGTCGTAGCCCCACACCCGGGTGAGCGCCTCGAGGGGTGTGGCGGCCTTGGCGGATGCGGCGATGCCGGGCGCGCGAGCGGGCTGCGGCCGGGAGGCGGTGCGGCCGGGCGCGCCGGCTCCCGCCCTCGCGGCACGCGCCCCGACGCCGGCGAGCACCGGCGCGTCGTCGTCGGCGGGCGGCATCCAGCCGTCGTCGGGTGCGTCGTACTCGCCCCACGGCTCCGGTGCGTCGTCGTCGCTGGTCGGTGCCCACTGGTCGTGCTGCGCGTCCGTCACGCGTCCCCCTTCGCGTCCATGACGCATCCCACCCTAGGCGGAGCCGGCGACACGGCTCACCGCCGGCCGCCTCGCTGTGGATGGCTCAGCGACGGCGCGAGAGCCACTCCTCGAAGCCGATGCTGCCCTTGTGCTGCTCGGTGAAGTTCGCGCCCGAGCGCAGGTAGTCGAGCATCGACGGCGGGAACGGCCCGTTGACGATCAGGCCGCGGGCGCCGGTGGCCGCCTGCCAGGCCTTCGCGAGGTCGCGCGAGAGCCGCACCTGCGGGCCGGCGATCTCGACGAAGCGCTTGCCGCTGGGGTCGAGCGCCTCCTCGGCGCACAGCTCGGCGACCTCGCTGACGGCGACCGGCTGCATGCGGCCGCCCAGCACCACCGGGATGGCGCCGAGCGCCGAGCCGGCCTCGAACTGGTCGACCGACCACTCGTGGAACTGCGCGGCGCGCACCACCGAGACCTCGAGCGCCGAGTTCAGGTAGGTGAGCTCCTGCTCGTGCTTGCGGCGATGGTACGAGAGCTTCGAGACGTCGACGCCGAGGACGGACAGCACGACGGCCCGCTGCACGCCGGCGCGCTCGGCCGCGGCGACGATGTTGCGCGCGCCGATCGTGAAGGGCTTCGGGTCGATCGGGTTGCGCGAGTTGGAGGAGTCGACGATCACGTCGACGCCCTCGAAGGCGGCGTCGAGGCCCTCGCCGGAGACGATGTCGGCCTTGAGCCCGGCGGCACCCGCGATGGCCTTGCCCGACCGCGACAGCGGGGCGACATCGGCACCCCGCCTGCCCAGGGCCCGCACGATCGCCGAGCCCGCGTTCCCCGATCCACCGATCACGACGATGCGCATGCCCTTACGCTACGCCGCGTCGTGCGCAACGCAAGTCGCCCGCGCGGCCACGCTCCCGCATCCGCTCGACGAAGCAGAGCGACCCCCTCCGCCGGCGTCGAGCCGGTGCACCGGATCGCGCTGGGCGGAAGGGGTCGAGCGGTGAGGGGCGGATGCGGTGAGCGGCTACTGCGCGTCGGTCGCGACGGGTGCCGCGGTCGCGGACGTCGGCTCGGTGGACGCGTCGGCCGGGGCAGCTGCAGGCGGGGCCGTCAGCGTGTCGAGCAGGTCGTCGCCGGGCGTGACGGGGATCATCGGCGCCTCGATCTCGGCCCGGTCCAGCAGCTGCTGGGTGCGCTTGCGGCGCGCCGGGGCGATCACGGTGACGACGCGGCCGTCGTTGCCCGCGCGGCCGGTGCGGCCCGAGCGGTGCATGTAGGTCTTGTACTCGTCAGGCGGGTCGGCCTGCACGACGAGCGCGATGTCGTCGATGTGGATGCCGCGGGCGGCGACGTCGGTCGCGACCAGCACGTCGACCTTGCCGCGCTTGAGCTTCTCGAGCGAGCGGTTGCGCTTCGCCTGCGTCAGGTCGCCGTGCAGGCTGACCGCCGCGATGCCGGCATCGCTGAACTGCTCGGCGAGCCGCTCGGCGTAGGCGCGGGTGCGCGTGAAGACGATGATGCGACCGGGGTTGCGGACGATCTGCTCGAGCACCGCATCCTTGTCGTAGCGATCGGTGACGAGGATCTGGTGGTCGATCGTCGAGGTCGACTGCTCCTCGCCGGCCACCTCGTGCACGGACGGCTCGGGCAGGAACTCCTTGACGATGGTCTGCACCTCGGAGTCGAGCGTCGCCGAGAACAGCAGCTTCTGGCTGCCCGGCTTCGTGCGACGCAGGATGCGCTGCACGGGCTCGAGGAAGCCGAGCTCGCACATGTGGTCGGCCTCGTCGACCACGGCGATCTCGACCGCGCCGAGGTTCAGCTTGCGCTGCTCGACCAGGTCCTCGATGCGCCCGGGGGTGCCGATCACGACGTCGACGCCGCGGCGCAGGCCCTCGACCTGCCGATCCTGCTTCACGCCGCCGACGATGACGGTCGTGAAGACGCCGACCTCGCGGCCGAGCGTCATGATCGTGTGGTTCAGCTGCTGCGCGAGCTCGCGCGTCGGCGCCAGCACCAGCGCGCGCGGGGCGCGGCCGATCTCGCGGCGCTCGGAGCGGGCGCGCAGCAGCATCTCGACGATCGGGGCGCCGAAGGCGATGCTCTTGCCGGAGCCTGTGCGGCCGCGGCCGAGCACGTCGCGACCTGCGAGCACGTCGGGGATCGTGGCTGCCTGGATCGGGAACGGCGCGATCGCGCCCATGCCGGTCAGTGCACGGGCGATGCTGTCGCCGATGCCGAGGTCGGCGAACGAGACGCCCTCGACATCCTCGGCGCTGATCGCCTTCGCCTCGAGCCGTTCGAGCACGACGTCGTCCTTCGACTGGAAGGGGTTCGAGTCCTTGGAGGGGTAGTACGTGCTGTCGCGACGGGGCTGCTCGTCGAAGCCGCGGCGCTCCTCGCGGCGCGGGCGGTCGTCGAAGCTGCGGCGGTCGTCGCGACGGGGACGCTCGTCGAAGCGGCGCTCGCCGCGGTCCTCGCGGCGGGGCGCGCGGTCGTCGAAGCGACGCTGACCCTGCTCACGGCGGTCGCCGAAGCTGCGCTGCTCGCGGTCATCGCGGCGCGGGGCGCGATCGTCACGACGAGGACGGTCGTCGAAGCGGCGCTCGCCGCGGTCCTCGCGGCGCGGCGCGCGGTCGTCGAAGCGACGCTGGCCCTGCTCGCGGCGGTCGCCGAAGCTGCGCTGCTCGCGGTCATCGCGACGGGGACGGTCGTCGAAGCTGCGCTGGTCGCGGTCGTCGCGGCGCGGAGCGCGGTCGTCGAAGCGGCGCTGGCCCTGCTCGCGACGGTCGCCGAAGCTCCGCTGCTCGCGGTCGTCGCGGCGCGGCGCGCGGTCGTCGAAGCGACGCTGACCCTGCTCACGGCGGTCGCCGAAGCTGCGCTGCTCGCGTTCGTCGCGGCGGGGACGGTCGTCGAAGCGACGCTCGCCGCGCACCGGCGCGGCGCTGGAGCGGCCGCGGCCGTTGTGCTCGTCGCGGGCGCGGTCGAAGCCGCGCGGGCGCTCACCGCGGTGCAGGCGGTCGTCGCCCTGCTGGTCACGGCCGCCATGGCTGCCGCCACGGGTGCGGAAGGAGGAGCCGCGCTGGTGATCGCGGTTGCGCTCCTCCGGCGGGGTCCAGTTGGGGCGGCTCGAGCTGGGGCGGCCCGAGCCCGAGCGGCCGGCGCCCGAGCGGCCGCCCTGCGCGCCGCCGTCGCGGCGGCTGTCCCGCTCGCTCTGGTTCCAGCGGCCCTTCGAGGGCTGCTCGTCGCGGAAGCCGCGGTGATTCTTGCTGCGGGAGCCGGGCCGGCTGCTGCTGTCGCGGTCGTTGGGTCGGTGGGCGCCCTGAGGGCGCGAGTGGTTGTGTGCCATTGCTCGCATTTCATTGCGCGCGAGATCGAGCTCGCGCGGATAGTGCCGCAGTCATCGCGGGGATACTGATCAACCGCGAGATCGCCCGCGGGATATCCGGCCGCGGAGACACTCCATGTGACGCACACGCGTCTGTTCCGAGCCGACCGTGCAACCTTACGGCAAAGCTCCCCCTCGCGATAGGGGCAGATGCCGGCTCAGCCCGGCTGGTCCTGGCCGCGCACGCCGCCGCGCATCACCGACGAGGTCCACTGTCGGCCGTCGAACCAGCGCTGCTCCGCTCGCCGGAAGGGATCCGGGTACCAAGCCGGCTGCGCCTGCCCGGTGTTGGCCTGCAGCCCGATCGGCTGCGGTGCACCGTCGTCGAGGCTCGGCCCCTGCTGCGCCGCCTGCGCGCGCTGCTGCGCCTTCCAGGCCTCGTAGACGCGCCGCTGCGCGTCGTGCGCCTCCTGCTCGAGCCGGTGGAACTCGGCCGGCGTCGGGATCGGCGGCGGCTGCTGCGGGTCGGCGACCTGCTCGCGGCCGTACAGGTCGCGCTCGGCGCGCTGCCCGAACGACGGTGACTGCGACGGATGCGTCGGCCCGCCCTCGGGCGTCGGCCTGGGCCCGAGATGCGGCGGCTGGGCCAGCCGGGCCGGCTGCACCGGCGACGGGGCGGACGCGCGGGTCGCGGACTGCACGGGATCGACGCGCGAGCCCTGCTCGCGGCCGAAGGTCGACACCTGCTGCGGCACGGACCCGGTGGAGCCGGGCGTCGGGCCGACCGGCGGCGTGGGTGCCGCGGGGGGCTGCGCCGCCGGGCTCACCACTCGCACGCCCACGGGACCCTGCGCTTCGCCGGGCAGCGGCGGCATCGGCACCGTCGGCTGCGCCAGCACGCGGGCGTCGCGCGCGGCGTAGTAGTGCATCGAGGAGTCGGAGGCCCACTGCCCGTCGATGCGCAGCATGGAGCGGCCGCCGGGCTGCAGCGGCGGCACGAAGGTGAGCCGTGTGCCGGTGCCGGCGGGGGCGCGCACGGTGAGGGTGGCGCCCTCGACCTGGCCGTTCGCGCGGGTCACGAAGATCGTCACCGGCAGGTCGCCGGCTGGCACGTGCAGGGTGATGTCACCCCAGTCGAGCGGCGCCCGCAGCCCGCCGATGTCGAGGGTCGGCGGCTGGCGGTACGCATCCAGCCGGCCGTCCTGCAGGGCGGCGTGGACGATCAGGAATGCCGGCACGCTCGGCCTCCTTCACCGCGGGAACGCTCGGTCGTGCTCATCCAACCAGCGCACCCCAAGCATCCGCTGGGAGCGCGGTCACCGCCGGCTGGCAGCTGCGAGCTCGCCCCGCCGTTCGGCCCGGGTGCCGCTGCCGCGGCGCACGCGGCGCCGCTCGATGGCGCCCTCGACGACGAGGTAGAGCACGGGCAGCACGATGAGCGTCAGCACTGTCGACGAGATGAGGCCGCCGATCACCACGATCGCCAGCGGCTGCGAGATGAAGCCGCCCTGGCCGGTGAGGCCGGCCGCCATCGGCACGAGCGCGAAGATCGTCGCCGCCGCCGTCATCAGGATGGGCCGCAGCCTGCGCTCGGCGCCCTCGACGAGCGCCTCGCGCACGCTGAGCCCCCGGTCGCGGTACTGGTTGACGAGGTCGATGAGCACGATCGCGTTCGTCACCACGATGCCGACCAGCATCAGCACGCCGACCATCGAGGCGACGCCCAGCGGCACCCCGGTGATGAGCTGCATGGCGATCGCGCCGGTGGCTGCGAACGGCACCGAGACCAGCAGCAGGAACGGCTGCAGCAGGCTCTTGAAGGTGGCGACCATCACGACGTAGACCAGCAGCACGGCGATCAGGGCCGCGACCCCGAGCTGGGTGAACGCATCCGTGATCTGGGTGGCGACGCCGCCGATCGAGGCCGTCGCGCCGTCGGTGAGCTCGAGCCCGTCGAGCGCTGCCTGCAGGTTCGCGGAGACCCCGCCGACATCCGCCGCGTCGGGCGTGACCGTGACGGTCGCCGTGCGGCTGCCGTCGCTGGTGGCGATCGAGACGGGGCCGGTGACCTCGGTCACCTCGGCGACGTCCGAGAGCGGCAGCGGGCCGGCGGGCGTCGGCAGCGCGAGGCTACGCAGCTCGTCGAGCGTCGAGGCGGGCGCGATGGCGTCGAGCCAGATGCGCACGAGCGAGCCGTCGAGCTGGATGTCGCCGATGGGCGTCGGCTGCATCGCCTGCGCGACCAGGCCGGACACCGCCGCCTCGCTGAGGCCCAGGCTCGCCGCCAGCTCGCGGTCGACGGCGACCTGCACGAGCGGCTGCGCGCCCTCGAGCGAGTCGGTCACCTGCGCGACGCCGTCGAGGCCGGTGAGGCGGTCGGTGACGGATGCGGTGGCCGCCTCGAGCGCGTCGGGCGTCGGCGCCTGCACCTCGACGGTGATGTCGCTGCCGCCCAGACCGCCGGAGGAGCCGAGCGTCACCTCGCCGGCCGCCGCGTCGCCGACCTCGAGGATGGCGGCGCGCAGCGCCTCCATGTCGGTGCCGTCGGCAGCGATGACGCCGTAGGTCACCGAGCTGCCGCCCCCGCCGCCGGTGAAGGCGGCGAACGCGCCGGCGCCGCTGGAGACGGTCGCCGAGACCGTCTCAACGCCGTCGAGCTGCTGCAGCTCGGCGGAGAGCGCCTCGGCCTCGTCGAGCTGCGCCTCGAGCGACGCGCCGGGCTCGAGCTGCTGCGAGAGCTGCACGGTGGTCTGGCCGTCGTCGCCCAGGAAGTTGATGGCCATGAGCGGCACGGCCGCGGCGCTCGCGCCCAGCACGACGAGCGCGCCGACCAGCACGAGCCAGGGCTTGCGCAGCGTCGCCAGCAGCACGGGCCGGTAGGCGCGGCGCAGCCGGTCGCTGCGCTCGGGCCGGTCGGCGGGCTCGATCGGTGCTGCACCGACCCGTTCGGTTCCGGATTCGGCCGCGCTGTGGACCCGTTCGAGATCGGTGGACCCGCCAGAACGGGACCGCCGATCCCGCAGGGGTCCACGGGCGGGTGCGGATGCGCGGCGGCGGCCGAAGAGGCCACGGCGGGTGGGCGTCGCGGCAGTCGCGCTGGCCGACAGCTCGGCAGCCGCTCGCTCGGCCGCGAGCCGCTCGCCTTCGACGGCCTCCTTCGGGCGCTTGAGCAGCCAGGAGGCGAGCACCGGCACGATCGTCAGCGCGATCACCAGCGACGACAGCAGCGCGATCGTCACGGTGAGCGCGAAGGGCCGGAACAGCTCGCCGGTGATGTCGCTCACGAACGCAAGCGGCAGGAACACGATGACGGTGGTGACCGTCGACGCGGTGATCGCGCCCGCGACCTCTCGCACCGCATCCAGGATCGCCTTCGCCTTCGAGGCCTGGAAGGCCATATGGCGCTTGATGTTCTCGATCACCACGATCGAGTCGTCGACGACGCGGCCGATCGAGATGGTGAGCGCACCGAGCGTGAGCACGTTGAGCGAGAAGCCGGCGCCCCACATGCCGATGAACGTCATCAGCACCGACATCGGGATGGAGATGGCGGTGACGATCGTCGAGCGCAGCGACCACAGGAAGATCAGGATCACGAGCACCGCAAACACCAGGCCCAGCACGCCCTCGACCGCGAGCGCCTCGATCGAGTGCTCGATGTAAGGGGCCTGATCGAGGATCGTCGTGATGGTGACGTCGTCGCCGAGCTCCGCCTGGATCGCCGGCAGCAGCTCGTGCACCGCGCGCGAGACGTCGACGGTGTTCGAGGCCTGCGTCTTGGTGATCGACAGCGTGATGGAGGGCTGGCCGTCGACGAGCGCGACGGAGGTGACGGGATCCTCGGTGAGGGCGACTTCGGCCATGTCGCCGATCGTGATCGTCTCGCCGGCAGCGCCGCCCGGGGCAGCGGTGCCCGGCTCCCCACCGGCGGTGCCGCCCGGAACGCCGGCGCCCGGCTCGCCCTCGGCGGCGCTGCCGCCCGTCAGCGGCAGGCTCGCCACGTCGTCGACCGAGCCGAGCCGCTCACCGATCTGCACGCTGAGCGTCTGGCCGTCGTCGTCGACGGTGCCGCCGGGCAGCAGCTGCCCGTGCTGGTCGATCGCGTCGCGGATGCTCTGCCGCGACAGCCCCGCCGCCGTGAGCGCCTCGTCGTCGGGGCTGATGGTGATGCGCTGGCCGGGGGCACCCTGCAGCTGCACCGCGCGCACCCCCTCGGTGCGCTCGAGCTGCGGCACCGCGATGGTCTCGATCCTGTCGACCAGCGCGGCGGTGTCGTCGCCGCCGGTCACGGCCAGCTGCAGCACCGGGAAGTCGGCGATCGAGCCGGTGAGCACGGTGGGCTCGACGCCCTCGGGCAACTGGCTCGCGATGCGGTTGACGGCCTGCTGCACCCGCTGCTCGGTGGTGGCCATGTTCACGCCGTACGCGAACTGCGCGACCACGACGCTCGAGCCGGTGGAGGAGGTGCCGCTGGTGCCCTCGAGGCTCTGCACCGACTGCACCGCCCGCTCGATGGGCCCGGTGACGTCGGCGCTGATGATCTCGGGGCTCGCGCCCTGCATGGTCGACATCACCACGACGGCCGGCAGCTCGAGCTCTGGCGTGAGCTCGGTCTTCAGGCTCGACAGCGCCACGCCGCCGAAGATCGCGATGCAGATGGTCACGAGCGCGACGAGCGCCTTGTTCTTCATGCTGGCGAGCGAGAGCAGATGCACGCGTGCATCCTCCCACTCGCGCGGGGGTCCTCGCCGCTGGACCCTGCCGGGATCGGGGGACCCGTTCGAACGGGTCCCCCGATCCGCGCGAGGTCCGGCTACCGGCGCCGCGTCGCGATGAACGCCTGGATGGCGTCGCGCACGTACGCCGCGCCCTCGGTGCCGCCGTAGTTGGCGGCGAATCGCTCGTCGGCGACGTACATCTCGCCCAGGCCCGCGAAGGCCTCGAGCTCGGGCTCGCGCTGCCAGCCGGCGCCGACCCAGCGGTAGTGCCGCTCGACGAGCGCCTGCACCGTGTCGGAGTCGACGCTCTCGCCCTCCTCGCGCGCTGCGGCGTAGCCTGCCGCGATGTCGAGGTGCTCCTGGCCGAACGCCTGCCTGCCCTCGTCGGACATGCCCTTCCACCAGTCCTGGCCGCGCTTCCACGCAGCGGCACCCCATCGCTCGGTCACCTCCTGCTCGTACTGGCTCTGATCGAACCCGTCGAGCGCTTCCTCTGCCGTCATGGCAGCTCCTTCCTCTCGTGCCCGCAGCGTCTGCTCGACGGCGCGGATCTGCCTGTGGACGCGATCGGCCTCACGCTCGAGGTCGACGAGGTGCGCCGCGAGCGCCTCCTCGTCGGATGCGCGCTCGAGGCTCGCGGCGATCGCTGGGATCCCCACACCCAGTCCGCGCAGCAGCAGGATGCGCTGCAGGCGACTGAGTGATGCCTCGTCGTACCAGCGCATGCCGCCCGCATCGGTGCGGGCAGGGTGCAGGATGCCGACGGCGTCGTAGTGCCGCAGTGTGCGGCTCGAGACGCCGGCGAGCTTCGCGATGCGCTGGATCGACCACTCCATGAGCACGACGCTAGAGGTTGACGCAACGTCAATGTCAAGCCTTCGGGCGAGCCCGGCCGGCGGATGCGTCCGGTGGCGCGGCCCGGGCGGGCTACGCTGGGCGGATGCTGCTGCGATCCGTGCTCGCCGTGCTGGTCGGCGGCGCACTCGGCACGGCGGCGCGAGCGCTGCTGCAGGAGGCGATCCCGGAGTGGTGGCTGCTGCTCGCCGTCAACGCGCTCGGCTCGGCGCTGCTGGGCGTCTCGGTGGCGGCGCTCGCCGACGCTCCCGCCTGGGTACGGCACGGCATCGGCGCAGGGGTGCTCGGCGGCTTCACCACCTTCAGCGCGGTGGCGGTCGCGAGCGTGACCGCCGCAGCCAGCACCGGCGGCTTCGCGACCATCATCCCGGCGCTGCCGGGCATCCTGCTCGCGCTCGGCATGCTCGCCCTCTGCCTGCTGGCCGCCTGGGGCGGCCTCGCGCTCGGCCACCGGCTGGCGAGGGGCAGGGCCGCGTGAGCGCGCTCGAGCTGCTGGGCATCGCGATCGCGGGCGGGCTGGGCGCCGCCGTGCGCTTCCTCGCGGGCGCGCTCGCCGGCGATCGCCCCGTGCGGGCGACCGTCGCGGTGAACCTGGTCGCCAGCCTGATCGCCGGGTTCGGCGCGAGCCTGCTGCCGCTGGACGAGACCTGGCGCGCCATCCTGGTGACGGGCTTCTGCGGCGGCCTCTCCACTTATTCGGCCTTCGCGATCCAGGCGGTCGAGCAGCTCGAGCGGCGGCGCGGCGGCCACGCGCTCGCGACGATCGCGGTGACGGTCGTCGGCGGTGCCTTCGCCGCGGCGCTCGGCCTGCTGCTCGGCGCCCTGCTGGTGCCGGCGGTCGCGATCTGAGCGAATCGCAACGCTGTCCACATGCGATGCCCGGGCACAGCCGATGGACAGGCTCGATGATATGATCGAGGTTGGACTTGTTAGAGGAAGTTCTCCCATCGTTCGTCGGTCACAGCGCCGGCGCCAGCAGCAAGGGGGTCCAGCATGGGTCGTGGTCGCCAGAAGGCAAAGCACACGAAGATCGCGCGTGAGCTGAAGTCGTACAGCCCGGACGTCAACTACAACGCGCTCCAGTCAGAGCTCGGCGGATCCACGGACACCGCGCAGCTCGACAAGTGGGCCGACTACGCCGACGTCCAGTCGGAGGACGACGACTACGCTGACGAGTACCAGACGGGCCGCACCGCTTGAGCTGACACCATCGGCTCCGGGCGCTTTCACGCGAAGGAGCTGATCGTGACCTCGCACGCATCCATCACGAACGGGCAGGGCGCAGAGCCCACCGAGATCGGGTCGCACGCGACCACCACCGCACCGGTGTTCGAGTCGCTGTCGGTGCTCGACCTGTTCAAGATCGGCATCGGCCCCTCCTCGTCGCACACCGTCGGCCCCATGCGGGCAGCGCTCGACTTCGTCGGGCAGGTGGATGCCTCCGGTCGCTTCGGCGATGTCGTGCGGCTGCGCGTCGACCTGCTCGGCTCGCTCGGCGCCACCGGCTCCGGGCACGGCACCGACACGGCGATCATGCTCGGCCTGGCAGGCCTCGCACCCGACACCGTCGAGACGCCGCAGATCACGGCGACGCTCGCGCAGATCCGCGAGTCCGGCGAGCTCTCCCTCGGCGGCCGGCTGACCGTGCCGTTCGACGAGGCGAAAGTGTTCGTCTTCCGGCCCCTCACCGTGCGCCGCGAGCACCCGAACGCGCTGCGCATCACCGCCTACGACGCATCCGACGACACCATCGCCACCGCCGGCTACTACTCGATCGGCGGCGGCTTCGTCATGCGGCACGACGAGGGCGACGTGCTCTCGCCGGTGCCCGCACCGGCCGAGCAGCTGCACCCGGTCGCGCATCCCTTCACCACCGGCGACCGGCTGGTGGCGCTCTGCCGCGAGACCGGGATGTCGGTGGCAGAGCTGATGCTCGAGAACGAGACCGCCTGGCGCCCGCGCGAGCAGACCATCGCGCAGCTCGAGCGCATCTGGGAGGTCATGCAGGAGTGCGTCGAGCACGGCATCGCCACCCCCGGCGTGCTGCCGGGCGGGCTCGATGTGAAGCGGCGCTCGAAGGAGTGGCATGCGAAGCTGCTCGACCGCGACGCCGCGCCCAAGCAGGGCCGCCCCGACCTGCTCGAGGGCATGGAGTGGGTGAACCTCTACGCGCTGGCCGTCAACGAGGAGAACGCCGCCGGCGCCCGCGTCGTGACCGCTCCGACGAACGGCGCCGCCGGCATCATCCCCGCCGTCATGCACTACGCCGACCGCTTTGCCAACTGCGTCGACGACGAGCTGTCGTGGCAGGTGCGCTTCCTGCTGGTGGCCGGTGCGATCGGCATCATCATCAAGTCGAACGCGTCGATCTCGGGCGCCGAGGTCGGTTGCCAGGGCGAGGTGGGCTCGGCCTGCGCGATGGCCGCCGGCGGCTTCGCGGCCGTGCTGGGCGCCACCCCCGAGCAGATCGAGAACGCCGCAGAGATCGGCATCGAGCACAACCTCGGCCTCACCTGCGACCCGATCAAGGGGCTGGTGCAGATCCCCTGCATCGAGCGCAACGCGATGGCGAGCGTCAAGGCGATCAATGCCGCCCGCATGGCCCAGCAGGGCGACGGCACCCACTACGTCTCGCTCGACACCGCCGTCGAGACGATGCGGCAGACGGGCGCCGACATGAGCCACAAGTACAAGGAGACGGCGCTCGGCGGCCTGGCCGTGGCGTTCATCGAGTGCTGACGGATGCGCCTGGCGCGGCCACGCGCATCCGTCACGAGACGACGAACGGCCCGCCGGTCGGCGGGCCGTTCGCGTACGTGCGGTGCGTGCGGCTCAGTAGTTGATCTCGCCCACCGACGCCGCGAACGCGGCCAGGATGATGAGCGGGATCACGACGGTCCAGAAGACGATGTTCCAGATGAAGCCGAGGATCGAGAGCACGAGGCCCCAGATGGCCATGGTCTTGGCGGCGGGCTCCTTCGCCAGGCCGATGCCCGAGAGCACCGCTCCGGCGATGGCGTTCAGGAAGATCGGGATGATGAAGCTCGAGATGCCGAGGATGAGGCCCCACATCGAGAGCTTCTTGCTCGTCGAGGTGGTGGCTGCGTAGTTGCCGTAGGCCTGGCCGGCCGGCTGGTACGACTGGTAGCCGCCGGCGGACCCCGCGGGCTGGTAGCCGCCGGCCGGGTCGGGCTGCTGAGCGGGCTGCTCGGGGGGCGTGTAGGTCATGAAGGTCCTCGCGTGATGGAAGCCGGGTGCAGGGGACGCGTGCCGCGTCCCCACGAGCCTAGGCGCTCGGCGCCGGGAGTGTGCTGGATCCTGCCGCGACTCGCGGCGCGTCAGGGGCCGCCGGCTGCGAAGACGACCGCGCTGAGGAAGGCGATCAGCGGCAGCAGGTAGAACAGCAGCACCCACACGAGACCGAGCCCGGAGGTCACCAGGCCGACGATCGCCATCGCCTTGCCGCTCGGCTCGCGCCTGAGCGCCAGGAAGCCGAACACGATGCCGATGATCGGCACCACCACGAAGATCCAGGCGAAGACCACCGAGCAGAGCCCGAGCACGAGCGCGGTGATCGACAGTCCGCGCGAGGGCTGCGGCACGAAGCCGAAACCGGGCGCCTGGTAGACGGGCACCCCGTAGGGGGTGACGTTCGAGGCTTGCGCGGCGGCCGGGTGGATGAGCGGTGCGTCGCGGGCGTCGAAGGCGACGGCGTAGTGCGGCGCGACATACGGGGGCAGCGCGTACCGGGGTGGCGCGTAGTGGGGCTGCGCGGGCTGCGATGGTCTCTGCTGCGGCGGCGCGTACTGCAGCTGCGCGTACGGCAGCTGCTCCTGCTGCGGCTGCGCGTGCTGCGCCTGCTCATGCTGGGGCTGGGCGTAGCTCGCGCCGAACGCCGACTCGTGCTGCTGCTGCGGCTGCGGGGGCGACTGCTCGGAGACCGCGCCGTCACCGGCCCGATCACGGGGCCGGAAGCGGTCGGGGTCGGACTGCATCCCGCACCTCCTGCCTCGAGATCGTCATCCGGGTCCTGCTCCTGCCGCCTGCCACCGTACGCCGCCCCGGTCCGAGCAACCTGGACGCCTGCCCACAAGCCGCGGCATCGGTGGAACGCCGTCAGCGGCAGTGGTGCGTCAGCGCCAGCGACGCGTCAGCGGTACGTGCCGCTCAGGCGCACGGCGCCGCCGTCGACGCCCTTGGCGCCGCGCACCCAGCCGGCGAAGTCGGCGGGCGCATCCTGCACGCCGCCCACCGCCCGGGCGGGGATGCCGGCGGCCTCGCTCGCGGCGATCACGCCGGCCGCGTCGGCCTCGTCGACGACCACGAGCATGCCGAGGCCGAGGTTCCAGGTGCCCTCGGCGTCCGTGAGCGGGAAGCCGCCCAGCTGCGCCAGCGCATCGAAGACCTCCGGCACCTGCCAGCCGGCGCGATCGATCTCGACCGCGAGCTGCTGCGGCAGCACGCGCGCGAGGTTGGCGGCGATGCCGCCGCCGGTCACGTGCGAGATGGAGCGGATGCCCAGGCCAGCCTCGAGCATGCCCAGCAGCGGGGAGGTGTAGAGGCGGGTCGGCTCGAGCAGCACCTCGGCGGCGACGCCGCCCAGCTCGTCGACGCGGTCGGTGAGCGCGATGCTGCGCTCGGCGAGGATGTGGCGCACGAGGCTGAAGCCGTTCGAGTGCAGCCCGGAGGAGGCCATCGCCACCACGACGTCGCCGGAGCGCACGCGCTCGGCGCCCAGCACCGCATCCGCTTCGACGATGCCGACGGCGGCACCCGCCACGTCGTAGTCGTCGGGCTGCATGAGGCCCGGGTGCTCGGCCGTCTCGCCGCCGACCAGCGCGGTGCCGGTGGCGGCGCAGGCCTCGGCGATGCCGCGCACGATGTCGGCGATGCGCTCGGGCACGACCTTGCCGGTGGCGATGTAGTCGGTCATGAACAGCGGCTTGGCGCCCACCACGATGATGTCGTCGACGACCATGCCGACGAGATCCTGGCCGATGGTGTCGTGCTTGTCGATCGCCTGCGCGAGCGCGATCTTCGTGCCGACGCCGTCGGTGGAGGTGGCCAGCAGCGGCTTCGCGTAGGAGCCCGCTGCCGAGAGGTCGAAGAGCCCGGCGAAGCCGCCGAAGCCGCCGAGCACGCCCGGCCCGTGGGTGCGGCTGACGGCCGCCTTCATGAGCTCCACCGCGCGGTCGCCCGCTTCGGTGTCGACGCCGGCGGAGGCATACGGATCGGTCATGTTCCCAGGGTACCGAGCCTGCGGTGCCTCGATCTCAACGTGCGAGGTGCTGGTTCGGCGCACACCATGCGGCATACCACCACCTGAGACGTTGAGTTCTGGTGGCAGGATGGCCGTGGCACACCCACCACCCCGTCGATGGAGACCTCCGTGCATGCACTCGTGACCCGAGGCAAGCCGGGACTCGAGCTGATCGAGATCCCCGAGCCCGCAACCCCGCCAGGCCATGTGAAGGTGCGCGTGCTGCGCGCCGGCATCTGCGGCACCGACCTGCACATCGATGCGTGGGATGCGTGGGCCCAGTCGGCCGTGCAGCCCGATCTGACCGTCGGGCACGAGTTCTGCGGCGAGATCGTGGAGGTCGGCGAGGGCGTCACCGACTACGTCGTCGGGCAGCTGATGAGTGGCGAGGGGCACGTCGTGTGCGGCCACTGCCGCAATTGCCGCGCGGGGCGCCGGCACCTGTGCATCCGCACCTCGAACCTGGGCGTGCAGCGCGACGGCTGCTTCGCCGAGTACGTGGTGCTGCCGGCGACGAACGTCTGGGTGCACCCGGGCGTGACGGCCGCGAGCGCCACGGCGCAGCAGCTCGACGTGTTCGGCATCTACGACCCCTTCGGGAACGCGGTGCACACGGCGCTGAAGTTCCCGGTCGTGGGCGAGGACGTGCTGGTCACCGGCGCCGGCCCGATCGGGCTGATGGCCGCGATGGTCGCACGGCACGTCGGCGCCCGCCACATCGTCGTCACCGACCTGTCGGAGGCGCGGCTCGAGCTCGCCCGCTCGCTCGGCTTCCGGGCGCTCAACCCGCGCGAGCAGGAGATCCGCGACGTGCAGCGCGAACTCGGCATGACCGAGGGCTTCGACGTCGCGCTCGAGCTGTCGGGCGCCCCCGCCGCGCTCAAGGGCATCATCGAGAACCTCAACTTCGGCGGCCGCATGGCGATGCTCGGGCTGCCGTCGGCGCCGATCGAGCTCGACTTCAGCAAGGTCGTCTCGCACATGCTGACCATCCAGGGCATCTACGGCCGTGAGATGTTCGAGACCTGGTACGCGATGAGCGCGATGGCGCAGTCGGGCCTCGACATCTCCCCCATCATCACCGACCGCTTCGCCTTCGCCGACTGGGAGGGCGCCTTCGAACGGGCCCGCTCGGGCGCCGCAGGCAAGGTCATCCTCGACTTCACCAGCACCGACACCCAGGGAGCCTGACCCGTGTTCTCCATCCGTGACTCCATCGCCGACGAGCTGGCCGAGATCGAGGCCGCGGGCCTCACCAAGCGCGAGCGGCCGATCGACTCGCCCCAGGCCGCGACCGTGACGGCGAACGGCCGGCAGGTGCTGAACTTCTGCGCCAACAACTACCTCGGCCTCGCCGATCACCCGGCGATCGTCTCGGCGGCGAAGGCCGCGCTCGACGACTGGGGCTTCGGCATGGCATCGGTGCGCTTCATCTGCGGCACGCAGACGCAGCACCTCGAGCTCGAGCGGCGGCTCGCGTCGTTCCTCAGCCAGGAGGCGTGCATCCTCTACTCCTCCTGCTTCGACGCGAATGGCGGCCTGTTCGAGACGCTGCTGGGCGCCGACGACGCCGTCATCTCGGACGCCCTCAACCACGCCTCGATCATCGACGGCATCCGGCTGTCGAAGGCGGCCCGCTACCGCTACGCGAACCGTGACATGGCCGAGCTCGAGGCGCGGCTGCAGGAGGCCGCCGGCGCCCGCCGTCGCCTCATCGTCACCGACGGCGTCTTCTCGATGGACGGCTATCTGGCGCCGTTGGGCGCGATCTGCGACCTCGCCGAGCGCTACGACGCGATGGTGATGGTCGACGACTCGCATGCGGCCGGCTTCACCGGCGCGACCGGCGCCGGCACGCCAGAGCTCGCCGGCGTGCAGGACCGCGTCGACATCATCTCCGGCACGCTCGGCAAGGCGCTCGGCGGCGCCTCCGGCGGCTACATCGCCGCGCGCGTCGAGATCGTCGACCTGCTGCGGCAGCGCTCGCGCCCCTACCTGTTCTCGAACGCGCTGGCGCCCTCGGTGGTGGCCGGCTCGATCGCCGCGCTCGACCTGGTCGAGGGCGCTGGCGAGCTGCGCGAGACGCTGCAGCGCAACACCGCGCGCTTCCGCGAGGGCATGGACGCGGCGGGCTTCGAGCTGCTGCCCGGCGAGCACCCGATCGTCGCGGTGATGTTCCACGACGCGCGGCTCGCGGCGGACATGGCGGATGCGATGCTCGCCGAGGGCGTCTACGTCACGGCGTTCTCGTTCCCCGTCGTGCCCCGCGGGGAGGCGCGCATCCGCGTGCAGCTCTCGGCCGCCCACTCGGACGACGACGTCGACCGGGCGGTCGCCGCCTTCACGGCGGCCCGGGAGCGCGTCGCGGCCTGACCCCGGACGCAACACTCAGGCGGATCGCGAACCGGGGCGCGGCTCGGGCAGGCGCGCAGCTAGAAGACCGGCTTGCCGCCGGTGACGCCGAGCACGGTGCCGGAGACGTAGCTGGCCTCGTCGCTGGCGAGGTAGACGAACGCGGTCGCGACCTCGATCGGCTGGCCGGGGCGGCCCAGCGGCGCGTTCATGCCGAAGTCCTTCACGCTCGGCTTCGTGGCCGGCTGCAGCGGTGTCCAGATCGGGCCAGGGGCGACGGCGTTCACGCGGATGCCGCGCTCGCCGAGCTGCGCCGCCAGGTTGACCGTGAAGTTGTTGATCGCCGCCTTCGTCGAGGCGTAGTCGAGCAGCGTCTCCGACGGCTCGAAGGCCTGGATCGACGCGCAGTTGACGATGCTCGCGCCCTCCCCCAGGTGCGGCAGCAGCGCTTTCGTCAGGAAGAACATGCCGAAGATGTTCGTCTCGTACGTCTGCCGCAGCTGCTCGTCGGAGATGTGCTCGAGGCCGTCCTGCGCCATCTGGTAGCCGGAGTTGTTGACGAGCACGTCGAGCCCGCCGAACGCATCCGTCACCGTCTTCGCCAGATCGATGTTGGCCTGCTCGGTGCGCTGGTCGCAGGGCACGAGCAGCGCGCGGCGGCCGGCGGCCTCGATCTGGCGTCCGGTCTCGTCGGCGTCATCCTGCTCCTGCGGCAGGTAGGCGATGGCGACGTCGGCGCCCTCCTTCGCGAAGGCGATGGCGGTGGCGCGGCCGATGCCGGAGTCGCCGCCGGTGACGAGGGCGCGCTTGCCCTCCAGCCGGCCGCGGCCGGTGTAGCTGGTCTCGCCGTGATCGGGCACCGGGTGCAGCGCGTCGGTCCGTCCGGGCCACTCCTGCTGCTGCTCGGGCAGATGCTTGATGGATTCCGTGTCGGGTTGCATGGCGACCACGATGCTCCCCTTGCCTGACCATTCGGTGGGTGACCCGACGCATCCGCCCGCACGTCCTGCTCGATAGGCTGGGTCGTCAGCCCCACGACAGAAGGAGCTCGCCTGTGTGCGGCATCGTCGGCATCGTCTCCGACTCGAGCGTCAACCAGCAGGTCTACGACGCGCTCGCGCTGCTGCAGCACCGCGGGCAGGACTCCACCGGCATCGCGACCGCCGATGGGCGCTCGATCCACGTCAAGAAGGCGAAGGGCCAGGTGCGCGAGGCCTTCCGCACCCGCGACATGCGCGCGCTGCTCGGCCATCTCGGCCTCGGCCACGTGCGCTACGCGACCCGCGGCGAGGCCGAGAACGAGCTCGAGGCGCAGCCGTTCTACGTGAACGCGCCCTACGGCATCGTGCTGGTGCACAACGGCAACCTGACGAACTCGCGCGAGCTCGAGCGCGAGCTCGCCACCGTCGACCACCGGCACGTGAACTCCGGCAGCGACACCGAGATGCTCGTGAACGTGCTGGGCTCCGAGCTGCAGACGCTGGTCGCCACCGGTGCGCTCGACGCCGACCGCGTCTTCACCGCCGTGCGCCGCGTGCACGAGCGCATCCAGGGCTCCTACGGCGTCATCGCGCTGATCGCCGGGTACGGCATGCTCGCCTTCCGCGACCCCTTCGGCATCCGGCCGCTCGTGCTCGGCTCGCGCCGCAGCACCAAGGGCCGCACCGAGTGGATGGTGGCCAGCGAGTCCGTCGCCCTGACCGGCTCGGGCTTCACGCTCGAGCGTGACGTCAGGCCGGGAGAGGCGATCTTCATCGCGCCCGACGGCGAGCTGATCACCGAGATGACCCACGACAGCCCGGTGCTGATGCCCTGCTCGTTCGAGTACGTCTACCTCGCCCGCCCCGACTCGGTGATGAACGGCATCAACGTCTACGAGTCGCGCCTGCGCATGGGCGAGCGGCTGGCCGACACGATCGCGCAGTACACGCCCGCGGGCAACATCGACGTCGTGATGCCCATCCCGGACTCCTCCCGCCCGGCAGCCATGGAGGTCGCGCGGCGACTCGGCATCGAGTACCGCGAGGGCTTCTACAAGAACCGCTACGTCGGCCGCACCTTCATCATGCCCGGGCAGGCCGCTCGCAAGAAGTCGGTGAAGCAGAAGCTGAACGCGCTCGAGAGCGAGTTCCGCGGCAAGAACGTGCTGGTCGTCGACGACTCGATCGTGCGCGGCACCACCAGCCGCGAGATCGTCGAGATGATGCGCTCGGTCGGCACCAACTCGGTCACCTTCACCTCGGCCGCTCCCCCGGTGCGCTACCCGCACGTGTACGGCATCAACATGCCCTCGCGCGCCGAGCTCATCGCATCCGGCCGCACGATCCCGCAGGTGAACGAGGCGCTCGCCAGCGACTTCCTGGTCTACCAGGAGGTCGAGGACCTGCAGAAGGCCATCCTGGACGGCTCGTCGATCGAGGGCCTCGACCTGTCGTGCTTCACCGGCGAGTACGTCACCGGCGGCGTCACCGACGAGTACCTCGAGTGGGTCGAGCGCACGCAGCTCAGCTGAGCGCTCGAGCTCAGAGCGACGACCCTTCCGGATCGTCGCCGCGACGCCGGCGCTGACGCCCGTCTCCGGCGTCAGCCATCGATGCTGAGTGGGGCGCCCACACGCCGACGCCCGCCACCAGGCACGCCAACGCCGCGCCGAGCACCACGTCGGGCAGCGGCACCGCCTGCAGCAGCAGCGCCGCGAGGCCTGCGCCGGCCGCGCCCGCGAGCAGCAGCAGCGCGGTCGCACCGGTCGCGAGCCGCTGATCGGCGCGCCGCGCGAGCTCCGCAAGGGCGACGGATGCGGCGAGCGCGACCCCCAGGAGGGCCGCGGCCACCCAGTCCAAGACTCCGGGCCGCGCGATAGGGGCTACGAGCGCGGCGGCCCCGCCGACGGTCGCGAGGATCGCGGCGGTTCGGCCTCCGGAGCGCTCGGCGAGCATCGCCAGCGGCGGTCCCAGCAGCGCGCCGAGCGCGAGCGTGAGAGCGATCGGTCCGGCCGGCTGCGGGTGGTCGGCGCCGATGGCCGACAGCGCCGGGCGCAGCGCAGCGAGCGCGGCGAGGCCGGCGGCGGCGATGGCCAGCAGCGCGAGCAGCGCCGGTGACACGCGCGCGGGCTGCGCGGTGCGCGTCGGCGGCCACCCGTGCGGCGCGGCCTGTGGTGCGTGCGGCGCGGCCTGCGCGCCGCGGACCCGTTCGAGATTCGAGGACCCTTCAGAGCGGGTCCCACGATCCGCAACGGGTCCATCTTCGGAACCACGTCCACCAGAGTGGGTCCCCCGATCCGCAACAGGTCCATCCGCTCGATCGACGGCGGGCGTCGCCGCAGCTGCCAGCGCCATGACGATCAGCTGCAGCACGGCCGCCGCGATGAGCGCGATGCCGGTCGCCGATGCAGGCACCGGCCCCAGCCCGGCGGCGGCACCGAGCGCCGGCACCAGCGCGGCGAGCGCGACGCCGGCGGCAGCAGCGAGCAGCGTCGGCGCCGGGCGCACCCGCGGCGCGAGCGCCGGGTGGGCGGCAACTCGCGCGCGCATCGCGGCGATGTGTGCGCCCGCGGCGAAACCGAGTGCCCCGCAGACGGCCAGATGCGGCGGCTGGTCGAGCAGAGCGAGCGCCCCGGCGACCGCGAGCGCGGCAGTTGCGACGAGGGCTGCCACGATCTGCAGCGTGCGCGGCGCGTCGGGTGCGAGCACGGACGCATCCCGCCCGCGGCTCCTTCGCGCGCTGTCGTCCCCCGCACCGATCGCTCGCAGGCCGATGCCGAGCATGTCGATGCCGAGCGCCGCAGCGGCGAGCGCGCAGGCCGCGCCGAGCGCGAGCGCGAGGGGTGCGCGGTCGCGCCCCAGCGCATCCGTCACCAGTGCCGCTGCGGCGAGCCCGAACGCGACCCAGGCGAGTGCGTGCCCGATGCCGAGCCGTGCGCGCCGGGTCGGCACGCTCAGGCTCCGCTGGGTCGGTCGCGCTCCTGCGCCGGGTCGTCGCCGGGCTCGTCCGGCAGCGGCGGCTGCTCGGGGTCGTCGGGCAGCGGTCGCTGATCGGCGTCGGCTGCCTCGTCGGGCAGCGGTCGCTGATCGGCGTCGGCTGCCTCGTCGGGCAGCGGCCGGCGCTCGGGGTCGGCGGCCTCGCCGTGCGGGAGGTGCTCGAACGATGCCTCGCCGGCGTCGGCGGGCGCGACCGCCGCCTGAGGCTGCTCGGGCGCCTCGACGTCGGTCTGCTCGGCCACCAGCATGCGGCCGCGCTTGGCGAGCGAGCGGTCGACCAGCAGCGCGACGACCGCGCCCACGCCGACGCCGAGCACCACGCCGACGACGATCGTCAGGCCGAGGATGCCCGAGGTGTCGACGGGCCGGCCGGCCTCGTCCACCCCCGGCGCCTGCACCGCGGAGACCACCCAGGCGACGAGCGCGCCGACGACGGCGCCGAGCAGCATGAAGACGCCGAACTTGGGTGCGCGGCGCACCCGCACCTCGACGTCGTGACGGTGCTGAGCGGCGGGCTGCTCGCCGTCGTGCTGGGCAGCAGACTCGGGGCTCTGGTCCATGCCACCGATCATCCCACTGCCGGGCGGGCGCGCGGTGGTGCCCCACCGTATCCGCCCGACACGAACCTTGGGTAGCCTCGGCCATGGTGCCCTTGGCCCGTTACACCCCCCTTCAGCCCCTTGCACAACGAGGTGAACCATGGCGAACACGCCTGCCGGAACGAAGCAGTCCGGAGCCCCGCTCGCACGCGCGATGCGACCGATCAACACCGTCGTCGAGCGGTGGATACCGTCGGCGCTCGTCTTCGCGATCATCCTGACCCTGGTGGTCGCGGTGCTCGCGCTCATCATCACGCCCACCAACCCGGTCGACCTGGTGGTCGGCTGGGGCGACGGCCTCGCCGGCCTGCTGGCGTTCATGACCCAGATGGCGCTCATCCTGCTGCTGGGCCACATGCTCGCCAACACGCGGCCGGTGCGCAAGCTGCTGCGCACGCTGGCGGCACTGCCGCAGTCGCCGGTGCAGGCGTACCTGTTCGTGTTCGTCGTCGCAGCGGTCGCCTCGCTGATCACCTGGGGCCTCGGCCTCGTGGTCGGCGGCCTGCTCGCCCGTGAGGTCGCGGCCTCCGGTAAGGAGCGCGGCCTGAAGCTGCACTTCCCGATGCTCGTCGCCGCCGGCTTCTCGGGCTTCGTCGTCTGGCACATGGGCTACTCGGGCTCCGGCCCGCTGACCGCGGCGACGCCCGACTCGTTCATCGCCGAGCACCTCGGGGGCGAGGTCATCCCCGTCACCGAGACGATCTTCGCGCTGCCGAACATCATCGGTGCCGTGGTCACGATCGCCGTGGTCGCGATCGCGCTGTCGCTGGTCGCCCCCCGCGGAGCCGACCGGATCGTCGAGCTGCAGATCGACGCCCGCGAGCACGTCGTCGAGCAGGAGGAGGAGGTCGTCACCCCCGCCGACCGCATCGACGCCAGCCGCATCGTGACGCTCATCGTGGGAGTCGCGCTCGTCGCCTACCTGGTGATCCACTTCGTGCAGGGCGGCACGATCACGCTCGACATCGTCAACTGGTCGTTCCTGGCGCTCATCTTCCTGCTCGTGCGCAACCCGTTCGAGATCATCCGGCTCACCAAGGAGGCCGCCTCGAACGTGGGTGAGATCCTGCTGCAGTTCCCGCTCTACGCGGGCATCCTCGGCATGATGACCGCCTCGGGGCTCATCCAGGTGTTCTCCGACTGGCTCGTCGCGATCGCCAACCCGACCACCTTCGGCCTGCTCGCGCTGCTGGCTGCCGGTGTCGTGAACTTCTTCGTGCCCTCGGGCGGCGGGCAGTTCGCGGTGCAGGCGCCGGTCATGCTCGACGCGGCCGAGCGCCTCGGCGTCGACCCGGCCATCGCGATCATGGCGGTGTCGTACGGCGACCAGTGGACCAACATGATCCAGCCCTTCTGGGCGCTGCCGCTGCTGGCGATCGCGGGCCTGAAGATGCGCGACATCCTCGGCTACACGACCGTGACGCTTATCGCCTCCGGGCTGGTGTTCGCGGGCATCCTGCTGGTCTGGTCGCTCTGACCGCCTGAGCGAATGCGAGCGGCCCCCTGCCCATCCGGCTGGGGGCCGCTCCGTTCTTCAGCCGGCCCAGTGGTCGCAGAGCGCGCCCGCGACTGCGCCCCGCGCCCCGCGCACGCGCCCGCGCCCCACGCCCCACGCCCGCGCGACGGAACCCGGCGCGCCGCCTCCGCAGGTATACGGCGATTGGCGCTCAAACCCGCGCGCTCAGAGCAAATCGCCGTATACCTGCTGCAGGCTGGTGAGGCGCGGCTGGCGTCGACCGCGAGACGGGGGGCGCCGGTAGCCGGCTCAGCGGCGGTGGCGGAAGAGCGAGTTCGTGCGCAGCGAGGTCTTCGACAGCGCGCTGGTCGCCAGCGATGAGCGCACGAGCGCCGAGCCGCGACGGCGGATGCGCTCGGCGTCGGCCAGGTCGAGCCTGCCGACCAGCGCCGCGGTCGCGTCGTCGAGGCGCGTCGGCAGGCCCTGACCCGCCCGCACGGCAGCGGCCTCCGCGGCCCGCCGCACCTGCTCGGCGGCGCGGCGGGCGTCCTGGCCCTGCGTCGCCTGCTGCACCTTCGAGTCGACGCGCGAGCGCAGCTCCTCGATGCGCGAGAGCCGGTCGCCGCCGGGCAGCTGCTGCTGCGGGCGCTGCTGCTGGCGCTGAGGCTGCTGCTGGGGTGGGCGCTGCGGCTGCTGCTGGGGCTGAGGCTGCTGCTGCGGCTGGTGCGGCTGCTGGTGGCCGTCCTGCCACTGCTCGCCCTGGCCCTGCTGCTGGCCCTGGCCACGGAACTGCTGGGGCTGCTCGGCCGCGCGCCGGGCGCCCTGCCCCTCCCATTCGGGGTGGGCGTGATCGACCGCGCGCGCTGCGCGCTCCTGCTCCACCGCCGCGGCGGCCGCGCTGATGCGCTCGCGCCACGACTGCGGCACCTTGTTGACCAGGTGCTCAGCCTGCGAGCTCGCCTCGCCGTAGCGCTGCGTCGCCTCGCGCCGCACCTGCTGCACGCCGCTGCGCACCTGCTCCTGGGTGCGCTTCGCGGCACCGCGCGCGCGCTCCCGCAGGGCTCCGAAGCCGCCGCGTGCCATCAGGAAGCCGATGAACGTGGCGGCGCCGGCGAGCAGCAGCGGCACGAGCGCAGTCTCGAGCGCGTCGTCCACGCCCACGATCAGCGCAGTCTGCGCGAGCCACGGCAGCCACTGGATCAGCGCCGGCACCCCGTTGAGCATCAGGATGACGCCGATCACCATCGTGATGAGCGGACCGACCCACCCCTTGGACTGCACGACCTGCGCCATGTGCTCAGTATGGCGGTCTCAGTCGGCGTTCGGGTGAGGCCGGTCGACCCTTGGCCCGAGACGGGCCAAGGCGCTGGGGTCGCGGTGACGGCCCGAAAGGGCCGTCACTCCGGAGCTCCACCGCGCACGAGCGGCAGCCAGGCCGACACGTCGGCGCGCACGCCCGAGGCGTGCACGGCTCCGCGACCCACCGCATTCGCCCACGTCTCCGCACCGGTCGCGAGCGCCAGCCAGGTCGCCGCGTCGGTCTCGATCACGTTCGGCGGGGTGCCGCGGGTGTGGCCGGGGCCCTCGACCGCCTGCACGGCGCCGAAGGGCGGCACGCGCATCTCGACGCTCTTGCCGGGCGCCCGATCGGCCAGGCACTGCAGCGTGTAGCGCACCGCGAGCGCCGTCAGCGGCCGCTCGGCGCCGGGCTCGAGGGCGGCGCGGACGGCATCGGTGCCGTCGAGATCCCGGATGCGCTTGGCCACGTTCAGAGGGTAGCCGCGCGGGGTGGAGCTCGGAGCGGCGACGCTTTCAGGTCGCCGCCGCGAGCCCAGCGCCGAGGCCCGTCTCGGGCCGAGGAGCGGCGACGCGAGGTCGCTCACAGCCGATTCATCCGGGATGGCGGCCCGCCGGCGACGCATCGTTCGTAGACTGGGCCGGTGCGAATCCTGGTTCTCGGCAGCGGCGCGCGCGAGCACGCCATCATCGCGGCACTCCTGGCGGAGGGCGGTCACGACATCACCGCCGCGCCGGGCAACGCCGGCATCAAGCGCGATGTCGAGACGGTGCGGCTCGACATCAAGTCGCCGCAGCTCGTCACCGAGCTCGCGACCGAGGGCGGCTTCGACCTGGTCGTGATCGGCCCCGAGGCGCCGCTGGTGGCGGGGGTGGCGGATGCGTTGCAGAAGGCGGGCGTGCCGGCCTTCGGACCGACGCAGGCGGCCGCGCGCATCGAGGGCTCGAAGTCCTTCGCGAAGGACGTGATGGCGCGCGCCGGCGTGCCCACCGGCATCGACACCACCGCCACCACGATGCAAGAGGTGCGGGCAGCGCTCGACGCCGCCAAGCCGCCATTCGTGCTGAAGGCCGACGGGCTCGCGGCCGGCAAGGGCGTCATCGTCACCGACGACCGTGCGGCGGCAGAGGCGCACGCCGAGGCCTTCCTGCCCGACGGACCGCTGCTGATCGAAGAGTTCCTCGCCGGACCCGAGGTGAGCCTGTTCGTGCTCACCGACGGCGAATCGGTCGTGCCGCTGGCGCCCGCGCAGGACTACAAGCGGCTCGGCGACGGCGACGCCGGCCCCAACACCGGCGGCATGGGCGCCTACTCGCCGCTGCCGTGGCTGGCCGAGCGCTTCGGCAGCGAGCAGGCCTTCGTCGACGAGGTGGTCGAGACGGTCGCGAAGCCGACCATCCGCGCGATGGCCGACGCCGGCACCCCCTTCGCCGGGCTGCTCTACTGCGGCCTGATCGTGACGAAGTCGGGCGTGAAGGTGATCGAGTTCAACGCCCGCTTCGGTGACCCAGAGACCCAGGTGGTGCTGCCGCGCATCGAGTCAGGACTGGCGGATGCGCTGCTGGCGGCCGCGAACGGCACCCTCGGCTCCGCCGCGCCACTGGTGTGGCGCGACTCGGCGGCGGTGACGGTCGTGCTCGCGAGCGAGGGCTACCCGGCCGAGCCGGTCACCGGCCGCCTGATCGCCGGCGTGGACGCCGCAGCCGCCGTGGACGGCGTGCAGGTGCTGCACGCCGCGACCGGCGAGGGCGAGCAGGGGCTGACCGCCACGGGCGGCCGGGTGCTCAACGTCGTCGGCACGGGCGCGACGCTCGCCCAGGCGCGCGAGCGCGCCTACGAGGCGCTCGGCAAGATCGAGCTGCTCGGCGGCCAGGCGCGCACCGACATCGCGGCCGGGGCATGAGCTCGGCGGAGGCGGGTCTCGAGCTGCCCGGCTGGAGCCTCGCCTACAGCGGCAAGGTGCGCGACCTCTACGTCGCCGACGGGCAGTCGCTCGAGAGCGCGCCCGAGATGCTGATGGTCGCCTCCGATCGCGTCTCGGCCTTCGACCAGGTGCTCGAGCCGGCCATCCCCGGCAAGGGCGCCTTGCTGACCTCGCTGTCGCTGTGGTGGACGGAGCGGCTCGGCCTGCCCTCGCAGCTCGCGCCCGACGCCGATGCCCGCACCCCCGCATCCGTCGCCGATCGGGCGATGCTCGTGCGCACCCTCGACATGCTGCCGATCGAGTGCGTCGTGCGCGGCCGCGTCACCGGCTCGGGGCTGAAGGAGTACCAGCAGGTCGGCTCGATCTCGGGCGTCGAGCTGCCCGCGGGCCTGGCCGACGGCGTCGAGCTGCCCGAGCCGATCTACACGCCCGCATGGAAGGCGCCGCAGGGCGAGCACGACGAGAACGTCTCGTTCGAGCGCACCGTCGAGCTGGTCGGGCGGGAGGACGCCGAGGCGATCCGCGAGCTGAGCCTGTCGGTCTACCGGCGGGCCGCCGTCATCGCCGCTGAGGCGGGGCTCGTGCTGGCCGACACGAAGTTCGAGTTCGGCCGCGACCGGGTGACGGGCGAGCTGCTGCTGGCCGATGAGGTGCTCACCTCGGACTCGTCGCGCTACTGGGATGCGGCGGCGCTGGCCCAGGGCCGCGTCGAGTCGTTCGACAAGCAGATCGTGCGCGACTGGCTAGCCGACAACTGGGCGGGCGAGGGCGAGGCTCCCGCGCTGCCGCCGGCGATCGTCGAGCGCACGGCCGCCCGCTACGGCGAGCTGCTGGAGCGGCTCACCGCCGACTGACTCAGACCTGCGGCGCGTTCCAGGTGTCGCAGGCGCCGACGCCGCCGTTGAAGCCGTTCGAGAGCCACGTCTGGCGCTGCTCGCTCGAGCCGTGCGTCCAGCCGTCGGGGTTCACGCCGCCGCCGCCCATCTGCTGCAGCCGGTCGTCGCCGATGGTTCGCGCGGCGTCGAGCGCCTGCTGCATCTGCTCTTCGGTGACCGCCTCGATCACGGGCGCGCTGCCGTCGTCGTCGGCGGTCTGCGGTGCGGCGGCGATCCAAGCGCCGGCATAGCAGTCGGCCTGCAGCTCGCTGCGCACGGCCGACGACTGCGGCCCGGTGTCGCCCTGCTGCACGCGGCCGAGTTGGCCGGTGACGTTCTGGATGTGGTGGCCCCACTCGTGCGCGAGCACGTACATCTCCGCCAGGTTGCCGCCCTGAGCGCCGAACTGGTCGCGCATCTGTGCGAAGAAGGTCTCGTCGAGGTAGATGCGCTGGTCGGGCGGGCAGTAGAACGGGCCGACCGCGCTGGTGGCGTCGCCGCAGCCGGTCGTCACCTGGCGGCTGAACAGCTGCACGGTGGGATCGGCGTACTGCAGCTCGTTCGACTGCATGGTGGCAGTCCAGAAGGCCGACATCGAGTCGGCCCCGCCCTCCATGCGGCAGGTGACGTTGGCCGGGTCGTTGGCGTCGGCGCCGGTGCAGCCGGTCACCTCTTCCGACCCCTGCGACTGCTCCTGCGACTGCGGCTGGATCGGGTCGCCGGGCGCGAGCCCCGTCAGGTCGACGCCGAAGATCATCGAGACGATCACGAGGATCACCGTGATGATGCCGCCGCCGCCGACCGCGATGGTGCCGCCGCCGATGCCGCCGCCACCGCCGCCCTTGCTGACCGCGCTGGTGTCGAAGTTCGCGTCGCCCCTGAACGTCATGGCAGAACACTAGCCCGCCGCGCCGGGCAGCACCCCGGGATTTCCGCGACCGACGTGCGGAAGCGACCCGCGCATCCGCCGACCATGACCTTCCGTAGACTGGTGGTGCACCCCCATCCACCCATTCGCAGGGAGCGACCCATGGCCCTCATCGTCGTCGACGTCATGCCCAAGGCAGAGATCCTCGATCCGCAGGGCAAGGCCGTCTCGCGCGCCCTCGCCCGGCTCGGCCACGAGGCCGTCGGCGACGTGCGCGTGGGCAAGCGCTTCGAGCTGCGCATCGACGGCGACGTGACGGATGCGCTGCTCGACCAGGTGCGCACGGTCGCCGACGAGGTGCTCGCGAACACCGTGATCGAGGACGTCGTCGGCGTGCACGTGGTCGACGAGGCGGAGGTCGGCAAGTGAAGGTCGGTGTCATCACCTTCCCGGGCACGCTCGACGACCGGGACGCGCAGCGGGCCGTGCGGCTCGCGGGCCACGAGCCGGTGGCGCTCTGGCACGGCGAGCACGACCTGCACGGCGTCGACGCGCTCGTGCTTCCGGGCGGCTTCTCCTACGGCGACTACCTGCGCTGCGGCGCGATCGCCGCACTCTCGCCGATCATGACGGAGGTCGTCGACGCGGCGAACAGGGGCATGCCCGTGCTGGGCATCTGCAACGGCTTCCAGATGCTGGCCGAGGCGCACCTGCTGCCCGGCGGCCTGGTGCGCAACGAGACCGGCCTGTTCGTGCGCCGCGACCAGCGCCTGCGCGTCGAGCGCACCGACACCGCCTGGACGAACCGCTTCGAGGCGGGCCAGGAGATCGTCATCCCGCTGAAGAACGGCGAGGGCCGCTTCGTGGCGACGCCCGAGGAGGTCAAGCGGCTCGAGGGCGAGGGCCTCGTCGCCTTCCGCTACCTGGGCGAGAACCCGAACGGCTCGATCGACGACATCGCCGGGCTGTCGAACGCCGCCGGCAACGTGGTGGGCCTCATGCCGCACCCCGAGCACGCGGTCGAGCTCGGCTTCGGCCCGACGACCACGCGCATGAAGGCCGGCCTCGACGGGCTGGAGATCTTCAAGAGCGCGCTGGAGGCCGTGACGGCCTGAGGCCCAGATGTAGACTGGCTACATGACAGACGCCTCGCGCACCACCTCGTCCCGCCTCGCTCCGAAGCGGATCTACCGCTTCCTCGCGATCGCCGAGGCCGTCACCTGGACGCTGCTGATCATCGCGATCATCGCGAAGTACGCCTTCCAGCTCGACACGCTCGTGCCGATCGCCGGGCCGATCCACGGCTTCGTCTTCCTCTCCTACGGCGCGATGCAGCTCGTGGTCGGCCACAACCAGCGCTGGAGCGCGGGCACCGTGCTGCTGGGCATCGTGACGGCGATCGTGCCGTACGCGACGATCCCGTGGGAGCGCCGCCTCGAGCGCCGCGGGATGCTCGAGGGCGACTGGCGCATGCAGGCCACCGACGATCCCCGCGACCAGCGCCCGATCGACCGGCTCTTCCGCTGGGCGATCAACCACGCGGTGCTGCTGGTGATCGCCGTGGTGATCCTGGTCGCGATCGTCTTCTTCCTGCTGCTGCAGGCGGGCCCGCCCACCGAGTGGTTCGCCTGACCCCGAGCTCGCCCACGACGGGGTCGCCGCGGCAGCCGCTCGGCATCGCGCGCTCGCATCCGCCCCCTGAACGGGCGCGCGAGCCTCGATAGGATCGACGCATCCCCCGAGTCGTCTGAGGAGACCCGTGACCAAGACCCCCCGTGACACCGTCGAGGTCGCCGCATCGACCCCCGAGCGCGAGCAGCCCTTCGCGGCGCTCGGCCTGAAGCCCGACGAGTACGAGCGGATCCGCACGATCCTCGGGCGCCGCCCCACGAGCGCCGAGCTCGCGATGTACTCGGTGATGTGGAGCGAGCACTGCTCCTACAAGTCGTCGAAGACGCACCTGCGCCGGTTCGGCGAGAAGGTCACCCCCGAGATGCGGGAGCGGCTGATGGTCGGCATGGGCCAGAACGCCGGCGTCATCGACGCCGGCGAGGGCTGGGCCGTCACCTTCAAGATCGAGTCGCACAACCACCCCTCGTTCGTCGAGCCCTTCCAGGGCGCGGCCACCGGCGTCGGCGGCATCGTGCGCGACATCATCTCGATGGGCGCGCGCCCGGTCGCGGTGATGGATGCGCTGCGCTTCGGCGAGATCGACCACCCCGACACCGCTCGGGTCGTGCACGGCGTCGTGGGCGGCATCTCCTTCTACGGCAACTGCCTCGGCCTGCCCAACATCGGCGGCGAGACGGTCTTCGACGCCGTCTACCAGGGCAACCCGCTCGTGAACGCGCTCGCTGTCGGCGTGCTGCGGCATGAGGATCTGCACCTCGCGAACGCCACCGGCGTCGGCAACAAGGTCGTGCTCTTCGGCGCCCGCACCGGCGGCGACGGCATCGGCGGCGCGTCGATCCTCGCCTCCGAGTCGTTCGACGACGAGGGCCCCGCCAAGCGCCCCGCCGTGCAGGTGGGCGACCCGTTCGCCGAGAAGGTGCTCATCGAGTGCTGCCTCGAGCTCTACGCCGCGGGCGTGGTCGAGGGCATCCAGGATCTGGGGGCCGCCGGCATCTCCTGCGCCACCAGCGAGCTGGCAGCGAACGGCGACTCGGGCATGCAGGTCGAGCTCGACCACGTGCTGCTGCGCGACCCCACGCTCACGGCTGAGGAGATCCTCATGTCGGAGTCGCAGGAGCGCATGATGGGCATCGTCAGCCCCGACAAGCTCGACGAGTTCCTCGCGATCACCGCCAAGTGGGATGTCGAGACGAGTGTGCTCGGCGAGGTCACCGGCGACGGCCGGCTCGTCATCACGCACACCGGCGAGACGATCGTCGACGTCGACCCGAAGACGGTCGCCATCGACTCCCCCGTCTACGACCGCCCGATGGAGCGACCGATCTGGCAGGACGCGCTGCAGGCAGACACCGCCTCCGCGCTGCCTCGCGTGAGCGGCGCCGCCCTCGGCGACCAGCTGCGCACCCTCACCGGCACGCCCAACCTGGCCGACGCATCCTGGATCACCGACCAGTACGACGACTACGTGCTCGGCAACACGGCGCTGTCGATGCCCGACGACGCCGGCATGGTGCGCATCGACGAGCAGTCGGGGCTCGGCTTCGCCGTCTCGGTCGACGCGAACGGCCGCTATTGCCAGCTCGACCCGCGCGAGGGCGCCAAGGCGGCGCTGGCCGAGTCGTACCGGAACGTCGCCGTGACGGGCGCGACGCCCGTGGGCGTCAGCGACTGCCTGAACTTCGGCAACCCCGAGATCCCGGCGGTCATGTGGCAGTTCGCCGAGGCGGTCGACGGTCTGGCAGACGGATGCGTCGAGCTCGGCATCCCGGTCACCGGCGGCAACGTCTCGTTCTACAACCAGACCGGCGAGACGCAGATCCACCCGACGCCGGTAGTGGGTGTGCTGGGGCTGATCGACGACGTCGACCGCCGCATCCCCTCCGGCTGGCAGGACGACGGGCAGGCGCTGTTCCTGCTCGGCACCACGCGCGACGAGCTCGACGGCTCTGCCTGGGCCGGAGCCATCCACGACCACCTCGGCGGCCTGCCGCCGCGCGTCGACCTGGCGGCCGAGAAGCGCCTGGGCGGGCTCATGCAGGGCATCGCCTTCGAGGGCCTCGCCACCGCCGCGCACGACCTCTCGGAGGGCGGGCTCGGCATGGCCGTCGTCGAGGCCTCGCTGCGCTTCGGCATCGGCGCGCGCATCTGGCTCTCCGGCCTCACCGAGCGGGAAGGCATCGACGAGACCGCCGCGCTCTTCTCCGAGTCGGGCGCCCGCGCGATCGTCGCCGTGGCCCGGGAGGACGAGGTGAAGTTCACCGGCATGTGCGAGGCGCGCGGCGTCCCTGTGCTGCGCATCGGCGTCACCGACTCCACGAGCGGCACGGTCGAGATCCAGGATGTCGCGACGCTCTCGCTCGACGAGCTGCGCGCCGCGAACCGGGCACCGCTGGCCCGCTTCGCCTGACCCGACCGGATTCTCAACGTGTGAGGTGCGCGTCCAGCGCACTGTGTGCGGCGGAGCGACACCTCACACGTTGAGATCGGACGCCATGGCGTGCAGTGTCCAATCTATGCTTCAGCCATGGAGCTCACCGTGCCCGCCATCAACATCTGGGCCGTCCTGCTCGCGACCGTCGCCGCGATGGTGATCGGCTTCGTCTACTACCACCCGAAGGTGCTGGGCGCCTCGTGGATGAAGGCCATCGGCCACACGCAGGAGTCGGTCGCCAAGGGGCCGAAGCCATGGGTGTACCCGCTGATCATCCTGTGCGCGTTCGCGACCGCCTGGGTGCTCGCCGGCGCCGCCTGGCTCTCGCAGGAGTTCCACGGCGGCAGCTTCCTGCTCAACACGCTCATCACCGCCTGGATCCTCTTCGTCGGCTTCACCCTCGCGCGCGTGGTCGTGCATGACGCCTTCGACCCGCGCGGCTTCCGCGTCACCGGCCACACCGCGCTCAACGAGCTGCTGATCATCACCGCGATGGCGCTCGTCATCGGCGTCTGGCCGCCCGCATGAGCGACCTCGCGCTGACCCTGGAGCGGTCGATCGATGCGTCGACGGATGCGGTGTGGCGCGTCATCACGGACGTCGAGGGCTCCGAGGCGGTGCTGTCGGGTGTGAGCCGCATCGAGCGGCTCGCGGGCATGGGCTGGTCGATCGGCACCCGCTGGCGGGAGACGCGGAAGGCGATGGGCGGCGAGTCGACGGAGGAGATGGAGGTCGTCGGCATCGACGAGGGGCGCTCGACCATGATCGCGGCCGAAGCCCACGGCCTGGCGTACCGCACCGAGTTCACGCTCGAGCCGCTCGCCGGCGGGAAGGGCGCCGGCGGCACCGCCGAGTCGGAGGGCACGCTGCTGCGGATGCGCTTCAGCGGCAGCTATGTCTCGCCGTCGTGGCTGCAGCGGGCGATGGCGAAGCTGACCTCCGGCATCGGCATGTCGGTGACGCGGAAGATGATGCAGCAGGATCTCGACGACATCGCGGCGGCCGCCGAGCGCGCCTGAGGCTCAGGGCTCGCCGAAGCGGTTCCGCCGCCGGCAAGCGCCGTCATACAGTGGACGACGTGAGCGATCCCCAGCCCGATGCCCCCGGCTGGCACGACGACCCCGACGGCAGGCGCCGCTGGTGGAGCGGCACCCACTGGGGCGCCTACGCACCCTGGGCCGAGCCGAGCGAGGTGGCGCAGCCGGAGGCGCGGCCGGAGCGGCCGACGCTCGACCGCTCGCTGACCTTCGACCCGACTGTCGGCGGGCGGGCCAAGCGTGCCAACGGCGGCGACGACGAGCGCCCGGTGCGCGGCACCGGGCCGCTGCCGCGCCCGGCCGCCGGCGGCGGCGCACCGGGGCGGCCGATCGCCTGGGAGGGTGCCGCCGCGCAGCCCACCGGCCGCCCGTCGAAGCAGATGGCGACCGCCTACGTGCTGCTGATCGCGCTCGGCCTGCTGGGCGCGCACCGCTACTACCTCGGCAGGCTCGGCTCGGGCATCGTGCAGATGATGCTGTCGTTCGCCGCCGCCGCCGCAGTGGTCGTGCAGACCGGCGACAGCGCCGCGCCCCTGTGGCTGCTGGCGGTGCCGGCGGCGGCCGCGATCTGGTGGATCAGCGACCTCTTCCGCACCGCCGCGATGGTGCGCGAGCACAACCGCCGCGCGCACTGACCGCTAGTCGCTGCCCGCGATCCGCTCGTGGTGGTGGATGACCTCGGCGATCACGAAGTTCAGGAACTTCTCGGCGAACTCGGGGTCGAGATCGGCGTCCTCCGCCAGCCGCCGCAGCCGCGCGATCTGCTCGCGCTCGCGCGCCGGATCGCTCGGCGGCATCCCGTGCTCGGCCTTCAGCTCGCCCACCGACTGCGTCAGCTTGAAGCGCTCGGCGAGCGTGTGGAGCAGCACCGCGTCGACGTTGTCGATCGAGCGCCGGTAGCGCTGCAGCTGCTCCTCGGGGGTGGCCATGCCTCCAGCCTAGAACGCTCGCTGATCCGCGGCGGTCGCGCCGGGTCTTTCGCCGCCGCAGTGCTAGCCTGATCGGCTCGTCCCCCACGGGTGCCCGTGCCGCGGCCCAGCGGCGGTGAGAACCATGCCGCACCTGCACATCGACCAGGTCGCCTTCGCACTGCCGGATGGCGAACCGCTGCTCGACGACGTCTCGTTCCACGTCACGGCAGGAACGACCACCGCACTCATCGGCGAGAACGGCGCGGGGAAGACAACGCTGCTGCGCATCGTTCGCGGTGAGCTCCCGGCGCTCTCGGGCGTCGTGCACCGCGACGGCGCCCTCGGCGTGATGGACCAGCTCGTCGGCGTCGGCCAGCCCGGGCTCACGGTCGCCGGCCTGCTCGGCTCGGTCGCGCCCGCGCGCATCCGCACCGTGCTGCAGCAGCTCGAGCAGGCCGAGGACGCCGCGATCGAGCGCGACGACGAGGCCTCCCACATCGGCTACGCGACAGCGATCGCCGAGTACGCGGAGGCGGGCGGCTACGACGAGGAGGTGCGCTTCGACGAATGCACGGTCGCGGCGCTCGGCATCCCCTTCGAACGAGCCCGGCACCGGTCGGTGGACTCGCTCTCCGGCGGCGAGCAGAAGCGGCTCGTGCTCGAGTACCTGCTGCGCAGCGAGCACGAGGTGCTGGTGCTCGACGAGCCCGACAACTACCTCGACGTGCCCGCGAAGCGCTGGCTCGAGGATGCGCTGCGCTCGACGCGCAAGGCGGTGCTGCTCGTCTCGCACGACCGGGCGCTGCTGGCCGCTGCGGCCGACCGGATCGTCACCCTCGAGCGCGGCGCCGCGGGCAGCACCGCGTGGGTGCACGGCGGCGGCTTCGGCGACTACCGGCGGGCGCGCGAGGCGCGGTTCGAGCGGCTCGACGAGCTGCGGCGCCGGTGGGACGAGGAGCACGCGAAGCTGCGGCGTCTCGTCGAGGCGATGAAGGCCAAGGCCTCGGCGAACGACGGCTTCGCGTCGCGCTACCAGGCGGCCCGCACCCGCCTGCGCCGCTTCGAGGACGCGGGCGCGCCGGAGGCCCGTCCGCCCGACCAGCACGTCACGATGCGGTTGCGCGGATCGCGCACGGGCAAGCGCTCCGTGGTCGCCGAGCGCCTCGAGCTCACGGGCCTCATGCAGCCGTTCGACGCGGAGCTCTGGCTCGGCGACCGGGTGGCGGTGCTCGGCTCCAACGGCTCGGGCAAGTCGCACTTCCTGCGGCTGCTCGCCCGCGGCGGCTCCGATCCCGATCCGACGCTCGGCCACGTCAGCGAGCCCGGATCCCGGCTCGAGCCGGTGCCGCACACCGGCGTCGCGCGCCTGGGTGCGCGGGTGGTGCCGGGCCTGTTCGCGCAGCGGCACGAGCATCCCGAGCACGTCGGGCGCACCCTGCTCGAGCTCCTCGCCCGCGGCGACGGCGGCCGGCAGGGCATGGGTCGCGAGGCTGCCTCGTCGGCGCTCGACCGCTACGGCCTCGTGCGGCAGGCGCAGCAGCGCTTCGAGGAGCTCTCCGGCGGCCAGCAGGCGCGGCTGCAGATCCTGCTGCTCGAGCTCTCGGGCGCCACGCTGCTGCTGCTCGACGAGCCGACCGACAACCTCGACCTGTTCTCGGCCGAGGCGCTGCAGGACGCGCTCGAGCGCTTCGAGGGCACCGTGGTCGCCGTCACGCACGACCGCTGGTTCGCGGAGCGCTTCGACCGGTTCCTGATCTTCGGCGCCGACGGCGAGGTGCGCGAGAGCGAGCAGCCCGTGTGGCACGAGGGGCGCGTGCGTCGCGAGCGCTGAGACTCAGCCGCGCACCGCCAGCCGCGCCTCGAGCCCGAGCCGCACGACGGGCCACTCGGAGGCGATGATCGAGTAGACGACGGTGTCGCGCAGCTGCCCGCGATGCAGCTGATGACTGCGCAGCACGCCATCGAGCGTGGCGCCGAGCCGCTCGATCGCGTCGCGCGACTGCCGGTTGCGCACGTGCGTGCGCAGCTCCACCGCCACGCAGCCCAGCACCTCGAACGCGCGCGCCAGCAGCAGGAGCTTCATGGCGGCGTTCACTCCGGTGCCCTGGTGGGCGATCGCCAGCCAGGTCGAGCCGATCTCCAGCCGCGGCGTCGCCGCATCGATGTGCATGTAGGTCGTCATGCCGACCGCGCGCCCGCCGACGACGATCGCCCACGGCACCATCGAGCCCGCGCTGCCCGTGTCTCCCTGGTGCATCGCCAGCCGTCGCTCGATCTCGGCCAGCATGACCGCCTCGTCGGGCTCCGGCACCGAGGTGTAGACCGCGCGCCGCCACAGCTCGCCTTCCGCCGCCGCGGCGACGAGGTCGCGCGCGTGCACGGCCGCCAGCGGCTCGAGGGTGACGAGCGGATGCGTCAGCACGGGTTGGTCGAGGATGCCCGGCTGGTCGCTGCTCATGCGCCCATTGTGCTCGCCGGCTGGCGGACCGGGGCGCTCGGGTGCGACGATGCCGGGGTGATCGTGCACTTCAAGCTGGCCGCCCTCGAGCTCTGCACCCTGGTCGACCGCGTGCCGGTCGACCGCCTCGATGGGCCGGGCCTCGGCGAGTGGAGCCTGCGGGAGCTGATCGGCCACGCCTCGCGCGCGATCAGCACGGTCACCGACTACCTGGCGGTGCCCGAGCCCGCGGCGGCCACGGTGCAGTCGGCGAGCGAGTACCTCGAGGTGGTGCTGCGGCGGCAGGGCGACGACGAGGCCATCGCGCTGCGCGGCAAGGCCGCCGCCCAGCAGCTCGGTGCCGACCTGCCGGGCGCGCTCGCGCGGCTCGCGAGCGCCGCCATCGCGGCGGTCGATGCCGCCGGCCCCGAGCGCCGCATCGCGATCGCCACGGCGCCGGCCACCGGGACCGGCATCGCCATGCAGCTCGACGAGTACCTGCGCACGCGCGTGTTCGAGCTCACGGTGCACGGCATCGACATCGCCGACGCCGCGGGCCTCGAGTGGACGCCGCCGACCGCGCACCTGATCGACGCCCTGCACCTGGCCGCGGTGAACGCATCCGCTCGTCACGCCGGCGTCGAGGCGCTGCGGATCCTCACCGGCAGGCGCCCGGACGCCGGGCTCGCCGGCGTCATGGCGGCCGGCGGCTGAGCGCAAGGAAGCGACGCGACCGCGCGAAAACGCCGTCGCGGTAGGATCGATCGTTGTCTGACACCACCAGGAGGCCGATGTTGACGCAGCTCCACCCGCACCTCACGCCCGTCTTCGAGGACGTGCTGCACAGGAACCCCGGCGAATCGGAGTTCCACCAGGCCGTCTTCGAAGTGCTGGAGAGCCTGGGGCCGGTGGTCGCCAAGCGGCCGGACTACGTCGACGCGCAGATCCTGAACCGCATCGTGGAGCCCGAGCGGCAGATCATCTTCCGCGTGCCGTGGGTGGATGACCGGGGCACGGTGCAGATCAACCGCGGGTTCCGCGTGCAGTTCAACTCGGCGCTCGGCCCGTACAAGGGCGGCCTGCGCTTCCACCCGAGCGTCTACCTCGGCATCGTGAAGTTCCTCGGCTTCGAGCAGGTCTTCAAGAACTCCCTCACGGGCCTGCCGATCGGCGGCGGCAAGGGCGGCAGCGACTTCGACCCGAAGGGGAAGTCGGACGGCGAGATCATGCGCTTCTGCCAGTCGTTCATGACCGAGCTCTCGCGGCACATCGGCCAGTACACCGATGTGCCCGCCGGTGACATCGGCGTCGGCGGCCGCGAGCTCGGCTACATGTTCGGGCAGTGGAAGCGGCTGACGAACAACTACGAGTCGGGCGTGCTCACCGGCAAGGGCCTCACCTGGGGCGGCTCGCAGGTGCGCAAGGAGGCGACCGGCTACGGCGCGATCTACTTCCTCGACGAGGTGCTGAAGGAGCGCGGCGAGTCGTTCGAGGGCAAGCGCGTCGTCGTCTCGGGCTCGGGCAACGTGGCGATCTACGCGATCGAGAAGGTGCACCAGCTGGGCGGCACCGTCATCGCCGCGAGCGACTCCTCGGGCTACATCGTCGACGAGGCAGGCATCGACCTGGAGCTGCTCAAGGACATCAAGGAGGTGCGCCGTGCGCGCATCTCGGAGTACGTCGAGCGCCGGCCGGGCTCGACGTTCTCGTCGAACGGGCACACCATCTGGAGCGTGCCGTGCGACATCGCCGTGCCGTGCGCGACGCAGAACGAGCTCGACGAGGATGACGCCGCGACGCTGATCGCGAACGGCTGCACACTCGTCGGCGAGGGCGCCAACATGCCCACCACGCAGGGCGCGGCCAGGCTCTTCAGCGAGGCGGGCGTGACGTTCGCGCCGGGCAAGGCCGTGAACGCCGGCGGCGTCGCGACCAGCGCGCTGGAGATGCAGCAGAACGCCTCGCGCGACTCGTGGACCTTCGAGCACACGGACGAGCGGCTGGGCGAGATCATGCGCGGCGTGCACGACCTCTGCTTCGAGACCGCCGAGGAGTACGGCCGCCCCGGCGACTACGTCGCGGGCGCCAACATCGCCGGCTTCAACCGCGTCGCCGACGCGATGCTGGCCCTCGGCGTCATCTGATCCGTTGGCGTGCGGGGGTTCCGCATCGATGTGAACGGCGTTAACATCGCAGCATGACGCTGACCGATGAGCACCTGCCCGCGCCCGCGATCGTCGACCGCGACGCCTGGCTGCGCGAGCGCGAGGCGCTGCTGGCGCGCGAGAAGGCCCATACCCGCGAGGGCGATGCGATCGCCGCCGCCAGGCGGCGGCTGCCGATGACCGAGGTGCCGAGCGTCGAGCTCGTCGGCGAGCACGGCACGGTGCGGCTGCTCGAGCTCTTCGACGGCCGCCCGCAGCTCGTGCTGTACAAGCACATGTGGCACGACGGGCAGCCGATCGAGGGCCAGTGCGAGGGCTGCACCGCGACGATCTGGGACTTCCACGACGCCTCGTACCCCAACGCCCGCGGCATCTCGTTCGCCGTGCTCAGCAGGGGGCCGATCGACGAGCTCGCGCCCTTCCGCGCGTTCATGG
Source organism: Agrococcus sp. KRD186 (assembly GCF_017168255.1). GTDB lineage: Bacteria > Actinomycetota > Actinomycetes > Actinomycetales > Microbacteriaceae > Agrococcus. The sequence continues at coordinate 1,959,754 of NZ_JABFAP010000001.1, forward strand.
GCTACACGCATCCGTGGTTCTCGAACCGCGAGGTCGACGACCCGCTGCTCGGGGCCGAGACCGAGGGCGCCTACGTGGCGCTGCTGCGCCGGGGCGAGCGCATCTTCGCGACCAACTGGATCACCGGTCGCGGCGTCGAGGCGATGATGAGCTCGATGGCGATCGCCGACATGACGGTCTACGGGCGGCGGGAGGCGTGGGAGGATTCGCCCGCCGGCTGGCCGCAGGAGGCCACCTTCACCGCCTGGCGCACGGACGGCCGACCGACCGCGCAGTGGAGCCGGCCGGGCGCGACGCCGGTCGACGCATCCGCGCACCATCACCACTGACCGGCAGCATCACCACCACCGAGCAGCGGGCCGCGCTGCGCGGCAGCACCGACGAGAGGCCGTACCCATGACAGCGATGTCGATCTACATCTGGTTCCCCGGCACCACGCGCGAGGCGCTGACGTTCTACCAGGGCGTCTTCGGCGGCGAGCTCGCGCTGCACACGCTCGCCGACATGGGCCGCACCGACGGCCCGGCGGATGCGATCGGGCACGGCATGCTCGTCGGCCCGGTGAGCTTCTACGGCACCGACGCGGTCGGCGACGACGAGCCGCTCGACATTCGGGGCGCGAGCGTCGCGCTGCTCGGCACCGCCGATCCCGAGACGCTGACGCGCTGGTACGAGGCGCTCTGCGAGGGCGGCACCGTGCTGGATGCGCTGCAAGAGCGCCCGTGGGGCGCGAGCGACGGCCAGGTGGTCGACCGCTTCGGCCTGCGCTGGCTGATCGGCTTCGAGCACGCCGCGAGCTGAAGCCGCTGGCCGGCCTGTGCGCCGGCCGGCCAGGGCGTCGCCTCAGCCGAGCAGCCGCAGCGCCGCCCTCGCCGTCATCGCCACGCCCGGCTCGTCGTCGCCCGCGAGCCGCTCGAGCGCGGCGGTCGCGGCTGGCCCCGGCAGCTCGATGAGCGCCTGCGCGATGCGCCGCCGCACCTCCGGCCCGGCGCCCTCGAGCCGCACGACCAGATGACGGATGCTGGGCTCCGTCCCGCTCTCGGCCGCCAGGCTCGCGAGCGCCTCGGCCGCATCCACATCGCGCTCCCCCTCGACGACCATGGCGACCAGCACCGGCTCGGCGGCGTGGTCGCCGCGGCTGGCGAGCGCGAGCGCCGCGCGACCGCGCACCACCGGGTCGGCATCGTCGAGCGCGACCCGCAGGGTCGCATCCGCCCCCGGCCCCCGCAGGTCGGCGAGCGCATCCACCGCCCGGCGCCGCACCTCGAGCTCTGCCGATGCGAGCGCTGCGGCGAGCGGCGGCAGCGCAGCCGCCGCATCGCCCGCCGCGAGCGCCCAGCGCAGCGTGCCGGCGACGTTCTGCTCCTGTTCGCCGAGGACCGCCTCGGCCAGCGCGGCGCCGCCGAGCGTGCCGCCGGTGCCCGCGTCGAGCGCCGCTCGCTGGCGATCGAGCGGCTGCTCGGACCCGAGGCCGCGCAGCAGGCTGACGATCTGCAGCGCGCCCTCCCAATCGGTGGAGCCGGCCTGCTCGATGCCGCGCAGCCGTGCGAGCAGCTGGCGCTCGTGCGCGATGCGCGCCTCGGCCTGCGCGATCAGCCGCGGCACCAGCGCCGCGGGCGAGGAGCGCTCGTCATCGAGCAGCGCGCCGATCTCGCCGAGCGAGAGCCCGAGGGTGCGCAGCGCTTCGACCCGCAGCAGCCGCTCGACATCAGCTCGCGCATACTCGCGGTAGCCGCCGCTCGTGCGCGCGGAGGGCACGACGAGACCGAGCCGGTCGTAGTGGCGCAGCATGCGGCTGCTGACCCCCGAGCGGCGGGCGACCTCGCCGATCAGCATCAGCCGGCACCGACCGCAGAGCCCGGCCGGTGCGCGTCCTCCGGCGTCGGTTCGGCTCCCGTGTCGACCGGCTGCGGCGCATCGCGGCGGATGACTGCCCGCGTGGCCTCCTCGAGATGGCCGGCGAAGCTGCTGTCGGGGTCGCGCAGCAGCGCCAGGGTCGCGACGGCGTGCACCCGCACCCGCTCCTTCCCGGCGGCGGCAGCCTCCTCGAGCGCGGGGACCGCGGCGTCACCCAGTTCGACGAGCGCACGGCTGAGGCTACGCTGCACCTCCGCATCGCCGCGGCCGAGCTCGGCGATCAGGTGCGCTGCCAGCCGCGCCTCCTCGTCCGCCGGCACCAGCGCCACCGCCGCGCGCCACGCGGCGCGCGCCACCTCGGCGTCGGCGTCGTGCAGCAGCGCCGCCTCGAGCGCCGGCCAGCTCGACGGCTCGCCGAGCTTCGACAGCGTGTGCAGGGCCTGGGCTCGGGCCTGCGCGACCGGCGATGCCAGCTCGGCCTCCACCAGCGGCAGCGTGGCGGTCGCCGGATGCCGCGTGACCGCCCAGGTGAGCATGTCGCGCACGTAGAAGTCGGGCTCCGCGCCGAAGCGGGCGATCAGCGCGCCCAGCCGCGAATCGTCGGGGTAGGTGCCGGCGGTCAGCGCCGCCTGCAGCCGCACCGACGAATCCCCGTGGGTCAGTGCGGCGTACAGGCCGGCCCCTCCGGCGGCGCGCTGCACGTCATGCGCGCTGTGGTGCGAGCTTTCGGGCTGGCTGTCCTGCTGGGTCGTGGGCATGGGGAGCACCTCCTGCAGCACAGCCTGCACCTTGTCACCGTGTCACAGTCAAGGACGAGGGCGAGCCTGCCCGCCTGCGCGCCCCGGCGCATCCGCCCGTCTTCTGATGCCGAGCGGGGCGCTGCGGTGCATCAGTCGATCAGGTCGTGCACCTGCACGATGGCCTCGCGGTCGGCGCCCACGCCGATCGCCGAGATGCGCGAGCCCGAGCGCTCCTCGAGGAAGCGCACGTAGGCCTGCGCATTCGCGGGCAGATCCGAGAGCTCGCGGGCACCGGTGATGTCCTCGCTCCAGCCGGGCAGGTTCTCGTAGATCGGCTTCGCGTGGTGGAAGTCGGACTGCGAGACGGGCATCTCGTCGAAGCGCTCGCCGTCGACCTCGTAGGCGACGCACACGGGGATCTGCTCGATGCCGGTGAGCACATCGAGCTTCGTGAGCACGATGTCGGTGAGGCCGTTGATGCGCGAGGCGTAGCGGGTGATGACGGTGTCGTTCCAGCCGCAGCGGCGCGGGCGGCCGGTGGTGGTGCCGAACTCGAAGCCCTGCTTGCGCAGCAGCTCGCCCCACTCGTCGAACAGCTCGGTCGGGAACGGGCCGGCGCCGACGCGCGTCGTGTAGGCCTTGACGATGCCGATGACCCGGTCGAGGCGCGACGGCGCGACGCCCGAGCCGAGCGCAGCACCGGCGGACGTGGCGGTCGAGGAGGTCACGAACGGGTAGGTGCCGTGGTCGATGTCGAGCATCGTCGCCTGGCCGGCCTCGAACACCACGGTCTGCCCGGCATCCAGCGCGCGCGAGAGCTCGAGCCCCGTGTCGCCCACCATCGGGCGGATGCGCTCGACGTAGGAGGTGAGGTCGTCGAAGATCTCGTCGCAGGTGACCGCGCGGCGGTTGTAGACCTTCGTGAGCATGTGGTTCTTGACGTCGAGGGCGCCCTCGATCTTCTGCCGCAGGATGGACTCGTCGAAGAGATCCTGGATGCGGATGCCGACGCGGTTGATCTTGTCGGCGTACGTCGGGCCGATGCCCCGGCCGGTGGTGCCGATCGAGCGCTTGCCGAGGAAGCGCTCGGTCACCTTGTCGAGCGTGCGGTGGTAGTCGGTGATGACGTGCGCGTTCGCGGAGATGCGCAGCTTCGACACGTCGACGCCACGCGCCGAGAGGGCCTCGAGCTCGTCGAAGAGCACCTCGAGGTCGATGACCACGCCGTTGCCGATCACGGGCGTGACACCCTCGGTGAGGATGCCGGAGGGCAGCAGGTGCAGCGCGTACTTCTCGTCGCCGACGACGACCGTGTGCCCTGCGTTGTTGCCGCCGTTGAACTTGACGACGTAGTCGGTGCGGCTGCCGAGCAGATCGGTGGCCTTGCCCTTGCCCTCGTCGCCCCACTGGGCGCCGACGATGACGATTCCTGGCATGGAGCTTCCCTTCGACGGGTTCGCGTACACCCGAGTCTATCGAGCGGCGCCGACGCGCCCGGACCGCCGGGCCGCCCGCTGCCGGGCCGTGCGGCACGCGATCAGCGCTCTGCGGCCGCTCGGCTGGTCCGCACCGCGGCGAGCGGCAGGTCGTGGGCTCGCGCCCACGCCTCCCACGTTTCGGCGGTCGTGGTGCAGAAGGACTCGGCGAGCGCGCGCCTGAGGCGGGGCGGGTCGGCGGCGACGTCCTCGAGCTCGAGCAGCTGCACCAGGCGGGCGCTGAAGTGCGGCTCGAGCGCAGCGAGCGCGACGTGCCCCTCCGATGCCGGGTACACGGCGTAGAGCGGATGCGCACCTCCCAGCGGCCCGTGCGCGCCGGTGAGCCCGTGCTGGAGCGGCATCGCCAGCTGCTCGGCCGCGGCGGCGATCGCGACCTCGATGCGGGCCCCGGCGCCGTCGCGGCTGCGGGCGAGCAGGGTCGCGAGCACCGCCGTCACCGCCTGCTCGGCAGCGGCGAGGTCGGCGTACGGCGCGACCGGCATGCGCTGCGGGTCGAGCAGTCCCGCCGTCGCCTGATAGGTCAGGTCGTGGCCGGGAACGTCTGCGTCGCCGCCGGCATGGCCGACGATGTCGACCTGGCAGAGGTGCGCGTGCCGCGCGCTGACGTCGGCGAAGGCGAGCCCGAGCCTCGCGAGCGTGCGCGCCCGATGCGAGGTCAGCAGCACGTCTGCGTCGGCGAGCAGCCCCTCGAGCGCACGCCGGCCGGCATCCTGCCGGAGGTCCAGCGTGAGCACGCGCTGGCCGACGTGCAGCGCATCGAAATAGCTCGGCGCCGCGCCCTGCAGCGGGTCGCCGGCGGGCGGCAGCACCGAGGTCACGTCGGCGCCGAGCGAGGCGAGCCGCGCAGCCGCGACCGGGCCCGGCAGGTTCACCGCGATCGTGACCACCCGCACGCCTGCCAGCGGGGCGGCGGCCCGCGCCGCATGCTCGGTGGTCACGGCCTGCCGGCCTCGCGCTGTCGGCCGAGCTGGTGCCGCAGGGCGTCCTCCAGTTCCGCATGGCGGAAGCGGTGCCCGAGCGCCGCGAGCTTCGCGGGCACCACGCGCTGGTTGGCGAGCGCGAGCTCCTGCATGCCCTGGTGACCGAGCAGCACGCGCGGGCCGAGCGACGGTGTGGGCAGGAGCGCAGGGCGATGCAGCGCCGCAGCGAGTGCGCTCGCGAACTGCTGCTGGCGCACGGGCTCCGGTGCGACGGCGTTGACCGGTCCCTCGAGCCGTTCGTCGGTCAGCGCGCGGGCGTAGACGTCGACCAGGTCGTCGAGGCCGATCCACGACTGCCAGTGCTCGCCGCCGGCGAGCGGGCCGCCGAGTCCGGCTGCGTAGATGGGCCGCAGCACCTGCAGCATGCCGCCGCGAGCCGCCTGCACCAGGCCCGTGCGCACCTGCACCGTGCGTACGCCGGCGTCGGCAGCCGGGCGGGTCTCCGCCTCCCATTCGGAGACGACGTCCGCGAGGAAGCCGGCTCCCGCACCGCTCGCCTCCGTGAGCAGCTCGTCGCCGCGGTCGGCGCCGTAGCGGCCGATGGCGGATGCGCTGACGAAGGCCCGCACGCCGCTCGCGGCCGCGAGCTCGGCGAGCCGGGCGGTCGGCCCGATGCGGCTGGAGCGGATGCGGTGGCGGTGCTCGTCGTCGAAGCGGCCGAAGATCGAGGCGCCGGCCAGGTGCACGACGGCGTCGACGCCGTCCAGCAGGTCGGCCGAGGGCGCGGCGGGATCCCAGCGCCGCTCGCCCTGCTCGGCCTCGCGGCGGACGAGGCGCACGACCTCGTGCCCGCCGGTGGTGAGGAAGGCCGACAGCGCGGTGCCGACCAGCCCGCTCGCTCCGGTGATCGCGATCGTCATGGGCGCGGATGCGAGCTCGCGATGTCGCGCGATGTCATCGGCGAGCTGCCGGTGGCGGTAGACGAACATGGGGCGCAGCAGCTGCGAGCCGACCGGCGCGTCGACGATGTCGTGCACCCGCGTGCCCTCCCCGCCGGATGCCAGCCGCACGGGCTCGAAGCGGTGCTCGTGGCGCCAGCGCACGGCTGCGAGCGCCGCGGAGCCGAAGCCGTCGCCAACGCGTTCGTCGACGAAGGCCCGGCCCTCCCGATAGCCGCTCGGGTCGTGCTGGCCGACCCACACCTGGCCGCCCGGCAGCGCGAGCTCCGCCCGTCCGTCGGCGAGCGACGCGGCCTCGCGCCGCACGCGGCCCGGCAGCCACGGGGGCAGCATCCGCTGCAGCGCCCCCGGCCGTGCGTGCCAGGCGAAGACCTCGTCGACCGGCGCTTCGATCGTGGTCCAGTGCTGGATGCCCATGGCGTGACCGTACGCCCCGCAGCCATGGGTTTCGCCGCACGCGGCTGGAGGAGATGGCGGATGCGCTGGCGCGCTCGGGCGCGTACGCTGGCCCGGTGCGTGATTCGGTGATGCCCCTCGGGCGCGAGGAGGTCGACGGCGGCAACCCCGTCGTCGGCAGGTGAGCGCTGCTCCCCTCCCCCACCCATCACTCAACTCGCCGGCAGCCACAGCGTGCCGGCGCAACGGAAGGCCCTTCCTCATGCTCCCCATCGGCGAGCAGCAGCTCCGCGGCGCGTTCGTGAACGCCAGTCGCAAGGAGACATCGCTCATCCAGATTCCCGACCGGCTCGACGAGATCGACTGGGCATCGCTCGACTTCCTCGGCTGGCGCGACCAGAAGCTCCCGCGCCGCGCCTACGCCGTCATCCCCACGCTCGACGGCGACCTCGTCGGCGTGCTGTTCCAGCAGGCCGAGGCCGCACCGCGCGCCCGCGCGCAGTGCAGCTGGTGCCAGGACGTGCAGCTGCCGAACGACGTCGTCTTCCTCAGCGCGAAGCGGGCGGGCCCCGCCGGCCGCAAGGGCGACACCATCGGCACGCTCGTGTGCGAGCGGTTCCAGTGCTCGAAGAACGTGCGCACGCTGCCCGTGCTCGCCTACGAGGGCTACGACCGCGAGGCGGCGCGCGACCGGCGCATCGACGAGCTGCGGCTGCGAGCCGCGGAGTTCGCCGGAGCCGTCACCCGCCCCTGAACGCCGACGCGCCCGGTCGGGCGGCGCGATCCGGTGACGGATGCGTCGGCCCGGCCGGGCGCGCGGCGTCTGCGTCTGCGTCTGCGTCTGCGCAGGCGTCAGTTGCCGGAGGCGTCGGTGGGGCGCTCGATGTCGCCCTCCCAGCCGGCGTCGACCGCCTGCTCGCTGGGAGTCTGCTCGGCGATCTTCTTGAAGCGGTGCAGGTCGCGCATGATCTGCAGGTCATCGATGCCGAGCAGCTGCCCGACGTGCTCGACGGCACCCTGCGGCTGCCAGTCCATCTGCAGCATCACGCGCGTGTGCGCATCGTCGATGCGGTGGAAGGTGACGACGCCGGCGTGCATCTCGCCGTCGACGCTCTGCCACGCGACGCGCTCGTCCATGTGCTGCTCGGTGATCTTCGCGTCGAACTCGCGCTCGATGCCCGCGATGGAGACCTCCCAGTGCAGCATGTCGTCGCCCTGCTGCGTGACGGAGTCCACGCCGCCCATGAATTCCGGGAAGCGCTCGAATTGGGTCCAGAGCGAGTACACGGCGCTGATCGGTGCCTCGACGTCGATGCGGTCGGTGAGTTCAGCCATGGTTGTGCTCCCTACTGTCGTCGGTGTCGCGGCAGACTACGCCGCCTCTTCGAGCGTCCCCTCCACGAACGCCTCCTCCACGAGCGCGCGGAACCGCTGCAGGTCGCAGCGGATGGTGCGCTCGTCGAGCTCGTGCGCGGTCGCCGGGGCGCGGACAGAGCCGCGCGGCGACCAGATCGTGCGCACGGTCATGCACGTGCGATCGGGCCCGGCCTCCTCGAGGTCGATCCACCAGCCCATGGTGGTCTGGTCGACGCTCACCCAGGCGATGCGCCTGCCGGGCACCAGCTCGGTGATCACCGCGTAGAAGACGGGATCGACGCCGGCGACGGAGACCCGCCAGCGCATGCGCTCCTCGGTCTCCAGATGCACGAGGTCGACGCCCGTCATGAACGAGGGGAACTGCCCCACGGCAGTCCACATCTCGAACACCCGATCGCGCGGAGCCGCGATCTCGATGCGCTCATCCACCTGGAGCATGCATCCCCCAACCGTGATCAGAAGTGCCGAATGGGGTACGCAACTTTGTACCCCGTTACGCAATCGTGACATGACGACCTGCACCCGGCAATGGGTGTGTCCTGGGAATTCGCCGAGTGCGCGGGCGGAACACGACGCATCCGCCCGACCGTAGGATTGAGGGCATGTCCAAGGTCCTCTCCTCCCTTCCCGTCGGCGAGCGCGTCGGCATCGCCTTCTCCGGCGGTCTCGACACCTCGTGCGCCGTCGCGTGGATGCGCCACAACGGTGCCGTGCCCTTCACCTACACCGCCGACATCGGGCAGTACGACGAGCCCGACATCGAGGCGGTCGCGGGCCGCGCCGGCGAGTACGGCGCCGAGGGCGCGAGGCTCGTGGATGCGAAGGCCGCGCTGGTCGAGGAGGGCCTGGTCGCGCTCGCCACCGGTGCCTTCCACATCCGCTCCGGCGGCCGCACCTACTTCAACACCACGCCGCTGGGCCGTGCCGTCACCGGCATGCTGCTGGTGCGCGCGATGAAGGAGGACGAGGTCGAGATCTGGGGCGACGGCTCCACCTACAAGGGCAACGACATCGAGCGGTTCTACCGCTACGGGCTGATGGCCAACCCGGGCCTGCGCATCTACAAGCCCTGGCTCGACGCGCGGTTCGTCACCGAGCTCGGCGGCCGCAAGGAGATGTCGGAGTGGCTCGTCGAGCACGGCTACCCGTACCGCGACGCCACCGAGAAGGCCTACTCGACCGACGCGAACATCTGGGGCGCGACGCACGAGGCGAAGACGCTCGAGCACCTGAACGAGTCGATGGAGGTCGTCGAGCCCATCATGGGCGTGAAGTTCTGGGATGAGTCGGTGTCGATCCCGACGGAGGACATCGCGATCCGCTTCGAGGCCGGCCGCCCGGTGGCGATCAACGGCGTCGAGTTCCCGGATGCGGTGGCGCTGGTCATGGAGGCCAACACCATCGGCGGCCGTCACGGCCTGGGCATGAGCGATCAGATCGAGAACCGCATCATCGAGGCCAAGAGCCGCGGCATCTACGAGGCGCCGGGCATGGCGCTGCTGCACATCGCCTACGAGCGGCTGCTGAACGCCATCCACAACGAGGACACCATCGCGACCTACCACGAGCAGGGCCGCCGCCTCGGGCGCCTCATGTACGAGGGCCGCTGGCTCGACCCGCAGTCGCTGATGCTGCGCGAGTCCATCCAGCGCTGGGTCGGCTCGTCGGTCACCGGCGAGGTCGTGCTGCGGCTGCGCCGAGGCGAGGACTACACGATCGTCGACACCCGCGGCGACGGCTTCTCGTACCACCCGGACAAGCTCTCGATGGAGCGCGTCGGCGACGCCGCCTTCGGCCCAGAGGACCGCATCGGGCAGCTGACGATGCGCAACCTCGACATCGCCGACTCGCGCTCGCGCCTGGAGGGCTACGCGGCCGCCGGGCTCGTCGAGGGCGAGACGGCGAAGCTGCTCGGTGCGCTCGAGGTGGGTCGCGCCGAGGAGATCATGGCCTCCACCGACGACGACCCCGAGGCGATCGAGAAGTGGAACGACCGCGCGGCGATGGACCTCGGCACGGACTGAGTCGGGTCGGAGCCGGGAGACGCGACCATGAGAATGCTGCTCGCCACTGCCGGTTCACGGGGCGATGTCGAGCCGTTCGTGGCGCTCGCGCAGCGTGCGTGTGAGCGCGGCCACGAGGTGCTGCTCCTCGGACCGGCGGGCACCGCCGAGCTCGCGCGCGCTGCGGCGGGCGTAGTGGTGCGGGAGGTCGACGCCGACTTCCGCCGCATGATCCACGAGCAGGGCACGTCCGCGCTCGGCGCCGCCCGGGCCTTCCGGCGCGTGGTGCGGCCCGCGATGCGGGCGGTGCTGCTCGGCGCCGCGGAGGCAGCGCTCGAGTTCGGACCGGACGTGATCCTGCATCATCCGAAGGTGCTCTCGGCTCCGCTGGCCGCGAGCCGGGTGGGTGCGGCGCGCGCGGTGGTCGAGCTCGTGCCGTCGGTCACACCGACGGCAGCGTTCCCCGCGCCGGGCACGGTGCCATTCAGCCTCGGCCCGTTGAACCGTGCGACCTACGGGCTCGGGGGTGCCGCGTCAGCGATGTTCCGCGCCGAGCTGCGCGAGGCTGCCGCCCTGCTCGGCGACCCGGAGCCGGCCGCCGCGGCCGCCAGCCTGGTGCCGGTCAGCCCGACGATCCTGCCGCGCCCGAGTGACTGGCCGGCGACCGCGCACCTGACGGGCGCGTGGGTGACCGATGGCGGCGCCTCGGAGGCGTTGGATCCGGCAGTCGACGCGTTCCTCGATCACGGGGATGTCGTCACCGTCGGCTTCGGCTCGATGGTCGCCGAGGGTGCTGCGCGCCGCGGTGCTGCCTTCGTGCTCGCGGCGCGAGCCCTGGGCCTGCGCACGCTCGTGCTGCGCGGCTGGGGCGGTGCCGACGTGCCGCCGCATCTGCTGGGCGACGACGTCTGGGTGGCCGATGCGGCGCCGCATGCAGCAGTGCTGCCGCGGTCGGTCGTCGCGGTGCACCACGGCGGCGCCGGCACCTCGCACGCTGCCGTGCGGGCAGGCGCCCCCTCGGTCGTCGTCCCCTTCACCGCTGACCAGCCGTTCTGGGCGCGGACACTGCACCGGCAGTCGCTCGCGGCCGCACCGCTGCCGCAGCGCAGGGTGACGGTGCAGCGTGCCGCGACCGCGATCGAGCAGGCGCTGCGCTGCCACGACAGCACAGCCGAGGCGGCCGCTGCGGTCGCCCAGGAGGACGGCACCGGCGTCGCGCTCGACATCATCGAGTCGCTGCGCTGACGCCGAGCGTCAGCGCACCTGCACCCGGCAACGCCCCAGCGCGCTGTGCTGTACTGAGCGGATGAGCGAGGCGCTCGAGCTGTTCTCCCCCGCGACCCGCGCGTGGTTCGCGGGAGCGTTCGCCGCTCCGACCCCCGCGCAGCAGCAGGCGTGGGCGTCGATCGCGCGCGGCGACCACACGCTCGTGGTGGCGCCGACCGGCTCCGGCAAGACGCTCGCGGCGTTCCTGTGGGCGATCGACCGGCTGCACAGGGAGGATGCCGCGCCGCACGAGCAGCGTGAGCCCGGTGTGCGGGTGCTCTACGTCTCGCCGCTGAAGGCGCTCGCCGTCGATGTGGACCGCAACCTGCGGGCGCCGCTCGCGGGCATCGCGGCGCGCGGCCGCGCCGACGGCGCCGAGCCTCCACCGGTGCGCATCGGCCTGCGCACGGGCGACACCCCGCAGGAGGAGCGGCGGCAGCAGGCGAAGCATCCGCCGGACATCCTCATCACCACGCCCGAGTCGCTCTTCCTGCTGCTGACGAGCCGTGCGCGCGAGACGCTCCGCACCGTCGAGACCGTCATCGTCGACGAGGTGCATGCGGTCGTGCCGACCAAGCGCGGATCGCACCTGGCGCTGAGCCTCGAGCGACTCGACGCGCAGCTGCCGCAGCCCGCGCAGCGCATCGGCCTCTCGGCGACGGTCAATCCGATCGACGAGGTAGCGGCATTCCTCGGCGGGCCGGCGCCCGTCACCGTCGTCGCCCCGCCGAGCGAGAAGCGCATCGAGCTCACGATCACCGTGCCGGTGGAGGACATGACCGACCTGCGCGGGTCGCGCGCCGCCGAAGCGGCACCGACCGGCAGCGCGTTCGGGGCGACGAAGCCCGAGACCCCGTCGATCTGGCCGCACATCGAGCGCGAGGTGCTCGAGCTCATCGACCGGCATCGCTCGACGATCGTGTTCGTCAACGCGCGCCGCGCTGCCGAGCGGCTGACGGCAAGGCTCAACGAGCTCGACACCGAGCGGCTCGACGCAGCCGAGGAGGCCGGGCCGAGCGCGCTGGCGGATGCGGCGGCCGGCACGCGCGGCAGCGGCGTCGTCCTGCGCGATGTGACCGAGCACATCCGCCTGCGTCTCGCCGAGCGCGCCGCAGCGCGCGAGGCCGCCGGCACTGACGCGGAGGCCCCGCCGCTCGCGCGCGCCCACCACGGCTCGGTGTCGAAGGAGCAGCGTGCCGAGATCGAGGACCAGCTGAAGTCGGGTCGGCTGCGCTGCGTCGTGGCGACCTCGAGCCTCGAGCTCGGCATCGACATGGGCGAAGTCGACCTGGTGGTGCAGGTCGAGGCGCCGCCGAGCACCGCGAGCGGGCTCCAGCGCGTCGGCCGTGCCGGCCACTCGGTCGGCGACGCCTCGCGCGGCGTGATCATCCCGAAGCACCGCGCCGACCTGCTGCACGCGACCGTCGTCGCCGACCGCATGGCCCGCGGTGAGCTCGAGCCGATCCGCGCTCCGCGGCACCCGCTCGACGTGCTCGCGCAGCAGACCGTCGCGGCCGCCGCGATGGACGAGCTCGGCGTCGACGACTGGTTCCAGACCGTGCGGCGCGCGGCACCCTTCGCGACGCTGCCGAGGAGCGCCTTCGACGCGACGCTCGACCTGGTCTCTGGCGTGTACCCGAGCGACGAGTTCGCCGAGCTGCGCCCGAGGGTGGTGTGGGATCGGGAGGCGGGCACGATCGCCGGCCGCCCGAGCGCGCAGCGCATCGCCGTCTCGAGCGGCGGCACGATCCCCGACCGCGGGCTGTTCGGTGTCTTCCTCGCCGGGCAGGAGGGCAAGCCCGGCGCGCGCGTGGGCGAACTCGACGAGGAGATGGTCTACGAGTCGCGCGCCGGCGACGTCTTCGCACTCGGGGCGACGAGCTGGCGCGTGGTCGACATCACGCACGACCGCGTGCTCGTCGTACCCGCGTTCGGCGAGCCCGGCAAGCTGCCGTTCTGGCACGGCGACAACGAGGGCAGGCCCGCCGACCTGGGCGCCTCGATCGGCCGCGCGACCGCCGCGCTCGCCGCGGGCGAGGGCATCGAGCTGCCGCACTCCGACGAGCGCGCCGTCCGCAACCTCGACGCCTACGTGCGCGACCAGCTGACCGCGACCGGCGCCGTGCCGACCGACGCGCAGATCGTGATCGAGCGCACCCGCGATGAGCTCGGCGACTGGCGCATCATCGTGCACTCCCCGTGGGGTCGCCGCGTGCACGCGCCGTGGGCGCTCGCGATCGATCGCCGGCTGCGCGAGGACCGCGACACGGGCGCCGCCGCGATGGCCTCCGACGACGGCATCGTCGTCCGCGTCCCCGACTCCGACGCCGAGCCGCCCGGGGCCGACCTCATCCGCTTCGAGCCCGACGAGCTGGTCGCGCTCGTCGAGACCGAGGCGGGCGGCACGGCGCTGTTCGCGAGCCGCTTCCGCGAGTGCGCCGCGCGCGCCCTGCTGCTGCCCAAGCGCGACCCCGCCCGGCGGGCACCGCTGTGGCAGCAGCGGCAGCGGGCGGCGCAGCTGCTCGACGTCGCCAAGCGCTATCCCGACTTCCCGATCGTGCTCGAGGCGCTGCGCGAGGTGCTGCAGGACGCCTACGACCTGCCGGCGCTGCGCTCCATCGCCGAGCGGCTGCAGCACGGCGACATCCGCGTGGTCGAGGTCGAGACGCCCAGCCCCTCCCCCTTCGCCCATCACCTGCTGTTCGGCTACGTCGGGCAGTTCCTCTACGAGGGGGACGCGCCGCTGGCCGAGCGCCGAGCCGCCGCGCTCACCCTCGATCCGGCGCTGCTGGCCGAGGTGCTCGGCTCGACGGCGCTGCGCGAGCTGCTCGACCCGGCGGTGCTCGAGCGCACGGAGCTCGAGCTGCAGCGGCTCGCGCCCGACCGGCGCGCGCGCGGCATCGAGGGCGCCGCCGATCTGCTGCGGCTGCTGGGCCCGCTCACCGTCGACGAGCTCGCCGCCCGACTCGAGTGCACCGGCGCGCAGCAGACGCCCACCGCGCATGCGCAGGAGGGGCCCACCGCGGACGCGTCGGACACATCCGCCGCAGACGCGTCGGACACATCCAGCGCGGACGCGTCGGCCGAGCCGGCCGCGCACCTCACCCTCGCCGGCGCCGCCGCGATCGCCGACGAGCTCGTCGCCGCCCGACGGGCGGTGCGGGTGCGCATGGGCGACGCCGAGCGACTCGCCGCGATCGAGGATGTCGGGCGGCTGCGCGACGCGCTCGGCGTGCCGCCGCCGGCCGGTGTGCCATCCGCGTTCCTGGAGCCGGTCGCCGACCCGATCGGCGACGTGGTCTCCCGATACGCGCGCACCCATGGCCCCTTCACGATCGAGGAGCTCTCGGCCGCACTGACGCTGCCGCCCGCGGTCGCGCGCTCGGCGCTGCGGGCGCTCGCCGCGCAGAGCCGCGTCACGCCCGGCGCCTACCGCGCGCACGGCACCGGCGAGGAGTGGATCGACGCGCAGGTGCTCTCGCGCCTCAAGCGCCGCAGCCTGCAGGCGCTGCGCAGCGACGTCGAGCCGGTCGACCACGCGGTCTTCGCCGACCAGCTGCTGGCGCACCAGCACGTCACGCGGCCGTTGACCGGCCCCGACGCGCTGCTCGAGGCGCTCGACCGGCTCGACGGGGTGCCGCTGCCGCTCAGCGCGCTCGAGACGCTCATCCTGCCCGCGCGCGTGCGCGGCTACCGGCAGGGCATGCTCGACGAGCTGACCGCGAGCGGCCTGGTGACCTGGGCCGGCGCCGGTGCCCTCTCGGGCCGTGACGGCCGCATCGTGCTGCGCGGCGCCGACACCGTCGAGCAGCGTCGCGACATCGACCATGACGACCCGGACGCGGCCGCGGTGCTGCAGGCGCTCGCCGACGGCGGCGCCCTGTTCGCCCGGCAGCTGAGCGAGGCGACGGCGTTCGATCTGGCCCACCTGTCGGAGGTGCTGTGGCCGCTCATCTGGGCGGGCCGCGTCACGAACGACACGATCGCCCCGATGCGCGCCCACCTGGTCGGGGTGCGCGCCCGCAGCGTCCCTGCCCCGAGCCGCCGATCGGCGCCCGCGAACCGCCGCCGCATCGGGCTCGCGCGGCCGTCGCGCGCCGACGCCCTGCCGACGCTCGGCGGCCGCTGGCTGCTCGCCTCCGCGCCGGCGGGATCGCCGACCGAGCGGGCGGCGCAGACGGCGGATGCGCTGCTCGCGCGCTACGGCGTCGTCACCCGCGGGAGCGTGGTCGCCGAGGACGTGCCGGGCGGCTTCCACGGCGTCTACCAGGTGCTGAAGGCGTTCGAGGAGGCCGGCCACACGCGCCGCGGCTACTTCGTCGACGCGCTCGGCGCGGCGCAGTTCGCCGACACCCCGGTCGTCGACGCCCTGCGCTCGCGGCAGTCGAGCGGCCCCTCCGACACGGTGGCGACCGTCTCGGCCGTCGATCCCGCGAACCCGTTCGGCGCCGCGTTGCCCTGGCCCGAGGGGCGCGGCGGGCACCGGCCCACCCGCCGCGTCGGCGCGCTGACGACCATCGCAGCCGGCCGCGTCGTGCTGCACCTCGAGCGGGGCGGGCGCTCGCTGCTGACCTTCGACGACGACCCGGCGACGCTCGTGCGGGCGCTCGAGAGCCTCGCCGACGCGGTCGCGCGCATGGGCGGCCGCCGCCGCGCGATCGAGCACATCGACGACCACGGCTCACTCGACTCGGCGCTCGCGCCGCTGCTCGAGCAGGCGGGGGTCTACCGCACGCCGCGCGGCTTCCGGATGGGTCCCTGATGCCCGAGGGCGACACCATCTACCGCGCGGCCGTGCGGCTGGGCGCGGCGATGGCGGGCCAGCGGCTGGTGCGCAGCGACTTCCGGGTCCCGGCGCTCGCCACGGCCGACCTCGCGGGAGAGCGCATCGACGAGGTGCGCAGCGTCGGCAAGCACCTGCTCATGCGGGGCGAGCACTGGACGATCCACTCGCACGCCGGCATGGACGGCCTGTGGCATGTGCTCGAGTCCGGCCGGCGCGCGCCCGTGCCCGCGCACACCATCCGCGCGGCGCTCGCGACCGCCGCCCACGAGATCGTCGGCTCGAGCCTGCCTGTGCTCGAGCTGCTGCCGCGCGCGCACGACCTCGACGCCGTCGCGCACCTCGGCCCCGACCTGCTCGATCCCGCGTGGGATGAGGCGATGGCAGCGGAAGCGGCCGCCCGGCTGCGCGTCACGGGCGCGCCGGTCGGGGTGGCGCTGCTCGATCAGCGCGCGGTCGCCGGCCTCGGCAACGTGTACCGGGGCGAGCTGTGCTTCCTGCGCGGCGCGCACCCGACGACGCCGATCGGCGAGGTCGCCGTCGAGCCGCTCGTCGCGCTCGCCCGGCGCCTCATGGTCGCCAACCGCGACCGCACCGAGCGCACCTTCACGGGCGACACCCGCCGGGGCCGGCGCACCTGGGTGTACGGCCGCGGCGGCCAGCCGTGCCGGCGCTGCGGCACCCGCATCGAGGATGCGATGCTCGCGCTCGAGGACGGCGCACTGCGACAGGTGCAGTGGTGCCCGCGCTGCCAGCCGGCCTCCACTAGCTGAGCCATGCCCGCGCGGCGGCCACCAGCGCGCGCACGCCGGTCGAGAGCGTGGGCTCGATCACCGGCCCGAAGTGCGGCGAGTGGTTCGAGGGCACGTCCTCGGGCATGCGGCCGGTGCGCAGCAGGTCGGGGAAGCGCTCGGGAGCGAAGCCGCCGAGGAACCAGAAGACGAGCGGTGCGCCGGCGGCAGTCGCCAGCACGCCGACATCCTCGCTGCCCGCCACGGGGCCCGGATCGATCACGCGCCCCTCCCCCAGCGCCGCCTCGAGCGCCGCGAAGGTGCGGGCGGTCGCTGCCGACTCGTTGACCGTGAGCGGGAAGCGCTCGACGTAGTCGATCTGCGGCTCCTTCGGTGCACCAGAGGCTGCTGCCTCGGCCCGCGCGATGCGCTCGATGCCGCCGAGCACCTTCTCGCGCACCGACTCGTCGAGCGTGCGCACGCTGAGCCCGAGCTTCGCCGACGGCGGGATGATGTTGTTCTTGGTGCCGGCGTGGATCTGCCCGACGGTGACGACGGCGCTGTCGGCCGGCGCGATCTCCCGGGCGACGATGCCCTGCAGCCGCGCGACCACGTTGGCGGCGAGGTAGACGGGGTCGATGGTGGTCTCGGGGCGGGAGCCGTGCCCGCCCTCGCCGTGCAGCGTGATGTCGATGGAGTCGGCGGCCGCCATCGCCACGCCCGCGTGCAGGCCGGCGAAGCCCGCGGGGAAGGGTGCGACGTGCTGGCCGAGCACCACGTCCGGTCGAGGCACCCGGTCGTAGAGGCCGTCCGCGACCATGCGCTCGGCACCGCCTCCCCACTCCTCGGCGGGCTGGAACAGCACGACGAGCGTGCCCGCCCAGTCTCCCGACGCATCCGCCAGCTGCTGGGCCGCGCCCAGCAGGCAGGTCACCGTGCACGTCGTGGCCGCAGGCGTGCATCAGCGGCACGTCGTGGCCCTCTGCGTCGAGGCCCCGAGCGGTGCTGGCGTAGTCGAGCCCGGTCTCCTCGAGCACGGGCAGCGCATCCATGTCAGCGCGCAGCAGCACCGTGGGCCCGTCGCCGTTGGCCAGCACGCCGACGACACCGGTCTCGGCGATGCCGGTGGTGACGGCGTAGCCGAGCGCCTGCAGGTGGCCGGCGACGAGACCCGCGGTGCGATGCTCCTGGAAGGTGAGCTCGGGATGGGCGTGCAGATCGCGGTAGATGGACGCGAGATCGAGGGTCACGCGGTCAGCGTACGTCGCAGGGTGGGCGCGCGGCAGAGGCGGCTTGGCTCACAGCGCCGACCGCGAGCTACGGCGCGTGCGTGCGCACCCACTCGTGCATCACGATGGCGGCGGCCGCGGCGGCGTTGATCGAGCGAGTGGAGCCGAACTGGCGGATGGCCACGTGCGCATCGGCGGCCGCGATCGCCTCGTCGGTCAGGCCCGGCCCCTCCTGACCGAACAGCAGCACGCAGGCCTCCGGCAGCGGCGCCGCGTCGACGGGCACGCTGCCGGCGGTGTTGTCGACGGCCACGACGACCAGGCCGGCCTCGTGCGCCCAGGTGCGGAACGCATCCGTCGTCTCGTGGTGCACGATGTGCTGGTAGCGGTCGGTGACCATGGCGCCGCGGCGATTCCAGCGGCGCTTGCCGATGATGTGCACTGCCGCGGCGGCGAAGGCGTTGGCGGTGCGCACGATCGAGCCGATGTTGAGGTCGTGCTGCCAGTTCTCGATCGCGACGTGGAAGGCGTGGCGGCGGCTGTCGAGGTCGGCGACGATCGCCTCGAGGCGCCAGTAGCGGTAGCAGTCGACGACGTTGCGGCGGTCGCCGTGCTCGAGCAGCTCGGGGTCGTAGCGCTCGTCGGTCGGCCACTCGCCCTGCCACGGCCCGACGCCGACCTCGAGCTGCGGTTCGTCGGGGCCGGCGGTCATGGTTCCAGGCTAGGCGTCAGCCACCGACGCCGGTGACCGGCTCGGGCTCCGTCACCGACGCGGCATCGGTCGTGCGGCGACGGTCGCGAACTCCGCTGACGGCCATGACCCCCGCATAGACGAGGAGGCCACCAGCGACGAGCGCCACGAGCCACTGGCGTGCTGACCCGTCGAGGAACTGGTTCGCCCAGCCGAGCAAGGGCACCGCGTACCAGACTGTGCCGCGAATCTGCACGGGCCGCACGGGCTCAGCATCAGCCACCTCGTTCGCATCCCCCTGCGTGATGAACCGCGTCTCACCGGTTGCACTGTCGGCGACCCGGGCGGTGACGCGGTGCGTGACCAGCGTGGGTTGACCTGACTCGAGCTGATACGTCAGCACATCACCAACCTGCACCTCGTCGAACGGTGTCGGCTTGACCACGACCAGCGACCCTGCCGGCAGCGACGGCGACATCGAGCCGGTGAGGATGCTGAGCGGCACACCGCCGGTCACGGCGGGTACCCCGATGGTGAGGACTCCGATGCCGAGCACGAGCAGGAGGAGCCCTGCGCTCAGCCCCCGACCGATCGCCTTCCACGCCTCCGTCGCCGCGGTCACGAGCCGCTCGCTGGCGGCAGGGAGAACGTCTGCGCGGCAGAGGACTCGGTGCACGGCTGGAGGCTGACCGCTTCTCGCCCATTGCCGAGGACTGTCGCGCACTCGCCCGGTATCCCTACGCTCTCGAGCCGGTAGCCACCTGCGACTGGACCAGAGATTCGCCATTGCTGGCTCGGGCCTTCGGACGCGGGCTGCAACTGCAGTGCCGTGCCGGTCGCCGTCCAGCGCTGTCCGGCGCGGTCGCCTTCACCGGCGACGATCGCGATCGTGCCGGACCCATTGACGATGCTCCACGTGAAGCTGTCGCAGCCCGGGTGCCGTTCGATGCCCGCACCCCCGGGCTGGATGCACCCCTTGCCGCCCTGCCCGATGTCGTAGAGCCCGTCCGGCAGGAGCACCGCGGCACCTGCGTCGACCAGCTGCGTGACGCGAGCCATCGGTGCGGCAACCGTCCACGCGGCAGCGGCCGCATACCTGAGCGAGGGTGCGAGCACCAGTGTTACCTGTCCGGCGGCGAAGGAGGCCTGGCTCTGCGCGGGCAGCGTCGTCTGCACGCAGACGAAGATCGACGCACCCGCAGCGATCGTGCCGGTGAACGTGATGCTGGCAGCGGTCGAGAGCTGGCCGGTGGTCGGCGAGGCGAGCGTCGCCTGCGCGTTGCAAGCCGCCTCGGTCGCGACGGGCGCGATCGCGACACCGATCGCTGCTGGCAGGCCAGCGACCGAAGGAGACTCAGCGCTGACGGCCACCTCCAGGGTCGCACTGCGACTCCCCGCGTTCTGAATCTGCAGTGCTCCGGCGCTGCGCGTGTGCTCTGCGGTGTAGGTCGCGACGAGCGGCGACGTCGTCGAGGTGGGCAGTACCGCGGCACGGACGCCCGTCGTCGCCGTACCCGCCTGCGCCTGAAGCTGCGCCTGGCCGCTCCAATAGGCGGCCGCCCCACCGCCTCCGGCGACTACGAGGACGACGCTGACGAGGGCGATGAGCCGCAGACGGGTCCCACTAGACATGCGGGTCATGTTGTCTGTCTCCCGTCGATGGTGATGGAGAACGTGCTTTCTGATGCCGGCATCGCGTCCGCTGCGACGTGCACTTCGAGGCAGCCGCTGAGCGCTGCGCCCGGTGCGATCGTCACCGGTTCAGTGTCAAAGGCTGCAGCGAGCAGGACCGTGGGTGTGCCGTTCAGTGCCGATGTAGCGAGGGCGCTCGTCGGGCACGAACTGCCGAGTATCCGCACCTCGAAGCCGGGCGCGGCAACGGCGCTGGCCGACAGCGCCATCGGCACGTCGCCGGTGTTGGTCAGCGTGAACGGTTGCCGGCGCGATTCTTCCGGCAACAGGTTCTGCCACAGCGCATCGTCGTGCCCGGCAGCCCATTGCGCTTCTAGGCCCGGGGTCCCCGTCGAGATGCTGCCGGCGTCGACGACAGCAGAGTCATTCCATAGCGCGTATGACCCTCCGACGCCGGAGAGCACGACGCCGAGCACAACGGCAAGACCACCTGCGGCGAAGAGCGTGCGCATAGCGCTCGAGGCACGTCGACCGTGCGCCGTCGGCCGTGCCGCGGTCGTGGTCGCCTGTGTGATGCGCATGGTTGAGGTGTGCCCGTGATCGACAGTGCCACCGTGCTATGAGGCACGGTGACAACGTCTGGATCAGTTCTCGGTCACGGCACCATCGCTGCAGTCTGCGTAACCGTGAACGAGACGCTATCGAAGTCGACGCTCGCGTTCTGGGAGATGTTCGGGGAGACGTTCTCGTCGGAGAGGTTGAAGGGGAACTCGACGGTGAGCGCAACCGGGATCGCATACGTGCCCGGTCCGTCGAACGTGATCGACTGGTCCGCGTTGAACGTAAGGGCGGCCCCATCAGGCACCGTTGCTGCGGCACCCGCACCCAATGTCAGCTCGAACTGCCCTGCAGCCTCCAGGGGGCTGATCTCCACGGAGTCGAGCTCCAACTCGATGGTCCCCTGGATGTTGTCTCCTTCAGCCACCACGGCGAGGACCGTCGAGTACACGGCCTGATCGCCAGGCACCCAAGAGGCGATCTCCGGGGCCCACGCGCCCGTCGACGCATCGATCGTCAACTGGCCGGCGTTGATCGGGTCGACGGCGAGCGCAGCGTCGTCGTTCCAATATGCGAGCGATCCTGCCCCACCGAGGAGGAGGAGGACAGCGGCCGAAGCCGCGATCGAGCCCTTGGTGAATTTGTTCATGACGGTCTCCCAAGTCGAGTTGCTGTCGCATGGTCGCGACGGCGGGGCCGTACCCGGAGCGCACCTGGGTGTGCGCATCATCAGGCATCGGGCCCAAGTCACAAACCTATTGAGCGAACCTCAGGATGGAAGGCCGCAGGGCACAGCGGAGGCTCAGGGGCTCCGCGAGAGATTCAAAACCGAACGACCCGAAACATTGTTCGGCTAGAGGTTTCCTCAAATTCGCTTGAGATTTGCTCAAGAGCGGAATGTCTGGCCGTTCACACGACGGACACACACCCCGCGTAGCCTGGCCTCATGCCCATCTCCCGCACGCGCGCTGACATCGAATGCTGGCTCACCGACATGGACGGCGTGCTCGTCCACGAGGATCGTCCGCTCCCGGGCGCCAAGGAGCTGCTGCAGCAGTGGAAGGACGCCGGCACCGAGTTCCTGGTGCTCACGAACAATTCGATCTTCACGCCCCGTGACCTCGCGGCGCGACTGCGCGCATCCGGCCTGCATGTGCCCGAGGAGCGCATCTGGACGAGCGCGCTCGCCACCGCCGACTTCCTGCACGACCAGGCGCCCGGCGGCTCCGCCTACGTGATCGGCGAGGCGGGCATCATCACCGCGCTGCACGAGATCGGCTTCACGATGACCGACACCGATCCCGACTTCGTGGTGATCGGCGAGACCCGCTCCTACTCGTTCGAGGCGATCACGAAGGCGATCCGCCTGATCGCCGCCGGCGCCCGCTTCATCTCCACCAACCCCGATGCGACAGGCCCGAGCGCCGACGGCATCCTGCCCGCCACCGGTGCCATCAACGCGCTCATCACGAAGGCCACCGGCCGCGTGCCCTACATCGTCGGCAAGCCGAACCCGATGATGTTCCGCTCGGCGCTCAACAAGATCGGCGCGCACAGCGAGGTCACCGGCATGATCGGCGACCGCATGGACACCGACATCATCGCCGGCATGGAGGCGGGGCTGCACACGGTGCTCGTGATGACCGGCATCAGCGACCCGGCGGTGGTCGAGACCTACCCGTTCCGCCCCGACGAGATGCTCGAGAGCGTGCAGGACCTCGTCGACCCGAAGCCGATCGCCTCGGAGCTCGACGAGCCGCACGCAGACGTCTGAGCCCGCGCGCCGCGCGGCATCCTGCGCTCCGGGGTGCGGATGCGTCGGGGCCGGCCGCGCTCAGCCGCGCGGCCCGGGCAGACGGGGCGTGACGAGGCTGCGGTAGCCGACCGACAGTGCCCAGCCGCCGGCGAGCAGCACCGACCACCAGGGCTCGCCGGGGATCTCGGGCATCACCAATTCCTCGGCTGCGGGGGTGTCGGCGGCGGGGGTGGCGATGCGCTCGCCGGTGACGATGATGCGGTGGCTGTTGATGCCCAGCGGCGTGCAGGTCACGAGGCTCACGAGGTCGTCGCCGGATTCCGGCAGCAGCAGGTCGGTGTTGCCGGGGTCGATCACCTGCACCTCGCGCACCCGGTAGACGAGCACCTCGCCGTAGACCTCAAGTTCGAAGACGTCGCCCACCTCGACCTTGTCGAGGTCGCTGAACAGCACCGCCTCGGGCAGACCTCGGTGCGCCGTGAGCACGCTGTGGGTGCCGGCGCCGCCGACCGGCAGCGCCGAGCCGAGCAGGTGGCCGACGCCGCGCCGCAGGGTCGCCTCGTCGGTGCCGTGGTAGATCGGCAGGTCGACCGCGATGGAGGGGATGCGGATGCGCGCCATCACGTCGGCCGGGCCGAGATCGAGCTGCGCCTGGTACGCCCGCACGATGGCCTGCTGGTCGGTGAGCGGCGTGCCGCCGTAGGGGTCGATCAGTGCGCCGCCGCTGAGGGTCGCGTTGTAGTCGCGGGCATCGGCGAGCTCCTGCTCGCGGCCCGCGGGGCCGAGCTCGGTCATGACCTCGGCGTAGTCGTCGACGCGGAAGGACTGCTCGAGCTGTGAGAACCAGCCCGCACCGGAGGGGTAGAGGGCGATGCTGGTGCCGAGCATGCCCATCAGCGCCACGGCGAGCGACGCAAGACCCGCACGACGACGCCGGCGCCGCGCCGACGCCCGTGGCACGGGCGGTGCTGCCTCGATCGTGCGGGTCATCGTCGCTCCTCTGCGATGAGACGACTCCGTGGCAGAGGCCTGAGCCTCTGCCACGGAGCCTGGGGATCAGGCCTCGGCCTGCTCCTTGCGGCGGCGGATGAGCACGAAGCCCAGCGCCGTACCGATCAGGCCCAGGCCGCCGATCATGAAGGCTGCCTCCCCGCTGCCGCCCGTGATGGGCAGCGTGTACGCGGGCACCTGCTCGTTCGAGACGTACGCGAAGTTCACTTGCGCCTCGACGGGCTGGCCCGGCATCACCGTGATGGGCGTGGCGTCGGTCAGCCGCACGTAGCCGGTCGGGGCCTGTGTTTCCACCAGGTAGTAGAGCGTGCCGTCCAGGGCAGTGATGACACCGTCGAAGTTGATCACTCCGTCTGGAGCGGCAACCCCTGTCGCCACGACCGAGCCGGCGGGAGCCGGGACGGTCGCGTTGTTGACGTTGCGCAGCTCGAAGGTCGCGCCGTCGAGACGGTTTGCCGTCTGGTTGCCAGCATGCTTGATCACTCGGACCGAGCCCCAGTAGGTCGTGGCGTTGTCGGTGTCGACCGTGTTGCCGTTGACGAACGCCGTCGCGCCGTTCACGATGACGCCGTTGCCGACGCTGGTCACCGTCGTGTCCAGCGCAATCCGCACGGTCTGCCCGTCAGCAGCGTTCAGCTTGATCAGCCCGTCCAGGGTGAACGCGAACGTCAAAGTGTTGCCCACAGGCGTCAGCGTGTAATCGGCTGTGGTGAGCAGCGTGGCCGCTGGAGGCGTCATCGCATTCAGATCGGCCAGGCTGCCCAGCCGCACGACGGCGCTGTCTGCGGTGTAGGTGAGCCGGGCGTCGAGCGCGTCCTCGATGCTGTAGCTCGTGATGGGACTGCCTGCTGGCGAGAACGGCACAGTGCTGTCGATCTGCCACGACACGGTGTCGCCCAGCTCCTGCGCGCCGCCCTCATCGACCGTCTTCTCGATCGATCCGACCGAGTTCTTGGGGTAGACGTTCACGTCGTACAGCCACTCGTTGTTCAGTGGGAGCGGCAGCGACACCAGGAACGGAGGCGTGCGCACGGCAATCGGGTTGGTCCCGATCGCCGTCTCCGTGACGAGGAAGACTCCAAGCGGCAGATCGCTGAACGTGTAGCTGCCCCCGTCGGTCGAACCGACCCAGGAGTTGACGTTCGGGGCGGCCGTCTCACCCGCGACCGCGGACTGGGCCGCACCGACCGTCAGGGCCTGCGCAGCCGCCCATCCCGCGTTGGTGGTCAGGTTGATGCCGGGCACCTGGCGCACCGTGAACTCGACGCCGCTCAGCGGCCCGGTCAGTAGAGCCCGCTGGTCAGTCGTCAGCGCGGATCCGTCGTTCGGTAGGCCGAGGCTCTCTGCCGTCTGCGTGAACTTGTGGACGGTCAGCGATCGATCGGTGGCGGGGTTGATGTTCCCGGGTTCGGCGGCGGATGCGGGCAGCGCGCCGCCCAGTGCGATCATCGACGCGAGCACTATGGCTCCGGCGCTTGCGGTCAGTCTCGCCGCAAGTCCCTTCTGTGTGGTTGCCATGGTGGCGTTTCCTTTCGGGTGGTGTGCAGAGGACTGCGCTGGAGTTGTGAAGAGTTGATGGTCAGACATGGCGGCCTCCCGGACGGGCGGTCATGAAGGTCGAACTGCGCGTGACGGCGACCGCTGCGAGCAGTGCGGCAAGCAGGAGCGCGGCGCCGCCATAGCCGAACAGGTCGGAGCCGATGCCACCGGTGATCGGCAGTGCGAACGCTGTCGGCGGTGCGTTGACGAATCGGTAGAAGTCGTGGCCGCCGATTGGCACCTGGATCGCTGCGGAGGGGTCTTCGACCACTTCCCAGTTGCCGTTCACCCACCGCTCGAGCCGCAGGCCGATGTAGGCGAGGTTGACGTTGCCAGGAGTCGCCTCGCTGAGCACGTAGTCGTGGGCGGGCCGCACGTCGAACGTGCTGGATCCGTCCGCATCTGCAACAGCGCCGTCGTCGGGAGCGCCGCCGCCCACGGACTCGGCCGCCAGACCCTCCATGACTGCCGGTGTCGCCGTCAGCTCGAACATGTCGGGCGTCAGCACACCGCCCTCGATCGCCTTGAAGATCGTCAGCTGCGCGGTGGCATTGGTGACCGCGCACCGCACGTGCATGCCGAGCAGCACGGTCACCGACGCATCCGGCGCGTCAGTCCAACCAGTGGGCTGCGGATCAAGCGGGTCGCCGTCCGCGTCGAGCGCCAAGCAAGCCCATGTGCCCTGCTGCCGATAGAGCGCGGTGCGCGCGGCCGTATTCTCGCCGGGAGTCTCCGACAGGTTGTAGGTCACATCAGGATCGACCGACCCGGTTGCGGTGCCCGGCCCCGTCGGTCCGGCAGTCGCGGTGCCCGGTCCGGTGGCCGTCAGGGTCCAGTCGACAGCTGCGGCAGGCCCGCCCACGACCTCCTTGACGAGCGTGAGGTCGGTGTCGCAGTCGACGGTGTTCGTCACCGTTAAGGTCTGCTTGCCCTGCGTGAGCGTGTAGCCGGCCGCCGGCACGGTCTGGCCCAACGGGTCGGTGATCGTGGACGTCAGGGTGCACCCGATCATCCGCGGATCGATCGTCGTCGTCTCACTGATCACCACGGTGTCACCGACGACGTAGCCGGTCCGCTCCTCTGACCAGGCCTGCTCGGAGGCGGGCTCGTTGCCCGGCCCGGTCAGCTTGAGCGCGGCATCGAGGCCGTCGGGTTGCGCACCGTGGTCGTAGGCGACCTGATTGACGACCCACTGCTTGTCGACGACGACCGATGCGGTCTGGATGTTCGTGAACGTCACGTAGACGGTCGAGCCGGCTTCGGTGGTCACCGTAGTGCTCAGATCTGCGAGATTGACCGTGCCCCCGCTAATGCCCTGCAGTGCCCAATCGGCACCCACGCCATTTCCGGCGTTGACGGCGTCCAGCAGCTCAGTGACCGTCACCTGGGTGTTCGGCTTGTAGAGGATCGCTGTCGAGGTGCCGGGTGCAGAGGTGCCGACGATGCTGAGATCGGACCCGGCAACGCCGTCGAGGTCGAAGCCGAACGCCTGATCCTGCTGGCCGATCGCGATCTTCGTGACCGTGAGCTTCGACGTCGTGTTCGTGATCACGCAGCTCGTCCTCGTGTTCGGCTCAACCTTGAACGTGGGAGCGGAGACCGTCAACTCGTAGCGTTGGCCACCCTCCACCGTGCAGACGGTCGACAGGTGCGACCACGGGACGTTCGCCGGGATCGCGGTCTCCACCAGCGTGAAGTCCGTGCCTGCCGGCACGGTCGTGATGGTGTCGGTCTCGCCGATCGCCACGGTGCCGTTGACGGTGAGCGTCTGTGGGGTACCCACGGGCGTGCCGATGACAGGAAGGTCGCTGCTGCGGTCGAGGATGTACCCGAACTGGTGGGAGCTGGTCGCGACGACATCCGACGCCTTCGTGATGCTGATCGAGCCGCAGGTCGATGGTGGATCGACGGACACGGGCGCGGCCCAAGCTTGGATCTGGCGCGACTCACCGGTCCAGGAACGAATATAGCCAGTGGAGCCGAGCGTGGATGGGCACCCCTGCGCGCCGACGAGCTCCTCCGGGAGCGGGAGGCTCAGGACCATCGTGTTGCCACCGTCCAGCGCCGTCACGACGCTCCCGACTGATTCGCATGTACCCGGATAGTTTGTCGACCCGAGAGGGTAGATTGTCGCCGTGTAAACGCAACGCTCGGTCGTGTAGCCCTGATTTTTGATGATGAACACGACGCCGCCCTGCGAGCGATCGGGCTGCGGCACGAGAGCCGCCCCTGAAGATGTCGTGCCCCACCGTTCCGGCGCCACGGTGTACTCGATGGACCACCCTTTGTTGCCGGTGCTGTTCGGCCTCGTCCACGTCGCGCCAAGTGTCCAAACCCCGCCACTCTGTGTATACGCGGTAGTGAAGGAATAGATCTCTGAAGCCTGAGCTGCGCTGCCGGCCTCGTACCAGCCCGTCGGATCATTGTTGTCAAAATCTGACGTGTAGTAGCCGAGAGCTGCCGCCCCGTCAGGCGCAGCCATCGGTGTGATGAGCGATGCTGCGAGCGGCGCGACCGAAGCTTGCACTAACTGCATCGGTGCAGACGGAAGCGGCACGGATGGTACCGACTCTGTGAGTACGGGATCGGCCGCAGTTGCAGCAGACTCAGCCAGCGGGACACTCTCAGCGGGAGGCACGGTCTCAGCCGGAGAAGCGGTCTCAGCGAGGGGCGCAGTCTCGGCCGGAGGAGCGGTTTCGGCCGCAAGCGCGGTGTCGGTTTGGACTACGGGTTCCATCGCCGGCTCGGTCACGGCCGATGTGCCCGCGGGAGGATCCGCCGGAGCCGGCTCGGCCGACCCGGAGGTTGGCTCAGTGACAGCCGGGTCACCAGTCGGCGCGTCGTCTGCCGCCATGGCCGTCGCCGCCGGTGCAAGCAGCATCGCGGCTGCGAGCGCGAGGGCCAGGAACAGCGCAAGCAGATTGGTGGCTGCCCTGGAGGCGTGGATCCGCAACGACATGAGTACCGTCCTCGATTCGCATCGCCGGTCTCGAGCTGGGGTTCCTCGGTCCGACCGTTCTCGAACATCGTTCGCTAACGTGGTTATCGAATCATTGTCAACTCAGGAGCCGGGGCACTGCGACTGAAGTTCTCCTCAGCAAGCCGCGCCAGACCAGCGCTTTTGCGCAAGGCCAGCCCTGCCGGTGCACAGGCCCAGCCCGAAGCGGCCGCCCGCGTCCGGCGCGGCGGCAGCGCCCTCAGGCCTCCGAGAGCAGTCGGATCACGTGGGCGCCGAAGGCCGCACCCGCGATCGCGGCGGCGACTGTCGCCGCCGGGATGACCGCCTTGTCGACCGGGCGATGCGCGACCTCCCGCGCATCGAGCCCGTCGAGGCGGATCCAGCCGTAGCGGGCCGCTTTCCCGCGGCGCCCGGCGAGCATCGCGAGCGCGATCGCCAACAGCCCAGCGACCGCCGAGAGCGGCAGCCACCACAGCGACAGCGCCGCTCCCTCGGCGGCGTTGAACGGCGCCAGGGCGAGCGCCGCGAGCAGCAGCGGCAGCACCCACCACGTGGCAGGCGGGCCGAAGCCGCGCGCCATCAGCAGCCACAGCGCGGTGCCGCCCGCGAGCGCCACCATGCCCATCGCGAGCCCGCCCCACCCGGCCACCTGGCAGATGGACGCCGAGTGGATGCCGCAGGCCCCGTCGCTGAACGAGAGCAGCAGGCCGGCCGCGCGCGAGGCCGAGCTCGCCCCGAAGCCGACCGCGACCCATCCCACCAGCAGGCCGAGCCAGCCGCTGAAGCGGTCACCGGCGACGATGAAGGGCGGCGGCCTGAAGAAGCGCGACGACCAGCTCATGGCTGCCACGCTACGCCGGTCGCGCTGAGCTGCGTCAGGCGGATGCGGCGAGCACGCGCTCGCGGCCCAGCAGCCGATCGAGCTCGGCGACCGCCGCCCGGCCGGCGCGGTTGGCGCCGACGGTCGACTGGCTCGGCCCGAAACCGATCAGGTGCACGCGCGGCTCGACGACCACGCGCGTGCCCCGCACCTGCACGGCGCCCAGCTCGCCCCGCAGCGCCAACGGATCGAGATGGGCGAGGTTGGCCGTGAAGCCCGTCGCCCACAGGATTGCGTCGACGCTCGTGAACGTGCCGTCGGCCTCGCGCACGCCGTGCGGCTCGAGAGCCAAGAACATCGGCCGCCGCTCGAGCGCCCCGCGAGCCTCGGCGCGGCGCGCGTAGTCCGTCCAGAGCAGGCCCGTGTACGAGACGACGCTGCCGGTCGGGCGGCCGGCCTCGGCGTCGGCGGTGACCCGCTCGATCACGTCGCGGCCGACCGTCTCGGGCTCGAACTCGCCCTCGAGGAAGACCGGCTCGCGGCGGGTGTACCAGAGCGTGTCGGTGACCGCCGAGAGCTCCTCCAGCAGCTGCACGGCCGAGATGCCGCCACCGACCACCGCCACGCGCTGGCCGCGCAACGCATCCGCCGACACGTAGTCGCGGGTGTGCAGCTGGCGGCCGAGGAAGGCATCCGCCCCCGGGTAGACCGGCAGCCGCGGGCTGTTCCAGGTGCCGGATGCGTTGATGACGGCCCGGGTGCGCCAGGTGCCGGCGCCGGTGGTCGCCAGCAGGTCGCCATCGGGCTCGTCGTCGGCGCGCTCGACCGCGGTGACGGTGACCGGGCGCAGGATGGGCAGCTGCCGCTCGCGCTCGAAGGCGGCGAAGTAGCGGGGCACGGCGGTGCGGCTGGGCTCTGCCGGATCGGCGGGCGGCTGCTCGAAGCCCGGCAGGTCGAAGATGCCGTTGACGGTCGCCATGCGCAGCGACTCCCAGCGGTGCTGCCAGGCGCCGCCCGGTGCCGCGTCGGCGTCGAGCATCACGAACGTGCGCTCGGCGTGCGGATGCTCGAGGGCGCTCAGATAGCCGCGCTTCTGCAGGTGGTGACCGGCGGAGAGGCCCGCCTGGCCGGCGCCGATCACGACGATCGTCGCGGTCCTGTCAGCCATCGCTCCGCCCCCGTTCGTTCAAATTCCAACGATAGGGACAACCGGTGGGTGGGCGCGAAGATTCCCGCGTCGATGCGCTACGCGGGCTTCAGCAGCCAGGCGATGAGCAGCATCACCGGCAACGCGAGCACGGTCGTCAGCAGCACGATGTCGCGCGTGATGACGGTCGCGCGGTCGTAGCGCAGCGCGTACTGGTACATGTTCTGTGCGCTCGGCAGCGCCGCCATCACGGTGCAGGCGTAGACCAGCTGGTCGTCCATGCCGAAGACGAACCGCGCCAGCAGGAACGCCGCGACCGGCATCACCGTGTTCTTCAGCACGACCGCCAGCCACACCTCGCGCCGGCCGGTGCCCGGCTGCAGCGGCCGCTCTCCGCCGAGCGAGATGCCGAAGGCGAGCAGCATCAGCGGCACCGCCGCGCCGCCGAGGATCTCGAGCGGGGCCAGCACCGGGTCGGGCAGCTGGATGTCGAAGGCCGCGACGAGGGCGCCGAGCAGCGAGCCGATCAGCATCGGGTTGCGCAGCGGCTGCGTGAGGATGCCGGTGACGGATGCGCGGCCGCTGGTGAGGATGTCGAGCGTCAGCAGCAGCACGGGGGCGATGACCAGCAGCTGCAGCAGCAGCATGGGGCCGACGAAGCTCGCGTCGCCGATCACGTAGATCGCCACCGGCAGGCCGATGTTGTTGACGTTGCTGTAGCCGGAGGCGGCGGCGGCGAGCGCGATGCGACTGGCGTCCTTCGTCAGCCAGAGGCGGGCGACCACCGTGTAGACCAGTGCGACCGCGACGAAGGCGAGCAGCGCCACGGCGAGCACGCTCGAGAACAGCAGCTGCACGTCGGATTCCGCCAGCACCGTGAACAGCAGTGCGGGGCTGGCCGCGAAGAAGGAGGTCTTGTTGAGGACCAGGCGGCCCTCCTGCGACACGATGCGGAAGCGGGCGAGCAGCCAGCCGACCAGGATGACGAAGCCGATGATGGCGAACCCGATGAGCACTCCGCCCACGTGACCTCCCGCATCCGCCTGTCAGATAGCCAATACTGGCACGCGCGCGGCCGTCTACCCGCTGATCTCAACGTGTCAGGTGCTTGCTTGCCGCACACGGTGCGGCAACGAGGCACCTGACACGTTGAGCACTGACTACTGGGGCGTGAGGCCGAGGTCGTCGAGCGTGATCGCGGCGCGGTACTCGACGCCCGCCGCTTCGATCGCCGCCTGCGCGCCGGTCGCCCGGTCGACGATCACCGCGACCGCCACCACCTCGGCGCCCACCGTGCGCAGCGCCTCGATCGCGGCGATCGGGCTGCCGCCGGTGGTCGAGGTGTCCTCGAGCACGACCACGCGCTTGCCGGCCAGCTCGGGGCCCTCCACCTGGCGGCCGCGGCCGTGATCCTTGGGCTGCTTGCGCACGACGAACGCGTCCACCGCCAGCTCGCGCGCGAGGCCGCGGTGCAGCACGGCGTTGGCGAGCGGGTCGGCACCCATCGTGAGGCCGCCGACGGCCGAGATGTCGGGCAGGTCGGCGATCAGGTCGAGCAGCACGTCGCCGATCAGCGGCGCCGCGCGGTGGTCGAGGGAGAGCTTGCGCAGGTCGATGTAGTAGCTGGCGCGCTTGCCGCTGGTGAGGATGAAGTCGCCGTGGAAGACGGCCTCATCACGGATGAGCTGGATGAGCTGGTCGCGCGCGGTCACGGCGTCAAGGCTACTGGGCGCGGGTGCCGGGATGGATCAGCCGGCGGCGGCCTCCGCCGCGCTGGTCGCACTGGCCGCGCTCGCCGAGCTGGGGGTCGCCGGGTGGTCGCGCAGCGGCACGAAGCTGACGCGCGGGTGCCGGCCGGTCCAGGCGGCGAAGCGCTCGGACCGGGTCGCGTCGGCCGGCGGCTCGACGGGGTCGCCGAAGATGCCGGGCGCGCGGATCGCCGCCTCGTCGGCGCGGTCGCGATAGTCCTCCATCCACTCGAGCAGCTGGGTGGGGAACTCGAGGTTGGCCGCCAGCCCCACACGCACCGCGCCCCAGCGGATGTCCCACGCGTGCAGGGCCATGTCGAGCGTCGCGAGCGGCAGCGCGCGGAAGGAATCCTCGCCCGCCTCGTGGGCGGCGCCGCGCAGCTGCGTCGCGAGCTGCTCCCAGACAGTCACCGAATCCCAGTCGGTCGAGGGTGCCGTGATCGAGGCGTGGTCGGCCGTCACGTCGTTCGCGCCCAGGGCTCGGCCCAGCAGCGCCGAGCCGCCGTACTCGGCCTGGATGCCGGTGGTGTGGCGGATCACGTCGGCGATCGACCACTCGTCGCACGCCGATGGCAGCCCGAGCCGATCGGCGGATGACCGTGCCTCTGCCGAGAACAGGTCGAGAGCCTGGAGGTAGCGGTCGCGCGCGTGTCCCATCACCCCATTCTGTACGCCTTCGCATGCCAGGCCACCCGCGGCCCGCCCGCGATGCGGAAACATCCGCCTCGCCCGTAGGCTCGGAGCATGCGCATCGCCACCTGGAACGTGAACTCCGTGCGTGCCCGCTCGGCCCGCATCGTCGACTGGCTCGAGCGCAGCGACGTCGACGTGCTCGCCATGCAGGAGATCAAGTGCAAGACCGAGCAGTTCCCCTATGCGGCGTTCGAGGCCGCCGGCTATGAGGTGCAGGCGCACGGCTTCAGCCAGTGGAACGGCGTCGCGATCGCCTCGCGGCTGCCGATGACCGACGTCGAGCGCGACTTCCCCGGCCAGCCCGGCTACGCCAACACCGGCGACCCGGTGGTCGAGGCGCGCGCGATGGCGGCGACGGTCGAGGGGGTGCGGCTGTGGAGCCTCTACGTGCCCAACGGCCGCGAGCTCACGCATGCGCACTACGGCTACAAGCTCGAGTGGCTGCGGGTGCTCACGGGGCTGCTCGACGAGTGGCGCGGGCAGCCGCTGGCGCTGATGGGCGACTTCAACATCGCCCCGCTCGACCATGACGTGTGGGACATCGGTGTGTTCGACGGTGCCACGCACGTGTCCCAGCCCGAGCGGGATGCGTTCCGCGGGCTCATCGACGCGGGTCTCGTCGACGTCGTGCGCGACCGGGCCCCCGGCTACACCTACTGGGACTACAAGGCCGGCCGCTGGAACAAGAACGAGGGCATGCGCATCGACTTCGTGCTCGGCACCCCAGAGCTCGCCGAGCTGGTGGGCCGCGCCTCGATCGACCGCGACGAGCGCTCCGGCGACGCCCCCAGCGACCACGTGCCGGTGGTCGTCGACCTCGACCTCGACACCGAGCTCGATGACGACCGACCGATGATCTTCTGATGACGGATGTGTCGGGCGGGCCGGAAGGGCTCAGTCACGAGGAGTGGGAGGAGCTCGAGCCGCAGCGCGAGTGGACGGCCGCCGATCGCTGGCGGCTGGCCGCGTGGGTGCTGATCTTCGTGAATGTGCTGGTGCTGCTGCTGGCCGCACCGGTCGGCGACGGCTGGCTGGTGCGGGCCGCCGAGGCAGCCGGCTCCGACGTGGAGCCTGCGCGGCTGACCTACTGGATCTCGCTGCTCGGCTCCACGCTGGTGGGCAATGCGGTGGGTGCCGCGGCCGCCGCCACGAGGCAGCGCTGGGCGATCGTGCCGCCGATCCTGGCCGCTGCCGGCTGCTGGGCCGGCTTCTTCATCGCGCAGGCGCTGATCTGAGCTAGCGGGAGTCGGCGCGCGACTGCTCGGCCGGCGCCCCTTCGCGGTCGGCGAGGCCGACGCCATCGGCCGGGCTGTCGCCATCGGCAGCGGCGGGGCTGCCGTCATCGCCGGCGGGCAGCGGGGTCGGTGCGTCAGCGACGGCGTCGATCGGCGCATCGGCGTGCTTGCCGAGCATCCGCAGCACGATCGCGACCAGCATGGCGCAGGCGAGCAGCACCCAGGAGGAGAAGATCAGTGCGAGCGGCACGCCCCGCGCGCTGATGTCGCCGAGCCTCGCATTGCCGAGGAAGAGCCCGAGCGCACTGATGAAGGCCAGGACGACGACGACGCCGGCGGAGGCGCCGAGCCAAAACGCGGAGGGCTGCTTCCAGACCGCCGCGCGGCCGATCACGAGCACGGCCCAGACCAGTGAGGGCATGAGCACGGAGGCGACCCAGTAGGGCAGCAGCTCGGGCACGTCCGGATCCACCCGGGCGATGATGGCTGTGCTGATGGCGACGTGCAGCCCCACGACGATCGCGACCGGCACTCCGGTGGCGCGCGCCGGGTGGTCGTTGCTGGGGGTGACGTCCAAAGGCTGCTCCAAGGTTCGAGGGTATGCCCGTCGGCGCGAGAGCGCCAGGGTCGGCGGCGCTCGCGTCGTGCGGCGCTCACCGCGCTGGGGTGCGGCGGGCGCTGATCCGACGGTGCCACCAGCCACTGACGGCCGCCGACGCAACTCCCTTGCGGGCGACGGCGACCTCACGCGCAACGCTCAGAACTGACAGAGAAGGCGGCCCGGAGCGCAAGATAATTGCGCCAGGCTGCCCGTACGCTGGAAACACGCACCGATCGAGCGCCGCCGCGCCACGATCGCTCACCAGCGAATCCCTCCAGGAGGCTTCCCCGTGACGATGACCCAGGCCACCGCAGCCGACCTCCGCCAGCACGCCGCCTGGCTGCAGATCAAGGCGGCAGCGACCGCGCTGCAGCCGATGCAGTCGAAGAACGGCTCCATCGAGGAGCCGGGCGACCACGACGCGGCCCGCGCCCGTGTGACCGAGCTGACCCAGGGCATCCGCGACATCGCCCCCGAGTTCCCGCACGATGCCGACTACCTCGCGCAGGCCGCGCTCGACTTCGAGCGCTGGGCCGACGGCGGCTTCGGCGAGCCCGACTTCTTCGACGCGCTGGCGAAGTTCCAGCCGCAGCAGCACCGCATCGACGGGCTCAAGCACCTGGTGATCTTCCCCATGTACACGCAGAACGGCTCGGCGAAGCGCCTCGTCGAGGCCGTGCTGGTCGAGGTCATCTGGCCCGACTTCATCGCCGAGCTCGAGGCCGGCGACTACTCGAACGCGCTGTTCGTGCCGCTGCGCTTCATCGACTTCACCGCCGGCTACGACACCAACTCGGCGGTGCTCTTCCCGGAGACGGTCGCGATGCGCGAGATCCCGTCGTTCACGTGGGGCGCCATCTTCCAGGACCGCGAGGCCGCCCGCTTCCGCCGCGTCGTCGAGGCCGCGTGCGAGGTGACGAAGCTCGAGCTGCCCGCTGACGCCGCCGAGCTCATCGCCGACCAGCGCACGGCCGAGGAGACCTTCGTCATGTGGGATCTCATCCACGACCGCACCCACATGCGCGGCGACCTGCCCTTCGACCCGTTCATGATCAAGCAGCGCATGCCGTTCTTCCTCTACTCGCTCGAGGAGCTGCGCTGCGACCTGACCGCCTTCCGCGAGTCGGTCGCGATCGAGCGCCGCATCGCCGCTGACGACAAGGCGACGGATGCCGATCTCGCGTTGGCGAAGCACGCCAAGCACGTGCAGTACGCGGTCATCTTCGACCGCATCTTCCGCTTCGCGATCACCGGCTCGCGCGTGCGCAACTACGACGGCCTGGGCGGCCAGCTGCTGTTCGCCTGGCTGCACCAGCACCGCGTGCTGCACTGGACCGACACGCAGCTCGCCTTCGACTGGGACGAGGTGCCCGACGTCGTGAACAAGCTCGGCGAGGCCATCGAGCTGCTCTACTGGCGCTCGATCGACCGGCCGAAGGTCGCGCACTGGCTGGCCGCCTACGAGCTGGTCTCCTCCGTCGTCGAGCCGCACCCGGCCTCGAAGTGGAAGGCCGGTGAGCTGCCGCTCGACGGCGCGCCGCGACAGCTGACCGACCTTGTGATGGACGACGAGTTCCCGCTGTCGATGTTCTACGAGGCGTTCGAGAAGAAGATGCGCGAGACCATCGCGTCGACCGCGGGCATCACCGCCGAGACCGCGTAGGCGCCGCTCGCGCGCATCGCCCCGTCGCCCTACAGTGAGCGTCGGGGCGACGCGCGTCCGACCCCGAGCTGGAGTCACGCCATGGCGACGATCGCGGCCTACACGAGCCCGGCGCTCGGCCACGTGCTGCCGTTCGCCGGCGTGCTGCTCGAGCTGCAGCGCCGCGGCGACCGGATCCGGCTGCGCACGCTCTCGAGCGAGGTCGGGCGGATGCGTGACCTCGGCTTCGACGCGGACGCGGTCGACGCGCGGGTCGAGGCCGTGGAGTTCGATGACTGGCGCGCGCGACGTGTGCTCGACGCCTACGGGCGCATGTGCGAGACCTTCTGCGAGCGCGGCCGGCGCGAGGCGCCGGACATGCGCGCGCTCATCCAGCAGTCGCAGCCCGATCTGCTGCTCACCGACGTCAACACCTGGGGCGCTGCCGCGGTCGCCGAGAGCACGGGGATGCCGTGGGTGTCGCTCGCGACCTACCCGCCGGCCATGCGCTCGCGCGGCTGCCCGCCGTACGGCCCCGGCCTCGCACCGGCGAACGGGCCGGCCGGCCGGCTGCGGGATGCGCTGATCGACCGGCTGGTCTACCGGCCGGCGATGCGGGCGGCCACGCCGATGCTCAATGCGCTGCGCACCGAGGTCGCCGCGCTGCCTGCGATCGACTCCTACGACGCGATGGTGCGCCGCGCCCCGCTCACGCTCGTCACGACCGCCGAGCCGCTCGAGTACCGGCACGACGACTGGGCGCCGCGGCTGCAGCTGGTGGGCCCGACCTCCTGGGAGCCGCCGGCACCCGCGCCGGCCTGGCTCACCCGGCTCGACCGCCCCGTCGTGCTGGTGGCGACGGCTACCGACTACCAGGGCGACACCGACATCGTGCGCGTGGCGCTCGAAGCGCTGGCGGACGAGCCGGTGGCGGTGATCGCGACCATGGCGCACGGGGCACGGCTGGGCGTGGCGCTGCCCCGCAACGCACGCGTCGAGCGCTTCGTGCCGCACAGCCTGCTGCTCGAGCGGGCGGCGGTCGCCATCACCCACGGCGGGCTGGGCGTGACGCAGAAGGCGCTCGCGCACGGCGTGCCGGTCGTGGCCGTGCCGTACGGCCGCGACCAGATGGAGGTGGCCGCGCGCGTGCAGCATGCCGGCGCCGGCGTGCGGCTCTCGCGATCGCAGCTCACGCCGGCGAGGCTGCGGGATGCGGTGGGCCGTGCCCGCGGGATGCAGGCGGGCGTCGAGGCGGTCGCCGCCGGCCTCGCGGCCGCTGGCCGCGCGCCGCGTGCGGCCGACCTCATCGAGCAGCAGCTGTCGGCGAGCGCCGCTCGATAGCCGCGCCGCGCCGAAGGCACCGTCCGCGTGGGCGCGGGCCACTACGCTTGAGCGTTGGTGGCCGGCGACGCCCGCGGCCACGCACCCCGGCCCAGCACCTGCGCGGACCCCAGCCGACGCATCCGCTGCCGCATTGCAAGGAGGCACCGCGTGGCCCTCATCGCGGCCTATACGAGCCCGGCGCTCGCTCACGCGTTCCCGTTCGCCGGCATCCTGCTCGAGCTGCAGCGGCGCGGCCACCGCATCCGCATGCGCACGCTGCCGGCGGAGGTCGACCGCATGCGCATGCTCGGCTTCGACGCCGACGCGATCGATCCGGCCATCGGCGAGATCGACTTCGACGACTGGCGTGCCGCGAGCCCGTTCGACAGCCTGGTGCGACTGAGCGCGCTGTACTGCGCGCGCGGCCGGCTCGACGGTCCCGACCTGCGCTCGCTGCTCGAGCGCGAGCGCCCCGACCTGGTGCTCACCGACGTCAACACCTGGGGCGCGGCGGCGGTCGCCGAGGCCTCCGGGCTGCCGTGGGCATCGATCTCGCCCTACACGCCGGTGCTGCGCTCGAGCGGCTGGCCGCCGTTCGGGCCGGGGCTGCGGCCGATGCGCGGACCGCTCGGGCGGCTGCGCGACGCCTCGGTTGCGCGCACCGTGCTCGATGCTGCGACGCGCGTCTCGATGCCGACGATCAACGCGCTGCGCGCCGAGGTCGCGGGCCTGCCGCCGCTGCAGGACTTCGACCAGGTGCTGCGCCGCGCGCCGCAGATGATCGTCACCACCGCCGAGCCCCTCGAGTACGCGCACACCGAGTGGGGGCCCAAGGTGCCGATGGTCGGGCCGACCTCGTGGGAGCCGCCCGCGGCCACGCCCCGCTGGCTCGACGAGATCGAGGGGCCGATCGTGCTGGTGACCACCTCGAACGACTTCCAGGGCGACACCGACATCGTGCGCGTGACGCTCGCGGCGCTCGCCGACGAGCCGGTCACGGTCGTCGCCACCATGCCGGCCGAGGCGCGGCTCGGGTTCCGGCCGCCGCCCAACGCGCACGTGACCGGCTTCGTGCCGCACGGCCCGATCCTCGACCGGGCGGTCTGCGCCATCACCCACGGCGGCATGGGCGTGACCCAGAAGGCGCTCGGCCGGCGCGTGCCGGTGGTCGTGGTGCCGTGGGGCCGCGACCAGTTCGAGGTCGCCGCCCGCGTCGAGCATGCGCGCGCCGGCGTGCGGCTGCCGCGCAAGCGGCTCACCCCGCAGCGGCTGCGGGATGCGGTGCGCCGGGCCCGCGGCATGCAGGCCGGTGTGGATGCGGTCGCCGCGGGCTTCGAGGCGGCGGGCGGCGCTGGCCGGGCCGCCGACCTCATCGAGGCCCAGCTGCACGAGCAGACGCGGTAGCCGCAGGAGCCGCCGGTCTGCGCAGACGCGCCACGGCACATCCACCGGAATGCGCGCACCGCCCTCGTCGTTGTCTGAGTGCAGAGACTTCGAAGAGAGGAACGCACACATGGCGAAGATCACAGTGCTCGGCGCGACAGGGTTCGCGGGCAGCAACATCACCGAGGAGGCCGCGAGTCGCGGGCACGAGCTCACGCTGGTGTCGCGCTCGACCCCGCAGGATGCGCCCGCAGGAGCCCGCGTCATCAAGGGCTCCGTGCTCGACGGCGACGTGCTCGCGGAGGCGATCGACGGTGCCGACGTGGTCGTCGGCGCGCTCTCGCCGCGCGGCGACATGGAGGGCAAGGTGGCGGATGCGTATGCCGACATCGCGGGCCGGCTCGCGGGCACCCCGACCCGCTTCATCATCGTCGGCGGGTTCGGCTCACTGAAGGACGAGGCCGGCGAGCGCATCGTCGAGACCGACGCCTTCGCGCCGGAGTACAAGGGCGAGTCGCGCGAGCTGTTCGCCGCCTACGAGCGGGTCAGCGCCGTCGACGACGTCGACTGGACGTACGTCTCCCCCGCCGGCACCTTCGGCAGCTTCGTGCCCGACCAGACCCGCCGCGGCGAGTACCGCACGGGCGGCGAGACCCCGCTGGCGGCCGACGGCTCCGCGATCTCCGGCCCCGACTTCGCCCTCGCGGTCGTGGACGCGATCGAGTCGAGCGAGCACAGCCGCGCGCACGTGCACTTCGCGTACTGAGCCCCGCGCGCCGAGGAGGCTGCGGTCCACGAGGCCGCAGCCTCCTCGGCGGATCGACCCCTGGCCAGCCCGCCCATGGAGGTGGCACGGTGGGGTCATGAGCATCGACTGGGTACCCGACTACGGCGAGCTGCTCAAGCGCGGGCTCTCGATCCCGCTCGAGGGCAGCGAGAATGACGCGGTGGACGCCGTGCTGGCGCAGCTGAACGCGGGCGGCGCGGTGCCGCCCGAGTCGGAGGTGCGGCAGCTCGTGCAGGATGCCCGCAAGGGCGCCAAGCGGCACGACTGACAGACCACCGCCCGGCACCGGCTGCCCGTGCGACGATCGTCGCATGAGCATCCGCCAGCGCCTCCGCCGCCTGCTCGCGCCGGTCACGCGCACGCGCGCGTTCCGCCGCATCGGACCGAGGGCGCTGCCGGTCGCCGAGCGCATCGCCAAGCGGCTGACCGGCGGGCGCCTGGTGGTCTCCGGCATCCTCGTGCCCTCGCTCGTGCTGCACACGGTCGGCGCGAAGAGCGGGCAGCCGCGCGCGAACGAGCTGATGTTCACGCCCGACGGCGACGGCGGCGCGATCATCGCCGGCACCAGCTTCGCCCGCGCGCAGCACCCCGGATGGACGTCGAATCTCGCCGCGCACCCCGACGCCGAGGTGGTCGTGCGCGGCCTGCGCTACCCGGTGCGCGCCGCCCGCATCCCGAACGCCGAGCGTGACGCGGCTTGGGCCCGCATCGAGGCGCAGTGGCCCGGCTACCGCGCCTATGAGCGCGACTCCGGGCGCACCGTGCGGCTGTTCCGGCTGACGACGGATGCGGTCCCGTCGCCCTTCCGCGAGCGCCGGTAGCGCTCGGCACGGCAGACTGGGCGCCATGCGCATCCTCATCGCGGGCGCCACGAGCGCGCTCGGCCACGCCACCGCATCCGCCCTGCTCGACGCAGGTCACCACGTCATCGCCGTCGGATCGAACGCCGACCGGCTCGGACTCGTCGACGCGAGCGAGCGCTTCGAGTGCGACCTGACCGATCTCGAGGCGGTCGGGTCGCTCGCCGCCGAGATCGGCGAGCTCGACGGCCTGCTCCACCTGGTGGGCGGCTGGCGCGGCGGCGGCGGCCTCGCCGGCCAGACCGACGAGGACTGGGCGTGGCTCGAGTCGCGCGTCGTCGGCACGCTGCGCAACACCACGCGCGCGTTCGCCGGCGCGATCGGGCGCTCGGATGCGGGTCTCGTCGCGATCGTCTCGTCCACCGGTGTGGAGCACCCGACGGCCGGCAACGCGAACTACGTGGCGCTGAAGGCGGCGGCCGAGGCCTGGCTCGCGGCGGTCGGGCACGCACTGCGAGACACCCCCGCGCGCACGGTCGTCAAGCGCGTGAAGTCGCTGGTCTCGGATGCCGAGCGGGCAGCGCAGCCCGAGCGCGCGTTCGCCGGCGCCACCGACGTGACCGCGCTCGCGGCCGAGCTCACCGCGGAGTTCGCGCCGAACCCCAGCTTCGACTGAGCTCGCTGGCCACGACGCCCAGGACGGGCGTCGGCGCTGGCGTCGCGGTCGAGACCCGAAAGGGTCTCGGCCCTCAGCTCTTGCGCTCCAGCATGAACACCGGGATGAGGCGCTCGGTCTTCTGCTGGTAGTCGGCGTAGGGCGGGTAGGCGGCGACTGCTCGATCCCACCACAGGTCGCGCTCCGCGCCCGGCTCGAGCTCGCGCGCGAGGTAGTCGTGCCGCTCGGCGCCGTCCTGCAGCTCGACGTGCGGCTGCGCCTTCAGGTTGAAGTACCAGACGGGGTGCTTCGGGGCGCCGCCGAGCGACGCGACCACGGCGTACTCGCCCTCGTGCTCGACCCGCATGAGCGCGGTCTTGCGCAGCTTGCCGCTCTTCGCGCCGACGCTGGTGAGCAGGATGATCGGCATGCCTCGCAGCGTGTTGGCCTCGGCCCCGTTCGACGCCTCGAAAGCCTCGGCCTGCTTTCGCGCCCAATCGGATGTGCTCGGCTCGTACTCGCCTTCCAGTGGCATGCATCCCCCTCAGTCATCTCGAGCGTAGCCGGGCACGGCCACGAGCGAGCGCCAGCGGGCACACGTCAGCGCGCAAGCGTCAGCGCGCAAGCGTCAGCGCGCAAGCGTCAGCGCGCAAGCGTCAGCGCGCAAGCGTCAGCATGCAAGCGCCACGTTGGCCCGGATCAGAAGGGTGTGTTCAGCGGTGGTGGGGCGTTGGGGAGGCTGGGCTGGGTGCAGGCGATGGTGCCCCAGATGATGTCGTCGGTGTCGACGAACGCTGGGCCTTGGTGTTCGGGTTCGCTGCGGAGCACCACGCCGAGGGGGCTGGTGAACTCGAGCACCCCGTCTTCGAGCTGCTGGACCGTCCAGGCGGTGGCGTGCTTCATCGTGTGATGCCGGCGGCACAGGTGCGCGAGATTGCCGATGGTGGTCGCGCCGCCGGCGTCCCAGTCGTGGGTGTGGTCGACGTCGGCGCGGTAGACGGGGTTGTTGCAGCCGGGCCAGCGGCAGCGGCCGTCGCGGGCGCGCAGCCAGCGCCGCATGGCCCGGTTCGGCCGGTACGTGTCGACCGTCACCGGCACGCCGGTGACGGGGTGGAGGAAGAGCCGCTCCCAGGTGACCGTCTCGGCGGCGAGCATGCGGACGGTGTCGACATCGACGAGGATCTCGTCATCGAGCAGCGCCGGGAACAGCTCCTGCCGCCCCGAACCATCGCTGGCAGGCTCGCGCAGCAGCGCGGTCGCCGGGATCGTCAACGCGACCGTCGCGGTGATCCCGTTCACCCCGTGCACGCCATTGACGTCGTCGGGCACCTGGCCGCGGGTGAGCAGATCCATGACCACATCGGCCCGGTACTGGTCGAACGTGCGCGGGTCATCCTTCGGCTTGCGCCGGGCCGCGTCGGTGGCGCGGTTGTAGGCGGCCTTCGCCGCCACCGCCAGGCAGCGCACGCCCAGGAACGCCATCCCGTCGCCCTCGTCCTGCAGGAAGACCTCGCGCGTCTCGCGCGCCCGGTCGTGCCGCTGCTGGAAGGGCTCGGTCAGCACCCGATCGACGATCCGCTTCGCCCGTGAGCGCAGCTGCCCAGGGGTCGTGGTCTCGGCCATGGCGACGAGCTCCTGCTCGACCCTCGCCCGCTCGCCGGCATCGACTGTGGCGTCCAGGCGCAGCGCCTCGGTCGCCTGCTCGATCGTGCGCAGATGGCCGCTGTTGATGCGGCCGGCCCGGTGGGCGTCGTGCGCGAGCGGCAGCTCGCTCACCATCCGGGAGGCGGCGATCATGCGCCGCTCCATCGTGCGGTCGGAGAGGCGCAGCTCCACCGCGAGGTTCGAGGCCGTCTCGTGCAGGTTCGTGTCGAACACGCCCGGCTCGTCGGCCAGCCGCGCGAAGCGGGCCGCGTACAACTCCCGCTTGGCTGCCTCCAGCCGCGCCGTCTGCACCTCCAGCGCGCGGGCACGGCCCACGAACTCCGACTCCGCGCGGAAGCGGGCGGCGTGCTCCGACTCGATCGGGCCCGGCAGCGCAGGCAGCGGCATGCGGCCGGCGACCACCTCGTCGAGCTGCTCCTCGGTCAGCGCCATCAGGCGTTCGGTCCAGTCACGATCGTACGCGTCCAGCGACTCCTGCAGCTCATCCGCAGTGCGCCCGTACGGGTCGATCGCGCCGGCACGGACAGCGGCGATGTACTCCTCCGCATCCACGCCGTCCTCGAACATGCACGCATTCCATCACGTGCCACTGACACGGCGACCGCGCACCGGAGGGGGGTGGAGAACTCGCGGAGCCGGTCTCGATATGCGCGCTGCGCGCGCTACTCGACTAGCGACAGGCGCCCGACGCGCGTGACCTGCACGACCGCCACGCCCGCATCCGCCGACGCCACCAAGTCGATGGTGGCCCAGATGCGCCAGTCGTGGTCGCCGGCCGGGTCGGCGAGGATCTGCTGCGCCTCCCACACCTCGCGCCCCTCGTCGATGACCAGCATGCGCGACGAGCGGGCATCTGCGCCGGTGCCGATCGTCTCGTGCTCGTCGTAGTAGGCATCGAGGGCGTCACCCCACGCATCCGCCCCGAAGCCCGACGGGCCGTCGAGCTCGCCGAGCGCCTCGTGCTTATCGAGTGCCGCGAGCTGCACGCGGCGGAAGAGCTCATTGCGCACCAGCGTGCGGAAGGCCCGCGGGTTCGCCACCACGCTCGGCGGCCGGGGCGGCGCGATCGGCGTCTCGCCCGGCCCCACCGGGTGCATGAGCTGCTCCCACTCGTCGAGCAGGCTCGAGTCGACCTGCCGCACGAGCTCGCCCAGCCACTCGATGATGTCGAGCAGATCCTCGCTCTTGGCCTCCTCCGGCACGGTCTGCCGGATGGCGCGGTAGGCGTCCGAGAGATACCGCAGCACCAGCCCCTCCGAGCGCGCGAGCGAGTAGTGCTGCGTGTAGTCGGCGAAGGTCATCGCCCGCTCCCACATGTCGCGCACCACCGACTTCGGCGAGAGCGCGAAGTCGCCCACCCACGGCTGCGACGAGGCGAAGACCTCGAGCGCGGCGGTCAGCAGCTCCTCGAGCGGCTTGGGGTGCGTGACCTCCTCGAGCAGCTCCATGCGCTCCTCGTACTCGATGCGCTCGGCCTTCATCGCCGCGACCGCCTCGCCGCGCGCGAGGAACTGCTGCTGCGACAGGATCGGCCGCGGGTCGTCGAGCGTCGACTCGATCACCGAGACGACGTCGAGCGGATGCGTCGGCTCGGCCGGGTCGAGCATGTCA
Source organism: Agrococcus sp. KRD186 (assembly GCF_017168255.1). Taxonomy (GTDB): domain Bacteria; phylum Actinomycetota; class Actinomycetes; order Actinomycetales; family Microbacteriaceae; genus Agrococcus. The sequence continues at coordinate 2,003,767 of NZ_JABFAP010000001.1, forward strand.
ATGACCGCGAGAGCGAAGGGTGAGAGCGGCTGGTTGAGCGCGAAGTTGGGCTGCAGGTCGACGGTGAGGCGGATGCGCTGGCCGCCGGGCATCGACGGGTCCGGCACCTGCTCCACCACGCCGGCGGTGCGGAGGGTGCGGTAGATCGCGAGCGCGCGGCGCTCGAGCGCGAGCTGCGCGCGGCGCGGCTCGTGCGTGGAGGCGATCAGCTCGCGCATGGTGGTGAAGGCGTCGCCGCCGCGGCCGATGACGTTGAGCAGCATCGAGTGGCTCACCTGCATGTGCGGCACGAGCGGCTCGGGCTCGGCCTCGATGAGCTTCTCGAACGAGGGCTTGCCCCAGGAGACGAAGCCCTCGGGAGCCTTCTTGCGCACGAGCTTCCGCCGCGCCTTCGGGTCGTCGCCGGCCTTGGCGAGCATCTTCGCGTTCTCGGCCTCGTGCTCGGGCGCCTGCACCACCACCGAGCCCGCGGTGTCGTAGCCGGCCCGGCCCGCGCGCCCCGCGATCTGATGGAACTCGCGCGCCGTGAGCTGACGCATCCGCTGCCCGTCGAACTTCGTCAGGCCCGTGAGCAGCACCGTGCGGATGGGCACGTTGATGCCGACGCCCAGCGTGTCGGTGCCGCAGATGACGCGCAGCAGCCCCTGCTGCGCGAGCTGCTCGACGAGCCGGCGGTACTTCGGCAGCATGCCCGCGTGGTGCACGCCGATGCCGCTGCGCACGAGCCGCGAGAGGGTCTTGCCGAAGGTGGTGGTGAAGCGGAACTCGCCGATCGCCGTGGCGATCTCGTCGCGCTGCTCACGGCTGACGATCTTCACCGACGAGAGCGCCTGCGCCCGCTCGAGGGCGGCCGCCTGGGCGAAGTGCACGATGTAGACGGGGGCGCGCTGGGTGGCGAGCAGCTCCTCGATGGTCTCGTGCACGGGGGTCATCGCGTACTCGTAGCTGAGCGGCACGGGGCGCTCGACGCCGGTGACGAGCGCCGTCTCGCGGCCGGTGCGGCGGCTGAGGTCGTCGGCGATCGCGGTGGTGTCGCCGAGCGTGGCCGACATCAGGATGAACTGCACGTGCGGCAGCGTCAGCAGCGGCACCTGCCACGCCCAGCCGCGCTGCGGATCGCCGTAGAAGTGGAACTCGTCCATCACCACCTGCTGCACGTCGGCGTCCTCGCCGTGGCGCAGGGCGAGGTTGGCGAGGATCTCGGCGGTGCAGCAGATGATCGGGGCGTCGGGGTTGACGGATGAGTCTCCCGTGACCATGCCGACCTGCTCGGCCCCGAAGGTGTCGACGAGGGCGAAGAACTTCTCGCTCACGAGCGCCTTGATGGGGGCGGTGTAGAAGGAGCGCTGACCCTGCGCGAGGGCCGCGAAGTGCGCGCCGGTCGCGACGAGCGACTTGCCGGTGCCGGTGGGGGTCGAGAGGATCACGTTGCTGCCCGTGACGATCTCGAGCAGCGCCTCCTCCTGCGCCGGGTAGAGCGGCAGCCCGCGCCCGGCGGCCCAGGCCTCGAACGCGTCGAAGGCTCGGTCTGGATCCCAGGTGCCGGCATCCCGGAGCTGTGCGGCGTGGTCGAGGAGGGTCATCGCCTCGAGTCTGTCGCACGAGCGCCGCTGGCAGTCACACCTCGGCGAGCACCTGCGACACGAGCCGGTTGATCGAGACCTTTTCCTCCGCCGCTCGAAGCGCAACCTTCTTGTGCAGCGACGGCGAGATCCTCACGCTCAACTTCCCCGAGTAGACGCGGTCCACCAGTGGAGTCGGCACCGTCTCGCCGTTCGCGGCGAGGTCGGCGATCACCGAAGCGATGAGCGACTCGAGTCCCCGCAATGCCTCCGGCGCTTCCTCTGCGACCCAGGAGAGCGAGGGGAACTCGACGGCGGTCGCGACGAACGCCTCGTCTTCTTCCGACCACTCCGTGCGGTACCCGTAGTGCAATCCCTTGCTCATCGTTCCCCCTCCAACTTCTCAATCGCAGCCAGCACCTGGCGCACCTGGTACGGCATCGCCCTTCCGTCCCGGTCCTGGATGTTCACGCGCGGGTCGCCCGGCCACGGCGTCCGGAAGACGAGGTGTGATCCTCCCCGCTGCCTCGGGGCACCGAAGTAGTGCTCGCATACCGACTGCAAGTCGGCGAACGGCACGTTCTTCGGCGACGCGCGCATTGCCGCAAGTCGCTTCCGCAGCTTCCCCACACCTCGCATGGTAGCACTATTGCCACCACGATAAGGGTGGTCGCGCGCATGGCGGGTGACCCGTCAGGCCCCGAGTCGCCGCGATTCGGTAGAATCTCCTGTGCTCCCCCCTCAATCGGATCCCTCCGGCGCGCCCGCCGACGTGCCGGCGACGCCCGACGCAGCGGCCGCCGCGGCAGTTGACGCCGAGCCGACGACGCTCGAGCCGGACGACGTCGCGACGACGCTGCGCGTGCTGGCGACGCTGCACGAGATGGATCGCGACGACCCGCACTACGTCGCGGTGCGGCAGGCGACCGCGAACATGTTCAAGGAAGTGAAGCTCGCCAGCCGCAAGGCCAAGCACGCCCGCATCCAGGCGGCCGACAGGGCCGTGATCGCCGCCACGGCGACGGGCGCAGCCGACCGCATCGACGACGAGACGCGCGGCATCCCGCTGGCGACCCGCGCATCCGCCCCCACGGCCGGCACGCTGCTCAAGTCGCGCGGCTGCTACATCTGCAAGCAGCAGTACACGCTCGTCGACGCGTTCTACCACCAGCTCTGCCCCGACTGCGCGCGGCTCAGCCACGCCAAGCGCGACGCCCGCACCGACCTGACCGGCAAGCGCGCGCTGCTCACCGGCGGCCGCGCGAAGATCGGCATGCACATCGCGCTGCGGCTGCTGCGCGACGGCGCCCACACGACCATCACCACACGGTTCCCGCGGGATGCGGTGCGCCGGTTCTCGTCGCTCGAGGACTCGGCCGAGTGGCTGCACCGGCTGAAAGTCGTCGGCATCGACCTGCGCGACCCGGCGCAGGTGGTCGGGCTCGCCGAGGATGTCGCCGCGGCTGGTCCGCTCGACATCCTCATCAACAACGCCGCCCAGACCGTGCGACGCTCCCCCGGCGCCTACGCGCCGCTCGTCGAGGCCGAGAGCACGCCGTTGTCGGAGCTCTCGCCGCACGGCGGCCCCATGCCCGAGCTCGTGACCTTCGGGCACACGAACGACGCGCATCCGCTCGCCCTCGCCGCCTCGGTCGCGAACCACCCGATCCTCGCAGCAGCCGCGAGCACGGCCGACGAGCTGACCGCGCAGGCGATGGCTGCCGGCTCGTCGTCGCTCGAGCGGCTCGCCGCCGGCACCGCGATCGACGCCGGCGGCCTGCTGCCCGACGAGGAGCACATCAACAGTTGGACGCAACACGTCGACCAGGTCGAGCCGCTCGAGATGCTCGAGGTGCAGCTGGCCAACATGACGGCGCCGTTCCTGCTGGTGTCGAAGCTGCGGCCGGCGATGGCGGCATCGACCGCGCACCGCAAGTACATCGTGAACGTGTCGGCGATGGAGGGCGTCTTCGGCCGCGGCTACAAGGGCCCCGGCCACCCGCACACGAACATGGCGAAGGCGGCGCTCAACATGCTCACGCGCACGAGCGCGCGCGAGATGTTCGAGAGCGACCGCATCCTCATGACCGCCGTCGACACCGGTTGGATCACCGACGAACGGCCGCACTTCACGAAGGTGCGGCTGGCCGAGGAGGGCTTCCACGCCCCGCTCGACCTGGTCGACGGCGCCGCCCGCGTGTACGACCCGATCGTGCGCGGCGAGGCGGGCGAGGACCTCTTCGGCATCTTCCTGAAGGACTACGTCAAGGGTGCCTGGTGACTCGGCCCGCCGGTCGAGGAGCGGCCCCGAGCTGCGCCTCGAGACCATGACGCCTTCCGAGCTGCGCGCGCTGCCGCTGGGCAGGCGGCTGGTGGTGCGCTACCGGCTGCACGACGGGCAGCACGGGGCGACGGATGCGCTGGGCGACCTCGTCGCGATCGACGCGGCCACCTGCACGATCGCGACCCGTCGCGGAGCGGTCGTCATCCCCATCGCCGACATCGTCGCGGCCAAGCAGGTGCCGCCGCCTCCGGCGCCGCGCCTTCGGCAGCACCCGCAGCATTGATCTCAACGTGTGAGGTGCATCTTCGCCGCACCGGGTGCGGCATCGCACCACCTGGCACGTTGAAAGAACGTCAACCCCAGGGGGCGCGGCGGTGCACGCCGCGCCGCACCAGGTCGAGCACGACTTCGCGCACGTAGTCGGGCTGGAAGAGCACCTGCTCATACGTGAAGCGCACCACCACATAGCCGCGGCGCGTCAGCTCGGCGTCGCGGCGCCGATCGTTCGCCATCTGCTCGGGCGAGGCGTGCCACGCCACCGAGTCGATCTCGATCACGAGCGACCGGCCGATCAGGAAGTCGACGAACTCGCCCTCCACCGGTGACGCCTGCTGCCGGTAGGCGATGCGGCAGCGCCGCAGCAGCGCGGCGAACTCCGACTCCGACCCGGAGCTCGCAGTCCCTGTCGCCCACGCCAGCCCGCGCGTTCGCCGCAGCGGCAGCTGCTTCACCAGCTCCGCCAGATCTTCGGGCTCCACGAGCTCCTTCGCGAGCGCCGTATCGGCCGCCGCCATCAGCTCGCTCTCGCTGATGCAGTGTGCGGCATTGGCCAGCGCCGCGATGGGCGAGTCGATGCCGAACTGCGGGCGTGACTCCTCGAGGCGGGACGGTGTCGCGTGCGCGACGATGCTGGCTTTCGCGCGCGTGCCGGACGCACGCAGGCTGTGCGTGTTGCGCCGGATGCGCACGTGCAGCTTCTGGGGCCCGTGCGGCAGCCAGAGCTCGTGCTTCGCGAACGCCGTCACGCACGTCGCGACACCGCCGGCGCCCAGTGCGCGGGTGACGTCGTTCTGCAGGCCAACCAGCGCGACCCAGCCGCGCAGCGGCGACCAGATCTGCGTGCCCGCCATCGCCTGCAGCTCCTCCTTCGACACGACGTTGCGCGCCGCCTGCACGGTGCAGACCCCACCTTCGCTCGCCAACCACTCCAGGAACTCCATGTGCGGAGGATGCATGTCCGGTCGCGAGGGCCGCGGCGCGCCGCCGCTCAGCTGTGCACAACTCTCAACGTGTGAGGTGCACGTTCGCCGCACACCATGCGGCGAACCACCACCTCACACGTTGAGAATCCGCGGCGGCGGGTGTGCTGCGGGCCGGGCACGGGCCCACCCGTTCTCAGGCACGCGGGGCTAGCGTGTCCCCACAGCAGTCTCGCGAGCAAGGAGAGCCCGACATGGATCCCAATGCCACCCCGAGCGTCCCCCGTCGCGCCGACGGCAACGGCGACGACGACATGGTCATCGACTACGGTGCCGGAGCCGAGCGCGCTCCGCACGACGATGGCGCAGCGGCAGAGCCCGCGCCCGCGCACCGGGCCGACCGGGCCGACCGGGCCGACCGGGCCGACCGGGCCGACCGGGTGAACGATCCCGCAGTCCCCAGCACCGGATCCGCCGCCGCTTCCCGCAGCGCCGACACCACAGGCACGCGCGAACCCACCCGCGTCGCGCTCGACCCCGCGCTCGACGCGCACCAGCGGCAGGGCATCAGCGGCGGCACCTGGATCGCGCTCATCCTCGGCACCGTCATCCTGGTGCTGCTGCTGATCTTCATCCTGCAGAACAACGTGGCGGCGAGCTTCGCCTACTTCGGCTGGGAGTTCAGCCTGCCGCTGGGCATCGCGATGCTGTTCGCGGCGATCGCCGGCGTGCTGATCACTGCGCTGCTGGGCTCGGTGCGGCTGTTCAAGCTGAGCCGCCGCGTGCGCCGGCTCGAGAAGGAGCGGTCGGAGATCAAGCGCGCCCTGCGCTGACAGCACCGCTGCGCGCCTGCAAGCCGATCCGCCCCGTTGACGGCGCCGCGGCGACGCGAGCCAGCCACCACGCCCGCGCGATTGCCCCTGGACGCCGTCGGCGGCCGGTGCTTGGCTGGCCGACGTGCAGCACGTGACATCAGCAGACGGCACGGCCATCGCCGTGCACCGCAGCGGGCCCTCGGCAGCGAGCCCGGGCCGACCCGTCGTGATCGTGGGCGGCGCCTTCTCGACGGCGGCCGACGCATCCGCGCTCTCCGACGCGCTCGTCGCGCAGGGCTTCGAGGCGGTCGCCTTCGACCGCCGGGCGCGCGGCGACAGCGGCGACACGCAACCCTATGCGCCCGAGCGCGAGGCTGAGGATGTCGCGGCGGTCGTCGAGGCGGTCGGTGGCAGCGCGATCCTGCTCGGGCACTCCTCGGGTGCGATGGTGGCGCTGCTGGCGGCCTCGCACGCGGCGAATCGGCCGGAGGCGGGCACCGCGATCGTGCACCTGTTCCTGTCGGAGCCGCCGATGCGCTTCGGGCAGGACGAGCCGGCCGCCGACCTGCCCGAGCGGCTGCAGGCACTCGTCGACGAGGGCCGCGGCGGCGATGCGGTGACGACCTTCCAGCTGGAGGGCGTCGGCCTGCCGCCGCAGATGGTCGAGGGCATCAAGGCCTCGCCGCTGTTCGAGCATCTGACGACGCTCGCGCAATCGACGGTCTACGACGCGACGGTCGCCGCCGCCACCTCGACGCCGAGCGAGGCGCTGCTCGCGCTGCCGGTGCCGACCACAGTGCTCGTGGGCGTCGAGACCATGCCGGTGCTCGAGCGGGCCGCGCCGATGCTGGTCGAGCGGATGCCGTCGGCCACCCTCGTGCACGTGCCCGAGTCGAAGAACCACGCGATCGACCCGCCCGCGACGGCGGCGATCATCGCGGATCGCTGCCCCGCTGTTGCCTGAGCGCTACACCTCGGCGAGCGTCTGCTCGATGTAGCGGTTCAGGGACACCCTCGACCAGCTCACGCAGCCCTCAACCACGCCCGCTTGATCGTCCGCGACCCAGGACAGGCGGGCTCGAGCCTCGCCTGAAGCGAAGTCGGCGCCGACTGCTGCATCGGCTGACGACTTGTGGAGGACGAGCCCCGCGCCCATGGCGCCTCGGCTACGTTGACCCCTCATGGCCGAGCGCGGAGAGCGACAAGCCCGGCCTAGAAGCACTTGCCAAGAGGGGTCTAGGTTGCTACGTTGAAGCCGCAGAAGACGAGGGATGTACTGAGGCATCTCCGAGCGATCGGTTGGGTGAGACTTCGTGACGGCCGCGGCAGCCACGAGATCTGGGGCAGACCGGACGGCTCCGTGAAGTTCGCGGTGCCGGTCGGGCATCGCGAGGTGAGTGCCGGGGTGCTGAGTCAGCTGACCGCGACGGGCATTGAGGTCCCTCGGGAGTGGCGATGACGGAGGAGACCACGATGACAGCGAAGCGCCGACTCGATGTGGTGGTGCAGCGTGAGGGCCGCTGGTGGGTCTTCACCATCCCTGCACTCGACACAGGCGGGCAGGCGAAGTCGCTCGCGGAGGTGCCCTTCGAAGCGCAGGACGTGGCGGCGATGTGGCTCGACGTCGAGTTCGACTCGATAGAGGTCAGGGTCACGGTCGCCGGACTCGAGGACGAGCGCGGAGCCTGGGCGGCGGCAGAATTGGCCGAGGCTGAGGCGCGCAAGGCGCAGGCACGAGCCGCGCAGCAGAAGCGCGCCGTGGTCGCCGCGCTGACGAGTGCTCGCGGGCTCTCCGCGGCCGATGCCGGCAGGACGCTCGGCATCAGCACGCAGCGCGTCTATCAGCTGCTGACGCGCAAGACCACGACGAAGCGAACTCGCTGAGGCCGCCGCTCACGCAAAGGCGCGCTCGGGCCCACCGCCCGGCGGCCCCTTCAGCACCGTCGGCGTGTACTCGAGCAGCTGCAGCCCGCCCTCGAAGGCGCGCGACTGCGTGAGCTCGAGCCGCACATCGGGGTAGCCGTCGAAGATGCGGTCGGCGCCGGTCGCACCGGTGATCACCGGGAAGATCACGACCCGATAGGTGTCGACCAGGCCGGCCGCGAGCAGGTCGCGGCAGAGCGAGAGGCTGCCGAGCGTGCGCAACGGAGTATCGCCCTCCTGCTTCATCCGCCGCACGGCCTCCACCGCATCCGTCGACACCAGTGTCGTGTTCGGCCACGCGAGCGGCTCGGTGAGCGTCGACGAGAACACGATCTTGGGCATGTCGGCGAGCACGTCGGTGCCCGGCTCACCGGACGCCGCGAGCTGCGACATCAGCCGGTAGGTCGTCGCGCCCATCAGGATCGGATGATCCTGCTCGGGCGAATCCTCGAGCCACTGCAGGTACTCGGGGCTCTCCATGCCCCACCAGCCCGGCCAGCCCTCGGCCGCGCCATAGCCGTCGAGCGAGCAGATGAAGTCCACGGTGAGCGGTTGCATCGGTCGTCCTCCCGAGCCACGGCGCGCGAAGGCCGGGTCTCCGTCGGCACGCTACGACCACCTCTGCCGCCCGTCAACGCCCCACCTGCGGCCGCCGGATACGATCGAGAGCCCGTCGATCTGGAGGACACCGCCGTGCCCGCTGCCCCGCTCACCCACGCCGAGGATCTCGCCGACTTCGTCGCCGCCTCGCCCTCGAGCTTCCACGCCGCCGCCGAGGTCGCCCGCCGGCTGCAGGCGGCCGGCTTCGCCGCCCTGGATGAGACGGATGCCTGGCCCGAGGCCGCGGGCAGGTACCTGGTGGTGCGCGACGGCGCGGTGATCGCCTGGATCGTGCCGCAGGGGGCGACCGCCACCACGCCCGTGCGGGTGTTCGGCGCGCACAGCGACTCCCCCGGCTTCAAGCTCAAGCCGCAGCCCACCACCGGCCGGTTCGGCTGGCTGCAGGCGGGCGTGGAGGTCTACGGCGGCCCGCTGCTGAACTCCTGGCTCGACCGCGAGCTGCGGCTCGCCGGCCGGCTGGTGCTCGACGACGGCACCGAGCTGCTGGCGGCGACGGGGCCGCTGCTGCGGCTGCCGCAGCTGGCGATCCACCTCGACCGCGAGGCGAACGAGGGGCTGCAGCTCGACCGGCAGGCGCAGACGCAGCCCGTGTGGGGCCTGGGCGTACCCGCGTCGGCCGACCTGCTGGCCGAGGTGGCCGCATCCGCCACGGTCGAGGGCGCGCCGGTCGATGCCGGCCGCATCCGCGGCTTCGACCTGGTGGTCGCCGACGCGGCCCGCGGCGCCGTCTTCGGCAGGGATGACGTCTTCTTCGCGGCGGGCCGGCTCGACGATCTCGCCAGCGTGCACGCCGGCACGGTCGCGCTCGCCGCTGCCGCCGAGGGCTTCGACGCCGACCACATCCCGGTGCTCGCCGTGTTCGACCACGAGGAGATCGGCTCGGCGACCCGCTCGGGCGCGGCCGGCCCGTTCCTCGAGGACGTGCTCGAGCGCATCGGCCTGGCGCTCGGCGCAGACCGCGCAGAGCGGATGCGTGCGCTCGCGTCGTCGTGGTGCGTCTCGAGCGACGTCGGCCACTCGGTGCACCCGAACTACGCGCACAAGCACGACCCCGTCGTGCAGCCGGTGCTGGGCTCCGGGCCGATCCTGAAGATCAACGCCAACCAGCGCTATGCGACCGATGGCGCGGGCGCTGCCGCGTGGCACGCGTGGTGCGGGCAGGCGGGGGTGCAGAGCCAGTCGTTCGTCTCGAACAACACCGTGCCGTGCGGCTCGACGATCGGCCCGATCACCGCGACCCGGCTGGGCATCCGCACGGTCGACGTCGGCATCCCGATCCTGTCGATGCACTCGGCGCGCGAGCTCGCCGGCGTCAGCGACCTGTTCGACCTGACGCGCGCCGCGGAGGCGTTCTTCCGCGCCTGACGCCCCGCCGCTGAGGAGCCCTTGGGCGCTCGCTCAGGCGAGCGAGAGGAAGAGCTTCTCGAGCTCGTCGAACCGCTCGCCACCCTCGGGCTCATCCGCGATGCACTCCTTCAGCGCGCCCGCGACCACGAGGAAGCCAGCACGATCGACGGCCTTCGAGACGGCCGAGAGCTGCTGCACGATGTCGCGGCAGTGCGCCTCATCCTCGACCGCCGAGATGACGGCGGCCAGCTGGCCGTGGGCGCGACGCAGGCGGTTGACGATCTTGCGCTTCGCCTCGGGGTCGTGCCCGATGGACAGGTCTGCGGTGCTGCTCATGTGATCCTCCAGGGTTGACACCCACGATACTCCCTGGGGTATAGTTTGGATACCCCGGGGGTATCCCGATCCACCCAGCGCCAGGAGGGCGAGATGTGCAGAGCGACGAGCTGCCGCGTGTGCGGCAAGACCACGTGGGCCGGCTGCGGCCAGCATGTGCAGGAGGTGCGCCGCACCGTGCCGAGCGCGCAGTGGTGCAGCGGCAAGCACTCGCAGAGCGAGATCGACCAGGCGCGTAGCGCGCGCCCCGGCCTCCTCGCCCGCCTGTTCGGACGCTGAGAGTCAAGGAGACAAGACACCATGTGCGCACGCATCACCTGTGACCACTGCGGCAAGCCCACCTGGGCAGGCTGCGGCGAGCACGTCGAGGAGGCCCTCGCCGGCGTCCCCGCTGCCGACCGCTGCCGCTGCTGAGACCGACCCGGAGAGGAACGACGAATCATGCTGCTGGAACGCTTCTATGACGAGGATCTCGCGCACGCGAGTTACGTGATCGGCTGCCAGGCGACGGGCGAGGCGATCGTGGTCGACCCGCGACGCGACATCGCTGTCTACCTGGACCTCGCCGCGAGCAAGGGCCTGCGCATCGCGCACGTCACCGAGACGCACATCCACGCCGACTACCTCTCGGGCACCCGCGAGCTCGCCGCCCGCACGGGCGCGCAGATGCACGTCTCGGATGAAGGCGGTCCCGACTGGACGTACGGCGAGGGCTTCGCCGGCGCCCGCCGGATGCACGACGGCGACACGATCGTCGTCGGCAACATCACGCTGCGAGCGGTCCACACGCCCGGGCACACCCCTGAGCACCTGTCGTTCCTCGTGACCGACGGCGCCCAGGCCGACGAGCCCGGATTCCTGCTCACCGGCGACTTCGTGTTCGTCGGCGACGTCGGCAGGCCAGACCTGCTCGACGAAGCCGCCGGCGGCGTCGACACTCGCTTCGAGGGTGCCAAGCAGCTCTTCGCGAGCCTGCGCGACCGCTTCCTCACTCTGCCCGACTACGTGCAGGTGCTGCCTGCGCACGGTGCCGGCAGCGCGTGCGGCAAGGCGCTCGGCGCCATCGCCGTGACGACCGTCGGCTACGAGCGCGCCTTCGCGTGGTGGGCGCCGCACCTGGCGGCCGACGACGAGCAGGGCTTCGTCGACGAGCTGCTCTCGGGGCAGCCCGACGCGCACGCCTACTTCGCGCGCATGAAGCGGCAGAACCGCACCGGCCCGGCGCTGCTGGGCGAGCGCGAGCCGCTCGTCGAGCGCTCGGCCGCCCAGGTGCGCACGCTGCTCGAGGGGGACGCTGCGATCGTCGTCGACACCCGCGACCAGCACGCGGTGCACGAGGGCACCGTGCCCGGCTCGCTCAACATCCCGGACGGCGGCAAGACCGCCAGCTACGGCGCGTGGGTCTATGACCCTGAGACCGAGCAGCGACCCCTGGTGCTGCTCGCCGACACTGCCGACGACGCCGAGCGGATGCGCGACCACCTCGTGCGCGTCGGCATCGACGACGTCGACGGCTACATGCGATCGCTCGAGGGGCTGCCGCTCGTGCAGCCCAAGCTCATGCAGCCTGAGGAGCTCGACGGGCTCGACGACGCCGTGCTCGTCGACGTGCGTGGCCGCGGCGAGCACGAGTCCGGCCACATCCCGGGCTCTCGCCACCTCAGTGGTGGCCGAGCGCTCTGGCACCTCGACCAGCTGCCGACCGACGGCGCCGTCATCACCTACTGCCAGAGCGGCGTGCGCAACAGCATCGTCGCGAGCGCCTTGCGCCGCACCGGCCGCGACGTGATCGAGCTCGACGGCTCCTACGCCGGCTGGCTGCGCGCGACCGATCGCTCCTCCTCCGCGGTCGCGTGACCGCAGTCGCGATCGCGGCGACGCTCGGGCTGGCGCTCCTCGTGGGCGTCAGCCTGGGTCTGCTCGGCGGCGGCGGCGCGATCCTGACGGTGCCGATCCTGACCGCCGTCGCCGGTGTCGAGCCGCGCGCGGCGATCGCCTCGTCGCTGCTGATCGTGGGTGCGACGAGCGCCGTCGGAGTCGTGCGGCACGCCCGCGCCGGACGCGTGCATTGGCGCATCGGTGCGCTGTTCGGGGCCGCGGGCATCCTCGGCGCCCTCGCCGGCGGGCTGATCGGCGGTCTGTTGCCGGCGACGCTGCTCATGCTGCTGCTCGCGGCCACCATGATCGCGGCCGCGATCGCCATGCTGCGCGGGCGCCGGGCGGCCGCCGGGAAGCCTGTGGAGCGCATGTCCGCCGCGCGCGTCCTGCTGCTCGGCGCGGCCGTCGGCACGCTGTCGGGACTCGTCGGCGCCGGGGGCGGCTTCCTGATCGTGCCCGCGCTCATACTGCTCGTCGGCCTTCCCACCGCGGTCGCGGTCGGCACCTCCCTCATGGTGATCGCCATGCAGACGCTCACCGGCCTCGCCACCCAGCCGGGCCTCGCCGACATCCCGTGGCAGCTCGTGCTGCCGTTCATCGTCATCGCCGTCGCCGGCTCTTTCCTCGGCTCGGCCCTGACGGGCCGCATCCCCGACCGCGCGCTGCGCATCGCCTTCGCGGTGCTCGTGCTCGTCGTCGCCGTGGCCATCGTCCTGCAGCAGGTCCCGCTGCTCCTCCCGCCCGCCTGAACCCCCACCGATCGACCACCGACGAGGATCACCATGCTCAAGCACTTCGCCCTCCTGGTTAACGGCGAGTTCGCCGCGGCACTGCCGAGACTCGACCGCCGCCTCGAGATCCAGCGATGACGCACCGCCCGAGCGACAGCCGTCGCGCGCGCTTCCGCGACGCCTGCGCGGCGGGCGGCGTGGAGCGGGTCGTGCAGGCGTTGGTCGGGGTGCTGCTCGCCGCGTTCGCGGTCGACAGCTTGGCGCAGCCGCTCGTCGCCATCCTCGCGGGCGCCGGCGCGGCAGTGCTCATCGTCGGCGCGATCCGCGGCTGGTGCCCGGGCGCCCTGCTCGCGCACCGTGCCGCCGCAGAGCCCAACCGACTCGGCATCCCGGAGGCGCGGGATTCGCTGCAGCGGGACTGACCGGTGCGGGCCTACCGCGGTCCTTGCCGATCCACCCCAGGTGCGTGTGCGTGAACGCATCGGGCAGCTTCAATCCGTAGCCCAGCATCCGATCGATCCCGACGTGGAACGCCCACGCGAGAGCGATGAGCGCGAAGCACAGCGACAACGTCGGCGCGACCGAGCCGGTCACCAGCGCGATCGCCATGAGCACCGCGGGCCACGCGTAGGTGTGGATGGCGTTGTACGAGGCTGCGCCGACGGCGGTGAGCGCAGATACGCGAGCATCGACAGGTCGAACGCGAGGAAGGCTGCGAACGGGAACCACCACATGTCGGGGGCGGTGACGAGCACTTCTATCTGGTCGACTTCCCGTGGCTGAACGATCCCCTGTCCAAGCCGGTTCCCTCGCGCAGGCGATCGTCGAGGCCGCACGCGCGACGCGCCAAGACTCCGACTGACGGCCGACCCCGCGCGTCAGGTTCGGAGGTAGGAGGCGCCGTTGACGTCGAGGACGGCACCGGACGACCATCGAGCTTCGGGCGAGGCGAGGTGCAGGATCGCGGCAGCGACGTCGTCCGGGCTTGCGACACGGCCGAAGGGACTCTCGCTCCGCAGCGCTGCCCCGCTCGCACCGGCGAGCTTGCTCTGCTGGCGATCCGTGGAGACGAACCCGGGCGCGACCGAGGTGACCGAGATGCCGTGCGGCGCGAGCGCGAGCGCCAGCGATTGCCCCAGCGCGTGCAGCGCCGCCTTGGTCGCCGCGTACGCGGGATGATCCGCTTCACCGCGGAAGGCCCCGCGCGACCCGACGTTGACGATCGCGCCCGGCGCCTCCCGTGCGATCAGGTGTCGCGCGAACGCCCAGCTCGCATGCGCGGCACCGAGGAGGTTCACCTGCACCATCAGCTGCCATGCCGCCGCCCAATCCTCGAACGTCCCGTCGTCCGGTCGATGGACGTTGCCGCCGCTCGGCGCGGCGGCTGCGTTGTTGACCAGGACGTCGAGCTCGCCGACCGCACCGACCGCGTCATCGACGAGTGCGCGTGCCGCATCCGGGTCGGCGAGGTCGGCCTGCACGATCGCATGGCCCGCACCGGGGAGCAGCGCGAGCGTCGCTTCGGCGCTCGCTCGGTCGCGCCCGAAGTGCACGGCGACCCGGTCGCCACGGGCAGCGAACCCGAGCGCGGTGGCACGCCCGATGCCGCCAGACGCCCCGGTGATCAGCACGCCCCGCCGGGGCGCGCTCATGCGGCGAGCATCGTCGATGGGCGGCGCACCGAGCCGCACTCCCGGCCGGGCGTCGCTGAGCGGGCGGGGAGGCACGGGCGCCGCGTGAGTCGGGTCATGGCTCCAGCCTGCCGGGTGTCAGCAAGGCCTGTCCACACTCGGCTCGGCAACGGCGGAGATCCCGGGGCGCGGGCGCACGCCAGCCGTGCATAGACTGGACGCGGTGTGCCGGGAAGCCTGGTCGGCGTGCCGCCGGGCACGAGGCTCGGCGGCGTCGAGAGGAGTCCCGTGGAACCCACCCGCACGCCCACCGGCGCACGACGCGCGCGCATCGCGCAGCTGCTGCGCCTCGAGACCACGAGCGGCGCGCTGCTGCTGCTCGCGGCAGCCCTGGCGCTCATCTGGGCCAACTCGCCCTGGCGGGAGTCGTACGCCTCGCTGATGGAGCTGCGCGTCGGGCCCGCGGCGTTGCACCTCGACCTGAGCGTCGCGGCCTGGGCGGCCGATGGCCTGCTCGCGGTCTTCTTCTACGTCGTCGGCGTCGAGCTCAAGCACGAGATCGTGGCGGGCAGCCTGCGCGATCCGAAGCGCGCGGCCGTGCCCGTGCTCGCCGCGGTCGGCGGCATGGCGCTGCCGGCCCTCGTCTACGTGGGCATCGTGCTCGTCGCCGGCGACCCTGAGGCACTGACCGGCTGGGCCATCCCTGCTGCCACCGATATCGCCTTCGCGCTCGCCGTGCTCGCCATCTTCGGCCGCGGCCTGCCCATCGGCCTGCGCACCTTCCTTCTCACGCTCGCCGTGGTCGACGACCTGCTGGCGATTCTCGTCATCGCGGTGTTCTACACCGCCTCCGTGCAGTTGTTCGCGCTGCTCGGCGCCGCGCTCGCGGTACTGGCGTTCGCGCTGCTCGCGCGCTCGCGCTTCGACTTCTGGTGGGTGCTGATCCCCATCGCCCTCGTCGCGTGGTGGTGCATGCACGAGTCGGGGGTGCACGCGACCATCGCCGGCGTGGTGCTCGGCGCCTTCGTTCCCGCGCGCCCCGTGCACGGCCAGCGAGAGCCGCGCACGCATCGCCATGAAGCCGCCGTGCGACCGTGGTCCACGGCGATCGCGCTCCCGGTCTTCGCCTTCTGCTCGGCCGGCGTCTCGGTCGTCGACGGCGGAGGCTTCTCGCAGCTCGCCGCGCAGCCGGTGCTGCTGGCCGTCGCGGCAGGACTGGTGCTCGGCAAGCTGCTCGGGGTGCTCGGCGTCACGGCGCTGATCACCCGGCTGACGCCGCTGCGGCTCCCCGACGGCATCGGCATCCGCGATCTGCTGCCGGTCGCGCTGCTGACCGGCATCGGCTTCACCGTCTCCCTGCTGATCGCCGAGCTCTCGTTCGATGACGACGCTCGCACCGACGCCGCGAAGCTCGCCGTGCTCATCGGCTCGGGGGTGGCCGCGCTCCTGGCCGCGCCGCTGCTGCGCTGGGATGCCCGCCGTGCCCGCGCGGCAGACGAGAACAGGGACGGCGTGCCCGATGCGGCGCAGCAGCGCATCGGCGACTGAGGGGGTCGCGCGCCCTACGCCTCCTGCCGCGCGCCCATCTCCGTGATCCAGATGGGCGCGAAGGGCGAGATGCAGCCGCGCGCGACGGGGTAGTCCTTCAGCACCCCGAGCCGCTCGCCGATGCCGATCGCTCGCTCGCGCAGCGGCGGCTGCGTGATGCCGATGTTCGCGAGGTTCTCGTTCATCGCCCACATCAGCCGCTCGGGCGCGGTCGCCATCTCTGCCTCGATCGTGTCGAGCATGCCCGGCAGGTCGAGGTGCTCCGTCTGCGCCTTGCGCACCCGCTCGCTCGTCAGCGCCCAGCCCGCGGCGGCGACCGACGCATCCGCATCGTCCATCCAGCGCAGGCGCAGCGCGTCGGCGTGCGGGCCCTTCTTGACGATGTAGTTGACGAGCCAGTCCTGCACCTTGGGCGCGGGCGACTCGCGCAGCATCGCGTCGAGCTCGTCCTCGCCGAAGGCCTTCGGTCTGGCGATCAGCAGCGCCAGCAGCCGCGCGGGAGTCTCGCCCGTCGCCCACAGCTCGAGCGCCAGCTCGTGGTCGGTCTTCAGCCGCTTCGCGATCGTGCGCAGCTTGCCGAGGTTGACGCCGTGGTCGTCGCCGTGCCGCTCGTTGATCTCCCGCGCGCGGGGATCTTCGAGGGCGGCCAGCTCGGCCAACAGCTCGGGGACGGTGCTCTCGCTCATACCTCGATGGTCTCAGACGGATGCGTGTCGTCGCCCCGATCGCATGGGCGGCGGTGACAGACGAGAGGTATCGGGATGAGCGGGCGTGGACGGCTGCCGGAGCTGGTGGATCTGGGCGCGGTGACGCTCGACGGGCTCGAGGATTGGCCCGACCCGTTCAGCGAGGCGGACGAGCGCGGCGACCCGGTCGACGAAACCAGCGACGCGGATCGCTTCGACGACCTCGATGTCGATCCACCGCCGCGATCGGACGACAGGGGTTACGGCATCCTCGCGCACGAGCGAGCTACGTCATGCTGGCGGTGCCGGCCGACCTGACCTGGGTGCTTGCGAATCCGCGGTTCGACCGGCGCTGTGGGGCGCCGTCTAGGTCCAGCCATTTGCAGGCCGATCAGCGCCCAACTCCGGAAACCACGTGGTCGCAGTCCACCGTCTATCTGACTCGCCTGAGCCTGCTGCGAGCGCGGGCGCCAGGAACCGTTCCATCAGCAGATGCGCGGCATCGAAGTCGACGTCGATTGCGGCCGTCTTCGCTTCGAGCAGGGCATAGCCGTCTCTCCAGTGCGCCGGGATGTCCAATTGATCGAAGTGGTGAATCCCGCGTCGCCGTCGCTCGGACGCGAGCGCGACGCGCAGCTCGTGCAGGTTCACTGTCTGGGTGCAGGCGATGACGACGAGATCGATCAGATCCTTCACGCGCGTCGATCGGGCGCCTTCGCGGAAGCCGGTAGTCATCGTCGCGCACACCTTGTCAGCGATCTGGTCTGCGATCGGGTACACGAGGTAGGGCACGGTCGGCAGCGGTCGGGACAGCACGATCCGAGTCGCAGGCTCGAGGAGTCGCGGCCGGCCGGTCGGCGGGTGGCCGACGACGACGTCAACGCTGACGTCACCGACCTTCTTCGCTCCCGCCCACGTTGCAAAGGTCACGGTCTGCGCCTGCACGAACGGCTGCGTATCGCCACCGCCCGTCGGCCGCGATCGAGCAAGCTCGAAGCGGAGGTGATCACCGAGAGCGACGCCCACTCGTGCGGCAAGATCTTTGACAGCTTCGTCGAGTGTGGTCGCGTTTGACGAGAGGTCCACATCGCGAGTACCGCGCGCATTGGGGACGCGCGCCAGCAACGCCGTGCCGCCTTTGAGGAGCCACCGGCCGTCGGCGCCATCGCCGTCGAAGACGCGGCAGAGAAATCGATCGAAACGAGCTTGCAGCAGGTGCTGCTCGAGCGTGAGCCCATCCGACCCGGCTGCGGCTCGCGCTCGCTTCGCGGCATCCTTCGTCGCTTGCTCGACGGCTCGCCAGTCCGCGTACCCGCTTGCGTCAGTCACGCGGTGAGCGTAGTGAGGTCTGGTCGGTTGCGATGCGTTGCTCGAGAGCATCTGTGAACATCTCTCGTGCGGCGTCGGCGACCGGTTGATCCAGGAGGGCCTCTCGGATCGCTGCAGTCGTCGTGATACCGAGCTCCAGCGCATCAACGGCGGCGTCCGCAACCGTGTCCGGCGACTCTCCGAGGACGAGTAGGTCGCTTATCGTGTGAGACGGCGCGAGTGTTGGCACACCGTGCACGGTGACGACCTCACGCTCGCCTAGCCGTGTGGCGCGGATCCTGACACCGTCTCGTCCACTGCGGCGGCGCGTGGGTGCAAGAAGGTCAATCTCGCGCATCCAGAACTGCCCGATGCCATGGAGCTGCGCCGCCGCGACGCCACCGACGACCAGCGACGTGCGCGGCTGTCCGAACTCGTGCAGGGCGAGCCACGCGACGAGAATCTCCTGATGTTCGGGCTGCGGTGCACCAGCAACCCGATAGACACCTTGGCTGAGTCGCTCGGCGAGCCCGGCGGCCGCGAGTCGAGACAGGTGCATGCGGTTGACGCCGGCGCCGAACGCCTGGCGGGTCGTCACCAGACCCCATTGCTCGGCGGCTATCGCGTTGATCGCGCGCTGCCCGTCATGCCAACCCATGGCTTGATT
This sequence comes from Agrococcus sp. KRD186, assembly GCF_017168255.1. GTDB lineage: Bacteria > Actinomycetota > Actinomycetes > Actinomycetales > Microbacteriaceae > Agrococcus. Next base: position 2,022,303 of record NZ_JABFAP010000001.1, read on the forward strand.
GTAGCATTTTTCGTTACAATCGTGCCGAGAAATGAGCAGCGGCGACAGCGCGGACGAGGAGGCCCCCGTCAGCCGGGCGATGAGGAGCGAGCCGACCACGGCGATGACGACCGAGGCCCCCGATACGCTCCGAGCATGGCGACGATGATCCCCGGCCTGCTGCGCGCGGGCGCCCCGCCGGGCGAGCGCACCGTCTTCGACGCCCTGCGCGACCACCCCGGCACCGACGGCTGGCTCGTCTGGCACGGCCTGCCCATCCGCCACCATGAGACGCAGATCGAGGGTGAGGCCGACTTCGTGCTGCTCGTGCCGGGCGAGGGGATGCTCGTGGTCGAGGTGAAGTCGCACGACCGGGTCGAGGTCGGCGACGACGGGCTCTGGCGGCTCGGCGGCCAGGAGCCGACGCCCCGCTCCCCCTACGACCAGGCGTGGGACAACACGCGCAGCATCCGGCAGTGGATCGAGCGGCGGGCGTACGTCGCGCCCTACCCGATCTGGCAGGCGGTGTGGTTCCCGAACCGCGGCGGCGAGCTCGTCGCCCAGCTCGAGGCGCGCATCGACGTGCCCGCGAACGAGACGCTCACGCGGGCCGACCTCGACGCATCCCGCACGGTGACGAGCATCGTCGGCGTGCTGCGCCACGGCCGCAGCGAGATCGAGCGGCGGGTGCCCGCCTTCGGCTCCGACCGCCCGGACGCGCAGGATGTCGCCGAGGCGCAGCAGGTGCTGGTGCCGAGCATCTCGTTCCACCGCACGATGGCCGAGCGCCGCGAGGAGCGCGAGCGCAGCCTGCGCGAGGCGACCGAGCGGCAGGAGCAGGCGCTGCAGTACTTCGCGGGCAACCCGCGGCTGATCGTCGAGGGCCCGGCCGGCACCGGCAAGACCAACGTGGCGGTGCGCGCGGCGCTGCTGGCCGCGAACCGCGACGAGCGGGTGCTGCTCACCTGCTTCAACAAGCGGCTCGAGGCCGAGCTGCGGCACCGGCTGCGCACTCGCGACGACATCACGGTCGCGCGCGTGCACCAGTTGATGCTCGCCTACTCGGGCCTCACGCCGCCCGAGGGCGCCGACGACGCCTGGTGGAACGGCACGCTCCCCGCGGCGACGCTCGCCGTCACGCGCGCGCCCGGCTTCGCGCCGCCGTTCACGGCGCTGATGGCCGATGAGGCGCAGGATCTGGCGCGCGAGTCGACCCTCGACGTGCTCGACAGCCTGCTCGTCGACGGCCTCGCCGGCTCGCGGGCGGTGCTCGCTGGCGACTTCACGCGGCAGGACATCTACCGGCCGCTCCACGCCCTGCCGCTCGTCAGTCACGTCACCATCGCTCCGCCGGGCGAGCAGCCTGCGGCCGACGTTGCGCAGCCCGAGCCCGCGAGCCGCCTCGAGTCCATCACCCGGCGCGTCGTCCCCGCCGCCACCATGTCGCTCAGCAACAACGTGCGCCAGTCGCCGCAGCTGGCCGAGCTCATCGAGCGCATGCTGCACACCGAGTTCTATATCGGCTACGACCGCGACTTCGACGAGGACGAGCCCGACGATCCGCCGCTGACCATCCACCGCTACCGCGACGAGGCCGAGCAGCAGGCGCTGCTGCAGCAGACGCTGCTGTCGCTCTGGGACGACGGCTGGGATCCGCCCGAGATCCTCATCCTCTCTCCGCGCCGGGCCTCGGCGGCGAGCCGCGCGCAGGGCGCGGTGGCGGATGCGCTGGCGCACCACGACGGGGATGCCGTCGGCACGCCGTGGGGCACCGTGCACGCCTTCAAGGGGCTCGAGGCCCCGGTGGTGGTGCTCACCGACGTCGACGGCACGACGCCGCAGTGGGAGGACCTGCTCTACATCGGCGCCACCCGCGCCACAGAGCGCCTGGTGGTGCTGACGACGCTGGACGAGATCGCCGAGCGGGCGCCGCTGCCGCGCTGACTCGCGCGGGCGCCGGCGCCCGATCGGCGATGCGCGCTACTGCAGTGCGAGCTCGCGCTCGTCCGCACCCTGACCGTGCAGGTCGGGGAACGCATCCGCCACGCCCTGGTGGACGATGCGCCCCGCGCGCGTGTTGGCGCCCTGCGCGAGGGCCGGGTCGGCCGCCAGCGCGGCCCCGGCACCCTGCTGCGCGATGCGGCGGATGTACGGCAGCGTCGCGTTCGTCAGCGCCTTCGTCGCCGTCTGCGGCACGGCGCCGGGCATGTTCGCGACGCAGTAGTGGCGGATGCCGTCCACCACGAAGGTGGGGTCGGCGTAGGTGGTCGCGTGCGACGTCTCGAAGGCGCCGCCCTGGTCGATCGCGACGTCGATGAGCAGCGCGCCGGGCTTCAGCAGCGCCAGCTGCGCGCGCGAGACGACCTTCGGCGCCGCGCGACCGGGCACGAGCACGGCGCCGATCACGACGTCGGCCTGCGCGAGCTCGGCCTCGACCGTCGCGACATCCGACATCAGCACGCGCGCGCGGCCGTCGAGCAGCCCGTCGAGCTGGCGGATGCGCGCCGGCGACATCTCGAGCACCGTCACCTCGGCCTGCATGCCGAGCGCGAGCTTCGCGGCCTGCGTGCCGACGGCGCCGCCGCCGATCACGAGCACGCGCGCCGGCGCGACGCCGGGAGCGCCGCCGAGCAGCACGCCCGGCCCGCCCGTGGGGCGCGTGAGGTGCGCCGCGGCCGCGTGCGCGGCGAGGCTGCCGGCGATCTCGCTCATCGGTGCCAGCAGCGGCAGCCCGGTGCCGTCGGAGACGGTCTCGTAGGCGATGCCGAGCGTGCCGGCGGCCAGCAGCGCCTCGGTGAGCGGCCGGTCGGCCGCCAGGTGCAGGTAGGTGAACAGCGTCAGGTCCTCGCGCAGGAAGCCGTACTCCTCGGCGATCGGCTCCTTCACCTTCACCAGCAGCTCGGCCTGCTCCCACGCCTCCTCGCGTGCGACCAGCTCCGCCCCGGCGGCCAGGTACTGCTCGTCGGGGAAGCCCGCGAGCTCACCCGCCCCGCGCTCGACGAGCACCGTGTGCCCGGCGCGGGCGAGGTCCTCGGCGCCGGCGGGCGTGAGCCCGACCCGGGCCTCGCCCGGCTTGATCTCCTTGACGACTGCGATGCGCATCCGCCTGCTCCTTCTGTCTCAGCTGTCTCAGTTGGTCGCGCGTCGCGCGATGTTGGTGAAGCGCACCGACTGGTACTCCTCGAGCCCCTCGGCGCTGCCCTCGCGGCCCAGCCCCGACTGCTTCACACCGCCGAAGGGCGCTGCCGCGTTCGACGGCACCGCCTGGTTGACGCCCAGGATGCCAGTCTCGAGCTGATCGGCGACGTTCATCGCGCGGTCGAGCGATTCGGTGAAGACGTAGCCGGCGAGCCCGAACTCGGTCGCGTTCGCGCGCTCGACCGCTTCGGCCTCGGTGCCGAAGCGCTGGATCGCCATGATGGGGCCGAAGATCTCGGTGCCGGCGATGTCGGATGCCTCGGGCACCCGGTCGAGCACGGTCGGGGCGAAGAAGTGGCCGGTGCCGTCGCCGAGCTCGGTGCCGCCGGCGCGCAGCTCCGCGCCGTGCGCGACGGCGTCGTCGGTGAGGGCGCGCATCTGCCGCACGGCGCGCTGGTCGATCAGCGGCCCGACCACGGTGCCCTCGCCGAGCCCGGCCCCGACGGCCACCCGGCTGAGCCGCTCGGCGACCCCCTCGACGAAGGCGTCGGCGATGCCGTCCTGCACGAGGTAGCGGTTGGCCGCGATGCACGACTGGCCGCCGTTGCGCAGCTTCGCAGCGACCGCGCCGTCGATGGCCCGCTCGAGATCGGCGTCGTCGAAGACCAGGAACGGCGCGTTGCCGCCGAGCTCCATCGACGAGCGCAGCACGTTGTCGGCAGCCAGCCGCATGAGCGTGCGGCCGACCTCCGTCGAGCCGGTGAACGAGACCTTGCGCACGCGCGGGTCGCGCAGCACGGTCTCGCTGAAGGCCGACGAGCTCGTCGGCGTCACGACCTGCACGAGGTCTGCGGGCACGCCCGCCTGCACCGCGAGCTGCACGGCGTAGATGGTGGTCAGCGGCGTGAGCGTGGCCGGCTTCACGACGGCCGCGCAACCGGCGGCGAGCGCGGGCGCGATCTTGCGGGTGGCCATCGCGAGTGGGAAGTTCCAGGGCGTGATGAGCACCGCCAGGCCCACCGGCGCGCGCCGAGTGAGGATGGTGGCGCCGCCGTCGGGCGCCTCGCGGTAGTTGCCGGCGGGGCGCACGGCCTCCTCGGCGTACCAGCGCACGAAGTCGGTGCCGTACTTCACCTCGCCGCGCGCCTCGGCGAGCGGCTTGCCCATCTCGCGCGTGATCAGGTGCGCGAGATCCTCGGCGTGCTCGACGAGCAGGGCGTACCAGGCGTGCAGCACGTTGGCACGCTGCCGCGGGGTCGTGCGCGCCCAATCGCGACCGGCCGCATCCGCCGTCTCGACCGCGCGCAGGGCGCCGTCGACGTCGCCGTCCTCGATGAAGCCGAGCTGCTCGCCGGTGGCGGGGTCGGTGACGGCGGTGCCGCCGGTGGGCAGCCCGAGGCCGGCGATCACGCGGTCGGCGTGGGCGACGGCGGATGCGTCGGCGGTGATGAGCGCGTCGGTGGCGGTGGTCGTGGTCATCGTGCGGCCTCCTCGGTGATCGCCTGCTCGATGGCGGCGACGTAGTCGGCGACCTCCTGGTCGCTGACGATGAACGGCGGGCTGAGCTGCAGGGTGTTGCCGCGCAGCGGGCGGGTGATGAAGCCGAGCTCGACGGCCCGATCGGCGACGCGCGCGTTGTCGAGGCGCTCGTCGAGCTGCACGCCGCCGAGGAAGCCGGCGACGCGCACCTCGACGACGTGCTCGCAGCGCTGCGCGAGCGCGTCGAGCTCGCGGCGCAGCACCTGCTCGAGCTCGCGCACCCGCGGGATGAGGTTCTCGCGCTCGACGATCTCGAGATGCTTGAGGGCGATCGCGGCGGCCGTGGTGTGGCCGGCGTAGGTGGCGCCGTGGCGGAGGATCGGGGTGTCGGGGGCGTCGACGTAGAACGGCTCCCACAGGCGGGGGCTGACGAACACGCCGCCGAGCGGGGCGTAGCCCGAGGTGACGCCCTTGGCGAAGGTGACCATGTCGGGCTCGAGCCCGTAGCGCTGCGAGGCGAACCACTCGCCGGTGCGGCCGAAGCCGGTGATGACCTCGTCGACGATCAGCAGGATCTCGTGCTCGGTGCAGAGCCGCTGCAAGCCCTCGAGGTAGCCGGGCTCGGGCGGGTTGACGCCGCCAGTGCCCTGGATCGGCTCGGTCACGAGCGCGGCGATGTTCTCGGCGCCAATGCGCGCGATGGTCGCCTCCACCTGGGCGAGGTCGTTGAAGGAGATGCGGGCGGTCTCGGGCACGAGGGAGTCGGTGCCGTAGCCCTCGCTGTTGAAGGGCAGGCCCGCGATCGAGGTGCCGTACGCGTGCAGGCCGTGGTAGGCGTGCTCGCGGCTGAGGATGACCTTCTTGGTCGAGCGGCCCTCGCGCTGCCAGTGGCGGCGGGCGAGCTTGCAGGCGACGTCGATGGCGTCGGAGCCGCCGGAGTTGAGGATCACCTTGGCCCGCTCGATGGGCGCGATCTGCGCGAGCTTCTCGCCCAGCGCCAGCGCCTTGTCGTTCGAGTAGCGGGCGAAGATGTGGTACGTCTCGAGCTGCAGCATCTGGTCGTAGGCGGCCTGCGCGATCTCGGGGTGCGAGTGGCCGACGTTGGCGTGCCACAGGCCCGCGGTGCCGTCGAACAGGCGCTGGCCGTCGCTCGTGAAGACGTAGGAGCCCTCGCCGCGCTCGATGACGAGCTGGCGACCGACGACGGACGGCATGTGCGCCTGCGCCGACCAGAGTGCGGGCCCGTCGACGACAGCGCCCTGCGTGGTGGCGGCGGTGGATTCGGTGAGCGTCATCGCTGATCTCCTCGTCGATAGCAGTGCGGCCGGGCCCGGTCGGGAGCGGCCTGCTTGCCACGCTAGGAGGCCAGACGCGTTAGGTAAAGCGACGGCCTCTTACGGGTTTCCGTCAGCGCTGCTTATATATCTCGCGAGCGCGGACGCCACTGCGGTGCGCACCGCGCGGAACGCGGGATGGTCGGCGGCGCCGGTGCGGGTGAGCAGCAGGATGCGTCGGTCCGGCTCGGTCGGCAGCACGGGACTGGGAATGCTGCGGCTGCGCGCCTCGCGCACCACCAGGTCGGGCAGGAAGGCTGCCGCCAGCCCTGCCTCGACCATGCGCAGGTGGAAGAGCATGTCCGAGGACTCGTAGACCACGCGCGGCTCGATGCCTGCCTCGCGGCAGACGCGCATGGCCCACTGGGTCGAGGGCGCGTCGGGAGGCTCCATCACCCATGGCAGCTCGTTCAGCTGCTCGATCGAGCTCGCGGCATGGAACTCGGGCAGGTAGCCGCGCACGGGGTCGCGGCCGATCTCGGCCGAGTCGATGACGCCGGCGGGCGCGACCTGCGTGCCGGCGAAGGTGTCGACGATCACCGCATCCACACGGCGCCCGACGAGCTGCAGCACGGCCTCCTGCGGGTCGAGCCGGCGCAGGCGCAGCTCGAGCCCGGGCTGCTCGTGCATGAGGGTGCGCAGCGCCGCCGGCATCACGATCCTGGCGATGGAGGAGTAGACCGCGATGGTCATGATGCCGCGCGGTTGATGGTGCGAGGCGGCGAGCTCGGTCTCGGCGTGCTCCATCGCGGCCAGCACCGCCTCGGTGTTGCGCACGAGCTCGAGCCCGACGGGCGTCAGCTTCGCCGTGCGGCCGACCTTCTCGAGCAGCTGGGTGCCGGTCTCGCGCTCGAGCAGCGACAGCTGCTGCGAGATCGCCGAGTGCGTGTAGGCGAGCTCGCGGGCCGCGGCGGTGATGCTGCCGTGCATCGCGACCGCCCGCAGCATCACGAGGCGGTTGAGATCGAGCACAGCCGAAGCCTACGGCGCGCCGAAGTACGCCTGCGCGAAGGGCCGGTCGAGCAGGCCGACGTAGATCGAGCGCTCCTCCAGATCGGAGAAGTGGGCGCGCATCGCGGCTTCGGCGGCGTCGGCGTCGCCGAGCCGCAGCGCGTCGAGGATCGCGCGGTGCGCGTCGAGGTTCCAGTCCTCGGTCGAGCCGCTGCGCACCGAGGAGGCGCCGGTGAGCAGCGCGATCGTGTTCATCGGCTGCAGCAGCAGCACGAGCGCCGGCTGGCGCGTGGCCTCGAGGATGCCCGCGTGGAAGGCGGCGTGCGCGGCGTGCGCGCCGTGCTCGTCGCCCGCGGCGATCGCGTCGATGAGTGTGTGCTCGGCGCGCTCGAGCGCCTCCCAGTCGGCGTCGGTGCCGGCCTCGGCCGCGAGCCGCACGACCAGCGTCTCGAGCGTGATGCGCGATTGCATGACGTCGCCGACGGTCAGCCCGGAGCGCGAGAGCCGCGCGATCATGGCGGTCGCGAGCGCCTCGTCGCTCGGTTCGGCGACCATGGTGCCCCTGCCCTGCCGCACGGTCAGCAGGCCGCGTGCGACCAGCGCTCGCACGGCATCCCGCAGCACCGTGCGACTGACGCCGAGCGCAGCGCTGAGCTGCGGCTCGGTGGGCAGCAGCGTGCCCGGCGGCAGCTCGCCGCTGAGGATCTGCTGCTCGAGCACGGCTCGCACGCGATCGCTCTTCAGGTCACCGACCGTGCCGGAGGCGCCCGACCAGGCTTCCCGCACCGCAGCGCTCACCGTCATGGTGTTCCTCTCCCGAGCCGTCCCACTCGATCGTAACGAGCGGGCCGCCGCTGCCCCGCCGGCGGACGGCAGGGCAGCGGCGGCCAGGGCTCAGACCGCGATGGTCTCCGACTGGCGCGAGAGCACTCGGCCGGCGATGAGCCCGCCGATCACGCACAGCGCCATGATGATGCCCAGCAGCACCGGGATGACGAGCACCGCGCTGCCGACGGCCAGCGCGAACGCTCCGGCGATCGAGGGCACGAAGCCGCCGATGAGGCCGCCGATGTTGTACGAGACGGCGACGCCCGAGTAGCGGTAGCGGGCGCTGAAGAGCTCGGAGAGCATGGTGCCGAGCGGGCCGTAGGGAACGCCGAGCATGCCGATGCCGATGGCGATGGCGATGATGACGAGCACCTCTGCCCCCGAGCCCAGCATGAGGGCGATGGGCACGACGAGCACGAGGGCGAGGATGCCGCCGGCGACGACGGTCTTCCAGGCGCCCCAGCGGTCGCCCAGCTTCGCTCCGACGTAGATGCCGACGGCCTCCAGCACGGCGCCGATCATCGTCGCGATGAGCAGCTTCCACGGCTCCATGCCGAGCTCGCCGGTGCCGAAGCTCACCGCGTAGGTGGTCATCAGGAAGAAGCCGCCGGAGGCGAACAGCACGGTGGCGATGACGATCAGCACGCGCCCGCCGGCGTGACGGAAGACCTCGATCAGCGGCAGCGGCTTGCGCTGCTCCGTCTCGACCTTCTTCGCGACCTGCGTCTGCACGACGTCGGTGAACACCGGCGACTCCTCGACCTTGAGCCGCATGTACAGCGCGACGGCGAGGAAGAGGAACGACAGCAGGAACGGGATGCGCCAGCCCCAGGCCATCAGCTGGTCCTCGGGCAGCAGCGTGACGACCGCCACGACGCCCGACGAGACGAGCGTGCCGGCCGGCGAGCCGTACTGCGGCATCGCGCCGTAGAACGCGCGCTGCTTCGCCGGCGCGTGCTCGACGGCCAGCAGCACGGCGCCGCTCCACTCACCGCCCAGCGACAGACCCTGGATGAACCGCAGCGTGGTGAGCAGGATGGGCGCCGCGAAGCCGATCGCGTCGAAGGTCGGCAGCAGGCCGATGATGCCGGTCGAGAGCCCGATCACCAGCAGCGTGATGATGAGCGTCTTCTTGCGCCCGATGCGGTCGCCCAGGTGGCCGAAGATGATCGCGCCGACCGGCCGCGCGATGAAGCCGATGCCGAAGGTGAGCAGCGCCAGCACCGTGCCGACGGCCGGGTCGAAGCTCGGGAAGAACAGCTCGTCGAAGACGAGCGCGGCCAAGAGGCCGTAGATGAAGTAGTCATACCACTCCATCGCGGTGCCCATGAACGAAGTCATGGCCACCCGGCGCAGGCGCTTGACGTCGCGCTCCTGCCTGCTGCCGTGGGTCTGTGTCGTTGCTGGCGTCGTTGCCATCGGTGCTCCGTCCGGGAGGGGACCGGCGAGCGCTCAGCGCCACTCGCCGCGGTTAGGTGATACATACTATGTTTGAGATCGACGCCGACCGCAACCCCGCCCTCCGATGACGCGCGCGGGGGTCTAGCGTCTGAGGCACGTCGAAGGAGCAGCCATGAAGGTCGACCTGATCGTGCGGGGCGCCCGCATCGACACCCGTGACGCCGAGCGACCGACCGCAAGCGCGCTGGCGGTGCTCGACGGCAGGATCGTGGCGCTCGATGACGAGGTGGACGGGCTCGACGCCCGCGAGACGATCGATGCCGGCGGCCTGGCGCTGCTGCCGGGCTTCAACGATGTGCACTCGCACAGCGTCTGGTTCGGCACGACGCTCATGGAGGCCGACCTCTCAGCGGTGACCTCGCTCGACGACATCTACCGTGTGATCGAGGCGCAGGCCGAGCAGACGAAGCCGGGCGACTGGGTGGTCGCCTCCGGCTACAACCCGGTGCTGCTGCAGGGCCTCGTGCCCGACCGCGATGCGCTCGACCGCGCGAGCGGCGGCCGCCCGGTGTGGATCAAGCACGCCTCGGGCCACTCCGGCCAGGCCTCGAGCGCCGGCATGGCGCTCGCCGGCGCCGACGACCGCGCCGCGACGCCCATCGAGGGCGGCAAGATCGTGCTCGGCGCCGACGACCGCCCCACCGGCGTGCTCGAGGAGCGCGCGATGAAGCTGGTGCAGGACATCCTGCTCCCCTACCCGCTCGCCTCGCTGGAGCGTGCCCTCGAGCTGGCGACGGCGCAGTACGCCCGCGAGGGCATGACGAGCGTGACGGATGCGGGGGTGGCGGGGGGCTGGATCGGTCACGCCCCCGCCGAGCTCGCCGCCTACCAGGCGGCCCGCGACAAGGGCCTGCTGCGCACCCGCATGCAGGTGATGCCGGTGATGGATGCGCTCTCCCCCATCGATGGGCACGCCGCCGAGCCGGCACGGCGCGGCTTCGGCGCCGGCATGCGCACCGGCTGGGGCGACGACTGGCTGCAGCTGGGCCCGGTGAAGGTGTTCACCGACGGCTCGATCCTCGGCCGCACGGCGCAGATGAGCGAGGACTACGAGCACTGCCCCGGCTACCACGGCTACCTGCAGGACGACCCCGAGGTCATGCGCACCCGGGTGCTCGAGGCAGCGGCGGCCGGCTGGTCGCTCGCGCTGCACGCGGTGGGTGATGCGGCGCTCGACTTCGCGCTCGACACGATCGAAGAGGCTATCCGCCGCCACGGCCGCCCCCGCGTGCCGAACCGGGTCGAGCATGGCGTGGTGGTGCGGCAGGAGCAGCTCGAGCGGCTCGCCGCCCTCGAGATCGCCTGCGTCGTGCAGCCGACCTTCATCCACTCCTTCGGCGAGGGCATCCGCGGCCCGGTCGGCCAGGCGCGCGCCGACCTGTCGATCCGCGCCCGCAGCCAGCTCGACGCCGGCATGCCGCTGGCGCTGTCGTCCGATCGCCCAGTGGTGCCGGGCCCGCCGCTGCTGGGCGTCCAGTCGTTCGTCGAGCGCCGCAGCGAGGAGGGCCGCATCTACGGCGAGCACGAGCGCATCACGGTCGACGAGGCCGTCCACGCCGCAACCGTCGGCTCGGCCACGGTCACCGGCCAGCAGGCGCGCAAGGGCCGGCTCGTGCCCGGCCAGCTGGCCGACATGGTCTTCCTCGGCGCCCACCCGCGCGAGGTCGCCTCGAGCGAGATCGCCGCCATCCCCGTCCGTGCGACCATCGCAGGCGGCGCGTTCACCCACCGCGACCCCGACGTCGGCTGAGCGCGTCCGCGCCTCCCCCATCCGCACCACACTCGAAGGGCACCGCATGACCGCCACGACCGCATCCGCTCGAGTCGCCCTCGTCACCGGCGGCACCTCCGGCTTCGGCGCGACGATCGCGGCACGGCTGCGGGCCGACGGCATGCGCGTGGCGGTCTCGGGCCGCAGGCCCCCGAGCGACGAGGTCGCCGAGCAGCTGGGCGATGCGCTGTTCGTCGCGGGCGACATCACCGAGCCGGGCACGCCTGATCGCGTCGTGCACGAGGTGACGGATGCCTTCGGTCGCCTCGACGTGCTCGTCAACAACGCGGGGCGCAGGCACGCGGGCCTCATCGCCGACACCCCGCAGCAGGAGCTCGTCGACGTCTTCGCCCTCAACACGATCGCCGCCATGACGATGACCGCTGCCGCGGCTCGCGCGATGATGCAGACCGGCGGCGGCGCGATCATCAACATGCTCTCGCGCTTGGCGTCGTCGGGTGTGCCGACGCTCACCACCTACACGGCATCGAAGGGGTCGCTGGCCGCCTACACGAAGGGCGCGGCCGTCGAGCTCGCGCCCCACAACATCCGGGTGAACGCCGTCGCGCCCGGCATGGCCCTGACCCCGTTGATCGAGGATTGGCTGGGCGACCAGCCCGACCCCGATCGAGCGCTGGCCGACACGCTCGCCGACATCCCGCTCGGCCGGCTCGCGACGCCCGACGACGTCGCGGCCGCGGTCGCCTACCTCGCCTCGCCCGAGGCGGCGTACGTCACCGGCGCGAGCATCGCGGTCGACGGCGGCTACACCGCCCGGTAGCGCGTTTGTACAACAGGCCGTTGGACAATTGAGACCCGATCACATAGGCGAGGTCGCGGTGTCGTCTCGCTCTGCTTCCGACGCGAGGCCATCGAGCGCGTGCGCGATGCGATCGGCGTCTGGCAAGGACGCGCGTTCCTTCGTGGGCAACGAGTCGTAGGTGTACGACGACACCGCGAGCGCGCCGTTCACGGCGCTCAGCGAGTAGCGCACGACCGACTCGTTCTTGTCGGAGCAGAGCAGGATGCCGACGGTCGGCGCGTGCTGCGGCTGCTTGATGAGGTCGTCGACGACGGCGACGTAGAAGCCCAGCTGCCCGGTGTACTCGGGCTTGAACTTGCCGGCTTTCAACTCGAAGACGACGTAGCGCAGCTGCTCCGTGTGGAAGAAGAGCAAGTCGACGTTATGCCGAGGTCGGCATAATATCGATTGTTCCGATTCCCGGATTATCCCGAGCACGCGCGAGGCGCGGCGACAGCCAGCAGCAGCAGCGGTGCGGCTGGCCTATCGGTAGTCGGGATAACCCGGTTCAGGCCGTGAGCCCGCAGAGTCGCCGAACGATGTCATCTCGGTCATGCCACATCGGCACGGCTGGCGGGCTGGTGGTGCCGCTGCCGACTCTGGCGAGAGCCTGACGCTTCATCTCGGTATCGGCGTGCGCGTAGATGAGCGTGGTCTCGGGGTCGACGTGCCCCAACCACTCGGTGATCAGCGCCAGTGGCATGCCTGCTTGGTAGAGGTGCATCGCGCGGGAGTGGCGCAGCATGTGGGGGTGAACCCTCTTCGGGATCTCCGCGCAGCTCTCGCGCGCGCTGCTCGCATGCTGGCGAACGAATCGGCCGACGTTGTCGTCGGACATTCGAGTCTTCTGGTGTCCGTGGATCGTGAAGAACAACGGGTCGCCCGGGTCGGCGTCGCGGTGGAACGCGTCGGTGTAGCGGCGGTAGTGGGCGGCGGTCTCGCCGGTGATCGGTAGCCGCCGCGGTTTCGCTCCCTTCCCGATCAGGTCGATGGTGAGTCGCCTGATATCGAGATCGCCGACGGTTAGAGCGAGCATCTCCGCATCGCGGGCGGCAACGTCGTACATGAGGATCATGAAGAACTGGTCGCGCAGACCGGTCTTCGTGGTGGGATCGGGTGCGGCGAGCAGTGCCGCGACGGCACTGGTCGACAGATGGCGGACGGTGGGAGTCGCTGCGATCTTCAGCTGCGGGATGCCGTTGACGTCGGCCAGGTGGATGGCGAGTGTCGGCTCGGCGGTCGCGGCGTACCGGTAGAAGGAGCGGATGCAGGCGAGCCGCTGGTTGTAGGTCGTGCCGGTCCATGACCGCGTTGCCCGCATGTGGTCGAGGAACTCGACGATGCAGGCTCGGTCGATGATCGAGAACGTGACCCGCTCGAGCGGGACTCCGCGAATCTCAGCGACGTAGCGCAGGAGCATGTTCCAGGTGTGGCGGCACGCAGTGATCGTGTGAGGGCTGGCTCCGCGTTGCCGAGGCATGAACACGGTGAACCATTCGCGCAGGTGCCGATAGAAGCTGTCGGTGGGGTTGGTCATGATGTCACTTCCGGGATGATGCCTGCGGCGCTCGTCAGGCCGGTTGCGGCCAGACGCTCGGGAAGCAGGTGAATGTAGTAGGCGGTCGCCGAGTAGGTGTCGTGGCCCATGTAGGCCGACAGGTAGGGCAGCCACACGCCGAGGTCGCGGCCCTCCTCCACCCAGCGCGTCAGGGTGCGCGAGGCGTAGTTGTGGCGCAGCGTGTACGGCGTGGAACCCGGCGCGATGCCGCCCGTCCGTTCACGGCAGCGGTGGTAGTGGGCCGTGACCCAACGGCCTGGGTAGGGCTGGTCGGTGTGGTCTTCGAAAAAGAACTCCCTGTCGGGCCTGCGCAGATCGGCGAGCTCGTCAAATCGGGCCAGCAGATCAGTCATGCCCTTGTCCACCGGAACACGACGGTCCTTGTTCCGTTTCGATTGCTCGATCATCACGATCGCGCCGCCGGAGTCGACGTTCCTGCGCCGCAGCAGTCGGGCCTCCTGGGGCCGCAGCCCACAGCTCAGCATCAGCCGGAAGAGCACCGGCAGCGTGTGCTCACGGAATGGGCTGGACGCCGACGGGCTGATCGAGTCGGCCGCGTCGAAGAAGGCGGCCAGTTCCCCGTCGCTGAAGATGTGAGGCAGTTGCCTGGTGGGCTTTCGGATCCACTGCGCGGGCAGCACGAATGCTTCGACGCCGACAATCTGCAGGTACTTGCCGAATGCGCGGATCGCGTGGGCCTTGTGCGCAGGCCACTCAATCTTCGTACCTTCCCGGCACCAGTCGGTCACCAGCTCGCGGGTCAGGATCGGCTCGTCAGACGGGTGGGCCGAGCAATACCGGTCGAAGCTCAGCATCGGATACTCGAGCGTGCCTCGGGAGTAGCCCAGCGCTGTGCGCCACTCAAGCATTGCCTCGATGTGAGTCGCGAAGCCGCTGCTGTACGTGATGCTCATCGCTGCCCCTCCTTCGTGGGGGCGAACGTGTCGAGGGGCAGGGCGCATTCACGGAGGGAATCGTCGGCCAGCGCGATGTAGCGCCGAGAGGACTCGACGGTCGCGTGACCGAGCACCTGTGCCGTCAGCGCGAGCTCGGCGCCCGACTCGATCAGGCGCGTGCCGGTCGTGCGCCGCAGTGCATGGAACGTTTTGCCGTCATGTGCTCGGTGCGACACGCCGGCCTCGGCGAGCCATCGGCCCATGATGAGCGCCCCCGTTGGCCCGGTGAGCTTCGTGAACGGAGCGTACAGACGGACGAAGACCTCGGGCGCATCGCTTTCGGGCCTTCCTTGCAGGAGCCAGTCAGCGATCGCGTTGCCGGCCTCCGCCGACAGCGGCAGCGTCAACGGCGCCGAGGTCTTGTTCTGCACCAAACGGATCTCATCGCGGCGCCAATCGATCTCGTCGAGCCGTAGCGACACGATGTCGCAGCAGCGCAGTCCCGTCGACAGTGCCAACCGGACGATCGCGTAGTCCCTCTTCCCGCGCGGAGATGCAGTCTCGATCGCACCGACGAGCCTGTCCGCCTCCTCGGGAGTGAAGCAAGGCAGTGCCCGTGTCCGTCTCGGTCCGACCCGCGCCAGCAAGGCATCGGCCTTCAACTCGGCCATGCCCTGATGGTTCAGGAACCGGACGAACCGTTTGATAGCCCACGCGGTGTTTCCCATGCCCGATGCGTGATGCGACCGCGCATCGACGAGAAACGCTCGGACGTCTTCGACGGAGACCGATTCGAGCGGGCGGTCGACGCGGTCCAGATAGCTCATGAACCCGTGGACTTCTCCGATGACAAGACGCACGGAGCCTGGTGCCAGTTCCTTCTGCAAGTGCTCACCGAAGGCGCTGAGCACTTTCGTCGTGGGCGCGCTGAGCCTCGGTGCTGGCCTTCGTCGCTTCCATACGACCGCGCCGGTCTGCTGGAACTCCAGCATCATCAGGGCGGTCTTCTCCAGGTTCGAGCGCAGCGCAGCGTGGATCTCGCCGCGGCGCATTCGGTCAACCATCGCCGTGAGAAACTCTTCGACAGCCTGCTCGGTGAGCCGGTCGATGCCTCGACTGTCGAGGAACCGAGTCACGGTCCGACAGCAGCTCCGGTAGTACCGGATCGAGCCCGTCGCCAGGCCGATTCGCATGGCCTCTGCCAACACACCCTCGGCGTCCTCAGATGCTTCGTCATTCACGACCCCTACCTCCTGTCGGTCGGCGTCGCGGCCGCTCCGGTCGCGACATCACCAGAGTCCCGCAGGACGGTGTCGACGACGACCCCCTCGTTCAGCTTCGAAGGCGCGAGGATCATTCCGAGCCGGGCAGTCGGCAATTGGCGCCCCACTCGAGGATCGGCTTCGAGCACGATCGCGATCACAGATGCGCGGGTGTCGAGGTTGTTGCGAAGATGGTGGAGTGAAATCGGTGGCCCGCGGCGATGTCGCCCATTGGCAAGCGGTCGGCTTCGACCTGGACGGCACGCTCTTCGATCATCGCGGTTCGGCGGCCATTGCAGTCCGACAGTTCACGATTGATCTAGGACGCGAACCGACCGACCGACTCGTCGCGGTGTGGTTCGACATCGAAGCCGAGCACTTCGAACATTGGCGCACGGGCTCCATCTCCTTCGGCGAGCAGCGAAGACGGCGACTGCGCGCTTTCCTCCATCTCCTCGCGGCGGAACAGCCGAGCGACGTCGGTCACGCCGATGCCCTATTCGAGCAGTATCTGGCTCACTACCGTCGCTCATGGCGCGCGTTCCCCGACGCCGCGCCGACTCTCGCCGCGTTGAGGGCTCGTGGCGTGCGCATCGGCGTTCTCACGAACGGCAACCACGCTCAACAGTTGGACAAGCTCGAGACGATCGGGTTGGCGCCGCTCATCGATGCGGTGTGCACGTCGGAAGAGATTGGGGTAACAAAACCGGACCCGAGAGCATTCAAGATTCTCGCCTCACGTCTCGGCAGCACTCCCGCCAACATGGCCTTCGTCGGCGACAACCTGGATCAGGACATTGCCGGCGCTCGCGCTGCGGGGATGTGCGCCGGCCTCGTGCAACATGACAGCAAGACGCCCGTCAAGCTCGATGCCGCTCTGCGAGCCGCACTCGATGGGCGCGACGTCGAATAGGAATGCGAGACCGGGAACTGTGGACCCCTCTTCGAGCGAGAACCGTCCCGCGCAGCCCGGCAATGGTGAGACGATCCCGCTTCCTCCGGACACTCTGACAGTGAACGGCCTCTCCTGGCCGGCAGTTAGAGGAGACGAGATGGGGACCCAGCCCGTGGCAACGGATTCGAACACTGCCGTCGACGATCGCGAACTCCTCGAACGGCTCCGCCACGACGACGAGCACGCGCTGGCAACGGTCTTCTGCCGCTATCAACGGCCGGTCTACTGGGGCAGCTTCTCCGTGCTCCGCAACCGTGCCGAGGCAGAAGAGATCGCCGGCGACGTTTTCCTAACCCTCTGGCGCAAGCGCCAGTCCGTCGAGATCGCCGCGATCTCATTGCTGCCATGGCTGCTCGTCACCGCCCGCAATCTCGCCCTCAATCGCAGCCGCTCGATCAGCCGACGACGCGAACAACCGATTACCGAACCCGAAGATCAACTACCCGCTTCTGGCACCGATCCCAGCGAGCAGATGCTGGCAAGAGAGATCGAGCAGACCCTCCAGACGATCGTGGCAGCGATGGCAGAGCCCGACCGATCGATCTACCAGCTCTGCCTCGTCGACGAATTCACCTACAAGGAAGCCGCCTACAAACTCGGCCTCTCTCACGGGGCCGTGCGCAACCGCCTCTCCAGATTGCGCGCACGCCTGCGCACCGAACTGACCCATTTCACGGCAGGAGGCCGCTGATGACTACCCCCCAGCTCCCCGAGCTCCCGACCGGCACCGCTGCGCGCATCGAGCAGCGACTGCTCACCGCCGCGGCCGGTGCCCGACAGACGCACCAACGCCGCAATCGCGCAATCGCCGGAGGTGCCGCACTCGTGCTCCTCGCCGGCACTGGCGTGGCCGCCGTCACGATCGCCAGCCAGGCGGCACAGGAGCGCAGTGCCCACTGCTACGCGGCCGCCGACACCTCGAGCCTGTCAACGCAGGTCGGCATTCCCGATGAGGTCACTGACAGCAATGGCACCACCCTGCCGATCCGAGCCGACTCGGACCGTGCCGCGCAGGCGCTCGATCTGTGCGGATCGGTGTGGCGGGTAGGCTTCTTCGCCACCGACGGCGTGCCCGTTGACGACGGTCGCCAGCACGAGGTACCACCGCTCACCGCCTGCCTCCGCGCGGACCAGGTCATCGCCGTCTTCCCCGGCAGCGACGAGCAGCTTTGCGAGAGCGTCGGCCTGCGGCCCGTCCCGTAACCGACCTTCCAGGGCGGGATGCAGCGAATCTGCTGCATCCCGCCCTGCTGTGCGCAGTGTGCGCGGCGAGCAATGCGTCTCAGATCGGCTCGCGAGGCGGCGTGTCGACAGGGGACGCCTTGACGCTGCCGATCGGTTTTGCGGGCTCACCACGGCGTGCTCGGGTTATCCCGACCAGCGATGGGACCGGCCACACGGCCACTCCTGCTGTCTCAGCGCGACCTGCCGCCAACGTGAGCATGCTCGGGATAATCCGAGAATCGGAACAATCGAGATAGAAGTCATCGCCGCCGATTTCGATGTGCTTCTGCCTGTCGACGAACGCCCAGCCGGGCCCGAGCTCGCGCAGCACATCGACGAGCCGGTCCATCATGGCTTGCTCGAGGTCGCGCTCGGCAGCCTCCGTGCCCAGCCCAAGGAAGTCGAATACGTACGGGTCCTTGGAGATCGCCTGCGCGAGCCTCGCGTCTCGCGCATCGAGCTGCCCGTCGAAGCTGCTCGGTGCCGCGCCTTCGCGCTGCCGGAGCCGCCCCATGATGTTGTGCCTCAGCACGACGAGGGACCAGCCCTCGTCCGCCGCCCTCGCGGCGTACCACTCGCGGCTCGCTTGATGCTCAAGTTTGTCGAGCAGCAGTCGAATGTGACTCCAACTGAGCAGACCCACAGGGTGCGATGTCAATTGTGCCGACACTGTTGGCACAATTGTGGATTCCTCACCCCAGGCTTCGGCGAAGCTTCGCATGTACATCAGATTCCGTCGCGACAGTCCCGTCATCTCTGGGAATTCTCGCCGCAGATCATGGGCCAGCCGCTCCACGACCTTGCCGCCCCAGCCTGCTTGCCGCTGCTGCTGCTCCAGAATCGTATTGCCGATGCGCCAGTACAGCGTGATGAGCTCGGCGTTGACCGATCGATGCGCTCGCAGATGCGCACCGCGCACCTGCTGCTTCAGCGTCGCCAGGATCTGGTCGTAGTGCTCGGGCAGCTCGATCTCGCTCATGCCGGGGAAGGTAGACGGCACGGCCGACATCGGCGCCCACTTCTCCACAGGGGTCGGGACGCCTCGTCACTACTTCGTGCTCGCGGTGCCGGAGTCGCTCGCCTGGGCGATGTAGCCGACCGGACCAACCGATCAGGCGCGCGTGGCCGCTGAGCGCTCGCGCAGCATCCGGTCGGTGCCGCTCATGACCGCGCGCACCCGCACATCCGCACCCACCGGGAAGTAGCTGCGGCGGCGGCGCTCGAGGCCGAGCACGTACCACCAGGCCGGCGTCGATGCGCCCTTCGATCGGTTGTGCGCCTTGCACAGCGCCTGCCCGTTGCCCACCACGGTCGGCCCGCCGCGCGACCACGGCACCACGTGGTCAATCTCCACCGCGGGCGCATCGCAGCGTCCCCAGAAGAGGAAGGCGCTGCCCTCGCAGCGACCGCCGGCGCGCTCCAGCACGGCGGTGCGCGCTCCGAACTTGAAGCCGCGCCACGGGTCGCGCGCCGAGGAGTTCGGCCCGCGCCCGAGCATCGGGAACCGCAGCACGAGCACCGCGACGACCACCGGGATCAACCACCACAGATGCGGCCCGACCACCGGGGCGAAGCCGGCCAGCAGCGGCCCGAAGATCTCCATGCCGCAATCATCGCCCGCGAAGCAGCGGTCGGGCTTCCGATCGGCTCAGGACTCGCCGATCAATGCCCTTCGAAGCCCAACCGCTGCGGGCTCAAGCGGCATCCCGTCGACGAAGTCGCCGCCGCAGCCATGCGGGATCACCCGCGACGTTGAGGCCTTCCTCGATGATCGCGTCGAAGACTCCGGCAGGCTGCACCTCCCCGGCTTGATACACAAGAGGACGAACATCGTTGCCGGTCCAGGCGGTGGCACGCGCCGCGAGGTCGCCGACCAGTTCGTCGCCGGAAGCTTCATCGACGGCATCCGGCAGCACGATCAGCAGGTCGATGTCGCTGTCCGAGCGCATGTCGCTGCGCGCGGCCGACCCGAAGATCATCACGGTGAGCGGTTGGACCGGCCAGTCTGCGATCGCTCCGGCCAATCGGCGCACGAGCAGCTGCTTGCTCGCGGCGATCTGCCGAATCGGTTCGGCGAGCAGGTGCTGGTCGTTCAATGCGAACGCGCGGCTGCGCCCGATCTGCTGCTCCAGGACGGTGCCCTGCTCGACGAAGCGCGCAACAGAGTTCTGCACTGCCGTGCGCGAGCCCTCCTCCGGCAGCAGGCTGTGGATCTGCTGCACGGAGAGTTGCCGGTCGGTGCGTGCGAGCACGAGCAGCACCTGGGAGTCGATCCCCGACGGGCTGAGCGCAGCGAACGGATTCTGCAGTCGCACGAAAGCCTCCTCGTCGTGGCTAAGCATGCCAGAAAAGTGGCCGATTGGCCAGAAAAGTGGCTATTCGGCCCTCAAAGTGGCACAACGGACACCGAGGCCTACCGGTACCGCCAGCTCAGCCCTCGCCGCCCAGCTGCCCCGACATCCGCTCGCGCATCGACACCGACGCGGCATTCAGCCCGTGCAGCTCGACCCGCTTGCCGAGCCGCGCGTACTTCGTCTCGATCGCATCCAGAGAAGCCACAGTGGATGCGTCCCAGATGTGCGAGCGCGACAGGTCGATGACGACGTGGTCGGGGTCGTCGGTGTACGAGAACTGCGTCGTCAGGTCATTCGACGAGGCGAAGAACAGCTCCCCCTCGACCGTGTAGTGCACGGCCGTGCCGCCGTCCGACGTGCGCACTTCACGCGTCACCGAGGCGAAGTGCGCCACCCGACGCGCGAAGAGCACCATCGCCACCACGACGCCCACGACCACGCCGATCGCCAGGTTGGAGGTGGCCACGACGACCACCACCGTGACGACCATGACGAGCGTCTCTGACACGGGCATCCGCTGCAACGTCGACGGCGTGATGGAGTGCCAGTCGAAGGTGCCGACCGAGACCATCACCATCACGGCCACCAGCGCCGCCATCGGGATGAGCCCGACGATGTCGCCCAGCACCACTACGAGGATGAGCAGGAACAGCCCCGCCAGGAAGGTCGAGATGCGCGAGCGCGCGCCCGAGACCTTCACGTTGATCATCGTCTGGCCGATCATGGCGCAGCCGCCCATGCCGCCGAAGAGGCCGGAGGCGAGGTTGGCGACGCCCTGCCCCCACGATTCGCGGGTCTTGTTCGAGCGGGTGTCGGTGATGTCGTCGACGAGCTTGGCGGTCATGAGCGATTCCATCAGCCCGACGAGCGCCATCGCGAGCGCGGTCGGTCCGATGATGCCGAGCGTCTCGAGCGTGAGCGGCACGTCGGGGAAGAACAGCGCCGGCAGCGACGAGGGCAGCTCGCCCTGGTCGGCGACGTTCGGCACCGACCAGCCGAACAGCAGCACCGCGGCGGTGAGCACCACGATCGCGATGAGCGGCGCCGGCACCACCTTCTGCACGCGCGGCAGCAGCACCAGGATCGCCAGCCCCACCGCCGTCAGCGGGTAGACGAGCCACGGCACGCCCACCAGGTGCGGGATCTGCGCGAGGAAGATGAGGATGGCGAGCGCGTTGACGAAGCCGACCATGACGCTGCGCGGGATGAAGCGCATGAGCTTCGCCACCCCCAGCACCGCCAGCACGATCTGCAGCACGCCCGCCAGCAGCACCGTGGCGATGAAGTAGTCGAAGCCGTGCTCGCGCATGATCGGCGCGATGACGAGCGCGACGGCGCCGGTGGCGGCCGAGATCATCGCGGGCCGACCGCCCACGAACGCGATCGTCACGGCCATGATGAACGACGAGAAGAGCCCGACGGCCGGGTCGACGCCGGCGATGATCGAGAACGAGATCGCCTCGGGAATCAGCGCGAGCGCCACCACCAGCCCCGCGAGCGCCTCCCGCGTGAGCAGCCGCGGGTTGCGCAGCACGGTCATGACTGATGGGTCGTCGCGGTAGCGCGCGCGATCGTGCGTCGCGGTGATGGTCACGGTGGCTCCTTGGGGCACGTGCGCCCGAGCCGGCGCACCAGAAGAACGGATGCGCTGCGTCACGCAAGAGCGCCGCTCACGGCGGCGCAGAAGTGCTGGGTGCCGGAGAGCCCGACGGGCTCAGTCTACCGGCGGCCGGTCGTAGGTCGAGGAGCACGCGGCGAAGCCGCGCGCGTCACGAGACCCCGCCCCGCTAGCCTGGCCGCGAGTGCCACGACGAGGAGGCTGCGATGGACGATGCGGAACGGGAATCACGCGCTGCAGAGGACAGGAGGATCGCCGCGCTGGCGTCGCCGCTGGAGGTGCTGCTCGAGACGCTGCGCAACGACATCCGCACCGGTGACGCGATCGTCAACGTCCTCGATCGCGTGGCAGACGATGAGCTGCCGCAGTTGGCCGAAGCGGTCGTGCAGCATCTGCCGAGTGAGAGCGCCAAGCACCTCGGTGGGCTGCTGCTCCAGGCACCGCAGCTGATGGCAGGGCACGTCGACGAGGTCGATGAGCCGATGCCCTTCACCTGGCTCGAGCAGTTCGACGAGGGCGAGCGCCCGCCCGTCGCGCTGCCGGCCCACCATCTGGTCTTCGAACAGCGCGACGTCGACTACGAGCCGAGGTTCTTCCCCGACGAGCCCGTCGAGCGCTGGCGAGCGGTGCCCAATCCCACCTGGCAGCCGAGCACTCCTGCTGTCGGTCACGTTCGCGTCGGCGGAGCGGCACAGGGCGAGTGCTCCGCGTGCGGTTGGCCGCTGCAGCGGGTGCTCGACCTCGCCGACTTCCCGGGTGTCGAGGAAGGCGTGGTGCCGCGAGCGCTGGTGGCATGCGTCAACGCTCCCTGCATGTGGAGCGTGCAATGGTTCGCGCACGATGGCGACCAGCCGCGGGCGCTGCCCCGGGTCAACGACCTGCCGGACTACGGGATGCCGACGCCCGACCCGGTGCCCGAGCTGCGCGCCGCGCTCCATCTGACGCCCGCGCGCTGGCAGCTGCAGGATTGGGGCGGCCAGCAGAACCTGAATCGCGTCGGCGGCCACCCGAGCTGGATCCAGGATGCCTGGCATCCGGAGTGCCCGCAGTGCCAGCGCGCCATGCCATTCGTCGCGCAGCTCGACGGCGCGACCGAGTTCGTCGGCGCCAAGGGCTGGAGCGCCTGGACGGAGGGCCTCCTGTACGCCTACTGGTGCGCCGACTGCCAGATCAGCGCCCTCACGACGCAGCAGACCTGAGCCAGCCCGTCGGTCGAGGAGCACGCTGCGAAGCCGCGCGCGTCACGAGACCCTCACTCCTTGCGGAAGTGCTTCCGGATGCGATCCGCCTGCTCGCGCGTCAGGTGCCACTCGGTGCCGATCTCGTGCCCCTCGAAGGGCCCGCCACCATCGGCGGGGTTGCGCAGGAAGCCGCGGATCTGCCGACCCTTGCGATCCATCCCCAGCTCGCGCGAGAGCTCCACCGGTGTGATCGTCGACTCGTCCATACGCCGAGGCTATCGCCACGCGAGCAGCGGGACGAGCACGTCTCAGGGCATCTGCGTCTTGCGCTTGGGCTCGCTGATCTCGTCCCCGGCCGCCAGCCGATCGACGCTCCAGTGCAGCCGCTCCACCATGCCCGGCGAGACCCCCGCCGGCGGGGTGACGTCACCGATTGCGAGCTGCAGGTCGGCGATGACCCGACCGACGATCGACGCCGCGCGTCGCTCGGAGATGACGTCCCACGACCGCACCTCGGCCAGGATGCGCTCCGCCGAGACCCGTCGATGATCGAACTGCCCGTCGATCGCGAGCGCAAGATCCCAGTGCACGCGATCCTGCTGGAACAGGCTCGGGAGCGCGTCGTAGATCTGCGCGAGCTCCGTGCCTGACGGCTCGTGCATGAGCGCGACGTTCTTGGCGTGCGCGTCGTTGTCACCGATCGCCACGGTGTACGTCAGCTGCTCGATCCAGCGCTCGATCGCAGCGTCACCTCCGGGTATCGAGCCGAGCAGCTCACCGATCCTTCGTGCAGTCGCGCGCTTGGGGTCAGCAGGCCAGTCCGGCGACTGGAACTTCACGTCGGTGTCCCGCCAATCGAGTCCGAGCGCCTGCGCGAGATCCTCCTGATGGTGCAGCCGCACGGCGCCATCCTCGACGGTGCGATCGAATCGCTCGATGGCGAGATAGGTCATGCGGCCCGCCGTGCGGATCTCGCTGGCGTACGTCGACAGACCGAGTCGCTGCGTCAGGAGGTGGCTGTAGTGCTCGTCGAAGATGCGGTTCGGTCTGCTGGCGACCTGCGGCTTCAGGATGTGCGTCGAGTGCGCCCTGCCATGCGGTTCGAGCCAGCCGCTGTCGAACTGTGCGACGAGCACTTTCGGCTGGTAGCCGGGCAGCGTCGAGCGGCTGTCGTCGGGGATCCCCTGGTCGCTGTCATCGAGCGCCTGCTTGAGCTTGGCCGCGAGCGCACGATCGTCGAGCGCGTCGTATTCGGGTCGATACCTGGGATCTTCATCTGGCGCACGCAGTGTGACCGCACCCGCGATCGATCCCCCGAATTCGCGCAGCAGCGCGAACAGGTCGTCCTTGTCGATGCGACGCTTCGCGGCCATCCGCTCGCGGTGGTTGCCCTCCGGGACGTAACCGCCGAGGAAGTTCGTCACCGCGTCAACGGGCGACCGTCGACCGGCGAGGGGAGCGAACGCCTCGCTGAGCAGGACTGCGGCGTCGTAGTCGCGATCGACGGTGAGCGCCACGCGTGTCCGATCGCGCGCGACTGGGCTGATCGAGCCGACACGAAGGTCGTGGAGGAACAGGTCAAGACTTGCCATCGTCGACCTCGTACTCAAGGGTCACGGTGATCCCAAGTTCGTGCAACACCCGGAAGAGCCGGGCCATGTAGACCGTCGGCCTGCCGGACTCGAGGTCGACCATGTAGTCGCGGGAAAAGGCGACCAGTTCAGCAAGCTCACCCTGGCTGAGGCCACGATCTTCGCGAGCGGCTCGGATCAGCGCCGCGACATCCTTCGGTTTTCGGGCCTGCAGAGCAGGCATCCTGCACCTCCAGTGTGGGAAGTTCACCGCATCCGGCGATGTGGCGATATCCCCACAGTAGAGCATGCGGGGATATCCCCATAACGCGCCGCCCGCGCCTGCAGCAGGAGTTCGACCGCGCCGGACTGCCCTGAGCAGCGCCTACCGCACTCGAACGACCGGCTCCGCCTCCACCGTCAGGTCGCGCCCCTTGGTCTCTGGCATGAAGAACACGGTGACCGCCGACACGACGAGCAGGGCGATCGAGTACCAGGCGAACACGAACGGGTCGCCGATGGCGGTGAGCACGTAGCCCGCGGTGCCGCCGAAGGTCGCGATCGCGATCGCGTACGAGATTGCGAAGCCGGAAGTGCGCTGCGCGGTCGGGAACATCTCGGCGTAGGTGGCGGGCGCGTGGCTGAGGAACGCCGCGAGCAGGATGAGCTGCGTGCAGATCGCGACCACGAGCTGCCAGAACTCGCCGCCCGAGATCAGGTTGATCAGCGGGATGTAGAGCACGGCGCTGCCGAGCAGGCCGAAGATGATGGTCGGGCGCCGGCCGACGATGTCGGAGACCCAGCCCCACAGCGGCAGCACCACGATGAGCACCGCGTTGCCGATCAGCGCGGCGGCGAAGGCGTCCTCGGGGCTGTAGCCGAACGAGGTCTGCGCGATCGACGCGATCGTGACCGACCAGATGTAGTACGCCACCGTCAGCCCCGCCGTCATCAGGATGACCCGCAGCCCGGTGCGCCAGTTCTTGGCGACCAGGAGCAGCACGTTCTCCTTCTTCTGCTCCTGGGCGGCAGCCTTGTGCTCTTCGAACACCTCCGACTCGTTCATCGAGAAGCGGATCCACAGGGCCACGAGCCCCAGCAGCGCACCGACCGCGAACGGGATCCGCCAGCCCCAGACCGCCATCTGCTCGGGGGTCAGCAGCGCCTGCAGCAGCAGCCCGAGCGCGAGCCCGGCGAGCAGTCCGAGCGTGCCGGAGACGTAGATCGAGCTCGCGAAGAGCCCGCGTCGCTCGCGCGGCGCGAACTCGGCCAGGTAGGTCTGCGCGGCCGGCAGCTCGCCGCCGTGCGCGAGGCCCTGGATGAGGCGGGCGAGCAGCAGCAGTGCAGAGGCGACCCAGCCGATCTGCTCGTAGGTGGGGCTGAGCGCGATCAGCAGCGAGCCGGCCGAGGCGGCGAGGATCGACAGCGTCAGCGACGGCTTGCGGCCGATCCGGTCGCCGATCCAGCCGAAGAGCACGCCGCCGAAGGGGCGTGCGACGAAGCCGACCGCGAACACGGCCATGGTCTGCAGGAACGCCGATCGCGGGTCGGCGTCGTTGAACAGTTGCGCCGAGAAGTAGACGGCGAAGCTCGCGTAGATGTTCCAGTCGTACCACTCGACGGCGTTGCCGACGCCGGTGCCGAGCAGCGTCTTGAACGAGCTCTGCCGCGCTGGGGCGACCCTGGTGGGCTGGGGAGTGGTCATCGTCGGCTCTTCCTGTGCAGGGGGATGAAGCGGATGCGTCACCGCAGTCGGTGCTGCGCCAAGACCGCGAGCATGGCTGCGCAGTCGTCGAGCACGGCATCGTCGAAGGCGGCCTTCGGCGAATGGTTGAGGGGCGCGGTCGTGGGGTCCTGCCCGGCCGGGACGGCCCCCACGAAGATGAACGCCCCGGGGATCAGCTGCAGGATCTGCGAGAAGTCCTCGGAGGCGCCGATCGGGTGCTCGAGCGTGTGCCAGCGGTCGGGGAAGGCCTGCTGCACGACATCCGCCACGTACTCGATCTCATGCGGGTCGTTGCTCGTGAGCGCTGAGGAGGCGCCGAAGTCGAGCGTGCAGGTCGCCCCGCGCGCCTCGGCGATGCTGGTGAACAGCCGCGTGAGGCCCTCGAGCAGCTGCGTGCGCGCGGCTGCAGAGTAGGAGCGCAGCGAGAACTCGGCGATGGCGCTGTCGGGGATGACATTGTTCGCCGAGCCCGCGTGCAGGCTGCCGCAGGTGACGATGACAGGGTCGAAGGCGTCGAACTGCCGCGCGACCATCACCTGTGCGTCGAGGATCATCGAGGCGACGATCGGGATCGGGTCGATCGCGAGGTGCGGAGCCGAGCCGTGCCCGCCGCGCCCGTGCACGGTGACCGTCAGCACATCCGCCGCCGACATCAGCGGCCCGGGCCGCGAGGCGATCTGCCCGTGCGGGTAGAGGCCCGACCAGACATGCAGCCCGTAGGCGTGGTCGGGGCGCTTGCCGCTCACGTCGAGCAGGCCCTCGTCGATGACGAGCCGCGCGCCGTCCCAGCCCTCTTCGCCCGGCTGCAGCAGGAAGACCACGTCGCCGGCCAGCTCGTGCCGGGCCTCGACGAGCCGGCGTGCCGCACCGACGATCGCGGCCATGTGCAGGTCGTGCCCGCACGCGTGCATGTTGCCGTTGGCGGATGCGTAGGGCAGCCCGGTCTCCTCCACCACCGGGAGGGCGTCCATGTCGGCGCGCAGCAGCACAGTCGGGCGCTCGCTGACGGGGGTGTCTTGGCCGCGGCCGCCGCGCAGCACCGCCGCGAACCCGGAGACGCCGACGGCGTCGACGATCTCGACGGGCAGCTGCTCGAACTCGCGGCGCACGCGCGCGACGGTCTGCGGCAGCTGCAGCCCCACCTCGGGGATCTGGTGCAGCTCGCGGCGCAGGGCGATGAGCTCGGTCGGCTCGTGCGCCGTGCGATCCGTCATGCCGTCTCCCTTGCGAGCGAGAGCCTCGAGCGGCGCTCGCTGCAAGGGTCGAACCTAACACGCAGCCCATACGGCGAGTGCTGACGACGCCGCTGCCTAGCGGTCGGCAATCTCCGTCCTAGGAGGACTGCACTCCGTCAAGCAGACCGACCAGCCGCCGGTCGCAGAGACCGCCCACCCGCCGGTCGAGCAGAACGCCCACCCGCCGGTCGAGGAAGCCGCGGACGAAGGCCGCAGCCATCACGAAACCCCCAGGATCGGCGACCGCCAAGCCCTCCCCGCCTCCGCGCCGCCGAGCGACTCATCGTTCTCACCACGCTGGCGGAGTTCCGTCATCGGATGTGATCGACGCCGCAATGCACCGCCCCCATCCGTACAGTCCAAATTTCGCAATCTGTACACCGTCGCCGAGCGCACGGACGCGGTTCACCGTTGCTGGTGCGACCGCGGGGGGGTGCGGGTTAGCCTCCGAGCAATACTCAGCTCGAGCGACGAAGCCGCAGGACGCATGGCGCGGGACGTTCCCCCGAGGAAGTCGCGGCGATCCGCCGCATCGCAGCATCACCGACCCCTACCGAAGCGCTCCTCGCCGGCGGCCGCCCCGCCACCACGAAGTACGCCGACCGCGTGGCCGACGGCCACATCTGCACCTCGGGCAAGGGCGACAAGTACTACACAGAGACGATCGTGCCCAACCTCGAGGAGGGCATCGAGCTCGGCAAGCGGGCGGACGCGGATGTCGACCGCATGATCGAGATCAAGGTCTCCTACGACCGCGACCTCGACGTCGCGCGCGAGAACACCCGCTTCTGGGCGGCCCTTTCGCTGACGCCCGAGCAGAAGCAGAACATCCACGACCCGGCCGAGATGCAGCGCCTGGCCGACGCGCTCCCGATCGAGCAGGTCGCGAAGCGCTGGATCATCTCCTCAGACCCCGCCGAGACCGCCGCGGCGATCACGCACTACGCCGACCTCGGCTTCCGCCACCTGGTCTTCCACGGCCCCGGCCACGACCAGCGCCGCTTCCTCGCTCAGTTCTCGGAGGACGTGCTGCCACTACTGCCAAAGCGCTGACACCCGCAGCTCATCACCGGCATCGCTTACACCGACCACTTCCGCGACGAGGAGGGCGAAGCGCCCGACGGCACCAACGGTCTCTACCACGACGCCGATGAGCAGGAGGCGATACTGCAGCAGGCGCTCGAGACGCTCTGGGCCGACGGCTGGGATCCGCACGAGATCCTCGTCCTCTCGCCCCGCCGCAGGTCGGCGGCCCACCGCGCCTTCGGGGAGACGACGGATGCGTCACCGCAGTCGGGCGCGACCCACGGCATCCGCTGGGGCACCGTGCACCGCTACAAGGGCCTCGAATCCCCGGTGGTCATCGTCACCGACGTCGACGGCGTCTCGCCGGACTGGGAGGATCTGCTCTACGTCGGCATGACCCGCGCCACCGAGCGCCTGATCGTGCTCACCTCGCTGGAGGAGCTGCACGAGCGGGCGTGATCGGGCGGGCGTGCCGCTCGCCATCTGTCCACTGTGCGTCACCGAGCACGTCGTGGTGAAGTTCCACCATCGGATGCTGGCGCAGGCGACATCCTCGCCGACGACTTCACGCGAAAGGACGCCTATCACCGCCGCGACTCGGCGCTCCGCGCGGCATGACAGGGCGGATGCGCTCAGCGCCGGCGTCAGCGTGGGTCGTGGATGAAGACGCCCTCGCGGTGCAGCTCAACGAAGCGGTACTGGTCGATCGCTGATGCGAGATCAGCGAAGTGCTCATCGACAAGAGTGAGCAAAGCCGAGGTGGAGATGTTGCCGCACGTCACGATGAGGAGTCGTGCGGGCTGCCCGCGCGTCAGGTGAAGGACTCGGAAGTCGTCGTCCTTGGTCACCACGACCCGGCCTTCACGGTCGGCAATGGCGGCGATCTGCGGGTCGCTCAGAGTCGTGCCGCCCGGGTACTGCTTCACGTGTCGGGCGTCGTGACCGCGGTTGCTCAAGTGCTCAGCGAGCCGAGCGGGCAACTGCTGATCGATGAGGAACTCAGTCACGCCTGCCCAGAGCTCCGCTGCACAGCCAGGCGGTCAGGCGACGAATCGCTCGATGCGACCGGCGGAATCGAGGGCCGCGAACTCGAGCACCGCGAGGATGTCGTCGCGTTCGAGTTCGTCATAGTCGGCGAGGATCTCTTCGTACGTCATCCCGGATGCCAGCAGCTCCAGGACGTCTCGCACCCGTATGCGCATGCCGCGGATCGTCGGCTTGCCGTGGCTGATCTCCGGATTCACGGTGATCCGGTCGAGTCGGCTGGGTCCGGCGAGCATGGCGCCATCCTCCCACCCCGGCCTCACTTCCGCACCCATCCGATGAAACCCACCGCAGTTGCCGCACCGTAGGGGGAGGCCAGCGGCACCAAGTGGGGCACCGTGCACGCCTGCAAGAGGTTCGAAGCCCTGGCAGCCATCCTCACCGACCTCTGCATCGGCGCCACCCGCGCCCCCGAGCGCCTGATCGCGCTCACCTCGCTCGACGAGATCGCGCAGCGATTCGCTCACGCGCGACCCGCATGGTTTCGCGTCCGTCGACCAGTTCGACCCGGCCATTCTCGATATCGCTGATTCGGCGACGCAGGTCTACCTGCCAAGCCGCGTCAAGCACGGGGTCGATGGCCGCGTCGCCTTCAACGCTCGCCATCACTGCATCGGCGAGCCTGACCCGATCAGCCGGCGCGAGTTCTCGCGCCGCCTCGATCAGATCCGCCAACGTCATGTCTCGAATGTACGGCGCTCACGCGGCACCCGCCCGGGCCAGTTCACCGGCTGTGCATAACCGCCCGCGCGCTCAGCTCATCACCGGCGTCGAGTACGCCGACTTCTATCGCGACGATGAGGATGAGGAGCTCGCCGGCGCCATCCGCCGCTACCGCGACGCCGATGAGCAGGATGCCCTGCTGCTGCAGGCGCTCGAGACGCTCTGGGCCGACGGCTGGGATCCGCACGAGATCCTCGTCCTCTCGCCCCGCCGCAGGTCGGCGGCCCACCGCGCCTTCGGGGAGACGACGGATGCGTCACCGCAGTCGGGCGCGACCCACGGCATCCGCTGGGGCACCGTGCACCGCTACAAGGGCCTCGAATCCCCGGTGGTCATCGTCACCGACGTCGACGGCCGCTCCCCCGGCTGGGAGGACCTCCTCTACGTCGGCATGACCCGCGCCACCGAGCGCCTGATCGTGCTCACCTCTCTGGAGGAGCTGCACGAGCGGATGTGAACCACCCGCAATCTGTACAGTTCGATCCTCGCAATCTGTACAGTTCTACTGTTTAGTAGAACTATGGTTCTACATTTTGGTGGAATCTCAGTTCCACCGTTCGGTAGAGTTGGCCTGAGGGGGTGCGTGTTGCGAGAAACCGATGCGGTGTGGCGCGTGCTCGTCGACGCCGCCCTCGATGGCCGACGAGCCTGGAAGAACACGGGCGACCTGGCCTGGGAAGCAGGCGTCGGAGAGAAGCTCGCCTACAAGGCACTCACTCGACCGATCCAGATCGGCGCCGTGACGCGACACCCAGCTGGCGGCTTCAGTGTCACTGACCCCGAGCGCGTTCTGACGCTGTTCGCTGCAGCGCGATCGCTGCGCGCTGCGACGCGCACGCAGTTCGACGCTGCACAGAAGCTGGCAGCCGACACCGAGAAGTACGCGATCGGCGGCACTCGTGCCGCAGTCCAACATCTCGGCGGCCTGAACACGATCGCTGATCACGCACCCGCAATCCTCTACCTCCCGATGAGCGTTGCACTCGACGACCTTCCCCCGGGCGAGGAAGCTCTGGTGCTCGCGGTGGAGTCGAAGACACTCGACGAATGGCGCAGCGGATTCACCAGCGCCGCCCAGACCTATGCGGATCTCTTCGCTCAACCCGGGTGGCAGGCCAGCGAGTTCCGCCGCGCACTCTGGCGCGCATGGTTCAGCGTTGATGACTGGTCGAGGGCGGAGGCGGCAGATGGCTGATGTGCCGATCGACGACGAGGCTCATCTCGTTGAAGTGCTCGACTTCCTCGGGCAGGAGCTCGAACCCTCGATCCTCATCGGAGGCTGGGCGACCGTCCATCGTGTCGGCGGGGAGATCAGCCATGACATCGACCTCATCATCGCTTCTCACGAGGTGCGGCAGCAGCTCGAAGCAACGCTGACGGGCCTATCGAAGTCAAGTCATCTTCAAGGCACGAAGTGGCGTGGGGAGTTCGACGGCATCCACGTCGACGTGTATATCCCCCACCAGTCACAGCTCGGCGGCAAGCTCCGACTCCGTGTTGAAGAACTCGCCAAGCACACTGACGAACTCGGCCATGGTGCATGGCGGCTGCTGACGATCGAAGCCCACACCATCTCGAAGATGGCAGCGTTGCTCGATCGTCCGGACACGGAGAAGGGCGCGAAGGATGCCCGTGAGATCCTTCGGCTTCTCGACAAGGGCGTCGACGCCCGAGTCGCGTGCGAAATTCTTGCCTCGGCAACCGCTGGCCCCGCGCAGGATCTGCCTGGCCATGTCGCGAAGCTGTTCGACTTGATCGGACCGCGAGCCAAGCCCAGCAAGACTCAGCAGAAGGCGCTCCAGTCCTGGCGACGCGAGTGGAACGCGGCAATCAAGACTGCGATTGCGCCGCAGGAGCGCGCCCGCCCCGAGCTCACGTAGTAACTGGCTCCCAGCCCCCACGCCTGTCCCCGTCCGGCACCAGCGATGCGTTGCCGTCGTCGGCCCAGAGCATGACCGATCCAAACGCGCCAGCGTGGTCGAGGAACGACGCCACAACCTGGTCGAGCGACCCGATGGCACGCTCGGCCACCGCCTCATCCGCGGTGACGACGACAGCCGTCACCGCGCGATCGCCGTCGGCGATCCGGACGTTGATCACGGTCGCCGCGCCCGCGTCCCCATGCTCGGGCGTTGTCCGCCCCGCGAGCAGCGCCTCGATCGCATCCCACAGCGCGCCGACCGCCAAAGACGGCAGCAGTGGAAGAGCGATGTCGACGGAGATCAGAGGGTCGGGATCGAACGCGAACTGCAGCGCGCGCTGCACCTGCATCCCGTCGGGATCGACACCGCGCGCGAGCAGGCGCTGCTCTGCCTCGATGAGCACCGCATCCGCGAACCACGCGTGATCCGCGCTGAGCGACAGGGCTGCGTCATCGCGGTGCACACGCTGCGCATCGCGAGCGATCGGCATCTTCAGGCTCGCCGACAGCGGATGGATCTCCCACAGCCACTGGTCGTCCCCCTTGTGTCGGGCAGTGACGAATCGCAGCAAGCTGACACCGTCTTCGCGGTCCACCACGTCGACCCGGAGACTGCGCATGCGCACCCGGTTGTCGTGGTGCGCATGCAGCGAGACCTCGCCCGCGGTCACCCGTCGGGCGAAGTCCTCCAGGGCTTCCCGCGGGATCCTGAGACCGCCGTACGCCCGAATCGGCGCATCCGTCATGAGAATCCCGCCGGCTTTACGCCACTCTGCGTCCATGCCGCGAGCATGGCCCGGGGCACCCACACGTCTGCGGTCGCGTTCTTCCGCGCGAGTTGTCGCGCCCGTTCATTCTGCAATCTTCGGCCTAGGCCGCCTGCAGTTCCCGCCCCACTGCACCTGCAATCTCCGCCCTAGGAGTCCTGCAATCTCCGCCCTAGTGCTAGGCTCGCATGCGTGCCTGCACTGTCCACCTCCGAACGCCGCTACCGTCCGCGGCTGATCGATTCGAGCCTCGCACGAGCCCTCGAGACTGCTGGCGCTGTGGTGATCGAGGGCGCGCGAGCGACTGGCAAGACAATGACCGCGCTGCACGCCGCTCGCTCGCACGTCTTCCTCGACGAGCCGGAGGCGCAGCAGGCGCTGACCATCGCACCCCGTTCACTCTTGGACGGCGATACACCCCGACTGCTCGACGAATGGCAGGTTGCTCCAGAGCTCTGGAACCTGGTGCGACGCGCGGTCGACGCTCGCGAGCAGCCGGGCCAGTTCATCTTGACCGGATCCGCAGTGCCTGCGGACGACGCGACGCGGCATACTGGGGCCGGCCGGTTCCTGCGGCTGCGGCAGCGCACGATGACATGGCACGAGAAGTTCGGTTCGTCTGCCGACGGCGTGAGCATCGCCAGCCTGTTCGACGGCGACCACCCATCCGCCGACCTGCAGGTATCGATCGAAATCGATCAGCTCGTCGACCAGCTGCTGCGCCCCGGCTTCCCCGCGATGACCGATCTCAGCATCGAGCAGTCTGCCGAACGATTGCGTGCGTACATCGACGACGTCGCACGCACCGACGTCCACCGTCTTGCCGATCTCCGCCACGAGCCGGATGTGATCAAGCAGCTCATCACCGCGCTTGCTCGCTCCGTCGCTTCCGATGTCACCTTCGCCACGCTCGCCGCTGACGTCCGCTCGTTCGCTCCGGCGATCACCGCGGACACGGTGAGCACCTACGTCGGTCTGCTCGAGCGGCTCTTCATCGTCGAGCGCCAGTTGGCCTGGTCGCCCAAGCTCCGCTCGCGAGCGCGCGTGCGACAGTCCCCGAAGCTGCACCTGGTCGATCCTGCACTTGCCGCTGCAGCTCTCGGTGCTGCACCCCGAACACTGCTCCGAGATCTGACCACCGTCGGCACGCTCTTCGAGAGCGCGGCCACGCACGACCTGACGGTCTTCGCGTCAACCCTGGGCGGTGAGGTGCGGCACTACCGTGACTCCAACGGCAAGGAGATCGATGCGGTGATCACGCTTCCCGACGGTAGGTGGGGCGCTGTCGAGATCAAGCTCGGGGCGACGCAGTTCGCCGCCGCCGCTGACGGCCTGCGAGGCGTCGTAGAGCAGATCGACGTCGCAGCAGTAGGGGCGCCAGCGTTCCGGCTCGTCGTCACCGGCACCGGCCCGACCCTCACGGCCGATGACGGCACGGTCACCGCACCGTTGCAGGCGCTGACGCCGTGACACCGTGACACCGAACGCGTACCGCTCGAGTAACGCGTTCAACGATTGCGCGTGCCTCGTCCTGCGCCGTCTCAGCCCGACCAGTCGCCGATCCGCCGCAGGATCCCAGCGGCCGTCAGCCCGTGGGCGGCAGCGTGCTCGGCCGGCGTGCCGTAGTGCCGCAGCTCCCGCCGGGCGGTGCCGATGGCCAAGTAGCGGCGCGGGGCATCGTCGAGCAGCTCGGCGACGGCACCGAGCGAGGTGCCCTCGAGCCACGGCTCGACCACGACGACCTGCGGCCCGGCATGCGCGCGCAGCGCCGCCACGTCGAGCGGACGCACCGTCGCAGAGGCGAGCACCGTCGCATCGAGCGCTGCGGCCGCGGCGAGGGCCGCGTCGCGCACCGGTCCGAGCGCCACGATCGTCACGGGGCCGCGCCCCTGCCGCAGCACGTGCACCCGCGCAGGGTCCGGTAGCTCGAGCGCGTCGGTCTGCTCCGAGAGCCGCACGTAGTGCAGCCCGGTGGCGGCCACGGCGGCGCGGATCACCGATTCGGCTTCCGCCGCCGTCGCCGGCGCGTGGATCACCATCCCGGGAACCGTCGCCGCCAGCGCCACATCTCCCGGCCCCTGGTGGGTGCGCCCGAGCGTCGACATGTCGAACGATCCGCCGGTGCTGACGAGCACACCCCCCACCCCTTGGTGCGCGAAGTCGAGCTTGATCTGCTCGAACGCCCGCTCGAGCAGGAACGGCGCGAAGGTGTGCACGATGGGCCGGATCCCGTTCAGCGCCATGCCCGCCCCGGTGCTCACCAGCAGCTGCTCGCGAATGCCGACGTTGATCACGCGGCGCGGATGCGCATGGGCGGCCTGACCGAAGTACTGGCCCGAGATCTCGGCGTAGACGAGCGCCAGGTCGTCCCGCTCGTCGAGCAGCTCGGTGACCACCTGCCCGAACCGGGCACGGGGCCCGGTGGCGACAACCGCGCTCATGCGGCGGCTCCGTACTTGCGCTCGACCTGCGCGACCACGGCGGTCGGCACCCCGTGCACCCGGCGTGCCAACGCATCCGCCAACTCGTCGTGGTCGCGCCCGTCGACGCGGCGCGCATCCCATCCGTTGGCCGCGAGTCGACGTTCGATGCGCCCGTGCACACCGTAGGAGGAGGAGTCGTTGTCGATCACCACCAGGGTGAGGCCCTCGAGCCCCACGGCGCCGGCGTACTCGACGGCCTCGATGGCGGAGCCCTCATCCATCTCGGCGTCGCCGGCGAGCACGATGACACGCGCGGGGCTGCCGCGTGCGGCAAGCGCGTGCGCGGCGCCGACCCCCAGCGGCAGTCCGTGCCCGAGCGATCCGCTGGAGATCTCGACGCCCGGGATGAGCAGGTGGTCGGGGTGCTGGCCCAGCGGCGAGTCGAAGGCGCCGAAGCCGTCGAGCCAGTCGGTCGGGAAGTACCCGTGCGCGGCGAGCGTCGCGTAGTAGGCCATCGGCCCGTGCCCCTTGCTGAGGTAGAAGCGATCGCGGTGGGGGTCGTCGAGCCGCTGCGGCGAGAGGTCGAGGATGCGGCCGTAGAGCACGTGCAGCACGTCGAGCGTGGAGGTGGCGGCGGCCGTGTGCTTCTCGTCGCCGGTCAGCCGCGTCATCAGCTGCGCGATGCGATCACGGGTGACAGATGAGGTGACGGATGCGGTGCCGGGCTTGGTGAGGATTGCCATGCACACAGGTTCCAACTTCAAGGTAGCTTGAAGTCAAGCGGCGTGTCGGGCCGCTCACCCGATGCGAGGAGAACGACCATTGGAAACTGCGCACGACTTGACGATCGGGCAGCTCGCCGACCGCTCGGGCGTCGCGACCTCAGCGCTGCGCTACTACGAGGAGCGCAAGCTGATCCGCTCGCATCGCACCACGGGCAACCAGCGGCGTTACGCGCAGGCGACGCTGCGGCGCGTGGCGTTCATCCGGGCGGCGCAGAACGTGGGGCTCAGCCTCGACGAGATCGGGGCGGCGCTCGCATCGCTGCCCGAGGGGCGCACGCCGACCAAGCGCGACTGGCACCAGCTCTCGCGCGAGTGGCGGCCGCGGCTCGACGAGCAGGTGGAGCGGCTCGTCCGGCTGCGCGACAAGCTCGACGGCTGCATCGGCTGCGGCTGCCTGAGCCTCAAGGCGTGCGCGCTCTACAACCCCGACGACGAGCTGCGTGCGGAAGGCACCGGCGGCGTGCTGCTCGAGCCGGGCCACGACCGCGACGTGCGCGCCCGCCGCACCGGCCGCTGAGCGCTCAGACGCCCGCGTCCTTGCGCGACGCCCGCACTAGGCCTCGGGAGCGGCGGCGATGCAGGAGTCGTGATCGGCCATGCCAGCGACGTAGCCGACGAGGCACAATCGTGGCCGAGCGCCTCAGCCCTCCCCGCCCAGCTGCCCCGTCATCCGGTCGCGCATCGACGTCGACGCGGCGTTCAGCCCGTGCAGCTCGACGGTCTTGCCGAGCCGCGCGTACTTGGTCTCGATCGCGTCGAGGGCGGCAACGGTGGATGCGTCCCAGATGTGCGAGCGCGACAGGTCGATGACGACGCGGTCGGGATCGTCGGTGTACGCGAACTGCGTCGTCAGGTCGTTCGACGAGGCGAAGAAGAACTCTCCCTCGACGACGTACCGCACGGTGCCGCCGGTGCCTCCTGTGCCGTCGCCGCCCTCGGTGCCGGCCGAGGCATCCGTCACCGTTCTCGTCACCGACTGGAAGTGCGCCACGCGGCGCGCGAAGAGCACCATCGCGGCGATCACGCCGACGATCACCCCGATCGCGAGGTTGTGCGTGGCCACGACGACCGCGACGGTCACGACCATCACGAGCGTCTCTGACACGGGCATCCGCTTCAATGTCGACGGCGTGATGGAGTGCCAGTCGAACGTGCCGACCGAGACCATGATCATCACGGCCACGAGCGCCGCCATCGGGATGAGCCCGACGACGTCGCCGAGGGCGACCACCAGGATCAGCAGGAAGAGGCCGGCCAGGAAGGTCGAGATGCGCGAGCGGGCGCCCGATGCCTTCACGTTGATCATCGTCTGGCCGATCATGGCGCAGCCGCCCATGCCGCCGAAGAAGCCCGAGAGCACGTTCGCGACGCCCTGCGCCCACGACTCGCGCGTCTTGTTCGAGTGTGTGTCGGTGATGTCGTCGACGAGCTTCGCGGTCATGAGCGACTCCATGAGGCCGACGAGCGCCATCGCGATCGCGGTCGGCCCGATGATGCCGAGCGTCTCGAGGTTCAGCGGCACATCCGGGAAGAAGAGCTCTGGCAGCGAGCGCGGGAGCTCGCCCTGGTCGGCGACGTTCGGCACGCCCCAGCCGAACAGCAGTACGGCAGCGCTCAGCAGCACGATCGCCACGAGCGGCGCCGGCACCACCTTCGTGAGGCGCGGCATCACGACCATGATCACGATGCCCACCGCCACCAGCGGGTAGACGAGCCACGGCACGCCTACCAGGTGCGGGATCTGCGCGAGGAAGATGAGGATGGCGAGCGCGTTGACGAAGCCGACCATGACGCTCCGCGGGATGAAGCGCATGAGCTTCGCCACGCCCAGCACGCCGAGCACCACCTGGATGACGCCCGCGAGCAGCACGGTGGCGATGAAGTAGTCGAAGCCGTAGTCACGCATGATCGGCGCGATGACGAGCGCGATCGCGCCGGTCGCGGCGGTGATCATCGCGGGCCGGCCGCCGAGGAAGGCGATCGAGACCGCCATGACGAACGACGAGAAGAGGCCGACCTGCGGGTCGACGCCGGCGATGATCGAGAACGAGATCGCCTCGGGGATGAGCGCCATCGCGACGACCAGGCCGGCGAGCGCCTCGCGGGTGAGCAGGCGCGGATTGCGCAGCACGGTCATGACAGATGGGTTGTCTCGGTACCGCGCGCGGCGGTCGAGTGCGGGGGTGCTGATGGCCAAGGGGACTCCTCGGGTCGGTGCTCGCGCAGGCGTGCCGCAGCGAAGGGGACAAGAGTGCGGTGCGCGTCGTCGCGCGGGGCCGTCCAGCCGAGCGGGCCAGAATGGACAGCGGGGTCGCCGGAGCGACCAACGAGAACTCTACCCTAACGTGATAGTAGAGTTGAAGAAGGAACCTCATGACCGACGACACCGCACACGCAGACGACGACCGCGCCGCCACGATGCACATCGGCGAGCTCGCCGAGCGCACCGGGCTCTCGCTGCGCTCGCTGCGGCACTGGGACGAGGTCGGGCTCGTGCAGGCATCGGGCCGCACCGAGGGCGGCTTCCGCCTCTACACGGCGGCCGACGAGCAGCGCGTGCGGCTGATCATGAGCATGAAGGCGTTCGGATTCTCGCTCGAAGAGCTGGCTGAGCTGACCGACGCCATCGAGGCCTCCCCCGCCGATCCGCTGGCGACGCTTGCGGCCGAGCGCGCCGAATGGTTCCGCACCGAGATGCGCGCGCGGCGCGACAAGCTCGCGCGCCAGCTCACCGCTGCCGACGAGGTGCTGCAGCGCATCGAGCCCGACGCACCCTGAACTCGAGCGCGGCACCCTCTCGCTGGCTGAGGAGCGCGCGACCGTAGGCCGCGCGCGTCTCGAAGCCCCTACACCTTGCGGAAGTGGCGCCGGATCCGATCCGCCTGCTCACGCGTGAGGTGCCACTCGGTGCCGATCTCGTGCCCCTCGAACGGCCCGCCGCCATCGGCGGGGTTGCGCAGGAAGCCGCGGATCTGCCGCACCTTGCGGTCCATGCCCAGCTCGCGCGACAGTTCCACCGGTGTGATCGTCGACTCGTCCATACGCCGAGGCTATCGCCACGGAAGGAGCGCGATCATTGCGGCTGCAACTGGCGAACGCGGCAGATGTGACGATTTCCCCACAGTCCAGCATGTGGCGATATCCCCACAGTCCAGCGTGCAGACGGGTTCGCCGCCCGGCGGCTCGCGCGCATGCGCCGCATCGCGGCGCGCACGGATGAGGCGGATGCGGTGGCGCGCTTCATCGCGGAGCTGCGGAGCGCTACTCCCGCCGCCCGCGCCTGCAGCAGGAGTTCGATCGCGCGGGTCTGCCGTAACCCGTCATGTTGCAATCGTCGGCTTAGGCCTCCTGCAATCATCGGCTGAGAAGCTCGCCATCGACGGCAGCGTGAGGGGCACGATGCACCGCTACAAGGGCGTCGAATCGCCGGTGGTCGTCGTCACCGACGTCGACTGCGCCTCGCCTCGAGGAGTTGCGCCAGCGGATGTGAACGGGGCATCCGACGGCAGCCACGTACTGCTGCGTTCGTCCCAGATCGTCACCGACTCGGACGCGCTGGACGAGGCGGCGCGCTCCAGGACGGTCGCCACCGCCTGGTCGAGCGACCCGATGGCGCGCTGCGCCACAGCCTCATCCGCGGTCACCACGACGGCAGTCACCGCTCTGTCGCCATCGGTGATCCTGACGTTGACGACGCTCGCCGCGCCCGCGTCGCCGTGCGCAGGCGTGGTCCGTCCGGCGAGGAGCACCTCGATGGCAGCCCACAGCGCGCCCGCTCCGAGGGAGGTCAGCGAAGGAAGAGCGATGTCGACCAAGATCCAAGGCTCGGGTTCGGACGCGAACTGCAGCGCACGCTGCACCTGCAGCCCGTCGGACTCGACCCCGCTCGCGAGCAGGCACTGCTCGGCCTCGATGAGCACCGCATCCTCGAACCACGCGTGATCCGCGCTGAGCGACAGGGCTGCGTCATCGCGGTGCACACGCTGCGCATCGCGAGCGAGCGGCATCTTCAGGCTCGCTGACAGCGGATGGATCGCCCACAGCCACTGGTCGTCACCCTTGTGCCGGTCGGTGACGAATCGCAGCATGCTGACACCGTCTTCACGGTCGACGACGTCGACCCGGAGATTGCGCATGCGCACCCGGTTGTCGTGGTGCGCATGCAGCGAGACCTCGCCCGCGGTCACCCGGCGGGCGAATTCCTCCAGGGCTTCCCGAGGGATCCTGAGACCGCCGTACGCCCGAATCGGCGCATCCGTCATGAGAATCCCGCCGGCTTTGCGCCACTCCGCATCCATGCCGCGATCGTGGCATCAGGCGCCCACATGCCTGCTGACGCGTGCTCCACGCCTGGCCCGCCCGCCCCGCGTCTGCATGACATTTTCGAGCACCGCTCGCCTTCCACCAGGTGGCGGGTTACCCTCCGAGCAGTGCACCGATGCAGGAGGAGCCGATGCCCCACGACCTCACCCCCGAGCGCCTCGAGCTGCTCGACCGCCTCGCCGCCATGCCGTCGCCGACGCGGGTGCTGCTCGCAGCGCTCGAGCATCGGGAGCCGCTGACGCAGGCGCTGCTGAGGGGCTCCTCGACCGGGTTCCCGACGGCGACCTGCCGCAGCTGGCCGAAGCGGTCGTCCGCCACCTGCCCGACGAGGGGGCCGATGAGCTCGGGCAGCTGCTCATGCTGCAGGCCCCGCACCTGATCGAGCAGCACGCCGACGAGCTCGACGACGTCCCCTACATCTGGCCGGTCGACCCACGGGATGGCGACCGCTCGCTCGTCGGCCTGCCTCCGCACCACATCGTCATCCGCGAGGGCCTGGTCGACGATTCGAGCATCGAGCACAGCGTGCGCATCGGTCACTCCGCGCAGTGGCAGGCGCTGGCCTCGCCCGACCCCACCGACCAGCCGTCCGCGCCGTCGATCGGCGAGGGCAGGGTCGGCGGTCTCGCCGATGGCCTCTGCTCGGCCTGCGGCTGGCGGTTGCACCGCGTGCTCGAGCTCGGCACCTTCCCCGGGGTCGACGACGGCACGGTGCCGGCCCAGATCGTCGCCTGCCCCAACATGCCGTGCATGTGGACGGGCCAGTTCTTCTCGCATGCCGACGACGCACCCGTCTCGATGCCGCGCGTGAACTATTTCCCCGACGCCGGCATGCCGGTCCCCGATCCGGTGCCCGATCTGCCCGCGACGTTCCACCCCACCCGGCCGCGCTGGCACGTGCAGGATTGGGGTCTGGGCGGCAACCTCAACCGCGTCGGTGGTGTCGGCAGCTGGGTGCAGGACATGATCTATCCGACCTGCCCCACCTGCGCGCAGACGATGCCGATCGCCGCCCAGTTCGGCGCGTTCACCCCCTTCGAGGGCTCCTACGGCTGGGAGCGCTGGACCGAGGGCATCATCTACGCCTTCTGGTGCCGCGACTGCCGCATCAGCGCGGTCACCAGCCAGCAGACCTGACGACGAAGACGACGGATGCGGTGCCGTCGCCCGCGCACACCGTCACATAGGCGCGGGGCCGGTCGGGCACCGCGACCTCGCTCCTCCTCGGGCGAGCCCTACAGCGGCAGCGGGCGGCAGCCGTGTGCAGCCCGGGCGCCGTGGTTCGGCTGACAGCAGCGTGCCTTTCGCTTCGTTGTTCTGATTCGCGCGTCGGTAAGGTGCAGCGCGGCGATGCCGCCGTCGACTGTCACGGTGGTGCCGACGCTGGATCGGTTTCGCGGATGCGCGAGGTACGACCCGGCCAGGGCGACTTCTGCGGGGTCGACCATGCGACCGGTCGACTGGCGGGCCGACGCGCGCGTGGCCATCGACCGCGTGATGCAAATACGCGAAGCCGAGCTTCTGCCTACCGCTGTTGCGCTTGCCCGCGATACGGGCGAGCTTGCGATGACCGCCGCCGTCCGGGATGCGGCGCTGCTTCTTGATATCCACATGCACCAGCTCACCCGGACGGGAGACCTAGCGGACCGGCTTGGCCTTGCGCACCGGCAGCCCAATTGCGTGGTCGATCGTCCGCAGCAGCGACATCTTGAACCGCGCGAGCATCCGTCCGGCTGTCGAGCGTGCGATGCGCAGGTGGTAGCTGATGTTGTGCGGTCCCCAGCGGCGATTGAAGGGCAGGCCGATGATCCGCCGCTCCAGCCGCGTCGGCGTCCGATTCGGCGACGAGAGCGGCCGCGAGGAGCGGTCCGTCATCGGCTCGCCCGCCCGATACCGTGCCGCCCAACAACGGACCGTGCCGGAAGCGCGGTGAAACCGATCCGCGACGCGTTCGACGGGCCAACCATGTTCGACGACAAGCTGTGTCTGCCGAGCTCGGCGAAAAGGGCATTAGCGTGAGTCATGAAGGTCTCCGTGGCTGGACGTGCGTGTGGTTACCCACATCCATGGAGGCCTTCGCTCAGCTCACACCCTCACAACCTCCCGGGGAAGAACACCTAGTCAAGTGCGCGGGTGAGACTCGCCATCACGCTGGTGACGACTTCGCGCTTGTCAAATGGGCCAGGCATCCGGAATACACGAGCACCCCAGGCGGTGCGTCTTTCCTGCAAACCAGGCGCGGCAGATTCTTCCAGTAAAGCCTCGGCTGGCTGGCGGAAAACGCAGATCACCAGAGGTATCTCGCGCGCGTTGAGGTTCGCTTCCAAGAGGTGACGGCCGTATCGGATTTCTGCGTCCTCGACGTCTCGTTCTCCGCGGCTTGACCGCTTGACGATGTCGGTGAATCCCGTATGGGAGGCGAGAGCAACTGATTCGAAGTACGGACCATCCGGACGGTCGAAAACTCCGGCAGCAACGAGTCGTCCCATCTGCCGTTGGCCGACTCTCCCTTGATAGTAGTGACCGGCCTGCACACTCTCGGGTGCAGGATTGAGACCCACTATCATGGCTCGTGGGGATTGCGGCCAGACGTCCGCGAGCGTCACCACCTCGCGGCCCATCCAGTCGGTTCGTTCCTGATAGCCGATCACAATGCTCCCGGCAACTGCTCACATTCCAAGCAACTGGCGCTTCTTCGCCTCGTAGTCATCACTTGAGATCAGCCCCTCGTCACGCAATTCTGCGAAAGTTCTGAGTTGTTCTGCCAGATCTCGAACGGCAGGGGAACTCACCACCTGGTCACTCGGCGGGCTGATCGGTTTAGACGATGGAGGACCCGGCGCCCGATGTGCCGTCCACTGCGCTCCATCGAACCAGCGCCACGTCCCGCCGTGTGCGTGCCAACCTGCGGAAGCGGGCAACCGGCCCACCAGCCGCGACGGGGCGGAGCGCGGCTGAATGGCATCGCTGCTCACGTTTGTTTCGGAGCGCTCACGTCGCTGAACGTTAACTAGTTCGCCGTTCTGACCGCCATGCTCGACCATCGGATGGCCGCACGCATCGCACTTTCGCATGAGAGCGCCGACTAGTCCCAGCGACACCAAATTTGCGGTCCCACGAGCGGCCGACCGGCCGAGCCCGGTGAATGCGGTCCCCGTGCAAAGTTCACAGTCGCGGCATGCCGACCTAACTTGCACGCGAACTCTGGCCATGTTCGACATCGTACGGTCTTGGAAGGCGATTGGCATGGCAGGCTCATCGTCGCGATGCCTATCCCGCGACCATGTCCCTCCGCACGTGCGCCAGTCGCCGCAGCTGGCCGAGCAGATCGAGCGCCTCCAGCGCCTACC
This sequence comes from Agrococcus sp. KRD186, assembly GCF_017168255.1. Classification (GTDB taxonomy): domain Bacteria; phylum Actinomycetota; class Actinomycetes; order Actinomycetales; family Microbacteriaceae; genus Agrococcus. The sequence goes on from NZ_JABFAP010000001.1 coordinate 2,065,988, forward strand.
TCTACATCGCGTTCGAGCCCGTGTTCGGCGCCGACCGTCCCGACGAGCAGGGCATCGCCGAGGTGCGACAGATCTCCGAACCGGCTCGCGTCAGTGGAAGTCGATACTGTCCGACACAGGCTACGTAGTGGGAGGAAATCATCGACGAAGTTGCAACTTTGATGCCGGCGGTGGGCAGCGCAGTCGCCAGCGCTATCGTCGGTTCCGGTGTCACCTACTCGCTGAGCCGCCGCCGAGACATCGCTCGTGACCGTCGTGCACATGTTCGCGAGGCAGCGTCTGAATTGCGCGACGCACTTATTGCGCTCCGTCAGGTCATCGACGATTCGCCTGGACCCCGCGGCGTCACGTCACGCATGGTGCTCGACGCAATGCGGCGCTGGGCCCTCGCTCATGACCGTTGGAGTGCCTGGTTCCCGGCTACGGCAACTCACTTGGACCGAAGCGTCGGCGCAGCAACTGGCGAACACTTCGGGGCGATTGGCCGTGCGCATCGGATCACGGAGTGGTCCGACGCCGCACTAGCGGGAG
>NZ_JABFAP010000001.1:2066618-2179746 GCF_017168255.1 Agrococcus sp. KRD186
CGCGACATCGTGATCAGCGTCGACGGACACCGGATCACCGCCCAGACCCCTGCCACCGGCGAAGCCGCCGAGATCCTCACCAAACTCAGGTCGGCCATGGGGCACTAACTTGGCACGATCCAGGTCTGGGGTTGTATCGCGGCGCCGATTGCCGCGCATGACAGCGGTCGAAGCCGCGCTTGAAGCCCAACGGCCGGGTTGCGCTTGCTTGGCACGCAGGACAGACGCAAGGTCCTCGTTCAGCTCACTCACAGCTTTCCACCGATGGTGCGAGCTGGCTAGCTTTTGTTGGCGGCCGAAGGTACATTCGAGCCATGTCCTCCTTCAGATTCGTCGACCTCTTCGCCGGTATTGGCGGTTTCCATGCTGCGCTGGGAGCCGTGAACGGCGGCACTCTCGCCATGGCATCCGAGATCGACACCTCCGCCGCTGCCATCTACGCACAGAACTGGCACGAGGCGCCAGAGGGCGACATCATCCCGCTCACCGAGAGCAGCATGGCTGTCCCGGCGCACGAAGTCCTGACCGCTGGCTTCCCATGCCAGCCGTTCTCGAAGTCAGGCTTCCAGCGGGGCATCAATGAGGCACGAGGGACCCTCTTCTTCAACATCCTGCGGATCTTGCAGGAGCGGAAACCCCCCGTCGTGATGCTCGAGAACGTCCGCAACCTTGCGGGCCCGCGCCACCGCGACACGTGGGCCACCATCGTCCGCTTGATGCAGGACGCGGGCTACAAGGTCTCCACCGCGCCGACCGTCTTCTCGCCGCACCTCCTCCCGCCGCACCTTGGCGGCCGTCCCCAGATTCGCGAGCGTGTCTTCATCATGGCGACGTACGTCGGCGACCCAGTTCGGGCTCGCGCGCTATCGTCGCACGCTCCTCTCGTGCCCCGAGGTCCGATCGAAGGCTGGAACCCGGACGACTGGGACATCTTCAGGACGCCCATCGGCCCGCAGCAGCGCCCACTGGTCCAGCCCGACCGGGAGGTCGCGCGGCTAGACGACTACCGTCTGACGGAGATCGACTCCTTGGTGATCGACATCTGGGCGGACTTCGTGATGCGCCTCAGGAAGAAGGGAGTCCCTAAGCTCCCTGGATTCCCCATCTGGGCCGACCACTTCACCCACATGGACGCACTCGAGATCGGTGACGACGTGCCGGCGTGGAAGGCGGACTTTCTTCGGAAGAACGCTGCGTTCTACACAGAGCATCGAGACGTCATCGATCCCTGGCTCCGGACGCACTCGAACCTTCAGGATCTGCCCGCGTCGCGCCGCAAGCTCGAATGGCAGGCTCAAGCAACGGAGTCGCTGCACGAGACCGTGATGCACCTACGCCCTTCTGGCCTCCGGGTGAAGCGCCCGACGTATTTGCCCGCGCTCGTCGCCATCACGCAGACGTCAATACTCGGCGCACGCGGCCGCCGGCTCTCCCCGCGCGAGGCGGCTCGGTTGCAGGGTCTCCCCGATTGGTTCGGCTTCGACGGTCAGCGCGATGCCCTGACGTACAAGCAACTCGGCAACGGCGTCAATGTAGGCGCGGCGAACTTCATGCTTCGGACTCACGTCGAGCAGGATGCCGAGCTGATCGCGGAGACCGCGCCGGACGTCGCCGACGCGATCCTCTCGGCTCCACGCAACCCTGATGAGGCTCTTGCTGAGCCCGATCGGATGCCGAAGGCGGCCTAGCCGTCGCCTATCCCACGGTTCGCCCGCGAGTCAACGGACGCGTTCGGAGTAGATCAGGAAGTTGTCGATGTCGCGCTTCAGGATCATCACCTTGGGTGCCCGCGTCGCGCCTCCTGGCTGCTGACCTTGATTGAACTGGCCCAGCGCCAGGTGGAAGTTCGCTTCGTTGATCTCGAGGATCGACATCTGCACGTACGAAACTGCCGCCTTGAACCTTGAGGCATAGGACAACGCGTTGTATGGATTGCGCCCCTGGTATCCAACGGATCGTCGCCACTCGTTCCAGGCAATAGTCGGAGCGTGCTCCTGCGACTTCCCGTGCCACGTCTCGTGTTCGTAGAGGACATACCAGAACCTGCCGAACGTTTGCACGCACTCGAGGATGGTCTCAGCGTCATTGCCGGGGGATTCGCTCTTGCTGAGGTTCGAGGCCTTGAGGTCGCCGTAGTAGTCGGCCTCGCCGGGCTGACCGAAGATTAGGTCAAAGTCGAAGTCTCCCCTCTTCTTCGCCTTCTGGAACGACACCCTGTCCTGGAGGTTGTGCTGCCGAACGAAGCGGTCGAAGCGAAACTCCAGATAGAAACCGGGCCATTCGCCCTGGAAGCGGTCCGGCCACTGGACCTCGTGCATCTCCTTGATCGCGTCCAGCGCCATCACGGGCTCACTTGACAGGAGTCCCGAGTTGAAGCGTTCGAACAGTTCGATTCGGGGGTGGAGCCGACGAGCCACCCCAAGGAGATAGTCCGAAAACTCGGCGGCCCTGACGCTCGTGAGTCGATTGCCATTGCGGTCCTGCCGTGAGAAGACCCCGAGCGTCTGCGCCTGGAACAGGTCGTTCGTCGCGACGTGAGCCGCAGAGTTGTTGGCCTTCCTCTGCATGTAGCTCGACGGATCGAAATCGACGAAGATCGTCACGCCGCTGTAGTGATAGATGCCGACGAACCTCGGTGTCAACCCGTCGGATAGCGCCTGGCGATGCACGTCCAACCACTTCTTGGGTATCTGGATCCGCTTCTTGAAGGCGGGCCAGGGGATGCCGAGATGTGTCACCTGCTTTTTCAAGATCAGTTGGTCATTGAACCGAACGACCTGCTCACCGGAGTAGGTCTCCTCTTGCGCTCCAGGCAAGGCCTGGAGAAGTAGGTCCATCTTCCTTCTGTTCGACAAACGGACGTCGAAGTCGCTCAACAGCTGGCCGGCAGGCCCGATCTGATCAACCAGAACCGAGCCCATCGAAATGTCCCATCGTCGAAGCCAGATTGCACTCCGAATTAACTTACGCCACGGCGTGAACAGCCGGCTGACCTCGGCAGGTCCTGGTCTCGATGCGGCGCGCTGCGCACGCTTGCTCGGCCACCGAATGGACGTCACAGGACGTCACATCCCGCCGCGATATCAGACCGCGTGCGACCATGGAAGGTGACCCACCGCATCCGCCCCCGGGGAGCACCAGGAGCCGCATGATCTCGATCGAGCACGTCAGCCGCCGCTTCGGCGACGGCCCCAACGCCGTCGTCGCGCTCGACGACGTGTCGATCGAGGTCGCCAAGGGGCAGATCTTCGGCGTCGTCGGGCAGTCGGGCGCCGGCAAGTCCACGCTGCTGCGCACCGTCAACGCACTCGAGCGGCCCGACAGCGGCCGCGTCGTCGTCGACGGCGTCGACGTGACGAGCCTGAGCGGCAAGGCGCTGCTCAAGGAGCGCCACAAGATCGGCATGGTCTTCCAGCACTTCAACCTGGTCGGCAACCGCACCGTGGCGCAGAACGTCGAGTTCGCGCTCGAGGCGGTCGGCACGCCCAAGAGCGACCGCCGCCCGAAGGCGCTCGAGATGCTCGACCTCGTCGGCCTCGCCCACCGCGCCGACGACCGTCCCGGGCAGCTCTCCGGCGGCCAGCGCCAGCGCGTCGGCATCGCGCGCGCCCTCGCCTCCGGCCCCGACGTGCTGCTGAGCGACGAGGCCACCAGCGCCCTCGACCCCGAGACCACCCGCTCGATCCTCGAGCTCATCCAGCGGCTCAGCCGCGAGCTCGGCCTCACCGTGCTGCTCATCACCCACGAGATGGAGGTCGTCAAGCGCATCTGCGACGCGGCCGCCCTCATGGAGCACGGCCGCGTCATCGAGCAGGGCCCGCTCGACGAGCTCATCCGCACGCCCGGCTCGGCCGTTGCCGCCGAGCTCTTCCCCGTCGGCGAGGCCCACTACATCTCCGGTCACCGCATCATCGACATCACCTACACCGGCCTCAGCGCCGACCGGCCGATCATCGCGCAGCTCGCGCGCGACTTCGGCCTCGACGTCTCCATCCTCGGCGCCGCGCTCGAGACCATCGGCGGCCACCAGGCCGGCCGCACCCGCCTCGCCGTGCCCGGCGACGCATCCGTCGCCCTCAAGGTGATCGACACGCTCACCGCGCAGGGCGTCACCGCCTGGGAGGTGCTCGCATGATCGACGTCAACGCGCCCGACTTCTGGCCCAACCTCATGCAGGTGATGCTCGAGGGCACCTGGGAGACGATCTACATGACGGCCATCGCCATGGCCATCACCTTCGTCGTCGGCCTGCCGCTGGGCATCATCCTGGTCGGCACCGAGCAGGGGCGCTTCCTCGAGCGGCCCTTCGGCTCGCGCGCGCTCGGCCGCGCCATCAACGCCGTGCTCGGCTTCGTCGTCAACCTCGGCCGCTCGGTGCCGTTCATCGTGCTGATGATCGCGCTCATCCCCGTCACCCGCTGGCTGCTCGGATCGTTCATCGGCACCGGCCCCGCCATCGTGCCGCTCACGCTCGTCGCCATTCCGTTCTTCGTGCGCGTGGTCGAGATCGCCGTGCGCGAGGTCGACCCTGGCCTGTTCGAGGCGGCCGACTCGCTCGGCGCCTCCCGCTGGCTGCTCGTCAAGCGCGTGCTGCTGCCGCAGGCGTGGCCGGCGATCCTGCTCGGCACCGCCACCACCATCACCTCGATCATCAACTTCTCGGCGATGGTCGGCGTGGTCGGCGGCGGCGGCCTCGGCAACGTCGCCCTCACCTACGGCATGCAGCGCTACAGCGTGCTGCACATCGTCTTCGTCGTCGTCATCCTGTTCGTGCTCGTGCAGGTCATCCAGTGGCTGCTCACCCTCGCAGCCAAGCGCTTCGGCGCCGTGCCCAACCGGCGCGGCGGCAAGAAGGCGATGGCGGATGCGCAGGCGCACCTCGACGCGGACGTCGCGCTCGAGGCGCCCCAGACCCCCGACCGCGGCCGGGACGGTGCGCGCTGAGGCGCCGCACCGCATCCGCCCCGCACTGACCCATATCCAGAAGGAAGCACCACCATGCGCAACCCCCTGAAGCGCGGCGCCCTGCGCCGCCCCGCCCTCGTCACCCTCGTCGCCGGCGCCGCCGTCGTCTCGCTCGCCGCCTGCTCGTCGGCCGCGCCCGCCGCGGCGCCCGAGGACGGCACGCTCGGCACCATCCGCGTCGGCGCCCTGCCCGTGCCGGCCGGCGACATGCTCACCTGGGTCGACGAGAACCTCGCCGCCGACGCCGGCCTCGACATCGAGTGGGTCGAGTTCACCGACTACAACACGCCCAACCCGGCGCTCACCGACGGCTCGACCGAGGCGAACCTCTTCCAGAACACCACGTTCATGGAGACCTACAACTCGCAGGCGGGCGGCGAGCTGGTCTCGGTCGGCGACGTCTACCTGCCGGCGGCCGCCTTCTACTCGGAGTCGATCGGCTCGCTCGATGAGCTGCCCGAGGGCGCCTCCATCGCCGTGCCCAACGACCCGACCAATGAGGCGCGCGCGCTCGAGATCCTGGCGGCCGAGGGCCTGATCGAGATCGCCGAGGGCACCACCAACCTCGACGGCATCACCTCGAACCCCCAGAACTTCCAGTTCACCGAGGTCGAGAACGCCACGCTGCCGCTGGCGATCCCCGACAACGACGCCGTCTTCGTCACCGCCTCGTTCGCGCTGCCGGCCGGCCTCACGGGTGAGCAGGCCATCCTGGTCGAGGGCGACGACTCCGCGTACTTCAACGCGCTCGTCACCACGCCCGAGCTGCAGGACGACCCGCGCGTGACCGCGCTCTACGAGCTGCTCACCTCCGACGAGCTGCAGGACTACATGCTCGAGACCTGGGGCGGCCTGATCGTCCCCGTCGCGGAGTAAACCGCCCGGATCGGGTGCCCTCCGCGCCGCCCGCTCCTGTCAGTTGAGGGTTTGCGTCCGAGTTGCGAGCAGCTGGGACGCAAACCCTCAACTCGTCTCGTCTCGCGCTGGGGCGCAACTACGTTTGCGGCCGCGCGTCGTGCAGCATGCCGGCGACCACGAGCGCCGCGGAGCCGACGAGCACCAGCAGCCACAGGCCGAGCGCGTACGAGTTCGTGTCGGCCTGGTAGGTGGCGCCCATGACCAGCGGCGGGAAGTAGCCGCCCAGGCCGCCGGCCGCGGCGACGACGCCGGTGACGGCGCCGACCTTGTCCGGCGGGGTCGACGGGCCGATCCAGGCGAACACGGCACCCATCCCGAGTCCCATCGCCGCCGCCATCAGGATGAACACCGCCCCTGTGAGCACGCCCTCCGGCGGCTGCTGGCCTACGACGTAGGCCGTCACGAGGATGCCGGCGAGCGAGACGAGCGCGACGACCTTCGGCCCGACCTTGTCTGCCAGCACGCCGCCGAGCGGGCGCGCGACCACGGCCGCGGCGGCGAACAGCGCCGTGCGCGTGCCGGCGCCGATCGGGTCGACCTCGTTGGGGTAGATCGTGATCAGGTACTTCGGCAGGTAGGTCGAGAACGCGACAAAGCCGCCGAACACGATCGCGTAGAGGAAGGACATCTTCCACGTGATGAGCAGCTTCAGCGCGCCGACGACCTTCGGGATGAGCTTCTGGTGGCTCGAGGCCCACGCGGGCGACTCACGCATGCCGAACCACACCAGCAGCGCGAACAGCACCATGACGGCGACGATCAGCAGGTGCGTCGGCCAGTAGCCGATCCACGCCACGAGCCGCGGCGTGAGGAACGCCGACACGGCGGTGCCGATCATGCCCATGCCGAACACGCCGGTCGCGAAGCCGCGCCGCTGCGGGGTGAACCAGGCGCTCGAGAACGGGATGCCGACGGCGAAGATGGTGCCGGGGATGCCGAGGAGGAACGCCGCCACCAGCAGCAGCGGATAGCTGCCGGTGCTGCCCGCGACGGCGACCAGCAGCACCGCCGGCACGCCCAGCAGCAGGAGTGCGCTGAACATGATGCGACCGCCGAACCGGTCGGTCATCGCCCCGACGACGACGCGGCCGAGCGCGCCGACGAGCACCGGCATGGCGAGCAGGATCGACATCTGGTTCTGATCGAGCCCCATCGACTCGGCGTAGATGTTCTGCAGCGGGGCGATCGACATCCACGCCCAGAAGCCGACGGTCGAGGCGAGCGTCGCGATGATGACCTGGGTCATCCCGCCGCGCAGGTCCGGTGCTGCAGACTCGGTCTGCTCTGCGGGGGCGCTCGTCGTCATCGACGGCTCCGTTCTTCGGAACGAGATGGGCGTCAGGCTCACGCTAGCGGGACGGGTGCCGGCTGTCACCCCTCTCGCGAGAGGATGGGGTGTGCTCGATCGCTCGTCTCCGCGCGACTCATCCGCCGTGATGGGCGGCCCGCGCCAGCTCGCCGCCTCGGTACCGATCCGCACGGCCGTCAGCGGCACGCAGATCGCCATCCCGATCCTGGTCGTCGAGAGCACCGGCGACCTCGCGCTCGGCGCCGCGCTGGTCGCGCTCGCGCTCGTGCCCGGCATCATCGTCGCGCCGCTGGTCGGCGCGCTGCTCGACGGCACCCGGCGGCCGCGCGCGCTGCTCATGGCCGCGGCTGCCGGCACGGCGGTCGCCTACGCCATCACCGCGGCGCTCGGTCCTGTGCCGGTGTGGGCGGTGGCGATCGCGCTCGTCCTCAGCGGCCTGCTGACGCCGTTCGGGTTCGGCGGCCTGTCGAGCTTCGTGGCACCACCGGGAACGGATGCGCGGCGCGCGTACGCGCTGGACGCGCTCAGCTACAACGTCAGCGGGGTCGCGGGGCCGGCCCTGGTTGCCGTGCTGGCGCCGACGCTCGGGACGCCGGCGGCGCTCATCGCGATGGCCGTGATCGCGCTGGCCTCGGTCGCGGCGTTCGCGCTGCTGCCGGTGCAGCCGCGCGCCGCCGAGCGCGCCGGCCTGCTGCGATCGATGGCGGCGGGCATCGTGGCGCTCACCACCCGCCGCAGCCTCGCCGTGGTCACCACCTCCGGCACGCTGGCCGAGCTCGGCCGCGGCATCATGCCGATCGCCGCGATCGGCATCGCGCTCGCCGCCACCGGCGACGCGGCGCTGAGCGCGCTGATCGTCTCGGGCTACGCCGTCGGCGCGCTCATCGGCGCCGCCCTCGAGCCGCTGCGCAGGCAGCTGCTCACGCCGCAGGCGACGATGGGCGTCGGCTACGCCCTCGTCGGGCTCGCGACCCTCGCCGCGGCGTTCGATGTGCACCTGTGGTGGACGATCGCGCTCGTCGGCCTCTCGGGGCTGTTCTCGGCGGCGCCGACCGCCGCGATGCTGCTGCTGCGGCGCACGGAGAGCCCGGATCACGTGGTCGCGCAGGTCTTCACGGTCGGTGCCGCGCTGCGCACGGCGGCTGCCGCCGCAGGCACGGCGATCGCGGGCGCGCTGGCCGGCGTCGAGCCGCTGCTGCTGCTGCTGGCGGGCTCGGGCGCCGTCTGGCTGGTCTCCGCCGCGGTGCTCCTCGCGTACCCGCGCCGGCGCTGATCGAGAGCATCGCGACTCCGCTGATCTGCGGGCGGCGCCCGGGGCCGCTCTCCACAGCGGCGCCGGCCCGTCCTGGCCGCGATGCCAGCACGGTCGTACCCTGTTCACATGGCACCGAAGCTGGCTGATTACATCGAGGCGGGGTATGCACTCACGCCGGGCGAGCGCTTGGAGGCTGCACGGATGCTGCGTCTGAGCGTCGACCAAGACGTCGACAGCGACTCGACTGAGGCAGCTGCGGCGTGGCTTGGTGAGATCGGAGGCCGCGTCGACGACATCGCTGCTGGACGGGTCGCGCTCGTCGACGCGGAGGAGACCTATCGGATGATCTCCTCCGAACTCCAATCGCGCGAGTGACGTTGGCTCAGCGCGAGCATCCCGCTGCGCGAGCCGAACTCCTTGCCGGAGTCACCTGGTACGACGACGTTGCGACAGGCCAGGAACTGCTCGACGCGACGCGAGAAGCGCGACGAACGATCGCGGCGATGCCGAATGCGTGGCCACCGGTGCAAGGCTGGAATCGACAGCCCACCGTCAGGCGCAAGGGCGTCGCCGGGTTCCCCTATGCGATCGTCTACTACGTCACGGAGAGTGAGATCGTGATCGTCGCCTACGCCCACGAGAAGCGGCGACCGGGCTACTGGAAGGCACGCATAGCTGCCTGAACCAGAGCTGGCCGACGCCGGTACCGCGCACCCGGCAGTTCGCGGCCATCATCAACCCGCCGCACTCGGGGATCCTCGCCGTGGGCGCTGCCGAGCCGCGCGCGGTCGTCGGCGCGGACGGAGCCCTGACGAGCGCGACCATGATGACCGTCACACTCTCGGCCGACCACCGGGTGCTCGACGGGGCGCTCGCCGCCCAGTGGCTCGCGGCCTTCGTCGCTCGCGTCGAGAACCCGGTGTCGATGCTCGTCTGAGCGGAGCGCGCTCGAGGCGCGTCAACGTCACGCGATGAGCAGCTCGACCCCCGCGATCGCGCTGTCGTCAGGGCAGCAGGTCGCGCAGGATCCCGCCCCGCGTCAGCGTCGCCCGCGCCCACGACCGCATGATGTCGTAGGCGAGCGCCCGCGGCTGCGCTCGCGACAGGAAGACGTCGTGGATCGCGCCCTCGACGCGCGCGAGCGTCACCAGCGAGCCGATCCTCGTCGCCGCCCGTGCGATGTCGTCGACCGTGAGCACCGAATCCGTGCTGGTCAGCGCATCCGACCACCGGAACGGCGGCGTCGACCTCGCCGATAGCAGCACCAGCGTCGGGCAGCCCACGTCGACGCCCGCGGCGATCTGCTGGTGGCCGGCGAAGATCGCGTTCAGCCACCCCGGATGCACCGGGAAGGCCAGCGCCGGCCGCCAGTGCTCGACGCCCTCGAGCGTCGGCAGCGAGCCGATCTCGCCCTGCGCCCTGGCATAGAAACCCAGATCGATGGCGGGTGGCGCGGCGAGTGGCGCGACCCGTGCTTGCGCGCGCAGCAGCGGCGCCAGCACCTGTCGCGCGAGCGCGCCGGTCTGCAGCTCGAGCCATGGGCTGTTGAGGATGAGGGCGGATGCGCGGCCCGGGTTGCGCGCGGCCCACAGCGTGAGCACGAGGCCGCCGGTCGAGTGGCCGAGCAGCACCAGCCGGCGCGGCCCGGGCGCCACGCTCTCCCCCATCGCGGCCAGCGCGGCGGCGATGTCGGCGTCGTAGCTGTCGAGCGAGTCAACGTAGCCGGGTGCCTGTCCCTCGCGCATGGAGCGGCCGTACTTGCGCAGGTCGAGCGCGAAGAAGCGGGCGCCGAGCTCGTTCCAGGCACGGGCGAGCTCGGTCTGGAAGAAGTAGTCGGACCAGCCGTGCACGTACAGCACGTCGACGTCCTTGAGCGGTGCGAGCATCCGCTGCCGCCAGGCCGGCAGGCTGCGCACCAGCGTGGCGACCAGCTCGCCTTCGGCATCCTCACCGAGCGGCAGCGTGCGCTGCTCGAACGGCGCGCCGAGCACGTCGGGGATCCACGCCTCGGCCATGGGCTCATCCTAGGAGCCGGATGGGCGGACACGACTGCCCCGACCGCGATGCCCATCGTGTGGTTGCGGAGGATGCCGGGCAGCATCACGAAGTCGGCCGGCCAGCCGTCATCGGTCAGGCCGCCCAGGATCACGTCGGCCGAGATCATCTCGCCCGCCGCACGCCGCCCGCCCACTGATCCGGACGTCCGCCGCCCGCCCACTGATCCGCACGTCCGCCGCGCGCCGCCTGGCGCCTGGCCGCCCCACCTCGAGGACCCGCCCGAGGGATGACGGGTTGCTGCAGGAGTGTCGGCTCACGCGTGCACGAACCCGTCATTCGCCGGTGGTCGCGGCGGGTGGCCGCGGCTGGCACGGGCGGGGCGGGCGTCAGGCGCGACGGCGGGCGATCGCCAGCCCGTCCCAGCCCTTCGCACCGACGGTCTGCAGCGCGGTCGACTCGAGCCGCGCATCCGCCCCCATCGCCTCGAGCACCGCGCGGGAGCCCTGCGTCATCGACGACTCGGTGTGCGCGTGCACGACGTCGCCGCCGCGCACGACGTTGTCGACCACGATGAGCGCGCCGGGCGCGGTGAGCCGCATGGCGAAGTCGAGGTAGGCGAGGTTCGATTCCTTGTCGGCGTCGATGAAGACGAGGTCGAACGGATGCGCGGCCTCGTCGACGAGGCGCTGCAGGCTGTCGACGGCCCGGCCGACGCGGATATCGACGCGCTCGCCGACACCTGCGTCGTCGAGGCTCGCGCGTGCGATCGCCGCGTGATCGGGCTCGAGCTCGAGCGTGACGACCTGCCCGCCCTCGCCCACGCCGCGGGCGAGGTGCAGCGTGGAGTAGCCGCCGAGCGTGCCGATCTCGAGTGCGCGGCGGGCGCCGGCGACGCGGGCGAGCAGCTCGAGCAGCTTCGCCTGCAGCGACGACACCTCGATGTCGGGCAGGCCCTCGGCGCGCTGGCGGGCGCGCGTGCCGGCTGCGGCGCCGTCCTCGACGCGCAGGGTGGCGGCGAGGTAGGCCTCCACCTCGCCGGCGCTGACCTCATCGGGATCGGGCATGCGACCTCCTTGCTCGGTGGGGGCCAGTCTGGGGCACGGCGTCGGCGGGCGCCAGGGGTGCAAGTGCCGCGGCTAGGGGCCGTCAATCTCGGGGTGGCGCCGCGCGATGCAGCGGCGCAGCGCATGCACGCCCACGACGACCGCGACCAGGAAGCCTGCTGCGACGGCCGCCACGAGCAGCAGTTCGGCGACCCCCACGTCACCCATGATCGCGCGCCCGCTTCCAGACGCCGTCGACCCGCGTCAGCTCGACCGCATCGCCCTGCTCGGTCGGGCACGCGAGCGTGATGGAGTCGAGACCGGCGCCCGCGATGAGGCGGGCGATCGCATGGTTCGAGTGAGCATGCTCGGCGGCGGGACCGCGAGGGCTCGCGACGGCGCCGTTGAGCTCGGCGAGGATCTCGTCGAGCTCGGCCTCCGTGTAGACGACGTTCTGGGCCAGGTGGAGTTCTATGGTTTGAGCATAGCCTGATGGGGTACACGCTTGGGGTACACGACTGGGGTACTCCTCGGGCCGAGGTCACGGCCGTCGCCTACCCGCTCACCGCTCCCTCGCCGTGCGGGGCGCCGACCGGCTTCGACTCGGGCGAGCCGCGCTGGCGCAGGTAGATCGAGAGCGCGATCATGCTGCCGACGGCGAGGAACTCCGACTGCCAGTTCTGCAGCGTGCGGTTCCAGAACTCGGCAGAGGCGATGTACTCGAGCCACGTCAGCGTCTCCTGCCCGTGCTGCAGCTGATCGTGGTTGTAGACGGTCACGCCGGCGAGCGACTGCGCGAGCCACGACAGCAGGAAGATGACGCCCATCACGAGCAGCAGCGAGTTCGAGAGCAGCACGTTGCGCCACCCGCGCACCTTCGCCCACGCGGGCGAGGCGGCCCTGGCGTGCTCGAAGACCAGCTGCTCCTCGTCGGTGCCGATGCCCTCCTCGCCGGGCTTCTTCGACTCGGGCGAGCCCTGCTGCACGAGCCAGATGGTCGCGCCGATGAAGAGGAAGAACTGCAGGTACTCCGACTGCCAGTTCTCGGCGACGTCGAGGATGAAGTGCGATGAGGTGACGAAGTCGAGGTAGCCGACCGCTTGCGCGCCGTGCGCCGCCTGCTCGTCGTTGAACAGCTGCAGCCCGGCGATCGACTGGCCGGCGAGCGCCAGCAGGAAGATGCTGCCGAACGCGATCGTGAGCGCGTGCTTGCGCATGCCGCTCACCGCCCCGCCAGCGGCAGAGCGATCATCAGCGCGAGGCCGATCGCGATCACCGCGAGGCAGACGACGAACACCGCCCGAGTGCCCGGCGTGCCGGGACTGCTGCTGTCTTTGCTCATGCGCCGAGCATGGCCCCGGTCGGCTGGAAATGGCCTCAGCATCGTGAGCGGACGAGCCCTCGCGCACGACGCGGCCGGCGGGCCGGCGGCGCCCGGCGCGGCCGGCGGGCCAGCGGCGCACGACGCGGCCGGCGGGCCGGCGGTGCCCGGCGCGACCGGCCGCCCCGCTCCCCCGCGCGGCGGAGGCGACCCGACGCATCCGCCCGTCTCCTGACGGAGGCGCCGGCCGCCGCCGCGCGCATAGGCTCGAGCGCATGCCCGTGCGCCCCGCCCCCGACGCGCGATCGCTGCGCGCCGACGCGCTGCTCGCGGGGGTGCTCGCGCTGGTCGGCTGCGTCATGGTGGCGCTGAGCGCCATGACGGGGCTGCAGCTCACCGAGGTGCCCATCTGGCAATCGCTGCTGGCGGCCGTGCTGCTGGCCGCGCCGCTGGTGCTGCGGCGCGTGCATCCGGTGGCGGTGTCAGCAGCGCAGATCGTCGTCTACATCGCCGCCGGCGAGCTGGGTGCGCTCGAGCTCTACGCCTCGCAGGTCGCGCTGTTCATGGGCTTCTACTCGATCGGCGCGTGGGATGCGAACCGCAAGCGCGCGCACTGGACGCGCGTGAGCATCGTCATCGCGATGGCAGCGTGGCTCGCGTGGTCCGCGATCCACGGCTTCTTCGACCCCGAGACCGGCGAGCGCGGCGTCTCGGCGTTCTTCGCCTTCCTGCTCATCCAGATCGTCATCAACATCGCCTACTTCGGCGGCGCCTGGCTCTTCGGCAACCGAGCCTGGGCGAGTGCCATCGAGCAGGAGCAGCTGGCCGCCGCCCACGCCGAGATCCAGGCGCAGCAGACGCAGCTGGCCGAGCAGGCCGTCTCGCTCGAGCGGGTGCGCATCGCGCGCGAGCTGCACGACGTGGTCGCCCACCACGTCTCGGCGATGGGCGTGCAGGCCGGCGCCGCCCGGCGCGCGCTCGCGGCTGATGCCGACCAGGCGGCGGATGCGCTGCGGCACGTCGAGCAGTCCGCGCGCGACGCGATCGGGGAGCTGCGGGCACTCGTGGTGACGCTGCGATCCGACGACGGCGTCACCGCCTCCGCGCCGGATCTGGGCGCACTGCCGGCGCTCGTGGCGGCCGCAGCGGACGCCGGGCAGCACGTGACGCTGCGCGAGATCGGCACGCCCCGCCCGGTGACGCCGATGGTCGGGCTGACCGCCTACCGCGTCGTGCAGGAGGCGCTCACCAACGCCCGCAAGTACGCCGGGCCGGTGGCGGAGGTGGATGTGCGGGTGCGCTACCTGCCGGGCGAGCTCGAGGTGGAGGTCACCGACGACGGCCACGGCAGCGGCTCGGGCGAGCACGGCGCCGGCGCCGGCCTGCTCGGCATGCGCGAGCGCGTCTCGGCGCTCGGCGGTGCGCTCGAGGTGGGCCCGCGCTCGCGCGGCGGCTGGCTCGTGCGAGCCCGGGTGCCCGCGCCCGATGTCGCGGGTGCGGATGCGACGGGCGCCGCGTCGACGCACCAGGCTCCGGCTAGCGTGGACCCGTGACGCGGATCCTGCTGGTCGACGATCAGGCCCTCATCCGGGCCGGCTTCCAGACCATCCTCATGAGCGAGCCCGGCTTCGAGGTGGTGGGGCAGGCGAAGGACGGCGCCGAGGGCGTGCGGCTCGCCGCCGAGCTGCAGCCCGACGTGATCTGCATGGATGTGCAGATGCCCGTGATGGACGGGCTCGAGGCGACCCGCGAGATCGTCGCCGGGCCCTCGCACGCCGCCGTGCTGATGCTCACGACCTTCGACCGCGAGGACTTCCTGTTCGAGGCGCTCTCGGCAGGCGCCTCGGGCTTCCTGCTGAAGACCGCCGAGCCCGAGCACCTCATCGACGCCGTGCACGCGCTCGCCCGCGGCGACGCGCTGCTCTCCCCCGAGGTCACGCGCCGGGTGATCGAGCGCTTCGCGGCCCCGACCGCACCCGCGGCACCCACCGCATCCGCCCCCGACCTCACCCAGCTCACCGACCGCGAGCGCGAGACCCTGCTGCTGCTCGCCCGCGGCCGCTCGAACGGCGAGATCGCGGCGCAGCTGTTCGTCGGCGAGGCGACGGTGAAGACGCACGTGTCGAACGTGCTGATGAAGCTCGGCATCCGCGACCGCATCCACGCCGTCATCTGGGCGTACGAGCACGGGCTGATCGCTCCGGGCGACTGAGCTGCGGAGCCCGGCGGCTCAGCTCGCGGTCGTGGCCCCGGCCCCGGCTCCGGCGTCGGCCTCGTAGGCGAGCAGGTCGCCCGGCTGGCACTCGAGCACCTGGCAGATCGCCTCGAGGGTGGTGAAGCGCACCGCCTTGGCGCGGCCGCTCTTGAGCACGTGCAGGTTGGCCGGCGTGATGCCGATCTGCTCGGCCAGCTCGGCCACGCTCAGCTTGCGCTTGGCGAGCTCGACGTCGAGGTTGAGCACGATCGGCATCAGACCACCTCGGCCATCTCGGTCTCGAGCGCGGTGGCCTTGGCCAGCAGTCCGCGCATGACCACCAGCAGCAGCCCGATGCCCGCGGCGCCGAAGAAGCCCATGATGAGGAAGAGGCCGACCACCGGCGGCATCGCGTTCGCGATCGTCAGCACGGCGAAGGCGATCGCGAACAGCGCGGCCGCCGCGAGCGCGCTGCCGGTCATGACGTCGACGACGCGGAAGGCCCGGCGATCGAAGATGCGCTGCCGCGCCACCATCGACAGCAGCCGCCACATGCACACCAGCGCCACCTGCGCGCAGAGGATGACCGCCCAGCAGCCGATGATGCCCGGCCAGCGCAGCCCCTCGGCCGCGGGCAGCTCGCGCACGGTCTCGGCGGCGAGCAGCGGGATGACCACGATCTGCCCCAGCAGCGACAGCAGCAGGGCGACCACGATCACCGCCTTGGCTCCGATGATGGCGGCACGCTCCATGACCGACTCCTATCGTTCTTCGACACTTGACTATCGACAAACGATACACCATCGAAAGCCGACCGACTTCGGGTTGACATGACCAGAAGTCTGCGCTTAGAGTCAGTATGACCCTAAGGAGGGCGCGATGGAGCAGCGGATCGAGCTGGCCGTGTCGACGGTGAGCTTCGCGCTGCGCCCGCACCCGACCAGCGGCCGGCCGACACTGTGGCTGCCGCTGGTCAAGCGCATCCGCGAGCCCTACCTGGGCCGCTGGGCACTGCCGGGCGGCCCGCTGCAGCCGCACGAGGATCTCGACGCCTCCGCCCGCCACTCGCTCGCGCGCACCACCGGGCTCGAGCCCGCCCACCTCGAGCAGCTCTACAGCTTCGGCGGCATCGACCGCTCCCCCGACCGGGTGGTCTCGATCGTCTACTGGGCGCTGGTGCGCGCCGACGAGGATGCCCGGGCCATCGACGGCGAGAACGTCGAGTGGTTCGTCGCCGACGAGGTGCGCGCGCTCGCGTTCGACCACAACGCCATCGTCGACTACGCGCTGCGCCGGCTGCGCGCGAAGCTCACCTACTCCGACATCGCGCACGCCTTCACCGGCGACGAGTTCACCATCGCGCAGCTGCGCGAGGTGCACGAGGCCGTGCGGCAGCTCAGCCTCGACCCCGCGAACTTCCGCCGCCAGGCGCTCGCCAACCCGCGCATCGTCGCGACCGGGCGCCACCTCGGCGGCACGAGCCACCGGCCGCCGGCCATCTACCGACTGGAACGACCATGACCCTCTCCGTCAACGACCGCGTCCTCGCGGCCCCCGACAGCACCTGCGACACCGACCTGGCGACGAGCCCCTGGGAGCTCGACGCCATGCCCGGCTACGGCCCCGGCTCTTCGAACGCCGACCCGATCCCGGTGGCGATCACCCGCCCCGGCCAGCTGCCCGCGGCCTACCAGCAGATGGCCGACGACGAGCTGCACGCGCGCATCCGTGCGGCCAAGCAGACCCTCGGCGAGCGGCTCCTGATCCTCGGCCACTTCTACCAGCGCGACGAGGTCATCCAGCACGCCGACTTCGTGGGCGACTCGTTCCAGCTCGCCAACGCCGCGCTCACCCGGCCGGAGGCCGAGTCGATCGTCTTCTGCGGCGTACACTTCATGGCGGAGACGGCCGACATCCTGGCGAGGCCCGAGCAGCGCGTCATCCTGCCGAACCTGGCCGCCGGCTGCTCGATGGCCGACATGGCCGACGAGGACTCCGTCGAGACCGCCTGGGAGGCGATCACCGACTTCTACGCCGACGACGCGACGATCCCCGTCACATACATGAACTCATCCGCCGCCCTGAAGGCCTTCTGCGGGCGCAACGGGGGCATCGTCTGCACCTCGTCGAACGCCTCGACCGTGCTCGAGTGGGCCTTCGAGCGCGGCAAGCGGGTGCTGTTCTTCCCCGACCAGCACCTGGGCCGCAACACCGGCAAGGCGATGGGCGTGCCGGTCGAGCAGATGCCGATGCTCGCGCCCTGGAAGCCCGACCTGGGCGTCGACCCGCAGACGATGCGCGATGCCCGGGTGCTGCTGTGGCCGGGCTTCTGCTCGGTGCACAAGCGCTTCACGGTCGCGCAGATCGACAAGGCGCGCGCCGACTTCCCCGACGTGCGGGTGATCGTGCACCCCGAGAGCCCGATGGCGGTCGTCGACGCCGCCGACGCCGCCGGCTCGACCGACGTGATCCGCCGGTACGTGGCCGACGCGCCGGCCGGCGCCGTGATCGCGATCGGCACCGAGATCAACCTCGTCAACCGGCTCGCCGCCGAGCACCCCGACAAGACGGTCTTCTGCCTCGACCCCGTCATCTGCCCGTGCTCGACGATGTACCGCATCCACCCCGGCTACCTCGCCTGGGTGCTCGACGGGCTGGTGGTCGGCGAGGTGCGCAACCAGATCTCGGTCGACCACGAGGTCGCGGTGCACGCGCGGGTCGCACTCGAGCGGATGCTCGCGGCACTGCCGAGGGACGGCGCATGACGGGTGCGCCCCAGACCCGGGTCGTGGTCGTGGGCAGCGGCATCGCCGGGCTCACCGCCGCGCTCGAGCTCGCGGAGCGGCCGGGCGTCGCGGTGACGCTGGTCGCCAAGGGCGCGCTGAAGGACTCGGCCACCCGGCTGGCGCAGGGCGGCGTGGCCGCGGTGACCTCCCTCGACGACACCGTCGCCTCGCACGTCGCCGACACGCTCGCCGCGGGCGCCGGGCTGTGCGACGAGGAGGCGGTGCGGGCGCTCTGCGGCGAGGGACCTGCCGCCGTGGCGACGCTGCTGTCGCGGGGCGTGCGCTTCGACCTGCATGAGGGTCGGTTCGCCCGCGGGCTCGAGGCCGCGCACGCGCACGCGCGCATCCTGCACGCCGGCGGCGACGCGACCGGCGCGGCGATCGTGGCGGCGCTGCTCGGCCAGCTCGCCGCCGCCCCGATCGCGGTGCGCGAGCGCGCCATGGTGCTCGACGTGGTCGTGACCGAGGGGCGCGCCCGCGGCGTGCGGCTGCTGGGCGGCGAGCTGCTGCCCGCCGACGCGGTGGTGCTCGCCACCGGCGGCTCGGGCCGGCTCTACCCCTGCACGACGAACCCTGCCGGAGCGACCGCCGACGGCGTCGCCATGGCGCTGCGGGCCGGCGCTGCGGTCGCCGATCTCGAGTTCGTGCAGTTCCACCCGACCGCGCTCGCCGTGCCCGGCCACCCGCTGGTCTCGGAGGCCGTGCGAGGCGAGGGCGCCGTGCTGCGCGCCGCCGACGGCCGGCGGTTCCTGGCCGACGCGCACCCGGATGCCGAGCTCGCGCCGCGCGATGTCGTCGCCCGCGCCATCGCCGCGCAGCTGGCGCGGCAGGGCGGCGCCCCGGTGCTGCTCGATGCGACGGCACTCGGCGCACGGTTCCTCGCCGAGCGCTTCCCAACGATCGACGCGACGGTGCGCGGGCACGGCTTCGACTGGTCGCGCGAGGCCATCCCGGTCGAGCCCGTCGCGCACTACGCGATGGGCGGCGTGCGCACCGACCTGTCGGGGCGCACGAGCCTGCCAGGGCTCTTCGCGGTCGGCGAGACCACCTGCACCGGCGTGCACGGGGCCAACCGGCTCGCCTCGAACTCGCTGCTCGAGGGCGCGGTGTTCGGGCGTCGCGTCGCCGCGGCGATCCTGCAGGCCGACGCGACTGCCGCGTGGCCCGAGCCGGCGTGGCCCGAGCAGGCATGGCCCGAGCTGGCATCGCCCGCGCAGGCGCGGCCCGAGCCGATCGCCCTGCCCGCCGCGCACGGCGAGCTGCCCTTCGACCGCGCCGAGCTGCAGCGCCTGCTGTGGGATGCGGCCGGCCTGGTGCGCGACGCCGAGGGGCTGGCGCGCGCCGCAGCGGTGCTCTGCTCCTGGGCGCCGCCCGAGCCCACCTCCGTGGAGGCGGCCGAGACCGCCAACCTGTGGCTGGTCGCTCGCGCGCTGGTGGCCGGCGCCCTCGCCCGCCGCGAGTCGCGCGGCGCGCACCACCGCCGCGACTTCCCGCAGCCGCATCCGTCACCGGCGTCGCGCTCGACGGTCCTCGTCGACGAGACCGGCGCAGACGCATCCGGATCCGCCCCCGCACTGGAGCCCGCCCATGCTTGACCGCCGCCAGATCGTGCCCGTCGTCGACGCCGCCCTGCTCGAGGACGCGCCGCACGGCGACCTCACCAGCGAGGTCTTCGTGCCGGCGGAGGCGCTCGCCACCGCCGACCTGGTCGCCCGCGAGGCCGGCGTGCTCGCCGGCGCCGAGGTGTTCGAGCTCGCCATGACGACGGTCGACCCGGCGATCGAGGTGACGCTGCACGCGGCGGACGGCGACCGCTTCGAGGCCGGCGCCAGCCTGGCCACGGTGCGCGGCAGCGCCCGCGCCGTGCTGCGCGCCGAGCGCATCGCGCTCAACCTGCTGCAGCGCATGTGCGGCATCGCCACCCTCACGGCCCGCTACGTCGACGCGGCCGGCCCGGGCATCCGTGTCACCGACACCCGCAAGACCACGCCCGGGCTGCGGGCACTCGAGCGGCACGCGGTGGTCTGCGGCGGCGGCCACAACCACCGCTTCAGCCTCTCGGAGGCGGTGATGGCCAAGGACAACCACCTGGCGCTCGTCGACGACGTCACCGCCGCGATCCGCGCCGCCCGCGCCCGCCTCCCCCACACCGTGCACCTGGAGGTCGAGGTCGACCGCATCGAGCAGATCGAGCCGGTGCTCGCCGGCGGCGTCGACACGATCATGCTCGACAACTTCAGCCTCGACGAGCTGCGCGCGGGCGTCGCGCTGGTCGCCGGCCGCGCGCTGGTCGAGGCCTCCGGCAACGTCAGCCTCGAGACCATCGGCGCGATCGCCGCCACCGGTGTCGACCTGGTGAGCGTCGGCGCCCTCACCCACTCGGCCCGCGGCCTCGACCTCGGGCTGGATGTGCGGCTGACGTGATCTACCTCGACCTGGCCGCCACCTCGCCCGTGCGCAGGGAGGTGCTCGAGGCGATGTGGCCCTTCCTCACCCACGACTTCGGCAACCCGGCCAGCCACCACGAGGTGGGGGCTTCGGCGCGCCGCGCCCTGGGCGAGGCTCGGGCGCGGGTCGCTCGCAGCCTCGGCGCCCGCGCAGGCGAGCTGACCTTCTGCAGCGGCGGCACCGAGTCGGTGAACACCGCCATCAAGGGCATCGCGCTGGCCGAGCCGCGCGGCCGGCACGTCGTGGTCAGCGCCGTCGAGCACCCCGCCGTGCTCGAGTCGGCCGCCTGGCTCGGCCGCCTCGGCTACGACATCGCGACGCTGCCGGTCGATGCCGACGGGCTCGTCGACCCCGGCGCGCTCGAGGCGGCGCTGCGCGACGACACGACGCTCGTGAGCATCCAGCACGCGAACAACGAGGTGGGCACCGTGCAGCCGATCGCCGAGCTGGCCGCGGCCGCTGCGGCGCGCGGCGTGCCCTTCCACACGGATGCGGTGCAGGCGGCCGGGTGGGTGGCGCCCGACGCGCTCGGGCCGGGCGTGACCGCGCTGAGCATCAGCGGGCACAAGCTCGGCACCCCGAAGGGCGTGGGGCTGCTCTGGATCGACCGGCGGCAGCGCTGGGAGCCGCTGGTGCACGGCGGTGGGCAGCAGGGCGGCCGGCGCTCGGGCACCGAGGATGTCGCCGGAGCCGTCGGGCTGGCGACGGCGCTGGAGCTCGGCCACGGCGACCCGGCGCTCGTCGCAGCGCGCCGCGACCGCTTCATCGCGCAGGTCGAGCAGCGCGTGCCCGGCGCACTACTCACCGGGCACCGCGAGCACCGCCTGCCCGGCCACGCATCCTTCGTGCTCACCGGTAGCCGCCGCAGCGGCGAATCGCTGCTGGTGGACCTCGACGCGCGCGGCATCGTCACCTCCAGCGGTTCGGCCTGCGCGGCCGGCAGCGACGAGCCCAGCCACGTGCTCACGGCGATGGGCGTCGACCGCGAGACGGCGCAGACCGCGATCCGCTTCACCTTCGACGGCACCGTCGACGACGCGCAGCTCGCCGACGCCGTCGCGGCGCTCGAGCAGGTGACGGGCGGCTGAGGCACGTGTCGGCGTTGCGGCCGCAGGACGGCCGCTACCGCCCTTGGGGCATCGACTCCGCTGCGAATCCGAGGGCAGCGTAGACGTCGTCGCGCTCCAGCGACGGGTAGTCGACGAGCAGCTGTTCAACGGTTGAACCCGCGGCGAGCTGCCCGAGGATGCTCGACACAGTGATCCGGGTCCCGCGGATCGTGGGCACCCCCGCCATGACGACCGGGTCCGCCGTGACCCGATCTGCAGTCATGGCCTGAAGTCCACCGTTTTGGAGTCGGATGGGCAGCGGCTCGAAGGCGTCTCGAGTTTGTTCGACATGCCGCGATCATCGCACGATCTGCCCACGGCGCGTGGCGTCCGAATGCCGGCGTCGGGACGATGTCAGGACTGCATCCGGCCGTCAGGACGACGAGGGCCGTTTCAGTACGACCGCATCTCGATGCGGCTGGTGTCAGAAGAGCAGGTGCGGCGCCGGTGGTGCGTTGGGGAGGCTGGGTTCGGTGGCGGCGATCGTTCCCCAGTAGACGTCGTCGGTGCCGGTGTCGGTGAAGTGTGGGCCTTGGGGTTCGGGTTCGTCGCGGATGACGATGCCCAGGGGGCTGGTGAACTCGAGGATGCCGTCTTCGAGCTGTCGCATGGTCCAGGCGGTGGCGTGCTTCATGACGTGGTGGCGTCGGCAGAGATTCGCCAGGTTCCAGAGCGCGGTCGGGCCGCCGTTGTCCCAGTCCTCGGTGTGGTCGATGTCGGCGCGGCAGACGGGGTTGTGGCAGCCGGGCCAGCGGCAGGTGCCGTCGCGCTGCTTCAGCCAGCGCCGCATGGCCCGGTTGGGCCGGTACGTGTCGACCGTGACCGGCACCCCGGTGACGGGGTGGAGGAAGAGCCGCTCCCAGGTGACCGTGTCGGCCGCGAGCGCGCGGACGGTGGCGGCATCGACCAGGATGTGGCCATCCAGCAGCGCCGGGAACGGCTCCTGCCCGCGCGAATCGTCGTCGTCGTGCAGCAGGGCGGTCGCGGGGATGGTGATGGCGATGGTCGCGGTCACGGCGTTCACGCCCGTGAGGTTCTCCGGCACCTGGCCGGTGAGCATGAGTTCCAGGAACGCGTCGGCCCGGTACTGGTCGAAGGTGCGCGGGTCGTCCTTGGGCTTCTTGCAGGCGGTCTGCGTGATCCGCTCGTACGCGGCCTTGCCGGGCACGGCGGGCACGTAGGCGCCGACGTAGACCATGCCGTCGCCCTCGTCGAACAGCCCCACCCGCCGCTTCCCGCGGGCGAGCTGATGCCGCGTCTGCAGCGGCGCCGTCAGCGCCGCATCGACGATCCGCTTCGCCCGCGAGCGCAGCTGCCCGGGCGTGACCGTCTCGGCCACGGCCACGAGCTCCTGCTCGACCCGCGCCCGCTCGCCGGGTTCGACGGTGCTGTCGATGCGCAGCGCCTCGGTCGCCCGCTCGATCGTGCGCAGATGCCCGCCCGTGATGCGGCCCGCGCCGTGCGCGTCGTGCGCGAGCGGCAGCTCGGTCACCAGCCGGGAGGCGGCGATCATGCGCCGCTCCATCGTCTGATCCGACAGCCGCAGCTCCACCGCCAGATTCGAGGCGGCCTCGCGCAGGTTCGTGTCGAACACGCCCGGCTCGTCGGCCAGCCGCGCGAAGCGGCCCGCGAGCAGCTCGCGCTTGCTGGCTTCCAGTCGCGCGGTCTGCGCCTCCAGCGCCCGCATCCGGCCCACGAACTCCGACTCGGCGCGGAAGCGCGCGGCGTGCTCCGACTCGATCGGGCCCGGCAGCGGCGGCAGCTGCATGCGGCCGGCGACCACCTCGTCGAGCTGCTCGTCGGTGAGCGCCATCAGGCGTTCGGTCCAGTCGCGATCGTACGCGTCGAGGGAGTCTTGGAGCTCGTCGGCGGTGTGCCCGAAGGGGTCGATCGCGCCGGCACGGACAGCATCGATGTACTCCTCCGCGTCCATGCCGTCTTCGAACATGCAGGCATTCCACCATGGGCCACTGACACGGCGGCCGCGCGCCGGAGAGGTGTGGAGAACTCGGTCCCGATGCGTGCGCAGGGCGCGCTACTCCACCACCGAGGGGTCTGGCGAGCGTCGGCGGACAGTGACGCGGTGGGGCCTATCTGCAGCCTGCGGGCAAGCAAAGCGGCGGGCAGCTCATCTCGAACTGCAACCCCGCGCACGGGGGTTGACAGCGCGGATGCGTCGGCGCATCATGTAGGCAGTTGCTTACGTAAGGAGGTGCCGACATGCCGATCGCGACCGACCCGCTCAGTCGCATCTTCTTCGCGCTCGCCGACCCGACCCGGCGCGCGATGCTCGAGCGGCTCGCGGCCGGCAGCGCGACGGTGGGCGAGCTCACCGAGCCCTTCGCGATGAGCCGGCCGGCCGTCTCGCAGCACCTCGGCGTGCTCGAGGACGCCGGCCTCATCGAGCGCACCCGGCAGGGCAGGTGGCGCAGCTGCGCACTGCGGCCCGAGGGCCTCGACGACGCCGAGCGCTGGGTGGCCGAGCACCGCGCCGCCTGGCAATCCCGCTTCGACCGGCTGGACGAGACCCTCGCCCAGCTGACATCCGGCCAGACCCCGACAGAGGAGGAATGATGGACACGACGAAGGAGTTCACGATCACGCGCGAGTTCGACGCGCCGCGGGAGACCGTCTGGCGGGCCTGGACCGACCCGACGATCGCAGGGCAGTGGTGGCACCCGCACGAGGTGACGCTCAAGGATGGCGCCCGCATCGACCTGCGCGTCGGCGGCAGCTACGCGTACACGATGGTGATCCCCGATGGCACCGAGTACCCCACCGGCGGCGAGTACCTCGAGGTGCGCGAGCCCGAGCGGCTGCGGTTCACGTGGGCCGACCCGGGCGACGATGCGCGCGAGGCGCCGGTGATCACGGTCGACCTCGCTGAGCTGCCCGGCGACCGGTGCGAGATGACCTTCCGCCTGCAGGGCATGGGCGACGACCGCCCGAGCGAGCACGGCGTCTACGACGGCTGGACCGAGGCCTTCGAGGAGCTCGACGACGCGCTGGCGCGCGCATGATCACGCTCGAGCAGATCGTGACGGAGTACATGCTGAACTGACGACTCAGCCGGCGCGCTCGGGCAGCAGCTCCGCGATCAGCGTCTCGACGCGTCCGCGGATCTCGTCGCGGATCGCGCGCACGTCCTCGATCCCCGCGCCGGCCGGGTCGTCGAGCTCCCAATCCTCGTAGCGCTTGCCGGGGAAGATCGGGCACGCGTCCCCGCACCCCATCGTGATGACCGCATCCGACGCACCCACCGCATCCGTCATCAGCAGCTTCGGCGCGTTCGCCGCGATGTCGATGCCCTCCTCCCTCATCGCCTCGACGGCGACGGGGTTGATGCTCTCCTCCGGGGCTGAGCCGGCGGAGCGCATCTCGATGCGGTCGCCGGCGATCGCCTGCAGGCGTGCTGCTCGCCCGTCACGGGCGAGGTGATGAGCGCCGAGCACGCCGCGAGCCTCGCCCGCACGCTGAAGGCGCTCGCCGAACCGGCGCGGCTGCGACTGCTGTCGATGATCGCCGCCCACGAGGACGACGAGGCGTGCGTGTGCGACCTGACCGAGCCGCTCGGCCTCTCGCAGCCGACCGTCTCGCACCACCTCAAGGTGCTCGTCGACGCCGGATTCCTCACCCGCTCGAAGCGCGGCACCTGGGCGTACTACCGGCTGGTGCCGGAGTCGCTCGGGCAGGTCTCGGCGCTGCTCACCGAGGGCTGAGCTCGGCGAGGCGCTGGCGCGTGTGAGCAGCGGAGGGCATCACCGGCCGCGGCCGCTCTCGTCAGTGATTACTCTGGTGCGCATGAACGAGCCGTTCGACGACCCCGAGATCCGCGCTCAGATGGCCCGCCTGGGCATCGTCCACAAGCCCGGCATGGCGAACGAGCTGATGCAGCAGCTCGCGCCGCTGCTGGCCGCCGAGGGCGTCGACCTCGACGACCCCGACTTCGATGCCGGCACCTTCGACACCGCCCTGGCGCGCGCCACGGAGCAGCACAACCTGCTGCTGGCCACCCCGATCGGCGCCCAGCGGGCGGGAGTGCTCACGATGCTGCGGCTGTTCACGAGCGCGATCGCCGACGGCGACGACTCGCTCGCGCGCGGCCTGCTGAGCAGCATCGGCCCCGAGCCCGACGGCGACGCGCCGGCGATCTCGCACGTGATCGGCGTGAGCCTCGGCCTGCTCGACACCTGGTCCACCGACCCGTCGACGGGCCCCGCCCTCGACTCCGCGCGCCCGCCTCGCTGGCAGGGCCGGCCGGCTCGCGCGGCGGCCACCGACGTCCTGTCGCTCGCGCGCAAGGGGCGTGCGTTCGACTCGCAGGGGAGCCTGATCATGCGGCACCACGGGCTCGCGGTCTACGAGGGCGGATGCCTTGCGGTCGCCGCGTCGGTCATCGCGCGTGCCGCGCGCGAGGGCGTCACGGTGGACGCGGTCGCGCGACGCATCCTGACCGATGACGCGGACGCATCCGCCTGGTCCCCGCTTCCTGCCGTCACCGGGCAGCCCGCCGGCGCGAGCCAGCCGGGCTCCGCGTTCCGGAAGCCGAGGGCCGCCGCCGCGGAAGCGGCGCCGGATCGAACGGATGCCGCCATCGCGCGCGAGTTCGGCGCCTGGCTGCGGCAGCAGCCCGGCATGGCTGCGGATGCCGTGCGAGCCGAGGTGCGCGTGTTCGAGGCGCTGCTCGGGGTCGCGCGCGACATGGGGCTCGACCTCCGTGAGCCCGAGGATCTCGCGGATCTCGTCGACGCGCTCTACGAGGATGACGACGCACCGGAGGAGCAGCCGCTCGCGCCGGCACTGGACACCCTCGACGACTACCTGCACTTCAACATCGAGACCGCCGACGACCCCTCCGACTGGCTGGAGGTGCACGAGGGTGCGGAGGAGGCCTTCGCCGACATCGACGACGACTTCCGCGAGGCCATCGACAGCGCGATCGCCGGCTCGCGGCAGTTCGCGCCTGAGCAGGTGGGGGCAGCGCTCGCGCAGACCCGCGTCGTCGCGGCCGTCGGCGAGCTGCTGGACTGGCTCGGCAAGGGGCGGCCTGCGACATCGACGGGCGGCCTCCGCCGCACCGACATCCAGCATGTCGCCGGGCTGCTCGGCATCTCGGCGATCGGGGTCAGCAAGCGCCCACACCCCACGGAGGAGATGCTCGACACCTCGGAATCCGCGACGATCCACGCGCACTCGATGTGGGACGTGCCGCTGCTGGCCGCCTGGTGGGAGGCGCTGTCCATCGCCGGCATCATCGAGACGACCTCGACTCGGGTGCGCCCCGGCCCCGCGTCGGCGACTTGGTCGGCCGCGCAACCGCCGCTCGACGTGGCCGAGATGGTCGTCGGCATGTTCGTGGCGCGTGTGCTCAGCGAGAGCGACTGGCTTCCGATTTCGGCCGAGTCCCTCGTGTCGGTCACGGTTCACCGGCTGCTGCGGGCGATCGCGCCCGACCGTGTCGAGGCCGCCGGGCTCGAGGTGCTCGACGAGGCAGACGAACTCGGGATGTGGTGGGAGAAGTTCGCGGGGGAGCACGCGCAGCGCACGCTGCACCTGCTGCAGTCGGTCGGCCTCCTCGAGCTCGACGGCGACCACGCGGCGGTCGTCCCGGTCGAGCTGCGCGGCACGGTGGCGCGCGGCATCCTGCTCACCATGGCGCTCGCCGTGGCAGACGAGCAGCTCGAGTAGGCGGCACGAGCCACGGTCGCCACCACGGCGTCGCGCTCGACGGGGTCGGCCTCGCGCCGCGCGAGCAGCCCGTCGACGCATCCGTTGACCACCAGGATGAGCGCCATCGAGCTGCGCCCGGCGGCCGAGCACGGCGTCCGACTCTGCTCCGCCTCGCGGGAGCGGATCATCAGCACTATCGGTGCCGCGCGGCAGCACGGCATCGGCCGTATCCTCGGCCATGACTCATCCTCCACCCGCGCACGGCCAGCCGCCAGTGGCCAGATGCGCCGCTACGGTCGCGGTCGCCGCGTCAGCTCGAGCCGCACCAGCGGCAGCAGGTGCTTCGCCAGCACGACCGTCGCCACCGCGTCCTCGAGCTCGACCCCGATGCCCAGCACGTGCTCGTCGTCGATCGTCACCCCGGGCAGCTCGACGCCGTCGACGATGACGGATGCGTCGACCCCGTCGTGCGCGTCCGGCTCGTCGACGAAGGTGCCGCGCTCCATCGGCCGCGGATGCCGCTGCTCCCGGAAGGTGTTCGCGATCACGTTCCACATGTGCATCGCGAGCCGGTCGGCGACCGTCAGGCTCGCGGAGCCCTGCACATGCGTCTGCACCGCCTCGTACAGCGAGGGGAAGCGCATCCACTGCATCCACTCGACCGAAGCGGCCGAGAGCCGCGGCGAGGGGTGCTTGAGCGCATCCTCGAGCTCGGGCGTGAGCGCCACGTGGTTGACCGGGTCGTCGAGGTCGTCGGGGTTCCAGAAGACCGCGTAGGTGATCGCCGCGGCCTCGTAGGCCCAGCTGCCGTCGCCGCCCGACGCGATCGTGTTGACGCCGATCTCGCGCAGCGCCGGCTGCGGCACCAGCGTCGCGAGCCGCACGGGGAACGCCGCCGAGACGCCGTCGAGCGTCGGCGGCTCCGGCAGCGGACCGTCGTGCTCGGCGGACTCCATGCGGCGAGCCTGGCACGCATCTGCGACCGCGGCGAGGCCGACCGGTACTGATTGGTCGCGAACGTTCGGTCTGAACGACCAACCGGTACCGGTCTGCGGGCGCGGCGGGGCCGCCGCTCCCCCGCTCGGGGGAGCCGGAAGTCCAACCGTGCGGCGGAG
Organism: Agrococcus sp. KRD186; assembly: GCF_017168255.1. GTDB lineage: Bacteria > Actinomycetota > Actinomycetes > Actinomycetales > Microbacteriaceae > Agrococcus. The sequence goes on from NZ_JABFAP010000001.1 coordinate 2,094,750, forward strand.
GCATGCCCCGCCCGTGCGGCCGTAGCGTCGAGGCATGCTCTCCATCCACGCGATCTCCCGCTCGTTCAACGGGCAGCGGGCGCTGCACGACGTCTCCTTCGAGGTGCACGACGGCCTGATGACCGGCTTCGTCGGCGCCAACGGCGCCGGCAAGACCACCGCCATGCGCATCATCCTGGGCGTGCTCGCCGCCGACAGCGGCGAGGTGCACGTCGACGGCCGTCCCATCACCGCCGACAACCGCGCCCAGTTCGGCTACATGCCCGAGGAGCGCGGCCTCTACCCGAAGATGAAGGTGCACGAGCAGCTCGTCTACCTCGCCCGGCTGCACGGCATGACCGCCGCTGCCGCCGGCAGGCGCGCCGACGCGCTGCTCGAGCAGCTCGGCCTCGGCGAGCGGCGGCACGACACCCTCGAGTCGCTCAGCCTCGGCAACCAGCAGCGCGCGCAGATCGCCGCCGCCCTCGTGCACGAGCCCACCGCGCTGGTGCTCGACGAGCCCTTCTCGGGCCTCGACCCGATGGCAGTCGAGACCACCCTCGAGGTGCTGCGCGACGTCGCCCGCTCCGGCGCCCCGGTGCTCTTCTCGAGCCACCAGCTCGACGTCGTCGAGCGCCTCTGCGACTCGCTCATCATCCTCGCCCACGGCGAGGTGCGAGCGGCCGGCACTCGCGAGCAGATCCGCGCAGCCCACACGCGCCCCGAGTGGGTGCTCGAGACCGACGACGCGGGCTTCGTGCGCGGCATCGGCGGCGTCGAGGTCATCGAGTTCGACGGCGGCCACGTGCGCTTCACCGCCGCGAGCGACGACGCGGCCGACCGCGTCCTCCGCGAGGCGATCGAGCGCGGCTCGGTGCGCAGCTTCGCCCCCTCCATCCGCCCGCTGAACGAGATCTTCCAGGAGGTCGTGCGATGAGCGCCACCGCACCCGGCCGCGCAGCCGGCCTCAACCCATCCGCCCCCAACCACCGGGGTCGCACGGGCTTCTGGGCCGCGACCGGCATCGTCGCGCAGCGCGAGATCATGACCCGTCTGCGCTCGAAGTCGTTCATCATCTCGACCGCGATCATGCTCGTGCTCATCGTCGGCGGCATCATCTTCTCGGCGATCGGCCCCGCGCTGTTCGACGAGGACACCACGGTCGCGACGGTCGCCGCCATCGCACCCGCCCTGCAGGGGCTCGACGGCCTCGACATCGACATGCTCAGCACTGCGGATGCGGTGCGGCAGGCCGTGCAGTCGGGCGCGGCCGACGCCGGGGTCGTGCCGGGCAGCGGGCCCAGCGGCCTGCTGGTGCTGGCCGACCGCGAGGCGCCCTCGAGCCTCATCCAGATGCTCAGCGTCGCGCCCGAGCTCGAACTGCTCGACCCGAACGCGCCCGACCCGATGCTCACCTACTACATCGGCATCGGCTTCGGCATCGTCTTCTTCATGTCGGCGATCACGTTCGGGCAGACGATCGCGCAGTCGGTGGTGGAGGAGAAGCAGTCGCGCATCGTCGAGATCATGCTCGCCGCCGTGCCGGCGCGGGCCATCCTGGCCGGCAAGGTGCTCGGCAACTCGGTGCTCGCCTTCGGGCAGATCGTGCTGATCGCGGCGGCCGTGCTCGTCGGCGGCGCCATCACCGGCTCGCAGCTCGTGCTCGACGGGCTGGGCATGCCGATCGTGTGGTTCGTCGTGCTGTTCACCGTGGGCTTCGTCATGCTCGCGGCGCTCTACGCGGCGGCTGCGGCGCTCGTCTCCCGATCCGAGGATCTCGGCACGGCCACGAGCCCGCTGATGATGCTGATCATGATCCCGTACTTCGCGGTGATCATCTTCAACAACAACCCGCTGGCGCTGCAGATCATGTCGTACGTGCCGTTCTCGGCGCCGGTCGCGGTGCCGATGCGGGTGTACCTGCAGTCGCAGGCGTGGTGGGAGCCGTTCCTGTCGCTGGCGATCCTGGCCGCGTTCACGGTGCTGGTGATCGCCTTCGCCGCGAAGGTCTACGAGCGCTCGCTGCTGAAGACCGGCTCGATGGTGAAGTGGAAGGACGCGCTGAAGGGCTGACAGCGCACGCTGGCCCCTGCGTCCGCCTCCGGACGAGGGGCCAGCATGCTTCGAGTCGGTGCTAGATCGCCGAGACGATCCAGATGATCAGGGCGATGGCCGCCAGCACGCCAACGATGGTCCAGATCAGGCCGCTTCCACGCATGGTGACTCCTCCTATGGTTCGTAGTCATCGCCACCAGAACGCGGCAGGAGCGCCACGCTGGTCGGCGATCGACCTGGGTGCACACAAGCAGGCTCGCCTGAATCTTTCGTGAGTGCCCGGCCCGATCGGCGTTCTGCGCGCACGGCAACGCAGCGCGATCCCCTCCGACCCGAGTCGATCCGGTGCGGATGCGCGACACGCGCTTGACAGGTTGGTGGGTTGCGTGGTTCATTAGTCGAGTAATGAACCAACGGAGCGAGATGCGCAGCTCGTCCCAGACCCCAAGGAGGCAGTGATGCTCGATGAGAGCAAGCCGCTGTTCCAAGCAGTCGCTGAGCAGATCGAGGACGGCATCCTCGACGGCACCTACGCCGAAGACGATCCGGTGCCCTCGACCAACCAGCTGGCTGCGTTCCTCCGCATCAACCCCGCCACCGCCGGCAAGGGCCTCGGGCTCCTCGTCGACGCGGAGGTGCTCATCAAGAGGAGAGGGATCGGCATGTTCGTCGCCCCCGGCGCCCGCGAGGCGCTCCGTCAGCGCCGCAAGTTCGCGTTCCAAGACCAGTACATCGCACCCCTGCTCCGCGAAGCAGCCCAGCTCGGCATCACGCCGGAGGAGCTCGCGGGCATGATCACGAAGGAAGTCGCACGATGACCGCCATCAGCACCACCGGCCTCACCAAGCGCTACCCGGAGGTCGCCGCCCTCGACGGCGTCAGCGTGGCGCTCGAGGAGAACCGCATCCACGGCCTGCTGGGCCGCAACGGCGCCGGCAAGACCACCCTCATGCAGCTGCTCACCGGCCAGGTCTTCGCGACCGCGGGCTCGATGCAGGTGCTGGGCGGCAGCCCGGTCGAGAACGTCGAGGTGCTCTCGCAGACCGTCTTCATCCAGGAGAGCCAGAAGTACCCCGACACCTTCCGCGCCGTCGACGTGCTGCGCATCGCGGCCGGCGCCTACCCCAACTGGGATCAGGGCTACGCCGACCGGCTCGTCGAGCAGTACCGGCTGCCCGCCAAGCGCCTCATCAAGAAGCTCTCGCGCGGCCAGCTCTCGGCCGTCGGCATCGTCATCGGGCTCGCCTCGCGGGCGCCGCTGACCTTCTTCGACGAGCCCTACCTGGGCCTCGACGCGGTCGCCAGGCAGATGTTCTTCGACGACCTGCTCGCCGACTACACCGCGCACCCGCGCACCATCGTGCTCTCGACCCACCACATCGACGAGGTCGCGAACCTGCTCGAGCACGTGGTCATCCTCGATCAGGGCAAGGTGCTGCTCGAGGCCGACACCGACGAGCTGCACGACGCGGCGATCACCGTGTCCGGCAAGGCGACGGCAGTGGATGCGTTCCTGGCCGGCCGCGAAGTGCTCGAGCGCAAGACGCTGGGCACGCTGGCCACCGCCACCTTCACGCCCCGCGACGGCGACGAGCTCGCCGCCCGCGAGGCAGGCCTGGATCTCACCCCGGTCTCCCTGCAGGCGCTCTTCGTGCACCTGACCACCGCCAACACGGCCTCGGCCGCTGCCGCGACCGACACCCACCGCGCATCCGACCGCGCGATCGTCTGAGAGGAGTCGTCATGCGCATCCGCAACGTCGTCCAGCTCCACACCGTCAACAAGCTGCAGGCCTTCGGCTGGCCGCTCATCATCATGAGCCTGTCGCTCACCCTCGTGCTGGTCATCGGCGCGCTCATCGTGAACGTCGGCGGCGCCGAGGCTCGCGAGGGCATGAACGAGGGCATGCAGTACAGCGGCGCGATCTTCGCGCTGCTGGGGCCGCTGATCGGCTTCGGCTTCACGGCGATGGGGCAGTACTTCCCGCTCGCGCTGGGCTTCGGCCTCACCCGCCGCGAGTTCGCGACCGGCACGCTGCTGGTCTTCCTCGGCAACGCGCTGTTCTACGCAGTGATCGTCACGATCGGCAAGGTGATCGAAGTCGCCACCGGCGGCTTCGGCCTGAGCGTGCGCTTCTTCGACGTCGTCTACACGGGCCTCGGCGAGTGGTGGCAGACGCTCATCCAGACCTTCCTGCTGATCTTCACGGTGATGCTCGTGGGCGCCGCGATCACCACCGCGTTCCACCGCTGGGGGCAGTCGTTCCTGTGGATCTTCTGGATCGCGCTGGCGGTGCTGATCCTGCCGGTGGTGGCCGGCTTCCTGATCTCGGAGGACTTCCGCGCCTTCGCCGGCCAGGTCGGCGGCATGGGGTGGGTGCCGTGGATGGGCGTCATCCTGGGCTTCGCCGTGGTGGGCGGCGGCACCTGGCTCGCACTCGTGCGCCGCGCCCAGGCCCGGTAGCCCACCTGCGGCACCCGCCGCATCCGCTACCACGACCAGCGGCGGCCGCCCCTTCCGGGCGGCCGCCGCTGCCGTGCTGTGGTCAGCGCCTCAGTAGCGCTGGTCGCCCTGCCCCGAGGCGCCGGTGCCGTGGTCGGGCGACTCCGAGGGGCGAGGTGCCGAGTCGGGCGTTCCGCCCAGACCCTCGCGGGGCGATTCGGCCTCGCGCACGGGCGAGCCGCCGGCTGCCGACGAGCCCAGGCCATCGACGGGCGAGTCGGCCTCGTGCACGGTCGAGCCGGGGCCGAGGCCGTCGGTGGGCGACGAGCGGATGTGCTCCTGCGCCTGCGGCTCATCCACCTCGCCGTCGGGGTGCACCGGCCGAGCGCTCTCGGGCACCTCGTGCTCGTGCTCTCCTGGCTCTGATGTGTGGTGGTTCATCTCGTCCTCCGCTCCTGCGCGATGCGCACACGCCGTTGTACCTGTGCTGTCATCCTGCCCCGGCCGCGCCGGTTCCTCCACCCTGCATCCGCTGGGAATCCGCGAGCCGTGCCCGCCGCCTCCGGTCAGGAGCCCGCGCCCTCGACCGGCGAGCCGGTGCCGGCGACCGGATCGCCCGCGCCGCCGTGCACCGGCTCCGAGGCACCCTGCGGTGAGCGGCCGTCGAGCGAATCGGTGGCGTCCTGCGCCTCGGCGGCGATCTGCTCGGCGCCGCCGTCGTGCTCGGCGCCGGTGGTGCCGCCGTACTGCGGGTCGCCCTCGGCGGCATCGACCTCGGCGTCGACCGGGTCGTCCACCTCGCCGTCGGGATGCACGGGCCGCGCGTGCTCGGGCACGGCGGCCTCCTCGAAGTCGGGCTGCGATGTGTCGGTCATCTGCTCCTCCGATCGTCTCGCGGTCGGCACCGGTGGGCGCCGCTGGCTCCGCGGGGTCTCCCCACTCGCATTGTGGCGCGCCTCGCCGTCCAGCTGTACCCCACACTTCTGCGAGGCCCATCCTCCGCCATCGCGATCGTGTGCGACGCGCATCGTCGGCGGCCGCGCTCGTCTGCGAGGATCGTCGGGTGCAGACGCTCCACGACCCGGCCATCCGCGGCTTCGCCTCCGACAACTACTCCGGCGTGCACCCCGAGGTGCTCGCGGCGATCGCCGCGGCCAACGACGGGCACCAGACCGCCTATGGCGCCGACGACTACACCGCTCACCTGCAGCAGGTGATTCGCCGGCACTTCGGCGAGCAGGCCGAGGCCTTCCCGGTCTTCAACGGCACCGGCGCGAACGTGGTGGCGCTGCAGTCGCTGCTGCCCCGCTGGGGCGCGGTGGTCGCGGCGAAGAGCGCCCACATCAACGTCGACGAGGGCGGCGCGCCCGAGCGGGTCGGCGGCATGAAGCTGCTCACGGTGCCCACCCCCGACGGCAAGCTCACCCCCGAGCTGATCGACCAGGAGGCCTGGGGCTACGGCGACGAGCACCGCGCGCAGCCGCTGGCGGTCTCCATCACGCAGTCGACCGAGCTCGGCACGCTCTACACGGCGGCCGAGATCCGCGCGATCGCCGACCACGCGCACACCAAGGGCATGCTGCTGCACGTCGACGGCGCCCGGCTCTCGAACGCGGCGGTCGCGCTCGGCCAGCCGTTCCGGGCGTTCACGACGGATGCGGGCGTCGACATCCTCTCGCTCGGCGGCACGAAGAACGGGGCGATGGGCGCCGAGGCCGTCGTCGTCCTGTCGGAGGGTGCCGGCGAGGGCCTCGTCTACCTGCGCAAACTGAACATGCAGCTGGCGTCGAAGATGCGCTTCATCTCGGCGCAGCTGATCGCGCTGTTCGAGGGCGAGCTGTGGCACCAGAACGCCAGCCACGCCAATGCGATGGCTGCACGGCTGCGCGCCGCGGTCGAGCCCCTCGAGGGCGTCGGCTTCGCCTACCCGACGCAGTCGAACGGCGTCTTCGCCCGGCTGCCTGAGGGGGTGGCCGATCGCGTGCGCGACGCCTTCTTCTTCTACGACTGGGACGCATCCGCCCGTGAGGTGCGATGGATGTGCACCTGGGACACCACGGAGGCCGACGTGGATGCGTTCGCGGCAGCCGTGCGGGAGGCCGTCGGCGGGTAGCCAAGGCCGCGAAACGGGGCCCCGGCGGTACTCCGCCGGGGCCCCGTGATCGCAGGTCAGGACTGCCGCTGATCCTGCACGCGGTCGCGCGCGTGCTCCGTGTCGGCACGGACGTCGTCGGCAGCGCCCTGCGCCTCCTGCTTGACGTGCTCGCCGGCGTCCATCGCCGACTCCCGCACCGTCTCCGCGGCCTGCTTCGCCGGTTCCTTGAGGTGCTCGCCGGCCTCCTTGGCGATGCCCTTCGCCTCGTCGACGAGCGGCTCGGCGCTCTCCTTCACCTTGCCGGCGACTTCCTTCTCCTTGTCGCTCGCGGGGATGAGGGAGGCGACCAGCGCTCCGACGCCGAAGGCGATCAGGCCCACCGCCAGCGGGTTGCCCTTCGCCTTGTGCACGGCGCGCTCGGTGGTGTGCCGCACCTCCTCGCCCAGGTGCTCGGCGCCGTGCCGCAGCTCGTCGCCGGCGTGGCCGACCACGCCCGGGTCGCGGTCGTCGACGCCGAAGATGCGGTCCTTCGCATCGCCGATCGCCGACTTCACGCGCTCGGTCTGCCGGCCGACGGCGCTGCTGGGCGAGACCTTCTCGGCCAGTGCGTCGACGTCGCCGCTGACCTCGGCGCGGGTGCGCTCGATGCGGGCGCGGATCTCTTCGGGTGTCTCGCTCATCGGAGCTCCTCCTTGGTGTGCAGTGCGTCTGGGATGTGCTTGACGGAGTCGACCGTCTCGGGCATGGGCTCGACCGTTGCGAGCGCCCTGCGGCCGGCGAAGTACAGCACCGCCGCGATGATCGCCCACAGGAGAGCGACGACCAGCGCGCCCCAGCCGATGTGGCCGAACAGGTCGCCCAGCGCCCACATGAGCGCGAACGACAGGAACAGCAGCACGAGGCCCGCTGCGTAGCCGGCGCCGCCGAGCATGCCCGCGCCCTTGCCGGCTCGCGTGGCCTGCTGCTTGGCCTCAGCCTTGGCGAGCGTGAGCTCCTGCCGCATGAGGGTCGAGAGGTCGGAGGTGAGCTCGCCCACGATGTCGCCGAGCGACTGGGTGGCAGCGCGGTGCTCGGCCTCGGTGTCGGCCGCGGCGGCTGCGGCATCGGGGTGGGCGCCTTCCGCCCGCGCGCTGTGCGCACCGCCGGTCGCCGGGTCGCGCCCCGGCACGGGGAGGCCGCTCACAGCCCCGCCTCCCTCCGGCCGCTCGGCATGCCCGTGCCGCTCGGCGAGTGCCCGGTCTGCGCCGGCACATCCGCGTCGACGGCGGGGCCGCTCGCGCTGCGGTCGCGCTGCTCGCGCTCGTCGTTCGCCTCGCTCATGATGCTGCGCGCGAGCCGGCCGACCAGCAGGCCCGCGACCCCGGCGATGGCGATGAACGTCCCGGGGCGCCGGCGCGCGAACGCCTTCACCTCATCGAGCACGTCGGCCGGCTCGCGCTCCTCGAGCCAGCGGGCGGCCGCGCTCGCGCGCTCGCCCACCTCGCTCACGAGCTGCGCGGCCAGGCCGCTCTGCGCACCGTCGGCCATGCCGCGCAGGTCGTCGCCGAACGTGTGCATGCCGTCGGCGGCACGGTGCTGCTGCGATCGCGCCTGCTCGCGCGCCTCGTGCATCGTCTGGTCGAGCAGCTGGCGGGCCTGCTGCTTCGCCTCGCCCGCCACCTGTCGCGCCTCGTCCTTGGCGGTGTCGGCGATGTGCTTGCCGGCATCCTTCGCGCTCTCGCCCACGTGCTGCGCCTCGTCCTTCACCGTCTCGGCCGTGCCCTGCCTCGACGGATCGGCCTCGGGCCACGACGAGCCAGGGACCGTCCTCGGCATGTCGGTCTCGGCCATCGCTGAGCCGGGCATCGCCGAGCCGGGCATCGCCGGATCGGTGCCGTAGGCATCGCCGAGCGGAGCGCCGCCGCTGTCTGGCGCGGCTCCTCCCAGATACGCTTCGCGGCCAGTGACGGGCTGACTGCTGTCGGTCATGGTTCATCCACCTCTCTGTGAACTGCCGGCCCGATCCCGGCGGCGAGTGCCACCGGGTGCGGGTTTGCGTGTCCCCCATCCTTGTCCCCCATGATCCGGTGTCAACGGGCGGACTCCCAGGTTTCGCGCTCCTTCCTCGCCGGAGGATTCCTCGAGCAGCGCCGAGCGCAGCCCGGCCGCGTCAGCGGCCCGTGGCACGCTGTCTGCATGGCCACGGATCGCGCGGATGCCCAGTCGCAACCGGGCGCGCCCGGCGGCAGCGCCGAGCGCCACGCGGTGTTCTTCCGCGATGCCGACGAGTTCCGGGCGTGGCTGGAAGCCAATCACGAGAGCGCGACCGAGCTCTGGATGGGCTTCAACGCGAAGCACGTCGCCCCGCGCGGCCTCACCTGGGCCGACGCGGTGCCGGAGGCGCTCTGCTTCGGCTGGATCGACTCGCTCTCGCAGAAGATCGACGACGACCGCCGCCGCCAGCGCTGGACGCCCCGCAAGCGCACCTCGGTCTGGTCGGCCGTGAACATCGCCCACGTCAAGCGGCTGACCGAGGAGGGACGGATGCGGCCGGCCGGCCTGGCTGCGTACGAGGCGCGGCCCGCGGACACCGGCGCCGGCTACTCCTATGAGAGCGCGCCGAAGGCGCTGCCGCCCGAGCTGCAGCGGCACGTCGACGCGTCACCGGCGGCGCAGGCGTTCCTCGCCGAGGCCACCCCGAGCTACCGCAGGACGGCCATCGGCTGGGTGCTCGGCGCCAAGCGCGAGGCCACTCGCGAGCAGCGCGCGAAGCAGCTCGCCCACGACTCCGCCGCCGGCCGCCTCATCCCGCCGCAGCGCTACGGCGAGACGCCGAAGTGGGTCGAGCGCGCCGCGGCTGCCGCTGCACGCGCTCGCTGAGCTACCGCGTCAGGTGGCGAGCCAGGTTCGCCAGCGACGATCCGAGCCCGAGCTCGTGATCCGACTGCGCGATGCCGGCCGGCACATCCGTCGCCGCCACGGTCACGCGGGTGCCCGCCTCCACCGGCTCCAGCCGCCAGCTCATGCGCATCTCGCCCCTGAAGCGCTTCTCGCCCGACTCGAAGGTCACCGCCTGCTCGACGCGCGAGCCTTGCACGAGCTCGACGAACCGCACGTGCGAGACGTCGGTGGTGGCATCCGTCTTCGTGTCTGCCGGATCGTCGAAGCGCAGCACGACGCGGAACCCGCCGCCCTCGCGCGCATCCATCTGCTCGATCGTTCCGGTCGCGCCCTCCGGCGGCAGCCATGCCGCGAGCGCGACCGGGTCGAGCAGCGCCTGGTAGACGACCTCGGGCGCCGCGTCGATCACCGTCGACGCCCGGTCGACGCGGCCCGCCTCGCGCGTGGATGCGCGATGCGCCTCGCCGCTCGCGATCGCGCGCACCATCGCGGCCAGCCCCAGGGCGAGGTCGTCGAAGGTGAGCGCCTCGCCGTCGTGCGTGACGACGGATGCGTCCGGTGACGCATCCGCGTCGGTCTCGGCCCCGACGGTGGCGCTGCCGTGCGAGCGCACCGCGGGCACGTGCACGAAGCCGCCGGGGATCGCGGTGCCGTCGCGGCGCAGCCCCGCGACCAGGTAGGCGACGTGGTTGCAGAGGAAACGGCCGGCGTCGTCGCTGGCATCGGCGGGCAGGCCGACGGCGAGCACCGCGCTCGCGAGCGCATCGGCGTCGAACGCCGACTCGCGGCGCGCGGGGCCGGCCGGATCGATCACGACGGCGCGCGGCTGATCGCCGGCATTGTCGGGGATGCGCGCGTCATCCTCGTTCACGCCCCAGCGCTCCGGCGTGATCGCCGAGCGGCCACCGGCCTCGCCGACCGCCAGTACCGCATCCGGAGCGTGCTGCTCGACGAGCGCAGCGAGCGCCGGCCCGGCAGCGGCGAACGCGACCGGGAGCGTGCCCGCGACCAGCTCGACGCCCGCCTGCGGGTCGGCCGCCCACGCATCCGACAGCCTGCGCACCGCCTCGGCACTCGCGTTCTCGGCGTCTCCGCCGAAGGGCTCGAAAGCAGTCACGAGGATCCTCATGGCACCATCCTGTCGCGCCACGACCGCCAGGTCGCACCGACCGTTCGGCCAGCGCCGTCGCCGGGCATCGAGCACTACAGCTCGAGGGCGACCGGGAGGTGGTCGGAGAGCGCGGGTCGCGGCAGCCGGATCTGGCGCGCTGGCGGCAGCGGGTCGGCGCTGAGCACGTGGTCGAGCTGCACGAGCGGCCGGTGCGACGGGAAGGTGGCGCCGCGCGCGAGCGAACGGGCCCCGGTCACGCGCCGCGCCAGCGCCGGCGGCATGTTCAGGTCGCCCATCAGCAGGCGCGGGCCGGGCAGGCGCCCCAGCCAGCGCATAGTTCGGCGCAGCTGCCGCACGGTGATGCCCGGCACGAACGAGAGGTGCGCGCAGGCCACCGTCCACACCCCCAGCGGTGTGCGGATCGTCGCCGCGACCACCGCGCGCGGCTCTTCGCGCGCCAGCGGCACGCCGCGCTGCAGGCGATCGCCGGGCGGCGCCCCGAAGCGCGCCGACGGCGGCAGTCGCAGCACGTGCCAGCGCAGCACCGGGTAGCGAGAGAGCAGCGCGATGCCGTACCCGTCGACCGCGGTGTTGAGATCGGCGTCGTCGGCGGCCCGCCACGCGCGCGCCGGGTCGCCGATGAGGGTGGGGACGAACAGCGAGGCCGCCCCGCCCATGGCCTCGGCGGCGATCGCCGTCAGGTCGAGCCCGCCCGAGCGTGGCTGGCCGCTGTCGACCTCCTGCAGGGCGAGCACATCGGCGTCGAGCGCCGCCACCGCGCGCGCCAGCCGCTCGCCGTCGACGGCGGGGCTGGTGAGGCTCCTGCCGTGGAGCACGTTCCAGGTGGCGAGCCGCATGCCCCCATCCTGCCCTCCCGCGAGGCGGCGTCGGACGCCCGCTGGCGCTCGACGCCGCCGCGGCGCGGCAAGATGGTCGCGTGACAGTCGCAGGCTTCGACATCGGTGGCACCAAGATCGCCGGCGTGGCACTCGCCGCGCCCGCTGGCGGCGCCGACCGCCACACTCTCGACGACGTGCTCGTGCGCACCCACCGGCCGCACCGCATCCACGGGCCCGAATCGCTCGTCGACGCCGTCGAGGCGAACGTGCGCGAGCTCGGCGAGCAGCTCGCCGCCGGCGGCCACCCGCCGATCACCGCCGTCGGGCTCGCGCTCGCCGCGTGGATGACGCGCGACCGCGAGACGGTCATCTGGGCGGCGCACCTGGGCGTGCGGAACGCCCCTGTGAAGGCCATGCTCGAGCGGCGCCTCGGGCTGCCGATCGTGCTCGACAACGACGCCGACGGCTACCTGCTCGGCGAGGACGCCATGGGTGCGGCGGCGGATGCGTCCACATCGATCCTGATCGCGCTCGGCACCGGGGTCGGGGGCGCGTACGTCGCCGACGGGCGGCCGCTCATCGGCGCCAACGGCCTGGGCGCCGAGCTCGGCCACGTCACGATCGACGAGGCGGGACCGCGCTGCTCGTGCGACGCCTACGGCTGCCTCGAGGCCTTCGCGGGCGGCAACGCGCTCGCGCGCGAGGCCGCCGGGGTGCCGGCCGCGGTGGCGCTGGCCGCGGCGGAGGCAGCCGAAGCCGCGGTCGGCGCGCAGCCGGGCGCCGTCGGCGCGCAGCCCGCCGCGGTCGGCGCGCAGCCGGGCGCCGTCGGCGCGCAGCCAGGTGCCGTCGGCGCGCAGCCAGCCGCCGTCGCGCCGACCGCCGTGCACCTCGCGGCTGCGGCGCGCGCCGGCGACTCGGAGGCGATCGCCGTGATGGACGGCGCCGCACGGGCGGTCGCCGCCGGGCTGCGGCGCCTGCTGCCGGCATTCGACCCCGAGGTGGTGGTGCTGGGTGGCACCGTGATGCTCACGTGCGCCGACCTGCTGCTGCCCGTGATCGAGCGCGAGCTCGCCGCGCACGCGCCGCTGCAGGGCGTGCCGCAGCCACGGCGGCTGGTGCTGGCGCAGCTCGGCGGCCATGCGGCCGCGATCGGCGCGGCGGTGCTCGCCGCGCACTGACCCGCGCCGGCCGCGCCGGCGCTCGCCGCGCGCTGACCCGCGCCGGCCGCACCTGCCACACCGCAGATATACAGCGATCGGCTCCTGGGAACGTGTCCGAGGAGCCGATCGCTGTATATCTGGCGCTGAGGTCAGCGCGGGGCGTCAGTGCTGCAGATCAGCCCTGCGCGCGGCGGGGTGCGCGGCGCTCGCCGCCCGAGCGACCGCCCGAGCGGCCGCCGGCGTCGCCGCCCTGCATCGAGCCGCCACCGGTCGACGACCAGGCGACAGCCGAGCCGCCGCGCGGAGCGCCGCCGCGGCCGCCCTGGCGAGCGGGCTGACCCGAACGGCCGGCGCCCTGGCCGCGCGACGCGCCGCCCTGGCCGCGACCACCGCGGCCACCCTCGGCGGGCTGGCCGCCACGGCCGCCAGCGGCACCCTGACCGCCACGGCCTGCAGCCGCACCGGCGGCCTCGGGGCGACCCGAGCGGTCGCGACGCGGGCGCTCGCCGCGAGCAGCACCGCTGCCAGCGCCGTGAGCCCCAGAGCCTGCGACACCGTCGCGCGCCGGGCCGCGACCGCGACCGCTGCCGCCGCGCGAGCGACCGCCGCCGCCCTGCGACTGCGGCAGCTCGTTGCCCGAGCCGGGGCCACCGGGAACCGGCGCCACGTGCGGGGCGTACGGGCCGACCAGCACATCCACCGCATCCGACGAGGCGGTCACGATCTGCGGCTGCACCTTGATGTCGGCCTTGCGCAGCAGCGTCATCGTGTCGCGGCGCTGCGCGGGCAGCATGACCGTGGCCACGTCGCCCGACGAGCCGGCGCGAGCCGTGCGGCCCGAGCGGTGCAGGTAGGACTTGTGCTCGATGGGCGGGTCGACGTGCACCACGAGGGCGACGTCATCGACGTGCACGCCGCGCGCAGCGACATCCGTCGCCACCAGCACGCGCACGGTGCCGTCGGAGAACTGCGCCAGATTGCGGTCGCGCGCGTTCTGCGACAGATTGCCGTGGAGGTCGACGGCCGGGATGCCGGATGCGGTGAGGTGCTTCGCGAGCTTCTTCGCCTGGTGCTTGGTGCGGGTGAAGAGGATGCGGCGTCCCTCGCCCGAGGCCAGGCGGCGCACGAGCAGGTTCTTGTCGTCGGGGGCGACCTCGAAGACGTGGTGCGTCATCGCGGTGACGGGCGAGTTCGCCTCGTCGACCGAGTGCATGACCTCGTTGGTGAGGAAGCGCTTGACGAGCTTGTCCACGCCGTTGTCGAGCGTGGCCGAGAACAGCAGGCGCTGGCCCGAGGAGGGCGTCTTGTCGAGGATCTTCGTGACGACCGGCAGGAAGCCGAGGTCGGCCATGTGGTCGGCCTCGTCGATGACGGTCATCTCGATCGCCTGCAGCGAGGCGATGCCCTGCTTCATGAGGTCCTCGAGGCGGCCGGGGCAGGCGACGACGATGTCGACGCCGTTCCGCAGCGCGGTCTCCTGCGGGCGCTGCGAGACGCCGCCGAAGATGGTGGTGACCGTCAGGCCGGCGGCCTTGGCCAGCGGCGCGATCTCGGTCGCGATCTGGGTGGCGAGCTCGCGGGTCGGTGCGAGCACCAGACCCAGCGGCAGGCCCTTGCGGCGGCCGCCGCCGGCGAGCTCGCCGGAGAGGCGGGCGACCAGCGGGATGGAGAAGGCGAGGGTCTTGCCCGAGCCGGTCTTGCCGCGGCCGAGCACATCGCGGCCTGCGAGCGTGTCAGGCAGGGTGTCGGCCTGGATCGGGAACGGGGTCTCACGGTTCGCGGCGCGCAGTGCGGCGACCAGCTTGGCGGGAACGCCCAGCTCGGCGAAGGTCGTGGTGACCTCGGGGGTGGTGATGGTGTCAGTCAAGGTTGCTCTTTCTGTGAGCGTGCGTGCGCACCCTGCCGCCCGCACACTCGTGCAGGCGTTCTTCTTGGGTGGGTGCGTCGACGCAATTCGGCGAGCGCGGCGGTGGCCGCGATCGTTCGCCGTGGAAGGTTCATCGACGTCCGGAGATTCCGGACGGAGAGAGGAGCGTTCAACGACGCAGGCGAGACGACTTCGATGCCGAGCTCGCGCAGTGCCCCCACTCTAGCAGGAGGGGTCTGACATCGCCTAGCGATCGGTCTCGGCGTCGCTCCCCGCACGGCGCGCGATCAGGGCGAGCCCGCCGCCGGGTCGCGCTGCGGGACCGGTACGACATTGCCGCTTCGAGCCACTGCAGGTGGCAATTCGGTACCGCTCGGGCCGGGCCGGCCGTTCAGGCGGAGGGGTTAGCGTCGGCGGCGACGGAAAGGCGACACCCCATGGCTGCAGCTTCGACTCCCGACGGCACGGCGCTCCTGCGCGACGACACGCTCGCGTTCATCAGCAAGGGCTACGGCTTCGGCCGCCACATCTGGCGCCGCGCCCGCAGCGCGACCTCGCGCGCGGTGCCGCTGCGGCTGCTGGGCGGCGACTCGCTGCTGGTGCGGGGCGCCGAGGGGGTCGACCTCTTCTACGACGAGGGGCGGATGCGTCGGCACGGTGCGATGCCCGCGTTCATCCAGGAGACGCTCTTCGGGCACGCCTCGGTGCACTCGCTCGACGGGGCGGAGCACCGCCACCGCAAGGCGACCTTCCTTGAGGTCGCCTACGAGGACGAGCAGGTGGTGCGGCTGCTGCCGCACCTGGAGCGCGAGTGGCGGGCGGAGCTGGACGCCTGGATCGCCGGCGGCGAGCGCTCAGCATACGACGCAGCGGTCGGCGCGCTCGGCCGCGCGATCATGCGCTGGGCCGGGCTGCCCGGCACCGCGGCGGCGAAGACCCGCTGGGCCGCGCGAGAGGCGCAGATCGTCGACGGCTTCGGGGTGCCCTACTCGCCCGAGTTCCTGCTCGCGGGCCTCAACCGGCTGTGGTGCGACCGGCACGCGAAGGAGCTGATCGAGGCGGTGCGCACCGGCACGCTCGAGGCGGCCGAGGGCACCGCCCTGCACGCCTGGGCCTGGCACCGCGACCCCGAGGGCGCGCTGCTCGAGGCGAAGCTCGCCGGCGTCGAGCTGCAGAACGTGCTGCGGCCGACGATCGCCGTCGCCCGCTTCGTCGCCTTCGCCGCGAAGCAGCTGCACGAGCGGCCCGAGTGGCGCGAGCGCATCGCCGCCGAGACCGCCGAGCGGGGCGCGCTCACCGAGGGGCCGCTGGCGACCGCGTTCGCGCAGGAGCTGCGCCGCACCGCGCCGTTCGTGCCGATGCTGCCCGCGCAGGCGATCGTCGACGTCGAGCTCGACGGCGAGCGCGCGCAGGCCGGCGACCGGGTGCTGATCGACATCCTCGGCACGAACACCGACGCCGAGTCGTGGGAGCGCGCGCACGAGTTCGACCCGGAGCGCTTCGTCGGCCGCGACGACTGGGAGTCGATCGCCGCGTTCATCCCGCACGGCGGCGGCGACCCGGCGACGGGTCACCGCTGCCCGGGCGAGAAGCTCGCCATCGCCGGGCTGGCCGCGGCGGTCGCGGCGCTGAGCGACCCGCGAGTGGCGATCCTCGGCGAGGGCCTCGAGGTGAATCGGCGCCGCCTGCCCACCAAGCCCGCGTCCGGCGGTCTCGTGCGCAGCGCATCCGCCCCCTCGTCCGCCGCCCGCTGCCCGTTCCACTGAGGCGCGGAGGCGAAGATTCCGGCCCCGCATCCAGCGAGCGGCGGTAGCGTGGGGGCACGACGAGGAGGTCGCCATGCAGCGCAGTTCCCAGAGCAATGCACAGGGCAGCAACACCCAGCACAGCGCTCGCGAGCGCGGGCCGATCATGCACCGCACCGCGCCCGAGGCGGCGCCCATGGTGGCGGGGCGGGCGACCGGCTGGGGCACGAGGCGGAACGCCGCCGTCGGCATCGGCATGCTGCTGTTCGGCATCATCGCGACGCTCGGCGCGCTCATCGCGCTCGGCACCCGCATGTTCCCAGCGTTCGTGGCCGCGCGCGAGAGCGGCGGCGATGCGGCGAGCTACTTCTTCATGGGCGCGTCCGGCTCGGTCGGGGAGCTCGTGCTGGTGATCGCGCTGATCGTGCTCGTGCCGGTCGCGATCGTGGTCGGCTGGCTCGGCTACCGCCGCGTCACCGACGACGGGCCATCCCTCGCGGGCATGCACCAGTCGAACTCGCCGGCCGCGATCTACAACGACCTCGGCGCCGGCCAGGGCTGATCAGCTGCCCGGCGCGCTCGGCAGCGTGAGGATCTCGGCGCCGTCCTCGGTGATCGCGATCGTGTGCTCGGTGTGCGCGGTGCGGCAGCCGGTGGCGCTGCGCAGCGTCCAGCCGTCGTCGCCGGTGACCAGCTCGGCCGTGTCGGCCATCACCCACGGCTCGATCGCCAGCAGCATGCCGGTGCGCAGCTCGTAGCCGCGCGAGGCCCGGCCGTCGTTGGGGACGGGCGGCTCCTGGTGCATCACGGTGCCGATGCCGTGGCCGCCGTAGTCGGTGTTGACCTCGTAGCCGGCCTCGCGCAGCACCGTGCCAATCGCGTGCGAGATGTCGCCCGTGCGACCGCCGGGCCGCGCCGCAGCGAAGCCGGCCGCGAGCGCCCGCTCGGTCGCGTCGATGAGCGCGCTGCTCTCGGGGTCCGGCTCGCCGCCGATGACGAAGCTGATGGCGGCATCCGCTGCGATGCCGTCGAGCAGCACGGCGAGGTCGAGGCTCAGCAGATCGCCGTCGGCGAGGCGGTAGTCGTAGGGCTTGCCGTGCAGCACCCCGTCGTTCACGCCCGTGCAGATGGCGTGACCGAAGGGGCCGTCGGCCCACGCGGGCGCGTAGTCGAGGTAGCAGGAGGTGGCGCCGGCCTCGGCGATGAGCTGCCGCGTCCAGCGATCGATCTCGAGCAGGTTCGTGCCCGCGACGCTGCGCTGCTTGAGGGTCTGCAGGATGCCGCCGACGAGCGCGCCCGTCGCGCGCCCGCGCTGCACCTCGGCGGGGCTCAGGATCTCGATCATGCCTCCATCCTGTCGCAGGCCGCCGTGCCCGTCACCGCCTGGCGAAGACGCTGCCGTTCGCCAGGCCGGCCTCGAGCCCCTCGAGTGTGCGGCCGCGCGTCTCCGGCAGCTGGGTCGCCACAAAGACGACCGCGAGCGCGCCGACCGCCGCGAACAGGAAGAAGGTGCCGGTGATGCCGGTCGCCTCGACGAGCGTCGGGAACCACAGCGCCAGCGTGCCGTTCGCCACCCAGTTCGCGAACGCCGCGATGCCGATGCCGAGCCCGCGCATCCGCAGCGGGAAGATCTCCGACAGGTACACCCAGGTCGCCACGTTCAGGAACGTCTGCATCGAGCCGACGAAGGCGACCACGAGCGCCAGGATGACGAAGGGGCGGATGGGGTGGCCCGGCTCGAGCGCGATGGACGCGACCCCGATCAGCACGTGGCACACGGTGGTGAGCCCGAAGCCGAGCAGGAAGGTCGTGCGGCGGTCGACGCTGTCCATCATCCACAGCGCGAGGAAGCCGCCGAGGACGGCGATCGCGCCCGGCGCCACGTTGGCGATCAGCGCCGCCTGCTCGTCGAAGCCCGACTCGACCAGCACGCTCTGCCCGTAGTACATGATCGAGTTGATGCCGGTGAGCTGCTGCGCGACGCCCACGCCGATGCCCACCAGCAGCATGCGTCGCAGCCAGCGGCTGCGCAGCACCGCCGCCAGCCCCAGCGGCGCGTGGTGATCGTCGGCGACCAGCTCGATCTGCGCGAGCTCGGCGACCGCCCGATCCTCTGCGCGCACGGTGCGCAGCACCGCGAGCGCCTCCTCGCGGCGCCCCTTCCTGGCGAGCCAGCGCGGCGACTCGGGCATGCGCAGCATGCCGACGAACAGGGCGATCGCCGGCAGCGCGCAGACGGCGAACATGATGCGCCACACCCCGTCGAGGTGGCCGAGGGTGATGCCGAGGATCGCGTTGACGATGAACGCCGCCAGCTGCCCGCCGACGACGGCCACCTCGTTGCGACCAGAGATCGAGCCGCGGATCTCGTAGGGCGCCATCTCCGCCAGGTACACCGGCACCACCGTCGAGGCGCCGCCGACGGCGAGGCCCAGCAGCACGCGGCCGACCACGAGCACCGCGAAGCCGGGCGCGAGCACCAGCACGAGCGTGCCGACGAAGAACAGCACGGCCAGGGCGACGAGCATCGTGCGGCGACCGAACGCATCCGACAATCTGCCGCCCGCGAGCGCCCCGATGGCGGCGGCGAACACGAGCGAGCTGGTGACGATGCCCTGCGTGAAGGCCTCGAGGCCGAGCTCGGCGCTCAGCGGCCGCAGCGCCCCGTTGATGACGCCGGTGTCGTAGCCGAACAGCAGCCCGCCGAAGCACGCGACGAGCGAGATGACGCCGAGCCGGGCGCGGTGCGGGCCGGGCGTCAGCGGCGGCAGGGCGGAGGTCATGCGTGCCTCCCCCGGTTCCCGTCGGGCCCGACATCGTCGATGATGCCCGCGGTCGCGAACATCCCCTCAGGATACGAGAGCGGTCACTCCTGCTTGACGAACCCACCGATCGGTACGCTCACGCCCTCGTTCGGGTTGGTGCCGAGCAGGCGGACGAGTGCGGCCTTCCGCGGCTGCTGGAAGGCACCCGCGGCTTCGCGGTCCACTTCGGCGAACAGCTCGAAGCGACGGCCGGACGCGTGCGCCTCGATCCAGTCGAGCACCTCCTGCACATCGACCGCGCCCAGCAGCGCGAATGCATCGAGCGCCCATGCGCCCTGCGGCGTGGGCTGCCAGAAGTTCACCCGGTACCCGGGGTCATCCATCTGGTCGCGCGGCTCCGCGTGGACGGTCTCGATCACTCGCATGCGCCCAATGTAGGCCAGCCTCGCGAGCTGGGCGAGGCGGTCCTGGAAGCGCCGGCATCAGTTCAGCGTGCGCCTCTCCACAGTCGATAGAAGATCTCTGGTCCGTGTCAGCGGTTCGACGTACCATCGGAGCATGGGACTGGACAAGGCGGAGATCGAGCGGGGCCTGCTGTCTCTGGCTCCGGCTGATCGCGCCATCATCATCGAGCGCGGACTACTCAGTCTCGAAGACATCGACGATGTGCCGCAGGCCGAGATCGATGAGGCTTGGCGCATCGAGATCGAGCGCAGGGTCGACGAGTATGTGAACGGCGACGCGCAGTTGGTCGACGCAGATGAGCGCTTCGCTCAGCGCAGGGCAAGGCTGGCCGCTCGCGTCGTATGAGGCTCCATCGGCGAGAGCACAGTCAGGCCGCCGATGAGTTTGACGCCGCGCTCGACTGGTACGCAGAGCGGAGCTCGACGGTGGCCGTTGCCTTCCTCGACGCGACCGAAGCCGCAATCGCACGCGTCGCCACATGGCCGAATCTCGGCCGAATCTCCGGCATTGGCGCTGACCGCGTCACTCCGATCCGAACCACACGGATCAAGGGATTCCCGTACAGCATCGTGTATCTCGTCGATGGCGGTCAGCTCGTGATCTTCGCCTACCCGCACGACCGGCAGCGTCCGGGGTACTGGATGCGACGCATCACAGACTGAAGTGCCGGCCCAATCTCCGAGATGTCCGTCAAGCCCGACATCGCATCGGATGTCAGTTGACGGGGACACTTCGTCAGCATCGGCAACGAGATGGCGCGAACGGCGCGCTTCCGGTTGGAACACGCGCCGCTTGCGGCCGCTCGCGGCTAGAGGTCGTCGAGCGGCTCGCCCTCGACGACGCCGGATGCGTCGGGCTGGGTGCCGGGGCGGGCGTCGGTGGTCGACGCGCCGGTGGCCGACGAGCCTGCAGCAGGCGAGCCGTCGGCGTCGAACGACCACTGCGCGGGCCGCTCGGCGTCGGCGCGGCCGACCCAGAGCCCCGAGCCGCCGGGGGCGACGTCGACCACGACGGTGTCGCCGTCGCGCACCTCGCCCGCCAGCAGCGCGCGCGCCAGCCGATCGTCGATCTCGCGCTGCATGAGCCTGCGCAGCGGTCGCGCACCGTACATGGGGTCGTAGCCGCGCTCCCCCAGCCACTGCCTGGCCGCATCCGTCACCTCGACCAGCAGGCGCCGCTCGTGCAGGCGACGGTCAAGCCCGAGCACCTGGATGTCGACGATGGAGCCGAGCTCCGACGGCGAGAGCGCGTCGAAGATGACGATGTCGTCGAGCCGGTTGACGAACTCGGGCTTGAAGGCCGCGCGCACCGCCCCCATCACCTGGTCGTGTGCCTGCACCTGCGGCACCGTCGGGTCGGTGAGGTAGGGCGAGCCCAGGTTGGAGGTGAGGATGAGGATGGTGTTGCGGAAGTCGACCGTGCGGCCCTGCCCGTCGGTGAGGCGGCCGTCGTCGAGCACCTGCAGCAGCAGGTCGAAGACCTCGGGGTGGGCCTTCTCGACCTCGTCCATGAGGATGACCGAGTAGGGGCGGCGGCGCACCGCCTCGGTCAGCTGCCCGCCCTGCTCGTAGCCGATGTAGCCGGGAGGGGCGCCGACCAGTCGCGCCACCGAGTGCTTCTCGCCGTACTCCGACATGTCGATGCGGACGAGCGCCTTCTCGTCGTCGAAGAGCAGCTCGGCGAGCGCCTTCGCCAGCTCGGTCTTGCCGACGCCGGTGGGGCCGAGGAAGAGGAACGAGCCGGTGGGCTTGTCGGGGTCGGAGACACCTGCGCGGGTGCGGCGCACCGCATCCGCCACCGCACCGACCGCCTGTCGCTGGCCGACGACGCGCTTCGCGAGCTCATCCTCGAGCGCCAGCAGCTTCTCGGTCTCGCCCTGCATCAGCCGGCCGACCGGGATGCCCGTCCAGGCGGCGACCACCGAGGCGATGTCGTCGCTCGTCACCTGGTCTCCGACCATGCGGGCACCGGCCTCTGCGGCGGTCGACTCGGCCTCGGCGAGCTCCTTCTCGACCTTCGGGATGTCGCCGTAGAGCAGCCGGCTGGCGCGCTCGAGGTCGCCCTCGCGCTGCGCCCGCTCGGCGCGGCCGCGCAGCTCGTCGAGCTGCTCTCGCAGGCCGCCGATGCGGTTGAGGCTCGAGCGCTCCGCCTGCCAGCGCTCGTCGAGCTCGGCCAGCTGCGAGCGGTGCTCGGCCAGGTTGGTCTCGAGCAGCGCGAGCCGCTCCTGCGAGGCCTCGTCGCGCTCGCGCTTGAGGGCGAGCCGCTCGATCTCCATGCGGTCGACGGTGCGGCGCAGCTGGTCGATCTCGGTGGGCGCCGAGTCGATCTCCATGCGCAGCCGGCTGGCGGCCTCGTCGATCAGGTCGATGGCCTTGTCGGGCAGCTGGCGGGCGGTGATGTAGCGGTTGGAGAGGGATGCAGCTGCGACCAGCGCGCTGTCGGCGATCGTGACCTTGTGGTGGGCCTCGTACCGCTCCTTGAGCCCGCGCAGGATCGCGACGGTGTCCTCCACCGACGGCTCTCCCACATAGACCTGCTGGAAGCGGCGCTCCATGGCCGCATCCTTCTCGATGAACTCGCGGTACTCGTCGAGCGTGGTCGCGCCGATCAGGCGCAGCTCGCCGCGGGCGAGCATGGGCTTGAGCATGTTGGAGGCACCCTGGCTGCCCTCTGCGGCACCGGCGCCCATGATGATGTGCAGCTCGTCGATGAACGTGACGATCTGCCCCTCGGCCTTGGCGATCTCGGCGAGCACGTTCTTCATGCGCTCCTCGAAGTCGCCGCGGTACTTGCTGCCGGCGATCATCGCGTTGACGTCGAGCCCGATGAGGGTCTTGCCCTTGAGGCTCTCGGGCACGTCGCCGGCGACAATGCGCTGCGCGAGGCCCTCGACGACGGCGGTCTTGCCGACGCCGGGCTCGCCGATGAGCACGGGGTTGTTCTTCGTGCGGCGCGAGAGCACCTGGCTGATGCGCCGGATCTCGCTGTCGCGCCCGATCACGGGGTCGAGCTTGCCCGCCCGTGCGATCGCCGTCAGGTCGGTGCCGAACTGCTCGAGCGCCGACTGCTGCTCGTCCTGCCCAGGCATCATGCCGCCCATCCTTGCCATCTATCCCCCTTGCCGTGCGCGGGCGCCTCCCCCGACGCATCCGCACGCATCCGAAACTTGAGTGGTGTTGACTCAAGTTTACTCGTGATCCTGGATGTTGGCTAGGAGCGCCCGTCACCGCGGGCGAAGCACGTTGTCGGATCCCAGCTAAGCTGTCCCAATCCCACTTTCTTGTCCCACGCGTGTCGCAACCCGTCCACGTAGTTGTCCCAGCGCACACTCGGAGGCATGAGCGGCAAGGGGCTGCTTGACACTGAGGTTCGCTACCTCACGGAAACCGGCGAGGACGTCACGACGACCGTCGGGACGATGGACCTCGATCGGGCGTCACGCTCCGAGCCGATCCGCCGGATCCGTTCCCATCGAGGTCAGCGCCACTACTCGGGCCTGTACTGGTCGTTCCGAACTCGCACCCACGTCGCCTACGAGAGCCGGCTCGAGCTCGAGCGACTCCTGCTCGCCGATGTTGATCCCGCGACCATGTGGCTCGCCGCGCAGCCGTTCAGCTCCGAGGGGCCGACGCTGACGGCTCGATCAGACATGTGCCGGACTTCTGCGTCTTACGGCGTGCCGATTGCCTGCTCGTCATCGACGTGAAGCCCGCGACGTTCGCGGCTCGACCAGATGTCGCTCGAGTCTTCGAATGGACTCGGCGGGTCTGCTCCGCCCGCGGGCTCGAGTACGAGGTTTGGACCGGTGAAGCGAGCCGTGCGCGCATCGCCGGGGTGCAGGCGATCGCGGTCGCGCGTCGTCACCCGCTACCGAATCGGGCAACGGTCGAGCATATTGCCGAGGCCTTCCGGCCTGGCGTGACCATCGACGAGCTTGGCCTCGTTGACGCCGTCGGCCGCCAGGGCATTATGCGTCTCATCTGGGAAGGCATCCTTGATGTCGACTTCGAGCGACTCGTCGACGGACGCACAGAGGTTTGGCTGAGGTAGGTATCGATGCGTGCTCGAGTCGTGGAGGTCGTGACCGGGTCGCAACTGTGGTTCGAGGGCGAACTCGTCGAGGTGCACGAGCTCCGATCGGACACGATCGTGCTCCAAGCTGGCGGGATGATGCGCACCTTGCCTGCGCGCGAGGTACTCCTGAACGTCGCACCACTCAGCGTCGAGGATGACCCAGCCGAATCGGATCCGGCCGCGGCGTCCAACATTGTGTTGAGCAACCTCACCGATCGCGATCGACAGAACCTCGAAAGGCGGCTCCAGGCCGTGGCGGCCGTGATGGCACTTCGCGAAGCCGGCGCGACGACTCGCGGCGCGTGCGAAGAACTCGAGCCTTCGATGCCGGTCAGCGCACGGACCCTGCGGCGCTGGGTGACGGCGTACACCGATGCTGGCCCCGCCGGCCTTGTCGATCCACGCGTCGCCTCCCAACGATCCTCCGTGGACTCCCGCTGGGACGAAGCATGTCTGGCCGTCCTCCGCGAGTTCGTGTTTGCCTCGACGCCCACCATTGACGTGGTCATCGACCGGGCGAACCGCGGTGTCGCCGAGGCGCACGGCAAGGGCGTGGTCGCGTGTCCCGCCCGGTCGACGGCGTATCGCCGGGTGAAGGAGCTGTCGAAGGGCCGGCACGCGTTCGGGTCCGCGAAGCAGCGCCGCTCGGTCGCCGACCGGCCGGTCGGCCCCTTCGGCAGGCTGCGCCCCACAAGACCGGGCGAGTACGTCGTGCTCGACACGACACCACTGGATGTATTTGCGATGGAGTCTGCGACCGGAGAATGGCTCCCGGTCGAGCTGACGGTCGCGCAGGACCTCTACACCCGCTGCATCCTGGGGCTCCGCCTGACGGTGGGATCGACGAGCGCCTCGGACGTTGCGAGCGTGCTCTACCAGTGCACGACCACGCAGATCGATCAGGACAGTGAGCAGAGCTGGCCTTTCCACGGAGTCCCCCGCAATCTGCTGATCGGCACTGAGGTGCCCGACGGCGTGTCACAGGAGCGCGTCGCGGGCCTGCCGGCGTGCCTGCCGGAGGCGATCATCGTCGATCACGGCAAGCCCTACCTGTCCGCGCACATCATCGCCGCCTGCGCCCGGCTCGGCATCACGATCCAGCCGGCGATCCCACACAAGCCGACCGACTATCCCGAGGAATCGGTTATCCCGAGTCCGCTGCGGGATCGGCGTGCCCGCGGGGTGCTGCGTGCTGATTCCTCGGGATTACTACCTGAGACCGGAGAGCTTGAGGATGAGGTCGTCGTCTCCCTTCCAGGCGGGGGCGAGATCCGGGGCGGGGCTGGCCGCTCTCTGGATGGCCTCGCGGACCATCTGGTTGTCTGCCGATGCGTAGATGCTGGTGGTGGCGATGTTCGCGTGCCCGAGGAACTCCTTGATGTGGGGTACCGGCACGCCGGCGCGCAGCATCTGCATCGCCCGAGCGTGCCGGAGCTGATGGGCGTGGATCCGCTCCGGCAGCTCCGGACAGCTCTGACGGGCGGTGTCGGCATGCTTGTTGAGCAGGTAGGTGATGTTGTCCTGGCTCATCTGCTGGTGCCGACCGGCGCGGACGGTGTAGAACAACGTCGCGTCGGGGTCGGGGGTGCCGGGGTGGAACGCGTGCAGATATTGATCGAGGTGACGGCCGGTCTTGTCCATGATCGGCATCGTCCTGGTCCTGCGGCCCTTCCCGGTCAGCGTCACTCGTCCACGGCCAGGGGTGGTGTCGATGTCCGCCGGCGTCAGATCCAGGGCTTCTTGGATGCGCGCGGCGGTATCGAATACGACCAGGATGAGGGTGGTGTCTCTCACGCCACGCGGTGTGGCCTGGCCTGGCGCGGCGATCAGCGCATGCACGGCGGTCATGCTCAGCGCGTCCGGCGACGGAGCCGGGGCGCGCATCGATCGGACCTGTTTCACGCCCAGCCAGACGGCCACCAGCGTCGGATCCTCCGCGGCGCAGAAGGCGAGGAACGACTTGATCGCCGCCAGCCGCTGATTCGCCGAGGACGGCGCCAGGTGTCGGGTCTCGACCAGCCAGCTGCCGAACCCGGCGATCGTGGCATGGTCGATGGCGTCGAAGGTGACCTCGGCCAGTCGCAGTCCTCGTGTCTCGCGCAGGTAGTCCAGCAGCGCCGTCAGCGCGGTCTTGTAGGAGCGGATGGTGTGCGGGCTGAGCCGGCGGGCTCTGGGCAGGTGGACGGTCAGCCAGGCGCGGACCAGGCCGAAGAAGTCACCCGAGGACATCGGATGCCTCCGCGAGATCGGACTCGATGCCGGTATTGGCGAGTCGGCGCAGGTCGGGATGGAAATCGGCGGCGAGGTGGAAGTAGTACCAGGTGTGCTCGGGACTGGTGTGCCCCAGCTGCAGACTCAGATACGCCAATTGCTCCAGCGGGTCTTGGCCGGCGCGTGCCCACCGGTTGATCGTCTCGATGACGTGCGCGTGCCGCAGATCGTACGGCCGGGGCGCAGCGCCGAGACGTGCCGACACCGCCGAGCCCGCGGCGGCCAGGAGCTCGCCGAACCAAATGCTGAGGGTCGACGGCGAGTAGCAGCTGCCCGAACGGTTGGGGAAGAACGCCACCCGCTCCGGATGATGTGCGCGGATGGCGGCGTCGTAGGCACGGCAGTAGTCGTGCAGGTCGGGCGACATGAACACGGTCCGGTCCTTGTGCCCTTTGGACTCGCGGATGTGGATCGCGCCGTGTCCCAGATCGACGTCGTTGCAGTGCAGCCGGATCGCCTCGCCGGGTCGCAGGCCCAGGCAGTAGAGCATCCGGAAGATCACGGGGATGATCAGGTGTCGTCGCCCGCCGGAGGGCGAGGGGCGAACCTGGTCGGCGGCGTCGAAGATCGCCCGCAGCTGGGCGGGCGAGAAGGTGTGCGGGCGGTAGCGGACTTGCTTGCCCGGGATCCCGGCAGGAATCACGTACGCGTCGACGCCGAGGCCGATCATGTGCTTCGCGAGCTGCCGGATCGGCGTCACCCGCCGCACCTGGGAGTTGACGTGCTCACCGGGCCGGGCGACGACCCATTCCTTGCCCATCTCCGCGGTCAGCGTGGACTGCCCGGGATGGTGTCGAGCACACATTGTGTCGAAGCCGCGCAGGTGCCGCTCGGACGTGTCGTACGGCAACCCGATCGCGTGCTTGAGATCCAGAAGACCCTGGATAGAGCCGGCCAGGCCGGAGACGAACGGAGCAGTCATGCCCACGCCGCGTTCGGTTCGATGCCGACGAAATCGAGGCAGCACTGTCGCAGCCGCTGCTCATCGGCGGAGAGGTAGTGCTTCACCGAGTCGGTCCCGCGGTGGCCCAGCGCAGCGGAGATCACCGGCAACAGCGTCCCGTCCGCGAGCATCCGTGTCGCCAGCGACGCCCGCAGCACACGGAAACCACGGCCCGTGTCGCGGTCGGCGGCCGAGCCGGCGCGGTCGAACGCTCACGCGGCCACGTAATACAGGCTCGACGAGGGCGACAGCGCGGTGAACGGCGCCAGAGCGCGCAGGAAGACGTGATCGTCGACCGCCCCGGCAGGTCGGCCACGGAGGAGGTAGTCGGCGATCGCGTCGCCGACATCGGTCAGCAGCGGCAACGTCAACGACGTCCCCGTCTTGTGCTGGACGACCGTGATCAGGCCCTGCCGCCAATCGATGTCCCGCAGCCGCAGCCCCGCGATGTCGATCGGCCGCAGACCGGTCCTGGCTGCCAACAGCAACATCGCCCTGTCCCGCAGCCCCGCCGGTGCGCTCAGATCAGGCGCGTTCGTCAACTCCTCGATGCGCTCAGCTGTGAGAACGCGGACCGTGCCGACCCGTCGGAACACCCGTCGCGGCACCGCTCGGGACAGCCCCGTGCATCGGCCGGAGTCCTCGAGGAAGCGGCAGAGCACCCGCAGCGCGGTCACAACTGTCCGCATGCTCCCCGGCCGATAGGAGCCGCTGAGGAACACCACCGCACCTGCCATGTCCGCGCCAGACAGGTCCGAGATGTCGGTGACGCCGCGCACCGGTAGCCATCCGAGCGCCGTGCGAGCGACCGTCGCATACAGATTCTTCGTCGAGACCGCCAGTTGCTGGCGGTCGAGCCAGGCCTCGAACTGCTCCTGCACCGGGCGGAACACCTCGTTCAGCGCGTCGTTGGGGTGTCCCGATCGGGACAACTTCCACTCGTAGCCGCCCGTCCTCGCGACCTCGGCCAGCACCAGCACCGCCTTGCGCAGCAGCTTGCGCTTCCACTCCTTGAGGCGGCCTTCCCGATGCTCCGATGTTGACGGCCATGTGAAACTGCCCGTAGGCGGTCACGAGAACTGCCCATAGTTGGCCAGCAGAGCTGCCCGCTGGTGGCCATGAGTTCTGCCCACGTCTGCTGGTTCCGCTCCGCGCGTCGTCGCGGTGGCGGGGCCCCTCCCCGGGTTCGATGACGGTGCTTGATGCCGTGTCGGTGCCCGGGAAGGGGCTGTTGTGAAGTCTGACGGAGAGATCATGGAAATTCTGGAAGCGTACGACCTGACCGGGTCGTTCCGGGCCGCTGCGGAGCTGGCGGGATGCTCGCATCACACGGTCGCCGCGCATGTCGCGGCAAGGGACGCGGGGCGGCCGATCGGGGCGTCGGCGCCACGGTCGAGGGTGATCGATGGGTTCCTGGAGAAGGTCGAGGAGCTGGTCGAGCGCTCGCAGGGGAAGGTGCGGGCGGACAAGGTGCACGAGCGCCTCGCCGCGTCCGGCTTCGACGGCTCGGAGCGGTCCACGCGGCGGGCCGTCGCGGAGGCGAAGACGGCGTGGCGGGCGGGCCGGCGCCGGGTGCATCGGCCGTAGATCGCCGAGCCGGGGCTGTGGTTGCAGTACGACTTCTGTGTTTTGTCAAGTTGAAGTCGGCCGTTTGAGCGCGGATTTTCCGGCCACGTGTGCACGGATTCCGGCCAGCTGAGCGCGGCCGGTATTCGTGGCGTGGGCTGGGTCAGTGCGGGTGCTCGTCGCTGCCCGCGGGCGGGACTGGGGGGCTGTCGGCGAGCCGCTCCAGGACCGTGAGGGCGGCAGCGAGGTGCCCGGTGATGTGGCCTCTGGTATCGCCGTCGGCGACGGTGTCGGCGCGGGCGTCGGTGGTCGTGAGCGCATGGTCGATGCGGCTGATGGCTTCGTCGGTCGTGGCCTGCCATTCGCGGTCTCGTTCACCGATCGCGATCGTGGTGGCCGTGTGGCTGCGCGTGCGCGCGGGGGCGGGGTCGTCATTGCTGTGCTCCTCCGTTGGGCTATTTCCGCTGCTTCCGCGGACGCCGCTCGTCGTCGCCAAGCCACTGCTGGATCACCGACTCCAGCCCCGCCAGCACCACCGAGCCCGGCCGCGCCGCCGCCACCGGCACCACCGGGGAGAAGTCCACCGCCCGCGTGTACTTCGTCACCGAGTCCCGACTCACTGGGCTGTGTCAAGTTTCGTAGACGATCTCTTTGTGGATCAGGCGGCGATCGCGGCCTGAAGGGTGTAGTCGGCGCGCGCTTCGGCGGGCGTGCGGTAGCCGAGGCTCGAGTGGAGCCGCTGCCGGTTGTAGAAGACCTCGATGTACTGCATCACGTGGAACCTCGCCTGCTGGCGGGTGGCGAAACGATGCCGGTAGTACATCTCGTTCTTGAGCATCGAGAACCACGACTCGGCGACAGCGTTGTCGTGGCACGAGCCGGTGCGACCGACCGAGAGTCGCACGTCGAGCTCCTTCGCGAGAGCGGCGTATTCAGCCGATGTGTATTGAGCTCCGCGGTCCGAGTGAAAGATCGCGTTCGGTGCGATGCGGCCGTGCGCGTGGGCCATCCGCAGCGCGTCGCTGATCAGCTCGGTGCGCATGTGCGCGGCCATCGACCAGCCCACCACTTCACGGTTGTGGAGGTCGATCACGGTCGCCAGATAGAGCCATCCCTCGCCCGTGCGCAAGTAGGTGATGTCGCCCACGAGCCGCTCGCCGGGCCGGCAGGCGGTGAAGTCCCGGCGGATCAGGTCGGGGCGGTCGTGCTCGTCGTCGGCGGCGATCGTGGTGCGCTTGCTCGTCCGGGGCTGGATGCCGAAGATCCCCAGCTCGTTCATGATGCCGCGCACCAGCCCCTCCGAGGCGCTGATGCCGCGCCGAGCGAGCGCGGCGAGCACCCGCCGGAACCCGTTCACGCCGTTCGACTCAGCGTGTATCGTGCGGATCTGCTCTGCCAGCCACGTCCGCCGGGCTGCGGTCGGCGAGAGTGTGCCCTGCCGTTTCGCCCAGGCGTAGTAGCCGGCGCGAGAGACCTCGAGGAGCCTGGCCATGAGGCCGATCGTGTGGTTGGCCTTCTCCGCGTGCATGAGCGTGAACTTCTCGCTCACCGCTGTTCCTTCGCGAAGAAGGCCGCGGCTTTTTTCAAGAACGTGTTCTCCTCCGCCAGCCTGCGATTCTCCGCCTCCAGCCGCGCGATCCGCAGCGCCTCGGGCGCCGGCGGCGCCGTCTCAGGGTCGGGGTGCTGCGCCCGGTAGGTCTTCACCCAGTAGCCCAGCGAGCTCTCGTTGATCTCCAGCTCACGCGCGACCTGCGCGATCGGCCGGCGCCCCTGCACCACCAACTGGACCGCGTCGGCTTTGAACTCCGGCGTGAACGTCCTGCGATTCGTAGACATGATTCCCTGTCGTGCCTTCCTGGTAACGACTGTCTACGAGAAGTGTCACACCCCAGCGGATGGTGCGCCGATCAGGGTTGACTGCAACTGCCCGCCCGGGCACGAGCTCTATGCCGAGCGGCGCGACGTCCTCGAGCGCCGCCTGCTCGACAGTGAGCAAGCCGGGCAGCAGCCCCTTGTCGACCAAGGTCCGGTTGTACGGCGCGTGCGGCTCGTCATGCATGATGCGCACGGAACCGGCAAAGCCCAGTCCACGCAGCGTCACGGCTGCCGAGTGTCCGGCAGCTCCGGCTCCAATGATCAGCACGTCCGACTCGAGCATCGACATCGCCCGCTCTCCCTTCCCTTGACCGCGTACCCGGCTAGGTATAGCGTCGTGCTGAACGATACCCCCCAGGGGTATCTTGTCAAACGGAAGGAAGGCACCATGAGCAACTCCGAGTTCCAGGTCACCGGCATGACATGCGG
The DNA here is from genome assembly GCF_017168255.1 of Agrococcus sp. KRD186. Classification (GTDB taxonomy): domain Bacteria; phylum Actinomycetota; class Actinomycetes; order Actinomycetales; family Microbacteriaceae; genus Agrococcus. The sequence continues at coordinate 2,125,311 of NZ_JABFAP010000001.1, forward strand.
TCACTGCGAGGCAGCGGTCCGCGCCGAGGTCGAGCAGGTCGTCGGCGTCGAGAACGTCGACGTGAGCGCGCAGACCGGGCGCCTCGTGGTCACCGGCTCGCAGCCGATCGACGACGCAGCCATCCTCGCCGCGGTCGACGAAGCCGGCTACGAGGCGGCCTCACTCCGATGAACACCGGCGCCCGATTGGGCATCTATGGCGCTGGCCTCGTGTTCGCGTTCGGCGGGACCTTCGCCATCGCCGGCGCGTTGGTTCCCGACGATGCCGCCGCCAATTGGGCGCAAGACGACCCGGCCGGCCACGGGGACCCGGCCGCCAGCACGGCAACACCATCGCAACCCGGGCAGCGAGCGCAGGAGATCGACGTGACCGGAGTGACCATCGCGCGATCGGGCCTCACGATCGGGCCCATCGATGCTCCCGCGACGCTCGACGCGACGCACTCGGCGGACAGCGAGGACGCCACCGATGAACCGGCAGGCACCGACAGCGACGCCGAGCACGACGGACACTGACCAGGAACGAGCCCCGGATGCGCCCGGCGCACCGACGAGGAGACGACCATGACGGACTTGCAAGCAGCGGCTGCGGCTTCCAGCGTGGAGCTGGAGATCGGCGGGATGACGTGCGCATCCTGCGCGATGCGGATCGAGAAGAAGCTGAACAAACTCGACGGGGTCACCGCGACCGTGAACTACGCGACCGAAAAAGCCAAGGTGTCTGCACCCGCAGACTTCGACCCGGCGCTGCTGATCGCCGAGGTCGAGAAGACGGGCTACACCGCAGCACTTCCCGCCCCGGAGCAGTCCTCGACGACCGACGACGACGGCGAGGCCCCGGATGCGGAGCTGGTGAGCCTGCGACACCGACTGATCGGCGCCGTCGTGCTCACCGTCCCCGTCATCGCCATGGCGATGGCACCGGTGCTGCAGTTCACCTACTGGCAGTGGCTCTCGCTCGCGCTCGCCGCGCCGGTGATCGTGTGGGGCGCGTGGCCGTTCCACAAGGCGGCGTGGACGAACCTGCGGCACGGTGCCGCGACGATGGACACGCTCATCTCGATGGGCACCAGCGCGGCGCTGCTGTGGTCGCTGTACGCCCTGTTCTTCGGCACCGCCGGCGTCCCCGGCATGACGCACCCGTTCGAGCTCACCGTCGCCCCCAGTGACGGCGCCGCGAACATCTACCTGGAAGTCGGCGCCGGGGTGACGATGTTCATCCTGGCCGGCCGCTACTTCGAGAAGCGCTCCAAGCGGCAGGCCGGCGCGGCCCTGCGCGCACTGCTCGATCTGGGCGCGAAGGACGTCGCCGTGCTCCGTGAGGGCGTCGAGATCCGCATCCCGACCAAGGATCTCGCGGTCGGTGACGAGTTCGTCGTCCGGCCGGGCGAGAAGATCGCCACCGACGGCATCGTCGTCTCCGGCACCTCCGCCGTCGACGCCTCCATGCTCACCGGCGAATCGGTGCCCGTCGAGGTCGGGGAGGGCGACACCGTCACCGGCGCCACCGTCAACGCGGGCGGCCGCATCGTCGTGCGAGCCACACGCGTCGGCTCCGCCACGCAGCTGGCCCAGATGGCGAAGCTCGTGGAGGATGCGCAGTCCGGCAAGGCCGAGGTGCAGCGCCTTGCCGACAAGATCTCCGGCATCTTCGTGCCGATCGTGATCGTCATCGCCGTGGGCACGCTCGGCGCCTGGCTCGGCGCCGGCTTCCCCGCCGCGGCCGCATTCACCGCCGCCGTCGCCGTGCTCATCATCGCCTGCCCCTGCGCGCTCGGTCTCGCCACCCCCACCGCGCTGCTGGTAGGCACGGGGCGCGGCGCACAGATGGGCATCCTCATCAAGGGGCCGGAAGTGCTCGAGTCCACACGCCGCATCGACACCATCGTGCTCGACAAGACCGGCACCGTCACCGCGGGGAAGATGACCCTCACCGACGTGCACACCGCCGACGGCACCGACCGGACCGAACTGCTCCGCCTCGCGGGCGCCCTGGAGGACGCGTCCGAGCACCCGATCGCCCAGGCCGTCGCGAAGGCCGCGGTGCAGGAGCTCGGTGCGCTGCCTACTCCAGAAGGCTTCACGAACATCGAGGGCAAGGGCGTGCAGGGCCTCGTCGACGGGCACGCGGTGATCGTCGGCCGGGCCTCGCTGCTGGCCGACTGGTCCCTGCACCTATCTGCCGAGCTCGCCAAGGCGAAGGCCGCAGCCGAGCGCCAGGGGAAGACCGCGATCGCCGCCGGCTGGGACGGTCAGGCGCGCGGCGTGCTCGTCGTCGCCGACACCGTCAAGCCCACGAGCGCGGCCGCCGTGGCGCAGTTCAAGCGCCTGGGACTCACGCCGGTGCTGCTCACCGGCGACAACCAGACCGTGGCCGAGCAGATCGCCGCCGAGGTAGGCATCACCGAAGTGATCGCAGAGGTGCTGCCGCTGGACAAGGTCGACGTCATCACTCGACTGCAACGCGAGGGCAAGGCTGTCGCGATGGTCGGCGACGGCGTGAACGACGCCGCCGCCCTCGCCCAGGCCGACCTGGGCCTCGCGATGGGCACCGGCACCGACGTCGCGATCGAAGCCTCCGACATCACGCTCGTCCGCGGCGACCTGCGCAGCGCCGCCGACGCCATCCGGCTCTCCCGGAAGACGCTCGGCACCATCAAGGGCAACCTGTTCTGGGCCTTCGCCTACAACGTCGCCGCCATCCCGCTGGCGGCGCTCGGCCTGCTCAACCCCATGCTCGCCGGCGCGGCGATGGCGTTCTCCAGCGTCTTCGTCGTCGGCAACAGCCTCCGCCTCCGCAGCTTCAAGAGCGAGGCGGTGGACCCCGCACCGACAGCCACGGCCGCACCGCGTCCTGCGGCGCGGTCGGCAGCAGTCGCCATCCATCACTGAGAGGAACCCCCATGTCCAACACCACCGGTCACGACCACAGCCACGACAGCCACAATCACGGCAGCCATGATCACGCCGGCCATCACGAGGATCACAGCCACGGCCACAGCCACACCGCCACCGGCACCCACGGGCACGGTGCAGCCGCCGGTGAGATCGCCGAGTGCCCGGTGATGGCCGGCAGTACGGTCCTGAAGTCGGACGCCGAGACGGCGGGCCTCGTCCGCGACTTCGAGGGCACCCGCTACTACCTGTGCTGCGCCGCCTGCGGGCCCTTGTTCGACGCCGACCCCGCGAAGTACGCCGCCGCGGCCTGAACCAAGCAGTGTCGGACCTGTCGCCAGACAGGTCCGACACTGCTTCCCGTACCCGAGAGGATGAGACCATGACCAACCCGCACGAGCACCGACCCGACCCGACGCATCTCGCCCAGCTCCACGCGCAGCACGCCGCCGCACCGATGGAGGCACCCGAGGCCAACGGGTCCGACCATGCAGACCATCATCACGTTCAGGCTCAGCCGACGGGTGCGCACGATCGGATGGGGGGTCACGCGACCGCGGCGTCCGACGGTGCGGCCACGAGCGACTCCCATGGCGGAAGCCACATGTCGCATGCGGGCCACGACGACCATGGCGCAGATGGCGAACACGGCGGTCACGGCGGTCACGGCGGTCACGGCGGTCACGGCGATCACGTCGGGCAGTTCCGTCGCCTGTTCTGGATCATGCTGGCCCTGGCGGTCCCGACGGTCGCGCTCTCGGGCATGTTCGCGATGATCGTCGGCTACACGCTCCCGGACATCCCCGGACTCGCCTGGGTCTCCCCCGTGCTCGGCACGGTGATGTACGTGTGGGGCGGCAAGCCCTTCCTGACCGGCGCTGTGAGCGAGATCCGCGCGCGCAAGCCCGGCATGATGCTGCTGATCGGCCTCGCGATCACCGTCGCGTTCATCGCCTCATGGGGCGCCAGCCTCGGACTGCTGCACCACGAGCTCGACTTCTGGTGGGAGCTCGCGCTGCTGATCGTGATCATGCTGCTCGGGCACTGGATCGAGATGCGCTCGCTCGCGCAGACCACCAGCGCTCTGGACTCGCTCGCGGCGCTGCTCCCGGACGAGGCCGAGCGTGTGGAAGGCGACAGCGTCGTCACCGTCGCGCCTGCCGATCTTGCGGTCGGAGACGTCGTCGTCGTCCGTCCCGGCGGCAGCGTGCCCGCCGATGGCAGCATCGTCGATGGACGCGCAGCCATGGACGAGTCGATGGTCACGGGAGAGTCGCAGACGGTCACGCGCACCATCGGCGAATCCGTCACCGCCGGCACCGTCGCCACAGATTCCGGCCTGCGCGTCGAAGTGACCGCCACCGGTGACGACACCGCCCTCGCAGGCATCCAGCGGCTGGTCACGGACGCGCAGAGCTCCTCCTCCCGAGCGCAGCGTCTCGCCGACACCGCCGCCGGATGGCTCTTCTGGTTCGCGCTCGGCGCGGCAGCGATCACCGCGATCGTCTGGACCCTCGTCGGTCTCCCTGACGCGGCGGTCATCCGCACCATCACCGTGCTCGTCATCGCCTGCCCCCACGCGCTCGGTTTGGCCATCCCGCTGGTGGTCTCCATCGCCACCGAGCGTGCCGCCCGCGGTGGCGTGCTCGTCAAGGATCGCCTCGCGCTCGAGAGCATGCGCACCGTCGACACGGTGCTGTTCGACAAGACCGGCACCCTCACCAAGGGCGAGCCGACGGTGACCGACATCGCCGTGATCGATGGCCACGACCCGGATCACGTGCTCGGTCTCGCCGCGTCCGCCGAGTCCGACAGCGAGCACCCGCTCGCCAAGGCGATCGTCCGCGCAGCCGCCGCCAAGGAACTCACCGTGCCGCGCAGCCGTGACTTCTCCTCCTCCCCCGCGGTCGGCGTCACCGCGACTGTCGACGGGGCGACTGTCCGTGTCGGCGGACCGCACCTGCTCACCGAAGAATCCGCGCACGAGCTCGAGGTCGCCGACCAGTGGCGCTCCGACGGGGCGATCATCCTCCACGTCATCCAGAACGGCCAGGTCATCGGAGCCCTCAAGCTCGCCGACGAGATCCGCGCGGAGTCGCGCGAGGCGATCGAAGCGCTGCACGCGCTCGACGTGCAAGTCGTCATGATCACCGGTGACGCGGAAGCCGTGGCACGTTCGGTCGCTGAGGAGCTGGGCATCGACCGGTTCTTCGCCGGCGTGCGCCCGGAGGACAAGGCCGCGAAGGTGCAGCAGCTGCAGCGCGAGGGCCGGAAGGTCGCGATGGTCGGAGACGGCGTGAACGACGCCCCGGCCCTCGCCCAAGCGGATGTGGGGCTCGCGATCGGCGCCGGCACCGATGTCGCGATCGCATCCGCTGGCGTCATCCTCGCCAGCGACGACCCCCGCTCCGTGCTCTCGGTGATCGAGCTCTCCCGCGCCGCCTACCGGAAGATGAAGCAGAACCTCTGGTGGGCAGCCGGCTACAACCTCATCTCCGTGCCGCTGGCGGCCGGCGTGCTCGCACCCATCGGGTTCGTGCTGCCGATGTCCGTCGGCGCCGTCCTGATGTCGCTCTCGACGATCGTCGTGGCGCTCAACGCGCAGCTGCTCCGCCGTCTCGATCTGCGGCCCGAAGCCACGACCCGAGCCGTTCTCCAGCAATGAATGCACCGGACCGGAGAGCATGATGACGGACACCACCACTCCCACAACCTGCGATCAGGGTGAGCACGGCTAGATCACCGACAAGGCCCGATACCTCGCGCGACTCCGGCGGATCGAGGGACAGGCACGCGGGATCCACCGCATGGTCGATCAAGAGCAGTACTGCATCGACATCCTCACCCAGATCTCCGCCCTCACCGGCGCGCTGCAGAACGTCGCCGTCGGGCTCCTCGAGGAGCACCTGCGCCACTGCGTCGCCGACGCAGCCCGTGCCGGCGACGACGTCGCCGAAGAGAGGATCCGCGAAGCATCGCAAGCCATCGGGCGACACATCCGCTGAACCACTCGATGGGGATGACTATCGGGCCCTCGATGGACGGCTTGTCGACTCCGACGTGCCCAGCGGCGCGGTCACGAAGTCCCGCCGCATCCCGAGGGTGGTGTCGGTGATGTGCATGGAAGTGGCCGCATCGGGGGCGCTCTCGGTCAGGGCGCGGATCGCGTCGATGGTCTCCGGCACGACGATGGCCTCGTTGAAGACCTGGTATGTGAGATACACCTCGTCGCCGTTCACGGTGACGAGGTCCTCCCAGAGCGCCACCTCCCACATGTCGCCTCGTGGTCGACCGAGGTCCCGCATGAGTTCGATCGTGGAGTTCAGCGCGACGAGTCCGTCCGACATTCGAATGAAGGCGATTCGCGGCGCGGCACGGAAGGCGTCGAGCACCTCATCCCTGGTTGCGTCCCTCGTCAGGTGCAGCGTCCAATAGTGGTTGTGCGTCTGCGTGTGGGCCCCCTTCGCCGCGATGGTGATGAGGTCGAGGTTCGGCAGCACGGTTTGCGCGTCCGGGCCCTGATGTGAGGGGATGGTCGCTTCGGGAACCATGGTGTTCATGATGCCGCCCAGGTGCGATTCCCACGGGTCGGTCGCGCGGCGGATGAGCACGCCTCGAGCCTTGGCGAGGAGGCCCGCGTCCTGGAGTGCGCCGAGCACGCGGACGATGCTCGTGGTGTTGCACGACACCACGCGGGTGCTCTCCCGGCCGAGGGCACTGTCGTAGTTCGCCTGCGCGACGAACGAGTGCCCGGTCGTCTCATGCGACTCTCCGCCTTGGAGCACGAACTTGACGCCGGCCTCCCGGTACCGCTCGACGTTCCCGGCCGCGATGTGCTTGGGAGTGGTGTCCACCACGATGTCGGCGCCGTCGATGAGGTCCTGCAGCGTTCCGGCGATGTCGAGTCCTGCCGCGCGCATGCCGTGGACCGCCTCGACAGTTGCGCCGAAGATGGGCGCCCTTCCAGCGGCGGCCCTGATGCGCCAATCGGTCGCGACGTCGGCGATGCCCACCAATTCCATGTCTGGTTGCAGCTTCACCGCATCGGCGACCCGCTTTCCGATCACTCCGTAGCCGTTGACAGCCACTCTGGTCGTGCTCATTGCTGATCCTTCCGGTTCGTGATGTGTCCTGCATCATTCAGTTGGGGTGTCGGCCACGCCTTTCGGTGGCACGTGTGACGCCAGCGGGAACTCCCGTGCTTCGCCTCCGGCGAGCAGCGCGTAGCGTCCTGTCACGCCGATCCGGACGGGCGGTGCGTTGCACGGCTGCAGGCACACCGACAGGAGATCGGTGCGCACGGACACGTCGATCCGATGACCCCGGTATCCGACCTGGAAGCATGCCCGTCCAAGATGGGCGGGCAATCTCGGGTCGAAGGTCAGCGCGTTCGCCTCGGTCCGCAGGCCTGCGAAGGCGCGGATCACGATGTCGATCGTCCCGGACATGGCTCCGAGGTGGATCCCTTCACGGGTGGTGCCGCCTTGGGTGTCGTCCAGGTCTGCGACCAATGCCTCGCGGAACGTGGACCAGGCGCGGACTTGGTCGAATCGCGACAGCACTGAGGCGTGCACGACGCGGCTGAGGGTCGAGCCGTCCGCGGTGCGGGGGAGGTAGTACGCGACCGTGCGTTCCAGCTGCTGTTCGGTGCACTGATAGCCGAGCCGATGCAGTTGGTCGAGCACGCCTACGGGTCCGAGGAGGTAGATCAGCATCAGCACATCTGCCTGCTTGGAGAGCTTGTACCGGTTGGTCATGTCGTCCTCGGCTTCGAGGATCAGGTCCAGCCGCCCGATGTTGCCGTACGCGGCTCGATAGCGGGGCCAGTCGAGTTCGAGAAGCTCTTCGTAGCCTTCGAACTGACTGATCACGCCATCGGCGTGGAAGGGCACGGCGAGACGGCCGCCGAGCCGGGACCACCGGCGGATCTCCGCCGGGGTGATGCGCAGCCGGCCGGCAAGGTCGTTACCGGGATGGCCCTGCAGCTCGCTCAGGGCATCGGCCGCGCGGTCGCAGAGCCAGGACAGCAGCACGTTGGTGTACGCGTTGTCGCGCAGGCCGGCGCCGGGTGCGTCCGGGTATCCGTCGTGGTACTCATCGGGTCCCATGACACCGTCGATGTGGTACCTGTCGGTGGCCGGGTCCCAGGCTGCCGACGACGCGAACATCCGGGTGACTTCGACGATGAGCTCCGCGCCGCGGGCGGCAAGCCAGTCCCTGTCGCCCGTGGCCTGGAAGTGCTGCCACGCGTTGAAGGCGACGGCGAGTCCGACATGGCGCTGACGAGTGGAGTTGTCCGGCATCCATCGGGCGGAGCGGGCGTTGTACAGCTGAGCGGGTGTCTCCTCCCGACCGTCGCTGCCGCTCTGCCAGGGGAAGAGCGCCCCCTCGAGGCTCTGCGTGCGGGCGGCGGCGCGGGCCTCATCCAACCGCCGCCAGCGGTACTCCAGGAGTGCATGACCGAGCTGTGGGCGCCGCATCCCGATGACGGGCATGACGAACAGCTCGTCCCAGAAGATGTGCCCGCGGTAGCCCTCCCCGTGCAGTCCCCGAGCAGGCACCCCGGCATCCAGGGCTGCGCTGTGTGCGGAGATCGTCTGCAGCAGGTGGAATACGTGCAGGTTGAGGATCAGACGGGACTGTCGGTCGGAATCGAGGGTGACCGCGAATCTGTCCCACAGGCGCCGCCATGCCGCCTCGTGCTCTGTCAGCAGTGCGTTGAAGCCGCCGTCGTGGCGGGAGAGCTTCGCCAACGCGGCAGTGCCCGGGGAAGCGATGGCACTGTCGCGGGAGGTCACCATGGCCGCGGTCTTGTCGATCGTGACCGGCTGACCATCGGCGAGCCGGAGGTCGAACTGCTGCGAGTGGGTTCCGCCATCGCGCTCGGCGTCGTGCGTCGTCACCGTTGCGCCATCGTCGAATGTCGTCCGGACCGCGAGGGCGATGCCGATCCGGCTTTGACTAGTGCTCACCTCGCACAGGACCGTGTCGTTGCTCGTCTCAGCGAAGGCAGGATCCGTCAGATGCCGCGTGCTGGCATAGGTGCGGACGTTGCCGTTCGTCACGGCTGCGTCGATGCCGATCCGAACGCTGGCGGTGCCGCTGAACCCGTCAGCCGTGATGGTGGTCTCCAAGCCCGCAAGGTGGGGGTTGTGCATGGAGACGAGCCGCCGTTGGACGACGGTGAGTCGTTCCCCGTCCTGCCCGGCCAGGGTGGCTCGGCGCGTCAGCACACCCCGGCGCAGATCGAGTTCGCTCCGCTCGTCCGAGAGTCCGATCTCCCCCGTCGACCACCACGAGCCATCGCCGATGCGGATGTCGAGAGGAAGCCAGTTGGGGACGTTGACCAGGTGCTCCTCTTCGAGCTCGCGACCATGGATCATGCCGACGGCACGGTTGTAGACCCCGGCCAGATAGGTGCCGGGATAGTGGACGTCGTCGTCGCGGCGCTCGGGGCGCACGCCCCGGGTGGCCATATATCCATTGCCGAGGGCCGTCAGCGCTTCGCGGTGGCCCTCGTGCGCTGGATCGAAGCCTTCGTAGACGAGTGTCCAGGCGTCGGTGCGGGTGGCGCCCAAGTCCAGTTCCGAGGCGTCCCCAAGGACGATGTCGGCGCCGGCCAGCTCCAGCTGCTCCCGATTCCCTGCCCGGTCGATGCCGACCACCAGACCGAAGCCGCCGCGGCTGCCGGCTTGCACACCGGCGACCGCGTCCTCGACGACGGCAGCACGTTCGGGTAACACACCGAGGCGGCGCGCGGCCTCGAGGAACATCGCCGGATCCGGTTTGCCCGGCAGGTTCTGGTCCGCAGCGGTCTGCCCGTCGACGATCACGTCGAACTCGACGTCGAGCCCGGCGGCGGTGAGTGAAGCGAGGGCGTTGCGGCTGGCGGTGACCAGACCCACCGGGATTCCTCCGGCTCGCAGCCGTTCAAGCAGTGCGACGGTCCCCGGGTACGCGGCGACGCCGTCGCGGCTCACGGCTTCCAGGAACAACGCGTTCTTGCGGGCACCGAGCCCATGGATAGACCACTCCTCGGGCCCGTCGTCCGGGCTGCCCTCGGGGAGCCGGACGCCACGCGAGGCAAGGAAGGCGACCACGCCATCCTCTCGCTGCCTGCCGTCGACGTAGCGCCGGTAGTCGGCGTCCTCGTCGAACGGGTGTGTTCCGGCAGCTCCGGAGAGTCGACGATCCTGGAGGACCTCATCGAAGAGCTGCTTCCACGCCGTCGCGTGCACGGTCGCGGTCTGGGTGACCACCCCATCCATGTCGAACAGGACCGCCTCGTAGGGCACCGCGACGCCATGCCCGGCCCGCTCGTCCCGGTGCACATGCCCGGCGTGACTCGACCGATCCATGCTAGACGGGCTCCTCCAGGGGTTCGTTCGGCGGCTGGTTGGCGGGCCCCGCCGCCGGCGACCACTGCCAGTTCCTGATCTCGGGCATGTCTTCTCCGTGGACGCGGATGTACTGGCGGTGCTCGAGCAGCTTGTCCTTCAGCTCCTCGCGCACGTGGGCGGAGGTGCCACGCAGCCGCGGCACCCGGTCGATGACGTCGATGGCCAGGTTGAACCGATCGATCTGGTTGAGCACGCACATGTCGAACGGGGTGGTGGTGGTTCCTTCCTCCTTGTATCCGCGGACATGGAAGTTGTGATGGTTGGTGCGCCGGTAGGTGAGCCGGTGGATCAGCCACGGGTAGCCGTGGTAGGCGAAGATCACCGGCGCGTCTGCGGTGAAGAGCGCGTCGAAGTCGCGGTCCGTCAGGCCGTGCGGATTCTCCGCGTCATCCTGCAGCCGCATCAGGTCCACGACGTTGACCACCCGGATCCGCAGGTCGGGGAAGCGCGTGCGCAGGATGTCGACGGCCGCAAGGGTCTCCATCGTCGGCACGTCCCCGGCGCAGGCCATCACGATGTCGGGTTCGGCGTCCGCATCCGAACTCGCCCAGTCCCAGATGCCGATCCCCTTGGTGCAGTGCACGACGGCGGAGTCCATGTCGAGGTACTGCAGTTGCGGCTGCTTGCCCGCCACGATCACGTTGACGTACTGGCGGCTCCGCAGGCAGTGGTCGGCGACGGACAGCAGCGTGTTGGCGTCCGGCGGCAGGTAGACGCGGATCACTTCGGGCTTCTTGTTGATCACATGGTCGATGAAGCCCGGATCCTGGTGCGAGAAGCCGTTGTGGTCCTGCCGCCAGACGTGGGAGGTCAGAAGGTAGTTCAACGATGCGACCGGTCGGCGCCATTCGATGCCGTTGGCGGTGTCCAGCCACTTGGCGTGCTGGTTGAACATCGAGTCGACGATGTGCACGAACGCCTCGTAGCACGAGAAGAACCCGTGTCGCCCGGTCAGCAGATAGCCTTCGAGCCAGCCCTGACAGGTGTGCTCGGACAGTATCTCCATGACGCGCCCGTCTCGGGCCAGATGATCGTCCTCCGGCACCGTCCGCGCGTTCCATGTCCGGTCCGTCGCTTCCAGCACCGCGCCCAACCGGTTGGAGTTGTTCTCATCCGGGGCGAAGACCCGGAAGTTGTCCGAGTTCAGTGCCATCACATCTCGCAGCATCTCCCCCAGCACACGCGTGGACTCGACCGCCCCGGTGCCCGGCTCCGTCACAGGAACGGCGTAGTCGCGGAAGCCCGGCATCCGCAGCTCCCGCAGCAGTACGCCGCCGTTGGCGTGCGGGTTGGCACTCATGCGTCGGATGCCCTCCGGGTGCAGGGTGCGGATCGCTTCCACCGGAGCGCCGCTCTCGTCGAAGAGCTCCTCGGGCCGGTAACTGCGCAGCCAGTCCTCCAGCACCTGTCGGTGACCGTCGTTCTCGCGTGCAGCGCTGAAGGGCACCTGGTGGGAGCGCCAGGAGCCTTCGACCTTCTTCCCGTCCACGTCGGCGGGTCCCGTCCACCCCTTCGGCGACCTCAGCACGATCATCGGCCAGCGGGGACGCTCGTCCCTGCCCTCTTCGCTGGCCCGGCGCTTGATCTCTGCGATCTCGTCCAGGCTGGCGTCCAGGGTCCTGGCGAAGTCCTGGTGCATCTGTTCCGGATCATCACCCTCCACGTAGTACGGCGTGTGGCCGTAGCCCCGCAGCAGGCTGTCCAGCTCATCCCGGTCGATCCGGTCCAGCACCGTCGGGTTGGCGATCTTGTAGCCGTTCAGGTGCAGGATCGGCAGCACCGTGCCGTCGCGGACCGGGTTGATGAACTTGTTCGAATGCCAGCTCGCGGCCAGTGGACCGGTCTCGGCCTCGCCGTCCCCGATGACGGCGGCGACGATCAGCTCCGGGTTGTCGAACGCCGCCCCATACGCGTGGGAGAGGGCGTACCCCAGTTCCCCGCCTTCGTGGATCGAGCCAGGGGTCTCGGGGGCGACGTGGCTGGGAATGCCGCCGGGGAACGAGAACTGGTGGAACAGCCGCATCATCCCGACGGCGTCCTGCGAGACGTTCGGGTAGGTCTCGCTGTAGGTGCCCTCGAGCCAAGCCGCCGCCACGGGGCCGGGTCCGCCATGCCCGGGGCCCATGATGTAGATCGTGTCCAGGTCGCGCTCCATGATCGCCCGGTTCAGGTGCGCGTAGATGAAGTTCAGTCCCGGGGTGGTTCCCCAGTGGCCCAGCAGTCGCGGCTTGACATGCTCCGGCAGCAGCGGCTCGCGGAGCAGCGGATTGTCCATCAGGTAGATCTGTCCCACCGACAGGTAGTTGGCCGCCCGCCACCAGGCGTGGATGCGATCCAGCTGCTGGGGGTCGAGGACGGGTACCGGACGGGGCTCGCCCTGAACATTCATGAGATCTCCTGCCTCTGCGGATATTCGGTCGTCACGGTGCTGGAACGGCTACCGTACGCCGCTGGGCTCCGGAAGCGGCTGACCCTGCTTCGCGCTGTCGGCGGCTTCCCCCGGCTCCGGCAGGCGCAAGCGCTTCAGCAGGAGCGCGTTCACGGCGACGATGACGCTGGAACCCGACATGGAGATCGCGGCGATCTCGGGGCTGAGCATGAGCCCGAAGGCGGGGTAAAAGACGCCAGCGGCGATCGGCAGCGCGATGACGTTGTACCCGATCGCCCAGGCCAGGTTCTGTCGCATCTTGCGCACCGTGCCCTTGCCGATGGTCAGCGCGATCGGGACATCCAGCGGGTCGGAGCGCATCAGCACGACATCGGCGGTCTCGATCGCCACGTCGGTGCCGGCGCCGATGGCGATGCCCAGGTCTGCCTGGGCCAGCGCGGGGGCGTCGTTCACGCCGTCCCCGACCATCGCGACCCGCTTGCCGGCCTTCCGCAGCTCTGCAACCTTGACTGACTTCTCGCCGGGCAGCACCTCCGCGATGACGGTGTCGATGCCGAGCTGCGAGGCGATCCGCTTCGCGGTCGCCTCGTTGTCGCCCGTCAGCATGACGACCTCGATGCCGGCCGCGTGCAGGGCCGCCACAGCGGGGGCGGCGGTCTCGCGGGCGGCATCGGCCAGGGCGATGACGCCAGCGGCCTTGCCGTCGACAGCGACGAGCACCGCAGTACGGCCGGTCGAGGCGAGCGCCTTCCGCTCCTCGTCCACGGGTGCCAGGTCGATGCCTTCGGCGACCATCAGCTTCCGGTTGCCGACGAAGACCTTCCTGCCGTGCACGGTCGCCCCGGCGCCGTGCCCGGGAACGTTCCGGAACGCAGTGGCAGCCGTCGAGCGGACGCTACGGGCGGCGGCAAAGTTGACAACGGCGCCGGCCAGCGGATGCTCCGACTCGCGTTCGACCGCGGCGACAAGGGCCAGCAGCTCGTCCTCGTCGATGCCATGCGCGATGAAGTCCGTGACTTCCGGCTCACCCTTGGTCAGGGTGCCCGTCTTGTCCATCACCACGACGTCGACGCCGGCCGCGGCCTCCAGTGCGGTGGCATTCTTGAACAGGACGCCGCGCTTGGCACCGAGACCCGTGCCGACCATGATCGCCGTCGGCGTGGCCAGGCCCAGGGCATCGGGACAGGTGATGACCACGACGGTGATCGCGAAGAGGATGGCCTGCGGAACGCCCGCGCCGGCGAGCCACCACGTGAGGAACGTGGCCGACCCTCCGATCAGCGCCACGAGCACGAGCCAGAACGCTGCGCGGTCCGCCAGCTTCTGGCCCGGGGCCTTCGAGTTCTGGGCCTCCTGGACGAGGGCGACGATCTGCGCCAGGGCGGTGTCCGCGCCGACCTTCGTCGCCCGGACCCGCAGGGTCCCGGTGGTGTTCACCGAGGCTCCGATCACCCCGGATCCTGCGGACTTGGCGACCGGGAGGCTCTCGCCCGTCACCATGGATTCGTCGATCTCCGACTCGCCCATCTCGACCACGCCGTCCGTGGGGATCTTCGAGCCGGGGCGCACCAGCATCAGGTCCCCAGGCATCACCTCGGCGGTCGGGAGCTCGATGGTCTCTCCGTCGCGGATCACCAGAGCCTTCGAGGGCGCCAGCTCCAGCAGCGTGCGCACCGCGTCGTTGGCCCCGCCCCTGGCTCGCATCTCCACCCAGTGGCCCAGCAGCACGAACGTCGCCAGGACGGTGGCGGCCTCGTAGAAGACGTCGCCGCCGCCGGTCAGCGTGACGAGGAGGCTGTAGACCCACCCTGCCCCCACGCCGACGGCCACGAGGACCATCATGTCGAGCGTCCGCGCCCTCAGCGCCCGGTAGGCACCGTCGAAGAAGATCCACGCCGAGTAGAAGATCACCGGCAGCGACAGGACGAGCATGAAGACGTCGTCGCGCAGGCCGAACGGCGCCGGGACGCTGAAGCCGAGGACCTCACGTCCGATGGGCGACCACAGGGTGATCGGCACCGACAGGATCGCCGCGACCAGGAACCGATTCCGCATGTCGCGGATCATCGACTCCATCGACACGCCGTGACCGCCTCCGTGACCCATGACCTCCTGCGCGTCGCGGGCGACGGGCTGGCGCTCGCCGACCGGCCCCATGTCGGCATGACCGGCGTGGGCCGAGCCGTCGGCCCGCTCAGCGCCCGCGCCGTCCTCCATCGGATCGCAGATGTGGTCCGGCACGGACTGGCCGGAGCAGTGATAGCCGCAGTCGCGGATCCACTCGGTCAGGTCAGCGATCGATGTCACCTTAGGGTCGAAGGTGACGTTCGCGCTCTGCGAGACGGGATTCGCTTCCACGCTCACCACGCCCGGCCGACGGGAGAGGCTCGCCTCCGCGATCGACTTCGACGAGGCCCAGTGGACACCCGCCACTTCCATCACGGCGGTCTGCGTCTTGTCACTCATAGCGCCCGTTCCCCTCAAGCATCGGTCGTGGGGTCCTGCATCACTCGGGACTGCGCCCCGATCGTGAGTATGCCAGCAGCAGTCGACGGTGGGCGGTCGACTGCTGCTGGCCGGCTCAGCCTGCAGCGGCTCGAATGGCGCGACGGGCCGAGGGATCGCCCTGTCGCGTCAGAGCGCCGAGAGCAGCTGCTCCATCTCGGCGATCTCCGCCTCCTGGTCCGCGACGATCTGCTCGGCCAGCTCGAGCGCCTCGGGGTTCTCGCCATCCTGCAGCTCGGACTGGGCCATCTCCACGGCGCCCTTGTGGTGCGCCACCATGAGCTCGAGGAAGCGGCGGTCGAAGTCGCCCCCCGAGAGGCTCTCAAGGTCCGCCATGGCCTCTTCCTGGCTCATGCCCTCCATGTCCATGCCCATGTCCATCCCGCCCATGGGCGCGGTCTCCTCGCCCCAGGCCTCGAGCCAGGAGGTCATCTTCTCGATCTCCGGCCCCTGGGCCGCGGAGATGCCCTCCGCGAGGGAACGGACCTCATCGCTCTCCGCCTGCTCGACGGCCAGGTCAGCCATCTCGATGGCACCCTCGTGGTGGACGATCATCATCTGGGCGAACATCGTGTCCGCGTCGTTGTGGGCCTCGCTGGCGTCCCCAGCTGCCGGCGCCGTCGACGCGGCACTCGTCGGTGCCGCGCTCGGCGTCGTGCTCGCCCCGCCGCTGCACGCGGCGAGCGTGAGGCTCACCGCGATGGCGGTGCCCGTGACGACACCGAGCTTGCGCATGTTCTTCATCATCTTCATCTCTCCTTGACAGGCATTCGCAGCGCGGGTTGTCCGCACAACCGAAGCGCGTAGCGGGTCCGCGAGGCTGCACGCGGTCCACCGCGGCGGCCCCCAGGGCGCCCGCACCGAGCTTCACTCTCATGTCTATCGCGGATCGGGAACCAGCCGTGCCCCGGGACGCCGTATTCACAGAACCTTCATCATGCGGTCCCGGCGGCATCGCCCGTTGCGCGGTCGGTCACCACCGGCAGCTCTACGACGAGCACGGTTCCGCGGGCGGGCCCGTCGCTGCGGGCGGTGACGGAGCCGCCGTGGGCCTCCGTGATCGACCGGACGATCGACAGCCCGACCCCCGAGCCGCCGTGCGCCCGGTCGCGCGCGGTATCGACGCGGTAGAAGCGATCGAAGATGCGCGGCAGGTGCTCCGGGGAGATGCCCTCCCCGTCGTCGCGCACGGTGATCCGAAGTCGGTCGCCGACGCGGACTGCACCGAGGCGCACGCTGCCTCCCGAGGGCGTGTGCCGCAGCGCATTGTCCAGCAGGTTGGTGAGCACCTGTCCCAGCCGGTCGACGTCCGCGTCGAGCAGTGCCCCTTCAGCACTGGGGGCGACGTCGACGCTGAACCGGATGTCGGCGTCGGCGGCGCGACCGACGATCTGAGCGGCAGCCTCGTTGAGGAGCGCGCGTGCGGGCACGCGCGCTCGCCGCATGGCGAGCCGCCCCTCTTCGGCGGTGGTGACCAGCGCGATGTCCTGGCTGAGGCGGGTGAGTCGCGCGACCTGCGCCTGCAGCATCTCGATGGTCGGCCCGTCGGCGTGCGCGACGCCGTCGCGGATGGCCTCGAGATAGGCCTCCAAGATGGCAGCGGGCGTCCGCATCTCGTGAGCCAGCTCGCTGAGCATGCGCGTGCGGGCGGCCTCGATCCCGGCCAGGTCGGCCGCCATGGTGTTGAAGGCGCCAGCCAGCTCGTCGAACTCCGAGCCCATGCCGATCTGCGGGGCGCGAGCCGAGTAGTCGCCTACCGCGACCTGTTCTGCGGCGCGACGCACGCCGGTCAGCCGCCGCTGGATCCGGCGAGCGAGGAATGCGCTGACGACCATCGAGCTGACGGCGGCGGCGACCAGTGCCAGCCCGAGGCTCACTGCGGAGGCGGTGCGGAACGCTGCTTGCGCGTGCCGGTCCACGGCCGGGTCGAGGGCGCCGGACTCGAGGAGGTGTGCTTGGAAGATGGGCGGCCCGATGACCGAGGCCACCGTCCACGATGTCAGGAAGCCGGCGAGGACAGCGACGGCGATGGCGGTCAGCAGTCGTGCACGCAGTCCTCGCAGGCGCTGCAGCACGCCGGCGTCGTGCGGCACAGAGGGGCTCATCGGCCTGCTCCCATGCGGTAGCCCACACCGCGCACGGTGCAGATGAAGTCGGGCGCGGCGGCGTCATCGCCGAGCTTGCGGCGCACATGCGCGACATGCACGTCGACGAGACGCTCGTCCCCCACCCAGTCCGAGCCCCACACCGCATCGATGATCTGCCTGCGTGAGAAGGCCAGCTCGGGGTGGCTGGCGAGCGCGAACAGGACATCGAACTCCGTCCTCGTCAGTCGCACCGGCTCGCCGGCGACGAGGACCTCGCGTCCGACGGGGTCCAGTATGAGCGCGCCGACGGTCAGCGGTGAACCCGCCGTCCCCGGAGCCCGCGCACGCGGCCGACGCAGCATCGTCTGCACGCGGGCGACCAGCTCCCGGGGGCTGAACGGCTTGGTGACGTAGTCGTCCGCGCCGGCCGAGAGCCCGACCAGCTTGTCGACCTCCTCTGCCCGGGCGGTGAGCATCACGACGTAGCAGTCGGAGAACGTCCGGAGCGCGCGACATACCTCGATGCCGTCGGCGCCCGGAAGCCCAAGGTCGAGCACCACGACGTCTGGATCCCACTGGCGCGCGATCGCGAGCGCCTCCGCGCCGTCACCTGTGGCCTGGACGGCGAATCGGCTCCGCTGGAGGTACGTCGCGACGAGCCGGGCCAGCGGCTCCTCGTCCTCGACGACCAACACGCGGAGACCGGGGTCAGTCGGACTCATCATTGGCCTCACCCTGCCCGGCTCTCGCAGCTGCAAGCCTACCTGCGTCCGTAGACACGCGACCGCGAGTCGGGCTGGAGACCCAGATAAGCGGCAGTACTACTCAGTTGGCCCGCCCGCGATGGGCGGGCCACTCCTCTGCACGCTCAGGTGATGTCGATGAACACCGGTGCCGAGCCGCCGATGTCGACGCCGGCGATCACGGTGTTGAAGCCTGACCAGCCGCCGTGCACCGCACGGCCACCGCCGATGTAGATGCCGATGTGCGCGCGCCCCACACCGCCGTCGGCGTAGTAGATGACGTCACCGGGCGAGGCGGCAGACATCGGGATCGTCGGGCCGAGGTTGAACAGAGAATTCATACCAGAGTACGGCAGCCCCGCTGCGGCAATCGCCCGGCGCACCATGGCGACGCAGTCCTGCGAGATGCCGACCTGCGCGATCGCTGCATCCGCGATGACGCTGCCGGAGGCACCAGGCCCGCCTCACCCGCGTCGCGGAACGCCGAGACCCAGCGTTGCAGTGTTCGAGTAGGGATGCCGAGCTCGTCAGCCATGCTGTCGCACGCATGACGCACGGAGATCTCCTTGTCTTCAGCGGCTTCGAGCACGGCCCGCACGGCGCGCATCTTCGTTTCCACAGCCTCACGCTGCTTGGTGGCGAGTGAGCTGAGCACCACATTCGTCGGCTGCTGGAGTAGCTGAGGTTCCCGATCATGGTTACCGAGGGGAGTCGCGTGTGCGACGAAGTCGCGGGTCACGATCGCTCGGATCTCGGTCCCCGTGGCGATGAGGATAGAGTCGGCGCGCAACTCGCGGATCTCGACCAGTTCGCCCTCGAACCACATCTCCGATCCCGGCATGATCTCGATCGAGCGGGTGTCCATGTTGTGCTCCTAACTTGTCCAGACGGCTGTCTCGTCGCTGAGCGTGCTTCCGAGTTCGAGTTGCAAGGTTCCGTGCCAGACGAGTCGGAACAGGTCCTGGTGCGTCGCCGAAGTCTGATGCAAGAGCTGGCCGATCGGGATCGGAGTTTCGGCGATCCCGTGGATCTTCTCGATCAGCGTCGCAGTCGGCAGCGGGCGTCTCTTGGCACCCTGCAGCCATTCGATGTTGCGGATGACGACGGAATCCGTGCCGCTCCACACCTGGTAGTCGAGTCCGCGCGCTGAGCACAGCTTCGCGGTCCAGCGGAGCACCTCCGCCACCTCTGGCTTCGCGGCGAACCGGGCAGGCTTCACGTCGACCACCAGCGGACAGTCGTCGGCGCGGACAATGAGGAAGTCGGTACGTGCCGCCGCGTTCGCGAGCCGTCGACTCCGACCAGCTGCATGGGTTGTGCGGCGATGCGTTGCGTCGCCGGATCGATGTCGGCGACCAAGAGCCTTGCGAGCTCGAGTCGACTCTCGTAGACGACGTGATCGCGGTTCTTGAAGGACCAGTAGAGCCCGGAGTAGTGCCGCTGCCGCGCGTAGGACCGGACACGACGGACAGGTTTGGCCTGCGCGAGGCGAGCGAGGTCCACCTTGGCGAGTGTCGTCTCGATCGACTCGTCGTCCTCGGTGAGGTAGCGAACCTCGGCTTCAAGCAGCTTGTCGCCGCTCATGCATCCAGGATGCGCTGCGCCACGAAACTGAGAAGCTGCGACACGGCTGCGCCACGAAGTTGAGAATGCGCCACCGAAATTGAGAATCTACACCAGCATCGACCGCCCCCGCGCCAACCGGCCCTGGCGAGGCCACCAGCAGCACGACTCCGGTTAAGTGGAGAGCCCTAACAGGCGTATCGTTCACCCATGAGCGCGACGGCGCCGGGAGCCGACCAGGAGCTGCGCTTCTGCACGGCCGCCGACGGCACCCGGCTCGCGTGGGCGACGCACGGCTCCGGCCCGCCGCTCGCGATCGCCTCCTGCTGGCTCAGCCACCTCACGCATGACTGGCAGAGCCCCGTCTGGCGGCACTTCCTGACGGCGCTCGGGCGCATCGCGACCACCACCCGCTTCGACGAGCGCGGGTTCGGGCTCTCCGACTGGGAGGTCTCCGACTTCTCGCTCGAGGCGCGCATCGGCGACCTCGAGACGATCGTCGAGCACGTGCCGCACGAGCGCTTCGCGCTGCTGGGCGTCTCTTCCGGCGCACCGGTGGCGATCGCCTACGCGGCGCGGCACCCCGATCGGGTCAGTCGGCTGGTGCTCTACGCCCCCATCAGCTCGGGCTGCTTCGGCGGGCTGGGCGGCGTCGACGCCGAGGCGGCGCTACTGGCGATCATCCGCGCCAGCTGGGCGCGGCCCGACACCCTGTTCCAGCGGGTCTTCACGTCGCTGCTCATCCCCGGCGCCACCGAGCAGCAGATGGCCTGGCTCGACGCGCTGCAGCGCATGGCCACCTCGCCCGGGAACGCCGTGGCGAGCCGCATCGCGCGCGCCGGTGTCGACATCTCGGGCGAGCTGCCGCGCGTCCAGGCGCCCACGCTCGTGCTGCACGCGCGCGAGGATCGCGCCGCGCCCTTCCATGCCGGCCGCCTGATCGCGAGCGCCATCCCCGACGCACGTCTCGTGGCGCTCGAGTCGAGCAACCACATCCTGCTCTCCGACGAGCCCGCCTGGGCGCAGTGGCTGAGCGAGGTCACCCGCTTCCTCGAGCCCGAGCGGCCCGTCGCCGCACCCGATGCCCCGCTCGAGCTCTCCGCCCGCGAGCGCGAGATCCTCGGCCTGGCCGCCCGCGGCCTCGACAACGCCCGCATCGCCGCCGAGCTCGTGCTCAGCCCCCGCACGGTCGAGCGGCACCTGCAGAACATCTACGGCAAGGCGGGCCTGTCGGGCCGCGCCGCCCGCACGGCGGCGGTCGCGCGCTTCCTCGCCCGCGTCTGACTGCGTGCCAGGCCCCACCCGGCGGCCATGACGCATCCGCAGATTGCGTACTGGGGCGGATGCGTCGGGCCCGGCCGCACCGCATCAACCAACAAAGGAGTGACCATGATCCGCAAGATCCTCGCCGCGGCCGCGATCGCCACGGGCCTCGTGCTCGCCGGCCCGCTGACCGCCAACGCGCACAGTCAGACCGTCGACCCGCCCGGCGACATCGGCCCCACCGTCACCGGCCCCATCAGCCAGCCGTGGGCGCAGGCGCACTGCAGCGCCGCATCGCCCGGCGTCGTGCACGAGGCCTCGAACGGCGTCGTCACATTCCTGCCCATGGTGTGGCCGGGCGACTGCCCGGCGGTGCCCAACCCGGGAGGGCAGATCACCCCCTGACCGGCAGCGCCATCACGCGCCGACGCGATCCGGCCCCGGCCCGCAGACGCATGGGCCGGATCGCGGTGCCGGCGGCACCGCGTGACCCGCGGCGTTCCGCAGGTTCGGCAATTCTTCGGGCGACACTGAGCCGTCGGTCTCGCGAGTCGGGCGCGGCCCTGCCTAGGCTCGAAGGATGGTCCAGGCGGTCACGGCCCGGAGCGCACTGCAGCGCGGCACGGTCTCTCGAGTCTCTCGAGCCCTGCTCGTCGGCCGCGCCGCCATGGCGGCGCTCATCGTCGCGGCGATCGCGGGCCAGCTGACGACGAGCCTCGCGTTCTGGGGCCAGCAGGGCTACGGCGACGTGCCGCGCAACGTCGCGAACTACCTCTCGTTCTTCACCGTCGAGTCGAACATCCTGGCCGTTGCGACCCTCGGCATCCTCATCGCCGCCCACTTCGGCCTGCCCCGCATCGGCCGCCGCTTCGACGTCGTGCTGCTGTGCGTGACGAGCTTCATGCTGGTCACCGGCATCGTCTACAACGCGACGATGCGCGACGTCGAGCTGCCGCAGGGCGCCACCCTCGACTGGTCGAACGAGGTGCTCCACCTCGTCGCCCCGCTGTGGATGCTGCTCGACTGGATCCTCTGCCCGCGCAAGCGCCAGCTGCACTGGCGCGATGTCGGCACGGTGCTCATCTTCCCGCTCGTCTGGCTCGGCCTCACCTTCCTGCGCGCACCGAAGACCACGGTGCAGGCGGGCGAGACGCCCTATTGGTACCCGATGCTCGACCCCGCGAGCTACGACATCGGCGTGCTCGGCGTCGTCGGCGCCTGCCTCGCGGTCGCGGCCGCGCTGCTCGTGGTGGCCGCCGGCCAGCTCGCCATCGACCGCCGGCGGAGCCGCGCGCGTCGCTAGGGTGGGCGGCGTGAGCGACCTCCACACCACGCGCCTCGGCGAAGCCGGCTCGCCCGTCGTCTTCTGCCACGGCCTGTTCGGCCAGGGCAAGAACTGGACGCAGATCGGCAAGGCGCTCGCACCCGAGCACCGCGTGACGCTCGTCGACATGCCCAACCACGGCCAGTCGGCCTGGACGGAGCGGCTCGACTACGTCGAGATGGCGGATGCGGTGGCGGGCGTCATCGAGGAGCCCGCGGCACTCGTGGGCCATTCCATGGGCGGCAAGGCGGCGATGCTCACGGCGCTGCGGCACCCCGAGCAGGTTGAGCGGCTGGTCGTCGTCGACGTGTCGCCGGTGCAGTACCGCTCAGCCGACGAGTTCCGCGGCTTCATCGACGCGATGCAGGCCATCGACCTCGGCACGCTCGGCTCGCGCGGTGAGGCCGATGCGGCGCTCGCCGAGGCGGTGCCGAACCCGGGCGTGCGCGCCTTCCTGCTGACGAACCTGCGCCGCGAGAGCAGCGCCGACGGCGGCGGCTGGCGCTGGCTGCCCAACCTCGAGGTGCTGCGCCGCGACCTCGACGTGCTGCGCGGCTTCCCCGAGACCGACGCCGTGTACGAGGGGCCGGTGCTGTGGATCGGCGGCGCCGACTCGGGCTACGTGCGCGACGAGTTCCGCGAGCCGATGGAGGCGCGCTTCCCGAACGTGCGCCGCGTGACGGTGAAGGGCGCGGGCCACTGGGTGCACTCCGAGCAGCCGGCGGTCACCATCGGCCTGCTGCAGCGCTTCCTCGGCGACGCCGGCTGATCGTTATACCCTGACGCCCGGCGGAAGCGCTTGATAAGGTTCCCTTATGAGTCTCGCCGATGCCTACCGCCAGGCGCGCCACGATGAGGACGTCGCACGCCTGCGCCGAATCCTCGCCCTGCGCGCGATGGTCGCCTCCGGTCAGAGTCAGCGGCAGATCGCCGTCAGCCTCGGCATCTCGCAGCCGGCGGTGAGCCAGCAGCTCAAGGCGACCCCTGATCTGGATTCGATCCATCCGAAGGTGCTGCTCACCGCAGCGGGCCCGGTGCTCAAGGCGCTGGCCGCCGCTCACGGCTACACGCGTCTCGCCGCGTTCGGCTCAGTCGCCCGTCACGAGGCCCGCGCCGATTCCGACATCGATCTCCTCGTGGAGGCGCCGCATGGCACGTCGACGTTCTCGTTCCTGCGATTCCGGCAGATGATCGAGCAGACGCTCGGTCGCTCGGTCGACCTCGCCTCCTACGGCGGGCTCAAGAACGAGTTGGACAGCGACATCCTGCACGAAGCGGTGCTGCTGTGATGGATCGCCGGACCGCGAAGGAACTCCTGCGGTCGCGAACCGCAACTTCCTGATCCACGAGTACGACGCGATCGACCGCGCCCAGACGTGGGTCGCTCTGTCGGCCGACCTGCCTGCTTGGCATGTGGCGCTGCACCGACTGATTGCAGAAGCGGGCGCGACTCGCGACCACGACCGTGCCGTGCAGGAGCGCTCCGCGATGGCTCGCGATCGGTACTCGGGCCTGCTCGACCGACTTGAGGAGTGAGTCGCCGGCGATCGATCCCGGGACTGCTCGCCGTCGAGAGCGCGCGAGCCTCAGCGGCTCCAGACCTCGTCGACCGCCAGGAACGCGGTCGACTGCGGGCGCTCGCCCGACTCGTCGACGCGCGGCTCACCGCCCAGCAGCTGCCCGCCGACCGTGATCATCGCCTGCCTGCACGCCGCGAGCCGCAGCGACAGCTGATGCGGGACGCCGTCGAGCGCGAAGTCGTCGATCGACACGTCGCGCTGCCCGATCGGCTCGGCGATCCGCACCTCGATGTCGCCGGCACGGGCGACGAGCCCGGTCTCGATGTCGAGCTCGATCTCGACCTCCTCGGTGCGCACCTCGACCTGCGACCAGTCGAGGCCCTCGGCTCTGGGGAAATGCCGCACGAAACGTCCCGACAGCCACGAGCTCAGCGCCGGGTCGACGCCGATCACGCGCACGCGGTCCGCGTGCCACAGGATGAGCGCCGTGCCCGAGCCCATCGGCGACTCGTCGACGCGCCACACGGAGGCCAGCGCCACCGTCTCCTCGCCGTCGAGCAGCTGCGCCGCCGGGTTGGCGCCGCGCAGGATCGTGGTCAGGCTCTGTTCGCTCACTCCAGAGACGCTACCGGCAGCCGTCGGCGAGCGCCTGCGCCACGGAGCCTGCGTCGTCACCCCAGGTTGGGCGTGGCCTCTGCACCGGTCAGCTCGAGCGGCAGGGAGCGCGAGGTGTCACCGACCTGCACATCGAGCGATGCCGCTACGCCCGCGCTCCACGCCGCCGGCGCATCCACCGCGATCCGCACGGGCGTGCCGCGCCAGTGCAGCAGGCGCACGGCCGTCATCGTCTCGAGCGCGATCGGTTCGCTCCACGGCAGGTCGTACCAGCCCACCACCGCGCCTGACGACAGCACGGGCAGCCGCTGCAGATTGGTCGCGATGCTGTCGACCAGCGCGGCCGTCGCCGCTCCGCGGTCGACACCGGGCGCGATGCCGAGCAGGGCGACGTGGATGCGCACGGAGGTGCCGTCGATCGTGCGCGTCGCTCCGGCGAGCACGGTGCGGCCATGGGCGATCAGACTGCCGGTCTTGCCGCTGTCGATCCCTGCGGCGCCGAGCGCCTCGTTGGAGTTCTCGACCCTGCCCACGCGCGGGAGCGTGGTCGCCTCCATCCCGGTGACCTCGAGCAGCGTCGGCTCGTCATCGACCGCATCCATGACCTCGAGCAGGTCGGCGGCGGTCGCGACGCCCCGGGCGCTCAGGCCGCTCGCATCGGCGACCTCGATGCCGTCGAGTCCTCGCGCGTCGAGCCACCGCTCCGCGGCCGCGAGATAGCCGTCGTGGCTGCCGAACGCCCAGTCCGCGAGCGTCATCGTCGCGTTCGACGCGCTCATCAGCATCGCCGCCTCCAGCAGCTGCCGCTGCGACAGCACGTCGCCGGCCTGCACGGGCAGCACGCTGGCGCGCTCACGGCGCCCGTCGGCGAGGTGCCGCAGGTCGTCGTCGTCGAGCGTGATCGCCGGCCCCTGTTCGCCCTGGGCCAGCGGGCGCTCCTCCAGCAGCACGAGCGCGAACACCAGCTTCGCGATGCTGGCCATCGGCAGGGCACCCGCGTCACCGGTGGTGCCGGCGGCACCTTCGACACCGTCGACATCGAAGGCCGCGGCGCGGACGCCCTCCGGCCACTCCACACGCGCGGTGCCGACATCGGGCGCGACCTCGGCGGTGTGCAGCGCGGCCGACGGCATGGGCGCGCCGCCAGCGGCGGCGATGCCGCTGGCATCGGCGCCGTCGGCTGCATCGGTGCCGTCGGTGTCGACGGCGTCGGAGCTGTGCTGCGACAGCAATGGCGCCACATCGTCGGCGAACATCGAACCGGCGAGCGGTGCGATCGCGACCGCCGCGGCGGTCAGGCCACCGGCCAGCAGCCGTGCGGCTCGCAGACGCGCGGCGCGGCGCGCGACGAGGGCGGGGCGCCCCAGAGGGCGTCTGGGTTCGTCGGGAAGATGGATCGAGGTGCTCCTTGCGGCAGCCCTCCACGGCGGAGGGCACAGAGCCGACGGCGCGTCGGCGGGATCAAGCGCGCTCCGCATCGAGCTGCTCGGCAGACCTCGGTGCGCGTGACAGGCGCGACCCAGGGTGCAACGCCGCCGGGCGCGTGGTATTCCCGCCGCTGTCCATGTCTTACTGCAATCGAGAGCCCCAAGCATCCGGCAGAATCGTCTGCATGCCTGCGACCGACGAGCCCCTCGCGCGCGTCGTGCTCATCGGCGGCGCCTCCGGCTCCGGCAAGTCGCGCATCGCCGAGCGCTCGGGACTGCCGCTGCTGCGGCTCGACGACTTCTACCGCGAGCACGACGATCCGGCGCTGCCGCAGCTCGAGTCGGGCGAGGTCGACTGGGATCACCCGGGCTCCTGGCACCTCGACCGGGCGGCCGACGCGCTCGAGGAGCTCGCCCGCACCGGCCGCACGACCGCACCGATCTACGACATCTCGCGCAGCGCATCCGTCGGCACCCGCGAGATCACGCTCGACGGCGCGCACCTGTTCGTGGCGGAGGGCATCTTCGTCGCCGAGGTGATCGCCGAGGCGCGACGCCGCGGCATCCTCGCCGACGCGCTCTGCGTGCACCGCTCGCGCTGGGTGACGATGGGGCTGCGCCTCGCCCGCGACCTGCGCGAGCACCGCAAGTCCCCCGCCTTCCTCGTCAAGCGGGGCCTGCTGCTCGCCCGGCGCGAGCCCGCCATCGTGGGCGCGCTGACGGATGCGGGGTGCCGGCCCGTGCGCGTGCGCGCTGCCGCGCGCATGCTCGCCTCCCGGTCGCGGTAGCACCCCCGCGGCCGGCTCCTCGCCAGCCACGAGCACAACGCAAGCCCCGATCGAGGTTTCTGCAGAATCCGAGCTGGGGTGGCTCGATCTGCCGCAGAACGCGGTGCTTGGGCTTGCGTTGTGTTCGGGCGGCTACGCTGACGCGGCGCCACGCCACCGCTACTCGTAGCGCAGCGCCTCGATCGGGTGCTGGCGCGCCGCCCGGCGGGCGGGCAGCGTGCCGGCGAGAAACGCGATCGCCATCACCACCGAGATGATGACGGCCACCGAGAGCGGTTCGAAGCGCACGATCTCGAGCCCCGGCAGCTCGGCGAAGAGCCCCTCGGCCAGCAGCGGCGCCGCGATGAGCCCGGTGAGGATGGCGACACCCGCGCCGATGGCGCTGCCGAGGAAGCCGATGAACACCGCCTCCATCGAGAACAGCCCGAAGACCTTGCCCGAGCGCATCCCCATCGCCTTCATCAGGCCGATCTCGCGAGTGCGCTCCTGCACGCTCATCAGCAGCGTGTTGACGATGCCGAAGCCGGCAGCCAGCAGCGCGATCACCGCGAACGCGTTCAGGATGCCCGTGACCACGTCGATCACGGTCTTGAACGCGCCGATCTGGTCGGCCGTCGTCTGGCCCTGGAAGCCCGCCTCGAGCAGGTCGGCCTTGATCGCGGCGATCTGCTCGGGGGTCGACGCCGGGTCGATGGTCGCGTTGGTGGCGAGGTACACGGGTGCGACGTCGCCGGTGATGCCGGTCTGCTGCGCCTCCTGCACCGCATCGGCGAGCGCCTGGTTGCCCTCGGCGCCGAGGCTCAGCAACCCCGGATTCGTGACCCCTGCGATGACCGCGCCGACCACGTGGTGCTCGCCCACCGCATCCGTCACCCCGAGGGTGACCGGCTGACCGATGGCGGCCTCAGCGTCGGTGAAGCCGAGCGCCTCGACGTAGTCGGCGGGCAGCTGCACCTGCCGCTCGGCGCGGTCGTCGACGGCCGCGCCTGCGGCCAGATCGGGGATGAACGCTCCGGAGGCGAGGTCGATCGGCAGCTCGTACTGCTGGGAGCCCGCCGCTGCTATGTAGTCCACCGGCAGCGAGACCATGGGCGAGACGCCGGTGATGCCCTCGACCTCGGCGATGCGCTCGAGGTCTGCCTCGTTCATGCCGCCCGCGGCCATGCCGGGAGGGCCGTCGATGCTCGCGCCGCCGGTGGCGCGCTCGGGGTCGTAGACGGCGGGGCCGTCGGCGACCAGGCCGTCGGCGGGCGCGGGCGTGACCGCGAGCACGCCGGGCGCGCCGATCGCACCGACCTGGCTGTCGATGAAGCTCGCGACGCCGGCGCCGATCGCGCTCGTCATCGTGAGCGTGAACGCGCCGATGAAGATGGCGATCACGGTGAGCGAGGTGCGCAGCTTGCTGCGGAAGGTGTTCTGCACCGCCGAGGCGATGACGTCGCGGGTCTTCATGCCGAGACCTCCTGAACAGCGCTCGCGACGGTGCGCGAGGGGGCGGATGCGGTGGGTTCGGGCGCGTCGACCTCGAGGCCGTCCCGCAGATGGATCTGCCGGTCGCAGCGGGCGGCGAGCTCCTCGTCGTGCGTGACGATCACGAGCGTGATGCCCTGCTCGCGGTTGAGGTCGAACAGGATGTCTTCGACCAGGCCACCGGTGACGGTGTCGAGGTTGCCCGTGGGCTCGTCGGCGAAGATCACGGTCGGGCTGTTCACGAGCGCGCGAGCGATGACCGCCCGCTGCTTCTGGCCGCCCGAGAGCGCCGTCGCCCTGTTCTTCGCCTTGTCGTCGAGCTCGAGCGCGCGCAGCGCCGCCATGCCGCGCTCGGTGCGCTCGCGGGCGCCGACGCCGGCGATCTTCAGCGGCAGCACGACGTTCTCGAGCACCGTGGCATCCGGCACCAGGAAGAACTGCTGGAAGACGAAGCCGAAGTCGCGGTTGCGCAGCCGGTGGATGTCGGTCTGGCTCAGGCTCGCCGAGTCGACGCCCTCGATCGCCAGCGTGCCGGCGTCGGGGGCATCCAGCAGCGCGAGGATGTGCATGAGGGTCGACTTGCCGGAGCCCGACTTGCCGATGATCGCGAGCGACTCGCCCCTGCGCACCTGCATCGACACCCCCTTGAGCGCGTCGAAGCGGCCGTCGCCGCGGCCGTAGGACTTCTGGATGGCGGATGCGTCCAGGACGAGATCGGGCATGGTGGCTCCATGAGGGGTCGGGCTGCGATGCGCGACCGAAGCCGCAGCAGCGATTCGAGCCTGCCCCGGCGATGGCGGGTCGGACAGGGGGCTGACCCTACGGTTCTCCCCCGGCTGCCCGACGCTCAGAATCCTGTCAGCAGATTTTTGGCACTCTCCAGGCAAGAGTGCCAACAATGGAGGCGTCCCCGCGGTAGCCGCGGGGCTGCCACAGACACCGGGGCCGCCGCACGGGGCGGCGGCTCGCGAACGAGGAGGTGGTTGTCATGGCACTGACCTTCGATCCCTTCCGCGAGATGGATCGCATGGCCGCACGCCTGCTGACGAGCGGCGGCACGCAACGATCGGCGAGCTGGATGCCGATGGACCTCTACCGGTCCGGAGATCACTACGTCGTGAACGTCGACCTGCCGGGCGTGGATCCGGGCTCGATCGAGCTGGACGTCGACGCCAACACGCTCACGATCCAGGCCGAGCGCACCATCGGTGCCGCCGACGGCGCGCAGTGGCTCGCGCAGGAGCGACCGGCCGGCCGCTACATCCGCCAGCTCGGGCTCGGCGCTGATGTCGACCTCGAGCGCATCCAGGCGAACTACGAGCACGGCGTGCTGATGCTCACGATCCCGATCGCCGAGCGCGCGAAGCCGCGCAGGATCACGGTCGAGCAGCGCGGCCGGCAGACCTCGATCGACGCCGGCTCCGGCTCCGAGGCCGGCGCGACAGCGGCAGCGGTCGCAGAGGGCACCTGAGCCGGCCTGCACGGCGCCCCGTCGGGCTGCGCTCCCCCGCGGCCCGACGGGGCGCCGCCGCGCGTCAGCCCTGCTCGACCAGCCGCTCCTTGCCGTCGACCACCTCGAAGGCCGCGGTGCGGAACGGGGCCGGAATGAGCGTCATCGCGACGCACCCGTTCGTGGCGACCCGCGCATCCGTCACGTCGAACCCGGTCGGGCTCGCCTGCTCGAAGACGCGCTTGCCCGAGCCGATCGCGGCCGGCACCACGATCAGCCGTGCACCTGCAGCTCGCCCTCGCCCTCGTCCTTCAGGCTGCGGATGCGTGCAGGCACGTCGTCGGCGACGACCGACGTCGTCGACGCCCACGGTCCGTCGCCCGCCATCGGCCCCGAGCCGCCCATCGTGGTCGAGACGACGTGCTTCGGCGCCGCGTTGAGCCTGGCGGCGACGCGGTCATCAGGGTCGGTGACCTGCGACCAGTAGTCGGCCATCATGTCGTAGGTCGTGCGGCCGAACAGCAGCGCCGTGGTGCCGCCGAACCACCCGTCGACGGTCTTGGCGACCACGTCGTCGAAAATCGTGGCGCCCCAGCCGCCCCAGCGGAAGCCGCCGGTCGTGTCCTCCTCGGCGCCGCCAGGGCCCTGCATGACGCCGTCGAGGGTCATGAACTCGTGCGCGACCAGTCGCATCGCTCCTCCTCCGTCTCGTGGAAGCGTGCTCCCGTCAGCCGTCCGCCGCAAGGGGCGGGCCGACGCGTCGCGCCTCGCGGCGCGCGATCGCGAGCCACGTGCGCGGTCCGGCGAGCCAGCCGATCAGCGCCGAGAGCGCGATCGAGGCCACCACCCAGACCGAGGCAATGATCCAGAAGCCGACCACGCCGGTCAGCAGCACGAGCAGTCCGAGCAGCCAGCTCGACAGGGTCGAGAGCACGGCCTGCAGGCCGGTGCCGATCGCTGCGCCGCGCACGGTGACGGCGGTCGCGCCGACCACACCGGCCGTCCGCATCCGCCGCACGCTCAGCCAGCAGCCGAGCGCGATCGCGGCGACCGCGAGCAGCACCAGCCCGAGCACGAGCGGCACCAGCCAGCCGGGATCGAGCTGCTCGATCCACGCGATGACGCCGCGCCCCCACTCGACGTCGTCGAAGAGATCGATGATCACCGAGCGGATGACCGCCAGCACGAGGGCGGCCACCAGCAGGCCCCACACCAGTCCCGCGCCCGCGGCGACCAGCGAGAGGCCGATGGCGCCCGCCGACGTCACGGCGGCGCGCTGCCTCGCGTCGAGCGGATCGGTCGGCTTGGGCCGGCGGGCGCCTCGCGGACTCATCGCGGGTCGCGGCCCCACGGGTCTGCGCTCGAGGGCTCGCCGCGCAGCTGCACCGCGGTGAGCTCTGCCTCGTCGCGAGCGCGGGCCGCCGCCTCCTCGGCCTCGGCGACCGCCCGGTAGTCGACGCGCGGCCGCGCCTGCGAGAGGAACAGCCAGCCGAACAGCAGGCCGACGCCGCCGGTGAGCAGCACGGCGAGGCCCAGCTCCCAGAACAGCACCTCCCACATGGTGCCGGTCGTGAGCGAGGCGTCGGCGCCCGTCAGCACCACGATGAAGCCGCCGATGAGCGCGAAGGGCCACACCACCATGCCGATCAGCCCGGTGGTAGCAGTCGTGCACAGCCACGCCAGCCAGGCGGAGCGGTGCGGCTTCGCGAGCCCGGCCGATCGTGCCCACAGGGCGTGCAGCAGCCAGCCGGCGGCGAGCAGTCCGCCGCCGACGAGCGCGCCGATGACGGCGGTCGCCCACACGCGGTCGGGCATCGTCCAGCGGGCGATCACCGAGGTGAACGAGTCGGCCTCGAAGTCGCTCATCGAGTCGCCGGAGACGTGGAGCAGGAAGGCGAAGGTGACGATGAGCGTGAAGGCGGTCAGCAGGTGGGTCGCGAGCGCCATCAGTGTCTGGCCGAGCCACGAGCTCAGCAGCGCCGCCGAGCGCTGCCGCCTGCTCCAAGCCACGCGCGGCGGAAGCATCGGGGCATACGAGCCGGGTGCATAGGCCACCGGCTGCATGTACGGGTAGGGGCCGGATGCGTAGGCTGGCGCCGCGCCGGCCGGGTACGCGACGATCGGACTCGTGCCGACAGTGCCGGGGTAGGGCAATCCGGGGTACAGCTGCTCGTAGATCGCCCTGGGCTGCGCCGGTGCCGCACCCGGCGCCGGACCGTAGGGGGCGACCGCGGAGGGGTTCGCCGCATACGGCGCCGGGCGCGGTGGAGGACCCGGGTACGGCCCCATCGGCTGCACGTGCTGCCTGTGGGCCGCCGGCTGCTGCCAGCCGGTCGGCACGAGGCGCTGCGGCATCGACTCGGCCACCGCCGGCATGAGGCCCGGCGGCATGAGCTGTCCCGGCATGCCGGCGCCGGGATTCGCGACCGCCTGCTCGTGCTCCTGCCCGCCCAGCCCGAGCCGGGCGCGCCGGGCGCGAGCGCGATCCTGCGCGCGGTTCTCGATCGCCGTGGTCGGCACGAGCGCGTCGGCGCGCGGTGCGGAAGGCGCCGGCATCCGCTTGGCGCGCCCGGCGGCTGCGGCGCGGGCGGCGGCATCCGCGGGCACCGGTGAGTCCGCTCCGGGTGGTGGCGGCGCGCCACCGACGGCCGCGCTCGGGTCGCCGGATTCGGGTCGCTCAGCCACGGTGCCGGATCAGCCCTTCGCGCCCGCTGGTGCCGTCGCGCTGCCCGGCGCGCCGGTCACGACCGTCGCCCGGAAGACCGAGCCCATCCAGAGCCACACGAGCACACCCACGATGACCGCGATCACCACCGAGGCGACCAGGAACAGCAGCAGCGCGAACAGCGCGTTCGCGATCACCGCCGAGATGCCGCCGTCGCCGAGCTGGAACACCAGGCCCGCGAGCGCCCCCGCGCCTGCCTGCAGGATCGCCGACAGCCCCAGCGCCATCGGCACGGCCGTGAGCGTCACCAGCACCGGGTGGAAGACCCCGTGCGCCCGCAGCACCAGCCACGACAGCACGAAGCCGCCCAGCAGCAGCACGGCACCGATCACGATCAGCCAGAACGACACGTTGCCGAACGAGGTGGGGTCGACCTGCGTGATCGACCGGTCCAGCTCGCGCACCTGCGCCTCGCTCGCGAACAGCGCCGCGACGGCCATGATCACCGACTTGAACACCGTCGTGGCGTACCAGGCGCCGATCGGCACGGCCAGCGTGATGAGCCCGAGCGTCACCAGCGGCAGCCCGAGCGCACCGGCGATCATCACGCCGCGGCGCTCGCGCTTGCCGAGCCCGGGTCGATGCACCTGCACCGTCTCGATCTGCACGTCACCATGACGGATGCGCTCGGCCGCGTCCGCGTCGCCGAGCGGCCTGGTCGCGACCGCGGTGGGCGCATCGTCGCGCGGGGCCGCCGCCACAGGTGCCGACTCGGGCTCGAGCTCTGCGGCAGGCATCGGTTCGCGCGCGGTCGAGCGCCGCAGCCTCGTCTCGCCGTCGTCGGTCGGCAGCGGGATGGGCGCGGAGTCGTCGCGCCGCACGGGGCGCGGCTTCGGGGTCTGTTCCACGCGCTCATCATGGCACCGGAGCCAGCGCGACGTCGGCGGGATCAGTCGCGCCGGTGCGGGCGCCAGAGCACCACGGCGCCCGGCCTCGACGGGCGGGCGCCCGCGCGGATCGAGGTGATGCCCGCGTGCCCGGCCGCGAACACGCGCCGGCCCGACTGCTGCATCACCGCATCCGCCAGTGCACCCTCGAGCTCGCGAACGCGCTCGCGCAGCTCGCGGTTCTCGTCGCTCATGTCGAGGATGCGCCGGATGCCCTCGAGCGAGACGCCCTCGCCAGAGAGCAGCTGCACCTGCTTGAGCCGGCCGACGTCGCGCATCGAGTAGCGGCGGGTGTTGCCGGCGGTGCGGGCGGGCTCGACCAACCCCAGCCGGTCGTACTGGCGCAGCGTCTGCGCGTGCAGACCCGCCAGCTCGGCGGCCGCCGCGATCGAGAAGATCGGCGACGACTCGTCGAGTCCAGCGGGCTGCCCGAGCATCAGTTCGCCTTGGCCTTCGCCACCAGGTCGGCACGCGGCGACTCGTTCGGGCCCGCCTTGACGAAGGCCTCGAGGTGCTCGACCTGCTCCTTGGTGAGGTGCGCCGGCACGACCACCTGGATGCTGGCAAGCAGGTCGCCGGTGCCCTTCTTGCCGGCCACGCCGCGGCCCTTGACGCGCAGCACGCGGCCGCTCGGGGTGCCGGGGGCGACCTTCAGGCGCACCGGGCTGCCGCCCAGCGTCGGCACCTCGATGGTCGCGCCCAGGGTCGCCTCGGCGAAGGTCACCGGCACGTCGAGGCGCAGGTTGAGGCCGTCCATCGTGAAGACCGGATGCGGTCGCACCTGCACCGTCAGGATGAGGTCGCCGGGCGGGCCGCCGGTGGTGGACGCGTCGCCCTTGCCGGCCAGCTTGATCTTCTGGCCGTCGTGCACGCCGGCGGGGATCTTCACCGTCATCGTCTTGCCGCCGACGGTGAGCTTGAGCGTGTCGCCCTGCACCGCCGAGGTGAAGTCGAGCGCCGCGCGGGCCGTGATGTCGCGGCCCTTCGCGGGGCGCCGCGCGCCGCCGAAGCCGCTGAAGCCACCAGCACCGCCGCCGCCGAACATGCCGCCCAGCAGGTCGTCGAAGTCGCCCTGCGAGTACTGCACCCGCGGGCCACCGCCGAAGCCGCCGAAGACGTCCTCGAAGCCGCCGGAGCCGCCCGGTGCGAAGCGCGGGCGGCCGCCGGCCATCGCGCGCACCGCGTCGTACTCCTGCCGCTGCTTGGGGTCGGCGAGCACCGCGTGCGCCTCGGAGATCTCCTTGAAGCGCGCCTCGGCGGCAGCGTCGCCCGGGTTCGAATCCGGGTGGAACTGCCGCGCGAGCTTGCGGTACTGCTTCTTCAGGTCAGCGGCCGAGACATCCTTGGCGACGCCCAGCACAGCGTAGAAGTCCTTGTCGAACCAGTCATTGCTGGCCATGCGGCGTCACCTCCTCCTGCCTCATCGGCGCTGCATCCATCCCTCTCGGGCTCACTCTGCCGGAACGAAGACCGCGACCTTGGCGGCGCGCAGCACGCGCTCGCCGACGCGGTAGCCCGACTGGATCACGTCGGCGACGACCATCTCGGTCACCTCCGCGCTGGGCAGCTGGGCGACGGCCTCGTGCTTGTCGATGTCGAACGCCTCGCCGACCTCGCCGAGCTTCACGACGCCCAGGTCGGTGAACGAGCCGCGCAGCTTCGCGGCCACGATCGCGAGCGGGCCCTCGACCAGGTCGCCGTGCTTGTCGGCCAGGTCGAGGTCGTCGAGCGCCGGCAGCATGGCCTTGATGACGGATGCGGTGGTCGCCTCGCGGTCACCCGCTCGCTCCCGCTCGACGCGGTTGCGGTAGTTGACGTACTCGGCGCGCAGCCGCTTCAGCTCGTCGAGCTGGGCGGCAGACTTCGCCTCCAGCGCGGCGCGCTCGGCCTCGACCTTCGATGCCTCGCCCTCGAGCAGGGCGCGGTCCTCGGCGCTCAGCTCGTCGGCTTCCGCCTGCGGGGCAGGCTGGGCATCCGACGGAGCGCCGCTCTCGGCCCCGTCGCTGTCGGCCGGCACGACGGGCGTCGTGGACGCATCCGCCGGCACCGCCTGGCTGCCCAGGTCGACGTGACCGGTCGGCTCCGCTGCGGGCTGAGCCCCGGAGTCGGCCTGGGCCGGCTCGCGGGGCTCACCCGTCACGGGGTCGATGCGTCGCTTGTCGTTGACGCGCGGCTCTTCGAACTCCTCGTGATTCGTCACAGCTACTTGTTCTCGCTCTCGTCCTCGTCGTCCACGACCTCGGCGTCGACGACATCGTCGTCGGTGCTCTCCTCGGCCTGCGGCTCGTCGCCGGCCTCGCCGGCGGGCTGCTCGGCTTGGGTCTGCTGGTAGATCGCCTCGCCCAGCTTCGACTGCGACTGCTGCAGCTTCTCGACCGAGGTCTTGACTGCTTCGTCGTCGTCGCCCGCGAGCGCCGCCTTCACGGCGTCGACGTCGGCCTGCACCTCGGTCTTGACATCCTCGGGCAGCTTGTCGGCGTTGTCGGTCAGCACCTTCTCGACCGAGTAGACCAGCTGCTCACCGGAGTTGCGCAGCTCGGCGGTCTCGCGCCGGGCGTGGTCGGCCGCCGCGTTCTCCTCGGCGTCCTTCACCATGCGGTCGATGTCCTCCTTCGAGAGGCTCGAGCCGCCCGTGATGGTCATCGACTGCTCGGTGCCGGTGCCCTTGTCCTTCGCGGAGACGTGCACGATGCCGTTCGCGTCGATGTCGAAGGTGACCTCGACCTGCGGGATGCCGCGCGGGGCCGGCGCGATGCCGGTGAGCTCGAACGTGCCGAGCGGCTTGTTGTCGCGGGTGAAGTCGCGCTCGCCCTGGAAGACCTGGATGGCGACCGAGGGCTGGTTGTCCTCGGCGGTCGTGAAGGTCTCGGAGCGCTTCGTCGGGATGGCCGTGTTGCGGTCGATGAGCTTCGTCATCATGCCGCCCTTGGTCTCGATGCCGAGCGAGAGCGGCGTGACGTCGATGAGCAGGACGTCCTTGCGCTCGCCCTTCAGCACGCCGGCCTGCAGCGCGGCGCCGACGGCGACGACCTCATCCGGGTTGACGCTCTTGTTGGGCTCCTGGCCGCCGGTCATCTCCTTGACGAGGTCGGTGACCGCGGGCATGCGCGTCGAGCCGCCGACGAGCACCACGTGGGCGATGTCGGCCACCTTGATGCCGGCCTCGCGGATGACGTCCTCGAACGGCTTCTTGGTGCGCTCGAGCAGATCCTTCGTCATGTTCTCGAACTGCGCGCGCGTCAGCGTCTCCTCGAGGTTGGCGGGGCCGGCCTCGGTGAGCGAGAAGTAGGGCAGCTGGATGCTCGTGGTCGTCGACGACGAGAGCTCCTTCTTGGCCTGCTCGGCAGCCTCCTTGAGGCGGCGCATCGCGATCTTGTCGTTCGAGACGTCGACGCCCGACTGCTCCTTGAAGCGCTTCTTCAGCCACTCGACGACGCGGTCGTCCCAGTCGTCGCCGCCGAGGCGGTTGTCGCCGGCAGTCGAGCGCACCTGGATGGTCGAGAAGTCGTCGTCCTTGCCCACCTCGAGCAGCGAGACGTCGAAGGTGCCGCCACCGAGGTCGAAGACGAGGATGAGCTCGTCCTCCTTGCCCTTGTCGAGGCCGTACGCCAGTGCGGCGGCGGTGGGCTCGTTGATGATGCGCAGCACGTTCAGGCCGGAGATCTCGCCGGCCTCCTTCGTGGCCTGGCGCTCGGCGTCGTTGAAGTACGCGGGTACGGTGACCACCGCATCCGTCACCTTCTCGCCGAGGTACGTCTCGGCGTCGCGCTTGAGCTTGCCGAGGATGCGCGCCGAGATCTCCTGCGGCGTCAGCTGCTTGCCGTCGATCTCCTGCCTCCAGTCGGTGCCCATGTGGCGCTTGACCGACGAGATGGTGCGATCGACGTTCGTGACGGCCTGGCGCTTGGCCGGCTCGCCGACGAGGGTCTCGCCCTCCTTGACGAATGCGACGACCGAGGGGGTCGTGCGGAAGCCCTCCGCGTTTGCGATGACGGTGGGCTCTCCGTTGTCGAGGAACGCGACGACGGAGTTGGTGGTGCCGAGGTCGATGCCGACTGCTCGTGCCATATGCTCTTGCCTCCTAGTTCGCAGCTCTGCTGCGCTCTGCCTGATTCCGGCGGAGGAGGCCACCGTCAGCCCCCATGCGCGTCCGATCGGACGCACGTGTCTGGCGGTGGACTCGTCCCCCGGAACCGTGCCGCGACCGGCGCCCGGCTGGGCACCCGACTTGAGTCGCGATGGCTCAACTTTGCCAGGTTGAGTCGAGTCGTGTCAAGTTTGGTACCTGTGCATCGACTGGGAATCCGAGCGGATGCGCAGGGTCCGGTGTCGAGGTCCGTCCCCGTACGCTCGGGGCATGCCCTGGCCCGTCACCGAGACCCGCATCGCCTACGAGAACCCGTGGATCCGCATCCGCGAGGAGGCCGTCGTCCGTCCCGACGGGCAGCCGGGGCTGTACGGGGTGCTCGAGGTGCGCGACGCGGTCTTCGTCGTCGCGCTCGACGAGGCGGAGCGGGTGGTGCTCGTCACCGTCGACCGGCACACGACGGGCGACTCGATCGAGGTGCCAGCCGGCGGCGGCGACGACCAGGAGCCGCTGATCGCCGCGCGGCGCGAGCTGCTGGAGGAGACCGGGCTCGAGGCGGACGAGTGGACCCCGCTGGGCAGCATCAACGCGCTCAACGGCGTCGCCCGCGCGGCCGAGCACGTCTTCCTCGCCCGCGGGCTCACCGCTCGCGCCGACGCCGCCCAGTCGCAGGGCGAGGAGGGCATCTCGGCCGTCACGCGGATGCCGTTCAGCGAGGCGCTCGCGATGTGCGGCGACGGCCGCATCACCGACGGCGAGACGGTCGCCGCGCTCGCGCTCGCCGCCATCCGGCTCGGGCGACTGCGCTGAGGCGGCCCGACCGGCCCGGCCGCGGCTGCGGCTGCGAAGACAAAAGCGGCCCCCGAGGGGGCCGCCGGGCCTGATTGCGTGGGTTCAACCAGGGGTGGTGTAGCGATAACGATACACAATCTGGCGATGCCGTTGCACTCGGTATCCCCAAGCGCGCTCGGTGGGCGGACGCGGTGGTGATCCATGGGTCATCATGGCGAGATGAAGACGGCCCTGCCTGGACCTCCCCCTGAGCGAATGATCGTGTATGTCGACGGCTTCAACTTGTACAACGGACTCCACGCCGCATCCGGCCGATCGATGCTGTGGCTCGACCTCGTTGCACTCGCATCTTCCCTCCGCCCGACGCAGCAACTCGTCAAGGTCAAGTACTTCACCGCTCCCGTGCTGGACGACCCCGGCGCTCAGAGCCGCCAGGCGCACTACATCGCCGCGCTCGAAGCGAAGCATCCCCACCGGATCGACGTGATCCAGGGCAGATACCAGCAGAAGCAGGTCTGGTGCAGCACCTGTGGCAACAAATACACGACATACGAGGAGAAGGAGACCGACGTCAACATCGCAGTCAGTCTGGTCAGCGATGCAGCGATGCAGGCGATGACGACAGCGCTGTTGATCTCTGGCGATTCCGACTTGGCCCCTGCGGTTCGCGCGGCACGGCGGCTGCGACCGTCGCTCTTTTCGGTCGCGGCCTTCCCTCCGAAGCGGAAATCGAAAGAGCTCCAGCGCCTCATGCCCGCCTCATTCGTACTCGGTAGTGGACGCATCAAGGCAGCACAGCTGCCGGACAGCTTCACGGAGGGGACGTCGACCTTCCAGCGGCCGGTCCACTGGCGGTAGGTCGTGCTGCCGATCGCTCCAGTGCCGTGCCGCGACACCTGCCGTTCGCCTTTCCGGCCTACGCTCAAGCCATGAGCGTCCCTCACGAGCCGCCCGCGGCATCCGTCACCACCAGGCCGTCGCCCGACGAGCTGGTGCAGCCGGCGCAGGTCGGCATCGGGCCGATCACCCGCCGCGAGCTGGGCCGCCGCGCGCGGGCCTGGGCGATGTGGGATTGGGGCTCCGCCTCGTTCAACGCGGTCGTCACCACCTTCATCTTCAGCACCTACCTGGCCTCGGGGCTGTTCGTCGACCCGGCGATCGTGGATGCCGCGGGCGAGGCGGGCTCGCCCGAGCTCACCCGCGCGCTCGCCGACAACGCCGCCGTCGTCGCTTGGGCGGTGGCGATCGCGGGCATCCTCGTCGCGCTCATCGCGCCGATCGTGGGGCAGCGCTCGGATGGCGGCGGGCGCCGCAAGCTGTGGGTGGCGGTGAACACCGGCATCACGATCCTCGCCATGGTCGGCATGTTCTTCGTGGCGCCGGTGCCCGAGTACCTGTGGTTCGGCGCGCTGCTGCTGGCCGCCGGCAACCTCTTCTTCGAGTTCGCGGGCGTCAACTACAACGCGATGCTGCACCAGGTCTCGACCAAGGAGTCGCTGGGCCGCACCTCCGGCTTCGGCTGGGGCATGGGCTACGTGGGCGGCATCGTGCTGCTGGGGCTGCTGCTGGTGCTGTTCATCTTCCCGCTGCTGCCCGGCGACGACGCCGGCCACGGCATCCTGAACGTGCCCTTCGGCCGCGACGGCGGCGGGCTCGACGTGCGCTTCGCGGTGCTCGCGAGCGCCGGCTGGTTCCTGGTGTTCGCGCTGCCGCTGCTGTTCCGGGTGCCGGAGCTGCCGCCCACCGGCGCCGTGCCGACCCGCGTGGGCATCGTCGAGTCGTACCGCATCCTCTTCCGCACCATCGGCCGCATCGGCCGCCGCGCACCGAAGACGCTGCTGTTCCTGATCGCCTCGGCGGTCTTCCGCGACGGCCTCTCCGGCGTGTTCACCTTCGGCGCCATCATCGCCGCGCAGGTGTTCGACTTCACGTCGACCGAGGTCATCCTGTTCGCGATCGCCGCGAACGTCACGGCCGGCATCGGCACCTTCGTGGGCGGCTGGGCCGACGACCGCTTCGGCCCGAAGACCGTCATCATCATCTCGCTGGTCGCGCTGGCGATCTCGGGCAGCGCCGTGATGTTCATCGACACCAAGGCGCTCTTCTGGGTCTGCGGGCTCGCGCTGGCGACCTTCGTCGGGCCGGTGCAGTCGGCATCGCGCTCGTTCATGGCGCGCATCACGCCGGAGGGCCGCGAGGGCGAGATGTTCGGCCTCTACGCCACCACGGGCCGCTCGGTGTCGTTCCTCACCGCCTCGTTGTTCGGCGCGTTCGTCGGCCTGACCGGCGACACCCGCTTCGGCATCCTCGGCATCGTGATCGTGCTCATCGCCGGCCTGCTGCTCGTGCTGCCGGTGACGCCCAAGCCGACGAAGATCGACGACCGCGACTGACCCTGCGCCGAGTGCGCGGGCGCGCGCGGCGTCAGTAGTCGATGCGGGACGCGTTCGCGCGCCAGGCGTCGAACGGTGCGACCCGCGACTCGATGTGCTGCTGGCGCACCGGCATACGTGAGCGGTCTGCCGACTCGAAGTACGCGTAGAAGGCCGCGTCGTCGAAGCCGGCAGCCGCGGCGTCGTGCCGGTCGGCCGCGAAGACGACGCGATCGATGCGCGCCCACAGCGCGGCAGCGAGGCACATCGGGCACGGCTCGCAGCTCGTGTAGAGCACGGCGCCGCTCAGGTCGAAGGTCCCGAGCTCGGCACAGGCGGTCCTGATCGCCATCACCTCGCCGTGCGCGGTCGGGTCGTTCGCCGCGGTCACCTGGTTCGTGCCCTCGAACGCGCGGCCCTCGGCGGTGACGACGACGGCGCCGAAGGGCCCGCCGGCACTGCTGGCGCTCTCGGTCGCCAGCGCGATCGCGCGCGCCAGCGGTGCTTCGCCGTCGTGTGCTGCTGCTTCCTGCATATGATGCCTC
Source organism: Agrococcus sp. KRD186 (assembly GCF_017168255.1). Lineage (GTDB taxonomy): Bacteria > Actinomycetota > Actinomycetes > Actinomycetales > Microbacteriaceae > Agrococcus. The sequence goes on from NZ_JABFAP010000001.1 coordinate 2,166,158, forward strand.
CGCGCTCAGCGAACCACGCGCGGCTGGCCGTGGCCATCAGGCTCGTCAGGCGGGCCACGCCTCGGCGAGCTTGGCCAGCAGCCGCGCGAGTTCGGCCCGCTCCGCATCCGTGAGCGCCTGGGCAGCGGCGGCAACCTCCGCTGCGCGCGCCTCCACGTGCGCCTCGAAGCGCGAGCGACCCGCCTTCGTCGCCTCGATCACGACGCGGCGGCCATCTGAGGGATCGGGGATGCGGCGCACGAGCCCGGCGTCGGCGAGCGCCTGCACCAGCCGGGAGGCGCGGGGCTGGTCGACGCCGATCGCGTGGCCGAGGTCGGTGATCGATCGCGGCTGGGTGGCATGCACGATCGCGTGCAGCATGCGCCTCGCGCCCATGGCGCCCCGGCGGCCAGGGCCGCCCTCCCTTGCGCCGGCGCCCGGCGCGTGCGGCCCGGGCCGGCCGCCCCAGCCGCGGGCATGCGGGCCGCCATGACCGAAGCCGTGCGGACCGTGGCCGGCAGCACCCTCGGGCCGACCGGATCCGCCGGCACCGGGCGGTCGCCGCATGCCGATGCGGTCGAGCGCGGCGGCGATCTGGGCGGTCTCAGGATCTGGGACTTGACGCGCGGCGGTCATGCATGTCATTCTACATGTACATGCTGCTTGACATGGATATGTCGAGTGACATGGATCCGTCGGCCCCCGGCCGAGCGGACCGCAGCGCTCCTGCTGCCCACCGACGAGAGGACCATCGCCATGCGATACCCCAACCACATCCACGAGCACACCGACCAGGCCAAGGCACACCAGGGCGAGCAGCCCGAGCGCAGCGGTCATCCCCGCAGCCACGGCCGCTTCCATCGCGGCGGCATGGGGCCGCACATGCACCACGGCATGCACCACGGCCAGCACTGCGAGCAGCACCAGGGCACCGGCGGCGAGCACCCGCGCGGCGGCGCCCACCGCCGACCCGCCCTCGAGCGCAGCATCATGAAGTCGGCCCGACGCATCCGCCGGTCGGGCCTCGCACCCGAGCAGCTGCACCGCCGCATCGCGGCAACGGTCAGCCACGCCGACTACATGACGACGCTCCGCACCCTGCGGCGCATCGGCATGGAGCTGCGGTCGGACTCGGCCGACACCGCACGCTGAACCGACCCACAACGCTGCAAGGACACCGCACGCTGAACGCGCGCGGCTGACGCGGCACCACCGAGCGCGCTCCTGCCCAGGCAGGGGCGCGCTCGTGCGTGGCGGCTCAGGAGGCGCACAGGATCGTGGCAAGCGACGCGTTCCGGTGCCACGATGAGCGCATGCTGTCGCCGGCGACGAGTCCTGCGACGATCGGGCGCGCCCGCGAGCTCACCGCACTGCGCGAGGCCCACGCGGCGACGCTCGACGGCACCCCCTCCGGTGTCGTGATCGCCGGCGAGGCCGGCATCGGCAAGACGCGGCTGCTGCAGGACTTCCTCGCCGGGCTCGACGGCGTCGTCGTGGCGCGCGGCCAGTGTGTCGCGATGGGCTCGCTCGCGACGCCCTTCGCGCCCCTGCGCGGTCTGTTGCGCGACCTCGTCGCGCGCTTCGGCGCATCCGTCGTGCTCGAGGCCGCAGGCCCCGGCGGCCGGCTGCTGCCCGCCGTGCTGCCCGAGCTCGCCGAGGGCGAGGCGAGCGAGATCAGCCAGGAGCAGCTGCACGACGCGGTGAGCCTGCTGCTCGAGCGGCTCTCGGCAGAGGCGCCGCTGGTGGCCGTCGTCGAGGACGTGCACTGGGCCGACGTGCCGACGCTCGACCTGCTGCGCAGCCTGCTGCGCACGCTGCGGAACGGTCGGGTGCTCATGGTGCTCAGCTACCGCACCGACGACGTCGGCCGCGGGCACCCGCTGCAGCCGGTGCTGGTCGAGCTCGACCGCGCGCGCGAGGTGCGCCGCATCGACGTGCGCCGCCTGAGCGCCGAGCAGGTGATCGAGCAGGTGCAACGGATCCGCGGCGAGCTGCCGGAGCCCGAGGCGGTGGCGGCCCTCATCGAGCGCAGCGACGGCATCCCCTTCTTCATCGAGGAGCTGCTGGCGCTCGAGACCGAGCCCGGCGACCAGCTGCCGAGCACGCTGCGCGACCTCGTGCTGGCCCGCTACGCGCGACTGAGCGAGCCGACCCAGGCGCTCGTGCGGCTGATCGCTGCGGGCGGCGCGAGCGTCGACCACGAGATCGTCTCGCGCGTGCACACGGGTGACCCGGATGGGTTCGATGCGGCCGTGCGGGAGGCGATGGCCGCGAACGTGCTGACGGCCGACGGCACCGCCTACGGCTTCCGCCACGCGCTGACCCACGAGGCCGTGCACGACGAGCTGCTGCCCGGCGAGCGCAGTCGCTTCCACGCCCGCTACGCGACCGCGCTCGAAGCGGGCGACGACCGCGCGGGCAGCTCGGCCGAGATCGCGCACCACTGGCTCGAGGCGCGCGACCAGCTGCGCGCGCTGCCTGCGCTCATCGACGCGGCCCGCCAGGCGGTCGGCGCCGGCGCCCCCGCGAGCGCCGCGCGGCTCGGCGAGCGCGCGCTCGAGCTGTGGCCGCACGTGCCCGACGCCGAGGGGCTCACCGGCGTGCGGCGGTCGCAGCTGTTCCTGGAGACCGCCAGCGCCTACGACCAGGCCGGCGATGCCCGCGCGCTCGCCGTCCTCGACGAGGCGCTCGCCGAGATCGGCGAGGACGACCCGCGCGGACGGGCGCTGCTGCTGCACGAGGCGATGATCGTGCGGCACACCCATGGCAGGCCAGGCGGGCTCGAGATGTGCCGGCAGGCGCTCGAGCTGCTGCCCGCGGATGACGACGCCGAGGGCCAGGCGATCCGCGCGCGCGTGCTGTGCGGCCTCGGCATCATCAGCGCCGCGCACCATGAGCCCGGCAGCCGCGCCACGCTCGAGGAGGCCGTGCGCTACGCCAGGGCGGCGCTCGCGAGCAACCGCGACGAGGGCATCGCGGCACGCGTCGGCTTCGAGCTCGTCCGCGCGCTGACCAATCTGGCGAGCGCGTTCGCCTTCGACGGCGAGGTCGACAGGGCCTTCGCAGCCTTCGACGAAGCGCTCACGCTCTCCGACGGCGAGCCCAACGCGCGGCTGCGGCACGACGAGCAGGTGGGCTGGATGCTCGCTCTGATGGGCCGCTTCGACGAGGCAGTGGCGATGGCGGATGCGGCCGTCGAGTTCTCGCGCGGGTTCGGGATGGAGCGCGGCTGGGGCGCGAGCATCGCTGCGACAGGGACGCGCTCGAAGCTCGCGCTGGGAGACCTCGACGGCGCAGCCGCGACCGTGCGCCACGTGCGATCGCTGCACTCGTCGCCCATGTATGAGGGATATGCGGCCGGGGCCGAGATCGATCTGCTGCTGCTGCGGGGCGACGTCGACGGCGCGACGCGCATCGAGCGCGAGTGGCGCGGCGCCCTCGAGGATGCGGCGAGCGGCGAGCCCGAGGATGCGCTCGAGCTGGGACGCACGATGGCGAACCTCTCCGTCGCGCACGGCGACCTCGACGCTGCGTGGGAGCGGGTCGCGCTGCTCTGGTCGGGCGCGCCGGTGCTGCCCGGCCCTGCCCTGTGGATGGCCGTGCTCGGCGCCGAGCTGCTCGACCGCATGCGCCGCGCCGGCCGCAGCCCGGCCGGGCTTGCACTCGGCGAGGCCGAGGGGCGGCTGCGTGCAGCGTTCGACGCGGCCGCCGTATGGGAGATCGCCGAGTTCTGGCGGCCCCAGCTCGAAGCGCACCTCGCCGGCGACGATGTCGAGGCGTGGCTGGCGGCCGTCGCCGCGACCGAGAGCGGCCGGCTGCCGGTGCGCGTGCGGTTCACCGCGCTGCTGCGGCTGGCGCAGGCGCAGCTGCTCAGCGGCGACCGCACCGCCGCCGAGGCCACCGCCGCCACTGCTGCCGCGCTCGCGGAGGATCTGGGCATGACCGGCCCCGCGGGCGAGATCGCCGAGTTCGCCGCTCGCGCCGGCTTCGCCTCGGCGGCCGGCGGTGGCGCGACCGGTGCGATCGAGCTCACGGCGCGCGAGCGCCAGGTGCTGGAGCTCGTCGCCGAGGGCCTCACCAATCGGCAGATCGGCGAGCGCCTGTTCATCAGCGACAAGACCGCGAGCGTGCACGTCTCGGCGATCCTGCGCAAGCTCGGCGCGAGCGGCCGCGCCGAGGCTGCCGCACGGGCGGCCGAGCTGCTCGTCTGAGGGCACCGACCGCGGCCGAGCTGCTCGTCTGAGGGGCCGCGCGCGCCCGACGCGCTCGCGACCGGCCCAGTAGGCGTGCCTTAGCCGCGCCGAGCGCTTCTGAGGGTGCCTGCGGTGCAGGCCTAAGGCATCCGGGCCCACCTCAGATCGGCAGATCGGGGCCGAAGTTAGGGCATCCGCCCGATCCGCGGGCCACCCCTCAGCGAGGAATCTCGTAGACATCAGCCGGAGCACCCAGCACCGCACCAGCAGCACCAGGAGCAGATCATGGAACAGATCAACCTCGAGGCCACGCAGAGCATCCTTCGCGAGCGCCACGCCCAGGTCGTCCGCGACGCCGAGACCCGCCGCATGCTGCAGGAGCGCCGCGACGCCGGCACCGTCAGCACCCCCGCCGCCGCACCGACCCCCGTCCGCACCGGCATCCTCGTCCGCCTGGCCTCGCTGCTGCGCCCCGCGCACCGCCGCCCCGCGACCGCGTGAGTTGCCGGCGGCGCGCGCCGCACCGCACCGCACCCGCAGAAGAGGCGCACTGACCCCCCACGGGCGGTGCGCCTCGCCGCATGCGGCGGCACGATCGGTGCGGCAGGGCGGATGCGCTCGGCGCGACGCATCCGTCCCGTGGTGCCGCGACAGCAAGCAGACGAGGAGGTGCCCTGATACGGTCAAGGCTATGAGCCACTCCGCGACCGGGACCAATGCCAGCGCGCCCCAGACAGCCGTCTGGTACTTCGTCGGCGCGACCTTCGCGTTCGTCGCGCCGACGCTGTTCTTCCCCGACGTGCCCGCTTGGGCGCGCATCGGCTGCATCGTCGTCGGCGTGGTCGCGTTCGTCGCGGGCGCCGTGCAGTTCCGCCGCGAGCGCCGCCAGCGCCGCAGCGCCGACGCCGCGGCGCACGGCCAACGGCCTTCCTGAGACCAGACCAGCGCAACACGGCCGGCGCCCCCGCCGCCGTACCGGCCCCGTCCGCACCAGCGTCCTCGTTGGCCTCGCATCGCCTCGCCATTGGGTCGCCCCGCGAGCGGCGCTGCCATAGATATATGACTGTTCGCTCTGTGGGGACATCGGTCTGAGCAAGTTGCCCTATACCTGCGGCGGCGAACGCTCAGCGCGGCGGGGCGTCGCGGGTCAGAGCACGGGGTCAGTGGGGCGGATGCGCTCCGCCTCGATCGCGGGATGGTCCAGCACGCGGTCCACGAGCTGGGCGCTGCCGCCGATCAGCGTCACGTCGAGGTCGAGGTCGGTCGCGATGAACCAAGCCGGTGCGGCGTGCGGCTCGACCGGCCAGATCGCGTTGGGCGCGCGGTATCCGAGGGGGCGGTCGGCACGCCAGCCGAGCCCAGCCGTCTCGACCCAGGCGGGGTCGGCGAAGACGCCGAGCTGCGCGCGCAGCAGCACGTGGCCGCGGCCCTGCTGCTCGGCCGGCAGCCCGAGCACATGCTGCGCCTGCATCGCGGCCAGCACCTCGGGGTCGACCGCGGCGACCTGCTCGGCCCGATGCTGCGCCTGCAGCCGCCGCGACTCGCGCCGCCGCACCCACCAGCTCGTGCCCTCCGGGAACGCTGTGAACACGCTCGACCCGCGCGGGTCGAGGCCGCTCCCCGCCCACACCGCTGCCAGCACCTCGGCATCACCGTGGCACTCGAGCAGCAGCTCGGTGAGCGTCGCCAGCAGCGGCACCGGGGTGTCGAGGCCGTGCGGCGGCAGGATGCGGCGGCCGTCGGCCAGCTCGGCGTCGCCGTCGCCGAAGCGCGACTCCCAGACCGTGTAGCGGTCACCCGACAGGTCGCGATCGCCCAGCAGCCTCCCGGCCTCCGCCCACGTGATCTCGCGTGCGTCGTACCGAACGCTGCCCCACGCATCCGTCTCACCGGTGCCGTCAGCACGGAGTGCCGGCGTCTCGAGCGTCGCCGGGTGCAGGACGCGCGCGTAGGCGTCGAAGATCGGCGGCACGTGGGCGGCGACCGAGCCGAAGTCGGCGAGCGACTCCTGCACCCAGCGCGCCACCTCGACGTCGCGCTCGACGCGCAGCGGCCCGGCCACGGGCTACTCGATCTCGGGCGCGTCGATGCGCGTGCGGTGGAACGACTGGAAGGAGCGCGACGCGGTCGGCCCGCGCTGCCCCTGGTAGCGGTTGAGGTTCGCGCCCTGGCCGTACGGCGACTCGGCCGGCGACGAGAGCTGGAAGTAGCAGACCTGCCCGATCTTCATGCCCGGCCAGAGCTTGATCGGCAGCGTCGACACGTTCGAGAGCTCGAGGGTGACGTGGCCCGAGAAGCCAGGGTCGATGAAGCCGGCGGTCGAGTGGGTCAGCAGGCCGAGCCGCCCGAGCGACGACTTGCCCTCGAGCCGCGCGGCGACGTCGTCGGGCAGCGTCACCCGCTCGTAGGTGGCGCCGAGCACGAACTCGCCCGGGTGCAGGATGAACGGCTCGTCGTGGTCGACCTCGACCAGCCGGGTGAGTTCCGGCTGATCCTCCGCCGGGTCGATGAACGGGTACTTGTGGTTGTCGAACAGCCGGAAGCCGCGGTCGAGCCGCACGTCGACGCTCGCCGGCTGCACCATCGACAGGTCGAGCGGGTCGAGGGCGAGCTCGCCCGAGTCGAGCCGGGCACGGATGTCGCGATCACTGAGCAGCACGAGTGCGAGCGTATCGCTCGGCGCGCGCCGGCCCTCGTCAGTATCCGACACGGCGGATGCGCTGGCGCGGTTCACAGCAGAAGGGAGGACGATGGGTGCAGACGGGCCTGGGCACCAGGTCGTGGTCTGAGGTCGCAGGGGAGGTGGCCATGGACGGCAGGCGCGATCGCCGGCTCGAGGACTGGGTCGAGCTCGCAGCGGCCGCCGTCGAGCGCGCGCGGCGCTCGATCGGCGACGACGAGGTGGCCCGCCGCGTCGAGGCAGGTGTGACCGACGAGGAGTACGAGGTGGTGGTGCGCGTGCTGCGCACGATGGGCCGCGACCTGCAGTCGAGCGGCACCGACCTCTCGGCGCTCGACGCCCGCCTGCGCGCCGGGCACGTCGAGCAGCATCCCCACGTGCCGGAGGCTCCGGACGATGTCACGCCAGCCGATGCGGCGCCGGCCACCGTCGAGCGGAATCCCGAGCCCACGCTCGCCGACCTGCCGGCGCACGAGCGGGCGAACCTGACGCCCGCGGAGCTGGCGAGGAAGCTCGCGCGGCTGCGCAACCCGATCCTGCCGCACCCGCGGCGCGGTCGCGGCGCGTAGGCCGCCCTTCGCTCCGCGCGCCGAGCGGGGCGCGAAGGGCGCCGCCCTCAGCGCGCCCAGATGCCGCGGGCGACGCAGTAGCCGCCGTAGACGATCAGGCCGATCGCGATCGCGACCAGCGCGATCACGCCGCCGGGCACGGTGGTCAGCGACTGCAGCGCGCCGTCGAGCCCACCGGTGTCATCGGGCTCGTGCCGCACGGCGGCGAGCACGAACAGCACGCCGACGATGGCGATCGCGATGCCCTTCGAGACGAAGCCCGGCATGCCGAGCGCCTCGACGAGCCGCCGGAATCGCCGCGGCGGGGCCACATCCTCGAAGAACGTGCGGCGCAGCCCTCGCAGCACGAACGCCACCCCCACCCCGACGATCACGAGGCCGGCGGCGCCGATGAGCCACAGCCCCACCGGGCTCGCCATCACGGCGGACGAGAGCGTCTCCGTCGCCCGCTCCCCGTCGACCTCGCCGCCGAACGCGAAGACCAGCGCGGTGCCGCCGACGACCGCGTGGCCGATGCCGCGGCCCGCCGCACGGAGGGCGTCGCGTCGGCTGCGTCGCGACTGGGCGATCGCGATGACGAAGGCGTGCAATGCCAGCGCGATGAGCGCGATGCCGACCACCCAGAGCGCGATGCCACCCACGACCGTGCGCTCGATCGCGCGCATGGCGCCGGACTGGTCGGCGGGGCCGCCCGCGCCGAAGGCGATGCCGAGCGCGATGCCGCCGATCACCATGTGCACGACGCCGTTCGCCGACTGGCCGACGCTCTCGATCCAGGAGGTGGCGCGGTGGTCCTCGGCTCCGGCGGCGGCGCGCTGCGCCTTGTGCGCGGCGTCCGATGCCGCGTCCGCCGCGTCCGACAGCGGCTCCCGCAGCCCTTCGCCCGACGCCATGGGCCAACGCTAGCCGCGCCGGCCGGGGATCGCCCGCCGCGTCAGCGCGACCAAGCGCCTCGCGCGAAGCAGTAGATGCCGTAGAGCATCAGCCCGACGGCGATGCCGACGAGCGCGAAGACGCCGCCGGGCACCGTGGTGAGCGACTGCAGCGCGGCATCGAGGCCGCCGGCCTGCTCGGGATCGTGCTGCACGGCGGCGGTCAGGAACAGCACGCCGACGACGACCACGGCCAACCCCTTGGCGACGTAGCCGCCGGTGCCGAGCACCTCGACGAGCCGGCGGAACCTGCGCGGCGGCGAGACGTCCTCGAGGAACGTGCGCCGTACCCCCTTGATGACGAAGTAGACCCCGATGCCGGCGATCACCGTGCCGACCGCACCGACCAGCCACGGCCCGAAGGGCGTCGCCATCAGGTCGGAGGAGATCGAGTCGGTGCTCTGCTCGCTGTCGGACGAGCCGCCGACCGCGTAGACGAGCGCCGTCGAGCCGACCGCGGCGTAGGCGATGCCGCGCCCGGCGTGCTTGAGCGCATCCTTCCAGTCGCGTCGCGAAGCGGCGATGGCGCTCACGAGCGCGTGCAGCGCCAGCAGCACCATCGCGATGCCCACAGCCCACAGCGCGATGCCGCCCAGCGGCGTCTGCTGCATCGCGCGCATGGCCCCCGACTGGTCGGCGGAGCCGCCCGCGCCCAGCGCGACGCTCAGCGCGATGCCGCCGATGATCAGGTGCACGACGCCGTTGGCGACCTGCCCGATGCCCTCGACCCAGCTCGCCGCCGGATGCTGCTCGGCCTCGGCCGCGGCGCCCTGCGCCTTCCCCGCGGCACCCTTGGCCGCGTCGCCGGCGCGACCGGCCGCATCCGTCGCCGACCGGATGGTGCGCGACCTGGGCTCAGAGCTGCTCATGCCGTCACGCTACGCGCTCGCGCCTGGGCCCGCCTGAGCCGGTTCGGCTACCGTGTCGACGAGCGAAGGAGCAGCATGGCGATCGAGCAGACCGACGACACCGCGACCCACTGGCACGGCACCGAGGGCGATCCGGTCGTGGTCGTGCTGCACGACTGGAACGGCCGCTTGCCGTGGGCCGACGACTTCGGCGCGCGACTGGCGGCGGAGGGCTTCCGGGTCGCCGTGCCCGACCTCACCGGCGGCCGCAGCTCGATCGCCGACGCCGACGCGCGGGTGCTGCTCAAGGAGCGCACCGCCGATCTCGAGGGCGCGCACCGCATCGTCAGCGAGACGATCGGCGAGGCGCGCGCGCTCGGCAGCCCGGCGGCGGCGCTGGTCGGCTTCTCGATGGGCAGCATGATTGCGCTCGAGTATGCGTCGCAGGGCTCGGTGGATGCGGTGGTCGCCTACTACGGCTCCGCGCGCGACGGGCGCGTGCCGCTGCGGGTGCCGGTGCTGTTCCAGCTCGCCGAGCGCGACTCGTGGCGCGGCAAGGAGTCGCCCGCCGCGATGCAGGAGCGGCTGGCCGGCGAGGGCTTCGACGAGGTCGAGATCCGCCACTATGCGGGCGCGGTGCACGGCTTCCAGAACGAGCAGGTGGCCGACAAATACCGTGCGGATGCGTCGGCCGCGGCCTGGGAGACGACGCTCGCGTTCCTGCGCGCGCAGCTGGGCGGCGCCGTCCCGAGCTGACGACGGGGCGCCTACGCGCTGAAGCTCTCGCGCAGCAGGCGGCCGAGCGCTGCCTCGCCCTCGGCGAGCGCCGCGCGCTGCCGGGTCGCGCCGTTGCCCTCGGCGCGGACGCGCGCGATGAGCGCATCGACGCGCTGCTCGTCGCCCGCCGCCTGCAGCGCCGGCCGCGCGGCCTCGACCATGCGGTCGATCACCTCCCACGCGGGCGTGAGGCGGGCCGTGGTCGGGTCGACGAGCCCGTCGTCGAGCCCGTGCCTGGCGGCGTGCCAGATGGCAGAGTCGACGAGCTCCGGCTGGGCGGCGGCCTCCGCGTGCGGCAGCTCGCCCGCCGCGGCGACCTCGACGAGCGCCCGGGCCAGCAGCGCCGTTGCGACGGTCTCGCCGGCCGAGAGCTGCGCGTCGAACAGCCGCAGCTCGATCGTCGGCCAGCGCTCGGCGAGCCGCATCATCCACGCGAGCGATGCGGTGTCGAAGGTGGTGCCGAGTCCCACGAGCGCCAGGCTGCGCCGCTCGTAGTCCTCGGCGTCTGCGAAGATCGGCGGCGCCGAGGCGGTCGTGAAGCGGCGGCCGATCATGGTGCGCCAGCTGGCGAAGCCGGTGTCGGCACCGGCGAAGCTCGGCGAGTTGGCGGTGAGCGCGAGCAGCGGCGCGAGCCACGGCCGCAGCGCCCGCATGATCGTCACGCCCTCGTTCCGCGAGGTGATCGCCACGTGCACGTGCAGGCCCTGGATCTGGTGGTCGGGCCGAATGGCGCCCAGCTCGCTGTCGAAGCGCAGGTAGCGGTCGCCCTCGGCGGTGCTCGAGGCGCCGCGGCCGTGGGCGGTGCCGACGCTCGCGGGGATGAGGCTGCGCCTGGCAGCCGCCTGGCTCAGCGCATCGCGGAACGCGCGCACGACCCGCTCGGCAGCGTCGCCGTCGGCGAGCACCGGCGACGAGAACTCCAGTTGCGCGCGCAGGAACTCGTGCGTGATCCAGCTGGCGCTCGCGTCGAGGTCGACGAGCTCGCCGATCACCTCGTCCGCGACGTCGATCGGCGAGAGCGTGTCGGGCTCGAGCAGGATGACCTCCTCCTCGACGCCGATCGTGCGTGGGCTCGCCTGGGTCGGCCGGAGGTCGGTCATGCTCTGGATTGTCCCCCACCGGGCGCCGCCGATGCTGAGAATCCGCCCCTGGCGCCCGGTCGCCGCGTGGGGAACAGTAGGCGCATGCGAGCGATCTGGAAGGGCTCGATCACATTCGGGCTCGTGAACGTGCCGGTCAAGCTGTACTCGGCGACCGAGGAGCACGACCTGCAGCTGCACCAGGTGCATGACGCCGACGGCGGCAGGATCCGGTACCAGCGCAAGTGCGAGGTGTGCGGCAAGAAGATCGAGTACGCGCACATCGACAAGGCCTACGACGACGGCGAGCAGACGGTCGTGCTGACCGACGAGGACATGGAGTCGCTGCCGGCCGAGAAGAGCCGCGAGATCGAGGTGATGGAGTTCGTGCCGAACGAGCAGATCGACCCGATCCTGCTCGAGCGCAGCTACTACCTCGAGCCCGACTCGAAGAGCCCGAAGGCCTACATGCTGCTGCGGCAGGTGCTCGAGGAGACCGAGCGCACCGCGGTCGTGAAGCTCTCGCTGCGCCAGCGCACGCGGCTCGCCTCCATGCGGGTGCGCGACGGCGTGCTGACGGTGCAGACGATGCGTTGGGCCGACGAAGTGCGAGCGGCCGAGTTCGAGAGCCTCGACGAGCGTCTCACCGTCGGCAAGCGCGAGATGGAGCTCGCGCGATCGATCGTGCGCGACCTCGAGGCCGACTTCGAGCCCGAGCAGTACGTCGACGAGTACCAGGAGCAGCTGCACAAGCTCGTCGAGGCGAAGCTCGAGCAGGGCGACGCGCTCGACACCGCCGCCACCTTCGGCGAGGCCGAGGAGGGTGAGGGCGCCGAGGTGATCGACCTGCTCGAGGCGCTGCAGCGCTCGGTCGAGAAGAAGAAGGGCACGGATGCGTCCGGCTCGGCCGCGAAGGGCACGGCCAAGCAGAAGGCGGCCAAGCAGGCCGCGTCCGACGGGGAGTCGACGACGAAGAAGGTCAAGAAGCCGGCATCGAAGCAGTCGACCGCGAAGAAGCAGTCCGCTGAGAAGAAGCCGGCGGCCAAGCAGAAGTCCGCCTGACGTGGCGGCGGCCGAGCGCATCACCGTCGGCGGGCGCACGCTGCGCTTCACGAACGGCGACAAGGTGCTGTACCCGTCGACCGGGACGACCAAGCGCGACGTGCTCGAGTACGTGCTTCGCGCATCCGAACCCCTCATCGCCCATGCAGCCGGCCGCCCCGTCACGCGCAAGCGGTGGCCCGACGGGGTCGGCACGGCGCGCAAGCCCGGCAGCCTGTTCTTCCAGAAGGCGCTCGAGAAGGGTGCGCCCGACTGGATCGAGACCGTCGAGCAGCGGCACTCGACCGGGCCCAAGCAGTACCCGCTGCTGACCGAGGCCGGGACGCTCGCGTGGATGGCGCAGATGGGGGCGCTCGAGTTGCACGTGCCGCAGTGGCGTGCGGTCGACGGCGAGCGCACCAACCCTGACCGACTGGTGCTCGACCTCGACCCGGGCGAGGGCGCCGACCTCGACGACTGCGCGCGGGTGGCGCTGTGGGTGCGGGAGCTCTTGGTCGACATCGGGCTCGAGCCGTTCCCGCTCACGAGCGGCTCGAAGGGCATCCACCTCTACGCGCGGCTCGACGGCACGGTGACGAGCGAGCAGGCGAGCGAGGTGGCGCACCAGCTGGCGCGCTCGCTCGAGCAGATGCACCCGGACGAGATCGTCAGCGACATGAAGAAGGCGCTGCGGCGCGGCAAGGTGCTGATCGATTGGAGCCAGAACTCGGCCTCGAAGACGACCGTCGCGCCCTACTCGCTGCGCGGGCGGCTGCGGCCGACCGTCGCGGCCCCCCGCACGTGGGACGAGGTGGAGGCGGGCGGGCTCGAGCAGCTCGAGTACGAGGAGGTGCTCGAGCGGCTCGAGCGCGACGGGGACAGCATCGCCGCGCTCGACCCGCCGCCCGACCGGCTCGCGAAGTACCGCGGCATGCGCTCGGCCGCCCGCACGCCGGAGCCCGTGCCCGCCGAGCCCGCGACCCCCGGCGAGGGGCAGACCTGGGTGGTGCAGAAGCATCAGGCGAGCCGGCTGCACTACGACTTCCGGCTCGAGCAGGAGGGCGTGCTCGTGTCGTGGGCGGTGCCGAAGGGGCTGCCGGCCACCGCGAAGCAGAACCGGCTCGCGGTGCAGACCGAGGACCACCCGCTCGCGTACGGCTCGTTCGCGGGCACGATCCCGAAGGGCGAGTACGGCGCCGGCAGGGTGGAGATCTGGGACGCCGGCGAGTACGAGCTCGAGAAGTGGCGCGACGACGAGGTGATCGGCACGCTGCGCGGGCGGCCCGACGGCGGGCTCGGCGGCGAGCCGTACCGCTTCGCGCTCATCCGCACCGACGCCGCCAAGCGGCAGTGGCTCGTGCACCGCATGAAGGAGCAGGATCCGGTGCGCGATGCGCGCAAGAAGGGGTATGCGCCGCCGGCCGGCACGGCGGCGGGGCGCGGCGGGGCCGCCGCGAAGGCGGCGGGGCGCGGCGGTGCCGCGTCGAAGGC
>NZ_JABFAP010000001.1:2179846-2241682 GCF_017168255.1 Agrococcus sp. KRD186
GGCGAGCGGGTCTCCACCGGCCGCCTCCCCTCCACCGTGCGGGCGGGAATTCGGGCGGAGTCGCGCGCGGCACCCGCCGGGCGCGTGCACATCTCAGCCGGGGCGACCGCCCGACCGACCTGCGGCCGATGCTCGCGGCCGCCGGCGACGCATCCGACATCGACGACGAGCGGGAGTGGTCGTTCGAGGTGAAGTGGGATGGCTGGCGGGCGATCGTGCAGAAGGTCGGCGACCCGGCGAGCGGCGGCTCGCTGCGGCTGCTGAGCCGCAATGGCCGCGACCTCTCGGCGGCGTTCCCCGAGCTGGTCGAGGCGCTCGGCAACGGCGTGCGCACGGGCGACGCGGTGCTCGACGGTGAGATCACGGTGCTGCACCGCTCCGGTCCCTCGCGCGGCTCGGCGAGCTTCGAGGCGCTGCAGGATCGCGCCGGGCTCTCGGGCCGCCAGGCGGCGCGCGCCGCGAAGGAGTCGCCGGCGACGATCATGCTGTTCGACCTGCTTGAGGTCGGCGGCGAGCGGCTCGTCACGCAGCGGCTCGACGAGCGGCAGTCCCACCTCGACGACCTCGTGCACGAGAGCGCGCGGGTGAAGATCTCGAAGCCGCTGCGCGGCTCGCTCGAGCGCATCCTCGAGGTGACCGCCGAGCGGGGCCTCGAGGGCGTCATCGCCAAACGGCACGACAGCCGCTACCGACCCGGCGCCCGCTCGAGCGACTGGCGCAAGCTCAAGCACCAGCTGATGCGCGAGGTGGTGGTGGTGGGCTGGCTCGAGGGCAACGGCTCGCTCGCCGGCACCGTCGGCTCGCTCGTGCTCGCGCTGCCGGGCGAGGGCGGGCGGATGCGCTACGCCGGCCGCGTCGGCACGGGCTTCTCGGGCGCGGACCGGGATCGGCTGCGCGACCAGCTGCGGCCGCGCACGACCGTGCCCGCGATCGACGGGCTGCCGGCCGACGTGGCGCGGAAGGCCCGCTGGGTGCGAGCGGCCGTCGGCGAGGTGGAGCACACCGAGCAGACCGCCTCCGGCGCGCTGCGGCACCCGGTCTGGCGCGGACTGCGGCCCGAGAAGACGCTCGCGGACCTCAACCCCGAGTAAGGGCGCCGCGGGCGCGCAGCGGCGGTTCGCCCATGCAGGCATCAGCGCACGTGACGCCGGACAGGCGATGCATGCAACGTTCATGAAGCGCGGGTACGCTGTGGGGCATGAGCAGCGAGATCATCCAGGTGCGCGACGTGCCGGCCGAGGATGCCCGCGCCCTGCGAGCGCGCGCGGCCGCCCGCAGCATGTCGCTGTCGAGCTACCTGCGCGAGCTGATCCACGACGACGCCTCCCGACCGGAGATGGCCGAGGTGCTGTCGCGCATCGCGTCACGAGACGGCGTCGAGGCCAGCCCTGCGGCGATCCGGTCGTTCATCGACGACGACCACCGCTGAGATGACGGTCGTCGACGCTTCGATTGTCGTGCGCCTCCTGCAGAATCGGCGCGGCGATGCTGGGCTGCGCGAGCGCTTCGCCCGTGAACGCCGGCTGCATGCGCCGGCGCTCGTCGACGCCGAGGTGGCATCGGCGATACGCGGGCTGCTGATGACCTCGAAACCCGAGATCGAGATCAGTGTCAGCCGTGCGGAGCAGATGCTGGACGACTTCGCTGATCTGCCGCTCGAGCGCTACCCGATGGCGCCCTTCCAGCGGCGAGCGCTGGCGCTGCGGGTCAACTGCACCGCCTACGACGCGTTCTCTCTCGTACTGGCAGAAGCGCTCGGCATGCCGCTGCTCACCGACGACCGGAAGTTCGAGAGGGCCCCCGGGCAGGGAACCGCCATCGAGACCTGGGCGTAGTCGAACCGCAGGTCGGTGGCGGCCTCGTCAGCCGAAGCGGCGCACGGTCGCGGCCGTCAGGCCGCTGGGCGGGCCGGCGAACCAGTCGATCGCCGCGGCCTCGACGTCGAGCGAGGCCGTCAGCAGCGTCGACCAGCGGTCGGCGAACGCGGCACCCGGCGCGGCGACGACGCACACCGGGGCGTGGGCACCCGCGGCGCCGCACATCGCGCCGGCCATCGCCACCGCATCCGTCGCCACCATGATCTGCTCGCGCTGCGCGAGCGCATGCTCGAGCCGCCGCCAGGTGGTGGAGCTCGGTCGCGCTGCCTCCCCCTCGGCGAGCGCCGGGTCGAGGTAGTGGTTCGTGTGGGCGAGGAAGCCGGCGGTCGGCGCGACCGCGGCGACGCCGGCGGGCGAGAGCTCGAGGCTCGCCGCGCCGGCAGTGGCGTGTGTGCCTTCGCGCCGTTCGCGCTCGGGCTGCTGGCGCTCGCGCCCGCCCGCGGCCGCGCGAGCCGCGCCCTCGACGACTGTCAGCACCGTCGAGGCGCCGAGCGGCGCGCTGCCGGCGATCGCGATGGCGTCGTCGAGCCCGGTCGCCTCGTCGAGGATGCGGCGCAGCACCACGTGCACCGGCACCCCGATCGCCGAGCGGTCGGAGCGGTGATGGAGGATGTTGAAGTGGGCGCCCAGGCCGCGCCCGTCGGGCAGCTGCGCGACGCCGATCTTGCCGAGCATGCCGGTCTCGGTGAAGGTGCGCACGACGCGATCGCCGAGCTGCGCCTCGAGCAGCACCGCGGTGGGCACGAGGTCGCCGTTCCAATCCCACGTCTGCAGCGTCTGCGGGCGGCGGTCGTCGTGCAGCGCGACCACCGTCGAGCACTCCGTCGGCCGCGCCGGCGCGTGGGCGAGGATCTCGGTGCGGGCGTTCAGCAGCATGAGCTCGGCGAGCGGCACGCCCGCACCCTCGGCGATGCCCTCGAGCTCCGCCGCCTGCTCTGGCGCCCACGCCCGCGTCACGTCGATCGAGCCGGCCGCGATGCGCTCGGCGAAGCCGGCCGGCACGCCGAGGTCGGCGTAGGCCCGCCGGTAGCGCTCGACCGCGTCGCGGATCTCGGCGACCACGGCGGCGCCGTAGGCCCGACCGCGCGGCCGCGGGGACGCATCCGCCAGTCTCAGCTCGACCACCTGCATACCCGCGATGATGCCACCGCGCCGGGAGGCGGTCGATGCCGCTCTCGCCGTCGCCTGCGGCAGGATGTGGCCATGACCACCGACCTGCTGGATCTCGAGTCGCTGCTGACCGACGGGGAGCGCGCCGTGCGGGCGCGGGTGCGGGGGCTCGTCGACCGCGAGATCAGGCCGCACATCGCCGACTGGTTCGAGCGGGCGCACTTCCCGCGCGCGCTCGTGCCGGTGCTCGGCGAGGCGGGGCTGCTGGGCATGCACCTGACCGGCTACGGATGCGCGGGTCGCTCGGCCGTGGAGTACGGCATCGCGATGCAGGAGCTCGAGGCGGGCGACAGCGGCATCCGCACCTTCGTGTCGGTGCAGGGCTCGCTCGCGATGACGGCGATCGCGAAGCACGGCTCGGAGGAGCAGCGCGAGGCGTGGCTGCCGCGGATGGCGCGCGGCGAGGCGATCGGCTGCTTCGGGCTCACGGAGCCGAACGCGGGCAGCGACCCGGGCGCGATGCAGACCTTCGCGCGCCGCGACGGCGACGACTGGGTGCTCGACGGCGCGAAACGGTGGATCGGGCTCGCGTCGATCGCGGATGTCGCGGTCATCTGGGCGCAGACCGACGAGGGGGTGCGGGGGTTCCTGGTGGAGACCGCTTCACAGGGCGAACCGACACCGGGCTTCACGGCGACGCCGATCGAGCCGAAGCTGTCGATGCGCGCGTCGATCCAGTGCGACATCGTGCTCGAGGGCGTGCGCGTGCCGGAGTCCGCGCGGCTGCCGGACGCGCGCGGGCTGCGGGCGCCCTTCGAGTGCCTGAACGAGGCGCGCTTCGGCATCGCCTGGGGTGCGCTGGGCGCCGGCCGCGATGCGCTCGAGGTCGCGCTGGCCTACGCCGGTGAGCGCGAAGTCTTCGGGCGGCCGCTCGCCGCCATGCAGCTGACGCAGGCGCGGCTGGCCGAGATGGCGCTGTCGCTGCAGCAGGCGCAGCTGCTCGCGCTGCACCTGGGCCGCCGCAAGGACACCGGCCAGCTGCGGCCGCACGAGGTCTCGATGGGCAAGCTGGCCTCGGTGCGCGCGGCGATCGACGTCTGCCGCGAGGCGCGGGCGCTCCTGGGCGGCAACGGCGTCTCGCTCGAGCACTCCCCCATGCGGCACGCCGCCAACCTCGAGAGCGTGCGCACCTACGAGGGCACCGACGAGGTGCACACCCTCGTCATCGGGCAGGCGCTGACGGGCATCAGCGCGTTCCGGGGCTGAGTGGCTCCGGTCTCGCGACGGCTGCTGCCCTGCGGGCCGCGGCCTCCTCGACCTACGACCTCAGCAGTCGCTCCAGCACCCGCACCACGCCGTGCTCCAGGTTCGACGGCGCGCGGTAGCGGGCGGCCGCCAGCACCTCGGGGTGCGCGTTGGCCATCGCGAAGGTGTGCTCGGCGTCGGCGAGCATGCCCAGGTCGTTGAGGTAGTCGCCGAAGACGACCGTCTGCGCCGGTGTCACGCCCAGCTCGCGCTGCAGCGCCTCCACGCCCAGTCGCTTGTCGACGGTCTCGTGGATGACGTCGATCCAGTGCGGCGAGCCGATCACCACGCGGTGCCCCGCAGGCGCCGGCTCGAGCCAGCGGGCCGCGGCGCTCACGGAGTCGGGGGTCGCCCACATCGCCAGCTTCAGCACGTCATCGGTGCACTCGA
This sequence comes from Agrococcus sp. KRD186, assembly GCF_017168255.1. Classification (GTDB taxonomy): domain Bacteria; phylum Actinomycetota; class Actinomycetes; order Actinomycetales; family Microbacteriaceae; genus Agrococcus. The sequence goes on from NZ_JABFAP010000001.1 coordinate 2,184,529, forward strand.
GCAGGTCGTCGACCGACTCGAACGCCACGTGGTACTTGTGCGCCTGGGCGACGAACTCGGGGTCGCGCGACTCGATCGATGCGACGTCGCGGCGGCTCGCCACGAGCTCCAGCTCACCCGCCGACTCCCGCACCCGATGCACGATCTGCCGCACCGCATCCGGCTCGACGGTCGTGGTGCCGATCACCTCGCCGCTGTGGGTGACGATGGCGCCGTTCTCGGCGATGCACGAGAGCGTGCCGACGCGGGCGAAGAGGTGCTCGAGCGTCGCCAGCTGCCGGCCGCTCGCGGGCACGAAGTCGATGCCGGCCGCCTGCATGCGCTCGAGCAGCGGCCAGAACGCGTCGGGCACGAGACCGTCGCCGTCGAGCAGCGTGCCGTCCATGTCGCAGACGACGAGACGGATGTCGAGGCCGGTCGGGAGCTCGGAGGTCGCGTCGGCGACGGGTGCGGGGGTGTCCACGCCACCATCGTCGCAGGCCGGCGCGCAGCCACGGCGCGCATGCGTCGCCGCTGTGGGCGAATTCGCCGGCCGCGAGCGTGCAATGAGGGCCATACTCAGACCGTGGGACTCCAGGGGTCGATCAAGCGCGGTGCTGCCGACTTCCATGCGGCGCTGTTCCGCAGGCTCAGCTCGCCGAAGATCCACCGCATCGCAGGATTGCCCATCCTGCTGCTCACCGTCACGGGGAGGCGCAGCGGCAAGCCGTTCACGACACCCGTCGTCTACCTGGAGCATGAGGGCGGCTACGCCGTCGTCGCCAGCGCTGGTGGCCAGGCGGAGGAGCCGCAGTGGTTCAAGAACCTACGGGTCGCGCCGCAGGCGACGATCGACCTGCGCGACGGGCCGCGCGAGGTCGACGTGCGCATCGCACCGGAGACCGAGCGGCAGGGTCTGTGGGCGCGGTTCCTCGTCGAGGGGTCGACGTTCGCCTCCTACGAGAAGAAGACGGATCGGCCCTTCGCGATCGCGGTGCTGACGCCGCGCTGACGGCTACGGCTTCGTCATGTCCCAGGCGTGGTGCTCGAGGTCGTGCAGCGCGTACTCCAGCAGCGTGCGCACCGTGAACACCGAGCCGTTGGAGCGCCTGCCTGGCCGATCCCACGCGTCTGCGGGCACCGCATCCGCCGCATTGGCCAGGCTCGCCGCGGCGAGGTCGAGCTCGGCGGCCACGCGCTCGGGATCCTGGCTCGCGTAGTCGTCGTCGACGGCCGCCCGGTCCTGATCCCAGTCCGCGAACTCGGGGTCGTCCTCGTGCAGCAGCTGGTGCAGCCGGGTCTCCATCACGCCGCACACGTCGCGCACATGCGCCGCGTACTCGAGCGGCGACCAGGTGGCGTCATCCGGGCGCTCGGTGACCGCTGCCCCGTGCAGACGCTGGTGCATCGCTGCGGCGGCATGGCGGATGCGGCGGCCGAGGTCGTCGCGATCGACCTCCAGCGGGTCGAACCCGCACTCGGGGCAGCGCTCGTGCAGCACCCACGTCCAGTCCTTGGTATCGGGCTCGATCGGCATGGCTTCACTCTCTCACGCGCCCACCGGCCCGTTCGAGGCGATGGATGCGCGCATGCACGGCCCGCATCGTGGTCGCGCGGCCGCCGCGCAGCTTCGCCTACTCGCCGAGTGCCGCCTGAATCGCCGCTTCGATGTCGCTGATCTGCGACAGCTCCAGCCGCTCCCCGTCGATGAAGATCGTCGGCGTCCGGTCGATGCCGAGGGCGATGCCGGCCTGGAAATCCTGTTCGACGCGGGCGAGCGTGGCGGGATCCTCGATCGCTGCGTCGTACGCTGCCATGTCGAGACCCAGCTGCTCGGCGTAGCCTCTGAAGCGTCCGGCCTCGGAGACCTGCGCCTCGCCCCACTCGGCCTGCGTCTCGAACATGCGCTGGTACATCGGCTCGAACGCATCCTGCTGCGCAGCGGCCTCGACGGCGACCGCCGCGTTGCCGGAGTTGAAGTGCCCCGGCAACGGGAAGTACCGCACCGCGAACGTCACCTCGTCGCCGTACTCCCCGCGGAGGGCTTCCATCGTCGGGTACACGGCGCCGCACGCCTCGCACTCGAAGTCGAGGAACTCGACCACCACCGGGGCGTCCGGGCCGGCGTCGTCCAAGATGTGCGTCGACTCCTCCACGAGTGGCGGCGCCGCTGAGGGCGACGCGGCAGACTCGCTCGACTCCCCGCTCGCTGGAGGCGGGCTACCGCCCTCCCACGGCCGAACGATGAGCAGCACCGCTGCGACGACGATCGCTACAGCAGCGACGATGATGGAGACAGCGATGAGGGGGCGAGTGCGCACCTTCCTCACTCTACCGCGCCACGTCGGCCCGACTGCCACGCGCGCCCTCCATCTCACGTGCCTGGGGGTGCCGCGCGCAGTTGTCCTATGATGGCGTGGGACGTCGGCTTGCGCGCCGAGTTCGTCCAGCATCCTCCGAAGGATCGCAGCGCCGGACCGATGCGCTCTGTGCCAGATCTGGAAGCTGATGGCGGCTCGAAGGCATCGAATCAGGAGCGGAACCATGTCGCAGGTGACAGTCGGCGTGGGTCGCCCCCGATTCACCCAGCACCAGCGTCCGCCTGGCGGTCGTCGCCGGGCTCTCGCCCCGGATCGCGAGCCGGCGCGATGAGCTCTGCCGACGCCGGTGCGCTGCCGCCCCCGAGCTTCGATCAATTCCTGATCCTTGGACCCTCGTCCATCACCCTGCTGCCGGTGGTCGCTGTGCTGCTCGCCGCGGCCTACGTGGCGGGCGTCGTGCGATTGCGACGACGCGGCCAGCGCTGGCCCTGGTTGCGCACCGTGTGCTTCCTGCTCGCTTGCCTGCTGCTGGCAGTGGTCACCGGCGCTCGGGTCGACGCGTATGGCCAGCTCATGTTCTCGATCTTCATGTTCCAGCAGCTCACGCTGATGATGGTGATCGCGCCGTTGCTCGTTCTCGGCTCTCCCGGGACCCTGCTGCTGCGAGCCGTGCCGCATCGCGGCATCGGCAACACGGTGCTCCGCATCGCACTGTGTGGGCTGCGATCGAGAGCGGCTCGGTTCGCACTGCATCCGGCGCTGGTCATCCCGTTGATGCTGCTGTGCTTCTTCGGTCTCTATCTCGGTGGCATCGCGGATGTGATGCTGCGCTCCCCGATCGGCCATACCGTTCTCGAAGCGGTGTTCCTGGTCGTGGGAATCCTGATCACGGCACCGCTCGTGTCATCTGATCCCCTCCCGCGGCGAACCTCGTATCCGAGTCGGATGTTCGACATCTTCCTTGAGATGCAGGTGCATGCCGCATTCGGGCTGGTGACGCTGTTCGCCGCGACCCCAGTCGTCCGCTACTTCGCGACCGCCGCTCCGGACTCGTGGGAGGTCGACCCGGTTCGTGACCAGGGAATAGCGGGGATCCTGGCGTGGACCTTCGGGGAGCTGCCGTTGCTCGCGATGCTGGTCGTGACGCTGGCGCGATGGCAACGACGTGACAGGAAGCGGGCGCGGGAGGACCAGCACAGTGCCGACGAGGAGATGGACGCCTACAACGAGTACCTGCAGCAGATGCAGCAGCGCGCTCAGGACGGCGACAGCGGGCGGCGGAGCTGAACAGCGACCCGATGGATGCGTCGGCCTGTGTGGCGTCCCCGCCCCAGTAGCGGCCTCAGGCGTGCCACGAACAGGTGGGTCACGAGCCGGCACGTCTGCAGTGCCGGTGGCAGCGGCGCGGGCGCGACGTATTGGTTCACGGTCGCGGTACCGAGGAAGACGACCACGATGCCGGTCACGAGCACGCCGAGGAAGTTCAGGTCCGCAGCCCGGCAGCGCAGGGGCGAGGGGGCGGATGGGTCGGGCCCGGCCGCCGACGTCGGCGCCCCAGCACCCGCCCATGAATCTCGGCGACCGGGGGTGCCGGAATCCGAAAGTCGGGATCTTGTACAGTTGGGTCGCAGAGTCGGAAGGTGAACGGAGGCAGGGGTTGGTGAACAGGGCAGGCCTGTTCGGCAACGCGGCCACCTGCGTTCTGTGTCAGCAAGCACTGCACGAGGACCTGTCGAGCATCCGGGGCTGAGCCGTATTGCTGTGGATGCGAACGGACGCCTGACGGTCACGAGCGAGGGAATTGTGGAGCGAACGGCTGTGGAGCAAGCGGTCAGCGAGGCCGGAATCGATCTCGTGGCGTGGCAGACGCCTTGACGTCGCAGCCGTCGACAAGGCCCTTAGCGGCGAGCCCCGTCCGCAGGCGAACGACCCGCTTCCGCCGCACCGGCGGGCTCGCTCTGACGTGCGCGCTCGTCTGCCTGCTGGTGATCGCTCCCGCGGTCGTGACGACGGTGCAGGTGGGAGTCGAGCCGTACGAACTGCTCCATACCTCCTTCCCCGGCCTCGACGTGGCAGTGCTGACCGCGGCCGGGCAGAGTATTGCGGATCTGTTCGCGGTGGTGACCTTCGGGGCGCTCTTGTCGGCGCTGTTCCTGCGCGATGCGCGAGGACGCGACGCGGGACAGCTGGGCGATGTGTTCGAGATGGCTGTGCTGCGGGTTTCCTCAGCCGGTTGGGCAACCGTGTCTGCGGCGATGATCCTGCTTGAGATGCTGGACAGCAGCGGGCTGCCGCCGTCCCAGTTGAGCGAGCCCAATGCGATCCCGTTCCTCTACGAGGCGAGCGCGTTCCCGAAGGCATGGACGGTCACGCTGATCGCGGCACTGCTGACGTGGATAGCGAGCGTGTTCGCCGAGCGGTGGACGGGACTCCTGATCCCCTTGTGGGCGTCCTGCTTCGGTATCCTCGCTCCTGTCGTCGTGGGTCAGATCCTCGTGGGCCCGAACCACGACCTGGGCGGCGACGCCGGCGCGTACCAGAGCCTGCTGACGAACGCCGCATTCGGCGTGGTGCTGGTCGCCATCATGCGCGTCGCGACCGGGCGTCCGATCGCCCCGGAGATCATGACCCGCATCTTCTGGATCTTGGCCGTGGCGCTCCCGGTGGTCGCGGCGTCCGATCTGCTGCTGGCCTGGTTCAAGCTCGCCGGCACGGGACTGCTCGACTCGGTCACCGGATGGCAGATCATCGGTCGCTGGGCATTCCTGGGGATCTTCGTCGCGGCATACCTCGGCTGGCGTGTGCTGGGGAAGCGTCGACTCAGCGCCACGTGGCCGGCGCTGGCGGCAACGGTCGGCATCGCCGGATGGGTGGGGATGACCGCGGCGATGACCCGGTTCCCTCCGCCGCAGTACTTCGTCCCGACGAGCATCTCCCAGGTGTTCATGGGCTTCGAGGTCGAGGTCCCGCCGACGGTGCTCGTGCTGCTGACCAACTGGCGACCGAACCTGCTCTTCCTCCTGCTCGCGATCGCGGCGGTCACCGTCTATCTGTGGGCAGTGCGGAACCTGCGCAGCCGGGGTGACGCGTGGCCGCTCGGGCGCACGCTGTCCTGGATCGCTGGCTGGGGCGTGGTCGTGTTCGTGACCAGCTCCGGACTCGGCAAGTACTCCGCGCCGGACTTCGGGGTCCACATGGTCGTGCACATGAGCCTGAACATGCTCGCCCCGGTCCTCCTCGTCATGGGCGGCATCGCCACGTTGCTGCTGCGCGCGACGCGATCGAGCCCGACTGCCCCTGCGGGCGTGCACGACTGGATCATGTGGGCGCTGCGCTGGCGTGTGCTGCGCTGGATCTACAACCCCCTCGTCATCTTCGTCCTGTTCGTCGGCTCCTACTACGGGCTGTACTTCTCGGGGATCTTCGGCGAGTTCATGCGTTTCCATTGGGCGCACCAGCTCATGAACGTGCATTTCCTCATCATCGGCTACCTGTTCTACAGCCTCGTGATCGGCGTGGACAGACCACCGCTCCCGCTCCCGCACATCGGCAAGCTCGGATTCGTGCTGGCGGCGATGCCGTTCCACGCGTTCTTCGGCGTCATCCTGATGTCGGGCGGCGACATCATCGCCGAGAACTTCTATCGGAATCTCGGACTGCCGTGGGCCGACCTGGAGGCATCGCAGTACTTCGCCGGAGGGGTGGCATGGGCGGGCGGCGAGCTCCCGCTGCTCCTGGTGATCATCGCGCTCGGGATCCAATGGTCGCGCCAGGACGCTAAGGATGCTCGACGCAGCGACCGGCACCAGGACACCGGCCACGCCGACGACCGCGACGCGTACAACCAGATGCTCGAGAAGCTCGCGGCGCGAAGCGCCGGCCCACGCCCGGCACCGACGCGGACATCCGCGACCGAGAGGACTGAATGATGACCGTGCAGCAGGATCTCGCCGAGCCCCTCCAGCTCGACGTATCGGGCATGACCTGCGCGGCGTGCTCGACGCGGGTGGAGAAGGCGCTGAATCGGCTCGACGGAGTGACGGCCAGCGTGAACTACGCCACGGAGCGGGCACTGGTGACCGGGCTCAGCGCAGACCGTGCCGCGGAAGCGCTGGAGCAGGTGGAACGAGCCGGGTACGGCGCACGCGTCCACGACGACGGTGACGACACCTGGTCGCGGCGTGCCACTGAGGTGAGGATCACGTCGTTGCGGCGCAGGCTCGTGGTCGCGGCGATCCTGACCGTGCCGCTCATGGACCTCACCATCGTGCTTGCGCTGACCCCCGGGTGGAGGTTCCCCGGGTGGGAGTGGCTGTGCGTGCTGCTCGCGCTCCCGATCGTGACCTGGGCGGCATGGCCGTTCCACCGAGCCACCATGCAGAACCTCCGCCACGGCAACGTCAGCATGGACACGCTCGTCTCCTTGGGGATCGCGGCATCCTTCGGCTGGGCGCTCGCCACGCTGCTGTTCGGCGTCGGGGAGGACGGACCTGGATACTGGCTCGGCTTCGGTGTCACGCCCGAGGGCGCGAACTCGATCTATCTCGACGTCGCCGCCGGCATGACGACCTTCCAGCTCGCGGGCCGCTACTTCGAGACGCGATCCCGGAGGAAGGCGGGCGATGTCCTGGGAGCCCTGAACCAGCTCGCGGCCACGCACGTGCGCATCATCCGAGACGGAGTCGAAGCGCTGCATCCGACCTCCACGCTGCGGGTGGGAGACCGGTTCGTCGTCCGTCCCGGCGAGACCATCCCGGCAGACGGCACGATCATCGTCGGCAACGCCGCGATCGACACGAGCATGCTCACGGGAGAGCCCGCTCCTGCGGATCTCGGGCCGGGAGCGCAGGTCGTGGGCGGCACGATCAGCATGAACGGACGCCTCGACGTGCAGGCGACCGCGGTGGGAGCCCACACCCAGCTTGCGCAGATGGCGGCGCTCGCCGAGCAGGCGCAAGCCCGCAAGGCGCGCGTGCAGACCCTGGTCGACCGGATCACGACGTACTTCGTGCCCGCCGTGATCGTGCTCGCGGTGCTCGTGACCGGTGGGTGGATGCTCGGCGGCGCCTCATTCGAGGTGGCGTTCGGAATCGGCATCACCACGCTCATCATCGCCTGCCCCTGCGCGCTCGGGCTCGCGACGCCGACCGCGCTCATGGTGGGCATCGGCCGGGGCGCCAGTCTTGGGATCCTCGTCAAGGGACAGGACGCTCTCGAGGCCAGCGGGACGATCACCACCGTGGTCCTCGACAAGACCGGAACGCTCACGAGCGGAACGATGACCGTCGCCACGATCGCTGCCGCTCCCGGCATTGCCGAGCACCAGCTGCTGCGGATCGCGGCATCGGTGGAGCAGGGGTCTGAGCACGTCATCGCGAAGGCCATCGTGTCCGCCGCGAAGCACATCACCGACATCGAGGCGGTTCGGGACTTCCGCGCCGTCCCCGGCAAGGGCGCCTCTGCGGCCGTGGCGGGCGAGCGCGCGCTCGTCGGGAGCCTCGCGTTCATGCGCGACCATGATGTCGACGTGGACGCCGCGTCCCTCGCGCAGCTCGGATGGGATGAAGCGAGCGTGGAGACGTCGGTGCTGGTGGGCCACCAGCGACAGCTCATCGGCAGGATCGGCCTGACCGACACCCTCAAGCCCGGTGCTCGACGGGCCGTGCAGGCGCTGCACCGCCAAGGGCTGAAGACGGTGCTCCTGACTGGCGATTCGGGAGCGGCCGGAGCGCACGTCGCGGCCCAGCTCGGGATCGAGACGGTGCACAGCGAGGTGCTCCCCGGCCAGAAGGCTGATGTGGTCCGCCTCCTCCAGGGACAGGGGGAACGGGTCGCGATGGTCGGCGACGGCATCAACGACGCCGTAGCTCTCGCTGCCGCCGACCTCGGTCTCGCGGTGGTGTCGGGCACCGACATCGCCCTCAAATCAGCGGACATCATCCTGGTTCGGGAGGACCTTGCCGTCATCCCGGATGCGATCGCACTGTCGAGGCGCACGCTCCGCACGATTCGCGTGAACCTCGGCTGGGCGTTCGGCTACAACATCGCTGCCATCCCGATCGCTGCCGCCGGCCTCCTCAATCCGCTCATCGCGGCCGGTGCGATGGCGATCTCGTCCGTCCTGGTGATCTACAACAGCCTCAGGCTCCAGAACTTCGAAGGCAGCGAGTGAACGCGTCGGCTCCAGTGCCCGTCGCCTATCGCTCCGTCGATGCCGGCGCTTCGAGCACCCGGGCAAGCCTCATCGCCCCCTTGCTCATCTGTTACCGTTCCGTTATATTTGAGTGTCGCCGTGCGCGCTCTTCCCCGTGCGTCGGCTCTGCAGCTCGATCCGGGCTCACCCGCTCCCGGCCTTGCCGGTGGCGTGGGACAACCATCTCGACCGAGGACATCTTTTCGCGTGACGCCTGACCCCCGCAGACCATCCAGGTCGTCGCTGGACGAACCTCAGGTCCTGACTCGCAGAGCCGTGCGTGAACGGGAGCGAGCGGCTGCGGCGATCGCGCAGACCGCAGTGGAGGCGCGCGCCGGTGCACGAGCCTCGGTGGTCGAGGGCTCGCCTCCGATCTACACGAGCCGGCGCGCCATGCGCGAAGCCGCCACCCGCACGGCACACGCACTCCCGGTCCGCATCTCTGAGGCGACGTACGTCGAGCCGAGCATCGTCGTCGACGCGCCGGCGCTGGGTCATCGCGCCGTGCGCGTGCCAACGGCTCGGCCCGTCCGTGCCGCAAGCCCTCGCGCGGTCCGCCCGGCGGCCGCTGCCCCCCGAGTCGCCGCAGGGCGCCGAGCGCGCAGCATCGCGCGGAAGGTCACAGCTGGCGCAGCGCTCCTCTTCATCGGCTCACTCGTGGTCGTCACCTCTCTGCCGGCCCAAGCGATGCAGTCGACCGCCGAGCTCGACGCAGAGGTCGCGCAGCTCGAGCCCGACGTGCAGTCGCTGGCTCCTGTCGCTGCAGAAGCGACAACCCTCTTCGCTCGCGACGACATCGTCGTCAACGACCCGTTCGAGAGCGCGCTGATGTCACCGGATGAGCTCGCCGCGCTCCAGGCCGTCGCGGACTCCGAGCGTCCCGGCTCCTATTACGGCGGTAGCCCCGCGTTCGCCAGCACTTGGGCGATGCTCGAGACCGACTACGTGCAGACGCCGTTCCCCCAGATCACACAGCTGCCGATCTCCAGCGGCTTCGGATACCGGTCCGGCGGATTCCACGGCGGCACGGACATCCCGCTGCCTCCCGGGCAGGAGATCCGGCCCATCGCCAACGGGGTCGTCTCAGCCGTGTGGCAGGGCAACAACCCTGGCGGCGGCGGCTACGCAGTCTTCGTCGACCACAACATCAACGGCCAGTTCGTGCAGTCGTGGTACCCGCACATGCAGGCGGGCTCGATCCAGGTGCAGGTCGGCCAGGTGATCGACATCTCGACCGTCATCGGCGGAGTCGGCAGCACCGGCCGCTCGACGGGACCTCATCTGCACCTCGAGATGAAGAACAGCGACTACGTGTCCTTCGATCCGCTTCGCTGGTTGCAGACGCGCGAGACGCGACTCGAGGTCGGCTGACCCCGATCGACGCAGTCGGCCCCGCCGCAACGGGTCTGCTCACGCGCCGGTGACCACCAACCAGAGCAGCACACCGTTGAGCGCCGTGAGCGCTGCTGCGGCCAGCGAGCCGGCGATGGTCGTCCAGAGCCGGTTGACGTGCTGCCCCATGAGCCGCCGATCGGCCGTGAAGCGAACGAGCGGAATGAGGGCGAACGGGATGCCGAAGGACAGCACCACCTGGCTCAGCACGAGCGCGAGCGTCGGGTCGACGCCGATCGCGAGCACGACCAGTGCGGGGATGAGCGTCACGAGCCTGCGAGTCAGCAGCGGCACGTCGACACGCAACAGGCCGTGCATGATCTCCGCACCCGCGTAGGCGCCTACCGACGTTGAAGCCAATCCGGAAGCGAGCAGACCTACCGCGAAGAGAGTGGCGACAACGGGCCCGAGCGACGCACCCAGCGCCGCGTGCGCCCCTTCGATGGTGTCGGTGCCGACGACGCCCGGGAGATTCGCTGCGGCGAGCAGCATCATCGCGAGATTGACGCTGCCGGCGATGACCATCGCCACCGAGACATCGATGCGGGTCGCCCGCAACAGCGTCGGCGTGCTGAGTCCGTCGCGGTCGCGGAAGCGGTCCCGCGCCAAGCTCGAGTGCGCGTAGATCGCATGCGGCATGATCGTCGCGCCCAAGACACTCACCGCGAGCAGGACGGAGTCCGTGCCCTCGAAGCGCGGCACAAGACCGCCGACGAGGCCTGCGGCGTCAGGCGGTGCGACGACGACACCCCAGGAGAAGCCGAGCACGATGACAGCGAGCAGTCCGATGATGACGCGCTCGAAGGCACGCGGGCCCCTCCGGGACTGCACGACGAGCAGCACCAGTGACACGCCGCCTGTGATGAGCCCGCCGACCAGCAGCGGAACCTCGAACAGCAGCCAGAGCGCGACCGCACCGCCGATCACCTCTGCGAGATCGGTCGCCATGGCGACGCCCTCGGCCTGGATCCAGTAGGCGATGCGACCGGCACGCGAGCCGATGCGCTCGCCGCATAGCTGCGGCAGGCTCTTGCCCGTCACGACGCCGAGCTTGGCCGAGAGGTACTGGATGAGCCAAGCGACGAGATTGGCGCAGATGACAACCCAGATGAGCAGATAGCCGTACCGTGCTCCGGCCGTCACGTTCGCGGCGACGTTTCCGGGATCGAGGTATGCCACCCCGGCGACGAGCGCCGGGCCGAGCAGCATCAGTGAGTGGAACTTCCGCGCCCGGCCCGTGGCGGTGATCGCTCGCGTATGCATTGCCCCAGCGTACTGAATATTTCGGGATACCGAATTTCAATATTGCGGTGTGCCGCGAGCACGTCCCGCAGCGCGTGCACCCGGTCAGGCATGGCGCACTGAGGCGGACTCCTCGTCGCTGATGGCCGTCGTCTCGATCTGGAAGGTGGAATGGTGCACCGCCACGGGAAAGTGCTCCGAGACGCACTGCTGGATGTCCCGCAGCACTTCGGCTGCGTGCCCGTCTGTGAAGCACTCGTCGGCGACCACCACGTGGGCACTGATCGTCGGCAGTCCCGTCGCGACGGTGGAGGCGTGCAGGTCATGCACGCCCTGGACGTGCGCGAGCTCGAGGATGTGGCTGCGAACGTCGTCGAGGTCCAGATCCTTCGGCGTGAACTCCATGAGCACGCCGGCGGTCTCCTTCATGAGCATGAACGCCCGCGGCGCGATCAGTGCGGCGATGAAGAGGCTCGCGAGCGCGTCCGCCTGCTGGAAGCCGGTCGTCCAGATCACGATCGCGGCGACGATGACGCCCACCGAGCCGAGCGCGTCGTTCAGCACTTCGAGGAACGCCGCACGCATATTGAAGTTCGCACCGCGACCCGACGACAGCACCACGATCGCGATGATGTTCACGGCGAGCCCGATGATGCCGAACACCAGCAGCTCCGAGCCGGGGATCTCCGGTGGATCGAAGAGCCGGCGGATGCCCTCGACCGCCGCGTACACGCCGACGGCGAGCAGCAGCGTGGCCTGACCGAGGGCGGCGATCACCTCGATGCGGCGGAAGCCCCATGTGCGCCTCGAGTTCGAGGGCCGGCGCATGAGCGTCGCAGCGATGAGCGCGACCAGCAGTCCGGAGGCGTCGGTGATCGCATGGGCGGTATCGGTGAGCAGCGCGAGGCTCCCCGTCAAGATCGAACCGACCAGCTGGGCGACGACGATCGCCGCCGTCAGCCCGAACGCGATGCCGAGTCGGATGCGGAAGTCCGAGGACGCCCCTTCCTGCAGATCCGCCCCGTGGCTATGACCCGCTCCCATGAGCACCTCCTCTTTCCGTGACCCTCTCATCGCCGCGAGCGGCGGCAGTCAGATGGTCGTGCAACGTGTGTCTCGACCCCGTGGCCTCGAGGAGCTCCTCCGCCGCGATGATCACTGCCCCGATCTGGCTCGGGGATGTCAGCCGATACCAGGTGGACCGGCCCTCGAACCGCGCCTCGACCAAGCCGCACTCCAGCAGGAAGGCGACGTGCTTGCTCACCGTCGACTGTGCGAGGGCCAGGTGCTCGACGAGGTCGCGCACTCGGTGCTCGCCGAGCGCGAGGTGCTGCAGCACCTTCAACCGCGACCCATCGGCGAACGCTTGGAACAGGTGCGCGAACGCCTGCGTGGCAGCAGCGTCAAGCGCCGCGCCTGCACTTCCTGGCATCGTCATGCAGCGATGATATCGCGAATGAGCGATACGTCAATGCGGCGTCGTCAGGCGCAGCACGAGGTCGGCAACTCGTTGCGAAAGAGATTCGCGGTCAGGCGGATGCCTTCGGCCATGGTGAGGTACGGCGCCCAGATGTCCGCGAGCTGCGTGACGGTGAATCCCGCGGTGATCGCGTAGGTCGCCGCCAGCATCATCTCACCGGCTGTCTCGGCCAGGGCGTGGACGCCGAGGACCTTGCCGCTGTCAGCGTCGGCGACGATCTTGATGCCTCCGCGGGTGTCGTGGTTGGCGATGGCTCGAGGCACGTCCGCCAGGCTGAGGTACCGACAGGCGCACCGATGGCCCGCCGCGATCGCTTGGGCTTCGGTGAGCCCAGCGGAAGCGAGCTGTGGTGACGTGAACAGCACTTGCGGAAGACCGGTGTAGTCGACGCGATCACCATGGCCCAGCGCGTTGCGCGCCGCGACCCTGCCGGCCATCGCCGCGACGTAGACATACTGCGGCGCAGCGGTGACATCGCCCGCGGCGAACACGCCCGGGTTCGTCGTCCGCTGCCGATCGTCGACGCGGATGAAGCCGCGGTCATCGGTCGCAATGCCTGCAGCGACGAGATCGAGCTGGTCGCTGCGAGGCACGCGCCCGGTCGCGACGAGGACGCGTTCTGCGACGACGGTGCTGCCCGCGCGAGTGCCTACCTCCACTGCGCCGTCTCGCTGCGCGATGCTGACTGCGCGATCGTCCACGACGGCGATGCCCTCTGAGCGGAAGCAATCGCGAAGCTCGGACGCGAGCTCGGGTTCGGCGTGCGGGGCCAGCCGCCCGACGATCGACACGGCGACTCCCAGACGAGCGAAGAGCTGAGCCTGCTCCATCCCGACGTGGCCGCCGCCGATCACGATCAGCGAGGCGGGGAGCTCGGTGAGCTCCATCGCCGTGGTGGAGGTGAGATAGTCGACGTCCTCGATGCCCGGGAGCGCGGGAATGTGCGGAGCTGCGCCGGTCGCGATGAGATACGAGCTGGCGCGAAGCGGCTGCCCGTCGACCAGCAGCGTGCCCGGGTCTGCGAACGTCGCTGTTCCATGGAGGACGCCGAAGCCGTACGCGTCGGCGATGTCGGCGTACTTCGTCTGGCGGAGGACGCCGACCAGCTCGTCCTTCTGCTGCACGAGTGTGCTGACATCCACCACCGAGGCCGAGGTCGGTGCGCCGGGGAACGGACTCGCGAGTGCGGCATGGCGCGCATGCGCGGCAGCGAGCAGTGTCTTCGAGGGCACGCAGCCGACGTTCACGCAGGTGCCGCCCAGGACGCCCGACTCGATCGCGACCACGCTCGCTCCTTCGAGCCGAGCATGGATCGCCGCGGACATCGCTGCCCCGCCCGTGCCGATCACCGCCAAGTCGAGTGCGTTGCCATCAGTCATCGCCGTCTCCTCCGCATCCCGACCGCCCGTGTGCGGCCCATCCGCCAGCATGGACCTTGAAGTAAGGTTGAAGGTCAAGGACGTCGCCGGAGGTGCAGGATGCGGATAGGAGAGCTCGCAGCGAGGACGCGGATGGCGCCGTCGACGCTGCGGTACTACGAGCAGCGCGGACTGCTGCGCCCACCCGAGCGCACACCGGCGGGGTACCGCAGCTACGGCGACGAGGCAGAGCAACGCCTGGAGTTCATCGAGCGGGCTCGCGCCGCCGGACTCACGCTCACGCGGATCGCGCAGATCCTCGACATCCGCGACTCAGGCGCTTCTCCGTGCGCGCATGTACAGGGTCTCCTCGATCGCCGAATCGTCGAGATCGATGAGCAGCTGGCGCAACTCGCGCTGCTGCGGGCGAGCATCGCCGAACTCAGCGTCCGCGCGGAACAGGTGCCGGCGGAGGCGTGCACACCTGCGTCGATCTGCAGCTACCTCTGACACTCGCCGGGCTCACCCCTGCGAGCGCGGCAGCCCAGCACCCGGCCATCCCGTTTGCACGAGGCGCTGGCGCGCCGTAGTGTATTCCTGAACGATCGGTCACTAATTCGGTGACCGATCGGGAGCATCACAGCGTCGCGGAGTCAGGAGTCCCATGCCTCAGGCCCTACTCGTCGGGGGCGTGCGCACCCCCGTCGGCCGCTACGGCGGCGCCCTCGCGAGCATCCGCCCCGACGACCTCGCGGCCCTCGTCATCGGCGAGGCCGTGCGCCGCGCGGGCATCGCGCCCGAGCAGATCGACGAGGTGATCCTCGGCGCCGCCAACCAGGCCGGCGAGGACAACCGCAACGTCGCCCGCCTCGCGACGCTGTTGGCGGGCCTGCCCGACGAGATCCCCGGCATGACCGTCAATCGGCTGTGCTCGAGCGGCATGTCGGCGATCATCATGGCCTCGCAGATGATCCGCGCCGGCGACGCCGACATCGTGGTCGCCGGTGGCGTCGAGTCGATGACGCGCGCGCCCTGGGTGCAGGCGAAGCCCGCCAAGCCGTGGGCGAAGCCCGGCGAGGCCTTCGACACCTCGATCGGCTGGCGCTTCACCAACCCGCGGCTGCTTGAGCGCGACAAGGCCACCTTCTCGATGCCCGAGACCGCCGAGGAGGTCGCGCGCGTCGACGGCATCACCCGCGAGGAGGCCGACGCCTTCGCGCTGCGCTCGCACGAGCGCGCGATCGCCGCGATCGACGCCGGCCGCTTCGCCGACGAGATCGTCGCGGTGCCGACGCGCGCCGGCGAGGTGACGGTCGACGAGGGCCCCCGGCGGGAGACGACGATGGATGCGCTGGCGCGCCTCCGCCCCGTCGTCACGGGCGGCTCCGTGGTCACCGCGGGCAACGCATCCAGCCTCAACGACGGCGCATCGGCGATCGTGGTGGCCAGCGACGCGGCCGTTGAGCGGCTGGGGCTGACGCCTCGGGCACGAGTCGTCGGCGGCGCGAGCGCGGGCATCGCGCCGGAGATCATGGGACTCGGGCCCGTGCCCGCGACCGAGAAGCTGCTGGCCCGCACCGGGCTGTCGATCGGCGACCTGGGCGCCGTCGAGCTCAACGAGGCCTTCGCGACGCAGTCGATCGGCACGATCCGGCGGCTCGGGCTCGACGACGCGCTGGTGAACGCCGACGGCGGCGCGATCGCGCTCGGCCACCCGCTGGGCTCCTCGGGTTCGCGCCTGGTCGTGACGCTGCTGGGCCGCATGGAGCGCGAGGGCGCCGACCGGGGCCTCGCGACCATGTGCGTCGGCGTCGGCCAGGGCACCGCGATCATCCTGGAGCGCGTGTGAGCGCCCCGGCTCGAATTCTCAACGTGTCAGGTGCATGCTTGCCGCGATATATGCGCCAAACGACCGCCTCACACGTTGAGATCGGGGCGGGGCGATGAGCGCCACGCTGCGCGTCGAGGAGCACGACACGCACGTACTCGCCACGCTCGACCGGCCTGAGAAGCGCAACGCCATCGACCAGGAGCTGGTCGACGCGCTGCACGCCCTCTGCGCCCGGCTCGAGGTCGAGCGCCGCACGCTGGTGCTGACCGGCGCCGGCGGCTCCTTCGCCGCCGGCGCCGACATCGCGCAGCTGCGCGAGCGCCGTGCCGCCGACGCGCTCGAGGGCATCAACACCCGTTGCTTCCAGCGCATCCGCGCCCTGCCGATGCCCGTGATCTCCGTGCTCGACGGCTACGCGCTCGGTGGCGGCGCGGAGCTCGCCTACGCCGCCGACATCCGCATCGGCACCCCGACGCTCAAGATCGGCAACCCCGAGACGGGCCTCGGCATCATCGCTGCCGCCGGCGCGACCTGGCGGCTGCCGCAGATCGTCGGCGACGCGCTCGCGGCCGAGATGCTGCTCACCGGCCGCATCCTCACCGCCGACGAGGCGCTCGCCGCCGGCCTCGTGAGCGCCGTGCTCGAACCCGAGGCAGCGCTGGCCCGCGCGACCGAGCTGGCCGAGCGCATCGCCACGCTCGACCCGGCCGCCACGCAGGCGACGAAGCGCGCGCTGCTGGCCCCCGCGAGCGCCCACCCGGCGATCGAGCTGAGCGAGCAGTCGGTGCTGTTCGAGAGCGACGAGAAGCAGCGCCGCATGACCGAGTTCCTCGAGCGGCGCAGCCGCTCGACCGCAGACGACACCGAGCGGCGCAGCCGCTCGACCGCAGACAGCACCGAGCGGAAGAGCCAGCGATGACCGAGCACACGAGCGCCAGCATCGACGACACCGACGCCGCGGTCGGCGCGGGCGCCCCCGAGCGCGTCGGCGTGCTCGGGGGCGGCCGCATGGGCGCCGGCATCGCGCACGCCTTCGTGCTCGCCGGCAGCCAGGTCGTGATCGTCGAGCGCGACGAGGCGGCGGCCGACGCCGCCCGCGAGCGCGTCACCGGGAGCCTGCGCAGGAGCGTCGAGCGCGGCTGGTCCGAGTCGCTCGTCGAGCTCGAGGGCCGCATGAGCGTCGCCCTCGACGTCGCCGCGTTCGCAGACGCCGGCCTCGTCATCGAGGCCGTGCCGGAGGACGAAGGACTGAAGACGGATGCGCTGGCTCGCGTCGAGGCGGTCCTCACCGACCGCGCGGCGCTGGCGAGCAACACCTCCTCCATCTCCATCGATCGGCTGGCGGCGAGCCTCGCCCGGCCCGAGCGCTTCCTGGGCCTGCACTTCTTCAACCCGGTCCCCGCATCCGCTCTCGTCGAGATCGTGCTGGGCGAGCAGACGCAGCCCTCGCTCGCGAACGACGCGCGCGCCTGGGTGGAGGCGCTCGGCAAGACGCCCGTCACCGTGCACGACGCCCCGGGCTTCGCCAGCAGCCGGCTCGGCGTCGCGCTGGGTCTCGAGGCGATCCGCATGGTCGAGGAGGGCGTCGCGAGCCCCGGCGACATCGACGCGGCCATGGAGCTCGGCTACAAGCACCCGGTGGGTCCGCTGCGCACGACCGACATCGTGGGGCTCGACGTGCGGCTCGGCATCGCCGAGCAGCTGCACGAGCACCTGGGCGAGCGCTTCGCGCCGCCGCAGCTGCTGCGCGACATGGTCGCCGAGGGCCGCCTCGGCAAGAAGGCCGGCCGCGGCTTCTACGACTGGAACTGACGCTGGTCGAGTAGCCGCCGCAGGCGGCGTATCGAGACCACCACCGACAATCGAACAGCCAATATTCGTCTCGATACGGCCCTGCGGGCCTACTCGACGAACGGAACTGAAGGAGAGGGACGACGATGACCCGACTGCTGCCCAGCTACATCCAGGACTCCTGGTGGGAGCCCGCCGACGCCGCCGACGCCACCGTCGTGCGCGACGCGAGCACCGGCGACGAGGTCGTGCGCGTCAGCACCGCGGGCCCCGATACCGCCGCCGCGCTCGAGCACGCCCGCACGATCGGGCAGCACAGCCTCGCCCCGCTCACCTTCCACCAGCGCGCGATCCTGCTGAAGCAGTTCGCGCTCGCGCTCACCGAGCGCAAGGCAGAGCTCTACGAGCTCAGCTATCAGGCGGGCGCGACCAAGCAGGACTCGTGGGTCGACATCGACGGCGGCATCGGCGTGCTCTTCACCTACTCGTCGAAGGGCCGCCGCGAGATGCCGCAGTCGACGATCTACCTCGACGGCCCGGTCGAAGTGCTGTCAAAAGATGGCTCGTTCCTCGCCCGCCACATCTGCACGACGATGCCGGGCGTCGCGGTGCAGATCAACGCCTTCAACTTCCCCGTCTGGGGCTCGCTCGAGAAGCTCGCGCCCGCGTTCCTCGCCGGCATGCCGACGCTCATCAAGCCCGCCACCCCCACCGGCTTCGTCGCCGAGCACATGGTGCGCATCCTCGCCGAGTCGGGCCTGCTGCCCGCCGGCGCCATCCAGATCGTCAACGGCTCGGCCCGCGACCTCATGGACCACCTGCGCCTCGGCGACACCGTCGGCTTCACCGGCAGCGCCTCCACCGCCGACAGCCTGCGCCGCCACGCCGCCGTGCTCGACCGCGGCGTGCGCTTCACCGCCGAGACCGACTCGATCAACGCATCCGTCCTCGGCCCCGACGCGACCGAGGGCACCCCCGAGTTCGACGCCTTCGTGCGCGGTGTGGTCGCCGAGATGACCTCGAAGGCGGGCCAGAAGTGCACCGCGATCCGTCGCGCGATCGTGCCGACGGGGATGACGGATGCGGTGGCCGCGGCTGTGCGCGACAGGATCGCCGCGAAGGTGGTCGTCGGCGACCCGCGCGGCGAGGGCGTCACGATGGGGCCGCTGGCCTCGATCGAGCAGCGCGACGAGGTGCTGCAGCAGCTGATGAAGCTGCGCGAGGGCGGCGGCCAGATCGTGGTCGGCGGCGAGGCCGGCGAGGTGCGGCTGGCCGACGGCAGCATGGGCCCCGCCGAGGGCGGCGCGTTCCTCGCCCCCACCCTGCTCGCGTTCGACGACGCGGGGGCGGATGCGCTGCACTCGGTCGAGGCGTTCGGCCCGGTCTCGTCGCTGGTCGAGTACGGCAGCCCCGAGCAGGCCGCCGAGCTGGTGGCCCGCGGCGGCGGATCGCTCGTCACCTCGGTCGCCTCGCACGACGGCGCGTTCGTCGCGGAGCTGACGCGTCGCATCGCCGCGCACAACGGCCGCATCCTGCTGCTCGACCGCGACGACGCGCGCGCCTCCACCGGCCACGGCTCGCCGCTGCCGATGCTCGTGCACGGCGGCCCCGGCCGGGCCGGCGGCGGTGAGGAGCTCGGCGGCATCCGCTCGGTGCTGCACCACATGCAGCGCACCGCCGTCCAGGGATCGCCCGCGATGCTCACTGCCGTCACGGGTGTCTGGCACACGGGAGCGCCCGCCTCGACCGAGGGTCCGCATCCGTTCCGGAAGTCGCTGGCAGAGCTGAAGATCGGCGACCAAGTGGTCTCGGAGCGGCGCAAGATCTCGCTCGAGGACATCGAGCACTTCGCCGAGTTCACCGGCGACACCTTCTACGCCCACATGGATCAGGAAGCCGCCGAGGCGAACCCCTTCTTCCCGGGTCGCGTGGCCCACGGCTACCTGCTGCTGTCGTTCGCGGCCGGACTGTTCGTCGAGCCGGCGCCGGGCCCCGTGCTGGCGAACACCGGCCTCGACAACCTGCGCTTCTTGACGCCGGTCTCGCCCGGCGACAGCCTGCGGGTGACGCTGACGGCCAAGCAGATCACGCCGCGCGAGACCGACGACTACGGCGAGGTGCGGTGGGATGCGGTGCTCACCAACCAGGAGGACGAGACGGTCGCGCAGTACGACCTGCTGACCTATGTGGCGAAGACACAGCCCGCCGTCGCGGCGTAGCGCGGTGACGCAACAATGCGCTTCTGAGCTGATTGAAGATCGCCACCCGGAATCGATCTTCGTGGTACTTGCTCGCCTCGAGCTCGACGACTTCCCACGACTGTTCCCGAGCGATCTCGGCGAATCGCGACAGCAGCACGGTCTTTCCGACACCTCTGAGTCCAGTGATGATCATCGACTGATCCGTGCGGCCGCGCTGCAGTCGCTGCAGCAGCTGTCCGAATGCCGTCAGCTGATCGTCGCGGCCAACGATGAGTTCCGGGATCGCGCCGGCGTTTGCTGTGTAGGGATCCGGGACGGGATCCATGTCGATGTCTTAGTCGGTTTAGCCCAGTTCACAGAGAGGTCATAAACCGTGGTGATCCACGCAGACCCCACCGCCAAGCACCTCTATCCCGAGATGACGCCGATCGACTTGAGCCACAGCATCAGTGGCACCAGCGGCACCGCGAGCAGCGCGATGCAGGCGACGATCAGCGCGCCCTTGGCATTCGGGCTCATCTTCGTGCGCAGCCCTGCGGCCTGCACCGCCGCGGTGATCGGCCCTCGCACGTCACCGCTCGAGAAGTCGATGTCGACCTTCTTGCCGATGCCCTGCGCATCCGCCCCGAACTCGATGCGGCGGGTGCGCTGCATCACGCGACCGCTCGAGCCACGCGCGCTGCCGGCCGCGAACAGCCTCGGCGTGCCGTCTGCGCCGACGCCCGATTCGACCTGCACCGCCGAGTCGTTGAGCCGCACCCGGCCATTGCCGCCCGGCAGCACCTCGGTCGTGTAGACGAAGCGCATCGTGCGCAGCGCGGCGGGCGTGAGGAAGGCGGCGTCGGCGAGATCGGCGGTGACGCGGATGCGCGCGTCCGACGCGGACACGGTGTACGGGGTTCCCTCGAAGCGCGCGGCGATGTCGCCGGCGAGCTGCTGCCACGACCACGGCTGCGGCGCCCCGGTGGCGGCCCGCGGCACGACGGGCAGCAGGTCGCCCCCGTGCTTGATGCGGATGGCGTCGCGCAGCATGATGCTGCCGTAGATCAGCATGGTCGCGGCCACGATCACGATGAGCGGCCCGACGATCCACATTGCGACGCTGCCGGTGATGCCGGCGAAGATCAGCACGATGATCGCGGCGGCCGACATGAACACGCCGAAGCCGATGAGGAAGGCGGCGCGGGTCGTCGGGCTCGCGTTGGCGAGGTTCCAGATCATCATGCCGCTGATCGTGCCGCATCGCGCTGGGATGCATGCTCAGACAGATCCGCGAGGCGTTTGCACGCGGGCTCGGGCTGGTGAGCGCCGCTGGCGCGCTGGCCCAGTCGCTGCGCGAGGGGGCCAGCGCGTCCGAAGCCTCTACACGGCGGTCACCGGCGCCTCCCGCCGAGCCGGGTCAGCGGGCGCCCGCTGCGCATCCCGCTGACCGTCGTGCGCGACGAGCTCGAGCCACCCCCGCCGGGTCTCCTCGCTCGACGATCGCACCGGGCCGAGGTACCGCATCCGCAGCGGCTTGATGCCGCAGAGCCCGAGCGTGCCGCCGCGCAGGGCGGCCAGGCGCGTGCCCGGCAGCACCGGCGCGAGCAGCGCGGGCGTGTCGGCGCTGGCGACGACGCGGCCGCTGCGCCCGGCCAGCAGCCCCTCGGGCACGCCGTTCGAGCGGTAGCGGTACTCCTGCTGCGGCAGCAGCGCGCGGTCGAGGAAGCCCTTCAGCAGCGCGGGCGTCGAGCGCCACCACACGGGCGTGACGATGGCGATGTGCGCGGCGTCGTGCAGCGCCGCACGCGCCTCGGCGAGGTCGGGCTCGGTGGGCATGCGCTGCGTGTAGCCGAAGCGCATGTGCACGTCGAAGTCGAGCTCGCGCAGCGCGAGCACGCGCGCATCGCCGAAGCCCTCGGCGTACGAGCGTGCGAGCGCGGCGGTGAGCGAGTCGGGGTTCGGATGGGCGTCGATGACGAGGGCGGTCATGGGGGCTCCGTTCGCGGTAGGTGCACGACCGCCGCTGCGGCCGTCATCAAGATGCGGGCGAGCCGGGCGACCGGCCATCTGGACACTGCCCAATATCTTGACGGTGTCCACCATGGCGTAGCATGTTGCGCGTGTCAAGATCCGCGCCGTACCACCACGGCAACCTCGCCGAGACGCTCGAGCGCGCCGCGCTGGCGCTGCTCGAGACGCACACGGCGGCGGCGCTGAGCCTGCGCGAAGTCGCGCGGCAGGCGGGCGTGAGCCACAACGCCCCGTACCACCACTTCGGCGACCGGCAGGGCCTGCTCAAGCGCGTCGCCGAGCGGGCCATGGCCGAGCTGCTCGCGGCGCAGCAGCGAGCAGCCGAGGCCGCGCAGCTGCCCCGCGAGCGGCTGCTGGCAGTCGGCGCCGCCTACGTCGAGCACGCCCTCGCGCATCCGAACGCCTTCGCCGTCATCTTCGACCCCGACGTCTGCGAACCGGGCCACCCGACCGAGGCGATGGCGGTGAGCATCCGGGCCAACGAAGACCTGCTGACGGATGCGGTGGCCGCCTTCCGGCCGGAATCCTCGGCCGAGCAGACCTCGCTCTTCGGCGCCGCGCTGTGGGGCGCGGTGCACGGGCTGGCAACGCTCGCGACGGCCGGTCACCTGCCACGTGAGGCCCTGCGCCCCGCGCTCGACGCGCTGCTGCCGCGCGACTGAGGCGGGGCGCCGGCGGCCGACAACCCGCCCCTGCCAGAGTGGTGCAATGTCCGAGACGCAGCGCAGCGATCCGCCCACCGAGCCGATCCGGTTCCCCGATCTCGACCGAGTGCGCGACGACCTGCGGGCCGACGCCGCTGCGGGGCACCTCGCGCTGTGGGGCACCTCGACCGTCGTCGACGAGCTCGCGGGCGTGCCGGTGCTCGAGCAGCAGCGCTTCGACCAGTTGCACGCCGCCGCCGGCATCCGCGCTCGATTCCCGGTCGGCAATGCCGGTGTGCTGCACGTCTACGGCTATTGGTTCTCGACGATCGTGACGGCGCACGGGCTCAAGCGCGACCGCTGGGTCGACGGGCGGCTCGCCGGCGCGTTCGGGCTGGCGCCCGAGGGCTTCCATCTCGGCGACGGCCGCACGACGACTCTGCTGCGGCGAGTCACCGATGTCGCGCTGCCGCTGCTGCTCGATCCGCCCTGGGACGCCGCGACCGCAGACGTCGAGGTCGAGGGCCGCCACACCCGTACCGTCCTTCACCGTGCCGCCGGCGCGCGCACGACCGCGCTGCTCTACGGCGTCGACGAGGGTGCAGGGCTGCGACTGATCACGACCTTCCCGGTCGACGGCGACCCGCAGCCGTTGCTCGACGCCTCCGTGGCAGTGCCGCGGCTGCGCTGGAATGCGGCACCCGCAGGATCGTAACCGAACGTTCACCTGCCCGTTGACGTTTCGTCCACGGAAAGGATCTACTTTGGATGCATCGTCCAAAGCAGAGGAGCATTGTGCGCCCCACGATCGTGTTCGACTTCGATGGCACCATCGCCATCGGGTCGGGTCCCCTGCTCGCCTACGCGCGCCTCGTCGCGCCGCACGCGAGCAGCGACTACCTGCACCGCGCGGAGGCAGCCCTCGAGGCGTTCGAGCGCGGCGATGGCGGCTACCGGGATGGCTATGACGTGGTGGGCTCGCTGGCGGCGGCCGACGGTGTGGGGCAGCAGCAGATGAGCGACGCCTATCTCGGCAGCCGCGCGCAGCTCGGCACCGAGCTCGCGCCGGTGACGACCGTGCCTGAGCTCACCGCGTTCCTCGACCGCCTGCGGCAGCACGCCCGGCTCGAGCTGGCGACCAACGCGCCAGAGGCCGGTATCGACCGCGTGCTCGAGCTGTGGGGCGTGCGCGAGCGCTTCGACGCGCTGCACTTCGCTGTCGGCAAGCCTGCCGGCCTGAGGGCCGTGGTCGCGCGCGCGATCGAGCGCGGCCCGGTGCTGGCGGTCGGCGACATCGACGCGTTCGACCTCGCACCCGCACGCGCGCTGGGCGCCGACACCGCGCTCGTGGGCGCGACGGCCGCGTCATCGCCCGCATCGACGACGATGCGCGGCGCGAGCCTTGCCGACATCATCGTCGACATCGAGCACTGGGCCGCGTCCGCGGGTTCCAGCACCGCCGCGCCCTCCGGCGCATCCACCACCATCGAAAGGTAAGACTGAGCATGCGCAAGACCCTCGTCACCACCAGCACCCTCACGGTCGCTGCGCTCGCCCTGGTGGGCTGCAGCAGTCCCGCCGCGTCCGAAGGCGGCGACGCCGCTGCCCCCGATTCGATCACCATCTCGCTCGTGCCCTCCGTCGAGGGCGAAGACCTCGCCGAGGCGCTCGACCCGCTCACCGCCTATCTCTCTGAGAACCTCGGCATCGAGGTCAACGGCGTCGTCGCCACCGATTACTCCGCCACCGTCGAGGCGCTCGGCGCTGACCAGGCGCAGGTCATCATCACCGACGCCGGCTCGCTCTACAACGCCACCGAGCGCTACGACGCCGAGCTCGTGCTCCGCGACGTGCGCTTCGGAGCCACGTCCTACGCATCCGTCGCGTACACCAACAACCCCGACAAGTACTGCGAAGACGAGCCGGTGATGGCGACCTACGACGCCAGCGGCATCGAGCTGTCGTACTGCAACGGCATCGAGGCGGCGGGCGAGAGCTCGTTCGGCCAGGGACCGGCGGGCGTCGACGCGTTCGCGAGCATCACCGAGGGCACCGAGGTCGCGCTGCAGGCCGCCACCTCGCCGGCCGGGTACCAGTATCCGGTGGTCGCGATGCGCGCGGCGGGCATCGACACCGACACGGGCATCACGCAGATTCCCGTCGAGGGCAACAACAACGCGGTGCTGGCAGTCCACAACGGCGACGCCGAGGTGGGCTTCGGGTATTGGGACGCACGCACGACCGTGGCCGAAGAGGCACCGGACGTGGCCGAGCAGGTCGTCGCCTTCGCCTACACCGAGATGATCCCCAACGGCGGCGTGGCGGTCTCGTCGTCGCTGCCGGACGAGCTGGTCACCGAGCTCACGACGCTGATGGACGAGTACGCCGACTCCTCGGAGGAAGCCGCTGCGGTGATGTTCGAGCTCGTGGGCCTGTCGGACTGGACGAGCGAGACCGCCGACGAGGAGATCACCCGCTACGGCGAGATCCTCGAGCAGTTCTCGAACTGACCGACCGGAGGCACTGGATGCATCTCCCCGCACGGGACGCGGAGGCCGGGCAGACCCCGGCCTCCGCGTCGTGGCACGTCGAGCTCGACCGCGTGTCCGTCACCTATCCCAACGGCACGCAGGCGCTTCGCGACGTCTCGCTGCGCATCGAGCCGGGCGAGATGGTCTCGATCGTCGGCCTCTCCGGCTCCGGCAAGTCGACGCTCATCCGAACCATCAACGGCCTGGTCGCGACGACGGCCGGCAGCGTCGAGGTCGGCCCGCACCGCATCACCGAGCTGCGTGGACGCGCGCTGCGGGAGGCGCGCGGCCACATCGGCATGATCTTCCAGGGCTTCAACCTCGCCGAGCGCACGGATGTGTTCCACAACGTGCTCGTCGGGCGCTTCGCGCACTCCTCCCAGCTGCGCACGCTGCTGGGCATCCCGACCGCGCACGACAAGGAGCTCGCGCTGCGCGCGCTCGACTCGGTCGGCATGCTCGAGAAGGTGTGGACCCGGGCCGGCTCGCTCTCTGGCGGGCAGCAGCAGCGCGTCGCGATCGCCCGCGCACTCACCCAGGAGCCGAGCGTGATGCTCGCCGACGAGCCGGTGGCGAGCCTCGACCCGCCCACGGCGCACTCGGTGATGGGTGACCTGCGCCGCATCAACCAGGAGCGCGGGCTGACGGTGATGGTCAACATCCACCTGATGGACATCGCGCGGCAGTACACGACGCGCATGATCGGGCTGCGTGGGGGCGAGGTCGTCTACGACGGCCCCGCGCACGAGGCGCAGGATGCCGATTTCGAGAAGATCTACGGCAGGCCCGTGCGGCCGCAGGACCGGCTGGGCGCGCCCGCATGAGCACAGCCAGCACGCTCGCCGTCCCCGTGCGGCCGACGCACCGGGCGCGCACAGCCGCGATCGTCGCGGCGTTCGCGGCGTTCACCGTCGCGACCTGCCTGCCCGCGATCGGCGGCATCGAGCTCGACCTGGCGGCCCTGGTGCGCAACTGGCAGAACGGCGTCGACAAGCTGCTGCAGCTGCTGCAGCCGAACTTCGCCTTCTTCCCCCGCACCGTCGCGCCGATGCTCGAGACGCTGCAGATGGCGCTCGTCGGCGCGGCCGGTGCCGCCGCCGTCTCGGTGCCGCTGACGCTCTGGGCGGCGAAGGTCACGAACCAGAACGCGATCGGCCGCAGCATCGTGCGCACGGCCGTCAACGTCGTGCGTGCCGTGCCCGACCTCGTCTACGCGACGGTGCTCGTCGCCATGGTGGGCGTCGGTGCGCTGCCGGGCGTGCTCACCCTGTTCCTGTTCAACATCGGCATCATCGTCAAGCTCGTCTCCGAGGCCATCGACTCTGCCGACCACGGCTACATGGAGGCCGGTCGTGCGGCGGGCGGCACGCAGCTGCAGATCAACCGCGTCACGGCGCTGCCGCAGACCTGGCCGCTGTTCGCCAACCAGTGGCTCTACGTGCTCGAGCTCAACGTGCGCATCTCCGCCATCCTGGGCCTCGTCGGCGCGGGCGGCATCGGCCGCATCCTCGACGAGCGTCGCGCCTTCTACGCCTACGACGACGTCTCCCTCATCATCCTCGAGATCCTCGTCGTGGTGATCGTCATCGAAGTGTTCTCCAACATGCTGCGGCGGCGGCTCGCATGACCGTCACCACCGCCGAGCCGCGCACGCTCGCCGAGACGGCACTGCCGGTGCCGCCGCGTCCCTCACGCCTATGGCCGACGCTGATCGCAACCGCCGTCGGCGTCATCATCCTCGCCTCCGGCGCCGGCCTGCAGATCAGCTGGGCCGAGCTGCCGACACTGCCCGCGAAGGTCGCCGAGTACCTGCGGCTGATGTTCGCCGCGCCGAACTGGGAGAAGCTGCCGCGGGCGCTCGAGGAGACCTGGCGATCGATCTCGATGGCATGGATCGGCGCGATCCTCTGCGTGGTCATCTCCATCCCGCTGGGCATCCTGGCGGCGAACGGCGTCGGCCCGCGCTGGCTGCGCACGATCCTCCGCGGGATGTTCGCGGTCATCCGGGCCGTGCCCGAGGTGATCATCGCGCTCGTCCTGCTGACCGTCACGGGCCTCACGCCGCTCACCGGCGCCCTCGCGCTCGGCATCGCCGGCATCGGCACGCAGGGCAAGTGGGTGTACGAGACGATCGAGTCGACCCGCTCCGGTGCCACGGAGGCCGTGCGCGCGGCAGGCGGCACGACGGCGCAGGTGGCGCGGTGGGCGCTCTGGCCAGCGGCAGCGCCGTCGCTCATGTCCTTCGCGCTCTACCGCTTCGAGATCAACATCCGCACCTCCGCCGTGCTCGGGCTCGTGGGCGCCGGAGGCATAGGCAGCATGCTCTCGAACTACACGAACTTCCGCGAATGGGACACAGTAGGGATGCTGTTGATCGTGGTGGTCGCAGCGACGATGCTGATGGATGCGATCTCCGGAGCGATCCGGCGCCGCATCATGGAAGGAGCCCGATCCCGTGGCCTGGGCCGGAACAGCTGACGCGTCACCGAGTACGCGCATCGGGTCGCTGCGCCCCTCGATGCTGCCCACCGAGCAGCGAGTGGTCGACGCGGTCGTCGCCGATCGCAGCGGCACGGTCGAGCGCACGGCGCAAGAGCTCGCCGATGTCGTGGGTGTCGGCCGCACGACCGTCATCCGTGCGGCGCAGGCGCTCGGCTACGACGGCTACCCGCAGCTGCGCGTGGCGGTTGCGCGCGAGCTCGCTCTCGAGCAGTCGCATGCGGTGCCGGAGGACGGGGATGCCTCCCTGACGGGGTCGCTGCGCACCGCAGCGCACCGGTTCGGCGCGAAGCTCGTCGACTCGATCGCGGCGCTGACCGAGGAGGCGGTGACGGCGTTCGTCGACGTCGTCGACCAGGCCGATCGGGTGCTGGTGATCGCCAACGGGCTCTCAGTGCCGCTCGCGATGGATCTGATGCTGCGCCTCAACGCCGCGGGCCGCCCTGCCGAGCAGCTCTTCGACGCGCTGGCGCAGCAGATCTCCGCACGCCAGCTCGGCCCCGCATCCGCCTGCGTGGTGATCTCCGGCTCCGGCGACAACCGCGCCTCCCTCGACGCGATCCGCGCGGCACGGGCGAGTGGCGCGCGCGTGCTCGCGATCACCTCGTTCGCTCGCTCGCCCGTCGCCGAGGCGGCTGACGTGACGCTGGTCGTGCCGCCGGTCAACGACAGCTTCCACGATGAGCTGGTGCACACCTCGCGGGCGGCGCTACTGCTGCTGGGTGAGCAGCTCGTGGCACTGCTCATCCGGCAGCGCGGGGATCGCGGGCGCGACGCCAGGGCGGCCTCGCTGTCGGTGCTGGGCGGCTCGCTGCAGGAGTGAGCGTCGCTGCCTTCACTGCGGCAGGCTCGGCCTGCCGCGTCTTCTCGCTCGCAAAGCACAGCGAGCAACGCAGAACCGGTACCGGATGGCCGCCCCGAGGGGGACCATGCGGTACCGGTTCTCTGCAGGACGGTTCGCTGCAGACCGCGCTGCGGTGAGGGCTATTCCGCGGGGAGGATGAGCTCCTCACCGGCCATGATCAGATCGGGGTTGGAGATGGTGTCCTGGTTGACCGCGAAGATGCCGAGCCAGCCGCTCTCGACGCCCTCGGCCTCGGCGATCTCGAAGAGCGTGTCGCCCGGCTCGATCGTCACGGTCTCGTCGCCGGGCTCGACGTCGGGCAGCTCGTAGCTCGGCGCTGCCTGCTGGGCCGGTGCCGCCTGCTCGGCGGGTGCTGCCTGCTGCGCAGGTGCTGCCTGCTCGGCCGGCGCGGCCTGCTGGGCGGGCGCCGCCTGCTGCGAGCCCGAGTCGACCGGCGTGCTGCTCGGCTCAGCCGAGCCGCTCGCGCCGATCTGCGCTGAGCAGGAGGGCCATGCGCCCCAGCCCTGCCCGGCCAGCGTGTTCTCCGCGACGCGGATCTGCTCGGCGCGCGAGGCGTCCGCCGGGTTGCCCGAGCCGCCGAAGGCCTCCCACGTCGACTGCGAGAACTGCAGACCGCCGTAGTAGCCGTTGCCGGTGTTGATCGACCAGTTGCCGCCCGACTCGCACTGCGCGAGGGCATCCCAGGTCGAGCCGTCTGCGGCGTTCGCCGCGGTCGGCACGAGCACGGCTCCTGCGACGGTGGCGATGCCGGTGGCCACGAGGCCCCCGATGTATCGCTTCGATCGGCGCGTGCCGGTGGTGCTCTGCTTCTTGATCACATTGAACTCCGCGGCCCCGCCTCGGCACACGATGTGCGCGCACGTCCGCCCGACCGAAAGGTGTGGAATCGATGGCACGAAGGACTCATGGGGCGGATGCGACGGCCGTCCTTCGCGGTTCAAGGTGACGACACTACACCAATTGTCACAGTTTGATAACGATCTTGATAACTTTATCGAGCGGGGGCTCGCCCGAAAACGTTGTCGCCGAGCATGCAGGTCTCGACCACTGCCCCTACAGCGACGCCGGCTCCCGCAGCCCCGTGCGCACGAGCTGCAGCACCGAGTCGGCCAGCTGCTCGGGGCTGATCGGCCCATCCGGCCGGTACCACTCGACGATCGAGTTGACCATGCCGAAGGTCAGCCGCTCGGCCACCTGCGGCTCCATGTCGGCGCGCAGCGTGCCCTCGTCGCGCGAGAGCTCGAACAGCGTGCGCAGCTTGCGGTCGATCGCGCGCCGCCGCGCCATCGCCTCGAGCTCGATCGGGGTGTTGCCGCGCAGCCGCAGCAGCAGCGTCACGTAGGGCTTCCGCTCGCACAGCACCAGCACCGCGCCGCGGACCACGAAGCGGATGCGGCTGACGACGGCCCCCGTCGTCGCCTCCGGTGCGTCGAACACGGCCTCGAGCGCGTCGAGCGCCTTCGCGAGCGCCACCTCGAGCATCTGCTCCTTCGAGGCGAAGTGGTGGTAGATCGCCGACTTCGAGAGCCCGAGCCGCTCGGCCAGCACGCCGAGCGAGGTGGCGTCGTAGCCGCGCTCGTTGAACGCCTCGACGACCACCTCGAGCATCGAGTCGCGGTCGTAGCCGGGGCGGCCGCGGCGCACGGCAGTGCCGACAGGCTCGGTGGTGGTCATCGGAGCAATCCTCTCAGCCAGGTCTCGAGACGCGTGCGCCGTTGGCGCGCGCTCCTCGACCGGCAGCATCAGCGCAGGTCGTAGACGCGCTTGTACTTGCCCTCCGAGCGGGGCAGCGAGCCGCACTCCACGATCTGCACCTTCACCGAGGTGCCGATGCGGTCCTTGATGCGCACACGCAGGATGTGGGCAGCGGCCTCGGAGACCTCGTGCGGCAAGTGCGGCTCCGGCTCGATCTTCACCGTCATCTGGTCCATCCGACCCGAGCGCGTGAGCTCGAGGATGAAGTGCGGCGTGAGGTGCTCGATCGCGAGCGCGATCTCCTCGATCTGGGTCGGGAAGAGGTTGACGCCGCGCAGGATGATCATGTCGTCGTTGCGGCCGGTGATCTTCTCGATGCGGCGCATGGTGGGCTGCGCGCTGCCCGGCAGCAGCCGGCTCAGGTCGCGCGTGCGGTAGCGCAGCACCGGAAACGCGCGCTTCGTCAGCGACGTGAACACCAGCTCGCCCACTTCGCCATCGGGCAGCACCTCGCCCGTCTCGCCGTCGATGATCTCGGGCAGGAAGTGGTCCTCCCAGATCGTGGGCCCGTCCTTGGTGGAGGCGAACTCGCTGCCGACGCCCGGCCCCATGACCTCGGACAGGCCGTAGATGTCGACGGCGTCCAGACCCATCCGCTGCTCGAGCTCTGCCCGCATCTCGTTGGTCCACGGCTCGGCGCCGCAGATCGCGACCTTGAGCGACGTCTCGCGCGGGTCGAGGCCGGCATCCTCGAACGCGTCGGCGATCGTCAGCAGGTATGACGGCGTGCACATGATCGCGTCCGGCTCGAAGTCGCGGATGAGCTGCACCTGCCGCACCGTCTGCCCGCCGGAGACGGGGATGGCGGTCGCACCCAGCCGCTCGATGCCGGCGTGGGCGCCCAGCCCGCCGGTGAAGAGGCCGTAGCCGTAGGCGTTGTGCACCTTCATGCCAGGGCGCACGCCGGCGGCACGCAGCGAGCGCGCGACGACCTCGGCCCAGTTGTCGAGATCGCCCTGCGTGTAGCCGACCACGGTCGGCCGCCCGGTGGTGCCCGAGGAGGCGTGGATGCGCGCGACCTCGCCCATCGGCACCGCGAACATGCCGAAGGGGTACGACTGGCGCAGATCCTCCTTGGTCGTGAACGGCAGCCTCGCGAGGTCGTCGAGCGAGCGGATGTCGTCGGGGCCGACACCCGCCTCGTCGAGCTTCGCGGTGTAGGTCGGCACATTGTCGTAGGCGTGCCGCACGGTCTGCTGCAGGCGGGTCAGCTGCAACGTGCGCAGCTCGTCGAGCGAGAGCCGCTCGCCGCTGTCTCTCAGATCATCCGTGGCGCGCAGATCCGGCTCACGCCCGTCGTCACTGGCAAGAAGGTGGTCGGATGCGGTGCTCATGCGGGCCCTCCAGGTCCGGTCGGCGCGGTGCGGTTGGTGGTGAAGGAGCGGCCGCGGAACTCGGCGACCGTCTCCCCGGTCTCATCGACGATGGACACGTCGTAGATGCCGTTGCGGCCGCTCTTCCAGCGGCGCTCGGCGGTGGCGGTGAGCGTCTGGCCGGCGTGCGTGGCCTTCGCGAAGGTGATGTCGGCGCCCGAGGCGACCGTCACGTACTCATCCTCGTTGCAGGCGTAGGCGAAGGCGGTGTCGGCGAGCGTGAACACCAGCCCGCCGTGCGTCATGCCGAAGCCGTTCACCATGCTCTCGGCAATCAGCATCGTCAGCACCGCGCGGCCGCGCTCGAGCTCGGCGATCTCGATGCCGAAGGCCTCCTTCGCGCGGTCGGTCTCGGCCATGATCGTGGCCAGCCACGACTCGTCCCTCGTCGTCTCCTGCGGCATGCGCGCTCCATTGCGTCGGCGTTCTCGGCAGGGGCCGTTGCAGGCCCGCACGGGGCGAGTCTATACTTACTGAACGTTCGGTCACTAATTCGTTTCCGGACGCGACCACAGGAGGAAGTCGACGATGACGCTCACCGCACCCGACGCATCCGCTCGCCGTGACGACCAGCGCGGGCTGACCGAGGCAGAGGTCGCCGAGGCGCAGGCCGCCTTCGACGCCATCATCGAGGCCGACCAGCGCATCGAGCCGCGCGACTGGATGCCCGACGCGTACCGCAAGACGCTCATCCGGCAGATCTCGCAGCACGCGCACTCCGAGATCATCGGCATGCAGCCCGAGGGCAACTGGATCTCGCGCGCGCCGAGCCTCAAGCGCAAGGCCATCCTGATGGCGAAGGTGCAGGACGAGGCCGGCCACGGGCTCTACCTCTACTCCGCGGCGCAGACGCTCGGCATCTCGCGAGACGAGATGACCGAGCAGCTGATCGAGTCGCGCGCCCGCTACTCGTCGATCTTCAACTACCCCACGCCCACCTGGGCCGACATGGGGGCGATCGGCTGGCTCGTCGACGGCGCCGCGATCTGCAACCAGGTGCCGCTGTGCCGCGCCTCGTACGGGCCCTACGGCCGCGCGATGGTGCGCATCTGCAAGGAGGAGTCGTTCCACCAGCGGCAGGGCTTCGAGATCCTGCTCGAGCTGTCGAACGGCACCGAGGCGCAGCACCGGATGGCGCAGGAAGCCGTGAACCGCTGGTACTGGCCGTCGCTGATGATGTTCGGCCCGCCGGACGACGAGTCGCCCAACTCGGCACAGTCGATGGCGTGGAAGATCAAGCGCTTCACGAACGACGAGCTGCGGCAGCGCTTCGTCGGCATGCTCGTGCCGCAGGTCGAGGTGCTGGGGCTGACGCTGCCCGACCCGAACCTGCGCTGGAATGAGCAGCGCGGCGAGTGGGACATGTCGGAGATCGACTGGACCGAGTTCAACGAGGTGCTCGCCGGCCGCGGGCCCGCGAACGCCCAGCGCATCCAGCACCGCCGCGACGCGCACGAGAGCGGTGCGTGGGTGCGCGAGGCCGCCGCCGCGTACGCCCAGAAGCAGGCCGCGCGCGAGCGCCGGGCCGCGTGAGGAGACTGACCATGGCAACACCAGGCGATGTGGCCGGCGAGGGCTGGCCGCTCTACGAGGTGTTCGTGCGCGCCAACCGCGGCCTCAGCCACGTGCACGTGGGCTCGCTGCACGCGCCCGACGACGACATGGCGCTGCGCAACGCGCGCGACCTCTACACCCGCCGCAACGAGGGCGTCTCGGTGTGGGTGGTGCGCTCGAGCCTCATCACCACGAGCGACCCCGACCAGAAGGGCGCCTTCTTCGAGAGCCCGGCGGGCAAGAACTACCGGCACGCGAAGTACTACGAGAAGAGCGCGGAGGTGCCGCACCTGTGAACGCTCCCCAGCCCCCGGCCACCGGCCGCGACGCGGCCACGGTCAACGCCGCCTATGAGGCCGAGGCGGCCTCTCACCTGACCGAGCACAGCTCGGTCAGCGCTGGGGTCGCGTCGGAGGCCCACCGGGCCTCCGACTTCAGCTCCACCGCGCACGGCGACGTCACCGTCGACGAGCTCGACCTCGCCGCCGAGCTCTCGGGCGTGCCCTCGGCGAAGGCCACCGAGACGCAAGCCGAGTACGCGCTGCGGCTCGGCGACGACGCACTGATCCTCTCCCAGCGGCTCGGCTGGTGGATCTCGCGCGCACCGGAGCTCGAGGAGGACATGGCGCTGGGCAACATCGCCCTCGACCTGCTCGGCCACGCCCGATCCCTCCTGCACTACGCGGGCACCGCATCCGCCCGCACCGAAGACGAGCTGGCATACTTCCGCGACGAGCACGAGTTCCGCTGCGCGTGGCTGTTCGAGCAGCCGAACGGCGACTTCGCGCACACGATCGTGCGCGGCCTGATCGCCGCGATCTGGATGCAGGAGCTCTACACCGCGCTGTCGCGGTCGACGGATGCGTCACTCGCGGCGATCGCGGCGAAGTCGGTCAAGGAGGTGGCCTACCACCGCGACCACGCCGTGCAGTGGACGCTGCGCCTGGCGGGCGGCACGGAGGAGTCGCGCCGCCGCCTGCTCGAGGCGCTCACCGACCTGTGGGTGTACACCGAGGAGCTGTTCCGCGACGACGAGCTGCACGAGCGGCTCGAGGGCGTCGCGCCTCGCCCGTCGAGCCTGCGCGCCGGCTACGTTCGTGTCTGGAACGCCGTGCTGGCCGAGGCCGAGATCGCGCCGGAGGACTACGTCGACCGCAAGATCGGCTCGTCGTCCGGCGGCGGCCGGCACGGCAACCACTCGACCCACCTGGGCCCGCTGCTGGCCGAGATGCAGGTGCTCGCCCGCCGCCACCCGGGGGCGACATGGTGAGCGCGACCACCGCATCCGGCCTCACGCGTGAGCACGCGTGGAAGGTCGCCGCAGGCGTCGCCGACCCCGAGGTGCCCGTGCTGACCATCGAGGATCTCGGGGTGCTGCGCGCGGTCGAGGTCGACGCATCCGGTGTGCGCGTCACGATGACCCCCACGTACTCGGGCTGCCCCGCCATCGACCAGATGCGCGACGACGTGCTGCTGGCGCTCACCGCCGAGGGCTTCCGCGACATCACCGTCGACTTCACGCTCTCCCCCGCCTGGACCACCGACTGGATGAGCGAGGCCGGCAAGGCGAAGCTCACCGCCTACGGCATCGCCCCGCCCACGCACCGGGCGGGCGAGCGCTCCGGCCCCATCCCGGTGATGCTGGGCGTCAAGTGCCCTCGCTGCCAGAGCCTGCGCACCCGCGAGGTCTCGCGCTTCGGCTCCACCGCCTGCAAGAGCCACTTCGAGTGCCTCGCGTGCCTCGAGCCCTTCGACCACTTCAAGGTGCACTGAGCATGGGAGAGCACTGATGGCCGCCATCAACCTGGGCAGTCAGGGCCTGCGGCCGGGCGGCGGTGCCCCCGGCGCCACGGCATCCGCCCGCCGCCGGGGCCGCTTCCACGCGCTCGAGGTGGCCGAGGTGCGGCCGCTGACGGCCGAGTCGGTCGAGGTGACCTTCGCGGTGCCCGACGAGCTGCACGACGCCTTCGGCTACGTCGCCGGCCAGCACCTCGCGCTGCGCAAGACCATCGACGGCCACGAGATGCGCCGCTCGTACTCGATCTGCCGGCCGCCGAGCCCCGGCAGCATCTCGGTCGCCATCAAGCGCGACCTGGGCGGCCGCTTCTCGACCTGGGCGAACGCCGAGCTGCAGCCGGGCGAGCGCATCGACGTGATGAGCCCCGAGGGCTCGTTCACCTCGTCGCTCGAGCGGGTCGACGGCGTGCACGTGGTCGGCATCGCGGCCGGATCGGGCATCACGCCGATGATGGCGCTCGCCAGCGAGGTGCTCTCCGGCAGCGAGAGCTCGACCTTCTCGCTGCTGTTCTCGAACCGCTCGACGCTCGACGTGATGTTCATCGAGGAGCTCGCCGACCTCAAGGATCGCTACCCGGCGCGCCTGGCCCTGCACCACGTGCTCTCGCGCGAGCAGCGGGCGGCGCCGCTGATGTCGGGCCGCATCGACCAGCAGCGGCTCGAGCGCATCCTGGCAGAGCTGATCCGCCCCGAGAGCGTCGACGAGTGGTTCCTGTGCGGGCCGTTCGAGCTCGTGCAGCTGTGCCGCGACGTGCTCGCGGGCGCCGGCGTCGACCCCGCGCACGTGCGCTACGAGCTGTTCACCACGGGCAGGCCGACGGATGCCGCGGGCGACCGGGGCAGGCCGGTGGTCGTCGAGGAGGGCCAGGACACCTGGACGCTCGACTTCACGCTCGACGGGCAGTCCTCGCAGGTGCAGAGCCCGGTGGCGGCGCGCGAGTCGATCCTCAACGCCGCGCTGCGCGTGCGGCCGGACGTGCCGTTCGCGTGCGCCGGCGGCGTCTGCGGCACCTGCCGCGCGAAGGTCGTCTCGGGCAGCGTGAACATGACCGAGAACTACGCGCTCGAGCCCGACGAGCTCGAGCGCGGCTACGTGCTCACCTGCCAGTCGCACCCGAAGACCGACACGGTGGTCGTCGACTACGACGTGTAGGCCGCTACGGTGATCGAGCAGGTGATCGAGCCCAGACGGTGATCCAGCCCAGACGAAGGAGTCCGCAGTGATCGAGCTGACCATCGCCGACGACGTGGCCGAGGTGGTGCTGAACGCACCCGAGCAGCGCAACGCCGTCGACGCATCCGCTCTGCAGGAATTGGCGGATGCGTACCGGCAGGCCGAGCAGGCGGGCGTGCGCGCGCTCGTGCTGCGCGGGGAGGGCAAGGGCTTCTGCGCCGGCCGCGACATCTCGCAGGTCGACCCGGTGACCGACGATGCCGCCGGCTTCCTGCGCGGCAGGCTGCAGCCGCTGCTCGAGCAGATGGCGGCCTTCCCCGCGCCCACCTTCGCGGTCGCGCACGGTGCGTGCCTCGGCGTCGGGCTCGGCCTGCTGATCGCGACCGACGTGGTCTACGTGGCCGAGTCGGCGAAGCTCGGCAGCCCCTTCGCGGCGCTCGGCGCCACGCTCGACTCGGGCGGGCACGCGCTCTTCTTCGAGCGGCTGGGCGCCCATCGCACCTTCGACCTCATCTATTCGGGGCGGCTCATGTCGGGCGCCGAGGCCGTCACGGCCGGGCTGTTCTCGCGGGCCTTCGCCGACGACGAGGTGCTCGAGGCCACCCGGGCGGCGGCAGCGCATGCGGCGCAGGGGCCGACGCTCGCGTTCCTGGCGAGCAAGGAGATCCTGCGCGGCCTGCGCGATGAGCGGCAGGGGCTGTGGCGCTCGGTCGAGGCCGAGAACGCGGCGCAGGTCGCGCTCAGTCAGACGGAGGACTTCCGCGAGGGGTTCGCGGCCTTCCAGCAGAAGCGCAGGCCGAGCTTCACCGGGCGCGGCTGAACCGGCGCGGCCGGTCAGCGGCGCGCGACACCCGGCCGAGGCGGCGTAGCCTGCCGCCATGGATCACCTGCGCGCACTGGCCGGCTTCCAGGAGCAGTTCCTCGCGAGCACCCGCCGGGCCGACCCCGCGACGCCCATCCCCTGGCTCGGCCGCTGGAGCGTCGAGAAGCTCGTCGTGCACCTCGCGCGCATCCACCACTGGGCCGCCGGGCAGGCGCGGCGCGAGCAGGAGACGCCGCTCGGCCGCGGCCCCTTCGACCTGCCGCAGCTGTACGACGAGTGCGCCACCGAGCTGCGAGAGACGCTCGCCGAGCTCGACCCCGACGCCCGCGCCTGGGCGCTCGTCGACGACGGTGTGCCGAAGGCCGAGCAGTCCGGCACGGTGCGCTTCTGGCATCGGCGGCAGGCGCACGAGACGCTCGTGCACCTCTGGGATCTGCGCACCGCGATCGGCGAGCCGCTCGCCGCCCACGGCTTCGATCCGGGCGACGAGGCGTGGGTCGACTGCCTCGACGAGGTCGTCACCGTCATGCATCCGCGGCAGCTGCGGCTCGAGCGCGTCGCCCGTCCCGCCGCCCGCATCGTGTTCCGGCCGGAGGGGGCGGATGCGTCGCTGACGCTGGGCGGTGCGGCCGACGACGCGCCCGTGGTCGTCATCGCAGGGCCAGCGCGCTCGCTCGCGCTGCTGGCCTGGGGGCGCGGTGTGCCGGACGACGACCGGCTCGCCGCCGAGGGCGTCGAGGTGGAGGGCGACCGGACGCTGGCGGAGGCTGTGGTGCGGGCCGGGCTGACGCCCTGAAACGCTGACGCCCTGACGCCCTGCCGCCCCTCGGCGAACCCCGGACGCCATGGCCGCACCGACACCGCTGTCCCCCACCTGAAGATCTGCCAAAGGTGGATGCATTCTCGTTTCGCAACGCCACCGGCCGCGCAAGAATCTGCGTGTGACCAGCAGCCACACCGTCCCCATCGGCCAGCCGCTGCCCGGGGCGTCGCTCGGGCAGGCGACCGGCCGCTTCTTCCGCGGCTACTTCCACTTCGCGGGCCGCGCGAGCCGCAGCGAGTTCTGGTGGGCGATGCTGGCCGTCTGGATCATCAGCCTCGTGCTGCTGATGCCCGCCATGCTGATCGCGGTGCGGCTCCAGTCGTGGGGCGAGCCCGGCGGCGCGGCCCTCGTCACCCAGGTGGAGGCGCAGCAGTCCGTGACGACGTTCTTCGTGCTGCTGGGCGCGAGCGTGCTGCTCTCGCTGGTCTGCACCATCCCGACGTACGCGGTCATGTGGCGGCGCCTGCAGGACGCGAACTTCCACGGCGCCTGGATCCTGCTGTCGTTCGTAGGGCTGTCGATCATCCCCCTGGTCATCTGCTTCTTCGGGTCCAACCCGGCGGGAGCGAGATTCGGCCCGCCTCCGCCCGCGGCGCCACCGGCCTTCGGCGTCCCGTCCGAGCACGGCTACGCATCACCGGCGGTGGTTCGCCAGCAGCGGTTCGGCACGCCGCCGCAGCCCATGCAGCAAGCGCCAGCGCCCGGCTACGGCAGCTACGGCGGCGCGTCGTACGGGGGCGCCTCCTACGGCGGCACGCCCTACGGCCAGCCACAGCGCGACCCGGAGCGCTGACACCTGCGAAGCTCCCGCTCCAGGTACGCCGCCGACAAGCCCGCACCGGCAGGCACCGACACCGGCACCGACGGAGGGCAGTGCTCCCCACCCGACCGGCGGATCGACCTCGCGCCGTGGGGGACAATGAGAGCATGAGCACCCTGAGCGTCGTCCCCGTCGGCCAGCCGCTGTACGGCGCCTCGTTCGGCGTCGCCGTCCAGCGCTTCTGGAAGGGCTACGTGAGCTTCTCGGGCCGCGCGAGCCGGAGCGAGTTCTGGTGGGCGATGCTCTTCACCACCTTGCTCATGCTGGTCGCGCAGGTGCCGTTCTGGATCGCCTACGTCGCGTTCATGATCGAGACCATCCAGCTCGACACGACCGATCCGAACGGCGACCCGACCGCCATGCTGGGCGCGATGTTCGCGATGCTCGGCTGGATGATCCCCATGCTGCTCGTCGCGCTGGCGATCGTGCTGCCGAGCCTCGCGGTGATGTGGCGGCGCCTGCAGGACGCGAACCTGCACGGCGCCTTCGCGCTGCTGCAGCTCATCAGCCTCGGCATCGTGCCGCTCATCATGTGCATCCTGCCGAGCCAGCCCGAGGGCATCCGCTTCGACCCGGCCTACCGGGCGCAGACGGCCGCGCAGCTGGGCTACGGGCACGAGCCCTACGGCCAGCCCGCGTACGGCCAGCAGCCCTACGGCCAGCCCGCGTACGGGCAGCAACCCTACGGCCAGCCGGCGTTCGGGCAGCAGCCGGCAGCCCAGCAGCCCTACAGCGGCAGCTACGCAGAGCCGCCGAACGGCCCGTACGACCAGCCCGGTCAGCCTCGCGCCTGAGGCGCGAAGCGCACCTCGGCTGCCTCCCGTGGCCGGTAGCGCGCGTCGAAGCCGCGATCGTTCGGCGCCCACACCTCGCGCCACAGCGCGTCGTGGTCGTCGCCCGCCTCGCGGTCGCGACGCATCCCCCGCTCCGTCGCCGCCTCCAGCGGCACATCCACCCAGACGGTGAGGTCGAGCAGCGGCACCAGCACGGGGTGCAGCAGGCCGACTGCGTCGACGAGCACGATCGGCGCGGGCTCCTGCGTGCGCGCCGGTTGCCGCCCGCCGGTGGCCCAGTCGACCGGGTGGCACATGGCCGGACGGCCCGCGCCCATGGCCTCGAGCACCGACGCGAGCTCGTCGCGGTGCAGCGCCGCCCAGTCGTCGCTCCGTTCGCGGCTGCCGAGCGGATCGAGGAAGTCGTCGCCGCGCACCCGCGCCGCCTCGGGCAGCCGCGCCTGCAGGGCCCTGGCGAGCGTCGACTTGCCCGAGCCGCCGTAGCCGGCGATGCCGACCACGAGCACGTCGCGCTGCTCGGCCCGGCGGCGGATGCGTTCGGCCAGCTCGTCGACGTCGGTCACGGTGGTCATCGGGCCTGCGCCACGAGCTCCACCGCGCGCTCGGCGGTGCCCCAGGAGAGGGTCATGCCGGCGCCACCGTGCCCGTAGGCGGCGATGACGCGCAGCGGATGGCCGGGCACCTCCTCGATGCGCAGCGTCGCGCGGGCCGGCCGCAGGCCGACGGCGCGCGAGAGGATCTCCGCGCCGACGAGGCCCGGCACGAGCGCCGCGGCGCGAGCGAGGATGCCGGCCTCGATCTCGGGATCGGGCTCGAGCGAGATGGCACCCACCTCGTGCGTGCCGCCGAGCACCAGGCAGTCGCGCCGCGGCAGCACGTAGGTGATGCCCTCCGGACCGTCGTCGTCGATGCGGAACTCCCAGAAGCCCGGGTTCGCCACCCGCACGACCTGGCCGCGGATGGGCACCACCGTGTCGTCGTCGCCCAGCAGCGCGCCCGACCGCACCCCGGCGGCGACGACGACGACGTCGAAGTCGTGCGCCAGCGCATCCACGCCCTGCTCGTCGGCCGCGGCGACCGACCGCTGCTCGAAACTCACGCCCAGCGCATGGCACTGCGCCTGCAGCCACGGCAGGTACTGCGTCATGGTCGCCAGCGGCAGCCGGGTGCGCATGCCGGTGGCGCCGGCCGGCAGCTCGCCGGCGTCGGCCTCGTGCGCGTCGACCCACTGGGTCCAGGAGCGGTCGGGTTCGCCGGCGCGCTCGATGATGATGCCGTCGCGCAGGTCGACGCCCGCATCGGGATCCTCGGCGATCGCGCGGAAGCGGCGCAGCGAGGCAT
This sequence comes from Agrococcus sp. KRD186, assembly GCF_017168255.1. Taxonomy (GTDB): domain Bacteria; phylum Actinomycetota; class Actinomycetes; order Actinomycetales; family Microbacteriaceae; genus Agrococcus. The sequence continues at coordinate 2,225,123 of NZ_JABFAP010000001.1, forward strand.
CGAGCATCACGTCGACGGCGGGTGAGCGCTCGGCCTCGTAGGGGAACCAGATCGCGCCGGCGGCCGCCGAGGTGGTGGCGAGCGAGTCGAGCTCGGTCAGCACCGTGACGGTGCGGCCGGGCACGCCGGAGGCGGCCAGCTCGTGCGCGATCGAGAGCCCGATCACGCCGGCTCCGATGACGGCGATGCGCTCACTCATGCCGCCATCCTCTCAGGGCGGCACTCTCGCCGGCAGACCTGCTGCGGTGTCACGCAGCGCGTGCTGGATCGCCGGCTCCGCGGATCTCAACGTGCGAGGTGCTTGTTCGCTGCAACTATCTGCACGAACGCGCACCTCGCACGTTGAGATCGCGGCGCTACGCGTCCGGGGCAGGCTCGGCGGTGTCGGCGGCCGTCACCGCGAGGGCGCCGTCGGCGACGTCGACGCGCACCGTCCCGGACTCGAAGCCGCCGACGATGAGGTCGGCCACCTTGTCCTCGACCTCGCGCTGGATGAGCCTGCGCAGCGGCCGCGCGCCGAACTCGGGCTCGTAGCCGTGCTCCGCCAGCCAGGTGAGCGCCGCATCCGTCGCCTCGAGCTCGATGTCCTGCGCGCGCAGCCGCGCGCCGACGCGGTCGAGCAGCAGCGTGACGATCTGGCGCAGCTGCTCGCGCTCGAGCTTCTGGAAGAGCACGATCTCGTCGATGCGGTTGATGAGCTCCGGGCGCATCTGCTCGCGCAGCTTGCCCATCACCTTCGCGCGCAGCTCGTCGGCCGCGGCCGCGCCATCGCCGACCTGGAAGCCCATCGGCCCCGACTTGGAGGCGAGGAACTCGCCGCCGAGGTTGCTGGTCATGATGACGACCGTGTTGCGGAAGTCGACCGTGCGGCCCTGGCCGTCGGTCAGGCGGCCGTCCTCGAGCACCTGCAGCAGCAGGTTGAAGACATCGGGGTGCGCCTTCTCGATCTCATCGAGCAGCACCACCGAGTAGGGCTGGCGGCGGATCTTCTCGGTCAGCTGCCCGGCCTCGTCGTAGCCGACGTACCCGGGAGGGGCGCCGATGAGGCGCGCGACCGTGTGCCGCTCGCCGAACTCCGACATGTCGAAGCGCACGAGACTGCCCTCCGAGCCGAACAGGCTCTCGGCGAGCGTCTTCGCGAGCTCGGTCTTGCCGACGCCCGTCGGTCCGAGGAACAGGAACGAACCGATCGGGCGCGCAGCGTCGCCCAGCCCCGAGCGCGACCGTCGGACGGCCTTCGCGACCGCGCTCACCGCATCCGTCTGCCCGACGACCCGCTGGTGCAGCTCGTCCTCCAGCACGGCCAGGCGCTGCTTGTCGCCCTCGGTCAGGCGAGATGCCGGGATGCCGGTGGCGCGGGAGACGACCTCGGCGATCGCCGCCTCGTCGACCTCGCCGTCCTCGCCGGAGCCCGACTCGATCGACGCCTGGATGGCGCCGATGCGGTCGCGCAGGCGCGTGGCCTCCTCGAATTCCTCGGCTTCGACGGCCTGCCGCTTCTCGTCCTCGAGGTGCTCCTTCTCCTGCACCAGGGCGTCGACGTCGACCTTCGCGCCGAGCCGCAGGCGCAGGCGCGCGCCGGCCTGGTCGATCAGGTCGATCGCCTTGTCGGGCAGGAAGCGGTCGCTGATGTAGCGGTGCGAGAGCTCGACGGCGGCCGCGATGGCCTCGGGCGTGTAGCTGACGCGGTGGTGCTCCTCGTAGGCCGACTTCAGCCCGTCGAGGATCTTGACGGCGTCCTCGACCGAGGGCTCGGCCACCAGCACCGGCTGGAAGCGGCGGGTGAGCGCGGCGTCCTTCTCGATGCGGCGGAACTCCGCGAGCGTGGTCGCGCCGATCATGTGCAGCTCGCCGCGCGCCAGCCGCGGCTTGAGGATGTTCGCGGCATCCATGCCGCCCTCGCCGCCACCGCCGGCGCCCAGGATCGAGTGCAGCTCGTCGATGAAGACGATCAGCTCGTCCTTGTGGGCGGTGATCTCGTCCATCGCCTTGGTGATGCGCTCCTCGAAGTCGCCGCGGTAGCGCGTGCCGGCGACCATCGCGGTCAGGTCGAGCGCGACGACGCGCTTGCCGTGGAGCGACTTGGGCACGGTGCCGGCCGAGGTCGAGCCCTCGACGATCGCGCGCGCGAGCCCCTCGACGATGGCGGTCTTGCCGACGCCGGCCTCGCCGATCAGCACCGGGTTGTTCTTGGTGCGGCGCGAGAGGATCTCGATGGTCTGCTCGATCTCGTCGGCGCGGCCGATGACGGGGTCGAGCTTGCCGTCGCGGGCGCGCTGGGTGAGGTCAGAGCCGTACTCGTCGAGCGTGGGCGTGGTGGAGTTCGGGTCGATCGCCTTCGACGGGGTGCGCCCCTGCTGCGCCTGCCGCTGCGCCCCCATCGCGCCGCGCTGCAGCGACTCCTGCGTCACGCCGGCCTCCTGCAGCACGGCTCCCGCAGCGCTGTCGCCGGCGAGCAGGAACGCGAAGAACAGGTGCTGCGGCTCGATGTAGCTCGAGCCGTTGGCGCGCGCCAGCTGGTAGGCGTCGCGCAGAGCGCGCTGAGCGGATGGGGTGAGGCTCGGGGGTCCGGAGACCTCCGTCGTGCCTTCGGCCGGCAGGCGATCGGCGATGGTCTCGCGCAGCTGCTCGATGTCGGTGCCCGCGGCTTGGAGTCCGGAGGCGAACTCGGGCAGCTCGAGCAGCGCGTGCAGCAGATGGAGCGCGTCGAGCTCGGTGTGCTTGTGGGCGCGCGCGTACTCGAGCGCGCTGGCCATGACCGAGCCCGTGCGGCGTGAGATCAGGCGCGTGACGTCGATCGCGCGCGCTGCGGGCGTGCGCCCGCCCTGCTGCATCAGTCGCGCGATGAGGTCGTCGAACGATCCGTCGCCGACCGGTCCGTAGATGGCTGCCATGTGCATCCCCTCGTGGTCATTCCAAACTTGAGTGTCTTTGACTCAAGTTAGAACACCCGAGGCGCGAGCGCATTCCCGTTCGCCACCAGCGAGCGCGGCGCGCCTGAGGTGACTCAGCCGGCCGCCTTCTTGACGAGCTCGCCCACCTGCTTCCGCACCGCATCCGTCACCTCGACGATCGCGTAGGAGGCCGGCCACATCGGGCCGTCGTCGAGCGCCGCGTTGTCCTGGAAGCCGAGCGTGCCGTAGCGCGCGTCGAACTTCGAGGCCTGCTGGTAGAACACCAGCACCTTGCCGTCGCGCGCGTAGGCGGGGAAGCCGTACCAGGTCTTCGGGTCGAGCTCGGGGGCCATCTCGGTGACCACCTCGTGGATCATCTGCGCGATCGCCTTGTCGGGCTCGGGCAGACCAGCGATCGTGTCGACCACATCCTGCAGGTCCTTCTCCTTCTTGCTGCCGCCCTTGCGACCGGCCTGCTTGCGCAGCTCGGCGGTGCGCTCCTTGAGCGCCTGCTTCTCGAAGTCGGAGAGCTTGCCGTCGTCGTCAGCCATGGGTGCCGTTCCTCTCGTGTGGCGTGCATTCGCTGCCACCGATCATGCCGCGCCGCCCGCCGTTCGCGCTTCTCCAATCCTGCTTGATCGCGTTGCACTCTCCACAACCTCAGTATGCGATCGAGCAGTACCACGCAGAGCGGGTCTATGACTGAAGGATGGCGCCGCGAGAAGGGTTGGAGCAAGACGCTCCGCGAAGTCAAGCGCTGCAGGCTTGGGTGGATGAGTCGATCCAGGCCCGGGCAAGGAGCTACATCCTGGCCGCCGTCGTCGCATCCGACGACAGCATGGCTCTCGATCGTGCGCGAGCCACAATGCGCGCCCTGGTGCATCGACCCCGTCGACGCCTGCACTGGCGAGACGAGTCAGCGAACGACCGACGTCGCATCATCACCGCCATCGCCGCGCTCGGAGTATCACCGCCATCGCCGCGCTCGGAGTCCGCGCAGAGGTGGTGGTCGCAACCGGGATGGACCCGAAGCGTCAGGAACGGGCGAGGCGGAAATGCCTGGAGCGTCTCCTGCATCGGTTGTCTCTGCTGAACGTGGAACTCGTCTGGATCGAATCGCGCGGTCAGGTCGGTGCTGCACGAGCTGCCCCTGTGACAACGCGAAAGCCGGGTCCCGTCATGCGGCGGGTTCCCGGCTTCACTTCCTCGCACCCCTCAGGGGGAGGCTCATCGTCAGTATACCGAATGCGCGTACGCAGTGAGTGGCGCAGTGACTCATGTGGAGAACGCTCAAGTTCGGCGCCCAACGAGATGGCGCGCCCGGCGAAGCTGGAGCAACGCCGGGCGCGCCTGGGGGCCCGCGTCAGGCGACCGGTACCGGTTCGCGGCGCTCGTCGCGACCGCCGCCGGGCGTGGTGTCCGCGCCTGCGTCGGTGGACGCATCCGCACGGTCAGCCGCCTCCGCGTCGGCCGATACCGAGGGCACCGCCTCGTCGAGGTCGTCATCCTCATCCGCGAAGGGCACGTCGCCGCGCTCGGCGTTGTAGAGGCTGAGGTCGAGGATGCCCTCGCGCTTGGCGACGATCGTCGGCACCAGGGCCTGGCCTGCGACGTTGATCGCGGTGCGGCCCATGTCGACGATCGGGTCGACGACCAGCAGCAGGCCGACGCCCTCGAGCGGCAGGCCGAGCGTCGACAGCGTCAGCGTGAGCATGACGGTCGCACCCGTGGTGCCGGCCGTGGCCGCCGAGCCGACGATCGAGACGAAGGCGATCAGCACGTACTGGATGAGCGTGAGCTCGATGCCGAAGAACTGGGCGACGAAGATGGCGGCGATGGCCGGGTAGATCGCGGCGCAGCCATCCATCTTGGTGGTCGAGCCGAAGGGCACGGCGAACGACGCGTACTCGCGCGGCACGCCCAGGTTGCGCTCGGTGACCCGCTGCGTGAGCGGCAGGGTGCCCATCGACGAGCGGCTCACGAAGCCCAGCTGCACGGCGGGCCAGACGCCCGAGAAGTACTTGCGAATCGACAGCCCGTGCGTCTTGATGAGCACCGGGTAGACGACGAACAGCACCAGCACGAGGCCGAGGTAGATGGCGGCGACGAACCAGGCGAGCGTGCCCAGCTTCTCCCAGCCGTACTGCACGACCGCGTTGCCGAGCAGGCCGGCGGTGCCGATCGGGGCGATGCGGATGATCCACCACAGCACCTTCTGGATCACCTTGAGCGCCGACTGCGTGAAGTCGAGGAAGGGCTCGGCCTTCTTGCCGAGCTTGAGCGCGGCGATGCCGATGGCGGCGGCGATCACGATCACCTGCAGCACGTTGAAGCCGACCGATGCGCTGATGTCACCCGACTCGGCTGCGCTGGTCGAGACGGTCAGGCCGAGGAAGTTCTGCGGCACCAGGCCGATCAGGAAGTCCCACCAGCCGCCCACGCGGCTCGGCTCGGCGGTCTCGAGCGCGCCGGTGTCGACGCGTGAGCCGGGCTGCAGGATGGTGCCGAGAGTGATACCGATCGAGACGGCGATGGCGGCGGTGATCGCGAACCACAGCAGCGTCTGGCCGGCCAGGCGTGCCGCGTTCTGCACCTTGCGCAGCTGCGCGATCGAGGCGATGATCGCCGTCAGGATGAGCGGCACGACGGCCGTCTTCAGCAGCGCCACGTAGCTCGAGCCGATGGTGCCGAGCGTCTCGGCGAGCGCGTTCGGCGCGTCCTCGGCGCCGGGCCCGATCTGGCGGGCGATGAGGCCGAGCACGATGCCCAGCACGAGGGCGAGCGTGATCTGGAAGCCGAACGAGCCCAACAGCTTGCGGGCTCGGCTCTTCGGTGCGCGCGCGGGTGCGCTCTGTGTGGTCGCGGACACGATGCTCCTCATGGATGCGGTGGGTGGGGTGTCCGGGCCACGTCGCCCGGGTGCACATTCAGTTATATCTCCCATCACGAGCCGTTGCATCCATATCGTCACGGTTCGTCACATTCGGTGCAGGGCGAGCGGCTGAGCTGCGCGCGCGAGACGGCCGATCTGCACCCGCGCAGCGGAATGCCCGCGATCGCGCGGCGGTTCCACCGAGCATGCGCAAACGCATCGGCTTCCTCTCCTTCGGGCACTACCGCGACGTGCCCGGCTCGCGGGTGCCGACCGCCGGCGACTCGCTGCGCATGCACGTCGATCTGGCGGTCGCGGCCGAGGAGGCCGGCCTCGACGGCGCCTGGGTGCGGGTGCACCACTTCGACCAGTCGCTCAGCACCCCGTATCCGCTGCTGGCCGCGATGGGAGCGCGCACCTCGACGCTCGAGCTCGGCACCGGCGTCATCGACCTGCGCTACGAGCAGCCGCTGGCGATGGCCGAGATCGCGAGCGCCGCCGACCTCATCACCGGCGGCCGGCTGCAGCTGGGCATCTCGCGCGGCTCACCCGAGCGCGCCGTCGACGGGCAGCAGCGCTTCGGGCTGCCGCTGCCAGAGGGGGCGAACTGGTCGGGTCATGCCCGTGACCGCGCCGCGCACGTTCGGCGGGCGCTGCGGGGCGAGCCCCAGGCGACCTCGGCGCTCGCACACGAGCAGGGCAAGGGCCCGGATCTGCCCGTCGAGCCGCATTCCCCCGGGCTCGCCGATCGCCTCTGGTGGGGTGCGGGCAACCACACGTCGGGGCTGTGGGCCGCCGAGCACGGCTACCACCTGCTCTCCTCCACGCTGCTGACGCAGGACGACGGCCGCCCCTTCCACGTGCAGCAGGCCGACCAGGTGCGCGACTACCTCAGCGGGTACGCCGCGGCGGGCCATGCGGTCCCGCCCCGCACTGCCGTCACGCGCAGCGCCTTCCCCTTCTTCAACGACGACGACCGCCGCTACTTCGGCCTCGCCGACGAGCAGCGCGACGGCCAGGGCCGCATCGAGGGCGGCGCCGTGCGCGGAGGCCCGACCTACGCCGGCGAGCCGGAGCACGTCGCGCGGCGCCTGCTCGCCGATGACGCGGTGCAAGCGGCCGACACCGTGCTGTTCGCACTGCCGAGCCAGCTCGGCTACGACTACAACGCGCACCTGTTGCAATCGCTCGGCGACCTCGCGCGCGAGCTCGGCTGGCACGAGCGCTGACGCAGCCTCTGCGGCTTCAGGCCCCGCGATAGCCGACGAGCCAATGCGGCTCGATCCGGTACATCCGCACGTCGTCGCCCCAGCTCGTCGGATCCGATCCGTAACGGGCGCTCCAGTGGGCGATCGTCTCCTCCCAGGCGACGGAGTCGGGCGTCAGGCGCACCGCCCACCCGTGGCAGAAGACGCCGATGCGCTCGCCGTCGACGTGGGCGGCGCTCACCGCCGGACGCGCCGCGATGTGGCGCGCCTTGGCGGCCGCGCCATCGGTGCCGAAGGTCCACGCGCCATGCAGGAAGTGCCCGTCGACGGCGCTCACGCGGGGCTCGCCCGCAGCGGTGACCGTCGCGAGGGTCAGCACCTTCATGCCGTCGAGCGCGCCCGCCACGGCACGCGCATCCATGACGTGGTCGCCGCTGATGATCTCGCGCAGGTGGCTGGTGCCGCCCGCGCGGGACGTGTCGATCAGGCGCTGCAGGTCGTCGAGCTCGGCTTCGGTCTCACGCATGCGGCGACGCTAGCGCCGCCCGCCCACATCAGCCGGCGTGCGTGCCCTCGGCGAACTCTTCCAGGATCTTCGCGTTGAACGCGGGCAGATCGTCCGGCGTGCGGCTCGAGACCAGCCCCTTGTCGGTCGCGACCTCCTGATCGACCCAGTTCGCGCCGGCGTTTTGCAGGTCGGTCTTGAGGCTCGGGTAGCTCGTCATGGTGCGCCCCGAGACGCCGCCGGCCTCGATCAGGATCCACGCGCCGTGGCAGATCACGCCGATCGGCTTGCCCGACTCGACGAACCCGCGCACGAGCGCCACCGCATCCGCATCCATCCGCAGATGGTCGGCGTTCACCACGCCGCCGGGCAGCACGAGGGCGTCGAAGGCGGATGCGTCCACGTCCTTGGGCGCGGCGTCCACCGTCTGCGTGTGGCCCTTCTTGCCCTCGACCGAGCCGTCCTTCGACGAGATCAGTGCGGGCTTGCCGCCGGCGCCCTGCACCGCCTCCCACGGGCTGGTGAGCTCGGAGTCCTCGTAGCCGTCCGTGAGCACGAACGCGACCTTCTTGCCGGTGATGTCAGCCATGACTGCCTCCTTCAAGTTCGGGATTCGGCGGCGACGGTACCCGCCGCACCTGAGCACGGCTCTTGCAACATATTTGTTGCGCGCAGTATCCTGACAGCATGACGATGCAACTCGATCTTGACAGCGCAGTACGCGAGGGCGAGGACGCACGTCTCCGCATCGCCATCGCCAGCCTCGGCTCGCCGGCCGCATTCGCGCTGCTGGCGGGCGTGCACCGGTCGCAGCCGACCCGGTGGCTCAATCACCAGGGTCGGCCCAGTGCCGCCACGCAGCGCCTGGTCGACGACGTCGCACTCGTCGCGACGAAGTTTGTGCGCGTCTGGCCGGCCGAGATCTTCCAGGACTGGCTCGACGGAAGCAACTCGTTCCTCGCAGGCGCGAGCCCGAAGGAGTGCCTGCGCGCAGGACGGGCCTCCGACGTGCTCGCAGCGCTGGAGGGCGAGCTGGCGGGCGTCTACGCCTGATGCGCGCGTTCCGCATCTTCCCCTTCGACGGCGGTGCGGCGGCGGGCGAACCCGGCCATCCGCTGTTCATCGCGCGCTCACTCCAAGGCTCCGGCCGCTGGGACAACCCGGATCGCTACGCTGCCGGCTACTTCTCGCTGTCGGCCAGAGGAGCGGTGAGCGAGGTCTTCGGCGGCATGGCGGTCTGGCGTCCCGCGCTGTTCGACGACCTCCCGATCCCCCGCAGGCTCGGAGAGTTCGAGATCCCCGAGGACTTGGAACTCGCGGACTTCGATGATCCCGCGATGCTCAGTCGGTTCAAGCTGCGCGTGGCCGACGTCGGCATCCGCGACCCCCGGCGCACACAGCAGATCGCCGCGCACGTGCACGATGCCGGGTTCGTCGGCATCCGCTGGTCCTCGCTCTACCATCCGGGGCTCACGAACCTCGTGGTCTTCGATTCCGCCGAGCGCGGCGTCAGCTTCCTGAGCGCCGAGCGCCTGTCGATCGAGCACCCGGCGGTCATCGCTGCCGCCGAGCGGATCGTCCGCCACATCGCGCGGTAGCGTCACCGCTCACGGCGCGCCCGCCGCATGTGGGCGGTCGGGTGGAGAGTGGTCACCACAGCCCCCGGAGGTGCCCGATGGAGACCGCGAACCACACCGTTGTAACTCGTGCACGGCGTGTCGGAAAAGTCTTTCCGGGCGCGCTGCACAGCTGTCAGCGAGCACTCTCCACAGGCACTTCCGCGTCGTTCCGCGGCGGGAATCACAACTGTGGACAGGTTGTTGAAACAAGTGTGGAGAAACACACCATCTTGTGTCCTTGATCGACGCGAGACCCCACATATAGTGGGAGCCCGGCCCCGGCCGCACAGCTCCCAGCACCGACCACCACACCAACGAGGAAGGCCGACATGACCGTCACCGTCTACTCAAAGCCCGCCTGCGTGCAGTGCACGATGACCACTCGTGCGCTCGACGCGCAGGGCATCGAGTACGAGATCTTCGACGTCACCGCCGACGACAAGGCACTGCAGACCGTCAAGGATCTCGGCTACATGCAGGCCCCCGTCGTGATCGCCGACGCGGACCACTGGTCTGGCTTCCAGCCCGACCGCATCAAGGCGATCCACGCGGCCTGATCGTCGTGCCCACGGCTGTGCTGGGGGCCGAGGTGGCTGACATCGTCTACTTCTCGAGCGTCTCGGGCAACACCGCCCGCTTCGTGGAGAAGCTCGGGCGGCCGGCCTCGCGCATCCCCCTGTATGCCTCTGAGCCGCCGCTCGAGCAGCGAGAGCCCTACGTGCTCATCGTGCCGACGTACGGCAGCGGGAATGGCAAGGGCGCCGTTCCCAAGCAGGTCATCCGGTTCCTCAACGACGAGCAGAACCGCAAGCATCTGCGAGGCGTGATCGCGGCCGGCAACACCAACTTCGGCGCGGGCTACGGGCTTGCGGGCGACATCATCGCCCGCAAGTGCGGAGTGCCGCACCTCTACCGCTTCGAACTGTTCGGAACTGCTGACGACGTGCGCGTCGTACAAGATGGATTGGATGCACTATGGCAACGGTGACGCCCGAGATGACGACGGGCAAGACGTCGGCGATGGATTACCACTCGCTGAACGCGATGCTCAACCTCTACGGACCGGATGGGAAGATCCAGTTCGACAAGGACCGTGAGGCTGCGAATCAGTACTTCCTGCAGCACGTCAACCAGAACACGGTCTTCTTCCACTCGCTGAAGGAGAAGCTCGACTACCTGGTCGAGAACGACTACTACGAGAAGGAAGTGCTCGACCGGTACTCCTTCGAGTTCATCAAGTCGCTCATGAAGCGGGCCTACGGCTACAAGTTCCGCTTCCCGACCTTCCTCGGCGCGCTGAAGTACTACACCTCGTACACGCTCAAGACCTTCGACGGGAAGCGCTACCTGGAGCGCTACGAGGACCGCGTGGTGAACGTCGCGCTCGCGCTCGCAGAGGGCAACGAGACCCTCGCCGAGCAGATCGTCGACGAGGTCGTCAACGGCCGCTTCCAGCCGGCCACCCCGACCTTCCTCAACGCGGGCAAGAAGCAGCGCGGCGAGCTCGTCTCGTGCTTCCTGCTGCGCATCGAGGACAACATGGAGTCGATCGGCCGCTCGATCAACTCGGCGCTGCAGCTCTCGAAGCGCGGCGGCGGCGTGGCCTTCAACCTCACGAACATCCGTGAGTACGGCGCCCCGATCAAGCAGATCCAGAACCAGTCCTCGGGAGTCATCCCCGTCATGAAGCTGTTCGAAGACAGCTTCTCGTACGCGAACCAGCTGGGTGCCCGTCAGGGCGCGGGCGCGGTGTACCTGCAGGCGCACCACCCCGACATCATGCGGTTCCTCGACACCAAGCGTGAGAACGCCGACGAGAAGATCCGCATCAAGACCCTCTCGCTGGGCGTCGTCGTGCCCGACATCACGTTCGAGCTGGCGAAGAAGGGCGAGGACATGTACCTCTTCTCGCCCTACGACGTCGAGCGCGTCTACGGCGTGCCCTTCAGCGACATCTCGGTGACCGAGAAGTACCACGAGATGGTCGACGACTCGCGCATCAACAAGACGAAGATCAATGCGCGCGAGTTCTTCCAGACGCTCGCCGAGATCCAGTTCGAGTCGGGCTACCCGTACGTCATGTTCGAGGACACCGTCAACCGGGCCAACCCGATCGACGGCCGCATCAACATGTCGAACCTGTGCAGCGAGATCCTGCAGGTCAACACGCCGTCGACCTACGACGACAACCTCGACTACGAGTCGATCGGCAAGGACATCTCCTGCAACCTCGGCTCGATGAACATCGCGCTGTCGATGGACTCGCCCGACTTCGGCAAGACCGTCGAGACGGCGATCCGCACGCTCACCGCGGTCTCCGACCAGTCGAACATCGGCTCGGTGCCCTCGATCGCGCGCGGCAACTCGATGAGCCACGCGATCGGCCTCGGCCAGATGAACCTGCACGGCTACCTCGGTCGCGAACGCATCCACTACGGCTCCGAAGAGGGCCTCGACTTCACGAACATCTACTTCTACACGGTGCTGTTCCACGCGCTGCGGGCGTCGAACCTGCTCGCGCAGGAGAAGGGCGAGACCTTCGACGGGTTCGAGCGCTCGAAGTACGCGTCGGGCGAGTTCTTCGACAAGTACACCGAGCAGGAGTGGAAGCCGGCGACCGCCCGCATCCAGGAGCTGTTCGACACCGCTGAGGTCGCCATCCCCACGCAGGACGACTGGCGCGAGCTGCAGGCGCTCGTGCAGCAGCACGGCATCTACAACCAAAACCTGCAGGCGGTGCCGCCGACCGGCTCGATCTCGTACATCAACAACTCGACGTCGTCGATCCACCCGATCGCGTCGAAGATCGAGATCCGCAAGGAGGGCAAGCTCGGCCGCGTCTACTACCCGGCGCCGTTCATGACGAACGACAACCTGGAGTACTTCGAGGACGCGTACGAGATCGGCCCGGACAAGATCATCGACACCTACGCCGCGGCCACGCAGCACGTCGACCAGGGCCTGTCGCTGACGCTGTTCTTCAAGGACACCGCCACGACGCGCGACATCAACAAGGCGCAGATCTCGGCATGGCGCAAGGGCATCAAGACCATCTACTACGTGCGACTCCGCCAGCTGGCGCTCGAGGGCACTGAGGTGGATGGTTGCGTCAGCTGCATGTTGTGATTTCCTCACTTTTTGGCAATGAAGGATAGGGACATGGATACCCGAGACACCCAGGCGGCCGACGCCGCGTTCGACGAGCTCGCCGACGCATCCCCCGTCGACCCCGCGCAGGCGCGCGAGACAGTCGAGGCCGAGCAGGCCGAAGCTGCGGAGGCGTTCACCGAGGGCGCCCCGCAGACCGAGGCCCAGCAGCGCCAGCACAAGCACAACCACCTGGTGCAGGCGATCAACTGGAACCGCATCGAGGACGAGAAGGACCTCGAGGTCTGGAACCGCCTCGTGAACAACTTCTGGCTGCCCGAGAAGGTGCCTCTGTCGAACGACGTGCAGTCGTGGGGCACGCTCACCGAGGCCGAGAAGCTGCTCACGATGCGCGTCTTCACCGGCCTCACGCTGCTCGACACCATCCAGGGCACGGTCGGCGCGGTCTCGCTCATCCCGGATGCGATCACGCCGCACGAGGAGGCCGTCTACACGAACATCGCGTTCATGGAGTCGGTGCACGCGAAGTCGTACTCCTCGATCTTCTCGACGCTCGCGTCGACGAAGGAGATCGATGAGGCCTTCCGCTGGTCGCAGGAGAACCCCTACCTGCAGCGCAAGGCCGAAATCATCATCGGCTACTACGAGGGCGACGACCCGCTGAAGCGCAAGATCGCCTCGACGCTGCTCGAGTCGTTCATGTTCTACTCGGGCTTCTACCTGCCGATGTACTGGTCGAGCCGGGCCAAGCTCACGAACACGGCCGACCTCATCCGCCTCATCATCCGCGACGAGGCCGTGCACGGGTACTACATCGGCTACAAGTTCCAGAAGGGCTACGAGAAGCTCACCGCTGAGAAGCAGGCCGAGATCAAGGACTACACGTACTCGCTGCTGTACGAGCTGTACGAGAACGAGTCGAAGTACACGGCCGAGCTCTACGACCCGGTCGGCCTGACGGAGGACGTCAAGAAGTTCCTCCACTACAACGCCAACAAGGCGCTCATGAACCTCGGCTTCGAGCCGCTGTTCCCGACCACGGTCACCGACGTCAGCCCGGCGATCCTGTCGTCGCTGTCGCCGAACGCCGACGAGAACCACGACTTCTTCTCGGGCTCGGGCTCCTCCTACGTCATCGGCAAGGCCGAGGCCACCGAGGACGACGACTGGGACTTCTGAGACGGATGCGTCCACACCGTCAGGCTGTCGCCGACCGTCCCTTGGGCGGTCGGCGGTAGCCTGACAGTCACCGATCGAGAAGGCAGAGCATGAGCACCAGCACCAACCTCGACACCCGATCCCCGGAGCAGATCGCCCACGAGCTCTCGATGGGCGAGGTCTCAGACGTGCTCACGAACCTCGACTTCGCGATCGGTCGTACGAAGAAGGCGCTGACGAAGCTCCGCAAATCGGGCGTGCAGACGAACGTAATCGAGCCGCTGGAGGATGCGCTGGCCGAGATGCAGTCGACACGCAAGCGGCTGCTCCATGGCACGTACTACGTCGGCACCGACACCAGGCTGCTGTAGTGGCGTCGAAGTCTGGCCTCGAGATCCAGCGTGATCTCGAGGCCTTCGTCGCGAAATGGCGACACTACGAGGGCAGCGAGCGCTCGGAGGCGCAGACCTTCCTCAACGAGCTCTATGCCGCGTACGGCACGGACCGCGCAGAGGCGGGCGCGAAATTCGAGGACTTCCGCTCCTCGGCCGGCTTCATGGATCTGCACCAGCCGGGCGTACTCATCGTCGAGATGAAGCGGCCGGGCACCCCGCTCGAGCAGGCAACGGATCAGCGGCGCCGCTACTGGCAGGAATCCAGCGATCCAGAGCTCGACATCCAGGCTGCGCGCTGGGTCATCGTCTGCAACTTCCAGTCGTTCGAGATCTGGGAGCCCGGCCGATTCCCCAACCACCCACGGCTCCGGTTCTCTCTCACCGACCTGACCGACCACTACGACGCGCTGCTGTTCCTGCAGTCGGAGTCGATCGAACCGGTCTTCTCCGAGCACCGCCGTGAGCTGACTGCTGACGCGGCCCGCCACATCGCAGACCTGTACGTCTCGATGGCCGAGCGCAGCGCAGCGCCGGACGACGAGATGCAGCGCTTCACGATGCAGCTGGTGTGGACGCTGTTCGCCGAGGACCTCGGCATGCTCGAGGGCTACCCGCTGCAGCGCACTGTCGAGAAGCTGCTCAGGGAGGACGACCCCGATTCTGCCCGCGACCTCGGGTACCTGTTCAAATTGCTGAACCAGAAGGGCAACCAGAACCGCCACGGCATCTACGAGGGCACCCGCTACGTCAACGGTGAGCTGTTCGCGCAGTCGGATGCCGTCTACCTGACACGTGAGGAACTCGAGCATCTGAAGCGCGCCTCGGAGTTCGACTGGCGCCAGGTGAACCCGACGATCTTCGGCTCGCTGCTCGAGGGCGTGCTCGGCGACGACCGCCGCGCAGAACTCGGCGCGCACTACACGCACGAGGCCGACATCATGAAGATCGTCACGCCGACGATCGTGCGGCCGTGGCGCGAGCGCATCGAGGCGACGACGACGTCGAGCCAGGCACGTGATCTGCTCGACGAGCTCTGCGGCTTCCGCGTGCTCGACCCGGCCTGCGGCTGCGGCAACTTCCTCTACGTCGCCTACCGAGAGCTGCGCGGCCTCGAGGCCGGTCTGAAGTCGCGCATCCACGACCTCGCTGCTGACGCCGGATTACCCCGCCCGACCGATCTGCCGTATTACCCACTGGCCAACATCCAGGGCATCGACATCGAGCGCGTCGCGGTGCGCATTGCGCAGGTCACGCTCTGGATGGGCCACCGCCAGATGGTCGACCGCTACGGCGAGGCCGAGCCAGTGCTTCCCTTGCAAGACCTGTCCGCCATCCGCGCCGCCGACGCCCTGCGCATCGAGTGGCCCGAGACCGACGCGATCATCGGCAACCCGCCATTCCTCGGCTCGCAGCTCATCCGCGAGTCGCTCGGTGACGACTACATCGACTGGCTCGAACGACGGTTCGGCGTCGGCATCCGTGACCTGGCCGTGTACTGGTTCCGACTCGCTCACGATCGCCTTGCGGCTGGTCAGCGGGCGGGCCTCGTCGGGACCAACTCTGTCAGTCAGAACCGCGGCCGCGATGCATCCCTTCAGTACATCCTGGACCGCGGCGGCGTGATCACCGACGCCGTGTCTACCCAACGCTGGCCGGGAGACGCCAAGGTCCACGTGAGTATCGTGAACTGGATCAAACAACCCGACCATCAGCCCCTCGGCTTTCTCCTCGACGACACCGAGGTGGGCGGAATCTCTAGCTCATTGCGCGAGATCCGCCAGAACGACTGGCAAGCCTTGACTCTTGCCCCCAACGACGGCCGCGCATTCATCGGCGTGAGCCTCCATGCCGCTGGCTTCCGTGTGGCACCAGCTGAAGCCGTCGCGCTCGGGCTGAGCGATAGCACCGTAGTGCGACCGTTCTTGGATGGACGAGACATCACGCGCACCATCGACCAGAGAGCGTCCCGAGTCGTCATTGACTTTAAACTCGCAACGCTCGAAGAGGCCTCGAAGCATCCCCGCGAGCTCGAATTGGTGCGGCAGCGTGTCAAGCCGGAGCGCGATCTCAACAATCGAGCGCTCTATCGGAACTACTGGTGGCGTCATGGCGAGGCTCGCCCGGGGATGATCGAAGCAGTGTCGAATCTGCGTCGGCAGGCGGTCGCTGCCAGAACCGGGAAGCGGCTACTTCTCACTTGGCAGGACATATCCTCAACGATCAGCGACGCGGCAGTCGTGTTCGCGTTTGACGACGACTACTCGATGGGTGTGCTGATGTCGAAAGCGCATGACGCCTGGGCCTGGGAGCAGTCGTCGACGCTGAAGGGTGACCTTCGCTACACGCCAACGACCGCGTTCATGACTTTCCCGTGGCCGGATCCTGCCACCGATGCGCATCGCGAGGCGATCGCCGACGCATCGCGCGTCCTCTACGCCCTCCGCAGCGCGCTCTGCATCGAGCACGACATGGGGCTGACCAAGCTCTACAACCTCATGGACGACGGTGCGTTCCAGGATCTCGCAGCACTCCACAAGCGTCTCGACGAGGCGGTCGTCGACGCCTACGGCTGGCCGAAGTCGATCGCGCAGGATGCCGACGCCCTCGTCGCCCGGCTCACCGAGCGCAACCGCCAGATCGTGCGAGGCGAGTCCCCCTACGCGCCCTTTAACAGCAATGCCGTTCGGTTAGCCGTCGGGCGGTGATGTCAAGCAGCGCGTCCGCGTGGCTCCCGTTGGAGAGCCGCAGCCCTTGTAGAAGTGGATCTGTCCGCCAAGACCGATCTCTTCACAAGGGCTGCG
>NZ_JABFAP010000001.1:2241782-2280544 GCF_017168255.1 Agrococcus sp. KRD186
CGCGTGATCAAACGCGCCATCTCCAAGTACCGGGCCAAGGGCCGCGAGATCGACCGACGCACCTATCCCGCGACACTCCACACCAGAATCTTGACCCCCGGCCCCGACGGCTAACCGAACGGCATTGCCTTTAACAGCGCGCCGTCCAATTGACGCAAACTGACTGTGCCGATTCCAACCGAACGCTACGACTAGCTTGACCTCGAGACTGCCGGACTCGAGATCGCGCGCGAGCACGAGCTGTTCGAGCGAGGCGGCGCTTGTATCAGTGCGTCGTTTGGCGAGAGTGAGAACGGCCAGCCCCAAGTGCGTGCGTTCGGCGGCCGAGAAGTCAAGCTGCTCGCGCCGCAGTCGGGAGCAGTCAGCTCCGCGCATCGTTCTCGCGTTCGAACTATCGACATTGCCGTGGGTGTGGGGCTGATCGTCCATCTCGCCGGTCCGCACGGAGCACACGAACCAGCAGCTGACGTCGGCCGAAGTGATCGCCGAGCTCGTCGAGCTCGCGAAGGAGATCGCCGCCGATGCCG
Organism: Agrococcus sp. KRD186; assembly: GCF_017168255.1. Lineage (GTDB taxonomy): Bacteria > Actinomycetota > Actinomycetes > Actinomycetales > Microbacteriaceae > Agrococcus. Next base: position 2,242,310 of record NZ_JABFAP010000001.1, read on the forward strand.
GTCGCGGGCAGCGTTTCGCGCCGCCGCTGAACGACGACGAGCTGGCGTTCTTCGACGCGGTCGCGCAGAACGAGTCGGCTGTCGCGTTGCAGGGCGAAGGCATCCTCGCGGACATCGCCCGCGAACTGGTGTCGGTGATGCGGCGCGATGTGCGCACCGATTGGACCGTGCGCGACGATGTGCGGGCGAAGCTGCGCTCGTCGATCAAGCGGCTGCTGGTGAAGCACGGGTATCCGCCGGACCAGCAGCCGGAGGCGATCAGGCTCGTGATGGATCAGATGGAGCAGATGGCGCCGCGGTACTCGGTGGAGCGCAGCGGCGCTATACGGACCCGCTAACCGACGCGGTGTCCGAGCAGCAGTCCCGACTCACGGAGTACGCCAAACGGTTCTCGACACACGACACCGAACGCTGCAGCTGCGTCAGGGATCTTGATCTTCGACTTCGAATCCGGCGCCGGCACTTCGTGCGTAACGATCACATGAGCGCCAGCATGCGCCATGGCGACGAGGCGGTAGTCAGCGTTGTCAAGGAATTCTGCCTGCGCGCTCGAACGGTACGCGCGCTCCTCCGACATCGTCCACTGCGCGACGGCGCGCAGCACGGCGACATCCTTCTCGGTCTCCTCCAGCCAGAACGACGATGGCAACTCCTTCGTCCAGGCAGCCAATTCGTCGTCCTGCGCGAACAGCTCATGGCGCACCGCATCGATCGAACGCAATCCGAGTTCGTCGTGTTCGTCTGCGAGCCATCGCCAGAACCCAGGCACGAAGTCCATTCCGTAGTGCCGGTTCTTCGCCGTGATCAGGACGTTCGCATCGATGAGGAACAATTACATGCCCAACTGCTTCGCGTACTTCCCGAGCTGCTCCGCGCTCCGCAATCCCAGTAGACGGAAAGCGTCGGTGTAGCCGGTCTTTCCCTCCGCGACACCCGCGAGCACTGCTCTGGAGAACCGTTCGCCAATACGGAAGGGCTGGTTCGCATAGAAATCGCCCCCCTTGCTGGCGGTGCGAGACCGTTCAAAGGCTTCGCGAGCGCGCTGTTCCACGGCGCGGTAGAGATCGTCGAATCCCTCACGCCTCACCAGCCGCGCATCGCGGAGCTTCAGCACGATGACGAGCGTGCTGCAGAGGTATCGACCAGCCAATCGCTCAAGCTCGACGTGCACGTCGACCTCTGGCCGGAACTGTGCCTCCAGGTCTGCTTCGGGCACAAGCACTTCTGCGGCGAAGGCGTTGCACCAGCCTTCGACGCCTGCAGTCACCTCGCCGAACTCCTCATCACTCACGCCGGAGCGGCGCAGCAGTACGTGGCCGTACTCGTGCAGGAACGTGAACAACTGCCCACTCTTGGAGTCGTCGTTCGCGTTGACGAAGACGAGCGGCGCGGTCTCATCAGCAAGCGTGAAACCCCTGAACTCACGCCGGTCCAGCGGTCGGTGCGTGTCATTGCCGACCATGCTGGTGATGACGGCAAGGCCGCCTCTCTCCTCGAAGCGTCGACGCAGATGGTTACGGGCACCGTCGCGCGTCATGCCGCTGCGGCGGCGTACGTCGAAATCGAGCTCCTCCGTCGCGCGCGCGGCGACCTCGCGCACCTCGTCCTGCTCAGTGGCACCGGCAAAGCGTGCGTCGCCGAGACCGTGCTCAAGGGCGTAGTCGCGGAACCAGCCCTGGCGCTGCTGGCTGAGCTCGATGACGGCGAGGAGATCCTGGCTGGGTGTCGCGCGGTCACCAGTCACGCCGAGTCGATAGTCCGGGATCGGCAGTTCGACGACTGGTGGCTTGTCGAGGAAGAACACACCGAACGGCACATGGGCGTACTTTGCGAGCTCCTCGAGCTGCTTGATCGTCGGCTTCTTTTCGCCCGCGAGCCAGGACTCCCAAGAACCGAATTTGGACGCGTAGGCACCCGGGTCCCGACGGGATCGTTCCTGCGCCCATGCGAGCACGGCGGGGGCGACTTCGACGGTCGTGGCCAAATTTGCACCTCCTGTCCGACTCGAGTGCGTTCAGCCTAGAGTCTGCCGCCCCATTCAGCCTGTGGATGCTCGGGGCCGTGCCATTGTGCAGTAGCCTGCTGGAACCCACCCGTTCTCCTCGGAGAGCGGGTCTTCTCTTTGCCTCGACCGCGACAGTCGTGGGCGGCCGCCCGTACCCTGGAACCGTGGACCTCGACGACTTCGAAGCGCTCCGCGACCGGCACCCGGCGTGGAAGCTGCTGCGCGCGAGCAGCGCGCCGCTCGTGCTGTCGTTCCTCGGGCTGCACTTCGTCGAGGAGAACGAGGGGCCGACGCCCGCGAGCCGGCTCATCGACGCGCTCGACGACCACCTGTACGCGGTGCGGCAGCGCGATCCGGACGCGTACCCGCGGCAGCCGCAGGCCTACCTCGACGACTGGGCCGATCCAGCACGCGGCTGGCTGCGCAAGTTCTATCCGGTCGACTCCGACGAGGTGCACTACGACGCGATGCCCGCGCTCGAGAAGGCCTACCGGTGGGTCGAGGGGCTGCAGCAGCGCTCGTTCGTCGGCACCGAATCCAGGCTCCACACGCTCATCGAGCTGCTCCGCCAGATCGTGCACGGCAGCGAGGCCGACCCCGAGACGCGCATCGTCGAGCTCGAGCGTCGCCGCGCGGCGATCGACGACGAGATCGCCGCGGTGCGCGACGGCCGCGCCGAACTGCTCGACGAGACCGCGGTGCGCGATCGGTATCAGCTCTTCTCATCCACGGCGCGCGAGCTGCTCTCGGACTTCCGCGAGGTGGAGGAGAACTTCCGCGGCCTCGACCGCTCTGCCCGCGAGCGCATCGCGGGCTGGGACGGCAGCAAGGGCGCGCTCCTCGACGAGCTCGTGACCAGCCGCACCGACATCGCCGCCTCCGACCAGGGCCGCAGCTTCCAGGCGTTCTACGAGTTCCTCCTCTCCGGCGCGCGGCAGGCAGAGCTCGCCGAGCTGGTCGTCGCGGTGCAGGGGATGCCCGCGGTGCGCGCAGACCGCAGGCTTCGGTTCGTGCACCACGACTGGGCAGACGCTGCCGAGCGCACCCAGCAGACGGTGCGCAACCTCACCGAGCAGCTGCGCAGGTTCCTCGAGGACCGGGCCTGGCTCGAGAACCGCCGCGTGCTCGACCTGGTGCGCTCAGTCGAGCAGGCGGCGCTGCGCGTGCGCAGCGACCCGCCCGAGCTCGCGCTCACGATCGACGTGCCGGGCCTCACCGTCGAGCTGCCCTTCGAGCGGCCGCTGTACAGCCCGCAGCCCGAGACCCGGGTCGACAGCCTCATCGCGCCCGAGGAGGAGAGCATCGCCGACTACGACGCGCTGTTCGCGCAGCGGTTCATCGACACCGCACGGCTCGCCGACAACATCCGCGCGATCGTGCCACCGCGATCCACCGCCGAGCTCGCCGAGGTGCTCGAGCTCTACCCGGTCGAGGAGGGCGTCGCCGAGATCCTCGGCTACCTCTCCCTCACCGGCGACGAGTTCGAGGTCGAGCTGCATGACGACGAGGAGACGACCATCGATTACACGGATGCCGTCGGCACTGCGCGCCGCGCTCGCCTGCCCCGCGCGACGGTGACGCGCCGATGAGGACGCCGGAGCAGCAGGCGGTCGCGACCGCCATCGTCAAGCTCATGCAGGGCGTCGTCTACCGGGGCACCCACGAGGAGGTCTGGCGCACCCTCGAGCGCGAGCAGGCAGGCGTGCAGGATCACTTCGCCCGCATCGGGCTGCGCGCGGTCATCGATGAGATCGAAGGCTACGCCTACCTCAAGACGGTCGAACCCGAAGAGGGCGAAGAGCCGCTGCCGCGGCTCGTCAAGCGCCGCGCACTCACTTACCCCGTCAGCCTGCTGCTCCTGCTGCTGCGCAAGCGGCTGGCCGAGTTCGAGGCAGGCGGCGACGAGGGCAAGCTCGTGCTCGAGCACGAGCAGATCGTCGAGATGCTGCGCCTGTTCCTGCCCGACTCCACGAACGAGGCGCGCATCCTCCAGAACGTCGACCTCACGATCGGGCACGTGGTGAAGCTGGGCTTCCTCGCCGAGCTGCGCGGGCAGCGCAGGGCATGGGAGGTGCGGCGGATCCTGAAGGCGTACGTCGACGCCGAGACGATGTCGGACTTCGAGGGAAAGCTCACCGAGTACGCGAACAGCCGTGAGGAGCACCCGGCCCATGACTGACACCCTCTTCTCCGCCCTCGAGCTGGACGCATCCGCCGCACTGCGCACCGGGTACCGGCTGCACGCGCTCGAGGTCTACAACTGGGGCACGTTCGACCGTCGGGTCTGGGAGCTCGGCCCCGCGGGCACCACCTCGCTGCTCACCGGCGACATCGGCAGCGGCAAGTCGACGCTCGTCGACGCGCTCACGACGCTGCTGCTGCCTGCGCACAAGATCTCGTACAACAAGGCCGCGGGCGCGGCGACCAAGGAGCGCACCCTCCGCAGCTACGTCGAGGGGCACCACCGCTCCGAGCGCAACGAGGCGACCGGCGCATCCCGCCCGGTGGGCCTGCGCGACCACACGTCGTACTCGGTCATCCTGGGCGTCTTCGCCAACGAGGGCTACGGCGAGACGGTCACGATCGCGCAGGTGTTCCACCAGAAGGATCGCGCGGGCCAGCCTGAGCGCTTCTACGTCGTCGCCGGCGAGCGGCTGAGCATCGCCGACGACTTCAGCGACTTCGGCAGCGAGCTGAAGACGCTGCGCGCACGCCTGCGCTCGCGGGGCGCCGAGATCGACACGACCTTCCCCGACTACGCGCGCCGCATGCGCAGGCTGCTGGGCATCACCTCCGAGCAGGCGATGGAGCTCTTCCACCAGACCGTCTCGATGAAGTCGGTCGGCAACCTCAACGACTTCGTGCGCAGCCACATGCTCGAACCGGCGGATGCGTCGACCAGGGTCACGACGATCGTCGACCACTTCGAGAACCTCACGAAGGCGCACGAGGCCGTGCAGCGCGCCACGGAGCAGCTCACGCTGCTCGACCCGATCGTCTCGGCAGCCGACAAGTTCGAGGCGGCCACTGCCCGGCGGGCGGCGCACGAGGCCGAGCGCGGCGGGCTCACGCTCTACTTCACGGAGCGCACGCTCGAGGTGCTGGGCGACGCACAGGAACGCGGTCGCGCCGAGCACGCGCAGGCGGAGGAGCGCAGTTCGGCGCTCGAGCGGCGCAGAACCGAGCTCGCGCTCGAGCGCGACGCGCTGCAGGCAGAGCGGCTCGACGCCGGTGGCGATCGGCTGACCCGCATCGACGCCGACATCCCGGAGGCCGAGGAGCGCCTGCGCTCACGCACCGAGCGTCGCGCCCGGTTCACCGGCCACCTCGAAGCCGTCGGGCTCGAGCCGGTCGGGTCGGAGGAGGCCTTCCGCGCACGGCTCGAGGAAGCACGGGCGGCCCAGCCCCGCGCCGAGGCCGAGCGCGCTCGCCTGTCGACGGAACGGCATCCGCTCGTCTTCGAACGCGGCGCAGACGCGCAGCGGGAGCGCGAGATCGAGGCGGAGATCGCCAGCCTCGAGTCGCGCCGCAACAACCTGCCCAGCGCACTCGTCGACGTGCGCGCCGCACTCTGCCAAGCGCTGGGCGTCAGCGAGGACGCACTGCCGTTCGTCGGCGAGCTCGTCGACGTGCGCGCCGAGCATGCCGAGTGGCGCGGCGCCGCAGAGCGCGTGCTGCGGCCCTTCGCCCTCAGCCTGCTCGTGCCGCAGGCGCAGTACGCGGACGTCTCGACCTGGGTGAACGCACGGCACCTGAACGCCAGGCTGGTCTACTACCGCGTGCCGGAGCGGCAGGTGCGTGCGACGCCGATCGCATCGAGCGGCGGCCTGCGCCTCGTCGACGTGCTCGAGATCGAACCGGGCCCGCTCGCCGAGTACCTCACTGCCGAGCTCGCGCGGCGCGCGGAGCACAAGCTGGTCGCGAACGCGTCGGAGCTTGCGCGGGAGGACCGCGCCGTCACCCGCGAGGGGCTGGTGCGTGACCGGGACCGCCACGAGAAGGACGACCGGCACCGGGTCTCGGACGCCAGGCGCTGGGTGCTGGGGCGCTCGAACGAGCAGCAGATCCGGGCGCTCGGCGTCGAGCGCGACGGGCTGCTGGAGCGCATCGCCGCCGTCGATGAGCGGCTCGCCGCCATCGACCGTCGCGAGCGCGAGCTGGCAGCACTGCTCGAGGCGCTCGTGCGGATCGAGGAGAGCGGATCGTGGGCTGAGCTCGACCGCGAGACGGCAGCGGCGGCCCTCGCCGAGCTGCGGGGCGAACGGGAGCGGATCCTGGCGGGCTCCTCGCGGCTGCAGGAGATCGACCGACGGCTCGAGCAGCTCGCGGGCGAACGGGCGACGGTCGATGCCGAGCACGGCACTGCGGTGAAGGCGCTCGGCCGCATCGAGTCGGAGCTCGAGCGGCTGGAGGCCCGGCGCAGCCGCGAGGAGGACGCGCTCGCGGCGGTGCCCGATGCCGAGCTCGCGTTCGCCCGCGAGCGATACCCCGCGATCGCCACGCGAGTGGGCAAGCGCTCCGCGAGTGCCGCGGACGAGCTCGACGCGCTCAGAGCGAGCCTCACCGGCGAGCTCACCAAGGAGATCGAGGCCGCGCAGCGCGAGGCCGCCGGCTACACGACGGCGCTGCTGCACCAGATGGGCGAGGTGCTGCGGCGCTGGCCCGAGCTCGCGCAGGAGACGGACGCGAGCATCGCCGCGATCGGCGAGTTCCGCCGCATCCACGAACGGGTCAAGACGGATGACCTGCCCCGGTTCGAGGCGGAGTTCAAGCGGCAACTCGATACCGAGGCGATCAGGGATCTCGCCGGCTTCAACCACTGGCTCAGCCGGCAGGCCGAGGAGATCCGCGAGCGGGTGCACACGATCAACGAGGCGCTCAGCGCGATCGACTACAACCCGGGTCGCATCATCGAGCTCGTCGCCGAGCCGACCCCGAACACGGAGATCCGCGAGTTCCGCGCCGAGCTGCGGGCTGCGACCAGCGATCTGATCGGCGACGTCGACGATGACGGGCAGCGGTTCGAGCGGGTGCGGAGCCTGATCAGCCGCTTCCGCGGGCGCGAGGGATCGAGCGACGGCGACCGCGCATGGACGGCGCGCGTGACCGACGTGCGCAACTGGTACACCTTCGCCGCCTCCGAGCGCGACAGGGAGACCGGCCGCGAGCACGAGCACTACACCGACTCCGACGGGAAGTCGGGCGGGCAGAAGGAGAAGCTCGCCTACACGATCCTCGCCGCCTCGCTCGCCTACCAGTTCGGGCTCGAGTGGGGGGTCGAGAAGTCGAAGGACTTCCGCTTCGCGGTGATCGACGAGGCCTTCGGCCGCGGCTCCGACCAGTCGACGCGGTATGCCCTCGAGCTGTTCGCGAAGCTCGGGCTGCAGCTGCTGATCGTGACGCCGCTGCAGAAGGTGCACGTCATCGAGCCGTACGTGCACTCGATAGGGTTCGTCGACAATCCGGAGGGCGCCGCCTCGCGAGTGCACACGCTCACCGTCGAGGAGTTCCGCGAGCGCCGGGAGGCAGAGCGGTGACTCGGCCTGCCGGCCCCTCGGGCTGGACCGCACCGGCGGATGTCGCCGCGCGGGTGCGCAAGCGATGGGCGAGCGGTGCGCTGCTGCGCCGGCGCGCCACCGGCGAGCCCTTCGAGCCCATCGACGTGCCGCTGCGAGGGCCGAGCAGCGCCGACCTGGCAGAGCGGCTCGACGCGGCGCGGCAGTGGGCGGCCGCGATCGAGCGGGCCGCCGAGGGCGGTCGCGCATTCCGGATCGAGATGGTCTCGATCGGCGGTCGGCACCTCGGTCGCAGCGCGCTGCCCGGCAGGGTGGTGGTCGACACGTTCGAGCAGGCCGTGCGGCTGCTCGGTGTCGGCGGGCGCGATGGCGCGGTCACGACGTTCGACGAGCTGTTGCGCATCTCGGCCACGACGCCGGCAGCCCGCGAGTGGGTGCTCGCGAACCCGCTGCGCGCGGTGGAGCTCGCCGCCGAATGGCCGGCGATCCTCGCCGCGCGAGACTGGCTCGACTGGCATCGCGGCAGCGGCCGCTATCTGCGCGAGATCGACGCCCCTGGGGTCGACACGAAGCTCGTCGAGCGGCACCGGTCCGTGCTCGCCAGACTGCTGGGCGTCAGCACCGGCGCGAGCGGCTTCCTCGCCGAGCTCGGGCTGGCGGCCAAGCCCGGGTCTGTGCGGCTGCGCTTCGACCCGCGTGTGCTCGGGATGCCTGCAGGCGTCACGGAGGCGACGCTGCGGGTGTCCGAGCTCGCCGCCCTGCGGCCACAGGTGCGCCGGGCGGTGATCATCGAGAACGAGGTGAGCTACCTGAGCGCGCCGATCCCCGACGGCGGCGTGGTCGTGTGGGGCCGCGGCTACGACGCCGGCTCGCCGACCGCCCTCGATTGGCTCCAGGAGGCCGCCGCAGGCGGCGTGGTCGACTACTGGGGCGATCTGGACACACACGGGTTCGCCATCCTCAACCGGGTGCGCGGCCACCTCCCGGGTGTGCGCTCCGTGCTCATGGATCGCGAGACGCTCCTCGCGCACGAGTCGCGCTGGGGCACCGAGCCGACCCCGACGAACGCGTCCCTGCCCCGCCTGAGCGCCGCCGAGCGCGAGCTGTACGAGGATCTGGTCACCGCCCGGTATGCACAGGCACTGCGGCTGGAGCAGGAGCGCCTCGACTGGAGACATGTCGTGCGACAACTCGGCGCATAGTCGCTGGCTGCGACGACACCTGGCCGCCCGAGCGCGCGAACTCAAGCGATCCCTGCACTGCACTCTCTGTCGGTGGTGCCCCATATCTTGACTGGCCAGCGAACTAGGACAAGGAGAGAACGTGCATGACGAGAACAAGGATCTCGCGCCGTTACGTGGAGCGATCGAGGCTGCCGAGGCCGGGCCCGGCGCACTCGTGGATCGCGTGTCGACGCTGGTCGAGCAGACCCGAGGCATCGTCGCGATGCAGACGAACTCTGCGTTGACGCTGATGAACTGGCACATCGGTCACATGATCGACGTAGAGGTCCTGAAGCAGAAGCGAGCGGCCTACGACCAAGAGATTGTTGCCACTCTGTCGCAACAATTGACTGGACGATTCGGCCGAGGGTTCGATCGAACGAACCTGACGCGGATGGTGCGGTTTACGCAGCAGTTCCCCGACCTCGACTCTGTTGCGACGCTGTCGCAACAATTGAGCTGGTCGCACCTCAAGGAGATCCTGCCGGTCCGCACGACTGAAGCACGCGCTTTCTACATCGACCAAGCGGTGTCGGGAGGCCTGAGCGTTCGAGCGCTGCGCGACCTCATTGGACGGCAAGGATTCGAGCGCAAGGAGATCGCCAACGCGCAAACGCCTGGCGGCTCGATGGTTCCGACCGATAGTTTCCGCGATCCGTACTTGCTCGACTTTCTCGGCCTCAAGGACACCTACGCCGAACGCGATCTGGAAGAAGCGATCGTTCGCGACCTGGAGTCGTTCCTGCTCGAAGTCGGCAACGGGTGGACCTTCGTCGCTCGCCAGAAGCGCATGACGATCGACAACGAAGACTTCTACCTTGACTTGCTCTTCTACTCGCGACCCCTGCACCGACTCATCGCCGTCGAGCTGAAGGTCGGTCGATTCAAGGCGGCGCACGAGGGGCAGATAAAGCTCTACCTGAAATGGCTCGATCGGTACGAGCGTCGGCCGGACGAGGAGCCGCCCATCGGCCTGATTCTCTGCACCGAGGCCAGTCGTGAGCAGATCGAGCTCCTGGAGATGCACAAGGAAGGGATCGCTGTCGCTGAATACTGGACGGCACTCCCACCCAAAGCAGAGCTCCAGCAGCGGATCACGGAGATCTACCGAGCGGCGCAGGAGCGCATCGCGCGGCGGCAATGATCGGGCGGGACCCGCTGGCGAACTGCGTACGGCATCCGTAGCCTGGCGACATGCAGAAGATCTCGATCGAGGCCCTCGCGCGCCAGCAGCTGGGCTCTGCCGCCCTCGCGAGCAGCGGTCGCGCGGCCGACACCGTCTTCGGCGGTCACGAGAAGGTGCTGCGGCAGACCGTCATCGGCATGACCGAGGGCACCGTGCTGAACGAGCACGAGAACCCCGGCGAGGCCACCATCTACGTGCTGCGCGGGCGGGTGCGGCTCTCGACCGCCGATGCCTCATGGCAGGCACGCCAGGGCGATCTGCTGATCGTGCCCGACGCCCGGCACGACCTCGTCGCCGAGGAAGATGCGGCGATCCTGCTCACGGTCGCGAAGCTGCGCTGATGACCGAGCAACCCTCGGCTGAGGAGAGCATCGCAATAGCGCGCAGGCAGCAGCTCGTGCTGCGGGTGGCCGCAACGCTGCTTGCGCACCACGAGGTGGACCTGCTCGCGCGCAGGCACAGCGCGCTGAGCGCCGATGAGCTGCGGCGTGAGCTCGACGCCGCGGGCGAGACGCTCGTCGCGATGCCGAACGATGCCTGGCAGCAGTTCGCGAGCCAGCTGGAGCTGCATCCGGTGCCCGACGCGGATCCGCCGGCGCTCCAAGCCTGGGTGCCGCTGTGGACGGCACACGGGCCCGCAGGGCGCAGCGCGCTGGTGCGGCTGACGCTCGAGCCGGGCGACGACCTCGAGCACTACGAGGTCATCGGGTTCGCGGCGGCACCCCCGCCACCCGCCGAGCACTGAGCGGGGCCGTCAGCCCTCGAGGATGCCGTCCGGATCGGCCACGCGCACGTCGTGCCCGTCGCGCCGCAGGCGCCGCACTCCCTCCCGCAGCATCCGCCGCCCGACGTCGTTGGCGGAGGAGACACGAGACAGGTCGACCAGCACGGGCGCGGCATCCTCCGGCACCCGCTCCAGCTCGCGGAGCGCCACCTCAGCCGCCGCGAAGTGCATGACGCCCTGCAGGTTGACCTCACGCATCCGATCGCCATCATCGTCGGGATCGACCACGCCGTGGAGCACGTGCGAAGCGAGCTCCGGCGCCTGCATCAGGTGCAGGCCCATGTCGCGCGAGAGCCGCTCGCAGGCGCGCACGCCGCGCACGCTGTTGCCGAACTCGTCGAGCCGCGGCGAGAACACGCCGATGCCCAGCTGACCGGGCAACGAGCCGAGCACGCCGCCCGAGACGCCGCTCTTGGCGGGGATGCCGACCTGCGTCATCCAGTCGCCGGCCGCGTCGTACATGCCGCACGTCGCCATCACGCTCAGCACCTGCCGGCACACCCACGCCGGCACCACCTGCTCGCCGGTGAGCGGGTTGCGGCCGCTGGAGGCGAGCGTCATCGCCATCACCGCCAGGTCGCGCACATCGACGAGCACCGAGCACTGGCGCGTGTAGCCGTCGACGGCGTCGTGCGGCTCATCCTGCAGGTGTCCGTTCGCCCGCACCATGTAGGCGAGCGCCATGTTGCGGTCAGCCGTCTCGCGCTCGGAGTCGTAGACCTGCTCGTCGACCTCGAGCGCGCGCCCGGCGAAGGCCGAGAGCCCCTCGATCACTCGCCGGGTGCTCTCGGCGGCGCTCGCCTCGGGCGGCCCCACCAGCGCGTGCGTCGTGATCGCACCGATGTTGATCATCGGGTTGCGCGGCCGCCCGCTGTCCTCGAGCGAGATCTCGTTGAAGGCATCGCCCGAGGGCTCCACCCCCACGTGCTCGAGCACCTCGTCGAGCCCGCGGTCGGCGAGCGCCAGCGCGTACGCGAAGGGCTTCGACAGTGACTGGATCGTGAAGCGGTGCTCGGCGTCGCCGACCGCGTACACGGTGCCGTCGATCGTGCAGATCGCGATGCCGAAGCGGTCGGGCTCGGCCGCGGCGAGCTCGGGGATGTAGTCGGCGAGCTTCCCCTCGTCGCCGTCGGCGATGCACGTCTCGCGCACCTCGTCCAGGTAGTCGGGCACGGGTGAGCGCATGGCCCGAGCGTATGCCAGATGGGCTGAGCGGCCGTGGCGGTCACCGCTGCGTCGGCCGTGCGTGGTTCGATCGGATGCGTGGAGGCAGGCAAGCGGGCACGCCCGGCACCGACGGCGCCGGGTCCGGGCGCCAGGCGGCGCGAGTCGCAGGCGATCCTCGCGGCGTGGGCCTGCTTCGCCGCCGGCCTCGCCTTCGGGCTGGTGGCGCTGGCGGGCGGACCCCGACCGATCGCCGGCGACCTCGGCGAGCCGACGGTCACGGTGCCGGCCGCCGGCATCGCCGCGCTCATCGCGGCGACCGCGTTCGTGCTCAGCACGCTGCTGCACCGCCGCCACGAGACCGCACCGATGCCGCCGTGGCAGCGCGCCGTCTCCCACGTCTCGACCGTCGCCCTCACGCTCGCCTTCGCCGCCGTCACCGCGATGGCGGTGCTCACCGGAGGCGAGATCCTGGCGCTGGGCCTGCAGGGCCTCCAGGCGCCGGCGGTCGGCGGCGCGCTGCTGACGGCGATCGCGAGCTCGGCCGGCGGCTGGCTCGCCTTCCAGGCCGGCATCCAGCTGCGCACCCGCGACCTGGCCAACCTGCTGTTCGCCTTCCTGACCATCGGCACGGTCTTCGCGATGATCACCGCCGCCGACCCGCGCTGGTGGGAGCTGCACTTCTCCCGCCTCGGTGCCGGCGAGGGCGCCTGGGCGTTCAACGGCACCGTGATCGTCGCCGGCCTGCTGGTGGCGACGATCGGCTCCTACATCGGCCGCGACCTGCACCGCTGGCTGGGCGACGAGCGGCTGCGCGGCATCGGCGCGGTGGTGATCCTGTTCGCGCTCACCGGGCTCGCGCTCGCCGGCGTGGGGCTGTTCCCACTCAGCGACGGCCCCGGCGACGGCCCGCTGAGCGCGGGCCGGCTGCCGCACGACATCGCCGCCTTCGGCACGCTCGGGCTGTTCGCGGTGACGGCGGTCACGGTCACGCTCGTCATGCCGGGCCCGCCGCGCGCGATGCTGCTCACCACCGTCGGCGCCGGCGCCGCGATGATCGCCAACCTGCTGCTGTGGCGGCCGGGCGAGGTCTACGGCAGCGCGGGCCTCGAGGCGATCGCCGTCGGCATCATCTTCGTCTGGATGACCACGCTCGTGCGCACCCTAAGCGCCTGCGCGCCGGACGCATCCCGCCCCTCGGCCCGGCCGACGCTGCTGCCTCGTGCGAAGGCGGATGCGTGAGCGCGGCACCGCGCAAGACGGTCGTCGGGCGCACGGCGGGTGCGCCCGAGCACGCGGGCGAGCGCTGCGTCGGGCGCGCGGCCGGCACCCGCGAGCGCGCCGAGCTGCACGCCGTCATCGCCGCGGCCGTCGCGGCCGTGGCCGCGTTCGGCATCGCGCTGGCGGTGCTGCAGGGTGGCACGCACCCGATCGGCGGCGCCGGCTCGGTCGCGCGCGTAGCGGCATTCACGACCGGGTTCGCCGCAGCGGCCTCGTTCACGGTCGCGAACCTGCGCTCCGACGTGCCGCTGCCGACGCTCAGCAGGCGGCTGCGGCGCACGGTGCGGGTGACGGCGGTCATCGCGATCGCGCTCGTGACCTTCGGCCTCGGCTACCTCGGGGCGCTCTCGGCGGGCGAGATCTTCCAGGCGGGCTTCGTCGGGCTCGAGCTCGACGGCTTCGCGGGCGCCCTCGCGTGCGGCATCGCGAGCGGCGCGGCCGCCTACCTCGCGCATCCGCTCGGCGACGACATCTCGACGCGCACGCTCGGCACCCTCGTGCCGACCTTCCTGGTCGTGGGCGTGCTCTTCTCGATGCTCACCGCCTCCAACGAGCAGTGGTGGCAGCTGCACTTCTCCGAGCTCGGGGCGGGCGGCGGCATCTCGGGCTTCGCGTTCAACATCACGCTCGTGCTCTCGGGTGTGCTGGTGGCGACGATGGGCGGCTACGTGCGCGGCGACCTCGATCGCGTCACCGGGCGCGCCGAGCGGGGCGGCACCGAGTGGGTGGGGCGGCTGCTGGCGCTGATCGGGGCATGCATGGCGCTCACCGGGCTCGTGCGGGTCGACGTCGCGGAATGGCTGCACATCGCCTTCGCCTCCGGCATGGTCGTGGTGTTCGCGGCGCTCTGCGTCGGCCTGCCGCGGTTCGCGCCGATGCTGCCCCGTGCCATTCACGTGGTCTCGCTCGCGATGGTGCTCGGCACCGGCGTCGCACTCGTGCTGTGGGTGCCGGTCGGCTACTACAACTTCACCGGCTTCGAGTTCGCCGCCTGCGGCCTGATCCTCGTCTGGCTGAGCGTGTTCGTCCGCGCGATCGGGGCTGCGGCGGCAGACCGGGCGGATGCGTCGGCACGACTCGGTGCCCCCGGGTCGACATCCGGCGCACAACGCGGCACAGTGGTGCCATGACAAGTCACGATGCCGAACCGGAAGAGGTCGAGACCCCTCCGGACACGCCTGAGGGCAGCGAGACGCCGGAGGAGGCGCAGCGGCGCAAGTTCCGCGAGGCCCTCGAGAAGAAGAAGCAGGGCCACCACGGCCAGGGCATGGCCGACCAGGGCGGCGTGCAGGGCGCGCACACCGGTCCCGCTGTGCAGAAGCGGGTGCACCGCCGCAAGAGCGGCTGAGCCGGCCCGGCAGCCTCCCGACTGCACGCGACCCGGCGGATGCGTCGGGTCGCGTCGTCGTGCGCGCTCAGTCGGTGGTGGCCAGGTAGGCCAGCTGCGCGGCCATCGACGCCTCGGCGGCGAAGCGGATCGACGCGTCCACGTCGGGGTAGACGCGGTCGGTGACCTCGGCGACCTTGGCATCAGCAGCCGTCGTGCCCAACGCCGCGAGCGCCTCCCGCACCTCGCCGAGGCGCTCCTTGCGGTGCGCGCGGTACTCGCGTGCCGCCTCGGCGATCGACGCGCGCGGCTCGCCGTGGCCGGGCAGCACCTCGAGCTCGCCGAGCGCCTCGAGCTTGTCGAGGCTCGCGAGGAAGGCGCCCACCGAGCCGTCCGGGTGCGTGATCACGGTCGAGCCGCGGCCCAGGATGGTGTCGCCGGTCAGCACCGCGCGGCCGGGCACGACGATGCAGATCGAGTCGGAGGTGTGGCCGGGGGTGGCAAGGATCTGCAGCTCGACGTCGTCGACCGGGATCCACTCGCCGTCGATCAGCGGCTCGCCGCCGAGGCACTGCTCGGGGTCGAGGCCGCGCAGCTCGGCGCCGACCGAGCGCGCGAGCTCCGCGGCGGCCTCCGTGTGGTCGGTGTGGCGATGGGTGACCAGGATGAGCCGCGGCGCGAGCGCCACCAGCCGCTCGACGTGCTCGGCATCGGCCGGGCCCGGGTCGACGACGACCTGACCACCCCCCAGCACGTAGGTGTTCGTGCCGTCGAGGGTCATCGGGCCAGGGTTGGGCGCGAGGATGCGCTCGATGTCGACCATGCCCCGACCCTACGCGCTGCCGTCGCTGGGGCCGCGACCGCGGTGCCTGCGGATGGCCCACGCGATGCAGGCGCCGCCCAGCACGGCGCACCCGGCGGCGAGCACCAGCAGCGCCACCCAGATGTCGAGCGGCGCCGAGCCCGGCACCCGGAGGGCCACCGCATTGATCACCGCCGCGACGGCGAACAGCAGCGCGAGCACGAGCACCGCTGCACCGATGGTGCGCAGCGGCGACCGCGGCGAGGCCGGATCGGGTGCCATGCGGCCATCGTAAGCGCGTCGGACACCGGATGTCACCGGCCTCTGGTGCCATGGAGCCATGGACCCGCTGCTCATCGTCGCCGCCCTCGTCGCCGTACTGCTCGCAGGCATCACCGGCTGCCTGCTGGGCGTGCGCCTCGGCCAGGCCGGCGCGGCGGGCGACGCGGCCGCCGATCGTGCCGCCCTGCAGGCGGCGCAGAGCCGGCTCGACCTCGTGCAGGGCGAGCGCGACCGCGAGCGGGACCTCGCCGAGCGGCGCCATGGCGCGCAGCTCGAGGAGGTGCGCGCCGACGCCCAGCGGCGCATCGCCGACGAGCGCGCCCGCGGCAGGGAGGCGATCGCCGAGCTGCAGGCCGACGCGCAGCGGCGGGCAGACGAGTTCGCGACGCTCTCCTCCGCGGCGCTGGAGCGCAACTCGGCGGTCTTCCTCGAGCAGGCGGAGGAGCGGCTGCGGCGCTCGCAGAGCGAGGGGGCGGCCGAGCTCGCCAAGCGCGAGGCGGCCGTCAAGCAGCTGGTCGAACCGCTGTCGAAGACGCTGGAGGGCGTGCGCGGCGAGGTGACGGCGGCCGAGAAGGCGCGCGCCGAGGCGAACGCGGCGCTCGCCGAGCAGCTGCAAGCGATGCGCTCCTCCTCAGAGCAGCTGACGCTCGAGACGCGGCAGCTCGTCAACGCCCTGCGCGCCCCGCAGGTGCGCGGCCGCTGGGGCGAGCTGCAGCTGCGCCGGGTGGTCGAGGCGGCCGGCATGCTCGAGCACGTCGACTTCAGCGAGCAGGCGCACCACACCACCGACGATGGCGCGCTGCGGCCCGACATGCTCGTGCACCTGGCCGGCGACAAGCAGATCATCGTCGACGCGAAGGTCGCCTTCAACGGCTACCTCGAGGCCATGGAGGCGCGCGACGACGCCACCCGCGACAAGCGGCTGGATGCGCACGCGCGGCACCTGCGCGACCACATCGACCAGCTCGGCTCGAAGGCCTACTGGGAGGCGGTGCCGGGCACGCCGGAGTTCGTGGTGATGTTCATCCCGGCCGAGCCGTTCCTCAACGCCGCGCTCGAGCGCGACCCGAGCCTGTTCGAGCGCGCCTTCGAGCGCAACGTGGTGCTGGCGACGCCGGCGACGCTCGTGGCGCTGCTGCGCACCGTCGGCTACACCTGGCGGCAGGAGCAGCTGGCCGGCGAGGCCATGCAGGTGCTCGAGGTGGGCCGCGAGCTGCACAAGCGGCTCGGCACCATGGGCGGCCACCTCACGAAGCTCGGCAGCAGCCTCAACCGCACGGTCGAGGCCTACAACGCCTTCAACGCATCCCTCGACCGCAACGTCGTCACGCAGGCGCGTCGCTTCTCAAGCCTGCAGGGGCTCGAGCCGTCGCTCGAGCACGCGCCGCCGCTCGAGGTGCTCGCGGTGCCGGCGCAGAAGCCCGACCTGCACGCCGCCGACCCTGACGCGCTCGAGGGTCGTGCAGACGCGCAGATCCGCGGACTGGCGGGCGACGAGACTCGGCATGAGCGCGACTCAGCGATAGCGTGACAGCGTGACAGAGATCCGCACCGCCGCGACCCTGGTGCTGCTGCGCGATGGCGCCGGCGCCATCGAAGTGCTGCTGCTGCAGCGGCCCGACCGCGGCACCTTCGCCGGCGGCTGGGTCTTCCCCGGGGGCAAGGTCGAGTCCGTCGACCGGGTCGAGGGCGTCGCCGCGAGCGACGCCTCCGACGAGGTGGAGAGCACCACCGTGCGGAGCGCCGAAGTCATCGAGGAGGCGACGGCGCGGAACGCCGCAGTGCGAGAGACCGCCGAGGAGACGGGACTGATCGTCGCGCCCGAGGCGCTCGTGCCGCTGTCGCAGTGGTCGCCGCCGCAGGAGCTGGCGGTGCAGTTCCACACCTGGTTCTTCATCGCCGAGGCGAGCGAGGGCGAGATCGTCATGCAGCCCTCCGAGGTCGTCGACCACATCTGGATCCGGCCGGCGGATGCGCTCAAGCGCCACGGCGCCGGAGACCTCCGGCTGTTCCCGCCCACGTGGGTGACCCTCGACACCCTGCTGGCCTACCCGACCGTCGACGCGGCGCTGCACGGCATCGAGCAGCGCGAGCTGCAGCACTACAAGACCCGGCAGGACCCGCAGCGCGGGCTCGCCATGTGGGACGGCGACGAGGCCTATGACGGGGCGCCCGACACCGAGGAGGGGCCGCGCCACCGGCTGCACGTCGGCTCGCTCCCCTGGCGCTTCGAGCACCGCTGAGCGTCGAGCAGCGCTGAACCGCGTCAGGCGGTGACCAGCGGCGCACGCCGCCGCCGCGCCGCCGTCTGCCCGATCGTGATGCCGGCCAGCACGGTCGCGATGCCGAGCCACTGCCAGGGCGCGAGCAGCTCGCCGCCCAGCAGCACCCCGATCACCACGCCCGTCACCGGGTTCAGCAGGCCCAGCAGGCCGACCTGGCCAGCCGTCAGGTGCCGCAGCGCACCGAACCAGCAGACGAACGCGATCGCCGTCGCGACGATCGCGATGTAGGCGTAGCCCAGCACTGCCGTGGCCGTGAGCGCGCTCGGCACCCCCTCGAACGAGAGCGCGAACGGCACCAGGAGCAGCCCGCCGGCGGTCAGCTGCCACGACGACGAGGCGATGGCATCGACCTGCCCGCTCCAGCGCTTCGCGAGCACCGAGCCGAGCGCGTACATCGCCATGCCCGTGACCGAGGCGACGACGCCCCAGCCGTCGATCGCGCCGACCGCGCCAGCCATCAGCAGCACGACCCCCAGCAGCCCCATCACCGCGCCCAGCAGCCGCCGCACCGTCGGCCGCTCGGCGACCAGGCCCGAGGCGATCAGCATCATCGCGATGGGCGACAGGCTCATGAGCATCGCGGCGATCGAGGTCGGCAGCAGCTTCGCGGCCCAGTAGACGAGCACGAAGAACGCGCTGCAGTTGAGCACGCCGAGCAGGGCCGCCCGCCACCACCAGGCGCCGCGCGGCAGCCGCCGCCGCACGGCGAGCAGCAGCAGCCCGGCCGGCAGCGCCCGCAGCGCGGCAGCGGTGAACGGCTCCTCCGCGGGGATCCAGTGCAGCGTGACGAAGTAGACGGAGCCCCACGAGATGGGCGCGATCGCTCCGAGCAGGATCCAGCGCAGCGCGCCGGCGTTCGATCCGGGCAGGGCGCGTGCGCCGACGGGTGTCGTGCGCGATGTTGTTTCCATGGAAACCATTCTAGTTTCCTCTTCAACTAGACTGCAAGCATGCAGCCCGACCTCGTCGCCACCATCGTCGCCCAATGGCGCTCCGAGCGGCCCGACCTCGACCCATCCCCCATCGGCATCATCGGGCGGCTCAGTCGCGTCTCGAACTTCGTCACCGCCGACCTCGTCGCGCTCTATCGGCGGTTCGGCCTGAGTGAGGGCGAGTTCGACATCCTCGCGACACTGCGGCGCGTCGGCGCGCCCTTCGCGCTCTCGCCGTCATCGCTCGTGGGCATCACGATGGTGACGAAGGGCGCCGTCTCCAAGCGGCTCGACTCCCTCGAGGCCAAGTCGCTCGTGGCGCGAGAGCCCGTCGCGCACGACGGCCGCGGTCGCCTCGTGCGGCTGACGGATGCGGGCCTCACCCTGATCGACGAGGCCGTCACCCTGCACCTCGAGAACGAGCACCGCATCCTCGAGGCGCTCCCCGAGGGCGACCGCGCCGAGCTCGAGCGCATCCTCGCCCGCTGGGCGAGGCACTACGAGTCCGCGCCACCAGGCAGCATTCCTTAGACAAGGCAACTATGAGCCTCTCCGATAGCATCGGATCATGGCTCGCACCGACTCCGACACCGACGGACGGGCCATGCTCGACCCAAGGCGACTGGGCGCATCCGCCCGCCTCGTCGAGCAGCCCGGGATGGATGACGCGGAGGTCGAGGAGGTCATCGACCTGTTCGCGGCGCTGCGCCGCTGGCACCGCACCTCGGCGGCGCACAGCGAGGCGAGCCGGCGCTTCATGAAGCTCGGCGAGAACGACATGCGCGCGATCCGCTACGTCATGTCCGTCGGGCGTGAGGGCGTCGTCGTCACCTCGACCATGATCGCCGCGCATCTGGGCATCTCCGGTCCCTCGGTGACGAAGCTGCTCGATCGCCTCGAGCACGCAGGGCACATCCGGCGCGAGCCGCATCCCACCGATCGCCGCGCCCTCTCGATCGTCGTCACCGACACCACCCGCACGACGGCGAGCGCGACCGTGGGCAGCGATCACGCGCGCCGCTTCGCGATCGCCGCATCGATGACGCACGAGGAGCGGCTGGCGGCGACGAAGTTCCTCACCGCGATGGCCGATCTGCCCGTGCTGGACCACGCGGCCGAGTCCGTCGGCGCCGCGCAGCCCTAGCGCGAGCCGGCAGCACGAGCGACGCGAGCGCGCGGCGCGAGCGGTCGCGCGAGCCGGCACTGGCGGCGCGAGCGTGCGCGGCGTCAGCGCGGCGCGCGTACGCGGGCGCCCCGGAGCCGGAGCAGCCGTGCGATCACCGTCGCCGCGCCGATGATGACGCAGGCCGCCGCGGCCGCGACCGCCACCGCGACCGACTCGGGCTGATCGAGCAGGCGGCCGACACCGATCCAGCTCAGCCCCCAAAGCATCGCCAGCGTCGGCGCGATCGTGCCGCGGCCGCGGATGGTGATCGCGACACCGACCGCCGCCACCACCGCCAGCACCGCGGCTGCGGGCAGCTCGAAGTCGACGGGCCGCAGCCCCGCGTCGGCCAGCCAGGCGGCGATGTTCGCGACCGTCGCGACCGAGACCCACCCCAGGTAGAGACCGAAGGTGCCATCGACGACCAGCGTCTCCAGCAGCGAGTCGGCCCTCGAGCGCTGCAGCAGCTCGAAGATCGCCGCGAGCACCGCGAGCAGCAGCACGATCACCACGACCGTGAGCGGCAGCAGGCCGGCCTGGGCGCAGAGGATCCAGGCGGCGTTGAGCACCAGCGACGCCACCGCGAGCCAGCCGATGCGCTGCTGTCGGCGGTCGCGGCGCTGCTTGGGCAGCACCTGCCAGATGGCGTAGGCAGCCAGGCCCAGGTAGATGAGGCTCCAGATCGAGAAGGCCGTGGAGGCGGGCGCCAGCGGCGTGGCATCGGCCGAGAGCGCGCCGCTCGAGGACGCCTGCACCTCCTGCCCGCCGAACGCGCCGGAGCCGAGGGCCGCCATCGCGAGCGTCACGGGCAGCGCGATGAGCACCACCCAGGGCCGGATGCGGTCGGCGGCGGTCATGGTCGTCGGGCGGTCATCGCGCATGGTGGTGCTCGTTCTCTGTCGGGTCGGTCACGGCTCCGCGCTCCCAGTCGGCGATCGGGCCGGGCTCGACGCGGAAGAGCGGATGCGGTTCGGGCTGGTCGGGCAGCGGCAGCTCTGGGCTGCGCGCAGCCAGCTTGGCGCGGAGGTGGTCGAGCTCGAACGCGAGCTGCCCCTCGGTGACGCGGATGCGTCGCACCGGCCCGGCGTGCTCGGTCCCGGTGGTCTGGGCCTCGGAGGGCACGGGGCGCGTGCGGTCGATGCGGGTGCGGTCGAAGCGGTAGCCGCGCGCGTCGGCGGCCGCCGCCACCGCCTCGAGGTAGGTGCCGATCGCCGCGACCGGGTCGGGCTGCGCGCGGAAGCGCGCGAGCTGCGGGTGACGGGTGTAGCCGCGCGTGCGCCCGGCGAGCACGGCCTGCGCCAGCAGCGCCTCGCGCCAGCAGGCGGTCAGGCCCTGCCTGTCGAGCAGCGCGGGGTGCAGCGACCACAGCCTCATGCGGCATCGTCCTCAGCAGCGGCGACGGCGACGATGCGGCTCGCCATCATCTCGAAGATCACGTGGTGCGCGGGCACGAGCGACCACCAGTACAGGCGGCCGGTGAGGCCGCTGGGCAGGAAGACCGCGCGCTGGCGGTAGTGGGCGCCGCCGGTCGGATCGCTCGCCGGCTCGACCGTGAACTCGATCCAGGCGCGGCCCGGCACCTTCATCTCGGCGCGCAGCCGCAGCATCCGGCCGCGCTCGATGCGCTCCACCCGCCACCAGTCGACGGTGTCGCCCTCGCGCAGCGTGCTGGCGTCGCGCCGGCCGCGGCGCAGCCCCACGCCGCCCACGAGCCGGTCGGCGAGGCCGCGGATGCTCCACAGCAGCGGCACCGAGTACCAGCCGCGCTCGCCGCCGATCGCCTCGACCACGCGCCAGACCGCCTCGGGCGCAGCAGCGGTGGTGCGCTCGCGCGCATCTTCGAACACGGTGGAGCCCGACCAGCTGGGATCGCTCGGCAGCGGGTCGGCGGGCGCTCCGGCGGCAGAGGCGGAGCGCCAGCTCGACTCGATGTCGCCGGCGCGCTCGCGCGCGAGCGCGAGCCGCACGGCGCGGCGGTAGCCGGTGAGCCCCTCCGCCGGCGGCGGGATGATCGCGTCGATGCGGCGCTCGGCGACGACGCAGTCGTGCAGCAGCGAGCCGATCAGCG
This sequence comes from Agrococcus sp. KRD186, assembly GCF_017168255.1. Lineage (GTDB taxonomy): Bacteria > Actinomycetota > Actinomycetes > Actinomycetales > Microbacteriaceae > Agrococcus. The sequence continues at coordinate 2,264,330 of NZ_JABFAP010000001.1, forward strand.
GGATCGCGATCGCCCGCGGCACCGGCGTGACGAGGTTGACCCACTGCGACGCGAGCCAGGGCGTGAGCACCGGCAGCGGCGCGATCGGCCGCTGCGGCAGCCCGGCCTCGACGGCGTAGCCGTTCATGGTCTGGCCGTAGCGCAGCACGTCCGGCCCGCCGATGTCGAAGCTGCCGTGCACGTCGTCGGCGACGGTGGCGGCGGCGACCAGGTAGTGCAGCACGTCGCGCACGGCGATCGGCTGCACGAAGTTGCGCACCCATCGGGGCGCCGGCATGTACGGCAGCACCTCCGTCAGGTGGCGAATCATCTCGAACGACGCCGAGCCGGAGCCGATCACGATGCCCGCCTCCAGCACGATCGTCGGCACGCCCGAGGCCAGCAGCTCCTCGCCGACGGCCACGCGCGAGGCGAGGTGCTTCGAGAGCCGCTCGCCCTCGGGATGCAGGCCCGAGAGGTAGACGATGCGCCGCACGCCCGCCGCTCGCGCGGCGGCCGCCACGTTGCGCGCCTGCGCGAGCTCTGCCGCCGCGAAGTCGCCGCCCGCCGCCATCGCGTGCACGAGGTGGTAGACGACCTCGACCCCCTCGACGGCGTGCGCGACGTCGCCGGGCACCTCCAGATCCCCGCGCACGGCCTCCACCGCATCCGCCCACGACGCGTCGCGGAGCCGGCCGGGGTCGCGCGCGAGCACGCGCACGGTGTGGCCAGCGTCGAGGAGTCGCGGCACGAGGCGCCCGCCGATGTAGCCGGTCGCCCCGGTGACGAGCACCGTCCTGCCGCTCATCGCCACCCCATCGCCCACGCGATGCACAGCAGCGTCACGATGCAGCCGCACACGTAGTTCACCCAGAGGAAGCGCCTCCAGCCGCGGTTCGCCGTTGCGCTGGTCGCGTCGGTCACGCCCCAGAACGGCGCGGCGATCACGAGGTACGGCAGCGCGACGACGGCGCCCAGGGCGGCGGGCCACGGCGTCAGCAGCATCAGCAGGCCGGCCGCCGTCCACAGCGCCATCGCCAGCCGCACCGTCGCGCGGGCGCCGAGCGCCGTGGCGATCGAGGCGATGCCGCCCTCCCGGTCGGGCAGCACGTCCTGCACCGCACCGAAGGCGTGGCTCGCCATGCCCCAGCAGAAGAAGGCCGCCAGCAGCGCGACGAGCGCCGGCGTCCACTCGGCACCCGCGAGCACCAGGCCGTAGACGGCGGGGCTGACGAAGTGGGTGCTGGAGGTGATCGAGTCGAGCACCGGCACCTCCTTCCAGCGCAGCCCCGGCGCCGAGTAGGCGACGACCGCGAACAGGCTCACGGCGAGCACCGCCCACGACGCCGGGCCGCCGAACGCGACGAGCACCGCCACGAAGGGCAGCGCCAGGCCGATCGCCCAGCCCAGGGTCGCGCGGTGGGTCGCGGGCGGCAGCAGCGCGCCCTCGACACCGCCCTTGCGCGGGTTGGCGACATCGGATGCGTAGTCGAAGACGTCGTTGATGCCGTACATCGCGAGGTTGTACGGCACCAGGAAGAACAGCGTGCCGATCACCAGTCGCGCATCGATCTCGCCGCTGGTGAGCAGCATCGCGGCAGCGAACGGGAACGCCGTATTGATCCAGCTCACCGGTCGGGAGGCGAGCAACAGGCGGCGGGCGAGCGGCAGTGCCGTAGTGACCTCAGGCATCCGTCCTCTCCTCCTCGGCGCGATGGCGCGCGGGCAGCAGCCGCCACAGCGCGACGACGACGAGCACGGCGACCAGCGCGTAGCCGAGATCCTCGATCGGCACGAGCCCGATGTGCGGCCCCAGCAGCAGCGCGTCGTCGTAACGGAACAGGTCGAGCGCGATCATGAGCGAGTCGAACGCGAGGGTGAGCGCGAGCAGCGCGGCGGTCGCGACAGCCAGCGCCGCCCAGCCGCGCCGATCCCGGCGCAGGGCGGCAACGGCGCACACTACGGCGGCGACCAGCAGCGGCAGCAGCAGCAGCGCGTAGCTCACGGCGCCTCCCCCTGCTGCGCCGCCGGCACCGCGCGCGCCGAGCGGCCGCGGCGGGCAACGAGCACCCGCTCTGCCCCCGCGAAGGCGACCAGCGAGACGTAGGCGAGGAAGACCAGGAAGGCGAGCTCCTCGATCGGCAGGTGCGGCAGCACCTCGAGCCCCGTCATCCAGGGCGACGCGCCGAGCCGGAAGTTGCCCGTGGCGATCGCCGCAAGGTCGAGCAGCAGCATGACCGTCGCGGTGGCGGCGACCGCGATGAGCGCGCGCCGGGCGTCGTGGAAGAGTGCAAGCCGCCAGCGGGCGTCGATCGTGCCGACGCCGAGCGCCGAGATGGCGATGGCGGCGAGGTAGGCCAGGCTCACGGCGCCGCCTCCACGCGCTCGCCGCCGAGCGGCTGCAGCGGTCCGGACGATCGGTCGCCGCGCACGTGCTTGACGACCAGCTCGGCCGAGATCAGGCACATCGGCACGCCGATGCCTGGCACCGTCGTGGCGCCGGCGAGCAGCAGGTCGCGCACGCCCGAATGCCGGGTGGAGCCCCGCAGGAAGGCGCTCTGCCGCAGCGTGTGGGCCGGGCCGAGCGCGGTGCCGCGCCAGGAGTCGAAGTCGCGCGCGAAGTCGGTGGGGCCGATCGTGCGGCGCGTCACGACCCGGTCGGCCAGGTCGTCGATGCCCGCCCAGGATGCGATCTGCGCGATGGCCCGATCGGCGATCTCCTCGACCGGCGGGCTGCCGCGGCCGTCGAGGCCGCCGCCGCCCAGCCGCAGGTCGGGCGGCACCGGCACCAGCACGAACAGCGCCTCGTGCCCTGCCGGCGCGACCGAGGGGTCGGTGGCGGAGGTGCGGCTGACGTACAGCGATGCGGGATCCGTCACGCCGCGCGAGGCGCGAGCCCCCAGCGGGCCGAAGATGCGCCGGAACCCCTCCTCCCAGTCGCGGGTGAACAGCAGCGTGTGGTGCGCGAGCTGCGGCAGCTCGCCCTCGACGCCCAGCATCACCAGCACGGCGGAGGGCCCGGCGACCCGCTTCGCCCAGCGCCGCCGGGCACGCTCGGCGATCCCGGGCACGTGCGCGAGCAGGCGCGTGTCGGTGGCGTGCGCGTCGGCCGCCGAGACGACCAGATCGGCCGCGATCCGCTCACCGCCGGCGAGCTCGACCCCGCGCGCGGCGCCGTCGTCCACCAGGATGCGCTCGACCCTGGTGCCGGTGCGCACCTCGACGCCGGTGGCGCGCGCGAGCCGCGCCAGCGCATCCACGACCGCGGTGAAGCCGCCCTGCGGGTACCAGACGCCTTCGACGAGGTCGAAGTGGCTCATCAGGTGGTACATCGAGGGCGCCGACTTGGGTTCGGTGCCGAGGAACACCGCGGGGTAGCCGAGCGCCTGCCGCAGCCGCCGGTCGCGGAAGGAGCGGGCGATCCGCGACTCGAGCGACTCGAGCAGCAGCCGGGTCAGCCGCGGCAGCCGGCGGGCGAGGCCGAGGCCGGTGAAGGCGCGCGGCGAGTCGAAGCGGTTCGAGAGCAGCCCGCTCGTCGCCAGCTCGGCGGTCTCGGTCGCCGAGCCGAGGTAGGCGCGCAGCCGCTCGCCCGCACCGGGCTCGATCGCCTCGAAGCGCGCGAGGGTGGTGGCCAGGTCGCCGGAGACCTCCAGCGCCTCGGCCTCCCCCTCATAGAGCACCCGGTACGCCGGATCGAGCCGCACGAGCTCGAGCTCGTCCTCGAGGCTGGAGCCGAGCATGCGGAACGCGTGCTCGTAGGGCTCGCGCATGAGCATCCACGAGGGGCCGGTGTCGAACAGGAAGCCCTCGGAGCGCCAGCTGCCGGCGCGACCGCCGAGCCCCTCTGCCTGCTCGACGAGGGTCACCTGGTGGCCGTCGCGAGCGAGCAGGCCGGCGCTGGCGATGCCGGCGATGCCGCCGCCGATCACGACGATGCGGCTCATCGCACGGGCTCCGCGGTCGCGAGGCGGGCGCGCGGTGCCGCAGCGCGGCTGAGTCCGGCGCCGAGGGCGGCGCGCGCGACGATCGCCGCCTTCTGGGCGTTCGGCACGCTGATGCGGCGCAACGGCAGCTCGGCGGCCGGGGTGTCGCGGATGCGTCGGCCGAGGGCCGCGAAGATGTCGTGCGCAGCGATGACGGCCGGGCGGGCCTCGCGCGGCAGCAGCTCCACGGCGCCGCGCGCGATGCGCAGCTCTCCCTCGAGCCGATCCAGCACGCGGTGCACCGCCTCCTCGCTCGGCCTGGCCGGGTCGATGCCCGGCAGGTAGGCGCGGCCGAGCCCGGTGGCGTCGGCGCCCAGGTCGCGCAGGAAGTTGACGACCTGGAAGGCGCTGCCGAGCGCCCGGGCACCGCGTGCGACGCGCCTGGCCTCGGCGTCGAGCAGCGCCGCGCCGCCGAGGAAGCAGCGCACGCACATGATGCCGATGACCTCGGCCGAGCCGTACACGTAGGCGCGCAGCTCCCGCTCGTCGACGAAGGCGACCGGCTGCAGGTCGCGGCGCATGGCCGCGAAGAACGGGGCGGTCTGGTCGCTCGTGATGCCGACCCGGCGCGCGGTCTCGGCGAAGGCGTGCACGATGAGGTCGGCGCTGAAGCCCGTCGCGAGCGCGCGCTCGACCTCGCCCTCGAGCGCGTCGAGCACCTCGCGGCAGCCGGCGGCGTCGAGCCCCGACTCGGCGCCCGGCCCGTCGACGATCTCGTCGGCGACCCGCACGAGCGCGTACACGGTGCCGATGTCGCCGCGCATCTGCGGCGGCAGCAGCCTGCTCGCCAGCCCGAAGGAGGTCGAGTACGCCGCGATCACCTCGGCGCTCGCGCGCCTGGCGGTGGCCGTGTAGGCCTCCAGGCCCGTCATCGCTCGCGCTCCGCGCAGCGCTCGAGCAGCTCGGCGAGCCCGTCGCGCGCCGACTGCTCGATGGGCGCCCCGGCGATCATCGCGCGCACCGCGTCCACGGCCTCTGCGATGCGCCGCTCGACGGCCTCGAGCGCGCCGCTGCCGCGCATCACCTGGCGCACGCGAGCGGCGGCACCCTCGTCGGCGACCCGGTCGCCGTAGTGTGCCGCGACGCTCTGCCACGCGGGATCACGGCTCGCGAGCGCCGAGAGCAGCGTCGGCGCTCCGGCGCGGATGTCGCTCAAGGCGCTCTTGCCGGTGACGGTCTCGTCGCCGAAGACCCCGAGCACGTCGTCGCGCAGCTGGTAGATGACACCCAGCCGCAGGCCGATGGCGCCCAGTGCCGCGAGCGCCTGCTCGCTCCTGCCGCCGAGCAGCGCGCCGATCTCGAGCGGCGCGCGGAACGAGTAGTCGGCGGTCTTGCCCTCGAGCACGCGCTCGATGACGTCCTCCTCCGGTGCGGTGCCGGCCAGCAGCACGTCGTCGTGCTCGCCCTCGGCGGCATGCACCATCGCGCGCTCGACGACGTCGATGATCCGTGCGCGGACGGGATGCGGCAGCTCGAGCCTCGCGAGCGCGGCGAGCGCCCGCACCAGCAGCGCGTCGCCCGCCACGATGGCCGTCGTCAGCCCGAGCCGGCGCGCCTCGGCGGGCGCGAGCCCCGCGGCCGTCGCGGTCTGCGTGGCGGCGAAGGCGACCGAGGGCCGGCCGCGGCGCTCGTCGTCGCCGTCGATGACGTCGTCGTGCACGAGCAGCGCCGCGTGCAGCAGCTCGATCGCGGCGGCGGCCTCGACGGCCGCGGCGCGGTCAGCGCCCTCTCCGGCCGCCAGCAGCACCAGCCGCGGGCGCAGCAGCTTGCCGCCCGCGACGGCGCCCGCGGCAGCGGCCTGCACCGGGTGGGCGCCGCTGGGCGCCGCGAGCTCGCGGACGCGCCGATCGACCTCATCGAGCAGCGTCGGTGCACCGACGGCGGTCACGAGGCACCCGCCAGCACGGGCAGCTGCTCCGCCTGCAGCACGAGCCAGGGGCTGAACGCCCAGGGCGTGGCGCGGATGCCGGTGAGCAGCGCCTCGGGCTCGACCCACTGCCACTCGGTCACCTCGGCCTCCGCCGGCAGCAGCTCGCCGTCGATCCGGCCGACGAAGACCGGGCAGCGCTCGTGCTCGACGATGCCGGAAGCGTCCACGGCGCGGTACGCGAAGTCGGGCAGCACGAGCTCGAGCTGCCGCACCCCGACGCCGAGCTCCTGCTGCAGCCGGCGGCGGACCGCCGACTCGATCGGCTCGCCGGGGGCGGGATGGCCGCAGCACGCGTTCGTCCAGACCCCCGGCCATGCGGCCTTGGTCAGGGCGCGGCGGGTGACGAGCATCCGCCCCTCGGCATCCAGCAGATGGCAGGAGAACGCCAGATGGAGCGGGGTCGAGTCGGTGTGCACGGTCGCCTTGGGCGCGGTGCCGATCGGCGCGCCCATCGGGTCGAGCAGCACCACGAGCTCCTGCTCGGCGGGGCGGTCGGATGTGGTCATGCGTTGACCCTAGCAAATGATGAGCCTAGGCAACTATAAGTTTGGGAATATAGAATGACGCCATGCCCCAAGCCACACCTCGCCCGCCGGACGCGCGCGCCGTCATCGACGCCCGACGGCACGAGGCCTCGGCGCAGGTGGTGGTGGCGCTGGGGCTCACCGACACGGATGTCGAGGAGATCGTCGACCTCTTCGCCTCGCTGGTGCGCTGGCGCAGCACCTCGGACGCCCAGCGGGATGCCAGCCGCCGCTTCATGCGCCTGGGCGAGAACGACATGCGGGCCATCCGATTCCTGATGACCGCTCGCCACGACGGAGCCGTCGTCACCTCGACGATGCTCGCCGAGCACCTGGGCCTGAAGGGCCCGTCGGTCACGAAGCTGCTCGACCGGCTCGAGCAGGCCGGGCACATCCGGCGCGAAGCGCACCCGAGCGACCGCCGGGCGCTGTCGATCGTCGTCACCGACAGCACCAGCACCACGGCCACCGCCACGGTGGGCGCCGACCACCTGCGCCGCTTCCGGGTCGCAGCCGCCATGTCGAGCGAGGAGCGCCGCACGGTGACGCGATTCCTGTCGACCATCGCCGACCTGCCCGTGCTCGAGCACGGGAGCTGACTCAGAAGGGGGTCGGCCCGTCGGGCGCGAACAGCGCGTCGACCCGATCGCGCGTGTCCTCCTCGGCAGCGGTCTCGGCGGGAGCGGCGGCATCCGGTCGCGCCGCGGGCGCATCGCGCAGGTCGTCGCGGGCGGCGCGCGCCGCGTCGCGCTCGCGCACCTCGTGGATGAAGCGGCGCACGCGCTGGTCGACGATGATGTCGCGCGGCTGCAGAGGTCGCGAGAGGTAGAGGCCCTCGAGCGAGGTCAGCCGCGAGAGCGCGACGTAGGTCTGGCCCGGCGCGAAGGCGCGTGAGCCCAGGTCGATCACCGCCCGGTCGAAGGTCTTGCCCTGCGACTTGTGGATCGTCACCGCCCACGCCAGCCGCAGCGGGAACTGCGTGAACTCGGCCACCACATCCCGCTTGATCTCCTTCGTGGTCGGCGAGTACGAGTAGCGGAACTGCTCCCACACCGCCGGCTCGACCTCGTGCTGCTCGCCGTCCACCTCGACCCAGACGGTGCCGCCGATGTCGACCACCTTGCCGAGCGAGCCGTTCACCCAGCGGCCCTCGGAGTCGTTGCGCAGGAACATCACCTGCGCGCCGAGCTTGAGCTGCAGGTCGACATCCGCCGGGTACTGCCTGCCGCCGAAGTCGCCGGTCACCTCGGCCACCGCCGTCTTCGACTTGCCCGGCAGCCGGGCGAGCTCGCGCGAGTTGATGCGCGTGACGGTGTCGTTGCGGGTCGCGAGCGTCAGCACCTCGTCGTCCGGCGGCGTGCGAGCGCCCGCGTCGTTGAGCAGCTGGGCGATCTCGGCGGTCACCGTGCCATGGCGCACCGCGTTGAGCGCCTGCTTGAACTCCAGGTCGGACTGCCGGTGGATGTGCACCAGCTCGACCACGTCGAGCGGCTCGTCACGCCAGACCCGCGCGTCGAAGAACCACATCGACTCGTAGTGGTCGGCGAAGTAGGCGCGCTCCTCGGCATCGCCCGGCACCGGCGCCAGCTGGTACGGGTCGCCGAACATGACCACCTGCACGCCGCCGAAGGGCGCCGAGCGCACGCCCCGCGCCTGCCGCAGCGAGCGGTCGATGGCATCCATCAGGTCGGCGTTCACCATCGAGATCTCGTCGATGACGAGCAGGTCGAGCTTGCCGAGCATGCGCTTGAGCTCTGCGCTCTGCCGCAGCGGCGCCTCGGCGATCACGCCCAGCGGCAGCTTCAGCAGCGAGTGGATCGTCTGCCCGCCCACGTTGAGCGCCGCGACGCCCGTCGGCGCGCACACGATGATCTGCCGCTTCGAGTGCGAGGTCAGGTGCCGCAGCAGCGTCGACTTGCCCGTGCCGGCGCGGCCGGTGATGAACAGGTGCCGCTCGCCCTGCTCGATGCGCGCATAGATCGCCAGCTGCTCAGGCGTCAGCTCGATCTCCATCCCTCCATCCTCCCGCACCTCGCGAGCGCCGTGCGGGAGCGCGCGCCGGGACTGTGCACGAGGGATGCCGCGTTGCACCTCGGGAGGGCCGCGCCCACCCGGGCAGGCGGCCGGTGTTACCCACCGTGACGACGCATCCGCCCCCGATCGAGCGGATGCGAGAGGATGGTCGGGAAGGAGGGGATGCGACATGTGCCGACTGCTCGCGCACGTCTCCCCCACGCCTGCCACCACGCAGGACGTGATCGGCGACGCCTCGTGCGTCGAATGGCAGCGGCTCGGCCGCCTGCACACCGACGGCTGGGGCACCGCATGGCTCGACGGCGACCAGGTGCGCCGCTACCGCGATGCCGCGCTGGGCCTCGACAACCCCGACCTCACCGACGCGCTCGTCGACACCCCATCGCGCGCGCGGCTGACCCATCTGCGGCTGGCGACCGAGGGGCTCGCGACCCGGGTCGCCAACACGCACCCGTTCCGGGTGGGCGAGATCGTGCTGGCGCAGAACGGTTCGGTGACGCCGATCTCGCGGCTGCGGGCGAAGGTGACGGATGCGGAGCTCGCCCGGGTGGGCGGCGAGACCGACACGGCGATGGTGTTCGCGCTCATCCTGCGCAGGCACGAGGCCGGCGAGCCGCTCTTCGACGCGGTCAGCGCGACCGTGGCGGAGCTGCGCCGGGAGTTCCCGGCCGCGGCGCTCAACCTGCTGGTGCTCTCGCCGAACGAGCTGATCGCGACGCACGCCAACGAGGGCGCGCCCGTCCCCCACGACCTGTTCGAGGAGTCGGGGCTCGGCGACGACCTGCCGGCCGACCACGCCGACCACTACTACCAGCTGTCGTGGCGGCGCTCGGAGGATGGCGCGATCGCCGTCACCTCGAGCGGCCTGACCGGCGCCGGCTGGAACCGCATGGCGCCCGAGACCGCCGTGCGCATCGATCTTGAGACGCTCGAGGTCTCGCGCCGCGAGCTGCACGAGCACGCGGCGCAGCCGGTGGCCTGACCCCGCTCGACCGGCAACGGTTGCCGTCCCGGTGCGCGCGGGCGCGCACGGCGTGCCAGGCTGGCCGGCATGGTCGATCACGTCGCGCTGCTGCAGGACGGACTCGTGCTGGTCGGCGACCACGCGGCGCTGCCGTCGTTCGAGGCCGCTGGCGATCTCGAGCTCGCGCAGGCGCTGGCGCTGGTGGGCGCCGAGATCCCGCTCGCGCCCACGGTGCGGCTGCCCGACGGCTCCCGGGTGCACGTCGTCGGCACGCGCGACGGTGCGGAGCGGGCGGATGCGCGCGGCGCGTTCGTCGCGCCGGCCACGCTGGCAGACGGCGCAGTCGCCGCCGCGCTCGCGCAGGCCGTCGCCGAGCTCGCCCCCGCGCGCACGCCCGCCGGCCGCCCCGACTGGTACCGGCCGGGCTGGTACGAGGCGATCGAGGCGTGGATCGACGGCGCGCTGCTGCCGAGCGGCCGGCGGCGCACAGGACCGATCGAGCCGGTGAAGGCGTGGAGCGTCTCGGCGGTCGCGCGCGTGCCCGTCGAGGGCGGCGCGGTGTGGGTGAAGCAGCCCTGCGCGCACTTCCACGCGGAGGCGAGGATCCATCGCGCGGTCGCCGTGCTCGTGCCGGAGCTGGTGCCGCAGCTCATCGCCACCGAGGTCGACCGCGGCTGGCTGCTGATGGAGCCGATGGCCGGGGTCGAGGAGGCGCAGCATGCCGCCGGCGCCGCGCTGCAGGTCGCCGGGCGCTGGGCCGAGGCGCAGATCGCGGCGGTCGACCAGGTGCCGGCGCTGCTGGCGGCAGGCCTGGCGCACCGCGGGCTGACGGAGACGCTGATCGCCTTCCATTCGCTGCTCGAGCACGGCAGCGAGCTCGCGCTGCTCGATGCCGAGGAGCTCGAGACGATCCGCGCCAGCGCCGACCGCGCCGCCGAGCTGGTGCAGGAGCTCTGGCAGGCGGGCATTCCCGACACCCTCGTCCACGGCGACCTGCACCTCGACAACGTCGCCTGGGACGGCGAGACGCTGCGCCTGTTCGACTGGACCGACGGCTGCGTCAGCCACCCGTTCCTCGACATCGCGCACCTCACGCGCTTCATGGGCGTGAGCGACGAGACGGCGGCCATCGAGGCCGCCTATGCGTCCCGCTGGCGGGCTGCATTCCCGGAGGCCGACACCGGCCGGGCGCTCGAGCTCGCGCCGCTGGCCGACCTCGTCTTCCAGGTGGTCACGTTCGACGCGATCGTACGGGCGACCGAGCCGGTCTCCGCCTGGGAGCTCGGCGGCGTCGTGGCGAAGAAGCTGCGGCAGCTGCCCACGATGGTCGCAGCGCTCAGCTGACGTGCCCGGCGTCTCGCGGTGCGCCGCTGCGATCGGCATTGCACCGATCACGGGTAGAGTTCTACCCTCTTATGCTCCACCACGGTAGACTGGATGCATGAGCCTGAACATCAAGAATGAGGGCGTCCACGAACTTGTCCGCGAACTCGCGGCGCTCACCGGGGCCACGCAGACCGGTGCGGTCGAGGAAGCCGTGCGGCGGCGGCTGCTGGAGCTGCGTGCAGGGCCGAGCGGACGAGCCGCTCGGCCCACGCCGAAGTACTCCCCGCAGGAGATCCAGCGCCGCATCGCCGCGATGGAGCGCAGCTCCGCAGAGTTCCGGTCGCTGACGACCGCAGCGCAGCGCACAGCGATGATCGAGCATGGCGACTGGCTCTACGACGAGGCCGGGCTCCCGAAGTGATCATCGACACGTCCGCGCTGATCGCGGTGCTGGCGGACGAGCCCGAGGCTGACGGCATCCGCAAGCTGCTCGCGGCGTACGGGGGCCGCATCTCTGCCGCAACGCTCGTCGAGGCCCGCATGGTGGCCTACGGCAGAGCCGGAGCGGAAGCGATGCGGCGGCTCGATCAGTTCGTGCGCCGATACGGTCTGGAGACCGTGCCGTTCGATGCCGAGCAGGCTGACGCCGCCGCCGACGCCTTCATCGCCTACGGGCGAGGGTCGGGGCACCCGGCGCGACTCAACTACGGCGACACCTTCAGCTATGCCCTGTCGCATGTCACCGACGAGCCCCTGCTGTTCGTCGGCGACGACTTCCGTCGCACCGATCTCCGCTCGGCGCTGGAGGAGTACGCGTAGCGGCGGCCTCGCGGTGATGCCGCCCGCGAGCGGCGCGGTCGGCTACCGGCGGCCGAAGACGGCCAGCGCGATGCCGCCGACGATGAGCACGGCGACGCCTGCCGCCGCGGCGATCCACGGCGTCGGGTCCTCGTTGTAGGAGTCCTGCGCCTTGCCGACGGCCCGGTTCGTGACCTTCTTGGGGTTCACGCGATCCTCGAGCTCGTTGAGGTGCTGGCGCAGCTCCTCGCGCTTGCGGTCGACGTCTCGCTGCTCGGTCATCGCTGCACTCCGTTCGGGTCGACGCGGTTCGCGTCGAAGGCGTTCCTGTCGATGTCGTCGAGCGGGTCGGTGCCGTCGGCGGCATGGCCGAGGCCGCGCACCATGTTGACGTCGTCCTTGATGCTGTCGACCGACTGCAGGTTGTTGAAGTCCTTGTTCTTCTTGATCGCCGAGAGCCCGACGAGCACCAGGATCAGGATGATCAGCAGCAGCAGCGCCGAGACCAGCAGCGCCGACAGCCACGGCACGAAGACCACGTTGAGGCCCTCGTAGCCGGCGTAGAGCAGCCAGCTGATCAGGAAGATGGCGAGCACACCGGCGACGGCGAGCAGCGCGCCACCGATGCCGAGGCCCTTCGCCTTGCCGGAGACCTCCGACTTCAGGTTGTCGATCTCCGCCTTGACGAGGTCGGTGAGCAGCTTCGGCGTCTCGGAGATGAGGTCGCCCAGCGACTTGCGGTTCGGCATCAGAGGTCCTCGGGTCGCGCGACCTCAGAGCCGTGATCGCCGCGGCGCGAGCCCTTGCGCTTGGTGACCTTCTCGAACGCGTCGCCGGCGGCATCCGTCGCCGACTCGACGAGCTTGGGGCCCTTGGTCTCGACGAAGTGCTGCACCTCGTGCCGTTGCTTCGCGACCGCGGGCGAGTTCCACATCTTGTCGACCGCGCTCGCGATCTGCTCGTAGCGCTGACGGCCGGCCTTGGCTCCGAGCACGTAGCCCGCGCCGAGTCCGACCACGAAGAGGATCCTGCCGCGCATGTTCGCTCCTGCCGTTGGGGTTGCCAGCGGTGCTGGCCGGTCGTGCCACAACGATACCCACGACCGACAGGGACGCGCTCTCAGGTTGTGGGGCTCCCACAGCCGAGGGCCGCGATCTGACCGTCGCTCGATCGGCCGTCGGTCACCAGATCGTGACGCGCGCCTCAGGGTCGAGCCAGAGCTCGTCGCCGGGCTGGACGCCGAAGGCCTCGACGAACGCGTCGAGGTTCTTCACCACCTGGTTCGTGCGGTGCTCGTTCGGCGAGTGCGGGTCGATCGACACGAGCCGCACCGCCTCCTCGGGGCGGATCTTCAGCTGCCAGGCGTAGGCCCACGACAGGAAGAAGCGCTGCGCACCGGTCAGCCCGTCGATGACGGGCGGCTCCTGGCCGCCGAGCGAGTGCAGGTAGGCGCGCCAGGCGATGCCGAGGCCGCCCAGGTCGCCGATGTTCTCGCCGATCGTGAGGGCGCCGTTGACCTTGTGGCCCGGCGCGGCGACGGGCTCGAGCGCGTCGTACTGCGCGATGAGCGAGCTCGTGCGCTCCTCGAATGCCTTGCGGTCCGCATCCGTCCACCAGTCGAGCAACCGGCCGTCGCCGTCGAACTTGGAGCCCTGGTCGTCGAAGCCGTGCCCGATCTCGTGCCCGATGACGGCACCGATCGCACCGAAGTTCGACGCCGCATCCCGCTCGACGTCGAAGAACGGCGGCTGCAGGATGGCGGCGGGGAAGACGATCTCGTTGAAGCCGGGGTTGTAGTACGCGTTGACCGTCTGCGGGTTCATGAACCACTCGTCGCGGTCGATCGGCTTGCCGATCTTCGCCAGCTCGCGGTCGTGCTCGAAGCGCGTCGCGGCCTGCACGTTGGCGACCAGGTCGTCGCCGATCTCGAGCGAGGCGTAGTCCTTCCACTTGACCGGGTAGCCGATCTTGGGCGTGAACTTGCCGAGCTTGTCGTGCGCGCGCGCCTTGGTCTCGTCGCCCATCCAGTCGAGCTGCTCGATCGAGGCCCGGTACGCCTCGACGAGGTGCTCGATCAGGTCGTCCATGGCCGCCTTGGCATCCGGCGGGAAGTGCCGCTCGACGTAGATCTTGCCGATCGCGTCGCCCAGCATGCCCTCGACCAGCGAGACACCGCGCTTCCAGCGCTCGCGCTGCTCGGGGGCGCCGGTGAGCACGGTGCCATAGAAGGCGAACTGCTCGCGCGAGATCTCGGTGGTGAGGTAGCTGGCGTGGGCGCGCAGGATGCCCATGCGCAGCCACGACTTCCATTCGTCGAGGCGCTCCTCGACGAGCAGCGCGGCGAGGCCAGTGAAGAAGCTCGGCTGCCGCACGACAGCCTCGTCGTAAGTGCCCTCGGGCGCGTGGATCGCGCGCAGCCACGGCTGCAGGCGCGGGTGCTCGTCGGCGGGGCGCTGCAGGTTGTAGGTCTTCTCGTCGTCGCGGGTGGCGACGTTGTCCCAGTGGTGGCCGGCGAGCTCGGTCTCGAGCGCGAAGACGACCGCGGCCTCCGACTCGGCGTTCGGCACGCCCAGGTGGTCGAACATGGTCTGCAGGTGCGCCAGGTAGGCGGTGCGCACGTCGGCGAAGGCGTCCTCGCGGTAGTACGACTCGTCGGGCAGGCCGAGCCCGCCCTGGTTCAGGTGCAGCAGGTAGCGGCTCGGGTCGCCCGGGTCGGTGTCGACCCACTGGCCGGCGAACGAGGGGCCGCCGATCGACTCGAGCTCGCCCATGAGCGCCAGCAGCCCGTCGACGTCGGTGACCCGGTCGACGCGGCCGAGCAGCTCGCGGATCGGCTCGATGCCCTTGGCGTCGGCCGCCTCCTCGTCGACGAAGGATGCGTAGAGGTCGCCGACCTTGCGGGCGTCGGTGCCAGGCTCGGCGTCCTGCATCTCGATGATGATCTCGCGCACGGCCTCCTCGGCGGCCTCGGCGAGCACCGCGAACGATCCCCAGCGCGCCTTGTCGGCGGGGATCTCGGTGCGCGCGAGCCAGTTCGAGTGCACGTGCTGGAAGAGGTCGTCCTGCGGGCGGATCTCGGCATTGAAGTCGTCCACGGGCAGGCCGGAGGGCAGCGTCGTCATGCGCACCAGCCTACGGGCGCTGGCGCGGCCGATCTCAACGTGCGAGGTGGTAGCTCGGCGCAGGGGGTGCGGCGAAGCACCACCTCGCACGTTGAGCACGATGCGTCGGTAGCGTGGGGCGGTGCGAGTGCGACCGGATGCGCGGGATCGGGAGATCCTGCGGCTCGCCGTCCCCGCGCTCGGCGCGCTGATCGCCGAGCCCGCGTTCCTGCTCGTCGACACGGCCATGGTCGGGCACCTGGGCGCCGAGGAGCTCGCGGGCGTCGGCATCGGTGTCGCCGTGCTCTCCACCGCCGTCGGCCTGCTGATCTTCCTCGCCTACGGCACCACCCCGGCGGTCGCCCGGCTGCTCGGCGCGGGCGACCGCCCGGCAGCGATCCGGGCCGGCATCGACGGCATCTGGCTGGCGATCGTCGCCGGGGTGGTGCTCGTGCTGGCCACCCCGCTCGCGCATCCGATCGTCGCGGTCTTCGGCGCCGCATCCGCCGTCACCGAGCACGCGGCGGTCTACCTGGGCATCTCGATCCTGGGGCTGCCGGCGATGCTCATCGTGCTCGCCGCCACCGGGCTGATGCGCGGGCTGCAGGACACCAGGACGCCGCTCGTGGTCGCCACCGTCGGCTTCGGCGCGAACGCGGCGCTCAATGCTGTGCTCATCTACGGTGTCGGCCTGGGCGTCGCGGGCTCGGCGCTCGGCACCGTGATCGCGCAGTGGGGCATGGCGGCGTTCTTCCTGTGGTTCGCGGTGCGCGAGGCGCGTCGCGCGGGTGTGCCGCTGGCGATCCACTGGGGCGACCTGGGCCGCACGGCCTCGACGGGCGGCTGGCTCTTCGTGCGCACGCTCTCGCTGCGCATCGCGCTGCTGGCGACCACCGCGGTCGCGACCCAGGCCGGCACCACGACGCTCGCCTCGACGCAGATCGCCTTCACGCTCTTCTCCACCCTCGCCTTCGCGCTCGACGCGCTCGCGATCGCCGGGCAGGCGATGCTGGGCAAGTCGCTCGGATCGGGCGACGTCTCCGAGGCGCGCGCCGTGACACGGCGGCTGCAGCTGTGGGGCGTGGGGTTCGGATGCGTCGTCGGGGCCCTGCTGCTGTCGGTCGCGTGGGTGCTCGGCGGGGTCTTCACCGCCGACGCGGGCGTGCTCGAGGCGCTGCCGATCGCGCTCGTGCTGCTCGCGCTCGCGCAGCCGATCGCCGGCTACGTGTTCGTGCTCGACGGGGTGCTGATCGGCGCCGGCGACGTGCGCTACCTGGCGTGGACGGGCGTCGTGAACCTCGCCGTCTACCTGCCGCTGCTGCTGCTCGCGCTGCTGCCCGGCTGGGATGCGCTGGCGGTCATGTGGGGCGCCTTCTCGTTCGGCTACCTGGGCGCCCGGGCGATCACGCTCGGGCTGCGCGCCCGCAGCGACGCGTGGATGCGCATCGGGCGGCACTGAGCGGGGCAGCCGCGCCCGATTCTCCGGTACCAAGTGGTCGCCTGCACAGCCGCGAAGCGACGAATTCGTACCGGAAGTTCCGAGAGGTCGCGGATGCGAGCGAGGGGCGGGCGAGGG
>NZ_JABFAP010000001.1:2280644-2439349 GCF_017168255.1 Agrococcus sp. KRD186
GCGGGCGCTCGCTCAGACGAGCGCGTCGCGGCGGCGGAAGCGCACGGCGGCCGCGATCAGCAGGGCGGCAGCGATGCCGAGCAGCCACCAGGAGCCCGTCCAGTCGGGGTCGGCGGCGAGCGGGTTCGCGACCCAGTGGAAGGGGCTGAGGTTCTGGAGCCACTCCCACGACTCCCCCAGCAGCGGCGCGAAGTCGCCGACCAGCATCAGGCCGATGAGCAGCACCCAGCCGAGCCAGGTCACCGTCGAGGGCAGGAATGCGACGATCGCCGCCGCGGCCGCGAGGTAGATCGCCACCAGCGGCAGGTGCGTCGTTGCGATCGCCGCAAGCTGGCCCCAGCGGTCGTCGCCGTCCGCGGCGAGCGAGCCGGCGGCGACCAGCGTGAACCCCGCCAGCACCGCGAGCGCGGTGAGCGCGCCGACGAACAGATGGCTGCCGAGCCAGCCGAGACGGCTGGCACCGGTGGCGAGCACGATCTCGCCGTGCGCGGCCTCCTCGTGGCGCAGTCGCAGCACGCCCTGCATCGCGGCCGCGCAGGCGATCACGCCCACGATGCCCGCGAGCGCCGTCATGAACATCGCCTCGGCGTCGCCGCCGCTCTCAGCACCGAGCTGCCCGACGATCGCGCGCAGCTGCTCGACCTCCTCGAGCGCCGACGCCACGACCGGTGCGAGCCTGCCGACGAGCACCCCCAGCACCACCCCGACGATCGCCCAGCCGAGCACCGAGCCGCGCAGCAGGCGAGCGGTCAGCCCCAGCGGCGCGCCCGCGGGGCTCCAGCCCAGCAGGACGCTGCCGGTGCCGCGGCCGAAGCGCTCCGGCAGCAGTGATCCGCCCAGCTCGTGCCGCGACTCGAGTGCGACCACGAGCGAGAGCAGCACGAGCACCGCGGCGACGAACAGCAGCAGCGGGGTGGCGTCAGGCTCCCACGGCGCGTCGGCGTAGGGATGCGTCTGGGCACCCCAGCCGATCGGCGAGAGCCAGACCGGCCAGGCCGCCTCGACCCGCGTGAGATCCGCGCTCGGCTCGCCCAGCGCATCCCCGATCCCCCGTACGAAGAACCACAGACCGACGACGATCGCGGCAGCGCCGTTCGCCGCGCGCGAGGTCGGAAAGATGCGGCCGGCCAGCAGGCCGACCAGCATGCCGACCGCGCCGACACCCGCGAGCGCCCCCGCAAGCAGCAGCGAGCCGACCGGCTCGAGCCCGAGTGGCAGCGAGACGGCGAGGATCGCGGCGCACAGGACCGCGAGCTGCACGGCGCCCGCGAGCAGCGTGGAGCCCAGCGGCGCCCAGCGGCCGACGGCGGTGCCGCGCACCAGCTCGGCGCGGCCGGCGTCCTCGTCGCCGCGCGAGTGCCGCACGGCGAAGAACGTCATCATGAAGCCGGCCATCACGGCCAGGAAGGCGTAGGTGGAGACGAACATCACGGCGCCGAGGCCGATGCCGGCGGGTGCGCCCCGCAGCAGCAGCAGCGCCGGCTGCGCCGACAGCACAGTCACCAGCGCGCGGCGAGCCTCCTCGTCGAAGGCCGCGCCGAGCCCGCCCAGCACCGCCGCCCACAGCCCCGCGATCGCGACCACCCACAGCAGCAGCACGAGCCGGTCGCGGCGCAGCGCCGCGAGCAGCAGCAGCCCGGTGCCGGTCATCGCCCGCTCACCGCTCGTGGCGACCGCGATGCGGCGGCGCGGGCGGCCCGGGCGGCGCCGGCCGCGCGGGCGGCTCGGGCGGCGCCGGCGGCGCGGGCGGCTCGAGCGGCTCGGGCAGCTCAGGCAGCTCGGGCGGCGCGGGCGGCCCGGGCGGCAGCCGGCCATCCGAGCCGATCGTGCCGGTCATCTCCTCCGGCTCCGCACCCGACCGTGCGCCGGTCTGCCCGGCGTCGGTCGACGCATCCGTCAGCACGACATCGGCGTGGTGCTCGCCCTTCGCGCGCTCGCCGCGGGCGGTCTCGACCCGCCGCTGGTCTCCGTAGTGGCGCAGGAAGAGCTCCTCGAGGCTAGGCGGCGTGAGCGTGACCGCCTGCGCCTCTCGCTCGCCCAGCCAGCGCAGCACGGCGGGCACGTGCTCGCCCGCGACCGAGCCGCGCACGTGCTCGCCGACCACCTGCACGTCGGTCAGCGGCAGCCCCTCGGGCGCCGGCCCGCGGTACGCGACGACGGTGTGCTGCAGGTGGCGCAGTTCGTCGAGCGTGCCCGTCTCGACGATGCGCCCGTCGCGGATGATCGAGACCGTCGAGCAGAGCCGCTCGACCTCGCTCAGGATGTGGCTCGAGAGCAGCACCGTGGCGCCGCGCTCGGTGGTGCGGCGGATCTCTGCCTGGAAGACGCTCTCCATCAGCGGGTCGAGTCCGCTCGTCGGCTCGTCGAGGATGTACAGGTCGGCCTCGCTCGCGAACGCGGCGATGAGCGCCACCTTCTGCCGGTTGCCCTTCGAGTAGGTCTTCGCCCTGCGGCGCGGGTCGAAGTCGAACGCGTCGATGAGGCGTTGAGGGTCGGATGCGGGTGCCCGATGCCCGCGCAGGCGCGTGATCGTGTCGATCGCCTCGCCGCCGGTGAGCCCGGGCCAGAGGGTCACGTCACCGGGCACGTAGGCGACGCGGCGGTGGATGGCGACCGCGCCGCGCCAGGGATCCATGCCCAGCACGCTCGCCTCGCCGCCGCTCGCGCGCAGCATGCCCAGCAGCACCCGGATGGTGGTCGACTTGCCGGCGCCGTTCGGCCCCAGGAAGCCGTGCACGTCGCCGCGCGCCACGGTGAGATCCAGCTGGTCGAGCGCCTGCACCCTGCCGAACCGCTTGTCGAGACCGCGGGTCTCGATGACCGTCTCCGCCATGGCGCCGACGGTACTCCTCGGCAGGCCGCCCGCAGCGTCAGGGCAGGTGGTGCGGCGGCTGGTCGTGGAGGAGGTGCTCGGCGTGCTGCAGCGCGTTCGTGACCAGCAGCGCCACGTGCTCATCGGGCTGGCTGTAGTGCACCGAGCTGCCCTCTCGGCGCGCGACCACGAGGCCGCTCGCGCGCAGCTTCGCGAGGTGCTGCGAGACGGCCGGCACCGGCCGCTCGAGGCTCGCGGCGATCGCGCTGACCGGCAGCTCGGTGCCGTCGAGCATCGCGAGGATCGCCAGCCGCGTGGGGTCTGCGAGCAGCTTCAGCACGTCGACGGCGGCGCTCACCTCGCCCTGGCTCGGCGGGCGCGATGACCCCTCTGGATGGCTCATGGCTGCATCGTGTCAGACCGCGAGCCCTCGGGAGCCGATGCCGGCCACAGCCGCCAGGCGACCACCGTCGCCACCAGCGCGACGGCAGCGAGCGCGAGCGCCGTGCCCGGCAGGCCGATGAAGCCGAGCCAGCCGGCCAGCGGATACGTCAGCAGCCAACACGCGTGCGAGAGTGAGAACTGCGCAGCGAACGCGGGCGCGAGGTCGCTGGCCGGCACGCCGCGGCGGATCAGCCGGCCCACCGGCGTCTCGACCGCTCCCCAGCCGATGCCCACCAGCAGCCACAGCACGGCGATCGCCACGGTGCCGACGACGACGCCTCCTGGTAGCCCGCCGATCGCGACGCCGTCGAGCACCGCGGGCAGCGTCACGGCACTCGCCGCGAGCCCCGTCACGACCACCAGCAGCACCGCACCGCCGAGCATCACGCGCCGCTCGGCTACCCGCTTGAGCAGCACCGGCAGCGCGAGCGCCGCCGCCATCGAACCCGCGCCGTTCGCCGCCAGCAGCAGCGCTACCGCCCCGTCGCCGAGGCCGAACGAGGTCTTCGCGATCACGACCGTCTGCACCAGCACGAAGGCACCAGCCGCGGCGACGACCAGGTTGAGCGCCAGGATCGGGCGCAGCGTGGGCGTTCGCACGAACAGCCGCATGCCGTGGCGGGCGCGGTCGCTGAAGAACATCTCCGGCGCATCCGGCTCCACGCGACGGCCCGGCACGGCGGTTGCGAGCACCAGCAGCGCCGAACCCGCGAAACCGGCAGCGGTGCCGAAGAAGAGGGCGCTCGCCGGCACGAGCAGCAGCAGCACTGCGGCGAGCACGGGCGAGAGCACGGCCTCGAGGTCGTAGGCCAGGCGCGAGAGCGAGAGTGCCGCCGTGTAGTCCTCCTCGTCCTCCAGCACATCGGGGATGACCGACTGGAAGGTGGGCGTGAAGGTCGCAGACGCAGCCTGCAGCACGAAGATCAGCACATAGATCTGCCAGACCTCGCCGACGAACGGCAGGCTCGCAGCGACCAGCAGCCGCACCACGTCGGAGCCCACCATCACGGCCCGGCGGGGCAGCCGCGCGAGCGCGGCCGCGGCCAACGGCGCGACGAACACGTACGCGACCATCTTGATCGCGAAGACGGTGCCGAGCACTCCCGCCGCGTTGGCGGGCTCGAGCTGGTACGCGAGCAGGCCGAGCGCGACCGTTGCGAGGCCGGTGCCAGCGAGCGCCACCGCCTGCGCGAGGAAGAGGCGCCGGTAGGCAGGATGGGCGAGAGCACGGCGCATGCCCCCATCATCTGCGCGCTTGCGTAGTTGCGCAAGTTCGCAATTCGCACGACCAGCGGCCAAGATGTGCACACGGCCGCGCGGGGCACGGCCGAGTTGCCGCCTGGCGCCGGCGGCGGCCCGCGACAGCACCGCGCGCGCGTGCACATCTCAGCCCGCGGCACGGCAGAATGGGCCGGTGCCCACACTGACTGCCTGGCGGAACGCCGTCTTCGCGACCTTCTTCGCGATGGGCTTCGGCTTCGCCAGCTGGATGGCCCGCGTGCCCTACGTGCGCGACCGGCTCGACATCTCGACGGGCGAGATGGGTCTGATCCTGCTGGGCATCTCGATCGGCTCGGTGACCGGCCTGCTGCTGGCGAGCCACATCATCCACGCGCTGGGCACCCGCGTGGTGGCCTCGTTCGGGATGATCGTGGTGTCCTCGGGGCTCGCGATCGCCGGCTGGGCCGTCGACGCCGACCTCATCTGGCTGGTGATCGGCGGCTTCATCCTGGGCGGCAGCGTCACCGGCATGACCGACGTCGCCATGAACATCTCCGGCGCCGCCAACGAGCGAGCGGCGGCCAAGCCGATCATGCCGATCTTCCACGCCTTGTTCTCGCTCGGCACCGTCGCCGGCGCCGGCTTGGGCGGTCTGTGCGAGCTGCTCGGCATCGGCCTCGGCTGGCAGGCCACCGGCATCGCGGTCGTCACGACCGGCCTCGGCCTGGTGGTCTATCGCCACCTGCCGGACGACGTGCAGGCGGAGGATGACGAGCCGGTGACGCTGCGGGAGCGCCTGGCCGTCTGGAAGGACCCGCGCACGATCCTGCTGGGCCTGCTGGTGCTGGGCATGTCGCTCACCGAGGGCAGCGCCAACGACTGGCTGGCGCTCACCATGGTCGACGGCCACGGCTTCTCGAACGAGGGCGGCGCCTTCATGCTCGCGCTGTTCCTCACCGCCATGACGCTCGGCCGGCTGCTGGGCGTGAAGCTGCTCGAGCGCTTCGGCCGCGTGCCGGTGCTGCGCGCCACCGCCGCCACCGCCGCGATCGGCCTGCTGCTGGTGATCTTCGCCGAGCCCACCCCGCTCGTCATCGCCGGCGTGGTCCTCTGGGGCGTCGGCGCGAGCCTCGGCTTCCCCGTCGGCATGAGCGCCGCATCCGACGAACCGCGCCTGGCCGCGGCGCGCGTCGGCACCGTCTCGGCGATCGGCTACATCGCCTTCCTCGCCGGTCCGCCGCTGCTCGGCCTGCTCGGCGACCTCGTCGGCATGCGCCTGGCGCTGCTGGTCGTGCTCGTGTTCGTGCTGCTCTCGCTGCTCACCAGCCACGTCGCGCGCGAGCGCGGCACCGCCACATCCCCCATCAAGAAGGTCGCATGAGGATCGAGGCTTGTGTTTCGACCCGTGACGAATTGGCCAATTCGTAATACGACAGGTACATGAAGCGCACGATGCAGGGCCACGAGGTCGACGAGCCGAAGGTCGACGAGTGGGTGGCTGAGGCCGAGGCTGGGTACGACGTCGACACACTGCGCACTCGGTGGGGACGCGCTCCACGTGGGTCCTCTGCCGCGCAGGTGGTCCCCGTCCGACTGACCGAAGCTGAGCTCGCTGCGGTCATGGCCCGAGCCGAGCGCGACGGCCTGAATCGTTCCGAAGCCATCCGCGCGGCGCTCGACGCCTGGGCTCACGCCGCGTGATCGTCCGGCCGTCGGCTCGCAAGCACGGCACCGACGACCGGGACAGCACCGCGACGGCGAGTTCACCGCTCGTTTCCGGGCCACTCGATGATGAGAATCCGCAGCGTCAGCTGCGACGCATCCGGGCTGACACGATCGTTCGGTCCCGGCTGGTCCGATCGATAGCATGGATCAGTGAGGATCGTCGTCGCCCACTGCTCCGTCGACTACGCCGGGCGCCTCTCGGCGCACCTGCCGCTCGCGCCGCGCGTGCTGATGCTGAAGGCCGACGGGTCGATCCTGGTGCACAGCGACGGCGGCTCGTACAAGCCGCTCAACTGGATGAGCCCGCCCGCGGTGCTCACCGCATCCGCACCCGATCAGGATCAGGCGGATGCCGGCATCACCGAGGTCTGGACGGTCACCCACCGGAAGACCGGCGACTCGCTCATCGTGTCGGTGCACGAGGTGCTCTCGGACACCTCGCACGAGCTGGGCATCGACCCGGGGCTCGTGAAGGACGGTGTCGAGTCGCACCTGCAGGTGCTGCTGGCCGAGCAGATCGACCGGCTCGGCGATGGCTACGAGCTGTGGCGGCGGGAGTACATGACGCCGATCGGGCCGGTCGACATCCTCGCGCGTGACTCGGCGGGCGCGACGGTGGCGGTGGAGATCAAGCGGCGCGGCGAGATCGACGGCGTCGAGCAGCTCACCCGCTACCTCGAGCTGCTCAACCGCGACCCGCGCATCGCGCCGGTGACGGGGGTGTTCGCGGCGCAGGAGATCAAGCCGCAGGCGCGCACGCTCGCTGAGGATCGCGGCATCCGCTGCGTGGTGCTCGACTACGACGACATGCGCGGCATCGACTCGGGGCACACGCGGCTGTTCTGAGCCGTCGGGGCAGCTGGCCTCGACAGGGGCGGCCTGCGCCGGCCGCCTCGACCAGCGGGCTCACTCGTCGTCGCGGGAGGGCCAGCCCTCCTCCTCGGCGTCGGTGAAGTCGCTCGTGTCGCCCGTGCGGTCGTCCACGGCCATGCCCGGCGGGGCCGCCTGATCGACCGACTGGTCGGCGCCGGGAGCGGCCTCGGCGTCTGCCCTCACCCCCGGGGCCGTCGCGAAGGGGTCGATGCTGTCGCGCCAGGCGTTGCCGCGCTCGGGCACCGGATCCTCCCGCGATGCGTAGGGCTCGACCCGCTCGGGGGCGGAGGACGACGCGGCCGGCAGCTGGTCCTCGCGCGATGCGTAGGGCTCCACCTGCTCGGGCGAAGACGTCGAGCGCTGCGGCAGCTGATCCTCGCGCGACGCGTAGGGCTCCACTCGGTCGGGCGCCTGCGCCCCGCTCTGCGGCAGCGCGTCCTCCCGCGAGGCGTACGGCTCCACATGATCGCGCCAGTCGCCACCAGAGGCGATGCCGCCGAAATCCTCGTCGACGAACGGCGACGCATCCGCCCCCTCGTCGCTCCGGCCACCGCCGGGCTGTGCCTCATCGGTCATCGTGACCACCCCTCTCGAAGGCTGCGGGTTGCTGAAGGCGACCGCGAACGGATGCTCGGTGGTCGCAGGCGGGTCAGGGCGCTCGAGCGCGACCCCGGTCGCGTCGGTGCGCGTGCCGCACGCGGGGCACTGCAGGGCCGCGACGCGGCCGTCGGGGTCGACATCGACGACGCAGCCGCCGATCACGACGTCGCCCGCCTCGGTGACGTCGGCCAGGGTGCCGTAGCCCCACACGATCTCGCGCAGGGCTGTGCCGCACGTCGGGCATGCCAACTGCTTCGCCATATCGCCACGGTAAACCGGATGCGGCGTCGCGACCAGGGGTCGAATCGGCGGGCGGAACGGGGCTGGGCCCGCGGCATGGACCTCTTCCGGATCGCGGGACCCGCCAGAGCAGGTCCTGCGATCTCGCAGGGGTCCAGCGCGCGCGGCCGCGCGAGGCGCTGCGGCCAGGCGGCGGCCGCGCGAGCCGGCGGGCAGGCGGCGGCCGCGCGGAGCCGCTGCCGTCAGTCGGCGGAGGCTCGAGCCGCCGCGCGCGCCGCGGCCGGCAGCGCCTCGACGATGCGCGCGAGGGGCTCGTCGCCGTGCGCGGCGGTGACGAACCACGCCTCGAACACGCTCGGCGGCAGGCTCACGCCCGCGTCGAGCATGGCGTGGAAGAACGGCGGGTAGCGGAAGGCGTCCTGCGCCCGCACCTCGTCGAAGCTCGTCGGCGCACCCTCGCGGAAGGCCACCGAGAAGAGGCTGCCGACCCGGGTGATCGCGTGCGGCACGCCTTCGGTGCGGAGCGCATCCGTCAATGCCGCCGTGATGACGTCGGCGGCCGTGTCGAGCCGCTCGTAGACGCTGTCGGTGGTCAGGCGCAGGGTGGCGAGGCCGGCCGCCACGGCGAGCGGATTGCCCGAGAGCGTGCCCGCTTGGTAGACCGGGCCGGTCGGGGCGAGCTGCTGCATGAGCTCGGCGCGCCCGCCGAGCGCCGCGAGCGGCATGCCGCCGCCGATGACCTTGCCGAAGGTGACGAGGTCGGGTGCCTCGTCGCCCGTCCACTCCTCGAGCCCCCACATGCCGGCGCGGTGCACGCGGAAGCCGGTGAGCACCTCGTCGCTGATCAGCAGGGCGCCGTGCGCGTGCGCGGTGCGGGCGAGGAAGCCGTTGAAGTCGCCGTCGGGCTCGACGACGCCCATGTTGGCCGGTGCCGCCTCGACGATCACCGCCGCGATCTCGGCGCCGCGCTCGGCGAAGACCGCCTCGACGGCGTCGCGGTCGTTGTAGGGGATGACGAGCGTCGTCGCCGCGACCGCAGCCGGCACGCCGGCGGAGCCGGGCAGGGCGAGCGTCGCCAGCCCCGAGCCCGCCGCGGCCAGCAGCCCGTCGGAGTGGCCGTGGTAGTGGCCGTCGAACTTGACCAGCAGGTCGCGGCCGGTGGCGCCGCGGGCGAGGCGGATGGCCGTCATGGTCGCCTCGGTGCCGGTGGAGACCAGCCGCAGCTGCTCGACCGGGCCCACGCGGCGCTCGACCTCCTCGGCCAGCAGCGCCTCGCCGGGCGTGGAGGCGCCGAACGAGAGGCCGCGGCCGGCGGCATCCTGCACCGCCTCCACCACCTCCGGGTGCGCGTGGCCGAGGATGGCGGGGCCCCAGCTGGCGACCAGGTCGACGAGCTCGCGGCCCTCGGCATCCGTCACGTAGGCGCCCTTGGCGCGGATCAGGAACGAGGGCGTGCCGCCGACCGAGCCGAAGGCGCGCACGGGGCTCGAGACGCCACCGGGGATGGCCAGCTTGGCGCGCTCGAAGAGCTCGGCGTTGGTGCTCATGAACGTGCTCCGATCCCCCGTGTCTGCAACCACTCGGCCTGCTCGACCGCCCAGTACGTCAGCACCGTGTCGGCGCCGGCCCGGATGATGCTCGTGATGCTCTCGGTGACGAGCCGGTCGCGGTCGATCCAGCCGCGCTCGGCGGCCGCCTCGACCATCGCGTACTCGCCGCTCACCTGGTAGGCCCACACAGGCACGTCGGATGCGGCGGCCACGTCGGCGAGCACGTCGAGATAGAGGCTGGCCGGCTTCACCATCACGATGTCGGCGCCCTCGGCGAGATCGAGCAACGCCTCGCGCAGCCCCTCGCGACGGTTGGCCGGATCCTGCTGGTAGGTCTTGCGGTCGCCCGTCAGGCTCGAGTCGACGGCCTCGCGGAAGGGGCCGTAGAGGGCGGAGGCGTACTTGGCGCTGTAGCCGAGGATGGCGGTGCCCTGGTGGCCGGCCGCGTCGAGGGCTGCCCGCACGTGGTCGACCTGGCCGTCCATCATGCCGCTGAGGCCGAGCAGCTGGCTGCCGGCCTCGGCCTGCGCGATCGCCATGTCGGCGTAGCGCTCGAGCGTGGCGTCGTTGTCGACCGAGCCGTCGCCGTGCAGCACGCCGCAGTGGCCGTGGTCGGTGAACTCGTCCAGGCACAGGTCGGTCTGCACCACGGTCGCGTCGCCGAAGCGCTCGGCCAGGAAGGCGGTGGCCCGATTGAGGATGCCGTCGGGGTCGGTCGCGCCGGAACCCACCGCATCCTTCTGCTGGGGCACGCCGAAGAGCATGATGCCGCCGACGCCTGCCGCGATCGCGCGCTCGACCTCGCGGGCGGCCGAGTCGAGCGTGTGCTGCACCTGGCCGGGCATCGAGGAGATCGGGCGAGGCTCGCTCAGGCCCTCGGCGACGAACATCGGCAGCACCAGCTGCGCGGGGTGGATGCGGGTCTCGGCGACGAGGCGGCGCATGGGAGCGCTCTGCCGCAGCCGGCGGGGGCGAAGGGTGGGTGACATCGCCCTCCAGGGTACTCTCGCGCGGACCGCCGCGGAGGTGCCCGGGTTCTCGTCCGGCCTGCGGGGGACGGCCGCACGGCACTGCTCGACAGGGTCTCGACAGATTTCCTCCGTATGCTTGCGGGGACGTTCATCCGACCCACGAGAGAGCACCACCCGTGAGCCACCATCGCGCCTCCGCAGACCAGGAGGGTCGATCACCCGTCCCCCTCGATCTTCGAGGGGGTGACATTCGATGCTCGAGGCAGTGCTGACGCTCCTCATCGGCATCCTGGTGACGCTGGCGATCATCGCCGCGTGCGGCTTCTTCGTCGCGCAGGAGTTCGCCTACATGTCGGTCGACCGCTCGCGCATCGCGGCGCAGGCGGCGAAGGGCGATGTCCAGGCGAAGCGCGTGCTCGCGATCACGAAGCGCACCTCCTTCATGCTCTCGGGCGCACAGCTGGGCATCACGGTGACAGGCCTGCTCATCGGCTACGTCGCGGAGCCGCTCATCGGCCGGTCGATCGGCACGCTGCTGGGCGGTGCGGGCATCGACCCGGCGGCCTCGGTGCTCATCGGCACGATCGGCGCGCTGCTGCTGGCGACCGTCGTGACGATGATCTTCGGGGAGCTGTACCCGAAGAACCTCGCGATCGCCAACCCCGAGCCGCTTGCGCGGGCCCTGGCGATGCCGACGCGCATCTACCTGCTCGCATTCGGATGGCTCATCGCCGTGTTCGACCTGGCGGCGAACGCGCTGCTGCGGCTGCTGCGCATCGAGCCGCTCGAGGACGTCGACGAGAGCGCCACCGCGCGCGACCTCGAGGCGATCATCGAGGAGTCCCGCGCCAGCGGCGACCTGCCCGATGACCTGTCGATGATCATCGACCGCATCCTCGACTTCCCGCAGCGCGACGTCGAGCACGCCATGGTGCCCCGCTCGCGCGTCGACTCCATCTCGCCCGACACGACCGTGGGAGAGGTACGGGCGATGATGGCGACGGCGCACACCCGGTACCCGGTGATCGGCGACGAGGACTCGCCGGTCGGGGTCGTCGAGCTCATCGATCTGCTCCGCGGCACCCACGACGATCACGCACCCGTGTCGACGGTCATGCGCGAGGCCGTCGTGCTGCCGACCGCGATGCCGCTGCCGGTCGCGCTCGAGCGCATGCGCGGCACGCGCAACGAGATGGCGTGCGTCGTCGACGAGTACGGCAACTTCGACGGCATCCTCACGGTCGAGGACCTCACCGAGGAGGTCATCGGCGAGATCTCCGACGAGCACGACCTCGAGGTCGAGGAGGTCCTGAACGTCGGCGCCGACCACTGGACGCTGCCGGGAGACGTGCATCTCGACGAGGTCGAGCGCCTGATCGGCCACGATCTGCCGCGTGACGACGTCGAGACGATCGCCGGCCTCATCGTCAGCGAGCACGGCGACCTGATGCCCGTGGGCGCCGTCGTGCGCATCGACCTGCCGGAGCGGACGTCGGAGACCGTGCAGGGCCTGCGCATCCAGCGCTGGCTCGACGTCGAGGTCACCGCGGTCGAGCGCCACGTGCCGTCGCAGCTGATCGTGCGACTCCGGGAGATCGACTTGGATGCGGTCGATGCGGCCGCGGAGGCGGACCGATGAGCTGGTGGATGGTCACGATCATCACGGTGGTGCTGATCCTGGCGAGCGCGTTCTTCGTCATCGTCGAGTTCGCGCTGCTCGCGGCGCGTCGGCACCGGCTCGAAGCGGAGGCCGATCGCAGCGCCTCGGCCCGAGCAGCGCTGCGCGGGATGAACGAGCTCACCGTGATGCTCGCGTTCGCACAGCTCGGCATCACGGTCTGCACGTTCCTGCTCGGCGCCGTGACGAAGCCCGCGATCGACTACGCGCTCTCACCCGTGCTCGAGCAGTGGGGGCTGCCGTACGTGCTGGCCGACGTCACCGCGTTCATGCTCGCGCTCATCGTCGTCACCTTCCTGCACCTCGTCATCGGCGAGATGGCGCCGAAGTCGTGGGCGATCGCGCACCCTGAGACCGCGGCGAAGGCCACCGGGCTCGCGGCGCGCGGCATGACGTGGCCGCTGCGTCCCTTCCTGCTGTGGATCAACCACCTCGCCAACCAGCTGGTCAAGGCCTCCGGTGTCGAACCGGTCGAGAAGGCGGCAGCGGGCGGGCAGGATGCCGACACGATCCGCCAGCTGGTCGCGCACTCCAGCGCTGCTGGCGTGCTGGAGGAGCAGTTCTCCGAGCCCATCGCCCGGGCGATCGCGCTCGGCACGCTCACGGTGGGAGACATCGTCCGCACCGACCGGGTCCCCACCTCGGTGCCGGTCTCCGCCACGGCCGCCGACGTGCAGGCCGCAGCATCCGCGTCCGGCCACCTGCGCATCCTCGTCGGCACCGGCGCCGACAGCCGCGTCGCGCACGTGCGCGACACCCTGACGGTGCACCCCGAGACTCCGGCGACGGAGATCGCCCGGGATGCGGTCGTGGTGGGTCCGCGCACCTCCGCGTACGACGCGCTCGCACGGATGCGCCACGGGCGCGTGCAGCTTGCGACCGTCGTCGACGACGGCCGACTGCTCGGCGTGGTCTCGCTCCACGACCTCCTGCGGGAGATGCTCCCGGGCTCGAGCGACCCGACGATGACGACGACCGCCGTGTAGTCCGGACGGGGTGCCTGCGCGAGGCCGGGCTCAAGCGAGCTCGGCCTCGATCGCGTCGCGCAGCACGCCCATGACCGGCCAGCCGCCCTCGGAGCTGTTGCCGAGCACGCTCAGCGTGGTCTGCGACTCGGGGAGGTGCCAGGAGCAGAACGAGGCACCGGCGTCGTAGCCCTCGAGCATGAGCACCGGGAGCGTCTCGTGCAGGAACAGGCCCATGCCGGATCGCTGTTCCTCGTCCGGCACGTCGTGCCGCGGGCGCGCCATCTGCTCGAAGGTCTCCCGCGTCACGATGCGGCCGTCCACGAGCGCGAGCCAGAAGCGGTGCAGGTCGGCGGCGGTCGTGAACGCACCGCCGTCGCCGTTGCCGAGCAGCGGCAGGTGCAGCGTGTTGGCGAGGTCGCCCTCCTCGTGCAGGTAGCCCAGCGCGGCGTCGCCCGGCAGCGCGTTGAGCGGCAGGAAGCCGGTCTGCGACAGGCCGGCCGGATCGAGCACGAGGCGCTGCACCGCCTGGTGGTAGGTCTCGCCGGTCACACGCTCGAGCACGACCGCGAGCACCAGGTAGGCGCCGTTGTTGTAGGCGAAGCGCTCACCCGGCGCGGAGGCCTGCGGAAAGCCCTCGAGCATCGGCAGGAACGCCTCGGCGGTCGTGAGCGTGTGCACCGGCACCGGCAGCACGAAGTCGTCGACCTCCCAGTCGGCCTCCTCGTCGAGGTAATCACCGATGCCCGAGGTGTGGTCGAGCAGCTGCTCGAGCGTGACGGCATCGTCGATGAGCGGCAGGTCGGCGCCGAGCAGCTCGCGCACCGGCTGGTTGAGGCGCAGCTCGCCCTGCTCGACGAGCCGCAGGATCGCGAGCGCCGTGAACGCCTTGCTGCCGCTCGCGATGCCGATGCGGGTGTCGGCGCGCATCGGTGCACCGAGCGCGCGGTGGCGGAAGCCCTCGCAGCGCTCGAGCGTGCGCTCGCCCGCCACGTCGATCGTCGCGACGCCGGTGAAGGCATCCTCTGCGATCGCATCGTCGAGGGATCGTGGATCGATGTGCATCTCGGCCTCCAAGCTGGTCGTGCGTCGCGATGCTACGGCAGGCGCGGGCGCCGCGGCTGGATCCGGCCCGGCGGTCGGCCGGCCGCCCTGCCCCGATCGTCCACCGGCGATCAGGCCGGGCGGTCCGTCAGCCGCCCCGACTCGATCGTCCAGCGGCGCGTGATGCCGAGCCGCTCGAGGAACGCCGCATCGTGGCTCGACACGATGAGCGCCCCTCGTAGGCCGCGAACGCCTCGACCAGTCGGTCGAGCGAGTCGAGGTCGAGCGAGTTGGTCGGCTTGTCGAGCAGCAGCAGCTGCGGCGCCGGGTCGGCCAGCAGCAGCCGCGCGAGCGCGAGCCGGAATCGCTCGCCGCCCGAGAGCTCCCCCACGCGCTGCCCGGCTCGAGCCCCGCTGAAGAGGAATCGCGCGAGCTGGGCCCGCACCTCCTGCGGCGTGCGCCCGGGGCGCGGCCTCCCGCACCACGTCGACGAGCATGGCCTCGTCGTCGGTGAAGCGGATGCGCTGCGACAGCATCGCCGTCTCCTAGGTGCGTGGGTCAGTAATGGAGTCGAGACAAGAATGCTGCATCGCTACCGCGGCTAAGCGCGGTTCATGCACGAAAACGGGTCGCAACACAGGCATCTCAAGCGCGGTTCAAGATTCCTGCGCGCGCGTCGAATACTGACCCACGCACCTAGACGCGGTGCGTCACCTCGGCGACTGATGCTCTCAGAAGGCACGATCAGCGGCATCGTCGCCGAGCTCGCCGCCGCCGAGCGCGACCGCACGGTCGTCCCGCTCCTCACCGCGCGCCACCCCGGCATGACCGTCGAGGACGCGTACACCGTGCAGCGCGCATGGCGCGCGGCGGACATTGCGGCCGGCCGTCGTGGGCCGGAACATCGGGCTCACGAGCAAGGTCATGCAGCAGGCCACCGGCATCACCGAGCCCGATTACGGCGCGATCTTCGCCCGACATGGTCCACGAGAACGGCTCAGTGATCGAGCACTCCCGATTCTCGTGCGCATCGAAGTCGAGTTCGCCTTCGTGCTACGCGAGTCGCTCGGGGCCCCGACGTGACCATCTTCGACGTGCTGCGCGCAACCGAGTACATGGTGCCGGCGCTTGATATCTCTCCAGCCGCATCGAACTCGAGGGCGGACCATCGTCGACACCATCAGCGACAATGCGGCGATGGGCGGCATGGTCTTACGGCGGTACGCCGTTCGTCCCCGAGTATGTCGACCTCAGGTGGGTCAGCGCGCTGCTCTACCGCAACGAGACGATCGAGGAGCCCGGCGTCGCCGCGGCCGTGCTGAACCACCCTGCCACGGACGTTGCGTGGCTCGCGAAGAAGCTTCGGTGACGCGCTCGAGGCGGGCGCGCTCATCCTCGCGGGGTCCTTCACGCTACCGATGTGGGTCGAGCCGCGCGACGTCGTGACCGCGGACTTCCGCCTGACGGTTACCTCGCCCTCGCCGACGACTTCACAAGCCTCTTCGTGCAGATCAAGACCGCCGAGGCCGTCGAGCACGCCCGAGAGATCGCATAGATCGATGGTGTGGACGGTGTCTTCAACGGCCCGAGCGATCTTGCGGCGTCGATGGGTCTGCTAAGTCAGCAGTCGCACCCTCAAGTGATGGCCGCGGTTCGGCGAGCGATCTCGGCTGCGCGGGCGGCAGGAGAGCCGGCAGGCGTGAACGCCTTCGATCCAACCGTGGCCCGCGAGTACGTCGCCGCCGGCGCCAGCTTAGTGCTGGTCGCGGCCGACGTGTCGGTGCTGGCGCGCGCCGCCGAGGGCATCGCCGGTCTGTGGGCCGATGGCGCGGCCGCCGGCGGGCGGGCGTCCGACTAAGAGCAGAGCGTCGTGAACGAGGCGACTGCGTCAGCCCAGAAATCGCGGTTCGGCGATCCCCGATGCGGCGACGTCGACCGTGAAGACGTCGCCGGCGCGCGGCTCGCCGGCCAGCTGCGTATCCGTGCGACCGAAACGAGCGGTCGTGATAAACAGCGTGGACAGGTCGGGCCCCCCGAAGGCCGGGCAGGTCGGGTTGCCGACCGCCACTTCGACGATCGCGTCGAGTGCTCCGTCCGGCGTGAACCGGACGACGGCGCCGCTACCCCACCGCGCGTTCCACAGACAGCCGTCGGCGTCGACCGTCGAGCCGTCGGGCAGGCCGGGATACTCCGTGCCGTCCGAGATCAGCACCGGGTCGTGGGGAACACCCTCATCGATGTCGTACGCGTAGGCGACGATCCGCCCCGTGGGCATGTCGGTGAAGTACATGCGCGTGCCGTCCGGGCTGAACGCGATGCTATTCGCGCAGGCGATGCCGTCGAGGATGCGAACGACCGCGCCGTCCGCGTCGAGCCGGTA
Source organism: Agrococcus sp. KRD186 (assembly GCF_017168255.1). Lineage (GTDB taxonomy): Bacteria > Actinomycetota > Actinomycetes > Actinomycetales > Microbacteriaceae > Agrococcus. Next base: position 2,297,148 of record NZ_JABFAP010000001.1, read on the forward strand.
GACGGCCGAGACCGCGCGCTGGTCGGCGGCCTCGTCCATGCCGCCGCAGACGAAGCGGCCCTGGCGGTCGACGCGGCCGTCGTTCAGGCGGGTCGTCGGCAGCTCGGGCTCGACCTCCGCGATGCGGCGCTCGATCTCGCCATCCTCGCCGAGCAGCGCAAATCCGCTCGCGAACGCCGCTACGTGGCCGCCTCCGGCGCGCAGACCGATGGCGCCGATGCGCTCGGGCAGCGTCGCCGTGATGAGCCCCGTTTCGCTGCCCCAGCGCTGCAACCGCGCGGCGTGGATGTCGACCCACGACAGCTCGGAGCGCTCGGCATCCCAGACGACGCTCTCACCCAAGCCGTCGCCGCTGCCGACGACCGGCTCAGCCGTATAGCGCGCGGCGCCCATCAGTGCATGACCAGACCCGCGGTGACGTTGATCGCCTGCCCAGTCATCGCGCTGCTGGCCGGGCCGGCAAGGAACTGGACGACGGCCGCGACCTCGTCGGCGGTGACGAAGCGACCCAGGGGCGCTTCGCTCTCCCAGCGCTCGCGCATGCCTTCGAGCGACACACCCTCGGCTCCCGCGTGGCGCCGCATGACGTCCTCGATGCGGTCGCCTTCGACGGGCCCCGGGCAGACTGCGTTGACGCGCACGCCGCGATCGGCGAGCTCGAGTGCGAGCGTCTGCGTGAGTCCGACGAGCGCCCACTTGCTCGCGACGTAGTCACCGCGATAGGGCAGGCCGCGCTTGCCGACGTTGCTGGAGAGATTCACGATCGCCGCTCCGTCGCCGTTCAGCAGCGGGATCACCTCGCGCGTGACCAGCATCGTGCCCGTGAGGTTGATGCGAAGAGTCTGCTCCCAGCCGCTGAGCGGCATGTCCTCGACCTGGTGGTAGTGGCCGTTCATGCCCGCGTTGTTCACGAGCACATCGATTCGGCCGTCGAGCAGTCGCCCGGCCTGGGCGACCGCGTCACGGACGCTCGGTTCGGAGGAGACATCGCACCGCACCTGATCTACCGTGGCGCCCCCTGCCTCGATGAGCTGGATCGTGTCCGCTGCGTCCTGGATGTCCGCGATCACGACGTGAGCGCCCTCTGAGGCGAAGGTGCGGGCGATCGCCCGGCCGACCCCCGCGGCGGCGCCGGTGACGAGGACATTCCGGCGTGCACGCGTCATGCTGTGGCCTCCGCTTCGCCCGACGTCTGCCCCATCGTGATCACGATCTTTCCGCTCGCCGCGCCGTCCGCCACCGCGAACGCCGCCGCTGCATCGTCGATGTCGTACACGTCCGTCACGAGCGCACCGAGGTCGACGTTCCGCTCCGACACGTACGACAGCACCCCCGCGAGTTCGTCGAGGCCGAAGACCCAGGATCCGATCACGGTCAGCTGCTTGTGGATGACCTGCTCGCTGACGTCGACGTCGACGTTGCCGCCCTCGCCGACGAAGGCCAAACGGCCGAGGACCGCCATGGCATCCAGCAGGTCGTGGCGGGCACGGCCGTTGCCCGACGCATCCAGACCGACCGACGCGCCGCCGCCGCTCCACTCGCGGATCGCGGCAACCGCATCGCCCTCGGCCGGGCTCAGCACGAGGTCGGCACCGGCCTGCTCGGCGAGCTCGCGCCGCTCGGCCGACATGTCGACCGCGGCGACCCGTGCACCGAAGTCCCTGGCGAACGCCACAGCGGCGAGACCGACCGGGCCGAGACCGTAGACGACCACGGTGTCGAGGCTCGTGACCGCGAGCTTGCGAAGGGCGTTGTAGGCGGTGCCCGCACCGCACGCGCAATAGGCGGCGACCGTCATCGAAAGGTCGTCGGGCACGCGGATGACGTCTCTCGCCCTCGCGACCATCGTCTCGGCGAAGGCGCCGTCGATGTCGAAGCCGTACGTGCGCTTGCCCTCGCAGTGCATGGGCAGGTCGCGCGTGCACCACGAACAGTGCCCGCAGCCGGAGATGTGGTGAACGATGACGCGGTCGCCGACCGAGAGGCCGACGACGCCGTCGCCGACCGCCACGATCGTGCCCGCCGGTTCGTGGCCGGGCACCGCGTCGGGATTGATCGTGACGCCGAGCCGCGGCTTGCCACGCTCCTCCGACGGCACACGGTACAGATAGTGCAGATCGCTGCCGCACACTCCGGCGGCCTCGATCCGCACCGTGACCTCGTCACGGCCCGCGGGTCGCTCCGGAGCCGTGATCACTTCGACCCGCCGATCGCCGGGGAAGAACAGACGCTTGGACATGATGCCTTTCGAGAGGTGTGAGAGCCCGGGGCACGGCGAACGCCGCGCCCCGGGCGATTGCTTCGCCTACTCCGCCGTGAGGCCGTACTGCTCGAGCACCGCCTCCAGCGTGGTCTTGCGGGCGGTTTCGACGTCGTCGACGTAGGACCCGACGTTCTCGGTGTCGACGAGCTGGGTGTCGAGGATGACCTCGGACTCCGCGTCGCCGTCGGTCGCGAGCAGGTACGCGAGCGCGATGGCGGTCGCACCCATCTCGTACGGCACCTGGTCGATCGTGAAGCCCATCACGCCGTCCTGAATGCCGGTGAACGCGTCGGGGGTCCCGTCGAAGCCGCCGAGCAGCACCTGGCCGGCGAGACCCTGCGACTTCAACGCCTCGAGCGCGCCGAGTGCCATGCTGTCGTTCGCCGCCCAGATGGCGTCGAGGTCGGGGTTCGCCTGCAGGATGTTCTCTGCGACGGTCTGCCCTTCCTCGCGCGAGAGGTTCGCGATCTGCGAGGCCACGACCTCGACACCGGGGTTCGCCTCAAGCCCGGCGGTGAAGCCGTCCTGTCGCTGCTGGATGATGTCGCGCCCGGGCGTCCCCTCGAGCACCGCGACGGTGCCGCCGTCGGGCAGGGCGGCGGCGACCCACTCGCCGGCGAGCTCGCCGCCCTGCTGGTTGTCGGCGACGACCGATGCATCCACATCGGTCGTGACATTGATGCCGTCGGTCACGACGGGGATGCCCTGATTGCGGGCCTCGTCGATCGCGCCGTTGATGGCGTCGGTGCTCGTTGGGTCGATCTGGATCACGTCGGGTCGCTGCGCGATCAGGTTCTCGATCGACGCGATCTGCGACGACGGCTCGTAGGGGCTGCTGGCGGGGTTGGTAACCAGGCGCAGCTCGGCACCGAGCGCGTCGGCCATGTCCTGCGCACCGTCTGCGAAGGCCGCATACCAGGGGTTGTCAAGCGTTGGCAGGCTCTGGCCGATAACGATCGTGTCCTCGTCGCCGCCCTCGCCGCCGCCCTCGCTGCCGCCCGCTGCGCCCGAGCAACCGGTCAGGACCAGTGCGGTGGAAGCCGCGGCGGCGATTAGGGCGGCGGTGCGTCGGGTACGTCCGTGCATGGGAACTCCTTCGTTCTTAGTCATTGGTTCTCCTGTTTCTCCAGTCGAGTCCGACTGCGAGCAAGATCAACCCGCCGACGAACAGGCCCTGGAAGTAGGGCGAGACGTTCAGCAGATTGAGACCGTTGTTGATGACGGTGATCAGCAGCGCACCGGCGATCGAGCCCCAGACCGAGCCGCGACCACCGCTGAGGCTCGTGCCACCGATGACGACGGCAGCGATCACGATCAGCTCGATGCCGGCACCGGCGGTCGGCTGGCCGGAGTTCTGACGAGCCGTGAGCACGACGCCCGCGATCCCGCCGAGCACGCCGAGCAGCGCGTACATCGTGATCTTCCAGCGGGGCGTGCGCACTCCGGAGAGGAATGCCGCCTTCTCGTTGCCGCCGATCGCGAACGCGTAGCGGCCGATCAGGGTGCGCCGGAGCAGCAGAGCGCAGATCGCCACGACCAGGAACGCGATGATGACGGGGGTAGGGATCGGACCGATGAAGCCCTGGCCGAGATACGTGAACGCCTCGGGGAGGCCCGAGATCGGCAGGCCTTGCGTGTAAGCGAGCGCGAGACTCGATCCGATCGTCATGGTTCCGAGCGTGGCGATGAACGCCGGGATCTTAAAGACCGCGACCGCGACACCATTGACCAGGCCGAAGACCAGGCCGATCGCGAGCGCGATGAGGATGGCTGTCCAGACCGGCGTGCCGCCCTGCATCATGCCCGCCGCGATGACGCCGGTCAGCGCGACCACCGACCCGACCGAGAGGTCGATGCCGCCCGCGATGATCACGAACGTCATGCCGGCCGCAAGGATCGCCGTGACCGCGCTCTGCCTGAGGATGTTGATGACGTTGTACTCGGTGAAGAACGCGTCCGTCAGCGCGCTGAAGATCACGCACACCAGCACGAGGCCGACGAGGGACTGCGACTTCGACAGGATGCCGAGCACGCGCTCTCGGCGCTCGAGCGCCGAGACGGCGGGCTTGGTGTTGTCGCCGGTGGCGACTTCGGTGTTAGAAAGCATGTTCCATGACCTCGTCTTCCGTCAGGCCGGTGTTGTTGAGAACTGTTGAGACGCGCCCCTCGCGCATGACGAGGATGCGGTCGGCAAGCGCGATCAGCTCCTCGGTCTCGGACGAGATCACGATCACCGCGGCGCCCTTTGCGGCCGCGTCGCGGATCATGCGCCAGATGCCCGACCGAGCACCCACGTCGACACCCTTCGAGGGCTCGTCGAAAATCAGCACCTTGTACTCGTCGAGCAGCCAGCGGCCGATGAGCACCTTCTGCTGGTTGCCGCCGCTGAGATAGGTCGTCGCCTTGTCGATCGTGCGCGGGCGCACGTCGAACGAGTCGACGCACTCGGTGGCCATGGCCTTCGCGGCCTTGCGCCGGACCCAGGTCGCGACCGAGAGCTTCGCGAGATGCGGCAGCACCACGTTGTCTTCGATACTCGAGCCGAGCAGGAGCCCCTGCGTCTTGCGATCCTCGGGCACGAGCACGAGCCCGGCGCGTATGGCCGCGTTCGGCGTGCGCGGCCGGAAGCGCGCGCCGTCGAGCGAGACCGATCCAGTGACACCGCGCTCCAGGCCTACGAGCGCACGAACGGTCTCGGTACGGCCGGCGCCGACAAGCCCCGCCATCCCGAGGATCTCACCCGGGCGTACGTCGAAACTGATATCAGTGACCTTCCCTCGCACGGAGAGCTCGCTCACGCTAAGCATGGGTGGGCCGGTGAATCGTTCGCCGTGGTCCGACTCGATCTCTCGCTTCTCGGCCTCGAGCTCACGACCGAGCATCGCCGACACGACCTCGTCGCGCGTGGTCTCAGCCGGTACGCGGGTGCTGAGCACCCTACCGTCGCGCATGATGCTGATCCGGTCCGAGATGCGGAAGACCTCGTCAAGCTTGTGGCTGATGTAGATGACCGCGATGCCGCGCGCGGTGAGGCGCCGGATCGACTCGTGCAGGCGTTCGATCTCTGCCGACGAGAGTGCCGCCGTCGGCTCGTCCATGATGATCAGCCGAGCGTTGGTGGCGAGCGCCTTGGCGATCTCGACGAGCTGACGTTCAGCCGTCGTCAGATCGGCGACGACGGTCGTCGGCTTGGCCCGTGATCCGATCTCGGCGAGCGCGGCGGCTGCGCCCGAGCGGATGCTCCGGGCGTGCTCGAAGAGAGCCGTCTCGGGCTCGCGGCCGAGGAAGATGTTGCTCGCACAGTCGAGGTGCGGAATCAGGTTCAGCTCCTGGTAGACGGTGCTGATGCCGGCTCGCACGGCGGAGCCGGGGTCCTTGAAGTCGGCCGGCGCTCCCTCGAACGCGACCGAACCGGCGTCCGCCTTGTGCACGCCCGCCACGATCTTGGTGAGCGTGGACTTGCCGGCGCCGTTCTCGCCGAGAAGCGCGTGCACCTCACCGGCGCGCACGTCGAAGTCGACGCCCCGCAACACGCTGTTGCCGCCGAAGCTCTTGGTCACTCCCCGCACCTCGAGGAGGGGTGGTGTGGTCATGCGACTGGGCCTCCGTTGATCCCATCAAACGCGTCTCTGCGGTCGCGCTCTCCATTGAATGTAGGATCAAACTAGAACCTACTCCGCCAAATGTCAAAAGACTCAGCGGACTTGCGTTCGTGATAGATAGGCTTCATCCTATGTTTGGGAGGTAGTGATGCCGCTTGACAGCGCCGCTCGGGTCTTCGAAGACCTCGAGCGCCATCGAATCGTTCCGGTCGTGTCGATTGAGAACGAAGCACACCTCGACGCGCTCGCCGGGGGCCTGGCCCTGGCGGGGCTGCCCATCGTCGAGATCACCCTGCGGAGCGCGTATGCGCACCGCGCGATCGCCCGAGCGTCGTCGACGCACGCCCTGCGCGTGGGGGCCGGATCGGTGCTGACGGTCGACGACGCGAAAGCCACCGCCGACGCGGGTGCGTCTTTCATCGTCTCACCGGGCCTGCACAGCGGCGTCGTGGATTGGTGCCTCGACAATGGGATGCCGGTGTTGCCGGGCGTGGCGACCGCGACCGAAGTGCTCGCCGCTCGCGAGATGGGCCTGCGAACGCTGAAGTTCTTTCCTGCCTCGGTGATAGGCGGCGCAGCGTGGCTCGCCGCGATCGCCGGCCCAATCCCCGATATGCGTTTCGTCGCCACCGGCGGCATCGACGCCGCCAGCGCTCCTGGTTTCCTCGCGCGACCCAACCTGCTTGCCGTCGGCGGCAGCTGGTTCCTGCCGAAGGGTGCGTCCTCGCGCGACCCGGAGGCCACCGCCACAGGAGTTCGCGACGCCCTCGCCGCGCTGACGAATCCTTTGACGCGATGAGCGGCGTGCTCACCGACACGCGCGCAGGACACGAGTTCGATCTCGTCTCGCTGGGCGAGGTGCTGCTGCGACTCGACCCGGGCGAGGGGCGCATTCGCGATGCCCGAACGTTCGAAGCGCACGTCGGCGGCGGCGAGTTTAACGTCGCCTTCGCGGTCAGCAACTGCTTCGAGCTGCGCACGGGCGTGGTCACGGCACTCGCAGACAACGAGGTCGGCGCGCTGATGAGCTCGCTCATCCGACAGGGCGGCGTCGACACCTCCCTCATTCAGCGGCGTGACGACGGCGGTACGGGGATCGGCGCCAGGAACGGCCTGAACTTCACGGAACGCGGCTTCGGTGTGCGCCCGGCATACGGCGTCTCGGACCGCGCATTCAGCGCGGCGGCGAGGCTGGCGCCGGGCGAGGTGGATTGGGATGACCTGTTCCGACGTCGCGGGGTGCGCTGGTTCCACACCGGCGGCGTGTTCACCGCGCTCTCCCCGTCGTCAGCCGCACTGACGCTGGAAGCGGTGCGGGCTGCCAAGTCGCACGGGGTGACGGTGTCGTATGACGTCAATTTCCGGCCGAGTCTCTGGCGCGCCCTCGCAGACCCTGCAGACCATGCAGCGACCACGCGGGAGATCTTCCGGTACGTCGACGTGCTCATCAGCAACGAGCCGGAGTACCTGCTCAGCGTCGGCGAGACCGTCGTCGATGCATCCGACGCTCAGGCCGAGCGCTTCCTCCGCATGGTCGAACGCGCACGCAAGGATTTCCCTAACATCGCGCTCATGGCGGCGACGCAACGCACCATGCGCTCGGCGTCCGTAAACGATTGGGGCGCGATCGCGTGGTCCGACCGCACCGGCGTCGTGCACTCATCGGTACGTGAACGCCTCGACATCCTCGACCGGGTAGGCGCGGGCGACTCATTCGTCGCCGGCCTCGCGTACGGCCTGCTCACGGGGGCCGAGCTGTCATGGGCGCTCGAGCTGGGCGTCGCACACGGCGCGCTTGTGATGACCACGCCCGGGGACACGTCCAGCGCACGGCGAACCGAAGTGGAGGCGCTCGCTGCCGGTAGCGGCATCAGGGCCGTACGGTAATGCCAGGCACGAGGAGGGAAGGGAACGTCCGATGAGACAGAATCTCTCGCAGTCGGTCGCCGCTCAACTCCTCGCGTCCGTGAGCTCGGGGGAATTCGCGGTCGGCGACAAACTGCCGACCGAACGCGAGCTCATGGTTCGGTACGGGGTCGGTCGCAACACGATCCGTGAAGCCGTCCAATCACTCGTCGCACAGTCGATCTTCGACGTACGGCCCGGCCGCGGCACGACGGTGTTGGGCGTCGACGGCAGGCGGGCGATCGAGCGCGAACACCTCGAAAGATTACTCACCGACACGGCGGTGGACGACCTGTACGAGTTCCGGATGCTGCTCGAGACCGAGGCAGCCGCACGCGCGGCCGAGCGCGCCGGTCCACAGGAGCGCGCCGAGGTCGCAGCGGCTCTGCGTCGATACGAAGAAGCCGCCGAGGCCGGTGTCGACGCGTACCGCCGAGACGTGGAGTTCCACGCCGCCGTAGCCAAGGCCTCGATGAACTCCGCCTACTCCGCAGCCCTGGCCGCGGTGTCCAACACGCTCGTCGCGGTACGTCGCGCGACCGACACGGTGCCCGGCGCAGTCCAGCGCGCCAGCATCGAGCACCAGGCGATCGCCGAGTTCATCCTCGAGCGCAATTCCGAAGGCGCTCGCGCGGCAATGGTGGTGCACATCGAGACGGCTCGTCGCACTCTCGCGGTCGCCCGCGCCGCGCAGCGCCACGGCGATTCTGCCCTCTGACGTCTCGAGTGCGATTGACCGCGGTGACGTACCTGTGCTTATGTAGAAAACCAGTTTTCTACCTTCTTTACGAGAGGCAATCCGCATGAGCACCATCGCGAGTGTCGAGACCGACTTCTACCGCGTCGACCTCCCAATCACCCTGACTGACTCGACCCACGGCCTCATCCCGCACTTCGAACTCGTCATCGTGCGAGTCACCGACAGCGACGGCGCCGTCGGCACGGGCTACACCTACACCGTGAACTCCGGCGCCGGAGCAATCGCGGTGCTCATCGACGAGTACCTCGTGCCGGCCGTCATCGGGCTCGATGTGGATCTCACCGAACTCTCGTGGACGCGCATGTGGTGGGCCACGCACTACGCCGGGCGCGGCGGACACGCCACCTCGGCGATCTCGGCCATCGACATCGCGCTCTGGGACCTCCGAGCACGCCGCGACCGCAGCCCGCTCTGGCGCTATTTCGGCGGATACGACCCGAAGGTCCCGGTGTACGCGGGCGGTGTGGATCTGCAGTTCTCCCTGCCCGAGCTGCTCGAGCAGGCTGACCGCTTCCAAGCCGAGGGGTTCCGCGCGATCAAGATGAAGGTCGGCCGCGCGCGCCTCCGTGAGGACATCGAGCGTGTGGCGGCGATGCGCGAGCACCTCGGCGACGACTTCCCGCTCATGGTCGACGCGAACATGCAGTGGTCCGCGGACGAGTCGGTCCGCGCCGCGCGGTCGTTCGCCGAGTTCGGGCTCGTTTGGCTCGAGGAACCCACGATCCCCGACGACATCCCGGGTCACCTCCGCGTCCTCCGCGACGGCGGGCTGCCCCTCGCGACCGGCGAGAACCTCCACACTCTGCACGAGTTCCGCGCATTCATCACCGCGGGTGCGGTCACCTTCCCCGAGCCCGACGTCTGCAACGTCGGCGGCATGACCGTCTTCCGCAAGGTTGCGGCGCTCGCCGAAGCGCACAACCTGCCCGTGACGTCCCATGGCGCGCACGACCTGACGGTGCATCTGCTCGCCGCTGCCCCCAACCGCAGCTACATGGAGGCGCACGGATTCGGCCTCGAACGATTCCTGCGCGACCCTCTCGTCATCGAAGACGGCTTCGCGATCGCCCCGGAGCGCGACGGACATGGGCTCGAGTTCGACTACGAGGCCCTACGCCCGTCGCGAATCAGCGCACGCACCTCCGCGTGAGCCATCCGCTTCTCCCATCTCACTGAAAGGACACCCGCATGACCTCGGAGCACTCTGATTCCTGGACGCTGCTGAGCGGCCCGCTGGGGCCGGACGTGGGCGGCAGCCGCCGCCCGGGCGAATCCGCACGACCGGTCGAGAACCCAGCCGACCTCGAGATCATCGCGACCGTGGGCGACGCGACGGCCGACGTCGCGGACGAAGCGGTCGCGGTGGCCCGCGCCGCGCAGCCGGCGTGGGGGCGGAAGACCATGGCGGAGCGCTCCGACGTCCTGCGCGGCGTGATCGCCGAGGTCGAGCGCCACAGCGAAGAGCTCGCGGCGATCGTAGTCGCTGAACAGGGCAAGACGATCACCGAAGCCCGCGGCGAGATCGCCGGCGTCCGGAGCTTCTTCGACTTCGCGGCGTCGCGCCACCGGTATCGCGACCTGGGCGAGGTCATCGCCCCGACCGCCGATCGGCGCATGCTCACTGTGACCGAGGAACCGCTCGGCGTCGTGGCCGCGATCACGCCCTGGAACTTCCCGGCCGCGATCTTCGCCCGCAAGGTGGCGCCGGCGCTCATGGCCGGCAACGCGATCGTGCTGAAGCCCAGCGAGATCACCCCGCTGTCGGCGCTGGCCCTCACCGAGTTGTGCCACCGCGCCGGAGTGCCGGTCGGCATCGTCAACGTCGTGCCCGGCGACGGACTCACCGTCGGCGACCGGCTGGCGAAGCACCCCGGCGTCGACCTCGTCACGATGACGGGTTCGACCCGCGCCGGGAAGCAGGTGCTCCAGGCCGCGTCAACCTCACTGACTCCCGTATCACTCGAACTCGGCGGCAAAGCGCCGTTCATTGTGTTCGCGGACGCCGATCTGGACGCCGCCGTCGATGAGGCGGTGACCGCGCGCTTCCAGAACTGCGGGCAGGTCTGCACCTGCAATGAGCGCACCTTCGTGCACGCGTCCATCGCCCACGTCTTCGAAGCCAAGCTGCGCGCCCGTGTCGACGCACTCGTCGTCGGCGACCCGCGTTCCGAGCACTCGCAGATGGGGCCGAAGGTCTCCGCGGCAGAGCTGGAGAAGGTCGACGCGCTCGTGCAATCTGCGATCGACGCGGGAGCCCGGGTCGCGACGGGCGGGGCACGGCTCCCTTCCGCGGGCGACGGACATTGGTACGCCCCGACCGTGCTCACGGACGTGCGGGACGACATGGACATCATGACCCGCGAGATCTTCGGTCCGGTCCTCCCGGTGACGACGTTCGACAGATACGACGAGGTAATCGCGCGTGCGAACGCGAGCGCGTTCGGCCTGACCTCCTACGTCTTCACGACCGACTTCGCCACGGCGATGAACGCCACCCGGGATCTTGAATTCGGCGAGGTCTACGTCAACCGCACAGGCCCGGAGGAGGTCCAAGGCTTCCACACGGGGTGGAAGGAATCCGGCATGGGCGGCGAAGACGGCGAGCACGGCTACCGGCGGTACGTCCGCAGCCGCACCACCTACCTCGACTTCACGCGGCGGGTCGAGGACTGAGCCCATGTCGAGTCGGCATGCAGACGGCACACCGCTGGTGAGTCTGGACCCGTACCGGGCCCAGATCCTCGCCCGCGTCGCCGACCGGATCCTCCCGCCGTTCGACGGGCACCCCGGCGCGACGGAAGCCGGCGTCGTCACGTATATCGATCGCGCGTTGGGCGGTCACGACCACGAGCAGCTCGACGAGTACCGACTCGGCCTCGATCATCTCGCCCGGGCGGCTTCGGAGCTGTTCGACTGCGAGATCGTCGCAGCGAGCGACGATCAGATCGATGAGCTCATCGAACGGCTCGAGCGCAACGAACTGCCCGGGCAGATCCACCCGCCCCAACGCCGGTTCTTCGCGCGCCTGCGCGCCCATGTCCAGGAGGGCATGTTCGCCGATCCCGTTCACGGCGGTAACGCCGGAACGGCCGGCTGGCGATTCCTCGGGCACCCGGGTGTGTGGCTCGACCACAGCGCCGAGGAGAACCTCTCGAGCGAGCCCGTCGATCGGGGCGGCGAGATCCGCACGGCCGCCGACGCGGGCTACCGGATGACCGCTGTGCCCGCCCCAGCCCAGATCCCGGGCTTCGACCCGCAGGCCGGAGCTCGACCGCCCGCCGATGACGCCGACGTGGTGATCGTGGGCATGGGCGCGATGGGCGGCATGGTCGCGCCCCTCCTCACCGCAGCGGGTCTGCGCGTGGTCGGGTTCGAAGCCGGCGGGTGGCGCCAACGTCGCGATTACCGGCCGGACGAGCTCGAGGCCGCGTACTACGCGCGAGCCGGCATGGGCGCAAAGTTCACGTCCGAATCTCCGCGCTGGCGTCGCAACGACGGCGACCCCACCCAGCCCATGACCTACTCCCTCGGACGCATGATGAACGGCGTCGGCGGGACGATCGTGCACTGGGGCGGCGCCCTGCGGCGGTTCCATCCGCACCAGCTCCGGTTCCTCAGCCACGTCGTCGACCGGTACGGCGAGGATGCGCTGCCTGACGGCTCGACCCTCGTCGACTGGCCCCTCTCGTACAGCGATCTCGAGCCGTACTACGAAATCGCCGAACACCTGGCGGGGGTCGCGGGCAACACCGACAATCCGTTCGTCCCGCGGCGCAGCGACTATCCAATGCCGCCGCTGCGACCGTTCCGGAAGGGACAGCTGTTCGCCGACGCGACCTCGCGCCTGCGCTACCACCCGTATCCGACGCCGGCCTGTGTCAACAGCGAGCCGTACAACGGGCTTCCGAGCCTGCGCTATCACGCTTGGGCGGCGGCGTTCGGCGCGTTCGACGACGAACGCTGGAATCCCGGGCTCACCTCCGTGCCCGAAGCGCTCGAGTCGGGCTTGCTCGACCTGCGCACGCAGTGCCGGGTCATCCGAGTGCTCACCGACGCCGACGGCGTGACCGGCGTGGAATACGTCGATGCTCGAGGCGACGTGCAGGTGCAACGCGCTCGGACGGTGATCCTCAGCAGTTACACCTTCGAGAACCTCCGCCTCATGTTCCTGTCCGCGGATGATCGTCACCGCGCGGGCCTGGGGAACTCCGGCGGACAGCTCGGCCGGCACTTCATGGTCAAGCAGTGGGGCGACGTCTACGGCATCGTCCCGGGCGCAACTTTCAACGCGCACACCGGCCCGGCATCTCAGATGGTCACGATGGACGACCTCACCGCCGAATCGTTCGACTCCAGCGCCGGCGGCTTCATCGGCGGCGCAAGTCTCAGCATGGAGAATCAGGTGCTGCCGTTGCAGATCGCCAGGGACCCGCTCCCCGACGATGTGCGGCCCTGGGGCCGCCCGTACCAGGAGCATCTCCGCCGTTGGCAGGACATCACCGCGGTCCGGATCCAGCCCGAAACACTTCCCTACGCCTCCGACTTCGTCGATCTCGATCCCGTCCACCGGGACCGTTCGGGGCTCGGACTGCCCGTCCTGCGGGTCACGACGGACATGCGCGCCAACGAGCACCGGCTGCGCGACTTCATGGACGAACGCGCCCGCGACATCCTCAGGGAGATGGGCGCGACGAAGACCTGGTCGAGCGGACGCCTGACCGGGGTCGGGTCCAGTCACGATCTGGGCGGTGCGCGCATGGGCGAGGATCCGCGTACGAGCGTGGTCAGCCCCGACCTCGAAGTGCACGACACGACCGGGTTGTTCGTGCTGAGCGGCGCGACGTTCCCGACCTGCCCCGGGGTGAATCCGCACCTGACGATGATGGCCCTGGGTTTGCGCGCGATGGAGCGTCTCACGGCACGGATCGGAGGCAGCTGAGCCGTGCACGCAGCGGCGGCGTGGCGAGTACGGTGGAACAATGACGCGGACAGACGGCGATCGCACACGGGCGCGGCTCGTCGACGTCGCCGCGCACGCCGGCGTGACCAAGTCGGTCGTGAGCCGTGTCCTTAACGGCGACCGGACGCTCGCCATCCGCCCCGAGACCCGAGAGCGCGTCCTCGCTGCGATCGAGGAGCTCAACTACCGGCCGAGCGCGGCCGCCAGGGCGATCAACGGTGCGGGCGCGAAAGCGATCGCGTTCGTCACACCGAACCTCACCAATCCCGGCATGGCGATGATCAACCGCGGCGCTTGGGAAACGGCCACCGCGAGCGGGTACGTCGTACTCATCGTCGAGGCGGCCGAGACGGTCGCCGCGGCCGACATGTTCGCCGAGCTGGTGCTCGCCGGACGCGTCGACGGCCTTCTGCTCGGGACCCCTCAGCCGCAGACGGGACTCGTCGACCTCCTCGACGCCCACCGCGTGCCGTTCTTGTACGTGAACCGCGCGGCGGCCGGCTCCGGACGCAACGTCAGCCTCGACAATGCGGCGACCAGCCGCGCGGCGGTTGAACACCTCAGCGCCCTGGGGCATACCCGCATCGCGCACATCGCCGGACCCCGTGGCGTCTCGACCGCGGACGAACGAGCGGCCGGGTTCGTCTCGGCCATGGAGGCGCTGCCCTCCGGGACCGCAGGACCGGTCTTGCACGCGGAGTTCTCCGAACGCGACGGAGCCGAAGCCGCCCGCCGCCTGCTCGGGCAGCACCCGGACGTCACTGCCATCTATCTCGGGACTCTGATGCAGACGCTCGGCGCACTCGACACACTCCGTCAGCTCGGTGTCGACGTTCCCAGCCGGATGTCGGTCATCACCGCAGACGACTTCCCGGTCGCCGCCTACCTCGATCCGCCGCTCACGACGATCGAGCTCCCGCTCAGAGAGCTCGGGGCGCGTGCAGCCAGCGAACTGATCGCCCAGCTCAGCGGCGGCCGGCCGCGCGATGTCATGGTCGACTCGACGCCGGTCGTGCGAGTGCGCGCGTCGACGGCCGCGCCCCGCGCCTGACGGTGTGTCGCACCGCAGGAGACCTGCGCGCACGCTGGCTACGATGAAGCGCATGGGAACCGATCAGCCTCGCGCGCGCGTGTCTGACTCGGCAGCCGAGGAGCTCCGGCGACGAATCATGCGTGGCGACTACGAGGTCGGTGTCCGGCTGCCCTCCGAGCAGGAGCTCGCGAGACAACTGGGCGTAGGCCGAAGCTCGATGCGCGAAGCGGTACGCACACTGCAGACCGCCGGGTACCTGCGAAGCACACAGGGTGTCGGAGTCTTCGTCGTCCGTCGCGAGCCGCGCGCCTTCGGCATGGACCAGTCGCTCATGGGCGGGTACACCATGAGTGATTTGTTCGAAGCTCGCGTTGCCATCGAGTCCACCGCGGCTGCTCTCGCGGCGCGCCGGCTGACTGACCACCACCGGGAGTTGCTCGAGTCGATCATCGCGTCCGCGTCGGACCCGGAGATAGACGCGATGAGCTTCGTCGCTCTGGACGCGCGACTGCACCGTCAGGTCGCCGAGGCCAGTGGCAATCCACTGCTGCTGCACATGTGGGAGGGTCTCTCCGCGCAGTTCGAGGAGTACTCGACCAAGGTCATCTGCATGCCGGGCCGCCAGCACCGCGCGCACGAAGACCACCGCTCGATCGTCGAAGCGATCCTCGCCGGCTGCGCGGATCTGGCCGCCGAGCGCGCCCGTGAGCATGTGTTCGCGGTGCAACGAGAACTGCGGGCCGGCGCCACCACGGAGAACTGAAGGCGCCGACGTGCCTCGCGGCTCAGACCAAGATGTCGGCCAGGAGCACGAACGCCAAGACCACCAAGGCGAGCATCGACTGGGCGAGCGTATAGGTCTTCAGCGTGCCCCGGGTGGGCAGCCCGCACAGACTCCGGAGCATCCAGAACACGTTGTCACTGAACTGGCCGCCGAAGCAGCCACCAGCCCCGCGGCGAGCACGACGAGAATCGGAGAGAGACCGAGATCGGCGATGAGGGGAGCGATGATGCCGATGGCCGTCAGGCCGGCGACCGTCTGACCGCCGATCGCCATCCGAAACACCGCCGCGATGCCCCAGACCGTCACGAGCGGAAGCGCCGGGTTCGCATCGAGCAGATCGGCGAGCACCTCCTGCATGCCCGTTCCGACGATAATCGCGCCGAGCGAACCGGCGGCAGCGGTGACGACGAGGATCGTCCCCACGGTCTCGAGCCCGGTTCACCTGCTTCTCCTCAGCCGCCAAGGCCTTTCGGACGACGATGATCACGAGTGCGGTCAGCGTACCCGCCAGCAGGGCGATCACAGGGCTTCCCAGGAACTCGACGATTGGGACCTCAGCCCCCAATGCCGTGGTCATGCTCGACGTGACGATCAGCTCAAGGACGACGATGATCGGCGCGAGAGTCACGAGCAGCGAGGGAAGCCGACCGCCGGTGTCGCCGTCGTCCTCGGCAACCCGGGAACGGCTTCATCCGCGATGTCCTCGTCGAGCGTCGTCTTCCAGCATCCCCCGCGCTCGATCAGCAGGAGATACGCGAACGTCGTCACCATGACCGCTGGGATCGCGGCGAGCAACCCTGGCAGCAGCATCTCCCCGGCGGTCAACTCGAGCATGCCGATGTAGACGAGCATCGCCGGCCCCGGGATCACGAGCGCGCTTCCAGCGGCGAGGCCCATGGCCACAGGCCCTACGAGGGACGCCACCGGTCGACCGGTGCGACGTGCGGCGGTGCGCGCGATCGGAGCCACCAGCGCCAGCAGCACGTCGCAGTCGATCGAAGGCGTGACCGTGGAGAGCGTCAGACTGAATGCGTTTGGCGAACCCTTGGAGCCGGACAGCTTCACGATACTGCCGGCGATGCGTTCCACGGCCCCGTACACTGACATCAGCGTGCCCATGACGATGCCCAGGCTGATCAGGAGGCCGAGCTCGGCCACCAGCGCACCGAAGCCCTGGTTCACCCCGTGGACCACGTCGGCGAACGACATTCCCGAAGCGAGCCCCAGCACGATCGTGCCGCAGAGCAACGCGATGGCCGGGTTCACGCGAAGCCAGACGATGGCTCGCCCGATTGCGAGGCATACGAGGATGAAGAGCGCGGTCAGCCCAGCTGCTGACTGTGTCACCGCTTTCGACTCGGGCCAGCGCCGGACGACGCACCGGATTCGCGGGAAATGCCCCGCGTCAACGGCACGACTCCTCAGACAACTTGACACAGTATGCAACCGCTTAAGCGCTGTCAATCCGAGAGGAAGAACCTGAGGATCGAGCCTGTATGTGGCACCGGCAACCACTCCTCTGAGGACCTGTTACAGTTTCCCTGCACCTGCAGCGAAAGGCATCCCTATGAAGATTGCGCGCGTCGAGACCTTCATCCTGAAGGCCCCCCTCGGGTCTGACACGTTCTTCTCCTCTCAGGCAGCGTTTCCTGAGCGCACCAGTCTCTTGGTTCGGCTGACGACCACCGATGGCATCACCGGATGGGGCGAAGGCGGTCAGTACGGCCCGGCGGAACCCGTAAAGTCATGCGTCGACGACGTCCTCGCCGCCCAGCTCCTCGCGATGCCCGACGCGTCGCCCGGAGTGGTCTGGGAGACGCTCTACTCGCGCACTCGCGACTTCGGCCAGAAGGGTACCTACGTCGAGGCGCTCAGCGCGATCGACATCGCCCTCTGGGACATCCTCGGCAAGTCGCTCGGGGCGCCCGTCTCAGCGCTGATCGGCGGACGATTCCGCGACAGCGTCAAAGCGTACGGGACGGGGGGCTACTACTCCTCGACTGAATTCGACGCCGATCGCGACCTGCCGGCACTGGCGGAAACCGTATCGCGGTACGCCTCTGACGGCTTCGGCATGCTGAAGCTCAAGGTTGGGCTCCTGGCGGTCGCGCAAGATGCCCGACGCATCGCGACGGTCCGCGAAACGCTCGGCGACGATTTCGCCCTCCTCGCCGACGCGAACCACGCCTACAGCGCCAGCACCGCGGTGGCGATCGGCCGCGAGCTCGAGGCCAATGGCTTCCTGTTCTTCGAGGAGCCGGTGCCGCCGGAGGACCGCGAGGGATACGCCCGGGTCCGCTCCCGTTTGGACATCGCGATCGCCGGCGGCGAGGCGGAATACACCCGCTACGGCTTCCGCGACTTCATCGAGGCTGGCTGCGTCGACATCCTTCAGCCCGACATCTGCGTGTGCGGGGGCATCTCCGAAGTACAGAGGATCGCGACGCTCGCCTCGACGCGCAATATGCGCGTCATCCCACACGTCTGGGGATCGGGCATCGCCCTGGCCGCCGCATTGCAGGTGTGCAGCACCCTGCCCCTGACGCCGTACACACACGTGCCGGTGCCGCTACAGAACGAACCGGTCATCGAGTTCGACCGAACCCGCAACCCGCTCCGCGACGAACTGCTCACCGAAGGGTTCGCACTTGAGGACGGACGTGTCCGCGTGCCCGACTCGCCCGGACTCGGTGTGAACGTCGACCTGTCGGTCGTCGAGCACTACCGCGTGGACGCCGGTGCACCAGCGTCGGCGATGTGACGTCTGGCGACGCAGAGTCCTGTCAGAGACAGCTCACAGCTCAGTTCTCAGGAAGATCGTGCGCAATTGCCAGTGAATTCCAGCGCATCACGACTCGCTGGACTTAGCGGATCCACGTGACCCCTCAAGACGTGAGCCATAGTGCTGCCCGCTTCGCTGCCACTCGGGGACTTCCGCTTCTCGGCGCTTGAAACTACTAGATCTCGCTCGCTATCGCTCGCGAGCCGACGGCGATGTGTCAATATAACGACGGTTTCTGGGTGGGTCCAGATCACTCAATCTTCGTGCGTTGTTTTGGCACGAGAATTGGTACGAGTGACAGGGACCTAATCGGCCGATAGAGCCCTGAACGCGAGCGTCCAGTACTCGACATCGGCTACGCGGCAGAATCCGGCCCGATACGCATCGCCGACATGGTGAAGCCTGCGAACAGCGTGTCCGTGCTGCTGGGCGAAGAGCGGCATGGCCTATGGCAGCCCGCCCGATATTGCCTTGCCGATCGCCGGCGAAAGTCGACTTACCAGGAGAAACTCGCAGACGGGTCTGCCGACTCCAAGTATCAAACGGGAGAGCGTGTCCATACTCGATTGCCGAGCCCGAGTTCGAGCTGTGCCAGCTCCAGCTGAGTCGGCCACCGACGACCATCAACCCAGCTCTGCATCTCCGTCGCGGGAATGCCGGTGCGCGGGCCGACCTCATCGACACCTAAGTCGTCCACCGCCGTCTTTACACGCAACACAACTAGACGAACCCTCTCCGCTTCCTCAGTGAAGCAGTTTTCATTCGGCCAGTCGTTGCTCGTGATCGAGGGAGGCACACGCCCTGTCCACCGTTCGATCAGGAAGTCCGCGAGACCATTCGCAGAAATCACCATCCGGTCGCATTCAGCGTCCCACGCAGCATCGCGTCGCGGCCAGAGCGAGACGCCCAGTCCATCCTCAAGGCTTGCCAAATCGACAGCAGCCGTCTACAACTACACCCGGCCAGCGTGAAGTGATATGCCGCAAGGGGGCACCGTCGGACGGCGAACCGATCGAGTGTGATCGCCTCATACAAGCGGAACACAGATGGATGTCACGTATGCGTACTGCGAGAACTGATCTTCGGCGTGAACGACATCGCCACCCTCTACGCGATGTCGGCGCGCTGCAGGCGGATGGCGGCCAGGCCGACCAGCACGGCCTCGCCGCCGGAGAGGGCCGCGATCGGCCTGCGCAGCAGCTCGGCCCCGCGGGTGCGCTCGAGCGCCGGCAGCCCGAGCGCCGCGAACTCGGCGAGCGCCTCGGACTCGATGCCCCAGCGGTCGCCGACCTGGTCGAAGCGCTCGGGCGCGACGTCGCCCGACTCGATCGCCTCGATCGCGCCGAGGAGCCCTGCGATGCCGAGCGCATCCGCCACCGTGCCCGAGCCGAGCGCGAGCTCCTGCGGCAGCGTCGCGACGGTGCCGTGCAGCTGCACCTCGCCGGAGGCAGGGGTGAGCTCGCCCGCGATCAGCCGCAGGAGCGTGGACTTGCCGGCGCCATTGCGGCCGACCAGGCCGGTGCGGCCGTGGCCGAGCGCACCGGAGACGCCGTCGAGCACCGGGGTGCCGTCGGGCCAGGAGAAGTGGACGCGCGTGAGCGCGATGGCGGGATGTGCCAAGAGAGATCCTCCGAGAGCGTGGGGTGCGCTGACGGATCGATCGACCGTGCGTGTGCGGTCGGGTCAGCGCGGGGTCGCGGCTCCCTGGATCTCGGTCATCTCGGCTCTTCTCATGCGGAGGACGCGGGCACTGACACCACTCGCGATTGCGCAGGAGACGCTACGCGACGCGCGCGCGGGAGGCAAGGGCAGATGTTGTCGGGCCACGGATGCGTCGGGCCTGCGGGTGCGTCGGGCTTGCGGATGCGTCGGGCCTGCGGATGCGTCGCGTCTGCGGATGCGTCAGCGTCGCGTCGCGCGCACGACCACGTCGTGCAGCAGTCGCGGCCGGCCCGCGCGATCGGGCACCTCGCGCTCGCGCTCCTGTGCGGTCTCGACGCTCCAACGATCGGGATCGAGCAGCGCCGCCACGTCGCTCGCGCGGACCGTCGCCTCGATGGGGGACTGGGACTCCCGCGCGTGCTCCCCCGCACGCGCGCCCGGATGGGCGCCCGCATGCCCACCCGCGTGCTCGTCCGCATGCGCCCCGGTGCGCTCGCCCCCGGTCGCCGAGCCGTGGCTGTGGTCGTGCGCGTGCCCGCCGCCCCGCAGGTGACCGACGATCAGCAGCGTGCCGCCGGGCGCCACCCATTCGGCGATGCGCGCGTAGAAGTCGAGCTGCGGAATGTCGGGGTGCGCGTAGAAGGTCGTCACGAGGTCGAACGGCTCCGCCGGCTCCCAGCGCCCCAGGTCGGCCTCGAGCCAGGTGACGCTCGCGCCCTCGCGCGGGGCGCGTGCCCTGGCCCGCTCGAGCGCCTCGGCGGAGATGTCGGCGCCGGTGACCCGCCAGCCGCGGCGGGCGAGCGCGATGGCCTCGGCGCCCTCGCCGCAGCCGGCGTCGAGCGCGGTGCCCGGCTGCAGGGCGCCGAGCTCACTGGCGATGCTGGGGTGCGCCGGCACCTGCCGCTCTGCGCCGCCCGTACCAGTCTCGCGCCAGTGCTGCCGCCAGTAGTCGGCGTCGAAGTCGTGGCTCACGGTGGCTCGTCAGCGCTGCGGCTCGGGCTCGGTCACGTCGGCGACCGTCGCCGAGAGGTGCTGCGTGAGCGCATGCCCGTCGACCGTCGCGGCGACGCCGTGGTCGCCGGCGCCGATGGAGACGCGGCGGCCGAGCACCCGCTCGTCGGCGACGACCGGCAGCGGCTGCTTCGTGCCGAAGGGCGTGATGGTGCCGCGCCGGAAGCCGGTCACCTCGAAGGCCGCGTCGGCATCCGGCATCGACAGCCGGTTGACGCCCAGCAGCGCCCGCAGCTTCGGCCAGGAGATCGTGCGATCGCCCGGCACGAGCACCAGCAGATGATCGTCCTCGCCGCGCCGCACGACCATCGTCTTGATGATGTCGGCCGGCTCGACGCCGCGGGCCTCCGCCGCCTCGGCGAGCGAGCGGACCATCCCGTGGCGCGTCACCTCGTGCTCGAGACCGGATGCGGCAAGCGCCTCGAGTGCGAGGTTCGTGTCAGCCATGCGCCCAGGCTACGCCGACGCGCTCAGGCCGCGCCGACGAGCGCGTCGACCAGGCCGGCGGCGCTCGGGTGCTTCGCGATGGCCGCCACCTGCAGACCGCTGCGACCGCAGTCCTCGGCGGTCTGCTCGCCGATCGCGATGATCCGCGTGGCGGGCGCGAGGCCCAGCCGCGCGACCTGCTTCGCGACCGATCCCGAGGTCACGAGCACCGCGTCGATCGGCGTCTCGGCGGGCTCGACCGCCGTCAGCACGCCCTCCGAGCCGTCCTGCCCGGCCGCCTGCATCTCCTCCTGCTGCCGCAGCGCATCCGCATCGATGACGGGCATCGCGCCCGTCTCGATCGCCTCGACGAGCTGGTCGGCAGAGTGGAACACCGGGCTCGTGCGGTAGGCGACGACCTCGCTCAGCTGCATGCCGTGCTGGCGCAGGCCGTCGGCGATCGTGGGCTTCGCGTCGAGCGCGTGCGGCCACAGCACTCGCCCCTCGCGGATGGGCCACTCGTCCACCAGGCCCGCTGCCGACTGCTTCGTGGGGATGAAGGCCACCGGCACGCCGCGCTCGCGCAGGGCGGCCGCGGTGACGTTGCCGACCGCGGCGACCGACACCGACGCCGGCACCCGCGGCAGCACCCGCACGGTCGACTGGCTGGTGACGACGAGCCAGTCGAAGCGGCCGTCGGCGAGGTGGCCGAACATGGCCTGCAGCTGCTGCTGGTCCTCGGCCGGCTCGATCTGCACCAGCGGCAGGATGAGCGGCTCGAAGCCGGCCTCGGTGACGCGCCGGGCGACGTCGTCGCCCCAGCTGCCGCCGCGGGGGATCAGGACGCGCATGGGTCTCCTTGCGGTGTTCGGTCGCTTTGCATCCAATCACCGACGGCGGATGCGTCGGGTCGCCGTTCGCGCGTGGCGCACGATCCGCGCGCCGCCGACGCGCGGTCGCGGCGCGAAGCCGAGCACCGACGCCGTCAGTCGCTCGATCGCTCGATCGCGTGCTCGCCCGCCTGGGGCACGGGCTCGCGACCGCGAGTGCCGAGGGAGAGAACCGCGAACGCGACCGCGACGATCGCGCACGTCACCGCAGCGATCGCGGATCGCTCGCCGCCCTGATCGAGCAGCACGAGACCGAGGCACAGCAGGCTGACGACGGCGAGGATCGTGGCGATGGACCGCATAGCGCCAAGGTACCGGCCTCGTGTCCTGGTACCCCCCGATCGATGGGATCGCGCGTGTCAGAGCTCGTCGTAGATCGAGCTGCGGTGCCCGGCGGCGAGCACGAGGACGAGCAGCCGCGCGTCCTCGACCGTGTAGACCACGCGGTAGTCGCCGACGCGGATCCGGAGGTACCCGGTATAGCCGGTGAGCGCCTTCGCACTGGCGGGTCGGGGGTCGTCCTGCAGCAGTGCGAGCGCAGCGAGCAGGCGCGCCTGGGCGGTCCGATCGAGCTTGCGGAGTGCCTTGGCTGCGCGCTTGGAAAGCTCGACGCTGTAGCGCTCAGCCAAGGTTGAAGCCGAGCTCGCGAGCGAGCTGCGCCAGTGGCACCGTCTCCTCGCCGGCCTCGATCGCGCGGGCGGCCTCGGACGCGGCTGCCGCGTCCTGCGCTTCTTCGAGCGCGGCGAGTGCACGACGGGAGAGCTCGACATCCATCACGACGACCGTCTCGCGGCCGTGCTCGGTGATCGTGATCGGCTGGCGCCGGGCGGCGTCGAGCGTCTGGGCCCAGCGCTGGCGGGCAGCAGTCGCGGGAATCGTGGTCATAGCGAAATTGTACATTTGAGCATGAGTTGTGGCAATGGCCGTCCGCTGCCCCGCCGCGCTCGAGCGCGCCTCAGCCGACGCTGCCGTGGATGAGGTCGGCCGCGCCGGCCTCCATCAGCTCGGAGACCGCGCGCCCGGCGACATCGTGCGCCGCCTCCGCGTACTCGGCAGCCGTGCGCTCGTCGAGCGTGTAGGCGTGGGATGCGGTGAGCCGCTTGGTGCCGTCGGTCGCGTACGCGCTCGCCGTCAGGAAGAGCATCCCGTCGGCGACCTCCGCGTGCGCGCCCAGCGGCGCCGCGCAGCCGGCCTCGAGCCCCGCCAGCACATGCCGCTCGGCCTCGACCGCCGCGCGGGTGGCGGCGTGGTCGGTCTTCGCGACCGCCCTGCGGGCTACCGCGTCACCCGCGCGGATCTCGACGGCGAGCGCGCCCTGGCCGGGCGCGGTCGGGAAATCGATGAGCTCGAGCGTGTCGGTCGCCTTGCCGTCGAGGCCGAGGCGCTTGAGGCCCGCGAGCGCGAGCACCACCGCGTCGAGGTCGACGCCCTCGCCGGTCTCGGCATCGCCCAGCGCGCGGGCGATGCGCGTCGGCACGTTGCCGCGCAGGTCGACCACCTCGAGGTCGGGGCGCGCGGCGCGCAGCTGCGCCATGCGGCGCGGCGAGCCGGTGCCCACCTTCGCGCCCTCCGGCAGCTGCGCGAAGGTCAGCCGGTCGCGGGCGACGAGCGCGTCGCGCGCGTCCTCGCGCTTCGAGATCGCGGCGAGCTCGATGCCCTCGGCCGCGCCCGTCGGCAGATCCTTCAGCGAGTGGACGGCCACGTCGACGGTGCCGTCGAGCAGCGCGTCGCGCAGGGCGGAGACGAACACGCCGGTGCCGCCGATCTGCTGCAGCGAGGAGCGGTCGGTGTCGCCCTGCGTGGTGATCGGCACGAGCTCGACCTCACCCGCGAAGCGCTTCGCGAGCGCCGCGCACTGCGCCATCGCGAGCTCGGAGCCGCGTGTGCCGACCTTCAGCACGCCGCTCACGGCTGCAGCCCGGCGATCGCGGGGCGGAAGCCCAGGCGCGGGTTCTCGCAGCAGCCCGGCCGGCACACGTCGTACCAGGCGGGGATGGACGTGACGGCCTTCCGCTCGGCGGCCGGCCTGCCCTCGAGCCGCTCCTGCACGAGGTCGACGAGCGCGCCCACGTACTGCGCATCGACGCCCGGCGTGGGCGCGCGCCGCACCCACAGCCCGGCCTCGGTGGCCGTCTCGATGGCCTCCTCGTCGAGATCCCACATGACCTCCATGTGGTCGCTCACGAAGCCGAGCGGCACGATCACCACGGCTTTGCGCCCCTGCAGCTCGCCGATCGCGTCGTTGATGTCGGGCTCGAGCCATGGCTGCGAGGCGGGCCCTGAGCGCGACTGGTAGACGAGCTGCCAGGCGAGGCCGGGTGCCGCCTCGGCCATCACGTGCTCGGCGGCAGCGAGGTGCTGGCCCTCGTAGCCGCCGCCGGGCCCCCACTGGTGCAGATCGGGCGCGCCCGAGCGCTCGGCGTCAGCGGTGGGGATGGAGTGGGTGGCGAAGAGCACCTCGATGTCGGCATCCGCGAAACCGGCAGCCCGTGCCTCGTCGACGGATGCGCGCACACCGTCGACGAAGGGAGCCAGGAACCCGGGGTGGTTGAAGAACTGGCGGACCTTGTCGATCTGGATCGTGCCCTGCAATCCCGTCGCCTCCAGCGCATCCGCCCAGTCCTCGCGGTACTGCCGGCATGACGAGTAGGAGGAGTAGGCGGAGGTGGGGATGGCGAGCAGCGTCGTGGCGCCGGCGTCGGCGGCCTGCTGCAGCGCCTCGTCGAGGTAGGGCGCCCAGTTGCGGTTGCCCCAGTAGACCGGCAGGTCGACGCCCGCCGCGGCGAGCGCGCCCTCGAGGGCGGCCTTCAAGTCGCGGTTCTGCTGGTTGATCGGGCTGACGCCGCCGAAGTGGCGGTAGTGGGTGGAGACCTCCTCGAGGCGCTCGTCGGGGATGCCGCGGCCGCGGGTGACGTTGCGCAGGAAGGGGATGACGTCGTCCTGCCCCTCCGGGCCGCCGAAGCCCGACAGCAGGATGCCGTCGTAGGCGACCGGCTCCTCCACGTGCTCGGGGCCGGCCTGCGCGGCGGGGGTCGCGCTCGGCACGGCCGCGCCGGGCTCGAGGTGCACGCCGGTGGCCGAAGCGGGCTTGGTCTCGCGGCGGGCCTGCTCGGCCTGCTGCTCCTGCGCCTGCTGCTGCTCGACCTGCAGCTGCAGCGGCTGCGCCTGCCCGCCCTGCGCCTGCGCCTGCGCACCGCCGCAGCATCCGCCGCCGCAGCATCCGCCCGACTGCTCCATCTGGGTCTCGCTCACGCGAGCACCTCCTCGATCTCGTCGGCGCCGATGCGGCGGCCGGTGAAGAAGGGGATCTCCTCGCGCACGTGCATGCGGGCGTCGACCGCGCGCAGCTCGCGCATCATGTCGACCAGCTCGGTGAGCTCGTCGGACTCCAGTGGCAGGATCCACTCGTAGTCGCCCAGCGCGAACGCCGAGACGGTGTTGGCCACCACGCCCCGGTAGGCGGCGCCGGCACGGCCGTGCTCGGCCAGCATGCGGCTGCGCTCGGTCGGCTCCAGCAGGTACCAGTCGTAGGAGCGGTTGAAGGGGTAGACGGTCGCCCACGCCTTCGGCTCGACCCCGGTCAGGAAGCCGGGCACGTGGCGCTTGTTGAACTCCGCGTCGCGGTGCACGCCCATCGCTCCCCACACCTGCTCGGTGCCCGCGAGCTCGCGGGAGCGACGGATGCGACGCACGGCCGCCTGCAGCGCCTCGGGACGCGTGCTGCCACCGGGCGTGCCGTGCATCCAGACCAGGATGTCGGCGTCGGCGCGCATGCCGGAGATGTCGTAGATGCCGCGGGTGACCACGCCCTGCCCTGCGAGGGCGGCGAGCTCGTCGGCCAGCGCGGGGCGACCCGAGCCATGCGCAGCGTGCGCCTGGCCGCCGCGCTTGAACACTGCCCAGATGGTGAAGCCGTCGCCGATGGGCGTCTCGTCGCTCATGTGTCTCCTCGCTTGTCTGCGTCCGCCGCGGCTGCGGCTGTGTCGTCGAGCGCCTCATCGGGCGCGATGTCTGCCGTCCAGGGGCTGCCGGGCTCGGCGAAGCGCTCGCGGCGGATCTCGAGCGCTGCCCTGCGGGCGTCGGGCACGACCTGCGCCAGGCCCGTGCCGGCGACCGCGGCGCCGACCACGAGCAGGTTCTCGTGCTCGGCCGCGGCATCCCGCAGCGCCTGCTGCCGCTGCCGGGCGCCGATGATGCTCGCGGGCTGGCCCTGCTGCCAGCGCACGCGGGCGCTCGCGAGCGGCTGGGGCAGCGCGGTGCCGAAGATGGCCCGGGCGTCCTCGAGCGCCAGCGCGGCGGCGGCGGCGGCGTCGAGCCCTGCCGTCGCGGGTGCGGCGGTGCCGGAGCCGTACGAGAGGCGCACGATCTCGCGGCCGCCCGCGGCCTCGCGCAGCCACGCCCACTTCGCGGTCGCGTGCGTCATCGCCTTCGCGCGCACCTGGGTGGCGTCGGCGGCCACCAGCACGCCGGTGCCGCGCGGATCGCCCTCGATCGCGCCGGCGGGGAAGACCAGGGTGACGAGCTCGACGCTGACGCCTGGGGCAGTCGCAGCGGCCTGGTCTCGTGAGGCCAGCGGCTTCGCCGCGGGCTCCTCGACCGACGTGATGGTCGCCAGCAGGCGGCGCGCCTCGGCTTCGGGGAGCGCGACGACCAGCGACGACGCGGCGTGACTGCCGGCATCCGTCGTCACGAGCCACCCGGAGCCCGTCTCGGCCGCCGACTGGACGCGCTCGCCCGTGCGGATCTCGGCGTGGTGCCCGCGCGCCCGCTCGGCGAGCCGCTCGGCGATGCGGTGGATGCCGCCGCGCAGGCCCTGCACCGCGCTGCCCGGCTTGGCGCCGGTCGCGTCGGATCCGCCGGCGGCCGCGGCGCGCTCCTCGAGCACGAGCGCGACGCCGCCGGAGAGCGAGCCGGTGCGGGTGATGCCGCCGTTGAGGCCCGGCGCGACGACGGCGAGGTCGAGCTGCTCGGGATCGGCTGAGTAGACGCCGCCGGCGAGCGGCGCGACCAAGCGGTCGAGCACCTTCTGCCCCATGCGGCGGCGCACGAGCGGCCCGAGCGCGTCGTCGGTGCCGATGCGCAGCACCGGCATGAGGCGGTCGAGGTGGGCGCGCAGCGCGCCGCCCCAGCCGAGCGCGTCGATGACATCCTGCGCGAGCGGGGTCGAGGGGATGCCCAGCAGCGTGCGCTTCGGCAGCGGCACGGCGCGGTGCGATCCGCCGCTGCCGGGCAGCAGCAGCCAGGCGCCCGCGGGGTTCGGCTCGACGATGTCGTCGGCCATGCCCAGCTCGCCGATGAGCTCGGCGACGGCGCCGCCGCGCACGGCGAACGACTCGGCGCCCGCGTCGAGCGCCAGCGCATCCGACCCGGGGGCGGCCAGCGCGAGCTTCGCCGCCGTGCCGCCGGTTCGCTGCGCCGCCTCGAGCACCAGCACCCGGTAGCCGCGCGCCGCCAGGTCGTGGGCGATCGTCAGGCCCGCGATGCCGGCGCCCGCCACGATCGTGTCGTAGTGCACGGGCCCGTCGGGGGCCGACGCATCCGCCTGCACCGCACCGTCGGGCCGCACGGCGTCGCCGGCCGGCACCGCGTCGTCAGCCGGCACGGTGCCCTCCGCCATCGGTGCGCCGGTGGCCGCGTCGGCGCTCACCGCTCGTGCACCGCCTGCACGATGCGGGTCAGCACCGTCGGGTCAGCCGTCGGCGGCACGCCGTGGCCCAGGTTGAACACGTGCGCGCGGGCGACCGAGCCGGCCATCAGCACATGGTCGATGGCGGCCTCGATGATCTCCCACGGCGCGCCGAGCACCGCCGGGTCGAGGTTGCCCTGCACGCTCACGTCGGCGTCGATGCGCTCGAGCGCGACGTCGAGCGCCACCCGCCAGTCGACGCCCACCGCGTCGACGCCGAGGTGCATGGCGCTGTAGAGCTCGCCCGCGCCGACGCCGAAGTGCACGAGCGGCACGTGGCGGCCGGAGCCGTCAGCGAGGTCGCGCACGTGCTCGAGCGCCAGGCGCGAGGCCGGCGCCACGTGCTCCTGGTACTGATCGAGCGGCAGGGAGCCGGCCCACGAGTCGAACAGCTGGGCGGCGCTGGCGCCCTCGGCGACCTGCGCCCGCAGGAAGCGGCCGGTGACCTCGGCGGCCCAGCGGGTGAGGCGATCCCACGCCTCCGGGTACGAGCGCATGAGGGTGCGCGCCTCGAGGTGATCCTTCGAGGGGCGCCCGGCGACCAGGTACGCGGCGAGCGTGAACGGGGCGCCGGCGAAGCCGATCAGCGGCGTCGTGCCGTCGCCGATCTCGGTCAGGCCGGCGACCGTCTGCCGCACCGCCTCGCGCACCGGCTCGAGCGCGGCGTCGAGGACGGCCGGGTCGCTGGCGATCAGCCGCTCGACGTCGTCGGGCGTGCGGATGGGCTCGGCCACCACGGGCCCGACGCCCGGCTCGATGCGCACGTCGACGCCCGCGAGCTTCAGCGGCACCATGATGTCGCTGAAGAAGATGGCCGCGTCGACGCCGTGGCGGCGCACCGGCTGCAGGGTGATCTCGCTCGCGAGCTCCGGCACCAGGCAGGTCTCGAGCATGTCGCGCGCGGGCGAGTCGGTGCGGGCGCGCAGCTCGCGGTACTCGGGCAGCGAGCGGCCCGCCTGTCGCATGAACCAGACGGGCGTGACGTCGGGGCGGTCGCCGCGATAGGCGCGCACCAGGCCGGAGGCGGCGGTGCGCGTGTTGAGCGGGTGGTCTTCACGGAGCGCAGGCATCGCCTTCATTCTCCCACCTTCGGCGCGCCGCGGCGGCCCCGCGTCGGACACCGCCGCGCGCTGCAGCCCGGCTCATGGTTGAGCGGCGGGTGCGCTCAGCGCCGCGTACACCGGACGCAGCGCATCGGCGAGAGGGCGCGAGCGCACCATGACATCCACCGGTGGCAGTTGATCCACCAGCAGCGCGCCACCCGAGTGGCTGCGCCGGAGGGGCACGGGCGAGGGCGAGACGAAGAAGATGTCGAGCACGTCCGTGAGCGGTGCTCCCACAGGTGCCCGATGCTCGCTCGTGGAGTCCGCCTGATGCATCCGCCCCAGCAGTTCCTCGCGCTCTCGTCCGCGCCAGGCGAGGATGCGGAACGGGTCGTCATCGAACCGTTCGGCCAGCAGATAGAACACCGCCGCGAGATGCTTGCAGGGCACCTCCCAGTCAGGGCAGGAGCAGTCCATGCTCAGCTCAGCCGCGCCGCGCGGGAAGAGCGAGAGCCCGACCGCGGCGAAGACGTCCTCGATGTCGGCGGGCATCTCCCCGGCCAGCAGGGAGGCCACGAACCAGGCGTTCCCGGCGAGCGCCTCCTCCACTGATGCCCACTCGGCCTTGCCGAACGCCGTGATGCCGATGCGCACCCGGTATGGCCTCGCGCGTGAGCCCTGCACGCTCGCGACGACGCTCCCGGCATCGATGTCGAGGGAGATCACCTGCCCGCGGCGGGCATAGTTGCGACCGCGCTGCAGGCGTCCCCCCACGCCCAGCCCCTCGAGCACCTCGATGAATCGCCCGGACCACCAGCTGGTGCCGATGGCGCCCCGCACGCTCCTGGCTTTGACGCCGCCCTCGACACTGCGCGGGGTCGATGGCGGGAAGAACGGCGACTGATAGCTGCGTCTACTCACCGACGGCCTCCTTCGACAGGGCGAACAGGTCGCGCAGGCTCGCGGTCGACAGCTCGGTGAGCCACCCCTCGCCGTCGCCGACCACCATGTTCGCCAACGCTCGCTTCTCCTCGATCATGGTGTCGATCCGCTCCTCCAGCGTGCCCCGGCAGATGAACTTGCGCACCTGCACACGTCGCTGCTGGCCGATCCTGAACGCCCGGTCGGTGGCCTGGTTCTCGACGGCGGGATTCCACCATCGATCGAGGTGGATGACGTGGTTGGCTGCCGTCAGGTTGAGTCCGGTGCCGCCGGCCTTCAGCGACAGCAGGAAGACGGATGGTCCGTCGTCGGACTGGAACTGGCGCACCAGTTCCGTGCGCTGCTGCCGGGACGTGCCGCCGTGCAGATACGCGACGTCGGTGTCGAGGCGCGCCGCGAGGTGGGGCATGAGCATCTCGGCGAACTCCGTGTACTGGGTGAAGCACAGCACTTTGTCGCCCTCCGCGAGGATCTCCTCCAGGATCTCCTCCAGCCGCATGACCTTGCCGCTGCGCCGCCCGATGGCGGATCGATCGTGCAGCAGCTGGGCCGGGTGGTTGCAGACCTGCTTGAGCTTCGCCATCGCGGCCAGCACGTTGCCGCGGCGCTCGATGCCGTCGGAGCCTTCGATCTTCTCCATCATGTCGTCGACGACCGACTGGTACAGCGATGCCTGCTCGCTCGTGAGCGTGTAGTACTGCTTGATCTCGATCTTCTCGGGCAGGTCGTCGATGACGGCGGGATCGGTCTTCACGCGACGCAGCAGGTAGGGCCGGGTGATCGCGCGCACCCGCCGGGCTGCCGTGTCATCGCCGTACCGCTCGATGGGGATCGCATACCGGGTGCGGAACTGCTCTGGCGAGCCCAGCATCCCGGGGTTCAGGAAGTCCATGATCGACCACAGCTCGCCGAGCCGGTTCTCCACCGGGGTGCCGGTCAAGGCGATGCGATGGTCGGCAGTCAGTCGCTTGACCGCCTTCGCCGCACGGGAGAGCCGATTCTTCACCGCCTGTGCCTCATCGAGGACGACGCGGTTCCAGGTGCGCGCCGCGAACTGCTCGACATCTCGGGTCAGCGTCGCGTACGTGGTGACCAGCATGTCGATGCCGTCCATGGCCGCATCGAAGTCCTCGCCGCGCATCCGGTCCGAACCGTGGTGCACCCGCATCCGCAGTCCGGGAGCGAATTTCGCGGCCTCGGCCTCCCAGTTGCCGATCAGCGACATCGGGCACACCAGCAGCGTCGGACCAGCTCCCGGATGGGCCTGCCGGCGCACCGACTCCAGCGCCAGCAGCTGCACCGTCTTGCCGAGCCCCATGTCGTCGGCCAGGCAGCCACCGAGGCCGAGATCGGCGAGGAAGCTCAGCCACGACAGTCCGCGCTCCTGGTAGGGGCGGAGCGTCGCCCTGAAGTCCTCCGGCAGGGAGACGCGCTGGACGATGGCATCCGCCGAACCCTCCAGCAGCGCACCGAGCCAACCCTCGGCGCTGACTTCGGCGACGGGGAGGGGCAGGCCGAGGTCGTCGGGATGCGCGGCGGCCAAGGCCAGCACCTCCGCGACGGTGCCGCGTCCCTCCGCTTCGCGCTGAAGGAAGTCGATGCCCCGGCGCAGCTGCTCGGTGTTGACCGCCACCCACTGGCCGCGCAGCCGCACCAGCGGCGCCTTCGCCTCGGCGAGAGCCGCGATCTCCTCCTCGGTGAGGGAGTGCTCGCCGACGGCGAGGCTCCACTCGAAGTCGCACAGCTGCTCGCGACCGAACGCGGTCGCCTTGCCTGTGTCATCGCCCATCGGGGTGGACGCCGACAGCCGCAGCCCGAGCCTCGCCCGCTGCCCCCACCAGGAGGGCAGCATGACCCCGAACCCCGCCTCGTCCAGGGCGGGCGCTGCCTCGTCAAGGAACGCGAATGCGGCTTCTGCGTCGAGGTCGAGGCCTGTCGGGCGCGCCTGGCGCATCCCCGATTCCAGGCCGCGGTAGACACGTGCAGCCTTGCCCAGCTCACTCAGCAGCACTTCCTGCGGACGCCCGAGCCAGCGCGCGAGCGCACCGTCATCCCGCCAGACCTGCTCGGCGGGGACCACCAGGCTCGGGTCTGCCGAGGACTGCAGCAAGAACTCCAGCCGCCATGGGTGGGCGCCGGGAGCGGTGCCCTGGGCGGGTGCAGCATCGACGTCTCCGGTCTCGCCGTCGGGATCGGGACCGGAAGCCTCGGTGAGCCTGAAGGTGGCGCGCGCCGGAGCACCGGCTTCCCGCGCGTAGCCTGCCCAGGGCAGGAGCGACTGCTCGAGCCCGGCGAGTTCCGGGGCAGACATGCGGATGCGCGGGTCCGGCGTTCGGAGTGCCTCCAGCCACGCTTCTGCCGCGCGCGGCTGGAGCGGCTTGCGCCCGCGACGCGGCGGCAGCATCGCCAGGTCGACCGGCAGACGGTGCCGAACCGCGGCGTCGGTCAGGGTGTCGAGTGCCACCGCGATCAGTGCGCCAGCGTCCTGCGCGCCAGGTGCGGCCCGGAATGCGGGCGGTGTGGCCGCGATCAGATCGCCGAACGCGAGTGCATCCGCCCCGCGGAGCACCGCGCGCCATCGGGCCTCGGCCGAAGGAGCACCCTCGGTGCCGGAGGCCCAGACGATCTCCGGGAGCACCCGGCCGCGCTCGGCAAGCTCGGCGGCGAATCGCGCCAGTTCGCCGAGGAACCGCGCCGAGGGTGCGATGCGCGCGTCGCCCACGTCGGTCAGCGCATCGTCCACGGACTCCTCAGCGTCCATGTCCTCTGCTGCATCCGGGAAGCGGTCGGGGAAGAGCGCCGAGGCGAGCGCCGTGCCGCCCTGTGCAGCGGAGTCCGGGTCGGCCATGGCCGTCAGCCCCGCCGGTGCCAGCCAGAGGACGGGCACCGTCCACGGCAGCAGGGAAGGATCGCTGGAGCGCTCCGGCCGCGGAACCGTTCGCACGAGTTCTGGCGAGTCCAATGGCGAGCGCCGCAACGACGGCAGCAGCAGTGCGGTGCTACCGGCTTCGCCGGGCTGCAGCGCGGCCAGCGCATCTGCCGGGGCCGCGAAGGGATGAGGCCGAGCCGTCCTGAGCGACTGGCTGGGACTCATCACGGTCTGCTCGGAGTCCTCGGCCCACAGGCCGGGGCCGTCGTCGAGCGACCAGAACGTGTGGAGCACCAGCAAGCGCGTTGCCTTTCGCGATCGATTGTTCAGCACTGAGCAACGCTACCGATCGGCGATGGGCACGGCGCGTCCGGCGCACGAGCAGCGGTGAGGAGCCAGCGTCGCAGTCAGTGGGGAGCACACTACCCAAGGTCAGTCGCCACAGTCGACCGCAACGGCGAGCGCGGAGCAGATCTGTCGCATCCGCGCATCGGCCAGTCGACCGATGCGCTCGACGAGGACCGCGACGGACACGCTCTCCGCCGAGTCCAGGTTGACCACTGAACGCAGCGGAATCGGATCCTCACCAGGCTCGAGACCCACCTCGCTGACCAGGCCGCGGATCGTCGTGGTGCATGGCGCGACAAGCGCGCGTCGGTGTCTTGGGATCACCGCGTCGCGCGAGAGCACGACCACGGGGCGACGGCCGACCTCCGGCATCTCGCACCACCACACCTCGCCTCGCGCGGGCAGCACGGTCATGACCGTGCCGCGGCTTCGCGGAACGACGCCAGATCGCCCCACGCGTCCGGCGCATCGAGTGGGTGCTCGTCGTACGCGGCGTAGCTGGCGTCGATCTCGCTTGAGCGGTGGCGCGTCAGCAAGGCTCGCAGCGCCTCTTCGATCATCGAAGCATCGGATGCGTTCGACCGCAGCGCTCGAGCGGCCCGGAGAAGGTCGGCGTCCACCGTCGTGCTCACTCGTGCTCTCACCATGCCACGATTATGCCACGACCTCGCACTGCGAGGCGGTGCACTGCGAGGCGGTGCACTGCGAGGCGGTGCACCGCGGGGGCCGGTCGGGAGACGCGGTACGCTGAGTCAGTGCTGATCTGCCTCACGGCGAGTCACAAGAACGCCGACTTCACCGCCCTCGAGGCACTGTCGACGGCTGACGCGGCGCAGCTGCCCATCGCGTTCGCCGCCCATCCGGCAGTCGACGGCGCGGTCGTCGTCTCCACCTGCAACCGCTTCGAGGTCTACCTCGACGTGCAGGCCGACGAGCACTCGGCGGCGGGCATCGCGCAGACCGCCGCGGCGGATGCCCTCGGCTTCCACCACCCGGAGTCGCTCGAGCCGCTCACCGAAGCGCGTGCCGCCGAGCACCTGTTCGCGGTCGCCGCCGGGCTCGAGTCGGTCGTCGTCGGCGAGGGCGAGATCGCCGGTCAGGTGCGGCGCGCGCTCTCCGCCGCGCAGGAGGCCGGCACCACCAGCGCGCACCTCGAGCGCCTGTTCCAGCGCGCCTCCGAGACGCAGCGCGGCATCAAGAACCGCACCGGCCTGGGGGAGGCGGGCCGCTCGATCGTGCGGCTCGGGCTCGATCTGGCGAGCGCTCGCATCGACATCGCCGACGCCCGCGTGCTGCTGGTGGGCACCGGCCGCTTCGCGGGCGTCTCGCTCGCCGAGCTGCGCCGCCGCGGCGCCCGGCACATCGAGGTGTGGAGCCCCTCCGGCCGCGGCAACGGCTTCGCCCGCAGCCACGCGATCGGCCATGTCGACGGCCGCGATGCCGCGCTGGCCGCCGCGAGCGCCGACATCATCGTCGCCTGCACGAGCGCCGAGGGGTTCGTCGTCGACGCCGCCCTGCTGCGCGCCGGCCGCCAGCAGCTGGCCGCCACCCACGCCTTCCCGGGCTCGGAGCCCGAGGCCTCCGGCGCGATCGGCTGCCCGGTGCACCTGGGCGCGCAGGGCGAGGCCGCGCCGAGCGCCGCTGCCGCGCCGGCACCGGGTCTGTCTGCACCGGGTCTGTCCGCACCGGCGCTCTCTGCACCGGCCGGCTGCCCCATGCACGCAGCCATCACTGACGAGCCGCGCTGCCCCGTCGAGCACGGCCGCTCGGCGCAGCTGGTCGTCGACATGGGGATGCCGCGCAACGTCGACCCCGACGTGACGACCGTGCACGGCGTCGAGGTGCTCGACCTGGAGACCATCCGCCTGCACGCCCCGCTCGAGCACCTCACCGCCACCTCCGACGCGCGCGATCTGGTGCGCAAGGCCGCGCTGCGCTTCGAGCGCGGCACCGCCGAGCGGCAGGTCGGGCCGGCCATCGCCGCGCTGCGCGAGCACGTGCAGGAGGCCATGGAGGCCGAGCTCGAGCGCATCGGCAAGCGCGGCACCGAGGATGAGCGCCGGCTCGCCGAGCAGGCGCTGCGCCACTTCGCCGGCGTGCTGCTGCACAAGCCGACCGTGCGCGCCCGCGAGCTGGCCGCCGAGGGCCGTCACGACGACTTCCTGTCGGCGATCGACGCGCTGTACGGCATCGACCGCCCGGCGTGACAGACCCGCAGCTCGAGTCCGGCGGCGAGCCCACCACCGGCGCGCACGGGATCCTGCCGCCCACCCCGCTGGATGCCGGCGACGGCCCCGGCAAGAAGCGCCGCTTCGTCGACCTGGCGCCGCTGCGCGCCTCCCCGGCGTTCGCGCGCCTCTGGATCGGCAACGCCATCAGCGGCATCGGCGCGCAGATGACCATCGTCGCGGTCGGCCTGCAGGTCTTCGACATGACCGCGAGCACGATGATGGTCGCGCTCGTGGGCGGCGTCGCGCTGCTGCCGATGGTGGTCGCGGGCCTGTGGGGCGGCATGCTCGCCGACGCCTTCGACCGGCGGCTGGTGCTGATGCTCTCGAGCCTCACCGGCTGGCTGGCGGTGCTGGGGCTGTTCGCGCTCTCCAACTGGGATGCCGCGCTCATCGCCGACGGCCAGCGCGCCGAGGTGTGGCCGTTCTACGTGCTGACGACGATCAACACCGTCGCCGCCACCATCTCGGGCGCCACCCGCAGCGCCGTCACCCCGCGCATCCTCCCCGCACACCTCATCTCGCGCGCCGCCGCCCTCAACGGCATCGCGATGGGCGTGATGCTCACGGTCGGCCCGGCCGCCGCTGGCGTGCTGGTGGCGACCATCGGCCTGCCGATCACCTTCGCGGTCGACGCGGTGCTGTTCACGGCCGGCTTCCTCGGCATCGTCGGGCTGCCGAAGCTGCCGCCGCTGGGCACGGTCGCGCGCCCCGGCCTGGCCTCCCTGCTCGACGGGGTGGCCTTCATGCGGCAGGCGCCCAACATCCGCATGTCGTTCATCGTCGACATCGTCGCCATGACCTTCGGCCGCCCCTTCGCGCTGCTGCCGGCGGTCGGCGCGGTCGCGATCGGCGGCGGCCCCGTCACCGTCGGCGTGCTCACCGCCGCGGCTGCGATGGGCACGCTGCTCGCGAGCCTGTTCTCGGGCCCGGTCGCGCACGTGCACCGGCACGGCCTGGCGGTCTCGCGCGCGATCACCGTCTACGGCGGCTTCGTCGCCCTGCTGGGCCTGGTCATCCTGGCGATGACCCTCGGATGGGGCGGGCCGGTCGGCGAGGACTGGTCGCAGGTGTCGTGGGTGGCGCTGGGCGTCGCGTGCCTCGCCTTCGCCGGCATGGGCGCGAGCGACGAGATCAGCGCGATCTTCCGCTCCACCATGATGCTCACGGCCGCGCCCGACGATATGCGCGGCCGCACCCAGGGCCTGTTCATGGTGGTCGTCGCCGGCGGCCCGCGCATCGGCGACCTCTACGCGGGCGCCGCCGCCACCCTCATCGCGCTCTGGGCGCCGCCGCTGTTCGGCGGCCTGATCATCATCGTGCTGATCGCGGTGCTCACGCGCGCGCAGCGCACCTTCCTCGACTACGACGCGCGCACGCCGACGCCATAGCGGCATGCACACCTTGCTGAGAGCGGGCCACGCCGGGGCTTGAGGTTCCTGTGAGGCAAGGCTTACCCCGTCCTGCGTGGGCCTCGCGGGTCGCCAGCTAGCGTGATGGACGTCTCGATCAGCGATGGGAGTGCAGCTATGCACGACGAGCCTCGGAGGAACGGCAGCCGTCCGTCGCTCCCCCACACCGAGCTCGTCTCGCTCGCGGCCCCCACGCAGGCATGGTCGGCGGACGACGGCACCATGCCCGGCGGCTCGCACGGCGTCTTCCACGGCGACTGGCGCTACGTGCGGGGCATCGAGCTGCTGCTCGACCGCTCGCCCACCGCGCACATCTCCACCGCCGATGAGCCCGGCCGCACCGTCTTCCGCGCCGTCACCGTCGATCCCGGGACGAGCCGGCCCATCCCCCGCGTCTCGGTCGAGCGGATGCGTGAGATCAGCCCGGGCGGGATGGTCGAGCGGGTGACGCTCATCAACGGCCGCGACGAGCCGATCGATACGCTGCTCGAGCTCGTGTGCGAGGTCGAGCTCGCACCGATGTCGACGGTGCGCGCCGGGGAGCCCGGGCCCGTCGCGATCGAGCTGCGGCTCGAGGGCGAGCAGGCGGTCGCGACCGACGGCATCCGCACGCTGCGCGCCAGCAGCCGCGGCGGCGAGGTGCGCATCGAGGACGGCCGGGTGGTCGTGTCGCAGCGCGTGCACGTGGTGCCCGACGACTGGGCCGGCATCACCCTCGAGCTCGCCATCGTCGACCCGACGCTGCCCGTGCACGGCGCCACCTGCGACGAGCCCTGCGACGAGCCGGAGCCGAGCGGGCGCCCCGCCCTGGACCGCTGGACGGATCGCGCGATGGGCGACCTCGAGCGGCTGCTGCTCGATGCCGGCCACGGGGCCTTCCCCGCCGCCGGCGCGCCCTGGCACATGACGATGGTCGCGCGCGACGCGCTGATCGCCTGCCGGCTGCTGCTGCCGCTCGGCACGCAGCTCGCCGAGGGCACGCTGCGCACGCTCGCGGCCCGGCAGGGCGTGCAGTTCGACGCCAGCACGGGCGAGGAGCCCGGGCGGATGCTGCACGAGATGCGGCAGGGCGTGACGGATGCGCTGCGGCCCGGCGTCGAGGCCCCGCCGGTCTACGCTGGCTCGCTCGATCCCACACCGCTGTGGATCGTGCTGCTGCACGACGCCTGGCGGGCCGGCCTGCCGATCGAGGCGGTGCGCGAGCTGCGCACCGCGCTGCACGCGGCACTGTTCTGGCTGCGCGCGCACACCGGCGACGGCTTCCTGCGGTGCCCGGAGGAAGCCGGGCTCGGGCTCTCGGGCAAGGGCTGGCGCGAGCAGCCAGAGGGGCTGCGCCTGAGCGCGGCGCACGGGTCGCGCGAGGCCGGGCTGGTGGGCACCGGCATGGCGACGGCGCAGGCGCAGGGGCTCGCGTGCCGTGCGGCGGTCGCGGGCGCGGCACTGCTGGACGCGCTGGGCGACGACGGCAGCGGCTGGCTGGCGTGGGCCGAGCAGCTGCGCACGCGGTTCCGCGAGCAGTTCTGGGTCGAGCGGCGCGGCATGCGCTTCCCCGCCATGGCGCTCGACGCCGACGGCCACCCGGATGACACCCTGGTGAGCGACATCGGCCAGCTCATCGGCACGACGCTGCTCAGCCGCGTCGAGGAGGCCGAAGTGGCGCGGCTGCTGCTCGACGAGCGGCTCTCCTCCGGCTTCGGGCTGCGCACGATGGCGAGCGACGCCGAGCGCTACTGGCCGCTCGCGCACTACTGCGGCGCGGTGTGGCCGCACGACACGGCGATCGCCATCGAGGGGCTGCTGCGCTCCGGCTTCGTCGCCGACGCGCGCGCACTCGCTGAGCAGCTGGAGCGGGCGGCGGATGCGTTCGGCGGCCGGATGCCGGAGGTCTACGGCGGATTCGGCCTCGACGAGACGCCCACGCCGATCCCCTACCCGGGTGCCTGCAGCCCGCAGGCCTGGAGCGCCGCATCCGTCGTGCCGGTCTCGATGGCGCTGCGCGCCGCCGCCGAGGCCGAGCTGCCGAAGGATGCCGAGCGGCTGATCGTGGCGGTGCCGCCGAGCGCGCCCGAGCCGATGGAGATCAACGCGCACACGCCGAGCACGCGCCCCCGCGGGCGGGCGCACCTGCACCTGGTGACGAGCGCGCCCGCGCCGCAGGGGATCTAGCTAGCCCTTCGCCGAGCCCGCCAGCAGCCCGCGCACGAAGTAGCGCTGCAGCCCGAAGAACACGATCAGCGGCACGATGAGCGACACGAACGCACCGGCGGTGAGCCTCGCCCAGTTCTCGCCGCGCGAACCCGCGAGCTCTGCCAGCCGCTGCGTGAGCGGCGCCGTATCTGGTGTGCCAGAGGAGAACACGAGCGCCACCAGCAGATCGTTCCAGACCCAGAGGAACTGGAAGATGCCGAAGGAGGCGATCGCCGGCATCGCCAGCGGCAGGATGATGCGGAAGAAGATCTGCCCGTGCCCGGCGCCGTCGACGCGGGCGGCCTCGATGATGTCGCCCGGGATCTGCGAGATGAAGTTGTGCAGCAGGAAGATCGCCAGCGGCAGGCCGAAGATCGTGTGCGCGATCCAGACCGGCATGAACTGCTTGTCGCTGATGAACGGCACCACCTCGTGCAGCGCGTTCTGGAACGGCTGCACGAAGGTCACGAACAGCTGCAGCAGCGGGATGAGCGCCATCTGCAGCGGCACGATCTGCAGCGCGAAGACGATCACGAACAGCGTCGACGAGCCGCGGAACTTCACCCATGCGAAGGCGTAGGCAGCGAGCGCGGCCAGCACCAGCGGGAAGATCGAGCCCGGGATGGCGATCATGAGCGAGTTCACGAAGTACTCGCCCAGCTGCGGCGAGGTCGACGAGCCCGAGAAGAGCACCTCGGTGTAGTTGTCGAGCGTCAGCTCGGGGTCCGAGAAGAACGTCCACCACCCCGTCGAGGCGATCGAGTCCGCCGGGCGGAACGACGACAGCAGCAGGCCGAAGGTCGGGATCGTCCAGAGCACCGCGATCAGCAGCGCGGCGATCGTCGCCCACGGGCTGGTCAGCCGCCGCTTCACGCGGTCGGCCCGCGTCGTGACGGCGGGTGCCGCCTTGTCGGGCGTGATCTCAGGGTCTGGGGTCACTGCGACTTGACTCATCGGATCGCCTTCTGCTGGTTCAGGACGCGGATGTTGTAGACCACGATCGGCAGCACCATGATGAACAGGATCAGGGCCAGTGCGGCGCCGCGGCCGGGCTCGCCGGAGCGGAAGGCCTGCGTGTACATCTCATTGGCGACGACGGATGTGTCGAA
Organism: Agrococcus sp. KRD186; assembly: GCF_017168255.1. GTDB lineage: Bacteria > Actinomycetota > Actinomycetes > Actinomycetales > Microbacteriaceae > Agrococcus. The sequence continues at coordinate 2,337,050 of NZ_JABFAP010000001.1, forward strand.
GTTGCCGGCGGTCATGGTGCGCACGATGTCGAACACCTTGAGCGTCGCGATCGAGATGGTCGTGACGACCACCACGATCGAGGTGCGGATGCCGGGCACGGTCACGTTGCGGAACCGCTGCCACGGGTTGGCGCCGTCGATCTCGGCAGCCTCGAGCTGCTCGGTCGGCACGCCCTTGATGGCCGCCGAGAGCACCACCATCGCGAACCCGGTCTGGATCCAGATCATCACGATGATCAGGGCGAGCGTGTTCCACGGGCTGTTCTGCAGGATCTGCTGCGGCTCGCCGCCGACCAGCACGATCAGCTGGTTGACGAGGCCGATCTGATCCTGCGCCGGCCCGCGGTAGGCGTACATGAAGTTCCAGATGATGGAGGCGCCCACGAACGAGATCGCCATCGGCATGAACACGAGCATCTTGTACACGCGCTCGCCGCGGCTCTTGTCGATGAAGACCGCGTAGGCCAGGCCGACCGCGGTCGACAGCAGCGGCACCAGGATCACCCAGGCGATCGTGTTCCCGAGCGTGATCAGCGCCTCGCGCTGCGTGAACATCCAGACGAAGTTGTCGAGGCCGATGAACGCGCCGGTGCGGTCGGTGAAGGCCAGCAGCGTCGTGCGCAGCGCCGGGTAGATGAGGCCGACCGTCAGCAGCACGCCCGCCGGCACGAGGAAGACCAGCATGGGCTTCGAGTCCTCGTCGCGATCGGCGAGGTAGCCGAGCAGGCCGACGACGCTCAGCGCGAGCGCGCCCGCCCACGGCCAGACGCCGATCGGCTGCTCGCGCCCTTGCTCGAGCACGAGCGCGATGACGACCACCGCGACGGCGGCCAGCAGCCAGGCGAGCAGACGCACCTGACGACGGATGCGGTGGGGTGCGAAGGCGAGCGCGGCCGTCACCAGCAGCACGGCCGCGACGGGCCAGCCGACGATGTTCGCCGCCAGGGTAAGCGCGGGCGTCACCCACTCGAGCGCCTCGATGCTCTCCGCCATGGAGGCGACGATGGCGACGGCGATGGCCGCGACCGCGCCGATCGTGCGCAGCACCGCGGAGCGCACCGGGGGCGAGGCCGGCTGCAGCAGGCGGTCGAGCAGCCACTGCAGCACCACCAGGGCGATGCCGGCGACCGCGAAGATGATGAGAGCGTTCGTCAGCCCCTGGGTCATCCACGACACCGTGCCGTAGAGCAGCCGGCCGAGCAGCGCCAGCAGCACCAGCACGCCGATGATGATCAGGCGCGGGCGCAGCCCCTGCATGATCGCGCCGCGCCATCCTTCCGGGCGCGGCTTGTCCTCGGGTCGGTCGAGGAAGGCCAGCAGCAGCGCCATCACGACGCCGAACGCGGCCAGCCCGACGACGCCCTGCAGCAGCTTGCCGAGCAGATCCATCGTGGTCATGCGTCACCTCCGGTGGATGCCTGATGTGGGGGCCGCGTACGGCCCCCACATCAGGCATCAGCGAACTGTTACGGCCAGCTGGACTCGACCTCGCTGAGCACCGTCTCGGTGTCGGCCCCCGAGATCCAATCGACCATCGCCGTCCAGAACGTCCCCGCGCCGACGGCGCCGGGCATCAGGTCGGAGCCGTCGAACCGGAAGGTGGTGTTCGGGTCCTGCAGCGTCTCCGCAGCCGACACCAACAGCGGGCTCGAGGCGTTCGCCGGGTCCAGCCCGTTGTTCGCCGAGAGCACGCCGCCGAGGGCGACGCGGCTGTTGGCCCACTCCGCGCTCGAGAGGAACGTCTGCACCGCCACGACCGCCTCGTCGTCGCTGAAGGCGCCGACGAACTCGCCGCCACCGGTGACGGCGGGCGCGCCCGCCTCGGTGCCGGGCAGGATGAAGGCCCACACGTCGCCGTCCTCGGCGACCGTCGTGCCCTCCGGGAACAGACCCTCGTAGAACGACGCCTGGTGGTGCATCGCGCACTCGCCCTCGGTGACGGGCCAGCCGGCCTCGCCGAAGTCCTGCGTCGCGATGGTGGAGACGTCGCCGAACCCGCCGTTGACGTAGTCAGGGTTCTTGATCAGGTCGCCGACGCGGTTCATCGCATCGACGATCGCCGGGTCGTCGAACGGGATCTCGTTCGAGATCCACTGGTCATAGACCTCCGGGCCCGCGGTGCGCAGCACGTAGTCCTCCACCCAGTCGGTGCCCGGCCAGCCGGTCGCCTCACCCGAGCCGAAGCCGACGCACCAGGGCATCATGGTGTCGGAGCCGGCGATGGTCGCGGTCAGCTCGTCGAGCTCGTCGAGCGTGGTCGGCACCTCCCAGCCATTCTCCTCCCAGACCGAGGGCGAGTACCAGACGTAGCCCTTGATGCTGGCCATCAGCGGCGCAGCGAGGAACTCGCCGTCCACCGTGCCGTAGTTCTGCCAGTCCTCGCTCCAGAACTCCTGCGCGTTCGCGGCCACCGACTCGGGCGCCGGCAGGATGGCGCCGGTGCCGGCGACGGACGCCAGCAGACCCGGCTGCGGGAAGATCGCGAGGTCGGGCGGGTTGCCGCCCTGGACGCGGACGTTGATCTGGGCCTCGAACTCGCCGGAGCCCTCGTAGACCACGTCGATGCCGGTGCAGTCCTCGAACTCGGCCCACGACTCGTTGAGGCGATCGGCCTCGACGTCGAGGATGGTGCCGTACAGGTCGACCTCCTCACCGTCGAAGGTGCCGTAGTCGGCGTAGGCCTCGCAGCCCGCGGCCGCGGGGGCCTCGGAGCCGCCCGGCGCGGCAGAGGGGTCGGCCGGTGCGTCGCCGACGCAGCCCGTGAGGGCGAGCGCTGCGACACCCGCGATGCCCAGCGGCATCGCGATCCTGCGTGCGTGCTTCACGTGAACTCCTTCGCTCAGTGCATTGGGCACGTGCCGCAGGCGTGGCGCACAGCGTCGTGCCGAACTCGAAACCGGAACCGGTTCCATTGCCAGTGACGCTAGCGCACCGGACGCCGGTTTGCCATCGGGCATCAGGTTGCGATTGTGCAACGATCGCAGCACGGGAGTCTTGGCGGCGAGACCGCGAGGGCCTACGCTCGGAACCGGTTCCAACGATGGACCGGCGGCGCACCCGCCCATCCCGGCGCGAGGAGGCACGATGCCACGGCTCGACGATGTCGCCCGCGCCGCCGGCGTCTCGAAGGCGACCGCGTCCCGCGCGCTCTCCGGCGCCGACGGTGTCTCGCCCGCCACCAGGGCGAAGGTGCAGCGCGTCGCCGACGAGCTCGGCTTCCGCGCCTCCGGCGCCGCCCGCCGGCTCGCGACCGGCCTCACCCGCACGATCGGCGTGCTCACCCCATCGGTCGACCGCTGGTACTTCGGCAGCGTGCTGCACGGCATCGCGCACGCCGCTGACAGCCACGAGCACGACGTGCTGCTCTACGACCTGGGCGCCTTCGGCCACGGCGGCCACGAGAAGTTCGAGCGCTTCATGCGCCGCGGCGAGGTCGACGGCCTCGTCACCATCACCTGGAGCCTGGTCGGGGGCGACCTCACCAGGCTGGCCGAGCTCAGCATCCCGGTCGCGACCGTCGGCGAGCCGACCCCCCACACGCGCTCGTTCTGCCTCGACGACGATGCCGCCGGCAGGCAGGCGACCGAGCACCTGGTGCGGCTCGGCCACACCGACCTGCTGCACCTCGCGAGCCAGACCGAGGTGCAGCCCTTCGACGCCTCGTCCTCCGACCGCCGCAAGCGCGCCTTCGAGGCCGTCTCGGCCGAGCACGGGCTGCGGATGCGTCCGGTGCGCACCGTGCCGACCACCCTGGAGGGCGCGCACGCCGTCGCGCTCCACTTCCTCGACCGGCCCGATCGCCCGACCGGCATCGTCGCCGGCACCGACGAGGTGGCGCTCGGCGTCATGCTCGCGGCGCACCAGCTCGGCATCCGCGTGCCGGAGGAGCTGAGCGTCGTCGGCGTCGACGACGTGCCCAGCGCCGCGCCCTTCGGCCTCACCACCATCCGGCAGGATCCAGCCCAGCACGGCGAGGACGTCGTCGCCTGGATCATGGGTGCGATGCGCTCGCGCGGGCGGCGCGGGGGCGATGCGAGCCAGCCCGACCGCAGCCACACCGGCTACGCGCCAGAGCTCGTGGTGCGCGCCTCGACCGCCCCGCCGCGCCCGTGACCCGCCCGCCCGGTAGCGTGGCCGGACGGTCGACGCGACCCATCGCATCCGCCCCCGTCAAGGAGCGCACGTGAGCTTCACCTCGCCCATCCCGATGCAGCCCTCGCATGCCCCCGGGCTGTCGCTCGACCGCGACTGGCACCGCAAGAGCGTGTTCTACGAGGTGATGGTGCGCTCGTTCGTCGACGGGAACGGCGATGGCTTCGGCGACTTCGACGGCCTCACCTCGAAGCTCGACTACCTGCAGTGGCTGGGCGTCGACGGCATCTGGGTGCCGCCGTTCTACCAGTCGCCGCTGCGCGACGGCGGCTACGACGTGAGCGACTTCACCGGCGTGCTGCCCGAGTACGGCACGCTCGACGACTTCCGCCACTTCGTGGCCGAGGCGCACGCGCGCAACATGCGCGTCATGATCGACCTGCCGATCAACCACACCAGCGACCAGCACCCCTGGTTCCTCGCCTCCCGCGAGGATCCGGAGGGCCCCTACGGCGACTTCTACGTGTGGCGCGATGACGACACGGGCTACCCGAACGTGCGCATCATCTTCGTCGACACGGAGGAGTCGAACTGGGCCTTCGACGCGGTGCGCCGGCAGTTCTACTGGCACCGCTTCTTCTCGCACCAGCCCGATCTCAACTACGAGAATCCAGCCGTGCACGGGGCGATCGAGACAGTGCTGCGCTTCTGGCTCGACATGGGCGTCGACGCGATCCGGCTGGACGCCATCCCCTATCTGTACGAGTCGGAGGACGGCAACGGCGAATCGGAGCCCGCCACCCACGCCTACATCCGCACGCTGCGCCGCATCGTCGACGACGAGTATCCGGGACGGGTGCTGATCGCCGAGGCGAACCAGTGGCCGGCCGAGACCGCCGCCTACTTCGGCTCCGCCGAGCAGCCCGAGTGCCACGTGGCCTTCGACTTCCCGACCATGCCGCGCATCTTCTACTCGCTGCGCGCGCAGAACGCGCTCGAGCTCAAGCGCATCCTCGCCGAGCAGGTGGATGTGCCGCCGGGCGCGACCTGGGGCGTGTTCCTGCGCAACCACGACGAGCTCACGCTCGAGATGGTGAGCGAGGAGTACCGGCAGGCGATGTACGGCTGGTACGCGTACGACCCGCGGATGCGCTCGAACGTCGGCATCCGCCGCCGGCTCGCGTCGCTGCTCGACAACTCGCGCGCCGAGCTCGAGCTCGCCAATGCGCTGCTGCTGTCGCTGCCCGGCTCGCCCTTCCTGTACTACGGCGACGAGATCGGGATGGGCGACAACATCTGGCTCGACGACCGGGACGCCTCGCGCACGCCGATGCAGTGGACGCCCGACCGCAACGCCGGCTTCTCCAGCGCCGACCCCGGCAAGCTCTACCTGCCGGTGGTGCAGTCGCTGGTCTACAACTACGCATCGGTCAACGTCGAGTCGCAGATGGCGCAGGCCTCGAGCCTGCTCAACTGGATGCGCTCGGTGCTGCACGCGCGCCGCCAGCACCCGGTGTTCGGGCTCGGTGACATCACCGTGCTCGACACCGACAACGACGCGGTGCTCGCATTCGTGCGCTCCTACGAGGGCGACGGCAGCTACGGCGGCGCGCGGGCCGAGCAGGTGCTCTGCGTGTTCTCCTTCAGCCACAACCCCGTGCACGTGACGCTCGACGCGCCGCAGTTCGCCGGATCGCGCCTGCACGACCTGTTCGGCGGCGGAGAGTTCCCCACCATCGCTGCGGACGGCCGCTTCTCGCTCACTTTCGGCACGCAGTCGTTCTACTGGCTGGGGATGACCCCGCAGTAGGGCCGGGGGCTCGAGAGGTGGCACACTGGCGCGGTGGAACTCGCCATTCTCGTCATCGTCGTCATCGTCGCGCTCGCCTTCGACTTCACCAACGGCTTCCACGACACCGCCAACGCCATGGCGCCGTCGGTCGCCACGGGCGCCCTGAAGCCGAAGCCGGCGGTGGCGCTGTCGGCGTCCCTCAACCTGGTCGGCGCCTTCCTCTCGATCGAGGTCGCGCGCACCGTCGGCAGCGGGATCGTCGACCTCACGGGCGTCGACGGCGAGCAGCTCATGCTCATCGTGCTGTGCGGCCTGACCGGCGCCATCGTGTGGAACGTGCTGACGTGGCTGTTCGGCCTGCCCTCCTCCTCCAGCCATGCGCTCTTCGGCGGCCTGATCGGCGCCACCATCGCCGCGCTCGGCATCACCGGCGTGCTGTGGGGCGGCGTGAGCCAGAAGATCCTCATCCCGGCGCTGTTCGCGCCCGTGATCGCGGGCTTCGTGGCGTTCGTCGGCACCTGGCTCGTGCACCGCGTGACCCGCAACATCGGCGAGCGCGCCGAGCAGCGCAGCTTCCGCTGGGGCCAGATCGGCGCGGCATCGCTCATGTCGCTCGCGCACGGCACGAACGACGCGCAGAAGACGATGGGCGTCATCTTCCTCGCGCTGGTCGCGCACGGCACGCTCGACCCGGATGCGGACATGCCGCTGTGGGTGCGCGTGGCCTGCGCCGTCGCGATCGCGGCCGGCACCTACATGGGCGGCTGGCGCGTCATCCGCACGCTCGGCAAGGGCATCGTCGACATCTCCCCGCGCCAGGGCATGTCGGCCGACTTCTCCAGCGCATCCATCATCCTCACCTCCAGCCACCTGGGCCTGCCGCTGTCGACCACGCACGTCGCGAGCGGCTCGGTGATCGGCTCGGGCCTCGCGCGCGACGACGTGAACGTGCGATGGTCGGTCGCGCGGCGCATGCTGGTCGCCTGGATCATCACGCTGCCGGCCGCCGGGGCGGTGGGCGCGGTCTGCCTGCTGATCACCAACATCTTCGACCACTTCTGGGGCGCCGTCGTCGTCACCACCATCCTGATCGTCGCGTGCACGATCATGTGGCTGCGCTCGCGGCTGAGCCCCGTCGGGCACCACAACGTGACCGACGAGTGGGAGCAGCCGAAGGGCGAGCGCAAGCGTGAGATCGACCGCGAGCTGAGCGCCGTCGCATCCGGCATCGCCCCCGTCTCGCGCCCCCGCAAGCGCAAGCGGCAGCGCGGCAAGAACAGCCCGCAGCGAGGCATGTGATGTTCGATCTCGGAGTGCTGCTGGTGGCCGTCGCCTCGGTGCTGGGCGTGGGCGTGCTGCTGGGCGCCGGCATCCCGCTGATCTACGCGCTCGGCATCCGCGCGCAGGAGAGCCGCCGGCCGAGCTCGAACGCCGTCAGCGCGGCGCTCATGATCGTGTGCGTGCTGCTGGCGCTCGGCGGCATCGTCGTGATCATCTTCGGCGACGCCATCTTCGTCGGCTGACTCAGCGCGCCCGCACCACCACGGTGCGGCCCGCCTTGTCGTGGAACGCCTGCTTCCGCTGATCCCACATCGGCCAGAGGTGGTCGGCGATCGAGAACATGCTCGCGAGCATGCCCAGCAGCGCCAGGCCACTGACCACGTTAGGGCCGAACTGCACCAGCCAGCGCAGGCCGGCGCCCTTCAGGTCGGGGTTGCGATCCTCATCGACCCGGCGCACCCGGATGCCGACCAGCATCTTGCCCGGCGTCTGCCCGCGCGAGGTGTGGAAGCCGATGTTGTAGAGCGCCACGAACACCAGGTTGGCCAGTGTGATGGCGAAGCCGGCGGGATGCGTCGGCGCCATCATCGCGCTCGCCGCGTCGATCGCCGCGGGGTCCTGCGACGCCAGCGCCGCGCTCATCGCGTCCGAGACGCCCGTCATCCACAGCAGCACCATCGTGACGACGACCACGGGGATGATGTCGATCAGGTAGGCGCCCAGCCGTGCGCCCCAGCTGGCGAGCTCGCCGCTGCGATCCGGGCGCACGTAGGGCATGCCCTCCGGGTGACCGGATGCATGCTGCGCGGTGCCGTGCTGGCCGGCCGTGCCCCAGCCGGTTCCGCCCGCAACCGCAGGCGGGCCAGCCGCGTCCGGCGCGCCCAGACCGTGCCCCGCATCCGCTCGCAGCATCGGCTGCGGCTCGGGTGCCGGCTCCTGCGCCTGGGTCGTCCAGCGGGCGCCGTCCCAGTAGCGGGTCGCGCCGGGGACGGCGGCGAAGGGATCGGGGTACCACCCGGCAGGCTGCTCGTTCACCCCTCAATCGTACGGCGCGCGGCTATGACCACGCCCGCGCGAGCGAGTCACCAGCGGCTAGCGTTGGCGCATGAGCAACGATGAGGCCACCATCGTCGAGAACAGCGAGCATGCCTGTCATGACGAGGCGGCGGCCGCCGGGCTCGAGCTGCTGCTGCCGCGCGACGTGCCGCTCGGCGGCCCGCGGGCGATGCCCGTGCAGCGCGTGCTGCCCAACAAGCACCGCCACTTCATCGGCGCCTGGTGCTTCGCGGATGCCTTCGGGCCCACCTCGCTGGCCGGGCGGCCGGGCATGGATGTGCCACCGCATCCGCACACCGGCCTGCAGACCTGGAGCTGGCTCGTCGACGGTGCCATCGAGCACCGCGACTCGGCGGGCTTCTCGCACACCGTGCGCCCCGGCGGGCTCAACATCATGACCTCCGGCCGCGGCATCTCGCACTCGGAGTACTCCACAGCCGGCACCGAGGTGCTGCACGGGGTGCAGCTGTGGACGGTGCTGCCGAGCGGCGAGCGCGGCCGAGACCCATGGTTCGACGGGCTCGACGAGGTGCCGACGGTCGAGCTCGCGCCCGGCGTGACCGCGAGCGTCTTCGTCGGCGAGCACGCCGGCGCCTCGAGCCAGGTCGGCGCCTACACGCCGCTACTGGGCGTCGAGCTGCGCATGCTCCGCGGCAGCGAGGCGCGGATCGAGCTGCGGGCAGGCTTCGAGCACGGCGTGCTGGCGCTCACCTCTGGGCTCGCGGTCGACGACGTGCCGGTCGGTCGCGGCGCGATGGCCTATGCGGCTCCTGGCCGCGAGGCGGTGATCGTCTCGGCGGCGCACGATGCCGTCGCCATCCTGATCGGCGGCGAGCCGTTCGCGGAGGAGGTCGTGATGTTCTGGAACTTCATCGGCGCCGACCACGTCGAGGTCGCCGCAGCACGAGACCAGTGGATGCGCGAGCGCGACTCGGGCGCGGACGCCCGGCCGCGCTTCGGCACGGTCGTCGACGACGTGAACCCGCCGCTCGCCGCACCGCGGCTGCCCACGGCGCAGCTGCTGCCGCGCGGGCGGGCGAAGCGCCGCGGGGCTTAGCTCGCGATCTCGACGGGAGGGCGCTGTTCGAGCACGGTCCGGCGCGGGCGATCGAGGGCGTCGAGCAGCGGCTGACGACCTGGGTGGAGCGCGGGGCGCTGCCGGCGCACGATGTGCAGGCGGCCGCGCAGCAGTACAACTGGCTCGTGATGGGCGGTCCGCTCAACGCCGCGATGCTGCTGGGCGACGAGGCGATCCCCACCCCGGCGAAGCGCCGCACGCATGCGAGCTCGGCGGTGGCCGCCTTCCTCCGATCGATCGGCGCGGCGGCGTAGGCGATCGGTCACGCCACATTCCGCCGCGAGAGCGGTTGAGTCCTAGCGGCGCGCGGCGCCGATGAGCAGGCCCGTCCCGAGCACCACCGCGAGCGCGGCCGCCAGCATGAGCGCCGGGAACGCCGCCGAGAGCCCGCCGCCGGTCATGAACGTGTCGGCCACGCCCATGCCGATCGAGAACTGCGTCATCGGCACGGCGAGCAGCGCGAAGAATGCCGCGGCGAGCAGCATGCCGGCCGCCTCGCGCCGATCGCGGCGGTTGCGCAGCAGCCCCAGTGCGAGCAGCGCGATGCCGACGACCCAGAGGCCCGCCCAGGCCAGCGGCACCCACACCCCGCCATCCTCGTTCGCCGCGGCGAGCCCCGCGTAGAGCTCCGATAGCGGCATGCCCGGCATCAGCGTCATCGGCAGCAGCACGAGCGCGTCGAGCACGCCGACCGCGATCGCCAGCAGCGCGGCCGTCGCGCCCAGCGCCGTGCCGAGCCGCGGGCGCGGCATTCCCGCGCGCATGGACGGGTCGAACGAGAGCAGCACGATGCCCAGCGCCGCAGCGGCCACCGGCGCGAGCAGGTGAGCGAGGCCGAACACGATCGCCAGCAGTCCCGCAGCCGGCGCCAGCAGGAGACCGAGTGCGACCAGGGCGCCGACCCCCAGCGCCGAGCCTAGCCGCCGAGGCTGCGCGCGCACGAGCAGCACCAACTGCGCGCACCCTGCCAGCAGCATGCCGAGCCCGACGAGCACGATCAGCGCGAGCGCGATCGCACCCGGCAGCACCCATGCGCCCGACGCGCTCGCCCAGGGCAGCGCGAGCCCGGCGAGGTGCGCCGCGGCAACGCCACCGGCGAGCCAGCCGAGCGCACTGCGTCGGCGATCCGCCTGCAGCCGCTCGAGCGCGACCGGGTCGGCGGGCGCAGGCAGCGGTCGCAGCGGCGCGATGGCGCGGGCGGGCAGCGAGCTCATGGCCTCACGCTAGCCGTGCGGCATCGCGCCGGCGTCAGCCTGCGGGATGACTCGCTGCGCCTGCCCCTCACCCCTTCGCGGCCTTCGCGGCCGCCTTGGCCGCCTGCTTCGCGGCCCGCACCTCGGCGAGCGACTCCGGGTCGACGATGTCGGCCACCGAGCGCTTCGCACCCTGCTCGCCGTAGGGGGCCGACGCATCCGCCCACCCTGCGCCGCCGAAGCCGGCCTGCTTGCCGAGCAGCGCGAGGAAGATCTTGGCCTTCTGCTCGCCGAAGCCGGGCAGCGCTTTGAGCCTGCGCAGCACCTCGGCGCCGCTGGGTGCCTCGCCGTCGGCGTCGGCCTGCCGCCAGATGGCTCCGGCGTCGCCGCCCCACTCCTGAACGATCACCGCGGCGAGCTCCTGCACGCGCTTCGCCATCGAGCCGGGGAAGCGGTGCACCGCGGGCTTCTCGGCGAACGCGGCACCGAACTCCTCTGGATCCATGCGGGCGATGGCGGATGCGTCGAGGCCGTCGAGCCGGTCGCGCAGCTTCGCGGGCCCGGCGAAGGCCGTCTCCATCGTCACCTGCTGATCGAGCAGCATGCCCGTCAGCAGGGCGAAGTCGTCGTCGGAGAGGAGTCGGTCGGCGGCCTCGTCGCCGGTGATGTGCAGCTCGCGCGTCATGGATCAAGCGTGCCACGGACGACGGGCGGGCGACAGTCGCTGTCGCTCCGGCCCGCCGCCCGGGTCCTGGGGTCAGGCTGTGCGCGCCGCCGCTCGGCGCGGCCTGCCGGGCCGTTTGGCGTGCCTGCCGCGTGAGGTCGCGGCGACGATCCTGCGAACCGTCGAGAGCATCGTCGGCGTCTTCGCGTGCTTCGGTGTCGTCGTCATGATGTCCTCTTCTCTCTTCCCTCATCGGAGTGGGTAGGGCCGAGCCCCCGCCCGGTCACGACGCGCGGGGGCTCGGGGTCTGGGGTCAGGCCGCCGCGTCCTCCCGGCGACGCAGCATCAGCAGCCCACCGGCCACCATGAGCGCCATCGCCACGCCGATCAGCCCGACGGGCACCTCGCCGCCCGTCCGGGGCAGCACAGGCGTCGGCGCGAGGATGTCGGTGGCCGAGACGGTCACGGTGTTCGTGGGCGTCTCAGGCATCGTGGCACTGGCGACGGCTGCGACGTTGTCGAAGTCCTCGGTCACCGTGGTGCCAGCGCCGTGCGACGGGGCAGCGGGCACCTTCGCCGTGAAGGTGATCACCACCGAGTCGCCGGGCTGCATCGTGCCGAGCTCGATCCGGTGCTCGCCCGTCGCCGCATCGAGGCCCGCCGTGCACTCGATCGAGCAGGTCGCCGCCTCGGTGCTCGTCAGGCCGTCCTGCAGCGTGTCGACCACGACGACGTCGCGGGATGCGCCGTCGCCGCCCGCGGTGACCTCGATGCGGTACTGCACCGTGTCACCGAAGTCGACCTCGCCGTCCGTGGCGATCCAGATGCCGTCGACCAGCTCCCACGCCGACTTCTCAGCGGTGAGCATGCCGATCACGATCGGGGTGTCGTCGCAGTCGATGTTGTTCGACTCGCTGTCGCAATCCGCCCCCTCGGGGACGATGTCGTCCTCCGTCGTCACGGTCGCGACGTTCACGTAGACGCCGGCCGGCGCATCCGCGTCGACCATCACCGTCAGCACGAGCACGACGCTCGCCCCGGCGGTCATCGCGGTGGGATCGACCTCGCAGGTGACCGTCTGGCCCTCTGCTGTGCAGGCCTCGGGACCGGAGGCGAAGCTCAGACCCGCGGGCAGCTCGTCGACCACCGTCACCGGCTCGTCGCTGTCGACGTCGCGTGCACCGACGTTCGTGACGGTGATCGTGTAGTCGACCGTCGTGCCGGGCTCGGCCATCGCGCCGCCGTCGTCCTTGTCGATCGCGAGATCGATCGGCTCGTCGTCGTTCACGATGGTGCACGTCACGACGTCACCGGACGACAACGTCAGCGCATCGCCCTCAAGCGTGCCTGCGTCACAGGCCCAGTCGCCCGCGGTGTAGCCGGAGGGGCCACCCGACTCGGACAGCGTGTAGCTGCCGGCGTCGACCGCCGCGGCCGTGATGGCGTCGTCGCCGCTCGCCCCGGAGATGGGCGTCGCGCCGTCGGCGCCGAGCATCCATTCGCTCGCGACCGCCTCGCCGCCGTCGTCGTTCACGACCTCCTTGACGAGCGTCAGCAGCGGCGCGATGTCATCGTTCACGATCGTGCAGGTGACGTCGTCGCCGACGCCGAGCGTCAGGGTCGAGCCCTGCAGCGTGCCGCCGTCGCAGACCCAGTCGCCGGCCGTGTAGCCAGCGGGACCCGTCTCCGACAGCTCGTAGCTGCCGGCGATCAGGGCCGCGCCGGTCACGAACTCGCTGCCGGTGACGCCGCTGATGTCGGCGTCGGTGCCGTCAGCCGTCAGCGTCCAGTCGGCGACCGCGGCGCCGCCGCCGTCGTCGTTCACGACCGTCTTGATCAGCGTCAGCAGGGGTGCGATGTCCTGGTTGGTGATGGTGCAGGTGACGTCGGCGCCGTTCGCGACGGTGACCACGCCATCCGCCGTCACCGGGCCGCCCTCGCAGACCCACACCGTGGGCGTGTAGCCGCCGGGACCGTCGGCCTCCGAGAGCGCGTAGTCGCCGGCCGGCACGGATGCGTCGGTGACGGTGCCGTCGCCGGTCACGCCCGAGACGGTCGCGAGCTCGCTCTCTGCGGTGAGCGTCCACTCGGTGTCGACCGAGGTGCCGCCCGCGTCGTTCTCGACCAGCTTGATGAGCGTCAGCTCACCGGGCTGGTCGTCGTTGACGATGGTGCAGGTGGTGCTCTGTCCCGGCGTGAGGGTCAGCTGGCCGCCATCGAGCGCGCCGACGGTGCAGCTCCAGTCGCCCGGGATGTAGCCCGCGGGGCCGTCCGACTCCGAGAGGGTGAAGGTCCCCGCGTCGACCGTCTGGCCGGTCACGTCATCCGATCCGCTGACGCCGGAGACCGAGTCGTCGGTGCTGTCCGCGTGGAGCGTCCAGTCCGTGACCGCGGCAGTGCCGCCGTCGTCGTTGGTCACTTCCTTGACCAGCGTGATGGTGGGCGCGATGTCATCGTTCTCGATCGTGCAGGTGACGGCCTGTCCCGGAGCGATCGCCACCGAGGCGCCGTCCTGGCTGCCGCCGACGCAGACCCAGTCGCCGGCGCTGTAGCCGGAGGGGCCCATCTCGACGAGGTCGTAGGTGCCGGCGTCCACCGGCACGGCGGTGACGGATGCGTCTCCCGTCGTCCCGAAGAACGGCGTCGGTCCCTGCACGGCGAGCGTCCAGGCGGTCGCCGGCTCGTCGCCACCGTTGTCGTTGACGACCGTCTTCACGAGCGTCAGCGTCGGACCGATGTCGTCGTTGGTGATGGTGCAGACGGTCGTCTGGCCCTCGGCGAGCGTCAGGGTCGAGCCCTCGAGCTGCACGCCGTCGGTGCAGCTCCATTCGCTCGCGGCGTAGCCGTCGGGGCCGTCGGCCTCGCTCAGCTCGTAGACGCCCGCGTCGACCTCGACGGTCGTGACCGCGTCGGAGCCGTGCGCGCCGGACGGGGACTGGCTCGTGCCGGTCGCCGTCAGCGTCCAGTCGGTGCGGACTGCCGTGCCGCCGTCGTCGTTCTCGACGACCTTCTCCAGCGTCAAGGTGGCGGGGATGTCGTCGTTCTCGATCGTGCAGACGGCGCTCTGGCCGACGCCGAGCGTGATGCTCGCGCCGTCCTGCGCGCCGCCCTCGCACACCCAGTCGCCGGCTGCGTAGCCGTCGGGGCCGTCGGCCTCGGCGAGCGCGTAGGTGCCGGCGAGGACCGCGGCGCCGGTGACGGCATCGCTGCCGGTGACACCGAAGATGGCGTCCTCGTCGCTCGTCGCCGAGAGGGTCCACTCGGTGGGATCGGCGTCGCCGCCGTCGTCGGTGACGACCGTCTTCACGAGCGTCAGCGTCGGCGCGATGTCGTCGTTGGTGATCGTGCACGTGACGGTGCCGCCGAGCGGCACGGTCACGGTGTCGCCGGTGAGCGCACCGCCCTCGCAGACCCAGGCGCCGGGCTCGTAGCCGGAGGGGCCGCTCGACTCGGAGAGCACGTACGCACCGGCGTCGACCTCGGTGGCGGCGAAGCCGCCGGCACCGGAGAGGGGCGTCGTCGGGCCGACCGCCGTCAGCGTCCAGTCGCCCGGTTCGGCGTCGCCGCCGTCGAGCGTCACGACCTCCTTGACGAGCTCCAGCGTGCCCGGCTGGTCGTCGTTGGCGATCACGCAGTAGGCGCTCGCGCCGTTGGCGAGGTCGATCGCGCCGTCGATCACCGTGATGGCGGTCGTCTCGGTCGCGTCGGTCCAGCAGGCGACGCCCGTCATCAGGTACCCGGGGACGGCCGTCTCGCCGAGCGTCCAGGTGCCGGCCGAGACCTCGGCGTTCGTGACCGCCCCGCTGCCGGTGATGCCGGAGATCGTGGTGCTGCCGCTGGTCGCGGTGAGAGTGAAGGCGTCGTCGCCCAGCGTGCCGCCGTCGTCGTTGGTGACATCCTTCACGAGCGTGAGCTGCGCGGGCTCGTCGTCGTTGACGACGGTGCAGACGACGGCTGCGCCTTCGGCCACGGTGACGACGTCGCCGGCGATGGTGCCGCCCACGCAGCTCCAGGTGCCGCCGGTGTAGCCGGCGAGCGAGGACTCCGAGAGGGTGTAGGTGCCCGGTGCCACGACGGATGCCAGGGTGCTGCCGGCGGCCGAGTCGGTGTCGGTGCCGTCGATCACGGCCGCGCCACCGCCGGTGGGCGTGGCCATCAGGGTGAAGTCGCCCGCGGCAGCGGTGCCGCCGTCATCGTTGACGACGATCTTGTCGAGCGTCAGCGAGGTGACCTGGTTCGTGATCACGCACACGGGTGCCGCTGCGCCGATCGAGGTGGGGAAGACCGGGAAGGCGCTGCCGGTGTAGTCGCCGTCCTCCCAGACGGTGACCTCCTGCGACGGCTGGCCGGGGCTGAGCCAATCCTGGTAGGTGCAGACGACGGAGACGCCGGTGACACCGGTCGGCAGGTCTGCGACGATCTCTGCCACCCGGTAGTCGGGCGATGCCAGCACGTTGTTCCAGGTGTGCGAGCCGCCGGCGGCGATGTCGGCGCTGATCGAGCTCGTGGAGGCGTCGGTGTCAGCCACCGGGCCCGCTGCACCGCCCGCGCCGTGGACGGCGGCGCCGTCCAGCTCGCTGACCACATAGGGGAACGTGAGCCCGTCGGGCGCGACACCATTGACGACCTTCTGCACGGTGAGGCTGCCGCAGTTGCTGATCTGCATGCCGGGCAGGCCGCCGAAGAAGTCCTGCAGGTTCGCGTTCTGGTCGTTGCCCGTGCGGCTCATGGCGGCGCCGAGCGAGAAGGTCTGGCATTCCGTGCTCGAGAGCAGCCCGCTCGCGGTCAGATCGATCGCGGACTCGCCGAAGGTGCCGACGTTGCCTGCGGCGCCGTTGGTGCCGTAGCCGGCCTGGAAGTCGATGCTGGTCGGCGCGTAGACGCTGCCGTTCCAGCGCAGCGCGTTCACGTCGACCGCGGGGCCGGAGGAGTTGTAGTCGAACTCGATGAGCACGTCATCGAAGCGGCTCGCGGGGTTCGGGCCGAGCAGCTCCTGGTAGACGGTCAGGTCGCCGGTGCCCGAGGCGGCGCGGGTCCAGTACTGGTAGAACATCGTGTGGAACTGGCCGTCGACCTCGACGATCTCGTACGCAGCGCCGACCTCGCAGAGGTCGCTCTTCGAGTTCGAGGTGCCCGCTTCGAGCGTGCGTGTGGCGCCGTCGAGCTTCTGGCCCGCCACCAGCACGTCGTCGGGCAGCGGCAGCGCACCGCCCTCGCAGTACTCCGTGCCCGCCGAGACGTCGACGACGCCGGTGGAGGCATGGCCGCTCGCGGTCGTGTACGGGCCGTACACGCCGTCCGAGACACCGTCCCAGTCGCCTGCGCCCGCCATGTTCCCGTCGATCTCGAACTGCGTCGAGATGCCGCCGAGGCTCGCGGCCTCCGCAGGCGTCGCGGCGGTCGCCACCAATGGCGCGAACAGACCGAGCGCGAGCGCTGCGACTGCGGCAGCGAGCTTGCGCACCGGTGAGGCGGTGGGGGACGTCTTGGCGTGCTTGCCGTGACCGGCCATGGTCCTGCTCCTTCGCGGGCACCGCCTGCGGCGGCTAGAGGCGTGGCCCCGCATCGGACCGCGGGGCTGTGCACGCACCTGCGACTCAGACAAGCAAGACATAACACCGTCCGCAATCGATCTGAACGATGCTGTCACAACGTTATGGAACAGTGTTGTCCTTGCTGGGCAAGTCCTGAGCAATGGTCGGCGACGACGGGCTCACGGCAGACGCCGAGCAGCGACGCGAGAGGATGGCCGCATGCAGACGAAGCGTTCCAACCCCTGGGCGTGGTGGGCATTCTGGGTCGGCCTCCTCGGCCTGATCCTCATGCCCATCCCGCTCTTCATCGGCCTGATCCTCGGCGGCGGACTCGGCGCGATCGCCGCGATCCTCGCCGTCATCGCACTGTTCAAGTCGCGGCACGCAGGCGGCCGCGGCATCGCACCGGCCATCCTCGCCGGCGTGTTCGTGCTGCTGACCTACGGCGGCATCTCCATCGGCGGCGGCGTCATCTGGTGACGCGCAGCGCGTGCCTCAGCTTCGACTAGGGCGCTCTTCGCGCGCCGCGCCCAGCAGCGACCTCGCCGCCAGCACCAGCAGCACCGCGAGCCCCACGATCAGCAGCCCGTCGGCGGCGATGTAGAGGTAGTGCAGCCCCGAGCCGCCCTCACTCGCGCCGGCGACCACCGCATCCGTCGTACCGTGCAGCATCGGTCGGATCACCAGTGCTTTGAGCGCCAGCACGGCGGCCACGGCGATGGCGAGCACGCGCTCGGGCCGCGGGGCGCGCGAGCGGTAGACCGCGAGCAGCAGCAGCAGCGCCACCACGCCCTCGACGATGTTCATCGCCGCGAAGACGAGCCGGCCGATGCCGAGCCCGAGCGGGACGGTCATGCCCGGCGCCTGGAACTTCAGCGGCGTCTCGATCAGCGAGATGCCGATGATGAGGCCGAGCCAGAGGGCCGGCAGGATCAGGCGGGCGGCGCGTGCGAGCATGCCTCCAATCTACGGCCGCTCTGCGATCCTCCGATGGTGAGGGGCGGATGCGTCCACGCGGCACCGGGGGTGCCACGGGCCGGGCAGGGGTGCGAGTATCGACAGCATGGCAGCCCCCTCCACGACCCTGCTCATCATCGGCGCTTCCGGCGACCTGACCAGCAGGCTGCTGCTGCCGGGCATCGCGACGCTGCTGGCGGCAGAGCCGGACCGACGCGTCGAGATCGTCGGCGCCGACCTGCGCGAGCTCGGCGACGCCGAGTGGCGCTCGCGCGTCGAGACCGCGATGGCAGCCGGCGACCCGGAGGGCGCTGCCGGCAAGGAGCTGCTGCGCACCACCCGCTACGTCGCCGGCGACGCGACCGACGGCGACACCCTGCGCGCGCTCATCGGCTCGATCGCCTGCGACCGGCTGGTGATCTACTTCGCGCTGCCGCCGTCCGTGACCGCACGCGTGTGCACCGCGCTGGCCGAGGTGGGGGCACCCGAGGGCACGATCCTCGCGCTCGAGAAGCCCTTCGGCGACAGCCTCGAGAGCGCCCGCGAGCTCAACGCGCTGGTCACGCGCATCGTCCCGGAGGAGCAGGTCTTCCGCATCGACCACTTCCTGGGCCTCTACACGGTGCTCAACCTCATCGGGCTGCGCTTCGCCAATCGGCTGCTGCAGCCGGTGTGGGATCGCGACTCGATCGAGCGGGTCGAGATCTTCTACGACGAGACGGTCACGCTCGAGGGGCGCGGCTACTACGACACCGCCGGCGCGCTGCGCGACATGATCCAGTCGCACCTGCTGCAGATCATGGCGATGATCGCGATGGACCCGATCCGCTCGATCCACGAGCGCGACCTGCGTGACGCCATCGGCGCGGTGCTGCGCTCGGCCCGCGTGATCGACCCGGCGAAGGACACCCGCCGCGGCCGCTACACCGCGGGATCGATCGCCGGCCGCGGGGTGCCCGACTACGTCGCCGAGCAGGGCGTGCAGCCCGAGCGCGACACCGAGACGCTCGCGCAGGTGCAGGTCGAGATCGCCAACCACCGCTGGGCGGGCGTGCCGTTCGTGCTGCGATCGGGCAAGGCGATGGGTGCCATCCGCAAGCAGGCGATCGTGCACTTCACGCCGCCGGCCCACATCCCGGAGGGCTTCGGCGGCCGCGACAGCGGCGACCGGCTCGTGATCGACTTCCGGCCCGACGGCTTCGAGCTGCACCTGACCACGAACGGCAGGGGCGACCCCTTCACCTTCGAGCAGACCGTGCTGCGGGGCGAGCTCGGCGGCGGGCAGCTCGAGCCCTACGGCGAGGTGCTGGCCTCCATCCTCGACGGCGACCCGCGGCTCGCCGTGCGCGGGGACGCTGCCGAGGAGTGCTGGCGCATCGTCGAGCCCGTGCTGGCCGCCTGGGCGGCGGGCGAGGTGCCGCTCGACGAGTACCCGGCCGGGTCCTCCGGCCCCGCCGACTGGCGCACGAGTTGATTGCGCGGCCGTTCTAAAGACTCCAAAGCAACACCTTCTCTAAAAGTCTAAAGACTCTAAAGGGGCGCTAGTATCTAAAGACACGAAAGGAGTGGCGTGTCAGAGAATCCGTTCAAGCCGTCGTTCGGCAAGACTCCCCCGCTGTTGGCCGGGCGTGATCCGCTGGTGTCGCAGTTCGGGGAGATGTTCCGCTCAGGCGAATGGACCCCAGCACGCATGAGCATCCTTCAGGGACTGCGCGGCATTGGCAAGACCGTGCTGCTCAACGCTATCGAGGACGCCGCTCACGAGAACGGATGGCTTGTGCTGTCCGAGACCGCACACACTGGCCTCGTCGAGCGTCTCACCGCGACCGCCCTGCCACGACTGCTGCGCGAACACGACCCACAGTCTCAGCGACGTGACGTCACAGCCGGCGGGATCGCCGCCGTGGGTTCGCTGACGACTCAGATCAGCGAGCGGCACCTGCCATCGCAGGACTTGCGCGACCAGCTGACGCTGCTCTGCGAGCTCGCGGCCGATCTCGGCATAGGCGTGCTGCTCACGCTCGACGAACTGCATGCCCACGCGTTGCCTGAGATCACACCGATCACCGTCGCGCTCCAGCACCTCCAGCGCGAGGACCGCGACATCGCCTTCGTCGGCGCCGGCCTGCCCGACAACATTAACGGCGTGCTCCAGGACAAGGGCACGACGTTCCTGCGCCGCGCGACACGGATCGATCTCGACTCGCTCACCATCGATGAGTCGCGGGCCGCACTCCACGATCCGATCGTCGTTGCCGGTCGCTCCATCGACTCGGATGCACTCGAGTATGCGGCGCTGGCCTCACGGGGCTATCCTTTCCTGGTCCAGGCGATTGGCTCGGCGGCATGGAGCGCGACGCCCCGCACCGACTCGATCACGATGGCCGACGTCGAGCAGGCATCCAGGCGCGCACACCGCACGATGGGACAGCACGTGCACGCACCTTCGATGAAATCGCTCTCGGCGACCGACCGCACGTATCTTGCAGCGATGGCGAACGATGCCGGACCGTCGCGCACGAACGCGATTGCGAAGCGCATGGGCGTGTCGATCGGCTATGCCTCGGTCTACCGCCAGCGACTCCTCGACGCGGGTCTGATCGAAGCACCCGAACGTGGCGTCGTGCGGTTCGCATTGCCATATCTGCGCGACTACTTGCGCGAACACTCCGTCGCGAACACGCTGAACCCGACTGCTCGGTCGACGTTCCCCGAGCACGAGCCGGACCTCGATGCCGGACTCAGGTGATGGCCTTCCAGTTCACCGACGACGTGATCGAGGCCGTCGTGCACCACATGAACGACGACCACGGCGATGACCAGCTCGCCATGGTGCGCGAGCACGCCCGGCCCCACGCCGCATCCGCCACCCTCATGACCCTGGGGGCGGATGGGTTGGCCTTCGACGTCGAGGTGCCCGAGGGTCCCGAGCTGGTCACCGAGCGCGTCATCGTGCCGTGGCCGATGCCCATCGTCGAGCGCACCGACATCCGCCGGGCCGTCGTGATGCTCATGCCGCGAGCGAACGGCGATTGACGATCCCTCGCATCCGCTGGCGCGGCGCGAGCGGGTAAGGATAGCCTTACTTCATGCCTCAGACCTCCGACCTCGCCGCACGGCTCCGCGCTGCGACCTGGTCGGCGCATCAGTCCGCAGCGGGCGACGCGTTCGTGAAGGGACTGCTGCGCGGCGAGCGCACCGTCGCCGACTACGCGCGCCTGGCCTCGCAGCACCTGGTCATCTACCGCGCGCTCGAGGCGGCCGTCGCCGCGAGCGGCAGCGGGCTGGCCGCGAGCCTGCACGACCCGGCGCTCGAGCGCGTCGCGGCCATCGAGGCAGATCTCGCCGCCCTCGGCGGGCGCGCCGATCCGACCCCGGCCACCGCCGCGTACGCCCGGCACCTCGCCGGCCTCGCCGCCGACCCCGTGCGGCTCGCGGCGCACCACTACACGCGCTACCTCGGCGACCTCTCCGGCGGCCAGCACATCGGGCGAGCGCTCTCGCGGCACTTCGGCGAGGCCACCACGAGCTTCTACCGCTTCGCGATCGACGACCTCGACGCCTTCAAGCAGCAGTACCGGGCGACGCTCGACGCCGCAGGGCTCGTGGCCGTCGACGAGCGCGCGCTGCTCGACGAGGCGGCGCACGCCTACGCCGCAGCGCACGCCGTGCACGCCTCGCTCGCCGACGAGGCGGCGATGGTGGCATGACCGTGGGCGCAGCGCACATCGGCGCAGTGCCGAGCCACCACGACGACGAGACCGAGGGCCTCGCGCCCGCCGCATTCGTCGACGGCCGCTACGACGCCGACGGCGACCCCACGCGCGAAGAGTCCCTGGCCCGGCTGCTCGGCGGCGGCAAGGCTGCCATCGAGGGCAGCGTGCCGCCTGTCGTCTTCCTGATCGCTTGGCTCGTGAGCGGCGGCGAGCTGCTCACCGCAGTGCTCTGGTCGCTGGCCGCGAGCGCCGCCACGCTCGTCGTCGCGCTGGTGCAGCGCCGCAAGCCGCGCGCGGTGTTCATCGGCATGCTCATGACCGTGATCGCGGCGATGATCGCCTACTACACGGGCGAGGCGCGCAACTTCTTCCTCATCCAGCTGCTCTCCAACGCCGCGAGCGCGCTCGCCTGGACGGTGTCGATCGTGATCGGCTGGCCGTTCCTCGGGCTCATCGTCGGCGGCCTGATCGGCACGAAGGTGCGCTGGCACAAGGATCCCGTGCTGCTGCGCGCCTACCAGCGCGCCTCCTGGATCTGGGTGCTGCAGTACGTCATCCGCGTGGTCGTCTTCACCGTGCTGTGGTGGCTCGACGAGACCACCTGGCTGGCGATCATGCGCGCGGCGCTCACCTATCCGCTCATCATCGCCTGCATCGCCGTCTCCGGCTGGGTGCTGTTCGCGGCCATCCCGAAGTCGCACCCGGGCATCCGCAAGCCGCAGGTGGCGCTGGCCGAGTGAACCCGCGCTGCCCGCGCAGGTTCTCCACAGGGCGCCTCATGACCGTTGCGGATGCGTCGGGCCCGGCGTACAGTTCCGGGCAAGCAAGCGATGCGGACCGACCAGGCGCCTTCACCAGTTCTTGCATATGAGCAAGCGCCACTGAGCCAGTCCGCATCGCTTCTTCTCTGCCCTGTCCCGCCTCGGCGCGCTGTGCTGCGCACGGCGGGGTGCCGCTTGTGCGCGCCCTGGGCCCCTCCGTGCCGAGGTGCTTGCGCACCCCGCGCTCTTGTCCTATTGTACTAATCACTTAGTACAGCAACACAGACGAGGGCGGCGATGGCGTTCGACAGCACGCAGCCGATCTGGCACCAGCTGGTCGGCGAGTTCTCGCGGCGCATCGTCGCCGGCGTGTGGCAGCCCGGCACGCGCATCCCCGCGGTGCGCGAGCTTGCTGCAGAGCTGCAGGTCAATCCCAACACCGTGCAGCGCGCGTTCGGCGAGCTCGAGCGCGACGAGCTGGTGCGCTCCGAACGCACCAGCGGCCGCTTCGTCACCGACGACGGCACCCGCATCAGCGCTCTCCGGCGGCAGCTCGCTGCCGACGCGGCGGCGCAGTTCACCAGCCGCGCCCGCGGCGTCGGCCTCAGCCTGGCCGACGCGCAGACCCTCCTGGCAGAGAGATGGGACGACCATGACCGCCACAGCGAACCCGCCCGCGACGAAGCGAGGGGATGACAGCGTGACCAACGCGATCGAGATCCACGGGCTCGGCAAGTCGTACGGCTCCCTGCGGGCCATCGACGGGCTCGACCTGACACTCCCCTACGGCCAGGTGATCGGCCTGCTGGGCGAGAACGGCTGCGGCAAGACCACGCTGCTGAAGGTGCTCGCCGGCGTGCTCGCCGAGTACGAGGGCGAGGTCAGCATCGCCGGCCACGAGCCCGGCACGGCATCGAAGGCACTCGTGTCCTTCCTGCCCGACGTCAGCTTCCTGCCCGACGGTGCCACGGTGGCCGCCTGCCTGCGGCTGTACGGCGACTTCTTCGCCGACTTCGACGCCGCCAAGGCGCGCGAGCTGATCGGCTTCTTCGGGCTCGAGGAGCGGATGCGGCTGCGGGAGATGTCGAAGGGCATGCGCGAGAAGGTGCAGATCGCGCTCGCCATGGCGCGGCGGGCGCGCGTCTACCTGCTCGACGAGCCGATCTCGGGCGTCGACCCGGCGGCGCGCGACGTCATCCTGCAGGGGATGCTGCGAGGCCTCTCCGAGGATTCGCTGCTGCTCATCTCCACCCACCTGATCCACGACCTCGAGCCCATCCTCGACGGCGTCGTCCTCATGCGGCGCGGCCGTGTGGTGCTCGCCGGGCAGGTCGACGACCTGCGCGCCGAGCACGGCACATCCATCGACCAGCTCTTCCGGGAGGTCTACCGATGATCGGCACCCTGCTCAAGCACGAGGCGATCCGCACGCGCGGGTTCCTCCTCACCATCGCGGGCGCCGGGCTCGGCCTCGCCGCCGTCGGCGCGGCGCTGGCCGTCACCGGCTGGCCGGTGCTGTCGCAGTTCGGCCTGGTGCTCGGCGCCATCGGAGCCTTCGGGCTGCTGCCGGCGATGCAGCTCGCGCTCGCCATCGACTACTGGCGCAGCGGCTACGGCCGCGTCGGCTACTTCACGCAGTCCCTGCCGATCCGCGGCTCGCGCATCTACGGGGCGAAGCTCGCCTGGACCGGCATCGTGGTGGTGCTCGGCGTGCTCGCCACGCTCGCGCTCTGGCTCGTGGTGATGGTCGCCTCGGCGCAGACCATGTTCGGCATGGCGCCGGGCGCGCTGCTCGAGCAGATCGGCGAGGTGCTGCGCGCGGCGTACGCGGCAGCCCCGTGGCTGGTCGCCCTCGGCGTGCCGGCGACGCTGCTGCTGCTCTACGGCTTCAACACCGTGATGTACGACGCGGCGGCCTCGCTCGGCTCGGAGCGCTGGCTGCAGCGGCTCAGCTGGGGTGGGCCGGTGCTGGTCTGGTTCGGCCTCTACGCGATCGCGCAGGTCGTCATGCTCGTCGGCATCCTCGCGATCCCGTTCGGGCTCGGCGTGACCGCGACCGGCGACTTCGGCTTCGTGCCGGCAGACCTGCTGGGCGCCATGCTCGCCGACCAGAGCGAGCTGCAGCTGATGCCCATCGGCTTCGTGCCGGCGATCATCGTGATGGTGCCGCTGCTGATCTGGCGGACGGCCTATTCGTGGAACCACAAGGTGGCGCTGGCGTAGCCCGGGGCCCGGGACGGGCCCCGGCGCTGGGTTCCGCCGGCACGAAGATCAGGTCCAGCGGCGACGCCGCGACGCGAGTAGCCTCCCTCGCATGAGGGAGCTGCCGGTCGCACCGGAGACGGTCGAGCGGGTGCGCGCGGCCATGCGCGCCGCCGACCGCCGCACCTTCCTGCCCGCCAGCGTGCGCCAGCTGGCCGACGTCGATCGGCCGATCGGCATCGGCTGGGACGCCACCAACTCCCAGCCCTCCACCGTCGCGCGCATGCTCGAGCTGCTCGACGTGCGAGCGGGGCAGCGGGTGCTCGACGTGGGCGCGGGCTCCGGCTGGACCACCGCGATCCTCGCCGAGCTCGGCGCCGACGCGGTGGGTGTCGAGCTCGTGCCGCAGCTGGTCGAGCGGGGCAACGCCAACCTGGCGGTGCATGCCGCCGCCACCCACGGCACCGCACCGACCGGCGCCGCCGCCGCGCGCATCCGCCCCGCCGTCCCCGGCGTGCTGGGCCTGCCGGAGGAGGGCCCGTGGGATCGCATCCTGGTCTCCGCCGACTTCGGGCGCACGCCCGACGCCCTCGTGGCGCAGCTGGCCGAGGGCGGGCGCATGGTGGCGCCGGTCGCCGGGGCCATGCAGGTGGTCGAGGTGCGCGACGGCCGAGCGCGCACACGCACCGACGGGATCGGCTACGCCTTCGTGCCGCTGCGGGAGTGAGGCTGCCGCCCGCGCCGCTCTTCCCGAGCCCCGACGCGTCGTGCGCGCCCGCTCGCCGAGCGGCTCGCGGCAGGCCGCTGTCGTAGGGTGTGCGAACGGATGTGAGGAGACCGGATGCCCGCGACCGCCGAGGAGTTCGAGGCACGGCTCGCGCGCACCCGCGCGCGCATGATCCGCAACGGACTCGACGGCCTCGTGATCGTCGATCCGGCGAACCTGCACTACCTCACCGGCTACGACGCCTGGTCGTTCTACATGCCGCAGCTGCTGTTCGTGCCGCTGCACGGGGAGACGTTCCTCATCATGCGCGAGATGGATGCCGGCGGCGCCCACCGCACCGCCGACACCATGCCCGCCGAGCGCATCCTCGGCTACCCCGAGTCGCTCGTCCACCAGCGCAACGTGCACCCCTTCGACTGGGCCTGCGAGCAGCTGCGCGCCCGCGGCTTCGGCAAGCGCGGCCGGGTCGGCTACGAGGGCGAGGCGCACTTCCTGTCGGTGCGCTCGTTCCTGGCGCTGCAGCGCGGCATGCCCGAGTGGCAGCTGGTCGACGCGCACGACCTCGTCAACTGGGTGCGGCTGGTCAAGAGCCCCTACGAGCTCGACCTCATGCGCGCCGCAGGCAAGGTCGCCTCCGCCGCCATGCGCGCGGGCATCGACGCCGTCGCCGACGGCGCGCGGCTCAACGACATCGCCGCCGCCATCCAGTTCGCGCAGGCCACCGGCGTCGAGGGCGCGGAGGGCGACTACCCGGCGATCGTGCCGATGCTGCCCGCCGGCGCGGCCGCCGACACGCCGCACATGACCTTCAGCGCCCGCCGCCTCGACGCGCGCGAGACCGTCTCGATCGAGCTGGCCGGCGCCCACCGCCGCTACCACGCGCCGCTCGCCCGCACCCTGTCGCTCGGCCGCCCGGAGCCGCGGCTGCAGCGCATCGCCGAGGTCGCCGCGGAGGGCCTGCAGCTCGTGCTCGACGGACTGCGGCCCGGCCGCACCGTCGCCGAGGTGCACGGGCTGTGGCAGTCGCACATCGCCAAGGAGGGCGTCGAGAAGGCCTCACGGCTCGGCTACTCGATCGGCATCGGCTACCCGCCCGATTGGGGCGAGCGCACCGTCTCGATCCGCGGCGACGACCAGAACATCATCGAGGCGGGCATGTGTCTGCACGTGATCGCCGGCATGTGGATGTCGGGCTACGGCTGCGAGATCAGCGAATCGGTGGCGGTCACCGAGGCGGGCGCCGAGGTGCTCACCTCCGCGCCGCGCGAGCTCATCGTGAAGGAGTGAAGATGACGGATGGGTCCACTCCCGTCGGGCGCGCCGGCACTGCGCCCGACGCCGCAGGCGATGCCGCGATCGCCGTCGAGCGAGCACTCGCGCTGGTGGAGGATGCGACCATCGTCGCCGACGCCTCATCGCTCATCCTGGCGGCGAGCGAGAACCCCGGCGGCACCGAGCTGCACACCGTGCGGGTGCTGGAGTCGATCGCCTCGCGCCTGGGCGGCCGCACCGAGCGCACGACGGTGGCGCCCGATCGCCCCAACCTGTCGATCCGCTTCGGCCCCGATGCGACCGCTCAGCGACCGGCGGTGCTCATGCTCGGCCACAGCGACGTGGTGCCCGCCGGCGAGGGATGGACGGCGAACCCGTTCAGCCCGCGGGTCGCCGACGGCTGGCTGACCGGCCGCGGCGCCACCGACATGAAGGGCGGCATCGCCGCCGCGCTGCAGGCGATGGGCGCCGTGCACCAGGTGCTGCCGCAGCTGCCGCTCGAACTGCTGGTCACCGTCGACGAGGAGGATCTCGCGACCGGCATCCAGGCGCACATCGCGTCGACCGAGGGCGCAGCGCCGCTCGGCCGCTACCTCGCGTGCATCGTCGCCGAGCCCACCGACCTGGCGGTCGTGATCGCCTGCCGCGGCGCCGCCAACCTGCTGGTCGAGGTCACCGGCCGCGCCGCGCACGCCGGCCGGCCCGAGGACGGCGCGAGCGCCATCACCACCGCGGCGCGCATCGCCAGCTGGATCGCCGAGGATCACGACCGGATGCGCGCCGGCGCCGGCGGGCTGCTCGGCTCCGCCACCTGGAGCGTCGGCCGCATCGAGGGCGGCCACGGCACCTCCATCGTGCCGGATCGCTGCACGCTGCTGGTCGACCGGCGGCTGATGCCTGACGAGACGGGCGAGCAGGCGCTCGCGCAGCTCGAGGCGGGCATCGCCGGCCTGCCCGGCATCCCCGGCTGCACCGCGCACGCCAGGCTGCAGATGGAGATGCCGGGGTTCGAGACCGACCCGACGCATTCGCTCGTGCAGGCCGCCGTGACGGCCCTCACCGCGGAGGGCGCCGAGGCGCCGATGGAGGCGTGGACGGCCGCCTGCGAGGGCGGCTTCATCGCCCGCCACCACGGCTGCCCGACCATCATCCTGGGCCCGGGCGACATCACCTCGCAGGCCCATCAGCCCGACGAGCGCGTCGCCATCGCCGACCTCGCGACAGCCGCACGCGCGTACACTCGCATGCTTGTAGATCTCCACACCACCACCAGCAACCCCCGAGCACGACCCGACGCACGACCTGAAGCACGATCCTGAAGCACGACCCCCAGGCACCAAACCAGAAGGGACACGGCCATGACCGAGCAACCAGCAGCAGGGGCGCGACCAGCGCACGAGCCGCCCCCCATCACCCGTGAGAACGATCTCTCGGCGCTCCAGCGCACGACCGTGAAGAAGTCGGTCATGGGCGCGATGGCGGGCAACGCCATCGAGTGGTTCGACTACGGCATCTATGGCTACCTCACGGTGCACCTGTCGAACCAGATCTTCGGCGGCTCCGAGAACTCGGTGCTGTGGGCGCTGTTCGGCTTCGCGATCTCGTTCCTCATCCGCCCCATCGGCGGTGCGATCCTCGGGCCCCTCGGCGACCGGATCGGGCGCCAGAAGGTGCTCGTCTTCACGATCCTGCTGATCTCGATCTCGACCGCCTGCATCGGCATCCTGCCGACCTGGGACATGGTGGGCTGGCTCTCGCCCGCGCTGCTGTTCCTGCTGCGCATCATCCAGGGCTTCTCGGCCGGTGGCGAGTACGCCGGCGCGGCGGTCTACATGGCCGAGCACGCGCCCGACGACCGGCGCGGCTTCTGGGGCTCGTTCCTCGAGTTCGGCACGCTGCTGGGCTTCTCGATGGCGGCGATCCTGGTGACGGCGCTCGAGTTCATCGTCGGCTCCGACGGCATGGAGGCCGGCTGGTGGCGGCTGCCGTTCCTGCTCACCCTGCCGCTCGGCATCGTCGCGCTGCTGATGCGCAAGAACCTGCACGACTCCGACACCTTCAAGGAGGCGCAGGAGCAGGACACCCGCACGAGCGCCTGGCAGACGCTGCGCGACCTCGTGACGCAGCAGCCGAAGCAGCTGCTGAAGATCATGGGCATCACCGTGCTCATCAACACCGGCTTCTACCTGGTGCTGACCTACATGCCCACCTACCTCAACACATCCCTCGACATGGATGCGACGCAGGCGGGCATGATGCTGGTCGCCGTGCAGCTGGTGATGATGGTCGTCATCATCCCGCTGGGCGCGCTCACCGACCGCATCGGCAGGCGCCCGGTGCTGCTGACCGCGGCGGCCGGGTTCACGCTGTTCTCGATCCCGGCGATCATGCTGCTCGACACCGGGGTGATCGCGCTGCAGATCCTGGGCCTGTCGATCTTCGGCATCTTCCTGGTGATGCTGCTGTGCAACATCTCGGCGACCCTGCCAGCGCTGTTCCCGACCACCGTCCGCTACGCGGGCTTCGCGCTCGGCTACAACGTCGCGACCTCGCTGCTGGGCGGCCCGGCCGGCCTCATCAACGAGGCGCTCATCGACAGCACCGGCTCGACGCTGGTGCCCGGCTTCTACATGACCGTCGCGGGCATCATCGGCCTGATCGCGATCTGGACGTTCAACGAGACGGCGGGCCGCAGCCTGCGCGGCGACGTCGTGCCGGGCGAGGACGACCTCGACCGGGTCGCCATCGGCCAGGACCTGATCGGCAAGGTGCACGACCCGAACAACGAGCTCGAGGCGGTGCAGGCGCGCGCCAACGGCACGGGGCCGAACCGCACGATCGACTGATCGAGCGCGGTCCCGCGCGACGCGGCGGGGATCCCTTCGGGGCATCCCCGCCGTTTCGCGCGACGGGGCCCGCGCAGAGCAGGCAGCTCAGAGCGGGCCGCTCAGAGCAGACCGCTCAGAGGAGACCCCGTTGGCGGGCGACGTGTACGGCGCGCGAACGGCTGTCGACGTCGAGCTTCGAGAAGATGTGCACGAGGTGGCTCTTGACGGTCGCCTCGCTGACCAACAGCGACTTGGCCATCTCGCGGTTGCCGGCGCCGGTGGCGAGCAGCCGCAGCACGTCGTGCTCGCGCTCGGTCAGCCTCGGCAGCGGGTTGCGGATGCCCTGGATCACCCGGGCGGCGAGGTCCGGCCCGAGCACGGTGTCGCCGCGCGCCGCGCGCTGGATCGCATCGATGATGGCGGCGGGCGCGACGTCCTTGAGCAGGTAGCCGGCGGCACCGGCCTCGATGGCGCCGAGGATCTCGGCGTCGCGGTCGAAGGTGGTGAGGATCAGCACCGCGGGCGCCGGCGCGAGCGCGCGCAGGGCCGCCGTGGTGGCGATGCCGTCCATGCCGGCGCCCAGCCGCAGGTCGCACAGCACGACCGCGGGCCGCAGGTGCTCCGCCAGCACCACGGCCTCCTCGCCGGTGGCGGCCTCGCCGACGACGCTGAGGCCCTCGGATGCCTCCAGCACGGCGCGCAGGCCGCTGCGGACGACGGGGTGGTCGTCGACGAGCAGGATGTCGATGGTCATGGCCGCTCCTGGGTGGGGGTGGTCGC
The DNA here is from genome assembly GCF_017168255.1 of Agrococcus sp. KRD186. Taxonomy (GTDB): domain Bacteria; phylum Actinomycetota; class Actinomycetes; order Actinomycetales; family Microbacteriaceae; genus Agrococcus. Next base: position 2,366,983 of record NZ_JABFAP010000001.1, read on the forward strand.
GGTGGTGGCCGTCTCGGGATCCGCGCGCTCGGCGAGGTGCAGCGGCAGGTGGGCGGAGAGCGCCATGCCGTCGCCGGGCGCGCTCTCGATGTCGAGGCCGCCGCCGAGCTCGCGCAGCCGGGCGCGCATGAAGCGCAGACCGTAGCTCGACGAGCCGGAGCCGCTGGCCTCCCAGGCACGCGCATCCATGCCCTGTCCGTCGTCGATGATGTCGAGCCGCACGGCGTCGCCCGCGTCGATGAGGCTCACGACCACGCGCGATGCCGCGGCATGCTGGCGCACGTTCGCGAGCGCCGACTGCGCCGTGCGCAGGAGCGCCACCTCGACCGGTGTCGGCAGCAGCGGCAGCGAACCGTCGACGTGCAGCTCGGTGGCGATGCCGGCCTCCTCGCCGAGCCGCTCGAGCATGCGCCCGATGGCTGCCGCGAGCGCGTCGTCGAGCTCTGCCGGGGCCAGCGCGGCCACGATGCGGCGCACGTCGCCGAGGCTCTCGCTCGCGAGCGTCTCGACCTGCTGCAGCGTGCGGGTGGCGGAGGGGTCGGCGGTGCGCCCGTGCTCGGCGTGCGCGAGCAGGTGGATGGAGGCGAGCGACTGCGCGACGGTGTCGTGGATGTCGCGCGAGAGCCGGGTGCGCTCGGCGATCGCCCCCGAGTGCCGCTGGGCGAGCGCCAGCTCGTCCTGCAGGTCGGCGGTCTCGCGCTGCGCCCGGGCGAGCGAGTCGACCAGCCGCTCGCGCGCGGCGGCCTCGCGCAGCAGCTCGAGGTAGCCGCGCGAGATGCCGAGCGCGAAGACGCCGCCGATCAGCGGGCCGAAGACGTTGGCATAGCTGGTGCCGCCGTGGTGGAGCAGCGGGGCGAGCACGACCACCGCGAACACCGCGGCCGAGAACACGATCGCCCAGGCGCCCGGCAGCAGGTGCCCGGCCAGCAGCCACAGCAGGAAGGCCACCCAGACGAACTCGGCCGAGACGGCGGCGGCCGCGACCCAGACGACGACGAAGCCGAGCAGCCACCAGGTGACGCCGCGCCTGGAGCGGGTCCTGCCGATCAGGAGGGCGCCGGCGGTGTGCCAGGCGAGGATCGCCAGCCCCGCCACGATGGCGGCCGCGGCCGGCGTGCCGTCGCCGATCGCTCGGATGACGCCGATCGTGGTCAGCGCGGCGGCCATCACATGCTGACCGATCGCCATCGCGCGGGCGACGGAGCCGACCGCTGCGGCGCCGTTCCCTGGGGCGCCGATCCCTGCGGCGCCGATGCGGGCGGGGCCGGCGATTGCCGACCCCTCCCCCTCAGGCCGCGACAGCGGCAGGTGCACGAAGCTCATGGTTCGATTCTCCGCTGTCTGCCCGATTCCTGCCCGGCCACCAGATGCGATCGCCCAGGATGCCGAAGATCGCCGGCACGATCACGGTGCGCACGATCAGCGTGTCGACCACCACGCCGAGCCCCACGATGAGGCCGAGCTGGCCGAGCGTCACGAGCGGCAGCACGCCCAGCGCCGCGAACACCGCCGCCAGCACGATGCCAGCGCTGGTGATGACGCCGCCGGTCGAGGCGACCGCCCGCACCATCCCCTGCCGCGTGTCGTGCGTGCGCGCCTCGGCGCGAGCGCGGTGCACGAGGAAGATCGTGTAGTCGATGCCGAGCGCGACCAGGAACAGGAACGCCAGCAGCGGCACCTGCAGATCGAGCGCGGGCTGGTCGAACAGCACCCGGCTGAGCCACGAGCCCGCGCCGATCGCCGCGAGCGCGCTGGCCACGTTGACCAGCAGCAGCACCACGGGCGCGACGAGCGAGCGCAGCAGCACCAGCAGCACGAGGAAGCTCACCGCCAGCACCAGCGGAGCGATCAGCAGCAGATCCTGCAGGTTGCCGGCGCGCGCATCCAGGTCGGTCGCGACCGCGCCTCCGACCAGCGCATCCGCCCCCCGCACCTCGTGCGCGGCCGTGCGCAGCTGCTCGGTGAGCGCGAGCGACTCCTCGGTGCCGGGCGCGTGCTCCCCCGTCACCATGATCTTCGCGAGCGTGCCGTCGGCGGTCTCGGCGACCGGGTGCGCGCGCACGACGCCCTCGAGCGGCGCGACCGCGGCGACCACGGCCTCCGCGTGGTCCGCATCCGCCACGATGAAGCTCGGCTGCGCCTCGCCGGCGGGGAAGTGCCGCGCGAGGGTCTCGAGACCGGCCGCCGACTCGGACTGCACCCGGAACCGCTCGAGCTGGTCGAGCCCGATCGAGGTGCCGAACAGACCCCCGGCCATCACTGCCAGCACGGCGAGGCCGGCCGCCAGGCTGAGCGCCGGCCGGCGCATCACGCGGGCGGCGATCGCCCGCCAGGCGCGGCCGTGCGTCGCGCCGGAGCCGGGGCGCGGCACGAACGGCCAGAAGACGCGGCGGCCGAGCAGCGCCAGCACCGGCGGCAGCGCGAGCAGCACGGCGGCGAGCGCGATCAGCAGCCCGAGTGCGGAGGAGAGCCCGAGGCCGCGGGTGCCGGGGATGACGGCGAGCACGAGGGTCAGCAGCGCCAGCACGACGGTCACGTTCGAGGCCAGGATGGCGGGCGCGGTGTGCCGCCAGGCGGTGCTGAGCGCCAGGCGGTGGTCGTCGGTGCGCAGCAGCTCCTCGCGGTAGCGCGAGATGAGCAGCAGCGCGTAGTTGGTGCCGGCGCCGAAGACCAGCACGCTGATGATGCCGGCGTCGAACTGCAGCCCGAGCGCCGCGCCGAGCGCCGCGGTGGCCTTGCCGGCGAGCTGGTCGGCGAAGGCGACGACCGCGAGCGGGATGAGCCAGAGGATCGGCGAGCGGTACGTCACGATCAGCAGCACGGCGACGATCAGGATCGTCACGATCAGCAGCGTGAAGTCGGCACCTTCGAACGACGACGCGACATCGGCGCCGAAGGCCGGGCCGCCGGTCACCTGCAGCTGCAGCCCGTCGATCGCGTTCGCCGCGAGCGCCTCGCGCAGCCCCGAGACGACCCCGGCGGTCTCGCCGTTGCTCTCCCCCACCGTGATCGGCGTGACCAGCAGCGCGGCCCGGCCGTCATCGCTCACCAGGGGGCCGGATGCGTCGGCGCCGGTCTCGTCGTCCAGCACCGGCAGGAGCGCCGTCAGTGCCGCCTGATCGCCGGCCGTCAGCGCCCCGGCGTCGTCGCGCGAGGCGACCACGAGCACCGACTGCTGGTCGGCGTCCGGGAACCGCTCGAGCAGCTCGGCCACCTGGGCCGACTCGGAGTCGGCCGGTGCGGTGTCGCTGCCGGCGGGCAGCTCGGCGCGGCCGAAGAGACCGAAGAGCAGGGCGAAGCCGACCAGCACCAGGCCGAGGCTCACCCACGCTCCGCGGCGGGAGGTCAAGCGGTCAGAGAGGGGCACGCGCCCACGAGCGGAAGTCATGCATCCATCCCACCGACTTCGCGCATCCGTGGCATCGTGAGCACGGTTGCTTCCCGTCTCAACCGTTCGATGGAGGCGCGGCCCTGGCGCCGCTATCTCTATATATGTAGTGTGAGCGCATGCCGCGACCGCTCTCCCGCATGACTCCCGCGACGCTCGACGTGCTCGCGCAGCTGCTCGAGCGCGACGCGCCCACCTGGGGCCTGGCCATCGCCGGCGCGACCGGCCGGCCCACGGGCTCGGTCTATCCCATCCTCGAGCGGCTCGAGTCGCATGAGTGGGTGGTGAGCGAGTGGGAGGCCGACGGCGTGCGCCCCGGAGCCCGCCGTCGCCTCTACCGCCTGACGCCCGATGCCCGCGAGACGGCGACGGATGCGCTGCGGCACGCCCACGAGCGGGCCGCGGCCGCGCGGTCCAAGACCGCCGGCCGGGCGAAGCCCGCCCTCGGCGCTCGCCCGCGACCGGCACTGGGCGGTGCGTCGTGAAGGGCCGCCTGACGCAGGGCGTCGTCGAGCTGGCCGCCGCGTCGCTTCCCTGGGCGATCCGCGACCGCTACCGCGAGGAGTGGCTGCACGACCTCGCGCACGCCGCCGAGGTGGGTGTGCACCCGCGCGATGTCGCCTGGGGTGCCGTGCGCACCGCAATCACCGCTGACCGGATGCAGGCACCGAGCACGGCGCACGCGATCCTTCAGGCGCGGTTGCGCATCGACTCGGCAGGCACGCACGGGACGATCGCGATGACGCAGCTCGTCATCATGTTTGTGACCGGTGCCGGAGCCGGCAGTGGCATGGGCGTAGGCGTCGGCGCGCCCACCGTCGTCGGTGTCCTGCTGGCTCTCACGGCGCTCATCCACTCGGTGTTCATCGTCGTGCAGCTGCACCTCGCATGGACCGTCATCGGCGGCGCGATCCGGTTCGCTGCTCTGCTGTGGGGCCTCGGCATCGTGCTCGCGCTCGCCGCTGCACTACTCGCACTCAACCGCGTCGACCAGTGGTGGATGCTCTCGTGGGGCGCCGGAGCCTGTTTGGCAGCCTCCTCGATCCTCGCCGACGCCCGGAAGCCGCCGAAGCCCGTGCTGCGCCACCATGTGCGCCCAGGCTCCCGGTACAGGCTCGTTCTGGCAGGTGGTGCCGTGGGGGTGCTGACGATCGCCCTCGCCGTCCTCGACGCCACGGCCCTCGTGCCCCAGCGCTGGGCCGCAGCCATGCCGCTCGACGCGGCGTGGGCGGCCGTGGGCGCATCGGGCGGCCCGAGCTCTCCGCTCGCCGCTGGTGCGCAGCTCGCGGCGCTCATGCTCGTGCCGATCGTCCTGTGCCTGTTCGTCGCGGGGCGCTGGGCGCGCTCTGAGCGCGGCATCCTCGGCTGGGTTTCTTCCGGCTCCCTGCTCGCAGCCTTCGTCGCGTTCTTCCACGCGACCGCGCTCACCCTCGGCTTGCCTGTCACGACTTCCACCCCGGTCTACGTCATCTTGCCGCTGGTAGCCGGGGCGCTCATGGAGCTCGTCTACCGGGGACTCCCCCGCCTCGCCGCGCTGCCGCCCGCGTCCGTGCCCCTGCCACCCGGGCCTTGGCACGTCGAGCTCGATGTCCCGAGCAGAGGACGCGTCACCGGATGAGGACGTTCTGTCCTCGTCTCGCGACGGATCGCGAATGCTTCCTCTGCTCGTGACGGTCGCCCGCGAGGCGGGCCGGCTCGGCGAGCAGGTCGCTCGAGCGTGCGCGCGGCGCGGCCGGAGATGAGGAACGGCCCCGGGGTGGAGCCCGGGGCCGATCGTGCGCGAGGGGGGACTTGAACCCCCACGTTCTTGCGAACACTGGCACCTGAAGCCAGCGCGTCTGCCAATTCCGCCACTCGCGCGAAGCCCGCCGTGCAGCGGGCAACTCAACGAGAATATCAGGTTCCTAGCCTCGCCGGGTACGCTAACGGCGGCTGATGGGAGGTGAGCACGCACAATGGGATTCCTCGATTCGATCGAGCGCGGCCTTGAGAAGGCCGTCAACGGCGCCTTCGCGAAGACGTTCCGATCCGGCGTCGAGCCGGTCGAGATCGCCAGCGCGCTCAAGCGCGAGCTCGACACCCAGGCCAGCGTCGTCTCGCGCGACCGCATCCTGGTGCCGAACCGGCTCACCGTGCGCCTCGCACCCGCCGACTTCGAGCGCCTGCGCCGCCTCGGCGACTCACTGCTCGACGAGCTCACCGGCACGCTGCAGACGCACGCGCGCCAATCGGGCTACTCGTTCCCCGGCCCCATCGATCTCGGTCTCGAGCCCGACGAGGGCATGACGACGGGGATGCTCGACATCTCCTCCGACTCGGCCGCCGGTGAGGTCGTGTGGACGGCCGTCGTCGACATCAAGGGCAAGCGCTATCGGCTGCGCAAGGGCAGCACCGTCATCGGGCGCGGCTCGGAAGCCGACATCACCGTCGACGACGCCGGCGCCTCCCGAAAGCACGCCGAGATCGTCTGGGACGGCACCCGCGCCCAGGTGAGCGACCTCGGCTCCACCAACGGCACCACGCTCAACGGCAGGGCGCTGGGGAGCGCGCTGCTCGAGCCCGACTCGATCATCGACATCGGTGCCACACGCATCGTCTACCGCGTGCTGGCACAGTCGAAGGAGCAAGCGTGAGCGACCTGACCCTCATCGTCATCAGGATCGGCTTCCTCGCGCTCCTGTGGCTGTTCATCTTCATCGTCCTGTACTCGCTGCGCAGCGACCTGTTCGGCCCGAAGCTCACGCCGCTGCAACGGGTGGCGGTGCAGAGCGCCAGGTCCCGCGAGAGCGGCGCGGCGCCCACCGCCCCGTCCGACTCAGCCGACGCACCGACCACCGTGACCGAGCGGGCGAGCGCGGGCAACGCATCCGCTCGATCGGGTGACGCGACCCGCATCGTGATCACCTCCGGGCCGCGGTCGGGCCTCGAGCTCGACCTGCCGCAGACCGGCCTCACGGTCGGCCGCTCCTCGGGCAGCGGGCTGCAGATCAAGGACGACTACACCTCGAACCAGCACGCCAAGATCGTGCGCTGGCGCGACCAGTGGGTCGTGCAGGACCTCGGCTCCACCAACGGCACCTTCGTCGAGGGCGCGCGCATCAGCGAGTCGACGCCCGTGCGGGTCGGCTCCGCCGTGCGCATCGGCACCACCACGTTCGAGCTGAGGCGCTGAGCTTGAGCACACCGCTCGCGGCCGCGATCAGCCACGTCGGCCGGATCCGCACGGAGAACCAGGACTCCGGCTACGCGGGAGCGACGCTGTGCTTCGTGGCTGACGGGATGGGCGGGCACGCGGGCGGCGACGTCGCGAGCGCCATCGTCACCCGCAGGGCCCGCGAGGCCGACCGCGAGTACGAGACGCCGCAGGCGGCCGCCGAGGCGCTCGCCGCGGCGCTGCGCGAGGGCAACGACGCGCTGCAGCAGGCGATGCTCGAGCACCCGGAGCTGACGGGCATGGGCACCACCGGCTCCGGCATCATCCGGGTCGGCGACCAGATGGGCATCGCGCACATCGGTGACAGCCGCATCTACCGCTACCGGGTCGGCGCGCTCGAGCAGATCTCCACCGACCACACCTTCGTGCAGAAGCTGGTCGACGCCGGCCGCATCACCCGCGAGGAGGCCGAGCACCACCCGCGGCGCAACGTGGTCATGCGCGTGCTCGGCAACGTCGAGACCAACCCCGAGATCGACATCCTGATCGAGCAGACGCTGCCCGGCGACCGCTGGCTGGTCTGCTCCGACGGGCTCTCGAGCTACGTGGACGAGGATCGCATCCGCGCCATCCTCGCCCAGGGGCTCGACACGCCCTCCACCGTGCAGCGGCTGGTCAACGAGTCGCTCTCGCGCGGCGCCCCCGACAACGTCACCGTCGTGATCTGCGACATCGACGAGCGGCGCTCGTCATCGATCGAGCCCACCACCGTCGGCTCCGCCGCCGCGCCCATCAGCTACGAGGCGGTCGAGCCCGAGCGCACCTCGGTGAGCCTCGGCCAGCTGCTGCTGCACCCGCGCCAGTCGCGCATGCAGCCGGCGTTCGAGCACTTCGAGCCCGAGAGCGAGGAGTTCCTGCAGGAGCTGCTCGCCGAGCAGCGCCGCATGCGCCGCACGCGCCGCATCACCTGGGGCATCGGGGCGAGCCTGGCGATCATCGGCATCGTCGTGCTCTCGGCGGTGTTCTACAACTGGACTCAGGATCGGTACTTCGTGGGCGTCAACGACGCCGGCAATGTCGCGATCTACCAGGGCATCCAGCAGCAGATCGGCCCGATCGTGCTCGCCACCCAGGTGGAGGAGACCGACATCGCGATCGACGACCTCACGCCGTTCAACCAGCGCAACGTCGAGCAGACCATGTCGGCCGGCTCGCTGGCCGCCGCGCAGGCCATCGTCGAGCGATTGGAGCCGTCACCGTGACGCACCAGTCGGCACCGCGCGACCAGGCCGCTCCCAGCAACGCGCTCCAGACCGGCATCGTGCAGCTGCGCGACGTGACCGAGGCCATCAAGGTACGCATCCGCAACCCCGCGAAGCTGCGCAACCTCGAGCTGTTCCTGCTCATCGTCGCCTGGGTCATCGCCGGCGGCGCCATGGTGCTCGTGCAGCTCGGCGCGCTGCAGACCGTCGACCTCTTCCCGCTGCAGCTCGCCGCGGGCCTCGGCGTGCTCACGCTCGCGCTGCACGTCGCCCTGCGCGTGGTCGCGCGTGAGGCAGACGCGATCATCCTGCCCGTCGCGACCGTGCTCAACGGGCTCGGCATCGCGATGATCTACCGCATCGACATCGCTGAGGGCCTGACCGGCTGGGACGCCGCCTCGATGCGGCAGATCGCCTGGACGGGCGTCGCCCTGATCATCGCGATCGTCGCGATCATCGTGGTGCGGAACCACCGCGTGCTCGCCCGCTTCCGGTACCTGGCGATGGCGATCGCCTTCCTGCTGCTGATCCTGCCGCTGATGCCCGGCATCGGGCGCACCATCAACGGCGCGACGGTCTGGATCGGCATCGGCCCGTTCTCCTTCCAGCCCGGCGAGCTGGCCAAGATCGCGCTGGCGATCTTCTTCGCGGGCTACCTGATGACCGCGCGCGACTCGCTCTCGGTGGTGGGCAGGAAGGTGCTCGGCGTGCGCTTCCCGCGACTGCGCGACCTCGGGCCGATCCTGGTGGTCTGGGCGATGTGCATGCTGGTGCTCGTCTTCCAGCGCGACCTCGGCACCTCGGCCCTCTACTTCGGCCTGTTCCTGGTGATGATCTACGTCGCCACCGGGCGCCGCTCGTGGATGGTCATCGGCGTCGGCCTGGTCGCGCTCGGCGGCGTCGCCGCCTACCTCTCGCTCGGCTACGTGCAGCGCCGCATCGACGCCTGGATCCACGCCTTCGACCAGAGCGTCTACGAGGCGCAGGGCGGCTCGTTCCAGATCGTGCAGGGTGTGTTCGGCATGGGGCAGGGCGGGCTGCTGGGCACCGGGCTGGGCCTCGGCAGGCCAGACATCACGCCCTACGCCAACAGCGACTACATCATCCCCTCGCTGGGCGAGGAGCTCGGCCTCGCCGGCATCTTCGCGATCCTCGGCCTCTACCTGATCCTGGTCTCGCGCGGCATCCGCATCGGCTTCCAGGGCCCGGATGACTTCACCAAGCTGCTGGGCGTGGGGCTCGCGTTCGTCATCGGGCTGCAGGTGTTCATCGTCGTCGGCGGCGTCACCCGGCTCATCCCGCTGACCGGCCTGACGACGCCGTTCCTGGCCGCCGGTGGATCGTCGCTGCTGGCCAACTGGCTCATCGTCGCGCTGCTGCTGCGGTTGAGCGATTCGGTGCGCGGAAGGGGGATCGTATGACCGACGCCTCGAGGGAGCAGAGCATGCGCCGGCCCATCCGGCGCGTGAGCACGCTGCTGCTGATCATGTTTGTCGGGCTGTTCGGCTCGTCGACGATGATCCAGGCCGTGCAGGCCGATGCGCTGCAGGCCGACCCCCGCAACACCCGCACCCTGTACGACTCGTTCGCCGTCGAGCGCGGCTCGATCGTCGTCGACGGCGTGCAGGTGGCCCTCTCGACCCCGTCGAACGACGAGTTCGAGTGGCAGCGCGAGTACCCGATGGGGCCGCTCTACGCGCACGTCACCGGTTACAACTCGCTCGGCCAGGGCAGCCGCGGCGTCGAGGACGCCATGAACGAGGAGCTGACGGGCACCGCCAACAGCCAGTTCTTCGACCAGATGCTCGCGACCCTCACGGGCGAGAGCCCCGCCGGCTCATCGGTCGAGCTCACGATCGACGCGCAGGCGCAGCAGGCGGCGGCGGATGCGCTGGGCGACCGGGAGGGCGCGGTCGTCGCGCTCGATCCCGACACGGGCGACGTGCTCGCGATGTACTCGAGTCCCACGTACGACCCCAACCCCTTCGCGAGCCACAGCACCGCGGCCGTCACCGAGATCTACGACCAGCTGCTGAACGACCCCGACGACCCGCTGTTCAACCGCACCATCGAGGGCGATCTCTACTTCCCCGGCTCGGTGTTCAAGGTGCTGGTGCTGTCGGCGGCACTGGAGTCCGGCCGCTACACGCTCGACTCGGAGTTCGACAACCCTGCGGAGCTGCAGCTGCCGCAGTCGTCGAGGATGATCCGCAACGCCTCGCGGGAGACCTGCGGGCCGGACGAGACGGTGACGCTCGAGACGGCGTTCATCCTCTCCTGCAACATCCCCTTCGCGCAGCTCGGACTGGAGCTCGGGCAGGATGCGATCGCGCAGCAGGCAGCGGCATTCGGCTACGGCGAGCAGCTGGAGATCCCGCTGCGCGTCACCCCCAGCACCTATCCCGCCGACATGGACGACGCGCAGACGATGCTCTCGTCGTTCGGGCAGTTCGACGTGCGCGTCACGCCGCTGCAGATCGCCATGACGACGGCGGCGATCGCGAACGACGGCACGATGATGCGGCCCAACATGGTGGACCGCGTGCTTGCGCCGAACCTCGACGTCATCACCGACCCGGAGCCCACCATCCTGGGCAACCCCGTCTCCGCCGACGTCGCCGCGACGATGCGCGCGGCGATGGAGCTCGGCGTCGAAGAAGGACTGGCCACCAACGCTCAGATCCCGGGCGTCAGGGTGGGCGGCAAGACGGGCACCGCAGAGAACGACGCCGCGACGGACGCGCCGTTCAACCTGTGGTTCACGGGGTACGGAGAACTGGACGATCAGAGCGTGGCAGTCGCCGTTGTGGTCGTACCAGATGAGAACATCGTCGGTGACACTTCAAACGTGATCGCCGCGCCAATCGGGAGAGCAGTGATCGAGGCGGTGCTGAACTCATGAGACCATCCAGCGGACTCACCTTCGGTGGGCGATACCAGCTGACCAGCCGGATCGCCATCGGCGGCATGGGCGAGGTCTGGCAGGCGACCGACCAAGTCATCGGTCGGACCGTCGCGCTCAAGATCCTCAAGGACGAGTACATGGGCGATCCGGGGTTCCTCGAGCGCTTCCGCGCCGAGGCCCGGCACGCCGCGCTCGTCAACCACGAGGGCATCGCGAACGTGTTCGACTACGGCGAGGAGGAGGGCAGCGCCTTCCTCGTGATGGAGCTCGTGCCCGGCGAGCCGCTCAGCGCCATCCTCGACCGCGACCGCACGCTCTCTGCCGACAAGGTGCTCGACATCGTCGCGCAGACCTCTGCCGCGCTGCATGCCGCCCACCAGGCGGGCCTCGTCCACCGCGACATCAAGCCCGGCAACCTGCTCATCACGCCCGAGGGACGGGTGAAGATCACCGACTTCGGCATCGCCCGCATCGCCGACCAGGTGCCACTGACCGCGACCGGTCAGGTGATGGGCACGGTGCAGTACCTCTCGCCCGAGCAGGCCTCCGGCCAGCAGGCTGCGCCGTCGACCGACATCTATTCGCTCGGCATCGTCGCCTACGAGGCGCTCGCCGGCCGCCGGCCGTTCACAGGCGAGTCGCAGGTGGCCATCGCCATGGCGCACATCAACGACGCGCCGCCGGACCTGCCCGGCTCGGTGCCCGAGCCGGTGCGCAACCTGGTGCTCTCGTGCATCGCGAAGACGCCGGCCGACCGGCCCACCTCGGCCGCGCACCTCTCGCGCGCCGCCACCATGCTGCGCCGCGGCGACATCGCCGGCGCCGCAGCGATCGTGCCCGGCATCGCCTCGACCGACTCGTTCGCGACGATCGACTCGCCGACCCAGGCGGCCACGCGCGTCATCACGACGCAGTCCAGCCCGGCGACCGCGGCGCTGCCGGTCGCCGCAGCAACGACCGCGACGGCCCGCACCCGTGAGCGCCGCCGCACGAATCCGTGGATCTGGCCGGTCGTGATCCTGGCCGTGCTGCTGGTGGCGGCGGGCGTCGCGATCGTCCTGATGCTGCTCAACCAGCAGCAGGCGCCGCCGCAGGCCTCCGACACCTCGCAGGTGCCCACCGGGCCGGCCGAGGTGGTCGTCGTCGAGTCGGCCTTCATCGGCATGACCGAGGCCGAGTTCCGGGACGCCGTCGAAGCGCTCGGACTGGTGCCCGAGGTGACCACGGGAGACCCCGCGACGAACCCCGACGACGTGGCGACGATCTACGCCGTCGCCCCGACCGGCTCGGTGCCGGAGGGCTCGACCGTGACCGGCACCATCCATGCCCCCGTCGCTGCGATCGAGGACCCGACGACCGCGGCCCGGTTGCAGGGTGGCGGCGACCCGGACGCGCTCGAGCCCGGCACCGCCTACGTCATCGAGTGGGACGCGGCCACGTGCCCGGCGGGCTACGCGCTCGACGGCTACGACGTGACCATCAACTGGGCAGACGGCTCGGAGCAGGTCGAGCCCACCGGGGGTGCGCAGCTCAACATCACGCAGATGCCGGTCGGTGAGAACGACTTCGCCTACACCTACGACTGCGCCATCGAGGGCGGTCAGACGCTCACCAGCGGTGCATCGCCCGTGCTCACACTCACGGTCGTGGAGCCCGAGCCCGAGCCCACGCCGGAGCCGACGCCGGAGCCCACGCCCACGCTGCCTGAGGCGACGCTGCCCGTCGTGCCCCCCGAGGGGCCCTGACTCGGCGCGTGACGTAGAATCGACCGATCCCTGCTCGCGCCGGGGTCTGGCTGGAGAGCACGGACGAGGAGAGGAGCGGCGTTGACCGACAGCATCATCGCGTCGCTGCGCACCCTCGGCGACCGCTACGAGATCGGCGAGCTGATCGGCCAGGGCGGGATGGCCGAGGTGCACCTCGCCCGCGACACCCGCCTCGATCGGCAGGTGGCGGTCAAGTTGCTCAAGCCCGAGCTCTCGAAGGACCCCGAGTTCCGCACCCGCTTCCGCCAGGAGGCGCAGTCGGCGGCGCGCATGTCGCATCCGACTGTCGTGCGCGTCTTCGACGCCGGCGAAGAGCCCGCGGTCGATGCCCAGGGTGAGCCCGCCGCCGTGCCGTACATCGTCATGGAGTACGTCGACGGCCGCATGGTGAAGGACATCATCGCCGAGGGCCCGTTGCCGGAGGCCGAGGCGGTGCGCATCACCAAGGGGATCCTCACCGCGCTCGAGTACTCCCACCGCGCCGGCATCGTGCACCGCGACATCAAGCCCGGCAACGTCATGGTCACACCTGGCGGCCAGATCAAGGTGATGGATTTCGGCATCGCCCGCGCGGTCAGCGAGACCAGCGCCAACGTCGCGCAGACCGGCACCATCCTCGGCACCGCCGGCTACTTCTCCCCCGAGCAGGCGCGCGGCGAGTCGGTCGACGCCCGCACCGACCTGTACTCCACCGGCGTCATCCTGTTCGAGCTGCTCACCGGCCAGCCGCCCTTCACCGCCGACACCGCGGTCGGGGTGGCCTACCAGCACGTCGCCGAGGAGCCGCCCACCACCTCGTCCATCACGCCCGGCATCACGCCGCAGATGGACTCGGTGGTGCAGAAGGCGCTGCAGAAGCCGCGCGACGACCGCTTCCAGACGGCGACCGAGTACAAGCAGGCACTCGACGACGCGCTCGCCGGTGTGCTCGTGCCGCTCGTGAAGACGCAGACCGCGCCGCTCGAGATCGGCGCCGCGACGACGATGTTCGCCGCGCTCGCCTCTGACGATCCCGCCCCCGATGAAGTGCAGCCCGCGCGCACCCGCCGACCGCATCTGGCCTGGCTGTGGGCCGCCGTCGCGCTCATCGCCGTGCTCGTGGTGGGCGCCGGCGTCTGGGCCTTCAGCCTCGGCAACCTGCCGATCGCGGGCCTCTCCACACCCGTCCCCGACGTCGTCTCGCTGCAGGAGGCCGACGCGATCGCCGCAGTCGAGGCCGCCGGCCTACGGGCAGAGGTGCGCCGCACCATCGACCCCGCCCCCGCCGACACCGTGCTGCGCTCGGAGCCCGAGGCGGGCGTCAACATCGCGCCCGGCGCAGTGGTGCAACTGGTGATCTCGACCGGTCCTCCCCCCGCGCCGCTCATGAGCGTCTCCAACCTCGTGGAGGCGAATGCTCGGCAGGCGCTCGAGGCGGCGGGCTTCACGGTGGGCGAGGTCACGCGCGCCACCTCTGCGACGATCGCGGCCGACTACGTCATCAGCACCGAGCCGAGCGCCGGCACCGACGTGTCGCAGGGCGCCATCATCAACCTGGTGCTCTCCAACGGCGAGGTCACCATCCCCGACGTGACGGGGCTGCCGATCGCATCCGCCACCACATCGATGCAGGAGCTCGGCCTCACCGTCGAGCGCCGCTACACGCTGCGCTGCATCGGCGGCGACGTGGTCGAGCAGTCGCTCACACCCGGCGACCACCCGCAGGGCAGCACCATCACCCTCCTCTACTGCAACGGCCAGCCCGAGCCCGACCCCGTACCCACCCACCCCTGACCCCGCACCGACCTCGGAGCCCGAGCCCAGCAGCCCCGGCAACGGGAACGGGAACGGGAACGGCAACGGCGGCGGCAATGGTGGAGGCGGTGGCGGCGGCGACGGCTGAGTGCCCGAGGCGGTGACCCTGCCGAGCCTCACCCGACGCCCGAGACGGCGTCGGCGCTGGGGTCGCGGCGGAGACCCGCTGGGGTCTCCGCTCTAGAGCTCCACCGCGCGCGGCGGCGGCGCGAGCGTCATGAGCGGCGCCCTGCCTGAGGCGAGCGCCGCAGCACCGCCGAGACCAGCGGTCTCGAGCCAGTTTCCGAGCATCCGGTAGCCGCCCTCGGTGAGCACCGACTCCGGGTGGAACTGCACGCCCCAGACCGGCGCTGCGCGGTGCTCGACGGCCATGATCACGCCGCTCGCGTGCGCGCCCGCGTCACCAGACGCATCCGGCACCGTGCGCGCGGTGACGCGCAGCGCATCCGGCACCGTGCCGTCGACGATCGCCAGCGAGTGGTAGCGGGTCGCGATGAGCGGGCTCGGCAGCCCAGCGAACACCATCGAGTCGTCGTGCTCGACCAGGCTGGTCTTGCCGTGCATGAGCTCCGGCGCATGGGTGACGACGCCGCCGAGCGCCTCCGCGATCGCCTGGTGCCCGAGGCACACCCCGAGCAGCGGCGTGCCGGTCTCGATGGCGGCGTGCACCATCGGGATGGAGACGCCGGCGTCGGCGGGCGCGCCCGGGCCGGGTGAGAGCAGCACCGCATCCCATTCGGTGATGGCGGACGCGTCGATCTGGTCGTTGCGCACCACCTCGACCTCGGCACCCAGCTCCTGCAGGTAGCCGGCGAGCGTGTAGACGAACGAGTCGAAGTTGTCGACAACGAGGATGCGGGTCATGCGGGGCCTTCGGCGGATGCGAACCCGGCGCCGGCTGCTCCGAGCACCGGATCCGGGGTGGGGAAGAACTCCTGCATGATCCACGGGTAGAGGTGGAAGACGAGCAGGTAGGCGACGCCAGCGAGCAGTGCGAGCGCGATCACGAGCCTGACGGGCCAGGGGCCGGGCAGGGCACGCCAGATGGCCGCGTACATCAGGCCCTGCCCAGCGTCTGCGCGAGCTCGGCCGGCATGCCCTCGGCCGCGCTCTGCCAGCCGACCATCGTCGCGTAGGCGATCAGCCTGCCCTCTGGCGACCACTCGGGATTGCAAGTGGTGAGGGTGAGGTAGCGGTCGTCGGCCGGCGTCTGGGGCTGCTGCGGCACCGGTGCCACCACCCCGACGCCGGTGGGGGCGACGTACTCGTGGTTGCGGAACTCGTAGATGTACCAGGCCTCGCTGGTCTGCACGTAGATGCGGTCGCCGATGCGCATCTCGTCGAGGTGCGTGAAGGGCCCGCCCTGGCCGTTGCGGTGGCCGGCGACCGCGAAGTTGCCCAGCTCGCCCGGCAGCGCCGAGTCGCTGTAGTGCGCGAGCCCCTGCTCGAGCGAGTCGAGCACTGCACGACTCGTGCCCTCCCCGACCGTGCGCTCGAACTCGCCCAGTCGCGGGATGTACATGACGGCGAAGGATGCGCGGTCTGCCGCCGCGCTCTCGGCCGGCGGCGGGTCGGTGCGCACCTCGGTCTGCGCCGGGGCGACGATCGTGGGGCCGAGCTCGGCGGCGAAGGCCTGCGCGGCCTGCTGCTGCTGCTCACCCATCACGGTGTCGGCAAGCGTGAACTGCCAACCGGCGTAGCCGAGCGCGACCACGCCGAGCGTCAGCAGCAGCTCGCCGAGCACGCTCGCGAAGGTGGCACGGCGCCGCGGTCGGCGCCGGCGCTCATGCTGCTGCCTGGCCACGGGCCAATTCTATGCCCTGCCTGCATTACCATGGGTTTCCATGAGCCCCAGCGAGAAGTCTGTCGAGAAGGCGTCGGCCGCGCGCCGCACCAAGGGTCGAGAGCGCAACCCGCACGACGAGCAACGGAACCCGGCCTGGTTCAAGCCGGTGATGTTCGGCTTCATGCTCTTCGGGTTCCTGTGGGTGATCGTCTACTACATCTCCGCGCAGACGCTGCCGGTGGCGAGCCTCGGCCCGTGGAACATCGTAATCGGCTTCGGCATCATGTTCGTCGGCTTCATCATGACCACCCGGTGGAAGTAGTTCGAATCACACCGGTGTAGTTCTCCCCAGCTGTGGAGAGAACTGTGGATAACTCCTAGAAGGCAGTGACCACCCGCAGCGCGAACAGCGCCGCCAGGACGAGCGCGACCGCGCCGATGACCAGCCAGGCCGACTTGGTCGCCTGATCCCCGCGCATCCGCTTGTGCGCCAGGCCGATGCCGAAGCCGAGCGCCAGTCCGATCGCGAGCCCGCCCACGTGCGCGGACCACGAGATGCCGCCGAGCACGAAGGTCAGCACCAGGTTGATGCCGACGACCATCAGCAGCGCCGGCTGCACGCGGCCGAGCATGCGCTGCATGCCGATCGCCATGCCGAACAGCGCGTAGATGGCGCCCGAGGCGCCCACCACTGCCGACATCGGCGTCAGCCAGGCGACGGCGACCGCCGCGCCGGCCGCACTGACGATGTAGGCGGCCAGGAACGGCAGCTTGCCGATGCGCTGCTCGATCGACGGCCCCACCATCCACAGCACGAGCATGTTGAAGGCGAAGTGCAGCACGCCGGCGTGCACGAGCGCGTAGGTGACGAACCGCCAGGGCTGCAGGATGCCGGCCCCGATCTGGTAGGCGAACAGGTTGGTCAGGAAGCCGCCAGTGAGCACCTGCAGCAGGCCGACGATGGCGGTCACCGCGATGATCGACATCGTCACCGGGGCGGGCTGCCCGAACCACCGGCGCACGCGGGAGCCGACGGCGGTGCGGGGCCCGCCGTGCGCCACGCGCGTCTCGCGGTGCAGCGTGCGCTGCTCCTGCGCGAGCTCGCGCACGCAGTCGGGGCAGCGCACGCCGACGGGCGCCTGCTGCTGGCACTCCCCGCACACGGTGCGGCCGCAGCGCGAGCACAGCACCCAACTGACGCGGTCGGGGTGCCGGTAGCACCGGTCAGCGGGCGCTGCAGCTGTCACCGAGGGCTCAGACCTGCTGGATGTCGACGCTCTCGATGACGACGTCCTCGAGCGGCTTGTCGCGGCCGTCGGTGGCGACGGCCTGGATCGTGTCGACGATGCGCTGCGAGGCCTCGTCCTCGACCATGCCGAAGATCGTGTGCTTGCCCTGCAGCCACGGGGTGGCGACCGTCGAGATGAAGAACTGCGAGCCGTTCGTGCCCTTGCCCATCCGGATGCCGGCGTTCGCCATGGCGAGCAGGTAGGGGGCGTTGAACGTGAGATCGGGGTGGATCTCGTCGTCGAACTGGTAGCCGGGGCCGCCGACGCCCTGGCCGAGCGGGTCGCCGGCCTGGATCATGAAGTCGGGGATGATGCGGTGGAAGATCGTGCCGTCGTAGAGCGGCGCGGTCGACGTCTCGCCGGTGGCCGGGTGCGTCCACTCGCGAGCGCCGGTGGCGAGCTCGACGAAGTTCTTGACGGTGGTGGGGGCGTGGTCGCCGAGGAGGTTGACCTTGATCTCGCCGAGAGACGTGCGGATCGTTGCGACAGCAGTGTGGTGAGCCATGGCACGATCCTCCCACAGGAGCGGGCCCACGACGCGGCTGCGGCAGCCGGGTTCGATGACAGCGAAACCGGTACACACTGAGTGACGCCCTCAGGAAAACCTGCAAGGATGACGCGCAGGCTTCGACCACGGAAGGACAGATATGTCGCTCGAACTCACGCGCAAGCGCGCGAAGGAGATCAAGAAGCTCCGCAAGAAGGCCGACAAGCTCTGGGCTGAGCAGCGCGTGGTGAGCAACCACGCGGCTGAGATCGCCCGCCAGGCGAAGGATCAGGCTCGCGCCTACGGCAACGAGTCGCTGCGGCCCGCCGCCGAGCGCGCACTGCACCGGGGCGCCGACGCAGGTCGCGACACGCTCTCGAGGGCCACCAAGGGCTGGAACAAGGCCGTCGTCCCCGCCATCGCCACGGGCCTCGGCTCGTTCGCCGCCATGGCGCAGGTCGCGAAGGACGACCGCGTCAAGGACGCGATCAAGAACGTGCAGCGCTACGCGACCGTGCCGGAGATCTCGCCGGCCACGTCGCGCCGCAGCGGCCCGAACGGCTTCCAGTGGGTGCTCATCGGCGTGGGCGCGGTCGCCGTGGCCAGCGCGGCCTACGCCGCATGGCAGACGCTGCGCGCCGACGACGACCTGTGGATCCCCGATGCCGAGGACTCGGCCGTCGACGCTCCCCCGCGCCCGGTCGACCAGCCCTCTGGCGGCCTTGCCGACGGCCCGGAGGCCGGCGCGCCGCAGGCGTGACCGCACGCCAGGTCTGACTGCACGACAACGGGGGCTCGCCGCGAGGCGGGCCCCCGTTGTCGTGCCGGCGCGAGCTGCCGCTCAGCTGTTGATGACGCCGAGGACCACCAGGACGCCCCCGGCGACCAGCAGGCCCGCAGAGAGCAGGAAGGCGCGCATCCGCCGTTCGGGCTCACGCCCCTCGCGGATCGTGCGGAAGATGTCGACGCCGCTGACGACGAGGCAGGCGACCATGAGGCAGAGGCCGAGGATGATGAGTGGATGCATGGCGACGGATGCGCGGTTCAGCGCAGCGGGGATCCTTCGTCGTCGATGTGGCTGATCGCCCAGTCGACCGCGTGCACGTGCCGCAGGCCGGCCACGTCGGAGAGCCGGTGCCACGCGACGTCGTCGGTCGTGCCGTCGACCTCGACCGTGAGCTCGCCGCCGAGGATCTCGGCGCGATAGAGGATGCGCAGCGCCTGCATGTCGTCGCCGCGAGCGGTGGAGGGCAGCACCGCGGAGTCGACGCCGAGCAGGCCCGTGAGCCGCGCGTCGTAGCCGGTCTCCTCCTTGACCTCGCGCACGGCGCCGTCGGCGGGATGCTCGCCCGGCTCGACGCCACCGCCCGGCAGCGTCCAGCCGCTCATGCCGCTGTCACTCCAGTGCGGCAGCAGGATCTCGCGGTCGGCGCCCTCGCCCCTCGTGATGAGGGCGTAGGCGGCGACTCGCATGCGCATCAGGCCATCCTATGGCGCGAGCGGGCCGGTCAGCGGATGCGGCCCCGGCGGCGCACGACGCTCTGCACGCTGTCGCGCACGGGGGCGCCGAGCACGAGCCCCAGCGAGGCGCCGGAGGCGAGCGCGATGCCGATCGCGCCGGCGCCGATCAGCGTGACGACGCCGAGCACGAGGCTCTCGGCGGTGCCGTCGGACTCCACGATCTCGAGCAGGCCGCGGAAGACCGCCGAGCCCGGCACCATCGGCACGATCGCCGCGGTCGTGACGGCGATCGACGGCACGTGCAGTCGGTGGGCGACGAGGATGCCGACGAAGCTCGCCGCCAGCGCGCCGAGGCCGCTCGAGATCGCCGTGCCGAGACCGCCGGTCACCGCCGCGGTGAAGCCGAGCCAGGCGATGCCGCCGAGCACGGCGCTGACGACGATGGTGCGCAGGCCGGCCCCGTTCCACACCGCGACGGCGACCGCGATCACGACGACGCCCGCGAACTGCAAGGGCAGCGGGCCCAGCACGGGCGGCTCGCTCGAGACCACGAAGCCCATCTCCAGCCCGCGCGCCGCCGAGAGGCCCGCGATGATGCCGATCACCACGCCCAGGGTCAGCAGCGCGAGGTCGAGGATGCGGCCGCCGGCCGTGAGCGCGAAGCCGTCGATGGCATCCTGCGCGGCGCCCACGACCGACATGCCCGCGAGCATCAGCACGATGCCGGCGGCGACGATGATCGAGGGCCGTGCGCCGTCGAGCATCGGCACGCCGAAGTGTGCGAGCCAGCTGGTGAGCGCGGCGATCGCCGTCACCACGAAGGCGCCGACGATCTGTGAGAAGAAGAAGGGCACGCGCAGCCGCGACATCAGCCGCTGCACCATCGCGGCGCTGCAGGCAGCGACGAAGGCGATCGCGCCGATCACCCACGAGGCGCCGAAGAGCATCGCGACGCCGACGCTCAGGAAGCCCTGCGCCAGCACGATGATCACCGGCCGGTACAGGAACGGCATGCGGCGGATGACATGGAACTGGGTGCGCGCCTGCTCGAGCTCGAGGCCGCCCTCGATCTCGACCACGAGCGCCTGCAGCCGCTGCAGCTTCGTGTGGTCGGGCACGGGCGCGCGCACCACCCGCAGCATGGTGATCGGCCAGTCGGAGTCGGTGCGGTGGTACGAGACGCCGATCGAGTTGTAGGTGACGTCGACGTGCACCGGGCGGATGCCGAGCGCACCGGTGACGCGGATGGTGGCGAGCGCGACGTCGTTGGCGGAAGCGCCGACGGCGGTGAGGGCCTCCGCGATGCGCATCGCCAGGTCGATGACCCTGCGGGCGTACACCTCGTCGATGGTGAGGAGCGCCTCGGTCATGGGCGAGGACACGTCATTGCGGATCGCGCCCACGATCCGCTGCCGCCAGTCCTTCCGCCCGTCCATCGCGTCCATCCTCGCATCTCGACGCGTGACGGAGTGGCAGATCGCTTGGCAACGGTGCCCCCGGTCCTGTGGATTGTCTCGGCCCCGATGGTGGGCATCTGCCACAGTGCTCCGGTGACCTCAACCTCGGCGATCGCGAACCTGCCTGAACACCAGCGTCCTCGTGAACGAATGCTGACGCGCGGCTGCGGAGCGCTCACCGATGCAGAGCTTGTCGCCCTACTCATCGGATCCGGCCGGCAGGGCCTCGGCGCGCTTGATCTCGCCGTCGCGCTCCTCGCCGACAACGGGGGCCTCGCCGGTCTGCGCACCGCAGACATCGTGTCTCTGGCGAGGTTTCCCGGCATCGGCATCGCCAAGGCTGCGCGCCTCGTCGCGGCGCTGGCGATCGCGAGCCGTATCGAGGAGACCCTCGACGCCCGGCCGATCTTGTCGAGCTCTGCTGACATCGCCCGCCTCGCTGCACCGCGCTTCTCCGGCGCACGCCGCGAGCGCGTGCTGCTCATCGTCTGCGGCGCGGGCAACCGCGTGCTCGCAGTCGTTCCCGTCGCAGAGGGCGCCCAGCACGCAGCCGTCTTCCCGGTTCGCGAAGCGCTGGCCGAGGTGCTGCGTCGTGACGGCTCCGCGTTCGCCCTCGCCCACAATCACCCCGGTGGTGACCCCACGCCGAGCGAAGCCGACCGCCACACGACCGAGGGGCTGCGGCGGGCTGCGGCCGCAGTCGGACTACGGATGCTCGACCACGTCGTGATCGCGGGCTCCGAGTGGCGGTCGGCCGGGTCCTTCCGCTGAGCGCGCCCTCGGCTTCAGCGCACCAGCAGCTTCCCAAACTCCTCGTTGCGGGCCGCTGGCAGCAGCGCGTGGGTCAATTCGTCGCGTCTTGCGATCTGCGCGCCCGCACGGCGCAGTTGCAACAACGTAGGACCCAGCTCACGCTGCCGCTCGAGCGTCGGCAGCGGGATGCTCAGGCTCTCGAATACATCGGGGTTGAGACGTCGCCTCCGAAGATTGGTGCCCTTCGACAGCCCGCCGACCCGGAACGCGAAGCCATCCCACGTCACCATGGCCTCTAAGAAGTCGCGATCGATCTGGTCTTCATCGACGTCGTACGACACGAACTCCGGAGAGGTGTGTCGGCCATCGAGCTCCGGCGGAACGATGCCGAAGGCACCTTCCCAAGCACCGAGCTTCAGATAGATAAGGTCTCCGGCGAGTACTCGCAACAGTCGCGGGTACTTCGTCTCAGAGCCGTGCAGGACACCAGCGTCGAACGCGCCGCGGCCACGATTGCGCATGCCGAGCATCTTGTAGCTTTGTGTCTCGCTCACCTCGATCGGCTGCCTCCTCCGCTCGAGAAGGGTATCCACGCGTTGCTCCCGCGCCCCCGCCAGCGAATCAAGCAGGAGCCGCGAACGAATGGTCGACAGGTGCTGGCTGGAAGCTGTGCGCCGGGCTCGCGCAATTCGGTCGAGGCGGGTGGCGATCGCGCGCTGCGATTCCAGGTCCGGCAATGGAATGATCGCAGACTCAAATCTCTCGGGCGCAACTCTCTGTCGACGCTGACCCAAGCCACTCGTCGCCTTCGCG
This sequence comes from Agrococcus sp. KRD186, assembly GCF_017168255.1. Lineage (GTDB taxonomy): Bacteria > Actinomycetota > Actinomycetes > Actinomycetales > Microbacteriaceae > Agrococcus. The sequence goes on from NZ_JABFAP010000001.1 coordinate 2,389,298, forward strand.
AGCTGACCGACGAACCCTTCCCAACCGATGACGTGGGACAGATACGCCGGATCGACCCGAGTCGCGTCGATCGCGTACGTCGGAAATTCGCTCGAGACCCATCCGGCGCGGTCGACGACGGCAACCGAACCTTCCCATGCAAAGAGCTTGCTGAAGATGAGGTCCCCGTGCCGCAATCGCGTCAGTCGCTCATAGTTCGTGTCGCTGCCCGAGACGTTTCCACGAGTGAACAACCCGCGTCCCTTATTGAGCACACCCACCATGACGTACGTCTCATCGGCTTCAACGCGAACCGCATCCTGGCGCCGTTGAAGCACGTCACCGATCGGCACCGCTTCGGCTGCGATCACGATGTGGGCTCGCCGCGGAGATCGCGCAGCAGAGCGAGCAGCTGCTCCTCCACCTCGACCAGCTCGTCGAGGATTTCAGCCACGGGACGGTTCTCGAGCGACTCGCCCTGGTGCGGGTTGCGCAGGTCGAGGTCGTAGCCGCGCTCGACGATCTCGCTCACCGAGACCTTCCAGGCGTGCTCGTTCTCGACCCGCCTCTCACGCCGCTCCGGCCCGGCACCCGGCTCTCCCCACCATGCTGCGAGGTCGCTGAACTCCTCGAAGCGCAGCGGTTTCGTCTTGGTGTACTTCTTCCGGCCCTCTGGTCGCGGCAGCTCGTAGTACCAGATGTCTTCCGTCGGGCGGCCGGCTTCGAAGAAGAGCAGGTTCGAGGGGATGGCGGTGTAGGGCTCGAAGACTCCGTCGGGTAGCCGCACGACCGTGTGCAGGTCGAAGTGCTCGAGCAGCTGCCGTTTGATCCTTGCGCCTACGCCTTTGTCGAACAGCGTGCTGTTCGGAACGACAACGGCTGCGCGCCCGCGCCGACGCTCGATGCGAGCCATGACCGCCTGCAGGAAGAGCCATGAGGTCTCCGAGGTGCGCATGCCCGCCGGGAAGCTCTTCGCGACACTTGCCTCTTCCTCGCCGCCGAACGGAGGGTTCGTCAGCACGACATCGACCGCATCCGCCCGCTGCTCGGAGAGCGGCGGCAGCAGTGCGTTGCCGCGCACGACGAGCGGGTCGAGCGCCCCGTGCAGCAGCAGGTTCATCTGGCACAGCAGATACGGCTGCGGCTTCTTCTCGAAGCCGCGAATCGTCTCGCGCGTCCTTTCCCGATCATCGACGGACCGCACCTGCTGCGACACGTGTTCGTGCGCCTCCACGAGGAACCCACCCGTGCCCGTCGCAGGGTCCATGACGACCTCGCGCACGCCGGGATCGACCATGTCGACCATGAATCGGACGACCGGGCGGGGTGTGTAGAACTCGCCGGCGTCACCCGCCGCATCCCGCATCTCCTTGAGCATCGACTCGTAGACGTGCGCCATCGTGTGGAGGTCATCGGAGGAGTTGAAGTTGACGTTGTCGATCTGATCGATGAGTTCGGCGAGCAGATAGCCGGAGAGCATGCGATTGTGCACATCGGCGAAGATCTGCGCCACGACGTCGCGCGTGCGGTGACCACGGCTCGATCCCTTCAGCCCTGCGAGGTGCGGGATGAGCTCCTGGTTGACGAAGACGCTCAAGTGATCGCCGGTGCGCTGCGGGATCGCATCGGCACCAGCCCAGTCGCGCCAGCGATACGGCGCCGACAGCACCGGCCGGTAGTCGTCCTCGAGCGCTTCCCGGGTCCGCTCGTGGTCGTCGAGCGACTTGAGGAACAGCAGCCAGGAGAGCTGGGGGATGCGATCGGCATCGCCGTTCAGACCCGCATCCTTGCGCATGATGTTCCTGGCGCGCTTGATCACAGTGGTGAGCTCGGCGCGGCTACTCGCCGCTCGTGTGACCGCGGTCATGGTTGCTCCTCTGAGTCGTCGTGGGCGCGGTTCGCGGTCGCGGTCGCGTATAGCGCTCGCACCTGCCGCATCGCTGATGTGACCGTAAGCGCTGACACCGTGTGCTGGACGGCCATGGCTGCGAACTCGTCGTCCCACGCGGCCGGCGGGTCAGGCAGGGTCCGCGGTGGTGCGGACCCTTCCCGGAGCTTGAAGACGTGCGCGATGCGAGTGCGGAGTCGTTGTATGTCGATGAGGCCGGCATCGAGCACCAGCATCACATCGAGCAGATCCTTCACGCGCGTTGACGGGCGGGGGTGAGCGTCGACCTCGCTGAGCGCATGGAGTTTCTCGGCGACGTGCTGGGCCAGGTCCACGGCCGTGACGGTCACGGGGCTCCAGCCTTCTGCAGCGACGACAGTGGGTAGCATCAACCGCTCGGTGCCACCGGCGACCTCTGCCGGCCGCGCCACGACGTCGACCCGCACCCGCGCGAACTCGCGCCCGGCGAGCAGCGCCGTCACGGAGAGCCGTGTACCGGCGCCGTCGAGTCGATCTGCCGCTCCGCTGTGGGGGCGGCCCGCGCTCACTCGGAAGATGAAGCCGTCGCCGTCGGCGTCGTGCTCGAGCGCGGATGCCAACGCATCCGCCAGATCATCGGCCACGACCACCAGGGCGAGATCGAGGTCCCTTGTCGCACGTGCCCGCGTGCCCAGCCGCGCCTCGAGCAGGTAGCCGCCTTTCAGCACCCACGCCTCGTCGAGCCGACGAAGGAGTCGCTGGAACGTCAGGTGGCGTCGTAGCCGGTTGACGTCCTGGCCCCGCTCGGCCGCCAGCAGCTGGAGCCGCGCGTCGAGGCTCGCGCGCAGGGCTGCGGGATCGCGAGCCATCACAGATCCAGCCGGCTCACGGCGCGCTCGATGCGGAGTGCAGCGCGGTCGCCGAACGCATCGGCGCGCGAACGGAGAGCACGTGCCGACACGAGCCCTCGCTGGATAGCCTCGCCGACCGCATCGTCGACAGCCTCCTGTCCTTCCGTTGCAGCGACATCCAGCAGCGTCCGCGTCGGCGTCGTCACTCGGAAGCCCGATCTGTCCTCGACGTCGGCGTCGGGCAGAGCGCCCACCGTCGTCCGCACGGCTGGCGTGCGAGCGCGGAAACCCTGAGGTACGGTCATCGTGATCGATCCAGGATCGAGCACTCCGAGATCATGGATGGCGAGCGCACTCGCGTGCGAGATGACACCCCGACCGCGACTCCACAGTGTCCACAGCACGAACGCGTCCTCGACCTCGGCGGGCCAGTCGCGGAGCCGGAAGATGCCCCGCTCCACTCGCTGCCAAGCGCCGGTGTCGACGTGGTACTGCTGCGCCTGGTAGCTGAATCCCTCGGTGCGCGCCTGCGCGGCGGTGAAGTACCCCGCCTGACGGTACGCGAGCGCTTGGAGCCGCTGCAGAGCGTCTTTGCGGAGGGTCACACAGCGATGGTAGCAACTCTTGTCATCAAAGTTTCCTTGATGTTCGTGCGTCCGATCATCACGAACATCAAACGAGTTTGGAATCGTCTGTGGAATCGTCGTAGAGCCATCGCTGCAGTTCCTCGAGCCAGCTTCTCATCGACGCAGGACCCCCGAAGGCCTCCGCGAGCTCGATCGGCGTGCCGCGTCGGGACAGCGGCGGCACGCGGAGCGCGGCCAGGGTGATCTCGCCCACCCCGCGCTCGGCATATCGATCAAGCAGTACGTCGATGACGGCTCGTGCGGCTTCGCTCATGATCGCGATGCGCTCGCCGTGAGCCTCGCGGACGCGATCGGCCCGCTCCTTGCGGGTGCGCGGCTCAAGATCCCAGGCGATTGCCACAAGGACGTCGAATGGATCGGCGTCCTGCAGATGCACATGCGTGGCGAGGACTTCGAGGTCGAGGCCCGCGAACTCCAGGCGCTCGAGCAGCTTCGCTCGCTCGGACGCGTCAGCCCACGCTTCCCGAAGTGCCGACGCTGTCGGGAAGAGCGCGAGCACGTGGTCACGCGCATAGGCACGGTACTCGGTGGTCGTCAGTCGGCCCGTCTGCGGATCGATGATCTGGAGCCGCTCACCGATGAGCTCGACCTGCTGGCCCTCGATGAGGAGGATCCTGATCGGCGGGGGGTCGTCGCCGTGCAGGCTTCCACCGCTCCCCATGCTGAACGGCGGCGGCGGCTCCTCGACTGTGAGCATCGCATCGGGTCCATCGATGGTGCCGACATGATCGTCGCCCTCGTGCTCGACCATCACAGTGCCGTCTGGACCCACTCGCTCCTGTCGCGGCGACAGCGGCGGACCATCGAATGCAGGGTCAGAGAACTTCACAGTCGCTCCGACATAGTCGACGACCTCGAAGTACTGCTTGCCCTTCGGCGGGTAGAGCCGTGTGCCGCGGCCGATGATCTGCTTGAACTCGACCATTGATCCCACCGGGCGGCAGAGGACGACGAACTCGAGGTCCTCCATGTCGACGCCTGTGCTGAGCAGCCGCATGGTGGTGGCGACCTGCGGTGAGTCGCGCGTCGGCTCCGTCATCGCTTCCAAGAACCGATCACGATCGGGTTCGGTGCCGACGATCCGTACCGCCCACTCAGGATCGCTGCGAGTCTTGTCGGGGTCGGCGTTGAGCAGCGCCTGCTTCATGTCGTAGGCGTGCTGACCGCTCACGCAGAAGACAGCGGCACGGGCGCGCGGATGCTCGCGCAAGAGACCGACCAGGTGCGCAGCCATCGCCGTCGTGCGGTCTGGCAACGAGATGCGTCGCTCGAAGTCTTTCGTCGTGTAGTGCCCCTCCGGTACCGGCATGCCGTGCGCGTCCCGTTGTCCGTCGACCGCGTGCCAACCGAACGCATCGATGTCGAGCACCACGCGACGCACCCGGAATGGCGCGAGGAACCCGTCCTCGATCCCCTGCCGCAGCGAATACTCGAACACCGGCTCACCGAAGTAGTCATAGGTGTCGATGTTGGTGTCGCGCTTCGGCGTCGCAGTGAGTCCGACCTGCACCGCCGCGTCGAAGTGCTCGAGGATGCCGCGCCATCGCGATGCGGCGGCAGCACTGCCTCGATGGCACTCGTCGACGATCACCAGAGAGAAGAAGTCCCGCGGCAGCGTCTCGAAGACACTCGGCGGCGTCGTCTCGGCCGATCCCTCGAGCGCAGCCTCACCGTCGATGCCCTGATAGGTGGCGAAGTAGAGGTCGCGGCGCGTACTCGCGGAGCGTTTGGAGAGCCGAGTGACGGCATCGTTGCCGAACGCCTCCACGAAGTCCTTCATCGGATCGGTCACCAGGATGTCACGATCGGCGAGATAGAGGACTCGGTAGGTCTGGCCGCCGTCAAGGCGCCGGCTCGCCTGCCGCAGCTTGTGCACGAGCTGCAGCGCGGTGAACGTCTTCCCCGTTCCGGTAGCCATGAGCAGGAGTGCACGCGACTGGCCAGCGTCGATCGCCTCGATCACTCGCTGGATCGCGACTCGCTGGTAGTAGCGCGGCTCCTTCACGTCGCGGCCGCCATGCGTGCGAAGTGAGCGCTGGTAGCCGATTCGCGACGTTGCGGCAGCCCGATCGCTGAGTCCTCGTGCAGATGCGAAGGCCTCCCAGACCGCGTCGGGCCCGAGGAACTCGGACACGGTGCTCTCGAGCCCCGTGTTGCGATCGTGCAGCAGGATCTCGCGCCCGTTGGATGCGAACGCGAAGGGTACGTCGAGACGTCGCGCGTAGTCGATCGCCTGGCCCATGCCGTCCGCTGCAGATCGGTACTGCCGCTTCGCCTCGATGACGGCGAGCGGGACGCCATCCACCTCGAGCACGAAATCTGCGATCCGCAGACGGCCCTTGGACTGCCTGACGGCGTGCTCCGAGTCTGGATTCTGGAGGCCGTACTGCTCCACGATCTGCTCGAGCGACCAACCGACCGCCTGGAGCGCCGGCAGGATCAGATCCCTGCACGTGTCAGATTCGGTCGGCCCTCCCCTCATGTTCGAGAGACTAACCGACCCCGGCATCGCCCCGAGGCCGGTCGCGGTCCGACCGGGCACGACGAAGCCCCCGCCGCGAGGGCGAGGGCTGTGAAGTGGAGCCTGGGAGAATCGAACTCCCGACATCCTGCTTGCAAAGCAGGCGCTCTACCAACTGAGCTAAGGCCCCTTGACGCTTGCGCGTCGTGGGAAGTGTACTTGGTGGGGCTACCTGGACTCGAACCAGGGACCTCTTCGTTATCAGCGAAGCGCTCTAACCGCCTGAGCTATAGCCCCGAGCACAAGCATCGACTCTACCACGCCGGACACCCGTGTCGGAACACGGGCCGAGCTGGGTCACTGGTTGGCGAAGCCCACCTGCAGCCCGCCCGTGACGCGCACGGAGAGGTTGTAGAGCACGGCGATGACCGCGCCCATCACGGTGATCACGACGAAGTTCAGCACCGCGACCAGCAGCGTGAACATCATCACCTGCGGCAGCGAGAGGATCGAGGCGATCGCGAACTCGGGATCGGCCAGGATGTCGCGCAGCACCTCGTCGATCTTGTCGAACAGGCCGACGACCTGCAGCAGCGTCCACATCACGAAGACGACGACGATCTGGATGATGCCGAGCACCAGTCCCAGGATCGCCGAGACCTTCATCGCCGACCAGAAGTCGACGTGCACCAGCCGCAGGCGCACCTGCTTGCTCGAGCCGCTGCGCCGAGGCGACTTGCTCTGCAGCTTCTCGGCAATGCTCATTCGTCGTTCTCCTCGGTGGGGTCGGCCGAGGCATCCGTCTCGTCCGTGGCGTCCACGATAGCGCCATCGACCTCAGCATCGGCATCGGCAGTGGTGGCGGATGCGTCGGGTGCCGCGGGCGCGTCGGCCTCGGCCGCGGCCTCCACGACCTCCTCCTCCACGTTGCGGGCGATCTGGATCACGAGATCCTTGTCGCTGCGCTCGGCGAACTGCACACCCATCGTCGTGCGACCGGTCGCGCGCACCTCGTCGACGTTCGAGCGGATGACCTTGCCGGAGGTGCGGATCAGCAGCAGCTCGTCGCCGTCCTGCACGATCGTCGCGCCCACCAGCGAGCCGCGGTCGTGCCCGCCGGAGGAGAACGTCAGCACGCCCTGCGTGCCGCGGCCCTTGGTCGGGTAGTCGGCGACGGCGGTCTTCTTGCCGAAGCCCTGCTCGGTGACGACGAACACGTAGCCCTGGTCGCCGATCACCATGGCGCCGAGCATCTCGTCGTCGTCCTTCAGGCGGATGCCGCGCACGCCGCCGGTGGCACGACCCATCGGGCGCAGCGCCTCATCAGTCGCCTGGAAGCGCGCAGCCCTGCCCTGCTTCGAGATCACCAGGATCTCGTCGTCGGAGTTCGCCAGCATGGCCGAGATGACGCGGTCGCCCTCCGACAGGTTGATGGCGATGATGCCGCCGGTGCGGTTGGTGTCGAACAGCTCGAGCCTCGACTTCTTCACCTGGCCCTGCTGCGTGGCCAGCACCAGGTACTCGGCCTGGTCGTAGCTGCGCAGCGTGAGCACCGTCTGCACCTGCTCGTCCGGCTGGAACGCCAGCAGGTTGGCGACGTGCTGGCCCTTCGCGTCGCGGCCGGCCTCGACGATCTCGTAGCCCTTCATGCGGTACACGCGGCCGAAGTTCGTGAAGAACAGCATCCAGTCGTGCGTGGAGTTGACGCTGAAGTGCTCGACGACGTCATCGCTGCGCAGCTGCGCGCCCTTCACGCCCTTGCCGCCGCGGTGCTGCGCGCGGTACTGGTCGATGCGGGTGCGCTTGATGTAGCCGCCGGTGGTGAGGCTGACGACCACCTGCTCCTCGGGGATGAGGTCCTCGATCGAGACGTCGCCGCCGTAGCCGTACATGATCTCGGTGCGGCGGTCGTCGCCGAACTTCGCGACCAGCTCGGTGAGCTCCTCGATGATGATCGTGCGCTGGCGCTCGGGGCTCGCGATGATGCTCTGGTAGTCGAGGATCTTCGCCTCGAGCTCGGTTGCCTCGTCCTGGATCTTCTGGCGCTCGAGCGCCGCCAGGCGCCGCAGCTGCATCTCGAGGATGGCCTCGGACTGCAGCTTGTCGATGTCGAGCAGCTCCATCAGGCCCTCGCGCGCGGCCTCCGTGGTCGACGAGCGGCGGATGAGCGCGATCACCTCGTCGAGCGCGTCGAGCGCCTTGAGGTAGCCGGTGAGGAGGTGCATCCGCTCCTGTGCCTTGGCGAGGCGGTGCTGCGTGCGGCGCACGATCACCTCGACCTGGTGGTCGGCCCAGTGCGTGATGAAGCCGTCGATCGGCAGCGTGCGCGGCACGCCGTCGACGATCGCGAGCATGTTGGCGCCGAAGTTCTCCTGCAGCTGCGTGTGCTTGTACAGGTTGTTCAGCACCACCTTCGCCACCGCATCCCGCTTGAGCGTGATGACGAGGCGCTGGCCGGTTCGGCCCGAGGTCTGATCCTCGATGTCGGCGATGCCCGCGAGCCGGCCGTCCTTCACGAGGTCGGCGATCTTGCGCGCCAGGTTGTCGGGGTTCACCTGGTACGGCAGCTCGGTGATCACGAGCGCCGTGCGGTTGTTCACCTCTTCGACCGTGACGACCGCGCGCATCGTGATCGAGCCGCGGCCCGTGCGGTAGGCCTCCTGGATGCCCTTGGTGCCCAGGATCTGCGCACCGGTGGGGAAGTCGGGACCCTTGATGCGCTCCATGAGCGCCTCCTGCAGATCCTCCCTCGACGCATCCGGGTGCTCGAGGTGCCAGATCGCGCCGGCGGCGACCTCGCGCAGGTTGTGGGGCGGGATGTTCGTGGCCATGCCGACGGCGATGCCGACCGAGCCGTTGACGAGCAGGTTCGGGAAGCGCGCCGGGAGCACCGAGGGCTCCTGCGTGCGCCCGTCGTAGTTGTCCTGGAAGTCGACGGTGTCCTCGTCGATGTCGCGCACCATCTCCATCGAGAGGGGCGCCATCTTCGTCTCGGTGTATCGCGGTGCGGCGGCCTCGTCGTCGCCGGCGGAGCCGAAGTTGCCCTGGCCGAGCGCGAGCGGGTAGCGCAGGCTCCACGGCTGCACGAGGCGCACGAGCGCGTCGTAGATGGCCGAGTCGCCGTGCGGGTGGAACTGGCCCATCACGTCGCCGACCACGCGCGAGCACTTCGAGTAGGCCTTGTCGGGGCGGTAGCCGCCGTCGTACATCGCGTAGAGCACGCGGCGGTGCACGGGCTTGAGCCCGTCGCGCACCTCGGGCAGCGCGCGGCCCACGATCACGCTCATCGCGTAGTCGAGGTAGGAGCGCTGCATCTCGAGCTGCAGGTCGACCTGCTCGATGGCGCCGTGGTTGGGGGCGTCGCGGTCGAAGGGCTCGGCGGCGGGAGTCGTCTCGTCAGTCATCGGTCTCTCTCAGCCTCAGATGTCCAGGAAGCGGACGTCGCGGGCGTTCTTCTGGATGAAGGTGCGGCGGGCCTCGACGTCCTCGCCCATCAGGGTCGCGAAGATCGCGTCGGCCACGGCGGCGTCGTCCAGGGTCACCTGCTTGAGCGTGCGGGTGGCGGGGTCCATGGTGGTCTCCCACAGCTCCGAGTAGTTCATCTCGCCCAGACCCTTGTAGCGCTGCACGCCGTTGTCCTTGGGGATGCGGCGGCCGGCGGCCTGGCCCGCGGCGAGCATCTCGTCGCGCTCCCGGTCGCTGTAGGCGTACTCGTGCTCGGCGTTCGTCCACTTGAGCTTGTAGAGCGGCGGCGCGGCGAGATAGACGTAGCCCATGTCGATCAGCGGCCGCATGTAGCGGAACAGCAGCGTCAGCAGCAGGGTCGTGATGTGCTGGCCGTCGACATCGGCATCGGCCATCAGCACGATCTTGTGGTACCTGGCCTTCTCGGGGTCGAAGTCCTCCCCCAGGCCGGCGCCGAAGGCGGTGATCATCGACTGGATCTCGGCGTTGCCGAGCGCGCGGTCGAGGCGCGCCTTCTCGACGTTCAGCACCTTGCCGCGCAGCGGCAGGATCGCCTGCGTGTAGGGGTTGCGGCCCTGCACGGCCGAGCCGCCGGCCGAGTTGCCCTCCACGATGAAGATCTCCGAGATGGTCGGATCCTTCGACTGGTTGTCCTTGAGCTTGCCGGGCATGCCGGCCGACTCGAGCAGGCCCTTGCGGCGGGTCTGCTCGCGCGCCTTGCGGGCGGCGATGCGGGCGGTCGCGGCGCCGATCGCCTTGCGCACGATCTCCTTCGCCATCACCGGGTTCGACTCGAACCAGTGGCCGAGCTCCTCGCCGGTGACCTTCTGCACGAACGACTTCGCCTCGGTGTTGCCGAGCTTCGTCTTCGTCTGGCCCTCGAACTGCGGCTCGCCCAGCTTCACCGAGACGATCGCGGTGAGGCCCTCGCGCACGTCGTCGCCGGAGAGGTTCTCGTCCTTCTCCTTCAGCAGGTTCGTGGTGCGCGCGTAGCGGTTCACGAGCGTGGTCAGCGCCGCCCGGAAGCCCTCCTCGTGCGTGCCGCCCTCGTGCGTGTTGATCGTGTTCGCGTAGGTGTAGACCGCCTCCTGGTAGGAGCTCGTCCACTGCATGGCGATCTCGACCGAGATGCGGCGCTCGGTGTCCTCCGACTCGAAGTCGATGATCTCCGGGTGCACCGGCTCCGTCTTCTTCGACTCGTTGAGGTAGGCGACGTAGTCCTTCAGGCCGTTCTCGTAGAGGTACTCGTCGGAGCGCTGCTGCGCCGCGGAGGTGTCGTCGCCCTGCGGCTCGAGCAGCGCCTCCGGTCGCAGATCCTCGATGGCGATGCGCAGCCCCTTGTTGAGGAACGCCATCTGCTGGAAGCGCTTGGCAAGCGTCTCGTAGTCGAACTCGACGGTCTCGAAGATGTCGGCGCTGGGCCAGAAGGTGATGATGGTGCCGGTCTCATCCGTCGCATCGCCCGTCACGAGCGGCGCCTCGGGCTCGCCGACCACGAACGACTGCCGGTGCACGTGGCCTTCGCGGCGGATCTCGACGTCCATGCGCGACGAGAGCGCGTTCACGACCGAGCTGCCGACGCCGTGCAGGCCGCCGGAGACGGCGTAGCCGCCACCGCCGAACTTGCCGCCGGCGTGCAGGACCGTGAGCACGACCTCGAGGGTCGACTTGCTCGGGTCGGAGGAGTGCGGGCTGACCGGGATGCCGCGGCCGTTGTCCTCGACGCGGACGCCGCCGTCGGCCAGCACCGTGATCTCGATGTTGTCGCAGTAGCCGGCGAGTGACTCGTCGACGGCGTTGTCGACGATCTCGTAGACGAGGTGGTGGAGGCCGCGTGGACCGGTGGAGCCGATGTACATGCCCGGGCGCTTGCGCACCGCCTCGAGGCCCTCGAGGATCTGGATCTGGTCGGCCCCGTAGTCGCCCTGCGTGGGCGTCGCGGCCTGCTTCGGCTGCGCCGCGACGACAGGCTCTGCTGCCGGGTCTCCGGGCTGTGCGTCGTGCTCGTTCACCATGGTTCTCCGCATCCGCCTTCCGCGCTGTCCGCGGGGACGGCGCAACCCTCCGATTCTACCCTGTTTCGCCCGGAAAGTCGGTCTCCACGCGCCTCTGCGGGCCGATCCGGCATCCCGACGGCAGGAAACCCTGCCACAGCGACGTTCTCGGGCGCAGGATGCCTCCACAGGCCTGTGCGGGGCGCTTCAGATTCGGTGAGGATCCCCTGGCGGAACCCGCATCGCGGCGGAAGCGGTGACGGCCTCCGTCAGGATCAGCGCTCCGCGGGCCTCACCTGTGCACGAGGGAGACGAGGTCGTCGCGGGTCTGCCGCATGTGGTGCGCCATCGCGTCGCGCGCGTCGGCACCGACGCCGGAGCGGATGGCGTCGAACACCCGGCGGTGCTCGGTCAGCGCGTGCTGGCGGATCTCGGGGACCGCACTGGTCTCGCCGCGCGTCTCCTCCATCATCGTGGTGAGCGGCAGGATCGCGGCGACCAGGATGCGGTTGTCGGCGGCGCGGATGATCGCGTCGTGGAACTCGAGGTCAGCGCCGACGAACGCCTCCACATCGCTCGCCTCATCGTGCACGGCCATGCGCTGCAGCGCATCCTCCAGCACCTCGAGGTCCTCGTCCGTGCGCCGCTCGGCGGCCAGTCGGGCGGCGCCGGTCTCGATCATCATGCGCACCTCGAGCAGCTCGAGCGAGGATCGCTGCCGCTGGCCGGCGCTCCGTGCGTGCCGCACCACCGCATCCATGCCCGTCCACGCCGCGACCGGCGCGATGCGGTGGCGGCTGCCGGGCACCTGCACGATGACGCCCTGCGCCTGCAGCAGGCGCACCGCCTCACGCATGGTGAGGCGCGAGACGCCGAACTCGATCGCGAGCTGCCCCTCGGGCGGCAGCTGCTCGCCGGCGGTCAGCGCGCCGGCGATGATCGCGTCGAGCAGCTGGTCGACGGCGTCCTGGGTGCGCGATGGCCTTGGCATGTCTCCTCCTCGAGGCAGTTGTCAGACAGCGTATCCAAGCACGGGGGCATCGCCGCTCAGGCGGTCCTGAGGATTGCTGCGCTCAGCCCCAGGTGTCGCGCGGTCCGCGGCCCGGCACCGAGCGACGGCCGCGGCTGAAGCTCGGCAGGTCGGGCCCGATGAAGCGCACCGAGGTGAGTCCGCACTCCGGGAAGCGCGCGAGGATGCGGGTGGTGGTCTCGGCGCGCAGGATGCGCATCTGCTGCGTCCAGGCGGTCGATGCGCAGCGCACCGTGAGCACGCCGTCCTCGAAGGAGACCGGCTCGGTGCGGTCGGCGTTCTCCTCCCCCACCAGCTCCGGCCAGTGGCCCATCACGTCGGCGCGCGCGAGCGTCGTCACCCAGCCGCGGTCCTCGGCGAAGGTGCCGAGCACGTCGCCGAGCGAGTGGGGGTCGCGCCCCTTGCCGAAGGGCACGGATGCGTCCGGGTCCCGGCGCGATCGTCGGCGCCCGTCGCGCGTGACCATCTCGGGATTGCCCATCTTGGCCTTCAGCCGCAGCCAGACGCGCTCGGGCTCGGTGGGTGCCAGTTCACGCATCCTCCACCACCTGCCCATCATTGACGACCTCCCCAGCATTGACGACCTGCCCGGCGTCGATGCGGATGCGATGGTCGCGCAGCACCTCGGGCACATCGCCCTCGACCGCCGCGGTGATGAGCACCTGCTCGAAGCTGCCTGCCGCCTCAGCAAGTCGCTGCCGGCGGCCCGCGTCGAGCTCGGCGAACACGTCGTCCAGGATCATCACCGGGTCGCCGCCGGAGCCGTCGCGCAGCAGCTCGGCGGAGGCGAGCCGCAGCGCGAGCGCGAACGACCACGACTCGCCGTGGCTGGCGTAGTGGCGCGCGAGCAGGTCGTTGAGGTGCAGCTCGAGATCGTCGCGGTGCGGGCCGACGAGGCTGACGCCGCGGTCGAGCTCGTCCCGCCGCCGCTGCGCCAGCAGCGCGCTGAACTCCTCGGCCGTGTCCGGCACGTTCGTGACCAGCTCGATGCGCGCCTCGTGCTCGTCGCCGGCGACCAGCCGGTAGGCGGCGTCGACGTGCGGCATCAGCTCGGCGACCAGCGCCCTGCGGGTGCGCAGCACCTCGAGCCCGAGCTCGATCAGGCGGCCGTCCCAGACCTCGAGCGTCGTCATGTCGTCGGGGCGCATGCGCGCGGCGCGGGCGCTCTTCAGCAGCGAGTTGCGCTGCTTCAGCACCCGGTCGAGATCGCTATGCACCCCGGCGAGCCGCGGCGCGCGCATGACCGCGAGCTCGTCCAGGAAGCGCCGCCGGCCGCCAGGCTCGGCACGCACCAGCTGCAGGTCCTCGGGGCTGAAGAGCACCGCCTGCAGGTAGCGGGGCAGATCGCGGATGCGCACGTTCTGGCCGTTCGCCTGCGCGCGGTTCGCGCCCCGCAGGTTCAGCTCCACGTCGAGCTGGAACGAGCGCTCGTCGTTCGTGACGGTGGCCCGCACGATCGCACGTGCCTCACCCGCCCGGATGAGCGCGACATCCGTCGGCACCCGATGGCTCGAGCCGGTGGCGATCCAGACAAGCGACTCGACCATGTTGGTCTTGCCCTGGCCGTTGCGCCCGACGAGCAGGTTGGCGCCGGGCGCGAACTCGACATCCGCGCTGCGATAGTTGCGGAAGTCGGTCAGCGTCAGCCGACTGACGCGCACCTATGCCTTCTTGACCGAGTGACCGCCGAACTGGTTGCGCAGCGCGGCGACCGCCTTCATGGCGCTGCTGTCGTCCTGACGCGACTCGAAGCGAGCGAAGAGCGAGGCTGAGATGGCGGGCATCGGCACCGCGTTCGCGATCGCCTCCTCCACCGTCCAGCGGCCCTCGCCCGAGTCGTCGACGTATCCCTCGATCTCTGACAGGTCGTCGTCCTCGTCGAGCGCGCGCACCATCAGGTCGAGGAGCCAGGACCGCACGACGGTGCCGCGCTGCCAGGCCTTGAAGCTGCCCGCGACATCGTGCACGAGGTCCTTCTTCTCGAGCAGCTCGAAGCCCTCGGCGTAGGCCTGCATGAGGCCGTACTCGATGCCGTTGTGCACCATCTTCACGTAGTGGCCGGCGCCGACGGGGCCGGCGTGCACGAAGCCCTCCTCGCGAGGTCCCTCGGGCCGCAGCGCGTCGAAGACCGGCATCAGCTCGGCGATGTCGGCCGTGTCGCCGCCGACCATCAGGCCGTAGCCGTTGTCGAGGCCCCAGATGCCGCCGGAGACGCCGGCGTCGACGAAGCGGATGCCGCGCTCGGCGAGGTCGGCGGCGTGCCGCTCGTCCTCGGTGAAGCGCGAGTTGCCGCCGTCGATGACCAGATCGCCCTCGGAGAGCTTGTCGCCGAGCTCGGTGACCACCGCATCCGTGATCTCGCCCGCCGGCACCATCGCCCACACCACGCGCGGGGTCGGCAGCGCCGCGATCAGCTCGTCGACGGTCGCGACGTCGGAGACCTCGGGGTTGGTGTCGTAGCCGGTGACGGTGAGCCCTGCGTTCTCGAGCCGAGTGCGCATGTTGCCGCCCATCCGGCCGAGCCCGATCAATCCGATGTGCATCGTCATGGTGCTCCCTCGTCTCGCAGCTGAGTGGATCAGCGCAGCAGCAGGTTGGGCTGCAGCAGGTACTTGAAGTCGGTGGCCTCCGCATCGTCGCGCGAGGTCTGCCCGCGGATGAGCATGGGGCCGGGCTTGTTCGTGTTCTCCGAGTGCGTGAACGAGACGCGCACGAACTCCGAGTGCGTCGCCTGGATGCCGTCGATGAGCAGCTGCGGCTTGATCGAGAGCACGATGTCGTCACCCTCGAGCACCGCGTCGATGATCTCGCTCGCCTGCGCCTGCTCGGAGCCGATCGCCTCGAGCTGCGCCTGGCCCTCGCTGAAGGTGTAGCGGATGGCGGCCTCTGCGTCGAGCACCAGCTGCACGCGGCGGGTGGCGTCGACGAGCTCGGCGGTGTTCACGACCGCGTGGTGCTCGCTCGACTCGGGGAAGAGCCGGCGCACCGGCGGGTAGTTGCCCTTGATGAGCAGGCTCGTGACCGTGCGATCGGCGGTGGAGAAGGCGATCTGCTGCCGCTCCCCCGCCTCACTCATCGTGATCTCGATGCGCTCGGAGCCGCCGAAGGTGCGACCGACCTCCATCAGCGTGCGCGCCGGCACCAGCGAGGTGACCGCGTCGGTGTGCTCGCCGGCGTCCCACTGCACGCTGCGCACCGACACCCGGTAGCGGTCGGTGGCGATGAGCGTGAGCGTCGTGTCGGAGGCCTCGAGCTGCACGCCGGTGATGACGGGCGTGACATCCTCGCGCGATGCCGCGATGGCGACCTGCCCGATCGCCTCGGCGAAGGCCTTGCCCTCGACGACGCCGGTGCGGCCCTCGACGGTCGGCACCGTCGGGTACTCCTCGAGCGGCATCTTCGCGAGCGAGAAGTTCGCATTGCCGCAGCGGATCGACACCTTCGTGCCGTCGTCCTCGACCCGCACCTCGCGCTGCGGCAGCTTCGCCGCGATGTCGCTCATCATCTTTCCTGAGACCAGCACGACGCCCTCGGCACCGACATCGGCCTGCACCGAGGTGCGCGCCGACGACTCGAAGTCGAAGGACGAGAACACCACGCCGTCGGGGGTGGCCTCGATGCGCACACCGCTGAGGATGGGCATCGTGGGCCGTTGCGGCAGCAGCTTGACGGCGAACGACACAGCATCGCTGAAGACATCGCGGTTGATGACGAACTTCACGGGGCTCCCTCGTTCAAGCAGATCCTTCGCCGCTCGTGGCGTCGCAGGACGGTGCCGCGCCGAACAGCGTGCACGGCGGTGTCGATTCTGGCACAGCCTCGCCGTTCGCCGCCCGGGGTCCCGTCCACCGGCCGAGCCACATGGTTGGTGACTCGCCGAATCCTCTGCTCACGAAACCTGTCATTCATAACCGCTGTGCAACCTGTGGACGACGCAGCTGGTCGCGGGTCGGGTCATGGGAACTACAACGGTGGAAGATGTTGAGCCGCTGTTGACGATCTCGCCGGGTCCGTGGACGACGACGGATGCGTCCTACGGTGCCGCTCACAGGTCCCGATGCGTTCTCCACAGGTCCGCTCGCTTCTCCACAGGTCGAACCACATGAACTGCACGTTGAGACTTCTGTCGTCAGGTCGGTCGATCTCTGGCGCGCCGAAGGTGCACGGTCGCTGGGACCGTGCACGGAAGCAGGCTCAGGCCCGTGAGCGGATGCGAGCGGTGAGCTCGGTGACCTGCGTGTAGACCGAGCGGCGCTCCTGCATGAGCTTCTCGATCTTCTTGTTCGCGTACATCACGGTGGTGTGGTCGCGGTTGCCGAACAGCTGGCCGATCTTCGGCAGCGACATGCTCGTCATCTCGCGGCACAGGTACATGGCGATCTGGCGTGCCAGCGCGATCGTCTGCGACCGGGACGAGCCGTGCAGGTCGTCGACCGTGAGCTTGAAGTAGTTCGCGGTGTGGCTGATGATGTCGCTCGGCGAGACCGGTGCCTCCTCATCGAAGGAGAAGAGGTCCTTCAGCACCGTCTGCGCCAGCTCCATCGTGACCGGCAGCCGGTTGAGGCTGGCGAATGCAGTGACGCGGATCAGCGTGCCCTCGAGCTCGCGAATGTTCGACTGCACCTTGTCGGCGATGACCGAGAGCACCTCGGCGGGGATCTGGATGCGCTCCGCCTCCGCCTTCTTCCGAAGGATGGCGATGCGGGTCTCGACGTCGGGCACCGTCACGTCGGTGATCAGTCCCCACTCGAAGCGGCTCACCATCCGCTGCTCGAAGCCCTGCAGGTGCTTCGGGGCCACGTCGGAGGTGATCACCACCTGCTTGTTGTGGTCGTGGAGCGTGTTGAAGGTGTGGAAGAACGCCTCCTGCGTCGACTCCTTGCCGCGCAGGAACTGGATGTCGTCGATGAGCAGCACGTCCACCTCGCGGTAGCGCTGCTGGAACGACTGGTTCAGATTGTTGGCGATCGAGTTGATGAAGTCGTTCGTGAACTCTTCGCTCGAGACGTAGCGCACGCGGATGCCCGGGTACATGCCCTCGGCGTAGTGACCGATCGCGTGCAGCAGGTGCGTCTTGCCGAGGCCCGAGTCGCCGTAGATGAACAGCGGGTTGTATGCCTTGGCCGGCGTCTCGGCGACGGCGAGCGCCGCCGCGTGCGCGAAGCGGTTCGAGCCGCCGATGACGAAGTTGTCGAACGTGTACTTGGGGTTGAGCCGCGAGTCGACACGCCGCTGGCTGGTCTCGCCCGCGTCTCGCTCGTAGCTGACGACCGGGGCCACCACCGGCTCCGAAGCAGGATCGTCGATGAGGTCCGGCAGCGGCTCCTCGCGCTCGAGATCAAGGTTCACGACGATCTTGAACTGCCCGATCTCCACAGCGTTCTCCACAAGCGCTTCCGTGACCGGGAGTCGCAGGCGCTGCTCGAGCATGTCCCGGGTCAGATCGTTGGGCACGTCGAGGTAGAGCACCGATCCCATCACGCCCTGCGGCTCGACGAGGTCGAGAAAACCGCGCAACGACGGGGGAATTCGGCTGTCCTGCTCGAGGGTCGCCAGGACGTTGGACCAGAGCTGTCCGGTGCGTTCGTCCGGGGCCATCGGATGCGGTTTCCTCTCCGCGACAGTCGTTTGACGGGGTGATGTCCACACCATTATCCACAGGTTCTATGGAAGAGAGGTCCGCCCTCGAGGGTGCGCCCTTGCACCTGTCGCGGCGCGGATTCATAGAGTCTGCACGCATAGTGCATCCGGTGCAAGTCCCTGCTGCACCCACTCGGCGTGGCGCGAATCACAGCCCGCTGCCGTTGACCCTCGCGGCCGGTTCGCGTATGGTTGTCAGGTTGCCGCGCCCGCAGTGCGGCACATCGTCGAGCCCGTCGGCTCGCCACCATGACTTGCGGCGCGGACCAGCGCCGGACCACGGGAGAGACACCATGAGCAAGCGCACGTTCCAGCCGAACAACCGCCGTCGCAGCAAGAAGCACGGCTTCCGCCTCCGCATGCGCACGCGTGCCGGTCGCTCGATCCTCGCGGCACGCCGCCGCAAGGGCCGCAGCGAGCTCTCGGCTTGAGCTGACCGGCTCAGCCACGAGTGCTCGCGAAGGCGAACCGGATCGTGCGCGGCGCTGACTTCCGTCGCATCGTGCGCTCCGGTCGGCGCGCGGGCGGCGAGCTCGCGATCGTGCACCGCGCGGAACCCGAAGCGGCAGTGGCCCGCTTCGGGTTCATCGTGTCCAAACAGGTGGGCAACGCGGTGATCCGCAACCGGGTTCGTCGGCGGCTCAGCGAGATCGTCCGGGCGGAGCTCGGCGCGATCGACACCGCCGACATCGTGGTCCGGGCGCTGCCTGCGGCGGCCACTGCTGATTTCGCTACACTCAAGGCTGGCATCGTGCCGCTGATGGTGCGTCGGTCATGAAGCTCATGCTGATTCCGCGCAACATCTGCGTCGCGATCCTGGTCGCCTACCGAGCAGTGATCTCACCGCTCTATGGCGACGTCTGCCGCTACTACCCCAGCTGCTCCCGGTACGCCATGGAGGCGATCCAGCAGCACGGAGTGGTGCGCGGCATCTGGTTCGGAACCAGGCGCATCCTCCGCTGCCACCCGTGGGCAGCCGGCGGAGTGGACGACATCCCAGAGCCGCGACAGCGGTTCGAGACAACTCGGGCGGGGTTCGTGCTCGCCCGCAAGGAGCAGTGACAGCTTGGACATCTTCGCCCTGCTGATGTGGCCCATCAAGTGGGTCATCGAGGCGATCCTCGTCGGATTCCACACGCTGTGGACCGCGATCGGCTTCAGTGACGGCTCCGGCTTGACCTGGGTGCTGTCGATCGTCGGGCTCGTGCTGGTCATCCGCAGCGCGATGATCCCCCTGACCGTGCGCCAGATCCTGTCGTCGCGCAAGTCCCTCGAGGTGCAGCCCGAGATCCAGCGCATCCAGAAGAAGTACAAGGGCAAGAAGGATCAGTTCTCGCGCGAGGCGATGCAGCGCGAGACGATGGAGGCGTACAAGAAGGCGGGCACGAACCCCTTTGCGTCCTGCCTGCCCTTGCTGGTGCAGATGCCGATCTTCCTCGGGCTGGTGCAGGTGCTCACCGACGCCAACCAGCAGAAGCCGGGCGTAGGCCTGCTGACGCTCGAGCTGGCGACGCTCTTCAGCGAGTCGACGCTCTTCGGCGTCGTGCCGCTGCACATGACGATGCAGGCCGGCTTCGAGCAGGGCAGCATCCCGGTCATCATCACCGCGATCGTGCTGACGCTCATCATGGTCGCCACGCAGTTCTACACGCAGCTGCAGATCATGTCGAAGAACCAGACGCCGGCGATGAAGGAATCGCCGATGTACAAGCAGCAGCGCATCCTGCTCTACATCATCCCGGTGTTCCTGCTCGTCTCCGCCTGGCTCTTCCCACTCGGCACCATGTTCTACTGGCTGGTCTCGAACATCTTCACCGCTGTGCAGCAGCTCATCATCATCAACAGCCTCCCTACGCCTGGCTCCGAGGCCGCCTTGGCTCGCGAGGCACGCATGGCCCGCAAGCGGCAGCGCATGGGGCTGCCGGCCGTCGAGGGTGCCGACGACGAGGCTGCGACGCAAGCGGAGATCGAGACCAAGACCCAGCGGCAGCAGCCGCGGTCCAAGAAGCCCAAGTCTGAGCGAGAGTGAGCAGCATGACCGAGCAGACAGCGCCCGTGCAGGATGAGCAGTCAGGCGCCGATGACGGCGACATCGCCGCTGACTACATCGAGGGGCTCCTCGACATCGCCGACCTGGATGGCGACATCGAGATCGAGCAGACGGATGCGCGCACCACGATCGTGGTCGGCGAGGCCGGAGATGACCTCGGTGGGCTCTCGGAGCCTCAGGTGGTCGCTGCGCTGCAGGAGCTCGCGCGTCTTGCCGTGCAGCAGCAGACCGGCGAGTTCTCCCGTCTGGTGCTGGATGTCGCAGGCTCGCGCGACGCGCGCGCGGAGGAGCTGCAGGCGATCGTCGACCGCGCCGCCGAGTCGATCGGATCCGGGGCCGCGAGCGTCCCCCTCGAGCCGATGTCGTCGTACGAGCGCAAGTTGGTGCACGATCTGATCCGCGAGCGTGGTCTGAGCAGTGAATCCGAGGGTGAGGCGAAGGACCGCCACATCGTCGTGCTGCCGGCTTGATTCGATGACGGATCCCGCTCCCCCGGCACTCGAGATCGAGCCTCCGGCGGCTGTCGAGCTGTTCGGCCAGCGGATCGAGCTCGCGCGCTCGTTCGTCGCCTCGCTCGCCGAGCACGGTGAGACACTGGGGCTCATCGGCCCGCGAGAGTGGCCGCAACTGTGGAGTCGACACATTCTCAATTCTGTGTTGCTCGCTCCCCTGCTCGCTGGTCGTGTCGGTGACGTCGGATCCGGGGCAGGCCTGCCCGGTCTTGTCCTGGCGATCGCCCGGCCCGACGTGGAGTTCACGCTGATCGAGCCGATGGAGCGACGCACGCAGTGGTTGCAGTCGGAGGTGGACCGCATGGGGCTGGCGAACGTCGCCGTCCTGCGCGCGCGCGCCGAGGATCTGCCCGGCTCGGGTGCGTTGCGCCCGCTCGATCAGGTCACCGCGCGTGCGGTCTCCGCGCTTCGCACACTCATCCCGCTGACCGCTCCCCTGGTGCGCAGCGGTGGACAGTTGGTGCTCATGAAGGGTGCGCGCGCCGAGGATGAGCTGGCTGCCGCGCAGAAGGTGATCCGCAAGCATCGCCTGCAGGACGTTGAAGTCCTGGAGCTCGGCGCGGAGCACGGCGTCGAGACGACTCGCGTCGTCAGGGCAGTCGTCGACCCGTAGATCGCCGGCGGCATGACTGCGTTGTGAGCTGCGAGCTCGGCCTCGGCGACTGTTGCGTCGATGGTGGTGTTTCACGTGGAACATCCGCGGCACAGGTCGCGCTATCTGCTTCGTTCCGTGCCCAGCCCTAGGTTGTCCGCGTGTACGTTGCGATCTGCCGTGCCGCCTGGTCGAGCGGAGGCTAGAGCGTCTGCTCCGCGTCTGTTCCGGTGACGTTTCACGTGAAACAGTGCATGCAACGTCGTGCTGCCCGCTGGACCACAGCAGTATCGCGGGACCACAGCCCGCGAAACTGCCCTCTACGGCGCCTGCCTCTAGCCAGTCCCAGTCTGTCTCGGTCGGGGATTGAGCCCGGCGCGCCGCACAACTACTCTCGCGCCGCAGATCTGGTCCTTGGCTGCGACACGGTTCTTCAGCAGTACCTCGCAGATGGTGGACTCGTACTCGACAAGTCTGCGCACCAGTGTGTGCGCTGTTCGTCGTACGCGATGCACGCGGGAGTTCGGATCGACTCTGCACCACCTGCACGCTGTGTGGCGGCGTCGAACGTCCCCGGTGGTTCGTATGGCAGCCGGTAGTGTTTCACGTGAAACATCTCAGCGCGACAACGGGCAGTGGCCGGTCACGCGCGCGCTGGCCTCCTGCTGGCTCGCGCCGTGCCTGGATTCCCCTGCACCCCGCGGCAGCAACTCAGCTACTCCGCGCATGACGCAACGATCGGCCCGCCCTCTGATCACATCTGTTCGTCGACACAGCGCAGCCTGCAGTCTCCATCCAGGGCGCGGGCGCCTCGTACCTGAACCGTCGCGGACGACAGCAGCGGGCCCACACCCGGTGCGTGGCGTTTCACGTGAAACATGTCGCCATTCGATTGCGCCGTCACGGGTGTGCGGGCAACGGGCGCGTCGCGCTCGCAGCTTGAGGGGAATGCTCCGAGGCCAGCTCCATTCGTCGCGCTTTGCTCGAGTTGCACGCGATCGACTGCAACGGTCGACCGCTAGCTCGCGTTTGAGAAGCGTTGCGGCGCATACGGGCTCGTCCCGGCCCTGTGGACAACTGTGGATAACTGTCGCAATGCACTGCGCTCGTGTGGCATGCGCTGCCGGTGCGGTGCGCTGAACTTCCGCGGAAACACGCGGGCAATTCGATGATCGTGCGACAGTCAGGCTCGAGTTGAACTACGGGGACGCATAACACCGTTCTCCACAGGCCTGTGGAGAACTCTCGACATTGTGCATTGCTCGTGTTGGAGCAGATCGGTTGCCGCGTGGACTTTGCGATTGGCCCGCGGCGGGCCAGACTAGGAGATCATCACCTTCACTGGACGTCCTGACTGCGCGCGCATCGATGTTCCACGTGAAACATCGACGAGAAGGGCACGCGTGACCACGGGAAAGTTCGACACGACTCCGATCGCACGCGAGCTGGCGGCGATGGCCCGCCGGCGCCACGCACTGTCTGCACAGGAACTGCCTCTGCCGGCGCGCACGCGGATCCTCACGGTGGTGAATCAGAAGGGCGGCGTGGGGAAGACCACCAGCGCCGTGAACCTCGCTGCCGCGCTCGCCCAGGGTGGCGCACGAGTGCTGGTGCTCGACCTCGATCCCCAGGGCAACGCATCCACCGCACTGGGCATCGACCACCACGCTGACGTGATCAGCACGTACGACGTGCTCATCGACGGCGAACCGCTGTCCACCGCGATCGCGATCAGCCCCCAGAACAAGCTGCTCCAGGTCGTCCCGTCGACCATCCATCTGGCCGGCGCCGATCTCGAGCTCGCCGGCATGGAGCGCCGTGAGCACCGGTTGCGGGAGGCGCTCGACGCGCACCTCTCGTCGCTCGACGAGCCCCCGCACTATGTCTTCATCGACTGCCCGCCGTCGCTCGGGCTGCTCACCATCAACGCGTTCACCGCCGCGACCGAAGTGCTGCTGCCCATCCAGTGCGAGTACTACGCCCTCGAGGGCGTCTCGCAGCTGCTCGACACCATCAGCCGCATCCAGGCGCACCTGAATCCGAAGCTGATCGTCAGCACGGTGCTGCTGACGATGTTCGACGGCCGCACGCTGCTCTCGCGTCAGGTCGTCGACGAGGTGCGCGCGCATTTCCCGGACCAGACGCTGGAGGCGGTCATCCCGCGCTCCGTCCGCGTCTCTGAAGCACCCGGCTACGGCCAGACGGTGATCGCCTACGACCCCAATTCCCCGGGAGCGCTCTCATACCGAGAGGCCGCCGCGGAGATCGCACGCAGAGGAACGGCATGAGCAAGAAGGCAGGACTCGGGCGCGGCATCGGCGCACTGATCCCCACAGGACCGGCACCGACGGCGGAAGCCGCACCCGACGCACCCAGCGAGGCGGCCGGGGAGACCGCTGCACCGGCGCGACGGCGCCGCCCGGCGAAGCCCGGCACTCGTCCGGTCGATGTGTTCTTCTCCGGCGAGGACGACAGCCACGAGCTGCTCGAGGTCCCGGGAGCGACGCTGGTCGCGGTCGCACCCGGCGCGATCCGACCGAACGCCAGCCAGCCCAGAACGGTCTTCGACGAGGATGACCTGAGCGAGCTCGAGCACTCCATCCGCCAGTTCGGTGTGCTGCAGCCGATCGTCGTGCGCCCCGCCGCAGTCGGCGACGACGGCACGCAGTACGAGCTGATCATGGGGGAGCGGCGCTGGCGCGCGAGCCAGCGCGCCGGGCTCGAGACCATTCCCGCGATCGTCAAGGACACCCCAGACGACGCGATGCTGCGCGATGCGCTGCTCGAGAACCTGCATCGGGCGCAGCTGAACCCCCTGGAAGAGGCCTCTGCGTACCAGCAGCTGATGGAGGACTTCGCCATCACGCAGGACGAGCTCTCGAAGCGCATCGGACGCAGTCGCCCGCAGATCTCGAACACGATCCGGCTGCTGAAGCTGCCGCAGACGGTGCAGACGCGCGTGGCGAGCGGCGTGCTCTCCGCCGGTCACGCCCGCGCGATCCTCTCGCTCAGCAGCACCGATGCGCAGGAGCAGCTCGCCACGAAGATCATCAACGAGGATCTCTCAGTACGCGCGGCGGAGGCCGCTGCCGGGCTGATCCAGACGCGCACGCCCCGCAAGGCCCCCACGAAGGGCGCCGTGCAGCACGGGCTGGACGAGATCGCCACGCGCCTGGAGGACCGCCTCGACACGCGCGTGCGCGTCTCGCTCGGACGCTCGAAGGGGCAGCTCACGATCGACTTCGCCACCGTCGCCGACCTCAACCGCATCCTCGGTGAGCTGGGGGAGCAGGGCTTCAGCGGCGGCGCCCAGTCGAGCACCGACTGACGCAGGACGACGACGAAGGCCCGACTGGACGCATCCGGTCGGGCCTTCATCAACTCGGTCTCGCGACGACCGCTGCGCGGTCTGCTCGACGAGCGTGGGGGATCAGAGGTAGGCGGCGAGCTCCTGCTCGATCGCCGGCCTCGGCCGGGCGCCGATGAGCTCGTGCACGACCTCGCCGTTCTGGAAGACCTTCATGGCGGGGATCGAGGTGATGTTGTAGCGCATGGCCAGGTCGGGCTCCTGGTCGACGTTCACCTTGACCACGTCGAGCTTGTCGGTCTCGCTGTCGATCTGCTCGAGGATCGGGCTGACGGCGCGGCAGGGTCCGCACCAGGCTGCCCAGAAGTCGACGACGACCGGCTTGTCGGCCTTCAGGACGTCCTGCTCGAACGATGCGGTGGTGACTTCCTTCACAGTGCTGCCTCCGTAGGTGTGGTGACGAGGGCCGGCGCGGGGTGCGCGGCCAGGTGGTGCTGCGCGTCGAGTGCGGCGACCGTGCCGGACCCGGCGGCCGTGATGGCCTGACGATAGGTGGGGTCGATGACATCGCCCGCGGCGAAGACCCCCGGCACCGAGGTGCGCGACGAGCGGCCGTCGACCGCGATCGTGCCCTCGCTGGTGAGCTCGAGCTTGCCGTGCACGAGGTGCGTGCGCGGGTCGGAGCCGATGGCGACGAAGACACCGTCGATCGGCATCTCCCAGGTGCTGCCGGAGACCGTGTCGCGCAGGGTGACGCCGGAGACCTGGTTGGTGCCGTTCACCTCGGTGCCGTTGATCTGCTCGATCACCGTGTTCGGCAGGAACTCGATCTTCTCGTTCTCGCGGGCGCGCTCGAGCATGACCTCGCTCGCGCGGAAGTGCTCGGAGCGGTGCACGATGGTGACCTTGTCGGCGAACTTCGTCAGGAAGGTCGCCTCCTCCATGGCCGAGTCGCCGCCGCCGACGACGACCAGCTGCTTCTGCTTGAAGAAGAAGCCGTCGCAGGTGGCGCACCACGAGACGCCATGGCCCGACAGCGGCTCCTCGCCGGCGATGCCGAGCTTCCGGTAGGCGGAGCCGGTCGCGAAGATGACCGTGCGGGCCTCGAGCACCTCGTCGCCGACGTGCACGCGCTTGATCTCGCCGTCGAGCTCGAGCTCGGTGGCATCCTGCATGCGCACGTCTGCACCGAACCTCTCGGCCTGCTGCTGCATGGCGAACATCAGGTCGGGGCCCTGCACGCCGTCGGGGAAGCCGGGGAAGTTCTCGACGTCGGTGGTGGTCATGAGGTCGCCGCCCATCTCGACGCTGGAGGCCAGCACGATCGGCTGCAGGTTGGCCCGCGCGGCGTAGATCGCGGCCGTGTAGCCGGCCGGGCCGGAGCCGATGATGATGACGTCGTGCACGAGGCCTCCTGGATCGTGGGGGTGCTTCTGGAACAACCGAGTCTAGGTCGTGGGCATTCCCCGGTCCGTGGGCGCGCTGGCCGCGGGCGCGCTGGCGGGAGCGCCGTCGCTGACGATCGTCAGCAGATCGCCGGTCGCGGCGTCGACGACGATCAGGCCCGCTGCCGGCCATTCGGGCGTGCGGCGCACGACGGGGCGGTGCACGCGGTCGCGGGCGCGCCGATCCCAGGAGTCGACCAGCCGCGCGGTGTCGGCGTCGACGATCAGCACCTCCGGGTGCGCGTGCGCGAGCGACGAGGAGGCCTCCGACGACCACCAGCCCTGCACCGCGAGCGGCCGGGGAGCGGGGCTGAGCGCGTGCTGCTTGCGCTCGCGCGTCAGGGTGCTCGCGACGATGGCGCCGACACCGGCGAGCGCGCCGACGAGCAGCGGTGCGGCGATGCGGATGAGCGGACTCGCCATCTCTGCCTCCTGACGGTGCCGACGTGGTGCGGGGACGCATCCACCCCCGTCGGCGCCATCGTAGACGCCGCAGTTGTGCGGCGGTCATGCAGCGGATGCGCGGTGCGGCTCAGACGGGATCGGTGCCGGTGGGTGCGTTCGGGCCCGGGAGGTTCGGGTCGGCGTCGGGACCGGCGCCCTGCCCGCCGTTGCCGCGGCCGCCTCGGAACTTGGCGACCACGATGTCGACGGTGGCGCGGAAGTCGGGGTTGCGGGTGAGGTAGAGGAGGCCGAAGTAGATGAGCGCCATCACGACGCCGGCCGCGAGGCAGGTGGCGACGGCGCCGAGCACGTTGGTGGTGCCGAACCCGCCCGCCCGGTAGCCGCCGAGCGCCCAGACCGTGGCGGCGCCCGCCGCACCAGCCGGGATGGCATATGCCAGGTACTGCACGTGCCGCAGGCCGATGAGCGTGAAGCCGAAGGGGCCGATCTTGCGGCGCACCAGGATGAGCCACACCGCGCAGGAGATGAGGTTGGCGGCCGAGACCGCGGCGGCCGTGCCGGCGATGATCCACACGGGAGGCAGGGTCGACGCACCCCAGAGCAGCGCGAAGGTCACGAACATGCCGAAGCAGGCATAGATGAACGGCGTGCGGGTGTCGCCGAGCGAGAAGAACACACGCTGGATGACGTACTCGGCGCTGAACGCGACCAGGCAGATCAGGAACGCCCAGATGACCCAGGCCATCGAGAGCATCAGGTCGAAGCTGGGCTCGAGGATGCGCGCGAACGGCACCGCGATGACGGCGAGCACGAACGCGGAGATCGTGGTGAGCATGCCGACGCCGCGCAGCGCAGCCGAGAGATCCTGCCGGATGCCGGCGATGTTCTTGACGCTCGCATGGCGCGACATGCTCGTGAAGTACGCGATCGCGATGGATACGGCGATGACCGAGTGCGGGAGCGAGAAGACGTACCAGGAGTTCTGCATCGTGGCGATGTTGGCGACCTCGCCCATCGATGCGACGCGCGACTGCACGATGCCCTTGATCTGGCCGATGATGACGATGCCGAAGAGCCACATCGCGGCGGTACCGGTCGCCCTGAGACCGACGCCTCGCCATCCGAAGTCGAGCCGGAACTTCAGACCCGTCTTGCGGAAGAAGAGCACGAGCACGAGCGCCTGCACCGAGACGCCCGCGGTGGTGACAGCGCCGAGCAGCGTGATGCGATCGGCGTTCCAGACGGCGATGTCGGTGTTGACCGCCTCGCCGCCGAACAGCAGCATGAAGGCGCCGAGGCCCGCGATCGAGACGATGTTGTTGACGACGGGAGCCCAGGTGTAGGGACCGAACTGGCCGCGGGCGTTGTAGATCTCACCCAGCAGCGTATAGATCGCGTAGAAGAGGATCTGCGGCATGCACCAGTAGGCGAGCGCGGTCGCGAGCGCCAGCTGCGGGTCCGAGAACCCCGCGCCGTTCTCGCCAGCGCTGACCGCGTACACCCTGACCAGGAATGGTGCCGCGATGGTCGCGATGATGGCCAGCAGCAGGAAGACCGTGCCGCCGAGCGTGAGGATCTTGGAGACGTAGGACTCGCCGCCGTCGGCGGCCTTCGACGCCTTGACAATCTGCGGCACGAGCACCGCGCTCATGACGCCGCCCGCGACGAGCGCGTAGACGTTGTTCGGCAGCTGATTGGCGAGGCCGAAGGCCTCAGCGGCTTCGGAGGCACCCTGGCCGATCGCCATGGCGAGCATCGCCATCTTCACGAACCCGAGGATGCGCGAGACCATCGTCCCGGACGCGATGATCGCGCTCGCCCTGCCAGCGTTCACGCGGTCTCCTCCGTGGATGTGGCGGGCTGATCCCTGGCCAGGTCGTCGATGTCCCCGCGCGCCTGCCCACGGCGACGCTTCAGCACCGAACGCAGGATGCCGAAGCCCAGCAGCAGCACCACGGCGATGCCGAGCGTCCAGGCGACGGCGACCTCGATGGTGGGCTGTGCGGTGACGTTCAGGTACTGGATCTGGCCGAGCGGCACGCCGTCCGGCGTGTGCAGCTGGGCGACGATCAGCAGCGATCCGGTGCCGACCACGTCGATCGGCACCTGCACCCGCTGCTGGCTGGTGGGGGCGACCGCCACCTCGATGCGCGACTCCGGGATGCTCACGAGGGCGTTCGTGGCCCGCACCGACAGCACGACGTTGGCCGGCACATCCAGCTCGTTCGTGATCGTGATCGGCAGCGGCACGCTCTCGCCGACCGCATGGATGTCGCTGCCGGCGACGAGCTGCACGGCGTTGCGCACCTCGCTCATCGAGCTGCCGAGCGCTTCGATCGCGAGCCGGTCGAGCTCGGTGACGTCGCTGCCGGCGTCGGGCAGGGCCGCCAGCACGGCCAGCCGCAGCTCTGCCAGCAGGTTGGCCGGATCGTCGACGATCGAGGCGAGGCGCGCCGCCTCGGCCTCCTGCTCGAGCGCGGCGGTGACGAGGTCTGCGCCGGCATTGCGCTGCGCGTCGTCGATCTGCCTGAGCGTCGCGTCGCGCGCGGGCACCTCGAGCGCCGCGTCGATGCCGGTGGTCTCGACGAACTGCGCCTCGGCGAGATCGGCGAGCAGCGCCGCGGAGTCGCCGAGGCTGGATGCCGGCAGCACCGCCGCCAGCGTGCGTGGGTCGCTCGGGCGCTCGCGCGTGATGGCCGCCAGCAGCGCCACGACTTCTGCCCGCAGGTCGGCGGCGGTCTCGGCGTCGGCCCCGGCGGCAGCGTGGATGAGCTCCTGCAGCTGGGCGTCCGCAGCGAGCACGGCGACGCCGTCGATGCGCGCATGCGCGCTGGGCGTCGCTCCGCCGAGCTGCTCGTCGATCATGGCGGTCGACAGCACCACGGTGCCGGCGCCGGCGAGCGCCTCGAGCTCGCCCTGCTGCACGATCGCCTCGGTCGCGTCGATCACGGGTGCCCGTCTGCCGAGCGAGCCGGTGCTGGCAGGCAGTGGATCGTCGTCGGCGCGCGGGATGCCGAGCGGCTCGAGCGGGTACACCCCGGCTCGCAGCTGCGCGATGGGATCGGCGTTGCCGTAGAGCAGCGGGTAGGTGCCCGGGCGGTCCGCGCGGTCGATCCAGGCGGTCGCGAGCTCCGGCGCCTCGTCGCCGAGCACCTCGGCGCTGGCGCCGAAGGCCGGGTCGACGCCGATCGTGGCGTTCGCACCCATCGCCGCGTCCAGCGCCGTGCGCGGAGCGCCGCCCAGCGCAGTGGCCGTCTCGAGCTGCTCGGCATCGAGCAGCCCGCTCTCGTCGATGCGGGAATCGATCGGCGCGGCGAGCGCGAGCGTCGTGGGGCTGGCCTCGCCGGGTTCGTCGCGCACGATCATGGTCGTCACGCCTTCGAACTCGGCACCGGATGCGGCCACGCCGTACGGTCCCCACGAACGCTCGTCCAGGCCGAGCGTCTCGGCGTCGATGGTCGTGCGCACGGTCACTCGATCGAGCGCGGCGACCGCAGGGAGGTCGACCTCGGCGATCCTCGAGCTGGCCATGAACGCCTCGCCGTCGATCCAGCGGCTGAGGCTGTAGCGGGTGCCGATCGGCTGCGAGGTGAGCAGCACCTCGACGGTCGTGGAGGCGGTCGGATCGTCCGTCTGGTTGTCGATCGTGAGCTCGAGCTCGAGGCTCTCGCCGTCCTGCAGCAGCGGGTCGACGGGCGCGATGATCAACTGCGGCGCCTCGGCGGTCAGATCCTCCGGCGCGCCGGTGGCGCCGGCGGCCGGAGCGTCAAGCAGCGGCGCTGTCAGAAGGGCGGTCGCGAGCGCGACGACGGCGCACGCGGTCGCGCGCCGTCGCGCGAGGCGACCTGCCGACAGCATGGTGGCAAGTGTAGGCGGCGCGGTGGCGCTCGAGGGCGGCGGCCATTTCTGGCCGACGCCGCGCCCCCAGCGCCGAGGCCCGTCTCGGGCCTCGGCACGGCTGACCCTGCATCCAGTGGCTGAGGTGCCAGAATGATCGGTCGTGACCGACATGGCTGCAGCGACCGCGCGATTGCACGCGCTGGTCGCCGCTGCGCCCACACGGCAGCTCGCCGAGGCGTTCGCGGCGGCGGGCCACGAGCTCGCGCTCGTCGGCGGCCCCGTGCGCGATGCGCTGCTCGACCGTCCGGTGACCGATCTCGACTTCGCCTCCAGCGCCACTCCCGACGAGATCCTCGCCGTCGTCGAGCCGCTCGCCGACGCCACCTGGGACGTCGGGCGCGAGTTCGGCACCATCGCCGCGCGCATCGGCGACGAGCAGGTCGAGATCACGACGTACCGCGCCGACACCTACGACGGCGTCTCCCGCAAGCCGCAGGTGGCCTTCGGCGACACCCTCGAGGGCGACCTGGTGCGCCGCGACTTCACCGTCAACGCGATGGCGCTGCGGCTCACGCCGCTGCGCGCCGAGCACCGCAGCACGCAGGCGGTGACGGATGCGTCGCCGCAGCTCGTCGACGTCGGCGGCGGCATCGAGCACCTGCTGTCGGGCGTCCTCGACACGCCCCAGGCTGCCGAGCAGTCCTTCGACGACGACCCGCTGCGCATGATGCGCGCGGCACGCTTCTCCGCCCAGCTGGGCTTCGAGGTGGCACCGCGGGTGGTGACGGCGATGACCGAGCTGGCCGACCGCATCCGTGACATCTCCGCCGAGCGGGTGCGCGATGAGCTCACCAAGCTGCTGCTCACCAGCGGGCCCGTGCCGGGCATCCGTCTGCTGACCGACACCGGCATCCTCGACCGGGTGCTGCCGGAGGTGCCGGCGCTGCGCCTCGAGGCCGACGAGCACGCCCACCACAAGGACGTGTACGAGCATTCGCTGACGGTGCTGCAGCAGGGCATCGACCTCGAGGCGTCCAGGAATCCGGATGCGGTGCCAGACCTGGTCTCGCGGCTCGCCGGCCTGCTGCACGACATCGGCAAGCCCGCCACGCGGCGCATCGAGGGCCGCACCGTCACCTTCCACCAGCACGACCTGGTGGGCGCGCGGCTGGCGAAGCAGCGCCTGAAGGCGTTGCGGTTCGACAACGACACGGTGAAATCGGTCGCCCGGCTGGTCGAGCTGCACCTGCGCTTCTACGGCTACGGCGAGCAGGCGTGGACCGACTCGGCGGTGCGGCGCTATGTGCGCGACGCGGGCCCGCTGCTCGAGCGCCTGCACATCCTCACCCGCTCGGATGTCACCACCCGCAACCGGCGCAAGGCCGAGCGGCTCGACTTCGCCTACGACGACCTCGAGCAGCGCATCGCCGAGCTGCGCGAGCAGGAGGAGATGGACGCGGTGCGTCCCGACCTCGACGGCGAGCAGATCATGGCGCTGCTCGGCATCGCGCCCGGCCGCGAGGTGGGCGAGGCGTACCGGATGCTGCTCGAGCACCGCCTCGAGCACGGGCCGGCCGAGCCCGAGGAGGCCGAGCGCGTGCTGCGCCAGTGGTGGGCCGCGCGCGGCTGATGCGCCGGTGCTTGAGCGCGGCGAGGCGCTTGCGCTACAGTTGACAGGTTGCGCTGGGCCATGCCCGCGCACCATGCATACCCTCCTGCTGCAGACCGTCTGCAGCCGTTCTAGTCCGAAGGAGGTGGGTGAAGCATGCAGGAATACGAACTGATGGTGATTCTCGACCCAGAGATCGACGAGCGCACTGTCGCTCCGTCGCTCGACAAGTTCCTCAACGTGATCCGCAACGATGGTGGCACGATCGAGAAGACCGACATCTGGGGCCGTCGTCGCCTGGCCTACGAGATCGACAAGAAGACCGAGGGCATCTACGCCGTCGTGAACTTCACGGCCGACTCGAAGACCACCGACGAGCTCGACCGCCAGCTGGGTCTCTCCGAGGCCGTCATGCGCACCAAGGTGCTGCGTGCCGAGGTCGCCGTGTCGCAGACGAGCGACTCGCGTCGCATCGCCGAGGCAAAGGCTGCCAAGGCTGCTGAGGCGCCCGTGGCGGAGACGGCGAAGCCCGTCACCGACGCGAAGCCGGCTCCGGCCGAGGCGAAGGCCGCTCCGGCCGAGACCGAGACCGCTGCCCCCGAGGCAGAGGCGACGTCGACCGAGGCAGAGGCCAAGTAGCAATGGCCGGCGAGACGATCATCACGGTGGTCGGCAACCTGACTGCCGACCCCGAGCTGCGCTACACGCAGAACGGGCTCGCGGTCGCGAACTTCACGATCGCCTCGACGCCCCGCACGTTCGACCGCCAGGCCAACGAGTGGAAGGACGGCGAAGCGCTGTTCCTCCGCGCGTCGGTGTGGCGCGAGTTCGCCGAGCACGTCTCGCAGAGCCTGCAGAAGGGCAGCCGCGTCATCGCGCAGGGCCGCCTGAAGCAGCGCTCGTTCGAGACGCAGCAGGGCGAGAAGCGCACGGTCATCGAGCTCGAGGTCGACGAGATCGGCCCCTCGCTCCGCTACGCCACGGCACAGGTCACCCGCACGACGGGCGGCGGCGCAGGCCGCAGCTCCGGTGGCGGCCAGGGCGGCACCCAGGGCGGCGGCGGCTTCGGCCAGCCGCAGCAGGTTGCCGGCGAGCCCTGGGGTCAGCCGCAGTCGCAGCCCCAGCAGGGCGGCGACGTGTGGGGCGCTCCCGGCACCTCGTACAACGACGAGACGCCCTTCTAAGGCTTCTCGCTCACATCACAGTTTCCCGGGACGGCAGTCCCGAGCAAGAAAGAAGGACACATGGCTGGCAAGCCGCAGAACCGCAAGCCGCGGGCCCCGAAGGGCGGAAAGCCCCTCGCTCCGGCGAAGGCGATCAGGGTTGGCGTCATCGACTGGAAAGACGTCGCGACGCTCAAGAAGTTCATCTCGGAGCGCGGCAAGATCCGCGCCCGTCGCATCACCGGCGTGTCGGTGCAGGAGCAGCGTCTGATCGCGAAGGCGATCAAGAACGCACGTGAGATGGCGCTCCTGCCCTACTCGGGCGCCGGACGCTGAGGGGGCTGACGCAATGGCAAAGGTCATTCTGACGAACGAGGTCTCCGGCCTCGGCTCCGCTGGTGACGTCGTCGAGGTCAAGAACGGCTTCGCACGCAACTACCTCGTGCCCCAGGGCCTCGCCGTCGGCTGGACGCGCGGCGGCGAGAAGCAGGTCGACGCCATCAAGGCCGGCCGTGCGGCTCGCGAGCACGCCACGATCGAGGAGGCGCAGGATCTGCGCGCCCGCCTCGAGGCGAACCCCGTGACGCTGCCGGCCAAGGCCGGCGCCGAGGGCCGCCTCTTCGGCTCGATCCAGACGAAGGACATCGCTGAGGCCGTCGAGGCCGCCGGTCACGGCAGCCTCGACAAGCGCGTCATCGAGATCCCGACGCCGATCCGCTCGGTGGGCGACCACACGGCTGTCGCTCGCCTGCGCGACGAGATCGTCGCCACGATCACCCTCAAGGTGGTCGCCGCGAAGTAGTTCGCGACGAACGAGTCGAGGGCCCGCATCCGTCATGGATGCGGGCCCTCTGCTCGTTCTGCACGAGGGCGGATGCGTGTCAAACCCTCATGGGGGACGACAACCTTCAACGTGCAGTTCAGTCTTCTGTTTCCCCACCGCCTGTGGAATCGAGAATGCCCGGTCAGAGTGGCTTTACGGCCCTTTCCTGATCGCGATCCCACAGGTCTATGCACAGGCCTTCGGCGCGTCGGAGCCCGGTTCGCACGGCGTTGTCCACAGTCCTCCACAGCGTTCTCCACAGGGCGATTCGACGCGCGCCTCAGCGACTCCTAGCCTGTGCGAGGCTCCCTCTCTCGATCGCCATGCTCGATCGCTGTGGGTGGAGTGCGGCATCGTCGAGTCGAAGGGAGCAGCGATGACGGATCTTGCAGAGATCGGCCTCGACCAGGGCCGCTACAGCGAGCGCACGCCTCCGTTCGACATGCTCGCCGAGCAGTCGGCGATCGGCGGCATGCTGCTGTCGAAGGACGCGGTGGCCGACTGCCTCGAGACCGTGCGCGGCCCCGACTTCTACCAGCC
Organism: Agrococcus sp. KRD186; assembly: GCF_017168255.1. Classification (GTDB taxonomy): domain Bacteria; phylum Actinomycetota; class Actinomycetes; order Actinomycetales; family Microbacteriaceae; genus Agrococcus. The sequence goes on from NZ_JABFAP010000001.1 coordinate 2,423,518, forward strand.
CAAGCACGAGATCATCTACGAGGCGATCCTCTCGCTGTACTCGCGCGGCGAGCCCACCGACGTGATCACCGTCTCCGACGAGCTGACGAAGACGGCGATGCTCTCGCGCGCCGGCGGCGTCGAGTACCTGCACTCGCTCACCTCGATGGTGCCGACGGCGGCGAACGCCGGCTTCTACGCCGAGATCGTGGCCGAGAAGGCCGTGCTGCGGCGCCTCGTCGAGGCAGGCACCCGCATCGTGCAGATGGGCTACGCCTCGGAGGGCGAGGTCACCGACCTCGTCAACAATGCGCAGGCCGAGATCTACTCGGTGATGGGCGAGGACCAGTCCGAGGACTACGTGCCGCTGAGCATCGCGGTCGAGATGGCCATCGAGGAGATCGAAGCGGCCAAGGGTCTCGACGGCGTCATGACCGGCGTGCCGACCGGCTTCCGCGAGCTCGACGAGCTGACCAATGGCCTGCACCCCGGCCAGCTGATCGTCGTCGCCGCCCGCCCGGGCCTCGGCAAGTCGACGCTCGCTATGGACCTCGTGCGCTCGGCGTCGATCAAGCACGACATGCCGTCGGCCTTCTTCTCGCTCGAGATGGGTCGCACCGAGATCGCCATGAAGCTGCTCTCGGCCGAGTCGAACATCCTGCTGCAGAAGCTGCGCAAGGGCGCCATCGAGGGCCGCGACTGGACGACGCTCGCGCAGGTGCGCGGCCGCATCAACGACGCACCGCTCTACATCGACGACAGCCCCAACCTGACGCTCGTCGAGATCCGCGCCAAGTGCCGCAGGCTCAAGCAGCAGGCGGGCCTCAAGATGGTGGTCGTCGACTACCTGCAGCTCATGACGAGCGGCAAGAAGGTCGAGTCGCGCCAGCAGGAGGTCTCGGAGTTCTCCCGCTCGCTCAAGCTGCTGGCCAAGGAGCTGCAGGTGCCGGTCATCGCCCTGTCGCAGCTGAACCGTGGTCCCGAGCAGCGCGGCGACAAGAAGCCCGCCATCAGCGACCTCCGCGAGTCCGGCTCGATCGAGCAGGACGCCGACATCGTGATGCTGCTGCACCGCGAGGACGCCTACGACCGCGACATCCGCCCAGGCGAGGCCGACATCATCGTCGCCAAGCACCGCGGTGGGCCCACGAAGACCATCCCGGTCGCCTTCCACGGGCACCTCGCGCGCTTCGCCGACATCGCTCCCGGCATGGGCCCGAGCGACGGCGGCGGCATGCCCGGCGCACCCGCGATGCCGCCCGGCGGCACGCCCTTCGGCGGCGCACCTTACGGCCCGCCACCGCCCGTCGAGGGATGAGGCGATCCTGCTAGCATTGCTAGCAGGAGGTGCGACGATGGCGACCTTGACGATCCGAAACCTGTCTGAGCAGACGCGGCGTGCACTCAAGGCTCGCGCCGCAGAGCATGATCGGTCGATGGAGGCCGAGGTGCGCGAGATCCTCGACGATGCGGTCGGCGTGCGGGTCGATTTCATCCAGGGTTGGCTCGGCGACGTCGATCAGCTCCAGCTCGAGTTCACGCCTCCTGAGCGTGCGCTTCCGCGCCCTGTGGACTTCCCGTGATCGTCGTTGACACGAACGTGCTCTCCGAGCCGTTGCGGCCGAGGCCCGATCCTGGCGTCATCGAGTGGCTGGGTGAGCACGCCGACCGTGCTGCGATCACAGCGATCACCCTCGCGGAGCTCCAGTTCGGTGTGCAGCGACTGGCCGCTGGACGACGACGCGATGCGCTGCAGGCCGCGATCGATCGGATGGAGGAGGCCGCGGCCGACCGTCTGCTGAGCTTCGATCGCGCCGCGGCTCGTCGTTGGGGTTCGCTGCGCGCCGAGCGCGAGCGGCTCGGTCGGCCCATGAGCGTCGAGGACGGGATGATCGCCGCCATCTGCCTCGCCGGTGGGCACGACCTCGCGACGCGCAATCGTGCGGACTTCGACGGACTCGGCATCACGCTGCACGACCCGTGGCAGCCGCGCGGCTGAGAGCGGTACTGATCGATGCCGCCCTGCGCGGGTCCGCAGGGGTCAGGCGGTGGCGACGACTCGCAGCGTGCACGTGCGGGCAGCGTCGCTCAGCATGGCGTCGACGGACTCGGGGCTGTACGAGTACTTGCGGCGCAGCTCGTCGTCGATCTGCTGCTGGATCTCGTCGTCGACGGGCACGTATTCGGTCGCGACCGTCTCCCGCGGCAGCTCCAGCGCGGCGTCGCGGTCGCGCTCCGCGATCGATCCGTCGGCGAGCGCGAACGCGACCGGCCGGCCCGCTCGCACGTGGCGATACCACCAGGCCTCTGGTCCGTTGACCGATCGCACATAGGGCACGCCATCCACGACCATCGACCAGATCGGCGTGGCGGTCGGCTCGCCGTCGGCCCTCGTCGTCACGACGGCGACGACATGCGTCTCATCCAGCACCTGCACCACGTCATCGAAGCTCATGCCCCCGACGCTACCGCTCGAGCGACGCACAGCAATGCCCCCGGTCGCCTGACCGGGGGCACCGCGATTCGGGACTACTCCTGCTGGCCGATGGCGAAGTCGACTCGCCCATCGGGCTGGGCGGATGCGTCGAGCACCTTGTCGTCGAGCGCGATCGCGGCCTGCGGGTCGAGGAAGACCTTCGCGCCGGCTGACTCGACGACCTGGTCCTCGCCCTCCGGCTGATTGGCGACGGCGACGTTGAGGCCGGAGCCCTCGATGTCCTGGGAGATCCGGATGCCGCCGGTCTGCGGCGCCTGCGCGCCATCGACGATGCCGGTGATCACGGTCTGGGCGTTCTCGGTCAAGGTGAGCATGGCGCTCCTTCCGGTCGGTGAGTCCGCCACGATGCCGTGCCTGCGCGGGTCCCCGCAACCTCCGTTCGCCGTCGGCGTTGCCGCGGGGTCCGCGCGTGTCGTGCCGGAGGGAATCGCGGCCGCACCCTGACAGACTGGCCGCATGCCCATTGACCAAGAGGCGCGTGTCGCCGTCTACATCGACTTCGACAACATCCTCATCTCGCGCTACGACCAGATCCACGGCCGCGGCGCCTTCCACGCCGACAAGGTGCGCACGCTGCCCGCCGACGGCCGCGACTCCAAGGTGCGCACCCGCTTCCAGCAGGCGACCGTCGACCTCGGTGCCATCATCGACTACGCCTCGAGCTTCGGCTCGATCGTGCTCAGCCGCGCCTACGCCGACTGGTCGGTGCCGGCGCACGCCGCCTACCGCGACCAGCTGCTCGCCCGCGCCGTCGACCTGGTGCAGATGTTCCCCACCACCCGATCGCTGAAGAACGGCGCCGATATCCGCCTCGCGATCGACGTGGTCGAGGACCTCTTCCGCCTCGAGGCCATCACGCACGTCGTGATCGTCGCCGGCGACAGCGACTACATCGCACTCGCCCAGCGCGCGAAGCGCCTCGGCAGCTACGTCGTCGGCATCGGCGTGGCCGGCAGCACCTCGAAGTCGCTCGCCGCCGCCTGCGACGAGTTCGCCGACTACGACGCCCTGCCGGGCATCGAGCCGGTGCAGCTCGAGGAGCCCGAGCCCGACCCCCAGCCGGCAGCAGCAGCGCCCACCGCCGCGAAGGGCAGCCGACGGGGCCGCGGCAAGGGCTCGAAGCAGTCGGAGACCGACGCAGCAGCGTCGCCGACCGAGGCGGCAGCGGAGGCAGCAGCGGCAGAGGCTTCCACCGACGAGCCGGCCGCCCCGGCCCCGGCACGTCGCAGCCGCCGCGCCACCAGCGCGTCGGTCGCCTCCGAGCAGGACGAGGTGGCGATGACGCCCGACCAGCGCGGCGACGCAGCCACCGGCCTGCTCGAGCGTGCCCTGCGCATCCTGCACCAGAAGACCGACGACGAGTGGCTGCACGCCAACGTCGTGAAGGAGCAGATGAAGCGCATGGACCCGGTCTTCAACGAGAAGTCGCTGGGCCACAAGTCGTTCACCGACTTCATCACCGCCCGCGACAGCCTGGTCGACATGCGCGAAGAGGGGCAGGCGCGCTTGCTGCAGCTCAAGGACGCCTGAGCCGAGCCCTGCCGCACGCGAAGAGGTGCCCCGCCGATCGGCGGGGCACCTCTTCGCGTGCGGCGGTTCGCGTCAGTCGACGGAGCCCGCGGACTGCGCCGACGCCGGGGAATTCGCGGAGGGCACCGAGACGGGCGACTGGGCCGAGGGCGCCGAGACCGGCGACTGGGCGGAGGTCGCGCTGGGGGCTGACTGGACGGACTGCGCCGACTGGACGGACTGCGCCGACTGCGCGGACTGGGCCGAGATGACCGAGGCGTGGTCGTCGGTGGCCGTGATGGCCACGGTGCCGCGCTCGAGCAGGTCGCCGCGCACCTGGCTGGCCTCGACGACGCTGCCCTCGGCGTCGCGCAGCTCGACGGCGTTCGCGACGCCCGCCGCGCTGGTGGCGATGGCGCCGAGGCCGAGCACGCTGAGACTGCCGACTGCGATCCACTTGTTCTTCACGGGGTTCCTCCTCATGCTTGGGTCCTGGTTGCTCCCGGGCTGGCTGCGTTGACACTCACTCTGCCGACCGCCCGTGAGGCGCCGAGGAGGGGAATGTGAGAGCCCTCTCACACAGGATCTGGCGTTTCGGACGTCGGTGGCCGAGTGCACACTGTTCCCATGCCTGAGCTTCCCGAGGTGGAGGCGCTCGCCGCCGATCTGGGCGAGCGGCTGCGGGGCCGTGCGATCCGCCGGGTCGACGTGACGGAGATCGCCGCGCTCAAGACCTACGACCCATCCGTCGACGCCCTGCGCGGCACGACCGTCACCGGCACCGGCCGGCGCGGCAAGCATCTGCTGCTGTCGGTCGACAGCGGCCTGCACGTGGTCATCCAGCTCGCCCGCTCCGGCTGGATCCGCTGGCGCGAGGCATCGCCGCGGCCGACGGCCGGCCGCGGCAGGGGTCCACTGGCAGCCAGGGTGATGCTCGAGCCTCCTGGGGCGTCCGGGCAGCCCGGTGACCGGCAGCCCGGTGCCGAGCTGGGCGGCGACGGCTTCGACATCACCGAGCAGGCGACGCACAAGCGGCTCGCGATCCACGTGGTGCGGCACCCCGACCAGGTCATGTCGATCGCGACGCTCGGGCCCGAGCCGCTCGACGATGCCTTCACCGAGGAGCGCTTCGCTGCCGTGCTCGCCCACGCCGGGCGCGCGCAGATCAAGGGCGTGCTGCGCGACCAGCGGCGCGTCGCGGGCATCGGCAACGCCTACTCCGACGAGATCCTGCACGCGGCGAGGATGTCGCCGTTCCACCCGGCCTCCATGCCGTCCGATGATGTCGTCCGGCTCTACGCGGCGCTGCGGCAGGTGCTCGGCGAGGCGGTCGAGCGCGCGATGGGCGTCACGGCCGCGTCGCTGAAGGCCGAGAAGCGGCAGGGCCTGCGCGTGCACGGCCGCAAAGGCGAGGCGTGCCCGGTGTGCGGCGACACCGTGCGGCAGGTGATCTACGCCGACTCGACCTTCGAGTACTGCGCCACCTGCCAGACCGGCGGCAAGCCGCTCGCCGACCGGGTGTTGTCGCGGCTCGGCGTGCGGCGCTGACTACGCCAGCTCGCCCAGCACCTCGTTGAGCGCCTCGGTCGACGACGGATGCGTCCAGATGCCGTCGCGCAGCTCGGCGGCGGTCACGCCGGCGCGCATCGCCAGTGCGACGAGGTTGATGACCTCCTGCGCGTCGACGGTGTGGAGGGCGGCGCCGAGCACCAGATCGCTGTCGGCGTCGACCACCAGCTTGATGATGCCGTGGGTCTCCTGCACCGCCTTGGGGCGCGGCATGGCGGCGATCTTCACGACCGGCTTGGCGCCGACGAGCACCGAGCGGCCCTGCTCGCGCGCCTCGCGCTCGGTCAGGCCGACCCTGCCGAGCGGTGGCGTGGTGAAGATCGTGGTCGGCACCGCGACCCGATCGGCTCGGCTGCGACCGGCGTCGCCGGTCAGCTGCGACTTGACGATGCGGAAGTCGTCGAGCGAGATGGGCGTGAGCTGCTGCCCGCCGTTCACGTCGCCCACCGCCCAGACGCGGTCGGCGCTGGTGCGCAGCCGGTCGTCGACCGTGACGAAGCCGCGCTCGTCGGTCTCGATGCCCCCGGCGGTGAGGTCGAGCTCGGTCGTCGCCGGCGTGCGCCCGGTGGCGAGCAGCACCGCCTCCGCCTGCACCTCACCGGCGCTCGTGACCACCGTCGCGACGCTGCCGTCGTCGTCGATGCGGCGGGTCTCGGCATCCGTCATCACCGTGACGCCCGCATCCGTCAGTGCCTCCTCCATGGAGCCGCGCACGTCGTCGTCCTCCTCGGGCAGGATGCCGGCGCCGCGGGCGATGATCGTCACGGCGCTGCCGAAGCGCGCGAACATGCTCGCGAACTCGAGCGCGATCGTGCCGGCGCCGACGATCGCGAGCCGCTCGGGCACGGAGCCCAGATGCTGGATCGACGTGGAGTCGTGCACGCGCGGGCCGTCCTCGCCCGGGATGCCGGGCAGGCGCGGCTCGGTGCCGGTGTTGATCACGACGTGCTCGGCGACGATCTCGAGCTCCTCGTCGCCGCCGGTCACGCGCACGGTGCGCTCGCCCGTGAACGCGGCCTCGCCGCGCACGAGAGTCACGGCATCGACGGTCGCGAGCAGCTGCCGGTTGGCCTCCCGCAGCCGGCCGACGACACCGTCGCGCACCGCGATCGCCTGCGCCAGGTAGGTCTCGGGGTCGTCCTCGGGCCGGCGCTGCTCGGCCTGGTGCACGAGCGCCTTGGTCGGCACGCAGGCGATGTTGATGCAGGTGCCGCCGACCATGGCGTCATCGCGCTCGACCAGCACGACGCGGCGGCCGGCGCTGCCGAGCGCGCGGGCGAGCGTCTTGCCGCCCTTGCCCCAGCCGACGACCAGCAGGTCGGTCGTGAGGCGCTCGGTCATCAGTCCCGTCCCGGGATCCCGCCGGTGGCGATCGTCCACGGCTGCACCGTGCGCACCTCGACGCCCGGGGCCGAGTAGTACGGGTCGTCCTCGAGTGCGGCCTCGACGACCGCCATGTCGTCGGTGGAGAACAGCAGCAGCGCGCCGGTCTGGTCCTCGAACGGCCCTCCGGCCAGCAGCACCCCCTGCTCGTGCAGGCTGGCCGCGCGCTCGCGGTGGCCGGGGCGCAGCTCGAGGCGGGCGGGGTCGTCGGAGAAGGCGAGGATGACAGCGATCATGGCCTCAGCCTATGCATGCGTGCGGTGGGCCGCTGCTGAGATGTGCACGCGAGCGATCGCGGCAGCCCGTGTTCCCGGGGGGGTGGTGCGCGAGGCGACGCCGCGGCGTGCACATCTTGTATGGCGCGGCTCAGGCCGCGACGAGCTCCCTCGCCGATGCGGCGACCAGCCCGGCGACGCTCTCGCGCAACTCGTCGATCGAGCGGCCGACGAATGCCCGGCCGTCGAGCAGGCGCTGCGACTCGTCGAAGTCGGCGCCCTCGAACGGCATGCGCACGCCGTCGCCCGAGCGCACGAGGCCGATGTGGTCGAGCACCGCGTGCAGCTGCGCGGCGGCGGAGCGGCCGCCGGCCCAGCCGTAGGAGACGACGACGGCCTGCTTGCCGACCCACTCGGCCTTCAGGTAGTCGATGGCGTTCTTCAGCGCCGCGGGGTAGCCGGCGTTGTAGTCGGGGGTGACGAACACGACGCCGTCGAGGGCGACGATCTGCTCGGCCCAGGCGATGGTGTGCGGGTTCGAGCGCACGCCGGTGGCCGGCGTCATCGCCTCGTCGAGCAGCGGCAGGCCGATCTCGCGCAGGTCGAGCATGACGGCGTCGGCCCCGGCGGCCTCGACGAGGGTGACGACCTCGTCGGCAACGGTGCGGCCGACGCGCACGGGGCGGGTGCTGCCGACGATGATGCCGATCTGGGGGCGTGCGGACATGAGGTCTCCTGACGTGTCGATGGGTGGGTCACGGCACGCGTCATCGGGCACCAGAGATCAGACAACGAGTCTGGGCGCCCGGGCATTCCGGATTCGAACGAACGCGACGGATGCCGCTGCCGGGTCAGGCGAGGAAGGCGCGCGCGGCCGCCACCATCGCGGTGGTCGCCGTGTCGAGCGTTGGCTGGATGACCGGGATGAAGTCGGGGGCGTGGTTCGAGGGGATCTCGACGTCGAAGGTGCCGCGCTCGCGGGCCTGCGCGACCAGCTCTGGGTCGAAGCCGCCGTACATCCAGAACACGTACGGCGCGCCCCAGACCGCCGGCAGGTAGCTGAAGTCCTCAGAGCCCAGGTACTGCGGCGAGGGCACGTGGGCCGCGCCGAACGCGGCGTCGAACGCCGCGCCCACGGTCGCAGCCGCATCCGCGTCGTTGACCGTCAGCGGCGCGACGTCGCCGGTCTCGATGGTCGCCGGCGGCGCGCCCGCCACCTGGCACTCGCCCTGCACGATGCGCTCGATCGCGGCGATCATCCGCTCGCGCACGCGCGGCTCGAAGGTGCGGATGTTGATCTCGAAGCGCGCAGAGTCGGGGATGATGTTCTGCTTGATGCCGGCGTGGAAGGTGCCGATGGTGAGCACGGCGCGGTCGGCCGGCGCCACCTCGCGGGAGACGATCGTCTGCAACCGCACGACCATGCTGGCGGCGAGCACGATCGGGTCGATGGTCTTCTCGGGCTGCGAGCCGTGGCCGCCGCGGCCGCGCACGGTGACGATGAAGTGGTCGCTCGCGGCCATGATCGGTCCCGCGGTGGTCTGCACCTCGCCCGCGGCGCCGGGCATGACGTGCTGCCCGAGGGCGACGTCGATGCCGCCGGGCAGCAGCTCGCGCAGCGCCCGCTGCATGCCGGCCGCGCCCTGCATGACCTCCTCGGCGGGCTGGAAGACGGCGACGATGGTGCCCGACCAGTCGTCCTGCTCGGCCAGGATCGCCAGCGCCCCCTGCAGGCCGGCCATGTGGGTGTCGTGGCCGCAGGCGTGCATGACGCCGGTCGCCTGCCCCTCGAAGTCGTCGGTGGCGGTCGATCGGTAGGGCACGCGCGCTGCCTCGGTGACCGGCAGCGCATCCATGTCGGCGCGCAGCAGCACCGTCGGCCCCTCGCCGCGGCGCAGGACGCCGACCACGCCGGTGGCCTCGCCGACCTGCTCGTGGGTCTCGAAGCCGCGCTCGCGCAGCAGCTCGGCCATGCGCGCGGCCGTGCGGTGCTCTCGGTTGGAGAGCTCGGGGTTCGCGTGCAGCTCGCGGTAGAGGTCTTCGATGAACGGGCGGTGCGTCTCGAGCGTCATGCCGCCAGGCTACGCCGCGCGCGCCGGTACGATGGAGGCAACCGTGAGGAGACCCGTGACCGCCACGCCGAGCACCTCGCAGGGGCAGCTGCACTGGCGCCTCCCTGCGATGCGAGCCGTCCCCGCGCTCGCGGTGGGGCTGCCGCTGCCGTTCATCCAGCTGCACACCCCGGTCGTCGGCCTGATCGCGCTCGCGGTGCTGCTGGCAGGCACCGCCGCCGCGCTGTGGATCAGCCGCCGACGGGTGCCGGATGGCGCGGGCCGCTGGCCGCTGGTGGTCGCGATCTGGAGCGGCGTCGTGGCCGTGGTCGCCGCCGCGCTCGCGATCATTGCCCCCACCGCTGCCGTGCTCGGCCTCACGGTCGCGCTCTGGGCGATCCCCACCGGCATCGTCGAGCTGCAGGGATGGGTGCGGATGCGGTCGGTTACCGAGCCGCGCACGCGCCAGCTGGCGCGCGACTGGCTCGCGGTCGGCGGCTTCACGATCCTGCTGGGCCTGGTCTTCGCGTTCCTGCGCGATCCCGTCAGCCTGGTCGGATTCCTCGGCGCCTACGCCGTCATCGTCGGCGTCTTCCATGCGGTCGCGGCCCTCTCTGCTCGCCCGGCACGCACCCCCACGATCGAGCGGAGCGATGCATGAGCAACCAGAACCCATCCGGCGACCCGACCCGGCGCCAGAAGCTGAAGCCCTTCGAGTACATCGTCTTCGCCGCGGGCGTCGGCATCTTCATCGGCCTCATCGTGCTGATGACGGTGCGCGAGGTGGTGCTCGCGCTCATCTTCGGCGGCATCGGGTTCATCGCCGCGCTGCTGCTGATCGCCACCCTCATGCTCACCATCAAGCCCAAGGGCCGCTCATCGGCCGACCTCCACAAGCGCGAGGGCTTCGAGCCGTGAGGCGCGCGCCGCTGCTGGCGGCTGCGCTGCTGATGCCGGTCGCGCTGCTGACCGGCTGCGGCTCGCTGACGCCGGCCGCGACGACGCAGCCTGGCGCGACCGCTGCCGGCACGTCGCAGAGCGAGCCCGGCGACGACGGGCAGGCGACCGGGCAGCAGGCGCCCGGGCAGCCTGCACCGAGCGGCCCGCACCTGACCGCCGAGGGCCGCGTGTTCGATCCGGCCGCCGACGACGTCGACCCGGGCGCCGACTGCGAAGGCGAGGCCGGCCGCACCGCCTACGAGGTCTTCGACCGGGCCGCCTGGCCGGCCCTCGACGTCACCGCCGGCGACGCCACCCTGACCTGCGGCAACGCATCCGGCGCCGGCTGGCGCCACATCGCCGACGGCCACACGGGCGACTTCGGCGAGCTCGCGCAGCTCGTCGACGCCGAGTGGGAGGACGTGGCGGTCTTCGCCATCGACCGCGCGCTCGAGCAGCCCACGCGCGTGGAGTCGTACCGCGACGACATCGTCAACTACGACGTGCTGGTCGAGTACGTCGACGGCGGCGAGGCACAGCGCTCGTGGATGGTGACGGTCGGCGTCGGGCTCGGCAGCGGGCAGATCATCACCTCGTTCCCCGACGAGCAGCGCTGACGGCACCGCCCGGGCGGGCTGGCACGATGGGTGGCATGCGCGATCTCGTCACCGTCGACTGGCTGGCCGAGCACCTCGGGGAGGACGGCCTGGTGGTCATCGATGCGTCCATGGCACCGCCCGGCACGGACGACCCGCTGCCGGAGGCGGGCATCCCCGGCGCCGTGCGCTTCGACATCGACGGCGACTTCTCGCGGCAGGATGCGGCGGATGGGCTCGGTCCGGTGGGCGTGCACGAGATGCTCCCGCCGGCGCGGTTCGAGCAGCGGCTGCGCGAGATCGGCATCCGCGCCGGCGACCGGGTGGTGGCCTACGACGCGGCCGGCATCTACTCGAGCGCCCGCGCCTGGTGGATGCTGCGCGCCGCGGGCATCGACGCCGCCGTGCTCGACGGCGGCCTGCCCGCCTGGGCCGAGGCAGGGCATCCGCTCGCGCCAGTGGCAGCCTCAACCGGTGCGCCCGGCGATGTGACCGTGCGGTGGGATGCGTCGGCGTTCGTCGACGCGCACGTCACGGCCGCGGCGCTCGCCTCGGGCGAGGCCGACGTGCTCGACGCCCGCTCGCCGAGCCGCTTCAGCGGCGAGGAGGCTGATCCGCGCGAGGGCGTGCGCGCCGGCCACATGCCCGGCGCGATCTCGCTGCACTACGGAGCGCTCGCACCCGAGGGCCGCATGCTGCCGACGAACGCGCTGGCGCAGCGGCTGCGAGAGGCGGCGGGGGAGCGGCCGATCATCGCCAGCTGCGGCTCGGGCGTGACCGCCGCGGTGGTCGCGCTCGCCGCGACGATCGCCGGCCGCGAGGCGACTGTCTACGACGGCTCGTGGTCGGAGTGGGGGCACGAGGGCTCCGGGCGGCCGGTCGTCGCGGAGGGCTGAGTGCGCCGACGACTCGTGCGATTGTTTTGACTTGTTCACGATAACTGCTACGGTCGAAGCATGACCGAGGCCGATGTCGAGCTGCTGCGCGAACGGAGCCTGCGTGTGACGCAGGGCCGCCTCGCGGTGCTCGAGCTGCTCGAGCAGTTGCCGCACGCCGATGCCGAGCACGTGCACGCGGCGCTCGTCGAGCGCGGCCATGACACCAGCGTGCAGTCCGTGCACAACGTGCTGGCCGACCTGACCAGCGCGGGCATCGTGCGCCGCTTCGAGCCCGAGCGCTCCGCAGCCCGCTACGAGCGGCGCATCGACGACAACCACCACCACGCGGTCTGCAGCAGCTGCGGCCGCGTCGAGGACGTCGACTGCGTCGTGGGCGAGGCGCCGTGCCTGCACGCGCAGGCGCCGGCCGGCTTCACCATCCAGGCGGCGAACGTCACGTTCGTCGGGCTCTGCGGCGACTGCGTCGCAGCGGACGCGACCACCGCCGCCGCCACCACCGCGACCGCCTGACCCGCGGCGCGTGCGGGCAACCCGCACGACCGCACCCAGCAGACCCAGGGCGACGAAGCCCATCCGCCCCGCCACCGGGGCACGCGCGGCCCCGCCGCGCCCAGAGCCACTGACCACACGAGCAAGCACATGAGACGAAGAGGACGAGGTTCATGACGACTCCCACCACCAACGCCGTCGGCGCACCGATCGCGAGCGACGCCCACTCGCAGACCGTCGGCCCGGACGGCGCCATCGCGCTGACCGACCACTACCTGGTCGAGAAGCTCGCCCACTTCAACCGCGAGCGCGTGCCCGAGCGCGTGGTGCACGCCAAGGGCGGCGGCGCCTTCGGCACCTTCGTGACCACCCACGACGTGTCGCAGTACACGAAGGCGGCACTCTTCCAGCAGGGCGCCGAGACCGACATGCTCGCGCGCTTCTCGACCGTCGCGGGCGAGCAGGGCAGCCCCGACACCTGGCGCGACCCGCGCGGCTTCGCGCTGAAGTTCTACACCAGCGAGGGCAACTACGACCTGGTCGGCAACAACACGCCCGTCTTCTTCATCCGCGACGGCATCAAGTTCCCCGACTTCATCCACTCGCAGAAGCGCCTGCCGGGCTCGAACCTGCGCGACAACGACATGCAGTGGGACTTCTGGACGAACTCGCCCGAGTCGGCCCACCAGGTGACGTGGCTGATGGGCGACCGCGGCCTGCCCAAGTCGTGGCGCTTCATGGACGGCTTCGGCTCGCACACCTACCAGTGGATCAGCGCCGCGGGCGAGCGCTTCTGGGTGAAGTACCACTTCAAGACCGACCAGGGCAACGACTACCTGCCGCAGGCGGAGGCCGACCAGCTCGCGGGCTCGGACGCCGACCACCACATCCGCGACCTCTACGAGGCGATCGAGCGCGAGGAGCACCCGTCGTGGAGCCTGCACGTGCAGGTCATGCCCTACGAAGATGCGAAGACCTACCGCTTCAACCCCTTCGACCTCACCAAGGTGTGGCCGCACGCCGACTACCCGCTCATCCCGGTGGGCACGATGACGCTGAACCGCAACCCCGAGAACTACTTCGCCGAGATCGAGCAGGCGGCGTTCTCGCCGGCCAACTTCGTGCCCGGCATCGCGGCCAGCCCCGACAAGATGCTGCAGGCCCGCATCTTCAGCTACGCCGACGCGCACCGCTACCGCATCGGCGTCAACCACACCGAGCTGCCCGTCAACCGCTCGCAGGCCGAGGTCAACAGCTACCACAAGGACGGCGGCATGCGGTACGGCTTCCGCTCCGCTTCGGCTCCGGTCTACGCGCCGAACTCGTTCGGCGGACCGGCGGCGGATGCGGCTGCGGCCGGTGACGAGGCAGGGTGGCAGAACGATGGCGAGCTCGTGCGCGTCGCCCACACCCTGCACCCGGAGGACGATGACTTCGGCCAGCCGGGCACGCTCTACCGCGAGGTGTTCACCGACGCCGAGCGCGAGCGCATGATCGCGAACGTGACCGGCCACGTGGGCGCCACGCGCATCCCCGAGATCCGCGCGCGGGCGATCCAGTACTGGAAGAGCGTCGACGCCGACCTGGGCGCGCGCGTCGAGGCCGGCCTCGCACCGATCGACGAGCCCCGCACGGCGCTCGCGGGCGACCCGGCCCCGGAGCCCGTCGGCGCGAAGTGATGGAGCCGGTCTCGCGCCCGAGACTGCATCGCGTTCGTGGGGCAGCTGGACCGCTTCGAGATCGGGGGACCCGTTCGAACGGGACCCCCGATCCGCAAGCGGTCCATCGCCGACCGCGGGCTGGTTCCAACGGGTCCCGAGATCCGCAACGGGTCCCGAGATCCCTAACGGGTCCTCGGTGCCGGAACGGGACCGCGCGCAACCGGTCCACGGCAGCAGGAGCGGCCCGCATCTCGCAATGCGGGCCGCTTGGCGTTTCCGGTGCGAGCTGTCGCTCCCGGATTGGCCCGCTCGGCGCCGCAGCACTCAGGGGCGCGGCAGCACTCAGGGCGCGGCAGCACTCAGGGGCGCGGCAGCACTCAGGGCGCCGCAGCACTCAGGGGCGCAGCAGCACCTTGATCGCGCGCCGCTCGTCCATCGCCGCATAGGCCTCCGGCGCCTGCTCGAGCGGCAGCTCGAGATCGAAGACGGCGGATGCGTCGAGCTCGCCCGCGAGCACCGCCGGCACCAGCTCGGGCAGGTAGCGCACGACCGGCGCCATGCCGCCGCGCAGCCCGATGTTGTTGCGGAACGCGGCGGGCCACGGGATCTCCGTGCCGTGCGGCACCCCCACGAAGCCGACGGTCGCGCCCGGGCGGGCGACGCGGAACGCCGTCTGCATCGACTCGCCCGTGCCCACGCACTCGAGCACCGCATCCGCCCCCACACCGTTCGTGAGCGCGAGCACGGCCTCGACGGCGTCGTCGCCGCGCTCTGGTACCAGGTCGGTGGCTCCGAAGACGGTCGCGATGCGCTGCCGCTCGGGGTTGCGGCTGAGGGCGATGATGCGCTCGGCGCCCAGCCGCTGCGCCGACAGCACGCCGCACAGGCCCACGGCGCCGTCGCCCACGACGACCGCGGTCGATCCGGGGGCGACGCCCGCAGAGACGGCCGCGTGGTAGCCGGTGGGCAGCACGTCGCTGAGCGCGAGCACGGCCGCGTGCCGCGCGGCGTCGGGCGCCTCGTCGAGCACGAAGCAGGTGGCGTCGGCGTTCGTGACGCGCGTCAGCTCGGCCTGCCCGCTCGCGGTCATCGCCAGCTCGACGCAGCCCTGCGTCTGCCCGGCGAGGCAGTGCACGCAGCGGCCGCAGCAGTGGTTGAACGGCACGATGACGAAGTCGCCCTCGCGCACGCGCTCGACGCCGGCGCCGACGGCCTCCACGACGCCGATCGCCTCGTGACCGATGGTCTTCGGCGGGCTGGCGGGGTTCGCGCCGCGGTAGGGCCACAGGTCGGAGCCGCAGACGCAGCCCGCGACGACGCGCACGATCGCGTCGGTGGGGCGCTCAACGGATGGGTCGGCCCAGGTCTCGACGCGGATGTCGCCGGGCCCGTGCAGGATGGTGGCTCGCATGGCTCCAGCCTGGCACTGCTCGGCCGTGCGTCAGTGCAGGATCGGTCCCTGGCGGTCGAGCAGCGCCTCCACCGCGGTCAGCGCCGGGTGCAGTTCGAGCGCGTCGAGCGTCGGCGCCGGCTCGTCCGATTGCCGCGGCAGGTGCGCGAGCACCTGATCGTAGGCGGGCACCCCGTGGCGCGCCACCGCCTCCGGGTAGGGCGCCCAGTCGAAGGCGCGCGCGAGGTGCGCCGCCCCGTGCTTGGCCGTCAGCTGCACGAGGGTGCGCGGCCGCGAGCCGAGGCCCACGGCGCGCCGCTGCCGCAGCAGCAGCCCGGCGACCCCGCGGTCGGGCTCCCACAGCACCACGTCGGCGAGCGCCGTGACCATGATCGGCACCGCGGAGCCCTCGCCGATCATCTTGCCGAGCAGGTTGCCGATGCGCCCCTCGTACGCGTGCGGGTCGATCAGCCGCACGAAGCCCTCGCCGAACGAGCCGTAGCCGTAGCGCTGCCAGAGCTCGACGATCTCCTCGGGCACGAGCCCCTCGTAGGCGTCGATGGTCGCCGCGCCGACCGGCGCGTGCGGCACGAAGTCGAGGATCTCGAGCACCTCTCGACCCTACGCGCCGGCCCCCGCCCACGGCCAGGCGCCC
>NZ_JABFAP010000001.1:2439449-2555498 GCF_017168255.1 Agrococcus sp. KRD186
CAGGCTGCCGTAGCGGCCGCTCGCCGCCGGCACCCCGGCGGCCCGTCGGCGCGAGCTGGAGCGGCAACTTGGTACCGGTGTTCGGCCGGTGCCGATGGGCCAGGCCGATGGGCCGCACCGATGGGCCGGGCCGCTCGGCCGCGCCGACGGGCCGCGCCGACGGGCCGTGCCCATGGCTCGCGCCGACGGGCCGCCGGGGTGCCGGCGGCGAGCGGCCGCTACGGCAGCCTGTCGACCAGCTGCGAGGCGACGCCCGTGTACGTGTGCGGGGTGAGGCGGCGCAGGCGCTCCTTGGCCGCATCCGAGATGTCGAGCCCGTCGACGAAGGCGACGAGCTCTGCCTGGCCCACCTTCTGCCCGCGCGTCAGCTCCTTGAGCTGCGCGTAGGGGTCGGCGATCGACGAGCTGCCGGCGAGCACCTCGGCGCGGATCACCGTCTGAATGGCCTCGGCCAGCACCTCCCAGTTGCCCTCGAGCGCGGCGTCGAGGGACGCATCCGACACCGCGATCTCCGACAGCCCGCGCGTCAGGTTGTCGAGCGCGAGCAGCGAGTGCCCGAGCGCGACGCCGATGTTGCGCTGCGTCGACGAGTCGGTCAGGTCGCGCTGCAGCCGGCTGGTGACGAGCGTCGCCGAGAGCGACTCGAGCAGCGCCGAGGCGATCTCGAGGTTGGCCTCGGCGTTCTCGAAGCGGATCGGGTTGATCTTGTGCGGCATGGTCGACGAGCCCGTCGCACCCGCGACCGGGATCTGCGTGAACGTGCCGAGCATGATGTACGTCCACACGTCGGTCGCCAGGTTGTGCAGGATGCGGCCGGCGTGCGAGATCGCGCCGAAGAGCTCGGCCTGCCAGTCGTGCGACTCGATCTGCGTCGTCAGCGGGTTCCAGGTGAGGCCCAAGTGCTCCACGAAGGCGGATGCGGTGGCCGGCCAGTCGGCGCCGGGCTCGGCCACGACGTGGGCCGAGAAGGTGCCGGTGGCGCCCGCGAACTTGCCGAGCACCTCGACCTGCTCGATGCGCGTCGCCTGCCGCTCGAGCCGCCAGGCGACGACGGCGAGCTCCTTGCCGAGCGTCGTCGGGGTGGCCGGCTGGCCGTGCGTGAGCGAGAGCATCGGACGGTCGCGCTGCTCGAGGGCCAGCTCGCGCAGCCGGTCGATGACACCGCGGAAGGCGGGCATCCAGACCTCCGCGACCGCCGCCTTGATCGTGAGCGCGTAGGAGAGGTTGTTGATGTCCTCGCTCGTGCAGGCGATGTGCACGGCCTCCGCGAGCCGGCCGAGCCCCTGCTGCTCGAGCCGGTCGCGCACGAGGTACTCGACGGCCTTCACGTCGTGGCGGGTGACCGCCTCCTTCTCGGCGAGCCAGTCGATCTGCTCCTGGCCGAACTCGCGCGCCCACTGCCGCAGCGCATCCGCTTCACCGTCGTCGACCGGGCTCGCGCCGAACAGGCCGTGCTCGGCGACCCACAGCAGCCACTCCACCTCGACGTGCACGCGCGCACGGTTGAGACCGGCCTCCGAGAGGTGCTCGGCGAGGCCCGAGGTCTGCCGCCGGTAGCGGCCGTCGAGCGGCGAGAGGGGCTGGATGGGCAGGGGCATGGGGCTCCTTCAGGGGCGCATGGCGGGCTGGATCTGGCGGAACAGCCTGCCGACGGCGGTCTCGATCTGGTGCAGGACGGTGCCGAAGAACGCGTCCTCCGAGTAGTAGGGGTCTGGCACGTCCTGGCCCGTCGCGTCGGGGTCGAACGAGAGCAGCAGCCGGATCTTCGAGTGCTGCTCGTCGGTGCGGGCGAGCGAGCGCAGCGCCCGCTCCTGACCGCGGTCGAAGGCGATCACGAGGTCGAACGCGTCGAGCCACTGGGCGCTGAACTGCTTGGCGCGGTGGGCGCTCGCCTCGTAGCCGGCGTCGGTGAGCGCGGTGAGCGTGCGCGGGTCAGCGGTCTCGCCCACGTGGTACTCGCTGATGCCGGCGCTGGCGACCAGCAGCCGGTCGGCGACGCCGTGCTTCTTGGCGAGGTGCTCGAAGACGGTCGCGGCCATGGGGGAGCGGCAGATGTTGCCGGTGCAGACGAAGCAGACGCGGAAGCGCGTCGCATCGGCGAACTCCCGGTCGATGGTCACGACACCATTCTGGCGCACCGCCGCCGCCCTCGCCGGTCCAGCCGCCCCCGGCTCCGCTCGAGCAGCCGGCTCGGCTGGTCGAGCAGCCCCGCGGGGCCGCATCGCGACCCGCCGCTCAAGCCTCGCTCTCCACAGCCCGCCCTTGCATGAGCGCGGCGATCCGCGCTCCGATGCCATCGTCCCCGCAGGAGGTGGGTCATGACGATGACGGATGCGGCTGCCGCAGCCGCGCAGGCCGCGGCGGTTCAGGCGGCGGCGCAGGCCGCGAGGATCAGCGCGGTGGCGGAGGCGAGGGAGGCGATCCGGGCGGCGGAGCGCGCCGCCCGGCTGCTCGAGGACGGCGGAGGGCTCGCGGTGCTGCGCGGGCAGGAGGCGTGGCTGGGCCCGGCGCGCGCAGCCTTCGATGCGCGCGGCGCCGCGCTGCAGGGCCGCCTGCGCGCCGAGTCGCACGAGCTGCGCATGCTGGTGCTCGCGATCGAGGGCTGCATATGAGCGGCTGGGGCGGCGGGGGCGGCTCGTTCGGCGGTGGCGCGTCCGGCGGGGGCGGATCGTTCGCCGGCGGCGCGCTCGCGTGGGACCCGTCGGTGACGGGCATGGCGTGCGCGCAGCTGCGCGAGGCGCGCCTGCGAGCAGAGGATGCGGTGCGTGCGCTGCGGGCAGCGCCCGACCTCGCCGTCGCCGCCGCGCCGGGGGTGAACGCTGCCGGGTTGCGCTGGTGCGGGGCCGAGCTCGATGCGCGTGCCGCGGCGGCACAGGCGCTCGTCGGCGAGCTCGACCTGCTGCACGACCACACGATGCTCGCCGGCCAGTCGTACGAGTGGGCGTCGGATGCGGTGCGCGGCCTGATCGAGCGGGTCGCGGGCACCGTCGCCTACGCGCTGGGCACTGCGGTGCGCACCGCGGCGCTCGCGGCGGCCCCCTGGGCGGTGGCGATCGGGCTGGTCGCGGTGCCGCTGGCGGCGAAGCTGCTGCTGATGCACCCGGAGCTGCTCGCGAGCCTCACGCAGCGAGCGCAGGCCGCGGGCACCAACCTCGGGCGCTTCCTCGAGGACACCTCTGCCTTCTGGGAGCGTGCTGGCGAGGTGCTGATGGCGAACCCGGCGTTCACCGGGGCGCTCGCGCTCGCGGTCGAGTCGACCGACGAGGCGCTCGCGGGGCTGCTCGGCATCCCGCTGCCGCTGGCGAACAGCGTCGAATCGCGGATCGGGGACGACGAGGTGCTGGGCCTGCTGGCGCTCTCGGCCGCGGGCGGGGCAGGGCTGCTGACCGGCGGCGGCCGCGTGCAGGCGGTGTTCTCGCGGCCGGTGTCGCCGCCGAGCCGACCGGTGACCGAGCCGGCCGAGGCGATGCGCATCATCCTCGACCAGGACGAGCAGGTGACGATCGCCGAGTTCACGATGCCCGACGGCTCCACCCGCTATCAGGTGTTCGTGCGCGGCACGGAGACGATCGCGCCCTCGGGCTCCTCCGGTCTCGACATGCGCGCGAACCTCGAGAACACCGGGGCGGCGGGCGAGCAGCTGCGCGGCTCCGATGCCGCGGTCGCGGAGGCGATGCGGGAGGCGGGCATCGAGCCCGGCGACGCGGTCGACCTGTTCGGCTTCTCGCAGGGTGCCGGCGCCGTCGCGAACGTGGCCGCCTCGGGGGAGTTCCGCGTCGAGAACGCGCTGCTGGTGGGCGGACCGGTGGGCGCGGCCGAGATCCCACCGGAGGTCGCGGTGCTCAGCGTCGCCCACGAGGGCGACATCGTGCCGGCCCTCGACGGCTGGGCCGACGGCGACGGCGTGCAGACGACCGTGGTCGAGAGCGCCGGCGGCCACGGCACCGGCCCGCTCGCGCGGCACTCGGGGGAGGAGTACCTCGACACCTTCGAGGGCATCGACGACTTCGCGGTCGACAGGTGGACGCAGCGGATGGCGGCGCTCACCGCAGGCGGCGAACCGGTCTCGGCCGTCGGCGTGCAGCTGCGGCGTCGTTGACGGGGGAGGTCTCGGTACGGCCGCTCCGCGACCTACTCGACCTTGAGCCCTCCGCGCTCACCGCGAGGGTGAGCGCTCCGGGCTCAACGCTCGCGCGGGCGCTCCTTGCCGAAGATCGGTCGCGTGAGGATCGTGATCAGCCAGGTGAGGAAGGCGATGCAGACGGCGGCGAGCATCCCCCACCAGAACCCGTCCACCCGCAGCCCCACGCCGATCGCCTCCGAGATCCAGTGCACGATCATGAGCAGGAAGGCGTTCACGAACAGGGCGACGATGCCGAGCGTGAGGATGTAGAGCGGGAATGCCACGATGCGGATGAGGTTGCCGACCGTCGCGTTGACGATCGCGAACACGAGCGCCACGCCCAGCGTCGTCAGACCGATCTGCCACCACTGCTCGCCGTAGGACACGATCTGGATGCCGCTGACGAAGAGCGTGACGAGCCAGATCGCGATCGCGGTGAAGATCACTCGGAGCAGGAAGCGCATGCGCCGATTCTGGCATCCATATCCCCCAACAGAGGCGAGACTCGCAATAGCCTGAGGCCGTGACTGTGCGACTTCGACCCGAGATCGCTGCCGTGCCGCCGTACCAGCAGGGACGGCCGGCGCCGCAGGGTGGCTTCAAGCTCTCCAGCAACGAGAACCCCTTCCCGCCGCTGCGTGCGGTGGTCGAGGCGGTGCAGGCGGAGGCGGAGCGCGTCAACCGCTACCCGCGGCCGGGCGCGCCCGAGCTGAAGGCGGCCCTCGCCGACGAGTTCGGCGTCGACACCGACCGCGTGCTGATCGGCGACGGCTCGGCCACGCTCATCCAGCAGCTCATCCACGCCGTCGCCGGCCCCGGCGACGAGGTGATCTACGCGTGGCGCTCCTTCGACGCCTACCCGCTGTTCGTCCGCACCGGCGGCGCGACGCCCATCGAGGTGCCGGTCGACGCCGAGCACAAGCACGACCTCGACGCGATGGCCGACGCCATCACCGAGCGCACCCGCGCGGTCATCGTCTGCAGCCCCAACAACCCCACCGGCACGATCGTCGACAAGGATGCGCTCGACGCCTTCATCGCCCGCGTTCCCGCGGATGTCCTCATCATGCTCGACGAGGCATACATCGAGTTCGTGCGCGAGCCGACGGTCGACGGCATCGCCCTGCAGCGGCAGCACGACAACCTCGTCGTCCTGCGCACATTCTCCAAGGCGCATGGGCTCGCGGGCCTGCGCGTCGGCTACGCGATCGGCCACCCGGCGATCCTCCGCGCCGCCGACCTGACCGGTGTGCCGCTGTCGCAGACGGCGCTCGCCTCCTCCGCAGCCATCGCCGCGCTCGAGAACGTCGGCGAGACCTTCGCCCGCATCGACGTGCTCGCCGATCAGCGCGACGCCCTCTGGCAGCGCCTGGTCGATGCCGGCGTGCCGGTGCCCAAGCCCTACGGCAACTTCTTCTGGATCCCCTCGAAGCCCGGGCAGGAGGAGCAGGTGCACGACATCCTGGAGGCCAACCGCATCGTCGCCAAGGTCTTCGCCGACGGCACCCGCGTCTCGGTGGGCGAGCCAGCGGCCGACGAGCACATCCTGGCCGCCGCGATCGCGATCCAGGCCATCCAGTGACGCCTCCCGCAGTGACGGGCACGGCTGCGGCGACCGAGCCCATCCGCCTCCTGGACGCCGAGGGGCGGCTGGTCGAGTCGGACGCGAACGCGCCCTGGCACGAGCTCGCCGCGCAGCTGTCGACCGATGACCGGCTCGCGATGCACGGCGAGATGCTGCGCACCCGCCGCTTCGACATCGAGGCCGGCCACCTGCAGCGGCAGGGCAAGCTCGGCCTGTGGGTGCCGTCGATCGGCCAGGAGGGCGCGCAGGTCGGTGCCGTCTGGGCCGCGCGCGAGCAGGACACGCTCTTCCCCTCCTACCGCGAGCACCTGATCGCGCTGCACCGCGGCGCGACGATGGACCAGATCATCGACATCTTCCGCGGCGCGAAGCACGGCGGCGGCTGGAACCCGCTCGAGACGCAGGGCATGCGCATCTACTCGCTCGTGATCGCCACGCACGCGCTGCACGCGACCGGCTACGCGATGGGCATCCGGCTCGACGGCACGAGCGGCACGGGCGACGCGAGCACCGACGAGGCCGTGATGGCCTTCTACGGCGACGGCGCCGCCAGCCAGGGCGATGCGAGCGAGGGCCTGGTCTTCGCGGCCAGCTACGAGTCGCCGATCGTCTTCTTCGTGCAGAACAACAAGTGGGCCATCTCGGTGCCCTCCACCCGCCAGAGCCGCTTCCCGCTGCACCAGCGGGCGCGCGGCTTCGGCCTCGACGCGGCCTGGATCGACGGCAACGACCCGCTCGCGAGCTTCGCGGTGACACGGCGGATGCTCGACGCGGCCAGGCAGGGAGCCCCCGGCTACATCGAGGCAGACACGTACCGCATGGGGGCGCACACCACGAGCGACGACCCCACCCGCTACCGCACGAGCGACGAGGAGGAGTCGTGGCGCCGCCGCGACCCCATCGCCAGGCTCGCCGCGCACCTGCGGGAGCAGGGCGTCGCCGAGGCCGTGCTCGCCGAGCAGGATCAGGAGGCGACCGAGCTCGCCGGCGACCTGCGCCGCCGCACGCTCGAGGCGGCCACCGCCATCAGCGACGACATCTTCGACCACGTCTACAGCGACCCGCACCCGCTGACGACCGAGCAGAAGCGGCAGCTGGCCGAGTTCGAGGCGAGCTTCGGAGGCGACGCATGACCGACACCGCACCCCAGGCCGCGGCCGCGGCACCGACGGCGCCCGCCGCATCCGTCACCATGCCCATCGCGAAGGCGCTGAACTCGGCGCTGCGCGAGGCGATGCGCGCCGACGAGAAGGTGCTGCTGATGGGCGAGGACATCGGCCCGCTCGGCGGCGTCTTCCGCATCACCGAGGGGCTGCACGCCGAGTTCGGCGGCGACCGCGTGCTCGACACCCCGCTGGCCGAGTCGGGCATCATCGGCACCGCCATCGGGCTGGCGATGCGCGGCTACCGGCCCGTGATCGAGATCCAGTTCGACGGCTTCGTCTACCCGGGCTTCGACCAGATCGTCTCGCAGCTGGCGAAGATGACGGCCCGCCACCGCGGCGCCGTGCGGATGCCCGTCGTGATCCGCATCCCCTACGGCGGCCACATCGGCGCCGTCGAGCACCACCAGGAGAGCCCGGAGGCCTACTTCGCGCACACCGCGGGCCTGCGGGTGGTGAGCCCCTCGACCGCCAACGACGCGCACTGGATGCTGCGGCAGGCGATCGAGAGCGACGACCCGGTGATCTTCCTCGAGCCGAAGGCGAAGTACTGGACGAAGGGCGAGGTGCTGCCGGCGCCGGCGCCGGGCCTCGAGGGCGTGGGCGGCATGCACCGCGCGGTCGTCGCGCAGCCGGGCACCGACGTCACGCTCATCGGGCACGGCGCCATGGTGCACGTGCTGCTGCAGGCGGCGCAGATCGCCGAGCGCGAGGGCACCTCGTGCGAGGTGATCGACCTGCGCTCGCTCTCGCCCATCGACTGGGAGCCGCTCGTCGACTCGGCGCGCCGCACCGGCCGCGTGGTCGTCGCGCAGGAGGCGCCCGGCCACGTCTCGGTCGGCAGCGAGGTGGCCGCGACGATCGCCGAGCGCGCCTTCTACTCGCTCGAGGCGCCGGTGCTGCGCGTGTCGGGCTTCGACGCGCCCTTCCCCGCCGCCCAGCTCGAGGACATCTACCTGCCAGACGCCGACCGCGTGCTCGACGCGGTCGATCGCGCCATGGCCTACTGACGGAAGGACGCGCGATGCAGGAGTTTCGACTGCCCGATCCGGGCGAGGGCCTGACCGAGGCCGAGATCGTCGCCTGGCGCGTGAAGCCCGGCGACATGGTGCACGTCAACGACGTGCTGCTCGAGGTCGAGACGGCCAAGTCGCTCGTCGAGCTGCCGAGCCCCTTCGAGGGCACCGTCGAGGCGCTGCTGGTCGAGGAGGGGCAGACCGTCGAGGTCGGCTCGCCGATCATCCGGGTGACGAGCGGTGATGCGGATGCGGTGGAGACCGCCGCAGACACCGCCGACACCGTGCACAAGGAGGAGGACGGCGACGGCGCCGTGCTGGTCGGCTACGGCGTGCGCGGGGGAGCGGAGACGCGGCGGAAGAAGCCGCGCACGGTGCAGTCGGTGCCCGCCGCATCCGCTCACCCGGTGGTGGCGAAGCCGCCCACCCGCAAGCTCGCGAAGGATCTCGGCGTCGACCTGGCGGCCGTGATCGGCTCGGGGCTCGCGGGCGAGGTGACGCGCGACGACGTGGTGCAGGCGGCGAAGCAGGCGAAGGTGTTCCGCAACCTGCAGGCGCCAGAGTGGGCGGGCGGTCGCGAGGAGCGCATCCCGGTCAAGGGCGTGCGCAAGGTGATCGCGCAGGGCATGGTCGACTCGGCGTTCACGGCGCCGCACGTGTCGGTGTTCACCGACGTGGACGCGACGCGCACGATGGAGTTCGTGCAGCGGCTGAAGGCCTCCACCGACTTCGAGGGCGTGCGCATCTCGCCGCTGCTGATCATGGCGAAGGCCATCATCTGGGCGATCAGGCGCAACCCGCAGGTGAACTCGACGTTCACGGGCGACGAGCTCGTCGTGCACCACTACGTCAACCTCGGCATCGCCGCCGCGACGCCGCGCGGGCTGCTGGTGCCGAACGTGAAGGACGCGCAGGACATGACGCTGCTCGAGCTCGCGACCGCGCTGCAGCAGCTGACGGCGACGGCGCGCGAGGGTCGCACGCAGCCGGCCGACATGCAGCACGGCACGATCACGATCACGAACATCGGCGTGTTCGGGATGGACAGCGGCACGCCGATCCTGAACCCGGGGGAGACGGGCATCATCGCGCTCGGCACGATCCGGCAGAAGCCGTGGGTGGTCGACGGCGAGGTGCGGCCGCGCTGGGTGACGACCGTGGGCGGCTCGTTCGACCACCGGGCGATCGACGGCGACGTGATCAGCCGCTTCGTCGCCGACGTGGCGTCGATCCTGGAGGAGCCGGCGCTGCTGCTGGACTGATGGTTATCTCGCAGTATTCGATAGTTATCTGCACTTCGACATAGTCGAGATAACTATGAGATACTCTGAGATATGGAAGAGCGCGAACTGCGAGAACTCATCGCCGGCGGGGAAACGATGACGGTCGAGTTCAAGCGGGCGACCACGCTGAGTGACCTGAGCGATCGAGACCTTTCGATTGCGCTCGCCTGCCTTGCGAACGGCGATGGCGGGGTGCTGCTGATGGGTGTCGAGGACGACGGCCGCATCACGGGCGTCGGGGATCGGCACATGACCACGACCGACATCTCTCGACTTCGCCTTGAAGTCGCCCGACAGACCGAGCCGGCCCTCCAGGTCGATATCGCTGAGCACGAGCTCGACGGCGAGACGGTGCTCCGGCTGACGGTGCCAGCGAGCCAGATCCCGGTCAGCGTCGGCGGGCGCTTCACGCGACGAGGCCGGAGACGCGATGGGCAACCGGAATGCGTGCCGATGGGCATTGCCGAACTGCAGTCGATCGCGCTCACAGCGAGCGGCATCGACTACATGGATCGGATCGTCGTCGGTGCCAGATGGGAGGACCTCGACCCCGCTGAGTTCGAGCGGTTCCGGCGACTCGCTCGCGCGGCCCAAGGGGACGCGGGTCTGGTCCAGCTGAGTGACCGTGACATCGCGCGCGCGCTCCGGGCGATCCGGATTCGCGGCGACGTCGAAGACGTGACACTCGGCGGCATCGCGCTGTTCGGCACCGCTGACGCGCTGGAGCGGCATCTCCCTTCAAGCCGTGCGCAGTTCCAGGTGCTGCGCGGGACCGAGGTCGTCGTCAACGAAGAGCGCACGGGTACGGTGCTCGAGCTCGTTGAATGGCTCGGCCACCAGGTTGAGCAGCGAAACGAGGAGCATGAGATCACAGTGGGTCTCATTCGGCTCCCGGTCTCGCGGATCAATCGACGTGCGGTTCGCGAAGCAGTGGCGAACGCTCTCGTGCATCGCGACTACTTGGAGCCGGGCGCTATCTCCGTGCGACTGACCGATACAGAGCTCGTCGTGGTGAGCCCCGGCGGGTTGCCGCGCGGTGTGACGCTCGACTCGATGCTGGAAGCATCACAGCCGCGCAGCGCGATGCTCGCTGGCGCGTTGAAGCGAGCGGGAGTCGTCGAGTTGGCGGGACGTGGCGTGGAGGTGATGTTTGAGGAACTCCTCCGCGCAGGCCGGGATGAGCCGGACTATTCGAGAACCGCTGAACGATCCGTGACGGTCGCGCTCGACGCTTCCGCTCCGGATCGAGCGATCGTTCGATTCGTGACTGCACTCGATAACGAGCGCAGCACGCCGCTGAGTCGCATCGAGCTGCAGGTCGTCCATGCGCTCAGGGACGCAGGCGCTGCGTCGATGGTCGATTTGGAGTCCATGCTCAGTGCTCACGCGAGTCGACTGCGCGGAGTGGTCAGGAGAATGACCGAAGCCGGTGTGATCGAGGTTCGCGGCTCGGGTTCGCGGCGCGATTATCATCTGGCGGCCCGCTTCTATCGGATGGCCGACGAAGGCACGGCCGGCGTCCGGATCTCGGACATCGATGCGGTCCGACACCCCCATCTGGTGTTGGAGCTCATCGACCGGAATGGCGCAGTCACGCGCTCCGATGTCGCAAAGCTCTGCGGCTTGAGCCCGGAACAGGCGTCAGCGCTGCTCAAGCGGATGGTGCGCGCTGGGCAGCTCCTGCAGTTGGGGCAGAAGCGCGGTACGACGTACGTCCGAAGCGACGGCTGAGGTGGCAGGTCAGCGCGCTACTCGAAGAGCGGCCCGGCCGCCGGCTGCCACCAGTCGTCGTCGGGCGTGGCGGGCATCCGCCGCTTGTGCTCGGTGCGGTCGTAGCGGGCGATGATCTGCGTCGCGACCTCATCGGCGACCGGCTCGCCGCGCAGGAACGCGTCGATCTGCTCGTACGCGAGCCCCAGCTCTGCCTCGTCGGTCTGGCCCGGCTTGCCGTCGAGCAGGTCGGCGGTGGGCGGCTTCTGCCACAGCCGCTCGGCGGCGCCGAGCTCGCGCAGCAGTTCCTTGCCCTGCCCCTTCGTCAGCCCCGCGAGCGGCAGCAGGTCGGCCCCGCCGTCGCCGTACTTCGTGTAGAAGCCGGTGATGCCCTCGGCGGCGTGGTCGGTGCCGAGCACCAGCAGCCCCAGCTGCCCGCCGATCGCGTACTGCGCCACCATGCGCGCCCGCGCCTTGATGTTGCCCTTGTGGTAGTCGCTCACCTCGCCGATGGCGCCCTCCACCGATGCCTCGAGCGGGTCGACGCCCGGCTGCACGTCGACCGTCACCTCCCGGTCGGCGCCGATGAAGTCGAGGGCGAGCTGCGCGTCGGCCTCATCCGCCTGCACCCCGTACGGCAGTCGCACCGCGACGAACTCCGCCTCGCGTCCCTCCGCGCGCACGCGCTCGACCGCGAGCTGCGCGAGGCGCCCGGCGAGCGTGGAGTCCTGGCCGCCCGAGATGCCGAGCACGAAGCCCTTGGCGCCGGCAGCCGCGAGGTAGTCGACGAGGAAGCGGATGCGTCGCTCGAGCTCCGCGGGCGGGTCGATGTGGGGTCGTGCGCCGAGCGCCGCGATGATCGCCGACTGCCGGGTGCCGTTGGGGATGGTCGCCATGGCTGGAGCCTACGCGCGGCACCTGAAGCGCACCACGGAGACCGAGATTGACAATCGTTCTCAACAAGCCGTAGCGTTTCCCTGTGCGGCAGGTCGTCGCGCTGGACAAGGACTCTCCATGCGGATCAAGCCCGCGCTCGGCGCGCTCGGCGCGCTCGGCGCCATCTCCCTCGCGCTGACCGGATGCGCCGGCGCGGCCAGCGGTGCCGGCGCGGCCGACGACCGGCTGCAGATCGTCGCCACCACGACGCAGCTCGCCGACGTGACGCGCGAGCTGGTCGGCGATGCCGCGGAGGTCACGAGCCTCCTGCAGCCGGGCGCCTCCGCGCACGCCTTCGACCCCGGCCCCACCGCGCTCACAGCGCTCGCGGGCGCCGACCTGCTCGTCGTCAGCGGCGCGGGGCTCGAGTCCTGGCTCGACGACACGGTGGAGGCATCCGGCTTCGACGGCACCCTCGTCGACACCTCGGAGGGCCTCGAGCTCATCGCAGCCGGCGACGACCCGCACGCGGGGCACGACCACGGCGCGTTCGACCCGCACGCGGGGCCCGACCACGGCGAGTTCGACCCGCACGCGGGGCCCGACCACGGCGAGTTCGACCCGCACGTGTGGACCGACCCTGCGAACGTGACCCTGCAGGCGCAGGCCATCGTCGACGCTGTGGCCGCAGCCGACCCCGATGCCGACATCGACGCATCCGCCACCACCTACCTCGCGCGGCTGGCCGAGCTGGATGAGTGGATGCGCGGCTCGATCGACCGGGTGCCGGTCGCCGAGCGCCTGGTGGTCACGACGCACGACACCTTCGGCTACCTCGAGCGCGCCTTCGACGTGCGGGTGGTCGGCACCGTGCTGCCGAGCCTCGACGAGAGCGCCGACGCGAGCGCCGCGCACATCGACGAGCTGGTCGCCGAGATCCGCGCGACGGGCACCCGGGTGGTCTTCAGCGAGAACGCCATCGACCCGCAGCTCGCCGCCACCATCGCCCGCGAGGCCAGTGTCGCGCTGCGACAGGGGGCGGATGCGCTGGCCGCCGACGCGCTGGGGGCGTCCGGGAGCGACACGGGCACGTACATCGACGCGCAGATCCACAACACCACCGCGATGGTCACCGCCTGGGGCGCCGAGCCGCTGCCGGTGCCGGGATCGCTGGCATGAGCGCGCAGCGCGAACCGGTCGTCGAGATCCTGGGCGGCGCGTTCGGCTACGGCGGCGCGCCCGTGCTGACCGGCGTCACGTTCGCGGTGCAGCCCGGCGAGGCCGTCGCGCTCATCGGGCCGAACGGCGCCGGCAAGTCGACGCTGCTGGCGGGCATCCTCGGGCTCGCGCAGCACCAGGCCGAGCGCTTCGCCGTGCCGACCGGCAAGGGCGAGATCGGCACGCTGCCGCAGTCGAGCGCCATCGATGCGGCGTTCCCGGTCACGCTCGAGCAGGTGGTCGCGATGGGCCGCACGCCGCGGCTCGGGCTGCGCTGGCCGGGCAGCGGCGACCGCGCCGTCGTCGCGGATGCGCTCGCGGCGGTCGGCCTGACCGCGCTGCGCCGCACTCGCTTCGGCGACCTCTCCGGCGGCCAGCGCCAGCGCGGGCTGCTCGCCAGGGCGCTCGCGAGCGAACCGCGCCTGCTGCTGCTCGACGAGCCCTTCAACGGGCTCGACCAGTCATCGCGCGATGCGCTCATCGAGACCATCCGCACGCTCAAGGCCCGCGGCGTCGCGCTGCTCATCACCACCCACGACCTCGAGCTCGCGCGCGCCGTCTGCGACCGCACGCTGCTGGTCAACCAGCGCCAGATCGCCTTCGACGACACCGACTGCGTGCTCACGCTCGAGCGGGTCGAGGCCGCGTTCGCCTCGCACGTGATGGAGATCGACGGGCACACGCTCGCCACCACCGAGCACCACGCCACCGAGTTCCCCGAGCACCGGCACCCCTTCGCCGACGACCAGCTGGGCGAGCCGGCCGGCGAGCACGACGAGGCTCGATGACCGCCGCCCTGCTCGGGCACGCGCACCTGCTCGGGCACGCACGGCTGGTCGACCCGTTCACCCCGTTCGCCGCGCCCTTCCTCGGCCGGCCGCTGCTGCTGCTGCTCGCGCTCGCGGTGGCCGCCGGCACCGTCGGCGTGCTCGTGCACCTGCGCAGGCTGGAGTTCTCGACCGACGGCCTCACGCACGCCGTCTTCCCGGGGCTCGCGATCGGCGCGGCGCTCGGCGGCACCGCCGGGCTGCTGCCGGGCGCGATCGGCGCGGCGCTCGCGGCCGCTGTGGTGCTCGCGCTCCTCTCCCGCCGTGGGCAGCCGCGCGACACCGCCGTCGCCATCGTCCTGACCACCTTCTTCTCCTTCGGCGTGGTGCTCGTCTCGCTCTCCCGCGGCTCCGGCGGTTCCATCTCCGACTTCTTCTTCGGCCGGCTCCTCACCATCACCTGGGGCGGCCTCGGCGTCGCGCTCACGCTCATCGCGATCGCGGTGGCGCTCATCGTGGTCACTGCCCGGCAGCAGCTCTTCGCCGCCTTCGACGCCGCCGGCGCGCGCCGGGCGGGCCTGCCGGTGCTCGCCCTCGAGATCATCGGCACGGTCGCGATCGCGCTCGTCGTGGTCGCCGCAT
The DNA here is from genome assembly GCF_017168255.1 of Agrococcus sp. KRD186. Classification (GTDB taxonomy): domain Bacteria; phylum Actinomycetota; class Actinomycetes; order Actinomycetales; family Microbacteriaceae; genus Agrococcus. Next base: position 2,453,833 of record NZ_JABFAP010000001.1, read on the forward strand.
CCGCCTCGGTCGGCACGCTGCTGGCGCTCGCCGTCGTGATCGTGCCCGCCGCCGCCGCGCGGGCGCTCACCCCTTCGCTGCCGACCGCCATCGCCCTCTCGATCGCCTTCGGCGCGGTCACCGGCTGGATCGGCCTCTGGCTCGTGGTGCAGCTGGCGCACTCGGGGGTGGATGCGGCCCCCGGCGCAACGGTGGCCCTCACGATGATCACGGGGTACCTGGTGGCGCTCGGCGCCGGCGCGCTGCGCGGCCGACGGGCCGCCGCCACGCCCGCGCCCGCGGTCGCCCAGGGGGCGGTGCGCTGATGGTCAGCCTCGCACCAATCGCTCTCGCGGCGCTCGACTCCGCGCAGCTCGATCTCGCGGCGCTCGACTTCTTCCAGCTCGCGATGCTCGAGGTCGTCCTCGCCGGCGCGCTCGCCGGCGTGGTCGGCGTGCTGGTGGTGCTGCGCGAGCGCGCCTTCTTCACCATGTCGCTCACGCACGCCACGTTCCCCGGCGCCGTCGCCGCGGCCATCCTCGGCGTCTCGATCCCGCTGGGCGCGGCGATCGCCGCCGCGGCGCTCATCGCGGTGGCCGTCGGCATCGGCCGCATCCGGTCGCAGGGCCCGGCCGTCGCCTCCGGCGTCATGCTCACCGCCGGATTCGCGCTCGGCGCCTTCCTGCAGTCGGTGACGCCGCTCGCGATCGACGTGGAGTCGTTCCTGGTCGGCCAGGTGCTGGCCGTCACCGGCAGCGACATCGCGCTCACGTCGCTCGTGCTCGCGGCGGCGCTCGCGGTCTGGGCGCTCGCGGGCCGGCACCTGCTCTTCTCCAGCGCCGACGAGGCGGGCTATCGCCGGGCCGGCATGGCGCCGTGGCTGCCGGAGACCCTCGCGCTCGCGGTCATCGCCGGCACTGTCGTGGCGATCATGCCGGTCGTCGGCGCCATCCTGGGCGTCGCACTGATCGTCGCGCCCGCCGCGGCCGCGCGGCTGCTGGTGCGCGACTGGCGGTGGATGCTCGTGCTCGCCCCCGCCATCGGCGTCGCCTCGGGCGTGCTCGGGCTCTGGGCATCGCGCTGGCTCGACATCGCCGCGGGCGGGGCGATCGCGCTGGTCGCCGCGGCCGCCTACGGCCTCGCCTGGCTGCTGAGCTCGCTCCGCGCGCGGCCGAGCGGCGCCGCACGAACCGTCGCCACCGATGAGCGCGATCCCGCTGCGCATGCCACGATCGAGGCGAGGACCCCATGACCGCAGACGACACCGCTCCGCGCCGCACCACCCGGCAGCGCGAAGCCGTGCGCGAAGCGCTCAGCGCGAGCGAGGAGTTCGTCTCGGCGCAGTCGCTGCACCAGTCGCTGCGCACCGGCGGGTCGACCGTCGGGCTCGCGACCGTCTACCGGGCGCTCGCCGCGCTGGCCGAGGACGGCGAGGCGGATGCGCTGCAGTCCGGCGGTGAGGTGCTCTACCGCGCCTGCACCCCGACGCACCACCACCACCTCATCTGCCGCAGCTGCGGCCGCACGGTCGAGCTCGAGGCGGCTGCTGTCGAGCGCTGGGCTGGCCGGGTCGCCGCCGAGCACGGCTTCGTCGAGCTCGAGCACACCGTCGACATCTTCGGCCTGTGCGCCGAGTGCGCGGCCGAGCGCTGACTCTCCACAGGCGGTCGGCGCGTCCCCACCGGCACCCAGGTGCTGCTGTGAGACTGAGGCCACCCGATCCAGGAGGTCGTCCGTGACGAACCAGCCCACCGCCTACGGCAGCCAGCACGACGCGAGCACACCGGGCACGCGCGCCACGGCGCCGCGCCGCATCATGGGCATCCAGCCGGTGCTGTTCGTCGGCATGTGCCTGCTGGCGATCGTCACCCTCATCACCGTCGTGCTGATCTTCGTCGGCGACTTCGAGAGCCAGGCGCCGCGCGTGGTCTGGACGGTCGTGGTCTTCCTCGTCTTCACGGGGCTGCTGGCGCTCGACCTCGTGCTCGCCCGCCGCTCCGCGACCCCGCTCGTGATCGGCGTCGCCGCGAACACGTACCTGCTCGCACTGCTGATGATCGCCATCTGGGTGCGCGACGGCCGCTCAGGGGGCGAGATCGACGAGTACGACTTCGGCTCGGGCTGGCTGTTCGCCGAGCTGCTGGGCATCGTGCTGCTGACCCTGCTGGTCGTGCGCGCCGCGGCCGCCGGCGCGTGGGGCCTGATCAACCTGGGCAAGCGCTCCGGCACGCAGTTCGGCCGGGTGCTGGGCCTCGTCGCCGCCGGCCTGCTGGGGCTGGTGGGCGTGCTGCTCACGCTGCACTTCGCCATCGACGCCTTCGGCATCGAGGTGAGCGAGTGGTACTGGCGCTCGACCGTGGCCGCGATCGTCGTGACGGCGCTCGCCGCCTCGGTGACGGTGCTGCTGTTCTGGAACCGCCGCAACCTCGACTGGCAGGAGGCGGAGGCGCGCGGTGAGCACGTGCGCAGCCCGGTGGCCGCCGGCGCCGTCCCCCCGCCCGAGCAGTGGCCGGGGCAGCACTGGCCGGTGCAGGCGCAGGCCGCACCCGCGACGAGCCCCGCAGAGGCACAGTGGCCTGCATCGCCGCAGCCTGCATCACCGCAGGCCGCGCCGTACCCGGGGCAGCTGCAGCCCGGCGCCGGCGGCCTGCTGCCGTGGCCGACCTACCCCGACGGCACCCCGTACCCGATGGGCCCCGACGGCCAGCCGGTGTTCCCGCCCACCGGTCGCTGACGCATCCGTCACCCCCAGGCGGTGGCCGGCAGCACCCGCCGCAGGATTCGGGATTGCCGAGCGGCATCGGCGTGCCGTACGATAGACCCTTGGTGCGGCTCTGGCCGCGCAGCACACGCCCCCTCCAACACCCGCAAGGGCTCGGCAGCGGCGTGAGCAGGCAAGTGATCTTGGGTGGGCTTCATGCCCACGGTACCCATTTGGAGGAACCATGGCAGCGGTATGCCAGGTGACCGGAGCCGTTCCCGGCTTCGGGCACAACATCTCGCACTCGCACCGGCGCACGAAGCGACGCTTCGACCCGAACGTGCAGCGCAAGACCTATTTCGTCCCGTCGCTTCGACGCAACGTGACGCTCAACGTCTCGGCCAAGGGCATCAAGGTCATCGATGCACGTGGCATCGAGGCCGTCGTCCGTGACATGCAGGCTCGGGGGGTGAAGCTCTGATGGCGAAGAAGTCCCAGGACGTCCGTCCGATCATCAAGCTCCGTTCGACCGCCGGCACCGGCTACACCTACGTGACGAAGAAGAACCGTCGCAACAACCCTGACCGCCTTGTGCTGAAGAAGTACGACCCCGTCGTCCGCCAGCACGTCGAGTTCCGAGAGGAGCGATAATGGCCAAGAAGAGCATGATCGCCAAGAACGAGCAGCGGAAGGTCATCGTCGCCCGCTACGCCGAGCAGCGTCTGGCGCTGAAGAAGGCGCTCGTCAACCCGAAGAGCACCGACGAGGAGCGCGAAGCCGCTCGTCTCGGCCTGCAGAAGCTGCCCCGCAACGCCTCGCCCGTGCGCGTGCGCAAGCGCGACGCCATCGACGGCCGCCCCCGCGGCCACGTCGGCGACTACGGCATCTCGCGTGTGCGCTTCCGCGACATGGCACACCGTGGCGAGCTGCCCGGCGTGACCAAGTCGAGCTGGTAAGCACCCGCTTCACGCGTTGGCCCCGACCCCGGATCTCCGGCGGTCGGGGCCTTCGTCGTTCCTGGGGCACGCTGGGCCATACTTTGCACCATGGGAACTTTCTCCGGCGGCCAGATGCTGGTCGCGCTCCTGCCCACGCTGTTCTGGTTGCTCGCGGCAGCCGCGCTCCTGACTATCGCGATCATCGGCATCCGTGCACTGCTGCGCATCGATCGTTCACTGCAGGCGCTCGTCGAGCAGGGCGTCGCCCGTGGCGAAGGTCCCTTCGACACGCCCCCCGCCTGAGCCCGCTCACACTCGCCGGATTGTGGCGTCAGCAGGGGAGACCTGCAGCCAGCGCCAGCCGTAGGCGTCCAGGTCGAGCTCGAGCATGCCGTCGATCGTCATCGACGAGTCATCGAAGCGGTCGATGAGCGAGACCGGGCCCGATTCGGCGCGCACCTCGAGCCGCACCGACTCGCGGCCGTCGCCGAGGTTGTGCAGCGCGAGCATCGCCCAGTCGTCCGTGCGGCAGACGTGCGCGAGCACCGCCTTCTGCCGCACCCCGATGATCTCGAGCGCCGACCACGCCAGCGCCGGCGCATCCCGGTACATCGTGGTGAGCTGCTGCATGTGCCGCCACAGCGACGTCGGGTCGCGGCGCTGGTCGGCCACGTTGACGCGGTCCGGCCCCCACTCGCCGTCCGGCATCGGCCGCGACCAGCGGCGCGAGGGCGCCGTCGAGAACCCGGCCGACGCATCCGCCTCCCACTGCATCGGCGTGCGCACCGCGTAGCGGCCCTCGACCGCGAGCTGCTCGCCCATGCCGATCTCCTCGCCGTAGAACAACACCGGCACGCCCGGCAGCGAGAACATCAGCGTGTAGACGAGCCGCACCGCGCGCGCGTCGCCGAGCATGGTCGGCAGGCGGCGCCGGATGCCGCGGCCGAACAGCCGCATGTGCTCCTCCGGCGCGAAGGCGGCGAAGACCTCCTCGAGCTCCTCGGGTGCGAGCTTGTCGAGCGTGAGCTCGTCGTGGTTGCGCACGAAGTTCGCCCACTGGGCGGTGGGCGGCAGATCCGGCCGGTCGCGCAGCGCGGCGGCGAGCGGATGCGCGTCCTTCCGCGCGAGCGAGAGGAAGAGGCGCTGCATCGAGACGAAGTCGAACTGCACGTGCAGCCCGGCCGCCTTCCCCTCGGCCTGGAACCACTCCAGCTGCTGCTCGTGCGGCAGGTTCACCTCTCCCAGCAGCATCGTCTCGCCCATCCGGCGCGTCACGAACCGAGCGATCTGGCGCAGGTGCCCCTCGCCGTCGTAGTCGGTGCCCGGCCGCTCGCTCGAGTGCCGATCGGCCCCGCTGAAGAGGTAGGGCACCGCGTCGATGCGGAAGCCCGAGACGCCGAGCTCGAGCCAGAGACCCAGGTTGCGCTCGATCTGCGCCTGCACCTCCGGATGCGCGATGTTCAGATCGGGCTGGTGCGCGCGGAAGTGGTGCAGGTAGTACTGACCCGTGCGCTCGTCCTTCGTCCAGGTGGAGTCCTCGAGCCCGGGGAAGACGGGCGCATCGGGATTGGGCGGTGGCGCGTCGCGCCAGACGTACCAGTCGCGGAACGGCGAGTCCTTCGAGGCGCGGGAGGCCTGGAACCACGGGTGCTCGGCCGAGGTGTGGTTCATGACGAAGTCGACGATCACCCGCATGCCGTTCGCCCGCGCGACCCGCACGAGCTCGACCAGGTCACCGAGCGTGCCCAGCCGCGGGTCGACGGCGAAGAAGTCGGTGATGTCGTAGCCGTCGTCACGGTCGGCGGTGGGGAAGAAGGGCATCAGCCACAGGCAGGTCACGCCGAGCTCGGCGAGGTAGCGGATGCGTGAGATCAGCCCCTGGATGTCGCCGTCGCCATCGCCGTCGGAGTCCTGGAAGACCTGGATGTCGAGGCAGTAGTAGACGGCGTTGCGCCACCACAGGTCTGCCGACTCGATCGGCCGCGGGCTCATGCCGCCACCGCCGGCAGCACGTGCTCGCCGAAGGCGTCGATGAACGCCTCCTGCTGCTGGCCGACGTGATGCAGGTAGACGGCGTCGCAGCCGGCGCCGATGATCTCGGCGATCCGCGCCCGGTGCAGCGCGAGGTCGCTCGAGACGGTCACCGCCTTCCGGATCGCCGCCTCGTCGGCGCCGGCGCTGCGCCGGTCGAACTCCGCCGGCATCGCCAGGTCCCACGACTCCGGCTGCCCGATGGTTCCGTGCGCCCACTGGTCGAGCGCGATCGCGACCGCCTCGTCCTCGTCGGGTGCCCACGAGAGATGCAGCTGCGCGGTGACCGGGCCGCGCCCGCCGGCGTCGCGATAGGCGGTGACGACCTCGCGCAGGGCCGCGACCTCCCCTGCCACCGTGATCAGCCCATCCGCCCACTGCGCATGCGCGGCCGCCGAGGCGGGCGAGATCGCCGCGCCGATGAGCGGCGGCGGCTCGGCCGGCAGCGACCAGAGCCGCGCGCGGTCGACGGTGACCGCCCCGTCGCGGCTGACCTGCTCGCCGGCGAGCAGCCGCCGCATGGCGTCGGCGCTCTCGACCAGCCGCCGCTCGCGCACCGCCTTGTCGGGCCACGGCGCGCCGGTGACGTGCTCGTTCACGTTCTCGCCCGAGCCGAGCGCCGCCCAGAAGCGGCCCGGGAAGAGCTCGCCGAGCGTGCCGATCGCCTGCGCGACGACGGCCGGGTGGGCGCGCTGGCCGGGCGCCGTGACGACGCCGAAGGAGAGCGAGGTGGTCGCCAGCGCCGCGCCGAGCCACGACCAGCTGTGGCCGCTGTGGCCCTGCCGCAGGCTCCAGGGCGCGAGGTGGTCGGAGCACATCGCCGCCTGGAAGCCCGCGGCCTCCGCGTGCCGGACGTGCTGCAGCAGCGCGCTCGGGGCGAGCTGCTCGTGCGAGGCATGGAAGCCGATGATCGCCATGCCGCCAACGCAAGCGCGGATGCGGGCGGGCGTCAAGGGTGCTGATCGCCGCGCCCCTGCCGCCCGGCGAGCCGCAACGGCGCCCCTCACACGACGGCGGATGCCGCCAGTCGCGTCGTGTCCGGACGCTCGCCCGCGTGCACGGCGCGCCAGGCATCGCCGAGCCTGGCCATCGCGTCGCGCGTGACCTCCGGCTCCCAGGAGATCGGGATGCGCGTGAAGCGGTCGAGCACACCGGAGGCGGCGAAGCGCGGCCCGGGCGGCAGCAGCAGGCCGCGATCGCGCGCGGCGAGCGAGAGCGCCGTCGACCAGGGGCCGCCGAGATCCACCCAGGCGGCGAGCCCGCCTGGCACGCGCGGCATCGCGACCTCCGGCAGCTGGGCGGCGAGCCCCGCGGCCACCGCCGCGCGCCCGGCAGCGAGGCGCTCGCGCGCCCGCGCGAGCAGCCCATCCATGTCGTCGAGCAGCTCGATGGCGATGCACTGCTCGAGCATCGCCGTGCCGAGGTCGATCGAGGGCCGCGCCGCCAGCAGCCGCGCGGTCTGCGCGGCGCTCGAGGCGCGGATCCAGCCGATGCGCAGCCCGCCCCAGGCGATCTTCGACATCGAGCCGATCAGGATCGCCGGGCCGTGCGCGGCGAAGGGCCGCGGCGTCCAACCCCGGTCGATGTCGAGCTCCGCGCAGGTCTCGTCGACGACCAGCAGCGTGCCCGTGGTGCGGGCGACGGCGGCGAGCCGGGCGCGCTCGAGCTCCGGCATGGTCGCGCCGGTGGGGTTGTGGAAGTCGGCGATCAGGTAGGCGAGCGCCGGCCGGTGCGCGCGCAGGGTGTCGATGAGGTGGGATGCGTCCCAGCCGCCGCCGCCACCAGGCCCCTCGCCGGCCGAGGCCGTCTGGTGCGCGGCGGGCGCCACGGGCGTCGGCAGCAGGCGGTGGCCGGTGCGCCGCAGCGCGTCCATCGCGTGGGGGAAGGAGGGCTGCTCGACGAGCGCCGTCCTGCCGCGCTCGCCGAACGCGGCGAGCACCACCGTCAGCGCATGCATCGCGCCGCTGGTGACCACGATCTGCGACGGGTCGGTCGGCAGCCCGCGCGCCGCGTAGCGCTCGGCGATGCGCTCGCGCAGCTGCGGCAGCCCGTCGAGCGAGTAGCCGGGCGTGCCCAGCAGCCCCGCGAGCCGGTCGAGCGCGCGCACCGTCGCGGCGTGCAGGCCGGGCACCGAGCCGACCGAGGCGATCGTGAAGTCGATGACGCCGTGGTCGGCGGCGGCCGGTCGCTGGATGCGCTGGGTCGGCAGCGCGGCGCGGGTGCCGGAGCCGTGCGCGCGGGTGACGTAGCCGCGCGCCTCCAGCAGCTCGTAGGCGCGGGCGATGGTGGCGCGCGAGCGGCCGAGCTCCGCCGCCAGCGCGCGCTCGCTCGGCAGCCGCTCGCCGACGGTGATGCGGCCGTCGAGCAGCAGCATGCGGATGCGGTCGGCGAGCGACTGCGCGACCGCGGTGGTCGCGCGCCACTCGCCGAGCTGGGTGCCGAGCCGGGAGGTCATGCCGCCATCCTGCCGCACAGTGGACTGCTCAGCACGAGCCACTTCTGCCTCAGTGGCCCGCCCGTCTGCATGCGCGACCGTGTGGAATGGAGCCGTGCACCGCATCCGCCGACTCCTGCTGCCCATCGATGCGCTGGGTGCTGCCGACACGACGGCCCGCGTCGCGCAGCTGATGGCGGGCCTGTTCCTCTACGGCATCTCGCTCGCGCTGCTGGTGCGCGCGAGCCTCGGGGTCGGCCCGTGGGACGTGTTCTCGCTCGGCATCGCGAACCACCTGCCGATGAGCTACGGCACCGCGACCGTGGTGGTCTCAGGCATCGTGCTGCTGGTGTGGATCCCGCTGCGGCAGCGGCCCGGCATCGGCACGCTGCTGAATGCCGTGCTGGTCGGCCCGGCGGCGGATCTGGGGCTGTGGCTCATCCCGGCGCCGACCGAGCTGTGGGCACAGGTGCTCATGCTGGTCGGCAGCATCGTGCTGCTCTCGATCGCGACCGGCATCTACATCGCCCCGCAGCTCGGCCCCGGCCCGCGCGACGGGCTGATGACGGGGCTCGTGCGGATCACCGGCTGGCGCATCTGGATCGTGCGCACCCTCATCGAGGGCACGGCGCTGCTGATCGGCTGGCTGCTGGGCGGCCCGGTGGGCGTCGGCACGGTCATCTTCGCCTTCGGCGTGGGCCCGCTGATCGGCGTCTTCCTGCCCTTCTTCGAGCGCCGCAGGGCGGCGACGGCGTCGCGCCGGCGCGCTGGAGCTGAGAGTCGTGGCCCTGTCGGGCCGCGACCGCGACGCCAGCGCCGACGCCCGTCTCGGGCGTCGGAACCGCGCTAGAGGGGCGATCTGTCCCCCAAAATCGTTCGCGAACCGCGAAAACACGCGGAAATCGCGGCGTGTCGGGGTGTTTCTCCGCAGGATTCTGGGCCTCGCGGCTACGTTCGGGGGTGGTCGGAGCCCCCACGGGCCCCGGCGAATGCCCGCCCCCAGGCGGGACGGACATGCCACGACCAGGAGGACACCATGGCTGAGACCATCAACAAGACCACCCTCGCATCGAAGATCGCTGCGTCCACCGACCTCTCGCAGGCGAAGGTCAGCGCCGTGCTCGACGCGCTCTTCGACGAGGTCTCGGCGGCAGTCAAGGCTGGCGACAAGGTCTCGATCCCCGGCTTCTTCAGCGCCGAGCGCACCGCGACCGCTGCCCGCACGGGCCGCAACCCGCAGACCGGTGCCGAGATCAAGATCGCTGCCGGCCACCGCGTCAAGCTGACCGCCGGCTCGAAGCTCAAGGCAGCCGTCAAGTAAGACCGCACCACACAGCACACGAGGGGCTCCGCCGGCACGGCGGGGCCCCTAGTGCTGTCTCGGCGCTCGCGCGGGCCGACACCCGTGTGCCGCCGAGCGTCGCCGCCGCTCATAGCCGCGGCGACTACCCTGTATCCGTGCAGCGCCTCCGTCTCCTCGCGCCGGCACTCGCGATCCTCGCGGGGCTGGCCGCCGCCTGGGCGGCGCTCGAGTTCGGCGGCGGCGCCACCGAACAGCCCATCGAGGATCCGGGCGCCGTGGTGCGCTACGGCATTCCGATGGCCACCATGCTGCGCAACCTCGCGATCGCGGCGGCCTTCGGCGGGCTGGTGCTGGCCTGCTTCGCGCTGCGCCCGGGCAGCCGCGACTGGCACCGCACGCTCGACATCGCCGCGGGCGCCACCGGCATCGCCGCCGTCGCGCAGGGCTTCGTCGCCTGGGGCGGCTTCCGCACCGTCGTCACCAACCCGGTCACCGCCACCAACGACTTCGGCCAGCTGCTGCAGCTGTTCTTCGTCGAGATCGAGGCCGGCAGGCTGATGCTCGCGACGCTGCTCTCGCTCGCCGTGCTGACGGTGGTGCTGCTGGTCGCGCGCGGCGCGGTCGCCGCAGCCTTCGCCGTCGTCGCCTGGGCCGTGCCGTTCTGGTTCATCGCCTCGGGCGGTCACGCGGGCGGCACCGCCGGCCATGACGTCGCCGTCTCGGCGCTGCTGCTGCACCTGCTGTTCGTCTCCATCTGGCTCGGCGGCCTCTTCCACGTCGGCCTGCTCGCCTGGGGGCGGCGCACCGCGGGCTCGCCTGCCGCCGGCCCGCGCGCCGCGACCGGTGCGCGCGACGGCCACGACGCATCCGCCCCCCTGGGCACCGACGTGCCGAACGCCGCGCTCAGCGACGTGCTGCTGCGCTACTCGAGCCTCGCCGCCGCCAGCTTCGGGGTCGTCGCCTTCAGCGGCATCGCCTCCTCGTGGGTGCGCATGGAGGGCGCGTGGTTCAGCGACTACGGCATCCTCTCGATCGCCAAGGCAGTGCTGCTCGTGGTGCTCGGCGGCTTCGGTGCCTGGCAGCGGATGCGTCTGCTCACGCCAGCGAAGACGCTCGGCGAGCGCGTGGGCGGCAAGGCGATCGCGACGATCCTGGCGCTCGAGCTGGTGGTGATGGGCGTGACCGCCGGCGTCGCCGCGGGGCTCGCGCGCACCCCCACGCCCGTGCCGGAGACACCGCCGGGCCTGGAGGCGACGCCCGCCGAGATCCTCACCGGCCAGCTGCTGCCGCCGCCGTTCGACTTCGGCCGGCTGTTCACCGAGTGGTCGCTCGACCCGCTGTGGACGGTCATCTGCGCGCTGCTGCTGTTCTTCTACCTCGCCGGCGTGCGGCGGCTTGCGAAGCGCGGCGACCGCTGGCCGGTGCTGCGCACGCTCTCCTGGAGCGCGGGCGTGCTGCTGCTGTGGTGGTGCACGTCCGGCTCGCTGAACGTCTACCAGGAGTTCCAGTTCTCGCTGCACATGCTCGTGCACATGCTGCTGGGCATGGCCGTGCCGGTGCTGCTGGTGCCGGGCGCGCCGATCACGCTCGCGATGCGCGCGATCGCCAAGCGCCGCGACGGCACCCGCGGGGGCCGCGAGTGGATCCTCGCGATCGTGCACTCGAGGTACATGCAGGTGGTCGGGCATCCGATCGTCTCCGCCGGCATCTTCGTGCTGAGCCTGTGGGTGTTCTACTACACGCCCATCTTCGACTGGGCGATGCGCGAGCACCTCGGGCACGTCTGGATGGTGCTGCACTTCGTCGGCGCCGGCTACCTGTTCGTGCAGGCGATCATCGGCATCGACCCCGGTCCCGCGCGCCCGCCGTTCGCGCTGCGGCTGGTGCTGCTGATCGGCACGATGGTCTTCCACGCCTTCTTCGGCCTCACGCTCATGACCGGTGAGGCGCTGCTGCTGGCCGACTGGTTCGGCGCCATGGGCAACGGCATCGACGCGCTCGAGGATCAGCAGGTCGGCGGCGGCATCGCCTGGTCGGTCGGCGAGATCCCGACGGTGATCCTGGCGATCATCACCTCGGTGCTGTGGGCGCGCAGCGACAAGAAGGAGCGCACCCGCATCGACCGCGCCGCCGACCGCGACGGCGACGCGCAGCGGCACGCCTACAACGACATGCTCGACAAGATGGAGAACCGATGACGGACCAGCCGGCAGAGCCGCAGCAGACGAAGACCGTGCAGACGGATGCGGAGCAGCACCTCCCCGAGGAGCTCGCGGCCTTCGCGAATGGTCGCGCCGTGCGGCTGCGCATCGTGCGCCACGCGGAGACCGAGCACAACGTCAACCACGTGCTGCAGGGCGTCTCCGACTCGCCGATCACGGGCAGCGGCCGCGAGCAGATCGCCGCGGTCGCCGAGCACCTCTCGAGCGAGCGCTTCGACCTCGCCTTCAGCTCCGACCTGCAGCGCACCCGCACGACCGCCGAGGGCATCCTCGCGGCCCTCGACCCGCAGCCGCCGCTCGAGCACACCGCGCTGCTGCGCGAGTGGAACTTCGGCGCCCACGAGGAGCGGCCCGCCGCGGACGTCTGGGGCGAGGTGATCGTCGAGCACGGGTTCGAGGTCGACCGCGAGTTGAGCGCGCTGCGCACGATCGGCGAGCAGGTCGGCTGGCGCGGGCTGTTCGACACCATCGCCAAGCTCGACTCGAGCGGGCAGGCCGAGCAGGCAGCCGGCACCGTGCTGCGCGCCGACGCCGCGCTCGAGCACGTCATCCGCGCCGCGGCCGCCGTGCCGGGCGAGGAGCAGGTGGAGGTGCTGCTGGTCTCGCACGGCGGCTTCATCACCTCGCTGCTGCGCCAGCTGGTGCCCGAGGTCACGCCCGACGTGATCCTGCCGAACTGCTCGGTCACCACGGTCTCACTCGCGGCCGGCTCGCTCGAGTGGCAGCTCGACGCGATCGGCGAGGTCGCCGACGCGCGCGCATGAGAGCCTGAGGGCATGGCGACGATCCCAGAGCAGTACCGGTACCTCATCGATCAGCCGCTGTTCGCGCACCTCGCGACCGTGCGGCCCGACGGCACTCCGCAGGTGAACCCGATGTGGTTCGGCTTCGACGGCGAGCACATGCTCTTCACCCACACGAGCACGCGGCAGAAGTTCACGAACCTGCAGGCGAACCCGGCGATGTCGCTCTCGATGACCGACCCCGAGAAGCCCTACCTCTACGTCGAGGTGCGCGGGCACCTGGCAGAGGTCGTGCCTGACCCGACCGGCGCGTTCTACGTCGAGATGGGCAAGCGCTACGGCAATGCCGCGCAGACCCCGCCGCCGGATGCCGCCGAGCGCGTCATCCTGAAGATGGCGGTCGGCAAGGTCTCTGGCCGGGTGGAGACGCCGAAGCACCTCGAGTAGCGCGCTGGAGCTGAGGAGCACGGCCCTTTCGGGCCGTGCTCGCGACGCCAGCGCCGGGCCCCGTCCCGGGGCCCGGTCCCTCACTCGGCACCCGGCAGGTGCACCTCGATCTCGTACAGCTCGCGCGGGTCGGCCTCGTCGACGCGCTCGCCCGAGAGCCCGAGCTTCTTGTAGAACTCGGCCGCGACCTCGAGCGACTGCCACTCGAGCACCCGGATGCTGGTCTGCTGCTCCGCCCAGGTCTGCACCGCGCGGAACAGCGCCGTGCCCGCGCCGCGGCCGCGCGCATCCGGTGACACCCACAGGTCGTGCATGCGCGCGATCGACCAGTCGCGCTGCGGGGCGGGGCCGTAGTCCTGCGCGGCGGCGTAGCCGAGCAGCTGCCCGTCGGCCTCGGCGACGACGATGTGGTGCGCCTCGTTGACCACCAGCGAGTCAAGGCGCTCGCGGTAGCGGTCGACCTTCTCGTCCTCCTCGTCGGCGTGCCGGTGCTGGGCGATCAGCTGCTGCAGCACGGCCGCATCCTCCGCGCGCGCTCGCCGGATGTGGATGTCGCCCTCGCCCATGCGGCCAGCGTAGCCGCCGCCGGCCGCCGCTGAGATGTGCACGCCGCTTGGCGGACGGCGTAGCCCGATTCCGCGTGTTTCCGCGGCCGCAGCGTGGGAGAGAGCACATCGCTTCGGCGAGGCGCGTGCACATCTCTGGCCGCGCCGCTCCGGTCGCACCGACGCGGAGGGTGGCGCGCCCTGGCGGGACTCGAACGCGGCCGCGGAGGCGACCGCTGCGTGGGTTGCGGTCAGCGTCGACGGGCACAGCCAGGATGAGCCGGTGCTGGTGGCGATCGACGACGACCGGGTGGCGGGATTCTCCCCTTTCAAAACATGCTCATGCTACAGTATGAGCATGAAGACTGAGCGACTGCAGGTGCTCATCGAGATGGAGCAGCGCGCCCGTCTGGAATGGACGGCCGCGGTCAGGGGCGTCTCGGTAGCGGCGCTCGTGAGGGATGCGATCAACCTGGTGTATCCGCCACAGGCGGAGCAGCGGGCGAAGGCCGCAGCCGACATCCTGGCCGCTGAGCCGATGGCAGTGCCCGATCCGGCGGAGCTGCGCGCGGAGCTCGATCGGCTGCGAGGCGGCGATTGATACTCCTTGACACCAGCGTGCTCGTCTACGCGGTGGGTGTCGAGCACCCCCTCCGAGACCCGTGCCGCGCGGCCATCGCTGCAGTCGGAGCGGGCGCGCTTGCCGCGACCACTACCGTCGAGGTGCTGCAGGAGTTCGCACATGTCCGAGCGAGGCGGCGAGGCCGCGACGACGCCGTGGTGCTGACAGAGCGCTACGCAACAGTGCTGGCACCGCTCATCACCGTCGACGCGGACGACCTCTCGCTAGGGATGCGGAGGTTCCGCGAACACGAATCGCTCGGCGCGTTCGACGCAGTGCTCGCGGCCGTGGCGCAACAGCGCGAGCATGTGCACGCCTTGGCGTCCGCCGACCGCGCCTTCTCCGACGTTCCTGGTCTTGTGCATCTTGACCCAGCCGCGAGGGACTTCCGCGAGCGCATGGGGATCGACTGACCGCTCAGCCGCTGGCGACGTGCTCGGCGCAGGCCGGCTCGCAGTCGCCGCACACGGGCACCTGCTTGCGGCACGACCAGAGGCGGCAGTTGCCCATGCCGCCCGTCGGCGCGCCGCAGGCCGCGCACGAGCCGAGCACTGCCGCATCCGACCCGAACTGCATCGTCTGGCGCTGGTCGAACACGTACAGCGAGCCTTCCCACAGCCCCGAGTTGCCGAAGCGCTCGCCGTAGCGGACGATGCCGCCGTCGAGCTGGTAGACCTCCTGGAAGCCGCGCTTCGCCATCAGGCTCGAGAGCACCTCGCAGCGCACGCCGCCGGTGCAGTAGGTGACCACCGGCTTGTCCTTCAGGTGGTCGTAGGCGCCCGAGTCGAGCAGCCGCGCGAAATCGCGGGTGGTCTCCACGTCGGGCACGATCGCGCCCTTGAAGCGCCCCACCTCGGCCTCGAAGCGGTTGCGGCCGTCGAAGAAGACCACGTCGTCGCGCTGCTCGACCAGCTCGTGCAGCTCGCCGGGCTGCAGGTGCCGCCCGCCGCCGACGATGCCGGCCTCATCGACCTCGAGCTCATCGGCCGCGCCGAAGGTGACGATCTCGTCGCGCACCTTCACGCTCAGCCGCGGGAAGTCGCTGCCCGTGCCCGCCGACCACGTGATGTCGAGGCCCTTGAACCCCGAATACTCGCGCGTGGTGCGCGCGTAGCGACGCAGCGCATCCGTCTCCCCTCCGACCGTGCCGTTGATGCCGTGCGGCGAGATCAGGATGCGACCGGTCAGCCCCAGCGACTCGCAGAGCGCGCGCTGCCACAACCGCACCGCCTCGGGGTCGGCGATGGGCGTGAAGCGGTAGTAGAGCAGCACCTTGTGCATTGTTCGATTCTCCCAAACGAGAGCGGATGCGGTGTGCACGTCGGGCAGGATGGCTGACCGTGAACATGTGGTTGCAGTGGCTGATGGCGATGACCGTGAAGAGCAAGGGACGCCCGGCGCTCGGGATCGACGAGGTGGCGCGCACACCCTTCGTGGTGCTGCCGACCGACATCGACCTGCTCGGGCACATGAACAACGGACGCTACCTCTCGTACATGGACCTCGCGCGCGTCGACATGACCAACCGCACGGGCATGTCGGCGGTGCTCGACAAGGCCGGCATCTACGCGGTGGTCGGCCAGTCGACGATGGTCTACCGGCGCTCGCTCGATCTGTGGCAGCGGTTCGAGATCGAGACGGCCGTGCAGGGCGCCGATGAGCGGGCGATCTACCTGCAGCAGCGGTTCGTGGTCGACGGCGAGGTGCACGCGCGCGGCGTCGTGCAGGGCCGCTTCATCGAGCGCGGCGTCGGCACGGCGACGATCGCGCGGGTGACCGAGGTGCTCGAGGCCGCCGGGCTCTCGGTCGTGATGCCGGAGCTCGACCAGCGGGTGCACGACTGGGCAGAGATGAACCGGCTGCCGTCGAACCGCCTCCCGGCACCCTCCACCTGGGGCGGCCGCACGCCCCGCTGACCTCGCGTTTGAGGGCTATCCCCAACCCGACTCGGCCTCGGCCCCGGCCGCGCCTCAAGCCTCGCCCTGGTAGTGAGGCGAAACCCCGGCCGTACAAGAAGAGCGCTGTGGCGAAGCGAGGGAAGTTCTGCAAGCGAGATGACGCCCCGCCGGCTGCGGCACTGCCTCGCGGCGGCAATCGTGCTATACGTTGCTAGCAACCGCTTGAAGCGCTAGACTCGCTATACCGCGCGAGAGGAGACCGATGACTCGCCGTCAGTCCAATCCGTTCCGGCCCGGCTTCAACCAGGCCCCGGTCGTCTTCGCTGGTCGCGTTGAGGTCCTCGACGGTGCTGTCGAAGCCCTGGAGGTCGCGGCATACGATGCCCGCACCCCGCGGCCGCTGATCCTGGTCGGGCCGCGCGGCGTCGGCAAGACCGTGACCTTGGGAGAGATCGCCACCCTCGCGGCCGAGGAATTGTCGTGGCCCTCTGTGCACGTCGAGGCCAAGGCAGGCGGATTCCTCGCGGAGCTCAGCCTGCGCCTCCAGAAGGCTCGCCAACTGCTGGCGGGCACTGTCGTGGCCGAACGGCCCCTGGGACGGACCCGGGTCTCGGGTGGCAAGGTCGAGGCGAAGGCTCTCGGAGTGGGCGGAGCGATCGAGTTCCAGGTGGATGCGGCCGACAGGGCCGCTGACCTCGACGTGGCCACTGCGCTCCGTCAGGTCATGCAGGTCGCCGCCGAACGCGGTGCCGGCCTCCTCCTTACCCTTGACGAGCTGCAGAACGCTTCCCCGGACGAGCTCAACACCCTCGGTGCTCTACTCCAGGAGAGCGTCCCTCTGGACTGGCCCTTGGTCGTGGCAGTGGCCGCACTGCCCTCCCTGCGGAGCAATCGCGGGCCACGCAGGCTGCCGACCTACCTCGAACGAGCGGAATGGCACGAGCTGGAGGCGCTACCGGCCAAGGACGCTCGACAGGCTCTCGTCGAACCGGCGCGACAGGCTGGCCGACCAATGACTCCAGAGGCAGCGGATGCGCTCTTGGGCATCGCCGGGGGCTACCCGTACGCCATCCAGGTCGTCGGCCACTTCGCCTGGAGGGCCTCCCATGACAGCGCCGAGATCACTCTCGTCCACGCTCATGCCGCTCGGCCCAGGATCGAGGCGGACCTCGAGCAGTTGTTCACGAGCCGCTGGGAGGACGCCAGTGGCCGGGAGCGGGAATATCTTCGCGCCGCCGCATCTGCCGCTCAGAAGCACGCTCGGCCGCCAACGGGCGGCGAGGTGGCTGCTGAACTCGGAACGACGGCCAAGTCGGTTTCGTACTTGCGCGATCGCCTCCTCAAGAAGGGGACGATCTACCACGACGGCGCAGGCCGACTGCACTTCATCACGCCGGGTATGGGTCTCTGGATCGGCGATCTGGAGCACTGAGGGAACGTCACCCGACCCGGCCTGCCAGCAGCTCCAGCGCCGCCTGTGCCGCGTTGTGCCCGCCGATGCCTGAGACGGCCCCGCCACGGCGGGCGCCTGCGCCGGCCAGGAGGATTCGCGGGTGCGCCGTCTCCACGCCCCATGCCTCGGCGACCGATGTCGCCTCCTCCTCCAGCCACGGCCAGGACAGCGGGCCGTGGAAGATGTTGCCGCCCGGCATCGCCAGCGCCGCCTCGAGGTCGAGGGTGGTCTTCGTCTCGATGGCCGGGGTGGCGATGCCGTCCGGCCCCGTGCCCTGCAGCAGCAGCGGCTCGATCGGCTCGGCGAGCACCGAGTCGAGCGAGGCCAGCACGGCCCGCTCGAGCTCGCCGCGCATCCGCTCGTTGGTGTCGTCGTTCAGCAGCCGGTCGGGCACGTGCAGCCCGAAGACGGTGAGGGTGTGGGCGCCGGATGCGCGCAGCTCGTCACCGAGGATCGTCGGGTCGGTGAGGGAGTGGCAGTAGATCTCGCACGGCAGCGGTTCGGGGATGCGGCCGGCGCTCGCCGCGGCGTGCGCGGCGCCGAGCTGCGTGTAGGTCTCGTTGATGTGGAAGGTGCCGCCGAAGGCCGCCTCGGGCGAGACATCGCCCCGCAGCCGCGGCAGCCGCGAGAGCAGCATGTTCACCTTCACCTGCGCACCCTCGGGCCGCTGCCGGCCACCGGCGCCCTCCTCGCCCAGCAGCCCCGCCAGCACGTGCGGCGCCACAGCGGAGAGCACCAGGTCGAACTGCGCCGTCAGCTCGGTGCCGCTGGGCACACCCGCCGAGCCGGCCAGGCTGCCGCCGACCCGCTCCTCCCAGGTCACCTCGCCGTCGGGCGTCACGCCCGTGACCGTGACGCCCGTCAGGATGGTCGCGCCCGCGGCCCGCGCCGCCGCTTCGAGCTCGCCGGAGACGCGCCCCATGCCGCCGATCGGCACGTCCCAGTCGCCGGTGCCGCCGCCGATCACGTGGTAGAGCAGGCAGCGGTTCTGCTCGAGCCCGGGGTCGTCGAGCGCGGCGAACGTGCCGATCAGCGCGTCCGTCGCGATCACGCCGCGCACCAGGTCGTCCGCGACCGCGCCCTCGATGGCGTCGGCGATGGGCGCGTCGACGATCTCGGACCAGGCGGATGCGGCTCCCGCAGCCGCGCGCGCGGCGTCGCGGGTGGGCAGGGGCTCGGTGAGCGTCGGGAACAGGGCCGCCGCCAACCGGGTGGTGCGGTCATAGAAGTGACCGAACCCATCCGCATCGCCGGCGGCGCCGATGGCGGCGAAGGAGGCGCGCGTGGCGGCCTCGTCGCCGGCGTCGATGAGCAGCCCGCGGTCGCCGCCGAGCCCGGATCGGCCGCTTCCAGCGCCGTCGTGCCCATAGCCGGCTGGCACCGGCGTGTAGGAGGAGTAGCGGCGCCGAGCGAGGCGCACGTCGAGCCCCAGGTCGCGGATGATCTGCTCGGGCAGCAGGCTCACGAGGTAGCTGTAGCGCGACAGGCGGGCGTCGAGGCCGACGAAGCCGCTGGTGGAGACGGCAGCCCCGCCGACGTGCGGCAGGCGCTCGAGCACCGTCACGGCCACGCCCGCGCGGGCGAGGTAGGCGGCGGCGGTGAGGCCGTTGTGGCCTCCGCCGATGATGGCGATGCGGGGCTTGCCTGCGAGCATGCGGGTCCTCCTCGTTGAGCGGCCGATCCTTGGCCTGCACCCGTGCGACGCCGGGTTCATGGCCTGCACGCATACGATATGCCGCATGACCGAGCAGCCCAGGGACGAAGACTTCGACGCCCTGATCGCCGAGGGGATCCAGCAGGCCGAGCGCGAGCGGTCGTCGGGCGCGCCGGACGCCGAGCCTCCTGTGGAGAGCGACGAGGACATCCGGCAGTTGGGCCTCGACGACCCGCTGGAGGTCGTCGACGAGCAGGATGCCGACGAGACCGACGCTGACCCCGACGAGCCGGTGCGGCTGACGGTGACGCTCGACTCCGGTCCCGCCTTCGAGGTCGATGACGCGACCTGGGCGGCCGCGGTCAGCCCCTACCAGCCGGTCGAGGTGCCGGGCGTCGCCCGCTCGGCCGCCGAACCGCCCGCGTCGGGCTGGTCGCTCTCCGCCGACATCGTCGACGTGCCGACGGTGCAGATGGATGCGCTGGAGCTGCAGGAGGAGCTGCGGGCCGCGTCGCTGACCCCCGTGCCCGAGGCCGCGCAGGTGCCAGAGCAGTCGGTGCCGGAGGAGGGGGCGGCGTCTGCCGCCACGGCCCCCGAGGCCGCTGCGCCTGCCGAGGCCGCCACGGCCACCGAGGATGCCGCGCCTGCCGAGGACGCCGCGCCCGTCGCCACACCGGATGCGTCGCCGCTGCTGCCGCCGCAGGACACCCCCAGGATCGGCGGGCTGGCGGCAGCGGTCTCCGCCCGCGCAGCGGCCAGGGCGGCCGCCGAGGCCGAGCTGCGGGAGGCGGCGGAGTCCGCGGCGGCCCCGGCACCCGTGCCGAACGTCTCGGCCACTCCGGAGCCGAGGCCCGAGCCGGAACCGCAGCCACAGCCGGTCGTGGAGCGGGAGCCCGCGTCGCGCCCGCGAGTGCGACCCCGACCCGAGCCTGGCCCCGCACCGGAGCCGACGCCGCTGCCGGAGGCTGCGCCCGTCTCCGCTCCCATCGCCGCTGCCGAGCCCGCGCCCGCCGCCGACTCCCCCAAGGCACCCGTGCCCGCACCGGCGCCCGCACCGCTCGCCGGCCCAGCGAGCGACGACCCCTACGCGCTCACCGCCATCGAGCGGGTGCGCGCCTGGCTCAGCCCCGCATCAGACTCGGGGCGCGACAAGCGCAGCCGTGACAAGGCGGAGGAGCGTCTCGCCGGCCTGCTGAAGGATCCCCACGGGCTCGAGTTCGCGGTCGCGTTCGTCGACAAGGTCGTGCGGCCCGAGGATCCGAAGGTGGGCGCTCGCAACTTCGAGGAGCTCAGCCGCGACATCCCCGGCTTCCTCGACTGGTACCTCAAGCTCGGCGTCACGCTCGGCGGCGGCTTCGGCATCGTGAGCCCCAAGCTCGTGATGCCGATGGTGAAGAAGGCGATGCGCGAGATCGTCTCGCACCTCGTCATCGATGCGACCCCCGCCAAGCTCGCCAAGCCGCTCGCGAAGCTGCGCGAGGACGGCACCCGGCTGAGCATCACGCTGCTCGGCGAGGCGGTGCTCGGCGAGCAGGGGGCCGACGAGCGCCTCGCCGCCACCGTCGAGCTGCTCGAGCGCGACGACGTCGACGCCATCTCGGTGGCGCTGTCGCCGATGGCGCCGCAGCGGCAGCCGTGGGCGTTCGACGAGACCGTCGAGCAGGTCGCCGAGCGACTGCTGCCGCTCTACACGGCCGCCGCGCAGGCGCAGCACGCGAAGCGCATCACGCTCGAGATGGGCGCATACCGCGACCTCGACCTCACGATCGCGGTGTTCGAGCGCCTGCTCATGCGGCCGGAGCTCGCGAGGCTCGAGGCCGGCATCGTGCTGCAGGCCTACCTGCCCGAAGCCCTCGCTGTCTACCGCCGCCTCGCCGCCTTCGCGAAGGAGCGCCGCGCGCAGGGCGGCGCTGGCATCAGGGTGCGGCTGGTGAAGGGCGCGCACCTCGCGACGGAGCGCGTGGAGGCGACCCTGCACGGCTGGCCGCTCGCGACCCTGCCGTCGAAGGCATCGACCGACGCCAACTTCACGCGCGTGCTGCGCGAGGCGCTGCTGCCCGACAATGCCTTCGCCGTGCGCGTCGGCGTCGCGAGCCACAACCTCTTCGACCTCGCCTACGCGGCCGAGTTCGCTCGCGAGCACGGCACGCACCAGCGCATCGACGCCGAGATGCTGCTGGGCATGGCCGCCGAGCACCGCGACGCCGTGCGCGAGGTCTTCCCGCACCTCGTGCTCACCGCGCCAGTGGTGCTGCCCGGCCAGTTCGACGCCGCCGCCGGCTACCTCATCCGCCGGCTCCAGGAGCACGCGGCCGACGAGGGCTTCGCCTCCAGCCTGCTCGAGCTCTCCGATCCCGCCGTCTTCGAGCGCGAGCGCGACCGCTTCCTCGACTCGCTCGAGCTGCTGTGCAGCGAGGACGCCGCACGGCCCGCCGGCCGCGACGGCGTGCAGCCCGCGCCGCAATCGAACCGCACCCAGGACCGCCAGGGCGACCTGCAGGCGTCGCAGACAGCCCCGCCCGCCTTCGCCAACGAGCCCGACACCGACCCGGCGCTGGCCTCCAACCGCGACTGGGCGCGGCAGATCGTGCAGCGCGCCGGCGCCACCGAGCTCGGCAGCCGCACGCTCGAGATGAACCGCATCGAGGACTGGCCGACGCTCGAGCGCCGCATCGACCGTGCTGCGCAGGCCAGTAACGGATGGGCTGCGCTGGGTGCCGAGGGCAGGCGCGAGATCCTGCGCGAGGCGGCCACGACGCTGGGCGCCTACCGCGGCCGGCTGATCGAGATCATGCTGGCCGAGACCGGCACGACGGTCGCTGAGGCCGACCCGGAGGTGTCGGCGGCGATCGACTTCGCCCGCTTCTCCGCGGAGCGGGCGCCGCTGCTCGAGCAGCTCGACGACGCGATCCCGAAGCCGGTGGCGCTGACCGTCGTGGCGCCGCCATGGCACGACGCGGTCGCCGCTGCCGTCGGTGGCGTGACCGCTGCGCTCGCGACCGGCTCCGCCGTCATCCTCAAGCCTGCGCCGCATGCTCGCCGCAGCGCCGCCGTCGTGTGCGAGGCGCTGTGGGAGGGGGGCGTGCCGCGCGAGGTGCTGGTGCTGTGCGACATGGACGAGGGCGAGGTGGCGAAGCAGCTCATCGCGCACCCCGCCGTCGGGCGGGTGCTGCTCACCGGCTCGATCGATACGGCCGAGCTGTTCGGCTCCTGGCGGCCCGAGCTGCCGCTGCTGGCCGAGACCGGCGGCAAGAACACGATCATCGTCACGCCCTCGGCCGACTTCGAGCTCGCGGTGGCAGACATCGTGCAGAGCGCCTTCGGCCACGCCGGCCAGACGCGCTCGGCCGCATCCGTCGTCATCATGGTCGGCACGGTGGGCGACTCCGAGCGGTTCCGGCGCCAGCTGGTCGACGCCGCGTCGTCGCTGCGCATCGGCTCGCCGCTCGACGCGCGCACGCACGTCGGCCCGCTCATCGAGCCGGCGCAGGGGCCGCTGCTGCGTGCGCTCACGACGCTCGAGGACGAGGAGGAGTGGCTGCTCGAGCCCAGGCAGCTCGATGCCGCCGGCCGCATCTGGTCGCCCGGCATCCGCGACGCGGTCGAGCCGGGCTCGTTCACGCACCGCACCGAGCTCCGCGGCCCGCACCTCTCGCTCATCGAGGTCGACACGCTCGATGAGGCGATCGATGTGCAGAACGCCACCGAGCTCGGCCTCGTCGCCGGCATCCACTCGCTCGACGTGCTGGAGGTGGCGCAGTGGCTCGACGAGGTGCGTGCCGGCAGCCTGTTCGTCAACCGCGGCATCACCGGTGCCGTCGTGGGCCGGCGGCCCTCCGGCGGCTGGAAGCGCTCGCAGGTCGGGCCCGGCGCCGGCCCGGGCGGCCCGAACTCTCTCGCCACCCTGGTCGACTGGCAGCCGGTCGAGCGCGGCCCGCGCGAATCGGTGCGGCTGCACGGGCTCGACAAGCGGGTGGCCGAGCTGATCGAGGCGGCCACGCCCTCGCTCGACTTCCTCGAGTTCGACCGCGTGCGCGCCGGTGCGAACAGCGACCAGACCGCGTGGGAGGAGGAGTTCGGCCTCGCCCGCGACGCCAGCGATCTGGGCGTCGAGCGCAACGTGCTGCGCTACCGGCCCGCCGACGTGCTGCTGCGACTGGCCGACGACGGCTCGGTCGCCGAGCTCGTGCGGCTGCTCGCCGCCGCTGCCCGCTCGCGCGCGATCGTGCGCATCTCCACCTCCGCCCCGGTGCCGAAGGGCATCGTGACGCTGTCGAGGCAGCCGATCCCGCACGTGCGCATCGAGGAGATCGTGGAGGAGACCGACGCCGGCTTCCACGCCCGGATCGCGTCCGGCGAGGTGCTGGAGCCGGTCGAGAATGAGGATGCGCTGGGACTCGTGCGCACCACCGAGCCGCTGCGACGCATCCGGCTCATCGGCACCGATGCGGGGCTGCGGCCGGCGCTGGCCGGCAACGCGACGGTGGCGGTGTACGACGGGCCGGTGACCGCCGAGGGGCGCATCGAGCTGCTGCCGTTCGTGCGCGAGCAGTCGGTGTCGATCACCGCGCACCGCTTCGGCACGCCCGATCAGGAGATGCTGGCGCTGCCGCTGTAGTCATAGAAAGCCGCTTCGCTGGAGCAACCGTGCTCAGGGAGGCGGTCGCGCTACAGCCGGTCAGCGGGCGGCGGAGCTGACCTGCGACCGAACTGTCCGCCGTTGGGGCCGGAGGGCACCCGCGGTTGCGCAGTGTCGCTGCGCCGCGTGAGCGACGTCGGATCGGGCGCCAGCGCGCGCGCCTGCGTCATCGCATCCTCGAACCGATCTCGCATGACGTCCTGGCTGACTTCGTCCTGGACATGCTTCGAGGCGACGGACATCGCGCTTGCGAGCACTTCCTCTGCCCGCTTGAACCATGACCGGGCCTCGGGCTCTGCGACGCCGAAGAGCGCGAGCACGTCCCGCTCGAGCATCCCGTCTGGGCGGCGGTTGCTCTCGCCGAACATGCTGAGCTGGAACGACTGCTCCTCTTCGAGCGGCGTCGGGTTGACGTCGAAGGCGGGCGAGAGGGACCAGTGGGCGCCGGATCGCAGGAAGCCGTGATTGCGGAGGTGGTCGTCGGCGTTGCCGATCAGGGATCCGAGCGCAGATCGCCGCCACAGCTCAGTCGGGTCTGCACCGTTGATCTGCGCGAACTCGGCCAGGTCGAGCCAGTCGCCGCCGTCGCCGTCTGCGGCCTCCAACGCGGTCATGGCGGACATGTAGGGGATGCGAGTCTCGCCGTTGCGGTCGAACCGGCTCAGCAGGAGGACGTTGCGCACGCGCCCGGTCTTGTCGGCGATGCGCACCATCTTGTGCTGAGGCACCTCGATGCCCAGCGCTCGCTGGAGGACGAGTGTCGCGCCCTCCCAGCCCGGCACGTCCCAGTCGTCGTCGTTCTTCGGGAATTTCGCCAACCACAGGCCCTGCTGGCTCGTCACGCTCGCCTTGGGACGTGCGCCGCCCAGGCTGCCGCTGGCATCGCAGAGCCGCCGCAGTTGCTGCTCTGCGATGTCGCGGCGCCCCTCGTTCACTTGGTCGGCGGTCGTGATGAGGTCGGGCAGATCGAGTTCGGTCGGCACTCCGTCTCGGCGTGGTGCGAGGGGCTCGTCGCCGTCGGAGTCGAAGAACCTCGTCGCACCTTGCCTGCCGTGGTCAGCGACGCCGAGCAGGTACTCGTGCTCGCGCAGCTTCGTGCGCTTCGCGGCGCGCTCCAGGATCTTGCGCCCCCAGCGGTCGGGAGCGCTGTCGCTGAAGGGCCCGGTGCCAGCGTGAGACAGCGGGCCAGCCACCAGCGGCAGGGCGGGCGCAAGCGCGAACGCTCCCGGGCGAGCCAGGTACGACTCGTCATAGCGGAAGGTGCCGTTGTCGCGATTGATGAACAGCGCGCCAGCGGTGACTTCCTCGCGCCCGATGGTGGTGCGGATGACGACACGCTCATGCACGGCGGGGCCTCACTCGCTTGGGCAGGCTGTCGAGTGAACGGATACGTCCGAGATCGGTATGCAGCGGGTCGGTCGCCTCGACGGTTGCATCGAGCATGCCGAGCACGCGCAGCACGTTCAGGAAAGCGTCGAGGCGCACGTTGTCTCCGTGCTCGATGTTTCGGAGCGTGGTCACGCTGATGCTGGCGCGCTCGGCGACCATCGCCGCAGTCAGCCCGAGTAGCTTCCGCTGGTCACGCAGATGCTCCCCGATGGTCCGCTGCGCTCGACGCAGCGCGGGTGATGCGATTGCCATGGAGCTCCCGTCCTAGTGCCGTTATTCTAGCAGTTATAGGGTTTTACCGATAGGTGTTCGGTGGTTATCGTCAGTGCGGCGACCCGGCTCCACGAGGAAGTCCCGCCCGATGCTGCAGCGTTGGGTCGCCGTCCCGCACTGGGCTCGGGGCGCCGCCCCCCTTTGCTTGATGAAGCCATGCACTTCGCAGTGGTGGCGGGCAGAATCTCGCGTCATCACGAGGAAGATTTGCTTGATCGCTTCGGTCCACTTGGCAGGTAGGTCATCCGGCTGGTGCGCACGACCGAGCCGCTGCGACGCATCCGCCTCATCGGCACCGACGCGGGGCTGCGGCCGGCGCTGGCCGGGAACGCGACCGTGGCGGTCTACGACGGGCCGGTGACCGCCGAGGGGCGGCTCGAGCTGCTGCCGTTCGTGCGCGAGCAGTCGGTCTCGATCACGGCGCCCCGCTTCGGCACGCCCGACCGGGAGATGCTGGCGCTGCCGCTGTAGGGCAGGGGCGCCGATCGCGGTCTGGGAGGATCGGCGGGTGGCATTTCGGGAACTGCGACCAGAAGACCTCGATCGCGCAGCGAGCTGGTTGGTCGACGGCGGGTTCCGTGCAGACCGATGGCGCGACGATCACACCCGGTCTGCAGTCGCCAGCGATGCAGGGCGCGTGATCGCTGCGGGGATGATCTGGACATCACGAGTGCACGGAGACCGGTACTGGGTGCGCATCATCGTTGAGCCCGACCGGCGACGGCAGGGGCATGGTCGAGCGATGCTCGCACATCTCTCGACGCTGCGCCCTGCCGAGCTGCCGTTCATGGCCCGCGGATTCTTCGATTCGGATGAGATGGCGTTTGCTGATGGTCTGGGCGCACACACGATCCAGGTGGTACCGCCGGCCCGGATTGCGACGAGCAGTCGAACGAGGCTTCGCGCGCTCGACTCCGTCGTGTCGGCTGGCGGGTTGACGCGGGCGACGATCGAGGCAGCGAACGCCGAGACGTATGAGTGGGTGCATGCCGCTTGGAGTCCCGTCGGACCGGGTTTCGAGAGCGCGCTCAACGAAGATCTCTGGGATGAGCTCGACCCGCAGGCGACGTCGGTCGCGCTCGACGCCGACGGCCGGATCTTGGCGATGGCGATGGGTTACCAGGATTCGAGTCCGCCCGTCGTGACGGCTGAGACCGTTCGGATCGATCAGGAAGGCGGCGAACGGCTCGTCGAGGCCTGCATCCGACGCACGCTCGACGTCTACGCGGAGCGAGGCGTCGACGAGGTTGAATTCGACGGGCACGTCACGGATCCCCACTTCATGCCGATATGGGCGCGACTGCAGCCCGCCGGTGAGTGGTTCCGGCTGGTGGAGGTCCCCGCTTCCTGACAGGGGTCGATCCCCGAGCCCGGGTACTGCTTGACTGAGCAGCATGCGGTACGGATACAAGGCCAGCGCCGAGCAGTTCTCGCCGAGCGAGCTGCTCGAGCTCGTGCAGCTCGCCGAGCAGGTGGGCCTCGACAGCGCGTTCATCAGCGACCACCTGCAGCCCTGGCGGCATGACGAGGGGCACGCGCCCAACGCGGTCGCCTGGCTCGGCATGGCGCTCGAGCGCACCAAGACCATCACGCTCGGCACCTCGGTGCTCACGCCCACGCTGCGCTACGAGCCGGCGGTCGTGGCGCAGCAGTTCGCGACGCTCGGGCAGGTGCACCCGGGGCGCCTCATTCTGGGCGTCGGCACCGGCGAGGCGCTCAACGAGCAGATCATCGGCGTCGAGTGGCCGGAGCTGAAGGAGCGCTTCGCCCGTCTGCGCGAGGCCGTGCGCCTCATCGACCGGCTCTGGCGCGAGGATCGCGTCGAGTTCGAGGGCGACTTCTACTCGACCTTCGGCGCCACCATCTACGACCGGCCCGAGACGCCCATCCCCATCTACGTCGCCGGCGGCGGCCCCGCCACGACGCGTTACGCCGCGCGCTCGGCCGCCGGCCACATCTGCACCTCCGGCAAGGGCGACGAGTACTACCGCGACACGATCGTCGCGAACCTCGAGGAGGGGCTCGAGAAGTCCGGCCGCGACTCGGGCGAGGTCGACCGCATGATCGAGATCAAGGTCTCCTACGACCGCGACGCCGACCGGGCGCTCGAGAACACCCGCTTCTGGGCGGCCCTCTCGCTCTCGCAGGAGCAGAAGCACGCGGTGCACGACCCGATCGAGATGCAGCGCCTCGCCGACGAGCTGCCGATCGAGCAGGTGGCGAAGCGCTGGATCGTGGGGGCGGATGCGTCGGCCGTCGCGGGCGCGATCGGCCACTACGCAGAGCTCGGGTTCACCCATCTGGTGTTCCACGGCCCCGGCAACGACCAGCGCCGCTTCCTGGAGCAGTTCGCCGAGGACGTGCTGCCGCTGCTGCCCGCGCGCTGACCGGCCGCCGCTCGCGCGCTGACCCGCCGCCGCTCGCGCGCTGACCCGCCGCCGCTCGCGCGCTGACCCGCCGCGCTGGCCCGTCGGCCGCAGCCGCGACTGCCGCGGACCCCTCCGAGATCGCAGGACCCCGCAGAACGGGACCGACGATCTCGAAAGGGTCCGCGAACCTTCTCAGGCCGGCACCGCCTCAGGCGAGAACCGCCTCAGGCGGGCACCGCCTCCGTCGCCACCCGTCGCACGAGCGGCAGCGCGCACGCCGTCGCGGCGAGCGTGACCACCACGGCGCCCACCGCCATGAGCGCCCAGATGAGCACCGAGCTGGCGTTGCCCATCCACAGCGCGAAGGTGGGCAGGATCAGCAGCAGCGCCATGCCTGCCGCGCCACCCACGCCGACCAGCAGCGGCAGCGCTACCTGGCGCATGATCGCGCCCTGCATGACCGGCAGGTCGACGCCCAGCTTGTGCATCGCCTGATGCTCGCGGCGCTGGTCGAGCACCTTGGCCGACTGCGCGATACCGGCGAGCACCGCGCCGAGCACGCCGGCGATCGCGATGGTCAGCGTGGCGCCGGTGGCGATGTCGACGGCGAACGGGTCGCCGGGCGCTGCCGTGGCGGGCGCGAGCGAGGCCGCACCGCCGGCCATCACCGCGATCGACATGGCTCCGACGATGTTGAACGCCCCGCGCGGGTCGTCGATCACGCGGCGGGCGGCGAGCAGCGTCTCGGGGCGCCGGGCGCCCTTGGCGAAGAGCCACGCGACGCCCTGGATCACGAGCGGTCCGATGAGCGCGTAGGACAGCACGAGCACCGAGATCATCACGATCACGACCGTCAGCTCCACCGGCACCACATCGACGACGACGAGCGCGATGTAGCCGGCGACGACGAGCAGGAAGCCGGCGATGCGCCAGAGCGAGAGCCGCTTGCCGCCCACCCGCTGCGCAACGCCGAGCGGCGTCACATGCACGCGCCGCAGCGAGGCGAGGGCCGCGACGAGCGCGATGCCCACGACCGCGCCGCCGGCGGCGAGCCACACCCAGACGGGCGGCAGCAGCTCGGCGACCGTGAACGGCAGCCCCTGGAACTCGATGCGCGCGATGCCGGGCGTGACGGCGAGCGCGAGCATGGCACCGACGACGACGCCCACGAGCGCCTGCGCGACCGCATCGAGCACGGCCATCATGCTCACTTGGCTGCGCGTGGCTCCGACGAGGCGCAGGGCGGCGAGCCGGTCATCCCGGCGCGCGAGCGCCAGCCGGACCGCCGCTTGCGCGAGGGTCCAGACGGCCGGCAGCAGCAGTGCAGCGGCGACGAATGAGAGGGTCAGCACCAGGGCGCCGTCGGCGGGGTCGACGGCGCCGGTCTCGAGCCGCACGCGGAACGCGTTCACCCCGCCGAGCACCGCCAGCAGCGCAGCCGTAGCGAAGGCGAAGGCGACAGCGCTCAGCACGTCCGTCGCGCGCGGGCCGGTGGCGCGCAGCAGCCGCGCCCAGAGCCGGACGGCGGTCATCGCGCACCCCCGAAGCCGTTGACGCCACCGTGCGCCGGGTTCGCCACGGGCACGCCCGCGCTCTGCCCGATCCACTGCCGCATGGGATTCTCGACCTGCTGCTCGCCGCGCGCCGCGCCGTACGAGGTGACGTGCTGCACAGGAGCGCTCTGCGGTGCCACGGGCACGGGTGCGCTCTGCGGTGCGACCGGCACGGATGCGCTGTGCGGCGCCGCGTACGACGGCTCGGGGTACGGCGTGGCCGCGTTCCCCCGCGGCTCGGGCGCCCCGTACGGCGCCGGATGCGCCGGCGCCTGCGCGCCCCAGCGCACAGGCTCCTGCTCGATCAGCGCCGTCTGGCCGACGAGCGTCGGCTGGTCGACGAGCGCGGGCTGCGCAGCCGGCGCGGCGTGCGCGTGCTGCGCACCCGCACCCTGTGCGCCCGCGTGAGCGAACGCATCCGCCCCACCGTCGGCCGGTCCGTCGCTGACGACGCGGCCGTCCTCGAGGCGGATCACGCGCGAGCAGGCGGCAGCCACCTCAGCGTCGTGCGTGACGACCACGAGCGAGGCCCCGTGGCCGAGGGTCGCACCGATCAGCAGCGCCATCACCGCCTGGCCGGTCGAGCGGTCGAGGGCGCCGGTGGGCTCGTCGGCGAAGACGATGCCGGGGCTGCCGACCAGTGCGCGGGCGATCGCGACGCGCTGCGCCTGGCCACCCGAGAGCTCACCGGGGCGCCGGTGCAGCATGCCTCCCAGGCCCAGCCGGTGCAGCAGCGCTCCAGCGGCCGCCTCCGCGCCCGAGCGCAGCCCGCCGCCGAGCATCAGCGGCAGCGCCACGTTCTCGATCGCGGGCAGCTCGGGCAGCAGCTGGCCCGACTGGAAGACGAAGCCGAAGTCGCTGCGCCGCAGCTTGGTGCGCCGGCTGTCGCGCATGGTGGCGAGGTCGCTGCCGCGCCAGACGACGCGGCCCGCGTCGGGGGCGATCATGCCGGCGAGCACGTGGAGGAGGGTCGACTTGCCCGAGCCCGAGGGGCCCATGATGGCGACCGCCTCCGGCCCGTTCGAGCCGATCGTCAGCGAGAGGTCGGCGAGCGCCGGCGCCGCCGAGTCGCCCTGGCCGTAGGTGTGCGTGAGCTGGTGGGCGTCGAGTCTGTTGGTCTGCATGGGTCCATCGGAGCAGGTGCGGCGCCGCCGATCGAGCGATCCGGCCGCCTTTGCATCCGGGGTCGGATGCGGATCATCCCAGCGGATGACGGGGTGTGCCTCCGTAGGCTGGTCTCGTGACGATCGCAGCCGAGGGCACCTCCACCCGCCCCATCGCCATCGTGCCGGCCGCGCTCGTCACGCTCGGCGCCATCCTGCTGTTCTGGGTGCTGACCGACTGGGGCTACCTGCCGCTCGTCGCCGGCGTCATCGGCGGCATCCTCACCGACCGCGCGGGCGCCTCCCGCAAGCTCGGCCAGGACCTCGCGCTGATCGCGATCGCGCTCACCTGGATCTCGTTCATCTCGCTGCGCGCCGACATCTCGAACGCCGGCATCGCCCGCTTCGCGATCGCCCTCGGCGGCGCGGTGCTCATTCCGTACGCGATCACCCGCTGGGGCTCCAAGGACCGCGCGATCCGCTTCCCCTGGAAGGGCGGCCGCTGGTCGAAGCGCATGTGGACGTACATCGCCATCGTGGTGCTCGCCGCCTACCTGATCCTGCCGTTCTACTTCCTCACCTCCGGCGTCTACCGCAACTGGCCGGCGGTGGAGGACTGGGACATGATCGCGCGGCTGTTCATGGGCGTGAACGCGGTGGGGCTGTGGGACGAGCTGTTCTTCATCTGCACCGTCTACACGCTGCTGCTGCGCCACTTCCGCCCCTGGCTGGCCAACATCCTGCAGGCGGGCATCTTCGTGTCGTTCCTGTGGGAGCTCGGCTACCAGTCGTGGGGCCCGCTGCTGACGATCCCGTTCGCGCTCGTGCAGGGCGCCATCTTCTCCTGGACCAAGAGCCTCCTCTACGTCGTCACCGTGCACCTGCTGTTCGACGCGGTCGTCTTCCTCGTCATCGTGCACGCGCACCACCCCGAGGCGCTGCCGATCTTCCCGCTCATCGGGGCCTTCTGACACCCGGCTCCTGATCTCAACGTGCCAGGTGCGCACACGCCGCGATATATGCGCCGAACCCGCACCTGACACGTTGAGATTCCGGATGCGGCGGGTGCCGCACCCGGCCGGCCACCCGTTCTGCCTGGTGAAGCCGAGCGCCATCGAGACCCGACGCTCGCCCCTGGCGGATGTCGGCGGGGCGGCGTAGCGTCCCGGCATGGCCATCGCACGCTACCCATCGCTCGTCATCGACTGCCCGGATGCCCCCGCGCTCGCGCGCTTCTACGGCACGCTGCTCGACTGGCCGGTCTCCACCGGCTCGGACGAGCAGGACACCTGGATGGAGATCCGCGCCGACTACGGCCAGGTCATCTGCTTCCAGCAGGTCGACGACTACCGGCCGCCGGTGTGGCCGACGCAGGAGCATCCGCAGCAGATGCACCTCGACGTCATCGTCGACGACCTCGACGAGGCGGAGGCTGCCACGCTCGAGCTGGGTGCGACGAAGCACGAGCAGCAGCCGGGGGAGACGTTCTGGGTCTTCCTCGATCCGGCGGGCCACCCCTTCTGCCTCTGCGTCAGCTGAGGGTCGCGGGTCGAGCGGCAGCGCTCCACGTCAGCCCGGGGTCGCGGGTCGAGCCGCAGCGCTCCTCGTCAGCCGAGCGCCACCGCCGTCTGCGTCCCCAGCCGCGTGAAGCCGAGCCGCTCGGCGAGCCGCAGCGACGCCTCGTTGCCCACGCGGCATCGCCACTGCGCCACCAGACCGGCGTCGATCGCCGCGCACACCGCCCGCGTCGCGGCTGAGCGACCGTAGCCGCGCCCCCGCTGGGCGGGCGCGGTCGCGACCCCGAGGTGGGCGATCGTGCCGTGCCAGTGCTGGTAGCCGGCGACCGCCGCCGCCGTGTCGTCGCGCTCGTCGCGCACCGCCCAGCGCCGCTCCATCGCCTGCACGCCCGCCTCGTCCCACTCGTCCTCCGGCACCGCAGCGCCGACCGAGGCGATGTCGAGCGAGACGGCCTCGACCACCCGGTGCTGCGGGTGGGCGGGCCGCGCGCCGGCGAAGAGCAGGTGCGCCGTGCCGATAGCGCGCGAGCCGGGCAGCGCTGCGGCGATCGCGTCGGCGTCGCGCAGCGCCCACGCGGGCAGCGCGGCGAGCGGCGCCTTCGCGCTCGGCGGGGCGGCGACCACGGTCGCGGCACCCAGCTCGAGCACGATCACGGCGTCGAGGTCGGCCCGTTCCACGCGCGTGATCCCGGTGCCCTCGAGCGCGGACGGCGCGGTGCCGAGCGCGTCCGCCCACGCGGCCCGCAGCCGCGCGCCATCGCGCTGGGGCACGTCGGGATCGCCGAGCATGCCCTCAGTGTCGCCCGCGCTCGCGGTCGGCGGAGGAGGCGCGCCCGCCCTAGGCTCGATGCGTGACCACCGTGCCTGCCGCCACCACCGTGCTCCTCGACGTCGACACCGGCATCGACGACGCCCTCGCCCTCTTCACCGCCGCCCTCTCGAACGCGATCGACCTCGTCGGCTGCACCATCGTGTGGGGCAACGTCGACGTCGAGCAGGGCGCGCGCAACACCTCCGAGGTGCTGCACCTGGCCGGCCACGGCGACGTGCCCATCGCGATCGGCGCCGCGGGCCCCCGCAACGGGCAGCCGGCGGTCTTCTCGCCCCAGGTGCACGGCGCTGACGGGCTGGGCGGATGCGCTGACACGGCCCACGTGCCGACGGTCGCGTCCGAGAGCGCGGTCGAGATGATGCTGCGGCTCAGCCACGAGCACGCCGGTGCGCTCGAGATCGTGGCGGTCGGACCGCTCACGAACCTCGCGGCGGCACTGGACGCCGACCCGACGCTGCCGGAGCGCATCCGCCAGGTCACGATCATGGGTGGCGCCGCGCTCGCGCCTGGCAACGTCAGCGAGACCGCCGAGGCGAACATCTGGCACGATCCGGAGGCCGCGCAGGTGGTCTTCGACGCGCCCTGGGAGCTGACGATGGTGGGGCTCGACGTGACGATGACCTCGCTCATCACCGACGAGCACCGCGCGAGGCTCGCCGCGGGCGGCGCGATCGGCCGCTTCAGCGACCGCATCCTCGACTACTACCTCGCCTACTACGAGAGCTTCTCGGGCGAGCGCGCCTCCGGCAACCACGATGCGCTGGCGCTCGCGGTCGCGACCGGCTTGGTGAAGACCACGCTCTCGCCGCTGGTCGACGTGCACGTGAACTGCTCCGACGGCGAGGCCCGCGGGCGCACCGTCACGACGCTCGAGGGCGCGTGGGGTCAGTGGCCCGAGCAGCCGGGAGCCCGGCACCGCGTGGTGATGGAGGTCGAGCCCGGCTTCGAGGAGCGCATGATCGACCTGCTCGCCGGCGCCTGAGCCGCAGCGCCCCGGGGTCGCGCCGCTCGCTGAGCCGCGCGTTCGGCAGGATCACGCAGCTCATCACTTCCAGAAGGGGCAACGAGCCATGCAGAAGGTCGGAATCGGACTTGTCGGAGCGGGGTTCGTCGCCGATCTCCATGCGGAGGCGTTCAAGCGGGTGGCGGGCCACGACGTGCGGATCGTCGCCGTCGCCGCACCCCCGACGCGTCGCGACGCGTTCGCGCAGCGGCACGGCATCGCGACGGTGTACGACGACCTCGAGCAGCTCCTGCAGGACGACGAGGTGGACGTCGTCGACATCTGCACGCCGCCGTCGCTGCACGTCGACATGGTCGCCAAGGTGATCGCGGCCGGCAAGCACGTGATCTGCGAGAAGCCGCTCACCGGCTTCTTCGATGTGCCCGAGGGCGGTGCCGACGACGTGGACCGCAAGCAGATGTACGACTCGGTGATCGCCGAGATGGACCGCCTGCGCGAGGTCGTCGCCGACAGCGGTCTGGTGTTCGGCTACGCCGAGAACTACATCTACGCGCCGTCGGTGCAGAAGAGCCGCGAGATCCTGGAGAAGTCGGGTTCGCGGATCACCATGATGATCGGCGAGGAGTCGCACAACGGCTCGCACGCCGAGTACTCCCGCCGCTGGAAGGACTCCGGCGGCGGCGCGCTCATCCGCCAGGGCTGCCACCCGCTGTCGGCCATGCTCTACCTCAAGCAGGTCGAGGCCAAGGCAGCCGGCCGCACCGTCGCCATCGAGTCGGTGGTCGCCGACACCACGGCGATCACGCCGACACCACGGCGATCACGCCGACACTCTCCGACGAGCAGCGCCGCTTCCTGCACGCCCGGCCGGTCGATGTCGAGGACGTCGCAAACGTCATCCTCGCCTTCGACGACGGCACCCGCGGCGTCGTCACCGCCACCGACACCATCGTCGGCGGCGTGCGCAACTCGCTGCAGGTGTTCACCAACGACAGCGTGCACCTGTGCCAGATCAGCCAGAGCGACGGCCTGCGGCTCTACCACGGTGACGCATCCTCGCTCGATGACGTGTACGTCACCGAGAAGATCGACAACAAGGGCGGCTGGCAGTACGTGCTGCTCGACGAGCTGCTGGCGCGCGGCTACATCGGCGAGATGCAGGACTTCATCGACTGCGTGGTGCACGGCGGCACGCCGCAGGCCGACTTCGAACTGGCCTACACCTCGATGCAGGCGATCTACGCGGCGTACGAGTCGGCAGCGACCGACCGCAGGGTGCGGATCTAGGCGATCGCACCCATCCGCTTCACTGCCTCCTCGATGACGTCGGGGCGGGTGCCGAGGTTGAGGCGCACGTGGTTCTCGCCGCCGGTGCCGAAGGCCTCGCCGGCGTTGAGCCCGACGCGGGCCCGCTCGAGGAAGGCCTTCGTCGGGCCGGCCGACAGCCCGACGTAGCCGGCGTCGGCGCGCGAGTGCGGATCGGCGACGCGCGTGCCCCTGCAGTCGAGCCAGGCGAGGAAGGTCGCCTCGCCCGGTCGCCAGGCGATCGCGGGCGCGTGCTCGGCCAGCAGCCGCTGCAGCAGCGCGCGGTTCTCGCGCAGCCCGCCCAGCACGTCGTCGAGCCAGTCGCGGCCCTCGTCGAAGGCGGCGACGTGCGCGATGGTGGCGAGATGCGCCGGCCCGTGGCTGACGACCTCCGCCATCGATCCCAGATCGGCGCCGGTCTCGGCGCCCCCGACGATGAGGGCGGTGCGCAGGCCGGCGAGGTTCCAGGCCTTCGAGGCGCTCGTGATCGAGAAGCCGCGCGGGTCGACGCTCCAGTAGGGCGTGAACTCGGCGTCGAACAGCAGCGGCGCGTGCACCTCGTCGCTGATCACGCACACGTTGTGCCGGGCAGCGAGCTGCGCGAGCGCCTCGAGCTCGGCGCGCGTGTGCACGGTGCCGGTGGGGTTGTGCGGATTGCAGATGAGCAGCACCGCGCCCGCCTCCGCCGAGGCGGCGAGTGCCTCCTCGATCGCCGCGAGGTCGAGCCGCAGGTCGGCGCCCAGCGGCGCCTCGACAACCTGGCGCTCCGCGTGCACCGAGTAGGCGTGGAAGGGCGGATAGACGGGGCTGGTCACGATCACCCGGCCGCTCGGCGGCGTGAGCATCCGGATCAGCTCGAACACGCCCATCATCACGTCGCTCACCAGCGCCGTGCGCGGCACGTCGACGGTCGCACCCCACCGGTCGTGCGCGAAGCGCGCGAACGCCTCGGCGTACCCCGTGCCGAACGGGTACCCCGTGTCGCCGCGACCCATCGCATCCGTCACCGCCCTGGTGATCGCCTCGGCGGGCAGCACATCCATCTCGGCGACCCACATCGGCAGCACGTCGGGCTCGAAGAAGCGCCACTTGATGCTCGTGCGCTGCCGGAGGTCGGCAAGGGGCACCTGCTCGAACGGGTTCGTCATGGCCCCATCCTGCCGTTGGAGGTCGATGCGGCGCCATAGGCAGAGCGGATGCTCGGGTGCGGTGCCGCGGGCATGTCCCGGTGGTCCGCCCTCTGCGCTGGCGTCCCGGTCAGGCCACCTGCCGCAAGCGGCCCGAATCGACGTCATAGAGGAAGCCGCCGACGCGCGCGCGGTCGCCGATCAGCGGGTGCGAGCGCACGCGGTGGACGTCCTCGATGATGGCGAGCTCCTGGTGCTCGATCGCGCCCAGGTCGAGCCACGCGGCGTCGGTGCCCGCCGATTCGCTGATCTCGGCGAGCAGCTCGCGCTCCGACTTCGAGGCCATCGCGCAACGCGTGTGCTGCACGATCAGCACACGGTCGACGTTCAGCAGGTGCACGCTCAGCACGAGCGCGACGAGCGTGCGCTCGGTCGCCCGGCCGCCGGGGTTGCGCAGGATCTTGGCGTCGCCGGGCACCAGCCCGACCATGCCGAGCGGGTCGAGGCGCGAATCCATGCAGGTCACCATGGCGACCCCCGACTTGGCGACGCCGTCGAAGCCCTGCAGGGCGAAGGTGTCGGCGAATTCGCGGTTGCGGGTGAGCAGGTCGTCGAAGGCATCTTCCATGATTCAAGAATCTAGCCTGCGTGCGACCATTGGCCGCATGGAGATGCGCGCCACCGCCCAGCAGATCGACGCGATCTCGCGCCGCTACGCCGAGATCTACGGCTTCGAGCGCAGCACCGACTGGCTGGTGCTCAAGCTGCAGGAGGAGGTCGGCGAGCTCGTGCAGGCCTACCTCGCCAAGACCGGCAGGCAGCGCGACAAGGGCCACAGCCCCGAGGAGATCGACCGTCGCTACGCGCTCGAGCTCGCGGATGCGGTGGGCATGCTGCTCGCGCTGGCCGAGGCCACCGGGGTCGACATCGAGCGGGCCATCGACGACAAGTGGCTGGTGTGGGATCGGCGCGTCTCCCAGCGCGCCGGCGAGGCCGACGCACCCGAAGCGGAGTGAACGGCGCCCGTGCGCCGAGACGGCGCACGGCGGTGGCGTCGCGGCCGAGGTCCGCAAGGACCTCGGCAAAAAAGCTCCAGCGCGCGTTAGCCTCGAGGGCATGACGCAGACCGCCATCATCGTCGGTGCAGGACTCGGCGGGCTCTCCGCCGCCCGCGGCCTCGAGGCCGCCGGCTGGCAGGTGCGCGTGCTCGAGGCGGCCCCGCAGGTGCGCCCGCTCGGCGCCGGCATCTCCATCACCGAGAACGGCCTCGCCGCCCTCGACGAGCTGGGCGTCGGCGACGAGGTGCGCGAGCGCGCCGTGCGCTCGCTGCCCGAGGGCATCTACACCGACCAGGGCTCGCCCCTGCAGCAGGATTTCCACGCCGGCTCCAGCGCCGTGCACGCCATCCACCGCGGCACGCTGCACGAGATCCTGCGCGGCGACCGCGAGGTGGAGACGGGCATGCGCGTGGTCTCGGCGACGGATGCGTCCGGCAGCGCCCGCGCGTCCGTCACGATCGAGCACGGCGCGGCCGATCCCGACTCGACCGACGCCCGCAGCGAGCGCGAGCGCCGCAAGGACCGCGCGCGCGGCACCAAGCTGGGCCGCCGCATCCACCGCTTCCTCGAGCCGGGCGACGACCCGATCGACCGCAGGGCCGAGCGCCGCGCCTCCAGGGATCAGGTGCGCGCCGTGGAGGACGCGCGCTTCGAGACCCTCGAGGCAGACCTGATCGTGGGCGCCGACGGCATCGACTCGGCCGTGCGGAAGGCGCTCTGGCCGAAGGCGCGCACCGACTACTCCGGCGCCACCACCTGGTTCGGCGTGGTGCAGGCTGAGGCCGACTCGCCCGCCGGCCCGCGTATGTACCTCGGCCGCGGCGCCGAGTTCGGCATGGAGCCCATCGACGGCGGCCGCGTCTACTGGTGGGGGATGGCGCTGGCACGCATGGGCGGGCACGCCGACGACGAGATCGCCGCCGCCCAGCGGCAGTTCGACGACTGGACGCCGGAGGTGCGCGACCACATCGCGGCGACGCCGCAGGCGGGCATCATCCGGCGCGACCTGTTCTCGCTCGCCACCCGGCTGCGCAGCTACCACCGCCCCGGCGTCGTGCTGGTCGGCGACGCCGCGCACGCGATGCTGCCCACCCTCGGCCAGGGCGGCAACAGCGCCTTCGAGGACGCGGCGACGCTGGGCTACCTTCTGGAGGGCATCCCGCTCGAGGACCACTCGCTCGAGCAGGCGCTCGTCGCGTACGACCGCGAGCGCGTCGAGCGCACGCAGCGCTTCATGACCATCGCCGAGCGCATGGCGCGCACGAACACACGCATGCGCAGCCCGCTGCTCGTGGCTGCCCGCAACGGCCTGCTCAACCTGACGCCGGCGCTCGCGACCGAGATCGCCGGCGACTGGATGCTCGCCTGGCGCTCGCCCCGCCACACGAGCTGAGCCCGACCGTCACCGCGGGCGCAGGCTACGGCAGCACCTGGGGGACAAGCGTTCTCAGCAGATGGGGAGTTCTCCCCATCGACGGTTCCTAGGGTCCGGGCATAGCGTTGGGCGCAGCCCGGCTGGGGCCCCGCAAGGGGAAATCGGGCTTTGACAGGGTCCGAGCGCTTCGGTGATCGGATGCAGAGGGAGCCTCGCTACATGGACGAGGTGATGCACGGCATTTCGGTGCTGTCCTACTTTGCAAGGTGGGTCCGACCATGATGGTCGGACCCCCTTCGCATATCTGCCGCTAGTGCTCCACCGCGCGCTCCGCCAGCAGCAGCGGGAACACCAGCTCGCGGTTCAGCGGCGCCTCCGCCGCGTCGTCGATGCCGATCGCCGGGTCGATCCAGCGCACCGCCTCGATCTCCGCCCGCGGCTCCGGCTCGATCGCGTCCCGGGTGCGGAACACGCTCGCCCGCAGCGCGAAGCCGGCCTCGTTGGCCGCCAGCGTCTCGAACTCGCCCATCGACTCGATGCGGCCGAGCGCGATCTCGACGCCCAGCTCCTCCTGCACCTCGCGCACGGCGCACTCCGCCGCGCTCTCGCCGCCCTCGGGCTTCCCGCCCGGCAGCATCCAGCGATCGGTGCCGCGCTTGCGCACCGTCAGCACCGCGCCGTCCTCGCGCTCGAAGCAGATCGCCGACACGGTGATGACGCCCATGCGGCAAGCGTAGGCCGCGCGACCGCACGCGTGCCGCGAGCGCGGTGCGCGACGCGACGCATCCGCGACCGCACGCGTGCCACGAGCGCGCGGCGCGACACGGCCGGCGAGACGGTCGCGATCGTGCGCAAGCAGCTCTACGTGCGGCGCAAGCAGCGCGCTGCGACGTAGTGCTGCGGCTCAGCCCGCGTGGCGGCTGATGAGCTTCGAGAGCAGGATCGCCGAGGTGGTGTGGTCGACCGAGGCGGCGGCACGCACCTTCTCGAGTGCCTCCTCGAAGGCGATCACGTCGCGCGCGCGCATCATCACGATCGCGTCGGCGGTGCCGGTGACGGTGCTCGCCTCGATCACCTCCGGCACGCCGGAGAGCATGCGCTTGAGGTCGGCGGGGGAGACGGTGCCGCGGCAGAAGAGCTCGACGTAGGCCTCGGTCGCGAGCCCCTCGACCTTCGGGTCGATCTGCACGGTGAAGCCGCGGATGACGCCGTCGGCGATCAGCCGGTCGATGCGCCGCTTCACGGCGGAGGCAGACAGGCCCACCTCGGCGCCGATGTCGGCGTAGCCCGCGCGGGCGTTGAGTCGCAGCTGATCGATGATGCCGTGGTCGATGCGGTCCATCTGCACGAATCTACGGCGATACTCAGCGATTTGCAACAAACCTGCGCGCGCACACCACCGATTGCGTCGATTCGTTGCGACCATCGAAGCATGCAGCAAGAGACGACCGCCGCGCGCCCAGCGACCACGGACTACACAGAGACCACGGCCCACCCAGCGACCACGGACTACACAGCGACCATGGCCCCCACAGCCCCCACGGCCCACACTGAGACCATGACGAGCGCCGCGACCGATCCGAACCGCACCCCCGTGCACAAGACCGTGCTGATGTGCCGGCCCGAGCACTTCACCGTCACCTCCACGATCAACGTCTGGATGGATCCCACCAAGCCCACCCGCACCGACGTCGCGGTCGCGCAGTGGCAGACGCTGCATGACGCCTACACGCAACTCGGTTACGACGTCGAGCTGATCGACCCGATCGACGGCCTCGATGACATGGTCTACGCGGCCAACGGCGGCTTCACGCTCGACGGCAAGGCGTACGGCGCGAAGTTCACCTACGCCGAGCGCATCCCGGAGGGTCCGGCCTACATGGAGTGGTTCGGCGCCAACGGCTTCGAGGTGCACGAGCCCGAGCACGTCAACGAGGGCGAGGGCGACATGCTGCTCTCGGCCGGCGCCATCCTGGCCGGCCACGGCTTCCGCACCAGCCTCGACTCGCACGACGAGCTGCGCGGCATCTTCGACCGCGAGGTCGTCAGCCTGCGCCTGGTCGACCCGCGGTTCTACCACCTCGACACCGCGATGGCGATCCTCGACGGCGACAGCATCGCCTACCTGCCGGCCGCGTTCGACGACGCCAGCCGCGCGGAGCTCGAGCGCCGCTACCCCGACGCCATCCTCGTGGACGAGGCCGACGCATCCGTCCTGGGCCTGAACTCCTTCGGCGACGGCCGCACCATGGTCATCGCCCAGCGCGCCACCGGCTTCGAGCGCCAGCTGCGCTCGCGCGGCTACGAGACCATCGGCCTCGACCTGTCGGAGCTGCTGCTCGGCGGCGGCGGCATCAAGTGCTGCACGCTCGAGCTGCGCCGATGACTGACACAGTGACCACCACGACCGCGGAGGCGACCATGACGACACAGCACGAGACCACCGTCGCGACGGAGCACGAGACCACCGTGGCGACGGATGCGGTGGCCGGGCAGGCGGTCAGCCCCACCACGGCCGCCGCGATCGACCAGGTCGAGGCGCACGCCGCCCACAACTACCACCCGCTGCCGGTGGTCGTCGAGACAGCCGAGGGCGCCTGGGTCACCGACGTCGACGGCCGCCGCTACCTCGATTGCCTCGCCGCCTACTCGTCGATGAACTTCGGGCACGGCAACCCGCGCCTGCTGGCCGCCGCGCACGCGCAGCTCGACCGCGTCACGCTCACCAGCCGCGCGTTCCACTCGGCGGCGCTCGGCCCCTTCGTCGAGGCGCTCGCCCGCCTGGCGAAGAAGGACATGGTGCTGCCGATGAACACCGGCGCCGAGGCGGTCGAGTCGGGCATCAAGGTCGCCCGCCGCTGGGCCTACCAGGTGAAGGGCGTGCCCGCCGGGCAGGCGGAGATCATCGTGATGGAGGGCAACTTCCACGGCCGCACCACCACCATCGTGTCGTTCTCGGACGACCCGGATGCCCGTGAGGGCTACGCGCCGTTCACCCCCGGTTTCGTGCGGGTGCCGTTCGGCGACGTGGCAGCGCTCGAGGCCGCGATCACGCCGAACACGGCGGCCGTGCTGCTCGAGCCGATCCAGGGCGAGGCGGGCATCAACGTGCCGCCGGCCGGCTACCTGCAGGCGGTGCGCGAGCTGACCACGCGCGAGCACGTAC
This sequence comes from Agrococcus sp. KRD186, assembly GCF_017168255.1. Taxonomy (GTDB): domain Bacteria; phylum Actinomycetota; class Actinomycetes; order Actinomycetales; family Microbacteriaceae; genus Agrococcus. The sequence goes on from NZ_JABFAP010000001.1 coordinate 2,495,473, forward strand.
TGTTCATCGCCGACGAGATCCAGTCGGGCCTCGGCCGCACCGGCGCCACCTTCCAGTGCGACAACGACGGCGTCGTGCCCGACATGTACCTGCTGGGCAAGGCGCTCGGCGGCGGCGTCGTGCCGGTCTCGGCCGTGGTCGCGAACAGCGACGTGCTGGGCGTGCTGACGCCCGGCTCGCACGGCTCGACCTTCGGCGGCAACCCGCTCGCGGCAGCGGTCGGGCACGAGGTCGTGCGGATGCTCGACGAGGGTGAGATGCAGGCGCGCGCCCGCGAGCTGGGCGCGCGCCTCCACGAGGGCCTGCGCGAGCTGATCGGCAACGGGGTCACCGCGGTGCGCGGGGTCGGGCTGTGGGCCGGCATCGACATCGATCCGGCGGTCGGCACCGCCCGCGACGTCTGCCTGCGGCTGCTCGAGGCCGGGATCCTCGCGAAGGACACGCACGGGCAGACCGTGCGGCTGGCGCCGCCGATCGTGATCGACGAGGCCGATCTCGACATGCTCGTGCGCGAGTTCCGCGCGGCCGTCGGCGCGTAGCGGCTCAACGGTCTCACCGCTGCGCGGCCAGTTGCCGGCCCGGCACCCCCTGCGCGGAGTGGGCTGACCGCGCTCCATCGGTCGCCGACGGGGGCTGCGCGCTGCACCGTCGCGAGACGGCACGGACCGCGACCGTGCCGGCCGCGACGGCGTCGGCCGCGCCTACGGCTCGGGCGTGACCCGCATCGGATCGACCGCCTCGGTCGCCCCCTGCTGCACCTCGCCCATGTCGGGGCTGATGAGGCCGAGCAGGTTGCCGTCCGGGTCGTGCAGGTAACCGAGCCTGCCGACGCCGGGCACGTCCTCGAGGTCCATCTGCGACGTCGCGCCCAGCTCGAGCCCCTTCGCGAAGAGCTCGTCGACGACGTCGGTGCCGATCACCAGGTTGGCGCCGGTGACGGGCGAGCCTGGCTCGGGCGCCGGCCCCTCGCGCTTCGTGAGGCCGCCGTTGATGCCCCAGCCCGGCGTGTCCAGCTGCACCGAGCCCTCGCCGGTCTCGATGGTCCAGTGGTCCATGCCCGAGACCTGCGTGAACGTCCAGCCGAACAGCCCGGAGTAGAAGTCGATCAGCCGCTGCGGCTCGCTCGCGTGGATCTCGAAGTGGACGACGAGGCTCATGCCGGCTCCTCTGCTCGCGGGTGACTGCCTGACGGCGAGGCTACGCGCGCGACGCGCCCTCCGCCAGAGCAGAATGGCCTGATGCGCACGCACTACCGATTCGGTCACGAGTGGGTGGTGCAGGCACGACCGGATGCGGTGCTCGCGCTGCTCGAGGACGTCCCCGGCTACGGCGCGTGGTGGCCGGGCGTGCGCGTGCTGGGCGACCGCTCGACGCCGAGCCGCCGCGCGGCCGAGCTGGAGGTGCGCGCCCCGGCCGGGTACCGCATCCGCTTCACCCTCACCGAGTCGGTCACGGCGCAGGACGAGCTGCGGGGGCTGCTCCGCGGCGATCTGGAGGGCTGGTGCGCGTGGCGCATCATCGCCGCCCGGGACGGCACCCGGGTGGTGTTCGCGCAGGAGGCGGAGGCGCGGGCTCGGCTGCTGCGGCTCGCGAGCCCGCTGCTGCACCATCAGCTGGCGGCCCAGCACGAGCGGCTGCTGCGCGCGGCCGAGCGGGGCATGCGGCGCGCACTCGACGAGGCCTGAGCCGCGCAGCCGGGCCAACTGCAGCCGCGTGTCGCCGGGCCGGAAGTGGACTCCGCGCCGATCCGGCGTAGGCTCACGGCGTGGCTGAAAGCATCCTCCTCGGGCACGCACCCAGGCCGACCTCCGGATCACAGCTGGAGAAGCGCATCCGCACCCTCGTGGTGGCGGCGGAGCCGGCTGGCGTGGCCTGCACCTCGATCATCGACGCAGAGCTCGACGGTCCCGACGTCAAGCACCTGCATCTCGACCTCACCGACTTCCAGCTGGCCGGCGAGCACGATCGCGACCGCGCGCGGCTCGAGCCGCAGGGCGCGCCCGTCTCGAGCGAGGACGGGGTGCTGCGCGAGCTGCGCGTGAAGGCCGACCCGATGCAGGTCTCGGGCGCCACGGTGCGGCTGGACGCGCACCTGATGGACGTGCCCTTCCGCTGGATCGAGACCGACAACCGCGAACTGGCGGTCGAGCTCTCGCCGCCCGACACCGAGCACCCGCTGCACGGCAGCGCGCGCGTCGCGGTGCCGAAGGACCAGCTGGGCAAGGCCGTGCTGGGGCTCGCCGAGTCGGCGCTGTTCGAGCGCGGCATCACGGTCTCGCGCTTCGATCTCGATCTCGAGGAGTCCGGCCCGCAGAGCCTGCGCGTCACCTTCGACGCGAAGGTGCGCAAGGGGCTGCTGGGCGCGCACGTGACGGGCGGTGCGAACGCCGAGATCGATGACCGGATGGGGCTGACGCTCTCCGGCATCGAGATCGAGAGCGGCAACCCGCTGGTCGCCGCGATGCTGAGCGCCGTGCGCGGCAAGGTTGCGCGTTACGAGGGCCGCCGCATCGACCTCGCCTCCGAGCTGCCGCCGGGCATCCGGGTCGCCGACGTGAACGTCGAGGTCGGCACCGAGGTCACGATCGAGGCGCGCCTGGTCTGAGCCGCGGCGGGTCGAGCGGGTCGCGCCGCGACCGTCGCGAGACCGGACACGGCTGCGCCCGCGCTCCGCTCACACGGGAACGAGCCGCGCGCGAGCGCGCTCCGGGATGCGCACGCCCGCCGACGCGAGCCGGCGCGCCGACTCCTCGGCGTCGATCCAGTCGAGCGGCATCGACTCGCCCAGCGGCACCACCGAGTGCAGCACGGTCGAGGGGTAGACGTGCACGAGGTTGAACGCGCGGGCGCCGTCGCGGCCGCGGGTGCCGCCGACCGGCACGTTGAGGTCCTGCGTGTAGCAGGTGGCGGAGGCGACCGAGACAGGGATGCCCGCGAAGGTCGCGGTCGACGAGTAGTGCAGATGCCCGGCCAGGATGGCGCGCACGTCGCTGCCGGCGAGCACGTCGGCGAGGCTCGCCTGGTCGCGCAGCTCGACGCTGACGGCGAGGTCGAGCACGCTCGGCACCGGCGGGTGGTGCATCGCCAGGATCGTGCCATGCGGGGCCGGCGTCGCCAGCACCGCACGCAGCCAGTCGTGCTGCTGCGCGGAGACCTCGCCGTGGTGGTGGCCGGGCACGCTGGAGTCGAGCGTGATGATGCGCAGGCCGTCGAGGTCGAGCACCGCGTCGACCGGCTCGTCGGAGGCGGGCTCGTCGAGCAGGCCGGCGCGGAAGGCGCGGCGCTCGTCGTGGTTGCCCATCACCCACACCACGCGGGCGCAGAGCTCCGCCGCGATCGGGTCGACGATCGCGCGCAGCCGCCGGTAGGCGTCGGGCTCGCCCTTGTCGGCGAGGTCGCCGGTGAAGACGATCGCGTCGGGCCTGGCGCCCGAGGTCTCGAACTCGGCGAACAGCCGGCGCAGGTGCGCCTCGCTCGGCACGCGATCGTAGAGCCGGCCGCCGCCGGCGAGCAGGTGGGTGTCCGAGATGTGGAGGAGGAAGTGATCCGGCCGGGGGTGCTCGGCCGAGCGGCTCGTCACGGTTCGTCCATCCGATCTCTCGGGGTGTGCGCGGTATGACGCATGCACAGCGTCGGGCACTGCCCGCACGCTAGCCCAGCACCCGCGCGCGAACGCGGCATGAACGCGGCGTGTACACGGTCCGAACGGCGGATGCGCTGGCCGCGCGGGCAGACGGACCCGTCCCGTCCCAGCCCACGAGGGTTAGCATGAGCCGAAGACCCAGCACCCCGCAGACAGGAGCCGATCGAGCCGTGAGCGACCTTCGAGAGCGCGGCATCGACGGGCAGCACAGCGCATTCTCGCCGCCGCGCGAGGAGCCCTCGGGCATCCGGGTCGCGAACGAGGTCGAGCCGGTGCTGGTCGCGACCGGCGACCGCTTCACGCGCTTCGACCGCCCCGACGTGGTGCTGCGCAAGGGCCGCTATGCGCTCACCAACGGTCACATGACCCCGCGCGAGTCGATGGTGGAGGATCTGCTGGCCCTGGGCGCCGCCCTCGACGCGGCCGAGATCCCGTGCCTGCTGGTGCGCGACGACGCGGGGCGGCCGATCATCGCGGTCGACCGCACGCGCCGCAAGGAGCTCGCCGCGGCCCTCGCGACCGCCTTCGCCGAGGAGCCCTTCTACGCCGAGGCGGTCGCGCCGCAGCAGTTCGCCGGGCGCCGGCCCGCGCTGCTCGCCGACGGCCGGCTCGCCGGGCACAAGAAGGTCAGCGCCATGCGCGTCTACTGGCCGCGCGTCGAGCCCGCCGGCCGGCTGCGGTACGGGCCCGACACGGCCGTGCAGCTCGAACTGTGGCGCTTCGGCGAGGAGACGCTCGCGGCGCCGCTGCCGAACGCGGTGATGCGGGCGACCATGCCGCGCCGCGAGGCGGTCGGCGAGACGGTGCACCGCTACGGCCGCGAGTGGCAGACCATCCAGCACATGTGGGAGCCGCTCGCCAGCGACGTCACCTTCGAGATCGACATGGTCTTCTCCTGGGTGGACGGCTCCAGCACGGAGTTCCAGCGCGAGCGGGCGCAGCAGATGCAGGGCTATGTGGTGGGGGAGGGCGACGACTCGGAGGCGCGCTTCCGCCAGATCGACGAGCTGAAGTACGCCCTGCGCTCGGTGCACATGTACGCGCCGTGGGTGCGCCGCATCTTCATCGCCACCGACTCGCCCGCGCCCGCCTGGCTGGCGGCGCACCCGAAGGTGACGATCGTGCGCGCCGAGCAGATGTTCAGCGACCCCTCGGTGCTGCCGACCCACAACTCGCACGCGGTCGAGGCGCAGCTGCACCACATCGAGGGGCTCAGCGAGCACTTCCTCTACTCGAACGACGACATGTTCTTCGGCCGCCAGCTCGAGCCCGACCTCTTCTTCTCGCCCGGCGGCGTGACGAAGTTCGTCGAGGCGACCACCCGCATCGGCCTCGGCGAGACCGACCCGCAGCGCTCCGGCCACGACAACGCGGCGCGCTTCAACCGCAGCCTGCTGCGCGAGCGCTTCGGCGCCGTCACCACCCGCCACCTCGAGCACTGCGCTGCCCCGCTGCGGCGCAGCGTGATGGCCGAGATGGAGGCGGCGTTCCCGAAGGACTTCCGCCGCACCGCGGCCTCCCGCTTCCGCTCGGCGACCGACATCTCGGTGACGAACTCGCTCTACCACTACTACGCGCTGATGACCGGTCGGGCGGTGCAGCAGAGGGCGGTGAAGGTGCAGTACATCGAGACCACGCTGCGCGCCTCGCTGCCGGCGATGGACCGGCTGCTGCGCAAGCGCGATCAGGACATGTTCTGCCTCAACGACGGCAGCCGGCCCGAGCTCGACACCCAGGAGCGCAACGCCGCGGTCACCGCGTTCCTCGAGGCGTACTTCCCGATCCCCGCACCGTGGGAGCGCCTCCGCGTCTAGCGGGCCAGCAGCTCGTCCACCTCTGCCGCCGTGGCGATGCTGCCGGAGGCGCCGCGGCGCGTGACGGTGACGGCGCCCGCCGCTCCGGCGCGCTCGATCGCCTCGTCGAGCCCGAGGCCTGCGGCGATGGATGCGGCCAGGTGCCCCGCGAAGGCGTCTCCGGCGGCCGTCGTGTCGGTGACGTGGACGCGGATGGGCGCGTGCTCGCCGACACCATCGGCGGTGACCAGCACGCTGCCGGCCCCCGCCATCGTGATGATCGCCGCACCCGCGCCGCGCTCCAGGAACCAGCGACCGGCCTGAGCGGCGCTCGCGGGGGAGTCGACCGCGATGCCGGTCAGCAGCGCCGCCTCGGTCTCGTTCGGCTTGATGATGTCGACCAGCGGCCAGATCTCCTCCGGCAGCTCGCGCGCCGGTGCCGGGTCGAGGATCACGGTGATGCCGGCCTCGTGCGCGCGCCGCACCGCGGCGAACGTGATCGGCAGCGGCGTCTCGAGCTGCGTGAGCATGACGGCGACCTCGCCGCTGAGCGCAGCGAAGGCCTCGTCCAACTGCGCCTCGTCGAGCGCGGCGTTGGCACCGGCCACGATCACGATGTCGTTCTCGCCCCCGGCGACGCGGATGTGCGCGATGCCGGTGTGGGCGCTGCTGGTGTGGGCGGCGTCGCCATCGGCGCCGTCGCCCGCGATGGTGCGCACGTGCTCGAGCCGCACCCCGTGCGCACCGAGGCTCGACGTCACGAGCGATCCGAACTGGTCGTCGCCGACGCATCCGACCATGTGCGCCGCGGCGCCCGCCTTCGCCACGGCCACCGCCTGGTTGGCGCCCTTGCCGCCGAGGCCGAGCGCGAAGGCGTCGCCCGTGAAGGTCTCGCCGGGCTGCGGCAGTCGGCTGGAGTAGGCGGTGACGTCGATGTTGATCGATCCGACGATCAGCACGCCGTCGCGGCGAAGTTCTGGCATGGCTCGAGGCTAATGCCCCTGCGCAACGGGACGCGAAGACCCCTGGCCCAGTTGGCCGCCGGTGGTAGGATACGTGTATCGCAAGGAGGTCCTGTATGCCGCTCTCCGTTCGGTTGACGCCAGAGGAAGAATCCCGACTCGATGCGCTCGCGTCTCGGACGGGCCGGTCGAAGACGTTCTACGTGCGGGAAGCGATCCAGGCACATCTCGACGAGCTCGAGGAGCGCTACTGGGCCGACGAGGTGGTTCGCGACTACGAGGCGGCTGGCAAGCAGTCGCGATCCGCAAGCGAGCTGTGGGACGAGCTCGGCGTGTGAGCCGCTGGCATCTCGAGACGTCCGCGGCATTCGACAAGGCGGCGCGCAAACTCGATCGAACCGCTCTCCTTCGGATCAAGCGCTACCTCGACGACGTCTGCAAGCTCGAGGATCCGCGGCAGCGCGGCAAGGCTCTCACCGCTGCACTCGCGGGCTACTGGCGCTATCGCGTCGGTGACTACCGGGTGATCGTCGAGATCAGAGACAGCACGCTCGTCGTCGTCGCCATCGGGTTGGGCCACCGCTCCGACATCTACTGACCTCCCAGCGGCATCGACGGGCGCGCATCGCGGCCGCAGAAGCGGTGCGTCGCGGCATGCAGCGGGCCCGCCGCGGCGATGCGCGACGGGCCCGGGAGCAGATGCGTCAGACGGCCGTGTAGCCGCCGTCGGCGATCAGGTAGCTGCCGGTGACGAACGAGGCGTCGTCCGAGAGCAGGAACGCGACGACCGCAGCGACCTCGTCGGGCTCGCCCAGGCGGCCCAGCGCCTGCTTGGCGGCCATGGCGTCGCGCGCCTCCTGGTCGAGGTTCGCCTCGAGCAGCGGCGTGAGGATGTAGCCCGGGCCGAGCGCGTTGATGCGCAGGCCCTCGGGGCCGTACTCGACCGCGGCGTTCTTCGTCAGGCCCACCACGCCGTGCTTGGTGGCGGTGTAGGCGCTGTTGTTCGGCGCCGCGACCATGCCGTGGATCGACGCGATGTTGACGATCGCCGACTCCTTGGGGGCGTCGAGCATGGCGGTGATCTGCTCGCGCATGCCGTACATGACGCCGTTGAGGTTGAGCGCGACGACCGCGTCCCACTCCTCCACGGGGACGTCGGCCGTGCGGTGCGGGGCGCCGCCCATGCCGGCGTTGTTCACCGCGTAGTGCAGGGCACCGTAGGTCTCCTTGGCGAAGTCGACGACCTTCTTGGCGTCTGCGGGCTTGGACGAGTCCGCCTCGATCGAGGAGGCCGTGCCGCCTGCAGCGCCGATCTCGTCGACCACGCGCTGCGCGGCGTCGAGCTTGATGTCGGTGATGACGACCTTCGCGCCCTCGGATGCCAGGCGCTTCGCGATCGCCTCGCCGATGCCCGAGCCGCCGCCCGTGACCAGTGCAACCTTGCCATCGAACCGTGCCATCGTTCTCACTCCTTTAGATTTGAAGAGATGTGTCCTTGGTGCAACCCGTCGGGCGTGCCGGCATTCCCGCCGGGCGCCGGCATCCGCCTCAACACCATCCTGCAGAGGTCGCGCTGCGGTCACATCGGCATCGGCAGGCCAGCGTCGCTCATCGCGAGCTCGCGGTCGAGGGTGGCGGCGGCCAGCTGCCCGGACGCGATCGCCGCCGCCACCGCGGAGAGCGGGCCCGGCATGCCCGGTGCCTGCGCGATGTCGCCGGCCGCTGAGACGCCGGCGAGGCTCGTGCGGCCGAAGCCGTCGACGAGGATCGCGCCTGCCTCGGAGCGGTCGAGGCCGAGCTGCTCTGCCAGCGGCGAGGCCGGAGACCACGCGGGGGCGACGAACATGCCCGACAGCGGCACCGCATCCGCCCCCTCGAGCTCGACGGCGATCCCCGCCGCGTCGTCGCGCACCGCCAGCACGCGCTGCGGCACGACGTCGGCGCCCATGCGCGTCAGGTGCTCGAGCGTGGCGAGGTCAGGCTCGGCGCCGTCGAGCAGCACGACCACGCGGGTCGCGAGCCGGCCGATGAGCGCGGCCATCATCGTCGCGTGCGCGCCCGAGCCGAGGATGGCGATCGGGCCGTCGGCGAGCTCGAAGCCGTGGCAGTAGGGGCAGTGCGCGACGCGGTCGCCGAAGCGCTCGGCCAAGCCCGGGATCGCGGGCAGCGTGTCGGCGGCGCCGGTGGCGAGCAGGATCCGACGGGCGGTGAGCGTCTGGCCGCCCCTTGACCCGCCGCCGTCCTCGAGCGCGACGCTGAACGCATCCGCCCGGTCACCGGTGCTGCCGGTCGCCGCCACGTGCGCGACGGCGCGGTCGAGCACCGTCACGGTGGCGTAGTGGGCGAGCTCGGCGCGCGCGGCTTCGCGCAGCTGCGCGGGCGGCTTCCCGTCGTGGCCGATGAGGTTCTGCATCGCGTGGGCGGGGTCGTTGCGGTAGCTGCCGCCGTCGATGAGCGTCACGCGACGGCGCATGCGGCCGAGGGTAAGCGCGGCCTGCAGGCCTGCGGGGCCGCCGCCGATGACGATGACGTCCTGGGTGTCCATGAGTCCTCCTGGTGGTGCTGCTCCGGTCTTCCGGCCGGGCTAGGGCTTGCGTGATGTGCCCATGGTGTGACTTCATGTCGACATGAAGTCAAGCGCTGCGGCGAAGGAGGTCGTCTGGACCATCGGCGAGCTGGCCGAGCGCTTCGGGCTGGAGACGCATGTGCTGCGGCACTGGGAGTCGGAGGGGCTGCTCGCGCCGGAGCGGGACGCGGGCGGGCGGCGCCGCTACCGCGAGCCGGACGCCTACCGGGTGGCGACGATCATCGCGAGCAAGGCGGCGGGCATGCGGCTCGACCAGATCGGCGCGATGCTCGGCGGTGAGAATGCCGACCGCCATCGCATCCTCGACGCGCACCTGGCCGACATCGACGAGCGCATCGCGGCGCTCGAGCGCTCACGGGCGATGGCGCTGCACGCGCTCGAGTGCCGGGCGCACGACATCGCCACCTGCCCGGGCTTCCGCAGCCACGTCGCCGACATCGTCGCGGGCGAGCGCCGCGGCTTCCCGCAGCAGGCGGACGCGCATCCGCCCGGTCAGCACCCCGTCGGGCACGCGCTGCCGGCGGGGTGAGAGCCGGTCGAGCTGCGTGACGCGGTGCGGGCCAGTTCCTCGAGCGAGGCGACGCCGAGCAACCGCATGGTGCGCTGTGGGCGCGGCGGCAGCTACGTCGCGAACACCGCGTGCGTCGACGGCACCGCCGCGCGGCCGCCGAGCTCGGTGAGCTCGAGCACCACGGCGACGCCCGCGACCGTGCCGCCGAGCTGCTCGACGAGCGAGATGGCCGCGCGCAGCGTGCCGCCGGTGGCGAGCACGTCGTCGACGAGCAGCACGCGACTGCCGGTCAGGTCGCCCGCCGCCTCGATCGTCGCGATGCCGTACTCGAGGGCGTAGTCGACGGATGCGGAGGGCCGCGGCGTCTTGCCGGCCTTGCGGATGGGCAGCAGTCCGGTCCGCGTCGTCGCAGCCACCGTACCGGCGAGCAGGAACCCGCGCGCCTCGACGCCCGCGACGAGGTCGAAGCCGCCCTCGAACGGCGCGGCCAGCGCCTGCGTGACGGCCGCCAGCGCATCCGCGTCGGTCAGCATCGGCCCGATGTCGCGAAAGAGGATGCCGGGTTGCGGGAAGTCGGGAGTCAGGGCGATGAGCGACTCGGCGCGCGCGAGCCGCGCTGAGTCGGTGAACGGCGCTGGGCTGGGCGTCGGCATGCGCCAACGCTAGCCGTCGACAGCGCTGACGCGGCGCCCGGCGACGGATGCGTCAGGCCGGGTCGTGGCCGAAGGTCGCGAAGGCGCTCGGCGTGATTCCGGTCACCGCGCGCAACCGGACGGCGCGCACCCGCATGGGTGGCGCATCCGCTGCCTGAGTCGTCGTCCGCTCGACGGGGCACCAGGCGCATGACACTAGGCTCGCCCCCATGGGCGATCTGTTCGACGACTACGACAAGCCCTTCGCGAATCCTCGGAAGCGCGAGGGCAAGGCGTGGGATGAGATGTTCGAGGACTCGGGTGAGCCGCGCAGCTCGTACACGCCGCTGCACTCCGCGCTCTCCGAGCTGACGAAGGACGAGCTGCGGGAGCGCGCCGATGCGCTCGCCTCCTCGTACCTCGCGCAGGGCGTCACCTTCGACTTCGCGGGGGAGGAACGGCCGTTCCCGCTCGACGCCATCCCGCGCATCATCACCGCGGCCGACTGGAAGCACGTCGAGGCCGGCGTGCAGCAGCGGGTGCGCGCGCTGGAGGCGTTCCTGGCCGACATGTACGGCCCGCAGCGCGCCGTCGAGGACGGCATCATCCCCGCCAAGCTGATCAGCACATCCATCCACTTCCACCGCCAGGCGGCGGGTGTGGTGGGCGCGAACGGCGTGCGCATCCACGTCTCGGGCATCGACCTGATCCGCGATCAGGACGGCGAGTGGCGGGTGCTGGAGGACAACGTGCGGGTGCCCTCCGGCGTCTCGTACGTGATGTCGAACCGGCGCGTGATCGCGCAGACGCTGCCCGAGATGTTCTCGTCGATGCGGGTGCGCCCGGTCGGCGACTACTGCGACAAGCTGCTGCAGGCGCTGCGCGCCGCGGCGCCCGCCGGTGTCGACGACCCGCGCGTCGTGGTGCTCACCCCCGGCGTCTACAACTCGGCCTACTTCGAGCACACGCTGCTCGCGCGCCTGATGGGCGTCGAGCTGGTCGAGGGCCGCGACCTGTTCACCTCCGGCGGCCGCGTCTACATGCGCACCACCGAGGGGCCGTCGCGCGTCGACGTGATCTACCGCCGCGTCGACGACGACTACCTCGACCCGCTGCAGTTCCGCGGCGACTCGATGCTCGGCAGCCCCGGCCTCATGCTCGCCGCGCGGCTCGGCAACGTGACGATCGCGAACGCGGTCGGCAACGGCATCGCCGACGACAAGCTCGTCTACACCTACGTGCCAGAGCTCATCCGCTACTACTTGAGCGAGGAGCCCATCCTCAAGAACGTCGACACCTGGCGCCTCGAGGATCCGGGCGCGCTGGAAGAGGTCATCGACCGGCTGCACGAGCTGGTCGTGAAGCCCGTCGACGGCTCGGGCGGCAAGGGGCTCGTGGTCGGGCCCGACGCGACACCGGAGGAGCTCGAGGCGCTCAAGGAGCGGCTGCTCGCCGACCCGCGCGGCTGGATCGCGCAGCCCGTCGTGCAGCTGAGCACCATCCCGACGCTCGTGGAGGATGGCGTGCGCCCCCGCCACGTCGACCTGCGACCCTTCGCGGTCAACGACGGGAAGGATGTCTGGGTGCTGCCGGGCGGGCTGACCCGCGTCGCGCTGCCGGAGGGGCAGCTGGTCGTCAACTCCTCGCAGGGCGGCGGCTCGAAGGACACCTGGGTGATCGCCGGTGCCCGCGAGCAGATCCCGGTGATCGATCACGACGCCGAGTTCGGCGCCTCGGGTGAGCCGATGACCAGGCCCATCTCCGTGATCACGGGCCACGAGCATCCGCAGGACCAGTCGCCGCAGGACGCCCCGCGCCGCAACGGGCAGGCCGAGGAGCAGCAGCAGGGCCGCGATGCGCCTGACTCGCGCGCAGCTCGACCAGCCAGCGAGTCGAAGGAGGGCGCAGCATGATGCTCAGCCGCATCGCCGAGAGCCTGTTCTGGATCGGCCGCTACATCGAGCGCGCCGACGGCACCGCCCGCATCCTCGACGTCTACCTGCAGCTGCTGCTCGAGGATGTCGCGGTCGACGAGGACACCGCCTGCCGCGCCATGCTCGGCGTCATGGGGCACGACGCCCCGCCCGAGCGCAACCTCACGCGCACCGATGTCGTCAACATCCTCGCGATCGACCGCGCGAACACGGCATCGATCGCCTACTCGGTCAACGCGGCGCGCGAGAACGCCCGGCGTGCGCGCGAGACCATCTCGACCGAGCTGTGGGAGGTGCTGAACGCCACCTACGCGAGCATGCCGCGGCGCGTGAACAACGAGCAGGTGCACCAGATGTTCGGCTGGGTGCGCGAGCGGATGGCGCTCGCGAGCGGCATGGCCGACGCCACCTCGAGCCGTGATGACGCCTGGAGCTTCTTCACGCTCGGCCGCTACATCGAGCGCGCCGACATGGTCGCGAGGCTGCTCGCCACCAGGGCGCTGACGGAGGCGTCGGGCCCGTCGTGGACGACCATCCTGCGCTCGGTGGGCGCCTACGAGGCGTACCTGCGCACCTATCGCGGGGTGCCCTCGAGCACGAACGCGGCCGAGTTCCTGCTTCTCGACCGGCTGTTTCCGAGATCGATCCTGTTCTCGGTGCGGGGCGCGGAGCAGTGCCTGGAGGACATCGAGCCCCGGCGCGAGCGGGTCGGCTACATCGGGGCTGCAGAGCGGATGCTCGGGCAGATCCGCGCGGAGCTCGAGTTCCGCCCCATCCAGGAGATCATCGACGACCTGCCGGTCGTGATGGACAAGGTGCAGACCACCACCACCGCCGTCTCGAACGCGGTGCGGGAGCGCTACTTCCCGACCCACAACATGCCGGCCTGGACGAGGGAGGCATCGTGAGCCGCATCCGCATCCGTCACACCACCGGCTACCGCTACGAGCAGCCGGCGGTCGCGAGCTACAACGAGTCGCGCATGCTGCCGTCGACGAGCGACGGCCAGTTCGTCATCTACTCGAACCTCGACATCCGCCCCAACACCTCGGTGAACACCTACGAGGACTACTGGGGCACGACGGTCGTCTCGTTCGACGTGCTCGCCCCGCACACCGAGCTGCAGCTGACGGCGACGAGCCTCGTCGAGGTGCGGCCGAAGCTCACCGGCGGCCGCGATCTGTCGTGGGAGCAGCTCGAGAAGGTGTCGCAGCGCGCGACGCAGTACGTCGAGCAGCTCGGCCAGACGGTGCGCACCCGCCCGACCGCCGATCTCGTCCGTGCGGCGCAGGAGATCAAGGATGCGTCGGAGACGCCGGGCACCGCCGCCGCGGCCATCGCCCGCATGGTCGGCGAGGAGATGGAGTACATGTCGGGCGTCACGCACGTCCACACGCTCGCCTCCGAGGCCTGGCCGAGCCGCAAGGGTGTCTGCCAGGACATCGCGCACATCACGATCGGCGCGCTGCGGGCGGTCGGGATCCCGGCGCGCTACGTCTCCGGCTACCTGCACCCGAAGCCCGACGCGCAGATCGGCGAGACGATCCGCGGGGAGTCGCACGCCTGGGTGGAGTGGTTCACGGGCGAGTGGAACGCGTGGGATCCGACGAACCTGATCGACATCGGTGAGCGCCACGTGAAGGTGGGCCTCGGCCGCGACTACAACGACGTGCCGCCGCTGCGCGGCGTCTACGCGGGCGCCGCGAAGAGCCAGCTGTTCGTCTCGGTGGAGATCACGAAGGAGTCCTGACCGTCGACCGCGACGGCATGCGTGCGACTGGCAGATCAGTGACCGGCGTGCGCAACCGCGCCCGCGCGGCCGACAGTTGGCCGACCGGCATGCTCAGGTGCGCATCACGATGCGCGCCGGTGGCCAGAGGTCGACCGGGCACCGACGAGGTGACCGGCGCAGGGCGGTCAGGCGGCGCCGCACGCGCGCTTCGATCGGTGCCGAACGGCGCGGCTGCCGCACGGTGGGCACCGTCGGTGTGCCGGGCAGCTCGACATCACGCGACGGGTGCTGCGGGTCCGGGTCGGCGAGCGTTGCCGCAGGCGAGGTATCGGTATCGGGAAGCTTCATCGCGAGCGGTGCGGCCGCGGTGTGCGCTGCCGTGATGCTTGAGCCCGAGGTGCCTGAGGTGCGGGAGGTGCGGGCGTAGCGGTCGGAGGGCCGCAGCTGCGGGACGATCCGCCAGTTGCCGGGAGTGCCGACGACGAGCAGCCGGCCGGCGTGGACCTCGTGGTGGCAGAAGCTGCAGAGCAGCACGCCGCTGGCAGTGTCGGTCTTCCCGTCGCGCTCCCACCAGATCACGTGGTGCGCCTCGGTCCAGCTGACGGGCGCGCCGCAGCCGGGGGTGGCGCAGCCGCCGTAGTGGGCGGCGAGGGCCCGCTTCTGCATGTTGGTGAAGAGGCGCTGCTCGCGGCCGAGGTCGAGCACGTGCCCGCGCTCGTCGACCACGGCGCGCTGCACGATCGCGTCGCACAGCAGTCGGTCGACGGACTCGATCGGCACGATGCTGCCGGTGTGCTCGATCTTCAGCGCTCGGTCACGATGCTCGGTGCCGTGCAGGTACGCGTCGTACGCGTCGATCGTGCCGGTGAACACGAGCCTTGGTGCCTCGCCGCCGGCACGAGGAGCGCCACCGGACGCGGCTTGCGCATGGAAGATGCCCATCACCACGTCGTGCCGCTTCTGCTCGAGTGTTCGACTATCGACGACGCTGCTGCCGTCAGCCGCATGTCGGCCCTTCGGATCTCGCTGGCAGCCGCAGGGCTCGTCGGGGCGGAGCTCATCCGCGTGCGGGCAGTGGTCTTCAGCATCGGCGTCGAACTCGCGATCGCCGTCCGCGTCGCTGTCGTGGTCGTCGTGGTCGCAGCCGTTGCACGGGTCGTCCCGGAAGCTGACCTTCACGCGCGGGCCCATGTACGCATCCAGCAGCAGCTTGAGCGCCGAGCCCTCCTCGGGCGGGCTCACCAGCTCCAGCTGCCACATCCCGTCGGTGCGCTGCCAGAGGCGCGCGGATCGCATCGCCCGCTCCCGCTCCGCGTTGGGCAGCACGCCGTCAGGATCGATCACGGCGACGAAGAGGCGAGCCTGGTCGACCAGCAGCTCCGGCACCAGCGGCCCGTCTGGCTGGATGGCGGCGTCCACGAGCGCACCCTCTGCCCACGCCAGCTGCTCCAGATCGGCCCTCGGTGCCGCCGGCTCCAGCGTGTTCACGATCGCGCGGGCCTGCTCCAACGACAGCGACCCGTCATCCAGCGCGGCGGCCACGCGCGGGTACTTCACCGCGATGTCGCCGCCGGTGAGGCTCACGCCCGCAGTCGTGGCGCGCGCCATCGACAGCAGCGCCGCCGCATCCCGCGCGCGCATGCCGAACGCAGACGCGATGGCGCCCTTCGCGCTCGGCTTGCCGAGCTTGCGGCACATCGCCTCGTCGGCCGAGCCCTCGGAGCGCTTGGCGACCTCGTGCGCGAGCCGCACCTGCTGAGCCTGCACGATGCGCGCCAGCTCGGCCGTCTGCGTGAGCAGGTCTGTGACCTCCTGGTGCGTGGCGGTCGAGAGCGCAGAAGCATCGGCGAACATCGAGCGCGCCGCTGCCACCGCGGCTGCGGCTTGCTCGGTCCTCGTCATCATCGACTCCATGTGCTGCTCGAATGTCTGTTCGAGAACAGCCTATGTGCACCCACCCACATGCATCCCTGCAGTGCCGCCGCCTGTGGATAACCTGCCAGGTGCGAGTTCCAAGCGGCTATCGAGCCTGTGTCCCATCCGCAGAGCAGCTCTGGCGTGCGCCTCCGCCCGGGCCTACCGTGATTGCTATGTGCAGGAACATCACCATCCTCCGCGGCCTGGAGCCGGCCGCCAACGACGACGAGGTCGAGGCCGCCGCCATCCAGTACCTCCGCAAGGTGACCGGCATCACACATCCGACCGAACGCACCCGCGAAGCCTTCGATCGCGCGGTCGCTGAGATCGCGCATATCACGCAGCACCTGCTCGATGACCTGCCCGATCGTAAGCAGCCGCCGAAGACGGTGCCGCCGCTGCGCCGGCCCGAGGTGCAGGCGCGCATCGCCGCGCGCGAGGCCGCCGCGAGCTGATCTGCGCTGGCGCGAGCGACCGCGAGCCGTCGCAAGCCAGCGCCAGCCGAAGCGGGCTACTCCGCCAGCACCAGCAGCTCGCCGATCTCGCAGTCGAGCGCCTTGCAGATGGCGGTCAACGTCGAGAAGCGAATCGCGCGCCCGCGGTCGTTCTTCAGCGCCGACAGGTTCGCGAAGGTGATGTCGACGGTGCGGCTGAGCTCGGTGAGGGTCATGCCGCGCTCCTCCAGCAGCTCGTCGAGCCGGCAGTGCACCCCGGTCGACTGCTCGACCTTCCGCGCCATCAGATGAGCCCCGTGGTGTCGTCCTGCAGGCGGGACGCGCGGCCGAGCAGCAGCGCGCTGAAGCCGGTCACGACGCCGAGCGCGAGCAGCGAGAACTCGATGTTCTGCCAGTGCGGCGGCTGCGGGATCACCCAGCTCTCGTCCGACTCGCCGTAGACCGGCGTCGACGGCTCGGTCGGCACCCCCGCAGCTTCGATGGCGATCATGCCGGCCTGCGCCTCGAGCTGCGGTGCGCCGATCGCGACCGCGAGCATGCTGACCGAGAGCACGCCCAGCAGCACCGCCGTGCCGATGCCGAAGCTGCGCTTGCGCAGCAGCTGCACGGCCAGCCAGATGAGCACGAGCCCCGCCAGCATGCCGACGGCGTAGCGCGAACCGACACCGATCGACTCGAGCAGCACGGCGGTCGGGTCCGCGTCGAGCGGCACCACGGTCGCCATCGAGTATTGGATCTCGGCGGCGCCCGCGATGTCGGGCCGCACGTCGAGCGGCAGCGCGACGCCCACCTCGTAGGAGGCGCTCACCATGATCGAGTACTGGATGTGCAGCAGCGCGATCACGAGCGTCCAGGCCATCGCGAAGACGGTGACGGCGATGACGGCGATGAGGCCGCCGCGGCCGAGGAAGCGGCCGGTGGTGCGGCCGAAGTCAACCTTGCTCATGACAACCCCTATCGTTCATCGGTATATCGATAAGCGAGATAGTAAGCGTCAGGCGGCACCGCCGCAAGCGATTCGACGAGATTGGTCTCAGGCAGCGCGCAGCTGCGCGGCGATCTCGTCCATCACCCGCATGATGGCGACGGTCTCGTCGAGCGACATCAGCGGGCTCTCGAGCAGCCCGGCAGCCACGCAGCGCTCGACCTCCGCTGCCTGGAACTGCATGCCGCGTCCGCTCAGCTCGGGCTCGAACGACTCCGCGACGCCAGTGTGATCGGATGCGCTGCGTCGCGAGTACGCGGTCCACGAGTAGAACGACGGGTCGAGCTCGATGACGCCGCGGGTGCCCGCGATGGTGGCGCGGTTGGAGCCGAGCGTCTCCATCGAGAACGTGAGGGACGACATCCGCCCGCCTTCATGCTCGAGGATGGCGGCGCCCCGGTGGTCGACACCTGCGCCGTCGACGACGCCCGCCGCCTGGATGCGCGTGACCGGCCCGAGCAGGTCGTGTGCGAGCGAGACGCAGTAGACGCCGAGGTCGAGCAGCGCACCGCCGCCGAGCGAGGGCTCGATGAGGCGGCTGCCGGGGGAGAGGTCGAGCATCTGCGAGTGGTCGGCCGTCACGCTGATCACGTCGCCGAGATCGCCGGCGGAGATGCGCTCGCGCACCGCGAGCATGGTCGGCAGGAAGCGCGTCCACATCGCCTCCATCACGAACACGCCCTTCGCGCGGGCGGCATCGACGAGCGTCTGCGCGTCGTCGCCGGTGGTCGTGAATGCCTTCTCGATCAGCAGGTGCTTGCCCGCCTCGATCGCCAGCAGCGCGTGCTCGAGGTGGTGCGAGTGCGGGGTGGCGACGTAGACGATGTCGACGTCGGGATCGGCGACGAGCGCCTCATAGCCGGTGTGTACGTTGCGGATGCGGTGCTCGGTCGCGAAGGCGCTGGCGCGGGCCGCGTCACGGCTGCCGACCGCGGCGATGCGGTGGCCGCCGGTGGCGAGGTCGCGCGCGAACATGTGGGCGATGCGGCCGGCGCCGAGGATGCCCCAGCCGAGTGTCGAGTGCATGCGGCGACTCTACGACCCGGCCGGCGTGGGCGGATCTCCCCCGCCCGATGACGCGGCGGACGACCCCACGCGCTGACCGCTGTCGCTGCTGGCGCCGGCCGTCGCCGAGCGCGATCAGCCGCAGCCCGCGGCCGACGGATTGGCCAGGCAGTCGCCGTCGGTCAGCACGGTGTCGACCTCGAACACCTTCACGCTGGCGGCCGGCGCGTCGACGGGCAGGGTGCCGGGAACCGCGAACCAGCCGCTACCGGCATCGACCTCCGCGGTGAAGATGACGGTGACGGATGCGGTCACGTCGTCCCGAGTCGAGTACGTGTGGCTCGTGGCCGTCTCCGTCCACGACTCTTCGGCGCCACGCCACGCGGAGCCGGCTGCCTCGGTCTCCTCGACGGCGCCGTCGCCGTAGTCGAAGCGGTAGGAGCTGGGCGTCCAGCGCACCTGGATCGGGGTGTCGAACAGCTCGCCGTCCATCGTGTGCGTCTCGGCGGTCGCGTAGAAGTTCGTCGGCGTGCCCACGACGCCCCAGCCTTCGGGCTCGACGACCAGCTCACCGACGAGCGGGGTGAACCGCGCGATGTCGGCCATCGTGACCGCTCGAACCGGGTCTGCGGCGACGGGGTCGGGAGGAGCGGGATCGGCCTCGCCGACGATCGGCGGAGTGTCGTAGTAGCGGGCACACGCCGTCGGGTCTCGCCACGTCGGGCACGGGTCGTAGAGGTTGGGATCTGAGCCGCCCGGTGCCGGGCCGGCGTAGCCGCCAGAGTTACCGCCCCCGTCTTCGTCGACTGGCGGTGCCGGGTAGGCGATCACGCCGCCAACGACGAGTTCGCCCGTTTCCGGGTCGAGAACGCACGTCCCCATCGCGATCTCGATCGGAGAACATGAGGCGTCACTGTTCATGGGGATCGGCGCGAGGGCTGAAACGAGAGCAACCAGGGCGAGTGCGACTGCTACTCGCATATCGCTTGGTCCTGGATCGGATCGAGCGATGCCAGCAGCAACCTTGAACTATCGTCGCGCGGCACGAACGTCGCAGACCAGGCCACCAGGCCGCTGGGCTCCTGCATCGAACCGTCTGGGTGCGTAGTCGTGATGTTGCGACCATCGGTGCAAAGATGCGTTGAGATCCGGTCGTCGGACCGGTCGACGAGTGCGAGGTCTACTACCTCCAGGACGCCGCGGCTGGTCGTTCCGTCATCGATAACCGCCTGCACATCTTGTGCCCACTGCGCTGCGAGCTCGCGCGTTGCGTACTCCTCGAAGTCGGTTGCACTCGCGGACCCCGCCGCCATCTGCTCGTCCACCGTTTGGTAAAAACTGTCAAACGACTCCCGCGCTTCAGCGAGTACCTCGTCATCGCTCGGCTCGGGCGGCGTGCAGCCGACGAGCACCAGCGCCGCGATCGAGGCGAGCGCGATACCTGACGTGAGCCGAGCGAGCATGCGGGCAGGTTACGCGACCGGGCCGGATGCGCACCGGCACTATCCACAGGCGAGCAGAACCACAGCCTTTGGGGGACACCATTCACGGCGGCAAAGAAAGTTCGAGAAAGTTTGTGAATGGGCTTGCAATTCGCCGTGCCGTCGTTATACCTTCGTCATTGTGAACTTCTACGCCCACGAGAAAGGAGGAGCTCGCGATGTTTGACACGATCATCCTGACCGCTGGAGCCCTTCTTCCGGGCGGGGTCTCCTAGCGGAGGACGCAGCGGCTGAACGAAGACGGCGCCTCACCGGCACCGCTTCTGCCAGGCCACAGCAGGCTTGCTACCCCTGCGTCTCGCTTCATCACTGATCGCCCACGGGCGACACGTGCCGCGCCGACCTCTCGGTCGGTCGTTGACACATCCGTCGCCATTCGCGCATCTGCACCAGCGCCATTCGCGCATCCGCTCGAATGCACGGTGCTATTCGTTGCGTCATTCCTTCGCAATTCATTGTGCGATATTCGCTGCCCATTGGAGGGGCGATATCGCCGTGCCAGAAAGCAGAACACTCATGTCATATTCGACCCACCAGCTGCCTGCATCGCGCAGAGCAGCGCTGAGCGCATCGCAGCTGCTCGCCCGCTGGGCCCTCGGGGCCGACGCCGATGAGCAGCGGAACCGCGAATCCCGCGCCTACGAGGACGCCCTCGAAGCGCGCGAGCAGCGCAACCTCGACGCCCTCGCACGCCAGCTGCTGGCGTGATGCGTGCCGCACGCGCGGGGCCGCCCCATCACCGGGGCGGCCCCGCTTCGGCGTTTCAGGGGCAGGTGCGCTCGCCCTCGGCGACCTGCCGCACCTCCGAGACGAGCATGCGCCCGTCCTCGGCCATCGCGAAGCCGACGAGCAGCTCGCGCATGTGCGCGCCATCGGCGACGACCTCGCCGGTCTCGGCGAGCACGAGCCGCAGGTCGCTGACGTCGTGGCAGACGTGCGCGACCATCGCATCGAGGTCGCGCAGCATCGCGAACGACTCGACGCGCGGTCGGCCCTCGACGCGACCGCCCGTCTCAGCGATCTGCTGCCGCTGATCGAGCTCCCACGTCACCTGCTCGGGCGTCGCTGCCTGCTCGAGCAGCGCGCGGTCGATCGCAGCGTCGCCCGTCAGCCCCGCGACCAGCTCGAGATAGATGTCGTAGGCGCCGAACGCCCGTGGCTCCAGCACCGCCCAGGCCTCGTCATCGAGCGCCTCGGACGACGGCGGATGCGTCGGCTCGGCAGCCGACCCGGCCGGCGGTCCGGCAGATGGCACGGCAGGTGATTGGGTCGGCGGCACGGTGGGTGACTGGGTGGGCGGCTCGACTGGCGGCACCGCAGGCGGCAGTGCCACGCAGCCGGCGAGCAGGCCGATGCCGGTGAGGGCGGCAAAGGCGAGAGCGGAGGAAGGGGATCGGCGTCGGAGCATGCGGGCAAGATAGGTGCCCGCGGTGCTCACCCGCGATCGCTCTCCACAGCCTCCCGCAGCAGCTCGCCGATCGCGCGCATCGATGCCAGCACGGCGAAGCGCGCGTCGCCGACAGTGGATCCGCCGGCAGTGGCCCCGCCGGCAGCCGTCGCGCCCGCAGCCGTCCCGCCACCGGCAGGCCCCGCAGCGGCGGCCGGCCAGTTCGCGATCGCCGCGTAGACGAGCGTGCGCGATCGCCCGCGGACGATGCCGGCGTCTGCCCGCACGCCGGAGTCCGTGCCGGTCTTGTTGACCAGCGAGATCGGGCTGGCCTCAGCGCCGTGCGCGAGCGGATCGAGCGCGAACGCCGACGCCACCATGCTCAGGTCGAGCGAGTGCCGCAGCCACCCGCGCACCCGCTCGCTCACCGCCGGCGAGCCGAGCGTGCCCGCCTCCAGGCGCGACAGCAGCGCCACCAGCCCGGCGGCCGAGGCGCTGCCGAGCCGCGGCGGATGCTCCGGCAGCCGCTCGTCGCGCACGGCATCGTGCAGCACCACGTCACCGACCCTGAGCCGCGCGCTTTCGCGGGCCACCGCATCCGTCCCCACCCGCTCGAGCAGCACATTGGTGGCGAGGTTGTCGCTCGCGGCGCCGACCAGCGTCGCGGCGTCGTCGACGGTCAGCGTGCGCTGCGCGAGGTGCTGCCAGATGCCCGAGTCGCCCACGGGCGCCACGCTCGCGCGGTCGAGCGGCTCGTCGGCGGCGAGCTCGCCCGCCTCGATGAGCGCCGCGCAGGTCGCCAGCAGCAGCAGCTTCGGCACCGATGCGGCCGAGCGCACCGCGTCGGCCTGGTGCTCCAGCACGGTCTCGCCGGTCGCCGCATCGCGCACGAGCACCGACCAGGCGGCGGCGCCGGTGAGGGGCGGATGCGTCGGGCTCATGGCGTCTCCGTCGATGCGAGGGCGGGTGGTGACGAGGCGTGCGGGAAGTCTACGGAGGCGATGCCACTGCCGCGCGCGGCCGCCCGGGGCTAGGTTGGGGCCGTGGCCCGACCAAAGGAACCGCCGCAGCACCCTGCCGAACCTGCCGGGCGCCGCGACGCATCCGCCGACGACGCCGATCGGGCCGACGGCCCCGAGCGGGTCGACGCCCCCTCGCGGGTCGATGGTGACCCGCCGGCCGACGCCGGCGAGCTGCTGCACGGCGCCGAGCAGGTGATCGGCTCGATCACACCGCAGGCGAGGGAGGGCGCGCGCGTCGCGAAGCGGAGCGTGCAGCGGGCGGTGCCGCTGTTCCGCCTCGCGATCGCGGTGCGCACGGCGATCGCCGCGATGGTCGCCTGGCTGATCGGCTCCCAGACGGGCGGCGACTTCGACAACTATGCCTACGCGGCTCCGCTGGGCGCCTTCGTGGCGGTCGGCACGACCGTCTTCACGATCGGCCGCACCGCGCTGCAGCAGGCGATCGGCATGGCCGGCGGCGCCGTGCTGGGCCTGCTCATGATCCGGCTCGACTGGAACGGCATCCTCGAGATCGGCCTGATCGGCCTGGTCGCCGTGCTGCTGCAGGGCGTGCCGCGCTTCAGCCAGGGCGCGATGGTGGTGCCGGTGGTGGCGGTGCTCGTGATCCTCTTCGGCGGCGCCAATCCCGACCGGTATGCGATCGGGTACGTCGGCCAGTTCGCGCTCGGCATGGCGGTCGGCGTGATCGTCAACGCGCTCGTGCTGCCGGCGCTCTACGACAAGGAGACGCGCACGCAAATCCGGGAGGCCGTCGACGACCTCGCGCAGCGCGTCGACGTGCTGGCCGAGACCATGCACGGCCCGTGGCCGCCGGAGCGGCGGGACTGGGCCGGGTGGGGGTCGGAGCTGCGCGCGGTGGTCGAGCAGCTCGATCAGCAGGTGAGCGAGGCGCGCGAGGCACGACGATTCAATGTGCGGATGCTGTGGAACCGTCACGACCTCAGCGTCGACGAGCGCGCACTGGCGGCGCTGCGCGCGGTGGTGCACCGGATGGGGGATGTGCTCGACGCGGTCGCGAGCACCGCGTGGGAGCACCCGATGGGCATCGACATCGAGCAGGACGAGCGGCAGCTGGCAGCGGATGCGGTGGCGGCGCTCGCCGCGCACATCCACGCCTGGCACGACCTGGGTGACGTGCCCGCCGCATCCGCTGCTTCGCAGGATGCGATCGACGCCCTCTACCGGCGCGTGATCAGCGTCGACGAGCCCCAGTCGGGCCTCGCCTCGGTGATCTTCGCGCTGCGGGCGATCCGGGAGCGGATCGACTGGGCGGCGAGCGAGCAGCCGGAAGCCTGAGCGGGTGGCAGCGGCTCGCAGGCGGGACCCGTTCGAGATTCGGGGACCCGTTCGAGCCTCTGGGACCTGTTCGAGATTCGGGGTCCCGTTCGAGCCTCTGGGACCTGTTCGAGATTCGGGGTCCCGTTCTAGCGGGTCCCACGATCTCGGAGGGGTCCGCTGGCAATCGGCGGCACCAGCAGCCCGCGATCCTCGCGCATCCAGACCTGGCCGGTCGCACGGTGCTCGGCGTGCGTCGCGAAGCGGTAGCGGTAGATGCGCGCCCGCACCGCCGCGGGCCGTTCGCCGTCGAAGGGGTCGTGGCCGAGCAGCCGCAGGGTCGCCGGGTCGGCCTCGAGCAGCTTCACGAGCAGCTCGCGGAACCACGGCCCGTGCGAGCCCAGTGCCAGGAACCACATCAGCCAGTCGAGCCGCAGGTGGTAGGGCGCGAACCAGCCGGGCACGCGCCGCACGTCACCGGGCTTGCCCTTGAAGCCGTACTCCACCCATCCGTCGTCGTGGTCGTCGTCTGCGGCGTCACCCGACGCATCCGCCCCGACTGCCTGGTCGGCTGCCGCCCCGGCTGTCGCCGCCGGGAGCCCCTCGATGACGATCTCGTCGCGGTGCTTCGTGACCGTGCCGAAGGCGCCGTAGGCGTTCGCGAGCCGCAGCCGGTTGAACGAGGCGTTCATGAGCTGGCGGCGCGAGAAGAGGTTGCGCACCGAGGGGATCGACAGCCACAGGTACCAGACGAAGACGAGCACGACGAGGATGCTGAACCACACGGGCGTCGGCTCGTAGGCATGCGTCGGTGGCCCGTCGGCAGCGCGCCAGCCGGGCAGCAGCCAGGCCACCGCGCGGTCGTCGACGGCGGCGAAGGCGAGCGCGATCGTGATCCAGTTGAGCCAGGCGAAGTTGCCGGTGATGACGAGCCAGAGCTGCGTGAGGATGACGATCGCGGCGGCGACCGTCGCGATGGCGCCGAAGGCGGCGCTGATGGCGGCGGCTGAGCCAGCTGCGCCCACCGCCGCGCCGTCGTCGCCGGGCACCGCGCCGGTCGCCGCGACCGCCGCGACGAGCAGCACCCACGGCGCGACCAGCTGCGCCACGTGGTTGCCGAGCACCTCGCCCTGGTGGAACCAGCGCGGCAGCAGGTGCGCGGTGCGGCTGAGCGGCCCCGGCATCGGCTGCGTCTCGTGGTGGTAGGTGAGCGCGGTGAGGTCGCGCCACTCGCGCCCGCTGCGGATCTTGATCATGCCGGCGCCGAACTCGAGGCGGAACACCAGCCACACGACCAGCAGGAGCGTCAGGGTCGGGGGCGCCGACGCATCCGACCCCAGGAACGCCACGAGGAACCCCGCCTCGCACAGCAGCAGCTCCCAGCCGAAGCCGTAGAAGACCTGGCCGATCGGGAGGATGGAGAGGTAGACGATCCAGAGCGCGAGGAACGCGAGCATCGGCAGCCACGGCGGGCCGAGCTGCGGCAGGCCGGCGACCAGGGTGAGCGCGATCGCGATGCAGATCAGGCAGAGGATGCGCAGGGCCCGGTCGGAGTAGTGCCAGCGGAAGATGCTGGGTACGCCGTCGAGGCCGCCCGCCTGGATGTATCGCGGGGCGGGCAGCAGGCCGCGCTCGCCCAGCAGCGCCGGGAACTGCAGCAGCGTCGAGAGGAACGCGACGGCGAAGATCGCGGCGGTGCCGCGCTGCAGGACCTGCCGGGCGAGCTCGGCGTGCGGGGCGTCGAGCCAGGCGATCGTCGCTGCCCAGTCCATGCGTCACCTCCTGCAGCAAGCGTCACGCCCCGGCGCGGCGCGGGCAACCCCCGTCAGGGCAGAACGGTGACGCCGCGTGAGCGGGCGACCTCGGCGAGCCGGCGGTCGAACGTCGCGAGCGGCAGGCCGAGGTGCTCGGCGATCACGAGCGCACAGCAGTCGGGCATCCGCAGACCGGTGACCGCCCGCACGCGCGCGAGTGAGAACGCCTCGTCGGGCGAGGGCTCTGCGGCGCGGATCCGGAGCTCCTCCAGCGCCGCTCGCGCCCTCGCCTCCTCGCCCTGCCGCACGGAGTAGACGAGCGCCTCGCCCAGGTTGACCGAGTGCATCACTGCGGACGCATTCGCCTCGAGCACGGTGTACGCGAGGTCGTAGTGGACATCGCTGCGGTTCCAGGCGGCGATCAGGATCCCGGCATCCAGGACGATCACTCCGGCCAGCCCTTGCGCAGCTCCTCGAGGTAGTCCGTTGGGATGCCGCGATAGAGGTCGGCCATCGCGTCGAGCGCAGCGATACGTCTCCTCTGGCTCTCCGCCCGATCGGCTTCGAGCCGCGTCGCGCCGACGGTCGCGAGCCGCTCGATCAGTCGGGAGCGCGGCTCGCCGGGCCACTCCTGTTCGGCGAGCGCGAGGGCGCGCGCCAGCGCATCGGTCTCGGTGACCTGGTAGCGCGGGCGGGTGGTCGGCATGGTCATAGAGTACCTCCGCGATTCGAGGTGGTACACCTACCAGATCGCGCCGCCTGCGCGGTGCAGTCGTCCACAGGGGCGCGGATTCGCTGGTGCCGCCCGACGCGTCAGCCGCGTCGCCCGCCGCTGCCGTACGCGGCGGTGACCGCATCGATCAGCTGCGTCAGCCCGGCTGGCGCCTCGTCACGCCACCAGGCGAGGCGCACGGCGATGCGCGGGCCGTCCTTCACCGAGCGGAAGCGGATGCCGGGGCGGGCGTGGTGGTGCGCGGTCGCCTCGGCGGTGGTGCCGACGCCGCGGTTCGCCGCGATCGCATCGAGCCAGCTGTCGACGTCGGTCGACTCGATGGTGCGGGGCGGATGCGGTGCGTCGCTCCAGAGCTCGAGGTTGGTTGTTCCGGCGCGCGGGTCGATGAGCACCGTGCGCTCGGCGATCTCGGCAAGGCTGAGCGATCGCCGTCGTGCCCATTCGGGGTCGTCGGCGGGGAAGGCGACCAGCCGGCGCTCGAGCCCGACGACCACCGACTCGAACCGCTGCTCGTCGACGGGCCGCCGCACGATCGCGACGTCGCAGCGGCCCTCGGCGAGCCCAGCGGTGGGGGAGTTGTGCCGCACGAGCTCCAGCTCGAGCTGCGGGTGCTGCTGCGCCCACTCGCGCTGCACGCGGGCCGTGTGCTGCCCGAGCGCCACCCACGCGTAGCCGAGCTTCAGCGCGCCCTGCCGCGAGCGCAGGAACTCGGTGAAGCGGTCGGCCTCCGCGATCACCCGCCGGGCATGCGGCAGCAGCTGCTGCCCGGTGCCGGTGGGCTCGCAGCCGCGGGGCACCCGGCGCAGCAGGCGCTCACCGACGGTGCGCTCGAGGCTCGCGATCGTGCGCGAGACGGCCGCCTGCGAGGTGAAGAGCTCGGCCGCCGCATCGGTGAACGAGCCCGCCTCGACCGCGGTCACGAACACGCGCAGCTCGCGCAGGCTCCAATCCATATCGCGAGCGTATGGCAGCCGCACGACATGCACTAGGTGTTTGGCGGATGCGTTCGTACGGTCAGGGCATGGAGACCATCGGCACGGGCGGCGCGGGCGCCACCGGCGACACCGGCGGCCGCGCGCCCGCGCGACCCGACGCATCCGCCCGCCCGCAGCAGCGCCGCGGTGCCATCGCGCTCATGCTCACCGCCGCCGCTTCGAACCAGTCGGGTGCCGCACTGGGCGCGATGGCGTTCCCGGTGCTCGGGCCCGTGGGAGTCGTGGCCGTGCGGCAGGTCGCGACGGCGATCATGCTCACGGCGATCGTGCGGCCGGCGCTGCGGGGCATGAGCGGGCAGCAGTGGCGGCCGATCCTCGGGCTCGCGCTGGTGTTCGGCGTGATGAACCTCAGCCTGTACGCGGCGATCGAGCGCATCGGGCTCGGGCTCGCGGTGACGCTCGAGTTCCTCGGCCCGCTCGCGGTCGCGGTGGTGACCTCGCGGCGGGTGCTCGACATCGGCGCGGCGGTGCTGGCGGGCGCCGGCGTCGTCGTGCTGACGCAGCCCGGACCGACCACCGATGTGCTCGGCATCGCGCTCGCGCTGCTGGCCGCGGCGTCCTGGGCTTGCTACATCCTGCTCAACCGCACGCTCGGGCAGCGGCTGCCGGGGCTGCGGGGCACGGCCGCTGCGGGGCTCGTGTCGGCGGTCGTGTGGGTGCCGATCGGGGCGGTCTGGTTCGTGCTGCACCCGCCGACGCCGGCGGCGATCGCGCTCGCCATCGGCTGCGCGGCGCTCGCCTCCGTCGTGCCGTACATCGCCGACCTGCTGGCGCTGCGCCGCGTGCCCGCGCACGTGTACGGCACCTTCGCGAGCGTCAACCCGGTGCTGGCGGCGATCGCCGGCTGGCTGCTGCTGCAGCAGGCGCTCGGGCTCGGGCAATGGATCGGCATCGCGCTGATCGTGCTGAGCAACGTGGCGGTCTCGGTGCGGGGCCGCACGCCGACCGCAGCCGTCGCGAAGCGTCGCTGGTAGGTCAGCCGCAGGAGCTCGGCCGATGCCTGGCTGCTCGCGCAGCAGTAGCGCATGACGTGCGGCGTCCTGCGCGGCCCTCGGTTCAGCGCGTCTTCTCTCGCAGTTGGTAGACGCGCGCACGACTGATGCCCAACAGTCGAGCCGTGTCGTCGGCGCTGATGTGCGCGTCGCGAAGCGTCTGCACGGCGCTTCTCCGTGTGCTCGCGGCCATTCGCGCCTGCTGGCGCGCAGCCGCATCGAGGCGCTCGGCTTCGGTCCATCGCGCTATGGCGACTTCAGGTGTCGTGACGTGCACGTCGACGTCGAAATCGGCGGGTTCGATGTCGAGCCAGAGTGCGATGACGTCGCGGCCCATGACCTCTACTTCGGTGAGGCGATGGGCCTGGGTGTGCAGTTCGAGCTCTGGGATGGCGATGATCCACCAGCGGCCCTCTCGAGTGACGTCCAACCGGTACGTCTTGCGCTTCATCGCCGCTCACCTCCATGCGTCGGGGACGAACCCGACCGCTCGCTCGATATCCCGCAGCACTTTCGGCGAGATCCGGCTATGACGGGGAATCGGAATCGACCGTGACGCAGCTCTCGACCAGAGCGTGTGATTGCCCCGATCGCGCTGCACCGAGTACCCCTGCTGGCGCAAAAACTGCTCCACGTCCCGCCGCCTCGCTTCCTTCATGAGGGTAAGGTAGGCCGGTCTAGACATGCAAGTGCAGCCCGGTCTGGAACCTGTGGAGAACTCGGTAGGGCTCAGTCCAGATCCCGCAGCGCCGCGTGCGCCGCGTGCCAGCCGCTCATGCCGTGCGCGCCGCCGCCGGGCGGAGCCGACGACGAGCACAGATATATAGCGGATGCGTCGCCGCGCCCCGTCGTCGGCACCCGGTAGGGCGACACAAGGGTGGGTCGCATCAGCTGCTGCGTGCCGGCGAGGGAGCCGCCGCCGATGGCGCCGCCGACCAGGTTGGGGTTCCACGACTCGAGGGCCGCGGGCGGGGTGGCGATGCGCTTCAGGATGCGCTCGCGGAAGCCGGGCGCGAAGCGCTCGATCTGCGCCTCGATCGCGGGCACGGCGTCGCCGGGATAGCCGTTCGGCACGTGCGCGTACGCCCACAGGATGTGCTTGCCCGCGGGCGCGCGCGTCGGGTCGGCGGCGGTCGGCTGGCAGGCGAGCACGAAGGGTCGCGCTGGCATGCGGCCGGCGGCGACGTCGCGCTCGGCCGCGGCGATCTCGCCGATGGTGCCGCCCAGGTGGATGGTGCCGGCGCCGGTGACCCGCTCGTCCTCCCACGGCACCGGCCCGTCGAGCAGCCAGTCGACCTTCGACACCGCCGGGCCGTACTTCCAGCCTGCGAGCCGCCGCGTGTAGCCGGGCTCGAGCTCCAGCCCGCCCAGCCGCAGCAGCTGGTGCGGGGTGAGGTCGAGCAGGGTGAGATCCGACGGAGGCAGCTCACGCAGGTCGGTCACCTCGACGCCGGTCTCGATGCGGGCGCCGGCGGCGACCGCGACGCGAGCCAGCGCATCCGAGATCCCCTGTGAACCGCCCTTCGCGAACGGCCAGCCGGTGGAGTGGCCGACGCCGCCGAAGGCGATGCCGAAGGCGCTCGTGAGCGGATGCTCGAGGGGCAGGGTCGCGTGCGTGGCAGCGCCGGCGAACAGCGCCCGAGCGGCGCCGGAGCGGAAGATCGCGGGCGCGAGCATCGTCGCCGGCCACGCGCCGCGCAGGCCGAGGCGCGCCAGCAGCAGCGGGTGCTCGGGGATGCGCACGAGCGGCGAGAGGATCGCCTCGGCGATGTCGTAGGGGCGCTCGGTCGCGGGCGCGTGCAGCCGCAGCCAGGCGTCGCGGTCGACGCCGAGCTGGCGGGCGGTCTGCTCGGCGTCGCGGTGCAGCAGGGCGGCGCGGCCGCCGGGCAATGGGTGGGCGAGCGGGTAGTCGGCGTGCACCCACTCGAGCCGGTGCTCACCCAGTTCCGGCTCCTCGAGCCCGAGCGCACGGAAGGCGGCGCTGGTGACGCCGAAGGGGTGGGCGGCCGAGCCGAGGTCGACGATCGTGCCCTCGCCGAGGGTGGCGGCGGAGGAGGTGGCGCCGCCGATGGTCGGCAGCCGCTCGACGACGGTGACGTCGACGCCGGCGCGGGCGAGCACGGCGGCGGCGGTGAGCCCGTTCGGTCCGGCGCCGACGATGGTCGCGGTGATCATGCAGCTCCCGGGCAGTTGGCTGTAGCCATCATCCCTGATGATCTTTCGCGTTGGCGATGCCAGTGCAACCTTCGCTTGCGTCGCACGAGATCGGGCATCGCTCGCGCTCTATGACGCCTTCTTGGGCTGGCTGCGAACGATCATGCGGCCCTGCGGCTTAGACCCGGACACGAATTTGCCAGTCACAGCACTCTTCTGCACTCGAACCGTGTACGAGCCGGTCTTCGAGTTGCGCGGGTTCGAACTGCTCTTCGTGGTCATCGGTCCTCCTGACGTGCGGCCAACGATAGCCCTCTTTTATGTGAACGAGACACGATTCAGTCGTGTTCCCCACTCGCCGCTCAGTTGTTCCACCACGCTCGACCAATCGTCTTCGACGTCGAGCAACGGCGCAGCGTCTCCATCGAGCCCGAAGGTTGCGACCGCCGCGGCGATCTCGGGCAGGCGACCGTCGCCGACGAAGATTGGGATGGCGAGGACCGACTGCCAGGTGGGACTGACACCCGTTTGCCTATGTACGCCCTTGAGTTTGACTTCCTCTGCCGCAATGGCCTCGCCCGCGATCCACAAGCTGTCATGACCTGTGGGGATTCGCTTGAGATTCTCAGCCGTCATGTACTGATGGCCCTCCGTCGACCATCGCGCGAGCTTGCCATGACCATCCGCGAGCCAGAGCGTGGCGCGATGGACATCGACATGCAACGCGCTCGCGATTCTTTTGGTGTCCTCCGCGAGCGCTTGAGAGTACTGGAGTTGCACTTCAAGAAACTGCTGCTCATGACTTGACCACACCTGTCTGGCACGCTCGCGTGGCGCTCGGTAGCCGGGAGAGCCGGCGAATTGGAGTTCGCGGATCACTATGGCGACGTCGGCAAGATCTTGCATGGTGAGCGCGGACAATCCGATCGACTGCCACTCCGCGGTGAGTGCCTGTTCGATGGCATTGAAAGTTTCGCGGTCGAGCCCGAGGCCTTCGCGTGCGATCGTGACCAATGCCGTGTGAGGCGGTCGTTCGTCGCGCAGAATGACATGCAACCAGTGACGGATGTCAGGATCCCGATAAGAGGTGCCAGCGAGCAGGATCGGTCCCCGCTGCAGGGCGGCTGACAGGAAACGGCGTTGCCAGGCATGCTCATCGGACACGAGTTCGGCATAGTCGCGATAGCCGACGATCGGAGAAATAGCGTCGTCGTCGAAGACAACCCCGTGCAGATGGTGCACGGTCGGAACCCCTGGTTCGTCCACTCCGTCGCAGCCCACAACAACGCCATCACCGGAAGTCAGTACCGCGTCTTCAAGCAGCGTGTCGAAGTTCAACGTCGCAAGCGTCGTGGAGTCGGGAAGTTGCGCGTGATGGCCAGCGGCGGCGAGGTGAAGCGGCGACGGCACTGGGTCCGACGTGCCGTCGCCGAAGAGCGCAGTGCCGAGAAGCTGTGGCCACCGGTCCCCGGCGAAGACGCGGGCGGCTTCCAGGACGATCGTGTGGTCTTGTTTGCTGAGCAGGATACGAGCGTTCTCCTCTGTGGTGACGAGACCGCTCAGGGTCGCGAGCCGGGTCGCGAATTCATCCCATTGAGGCAAGCCAGATGGCGCAGATGCACCTGCGCCGAGCACAATGGTCAGATGTGCGTCGCCGCCGAGAGCCGCGAAGCGATCGACAGCTTCTGCATCGATGTCGGGAGCGCTCATGTTGCGAGGCTAACGGTGCGCGTCCGCTTTCGCTGTCTACGAGCAAGCACCTGTGGAGCGCTTTCGGACTGCTGGTCCAACGCCAGTAATCAATGCCGTCCCGGCAGGAAGCGCTCACGCACCGTCTCGTGCGCGACGAACTGCAGCTCGGTGATCTGCTGCTCGGCACGGCGTCGCAGCGCCTCGAGCATCCGCACCTCGAACCGCGGGTCGTCCTCTGCGAGCGTCAGCAACGCATCCCACATCGACACCTTCGCCCGCACCATGCCGGTGAGCACGTCGAGCTCGAGCTGCGCCATCGAGCCGCCGCGCATGCGCAGGACGTTGACCGGGTTCGCGCTGCCGCCGGTGCGGAAGGCGAGGGTGAGCAGGCGCTTCCAGCCCGCGGGCCGGTAGCCGAGCCGCTCGATCAGCAGCGCCAGATCCTTGCGGTCGCGGGCGATCTCGTCGGCGAGCGCGCGCAGCGTCTGCTCGTGGCGGGTGCCGGCCCAGGTGCCGGCGGCGGCGTCGAACGCCTTCAGCCCGCCCTCCGAGGCGAGCAGGTGCTCGTTCAGGTAGGCGGCGAGGTGGTCGTGGGCGTCGTCGTCGGCGCTGTGGTGATCAGTGCGGTGGTGATCGGCGCGGTGGTGATCAGCACGGTCGTCCTCCGCACTGCGCTGCTGCTCGGTCATGCTGGCCTCCCGACCGGATGTGTCCCCCAGCCTTGCGCGGCGGATGCGTCGCCGCAAGCCGGTCCTGCACGAGTCTCGCACCACACGGCTGGGTCGATACCGTTGACGCAGCACCTGTGAGGAGGAACCCATGCCCGAGCTCGCGAACGGCCAGTACGTCTCGCAGGCCGACGCCGTGCGCCAATGGTGGCCGGCCGCCCGCGAGGTGCTGCTGGAGACGGCGCGCGACTACGGCGCCTGGATCACCTATCAAGACCTGAGCGAGCGCATCCAGTCGAGCACCGGCATCACAACCCGGCAGCCGGTCGAGGAGTGGATCGACCGCGTGCTCGGCAGGGTGGGGGCGGATGCGGTGGAGCGCGGGGAGCCGCAGCTCACGTCCCTGTGCGTCACGGCCGAGCGCCGCATCGGCAGCGACTATCCCGGTGTGCCGGCCGGCACCGACGAGCGCACCCGCGAGCGGGTCGCCGCCGAGGACCGGCTCGCCTGCTACCGCCACTTCGGCGCGACGATGCCCGCCGACGGCGGGAACCCGGTCGTGCTGGCACCGCTGCCCGAGCGCGCGCAGCGGCAGCCGCGCCGCACGGCCTCCGGCGGGGCCACCCGCAGCCGCGCGTCGACGGCCGCGGCACCACCGGCGCCGGCGCTCCGCGAGACCACCTGCCTCAACTGCTTCATGGTCGTCCCGGTCGCCGCCACCTGCCGCGACTGCGGCGATCCGCTGCCGGCCTGATCGCATTCAGCGCGACTCGGGCGATGCTGGAACTCCAGAGTGCGGCGGGCTGGCGCTTGTGTCGAATCGCGTCGACGCCAGCTGTCGTTCCGTGACCGTGATCAGATCCAGGATCTCGCGGGAGACGAATGCGCGCGCCCGGGTGCCCGTC
This sequence comes from Agrococcus sp. KRD186, assembly GCF_017168255.1. Lineage (GTDB taxonomy): Bacteria > Actinomycetota > Actinomycetes > Actinomycetales > Microbacteriaceae > Agrococcus. Next base: position 2,528,708 of record NZ_JABFAP010000001.1, read on the forward strand.
GAGCGGGTCTCGAGGATTCCGGCATCGCGCAGGTCCCCGAGGGCCCGAAGCGCGGCGTTCTCGGAGACGCCGTGGATGCGCGTCACGGTCGTCGCGGTGAGCACGGGTGTCGAGGGAAGGTCGGCGAGGATCTGCACGAGAGCGGAGTCGCTGCGCAATTGACGCTGTCGACCAGTGTCCGAACGGTGTGCTTCCACCTGAGCAGCCCAGCGCTCACGCAAGGCGGCGATCTCATCGCGCAGGATCTCGGCTCGTTCAGCGGCCTGCAACATCGAGGTCGCGAAGAACGTCAACCAGCTCGCTCGGGCTTCGTGAGCAGCGGCGCTCGTGGGGGGTGCGTCGTATCGGTAGGAGGTCAGACCATCGATGTATTTATCGCGGAACGTCGCGAGCACAAGACTCACGGGCACGACCGCGTTGACGGTGAGCCCGCGGCGGGTGAGCACGGTGTGGATGAGCGCGCGGCCGACGCGCCCGTTGCCGTCCGTGAACGGGTGGATCGTCTCGAACTGCGCATGCACGAGCGCAGCCTGCACGATCGGCGCGTGTGTTGCGCCCGAGAGGTATGCCGCCAGGTCGTCGAGCAAGGCAGGCACGTGCTCGGGCTGCGGTGGCACGAACGCCGCGTCAAGCGGGTGCCAGGCCGATCCTCCGATCCAGTTCTGCACTGTGCGGATGCCGTGGTGGCGCGGTTCGTCGGCGAGCAGTGCGCGATGCAGGCGGTCGATGGTCGCAGCGTCGACGGTCGTCTCGTCCGCCAGTCGCGTCGTCGCTTCGCGCACGATGGTCATGTTCCGCGCAACGAGTCGCGCTTGCTCGCCGAACGTGCGGATCTCCTCATGTTCAGCCAGCTCGGCGAGCGCGATCTGGCCCGCGGAGGGAGCGATGCCCTCGATGCGCGAGGAGGCGATCGCCTCTGACCGAAGCAGGAATCGGGCGATGCCGGCGAGGTCGGCGCCGCCGGCCCCATGATCGAGTGCTGCGACGGCACGCTCGGCCTGCGCGAGCAGCGCATCGAGCTCGGGTGTGGTGGTGACGGCCATCCCCACGAGAAGGTCAGGCTCGTAGGAGCGGAATGCGCCTCCGCGCCGAGCATCGCGAGCGAGACCTGGGTCATCGCGCGCTGTCCAGTCGCGCCCGGTCCAACCCGCCATCAGTTGACCCCTATCCGTTGCTTCGTGCCCCGTTAGCCACACTTTATATCTCTAAAGTGTGACAAGCCCAGGGTTGGCCACCATTTAGACGCCGGCGGATGACACTACCCAGGCCCGCGGCCTCATCCCTCCGGCGTGAACCGCAGCGGGCAGCGGATCGGGCCGGTGTTGCCGGAGACCGGCAGCCACTCGCCCGGGCCGTCGGCAGCGACATCCGGCATCCGCTGTGCGAGCCGGGGCAGGGCGACGGCCATGTCGGTGCGGGCGACGAAGTGGCCGAGGCAGTGGTGCACGCCGCCGCCGAAGCCCGAGTGCAGCGGCCGGTCGTGGATGCGGATGTCGAAGGCCGCGTGCTCGGCCATGGCGCGCTCGTCGGTGCCGATCGAGTGCGAGAGCACCTGCACGATGCCGCCGGCGGCGATGCGCAGGCCGTGCAGGTCGACGTCCTCTCTGGCACGGCGACCCGGTGGGCCTACACCCTCGTCTCGAGGGCCACTATCAGATCCTGCGCCAGCAGACTCGATGCGAGGGCAACCTGAGCCGGGTCGCCGACGAGCGCCTCGGCTTGACCCGCGAGCTGCGACCCTCGAGCTTCCACTCCGGCCGCGAAGAGCTCCGTCAGATAGCCGATGGCGTCGCGGGTGGCGCGCATCGAGATCGCGTCGCCGCTCAAGGCCGTCAAAGACTCGGCCAGCGCGTCTGTGCTCACGGCAACGAGTAGCCGATAGACGTCGTGCGCATCCTTTGCATCGATCCGCTTCGGCGCGTCCAGGCGCTCGTAAAGCTTGTGCAACTTCGCCACCAATAGCGCTGCTGGGCCGGCCACGCTGACGGCGAACGCTCGTGAGTCGGCCTCTTCAAAGGAGCGAATCTCCGACGGCACGTTGTCGACGAGCACTGCCTCGAGACCCACCGCACGGCGCATCGCACGCTTGTCGTGCGGTGGCACCTCGACCGAGCGCCGACCGCGTCCCGCCACCGTGGCAGGGATCAGCAGATCGACGGGAACCCAGTCACGTGAGCGCCAGGTGCCGAGCGCATCCTGGTCGGGATCAGGGACGAACCCAGCCGCCGTCATCGCCTCTTGGATCAGCGGGTCCGCACCGAGCCGGCTCGGGTCGACCGCGAGGTCCGCGTCGCTCGTGAACTCCGCAAGCGCCACTTCTGCGCTGCCCGTGTGGATGTAGATCGCCTGGGCACCGACAAGGATCACCGCGTCGCGGTGCGTGCCCAACGCCTCCAGTGCGTCGAGCAGAGCGCGACGGGCGCGCACGACCTCCGGATCGATCACTGTCGCCATGCTCCTTCGTTCTGCAGCATCCAGGCGATGAGCTCTTCAGCCTCGCCCGGGTTGCGTCCGGGGCCGTTGAGCAGATCGGCCGCCACCTGGGACGGCGAAGCGAGCGTGATGCCGTCGCGCGCCAGCCGGGTATTCAAGAACACCGCGCTTTCCTTCACCGTCGGCTCGATCAGGATCACGTTCGGTGCGGTCTCCGTCGGTCGGAGCTGCAGCCATTCGGCGGCACCCTCGAGGTCTTCGACGTACGCGAAGGCGGCCCTTGCGGGAGCGTACGGTGCCCACTCGCCAGCGGCGACGCTGCCGGTGAATGCGTAGCGAAATCCCGGATCTCGTGTCGCGCGGGAGCGCATTGCTGGCAGCCCACGAGGCTCGAGGTAGCGGCGGCTGATGCCGGCCTCGAGCCCCGAGTGCTCGGTGGCCCACTCGCGCAGGAGCTTCGGCCAGTCCGGCACGCGATAGGTCGCACCGGTCTGCTCCAGGAGGCCCTCCTCAAGCAGGTAGTCGCGCACCCGGTATGTCGCACCGGTCGACGCACCGGATCTCTTGATGACCTCGGAGATCGAAAGCGGGTTCGCGCAATCGAGTAGCGTGCGCACGACTCGTGCGGCCGGCTCACCCTTCAAGCTGCCTCGAGGCCTACCGGGCTGACGCCAAGGATCCTTGTCGGTCACCCGATCCGAGAGGAAGATCGCTGGCCGGTCGATCGAGATGCGCACATTGCCTGTGGCGTCGGCGTAGTTGATGCCGAGCTGCTCCAGGTCTGCGCGCACCAGCGGTGGAAGATAGCGCGCGACGAGCACTCCTCGCGCACTGCCGCCGCGTGCCGATCGGTATGTATCAAGCTGCTGGCTGACGCGCCCCAGATCGCGTCGCTCGACCGTTTGCTTCGCTTCGACGACGAGGTCAGCCGACGTCCCTGTCGGGTCGCTGATCGTCAGGATCGCGTCCGGGCTGCTCGTATCAGCAGGAAGGTCATCCTTCTGGGTGAGGGTCCAGCCGGTGGGCAGCGGCGCGCGCAGGAGTCGCACGATCCGACGGAGCACCTGCTGCGTCGATACGGGCCGTGCCTCGTCCATTGTGCGCCCGACCTCCGAAAACATGTATCCTCCACCGGCGGTGGAATCATGGAGTTTCCCGAATCTAGCATGGGTTCGCGATGGATACGAGAGGACGAACTGCCGACGAACGAGTCGCAGGCAACGCAGACTGCTGCGGTCACCCCGCCGGCGTGAACCGCAGCGGGAAGCGCACGGGGCCGGTGTTGCCCGAGACCGGGAGCCACTCGCCCGGGCCGTCGGCAGCGACATCCGGCATCCGCTGCGCGAGCAGGGGCAGCGCGACGGCCATGTCGGTGCGGGCGACGAAGTGGCCGAGGCAGTGGTGCACGCCGCCGCCGAAGCCCGAGTGCAGCGGCCGGTCGTCGATGCGGATGTCGAAGGGCGCGTGCTCGGCCATGGCCCGCTCGTCGGTGCCGATCGAGTGCGAGAGCACCTGCACGATGCCGCCGGCGGGGATGCGCAGGCCGTGCAGGTCGACATCCTCGATCGCCTCGCGCGTCACCCAGGTGACGGTCGGCGCGACGCGCATGACCTCCTCGACGGCGCGCGCGCCGAGCTCGGGCTGCTCGGCGAGCAGGGCCCATTGGTCCGGATGCGCGAGGAACGTCTGCAGGGCGAGGCCCAGCTGGTTGCGGGTCGTCTCCATGCCCGCGAACGCGAGGAAGACCAGCGCGACCGACAGCTCGTGGCGACTGAGCGCATCCGACCCTTCATGTGCGGCGATCAGGGTCGAGACGAGGTCGTCCTGCGGCTGCGCCTGGCGGTCGGCGATGACCTGCTCGATGTAGCCGCTGAGGCCCTCGAGGGCCGCCTCGATGCGCGGCAGATCGGCCCGCACGTTGATGCCGAACGACTTGCCGAGGTCGTCGGCCCAGTGCGCCACCTGCGGCCACTCGTCGTCGGGCAGCCCCAGCAGCATGCAGAGGATGCGCGAGGAGTACGGTTCGGCGAACTCGCTGACGAACTCCACCTCGCCGCGCCCGGCGAAGCCGTCGATGAGCTCATTGGCGAGCGCCTGGAAGCGCGGCCGCATCGACTCGATCGTCTTCATGCGGAACGCCGGCCCGAGCAGCCGCCGCAGCCGCAGGTGGTCGTCGCCCTCGATGCTCAGCAGCGTCTGCTGCCACCACTCGCGCCAGGGCCCGTCGTGGATGCCGTTCTGGTCGGGCCACTTGGCGTTGCCCTGCTGGAAGCGGCGATCCTTCAGCAGCGCCGTGCCCTCCTCGTAGCGCAGCACCGCCCAGCCGTACGGCGTCTCGGCGTACCAGCCCTCATCGCGTGCATCATGCACAGCGGATGCGGTGACGTCGAAGGCGGGATCGGCGAGGTCGAGGAAGCGGGGTGCGGGAGCGGCCATGCCTGAGCCTAAGCCGCCGGGCAGGTTGCGGAGACGGTTTCACGCTGACCGGCCAATCAGGCGCGCTTGGCGTCGACGTCCAGCGCTTCTCAGCTGCTGTCGGTCTCGTCGTACGTAGCGATGGCCGCCCTTCGGCACGCCGCTGCCAGTCGCTTGTCGCGTGTCCAGAGCCGCGCCCCGGGCGTGAGCGCCACTGCTCCCAGCAGATGGGCATCGACGGTGCTGAGCCCTTGTCCCCAGAGCCGACGCTTGTCGACGAGCGTGAGCAGCTCGAGATGCGAGAGCGCCGGCAGCGCAACCAGATTGGCGAGCAGCCCGAGGAAGGCTGCGCGGTCGTGCATTGAACCCAATGCGAGCTCTTCGATGACGAGCGGATGGCATCCGACCGCGTCCTCGGTCAGGAACTCGATGAGCTGCGGCTCCGGGGCGCGCAGGTGATCGATCCAGACAGAGGTGTCGACCAGGATCACGCTGCGCCGCTCCGCCGGCGCGGTGCTGCCGCGGCGTGCGGGTCGGTGCCGCCGAGCGCCGCGAGCCGTCGGGCGCTCTCCACCCGGATCAGCGCTTCCAGTCCTGCACGCAGCAGTGCCGATCGTTCGGTCACGCCGGTCAACTCGATCGCGCGTGCGATCAGCTCGTCATCGATCGTCACGGTGGTGCGCATCGAGGCCCCTTTTGCATCAGTACTCGCATCATATGATGCCCGAATTGGCGCAGCAAGAGCACGGAAGTCTGCGGGGGAGCGAGTCATCGATCAGCCGATGAGGTAGGCCATCCCGCGATCCTCCGCGGCAAGTCCCGTGACGAACATGCGAGCCGCGCGGAGGTACTGCATGCCGTAGTCGGCCTCGGCGTCCGAGTGGCGCCCGAAGCATCCGATCTCGACGAAGCGAGCTCGGGCTTCGGCATCGTCGATGCCCGCCAGATCGTGCGCAATCGCCACGACTTCCTCAGGCGTGAGCGCTCGCACCCACGCATCCCAGCCCCACTCGCGGCCGGTCACGCGGCCCTCGAACATCCGGAAGGCGGCTCGAGGCTGGTCATCGAGCGAGCCGGGTTCAGTGAGCCGCTGCAGCATCGACCACGCTTTGTCGAGATATAGCATGTCGCGCTTCGCGACGGACTGCTCGAAGTTCGTGACCGCCACTGTCGCGCCCGGTTCGAAGCCCCAGGCGTCGGCGAGTGGATCGCTCGAGATGAAGCTTCGGGGGTCGAGGAGCGCCTGCTCGGTCATCGCGCGGTCGAAGGAGTATGCGTAATACCTGATTCCCATGCCGGGAGTGTCGTCCGAAGTGACGGAGCCGCGCGCGGGTGCGCGCCGCCTCTGTGGAGAGCGGGGCGCCTTCGGGCGCTGCTCCCGGCGCTTGCGCGACCGGTGGCGGGGGCACTGGCGTTGAGATCCGCCGCCCCACTTGTATCCGCGGCCGGTCGATGCCAGCGTCGAGGCAGGACGACACGAAGGAGCACCCTATGGGCCTGAACATCGGCGACCTGACGATCACGACCGACGCCTTCGAGCCGAACGGCCGCATCCCCGACCGCTTCACCGTCGACGGCGGCAATGAGCAGCCAAGGCTGGCGGTGCACGGCGTGCCGGCGGATGCGGTGGAGCTCGCCGTCGTCGTGCATGACCCGGATGCGCCGCTGCCGCGCGGCTACACCCACTGGGCGGTCTACGGGCTGCCGGCGCAGAGCGGCGATGTCGACGCGGGCGCGGGCAGGCAGGCGAAGAACTCGGCGGGAGATGCCGCGTGGATGGGGCCGCAGCCCCCGGTCGGCCACGGTGACCACCGCTACTACTTCTGGGTCTACGCGCTCTCGCGCGCGGTGGAGGGCGAGCCCAGCCGCGAGGAGTTCCTCGACGCGTACGCCGACGCGATCCTCGAGCAGAACCGCGTCGTCGGCACCTTCTCGCGCTGAAGCAGGCGGGCAGCGACTGCAAGAGCGGCCGCTGCCCGCCAGTCCTTGCGCTACTGCACCGCGATCGTCCAGTTCCCATCGGCCATGACCGTCACGACCGACGGTCCCGCACCGATCGGCACCGTGCCCGTGTAGGCACCGATGTCGTTGACGAGCAGTCCCATGGCGAGGAAGTCGTCGCTGTGCTGCTGCACGATGAAGTTGGCTGCACCGTCGTGCGTCAGCGCGGCGGCACCGGCGTCGCCCCCGTAGAGGAAGACGCCATCGCCGGAGCCCGAAGCGGCCAGCTCGGGCGCGCTCGCGACCGGAGCGATCGTCAGCTCCCAAGCACCGTCAGCGGTCACCTGCAGGCGCACGCCCTCGCCGAAGGCGCTGACGCCGTAGACGGCCGTGCCGCTGTACGCGCCGATCGTGTTCACCAGCAGGTCGCCGGTCGAGCCGTTGCTCGCGTCGAGCACCTGCACGATGAAGTTCGCCGACCCGTTGTGCGACGACGTGACGATGCCTGCGCCCGCCGGAAGCTCGACGATCGAGTCGCCCGAACCCTGCTGCGTCACCGGCTCGAACGTGCCGTAGGTGTCCGCCGCCCACGAAGCCGCGTCGTCCGCCGGCTCCTCGACAGGCGCCGCGGGCTCCTCGGCAGGCTCTTCCGCAGGCGCCTCCGCCGCGGGCTCTTCCTCAACCTCTGCAGCAGGCTCGGCTGCCGGCTGTGACACCTCGGGCATCGCGGCGGGCACGCGGTTGCCAGCAGTAGCTCCGTTGACGGCCCCGATGATCACGCCGAGCAGCATCCAGACCCCGGTGATGATCCACGCCAGCTTCTTGTGCTGCTCGTAGCCCTCGAGCGGCCGTCCGAGCTTGTCGGTCCGCTTCCCGACGAGCGTGATGATCAGGTCGACGAGCGCCCAGATGCCGAGGCCGCCGAACGTGAGCAGCTTCACGATGCCCGTGCCGACCTTCCCGAGGTAGAAGCGGTCGACGCCGAGTACGCCGAGCAGCATGGCGAACAGCCACGTCGCGACGAAGCTCTTCAGCGGCACCTGCGGCCCGCCAAAATTGGGGGCGGATGCGTGCCCGGGCACGGGCGCGAAGCCGGCGTTGGGTGCGGTGCCGGGTGCGGGTACGTAGCCCGGCGCGGCGTACTGCGGAGCGGGCTGCTGCGGCGCTGCGCCGCCAGCCTGTGCGGGGCCGTAGCCCTGCGAGGGGTTGGTGTGGGACATGGAGGTCTCTCTTGACAGGGTGAACCCACCGGCCTGGGGGTCGGGGGAGAGGGGGCCGATCGGCTGCGGGCGTCTCGACCTGTGGTGAACCTATTGGCACCCTCTGACACGGGGCATCGGGCAGCGCCTCCTAGGGTGAGGGAATGACCGCGCCCTCAGTCCACCGGCATCGACCTGGCGTGGGGCCCGAAGAACCGCACCGGCCTCGCCGCGGTGTCCTCTGATGGCAGGCTCCTCGCTTCGGGCAGTGCGCTTAGTGACGACGAAATCCTCGCCTGGATCTCCGACCACGCGGATGCGTTGGGTGTCGTCGCGATCGACGCACCGCTAGTCGTCACCAACGCGAGCGGTCGCCGGCGCTGTGAGTCACTCATCCAGGAGCACTTCGGCCGTTACGACGCGTACGCCCACTCGACCAACCTCGGCAAGCCCGAGTTCAACCCACCGCGCGGCGCAGTGCTGGCCGAGCGTCTGGGCCTGCCGCTCGACCCGGACGGCCCGCGCTCGGGCGTCGCGATCGAGGTGTACCCGCATCCCGCGATGGTGGGCCTATGGGAGCTCGACCTGATCTTGAAGTACAAGCACAAGACGAAGTACCCCTTCGGCTTCCGCAAGCGCGAGTTCAGCCGCCTGCTCGACCTGCTCAAGCGCGAGCCCACCCTCCGCGTGACCGAGTTGCCGCGCTGGGGCGAGCTGCGCACCATCGCCGCAACTGCGACCAAGCACATCGACCTGAACCGCATCGAGGACGAGGTCGACGGCATCGTGTGTGCGTGGCTGGCCTGGCTATGGGCATCCAAAGACTCGCACCTGCAGATCTACGGCGACGTCACCGACGGCTACATCATCGCTCCGTCTCCGCCATTGCACCCATCGAAACCGCGCGGCGACCGGGTCGCACCTGCTCGAGCGGTTCGCTTCGAGGACGACACACAGCCGCGTCGACGGATCGCCGTCGCGCCCGAATTCGCACTCGACGGCCCATCTCGGCGATGGACGCTCTCGGTCGACGAGGCACAAGCCCTCGAGCAGGCGTTGCGCGAGATCCGCGGCCAGGCGCAATAGACGGCTGCGTCACCGGCGGCGTTCCGCATACCGTCGGCCCCCGGTGGTCATTCGGGCTGGGACGGTTGCGAGACGAAAGCTCGCGGCGGCCGAAGGTTGATCGACACGGCCCGGGTGCTGTCGCGGCCCTTCATCTGCAACAAGCGCAGCATGTCTTCCTGCCGCGGCTGGCCAAGTGTGAGGCGGTACAGCGCCAAGGCCTCCACCAATCGGTCGTAGCGCTCGTGCTCCCTCGCAAGGGTCAACGTTGCCACACGACGGTGGATGCGCGCGGGGCCGGGGTAGATCCACCAAGGCGCGAACTCACCGAGGTCCTCGGCGCTACCTTCTGCGGCGGCAATGGCGGCCTCCCAGGCGGGGGAGTCTGCATGCAAAACGTCTTCCCAATGTGCCATCGCGACGTTCTTCCGCACGGCGTGCCCCATGAACCGGTGGACGCGACCTTCTCGCTGCTCGAAGTCCACCGGGTTCGACGGCAGGTTCCAATGCACGACTGCGTGACTCCACCAATGGAAGTCGATTCCCTCTTGCCCGACGCTTGTCGAGGCAAGCACGAAGGGCGCGAATGGACTGTTGAACGCGGCGCGCACGTCGGCCTGGCGCGCAGCGACCTTTGCATCGGCGTCGGTGTGCTGACCGCCGTATCGCACGGCGAAGCGCGTGCGGAATACGAGGGCGTTGCGCTCCGCGGTGTTGTCGTGTCCGCGCAATGAAGCCGACGTCATGCGCAGCGCCCGCGACGCCATTTCTGCTGCCCGTGCAAGCTCGTCGTCGTCGAGCAGCTCGCCACCGAGCTCGCTCCGCAGCTGGTACATGTACTCGTCCAGCACCGCCTGCAGGTTGCCGTCGGCACAGTAGTCGATGACGCGCCGCCAATAGGGCAGGTCGCCACCAGCCAAGGTGTCGAGGAGTGCGGTGCTGATCGGCCGGTCGAACAGTGATCTGAGAGCGAGCGAGAGCCGCCAAGCCGCTGCCCAGATGCCTTCGGCGGTCGCCCCCTCTCCGGCGACGGAGCGCACAGCTCGGTAGGCGATCGAGCCCGGCGAATGGGCCGCGAGGTGACCAAGATCCGGATGCGTCGAGGTCGTCGCGTGACGGGTGTCAACGACGGTGCGCACATAGGTAACCAGGTTGCGCGCTGCACCACGCCCCTCCTCCTCGTCGAGCGCCTGTGCAGCGTCAGATACCGTCCTATCCGCTCTACGGATCCCGTCCGGTACCGCGCCTGCAACCGAGAAGAATGCCTCCCACGCTTCCTTGGCCTCTTCACCTCGGATGTTCCGCACGGCTGCCGCTGCGACTTCGCCGGCATCCAAGCGCCTCCCGTGCTGGCGGACCATCGCGAGCACGTCGCCGCGCTTGGCAAGTTCAGGATGGGGCCAGAACAGTGCAAGCAGGTTCATCTGGGCGGGACGCCCGTCGACGAGGCGCCAGCTCAGGCGCCGCGCGACAGCGTCAGGCGAGTCGAGGGCATCTGCTGCCGAGGTCCCGCGCGTCGCGAGCCGCTCGGCCTCGTGGCTGAGCAGGCTGCTGATCGCGGTCGGGACGCCGGACCATGCCGAGAACACGACGTGTTTCGTCATGTCACGGTCGACCGAGGAGTAGATCGGGCCATCCTTGAGGTAGCGCATCGTGGCAGGTACCCAGAGCAGCTTCCACCATCCGCGATCGAGCGTGTCTCGCGCGAGAGCGCGCAGCATGCCGTTGCCGAGCTCGATCGGCGCCTTCTCGGCGATGGCCTCCTTGGTGACGCTTGCGGTTCTCGCGAGCAGCGGAGCAACGCTCTGGCCCCCGTCTGCTTCGAGGAGTTCGCGCGTGCGACTTCCGGACTTGTAGGTCTCCATGAAGGTGGAGAAGTAGGGGATCGACTTCCAGTGGTCCATCTCGATGCGGACACCGATGTGGTCGCCGAGCCGCTGCAACGCGATCCAGTCGGAGACTTCGGATGCTGTGGGTGCGCCGCCGTCGAGCGGGCGCTCGATCACCATGTCGGTGTCTGTGCCGAGCGGAGGACGCTCGCTTCGCGACATGAGAGGGAGCAGCGCTGCGCGCACACGCTGCGCGGTGACCCCGCCGTCGGATCCTGCTACGAGTGCTTCCCGATGGGCACGAAGGGCGTCCGCGACCGATTCCACGACGCACTCGTCGCGCGCCGCGAGGAAGCGCACGGTTTCAAGGAAGTCGCGCGCATGGTCTTCGCCTGACTCGCCCCGGGCGGTGAACGGCTTGTAGGGAGTCGCGGACAGCAACAGCACCTTCGCGTTCTCGTGGCTGAAGAGGCTGTCGGCGAGCTCCGAGGCCTCGCCGTGCGAGGGGTCGAGGAGCGTACGGAACCGTTGGAACTCGTCGAGGATCACGAGGTCCGGTTCGAGCGCGTCGACACTGGCCTTCGCGAGATCCTGACGCAGGCTGCCGATCAGCGCCATCGTCCGGTGCCACAGCTCACCTTCCACGGGTTCGCCGGCTGCAGCGCGTTCTCGCAGCGTCACGAACTCGGTCAGCGTGCCGCGCTCGCGAACCATTGCGTCGAAGCTCGTCACGATGCGCTCGTCGGGGCCAACTCGCCGCTCAAGGTCCCACGCGAACCAGGTGACGTGGTCGGTGAACCGCTCGACCGTCTTGACCGTGCCCTGCAGCAGGATTCGGGTCGCGTGGCGCTCGAGAGCGGTCGCGTTCACGAGTCGGTCGAGCAGCACCGCGAGCATGGCTCGTTCGTCGGCAGAGCCTGACCGCCAACCGCCGTCTTTGAACGAGGTCCCGGGCGTGAACGAGACGAGGTTCACCTTCTTGGTGCCGTCGAGCGATGGCTCGTTCAACCGTGTGGTGTCCCGTGCCAGCAGCGTCAGACGCGTCGCCATGCTGATGTGACGGTCGCCAGTCACGTTGAGCCGCTGGAGGTTCTGCTTCGCCAGGTCAGCGTTGCTGCAGATGTAGACGATGTCGATTCGGTCGACGGATGCGTCGTGTTGCAATCGTTCGATCGTGCGAGCGATGACGCCGCGGGCGACGATGCTCTTGCCGAGTCCCGTTTCGTCCGCGACGAGGAAGCGGCCGGTGCCGTTGATCGCGCCTGCGCCGTAGTACCGATCGATCACGTGCTCGACCGCATCGCGCTGGAAGCCCTTGAGGCCCGCGACGACGGCATCCGCGTCGAAGGAGCTCATCTCGGATCCCCTTGGTCGAGACGACGCGCTTCAGCCACCGCGGACCACACCTCGAGAAACCCTGTGGGCAGGGCGCGTCCACGCTCTTCGGCGGAGAGTTGCCGCAGCACCCGCTCGATCACTTCCAGCCCGTCATGGTCGGCGCCGGTCGATCGTACGAGCAGCTCGAGCAGGCCACTGCCGTCCTCGGCCACCGATCCGCCGAAGGCTGACCACGCCCCCGCGCCCGAAGACTCGAGCAGCGGGACGGTGCCACCCGCCTGAAGCAGCAACTGCAGGAACCTGGCAAACGACCGTGGGTCGATCAATTGCCGAGCGACGATCGCATCCCTGCGATCCGCGACGTCGTCGATCAGTCTCGCGACGAGGATGCTGGAGGCACGATGACCTTGTGCGTCCGAGGCCGTGAGCACGACGAACGGCGTGATCTCGTGCAACGCGATCGAGCCCGACCGGAATGCGTTGTCGCGCCGCGGAAGCGTGGTGCCCGCCAGGTCGGGACGGGTCGCGAGATGCCATCTGACCGTGACTTCCGCATCCGCTTCGTCGTGCCCTCCGAGTTCATCCGAAGAATGGCCCTCTCGCCAGAGTTCGAACGCATACGGCTCCCCGGTGCAGATGGCGATGGTGACCTCGGCAGTAGCCAGTTCTCGAAGAGCGCTCTCCAACCGCCAGCGGGCTTCCTCCTCCGGTGGCACGTCGGTGCCTCCGGTCGTCGTGTACGACTCGAGAATCGGAGCGAGGGACTGCAATGTCGCGTCGACACCGATGCGCGCCGTGGATCCGACGACGTCGAGCATGACCTCGACGTTCGAGGACCACGCGGCATCGGTCGCGTTCGCCGAGCCGATGAGCAGGCGGGACATGTGGGGGCCGTCGTGCACGACAAGCTTGGCGTGGAGTCCAGAGAGGATGCCGAGGCCGAGGTCGACGCCATCGTGAGTGACCGACGGGTCTGCGGTTTCGTCAAGAACTTTGAGCGACAACCGCCCATTCTGGAGCGCAGTCGGGTCGAGCCGGTCGAGCTGCTCCGGCCTCGCGACGACGTGCGTTGCTCCGCCCGGCCGCGCACGAAGCCTTTCGAGCGCGTCGGACGTGATGAATGGCGAGACGATGAGTGACTGCCGCTGTTGCGGCAGCTCGATCGGGTCGCGTTCGATGCCCAGCACATGCACCTCGAGCGTCTTCGCCTCGGCCGGTGCCTCCCACGCGATCGACTGCCAGCGGTCGGCGAGGTCATCGATGCGTTTGCGGCGCGCAGCCGGCATCGGTTGCACGAGGTGCCGAGGCAGCCAGCGCAGCAGCGCGGACATGGAGTCGTTGGAGCGCGCCGTCATCGTGTCGACACTTGCTGACGGCGTCCCATCGATCGACACCACCGCATCCCAGGTCTGGTCGGTCGTCAGGTTTCGGCTGCCGCAGACGAATCGGTAGGCCCGCTCCCCGTCGGCCTCGAACTCGAGGAACCACACCTTGGGGTGGAACAGTCGTCCGCGCATGCCGACCGGGTGCACCATCGGCTCGAGGAGCGCGACGAGGTCATGCATCTTCGGCAATGAGACGCACCCCGCTTGCGCGAAGATGTCGACGCGATCCGCCGCCCGGCGCAACGCATCGAGCACGCCGACGGCGTCATCGGCGTTCGCGCGGGATCCTGCGAATGCAAGTGGCACCTTCAGCGCGCTCTCGAGGTTGAGCGTGAACGTGGTGCCGACCGCATGAGCAAGCGCGAAACCCGGCGGCGGTTGCAGCAGGTCGGAGAGCAGCGCTCGGACATCGGGCTCAAGCACGATCGAGTCCGTCGTGGATGTCCGTCAGTATGCGGCGCACGACCGGCCACCGATAGCGCAGTCGATCGCGACCTGCTGCACCACCCCACGTGGCGAGCCGGGCGGGGTTGCCGAGGCGCGCCTTCGGACCCTTGATGCGTTCGCGGCGCGCGACGACCGCTCGCGCATTCGCGCTGTCTGGAATCTGCTCGGGTGTCACCGACGCAATGACACGCAGCCAGTCGGCGACGAACCGTCTGGTCGACGTGGCGACGTTCGGTGGTCGGCCTGGCTCGGCCTCAACTGCGGTGAGCAGCTCCTCGAGCCGCCAGGTAGGTGGGAGAGCCAGTTCGCGGATGCGCTGGGACCATTCGGCGAAATCATTGCGGTACGCGTCACTGATCGGTGTGCCGCCGAGCTCCTGTGGACCGACGCCGTGGTGCTCGCAGTCCTCGGCGAGCAGCAGGTTGTAGAGCAGTTGTGCACCGTGCATGACCGTGGAGAAGCGCTCGGCATGCGTCAGCAGCGATCGAGCCCTGTCAGGGGCCGTGGCCGAGGTGGGCTCTTCCCAAGCAGTTCCAGACTCAGCCGTTGGGCGCTGGTTCGCGAAGTGCGCGAGCAGGGACCCGGGCGACGACTCCAGCAGCCGCTCCTGTAACCACCGCGCTTCCGCGAAGCTCAGCGCGAATCCTTCATCGACGTCATCGGGAAAGCCGTGCGGTGCCGGCGGGGTGGTCCAGATGGTGCGGCTGATGGACTCGTCCTCCTCGTGGACGACCACCCGCTGCGGGCGCGACAGCTCCAGCGCCTCGGTGCGGCTCGCAGCGTGGGACAGGATCCCCCAGCGCTCGAGCGCGCCCCAGTAGACGGTCGACGGCAGGTTCTTCAGCGCGCGGCCGACGGTGGCGCCCATGAGGCCGTCGGCGTCTCGGGACCGGCCGAGCGCGCCGATGAGACCTCGCTCGAGCTCGTCAAGTCGACGCTTCGGGTCTCTGGCACCAGCTGCAAGTTCGAAGCACCATGGAACAAAGAGCGCATACCGTGCGCGGGTGTGCAGCGTCGATGTGCCCGGGAAGAGCGCGTCCGACACGGCATCGCGAATCTGTCCGAGGCCCAACTCGTCGCGCCCCTCAGAGGCGCCGAACAGTGCGACGATCTCGCGCATCCGTCGCTGTTCGTCGGCCGAGCTGTCGAGCCATGCGATCAGTGAGGCCACGGGGACCCTGCATGGCGACCTGCATCGGTGCTGGACATGCAGCCAGCGTAAGGTGTGGATTGCTCGCGTCCGGAAGGACGCACGCGGTTCGCATCGGTGAGGGAATGTCGATTGAGTGCGGTTCCGACCTGGGGAGCAGGTGATGGCGCCCTTACCGGCGGCGTCGACTAGTAGCCCGACCACGATCTGCGGACCCACGGGCCGCTTCTTAGACAGGCCGACCTTCCGCAGCCCGTCCTCGTCGGCCTATACGCTCGAAGTACATCCGTCCGGCCCGACAGGCGCGTCACCTGACAAGCCTCCACCCGCACGGGAAGTACTCGTGCTTCCAGGGGTTCTGTCGTGCCGCTCTACCGCGGATCAGCTGTGCACCTGCGCGCCCGCATCGAGGCTGGCACGCTGGTGGACGAGATGGCGAAGTCGTTCTTCCACGAGGTCGGCCACAGACCGAGCGCTGGCGAGCGTGGGTCGTGGGCGAGCAGTCTCGACGTGCTGACCGGAGACCTCGTCGACGCAGGTCTGGGCGACGTGGAGGTGCTGCTCGAGCATCGACCGCCGTTGACCAGCAAGCGTGCCGACGTCATTCTCTGCGGCGTGCACCCGAGGTCTGCGAAGCCACAGGTGCTCGTCGTCGAGCTCAAGCAATGGTCCAAGGCGCGAATGCTCGATTCGGCCGACGATGCCTGCGTGCTCGACGGCATGGGTGAGCGTCTGCATCCGCTCGCCCAGGTGCACGGCTACTGCGAGTACCTGAGGGACTTCACCGCTGTCTTGGAGCATCAGCACATCGACCTCACTGGCGTCGCCTACCTCCACAACGCGGACGACGACAGTATTCGTGATCTCTGGAACCTGCAGCCAGCGAGCGACGTTCGCATGTTCACGGCTCAGAGGCGGGGTGAGTTCATCGACTTCCTGAAGAGCACGCTCGCGCCCGCGCCGGGGGCGGAGACTGCGGACGCGCTGCTCGGCTCGGCGATCAGACCCAGTCGTCAATTGCTCGCGGTGGCTGCCGAAGAGGTGCAGCGACAGGAGCAGTTCGTGCTCCTGGACGAGCAGCGTCTCGCCTACTCACTGGTGCTCCGGGCAGTCGAGCGCGCCCGTACGGCGAACGCGAAGGAAGCGATCATCGTCACCGGCGGCCCCGGATCCGGCAAGAGCGTCATCGCACTCGCCCTTATGGGAGAGCTTGCGCGTCAGGGCCGGAGCGTCGTGCATGCGACTGGCTCGGCCGCGGTCACGAAGACGCTCCGCAAGGTCGCCGGTGCCAGGGCTCCGCGCGTGCAGAAGCTGTTCAAGTTCTTCAACGACTTCATCGATGCCGAGAAGAACGGGCTCGACGTGCTGATCGCTGACGAGGCGCACCGGATTCGGGAGAACTCCAGCAACCGTTATACGCCGGCTGCGAAGCGCACGGGACGGGCGCAGGTCGCAGAACTGATCGACGCTGCACGCGTGCCCGTCTTCCTGCTTGACGAGCACCAGGTGGTGCGCCCCGGTGAGCTGGGAACGGTCGCCGACATCAAGGCGGCAGCAGCGAGTGCCGGCATTGGCCATCGCGTCGTAGAGCTCGACGGCCAGTTCCGCGCTGGCGGCAGCCGGGCTTACGAGCACTGGGTGCTTCGCCTGCTCGGTCTCGAGCCCGGCGGGCCCGTCGCTTGGCAGGGCGATGATCGCTTCGACCTGCGGGTAGCGGCCGCTCCGAGCGCGATCGAGGATTCGTTGCGCGCGAAGCTCGTCGAGGGCTTCGGTGCCCGCATCGCGGCCGGGTACAGCTGGCCGTGGGGTGACCCGCAGGCCGACGGCACGTTGCCGTCCGACGTCGTGATCGGTGACTGGTCGAGGCCCTGGAACAACAAGAAGGACACCAGCCACGGCGATGCCCCGGGCACACCCTTCTGGGCGAGCGATCCTCGCGGATTCGGGCAAGTCGGATGCGTCTACACGGCTCAGGGCTTCGAGTACGACTACGCGGGCGTGATCTTTGGAGAGGACCTCGTCTGGCGCACCGACCGCTGGGTCGCACAGCCGGCGAGAAGTCACGACAGCCAGGTCAAGCGCGGGTCCCCAGCGCAGTTCGACCGGGCGGTGCGCAACACCTACAAGGTGCTGCTGACCCGGGGCATGCGGGGTGCGACGCTGTTCTCCACTGATGCGGAGACTCAGCAGCTGTTCGAGCAGCCCGTCGAGGCGTGAACGGTCGGAAGCGGCCAGGCTGACGCGCCGATCCTGTGGGGCAACGGTGCGTGTCACTCGCCGCGGTTACGCTGAGTGATAGTCACACTTTCCCCAGGAGTGCGGCTGCGCATCGGTGCGCGTGGGCTGGGCTAAGTCGAGGTGCGTCATGGCACTTGAGGTCGTCGGTGGTGGTTCCAGCGCTGTCGCGGCGTCGTCGCATGCAGCGTGCGCGCGGTTCCGAGGCACGGATCCGCTGATCACCGGCATGACCCGCCGCAACCTCGCCAAGGCAGTCGGTTTCGCCGACAGCTCGGGCGCGATCCCACAGGCACGATGGATGCGCGCGATGGTGTTCGAGCGGCTCGTGCGCAATGAGAGCTTCGCGGGAGAGGTAGCGACTCGAACGATCGGTGCGCTCGGCCTTGCGCGGCCTGAGGAAGTCGTCACGGTCGATGCGCAT
Organism: Agrococcus sp. KRD186; assembly: GCF_017168255.1. Taxonomy (GTDB): domain Bacteria; phylum Actinomycetota; class Actinomycetes; order Actinomycetales; family Microbacteriaceae; genus Agrococcus. Next base: position 2,546,569 of record NZ_JABFAP010000001.1, read on the forward strand.
GCGGGCGTCGCTGCGACGGCTCAGGCTCTCGAAGCAGCACATGCGCGTGCAGTCGAGCGCGGAGTCGCCACGCTGATCTTCCAGCTCGCCGTGCCATTCGTCGGCTTCGAAGACACGCGCGCCACAGATGTGAAGCCCGACTTCGCGGTCGTCGCGCCGGCTGTGGAGGCACAGCGCGCGTCTTGGCTCGTCATGGGCGATGCGAAGGATTACGAGCGTGTGAGGTCGCGAATCGACGATGCACGATTGCTGAAGGGCTTCCTGCAGGTCGCGATCGGTGCGGCATCGGCTGCTGCCTGGTCGAAGCTTCCTACCGGAATGGCTGTGCATCGCAAGGGCGTGCTCGCGGTGCCCCGGAATGCGTTCCTCCAGCCAGCGCCGATTGTGGAGGACCTCTTCGACTACCAGGAAGAGGTGGCGCTGCGCATCGCCGAGCGGCGGCGAGAGGCCGAACAGTCGGTCTATCTGCCGGATCAGCCGGTGACGTCGATCGTGCAGCACCTCGAGGCGACGTTCGACCCGTCTGCGTGCAAGACCTGCACACTGTTCTCCTACTGTCGCGCGGAACTTCGTCGATCGGTCGAGCCCTCCGATCTGCTCATCGAGCTCGGCGTCGCCCGTGCAACACGTCGCCACGCGCTCGGACTGGTCGACGGCGTGACCGAGGTGGGGCGGGTGCCGGCGTCCACTGCCGCGAACATTCGCGCGACGCTGAGTGGCGTTGCAGAGTGGACGGGTCAGCGCCGTGTCGATCAGGCCGGTGCTCCGGGCAGCGTGAACGTCGTGGTCGCGAAGTCGGATGCTGCCGCGCTGGGCATGCACGGGATCGGCGTCCAGCGCGTCACGGCGGATGGTCGTGGGGCGTGGGCGTTCACGACATTCGATGACCCGCAGTCTTCTGACACCCGCCGCCGTGTCATGCGCCTGCTCGGAGATGCGCTGACCCGCGCGATGCGCGACCAGCGCCAGGCTGCAGGCGGTGGTGTCCCGCATGCAGTGCACTTGGTCGTGCCGGACGGCGCCACTGCCGACCTGCTCGTGTCGATCGCCGACAACCTCGCAGGCGTGGAACTGAGTCGCCTGCGCTGGCTGCGCGACAAGGAGGAGGGGCGCCCTGCCCTCACCTACGATGGCGAGCCAGCGGTGATCCCCCCGGGGATCAAGGAGGTCGAGCGCACCGCGATCGCACTGCTGCTCGAAGACGATCGGTCTCGCGCATTCCAGCTGCGCTGCCCGATCATCGACGTTCGCGACGTGCTGGCTCGTCACGTCGTCGCGGGCGGTCCCGCCGCCGATGCCTATCGCCTCGACTATCTCGTCGGCTGGGCCGAGTCGCACGAGGCCGCTCCGCTCGAGCACCGGGCGTTCGCCGACGCGATCGAAGCCGCGAAGCACACACCCGGCGCGCGTCTGACGAGCGACGCGTCCGACGCGATCCACGAGGCACTCGTTGGTCGGCGTCGCAAGCCGAGCGACGTCCCGGTGACCGACCCCGAGGGCTACGCGCGGCTGGTGACCGAAGAACTGCAGTACAAGGCGGCGGTGCTCGAGCGGGCACTCGACGTGCTCGACCGTGTGCCGTCGTCGAACCTGCGGCCGGCCTACCGGGCGATCGAGTCGGATGCGCAGCAGGTCTGGCGCCGTCGGCTGACGCTCCACGCGTCCGATCTTGTCCGCTTCGGCCGCACGTACCGGCCGTGGCGCAATGCGCTCGTGCCGATGACCGAGAGCGACGGCGCATGCGCGTCCCAGCTGCTGGCGCTGTCCAACCCGCTTGCAGCGCGCGACCTCGCAGCCGACGCAGGCAACAGGCATGTCGCGTTCGCAAGGGTGGTGCGGGTGTTTCCACTCGTGCTCGAGATCGACTCTCGTCGCATCGGTGACGGGTCGCGGATCGTGGCGGTGGCGATCAATGGCGAGCCCTGCGCTGAAGAGTCAGACGTCGCCGTGGACACCTCCAAGAAGGGCTCGTTTAGCATCGACGGTCTTTCGATCGGGCCGCTTGCGCTGATCGACGAGGAACGACCGAAGCTGCTGCTCTGGGAGCCATTCCATGCCCCGATGGTCGAGGTGGGCGACGAGGTCGTCGTTGCCGACTTCTCCTGGTTCTCAGAGCTCAAGGGCATCAAGCAGCTGTCGATCCCGAAGCCGAAGGCAGACGACACGTCTGCCCCGAAGGCCGACTGCGTTCCTGAGTCCTTCGGAGACGATCCTGCATCGCATCAGTGGTGCTGTCGCTCGCACGAGAGCCGCGAGGCCGAGTTCGCCGACCAGCTCGCCGAGCGTCGTGCGAGGGGTCAGCTGAATCCCAACACGTGGCCGCCTGTGCGCGACGGTGACTCGTTCGAGGTGTCGGCGGCGGGCTCGCCTGTCGGCGACGCGTTTGCGGCCGTCGCCGTGCCGGTGCCGGATGACCAGACGATCGACGACCTGGAGTGAGCGTGCGCGAGGAGCAGACCGAGACCGGCCCCTTCTGGCCACCGCAGCGGGCCGCGCTTGGTGAGGAGTACCACGAGGCTGCGGCCGAGCTCAACACCGCCGTCGCCCAAGAGGCGAGCGCAGAGTTGGCGGAGATGCTGTCTGGCGCGTCACCGCTGGAGCGCATCCTGCTGAAGGCCGCAGCCGGTGCCGGAAAGTCGTTTGCGCTCAAGCGTCTGGTCGCAGAAGCCGTGCAGCATTCCCACGGGCGACGGGTGGCGATCACGGCGTTCACAAACAAGCAGGTGCGGCCGCTCGCAATGTCGCTCGGCACTGCGTTGGGCAAGAGTGAAGTCGCGATCCTGGCAAGCAAGGCTGCGTTCGCGGAGATGCCACCCGAGGTGCTTGATGTCGCGACGGTGGTGACGTCGACGAAAGACCTGCCGCTCGAAGTCAAGGTCGTCATCGGCACGGTGCACCGGCTGGGCGGCATCGGCGAGCTCAAGCGTCTGAGCAACCACCTCGGGCCGGGCGCCAACGGTATGGCGCCGTTCGATGTGCTGTTCGTCGACGAGGCGTGGCAGATCGCTCATCATCTCTTCGACAAGGTCACGCGGCATGCCCCGCTGTGGGTGGGCGTGGGCGACGTGGGTCAATTGCCGCCGCTCGAGGTCGGTGACAACCCGTGGCGCGGCGATCCCGGCTACAACCCATACCGGGCCTGGCCGACCGACTACGAAGATGACCCGCGCACCTGGGCGCGTGAGTTGCCTGCCGTGTGGCGGCCGGCCGCGGGGCATCTGGCACTCTGGCGAGCCTTCTACCCCGAGTGGTCGTCGCTGCACTGCGTCGCGGCTCCGGGCGATCGCTCGATCAACATCGCTGGCATGGCCGAGGGGGCCGCGGAGGTGTGGAGGCAAGTCGGCTCAGGCGTACCGACGTTGCTTGAGGTCGACGGGCTGCCAGAGGCTGAGGCAGCCGACATCGACCTTCCGCTGATGCAGTTCGTCGAGGGACTGCTCGACGAGTTCTTCGCGGCAGGAGCGTCGCTGGTTTCGGCTGAGTACGAAGCGGATGTCCCCGGTCGGCCGACCGGAGCGTGGCACACGACGGCGCCGGGAGGCGAGCAGAGCGACCCGATCGTCGCGATCCTCGCAACGCGCAACCAGTCCGTCGACGACGCGATCGAGGTGGTCGAACGTCTGCAGCAGAAGTACGAGCTGACCGACCGCGACATCGTCGCCTCGACCGTCGACTCCTGGCAGGGGCAGACGAACGGCATCACCATTGCGGTGCACCCGCTGAATGGCGCGAGCGAGCTCGACACATTCAACTCGGCGTTCGGCCGCCTCGCTGTGGCATGCACACGCGCGACTCACGGACTGCTGATGGTGACGCGTCCGGGCCTCGACGAACTACTGGCTGAGGCACCCGCGCGCCCCGGCACGCCGTTCGGCGAGCCGGGTACGCGGCAGTTGCCTCGGCAGACGCACCAGCGCATCCTCGCGGCGTTCGCGCGCGGCCGCATCGACGTGTCGGACGACGAGTGACCGCCGCTCGGCTGAAAGACTTGATCCTCACCCTCGCTCACCATGAAGGAGCAATGTGTCCCGGCTGAATGACCTGCTGAGGAAGCTCGAGACCACCGACGCCGCGCTCGCGAAGGACCTGAAGCGCGAGGTAGATGCGCTCGCGCACCGACGCGCGTTCGGCCTCAACTTCGAGCGGCACGTGCCCGAGGCAGTCGAGTTGCCTGGACGCCCCGTGCGTCGTGGCGACAAGGTGCGCATCCTGCCGCCGCGTGGTTCGAAGGCGAACGCGGGGGACGATCGCCTGTGGCGCGTCATCGCGATCGAGAAGGACTTCGCCGGTGCCCGCACCGCGACGCTCGAATTGATCGACGACACAGCGGAGACCGCCGCGTCGCAGGTCGACGACCTGGTCGTGGTCGCCGAGTTCCGCGACCCCATCTACCCCGGGCTCGTCTCGACCGGCAAGGTCGAGCGCGGTGGCGATAAGCCATATCACGCGGTCATCAACGCCGAGAATTACCACGCGCTGCAGACCTTGCTGTTCACGCACCGCGGCAAGGTCGACGCGATTTATATCGACCCGCCCTACAACACCGGCGCGAAGGACTGGAAGTACAACAACGACTATGTCGAGGGTGAAGACCTGTACCGCCACTCGAAATGGCTCGCCTTCATGGAGCGCCGCCTCAAGCTCGCGAAGGAACTGCTCAATCCCGACGATTCAGTGCTGATTGTAACGATCGATGAGAAGGAATATCTTCGCCTGGGGATGCTGCTCGAGCAAACTTTTACGAGTGACGCCATTCAGATGGTGACGAGCGTGATCAACCCGATGGGATCACGGAGAGCCGACGAGTTCTCACGCGTCGAAGAGTACGTTTTTGTAGTTCGTATCGGTACGGCTGCAGTACCCGATACGGCTCGGACGATGCTGGATCGCGTGACGGATAAGAAGAGCGTCGGCGAGACGGAGGTCCGTTGGACTCCGCTGAATCGAGACGGCAATGGGTGGGAGCGATCTGCCCGGCCAAACTTGTTCTACCCCGTCTTTGTTGACCCGGTGACCCGGACTATCGCGGAGCTAGGCGAGTCTCTCAGTTTGACGGATCTTCGGTCGTCTGTTCCTGACCGAGCTGGACTCGTCACAGTGTGGCCGATGAAAGGTGACAGAGAAGCCCGCTGGCAGGTCGGCCAAAGTACTCTAAAACAGTTCCTCGAGGGCGGGTGGGTGTCGGTCGGCTCGTTCGATCCCGACCGGCGCGTCGCATCGATCCGATACCTGACCTCCGGCGCACAGGCCAAGGTGGCTTCGGGCGCCTTCCGAGTCACCGGCCGACGCCCTGACGGCTCGAATATCGTCGTTGCTGACGGTGCCGTTGAACAGCGCCCCCGCTCGGTCTGGGTCGTTCCTTCTCATTCAGCGCGAGACTTCGGCACATCGTTGCTTAGGGCGTTCCTTCCCGACCGAAAGTTCCCGTATCCCAAGTCGCTTTACGCGGTTGAAGACGCATTGCGCTTCTTCGTCGGCTCGAAGCCCCAGGCAATCGTTCTCGACTTCTTTGCAGGCTCTGGCACCACCACCCATGCAGTATTGAGACTCAACAAACAAGACAATGGCTTCCGCCGGAGCGTCTCCATCACCAACAACGAGGTGGGGCCAGCGGACCAAGCGGACTTGCGAAAAGATGGATTTCGCCCTGGGGACCCGGAGTGGGAGCGATGGGGCATCTGCGATCACATCACTGAGCCACGTATTGCCGCGGCGATCACGGGCAACACGCCTGCGGGCGACTCAATCAAGGGGGACTACAAGTTCACCGACGAGTTCGCGATGGCGGATGGATTCGATGCAAACGTCGAGTTCTTCGCGCTCACGTACGAGGCGCCGTTGCGCGTGTCGAGTCACCGCGAGTTCGCGAAGGTAGCGCCGCTCTTGTGGCTGCGCGCAGGATCAGAGGGGCGTCGCATCGACGACGTGTCGTCAGGATGGGACGTCGCTGATACCTACGGCGTGCTCGCTGACCTGAATCAGGCGGATGACTTCGTCGAGGCGATCGCCGCGCAAGCGAAAGCGCGTCTCGCGTTCATCGTGACCGACGAGGATCGCCTGTTTGAGGCAGTCGTTCGCGACCTGCCAGACCATGTCGAGCCCGTACGCCTATACGAGGCGTACCTCCACAACTTCGAGATCGAGACGGGCCGGAGCGCGCTGTGAAGTTCACGCTGAAGGACTACCAGGAAGACGCCGTCGATGACGTCCTGAACTCGCTCGACCGCGCGCGCGTGGCATGGCAGCGCGACGGCGAGGAGACGTCGATCGCGCTCACTGCTCCGACCGGCGCCGGTAAGACGGTCATGGCGGCTGCCGCGATCGAGGCACTGTTCTACGGCTCGGAGAAGTTTGACGTCGAACCCGATGAGGGAGCGGTCGTGCTTTGGTTCTCGGACGACCCGAATCTCAACGATCAGACCCGTATGCGTCTCATGGACGCATCCGAGAAGTTCACGTCGTCCGACCTCGTCGTGATCGAGCCGCCGTTCGCGCGACCCAAGCTCGACCCGGGGCGCGTGTACTTTCTCAACACCCAGAAGCTGTCGAAGACCTCAAAGCTCACCCGCGGTCACGTCGCCGACGAGACCCAGCTCGACATGGCTGAGGTCGGCACTCCCGACCTGCAGGGCTACACGATCTGGGAAACAATTGCGAACACGATCGCCGACGAGGAGCGCACGCTTTACCTCGTGCTTGACGAGGCGCACCGCGGCTTCAACGCCACTGCCACGCGCGACAAGACGACCCTCGTTCGCCGGCTCGTCCAGGGTCACGCGGGTTACCCCGCGATCCCAATCGTGTGGGGCATCTCGGCGACGATCGACCACTTCAAGACCGCGATGGACGAGGCCGACGCGTCGAAGGACCGTCGGGCATTCCCGCCGGTGATGGTCGATCCGTCGCGCGTGCAGGAGTCGGGACTGGTCAAGGACGTAGTGACGCTCGAGATACCGAACGAGGCCGGCAACTTCGACACCACGCTGGTCAAGCGGGCCGCCGAGCGTCTGCTCCAGTCGACCACACGCTGGGCAGACTACGCGCAAAGCCAGGGATTCACCGAGAGGGTCGTCCCGCTGCTGGTGCTGCAAACGCCGAACACGCCCGACCCGGATGCGATCGGTCGCGCGCTCGACACGATCGCCGACGTGATGCCCGAGCTGCACAGCGGCAACATCGCCCACGTGTTCGGTGACCACAGTCGCCAGCACTTCGGCGGTTGGGACGTTGCGTGGCTCGAGCCACAGCGCGTGCAGGAGACGCCGACAGTGCGGGTGCTCATCGCAAAGGATGCGATCTCCACTGGGTGGGACTGCCCACGTGCCGAAGTCATGGTTTCGTTCCGTGCGGCCAAGGACAACACCCACATCACCCAGCTCCTCGGGCGCATGGTGCGCAGCCCGCTGGCCCGCCGGGTGCCTGGCGACGAAGCGCTCAACTCGGTCGAGTGCATCCTGCCGTTCTTCGATCGAACGACCGCCGGCAAGGTCGTGCGCTACCTGACCGGCAACCTCGCCGAGATGCCGGGACCGACCAAGAAGGTGCTGGTCGACGGACGCGAACTCCGACCTAATGCTGACGTACCCGAAGCGGTGTGGGCGGCGTGGGACAGTTTGCCGACTCAGACGCTGCCGAAGCGTGGCGCGCGGCCCGTCAAGCGGCTCGTGGCGCTCGCACAGGCGCTCGCGATGGACGGCGTGCGCCCTGGTGCGTTGACCGAGGCGGAACTCGAGATGCATCGGGAACTCGATGCGTTTGCTGTTCGCTACCCAGAACTGCTTGACAAGCAGGTCAACGACGTGTGGCGAGTCGACCTCCAGGCGATCTCCGGCAGCTCGACGTCGACCAAGCTGACCTATCGCGACTTCTCGATGCGTGCCGATGACAGGGCCATCCGGTCGGCATTCGAAGAAGCGAAGAAGGCGTTTGGGGCAGACATCGCCCAGTCATACGTCAATCACCTCGCGGGCGAGGACGACGGCAGCGACGACGGGCTCCGTGACGCGTATGTGCGTGCGGCGGCACTCGCGACCATCACGGAGCTCCGCGAGAGAGTCGATCAGGAGGCGACGCGACTGGTCGACAAGTGGTTCGCCGAGCACCGCGTTGCGCTCAAGGGCCTGCCCGACGTGCGGCAGCAGGACTACGAAGAGATCCGCGCGATGACCATCGCTCCGCAGCGTGGCGAGCTCAGCCGGCCGCGGTCACGCATGGAGGACTTTCAGATCATCGATGAGCACGATCAGCTGGCTGTTGCGCCGCTGGTCGAGAAGCACCTGATGTCGGACGAGCACGGCATGTTCCCGCTCTCGTCGCTGAACGAGTGGGAGCGCAAGGTGGTGGTCGCCGAACTGCAGCGGCCTGGAGCTGTGGGCTGGTACCGCAACCCGCCGCGCTCCGCCGGCGATTCTCTTGGCATCGCGTATCGGGACATGCAGGGCAACTGGCGCACCATGTATCCCGACTTCGTGTTCTTCCACGACATCGCTGGTGAGGTGAAGGCGTCGATCGTCGACCCGCACGGCCATCACCTCGACGACGCCACCATCAAGCTGAAGGCGCTTGCGGCGTTCGCCGAAGAATTCGGCTCAGCCTTCCACCGCATTGAGTCCGTCGCTGCCTTCGGCGCCACGATGAAGGTGCTCGACATGACCCGCGCAGAAGTCCGACATGGCGTGCTCCACGAGAGCAAGCCAGCCGTTGACTTCTACAAGTCGGATATCTCGATCGTGTACGAAGGGTGAGGGTCGGCGCTTCCTGATGAGTTGAACGGGTGGGCAGATGTGCAGCCGGTTGCCAGCTAGGGTCTGCTGCACGGATAGGTGACAGTTCTAGTCACGCCGCGAGTGCGACGGTCGTGTTCATGATGGTCTCGAACTCGATGGGCGTCAAACGGCCCAGGGCTGCTTGTCGGCGACGCCGGTGGTAGG
>NZ_JABFAP010000001.1:2555598-2581639 GCF_017168255.1 Agrococcus sp. KRD186
CGCCCTACGCGGCCAGGGCCACCACAACCCGGTGGGCAGAACTCCTGGCCGCGAACGGGCAGTTCTCATGGCCACCAGCGGGCACTTCTGCTGGCCGCCAATGGGCAATTCCTACTGGCCGTTGACAAACTGACTCGAAGTCGATGGAAGCGCTCGACAGAGCGACCACTTCCGCGCTGAGCGCGTACCCGGAGGGCCAGCGCTTCAGGTGCACTACGGATCGCCGATCGGCTTTCGGTAGGAAGACGAGGTGAAGCGTGCCGCGGATGATGTCGCGCGATTCGCCTGGAGGGGCCCTCTCAATGGGTGAGACTTCTGTCGTTGACCGCGCTCACGCACCTCGGAATCGTTCTCGCGTAGGCACCGAAAAACGGCACCAAGTGCGGAGCCCGTAGGGAAAAGTTCCGCCACTTGAGCAGTGTCGGGGCGGACAGGCTTTCGGCGCAATGTGCTTGAATCTCCTTCATGCAAATTGCCGGAAGTTCGACGAGGCTCTCTAGTGTGCTGAACGGCCTCGCTGCGAATCGACCGGTCTTTCATTCTGAAGCCGACTTCCAGTTCGCGTTGGCATGGGAGATTCAGAAGACACTCCCCAACGCCCAGGTCAGGCTGGAATCTCGACTGCCACGGGGAGCTGATGATGAACAAGTCCGCGGCGCAGAATACATCGACATCGAGATTCGCTCCGGTCTGGCCAGGACCGCTCTCGAACTGAAGTACATCACCAAGAAATGGGTGGGACAGTTCGCCGACGAGAAATTCGAACTGAAGAACCACAGCGCGCTCGATCAGCGGCGCTACGACATCCTGAAAGACCTGACTCGCATCGAGCGCTTCGTCGGGGTCGACGGTGAAAGCCGTAACGGCGCGGTCGTCGTGCTCACGAACGACCAGGCACTGTCCTCCGTGCCGACGAGAGCCTGGGGAGAGAGCTTCGATGCGGCGTTCCGCTTGCACGAAGGCGTCTTCTTGTCCGGAGCTCTCGCTTGGGGAGCCGCGGCGAGCGTCGGAACGACTCGCGGCAGGGTGAGACAGCTTGAGCTGGGTGGGGAGTACTCAATGACGTGGCGGGCCTACGCGGACGATCCGGTGTCGCTGAAGGCCCTGGTCATCGAGGTCGATCCCGAATAGGCCGTCCGGCGCACCGCTACGACTTCGGGTGGCTACGGCGATTCGGTAGCCCCTCGGGAGGCGAGGTGATCCACTCCGTGCTGTCGGCAGATGTTCCCGAGTCCGTGATACGGAGCGGGAGGCGGCGTCCGCGTTCGGGCAGTGCGCCATGCATCCAGATCCACATGATGGCTGCAGCTTCGATGACGTGGAACCGGGCGATCGCCGGTTCGCCGGCCCCAGAACTGTCGATCGCGGCGCGGTTCGCCCAGCCGTCGCGCGTGCCGTCGTGCACTCCACGATCCAGTCGCTGCCGTCGCACATCGTCTGTGCCCAGCGGTGGCGGTCATCCGCGAGCACCAGCACCCCGAAGCCGCCGTTCTCGAGTTGCGCCGTCCACGCCTCGAGTCGGTGGCGTGTCGTGATCTGAGCGGACATGTCGTCGAGTCCGCGCCACCTCCAGACAAGTGCGAGTTCGGTCTCCCGCGCGTCGTCTCTGGCCGCGCTGCCGGATCTGCGCGTTCCGAGTGCCCAAACCGCCACTCCAGGACGCGAGTGTTGTTGACGCGGATCTGTCGTGGGCTGGCGACCCGCTTCGTGGTGTTCCCGTATGCACCCAGCATCGGACGGACCGGTGACATCGAGCGCGTCGGCTGGCCGTTCGCGCCTGCACGGCGGCAGGCGTTGCATCTTGGCTGAAGCGTTCGAGCGCACTACGGTCGAAGGCTCGGTGCGACGCGCGGCACGCAGAAGTTCCTGTAGCGAGACAGATGTCGCCGGAATCCGCCACAATCAGACTGTGAGTGAACAAGAGTGGTCCGTCGCAATCGTGCAGAGCGAGGACGGCGTACTGCTCCTCGGCGATGAGGCGGATCTCGTGCAGTTCGAGCGGCACACAGGCATTGAGACCCGTCGGCTCGCGACACAGACGATGGCCTTCGCCGGCAAGGCGCTCAGCGCGGCCGGCGAGCTGCAGGCGAATAGCGGCCGTTGGGTCAAACTGACGAAGGAGTCCGCCGAGCTGGTTAAGAAGCACGGCCCCGCCCTGAGCAAGGCCGACAAACTCGTGACCGGTGTCGTTCGGGGCAAGGGCGGCCAGATCCTCAAGCACCTCAAGTTCGAGCACGCCGCGCTGCTCACACCTGCGGCGCCGATGATGCTCGCATCGATGCTGACGCAGGCTTCGCTCGACGCCGCGCTCGACGACATCCAGGAGTACCTGGCGGTCATCGATGCGAAACTCGATCGCCTGCTCAAGCAGCGCAAGGTCGAGACGCTCGGACAGATGGGCGGCGTCGCGCTAGCGATCGAGGAGGCGAGGTCGATCTACGAGTCGACCGGTCTCGTCTCGTCGGTGACCTGGTCGAAGGTGCAGACGAACTCGCTCGTGCTGCAGACCATGCAGGCCGAGTCGCTCGCGCAGCTCAATGCGCTCGCCGAGCTCGTCAACGAGCGTGCGACCGATACTGACAAGAAGGCCGCCGTGCTCGGTGAGGTGCGCGAGGACGTCGTCTTCTGGCTCGGGACGCTCGCCCGCACCATGGCGATGCAGGATCAGCAATACGTGCTCGAGCTTGCTCGTGTGGCAGAGGCCGAGCCTGGGCAGCTCGAGCAGCATCGCGAGGGCATCACGATCGCTCGCCGGTCGCGCACCCGGCGCATCGCCATCAGTCTCGAGGCGATCAACGCATCCGTGCGAGCGAAGTCGGGCCTCACCAATCGCGATCGGGTCGCGAATCCCTTCAGCTCCGTGCGCGTGGCGGACCACGCCAATAGCGTCAACGACTCGATCGCCGAGTTCGCGCGACGCGCGGATCTGGCGCTCGCAGACGTCGATCACCTCGCGAGGCAGTCGTGGGGTGACTCCGCTCGCGCGCTGCTTGGGGAGACTGCTGAGCAGGTCGGCAGTGCCGGCAACGAGATGACCGCCCGCGCCAAGGCGCTCGGCGCCGATGTGCAGGAGCGTGGGGACGACGCCATCCTGAAGCTCGCGCGCAAGGTACAGGAGCGACGCGAAGGCCGACGGCATGCACCGGAGGCTATCGAGGGGTCCGACGGCGAGCCGGCAAACGGCTAGAGCAGCGCGAACTTCAGCAACAAGTCGGCCCGGCACTCAGTGACAAGCGACGTACCTGCCGGCATGGGCGGCGCAATCACGAGACGCGGCTCAAGGGCTGGTGCACGCAACAGTCGAGCGACTGGGTCAATATCAACTCGATCGTCGAGGGTGGCGCGTGACTGCTTAGGGTCGGACGAGGGCTCGGGTTCGTCGACGAGGACGATGAATGCGCTGAAGGCCAAACCAGGGATATCGTCCTTTGAACCCGACCCGGAAGGTCAGCATGCCAATCCCGCCCGCTTTGCTCAAACTGCTCAAGGCCGCCGCTGTGAGCGCTACGCCGATAATCTTGAAGTACCTGAAGGACCATCCGGAACTCTGGCAAGGTCTTGTCGAGTCGTTCAAAAAGGTCGTGGTTCGACGTGGGGCAGGTCCCAGGGAGCTATCGAAGACGATTGCTGGACTGCGAGAGCAAGTCGTCTATTTGCGAGAGAGCGCCGATGACGATGGCGAGGTTCATCGGGCCGAGGAGTGGTCTCGTCGGCTCGACAACCTTGACCGCGTAGCAGCGCTCCTGGGCGACGGCGCAAGCAGGAATGAAGTCAAGGAACTGCGCGAGAGGGTGCTGGCTCTTCGGAAGGTCATCATCGAGGCGTTCGTGGTGGAGCATGCCGAGGACGCTGCGGACAGGAAGTCCGTCAGGTGAACGGCTGTCTGGGAGCGAGCGTTGCTGACGTGCTTTGGAGGTGACGCGACACGGAGTCTGTCAGCCGTATAGAGCAGGATGGCCCCATGGACCTGCTGCAGTCACTGGACGCATATCGACACGAAGCCTCGTGGGCGGTGTGGGAGACCGACGACGCGGGCAACGTCACCGGTGAACCCAAGTTCCCTCTCGAGGCGGCGACTGAATCCGCGCATGGTCGCGCGATGATCGTGGCGCTGAACCCCGGCGGCACCCCGTCAACCGAGCACTCGGTGACTCCGGACTGGTCGAATTTTCACAACTCAGACTCCCGCCACAACGACATCTTTCTTGCGCACGCATTCGTGGGAACTCCGTTCTGGGGCGCGTATATGACAGACCTGCACCCGCAATTGGTGGAGTCGAACTCGACGCTTGTGCGTCCCGAGCGGGAAGAGGCCCTGCGTTCGGTGCAGTCGCTGATCACTCAGGCCCGGTTGTTGCAGTCCGTGGAGGCAATCATCTGCCTCGGACCTGGATCGTGTCAGATTAGTGCCCTGCAGCTGACCTGAGTTTGGCCAGAATTTCGGCGCCTTCGCCTGCTGCTGGGGTCTCGGCGGTGAGCTGGTGCCCGTCGATGCTGATCACGACATCGCGCAGGTGCTCGACGATCGTCCGCACGCCCCGCGTCTTCGACGCGATCTGCACCGCCGTCGCCCCGGAGGCAGTCTTCACCTTCCGCACGAACAGGCCCACCTGAGCAGTCTAGAAGCGGCCCATTAGTGCCCCATACGGACACCAACAACCCCGGAAACTCACGGCAGAACGAACCTCAAGTCACGAAATCAGCCCGAAGTGACACGATCCAGGTCGGAGGAAAGTGCCTCCGGTCGATCTCGGCGCATGCCGACCTCATCGAGCGCGAGACCGGAATCCGCTCGATCGTCGGTGTCCCTCACTACTCGCGCTCGAACGCGAATGTCCACAAGCGCGACGCCGAGCGCTACCGTCGGCTGGTGCATGAGGCGCTGGGACTGGTGACGGAGGAAGCCGAGAGCGGTGCAGAGTCATCGGGCAAGACCCGATCGACGAAATGAGGGATGGTGGCACGATGAACGTGCATCGAAGCATCGCCAGGAGTGTGAGCGTATGAGGCGCGGATGGAGCCCATGGAGTGTTCCTGCGAGGAGCCGAGAAGACGATGACTCATGGAACTTCTCGTTCACCCGCGAGTCCGAGGCTATGGACATGTTCGCCATCCCCCTCGACCGAACAGAAGCGCTCGCCGCCGCTCTCGGCATGCCGACCGACGTGGTCGTCGATCAGTTGGAGAATAGGAAGGCAGAGTCGATTCTGGTTGAGGCATGGCAGGCGCTAGTGGGCACCGAGCGCGACAGCGGCCTCACTCGCCTCGAAGAGGCGGGGCTCGCCCCGCGATCCGCCGGCTCTTGGACTCCATTCGGCGACTACGGCGTGTACGTCCCTCCGAGGGATGACGTTGCTCCGGAGACCGGGTAACAAGCTCAGGTCGGCGGCTTGGTCTTGGCGTCGCGGGCTGAGAAACGACCACGAAGCGCCAGATCTTCACGAACGTGTCGACCACGGAGCCAGCTCGAGCAGTGAGAGCGCACGAGTGAATGCAATGGCCCCCACAGCTCCAGCCGGTTCGCGGGACGGTATTGACGTCACCGACCGGCAGCCCCGCGTCGAACAGCCCGCTCACAATGCCGCGTGAGCCTGGGTTGGGTAGGGGTTACTGTTCTGGCCCATGCGTCGATACTTGTTTCATTCAGGGCAGTGCCAACAACCGGTCAGTGTGGGAGCCTCGACTTATGCTGGCACCATGCCTGCAACCCCAGCCGCACGGCTTGCCCTCGCAACCGCGCTTGTCCTGTCCACTCTCGCGCTTTCAGCCTGCCTCCTGCCGCCGTCGATCCCCGACCAGCCCGTCGCAGCACCTGCGCAGCCCTCGATCAGCGCGCCCATGTCGACTCCCCAGCCTGTAGGCGACCCCCCGCAGCCGGCACCTTCGCAATCGGCGCCCGCTTCAGCACCACCCATCGAGGTGCTTCCAGATCTCTCGACGTTCAGCGCGATGGGCGAGCGCGAGTTCGCCCACTTGGCGAGCGAGCCCGACGAGAACGTCGGTGTCAATCTCATTGCGACGGGAATTGTCACGCAGTTCGATGCCGCCACCGGTCGATGCTCGTTCCGCGCCTCATTAGCGCACGACATCTTGGACGCACGCTGGGACTATGACGTGAACGCGTTCGTTGCCGCGGGTGACGGAGAGACGAACTGTCCCGTAGTGGACGACGTGCTGCCGGACGATCATCTTCGGATGTGGCTCACGACGGTCGGATCGATGACCTACGACAACGTCATGGGTGGCGGTAACACCGCGCCAGTGTTCCTCGTCCACCAAGTGGAACTGCTTCCGGAGCTCTAGCGGTCGAACTGCAGTAGGGCGAATGCAGTGCGGCACCGGCGCACGGAGGCTCGCTTCTTGAGGGGTTTGAAGCGACCGTAGCCGGAGCACTGTCCGAGAGGTGACGCGGCAGCACGACGCTGGCTGGATTCGCAATGGTCGCGCGCGGCCGTTGCAGCGTCGCTACTTTCCGTCTCCCCGCCCGGCCGAGCCCGCCTCGCGGAGCAGCGCCCACGCATCCGCCACTTGGCCGAGGTGCTGCAGTTTGTCGGGGTTGAGGACGATGCGCACGGCGGTGATGACGCCGCCCGCGACGTCAAAGCCCCAGCTCGAGAGCACGCGGCCGTCGCGGTCGCGGAAGATCGCTCCGGGGCGGCCGTTGATGCGCTGCGGCTCCAGGGCGCAGCCGGCCGCGATGAACGCCGGCGCCATCTGGGCGAGCTTCTCGACCATGCGGTCGGCGCCCCACGTGCCGCGACCCCAGACGGGGGCCTTGCCGCCGCCGTCGGCCGGCATCACCGCATCCGCCGCCAGCATCGACCGCATTCCCTCGACGTCGCCATCCTGCATCGCCGCCAGGAACCGGGCCGTGAGCGCTTCGGCCTCACGCGCATCCGCCTCGTATCGGGTGCGGCCGTCGTCCATGTGCCGGCGGGCGCGAGCGGCGAGCTGCCGGCACGCGGCCTCGGAGCGGCCGAGGGTCTCGGCGATCGCGGCGAAGTCGAACGCGAACACCTCGTGCAGCACGAACGCCGCGCGCTCGAGCGGGCTGAGCCGCTCGAGGAGCAGCAGCGACGCGGTGGTGAGCGAGTCGGCCAGCTCGGCCGCCTGCTCGGGGTCGCTGTAGGGGTCGTCAAACAGTCTCTTGCACCGCATCCTCCGCTTCGGTCACGCGCGACCAGCTGCGGCACCAGCCGCCGGCCGACCGCGCCGGATCCGCCTGCCACGAACACTCGCATCATCGCTCTCCTTCTGGTCGGGGCCGCGGGGTGCGGCTCCCTTGTGCACGTGACGAGATGGGCGAGCGGGATGTGACACGGGCGTGTCTGCCACGCGCCTGCCTGCGCCGTGGACGCATCCGCCTGCCTCGTCGCCGAGCACGACAGGATGGAGCGGAGACGGGAGGTCGCGATGCAGGCGATGCAGTTCGAGGTCGACGGGCCGATGACGTGGGCGGATGCGTCCGAGCCGGAGGCAGGGACGGGCGAGGTGGTCGTCGAGGTCGTTGCGGCCGCGGTGAACCGCGCCGATCTGATGCAGCGATCCGGCAAGTACCCGCCGCCGGCGGGGGAGTCGGAGGTGCTGGGGCTGGAGTGCTCGGGCACGATCGTCGCGCTCGGCGCCGGGGTTGCGGACGGCGTCGAGGGCTGGGCCGTGGGCGACGAGGTGTGCGCGCTGCTGGCCGGCGGCGGCTACGCCGAGCGGGTCGCGGTGCCGGCGACGCAGCTGCTGCCGGTGCCGGTGGGCGTCTCGCTGGCCGATGCGGCCGCGCTCCCGGAGGCGGTGTGCACGGTGTGGAGCGCGATCCGCGACCTGCCGCAGCCGGAGGAGGGCGAGCTGGCACTCGTGCACGGCGGCTCCGGCGGTATGGGCACGATGGCGATCCAGGTGCTGCGGGCGCTCGGGTGGCGGGTCGCGGCGACCTCGAGCGCCCGGCACCGGGAGCTGTGCGCGTCGCTCGGCGCGGAGATCGTGATCGACTATCGCGCCGAGGACTTCGTGGAGGTCGTGCACGGTGCGACCGACGGCCGCGGTGCCGGCTTCGTGCTCGACGTGATCGGCGCCGACTACCTCGGCCGCAACCTCGACGCCCTCGCGCTCGACGGCGCGATGACCGTGATCGCCGTGCAGGGCGGCCCGAAGACCGAGGTCGACCTGCGCCGCCTGATGCAGCGCCGGGTGACCCTGCGCGCCATGACGCTGCGCGCTCGGCCTCGCACTGGCGGCCGCGGCTCGAAGGCGGAGGTCGTGCGCCAGGTGCGCGAGACCGTCTGGCCGCTCATCGCCGCGGGAGCGGTGCGGCCGGTGATCGGGGCTCGCGTGCCGCTGGTCGAGGCCGAGCGGGCGCACGAGCTGATGGGATCGCCGGAGGCTCCGGGAGGGAAGCTGCTGCTGGTGCGGTGAGCGAGACGCCTCCGAGGTGAGGCGCGACGCGACGCCCGTGGTCGGCGTCGTGGACGCATCCGTGGGCACGGCATGAGCGCCGCGTGTGAGTCTCCTCCGCATCGCGTCACGCGCGCCCCCACGGTCGTAGGCTTCCAGCCCAGTGCAACGTGAGGAGCGATACCCATGGCCGACCAGAGCAGCGCGAACGCCGACGACGCGAACCGCGAGCGCACCGACCAGCTGACCTTCCAGGATCCCGCCACGCGGTACCCCGTCATCTCGCCGCCCGAGCAAGACCAGCCTGAGCCCGGCCTCGACCAGAAGCTGCAGCCGAAGGCCGACCGCGGCGAGTTCTCCTACCGCGGCACCGGCAGGCTCGAGGGCCGCAAGGCGCTGATCACCGGCGGCGACTCCGGCATCGGCTCGGCGGTCGCCATCGCCTTCGCGCGCGAGGGCGCCGATGTCGCGATCAACTACCTGCCGCAGGAGGAGCCCGACGCGCAGGACGTCAAGCGCATCATCGAGGAGTGCGGCCGCACTGCCGTGCTGCTGCCGGGCGACCTCACCGATAAGGCGTTCTGCGAGTCGTTGGTGACGGATGCGGTGGCCGGCCTGGGCGGGCTCGACATCCTCGTGAACAACGCCGGCAAGCAGATCGCCGCGAAGAGTCTCGAGGAGCTGCCCGACGAGCAGCTGGTGGAGACCTACGCCGTGAACGTGCTGGCGATGTTCCGCATCACGAAGGCGGCGCTGCGGCACCTGCAGCCCGGCGCGACGATCATCAACACGACGTCGATCGTGGCCTACATGCCCCCGGAGGTGCTCGTCGACTACGCCTCGACGAAGGCGGCGATCAACAACTTCACCAAGAGCATGGGGCAGCAGCTCGCGCCGAAGGGCATCCGCGTCAACGCCGTCGCTCCCGGACCGATCTGGACCCCGCTGCAGCCCACCGACGGGCAGCCGAAGGAAGAGCTGCCGAAGTTCGGGCAGTCGACGCCGCTCGGCCGCGCCGGCCAGCCCACCGAGCTGGCGCCCGCCTACGTCTTCCTGGCCTCCCCGGAGTCGAGCTACGTGATCGGCGAGACACTCAACGTGAACGGCGGCATGCCGACGCCCTGAGCGGAGGAATTCGGAGGATTAAAGGAACTCCAGCGGGTCGAACTCGTCGATCGGGATGACGCGCACGCGCGGCAGTCGGCTCGTGAAGGCGGCGACGTCGTACTCGAGGTCGAAGAACTCGATGCCGTCGACCTCGCGCAGGTCGCCCGCCATGAACTCGCCGAAGCCGACCAGGCCGACGCGGCGCTCCTCGTCCTCGGCCAACCGCTCCATCTGCGGCGCGAAGTCGCGGTCGTGGCTGACGAGCATCACGTCGGCGTCGCGGTGCACGAGCGCCTCGGCCGTGCGTTGGATGGCGATGTCGACGATCTTGCCCTCGCCGCTCAGCGGCACGGGGCGGTAGCCCATCGCGATGAGCGCCTGCACGAACGACGCGGGCAGCTCGTGCGTCACCGCGAGGAAGAAGAGGCCCTTGACCGGCTGCTGCCACGCCTCCTCGGCGAAGGTGAGCACCTTGTTCCAGCGCGGCCGCTCCTGCGGCTCCGGGCGGCGGTCGAGGATGGAGACGCCGAGCGTCGCATCGATGTTCTCGCCGTCGACGAGGAGGTAGGTGGTGCGCTCGGTCATGGCCCGACACTACCGGCGCCACATGGCGGGCAGCGCCGATGCGCGAACGGCGGCGACGAGGATCCGTCGCCGCCGTTCGCGGTGGTGCTGGTCGCGCGATCGCTCGCGCGGCCGACTACTCGGCTGCCTGCAGCTCCTCGAGCTGCAGCTCGAGCCGGTCGCGGCTCTCGCGCATCATGTCGAGGCTGCTCTGCGCGATCGTCGCGCGGGTCTCGAGGTCGCCGTACTGCTCCTGCAGCGCGACAAGCTCGGCCTGCGTCTCGTTCGCCGAGGCGACGGCGAGGCCAGTGCCGGTGGCGCCGGCGGCGGCGACGACGACGAGCGCGACGATCCACGGCCAGCGGCGCGCCTTGCGCGCGGGCGCCGGCTGCTTCGCCGCGGTCGACGTGGTGGTCTCGGTCGCCGGCGCGGCCTCGGTCGTCGGGGTGGTGTCGATGGTGCCGGTGGCGCTCATGCTGCTGCTCTCTTCGTCTCGGACCTCAGACGGATGCGCGCGGCACGGCCAACGACGCATCCGCCGTTGGAATGAATGGGGGTGTGGTCGCATCCGATCGGGACGCGCCAACAGAACATTCTCTCACCTCTGCGGACCGGCTGTCACCCACCCCGACTACAGTGACGAGCAAGCTCACGAGCTGCAGCCATCGGTACCTGGCCGGCTGCACGGCAACCCCCTCCGCTGAGCGGGGTGCCCCAGGGGAAGAGCCGGCCCAGCGCGCCCGCGCGGGGCAAGTCAGCGAGCGCGGTCCGCCGTCCTCGCCGAGAGGACGGATCCGCCATGCACACCCAGCCCCCATGCTTCGACGGCCAGCCGCTGCCGACGCACCACGACGGTCTCTGGCCTGAGCGCATCCCGAAGCCGACGCCCGGCGCCGGCATCAGCTGGATCAAGGCCGCCGCCCGCGCGCAGCGCGCCTGCCCGCACGACGGCGACCGCCGCAGCGCCGACGCGTACAGCGACCGCGAGCAGTGCGTGCTGTGCGACAAGATCCTGCCGCTCGCGCCGCTGCCCGAGGTCGACCTCGACGACGCGACGAGCTCGCTCGCGTGGGCGGTCGCGTGCCTGCGGCGGCCGCCGACGTTCCCCGGCGTGCTCGCACTGGTCGAGCTCTCGCGCAGTGTGCGGCGGGCGGATGCGTCGTGGGCGTCGCGGCTGTTCGGCGACGAGATCGCGGGACTGCGCAGGCTCGGGCACACCCCGCGGGAGTACCTGCAGATGGGTGACCGGGCCGGCGGGTCGACCGGATAGATGGGTGACGGACCGGAAGCGCCGCCGTGGCACGATCGAGCGATGATCTCAGCACGAGCGCGGCAGGCGACCTGGGCCGCGTTCACGCTCGCGATCGTGCTGCAGTTCGTGGCGCTCTACTGGCCCTCGCCGCCGGGCGGGCCCGGTATCCCGGGCCTTGACAAGCTCGTGCACGCCACCGTCTTCCTGCTGCCGGCGCTGCTCGGGGTGGTGGCGGGCATCCGCCCCCTCTGGCTCGGTGCAGCGCTCGTCGCGCACGCCGTCGCCTCCGAACTCGTGCAGCACCTCCTGCTGCCCGAACGCGGCGGCGACCTGTGGGACGCGGTGGCCGATCTCGTCGGTGTCGCCGTCGGTCTGGCGCTCGGGATCGCGCTCCGTCGCCGGCTGCGCCGTAGCCATCGGATGGCGTGATCTGCTGCGGCGGACACCTCGGAGCGCGTGACGCGGCTTCGCCGAACCGGATCAGCGAGCCGCGGTTCTGCGGATGCGCTCGGCGAAGCCGTCGAGGATCGCCAGCACCTCGTCGCTCTGCCACACACGATTGCGTCGGCCGACGCTCGTCTGGCGCAGCACGCCCGCGTCGACCAGCGTCATCAGCGCTCGCCCTGCTGCGGGTGCCGAGATGCCGAGACCCTGCATCACGGCGCGGCTGTGCAGCACCGGCTGCGCGATGGCGAGGTCGATGAGGCGCCAGGCCGAAGAATCGGAGCGTGCAGCGGTGCGGGCACGCATCGCCGCGCGGACGTGCGCCAGCTCGTCGACGAGGCCTCGGCCGAACTCCGCCGCCTGCCTGCTCGAGCGGGCGAAGGTCTCGAGGATGGGCCGGATGTCGCCGTCGCGGTATGCGCCGAGGGCCGCGAAGTAGCCCTCGGTGTCGGTCAGCAGCCCGGCAGAGATGGGCGTCGCGATGCGGCGAGCGGTGCCTGCCCGGCGCAGCATCGCATGCACGAGCGCACGGCCGGTGCGGCCGTTGCCGTCGGTGAACGGATGGATGGTCTCGAACTGCGCGTGCGCGAGCGTCGCGTGGGCGAGGGCGGGGATGTCGTCCCGGGCGACGAACGCCGCCAGATCGCGCATGTCGGCATCGACCCTCGCGGGCAGCGGCGGCACGAACTGCGCCGTGCGTGGGCCAGCGCCCCCACCGATCCAGACCTGCACCGTGCGCAGGGCGCCAGGGGTGTGCACGGTCTGCTCGGCCATGAGCGCCGCGTGCATCGCGAGGATGCTCGCGAGACCGGGCTCGGCGGCGAGTCGAAGCGCCGCGTCCATCGCGCGCACGTTGGCGACCACGAGCGATGCGTTGCCGCTGGATGGCTCGCCGATCTCGGCGAGCGCGAGTCGGCGGGCGCCGACGGTCAGCCCTTCGATCTGCGACGACGAGGCGCTCTCGGTGCGCAGCAGCACCGACTGCAGGGGGGCGAGCTCGAGCTCGCTGCGGAGCGCCGTATCGGCGTGCGCGTCGAGCCGCACGAGCGCCATCGTCGCCTCGTCGAGATCCGCCGCGAGATCCGTCGGGAGCGACACGGTGCGCTCTGCGATCTGCGGCACGACCGCGGCGCGGTACTCGCCGCGGTTCAGCGAGGCCTGTCGACGGGAGAGCCCGTACTCGGCATCCACCTGCCACATCGCGGTCTCGTGACCTACCGCCGGCCAGCCTTTGCTGGCCGCTGCAGGATCTCGCGTGTCCATGCTCACGCTGGAATTATACACAACGGTACTGACATAGCGTTAACTATGGTGCGGGAGCCCGAACCTTTCCCTCAGCCGGCCGCTCGGTGCTTGTCTCGGCCCAGTGTCACCCCCTCATGCACGGCGAACGCACAGCCCCATGCAGGCGCACGCCGGGTGCGCTCGGTACGCTGGACGCTGGGCCGCACCGACCTACTCGGCTCTCGACGGAGTTTCTATGACCGGCAACGCGACCACCCGATTCAGCAACGTCTCACTCCTGTCGGTCGCGAGCGCCCTCCCGAGCCGGGTCACGACATCCGTCGACATCGAGGAGCGGCTCGGCGACGCGCTCTCGCGCCTGCGGCTGAAGGGCGGTCTGCTGCGCCGGGTCGCCGGCGTGCTCGAGCGCCGCAACTGGGATGCCGCGGCGGGGGAGTCGGCCGACGCGGCGACCGTGCAGGCGGGCGAGCGCGCGCTCGCCGAGGCCGGCGTGCAGCCGCAGGACGTCGGCCTCCTCATCAACACCTCGGTCACCCGCAAGCACCTCGAGCCGAGCGTCGCCGTGCGGCTGCACCACGAGCTCGGCCTGCCCACCAGCGCCGTCAACTTCGACGTCGCCAACGCCTGCCTCGGCTTCGTCAACGGCATGAGCCTGGCCGCCGGCATGATCGAGTCGGGCCAGATCCGCCACGCGATCGTCGTCAACGGCGAGGACGCCGACGACATCCAGGTCAACACCATCGAGCGGCTGCTGGGCGAGCACATCGACCGCGACGACTTCCTCAGCGAGTTCGCCACCCTCACGCTCGGCTCCGGCTCGGCCGCCGCCGTGCTCGGCCGCAGCGACGAGCACCCCGACGGCCACCCCATCCTCGGCGGCGTCACCCGCGCGGCCACGCAGTTCCACGACCTCTGCGTGGGCAGCGCCGACGGCATGTACACGAACGCGAAGTCGCTGCTGAAGGGCGGCCTCGACCTCGTCGTCTCGGCGTGGAAGGAGGCGGCGCCCGACTGGAACTGGTCGCAGATGGACCGCTACATCACCCACCAGGTCTCCGCCGTGCACACCAACGCGATCGTCAAGGCGGCGGGCCTCGACGCCTCCCGCGTGCCCACCACGTTCCCCCGCCTGGGCAACGTCGGCCCCGCATCCATCCCCATCACCCTCGCCGAGGAGCAGGCCACCCTCGCCCGCGGCGACCGCGTGCTGCTGATGGGCGTCGGCTCCGGCCTCAACACAGCCATGATGGAGCTCGCCTGGTGACTGCGGCCGCCGCGCTGCCCCCGCGGGATCTGCCCGGCCTCGACCCGTCCTGGAGCCGCATCGTCGACGTGCCGGGCGTCGGCATCGACGCGGGGCAGACGCGGCAGTGGCACTGCCTGGACACGGCGGATGCGCTGGCGCGCGCAGGCGTGCCCGTCACCTCGGGCGGTCTGGCCGGCACGATCCTCGCCGTGCACGGCAATCCCACCTGGAGCTACCTGTGGCGATCGATCGCTGCCGAGTCGGTGCGCGCCGCCGCGGCGGGCGAGCCCGCCTGGCGGGTGGTCGCCGTCGACCAGCTCGAGATGGGCTACTCGGAGCGGACGGCCGTCCACCGCACGCTGCCGCAGCGGGTCGCCGACCTCGAGGCGTTCACGGAAGCGCTCGCTGCCGACGGCACCGGCCTCGAAGGGCCGGTGGTCACGCTCGGGCACGACTGGGGCGGCGTCATCTCGCTCGGCTGGGCCCTCGACCACGCGGGCAGGCCGGATGCGCAGCTCGCCGCCGTCGCGCTGCTGAACACCGCCGTGCACCACCCCGCCGGCGTGCCCATCCCGTCACCGCTGCGGCTCGCTGGCGCTCGCGGCGTGCTCGCCGCCTCGACGGTCGCGACCCCGGCCTTCCTCGACACCACGCTCGCGCTCGCCTCGCCGCCGCTCGCGCCGCGCGTGCGCGCCGCCTACCGCGCGCCCTACGCGTCGGCCGACCGGCGCCGCGGCATCGGCGCCTTCGTCGCCGACATCCCGGTCGACGCCGAGCACGAGAGCTTCGCCGAGCTCACCCGCATCGCCGACGGCGTCGCCGCGCTCGAGGTGCCCGCGCTGCTGCTGTGGGGGCCGAACGACCCGGTCTTCGGCGACCGCTACCTCGATGACCTCGTCGACCGCCTCCCGCACGCCGACGTGCACCGCTTCGAGGGCGCCAGCCACCTGATCGCCGAGGATCGCCCCTACGCGTCTGCCGTCCTCGATTGGCTCGGCGCGCGTCTCTCGCCGGTCTCGCAGGCCTCCCAGGACGAGCAGCCCGCGCCGCCGGTCGAGGAGCGCGCGCCGCAGGCGCACGCGTCACGGAACCAAGCCGCACCCGACGCACCCGACGCACCCGACGCGTCCGCCCCCTTCCGCCCCCTCTGGCACAACCTCGACGCCCGCGCCGGCGACCCCGCCACCGCCGTCATCGACATGACCCGCGACCGCCGGGTCAGCTGGCGCCAGCTCGAAGCGCAGACCCGCCGCATCGCCGCCGGCCTCGCCGCGATGGGCGTCGCGCGGGGCGACCGCGTCTCGCTGCTCATGCAGCCCGGCCCCACGCTCACCGCCGTGCTCTACGCGTGCCTGCGCATCGGCGCCGTCGTGGTGGTCGCCGACGCCGGGCTGGGCATCAAGGGCCTCACGAGGGCCGTGCGCGGCACCTGGCCCGACGTCGTCATCGGCGAGCGCCTCGGCCTCACCGCCGCGCGCACGCTCGGCTGGCCCGGCATCCGCATCTCCGCCGAGCGCCTGCCCCGCGCCGCCGCCCTGGCGCTCGGCGTCACCACGAGCCTGCACGACCTCGCGGAGACGGGCGCGGCCGCCGAGCTGCCGGCAGAGCCCGGCCCTGACGACGACGCGGCGATCCTGTTCACCTCCGGCTCCACCGGCCCCGCGAAGGGCGTCGTCTACACGCACCGCCAGCTCTCGGCGCTGCGCGATGTGCTCGGCGCGCACCTCGAGATCACCGCCGACACGGGCCTGGTGACGGGCTTCGCGCCCTTCGCGCTGCTCGGCCCGGCGCTCGGCACCCGCTCGGTCACCCCCGTCATGGATGTCTCCGCGCCCCGCACCCTCACGGCCACCGCCGTCGCGGCCGCCGTGGACGCATCCGACGCCGCCATCGTCTTCCTCTCGCCCGCGGCGATCCTCAACGTGGTCGACACGGCGGATGCGCTGGGCCCGGCCGAGCGCGCCGCCCTCGCCCGCGTGCGTACCTTCCTCTCCACCGGGGCCCCGATCAGCGAGGCGATGCTCACCGCCGTCGGCGAGCTGATGCCGAACGCCACCCCGCACACGCCCTACGGCATGACGGAGTGCCTGCTGGTCACCGACGTCACGCTGAGCGGCATCCGCGATGCGGCGGCCGCGCCCGACACCGGCGTCTGCGTCGGCACGCCGATCGAGGGCAACACCGTGCTGGTCAGCGCGCTCGACGCCGACGGTGTCGCGACCGGCGAGCCGAGCGCCGCCCCCGGCGTGCTCGGCGAGATCGTCATCTCGGCCCCGCACCTGAAAGCGCACTACGACCGCCTGCACCTCACCGACGTCGCGGCGACTCGCGACACCCCGAGCGCGTTGGTCGAGGAGCGCGCGGCGCAGCCGCACGCGTCTCGAGACCACAGCCCCACCGCGCAGCGCTGGCACCGAACCGGCGACCTCGGCCACCTCGACGTCGAGGGCCGCCTCTGGATCGAGGGCCGCACCCAGCACGTGATCGTCACCGCCGAGGGTCCGCTCGCCCCGGTCGGCCCCGAGCAGGATGTCGAGCGGGCGGATGCCGTGCGTCGCGCCGCCGTCGTCGGCGTCGGCCCGCACGGCCTCAAGCAGGCGGTCGCGGTCGTCGAGACCGTTCCCGCGGCCACCGCCTCCGGCCTTGCCTCGCCCGAGGTGACGGCCGCCGTGCGCGCCGCCACCGCGCAGCCGCTCGCCGCGGTGCTGGCGGTGCCGCAACTGCCCACCGACGTGCGCCACAACTCCAAGATCGACCGCTCGCGCCTGGCTGTCTGGGCCGAGCGCGCCCTCGCGGGCAGCCGGGTGGGCCGCCCGTGATCGTCCTCGTCACCGGCGCCAGCGGCTTCCTCGGCCGTGCCGTCGCGGCCGAGCTCGTCGCCGCCGGCCACGAGGTGCGCACGCTGCAGCGGCGCCCCTCGCGGGTCGCCGGCGTCACGGATGTACTGGGCTCGATCACCGACCCGGCTCGCGTGGCGCTCGCCATCGCGGGCGATAGCAGCGGCAGTGCCGAGGCCGTCGTGCACCTCGCCGCGAAGGTCTCGCTCGCGCGCGACCCGGATGACTTCCGCCGCGTCAACGTCGAGGGCACGCGCACGATGCTCGATGCCGCGGAGCAGGCGGGCGTCTCGCGCTTCGTGCAGGTCTCCTCGCCCTCGGTCGCCCACACCGGCTCGTCGCTCGCGGGCGTCGGGGCCGAGCCTGCGTCGCCAGAGCACGCGCGCGGCGACTACGCCCGCACGAAGGCCGAGGCCGAGCTGCTCGCGCTCGCGCGCGACTCCGCGGCGATGCGCGTGCTCGCCGTGCGCCCGCACATCGTCTGGGGCCCGGGCGACACCCAGCTCATCGAGCGCATCGTCGAGCGCGCCCGCCGCGGCCGCGTGCCGCTGCTGAGCGGCGGGCGGGCGCTGATCGACACGACCTACGTCGACAACGCGGCGAGCGCCATCGTCGCCGCGCTCCACCGGGCGGATGCGGCGCACGGCAAGGCGTACGTCGTCACGAACGGCGAGCCGCGGCCCGTCGCCGACCTGCTCGCCGGCATCTGCCTGGCAGCCGGCGTGCGGCCACCGCACCTCAGCGTGCCCGCCGCGCTCGGCCGCGCCGCCGGCTCACTGGTCGAGCGCATCTGGGCGCTGCCCGGCGTCGCAGCACGGGCGGGCGGCGACGAGCCGCCGATGACGCGCTTCCTCGCCGAGCAGCTCTCGACCGCCCACTGGTTCGACCAGCGCGAGACGCGCGCCGCGCTCGACTGGGCACCGACGGTCTCGATCGACGAGGGCCTGCGCCGCCTCGCGGCTCACTACACCCCGCCCTCCGCGCGCTGACTCGGGTCGCAGCGACGCCGGCGGCGCACAGCCGGCCGCCAGCCACCGTCGGTACGGTCGCAGCGTGGAGGAGCACCACGGAGCACGGCAGTCAGCATCGGCGACCGAGGAACGCGCCGGCGGCGCGGGCGGCGGGATCGTCGTCGTCGGGCATGCGGCGCGCGATCTCGTGCTGCGCAGCGACGGGATGCCGGAGGCCGGCGGCAGCACCACGGTCGAGCAGCGCATCGAGCGGCTCGGCGGCAAGGGCGCGAACATCGCCGTCGGCATCCGACAGCTGAACCCGGAGGCGTCGGTGCGGCTCGTGGCGGCGCTCGGCATCGATGATGCCGGCGACGCGGCGCACGCGGAGGCGGGCGATGCCGGCATCGACATGACCCACGTGGTGCGTCGCGGCCGCACCGCCCTGCTCGTCGACCTCGTCACGGCCGACGGCGAGCGCCGGCTGTTCGAGGATGCGACCCCGGAGTCGTTCGCGACCCTCGACGACATCGCCGGCGCCGCCGAGGTGCTGCGCGGTGCGGCCATCGTCGTGCTGCAGCTGCAGCAGCCCGGCGACGCGCTCGTCGAGGCCGCGCGGCTCGCGCATGCCGGCGGCGCCCGCATCGTGCTCGACGGCGCGATCGAGGGTGACGCGCGCGATGCGCTGCTCGCGCTCGCGACGATCGTGCGCGCCGACGCGCAGGAGGCGCCGACGCTCACCGGGGTAGAGATCGAGCGCCGCGCGGATGCCGAGCGGGCTGCGGCAGACCTGCTCGAGCGCGGCGCGCAGCTCGTCGCGCTGTCGGTGCCCGACGAGGGCGACCTGGTCGTCTGGCCGGGCGGCGCCCGGCTCTACCCGCACGGGGAGGAGCGCATCGCCGACCCGACCGGCGGCGGCGATGCGTTCGTCGCCGGCCTCGTCACCGGTCTGCTGCGCGGCCACGATCCCGAGCGGATCGGACAGCTGGCCGCCGATGCGGCCGCGGCGACCGTGCAGCGGCTCGGCGGCCACCCCGAGCTCGCGCATCTGCGCGAGGACGAGCACGGGGCGCCGGGCGCGTGAGCGAGCGCCCGCCGTTCGACGTCGAGCCCTGGGGGCTCGGTGTCAGCGGCGTCGACCTCGATCGGCTCGGGCAGCGCGAGTCGGTCTTCGCGCTCTCGAACGGGCACCTCGGCTGGCGCGGCAACCTCGACGAGGGCGAGCCGCGCGCGGTGCCGGGCAGCTACCTGAACGGCGTGTTCGAGGAGCGCCCGATGCCGTACGCCGAGGAGGGCTACGGCTACCCGCAGACCGGGCAGAGCGTCATCAACGTGCCCGACGGGCAGATCCTGCGGCTGGCCGTCGACGACGAGCCGTTCGACGTGCGCGAGGGCACGCTCGCGCGCCACGAGCAGCGGCTCGACCTCCGCGCCGGCACGCTGCGGCGCGACCTCGAGTGGACCTCGCCCGCCGGCCGCACGGTGCGCGTCACATCGACCCGCCTCGTCTCCTACGAGCACCGCTCGGTCGCCGCCGTGCGCTACGTCGTCGAGGCGGTGGACGCGCCCGTGCGCATCACCGTGCAGTCAGAGCTGGTCGCCAACGAGAGCCTGCCGGAGGTGCACGAGGATCCGCGCGTGCAGGAGGTGCTGGAGAGCCCGCTCGAGGGCGTCGAGCACCACGTGCTCGGCACGATGGCCACGCTCGTGCACCGCACGCGCCGCAGCGGCCAGTGCATCGCCGTCGCCATGGACCACGCCGTCGCGCGCCTGGGCGCGTCGTCGCCTGCCGGCGCTCCCATGCCGGCCAAGCCGGGCGCGCCCGGGCCGAACCGGCCCGCGGTGTCGACCGAGGCATCCGCCGATCTCGCCCTGACGACGATCGCCGCGACCCTCCAGCCGGGGGAGCGGCTCGAGATCGTCAAGGTGGTCGGGCACGAGCACTCGGATGCGCTCGCGATCGAGGCGCTGCGCGGCCGCGCCGAGGGAGCCGTGGCAGATGCGATGCGCGAGGGCTGGGACGGGCTCGCCGCCGGGCAGCGGGCGCGGCTCGATGACCACTGGCTCTGCGCCGACGTCGAGGTGGAGGGCTCGCCGCGGCTGCAGCAGGCGATGCGGTTCGCGCTGTTCCAGGTCTTCCAGGCCGCGGTGCGGCTCGAGGGCCGCTCGATCGCGGGCAAGGGTCTGACGGGCGCGGGCTACGAGGGCCACACCTTCTGGGACTTCGAGGCGTTCGTGCTGCCGCTGCTCACCGCGACGCAGCCGGAGGCTGCCGAGCAGGCGCTGCGCTGGCGGCACGCGACGCTCGACCACGCGCGCGAGCGGGCGCGGCTGCTGCGCTTCGGCGGCGCGACCTTCGCCTGGCGCACGATCGACGGGCGCGAGAGCTCGGGCTACTGGCCGGCCAGCACGGCCGCGCTGCACGTGAACGCTGACATCGCGGCTGCCGTGCTGCACTACGTGCGCGCGACCGGTGACCGCGCCTTCGAGCGCGAGGCGGGGCTCGAGATGCTGGTGGAGACCGCGCGGCTGGGGGTCTCGGTCGGACGCTGGGACGCCGACGGCGGCTTCCACCTCGACGGCGTCACCGGGCCCGACGAGTACACCGCCATCGTGAACGACAACGTCTACACGAACGTGATGGCGAGGCTCAACCTCGAGGGCGCGGTGGCCGCGGCCCGGCGCCATCCCGATGTCGCGCAGGGGCTCGGCGTGACCGAGGACGAGACGAGCGGATGGGTCGAGGCCGCACGCGCGATGGTGGTCGTCCACGACGACGCACTCGGGGTGCATCCGCAATCGGCCGGCTTCACCCAGCTGCAGCGCTGGGACTTCGAGGGCACGGAGCCGGAGCAGTACCAGCTGCAGGATCACTTCCCCTACTTCGACCTGTACCGCAAGCAAGTGGTGAAGCAGGCCGATCTCGTGCTCGCGCTCTACACCGCCCACGAGGCCTTCACGAGCGATGAGAAGGCGCGCGACTTCGCCTACTACGAGGCGCTCACCGTGCGCGACTCCTCGCTCTCGGCGGCCGCGCAGGCGGTCATCGCCGCGGAGGTCGGGCAGCTCCAGCTCGCCGCCGACTACGTCGCCGAGGCGGCCCTCATCGACCTCGCCGACCTGCGCGGCGACACGGATGCGGGGCTGCACATGGCCTCGCTCGCCGGCCTCTGGACGGCGGTCGTCGCGGGCTTCGGCGGCATGCGCGACAGCGACGCGGGTCTGCGCTTCGCGCCCCGCCTGCCGCCGCAGCTGACGCGACTGAGCTTCGGCATCCGCGTCGAGGGGCGCATGCTGCGCGTCGACGTGCGGCCCGACGCCACCTCGTACCTGCTGCACGAGGGGCCGCCGCTGCGCGTGCGGCACTTCGATGACGAGCTCGAGCTCGAGCCGGGCCGCACAGCGACGGCCCCGACACCGCCGCTGCCGCCGCCCGGACCGCGGCCGGCGAAGCCCGCCGGCCGCGCCCCGCGCCCCTTCGACGAGGCGCTCGGCGACTGAGGCGAGCCGCTCGACCGGCGCGCGAGCCGAGCCGCTCGCCTCGGTCCGCAGGTGCGACTGGCACCTGCCGGGAATGCCGGGTCGCTGCTCGAGTGATGCGACATTCCTGCAGCGATCGCGCATTCCTGGGCGGAGTTCGCTCGGGCGCGGGAGCCGGCTCAGCGCGGGCGCGAGCACCGGTCGTAGGATGCCGGGGATGCGCAGCGAACACCTCAGACGAGCGGCCGGTGCCGCGGGCGCGGCGACGATCGCGGCCGTGGCGCTCACCGGCTGCATCCCCGGCCCTCCGCCGGTGCCGCAGCCGTCGCCGCCCGAGCCGATCGTGCAGGGCGAGTCGGGCGCGGATGAGGTGCAGACCGGCTTCGTGCCGGCGGGCAGCAGCACCGAGATCGAGCTGCGCATCGACGAGCCCACGGCCGTCGTCATCGGCGCCAGGTCGACAGGCGACGAGGACCTCACGCTGCACCTGACCGGTGCCGGCACCGACGTCGAGAGCGACGACGCCTCGAGCTACCTGGACGTGTTCGCGTTCGAGCTGGGGTCTCGAGATCCGGCGCTGGGCACCGTGCTGCGCCCCGGCGACTACACGATCGAGGTGGGCGAGTGGTCCGACGCCGCCAGCCCGTTCGAGCTGCAGGTGCTCACGAGCACGACCGTGCTGGCGGAGGGAGGGCCGGCGGCGTTGGAGTTCAGCCCGGGCCGGCCCGGCATCGCGATCGTGCCGCTCGCGACCGGCGATGAGGCGATCGCCGCCACCTCCGACCTCGACACGACGCTGTGGGCCTACGTGCCCGCGTCCGACGAGGAGTACTGGGACGACGACGGCGGCGGCGATCGCAACCCGCGCATCGAGCTCGCCGGCGAGAGCGCGCAGCAGATCGTGGTCGTCGCGACCGGATACAGCCGCGACGACAGCGGCAACCTGCGGCTGCGCGTCGAGTAGCCGCCACAGCGGATCCTTGCCGTGCCTTGGGTGGCAGTGCCAGGGTCCATGCCTACGCTCGGGGCATGACGGGCATGCGCGACCAGCAGTCGGCGGACCGGGCGCGGCCGCCGCTGCCGGCCGACGAGCAGCGGCGGCTGCGCTCGATCGGCATGGTCTCGGGGGCGCTGGTCGGGGTCGGCATCGCGGTGCTGCTGCCCGGCCTGCTCTTCAGCGCGGTCGTGCTCGCCTTTAGCGGCGGCATGTACGGCGCTTCGATCGCCGAGGATCCGTACATCTGGTGGGTGCTGGCGATGGTGGTCGGCGGCGCGCTGCTGGTCGCCGCGGGGCTCGTCAGCAGCAGGAGGCGGCTACGCCACTGGGAGCCTCGCCGGGCAGCCCGCGTCACCTACGCCGCGGGGGCGCTCGCGGCTGTCGGCGCGCTGCTGATCGATGTCGCGATGTTCGGCGCGTTCGTGCTGTTCGAGTCCGCCGGCATCAGCCCGGTCGAGCGGGTGCTCGTGCCGGTCGCAGGCATGCTCGGCATCGCCGGCGGCGCGCTCGTCGGCCGCTTCGTGTGGCCCTGGATGGGGCGGGTGCTCCAGCAATAGCCGGTCCCGCATGGGCGACGCGCGGGCCTCAGCCCGCCGGCTCAGCGTGCGGAGCAGCACTCGGCCCCAGGTGCTCGTCGCCGTCGTCGCGCGCCGGGCCGGGCTCCTTCAGCTCGACGAAGATGGCGTGCGTCTCTGTCGGGCCGGTGTTCTCGCCGCTGTGGCTCTGCGCATCCAGCCATCGCGCCTCGCCGGCACGCAGCGTCACGTCCACGCGCCGGTCGCCCATCGAGAGCCGGCGGTCGAACGCGCTGAGCGTCACCATCACGCTGTCGGGATGGTGGTGCGGTGCGCTTCGGGTGCCGGGACTGTCGCGGTACTCGAGCACGCGCACGCGATCGTTCTCGAAGAGCACGGAGTAGAGGCCGGGATTGCTGGCGACCGGGTCGTCCATGCGGGGAACGTACACCCGTGCGGGGGCCGCCGCTACTCCGCAGTCGAGACCAGCGGCAGCTCCGACGCCGCCTCGGCGCCGTCCATCGTCTCCGGCTCCTCCGCGATCGCCTCGACGGCGTCCGTCAGCTCCGGTGCGACGGCCGGCCGCGGGTCCAGGTGCACACCGGCGATCATGCAGCGCACCGAGCCGCCCGCGAGCTCGATCGTGGGGATGTCGACCGCGACGATCTCGCAGGATTCCTCGATGACGCGCGTCTGCGCATCCGTCAACGATCGTCTCGCGCGCGCCGACATCGCCATGATGGTGCGGCGCCGGCCATCGGGCCAGCGCCCGGCGAGCTCGACCGCGTTGCCGGCGAACTCGCGCACCTGGCGCTCGCTGAGCTCGACGATGCGGCGACCATTCACCGACAGGCGCTCGCGCACCTCGGCGCGACGGCGCGCATCCGGGATCATCTCCAGCGCGACCATCGCCACATCGGTGCCGATCGTCGCGATGACGTTGGTGTGGTAGACCGGCACGCCGCCGGAGTCGACCGCGTCGAAGACCATCGGCTCGTAGCTGAAGTCGGTGCAGAAGCGCTCGAGCACGTTCGTGTCGGCGCGGTGGCTGCGGGCGACGTAGGCGACCCGCGAGATGGGGTCGAGCACCATGGCGCCGGTACCCTCGAGGAAGATGCCGTCGGGCTCGAGCCCCGAGTAGTCGACGATCGCCTGCACCCGGTAGTTCGCCTTCAGCATCTCGAGAACATCGGCACGGCGCTCGTGCCGGCGGTTGGAGGCGTACATCGGGTAGACGGCGACGGTGCCGCCCGCATGGGTCGACAGCCAGTTGTTCGGGAAGACGCTGTCGGGGCGGGTGTGGTCCTCATCCTCGAACACGTGCACCACGACGCCGGCGTCGCGCAGGGCGGTGGCGAGCGCATCCATCTCGGCCAGCGCCTTGAAGGCGGTGGTGTCGGGGCTCTCGCCCTCGGCCACCTCTGCCTGGAAGGCGTTGTCGGCCGCGGTCGCCGGGTTCGGGTGGAACCGCAGCGCGCGGATCAGGATGACGGCATGGGGTGCGACGGCGCTCACATGGCCGAATCTAGCGGCGATTGCGCGCGGATTTCGGGCATTCGCGCAAGGGAGCGGGCGGCGGATGCGGCGGTCACGCCGATCGTTTGCGCGCGGCGGCGCGGCGGGCACTCGCAACTCGGACGCGCGCGGGCGCGAGCTGATCATGCCGCCGCATCACTCGGGGCGACGACCGATCTGCAGCCCGCTCTTGCGGCGGTGCACCGAGAGGTAGCGCAGGCCGTCGGCGCCGGCGGTGACCGCGCGGCTCGAGCGGCGCGGCAGCCAGACGACCGCGCCGGGGGAGAGCGCCACGTCGCCCGCCTCAGTCACGAGGGTGCCGCTGCCCGCGACCACGTGCCACAGCACGTCCTCGTCCGGCCCCACATGCAGGTCGATGGATGCGTCCGGCGGCACCGCGATCACGTTCGCGTCGAGGTGCCGGGTCGGCTCGGCCAGCCGCCACACGGCCCCGCGCTCGTCGGGCGTCGCGGCGCTCTGGGCGAGCGCGCTGGTGTCCGCCAGGATTCGAGGGAGTCGGCGCGCACCCGCCGTGCCGTCGCCCGCCCCGCCGTTCACCGCATCCGTCATCTCGTCCTCCTGAGAACGAGGCTAGGCCAGGCGGCGCCGGCACGGCAGGCTAGGGCCATGGAGCTCGACAACCTGCCAGCGCTCGCCCAGCAGCTGCTCGCCACCGCCCGCGATGCCTCGAGCGGCCGGGCGGCGAAGTCGATCCGGTCGGGCCGCGACGTGAGCCTGCGGCAGACGGTGATGGCGCTGCGGCACGGACACGGCCTGGACGACCACGTGGCCCCCGGCGAGGCGACGCTGCAGGTGCTCGAGGGGCGCGTGCGGCTGCGGTGGGAGGAGCAGGCGGTCGAGCTGCGTGCGGGCGACTGGATCGACCTGCCGGATGCCCGCCACGCGCTCGACGCGGAGACGGATGCGGTGATCCTGCTGACGGTGTCGGTGCGGCAGCGCTGAGGGGCGCGCCGCGCGCGAACTTGAGACGCGCTGTCTGCCACAAATTGATTTGATCAACTTGGGTCGCCCGGCGGGAGCCGTCTCCGGTGTCAGGCGTCGCCGAGGTTCCGGGAGCATGCCGGCGTCGTCGAGCTTGGCGGTGACCAAGCATCACGATTTCACTTCCAGCGACTCATCTTCTGTGGATCACTGCCCCCTGAGCGCCCGGGTGAGCGCTCGGATTTCATCCCTCCGGCGGGCAGGACTTCATCTCCGCCGGCGCGGGTCGCTCGATGGGCGCGCGACGGGCACTGGCGGAGGTCATGGTAACGAAATCGCGATTCTTTAGGCTCTCCTGACGTACCTGTGGGTCAGTTTCGGCCTGGGAGGGTGGGGCGGTGGCCGCCGAGGTTGAGCAGGGCGAGGGCGATCAGGGCTTCGGGTGATTTGAAGCCGTATGCCATCCGGGTGATGAGTCGGATCTTGGTGTTGGTCGACTCGATGAGGCCGTTGGAGAGGTTGTGCTCGATCGCGGCGAGGATCCGTGCCCGGTGTTTGACGA
>NZ_JABFAP010000001.1:2581739-2598348 GCF_017168255.1 Agrococcus sp. KRD186
CTGACATCACGCACGCCGTTCTCCTGACCACTCGTTTCCGTACCTTTGACAGTTCAGAAACTAGGCAGGGAACGGCGTGCGGCCGTCACGGCACGCTCAACGCGCCCACAGGTATGTCAGGAGCGCCATTCTTTACCACGTTCTCTCCACATGTCAGCCCGCTTGACATGAGCCGCCGCGCCCGGCGCGACCCGCAGCATCCACCCCGTAGATTGAGAGCACACCCCCTCGCACACAGGAGCCCGCCTTGCTCGACTTCCTCGCCCTTCCGCTCTTCCTGCCCATCGTCATCGGGGTGGTGCTCATCGTCCTGATCGTCATGGGCGCCATCCGCCGCTACCGCATCGCCGAGCCCGACGAGGCGATCATCGTCACCGGCAGCAAGGGCAAGAAGACCATCGACGCCGAGGGTCACACGACCCAGGACCTCTCTGGCCAGAAGGTCGTCACCGGCGGCGGCGTCTTCGTCATGCCGTTCGTGCAGAAGAGCTTCAAGATGTCGCTGCGCTCGCGCCGGCTGCTGTTCAACACCACCGCGCAGGCCAAGGACGGCATCACCATCCACGCGCAGGCCGTCGCGGTCATCAAGGTCGGCGGCACCGAGGAGTCGATCCGCAACGCCGCCCAGCGCTTCCTCTCGCAGCAGGAGGAGATCGAGTCGTCGACGCAGGAGGTGCTCTCGGGCTCGCTGCGCGGCATCATCGGCCAGCTGACGGTGCTCGAGATCATCCACGACCGGCAGGCGCTCGCGGCCGCCGTGCTGCAGGCGGCCGAGGATGCGCTGTCGAAGCAGGGCCTGGTGGTCGACACCCTGCAGATCCAGGAGATCAACGACACCTCGAACTACCTCGTCAACCTCGGCGTGCCCGAGTCGGCCGCCGTGCAGCGCGCCGCCGCGATCGCCAACACCGAGGCGCAGAAGGCCGCCGAGCAGGCCTCGATCGAGGCGAAGAAGCAGATCCTCGAGGCCAACCGCGTGCTGCAGCTGCAGCAGGCCGCCGTCACCGCCGAGACCGACAAGGCGATCGCCCAGGCCGCTGCCGCGAAGCCGCTCGAGGACGCCGTGCAGCGCCAGGCGATCGTCGCGCAGGAGGAGATCACCGCGCAGCGCCAGGCAGAGCTGCGTGAGCAGGAGCTCAACGCCGAGGTGCGCAAGGTGGCGGATGCGGAGGCCTACCGCATCGGGGTCACGGCAGAAGCGCAGGCCAAGGCCAAGGAGATCGAGGCCAATGCCGAGCGCAGGTCCCGCGAGGCACGCGCCGAGGCGGCGAAGGCGGAGGGCAACGCGGATGCGGCGGTCACCGAGGCGCGCGGTGCGGCCGAGCGCACGGCCCGCATCGCGGCCGCTGACGCGGCGAAGGCGGAGGGCGAGGCGGAGGCCGTCGCCACCGCCGCCAAGGGACGCGCCGAGGCCGAGTCGATCGGCGCCCGCGGTCTCGCCGAGGGGCAGGCGATCGAGGCGCGCGCGAAGGCGCTCACCGAGAACGCGCAGGTGGTGCTCGCGCAGGAGCTGCTCGCGGTGCTGCCCGCGGTGGCCGACGCCTTCGGCAAGGCCTACGCGTCGTCGAACATCACGGTCGTCTCGGCCGACGGCACCGGCAAGCTCACGAGCGACATGGTGGGCAACATGGCCTCGATGACGCAGATGATGAAGGACGCCACCGGCATCGACCTGCAGGCGATCATCAACTCGACCGCCCAGGGCAGCGCCGCGGGCAATGCGATGGCCGCGCAGGGCGCGCCCGTGCACGCGGCAGCGCTCGTCGACAACCCGATCTCGCCGATCGACGCCGAGTAGCCCTGCCGCGTCACGCCGATGCGAGGGGGCGCGGCGGCGTGTGGGTGGCCGGGTGTGGGATGAACGCGAAGCGTTCGAGATGGGCCGGCCGAGGTGAGGCGGCTTCGCCGGATGCTTCGAAGCCGGCGACGAGAGCCGTGGCCGGACGAGCACCGGAAGAGGCAACACCATGGCACGCGCCAAGCGCACCAGCCGTCAGGCCGACCAGCGACAGACGTGGCAGCAGCGCCACACGCTGAGCACGGAGGCCCAGCGGATCATGGAGCACCAGGAGGACCTGCGCAACGAGGTCCGCGGCATGACACGGCTCATCTGAGCCGCATCGATCGACGGACGAGGGGCGAGTCGGCACGCAGCCGGCTCGCCCCTCATCTCGCCCCGCGGGCCGGTGCGGCTCAGCCCTCGTCGCCTTCGCCGCCCGTGCCCGTGCCCGTGTAGAAGCCGAAGGTCGCATCGGCCTGCCGCGCAGCGGCGGTCGCCTCGGTGCCGTTGGCGACCGAGGCCGCGCCCCACGCATCCGCCGCGCCCCGGTAGAAGGCCCGGCCCTCGTCGCTCGCGGCCCAGGCCTCGAGCTCCTCGGGCTTCAAGCCGGCGCCGGCCTGCCCTGCCAGGTGCAGCGCGAGGCCCAGCAGCCCGCCATCCCAGCCGACGCCGGTCGCGCCAGGCCCGAACATCTCACTCATCTCGGCCGGCACATCCGCATCGCGCGCGACGTGCTCGAGCTCGAGCCGCGTGCCCTCGCCGGCGGCCTCGAGCCGCACCGTCAGCCACGTCACACCGCCGCCGAACTCCCATGTCACGCGGTAGTGCGCGGTCTCGCCGGCTGGCGGCTCGCATTCGAGCACGGTGCCGCCGGCGTTGCCCTCCAGCTGGTATCTGCCGCCGAGTTCGAGCTCGCCCGACACCGGCATGAACCAGCGCGCGATCCGCTCGCGCGTGGTCACCGCCTCCCACACGTCGGCGATCGGCGAGGGGTAGGTCTGCTCGAGCGTCTGCACGCTCGAGGGCTCGCCGTCGACCACCTCGCTGCGCACGCCGCGCGACACGGCGCCCAGCTGTCCCAGCACATCCACCATCGTCTACTCCTTGCTCTTCTCGTCGTCGGTGCCGTCATCGGTGCGGCCCTTGCTCTGCTTGTCGTCGGGCGGCTCGGACACCCCGGATGCGTCGGTCGACTCCGCCGCCCGCTTGCGCTTGGCCGCCTCGCGCGCCGCATCGGTCGCCGCCTGCAGGCGCCGCTGCCGGCGGCCGCGCGCGAGCTCGGTGTCGAGGGCGGCCAGCTTCGGCATCCAGAACCCGTCGAAGGCGCTCAGCCACTCGCGCGCCTCGCGCGGTCCCGACGGGTCGACGGCGTAGAGCCGCCGCTGCCCCTCCGGGCGCACGGTCGCGAAGCCCTGCTCGCGCAGCACCCGCAGGTGCTGGCTGACGGCGGGCTGGCTGATGCCGAACTCGTCGCCGATCACGGTCGCGATGGCGCCGGAGCTCGCCTCGCCATCGGTGAGCAGCTCGAGGATGCGTCGCCGCACCGGATCGCCGAGGACATCGAGCGCGTGCATGCGGCAATGCTTG
The DNA here is from genome assembly GCF_017168255.1 of Agrococcus sp. KRD186. Taxonomy (GTDB): domain Bacteria; phylum Actinomycetota; class Actinomycetes; order Actinomycetales; family Microbacteriaceae; genus Agrococcus. The sequence goes on from NZ_JABFAP010000001.1 coordinate 2,585,107, forward strand.
CACTGCCACTTATATAAGTCAAGCATGAAGCAAGACGAGTCGCACGCGCCGCGACACGCCGAAGCAGTTCTTTTGAAAGAACCCTTGCGAAGCGGACGCTTTGAAAGTAGTCTTTCGGATGTCGGCACACCAAGAAACCGTCGGCCCCGACCGAGGAGGCATCCCATGGGACGCACCAGCCGCATCGCACGCAGCATCGCTGCGGTCGACGCCGCCGTCGAAGAGCGCCGCAACCGCACGCGCCTCGAGCGCGACGACTCGCAGCGCTACTACGACCGCGTGCGCGCAGAGCTCAGCCTGCAGCGTGGTTTGATCTGAGCATGGCCGCAGAGCGAGGGGCGCAGGGCGCCGAGCAGCAGACGGGCACCGAAGTCTTCGAGGACGCGGGCGGCCGCGGACTGCGCACCGGCGACCCGGCGCTGCTGCGGGCGCTCGCGCACCCGCTGCGGGTCGAGATCCTCGCCCTGCTCGACGAGCTGGGCGAGGCCACCGCCACCCAGCTCGCCGAGAAGGTCGGCGAGAGCCCGTCCAACTGCTCCTTCCACCTGCGCCAGCTCGCGAAGGCCGGCTTCATCGAGCGCGCCGAGGCGCAGGGCACCTCGAAGCCCTGGAAGTCCGCCCACAGCAGTCGCGACCTGCGGCCGGAGGCCGGCAACCCCGAGTCGATGCGCACCTCCGCCTCGATCGCCTCGATGTACGTGCAGCACGAGGCCAACCGGATGGTCGACTTCCTCACCCGGCACGGACTGGGCAATGAGGAGTGGCTGCCCGGCATCACCGTCAACTCCGCGACGGTCTGGGCGACCCCGGCTGAGCTCGCGCAGCTCGCCGAGGACGTCCACCACATCGTCGACCGCTTCCGCGGCCGCAAGGACCCGGCGAACCGCCCGCCCGGCAGCCGCAAGGCGCACCTGTTCGCCACCCTGAACCCCGACTTCGACCTGCCCGCGACGCCTGCCGCCGGCGAGGAGTCCCCCGAGGCGTAACGCCTTCCCCGTTCATCCTCTCGACGAGGAGTCGATGACTCATGCCCGAAACCACCACCGCATCCGCCCAGCACCCGAAGGCGAAGCCGCCCTCGCCCATGCGGCGGCCCGCCTACCGCCGCCTCATGGTCGGCTGGTTCGCCACCAACCTGGGCGACAGCGCCCTGTACCTGGTGCTCGCCATCTGGGTGCGCGAGCTCACCGGCTCCGACGCCGCGGGCGCGCTCGTGTTCCTCTTCCTCGGCCTGCCGGCGCTGCTGGCGCCCTGGGCGGGCCAGCTCGCCGACCGCGTGCACCGGCGGCCGCTGCTGATCGTGACCAACCTGGCCACCGCATCCGTCATCGTCACCCTGCTGCTCGTGCAGGGGCCCGAGCAGGTGTGGCTCATCTACGCCGTCACCTTCGGCTACGGCCTCTCGGCCTACCTGACGAGCGCGGCGCAGGCGGGGCTGCTGCGCGACCTGCTGCCGGACGAGGAGATCGGCGCGGCCAACGGCATCTTCACCTCGATCGACAACGGCATGCGCATCGTCAGCCCGCCGCTCGGCGCCGGCCTCTACGTGCTCGCCGGCCCCTGGTCGGTCGTCGCCGTCAGCGTCTCCGGCTACCTGGTGATGGCGCTCATGCTGGTGACGGTGCGCATCGACGAGTCGGCGCCCGAGCCGCGCGGCGAGGGCGAGAGCTACTGGCACGAGGTCTCCGCCGGCTTCCGCGAGCTGCTGCGCGACCCGCTGCTGCGGCTGCTGACGATCGCGGCCGCGGTGGGCTTCGGCCTCACCGGCATCCTGAACGCCACGATCTTCCCGCTCATCGAGCACGGGCTGCAGGCCGGCCCCGCCGCGCTCGGCCCGGCGCAGGCCATCCAGGGCGTCGCGGCGCTCGCGGGCGGTCTGCTCTCGGCGATGCTGCTGCGCCGGCTGAGGGAGCGCGCGCTCTTCGCCTGGGGCATGACGCTCGTGGCGGTCGGCTCGTTCGCCGCCTGGGCGATCGTGCAGTGGCCGCTGCCGGAGGAGTGGATGCGCTGGGCCGGCATCGCCCTCGTGCAATGGCCGATCGGCTTCGGCGTGCCGTGGGTGGTCGTGGGCCTGTCGACCCTGCGCATGCGCCTGGTGCCGCGCCGACTGCAGGGCCGCACCTCGGCGGCCATGAACGTCTCGATCAACGTGCCGCAGATGCTCTTCCTCGCCGCCACGACCGCACTGATGGTCGTCGTCGACTTCCGCTGGCTGCTGCTGGTGGCCGCGATCGGCATCGCCGCCTCGGCCGTCGCGGTCTGGGTCGGCCGCGGACTCGATCGAGGCACGGCGGATGCGTCGGGTGCCGCACCGACGCACGTCGCGGATGCGTCCGGGCACGAGGGGCGTCCGACCAGCGGATGATTCCGGGGCCGAACGGGCCCGCCGCTCGCCCCTGCCTGCCAGTGTCGGAGCATGAGCACCCGCCGTTCAGCACCCGCCGCGCTCTTCTCGCTCGCGGCGATCGGGCTGGTCGCCGCCGTCATGACCGGCTGCGCGCTGCTCAGCCCGGCCTCGCCGACCAGCACGGTCACCGACGCCGCCGGACAGCAGGTGACGCTCGACTGGGCCGACTACCCGGCCGATGACGACAAGGATCCGGCCGAGGTGCTGGCGGCGCCGCGCGCCGAGCAGGTCGAGGCGGTCGGCGAGCAGCTGCTGGCAGACCTGCAGGGCGCGGTCGATGCGCACCGCGCCGGCAGCGCGTGGCAGCGCGGGCGCGACGGCGGCGTCCACGAGCACGACGGCAACGGCTACGGCGGCCCGACCATGCACCGCACGCTCAACTCCGCCGAGCTGCTGACGCACGAGGCGCTCGGCGACTGGCCGGCGCTGGTCGCCGTGCTCGACGCCGAGCTCGCCGAGCACGGCTACGGCCCCATCGAGTGGGAGTTCGACCGCGAGACCTACGCGCACGAGACCGCCGCCGAGCGAGACGCCGCGGTCGTCGAGCAGTTCGGCTCGCTCGATCCCGCGCAGATGTGGCAGTGGGCGGGCGACGCCCACGACGGCACCATGTGGGTGAGCATCATCCTGCAGGACCGCGACCGCCCGGCTGCGCCCGACGCATCCGCCGCCGAGCCCGAGCGGCTGCTGGCGATCATGGTCGGCGGCACCGTCATCGCGGCCGCCGACGAGCAGGCCTATCGCGACGGCATCGCGCCCTTCGAGGGGCTCGAGCCGCCGGGGCCGACCCACTCGTGACGGCTGTCCTGACCCAAGCTGACGGATGCGCGTGGCTCGGCAGACGGATAGCAAGCACTGACAGCATGGAGGCATGACGACGCTCAGCGACTTCCAGGCAGACGCACTCACGGGCGGCGAGCTCGATCTCGCCGCGACCGACGGCAAGGTGGTGCTGGTGGTGAACACTGCCACCGAGTGCGGTTTCGCCAGCCAGTTCCCGGCCCTCGAGCAGCTCTGGCAGGAACTCGAGCCGCAGGGGCTCGTGGTGCTCGGCTTCCCGTCGAACCAGTTCGGCGGCCAGGAGCCCGGATCCTCCGAGCAGATCGCCGAGGTGTGCGAGCGCAACTTCGGCGTCAGCTTCCCGCTCGCGGCCAAGATCGACGTCAACGGCCCCGACACGCACCCGATCTACCAGTGGCTGAAGAACGAGAAGAAGGGCATGATCGGCGGCGCCATCAAGTGGAACTTCACGAAGTTCCTGATCGGCCGCGACGGCACCGTGCTCGAGCGCTACGCCTCCGCGAAGGCGCCCGCGGACATCCGCGCGGACATCGAGCGCGCGCTGGCCGAGCCCGGAGTCGCCGCGGCCTGACGGCGCGCGGGCGCTCTGGCGGGTTGAGCGACCCGGATCCGGAGGGAAACCCCCGGGTGTCGTGCGGTCGAGCGCTCTAGCGTGGAGGCCATGACGGTCCCCAACCCGAACCCCTACGCCCAGCAGCCGGGCCAGCCGGTGCACAATCCCGCGCCCGGCTACGCCGGCGTGCCGCCGCAGCCGTTCGCGCAGGACCCTGCCTTCCAGCCGCGGCCGTACGCGCAGGATCCGGGCATGCAGCAGCAGCCCTACCCGCAGCCCTACACGCAGCAGCAGCCGTATGTGCCGCCGGTCTACGACGCCGGCACGCCGCGGCCCCCGCGCCCGAAGCTCACCAAGGCCGCCGCCCACCGCGCCCGGCTCGCCGGCGGCATCGGCGGCGGCATCACCTGGCTCGGGCTCGGCATCACGCAGCTGGCCGCCATCTTCCTGCTGTTGCCGGTGATCGTGGGCGCCGTCGTCTACGGCATCGGCTTCGCCCTCGCGCAGGACGGCACCAGCGCGACCGCAGACGTCTGGGGCCAGACGCTCGCCTGGCTCGGCAGCCCGTGGGGCATCGTCATCGCGATCGGCATCCCGGCCGGCATCGTGATCGCGCTGCTCGGGCTGTGGATCAGCACGCGCATGCTGCGCCACCCGGGGCTGCGCCGCCCCGTCGGCGTCACCTGGGCGGGCTTCGGCATCGCCGTCGCGGCGACCGTGCTGCTGTCGGGCTTCGGCTCGCTGACGCTGCCGTTCTTCGGCGGCCTCCCCTTCGGCGACGGCGCTGACTTCGACCCCGGCGACTTCGGCCCGGGCGGCGTCGACCCCGGCACGATGGATCAGGCGGAGGCGCAGGAGTGGCTGCTCGAGGGCGGTGCGGGCGTGCTCGAGCAGTTCGCCGACCCGGGCGTGCTGCTGGGCGTCCTCGGCCCCTGGATCGCGGTCGGGCAATTGCTGGCGCTCATCGTGCCGATCGCCGTGAGCGTGTTCACCTGGTGGTGGATGGCGCACGCGATGCGGCCAGCGACCACCGACGCCACGGACGCCGAAGCGGCGGACGCGAGCACCGCATCCGCCGCCTGAGGCCACCGCTGCCGCGGTGGAGCGCGCCTACTTCTTCGCGCGCTTCGCGATGTCGCGGGCGATGATCTCCTTCATGATCTCGGTCGTGCCGCCGTAGATGGTCTGCACGCGCGAGTCCCGGAAGGCGCGCGCGATCGGGTACTCCTCCATGAAGCCGTAGCCGCCGTGCAGCTGCAGGCTCTTCGTGATCACGCGCTGCTCGAGCTCGGTCGCCCACCACTTCGCCTTCGACGCATCCGCCGTCGTCAGGTGCCCCTCGTTGAGCGCCAGGATGCTGCGCTCGATGTACGCGCGCGTGACGTCGAGCTCGGTCTCGAGCTCGGCGAGCGTGAAGCGCACCGTCGGCAGGTCGCCGACCAGGCCGCCGAAGGCCTTGCGCTGGAAGACGTAGTCGCGGCCCCAGGTGTAGGCCGCCTCGGCCGACGAGAGCGCGCCGCCGGCGATCGACAGCCGCTCGCGCGGCAGCCGCTCCATCATGGAGATGAGGCCCATGCCGACCTCGCCGACCACGTTCGCGTCGGGCACCTGCACGTCGCGGAAGAACAGCTCCGCGGTGTCCTGCGAGTGCAGGCCGAGCTTGTCGAGCTTGCGGCCGCGCTCGAAGCCCTCCATCCCGTTCTCGACCAGGAAGAGCGTGAAGCCGCGTGACCCGGCCTCCGGGTCGGTGCGCGCGAAGACGAGCACCTTGTCGGCGTGGAAGCCGTTGGTGATGAACGTCTTCGAGCCGTTGAGCACCCATCCGTCGCCCGAGCGCACCGCGTTCGTGCGGATGCCCTGCAGGTCGCTGCCGGCGTCGGGCTCGGTCATGCCGATCGCGCCGATCGAGGTGCCGGCGGCCATCGGCGGCAGCCACGTCGCGAGCTGCTCGGGCGTGCCGAGGTCGATCAGGTACGACAGCACGATGTCGTCGTGCACGCCGAAGGTGGCGTTGACGGAGGCGGCGCCGACCTTCGAGAGCTCCTCGCTGATGATCATGCGGAAGCGGTAGTCGTCGATCCCCATGCCGCCGTACTGCTCGGGGATCGCGAGCCCGACCATGCCGGCCTCGCCCATCTGGCGGTAGAGGTCGGGGTCGGTGAGGCCCTCGGCCTCCCACGTCGCCAGGTTCGGCGCGATGTTGCGGGCGGTGAACTCGCGGACGGACTCGCGGAACGCCTCGTGGTCCTCGTCGTAGAAGGTGGAACGCATCTCGATCTCCTATCGGGCTTGCATGCGGATGGCACCGTCGAGCCGGATGGTCTCGCCGTTGAGCATGGGGTTGGCGACGATCTGCGTCACCAGCAGTGCGAATTCGGATGGGTCGCCCAAGCGGGCGGGGTGCGGCACCTGGGCGCCGAGCGAGTCGCGCGCCTCCTGCGGCAGCGCCGCGAGCATGGGGGTGGCGAACAGCCCGGGTGCGATCGCGTTGACGCGGATCTGGCTGGCGGCGAGCTCGCGCGCGATCGGCAGCACCATGCCGACGACCGCGGCCTTCGACGCCGAGTAGGCGGCCTGCCCGATCTGGCCGTCGAAGGCGGCCACGGATGCGGTGGAGACGATCACGCCGCGCTCCTCGCCGAGCGGCTCGAGCTTCGCCATGCGCTCGGCGGCGAGCCGGATGACGTTGAAGGTGCCGACCAGGTTGATGTCGACGACGCGCTGGAAGGTGTCGAGCGCGAAGGGGCCGGAGCGGCCCACCACCTTCGCCGCGTCGGCGACCCCGGCGCAGTTCACCACCAGGCGCAGCGCGCCGACCGCCTCGGCGGCGTCGAGCGCCGCGGCGACCTGCGCCTCGTCCCGCACGTCGGCCGCCACGAAGGTGACGCCCTCGCGCTCGGCGACGGCGTCGGCCGCCGCTGCGCTGGTCGGATTCGGGCCTCCCAGGTCGACGACGACCACCCGTGCGCCCAGCGCCAGCAGCGCCTCGGTGGTCGCCAGGCCCAGCCCCGATGCGCCGCCGGTGACAAGTGCCACCTGCCCGTTCATGTCCATCTGTGCTCCATTGCCTCGTGCGGTCGTGCCGTCGTGCCTCGTGCCGTGTTGCCTCGTGCCGTTCGCCCTCGACGCCCGACGGTACCTCGCGCATCCGCCGCCCCGCCTCGCCCTGTGGATCTCAACGTGTCAGGTGCTCGCTCGGCGCAACTATTCCATCGAGCGGCCACAGGACACGTTGAGATTCCCTCGCTCCGGTCGAAGACAGCGCGCTCGGGTGGGAATCGGCCCGCGGGTGGCGAGCCGCGGTCCCATCATGGTAGATATGTGGATGTCCATGCAACTGCGAGGATGCCAACTGTTCGCCGCTGCGGGTGCGATCCATCCGGGCGACGATGCGACGAAGGGGTCGAGCGCTTGACCATGACGATGCCGAGCCGTACGGAGATGAACCGCAGCGAAGCGGGCCAGGCCGAGGCCGGTGCGAGTCAGCCGAGCCAGGGTCTGAGCGAGACGAGCGCCGAGGAGCGCGCGGCGCTCGTCGAGGCGGTGCGCGACTTCGCCGACGCCCGCCTCGCCCCCTTCGCGAACCAGCGCGACGCCGACCACGAGTTCCCGGTCGAGACGCTCTGCGAGGCCGGGCAGCTGGGCCTGGGCGCCATCTGCGTGCGCGAGGATGTCGGCGGCTCCGGCCTCAGCCGGCTCGACGCGATCGCCATCTACGAGGAGCTCGCGCGCGGCGACATCGCGGTCGCCACCTACATCTCCATCCACAACATGGTCGTCGGCATGATCGACGCCGAGGGCACCGACGAGCAGCGCCGGCGCTGGCTGCCGCAGCTGACCGACATGAGCGAGCTCGCCAGCTACTGCCTCACCGAGCCCGGCGCCGGCTCCGACGCCGCGGCCGTCGCCACCACGGCCGTGCGCGACGGCGACGACTACGTGCTCACCGGCACGAAGCAGTTCATCTCCGGCGCAGGCACGTCCGCCGTCTACGTCGTGATGGCCCGCACGGGGCTGACCGATGATGGCGGCGTCGACCCGGCCCAGCGCGGATCGCGAGGCATGACCGCCTTCGTCGTGCCCGCATCCGCCCCCGGTCTCTCCTTCGGCGCCGAGGAGCAGAAGATGGGCTGGCACGCGCAGCCCACCCGCGCGGTCGTGCTCGACGGCGTGCGGGTGCCGGCGAGCGACCGGCTCGGCGAGGAGGGCGAGGGCTTCGGCATCGCCATGCGCGGCCTCAACGGCGGCCGCCTCGGCATCGCCGCCGCCTCGATCGGCGGCGCGCAGTTCGCCCTCGAGCGCACCGTCGCCTACGTCAAGGAGCGCGCCACCTTCGGCCAGCCGCTCGCCACCCGCCAGCACGTGCAGTTCGAGCTCGCCGACATGGAGACCGAGCTGCAGGCCGCCCGCGCGCTGCTCGAGCGCGCCGCCGCCAAGCTCGACGCGAAGGCGCCCGACGCCCCCGTCGCCTGCGCGATGGCGAAGCGTTTCGCGACCGACGCCGGCTTCCGCGTCGCCGACCAGGCGCTGCAGCTGCACGGCGGCTACGGCTACCTGCACGAGTACGGCATCGAGCGGGTGGTGCGCGACCTGCGTGTGCACCGCATCCTGGAAGGATCGAACGAGATGATGCGCATGATCGTCGGGCGCGCGGTGCTCGGCGAGCGGTAGCGCGGTAGAAGCACAGAGCAGTAGCGCCACAGAGCGGCAGAGACGCAGGAGCCATGACGAACATCACCACCGAGATCCGCGGCGCGCTGGGCGTGCTCACGCTCGACCGGCCGGAGGCCCTCAACGCACTGACGCACCAGATGGTGACGGAGATGGCGGATGCGCTGCGCGCGTTCGCCGCAGACGATGCGGTCGAGCGCGTGCTCATCATGGGAGCGGGGAAGGATCGCGAGGCCGAGCAGGGGTGGCAGCACGCGCTGTGCGCCGGCGGCGATGTCGTCACCCTGCACGCCGACGTGCAGTCCACCCGCGGGCAGGGCGCCGCCCGCTTCTGGCGCGACGAGTACGCGCTGAACGCCCAGATCACGCGCTTCCCGAAGCCGGTCGTGGCGCTGCAGCACGGCATCGTGCTCGGCGGCGGCGTCGGCATCTCCGGGCACGCGAGCCACCGCGTGGTCACTGACTCCACGCGCATCGGCTTCCCCGAGGTGACGATCGGCTTCGTGCCCGACGTCGGCGCGACCTGGCTGCTGACCCGCCGGCGCGGCGAGCTCGGCACGCGCGCGGCCCTGACGGGCGACCACTTCGGCGCCGCCGACGCCATCGCGCTCGGGCTCGCCGACAGCTACGTGCCGGCCGACCGCCTGGCCGAGCTCGTGCGGCTGCTGGAGACGACGCATCCGGATGCCGCGATCGAGCAGCTCTCGGCCGCCGCGCCCGCCGGCACGCTGGTGGCGGCGAGACCGATGATCGACGCGGCCTTCGCGGGCGACGACCCGCGGGCGATCCTCGAGCGGCTGCGTGCGGCCGGCGATGAGGGTGCGGCGATCGCTGAGACGATCGAGCGCCGCTCACCCTTCGCGGTCGCAGTGACGCTCGCTGCGCTGCGCCGCGCTCGCGGCCTGCGCTCGCTCGAGGAGGCGCTGGCGCAGGAGTACCGCGTCTCGCGGCACACCTCGCTCGCGGCCGACTTCAGCGAGGGCATCCGGGCGCAGCTGATCGACAAGGATAGGCAGCCCAAATGGACGCCCTCCTCGCTTGCGGGCGTCACGCCTGCCATGGTGGAGGCATGCTTCGCGCCGGTGCCCGGCGGCGACCTCGAGCTGCCGCTGCCGGGCCAGCCCGCCGCGGCGCACGGCACCAACCGCGCGCAGCAGCCGCAGCCCGACCACATCTAGCCTGAGGGTGCACGCACCGCGCAACGTCGAGGAGGAACCATGACCGACTACGAGACCATCCGCGTCGAGCGGCGGGGCCGCGTCGCCTGGATCACCCTCGACCGCCCCGAGGCGCTCAACGCCCTCAACGCGCAGCTCATGCACGAGCTGGTCGACGCCGCGACCTCGCTCGATGCCGACGACGCGATCGGCGCGATCGTGGTGACCGGCAGCGAGAAGGCCTTCGCCGCCGGCGCCGACATCAAGGAGATGGCGTCGAAGTCGACCGCCGAGATGCGCGAGGCGAACCACTTCGGGCCCTGGATGGAGTTCGCGCGCATCAAGAAGCCGGTGATCGCGGTGGTCTCGGGCTATGCGCTCGGCGGCGGCTTCGAACTGGCGCTCATGTGCGACGTGATCCTCGCGAGCGACACCGCCAAGTTCGGCTTCCCCGAGATCGGCCTCGGTGTCATCCCCGGCATCGGCGGCACGCAGCGCATCCTGCGCATCGTCGGCTACCCGAAGGCCGCGGAGCTCGTGCTCACCGGCCGGCGCATCGACGCTGCCGAGGCGGATGCCCTGGGCATCGTCTCGCGCGTCGTCCCGGCTGCCGAGCTGCTGACCGAGGCCGAGCAGCTCGCGACCGCGATCGCGGGCAAGTCGCTGCCGGCGCTGGTGGCGGCGAAGGCCGCCCTCGACGGCGCGCTGGAGACCGGCCTGGAGGCCGGCGTCGCGCTCGAGGCCGAGCAGTTCACGGCGCTGTTCGACACCGCCGATCAGAAAGAGGGGATGGCGGCCTTCCGTGAGAAGCGCGAGCCCACGTTCCGCCACCGCTAGCGCTCGTCGAGTAGCCCCGCAGGGGCGTATCGAGACGACGCCCGGCGCAGATCTCGATACGCACGACTGCGTCGCGCTACTCGATCAGCGCGCAGCGCGCTACAGCGGCTCCGCCACCGGCCGCGGATCCTCGAAGTCGCCCGAGCGCTTCCGCAGCAGCGCGATGATGCGCACCAGCTCTGCCAGCTCGTCGTCCTCGAGGCCGGTGGCAGTGAACGCCTCGTCGTTGAGCGCGGCCGTGGCCCGCTCGACCAGCTCGCGCCCCGCATCCGTGATCGCCAGCACCGTCGCGCGGCCGTCGGTCGGGTGCGGCTCGCGCGTGACCAGCTCGGCGCGCACGAGCCTGTCGACGGTGCTCGTCACGCTCGTCGGATGCACCTGCAGGCGCCGCACCGCCGACCGCATCGGCATGCGCCCCTCGCGGGTGAACGCCAGCAGCCGCAGCACCTCGAAGCGCGCGAACGACAGCGCGAAGGGCCGCAGCACCGACTCGACCCGCGCCTCCAGCAGCTGCTGCGCGCGGTTGACGGAGGTCACGAGCGTCATGCCCGGCGCCGCATCCGCCCAGCCGTGCTCGAGCCACTGGCGACGCCCCTCGGCGATCGGGTCGAGCGACTCTCGCCTCGCGCTCATGGCATCCTCCTCATACGGAATCACCGTAGCGCCCGCACTCATGCACACCGCTCCGCTCACGCAGAAGGGAGCCCGCCGATGAAGATCGTCGTGCTCGTCAAGCCCGTCCCCGACACCTACGGCGACCGGGTGCTCAGCCTCGAGACCGGCCTCGCCGACCGCGCCGCGAGCGAGACCGTGCTCGATGAGATCACCGAGCGCGCGCTCGAGGCGGTCATCCGGCACGCCGAGGAGTCGGCGAAGTCCGGCGCCGGCGAGGTCGAGGTGGTCGCGATGACGATGGCGCCCGCCGACTCGCAGTCGACGCTGCGCAAGGCGCTCGCGATGGGTGCCGCATCGGCAGTGCACATCGCCGACGAGCGGCTCGCGGGCGCCGATCTGGTGCGCACCGCCGAGGTGCTCGCCGCCGCGCTGCGCCGCGCGGGCGCCGACCTGATCGTGGCCGGCAACGGCTCGACCGACGGCAGCGGCGGCGTCATGCCGTCGATGCTCGCCGAGCTGCTCGAGCTGCCCGCGGCGACCCGGCTCGAGACGATCGAGATCACGGCGGATGCGGTGCGGGGCACCCGCGAGACGGATGGCGGCACGATGACGGTCACCGCGGCACTGCCGGCGGTGGTCTCCGTCACGGAGCGCATGCCCGATCCGCGCTTCCCGGCGCTCAAGGGCATCATGGGCGCGAAGAAGAAGCCGCTCGAGGTGGTCGCGCTCGACGACCTGAGCGCCGAGCTCGAGGGGCTCGGCGTCGCGCTCGACGAGACCGCCTCTGCGCGATCGATCATGGTCGCCGCCACGCAGCGCCCCGCACGCGAGGCGGGCGAGATCATCACTGACGACGGCACCGCGGGGGAGCGGATCGCCGCCTTCCTCGCCGACCGGCGACTGGCCTGAGGAGCACCGAGATGACCAGCAACGAGCCCATCCTGACCCTGCTGCTCGCAGCGCCGGCAGCCGCCGACGCAGCGCCGGCCCTCGCCGACGGCGCCGCCGAGGCGCTCGGCGCCGCGGCCCAGCTCGGCACGCCCGTCGCGGTGGTGGTCGGCGCCGCCGACGCGCTGCCGCAGCTCGCCGAGGCCGCCGCGTCGCTCGGCGCCGCGCGCGTGCTCACCGCCGCGGTCGATCCCGCGCAGCTCGGCGCCCCGGTGGCCGACGCCCTCGCCGCGGCCGTCGCGCAGGAGGCGCCCGCCGCGGTGCTGGTGCCCCACTCGATCGAGGGGTCGGATGCGGCGGGTCGCCTGGCCGCGCGCCTGCGGGCCCCGCTCGCGGTCGATGCCGTCGCGGTGGAGCGAGACGAGGAGGGCATCGTGGCGCAGCACTCCGTGTACGGCGGCGGCTACGAGGTGACCTCGGCCGCGACCTACGGCCCGCTCATCGTGACGCTGCGCCTCGGCGCCATCGACCACCGCGCCGAGGCCGCGACGCCGGAGGTGAGCGCGCTGGAGGTCGCGGCATCCGGCAGGCCCACCGCCTCGGTGGAGGGCTTCGAGTCGGTGGTGCAGGCATCCGAGCGGCCCGATCTGCGCTCGGCGAAGAAGATCGTCTCGGGCGGTCGCGGGCTGGGCTCGAAGGAGCAGTTCGCGCTCGTCGAGGAGCTCGCCGATGCCCTCGGCGCGGCGATCGGCGCCTCGCGCGCCGCGGTCGACGCCGGCTACGTCGATCAGTCGCTGCAGGTCGGCCAGACCGGCACCTCGGTCTCGCCCGACCTCTACGTCGCGATCGGCATCTCGGGTGCGATCCAGCACCGCGCGGGCATGCAGACGGCGAAGACGATCATCGCGATCGACAAGGACGCCAACGCGCCCATCTTCGAGATCGCCGACCTCGGCGTCGTGGGCGACCTGTTCACGATCGTGCCGCAGCTGGTGCAGGCGCTCAAGGCACGGAAGTAGCGGCGATGGCGATCGGTCAGCACCCCGGATCCGTGCGCCGCGGCCTGCCGCGCGCGCCCGGCGGCGAGCCCTGGCCGCCCGCGGCCGAGGCCCCCACGCCGGCCGCCGCCCAGCCTGGCGTCGAGCAGCACTCGGCCGCCGCCGCGCCGGCCGAGCAGCCGGTCGCCGAGCAGCCTCCCGCCGCCGCCGTGCCGGCAGAGCAGCCTGTCGCCGAGCAGCCTCCCGCCGCGGCCGCGCCCGCCGAGCAGCCTCCGGCCCCCGCTGTGCCGGCTGCCCCGGTGGTCGTAGCCACCC
>NZ_JABFAP010000001.1:2598448-2797755 GCF_017168255.1 Agrococcus sp. KRD186
CAGCCCGTCCCGCTCCCCACCACCCCCAAGCAGTGGATCGGCGCCGGCGTGCTCGTCGCGCTCGCGATCGTCGGCCTGGCCACGATCGTCGTCGCCATCGCCCGCTGGTTCGCTGGGCTCGAGCCGGTCGCCGCGTTCATCGCGCAGTACCCCGGCACCTATGAGCTCCCCGAGGGCGCGCCGGTGGGCCTGCCGGTCTGGCTCAACTGGTCGCACTTCTTCAACCTGTTCTTCATCGCGCTGATCATCCGCAGCGGGCTCCAGGTGCGGAGCGAGCGCAAGCCACCCGCGTACTTCACCTCGAAGCGCACCGGCCACAAGGCATCCATCACCGTCTGGCTGCACACGAGCGTCGACATCCTCTGGGTGGTGAATGGGCTGATCTTCGTCGTGCTGCTGTTCGCGACCGGCCAGTGGATGCGCATCGTGCCCACCAGCTGGGAGGTCTTCCCGCACGCCATCTCGGCCGGCCTCCAGTACGCGACGCTCGAGTGGCCGCTCGAGGACGGCTGGGTCAACTACAACGCGCTGCAGCAGCTCGCCTACTTCGTCACCGTCTTCGTCGCCGCCCCGCTCGCGATCGCCACCGGTGTGCGCATGAGCGGCTGGTGGCCCGAGAACGAGCGGCTCAATCGCGCGTACCCGGTGGCCTGGGCGCGCGCGATCCACTTCCCGACGATGCTCTACTTCGTCGCCTTCATCGCCGTGCACGTGCTGCTGGTGCTCACGACCGGAGCGCTCCGCAACCTCAACCACATGTTCGCCGCGAAGGCCGACGACGACTGGATCGGCTTCCTGCTCTTCGTCGGCGCCATGCTCGTCACCGCGGCGGCCGTCGTCGCCGCCCGCCCCACCCTGCTCTCGCCGATCGCGAGCCGCTTCGGCAAGGTGACCGCCCGATAGCGGCACGGTGTCTGCCCGATAGCGGCACCGGTCGCTGCATGCGCCGTGTGCCGATGTGTCGAGCGGATGCGCTGGCGCACGACAGGATAGACGGGTGAGTAACGAGATGGAGACCGAGCACCGCAGGCCGATCTTCGCGCTCATCGGGATCGGGCTGCTCTCGGGCTTCCTGTCGGGCATGTTCGGCATCGGCGGCGGCATCGTCATCGTGCCGCTGCTGGTGCTGCTGGCGAAGTTCCCGCGCAAGCTCGCCGCCGGCACGTCGCTCGGGGCGATCGTGCCCGCCGCGCTCGTCGGCGTCGCGAGCTACGCGGCGGTCGGCAACGTCGACTGGCTGGTGGCGCTCATCCTCGTGGTCGGCTCGGTCATCGGCGCGCAGGTCGGCGCGCACTTGCTGCACAAGCTGCCGGTGCTGGCGATCCGCTGGGCGTTCATCGTCTTCCTGGCGGCCGTGGCCGTCAGCCTCTTCCTGGTGGTGCCCTCGCGCGACGCGCAGCTGCAGCTCGACGTGCTGCCGATCATCGGGCTCGTCGCGCTCGGCTTCGCCACAGGCGTGCTCTCGGGCATCCTCGGCGTCGGCGGCGGCATCATCATCGTGCCGATGCTCATCCTGCTGTTCGGGCAGAGCGACCTGGTCGCCAAGGGCACCTCGCTCGCGATGATGATCCCCACCGCGATCTCCGGCACGATCGGCAACCTGCGGCGCAAGAACGTCGACATCGTCGCCTCGCTCATCGTCGGGCTCTCGGCCTGCGTGACGACCGCGCTCGGCGCGGCCGCCGCCATCGCGCTCGACCCGCGCACCGCATCCGTCATCTTCGGCGCCTTCCTGCTGGTGCTGATCGTGCGGCTGGTGTTCGAGGCGATCAAGCAGGGGCACAAGGAGTGATGGGCGCGGCGAATGATGAGCACACAGATGCCGAGCGCAGGGGAGTGACGGCATGACGCGGCACATCGTCTTCCTGCTGATCGGCGCGATCTTCACCGTGATCGGCAGCACCGTGCTGGCGGTGTTCCTGCGCGTGCTCACCGCCGGTGGCCTGGGGGAGCTGAGCCCGATGGTGCTCATCCCCGCGGTGTTCGCGGTGCTCGGCATCGTGCTCGTGGTGATGGCGATCCGCGGCATGCTGCGGCACCGGGAACGGCGCGCGATGCCGCTCGCGGTCGTGCGCGCCGAGCCTCCGGGGGCCCGCTCGGGCCGCTGGGATCTCGACGACGTCGCCAGCGGCATCGCCAGGCGGCTGGTCGGCAGCCCGTGCGCGGTGCACCACGCGGGCGAGCGCATCGAGATCCGCTGGGCGGGCGAGGTGGCGCAGCATCGCTGCGAGCTGCGCGACGCCGGCGAGGGGGTGCTCTCGCACTCGGACGTGATCGAGTCGGCGCTCGAGGTGCTGCGGCTGCACAAGGGGGTGACGTTCCGCGCCGGGCCATCGCGCAGCCGCGCGTCGCGGCGCAGCCTGGTGCACGGCTCTGGCGGTGCGTTCGACACCGTCGACCGGCGAGCGGTGCACACCGCGCTCGACGAGACGCTCGCGCTCGCCGGCTGGCGCCGCGAGGGCTGACCGCGACGGACCCCCGCGAGCGCTCGCGCCGCTGCCGCCGACGCGGCATGGACCTCTGCGAGATCTGGGGACCCCGCAGATCGGGACCGCAGATCCCGAAGGGGTCCGGCTGCGGCGGGGCTCGAGCCGGAACGGGTCCGCAGATCCCGAAGGGGTCCGGCTGCGGCGGGGCTCGAGCCGGAACGGGTTCGCAGATCCCGAAGGGGTCCGGCTGCGGCGCGGCTCGAGCCGGAACGGGTCCGCAGATCCCGAACGGGTTCGCGTTGCTGGCCGGCGGGCGGCTACTTGACGATGTTCGTCGACTCCGTGGGCGGCGGCAGCGTCAGCGTGCCGGTGCGGCTCATGCGGTCGTCGCGGCGCACGCGCACCCAGTAGATCGCTCCGACGATGAACGCGACGAGGCACGTGACCGCGGCGACCATGATGCCCCAACGGGGACCGAAGGCATCCGCCACCCACCCGACGATCGGTGCGCCGATGGGGGTGCCGCCCATGAAGACCGCGCCGTAGAGCGCCATCACGCGGCCGCGCACCTCGGGGGCGGAGGTGAGCTGCACCATCGAGTTGGCGTTCGTCATGAACAGCTGCGCCGTGAAGCCGGCGAGCGCGAGCGCTGCGCCGAACAGCCAGATGTTGGGCACCCAGGCGGCGAGGCTGCAGGCGAACACGAACATGCCGATGCCGCCGACCAGGAAGGTCCAGCGCGGGCGCGACGAGCGGGCCGACATCAGGGCGCCGGTGACCGATCCGATGGCCATCGCGCTCGAGAGCAGGCCGAACACGTCGGCATCCGCCTGGAACTCGGTGGCCGTCATGGTCGAGATGTAGATGGGGAAGTTCAGGCCGAAGGTGCCGAGGATGAACGCCATCAGGAAGATGATCAGCAGGTCGTGGCGCTTCCGCACGTACTTGAAGCCCTGCACGATGTCGCCCAGGCCCTTCGCGCCGCGCGGGCTCGGCTGCAGCTCTGCCGCGCGGATGCGCACGAGCGCGACGAGCATGGCGATGAAGGTGAGCGCGTTGATGAGGAAGACCGGGCCGGGGGAGACCAGCGCGATCAGCACGCCGGCGACTGCCGGGCCGATCAGCCGGGCGCCGTGGAAGGAGGCGGAGTTCAGCGCCACCGCGTTGGCGATGTCGTCCTGGCCAACGAGCTCGGAGACGAACGCCTGCCGGGCGGGCATGTCGAAGGCCTGCACGACGCCGAACATGAGCGAGAAGACCTGCACGTGCCACAGCTCGACGATGCCGGCGGTGACCGTCACGCCCAGCACGAGCGCGAGCACCCCCATCGCCGACTGCGTCACCAGCAGCACCTTGCGCCGGTCGTACTTGTCGGCGATGAGCCCGGAGATCGGCACGAGCAGCAGCTGCGGGGCGAACTGCAGGGCCATGTTGAGGCCGAGGGCGGTGGCGTCGTTGTCGGTCAGCACCGTCAGGACGGTCCACGCCAGGGCGGTCGACTGCATCCAGGCGCCGACGTTCGAGATCAGGGCGCCCGTGAACCAGGTGCGGTAGTTGAAGCGCTTGAGGCTGCGGAACATCACCGCTCTGCGAGCCGTTCCAGAATGGGCACGGCGCGCTCGATGATCTCGCGCTCCTCGGGGGAGAGCCGGTCGAGCGCGTCGGCGAGCGCCCGGTTGCGGCGCCTGCGCAGGCCGTCGATCATCTCGTCGCCCTTGTCGCTGATGCGCAGCACCATCATGCGGCCGTCGGTGGGGTGCGCGTCACGCTCGATGTAGCCGAGCGACTCGAGGTGCTGCAGCGTCTTCACCATGCTGGGCGGCTTCACGCCCTCGCAGGCGGCGATGCGCGCGAGCGTCGGCTCCTCGAGCTGCTGGATCGCGCCGAGCGCCGACATGTGGTGGAGCGAGAGCGCGTCGTCGCCCTGCTCGCGGCGCATCCTGCGGCCCATGCGCACCAGCGCCACGCGGAGGGAGGCGGCGAGTGCGGTGGACGGCATGTCGTTAGCCTACCTCACGATCTGTCAGGCGCCGTCGGCAGTCGCTGCGGCCCGGCGCCGTCGGCAGTCGTTGCCGCCCGGCGCCGCCCGCCGCGGCCCGGCTGCTGACTTCCCGCCGGTGCGACCGGTGCCGCGCGCTGGGGTGCCGCGCGCTGGGGTGCCGCGCGCTGCGGTGCCGCGCGCTGGGGTGCCGCGCGTCAGTCGTTCGAGGCTGCCGAAGCTGCGGAATCTGCGGAGGCCGCCGAGGCCGAGCCCACCGGTGCCACGGGCACGGGCTGCGGCGCGGGGGCGGGCGCCACCTCCGCCGGAGCCGGGGCCGACGCCGCTGCCGAAGGGGCTGCCGGTGGCTCGCTCGCGCTCGGCGTCGCGGTGGGCGACGGTGCGACGAGCGCGCTGCCCAGCTTCTCGAGATCGACCGGGGCCGTGCTGCCCGGCGAGCCGGCAGTCGTCCCCTGGATCTCGGCGCCGGCGATCTCCGCGCCGGAGACGTCGCGCACGTCCAGTGCGCTGGCGACGCTCATCGCGCCGAGCGAGATGACGCCGACGCTGAGCACGCCGGCCGTGCCGACAAGGATCCACTGGTTGCGCTTCATGGTCACCAGCATCGTGGCCGCGCGTGAGGCGTGCAGGAGCGCCAGATGAGAGCCCTCTCATCTTCGCCGCGGGCGGCCCCGCGCGGCCGATCGTGGCGGCACGGGGGGCCTCAGCCGCTGAGCATCCCCTCGAGCAGCGCGACGGCGATGGTCAGCTCGGCGGTCGCCATCTCGAGGTCGCCGCGCTCGATCGGCGCGAGCGCGTGCGCGAGCACGTGGACGGCCGTGCGGTGCGCCACGCGCACGCTGCCCGGTCGGTCGGCCGCCAGCCAGCGCCCGGCCGCCGCATCGAGCAGCCGCCGGAAGCCGGCCGAGCGCTCCGCGTCGGCGCGCGAGAGCACGAGCGAGGCGACGAGGTGCCCCATGAAGGCCGCCTCGTCGTCGGCCGGATCGCCCAGCCCGCAGGTGTCGATGTCGATCACGCCCGAGATCGCGCTCGCGTCGTCCTCCGCCACGAACAGCTGCCCCACGTGCAGGTCGCCGTGCACGGTGCGGCGCACATCCTGGTCGACGACGAGGGCGGATGCGTCGGTCGACGTGATCATGGCGGTGACGGCGCGGAGCGGGCCCGCCAGGGCCGCGGCGTCAGCACCGAGCGCGATGGCGCGATCGACTGCGGCGGCGCTGCGGGTGAGGTACCAGTCGCTGCGGTCGGCGAGCGAGGCGCGGGCGTCGCGGCCGGTGTCGACGCCGCCCATGTGCTCGCGCAGCGACTCGATCGAGTCGAGCAGCCGCTCGGGGTCGAGCTCGTGCAGCCGCGAGGTGAGGGCCGTGCCCGCGGCGGTCTCGGTGAGCACGATGCCGAGCTCCGACCAGCCGGTGATGAGCGGCACCGGCACACCGCCGGCGCGCAGCGACTCCTGCAGCTGCACGATCGAGGCGGAGGCGTCTGGACGCACGATCTTGAGGTACGTCTCCCGCTGGCCTGCACGCATCCGGAACATCGCGCGCTTGCCGGGTCGGTAGACGAGCAGCTCTGGCCTGCGGTCGATGCTGATGCCGAGTCGGCCCATCAGGGTGGCGGCGGCGTCGGGGAAGCTCGCCGGGGCGAGCGCCGGCAGCCGCGGATCGGCCGGGTGCAGCCAGATGCGCGCCTCCGGCCGCTCGGGGTCGCCGAGCACGAAGCCGGTCTCGCTCTCGACCTGCTTGCCGGAGGTGTCGACGTACCAGTAGCGGATCGGCGCATCCTGCCCCGGCTGCGGCGCCTCCTCGAAGCCGGTCAGTGCCCCGGAGCCGTAGGGCTCGCGGCTCAGCACGCGCAGCTCGCCGGCCAGGTCGTCGCCGAGCGCGTCGCGCAGCATCTGCTCCTCGGCGCTGCGGGTGCCGGGGCTGGTCAGGTGATCCACACACCGATCTCACCATGTCCGCCTGCGCTCCGCCTGCAGATGAAGGTTCTCTCACCTTCGGGCGTCGCGCCCGCGTGCAGGGTTGAATGGGTGCCATGCCCGATTCCGTCATGCCGCGCCTGCGCACGTGGACCGTGCGCTCGCGGATCGTGGGGCTGCTGACGGTGCTGACCCTGCTGTCGGTGTTCGCCGCGGGTACGGTCGCCTACTTCGTCGAGCGCTCGCGCGTGATCGAGCAGATCGACGTCAACCTGGAGTCGGCGCTCGAGTCGGGCAGCTTCACGGTCTCGAGCGCGACGGTGCCATGGGGGTCGGTCGAGCTGGCGCTCACCGCGGTCGTGCAGCGGGTGGCGCCGGACGGCAACACCGGCACGCTCGGCATCCTCGACGGCCGCGCCGCGCTCGTGCCCGGTGTGCCCGCCGACGTGCAGCTCGAGAAGCTGCCCGGCTTCGTGGATCGCATCGTGGCCGAGACCGCAGGGCACGCCACCGTGATGGGCACCTACGTCAGCGAGGACGGCGAAGCCGTGCGCTACGTCGCGGCGCCCGTCTCGCTGGGCGAGGTCGATGAGAGCCGGCCGCCGCAGGCGGTGTTCGTCACCGGCTACGCCGTGCAGCAGGAGCTGGCCGAGATCAACGAGGCCGCCCAGGTGTTCACCATCACGGCGCTCGTCGCGACGCTCGTGACGTTCCTGATCGCGCTGTGGGTCTCCGGCCGGCTGCTGCGGCCGATCCGGCGGATGCGCGAGGTCGCCGAGCGCTCCTCCGCCGCGAACCTCGACGAGCGGATCCCCACCGGCGACGGGCGCGACGACGTGTCGCAGCTGGCCGTCACCGTCAACCGCATGCTCGACCGGCTGGGCGGCGCGCTCGACAGCCAGCGCGAGCTGCTGCGCGATGTCGGGCACGAGCTGAAGACGCCGATCACCATCGTGCGCGGCCACCTCGAGCTGGTCGACAGCGCCGACCCCGCCGACGTCGACGAGACGCGCGACCTGGCCATCGACGAGCTCGACCGGATGGCGCGGCTGGTCGACGACCTGCGCTCGGCCGCACGCCTGCGCGACCCGGGCGCGTTCTCGATCCGGCCCACCGACCTGGCCGTGCTCACCGAGCACATCGCCGCCAAGGCGCGTGCCATCGCGGGCGCCGACATCGCCGACGAGGTCTCGAGCCCGCCGGTGACCGCTGCGCTCGACCCCGACCGCATCACCCAGGCGATGCTGCAGCTGGTCGCCAACGCCCTGCGGCACGCGCACGGCCCGATCGCGATCGGCGCGCGGGCGCGGGGGCGAGACGTCGAGCTGTTCGTGCGCGACCGCGGGCCCGGTGTGCCGGACGAGCTGAAGACCGTCATCTTCGAGCGCTTCCGCCGCGGCATCGCCGAGGGCCGCGGCGACGGCGGCTCGGGCCTGGGCCTGTCGATCGTGCAGCTCATCGCCGAGAGGCACGGCGGCCGCGCGTGGGTGACGGATGCGTGGGTCAAGCAGGCGGGTCAGGAGCAACCGACGCGGGGCTCGGAGTTCATCGTGTCGCTGCCGGGAGCGGTCGTCATCGACGAGGTGCCGGACCCGGCCACCGGCGTGGGCCAGACTGACCCCGGGGGTGCGGCGACGCATCCGCCGGCCCCGCCGGCCCCGCCGGCACCAGCACGCGACGGCAACGACCCGGCCAATACCGACCCCGCCAGCAACGACGAGGAGCAGCCATGGCATCGATCCTGATCGCAGAGGACGAGGCGCGCATCGCCTCGTTCGTCGAGAAGGGGCTGAAGTCGTCGGGCTACACGACCCGCGTGGCGCCCACCGGCCCCGAAGCGCTCGATCTGGCGCTCACCGACGAGTTCGACCTGCTGGTGCTCGACATCGGCCTGCCGGGCATAGACGGCTTCGAGGTGCTCGCGCAGCTGCGCGGCTCGGGCTCGACGATGCCCGTGATCATCCTCACCGCGCGGGCCGGCGGCGCCGACACCGTCGCCGGGCTCGAGGGGGGCGCCGACGACTACATGGCGAAGCCCTTCCGCTTCGACGAGCTGCTCGCCCGCGTGCGGCTGCGCATGGCGACGCACGCGGCGAGCCCGGCGTCGGCGTCGGAGCTCGCGCACCAGGGGCTCGAGCTCGACATCCGCACCCGGCGCGCGACCGTCGACGGTCGCGCGGTCGACCTCTCGGGGCGCGAGTTCGCGCTCGCCGAGGAGCTCGTGCGCCACGCCGGGCAGGTGCTCTCGCGCGAGCAGCTGCTCTCGCGCGTGTGGGGCTACGACTTCGACCCGGGCTCGAACGTCGTCGACGTCTACATCCGCTACCTGCGCAACAAGCTGGGCGCCGAGCGCATCGAGACCGTGCGGGGGATGGGCTACCGGCTGGTGTGAGCGGCCGGGCCGCTCAGCGCGAGCGGCGGATGCCCTGCAGGTCGAGCGCCTCGTCGAGCAGCAGGTTCGCGGCTTCGGCGCTGCGCTCGGCGGCGCGGATGGCGTGGCCCACCAGGTGGAGCGAGGTGAGCGCCGTCGTGTGCGGCGTCAGCATCCAGCGGTCGGCGGCGGTCTCGGCAAGCGTGTGGAGCAGCAGCGCGTCGCTCGCCCGGCCGGCGACCTCGTTGCGGACGGCGCTCGCGGTCGCGTGCCCGATGAACGCGGCGGTGTCGTCGCAGCGATCGCCGAGCCCGGCGGTGTCGACGTCGATGATGGATGCGACGGCGCCGTCGGCGAAGAAGAGCTGGCCGATGTGCAGGTCGCCGTGGATGACGCGCGGAGCGCCGACGCGCCGGATGTCGGGCTGCACCGCCGCGGCCAGCGCGTGCACCTCGCGCTCGCGCTCGGGCAGCAGCGCCGCCAGCCGGTCGATGTGCCACTCGATCCTCGAGCCCACCGACGCCCGGGCGATGCGCCGGGTGCGCACGCCGGCCAGCCGCTCCCGCAGATCGTCGACCGCGTCGAGCAGGTCGGATGCGCTGGTCGCGGCCGCGGCGACGGGGCCGCGGATGCCGGGTGCGTCGCGCACCACGAGCACGCCGGAGGGGGCCCAGTGCACCACCTTCGGCGCAGGCACGCCGGCGTCGCGGCACGCCTGGTGGATCATCGCCAGATCCTCGGCCTCGCCCGGCCGCACCACCTTCACGAACAGGTGGCGCTCGTGCTGCGTGAGCCGCACCACGGCCCGCCGCCCCGGGCGGTAGGAGAGCACGCGCGCGTCGATGGGGCCCGGCGTGCTGCCGCCCGCGAGCGCGATGCGCAGCAGCCGCTCGGGATCGAGGGCGGTGCGCAGCGCCGGCAGGCGCGGGTCGAAGGGGTGCTTCCAGATGCGGGCGACGGGCTTGTCGCCGCCGTCGCGGATCACGAAGCCGGTCTCCCTGGCGACCGGCTGGCGCGAGGTGTCGACGAACCACTCGCCCTGCTCGGGCCCGTCGTCGACGGTGAAGCGCACGATGCGACCCTCGCCGAAGGGCTCGCCGGCGATGTGGCGACCGGGTGTCCCGATCGCCTGCTCCAGCAGCCGCGCTTCCAGCATGTCCCCATCGTTCCAGGGTTCGGCTGGGACTCGCCCGCAGGTCAGCCGGCGGCGGGCGTGTCGTCGCCGTGCAGGTCGTCGGCGGCGCGCTCCAGCAGCCGCGTGCGCAGCGGCCCGAAGACGCGATCGAGCACCGCGATCGCCTCCGCGTCGAGCCCGTCGAGGAAGAGCTCGTCGACGTGGCGAGCGTGCACCGGCCGTGTCCGTCGCAGCCGCATGCGACCCGCGTCGGTGAGCACCGCATCCGTGCCCCGCCGGTCTGCCTCGCTCGGCTCACGGGCGACCAGCCCCTCGCGCTCGAGGGCGGTGACGCGGTACGTGAGCCGACCCGGCGCGAACGCGAGCGCACGCGCCAGATCGCCCATGCGCATCCGCTCGCCGTCCGCCTCCGACAGCACCAGCAGCACGTTGAAGTCGCCCAGGTCGAGGTCGCACGAGGCCTTCATGCGGTGCTCGAGCTCGTTCATCAGCAGCTGCGAGCCCTCGATGTAGCCGCGCCAGGCGCGCAGGGCGAGCGGTCGGGAGCTCACGCGTGCCCCAGCATCTGCTCGAAGGAGACGAAGGCGTCGCCCTCGATGTCGAAGGGGTCGGCCTCACGGCGGCGGGGCATCGCGACCATGAGGTCGGCCAGCTCCTGCCCCTCGCGGGCGATGCGGCGCTCGAGCCCGGATGCGCTGCCCCAGTCCTCGGCGGCGGCGAAGACGCCCGTGGGCACCACCTGCGCCTTGAGGTAGGCGAACATCGGCCGCATCGCGGTGTCCATCACCATCGAGTGGCGGGCGGTGCCGCCGGTGGCGCCGAGCGCCGTCGGGATGGAGGCGAGCTGGCCCTCTTCGATGACGTCGAAGAACGACTTGAACAGCCCCGAGTAGCTCATGTTGAACACCGGCGTGACGGCGATGATGGCCTCCGCGTCGATGACCTCCTTCATGGCGCCATCGAGCGCGTCGGTGGCGTTGTGGGTGAGCATGTGGCTCGCGATGTCCTGCGCCAGCGGGCGCAGCGTGACGTCGACGACCTCGGCGTGCTGGCCGTGCGCGGTGAGCGCCGTGAGCGTGGCGTCGCGCAGCCGATCGGCGAGCAGCTTCGTGCTGCTGGGCTCGCCGAGGCCGGCCGAGACGACGACGATGCGGGGGCTGCTCATGCCTCGCCGCCCTGGCGTGCGATCGCGGCACCGGTGTCGAGGTCGGCGCGGGCGCCCTGCTCCTGCCAGGCGTTGCCCTGCTCGCCCATCTGCGTGCCCGCCTCACGGGCCGCCGCGACGCGCGCGGCGTGCGTAGGCGCATCCGGAACCCCGTCGGCGCGCAGCAGGTCGAACTCACGGCGCAGCACCGGCACGACCTCGGTGCCGAGGATCTCGATCTGCTCGAGCACCTCCTCGAGGGGCAGCCCGGCGTGGTCGACGAGGAAGAGCTGGCGCTGGTAGTCGCCCGCGTAGTCGCGGAACGACAGGGTGCGCTCGATGACCTGCTCTGGGGTGCCGACGGTGAGCGGTGTCGCCTCGGTGAACTCCTCGAGGCTCGGCCCGTGGCCGTAGACGGGCGCGACGTCGAAGTAGGGGCGGAAGGCGTCCTTGGCCTGCTGCTCGGTCTGCTTCATGAAGACCTGGCCGCCGAGGCCGACGAAGGCCTGCTCGGGCTCGCCGTGGCCGTAGTGCGCGAAGCGCGAGCGGTAAAGCTGCACCATGCGCTCGGTGTGCTCCTTGTTCCAGAAGATGTTGTTGTGGAAGAAGCCGTCGCCGTAGTACGCGGCCTGCTCGGCGATCTGCGGGGAGCGGATCGAGCCGTGCCACACGAACGGTGCGACACCGTCGAGCGGTGCAGGGGTCGAGGTGAAGCCGGTGAGCGGCGTGCGGTGCTTGCCCGACCAGTTGACGACGCTCTCGTGCCAGAGCTTGTGCAGCAGTGCGTAGTTCTCGATCGCGAGCTCGATGCCGTCGCGGATGTCCTTGCCGAACCACGGGTAGACCGGGCCGGTGTTGCCGCGGCCGAGCGTGAGGTCGGCGCGGCCGTCGCTGAGGTGCTGCAGCATCGCGAAGTCCTCGGCGATCTTCACCGGGTCGTTCGTCGTGATGAGGGTGGTCGCGGTCGAGAGGATGAGCTTCTCGGTCTGCGCGGCGATGTAGCCGAGGGTGGTCGTCGGGCTCGACGAGAAGAACGGCGGGTTGTGGTGCTCGCCGGTGGCGAAGACGTCGAGGCCGACCTCCTCGGCCTTCTTGGCCATCGCGACCCAGCCCTTGATGCGCTCGTGCTCGGTGGGGGTCTTGCCGGTCGTCGGGTCCTGGGTGATGTCGCTCACCGAGAAGATGCCGAACTGCATGCTGCTCATGGGGGTGGTCCTTCCGTCGCGAGGCAAGTCTTTCAAAGTTGAACAATTAGTGCAACGGGTGCTGTGGGCACCCTATTCCCGGTGATCTCAACGTGTCAGGTGCTCGTTCGGCGCAGGGAGTGCGGCATGAGCGCACCTGACACGTTGAGATTTGCTCAGACGCTGGTTGCCGGGTCGATCGAGGGGCCCTCGAGCGTGGCGGTCGCGGTGTCGGCGGGCGCGCGCTGCGCGCGGCTGAGCAGCACGAACGGGATCGCTCCGGCCGAGATGATGCCGCTGAGCAGGAGCGAGAAGCCGTAGCCGCCGATGTCGGCCGAGCGGCCGAGGATCGGCTGCGCGATGGCGCTGCCGCCCGAGCCCATCAGCGAGTCGAACGAGAGCACCGTCGCGCGCTGCTTCGAGGGGATCATGTCGTTCAGGTAGGCCCGGTGCACGGGGTCGTCGATCGACGTCATCACGCCCCAGACGGCGACCAGCGCGATCGCCACCCAGAAGTTCTGCACCAGGCCGATGCCCACCAGCACGACGACGCTCGTCACGGCAGAGAGCAGGATCGTCGACGTGCGCTTCCGGAACCACCGTCGCACCACTGGCGCCAGGAAGCCGCCGGCCATCGCCGAGCCCGACAGCAGCGCCGCCGCCAGGCCGGCGATCGAGTACGCCTCCGGATCGCCCCAGAGCTCGAGCAGGTAGGGCTGCAGCGCATAGAAGGCATAGAAGCCGACTCCCGCGGTGAACGGGCTCGCGAGCATCAGCCAGCGCACCGGCGGGTTGCCGAGGCCGTGCGTGAGCGAGGCGCGCAGCACCGTGCGGGTCGCCTCGATCGGCCCCTCGTTGCGGTCGGGCGTGAAGCCCAGATCGCGCATGAGCAGCCCCGCGAGCACCACCATCAGCACGAGCACGCCCGCCCGCATCAGGAACGGCACCCCCAGATCGGTCAGCTGCGCCACCACGCCGCCGAGCACCGATCCCACCAGCATCGCGCCGCCCGACACGACCACCGAGCGGCCGAAGACGTGCTCGAGACTGCCCTTGTAGCCCGTCGCCTGCAGCGCATCCACGAGCCAGGCGTCGACGGCGCCGGTGAAGAAGGTGAAGCCGAGCCCCAGCAGCATCGACGCCAGCGCCCAGCCCCAGAACGGCGCCTCCCACAGCCACATCAGCCAGTACAGGCCGGTGGTGACCGCGAGCGTCGCCGAGCCCAGCACGTACGACCAGCGCCGCCCCATCGTGTCGGCGACCACCCCGGTGGGGATCTCGAAGATCAGCACGCCGATCGTGTAGAACGCATTCGCGGTGAACGCCTCGAGGTTCGTCAGCCCGGCATCGAGCAGGAACAGCGTGTTGATGCCCCAGATGAACGAGGCCGCGAGCGTGTTGCCCAGCACCAGCACGTAGTATGTGCCCTGCACGCGGCGAGGGGTCGGCAGCATGCGCACCCCCTCCGATGCGGCCGGCTCAGAAGAGCTGGCGCCAGTTGGTCCGGGCCAGATCGAGCAGCTCGTCGCCGCGGCCTGACAGTACCGTGCGGATGGCGTAGAGCGCGAAGCCCTTCGCCTGCTCGAAGGCGATCGACGGCGGGATGGTGAGCTCCTGCGGGTCGCACACCACGTCGACGAGCGCCGGCCCGTCGTGCGCGAACGCCTCGGTGAGCGCCGCGTCGACGCCGGCGGAGTCCTCCACCCTGATCCCCTTGATGCCCATCGCCTCCGCGACGCCGGCGAGGCTCGGGTTCTCGAGATCGGTCGCGAAGGGCACGAGCCCCGCGGCCTTCATCTCCAGGTCGACGAAGTTCAGCGACGAGTTGTTGAACACCACGATCTTCGCCGGCAGCTTGTTCTGCGTCAGCGCCAGCAGGTCGCCCAGCAGCATCGTCACACCGCCGTCGCCCGAGAGCGTGACCGTCTGCCTGGTGCGATCCTGCCCGAGCACGCCGATGGCCTGGGGGACGGCGTTCGCCATCGATCCGTGGTTGAACGAGCCCAGCATCCGTCGTCTGCCGTTCATGGTGAGGTACCGGGATGCGTAGACCACGGGAGAGCCGACGTCCGGGATGAAGACGGCGTCGTCCGCGGCCAGTTCACTGATGCGCCGGGCGAGGTACTGCGGGTGCACCGGCTGGCCCCTGCGCGCCGGGGACGCCAGGTCGTCGAGCTTCTCGCGGGTCTTCGCGTAGTGCTTCTGCGCGTCCTTCAGGTGCCGGTCGCCCTTCTGCTCGAGGTGCGGCAGCAGCGCCTGCAGCGTCTCGGCGACGCCGCCGACCAGGGCGACGTCGACCGGGTGCCGCCTGCCGATCTGCGCGCCGCGGATGTCGACCTGCACGTACTGCGCGTCGGGGTAGAACTGCGGGTACGGGAAATCGGTGCCCAGCAGCAGCACCGCATCCGCGTCGCTCATCGCCCGGAAGCCGCTCGCGAAGCCCAGCAGCCCCGTCATGCCGACGTCGTAGGGGTTGTCGTGCTCGAGGTGCTCCTTGCCGCGCATCGCGTGCACGATCGGGGCGCCCAGCCGCTCGGCGACCGCCAGCACTTCGGCGTGCGCGCCCGCGGTGCCCGCACCGCCGAGGATCGTCACCGTGCGCGCCTGGTTCAGCACGTCGGCGGCCTCGAGCAGGTGCATCGGCAGCGGCACCGTGGTCGAGTGGGAGCGGCGGATCAGGCGGCGCCGGTCGTCGGCGATCTCGGCCATCGCCACGTCGCCAGGGATGACCAGCACCGCGACGCCGCGCTGCTCGATCGCCGCGCGCATCGCGATCTCGAGCAGCCGCGGCATCTGCTTCGGGTCGGCGACGTACTCGACGTAGACGGAGCATTCGCGGAAGAGCTCCTGCGGGTGCGTCTCCTGGAAGTAGTTGGTGCCGATCTCGACGGTGGGGATGTGCGCGGCGATCGCCAGCACCGGCACGCGGCTGCGGTTGGCGTCGTAGAGGCCGTTGATCAGGTGCAGGTTGCCCGGGCCGCAGCTGCCGGCGCAGACCGCCAGCTCGCCCGTCATCTCGGCCTCGGCGCCGGCGGCGAAGGCGGCGGTCTCCTCGTGCCGCACGTGCACCCACTCCATGCGATCTTCGGTGCGGATCGCCTCGGTGAAGGCGTTCAGCGAGTCACCGGGCAGCCCGTACACGCGCTGCACGCCGTTGGCCACGAGCGTCTGGACGATGTTCTCCGCAACCGATCCCATGCCGCCACCCTGGCACGCGGCGGTCGGCGCGACAATGGCTGCGCGCCGCGGCCGCATGTGCCGATGCGAGCGGATGCGGTGTGCTCAGTCGGCGGGGTCGGTGGCGGGCGGGGCGTGGTCCGCCCGCACCTGCCGGTCGCCGCCGCGCAGCCGCTCGAGCCCCGCCATCAGGTGGTAGATCACGAGCGTCGCGACCGTACCGAGCACGATGCCCTCGAACAGCAGGGTGCCGGCCGAGAGCGTGAAGTTGGCGATCGCGACGATGAGGCCGACGCCGGCGGCGAACTGGTTGCGCGGCTTCGAGAAGTCGACCTGGTTCTCGATCCAGATGCGCACGCCGATGATGCCGATGAGCCCGTAGAGCGCGGTGGTGACGCCGCCGAGCACGCCGGCGGGCACGGCGAAGATGATCGCGCCGATCTTCGGGCTCAGGCCCAGCAGGATCGCCGTGAACGCCGCCACCCAGTAGGCGGCGGTCGAGAAGACGCGCGTCGCGCTCATCACGCCGATGTTCTCGCCGTAGGTGGTCGTGGCCGAGCCGCCGAAGAGGCCGGCGATCGTGGTGGCGATGCCGTCGGAGAAGAGGGTGCGGCCGGCGAGCGGGTCGAGGTCGCGGCGCAGCAGCGCGCCGACGCCCTTCACGTGGCCGAGGTTCTCGGCGATCAGCGGCAGCACGACGGGCACGAACATCAGCAGCGCGGGCAGCAGCGCAGGGTCGAGCGCGGGCATCGCGAACTCGGGCAGGCCGATCCATGCGGCGTCGGCGACCGGCTGCCAGTCGATCTTGCCGGTCGCCGCCGCGACGGCGTAGCCGACGACGACGCCGACCAGGATGGCGAGGCGGCCGATCAGCCCGCGGAAGAGCACCGCGGTGAGGATGACGGCGCCGAGCGTGATGACGGACAGCAGCGGGTCCTTGGCGAAGTTGTCGCGTGCGGCCGGCGCCAGGTTGAAGCCGATGAGCGCCACGATCGTGCCGGAGACCACCGGCGGCATGACGGCGCCGAGCCAGCGGGTGCCCGAGAAGTGCACGATGACGCCCACGATCGCCAGCAGCAGCCCGACCAGTACGATGCCGGCGAGCGCGAAGCCGTGGCCGCCCATCGCGGTCGCGGCGCCGACCGGCGCGATGAACGCGAACGACGAGCCGAGGTAGCTGGGCAGCTGGTTCTTCGTGACAGCCAAGAAGAGGATCGTGCCGATGCCCGAGAACAGCAGCGTCGTCGACGGTGGGAAGCCGGTGATGATCGGAACCAGGAAGGTGGCGCCGAACATGGCGACCACGTGCTGCATGCCGAGGCCGATGGTGCGGGCCCAGCCGAGGCGCTCCTCCGGGTAGACGATGTCGGTCGCGGTCAGGTTCGTCTCGTCGCGCTTGGTCCAGGAGAACATGCTGCCCTTCGGTGCGGGAAGCCGGGTGCGTCCGGCGGCGGCAGTCACCGCCTCACGGATCGTATCCGCGTCAGTACGCCTGCGAGCGCTGCTCCGTGATGACGTGCAGCAGCACGAAGCGCTCGCCGGCGCGCCAGCGCGAGAGCGCCTGCTCGACGGCTGCGGGCACCTCGGCGTCGGTCTCGACCCGGATGCCGAAGCCGCCGTAGGCGTTCGCGAGCATCGCGAAGTCGGGGTTCTCGAGCTGTGTGCCAGAGACGCGGCCGGGGTGGCGGCGCTCCTGGTGGGTGCGGATGGTGCCGTACTCCTGGTTGTCGACCACGATGACCAGCGGCGTCGCGCCCAGCTGCTTCGCCGTCGCCAGCTCCTGCCCGTTCATCAGGAACTCGCCGTCGCCCGCGATCGAGACGACCTGCCGCTCCGGGAAGTGCAGCGAGGCGGCGACCGCAGAGGGGATCGAATAGCCCATCGAGCCGTTGCCGCAGCTCACCATCGAGGGGTAGACGCGGGTCGGGAAGTAGCGGTGCGCCCAGTTCGTGTGCTCGCCGGCGCCAAAGGTGACGAGCGCGTCGTGGTCGAGCTGCGGCACCAGGTGCGCCATCACGGTGTCCATGGATGCGGGACCAGGCTTCGGCGCGCGCGGCGACAGGGTGCTGAAGGCCCGCTGCTGCTCGCGCAGGCGCGCCGTCCAGTCCGCCCGGGCGTCGTCGGGGGTGAGGTCGATGCGCTCGAGGTCGCGGGCGAAGGCACCCGGCCGGGCGAGGATGTGATGGCTGACGGCACCGGAGCGGCCACGCAGCGTCGGGTCGATCGAGACCAGGAAGTTGCGGCGCTCCCAGCCCTGCCGCACCAGGAAGCCGTTGGTGACGACGTCGCCGGGCAGCGTGCCGACGAAGACCAGCAGGTCGCATTCCTCGAGTACGTCGAGGGTGGGCTTCGGGCGGCCGTAGCCGATCGGGCCCGCGTAGCTGGGCGAGTCGAAGGGCACGATGCCCTCGGTGCGCCACTCGGCGACCGCCGGCAGCCGGTGCTGCTCGAGCCAGCCGGTCAGGCGCGCGGAGGCATCGGCGTCCCAGTCGCTGCCGCCGGTGACGAACAGCGGCTTCTCGGCCGTCTCGAGCGCGTCGCGCAGCGCCTCGAGGTCGTTCGCGGTCATGCCGCCCTCGGCGACCGGCAGCTCAGGCTGCTGGTGCTGCGGGATCGTCTCGCGGATGACGTCCTCGGGCAGGCCGATGACGACCGGGCCGGGCCGGCCAGCGCGGGCGAGGAAGAGCGCGTCGGCGACCACCTCCTGCGCGCGCTCGGCGACGTCGAGGATGACGACGCTCTTCGCTCCGGCCGCGAACCAGCCGTCCACGTCGAACTCCTGGAACGCCTCCTTGTGGCGGTGCGCCAGCGGGATGAGGCCGATGAAGAGCACCATCGGGGTCGAGTCCTGCCACGCGGTGTGCACGCCGACGAGCGCGTTGGCGGCGCCCGGTCCGCGCGTCACCATCGCGATGCCCGGCAGCGGGCCGAGCTTGCCCTCCGCCTCCGCCATGTAGGCCGCGCCGCCCTCGTGGCGGCAGATGACGGTCTCGATCGACGACTCGTGCAGCCCGTCGAGCACCTCCAGGTAGCTCTCGCCCGGCACCACGAAGGTGCGGCGGATGCCGTGCTCCTCGAGCACGCGGACGATCTCGTGCCCGGCGGTGGCGGTGGTGGGGGCAGCGTCGGCCGCGGATGCGGGCGCTGGTGCGGGCGCGGAGATGAGCTGTGTCAAGACGACTCCAAGTTTCGACCGTGCGGAAGAGAGAGGGCGGTGCTCCGGATGCGTCGCGTCGTCGCGGGCGGGGCGGTGCGGTTCCGTGCGTCCAGGGTTCGCGGACGATCGCGGGGGAGACGGTGGTGCCGTGCTGCTCTCGAGCGTAGAGAAGCGGGCGCTGCGCGCCCCGACGGCAGGCTGCGAAAGATCGTCGACTCTTGCCCGAGGTGCAAGCACCTCGTATTCCTGTCGCCCGGCGACGGCGTGGGTGGCGCCGGGTACCGTCGACGCGTGAGCGAGCACATCAGCGTCCGCGGGGCGCGCGAGAACAACCTGCAGTCCGTCGACCTCGACATCCCGAAGCGGCAGCTGAGCGTCTTCACGGGCGTCTCCGGCTCCGGCAAGTCGGGCCTGGTCTTCGGCACCATCGCCGCCGAGTCCCGGCGGCTCATCGACGAGACCTACGAGGCCTTCGTGCAGGGCTTCATGCCGCCCGCGCCGCAGCCGGAGGCCGACGGTCTTGAGGGGCTCACCGCCGCCATCCTCGTCGGGCAGGATCCGATGGGGGCCAGCAACCGCTCCACGGTCGGCACGGCGACGGATGCGTACACGATGCTGCGCGTGCTGTGGTCGCGGGTGGGCACGCCGCAGCTGGGATCCTCGGCGTACTTCTCGTTCAACGACCCGGCGGGCTTCTGCCCGGCCTGCGAGGGCATCGGGCAGGTCTCGGCGATCGATGTCGACGCCATCGTCGACCGCTCGAAGAGCCTGAACGAGGGTGCGATCGGCTTCCCCGGCTACACGCACGGCACCTGGTACTGGAAGCAGTACGCCGAGTCGGGCCTGCTCGATCCCGACAAGCCCGTCGCCGACTACAGCGACGACGAGCTGCACACCTTCCTGCACGGCGAGGAGCGCAAGGTCGCCTTCGCGGGCTTCAACCTCACCTACGAGGGCCTCATCCCGAAGCTGCGCAAGTCGGTGTTCTCGAAGGAGCGCGATAAGATGAAGCCCACGCTGCGCGCGGCGGTCGAGGCCGCGGCCACCTTCGGCCCGTGCGAGGAGTGCGGCGGCACGCGCCTGAACGAGCGCGCCCGCGACGTGCGGGTGCAGGGCAGGACGATCGCCGAGGCGACCGCGATGCAGCTCACCGAGCTCGCGCCGTTCATCGCCTCGATCCCGGCCGAGTCCGGCGGGGCCGGCACCGCCCCGCTGCGCGCGAAGCTCGTCGACCTGCTCGAGACCTTCGACGCCATCGGGCTCGGCTACCTCTCGCTCGATCGCCCGGCCGGCTCGCTGTCGGGCGGCGAGTCGCAGCGCACCAAGATGGTGCGCCACATGGGCTCGGCGCTCACCGACATCACCTACGTCTTCGACGAGCCCACCGCCGGACTGCACGCGCACGACGTCGAGCGCATGAACGGCCTGCTGCAGCGGCTGCGCGACAAGGGCAACACGGTGCTGGTCGTCGAGCACAAGCCCGAGGTGATGGCGATCGCCGATCACATCGTCGACATGGGGCCGGGTGCCGGCACGCACGGCGGCACCGTCGTCTTCCAGGGCACCTTCGACGAGCTGCGCGCCTCCGGCACCCGCACGGGCGAGCACCTCGAGCATCGGCAGCAGATCAAGCAGTCGGTGCGCGAGGCCACCGGGCACCTCGAGATCCGCGACGCGCGCTCCCACAACCTGACGGGGGTGGATGTGGATGTCCCCGCGGGCGTGCTCGTGGCCGTCACCGGGGTGGCGGGCTCCGGCAAGTCCTCGCTCATCCACGGCTCGCTGCCGCGCGGCGGCGTCACCTTCGTCGACCAGAGCGCCATCAGGGGATCGCGGCGATCGAACCCGGCGACCTACACCGGCATCCTCGAGCCCATCCGCAAGGCCTTCGCGAAGGCCAACGGCGTGAAGCCGGCGCTGTTCAGCGCCAACTCCGAGGGCGCCTGCCCCGAGTGCAAGGGCCTGGGCGTGCTCTACTTCGACCTCTCCTTCATGGCGAGCGTCGCGACCGAGTGCGAGCTGTGCGGCGGGCGCCGCTTCACCTCGGAGGTGCTCGACTACGAGCTGCGGGGCGCCTCGATCGCCGACGTGCTCGAGATGTCGGTGGAGCAGGCGCAGGCCTTCCTGACCGAGAAGGCCGTGCAGCCGATGCTCACCCGGCTGCTCGACGTGGGCCTCGGCTACGTGCGGCTGGGGCAGACGCTCTCGACGCTCTCCGGCGGTCAGCGGCAGCGGCTGAAGCTGGCGATCGAGCTGGGCAGCGACTCGGCGACCATCGTGCTCGACGAGCCCACCACCGGCCTGCACATGGCCGACGTCGACAACCTGATCGGGCTCCTCGAGCGCATCGTCGACGACGGCCGCACGGTGATCGTCATCGAGCACAACCTCGACGTCGTCTCGCGCGCCGACTGGGTCATCGACCTCGGCCCCGGCGCCGGAGCGCAGGGCGGCCGGATCGTCTCCGAGGGCACACCGGCGGCGCTCGCGGCCGAGCCCGGCGACTCGCTCACCGGTCGGCACCTGGCGAAGCGGCTCGCCGCCGCCTGAGCCCCGAGGTTCCACTCAGGCGCGGCGCTCGATGCGGGGACTGCGCCCGTCCCGTCCTACAATCCGGGCATGCCAAAGTTCACCGCGCTGCGCACCGAGTCGACCTTCGTCGACCTGCAGGGCGTCACTGTGCACTACTACCGCTGGCAGCCGGG
Organism: Agrococcus sp. KRD186; assembly: GCF_017168255.1. Classification (GTDB taxonomy): domain Bacteria; phylum Actinomycetota; class Actinomycetes; order Actinomycetales; family Microbacteriaceae; genus Agrococcus. The sequence goes on from NZ_JABFAP010000001.1 coordinate 2,619,668, forward strand.
CAAGCCGAAGGCCGCGATCCTGCTGGTGCACGGGCTGGGCGAGCACGCGCTGCGCTACGAGCACGTCGCCCAGCGCTTCGTGGCGGCCGGCTACGCCGTCTGGGCGATCGACCAGCGCGGCCACGGCGCGACCGGCGTCGAGCAGCACGGCGGCGACCTCTCGAAGCTCGGCAAGCTGGGCCCGGGCGGCATGCGCGCGGCGGTGGGCGATCTCGTGAGCGCGCTCAAGCGCATCCGCGGCGAGCACCCGAGCCTGCCGCTGGCGATCCTCGGCCACTCGTGGGGCTCGGTCCTGACCCAGATGCTGCTCAACGCGCACGACGGGCTCGTCGATGCGGCCGTGCTCAGCGGCACCGCCTACCGCGTGCCGGGCTGGATCAAGCCGGGCGACTACAACGCCCGTCACACGCACCTGGGCGACACCGGGTACGAGTGGCTCTCGCGCGATCAGGCGGTCATCGACGCCTTCGTCGAGGATCCGCTCACGTTCCCCGCCGAGCCGCTGCGGGTGTTCGGCCCCATCGAGGGCGTGCGCCAGTACGGCGTGCCGAGCCGACGCATTCGGCCAGGGCTCCCGGTGCTCATCGCGGGCGGCTCCGACGACTCGCTCGGCGGCACCAAGTCGCTGCAGAAGCTCGGCGAGGCCTACCGCCGGCGCGCGGGCCTCAGCGACGTGACCGTCGTGGTCTACCCGGGTGCCCGGCACGAGATCCTCAACGAGATCAACCGCGCGAAGGTGCTCGACGACATCGTCGAATGGCTCGACGCGCGGCTCTTCCCCGCGCCGGCCCGGCAGACTGGCTGAGCCGCTCCGCACTGCCCCGCAGGCTGGCTGGGCCGCTTCGCCCTGCCCTGCACGCCTGGCTGAGGCCCTCCGCGCCGATCGGCTGGCTCAGGGTCCGCTGGCTCAGGGTCCACTGGCTCAGGGATCCGCTGACTCGATCACGACGCAGCAGCGCCCGGGTGCCGGATCGAGCCTGGCACGCAGCGTTCCGGGCGCGACGGTCTCGGTGACGCCGTCCAGCAGCGCCCGGTTCATGCCGCAGACGAGCGTCGTGTGCGCGCGGGAGAGCTCGTGGAACGGGCAGTTCGTGAGTTCGATGCCGCGCTCGGTGCGGCGCGGCTCGTAGCCGTGCTCGGCGAGCACCTCGGCGGCCGCGTGCAGCGCATCGTCGTCGTCGACCCGCCGGTCCGCCGTCGCGGCACCGCTGCCGCTCACCCCGGCCGGCGCGGCAGCGCCGCGCTCCCGTCGGGCGGCCGACTCAGTGCCCAGCGCACGGCCGCGTGCGGTGGCGACGCGAGCCACCGCATCCGTCACCGGCTCGCACGTCTCGGCGGCGGCGTCGATCGCGGTCGCCAGCAGCGAGCCCGCGAGGTCGTACTCGCGCGGCGGCAGCGAGACGGCGACCGTGCGGTCGGCGCGCCGGTAGCGCTTCGCGGGACGGCCGGCGCCGGGGCCGCCGCGGCCGGCGGGGCGCGCGTAGTCGGTCTCCAGCAGCCCCGCCTGCTCGAGCTTCTCGAGGTGGAAGCGCGCGCGGTGCACGGGCATCTCGACCGCTGCGGCGGCCTCTTCGCGCCCGACCGGTTGCGGCTGCGCGACGACGTAGCGGTAGAGCTCGTGGCGCGCGTCGTCGGCGATCGCGCCGACCGCGGTGACGTCGTCGTCGAGCGGCATCGGCTGCTCCTGTTCGTGGGCGGTGGTCACGTCTGCGCGACCCGATCCTCTATCGGCAGGGGATCTTGACGCTAGAGTACTCCGGGTCTATCGTGCAGATCAATGACAGTTAGAAATTGATCCGCGGACGGGTCGCACCGGCGGCGGATCCTGCAAGAGAGGAGCGGTGCCATGGCCACGACAGTGTCGTCAACCGGCAGCACCACGACCGCGCACACCGCCGCCAGCAGGCGCAGCCCCAGCCAGTGGGCGTTCATGCTGCTGCGGACGGCGTTCACGGTCGCGCCGATCCTGTTCGGGATCGACAAGTTCAGCAACCTGCTCACCGACTGGACGCAGTACCTCGCGCCCTGGGTCGACGCGATCGTCCCCGGCGATGCGCAGTTCGCGATGTGGGGGATCGGCATCATCGAGATCGCGGCCGGACTGCTGGTTGCCATCGCGCCTCGCTGGGGCGGGCTCGTGGTGGCGGCCTGGCTGCTCGGCATCATCGTCAACCTGTTGACGCTGCCGGGTTACTTCGACGTCGCGCTGCGCGATGTCGGCCTGCTCGCCGGCGCGCTGGCGCTGGCGCTGCTGGCCCGCGAGCACGACGGGAGCGCCCGCCGCGCCTGAGGCGGCGAGCTCGCGCGCGGCGGACCCCTCGCGAGCGTGGACCCCTCGCGCGCGGACCCGTTCGGGATCGAGGGACCCGTTCGGCCACGAGCGCGCGCGAGCGCGGACCCCTTCGGGATCGCAGGACCTGTTCTATCGGGTCCCCGGATCCCGAAGAGGTCCGTGCTCCGCCAACCCTGGCGCGCGCAGCCGCCCGTCCCGCCGGCAGCCGCCCCTGGCGCGCAGCCGCGCCGTAGGCTGGTGCCATGCACGGCGAGTACAAGGTCCCCGGTGGCAAGCTCGTGGTCGTCGACCTCGAGGAGCGAGACGGCCGCATCGAAGACTTCCGCCTCGCGGGCGACTTCTTCCTCGAGCCCGACGAGGCGCTGGGCGAGATCGACGCAGCCGTAAACGGCCTGCCGGCCACCGCATCCGCCACCGAGATCGGCGAGGCCATCAAGGCGGGCCTGCCCGCCGATGCGACGCTGCTGGGCTTCACGCCCGAATCGGTCGGCGTCGCCATCCGCCGCGCGCTGCAGCACGCCAGCTCGTTCGCCGACTACGACTGGACGATCATCGACGACGAGCCGCGGCTGCCGCTGCTGCACGTCGCGCTCGACGAGGTGCTCACCGAGGAGGTCGGCGCCGGCCGCCGCGGCCCGACGCTGCGCTTCTGGAACCTCGCCGGCCCCGCCGTCTACCTCGGCTCGTTCCAGTCGTTCAAGAACGAGGTCGAGCCCGAGGCGGCCGAGCGCCACGGCATCCCGGTGCTGCGCCGCATCACCGGCGGCGGCGCGATGTTCTCCGAGCCCGACAACGCCATCACCTACTCGCTCTACGTGCCGGGCGACCTGGTGCAGGGCATGAGCTTCCAGGACTCCTACGCGTTCCTGGATGCGTGGGTCATCGAAGCGCTCAAGGGGCTCGGCATCGATGCGTTCTACGCGCCGCTCAACGACATCACCAGCGCCAAGGGCAAGATCGGCGGCGCCGCGCAGAAGCGGCTCGCGTCGGGCGCGGTGCTGCACCACGCGACCATGTCGTACGACATCGACGCCGACAAGATGACCGAGGTGCTGCGCATCGGCAAGGAGAAGCTGAGCGACAAGGGCACCACGAGCGCGAAGAAGCGCGTCGACCCGCTGAAGTCGCAGACCGGCATGGAGAAGTCGGCGGTGCAGGAGGCGCTCAAGGGCACCTTCCGGAAGCTGTTCGGCGGCACCGATGGCGCGCTCACGGACGCCGAGCTCGCGGAGGCGACCGAGCGCATCCGCACCAAATTCGGCACCGAGGAGTGGCTGCACCGGGTTCCGTAGCCGGCAGTCGGCCAGAGTCACGGGTGCGGCCCAGGTTTGCGACAGTCCGGCTCCGTAGGATGTGACGCCTCATGGACTTCTCGTTTGCATTCACGCCCGACCTGCTCGCCATCTTCCTGACGCTGTTCGTGCTCGAGATCGTGCTCGGCGTCGACAACGTCATCTTCATCTCGATCCTCGCCGCGAAGCTGCCGGAGTCGCAGCAGGCGAAGGCGCGCAACCTCGGCCTCACGCTCGCGATGGTGATGCGCGTCGGCCTGGTGCTGCTGGCCGGCTGGATCATCACGCTCAACACCGACCTGTTCACGGTGTTCGGCATGGGCTTCTCCGGCCGCGAGCTCATCCTCATCCTCGGCGGCGGCTTCCTGCTCTACAAGGCCATCCACGAGATCCACCTGAAGCTCGAGGGCGAGGAGGGTCCAGAGGCATCCGTCGGCAAGGCCACCTTCGGCGCCGTGCTCGCGCAGATCCTCGCGATGGACCTGGTCTTCTCGCTCGACTCGGTCATCACCGCGGTCGGCATGACGAGCAACATGATCGTCATCATCGCGGCGGTGGTGATCTCGTTCGGCATCCTGCTGTTCTCGGCGAAGTACATCTTCGACTTCGTCAACCGCCACCCGACGGTGAAGATGCTGGCACTGTCGTTCCTGCTGCTGATCGGCGTCTTCCTCATCGCCGAGGGCTTCGGCTTCGAAATCGACAAGGCCTTCATCTACGGCCCGATGGTGTTCGCGGTGCTCGTCGAGGGGCTCAACCTGTGGGCCGCAGCGCGCCGCCGCAAGCGCCTCGGCAAGGCCGACGACTCGGTGCGCCTGCACCTGCGCACCTACGCCGGGCCGGTGCGCGGCGAGGCCGGCGACGTGCAGGCACCGGCGGTCGCCGCAGCGCCGGTCGCCGCAGCGCCGGTCGCCGCAGCGCCCGTCGAGGAAGCGCCCGTCGAGGAAGCGCCGAGCGACCGAACCGACTGACCGACGGGCTTGTCGTTCCGCGCGCCGCCAGGTTGGATGGGGCCATGAGCGATCAGGCAAGCCAGACCCAGGTCGTCGTGGGCGACGACTCCGACCGCGGCCGCTATGAGGCGCACATCGGCGACCACCTCGCCGGCGTGCTCTCCTACGTCGACGATGCCGACGGCAACCGCGTGCTGCAGCACACGGTCGTCGGCGACGAGTACGGCGGGCACGGCGTCGGCAGCGCGCTGGCGCGCTTCGCGATGCAGGATGCGACGGATGCGGCGCGCAAGATCGTGCCCCAGTGCACGTTCGTGCAGGGCTGGTTGGGCAAGCACCCCGAGCACCAGTCGCTGGTGGCGCACGCCTACGAGGGCTGACGCCCGGCGGCGTCGCGTACACTGGTGGCAGCCGCACGGTGCACACCGGGCGCGGCCACGCGGATGTAGTTCAATGGTAGAACTTCAGCTTCCCAAGCTGATAGCGCGGGTTCGATTCCCGTCATCCGCTCGAGGTCAACACCCGCAGGATTCCGCGGAATTCTGAGGGTCGAGACACTCACGAGGGCAGCGCGTTCAGACCCTGCCGTGGACTCACGTGGACTCACGTGGTGAAAACGGGACTGAACGATGACCGCGAAAACCGCCCGCACCGGCACCCGCAAGAGCGCAACACGCCGCACCCCCAGCACCTGGGGCACGACCGAGCAGCTGCCCTCGGGCCGCTGGCGAGCCCGCTATCGGCTCGCCGGCCGCAGCATCGCCGCCGGCCGCACGTTCGACACCCGCGAGCAGGCCGCCGCCTGGCTCGCCGGCGAGCACGCCGACCGCTCGCGCGGCGTCTGGGTCGACCCCGAGACCGGCTCGCAGACGCTCGCCGACTACGCCCGCGAGTGGCTCGCCGGCCGCGTCGACCTCACCCCGCGCACGGCCGAGCTGTACGCCGACACGCTCGAGCGCTGGGTGCTGCCGCGCTTCCAGCTGCCCGGCCGGCGCGGCGGCATCGAGCTGGGCAGCATCGAGCTGCGCGAGCTGTCGCCGGCGGTGGTGCGCGCCTGGCACTCGGCCATGTTCGACGCCGCCCGCGCCGCCGGCCTCGCCCGCCAGGCCTCGGCCTCGACCGCCCGCGACCCGCACCCGGCCCGCCGCTGGGCCGCGCACAAGGGCATGAGCGTGCCCGCCACCGGCAAGCTCTCCGACGAGGTGCTGCGCGCCTGGCGGGCCGCCGGCGAGCCGGTACTGCCGGTGCTGCGCGCCAAGCCCGAGCACGACCTGGCCTCGGCCGGCCGCTCGACCGCCGCCCGCGCCTACGCGCTGCTGCGCAACATCTGCAACGCCGCCAAGGCCGACGAGCTGCTGACCGGCGACAACCCCTGCCGGGTGCGCGGTGCCGGCCAGCACACCGCCGCCGAGCGCTCGACCGCCAACCCCGCCGAGGTCGCCGCGCTCGCCGCCGCGATGCCGGTGCACCTCTCGGCCGCCGTCACGCTCGCCGCCTGGTCGGGGCTGCGACGCGGCGAACTGTTCGCCCTCGCCCGCCGGCACGTCGACCTCGACGCCGGCACGCTGCGCGTCGAGCGAGCACTGCTCGAGCTGCGCGGCCAGGGCATCACGTTCGGCGAGACCAAGACGCGCAAGAGCCGCCGGCTGGTGCACCTGCCGCCGTTCGCGGTGGCGATCCTCGAGGCGCACATGCGCGAGCACGTCGCAGCTGCGCCCGACGCGCTGCTGTTTTCGACCAACGGCGCACCGGTGAGCGTGTCGCGGCTGTCGCAGTGGTTCAAGGCCGCCCGGCTCACGGTCGGCCGGCTCGACCTCACCTGGCACGACCTGCGCCACACCGGCGCGACGCTCGCCTACCGCGCCGGCGCATCGGTGCCCGAGGTGCAGGCCCGGCTCGGCCACACGACCATGCGCGCCGCGCTGATCTACGCGCACGCCGCCGACGACTCCGACCGGATTCTCGCCGAGCGCCTGGACGCGCTCTACGCCGCCGAGTCGACCGCGCCGAGACTGCGCGCGGTGGGCTGACCATGAGAGAAGCCCCGCATCGCACGCCTGCAACGCCTGCACGCCTGCACCTGTCGGCCGAGTGTCAACCGAGTGCTACACCTCGGCTGGCCCATGTGGGTGCGCGGGTGCATGGTGGACTCATGCAGACGACAGTGGCGACGAACGGGCACCGGGGGACACCTCCCATGCCCACCGGCCTGGTGTCGATCACCGGGCAGCTGCTGCCGCACAAGATGCACGAGCTTGTGCGCTGGGCCGAGTCGGTCTCGCGCGAGGTGGCCGAATCGTGGGCCGCGCTCGGCGTCTACACCGGCTCGGGTCGCTGGGGCCGCCACTGGCTGCGCGTGCGCGGCTGGGCGCAGCTGCTGCTGGTGCTCACCGAGGCTCGAGCAGCGCTCGAACTGCTCGAGGCCGAGCCGCACCCGGTGCAGCGGCGACGCGCCACGGATGACGCGCCGCCCCCGCCGCGAGCACCGCGCGTGCTCACGGCCGCGCCGCGCGCGCCAGGTGCAGTCGCCGCCGACCCGGCAGCGATCTAAGCACCGCGCAGCCGCTCGACCCCCGCGCCCATCGCGCGCGCAGTCGCAGCTGACGATCCAGGGCTGACCCCAATGCCGTTCGGTTAGCCGTCGGGCGGTGATGTCAAGCAGCGCGTCCGCGTGGCTCCCGTTGGAGAGCCGCAGCCCTTGTAGAAGTGGATCTGTCCGCCAAGACCGATCTCTTCACAAGGGCTGCGCGCGTGATCAAACGCGCCATCTCCAAGTACCGGGCCAAGGGCCGCGAGATCGACCGACGCACCTATCCCGCGACACTCCACACCAGAATCTTGACCCCCGGCCCCGACGGCTAACCGAACGGCATTGGGGCTGACCCCACCCCAGAATTAGGGCGCGTTGTTCGAAAGGCAACGCAATGCACACCCCCAACCAAGAGCAGCGCCGCCTGCTCACCCTGCTCGAGGTCGCCGAGGTGCTCGGCACCGGCGAGCGCATGGCCCGCCGCATCGTCAGCGAGCGCCGCGTGCCCGTCGTCAAGGTCGGCCGTCACGTGCGCGTGTGGTCAGACGACCTCGACGCCTACCTCGAGTCCAACACCGAGCCCGCAACCCGCGCGGCCAAGCGATGAGCGCGCCGCTGCCTGCGCGCGCCCCCCTGCACGCGCAGCTGCTGCTGACCGTGCTGCCTCACCTGTCGCCCGCCGTGCTTGAGCACCCCGGCTCGCGCGCATTCCGAGCAGCCGTGCGCCGGGCAGCGCTCGAGCACGCCGGCGGGCTGACGCTAAGCCGGCGCGAGCTGGCCGCCGGCGTCGCCTGGCTGCGCCGAGCCGGCTGCTGGCCCGGCGCCGAGGCGGTGCACGCATGATGCACCTCGAGCGCGCCAGCCACATGCCCGGCCCATCCCTCAACCGCGTGCGTGCGCAGCAGCGTGCCCTCGTGGCCGAGTTGCGCGAGCAGCTCGCGCGGTGCGAGCCCGACACCCCCGCCTATGCCGAGCTCGCGCACGACCTGCACGAGGTGTACCGGCGGATGCTCGGCCACTCGAGCAGCTCGCCGCAGGCCCGCGACGACCTGCGCCGCGAGCAGCACCGGCAGCGATGGGAGGCCGACAATGCCGACGACGCATGACGCCCTCGCCCTCGCCGCCGCCGGCTGGCAGCTGCTGCCGCTGCGCGGCAAGGTGCCGCTCACGGCGCACGGCGTGCGCGACGCATCCGCCGACCCCGAGCAGGTGCGCGCCTGGTGGCCCGCCGGCGCGCTGCACAACCTCGGCGCGCGGGTGCCCGGCGGGCTCGTAGTGCTCGACCTTGACCCGCGCAACGGGGGCACACTCGACACGCTCGCCGGCGCAGCTGGTGACGAGCTGCCGGCCACGCTCACGGTGCTGTCGGGACGTGGCGACGGTGGTCGGCACCTGTACTTCCAGCACCCCGGCGGCCGGCTCACCTCCACCCGCCTGCCCGAGGGCATCGACGTGAAGACCTCGACGGGGTACTGCGTCATGCCGCCGAGCCTGCACCCGGCGACCGGGCAGCCCTACCGCTGGCTCGGCGACGCCGGCCCGGCTCGGCTGCCGCACACGCTCGCGCAGCTGCTGCGCGTGCCGTCGCTGCCTCGGCCGGCGGCACCGCTGCGCGCCGATGCCGGGCTCGACGCCAAGGCCGCGCATCTGGTCGAGTACGTCGGCCGGCTGCCCGAGGGCAAGCGCAACGCCGGGCTCTACTGGGCCGCCTGCCGAGCGCATGACGAGGGGCAGCCGGCTGGCACGTTCGACGCGCTCGAGCGAGCCGCGCTGAGCATCGGCTTGCCCGCCGCCGAGGCTCGCGCCACCATCGCATCGGCGCGCCGAGGCGGTGCCGCATGACGCCCACCGACGTGCCCGACGTGTCTGGCTTCCCTGAACCGCCCGAGCCCGAGCCGCAGGCCGAGGCTGGCAAGGCTGACGAGCGGCCAAGCGCGGCGACGCGGCTGGTGCGGCTGGCTGAGGGCCGCTACCGGCTCGGTGTCACGCCGAATGGCGAGCCGTTCGCCAGCGAGCGCGTGGGCAGCCAGCAGCACATCGCGCTGCCGCTGCGCGGTGGTCGCCTCGGCCTGCGCTTTGCGCTCGCCAGCGACTACTACGACCTCGAGGGCAAGGCAGCGCCGCAGGCGGCGCTGACGGATGCGCTGAGCGTGCTCGAGGGCAAGGCGCGCCGGCTCGAGCCGGTCGACCTGGCGATGCGGGTCGCCGAGGTCGACGGCGCGCTGTGGATCGACTCGGGCCGGCCTGACGGCAAGGTGTTCCACGTCACGCCGCAGGCGGTCGAGCTGCTCGACTCGGCACCGGTCATGTTCCGGCGCACCGAGCTGACCGACGCCATGCCGCTGCCCGAGCCCGGCGGCTCGCTCGCCGAGCTGTGGGACTTCCTGAACGTCGCGCCCGGCGACCGCCCGCTGCTCATCGCCGCGATGGTCGCCGCGTTCCGGCCCGATATCCCGCACCCCATCCCGACGCTGGCCGGCGAGCAGGGCACCGGCAAGAGCACCGCCGCCGCGATGCTCGTGCAGCTGCTCGACCCGACGACCGTGCCGCTGCGCAAGCCGCCGCGCGACTCCGACTCGCTCGTGACGGCGCTCTCGGGCTCATGGGTGGCCGCGCTCGACAACATCTCGACGATGCCCGATTGGCTCAGCGACTCGCTGTGTCGAGCGGTCACCGGCGACGGCGACGTGCGCCGGCAGCTCTACACCGATAGCGGGCTGGCGGTGTTCCGGTTCCGGCGGCAGGTGGTGCTGACCGGCATCGACTTCGCCGGCCTGCGCGGCGACCTCGCCGAGCGGCTGCTGATGATCGAGCTGCACCGCATCCCCGACGACGCGCGCCGCGATGAGGAGTCGCTGCAAGCCCGCTGGGATGAGGCCCGCCCGCGTATCCTCGGCGCACTGCTCGAGCTGGTGGCGCAGGTGCAGCAGCTGCTGCCGACGATCAAGCTCGCGCAGTTGCCGCGCATGGCCGACTACGCCCGCGTGCTGGCCGCCGTCGACCGCCTGCACGGCACCGCCGGCCTGGCGCACTACCGCGCCCAGTCCGCCGAGGTCGCGGCCGACACGCTCACGTCGTCACCGTTCACGGCGCTACTGCTCGGGCTGCGGCTCGACGTGCTGGGCACGGCAGCCGAGCTGCTCGAGGTGGTGCGACCGCACGACGGCGAATGGCGCGAGCCTCGCGACTGGCCGAAGAACGCCCGCGCCGTCACCTCGACGCTGCGCCGCGACGCGCCCGCGCTGCGTAAGAACGGGTGGACGGTGGACGACGAGGGCGACGACCGCACCGGTGTGAAGCAGTGGCACGTGTGCAGCCCCGAAGCAACCTGCAAGCACGACGCCTGAGGGTGACGCGCCCCCGGTCACGCCCGCTCGTGACCGGGGGCGACCTGTGCCGGCGTCGCGCCGGCGTCATGCAGGCGTCGCGGCTGGCTGACGCCTGCACCGGGTGCAGGCATTGCAGGCGTTGCAGGCGTCGGATGCAGGCCCGCTCTCGGCATGAGTGCAGGCGTTGCAGGCGTTGCAGGCGTCGGATGCAGGCCCGCTCTCGCCGCTTGCCCTCGAGGTGCAGGCGTTGCAGGCGTTGCAGGCGTCGAATACCGGCCATCTCTCATTGGTGGGGGCCGATTTTTTCAGGTCGGCCCCTCAGGACATCCCGCGCCGCCCCGTCTTGTTCCCCCCGATCCGCCCAGAAAAACCGCCGCCGAAGCGGGCGCAGCCCAGAGCTGCCGAAGCAATCGCGATGCGGCCCTATCTCTACGTTTTCCCAGGGCACGACGAATGCGCGGGCCGGTGGCCCGTTTGCGAGTGCACGCTAGCGGCCGTGGCCGCGCGGTACGAAGCTCGGCGGCGTGTCATGCCCGCTCATGCCCGCTCGTGCTGCTCGCCAGCCGGACGACGGCACCGGCGGCGGTGAGCTGCCAAGCCGCTGCTCGCCGCCTCGCGTAGCCACGCCCGCGCGGCGCAACGATCCTTGCGCCGCGCGTTGTGCGCTAGGCGGTGCGGCGCAGCCAGGCGCGTGCGCCGATGTCGGTCAGCTGCCACCGGCTGCTGACCTCGAGCCCGAGTTGCTCCGCTGTAGCCTCGGCCGCTGCGACGAGCTCAGCGCCGGCCTTGACCGGCTCGAGCGGTGCGAGCCAGCCGAGCGCAATCGGCTCGGACGGGTGCGCGAGCTGCACGCCCACGTGTGGCACCGGCAAGTCGCGCCAATCCTCCCCGACGCGCGTGACGACCACGTAGGCGCGTGGCTCGGAGGTCATGCTGCTGCCACCGCTTCGACCGCCGAGCGCAGGCGCGAGGGCGATAGCTGCACGTAGCGCTGCGTGGTGGCCGGGCTCGAGTGGCCGAGCAGCTGCTGCACGGTCAGCAGGTCGCTCGAGGCGGTGTAGGCGAGCGTCGCGAAGCGGTGCCGCAGCGCGTGCATGGTCACGCCGTCGGGCAGCAGCGCTGAGATGCGCTTGCCGAGGTAGCGGGCGCTCAGGTGGCCATCGAGCCGGCCGGGGAATGCGTAGCCGTCCGGCAGTGCGAGCAGCTCGCGGGCGATGCTCGCCGGCAGCGGCACGGTGCGCTGTTTGTCGCCCTTGCCGTGCACGAGCAGCTCGTGCCCGCCCTCGGCCGGCAGCACATCGCACCGGTGCAGCACGGCGACCTCGCCGCGCCGCAGGCCCAGCTCGGCCGCGAGTCGCAGCGCGAGCGCGTCGGCATCGTTGGCTCGGGCGAGCGCGCCCCGGTACTCGTGCTCGAGCGCCGGCCTCGGCCGAGGCTGGCCGGCCTTGACGATGGGGAAGCGCCGCAGCGGCGACTCGAGCACCCTGCCGGTGTCCTCGGCCCAGCGGTAGAAGCCAATGAGCGCCGAGCGCGCCATGCGCCGAGTCTCCGGCTTCCAGCGCTTGCCGCCCATCCAGGCCAGCACGTCATCGAGAGTCACCGCCCATGGCTCGAGCGATGCGTGCTCGCGCGCGAAGCGGGCGAGGATCTCGTGCCGCGACCGCACGGTGGACTCGAGCCGGCCGGCAGCGCGGGCCGAGGCGGCGAAGCTGCGCAGCGGCTCGCGCCACGCCTCGGGCACCGGCTTGGCGACCGCGCGCCGGCTCGGCTCGGCGCTCGGGTCGACCGGCACCCGCCGGGTGCTCGCCGCCCACCGGTAGAACGCCCGCAGCGACGTGCGGTGTGCCTGCCGGTTGCTCGGGGCACCGGGCAGGCTCTCGAGCCAGGCCGCGAGCTGCTCGCCGGTCACCTCCCACGGCGAGCAGTCGGCCGCAGCTGCGAAGCGCGTCACGTGCTTGAGGCGCAGCGCGACCGTCGCCGGTTGCCGCTTGGCCTGCGCCTCGGCCGCCTCGAATGCCGTCAGCGCATCCTGCCAGCGCGCGGCGAGCGTGTAGCGCGTCACCGCCGGCCGTGCCGGTGCCGGGCTGGCGATGACGTGGCCGGCCTCGACCGCCCAGCCGTAGAACGCCCGCAGCGCGATGCCGTGGTGCTTGCGCGCATCCGGCGACGCCGGGTGCTGCTCGAGCCAGGCCGCGACATGCTCGCGCGCCACGGCGAACGGTGGCCGCTGCACCTCGCGCGCGAACGTGCGCAGGTAGCCGACGCGCTGCGCCGCCGTCACCGGCGACAGCAGCGCCTCGAGCTGCGCCTGCTCGAATGCCTCGAGCGCCTCGGCCCACGCGCCCGATGCGCGCCTCTGGGTACTGGTCATCTGCTCCCCCTCGAATGTGGCCGCAGACTAAGCACCCCCGCCCACATCTGTCCAGCGCGTGGACTCGCGTGGACTCGTGACCGGTAAAACGCGGTCAATCGCGGTCGCCAGCGGTCAACGTCTGATAGCCTGACTCCCGCATGATTCCGCGGAATTCCGGGGCATCACGCACTGTTAGGGCAGGAGCCCTGGCGCGTTTCCCAAGCTGATAGCGCGGGTTCGATTCCCGTCATCCGCTCCACTCGGCCCGGTCGCAGACCGGGCCTTCGTGCTGTCCGGGCACGGACCGTGCACGTCGGGGCAGCGAGTCTCGCTGCCGGCTCAGGTGCCCTCCGGCACCCCGGCGATCGACATCGCGTTGCCGTCCGGATCGACGAAGGTCGCGTGCTGCACGCCGTTGCCGTAGGTCTCGTGCTCGTCGGGCACGATCCCGCTCGCGGCCAGCCGCTCGACGATCTCCTGCACGCCCCGCACCGCGAAGGTGATCGTGCAGGCGCCGGCGCGCTCGGCCCGCTCGTCGACGACCAGCCAGGCGTCGGCGCCGACCTGCCAGAGCGCCTCCTCGCCGATCATCTGGTCGGCGGGGCGGCCGAAGAACGTCGCGTACCACCGCATCCCCGCCGCGCGATCGCTCACGCACGCGATCGACAGCAGCTCGACGAAGCGCTCACTCACGCGCATCTCCGCCCGGGCCTGCCGGGTGCCTGCGTGACGTCGTCGAGCGCGACCGCCTCGGTTGCGATGATTGTGGCCATGGCACGACCCTCGCGCGCCGGGCCGGAGACGTCAACGGGTCACCGGCTCTCGGCGAACCCCGAGCACGCACCCGTACGCTCGCCGGATGACCGCAGCACCCGCACGCCGCTCGACCGCTGAGGCGCACCCGTGACCGCCGCCGGCGCACCGCGGCGCCGACGCGGACGCGGCGTGCTCGTGCTGGTGATCCTGCTGGTCGTCGTCGCCGTGCTCGTCGTGGTCGCCGAGCTCGTCGCCCGGCAGGTGGTGCCGGGCATGATCCGCTCGGCCGTCGCCGAGCAGCTCGCGCTGCCCGCCGAGCACCCGATCGACGTGGAGGTGGACGGCATCCTCCTCCCGCAGCTGCTCACCGGCACGCTCGACCAGGTGCGCATCGCCTCGCAGGACGTCGCGGTCGGCCCGGTCGGCGGTGACGTGCGCGTGGAGGCGCAGGGCGTGCCGATCCGCGGTGACGCGCCTGCGGAGGGAGGCGCCGCCGAGGTGCGGATGATGCCCGAGCAGCTGCGCACGCTGCTCGCGACGATCGACGGCTTCCCCGCTGAGACGGTGGGCCTCGCGGCGCCGAACGTCACGGCGTCGGGCGAGGTCGAGCTGCTCGGCGTGACCATCCCGGTGGGGGTGGCGTTCGAGCCCTCCGTCGCTGAGGGCGACATCGTGCTCACGCCCGCCGAGGGCACCATCGGCGACGCCTCGGTCACCGCCGACCAGCTGCGCGGCCAGCTCTTCGGCCTGCTCGACCCGCTCCTGGAGGATCGCCGCCTGTGCATCGCCGAGCACCTCCCGGCCGCGCTCGCGCTGCAGTCGATCGAGGTGACCGGCGAGGAGATCGTCGCCGACTTCGACATCGACGGCGGCATCCTCGCCGACCCGGCGCTGCGCGAGCCGGGCAGCTGCTGACACGGCCAGCCGCGGCGGTCGGCTGACGCGACCGCCTGCACCGCTCACTCGGGCCGGGTCGTGTCGGCGCCGCTACTCCGGCGCGGGCACGTCCGGCACCGTCAGCGGCTGCAGCACGCCCAGCTCCAGCCACGTCAGCGGCGCGATGACCGACAGCGCGGCGATCAGCAGCAGCGTCAGCACCACCACGATGTACTGCACGCGCCGCCGGCCGTGCGAGATGCGGCGGAACCCCCACGCGATCGGCACGCCCACGAGGGCCACCATCAGCGCGATCGTCGGTGCCACCCAGTGCGGCACGCACGCCAGCACGGCCAGCAGCGCGATGCCGATGGCGAGCGGCAGCATCGACTTCTCCCGCTTCCCGTCGCCCTCGGGCTCCGGCGGCGCGACCCACGGCGGCTCGGGCGCCTCGATCTCCGAGGGCGGGGTGACGGATGCGTCCTGCGGCCCCCGGGTCGGCCGCAGACCGCGGGTCCACGGCGCGGCCGCCGAGGGCGGCTGCTGCTCGGGCTGCGGCTCGCCGCGGCGCTCGCGCGCGGCCGGATGGCCCGGCGGCGCCCACCGCCGTGCCTCCTCGTCGCGCCCGTCCACGTATCCATCATCCCGCCCCCGGCTCGGGGACGACCGCGCCGGGGCCGGCGCCGGGCTCGCCGTGCCGGCGCCGACGCCTGCTAGGGCAGGTGCAGGTCGATGCGCGACTCGGTCGCGTGCCAGCCCTCGGCCGCGAACGCCCGCTGCATCGGCACGTTCGCGTCGTCGGTGTCGGCGATCAGCGTGTGCGCGCCGCTCGCCAGCAGCTCGGCCGTCGCAGCCGCGACGAGCTCGCGCCCCAGCCCGCGGCCGCGAGCAGGCTCGGCGACGCCCACCTGCGGCACCAGCCCGATGCCGCTCGGCAGCGTGATCCACGAGACCAGTCCCGCGTCCCAGCTGCCGTCAGGTCCCTCCGCGACCGCGAACCTGATGGAGTCGATGGGGTCGGCGTGCAGCAGCTCGCGCGCCCAGCGCTGCGCCGCGATCTCGAGCCCGTGCTCGGCGACCGCGAGCCGGTCGCGCACGTCGAGCGAGCCGGGCAGCACCCGCTCGAGCAGCGAGACCAGGCGATCCTCGTCGCCCTCACCGGCTCGCTCGAGCCGCAGCCCGGGCGTCGGCCGAGCGCTGAGCGCGTCAACGGGCAGCTCGTAGTGCCGCCGGGTGACGAGCACCCGCCAGCCGAGCGCATCGAGCGGCGCGAGCACCGACAGCACCGCGGGGTCGCCGAGCGGCTGCTCGGCCGGTCCGCCGAACGAGACCTCGGCCTCGTCGCTCGGCAGCGCCCACTCGGTGGCCCGTCGCAGCAGCCCGGCGGATGCCTCCTGATCGTCGGGCAGGCACAGCACGTCGATGAGGCGCGCCTCACCGAAGTCGCGCGCGGCGACCAGCCCGCGCACGTGCTCGCCCTCGGTTGCCGCCCACACGAGGTCGGGCCGCCGGTGGCCCTTCTCGAAGGTGCGCTCGAGGGAGGCGGCCGCCAGCCGGGATCGGTTGGCGGGGGTGTCGATGGTGAAGGTGCTGGCGCGCAGCCAGCGGAGTGCCTCGTCGGTCGAGGCGGGGGAGCGGAGCTCCATGTGGTCCTCCAGTCGGCGACGCGCAGCGCACGTCGCGGAAGGGTGAGCCGGCCTCGAGGGCGCGGGCCTACAGGGAGGAGCGGTCGTCGAGGGCGGCGGTGCGGGTGAACATCGCGGCCTCCTCTCGACGGCCCGGGCGTGCCAGTGGACGGCGAACCGGGGTGCGGCGAGCGTAGCAGGGCGGATCGGGCGCGGTCGAGGCACGCGGTCGCGCGGCCCCGCCGCGCACGGCACCCACGCCATCGCAGCGGCCGTCTCTCACGGCACGAGCGGCATCTGCCCCGTCGTCGGTGGCATCGGCCGCACCCGTGCGGCGGTGAGCGCGACCCCCGCCGAGGCTGCCACCACGAGCGCCAGCGCCAGCAGGTCGAGCGTGCCCAGCAGCTCGCCGATCACCAGGAAGCCGAAGATCGCGGCCGCCGCGGGCTCGAGCGCCATCAAGATGCCGAACACGCGGGTCGGCACGCGGCGCAGCGCGAGCATCTCGAGGCCGTAGGCGATCGCGCTCGAGAGCATGGCCACCGCGAACGCCGGCAGCAGCACGCTCACGTCGGCCGCGAGCGCGTCGATGGCGCCGAGCAGCCCGAACGGCAGCACCGCGATCGTCGCGATCACGAGCGCGCCCGCGAGGCCGCCGACGCCGGCCACGTGCCGGCCCACCGAGGCAGAGGCGAGGATGTACAGCGCCCAGCAGACGCCCGCAGCGAGCGCGAAGACCACCCCGAGCGGATCGAGCGCTCCGCCGATCGACTGCGCGCCGAGCACGCCGACGCCGATCGCGGCGAGCCCCACCCAGGCGAAGTCGACGGCGCGCCGCGACTGCACGAGCGCCAGCACGAGCGGCCCGATGAGCTCGAGCGTCACCGCGACCGCGATCGGGATGCGCGGCAGCGCCAGGTAGAACAGCAGGTTCATGGCCGCGAGCGAGAGCCCGAGGAACACGATCGAGCGCCAGGCCGCCCGGTTCCACGAGCGCATGCGCGGGCGCGCGATCAGCAGCATCACCACGGCCGCGATCCCGAGTCGCAGCAGGGTCAGCGCCGCCGGGTCGATGCGGTCGAAGAGCGTCTTCGCGATCGACGCGCCGAACTGCACCGAGGCGATCGAGCACAGCACCAGCAGCACGCCCGCGAGCAGACCGCCGGAGGAGAGACGACGGATGCGGGGCACCGCTCCAGCGTAGGCGCGCCCGGCCGCGCGAGCGGCATCATCCGCCGGGCCGCGCGAGCGGCATCATCCGCTCGGCTGATCTTGCAGGCGAGCCGTGCAGAATCCATCGCTTCCCCGTGCAGGATGAGCGCATGACGGATCACGACGCGCACGCGCCCGACGCCGGCGGCATCGTCGTCGAGGGCGTCGCGCGCAGCTTCGGCTCGGTGCAGGCGGTGCGCGAGATGAGCTTCCACGCGCTGCCCGGCCGCGTCACCGGCCTGATCGGCCCGAACGGCGCCGGCAAGACCACGCTGCTGCTGATGCTCGCATCGCTGCTGGCGCCGGAAGCCGGCTCGATCCGCATCGAGGGCGCCGATCCGGTGCACGACCCGCGAGCGGTGCGGCGCGCGATGGGCTGGATGCCGGATGTGCTGGGCACCTGGCGCACCCTCTCGCCCCGCGTGATCCTCACGACCGTCGGCCGGCTGCACGGCATCCCCAGGGCGGCCGCCCGCGCTCGCGCCGACGAGCTGCTCGTCGAGGCCCGGCTGGAGGAGCTCGCGGACCGCCCCAGCCGGGTGCTCTCGCGCGGCCAGCAGCAGCGGCTCGGCCTCGCCCGCGCGCTCGTGCACCGCCCGCGCGTGCTGCTGCTGGACGAGCCGGCCGCCGGCCTCGACCCCACCAGCCGCGTCGAGCTGCGCGGCCTGCTGCGCGGCTTCGCCGCCGGCGGCGGCACGGTGCTCATCTCGAGCCACGACCTCTCGGAGCTCGACGAGATGGCCGAGGACGCCGTCTTCGTCGACCGCGGCGAGGTGGTCGGCGGCGAGCGGCTCGTGCTCGCCAGGCAGGCGGCGCGCGAGTGGCGCATCCGGGCGCTCGACCAGGGCGCGTCCGGCACCTCGGCGCTCAACTACCAGCTGGCGAACATCGGCGTCGCCTTCGACCGCGTGCGCATCGAGGGCGAGATCGCCTACGTGGCGCTCGATCGCGACGAGGACGCGGCGGATGTCCTGGGTCGCCTCGTGCGCGCCGGCGTCGCCATCACGCACTTCGCGCCGGCGGTCGGCGACATCGAGCGCACCTACCTCGGCCTCGCGAACGGCGCCGACCCCTCGGGAGGTGCTCGATGAGCGCGACCACGACCGCATCGCCGCCGCCACCGACCCCGGCGGCCGCGCCCCGCGCATCCGTCGCCGCCTGGCTGCGCATGCTCGGCGTCGTCGTCGGGCTCGAGCTGCGGCAGCGGGTGCGCTCGGTCGCCTGGTACGTGCTGCTGGGCATCGTCGCGCTGGTCGTCGGCGGCGTCATCGTGGTGCTGTGGCTGTCGCTGCAGGGCTACCAGCGCGACATCGGCGGCGCGATCTTCGCCACCACCATCTTCCTGGTGATGCTGGTCACCTCGCTCGTGACGCCGGCGCTGTCGGGCAACGCCATCAACGGCGACCGCGACGGCGGCACGCTGGCCTCGACGCAGGTGACGCAGGTGTCGGGCACGCAGCTCGTGCTCGGCAAGGTGCTCGGCTCGTGGATCGCCTCGCTCGGCTTCCTCGCCGTCTGCGTGCCCTTCATGGTCGCCGGTGCGCTGCTGGGCGGCCTGCGCATCGAGGCGGTGCTCATCTCCATCCCGCTGGTGGTGCTCGAGATCGGCGTGATCTCGGCGATCGGCGTGGGGCTGTCGGGGCTGATCCGCAAGCCCGTGCTGTCGACGGTCGTGACGTATCTGGTGGTCGCGTTCTTCTCGGTGGGCACGCTGATCGGCTTCGGCGTCGGCACGATCGCCTTCCAGAGCGAGGAGACCCGCACCGAGCTCGCGTGGGACTTCGACGAGCAGACGGGCGACTCCATCTGCCGCGACACCGACCGCACCTACGAGACCGTCGTGCCGCGGCCCGATCGGGTCTGGTGGATGCTGGCCGCCAACCCCTACGTGATCCTGGCCGACGCCATCCCCCCGCACTTCGATGCGAGCGGCTACCCCGACGACGTCTTCGGCCAGATCGGCATCGCCGTGCGCAGCGTGCAGGAGCCGCCGCACGTCGAGTCGTGCGCCGACTACGGCCCCGACGGCAGCTGGCGGGACCCGTACGAGGGCATCTACGAGCGCACCGCGCCGAGCTGGTTCGTCGGCATGGGCATCCACGTGCTGCTCGCGTCGCTCGCCGTGTGGGGCGCGATCGCCGCAGTGCGGGCGCCGGCCCGCACGCTCGCCCCCGGCAGCCGCATCGCCTGATGCGCGCTGGAGCTCAGAGCCTCGGCCCTTTCGGGCCGGGGCCGCGACGCCAGCGCCGGTGGCCGTCTCGGCGACCGGGACCCAGCGCATCCGACTTGTCGAGAGCGCGCCGTCGGCGCCCGCTCGTCGCGGCGGGCAGGATGGGAGCCATGACGCTTCCGACGAAGGCCGCGACCATTCAGCAGCAGCTCGCCGAGCTCGGCATCGAGCGCGAGATCATCCACTTCCCCGAGGGCGTGCACACGGCGAAGGCCGCAGCGGCCGCGCTCGGCATCGAGGTCGGCGCGATCGCGAACTCGCTCATCTTCTGGATGGCGGATGCGCCGCTGCTGGTGATGACGTCGGGTCGCCACCGCGTCGACACGGCTGCGCTCGCCGAGCAGCTCGGCGCCGGCCCGATCGAGCGCGCGACGCCGGCGCAGGTGCGCGCCGCGACCGGTCAGGTGATCGGCGGCGTGGCTCCCTTGGGGCACCCGGCGCCCATCCGCACGATCGTCGACGTGGCGCTGCGCGACTACCCGCAGCTCTCCGCGGCGGCGGGCGTGCCCGAGGCGGTCTTCATGCTCAGCTATGACGAGCTGCTGCGCATCACTGACGGCGAGGAGCGCGTCGTCGGCGCTTGACCGCGCCGGATGCGGTCGCGCGGCTGAGATGTGCACGCGCGCTGGGCGTCGCGAGCGGAGTTCGGCGGGATGTGCTGCGGTTCGACCGAAGCCGCGTGCACATGTTGTCCCGCGCTCCCGCGCATCCCACCTCCCTCAGCCCCCGCAGACGATCGCGACCTACACTCGGCAGAGTGACTGACACCGCATCCGACCTGCAGCTCTGGCCGGGCGAGCCGTATCCGCTCGGCGCCACGTTCGACGGCACCGGCACCAACTTCGCGCTCTACACCGAGTCGGCGGAGAAGGTCGAGCTGTGCCTGTTCGACGAGGACGACACCGAGACGCGGGTCGAGCTGCGCGAGGTCGACGCCTACGTCTGGCACGGCTACCTCCCGACGGTGCAGCCCGGCCAGCGCTACGGCTACCGCGTGCACGGTGCCTACGAGCCGACGAAGGGCCTGCGCCACAACCCCTCGAAGCTGCTGCTCGACCCCTACGCGAAGGCCACCACCGGCACGATCGACTGGGGCCAGCCGCTGCACAGCTATACCTTCGGCGACCCGCTCAGTTTCAACGACGAGGATTCCGCGCCCCACATGATCAAGGGCGTCGTCATCAACCCGTTCTTCGACTGGTCCGGCGACCGCCATCCCAACACGCCCCTGAGCGAGACGATCATCTACGAGGCGCACGTCAAGGGCCTCACGCAGACCCACCCGGATGTGCCCGAGTCGCTGCGCGGCACCTACGCGGGCCTCGCGCATCCGGCGATCATCGCGCACCTGCAGAAGATCGGCGTCACCGCCATCGAGCTCATGCCCGTGCACCAGTTCGTGCACGACGCGGTGCTGGTCGAGAAGGGCCTGCGCAACTACTGGGGCTACAACACGCTCAGCTTCTTCGCCCCGCACGCCGAGTACGCCGGCACCGGCGAGCGCGGCCAGCAGGTGCAGGAGTTCAAGGCCATGGTGAAGGCCCTGCACGAGGCCGGCATCGAGGTGATCCTCGACGTGGTCTACAACCACACCGCCGAGGGCAACCACATGGGCCCGACGCTCAGCTGGCGCGGCATCGACAACCAGGCCTACTACCGCCTGGTCGAGGGCGACGAGCAGCACTACATGGACTACACCGGCACCGGCAACAGCCTCAACGTGAGCCGCCCGCACCCGCTGCAGATGATCATGGACAGCCTGCGCTACTGGGTGACCGAGATGCGCGTCGACGGCTTCCGCTTCGACCTCGCCGCGACGCTGGCGCGCGAGTTCTACGACGTCGACAAGCTCTCGACCTTCTTCGAGATGGTGCAGCAGGATCCGGTGGTCAGTCAGGTCAAGCTCATCGCCGAGCCCTGGGACATCGGCCCCGGCGGCTACCAGGTGGGCAACTTCCCGCCCGTCTGGGCCGAGTGGAACGGCAAGTACCGCGACGAGGTGCGCGACTTCTGGCGCGGCGAGCCGACGGCGCTGGGTGAGTTCGCCACCCGCCTGTCTGGGTCGGCGGATCTCTATGAGCACTCGGGGCGGCGACCCGTCGCATCCATCAACTTCGTCACCGCCCACGACGGCTTCACGCTGCGCGACCTCGTGAGCTACAACGAGAAGCACAACGACGCGAACGGCGAGGACGGCAACGACGGCGAGAGCCACAACCGCTCGTACAACTACGGCGCCGAAGGCCCCACCGACGACGCCGAGATCCTGCAGGTGCGCGCCCGCCAGCAGCGCAACTTCCTGGCGACGCTGCTGCTGAGCCAGGGCGTGCCGATGCTGCTGCACGGCGACGAGCTCGGCCGCACGCAGCGCGGCAACAACAACACCTACGCGCAGGACTCCGAGCTCAGCTGGATCGACTGGTCGAGCATCGACCAGCCGCTCATCGAGTTCACGGCCGCGGTCGCCAGGCTGCGCAAGGAGCATCCCGCCTTCCGCCGCAAGCGCTTCTTCACCGGCAGCGACGTGCGCACGGGCGACGGCGAGCGGCTCAACGACATCGTCTGGCTGCGCCCCGACGCCACCCCGATGACGGGCGACGACTGGCAGACGATGGAGGCCGAGAAGACGCTCGGCATGTACCTGAACGGCAACGGCATCCCAGGCCGCGGGCCGCGCGGCGAGCGCATCACCGACAGCCACTTCCTCATCTACTGCAACGCGAGCGAGGAGGAGCGCGAGATCACCATCCCGCCCGACGAGTACGCAGAGGCGTGGGATGTGCTGATCGACACCGGCGCCGAGCAGGAGCGCGGCGGCGCCATCCGGGCCGGCGAGACCGGCCGCCTCGCGCCCCGCTCGTTCGCGCTGCTGCGCCAGCACGCCCTGCCGGCGGAGGCCGACTTCTCGGTCGCCGCCTCCATCGCCGCCAACCGCGCGTCGTCCGCGCCCGAGCCCGACGACGCATCCGCCACTCACGCATCCGCCACTGACGCATCCGCCACTGACGCATCCGCCACTGACGCATCCGCCACCGAATCCTGAGGAGAGCCGTGCGCACGCCGCAGAGCACCTACCGACTGCAGATCAACGAAGCGTTCACCCTCTTCGATGCGGCGGCGCGGCTCGAGGCGCTCGCCGACCTCGGCGTCGACTGGGTCTACCTCTCGCCCATCCTGCAGGCCGAGTCGGGCAGCGACCACGGCTACGACGTCGTCTCGCACACGCAGGTCGACCCCGCACGCGGCGGTGCTGAGGGGCTGGATGCGGTGGCCGCCGAGGCGCGCAGGCTCGGCATGGGCGTGCTGGTCGACATCGTGCCGAACCACATGGGCGTCGCGACCCCCGAGCACAACCACTGGTGGTGGGAGGTGCTGCGCGATGGGCCGGAGAGCCCACTCGCGGATGCGTTCGACATCGACTGGGAGGCGGGCGGCGGCAAGCTGCTGCTGCCGATCGTGGGCGACAACGACTGGTCTGAGGACGGCACGGTCGCGCACCTGAGCCTCGCGAACGACCGCGAGTCCCTCAGCTACTGGGACACCCGGCTGCCGGTCGCGCCCGGCACCGGCGAGGGCACGCCGCAGGAGGTGCTCGAGCGGCAGCACTACCGGCTCGCGCACTGGAAGCTGGGCGACGACCAGCTGAACTACCGGCGCTTCTTCGCCGTCTCGTCGCTCGCGGCCGTGCGGGTCGAGCTGCCGGAGGTGTTCGAGGCCTCGCACGTCGAGATCGAGCGCTGGTTCGACGAGCGGCTCGTGCAGGGGCTGCGGGTCGACCACCCCGACGGCCTGCGCGACCCGGCCGGCTACCTCGACGACCTCGACCGGCTCACCGGCGGCGCCTTCGTGCTGGTCGAGAAGATCCTCGAGCCGGGCGAGCAGTTGCCGCGCTGGGCGACGGCGGGCACCACCGGCTACGACACGCTCGGCGCCATCGACCGGGTGCTCACCGACGGCTCGGCCGCGGCGACCCTCGACGCGCTCGATGCGCGGCTGCGGGGCGGCGAGCGCGTCGACTGGGCGGCCATGACGCACGGCACGAAGCGTCGCGTCGCCGACACGATCCTGCGCGCGGAGGTGCTGCGGCTCGAGCGCGAGGTGCGGGCGGCGGATGCGTGGGGAGACCGATACGAGGAGTCCGGGGGTGCGCCGGCCGACACCGCCGATGCGCTCGCCGAGCTGCTCGCCTCGTTCCCCGTCTACCGCTCCTACCTGCCGGAGGGGCTCGAGCACCTCGGCACCGCCGCTGAGCGGGCGAAGGCGGCCCGACCGGATCTCGCCGGCACGATCGACGAACTGCTGCCGGTGCTCGGCAACCCCCGTCAGCCCGTGGCGCTGCGCTTCCAGCAGACCAGCGGCATGGTGATGGCGAAGGGCGTCGAGGACACGGCCTTCTACCGCTACTCGCGGCTGACGAGCCTCAACGAGGTGGGCGGCGACCCCGAGGTGTTCTCGATCGAGCCGGCCGACTTCCACGCGCTGATGGGCAGGCGGCAGGCCGAGTGGCCGCACGCGATGAACGCGCTCTCCACCCACGACACGAAGCGCGGCGAGGACGTGCGCGCGCGCATCACGACGATCGCCGAGCTGCCGAGCACCTGGGAGGAGCTGCTCGACAAGCTGCTGATCTTCGCGCCGATGCAGGGCCGCGCGTTCGTCAACCTGCTGCTGCAGGCGATGGTCGGTGCGTGGCCGGCGAGCGAGGACCGCCTGGTCGCCTACATGCGCAAGGCCGCCCGCGAGGCCGATGTCGACACGCACTGGACCGATCCGGACGCGGGCTTCGAGTCGCAGCTGGCCGAGCTGGTGCGCAACGTCGTGGCCGGCCCGGCGAGCAGGGCGGTGGAGGCGTTCCTCGCCGAGACCGAGGCGGGCTTCCGCTCGAACGTGCTCGCGGCGAAGCTGCTCAACCTGACGATCCCGGGCTTCCCCGACGTCTACCAGGGCTCCGAGGCGCTGGAGCAATCGCTCGTCGACCCCGACAACCGCCGACCGGTCGATTGGGGACGAATGGATGCGCTGCGCGAGCAGGCGCGCGAGCCGCTGTCGGGCGAGTGGGACGTGGAGGTCGCCAAGACCCGGCTCGTGCGCGAGGCGCTGCGCCTGCGCCGCGCCCACCCCGAGCGCTTCGAGGACTACCGGCCGCTGCTGGCGCGCGGCGACGCCGCCGAGCACGCGATCGCCTACGACCGCGGCGGCGCGATCGCGATCGCCACCCGGCTGCCGATCGCGCTGGCGGCGCGCGGCGGCTGGGGCGAGACGAGCATCCGGCTGCCCGAGCCGCCGGAGGGGTCGGGCGGCTGGCACGAGCTGCTCACCGGCCGCGCGATCGCGAGCGGCGAGGTGCCGGTGGGCGTGCTGCTGAGCGCCCTGCCGGTGGCGCTGCTGACCCGTGCCGACGCGTGATGCGCCGCGAGGCAGGGCGGACCGACTGGTGAGGACCGACCGGTGAGGACCGACCGGTGAGGACCGTCCGGTGAGGGCTGCGCGGTGACGGGCTGGCTGCAGGCGAGCCTGCGCGCCCACGTCGTGCTCGTGCTGGGCTGCGCCGCGCTCGTGGTGCTCGGCGTGCTGGGCACCACCGAGCCGGGCCTCGGGCTGCTCGCCCTCGGGGTGCCGCACGGCACGATCGCCAGCGGGACGGCGGGTGACGCAGCCGTGCCCGGCCCGCTGCCGCTCTCGCTCGCAGCCGCCATCCTGGTCGCCCTGGCGCTCGCGGTCCTCGCCGCGACACGAGCCCGCGAGGCCGGCCGCTGGGCGCTGCTCGCGATCGCCGCCGTCACGGCCGTGAGCCGCGTGGTCTCCGGCGCCGCCTCGGGCGAGCTGCTGGTCGCCGCCGCCATCAGCGCCGCCTGGCTGCTGCTCTCGGGTCTGCTGTTCCTGCCGAGCTCCACCGAGTGGTTCCGCGACGCCCGGTCGCACCGCGACGCCCGCCCCTGACCGCGCTCAAGCCTCGCGCGCATCCGGCGAACTCCCACCGCTCACGGAGCCGCACCTGCGACCATCGGAAGCATGAGCGAGCAGCACGACTACCGGGTGTGGGCGCCCGATGCCGAGCGCATGCGCGTCGTCGCGGGCGACCCCAGGGGTGAGCCGTCCAGCGTCGAGATGGCGCGCGAGGACGGCGGCTGGTGGCACGCCGTCGCGCCCGCCGGCGACTACGGCTTCCAGATCGGCGACGAGGACGACGTGCTGCCCGACCCGCGGTCGCGACGCCAGCCCCACGGGGTGCACGAGCGCTCCCGCGTGTGGGACGCATCCGCCCACGATTGGGACGACGCCGACTGGACGGGGCGGCCGATCGCCGGCGGCGTGCTGTACGAGCTGCATATCGGCACGTTCACGCGCGAGGGCACGCTCGACGCGGCCGCCGAGCGGCTCAGCCACCTGCTCGAGATCGGCGTGACGCACGTCGAGCTGCTGCCGGTGAACGGCTTCAACGGCACGCACAACTGGGGCTACGACGGGGTCGCCTGGTACGCGGTGCACGAGGGCTACGGCGGCCCGGCCGCCTACCAGCGCTTCGTCGACGCCGCGCACGACGCGGGGCTCGCCGTCGTGCAGGACGTGGTCTACAACCACCTCGGCCCGAGCGGCAACTACCTGCCGCGCTTCGGACCGTACCTCTCTACCGAGGGCCGCTCGACCTGGGGCGAGCACGTGAACCTCGCCGAGCCGGAGGTGCGCCGGTACATCCTCGACAACCTGCGCTTCTGGTTCGAGGACATGCACGTGGACGCGCTGCGGCTCGACGCCGTGCACGCCCTGGTGGACACGGCGTCGACCGAGCACGGCGAGACGCACATCCTCGAGCAGATGGCGATCGAGACCACAGCGCTCGCGGCGCACCTGGGCCGCCCGCTCGAGCTGATCGCCGAGAGCGACATGAACGACCCGGTGCTCATCACCCCGCGCGAGGCCGGCGGCTGGGGGCTCGACGCGCAGTGGTCGGACGACTTCCACCACGGCCTGCACGTGGCGCTGACCGGCGAGACGCACGGCTACTACGCGGACTTCGTGCCGCTGGGCGCGCTCGCGAAGACGCTCGAGCGCGGCTTCTTCCACGACGGCACCCACTCCTCCTTCCGCGGGCGCGACCACGGGCATCCGATCGACACGGAGCGCTCGCTCTCGTGGCGGCTGGTCGTGAGCGCGCAGAACCACGACCAGATCGGCAACCGCGCCCGCGGCGACCGCATCACCGAGGCGCTCACCGAGTCGCAACTGCTGTGCGCGGCGCTGCTGCTCTACGCCGGCCCGTCGACGCCGATGCTGTTCATGGGGGAGGAGTGGGCGGCCTCGACGCCGTTCCAGTTCTTCACCTCGCACCCCGAGCCCGAGCTCGGCCGGCTCACCGGCGAGGGGCGACTGGCGGAGTTCGAGCGGATGGGTTGGGACGAGTCGGTCGTGCCCGACCCGCAGGATCCGGCGACCTTCGAGCGCTCGAAGCTCGACTGGAGCGAGGTGCGCCGCGAGCGGCATGCGCGGGTGCTCGACGGCTACCGGCAGCTGGCGTCGCTGCGACGCGAGCTGCCGGCGCTCACCGATCCGCACTGGAGCCACGGCCGCGTCGAGGTGTTCGAGGAGGCCGGCGTGCTGCGGCTCGTGCGCCGCGGCTCGGGGGTCGGGGCCCCGGTCGAGATCGTGCTCAACGTCGGCGACAAGCCGCAGTCCGTGCCCGTGACGCGTCGACGCATCCGCTTCCAGACGCATCCGGACGTCGCCGTCTCGGGCGAGCTCTCGCTGCCGCCCGGCAGCGGCGCGCTGCTGACCTGAGCTGCTCAGCCGGCAGGGGCGTACGCCACGAGACTCGTGGTGGCTTCCGCCGTCACTCGCTCGTCCGGTAGGCGACCAGCCCGGTCGCCTCCAGCAGCACGTTGACGCCGTCGCCCGTCTCGATGCCGAGCAGCGAGACGATCATGGGGTCGAGCACTGGCTCTGCGATGGGCTCGTGCTCGGGCGAGCACCAGGTGCTCTCGCTGAAACGCACGAGCGTCGCGTCTTCTCCACCGCGATTCCAAGCACGCTCCAGCGGGTCGAGCGACACGCAGGGCAGCGCGACGCCGTCAGGGACCGGCGTGGCCGCACCGGAGTCGATGTCGATCACGACGGGGCCGTCATCGCTCTGCAGCAGCAGGCCGCGAGGGGAGGTCATGGAATACGTGTCATGCCGGTTCGACTCGTCGAACAGCGCCTGGCTCCAGGGAACCGACCAGAGGTTCTCTCCGGTCGTCAGATCGGCTCGAACGATGTCGTAATCGACGTCGACAGCTTCACTGCTGCCGTCGCCGTCGGCGTCGGGTGCATAGGCGCCGCTCCTGTAGGCGAGGCCCGTCGCGACACCGCTGCGCAGATCAACCTGCAGCAGTCGCAAGCCATCACGTGACCACGACGTCTCGCCCGATGCCGGATCGATCGCAACCGTCCTGATCGCAGCCTCGTCCCATGCATCGTCGTCGTCAGCGTAGGTGCCGTTGGATTCCAGCAGGATGATCTCCTCGTCGCCGGTGATGACCTCGACGACCTCGTCCCCGGACGGCTCTCGGTCGAACAGCGCCGAGAAGGGCTGCGACCAGACCCGCTGGCCAGCCGACTGCAGCGAGATCTCTGCTGTCCCGCCATCCTGATAGAGGCCTACGTTCAAGGAATACAGGCCCTCATCACGCTCGACGAGCGGAATCTCGCCAAGAGCGACCTCCGGGCCCAGCCGCAGGAACTGGCTGTACTCGCCGTCGGGCACCGAGAAGCAGAGCGCGCGGGGCTCGCTCGTGGGCTCGCACGCTCCGATGTTCCTGATCTCTTCCCACGAGGTCTCGAGATCGTCGCCAGCTGCCTGCCATGCGATCTCGTCGCCGCTGCGTGGGTCGACCATGCGCCAGGTCATGCCGTGTTCGCCGGGCACCATGAACATCGCCACCTCGTTGCCCTCAGCGCTCAGCGCCCACGCGGAGGAAAGGCTGCCGTCAGCCCAGGTGGTCGCCTCCTGGGCCCATAACTGCTCACCGGTCTCGCCATCCCACGCCTGCATGCTGTAGTCGTCGTCACCGTCACTCACGGGCGCGATGAGGACGCCGTCGATCTCGACCGGTGGACGCATCACCGGGGCGTCGACGCGCCAGACTTCGGTGACGGTGGGCTGCGACGCGCAGGCGGTGAGGGCGATGGCGCAGGCGCCCATCGCGGCTGCGGCGGTGACGGTGGCGGTGCGGGCTCTCATGATTCGAGGATGCCTCACGCGCCCCAGGTGCTTCCTGAGCGTCGTCAGCGCCGCGGCTCAGCGAGCACGTCGAGCGTCTCGCGCACCGGCTCCGTCTCGCACACCACCACGAGCACGAGCGTGACGATGCCGAGCGCGATCGCAGCCGTGACCTGGCCGGTGCCGGCGAGCGTGGCGACCGCGCCGCCGAGGATGACCGCCTTCGCCACCCACTTCACCGGCCGCGGTGTCTTCGCCTTGCGTGCGGCGAGCAGCGCCCAGGCGGTGGTCACGAGCACGAAGGCAGCCACTGCGCCGATCGCGCCGGCCGCATCTCCCCATTGTGAGCCGATGATCCAGCCCCACATCGACAGGATCAGCCACGCGACGAACTCGACGACGACGAGTGCCGCGAGGATGAGGAGCACTGCTGGTCCGCGCATGGCGTCAGCCTGGCATGCCCAGGTGTCGAGAGGTTGCTTGTCCACGCTGCTCGAGCATTCGCCCGCATGGCGGCGGATCGGGACGCGGCTCGGCTACCGTTGCCCCGTGACCCAGACCGTAGCCGAGCTCGATTTCCCCCTGCTCGGCTTCCTCGAGACGCGGCGCGGGCCGATCGTCGAGATCGCGCTCTCCGGCACGCCCACCGGGCTGGCGCGCACCTACGTGCTGGTGCCCGAGGGCGCCGGCGAGATCCCGCCCGGCGTCTACAGCACCGCCGTCAAGCAGGTGGTCGACCTCGATGAGGACTTCGGCTGGGTGGTCGAGCTCGAGCTGGAGCCCGAGGCCAAGGATGCCGAGGTGCGCACCGACACGACGCTCGACGACGAGTGGGAGTCGGACGAGCGCGACCTGTTGATCGCCTCCATGCCCGACCGCTTCCTGCAGGAGCCGCCGGCCGAGCGCGAGGGCGACGCGCCGGTGAACCCCTACGGGCTCTGGGCGATCGACGAGCGGGGCGTGCCGTTCCGCGTCGAGGCCGAGCTCGACGAGGAGTCGGGCGGCCTCATCATCGAGGCGGCGACGCGCTTCGGCAAGGCGCGACACCCGTGGACCTACGGCGCCGTGCGCGCCGACACGCTCGTGATCGAGCAGCACGCGCTCGCCGCCGACGACGCGCTGCTCGAACTGCAGCTGTTCGTCTTCGACGGCAGCGACGACGTCGAGTATCAGCGCTGGCAGGTCGGCACGCGCCGCGCCCTCGAGGCCGCGGCGACGCATCCGCTGCCCGCCTTCGACCCCGGTGCATGGATGCGGTGGCTCACCCCGGTGGGCGGCGGCGACCCGGTCGCGTTCAGCGGGTTCCTCGAGCCCGAGAAGCGCGTGATCGAGCTGCAGCCGGTGATGCCGCAGGAGCCGGCATGGGCGACCGGGCGCGTGCTGACGATCCCGCGCGAGCGGCCCGATCAGGAGTACGAGGCGAGCCGCGAGGTGACGGTCTACGGCAAGCCGTTCAAGGAGCTGCGCTCGTCGGTCGCGAAGATCCAGAAGCGGCCCGCGACGCCGGTCGGCCGCTTCGTGCTCGAGGCCGAGGGCTACATGCCCGAGGGGTGGAGCGCGCTGGGCTGAGGTCGGCTGCGTGCCCGGATGCGTCGGGTCGGGTCGGTGGGCAGCGCGGCGTCGCGCGTTCTCCACAGCCGTCCAGTGCCCGCCGCGCCGTGTCAGTGGCACCGCATACTCTCCGTACAGACGTTCGAAGAGGATGCGCACCCGGCGGTGACGGCGGGATCGGAGGAGTCGATGGTGACGAGGATCGAGCAGGCAGCAGCCGCGGTCGCAGCCGCGCAGGCTGCGTTCGCCGATGCCGCTGCGCTCGAGTCCGCTCCCGAGGCCGAGATCGCTGGGCTGCTGACGCAGATCGCGGCGCTCGCTCGGCTCGTCCAGGCGCAGCAGGTGCGGCTGGCGGGCGCGATCGATTCCCGCTCCCTCGGCTCGCCCGAGACCGACCTGTGCCGCAAGCTGGGCAAGGACAGCGCGAAGGAGGCCGTCGCTGCAGCCTTCGGCATCCGCGTGCGCGAGGCGCAGGACCTCCTGTCGATGGCTCGCTCGACCGCTCGCGGCATGAGCATGACCGGCGGCGACATCGAGATCAAGTACCCGAGCGTGGCGACCGCGCTCGACGCGGGCGAGCTGTCGCTGTCGCAGGCGCGAGCGATCGTGCGCACGCTGGAGCCGGCGGCGTCGCGCGCCGACCTCGAGCAGCTCGCCTGGGCCGAGCGCTGCCTCGTGGATGCCGCCCTCGACCCCGAGCGACCGCTCGCGCCGGAGCTGCTGGTCGACCAGGCACGACTCTTCGCCGCGGTCATCGACCCAGACGGCGTGCAGCCGAACGGCGAGCGGCAGCGGGCGATGCGCTCGCTCAAGCTGTGGCAGCGCGCCGACGGCATGTGGCCGCTCGAGGCGCTCTTCACGCCAGAGGCGGGCTCGGAGCTGAAAGCGATGCTCGACGCGCTGACCGGGCCCAGGGTGCGCGTGCGGTTCCGCGATGACGCCGACAGTGCCGAGCAGCAGGAGCCGGTCGACGACCGCTCGATCGAGCAGCGACGCCACGACGCGCTCCTCGGCATCGTGCGAGCCCAGGCTGCTTCCGGCAAGGCGCCCACCGTTGGCGGCGAGGTGCCGCGGCTGGTCTTCAACGTCACCGAAGAGGCCTTCGAGGCCTACCGTCGGGGTCTCGAGCATCCCGACCGCACGCTCCAGATCGAGCACACGGGTGCGCTCGTGCCGATCGAGACCGTCGACCGGCTCCTGTGCGATGCCGTCGTGCAGCGCGCAGTCGTCAGTGCGAGCGGCGAGGTGCTCGACCTGGGGCGCACGAAGCGCGACTTCAACCGCGCTCAGCGCCGTGCGCTGGCCAAGCAGTACGGTGGCTGCGCCAACTGCGGCGCACCCGCCTCCTGGTGCGAGGCGCACCACGTGCTCTGGTGGGTCCGAGGAGGCCCGACCGATCTGAAGAACGGCCTTCTGCTCTGCAGCCACTGCCATCACGAGGTGCACGCCGGCCGGCTGGTCGTGGTGGGCGAGCCCGGCAACTGGCGCGTCGTCGCGCAGCTGCGGCCGCCGGATCGCTACGCCCGCAGTGTTCGAGGTGACCAGCGGCGTGGGATCGCATCGGCACCCGGCATCGGCGCGCTGGCACGGATCGCCGTGCAGCGGGGCGCGCTCGCGTCCGCCATGCGCGGCCCGGAGCCGATCCTCGCGGATGCGGACGGGCCGGAGTCGCCGGCGGGTGGGGCCGCGGTCCTCGCGGCCGACGCCGCGCCGAGCCTGGCCGTCCGCATCTGGGATGGGGCGCCGGCCCGCACCCGCGCCGGGAAGCCGACCCGCACCCGCGGGACACCGGCCCGTGCTCGCCAGCCGCGTACGTCGGCCGGTGCGATCGAGCAGCGGCTGCGACGGCGGCTCAGCGACTGCCGGCGATCGGCACCCCCGAGGCCCGCCGTCGACTACCTACCGTCGATCCCGGTGGTGCTGCGGCCCTGAGCACGGCTCTGAGCCACGACCCCGAGGCGGCGATCAGTGCCGGGCGGCCACGGTCTCGGGCTCCGGGCAGGCGAAGCGCCGACGGTACGCCGAGGGCGAGACGCCCAGCTGGCGAGTGAAGTGATGCCGCAGCAGCGCGGCCTGCCCGAAGCCCGACCGCTGCGCCACCACATCCAGGCCCAGGTCCGTCGCCTCGAGCAGCTGCTGCGCGCGCTGCACGCGCTGCGAGGTGAGCCAGGCGGCAGGCGTGGCGCCCAGCTCGTCCCGGAAGCGGCGCGCGAAGGTGCGCTCCGAGAGGTTCGCGCGCCGGGCGAGCGCCGCGACCGAGTGCTCCTCGTCGAGGTGCTCGACCATCCAGTCGATGAGCGGCGCGAGCGTCTCGGCGCGCTGCTCGGCGACCGGGCCGATCGCGAACTGGCTCTGGCCGCCGTCGCGCAGCGGCGGCACCACCATCGAGCGAGCGATCGTCGCCGCGACCTGCGCGCCCTGCAGCTCGCGCACCAGGTGCAGTGCCGCATCGATGGCGGCCGCGGTGCCCGCGCTCGAGGTGATCGGGCCGTCGTCGACCCAGAGCGCGTCGCGCTCGACGACCAGTTGCGGGAACTCGGCGGCGAGCTCGTCGGCGTGCGCCCAGTGGGTCGCGACCCGGTGGCCGTCGAGCACGCCGGCCCGGGCGGCGACGAACGCGCCAGTGCACATGGTCAGCACCCGCGCGCCGCGCGCCACCGCCCGCTGCAGCACCCTGGCCACCGGCACGCTGCACCCGACGTCGGCGCTGCACTCGTCGTACGGGGTGACGATGACGATGTCTGCCTCGTCGGCGAAGTCGAGGCCCTCCTCGACCATCACCGGCAGTCCGAGGCCGCCGGCGACGCGCACCGGGCCGGGCGTGGGCGTCACGACGCGGAAGTCGTTGCGGGGCACGCCGCGCTCGCTGCGGTCATAGCCGAAGACCTCGGCGGCGACGCCGAGCTCGAAGATGTTGACGTCGTCGTCGACGATGCAGGCGACCTTGAGCATGGAGTCCTCCTCGATCCGTC
The DNA here is from genome assembly GCF_017168255.1 of Agrococcus sp. KRD186. GTDB lineage: Bacteria > Actinomycetota > Actinomycetes > Actinomycetales > Microbacteriaceae > Agrococcus. The sequence goes on from NZ_JABFAP010000001.1 coordinate 2,652,836, forward strand.
CCGCCATCCGCGTCTGCGACCGCTTTGGCGGAATCTTGGCGAGCATTGTCCATCCTGCCACTGGTGGCAGGAACTTGGCAAGCGCAGACTTTCTGCCATGGACATCGCACTCATCGCACTGATCGTCGTCGGCGGGGCAGCAGTCACCGCCACCCTCGTGGCACTCGTCCGTCAGCGGGCGCCACGAGTGGTCATGGATCCCGCGCGGCTCGCGCGCCTGCGCGACCGCATCGCCGAGCAGGAGGAGCAGCGGCACCACGACGAGCTCGTCGCACGCATCGCCGCCGAGAGCGACGCGCGCGACGTCTCGATCGCCCCGCAGCGCCGCGACCCGCGCGACCCGAACCCCGAGCGCATCTGGGCCGGAGCCTTCTGATCCGCACGCGCGCCGCCGGCCACCCGACCGGCGGCGCGCGTGCTGTTGAGCGAGGCAACTCGCGTCTGGCGCGGCGATCGACGCAGGCGCATCATGGCGGCATGGAACCTGCATGGGGCAGTCAGCTGACTGCCATGGACCCCACGTGGCTCGCCATCATCGCCATCATCGGCGTGCTCGGCGCGATCGGCAGCCTGGTCGTGCTGCTGCGCCAGCACGCCCCGAGGGCGAGCATCATCCCCGACCGCGTCGCCCGCCGCCGCGAGCCGGGTCGGGCGATCGCGCAGTGACCGCCGCCCGCCGGTAGCGTTCGGAGCATGCGCCTTGCGAACGTCCGCCTGCTCGCGAGCACGGCCGATCAGTCACTGACCGACCTCGACATCGTCGACGGCGTCATCGATCGCGTCAGCCCCGCCGGCTCCACGCCGTCCGCGGGCGAGCGGCACGACCTCGAGGGCGCGACGGTCATCCCCGGCCTCTGGGACGAGCACACCCACATGGGCCAGTGGGCTCGCCACCGCACGCGCCCCAGCGTGCTCGAGGCCGGCAGCGCCGCCGAGGCCGCGGCCATCGTCCGCGACGCCGCCCGCGCGCACTCCGGCGACGATCCGCTGGTGCTGGTCGGCATGCGCGACGGGCTGTGGCCCGCGGCGCCCACGCTCACACAGCTCGATGACGCGACCGGCGCCGTCCCCACGCTCATCGTCTCGAGCGACGTGCACTGCTCCTGGCCCAACTCCGCGATGCTCGCGCGCCTCGGCCTCGAACTCGACGGCCCGCTGCTGCGTGAGGAGGCCGCCTTCGAGACCCTGCAGGTGATCGAGCGGATGCTCGACGCCGACACGCTCGACCGTCACGTCGTCGACGCCCTGGCCGCCGCGGCCGCGCGAGGCGTCGTCGGGGTCGTCGACCTCGAGTTCAGTGACGCCGTCGGCGCCTGGCAGCGGCCCGGCAGGGCGACCGCGGTGCACGTCGAGGCGGGCATCTACCAGCACGACCTGGACCTGGCGGAGCAGCGCGGCCTGCGCACGGGCGACCTGATCGCGGGCACCGCGCGCGTCGGCCGCTTCAAGGTGATCACCGACGGCTCGCTCGGCACCCGCACGGCGTGGACCGCGCATCCGTACGACGACGGCCTGGGGGCGACGGGCAGGGGCGTGCGCAACGAGGACGACCGCGACCTCGACCGGCTGCTGGCCCGCGCGAGCCGGCTCGGGCTCAGCGCGGCGGTCCACGCCATCGGCGACGCCGCCGTCACCGCGGCCATCGACGCCTTCGAGCGCGCGGCTGTCGCGGGCCGCGCGACCGCCGACGACCGCATCGAGCACGCGCAGCTGGTCGCCGCGGCCGACATCCCGCGCATGGCCCGGCTCGGCCTCACCGCCTCGCTGCAGCCCGAGCACGCGCTCGACGACCGCGAGCTGACCGACTCGCTCTGGGGCGACCGCGCCGGCGACGCCTACCGCATCCGCTCGCTGCTCGACGGCGGCGTGCGCGCCGTGCTCGGCTCCGATGCGCCGGTCACCCCGCTCGACCCGTGGCGTGCGATCGCGACCGCCGTCACCCGCACGCGCGGCGACGAGCAGCCCTGGCAGCCGGAGGAGGCGATCGCGCTCGAGCAGGCGATCGGCGCCTCGGCGCGCACCCGCATCGCCGCGGGGGAGCCGGCCGACCTGGTCGTGCTGGCGGATGCGCTGCCGAGCGCCGATGACATCGCCCACGACCCGAACGCGGCGGCCGGGCGCCTCCGGGCGGCGGCGATCACGGCCACCCTGATCGCCGGCGAGGTCGTGCACGGCTCCCTGTAGGGCCCGCCGCGGCCCCGAACCTGCGGGCCGCGCGCGCCATCGGCTCGACGGCACTGCCGTGCGCATCCGACAGCGGATCGGCAGTCGGGTTGTGTCGATCGCACAACCGGCATCGCCGACGGTGCGCGCTCGACTGTGCGGTGGGTCACGCACCCGTGCGCCCGGCCGGCCACCTGCCTACCGTGGAGATGCACCTGTCGCAGGTGCCGCATCCGCACGTCTGTCCGAGGGGGACCAATGTCCGACACGAACCGCACCCGACGCCAGCGCAGCGAGGAGCCTCGCATGCACGGCAGCGTCGACGTCGACTGGCTCGGCCGCGACCTGCGAGGCGACTGGAGCGAGCAGCGGCTGCGAGCCCTCAAGAAGGTCGCCGACCCGCGCTACCAGCGCATCGACGACCTGACCATGGCCGACCATCGGCAGCGCACGCTCGAGCAGATCCGGCTGCTCGTCGACGACGGTGCCGTGCTCGCCGCCTTCCCGAAGCGGCTCGGCGGCTCCGACGACCACGGCGGCAACGTCGCCGCGTTCGGGCTGCTCGTGCTCGCAGACCCGAGCCTGCAGATCAAGGCGGGCGTGCAGTTCGGCCTGTTCGGGGCGGCAGTGCTGCACCTGGGCACCGAGCACCACCACGACACCTTCCTGCCGCCGATCATGCGCTTCGAGGTGCCGGGCGCCTTCGCCATGACCGAGACCGGCCACGGCTCGGACGTCGCCTCGATCGGCACGACCGCGACCTATGACGAGGCCACCGAGGAGTTCGTCATCCACACGCCCTTCCGCGGCGCGTGGAAGGACTACATCGGCAACGCCGCCCTGCACGGCAAGGACGCGGTGGTCTTCGCGAAGCTCATCACCCGCGGCGTCGACCACGGCGTGCACGCCTTCTACGTGCCGCTGCGCGACGAGACCGGCGCGTTCCTGCCCGGCCGCGGCGGCGAGGACGACGGCTACAAGGGCGGCCTGAACGGCATCGACAACGGCCGGCTCCACTTCACGAACGTGCGGGTGCCGCGCACCAACCTGCTGAACCGCTACGGCGACGTCGCGTCCGACGGCACGTACTCGAGCCCGATCGACAGCCCCGGGCGCCGCTTCTTCACCATGATCGGCACCCTCGTGCAGGGGCGCGTCTCGCTCGACGGCGCCGCGGTCGTCGCGCAGGAGGCCGCGCTCGCCATCGCCATCCGCTACGGCGCCGAGCGCCGGCAGTTCAACGCCTCCAGCGAGACGCAGGAGGAGGTGCTGCTCGACTACCGCCGTCACCAGCGCCGCCTCTTCACGCGCCTCGCGAAGGCCTACGCCCAGGCGTACGCGCACGAGCGGCTGCTCGCGCAGTTCGACGGCGTCTTCTCGGGCCGCACCGACACGCCGGAGGAGCGCGAGGATCTCGAGACCCTCGCCGCCGGCCTCAAGTCGCTCTCCACCTGGCAGGCGCTCGACACGCTGCAGGAGGCCCGCGAGGCCTGCGGCGGTGCCGGCTTCATGGGCGAGAACCGCCTGGTGCAGCTGCGCGCCGACCTCGACGTGTACGTCACCTTCGAGGGCGACAACACGGTGCTGCTGCAGCTGGTCGGCAAGCGCCTGCTGGGCGACTTCGCCAAGCAGTTCAAGGGCGCCTCGAAGGGCGACATCGCCCGCTTCGCCGCCGACCAGTTCTTCGAGCGCGCCACCACGCTCGTCGGCCTGCGCACGCTCAGCCAGGACGTGCGCGACCTGCGCAACGTGAAGAAGTCGTCGCTCGCCCTGCGCGACCAGGAGGTGCAGCGCGACCTGCTCGAGGACCGCGTCGAGACGATGGTCGCCGACATCGCCGGCCGCCTGCGCCACGCCCCGAAGGACCAGGCCAAGGCGGCTGCCGCGTTCAACGCCGAGCAGCACCAGCTCATCGAGGCCGCCCGCGCCTGGGTCGAGCTGCAGCAGTACGACGCGCTCTCGGCAGCGGTCGAGCGCGCGCCCGAGGCGACGAAGAAGGTGCTCACCCACCTGCGCGACCTCTTCGCCCTCACCATCGTCGAGGAGCACGCCGCCTGGCACCTCGAGAACGGCCGCCTCTCGGGTGCCCGCTCGCAGGCGGTCACCTCGACGATCGAGCGGCTGCTCGCCAAGCTGCGCCCGCACGCGCTCGACCTGGTCGCGGCCTTCGGGCTCGGCGACGAGCACCTCCGCTCGCACATCGCCACCGGCGCAGAGGGCGTGCGGCAGGCAGAGGCGCAGGCGCACTACGACGCGCTGCGGGCCGCTGGCGAGCTGCCGGTGCCCGAGAAGCGCGCGAAGGCCAGCAACCCTGATGCGCAGCCGATCGCCACCGCCGGCGCTGCCCCGGTCGCGCCGTCCGAGTTCGACGACGAGGCAGACGAGTCGGTCGATGCAGGGGCGGATGCGGCTGCCGCCGGCCGGGGTGCAGAGGTCCCGACCCGCTGATCCCGGCATGCCGCGGGCGGGCCCGGTCCCCGTGCGGGGCCGGGCTCGCTTCATGTGCGATCCCTAGGGCGTATGCGGCTGGCCGCATTGCGTACGGCATACGCTGAATGCATCCGGGGTCCCGATCATGCAGATCGACGGGTCCTCCACCGGCTGGGAAGTCGCCGATGACCCCGAGGGGGCCGAATGACCACGACGACCGCACCAGCGGTGACGCACGGAGCGCTGCGCACCACGATCAAGGCATCCGAGCGCTCCGACGAGGACCGCCGCGCCGACTTCCGGGTCGTCGCCAAGGCCGTCCGCGACGCCGGCCTGCTCGAGCGCGCCGTCGGCTTCTACGCGTGGCTGATGGTCGGCCTCGGCGTCGCCCTCGTCGGCCTGCTGGTCGGCTCCGTGCTGCTGGGCGACAGCTGGTTCCAGCTGCTCATCGCCGCCGGGCTCGGCGTCGTGCTCACGCAGATCGCCTTCATCGCCCACGAGGCCTCGCACCGCCAGGTGCTGCAGTCGGGCCCCGCGAACGACCGCCTCGGCCGCATCCTCGCCGCCGGCGTCGTCGGCATCAGCCACCAGTGGTGGATGACGAAGCACTCGCGCCACCACGCCAACCCCAACCAGATCGGGCGCGACCCCGACATCGAGATCGACACGATCTCGTTCCTGCCGAGCGATGCCAAGAAGGCCCGCGGCCTGCAGCGCGCGATCACGCGCCAGCAGGGCTGGCTGTTCTTCCCGCTGCTGACGCTCGAGGGGCTGAACCTCCACCAGCACTCGATCCGCACGCTGCTCGAGCGCCGCCCGGTCACCGGCCGCTGGATCGAGCTCGGCCTCATCGCGACCCACTTCGCGGTGTACATCGGCCTCCTCCTCTTCGCGATGCCGCCGCTCATGGCGCTCGCCTTCTTCGCGGTGCAGATGGCCGTCTTCGGCATCGGCATGGGCGCATCCTTCGCCCCGAACCACAAGGGCATGCCGACGGTGAGCCGCGACGCGAAGCTCGACTTCTTCACCAAGCAGGTGCGCACCTCCCGCAACGTGCGCGGCTGGGGCATGACGATGCTGCTGGGCGGCCTGAACTACCAGGTGGAGCACCACCTGTTCCCGAACATGGCGCGCCCGCACCTGCGGAAGGCGAGCGACATCGTGCGCGCGCACTGCGCGACGCACAACATCCCCTACGTCGAGACCGGCCTGATCGGTGCCTACGCTGCCGTCATCCGCTACCTGAACCGCGTCGGCCTCGCCGCCCGCGACCCGTTCGACTGCCCGATGCTCGACATGCGCCGCTGACGGCGGCCGTCTCGGCGACGAAGCAGATGCGCAGGATGCCGATCCGCCGCGCGCTCGCGCGGCTGCACTGGGCGGTCAGCCCGTGGACGCTGCTGCGTGAGCAGCCACGGCCGGACGGCACGCTGCACGAGGGGCCACGGCTGCTGATCGGCGCCCCCCACACCTCGAACCGCGACTTCGTGCTGATGCTCGCCATCTCGTGGGATGCGGGCCTGGCGGTGCGCTGGCTCGGCAAGCGCGAGCTCTTCCAGGGCCCCTTCGGTCGCGTCATGCACTGGCTCGGCGGCATCCCCGTCGACCGCGACGACCCCGCGGGGCTCGCCGAGCGCGTGGTCGAGCTGGCTCGCACCGACCCGCGCGCGGCGATCGTCGTCACCCCCGACGGCACGCGCAGCTCGAGTCAGTGGCGCAGCGGCTTCTACCGCATCGCCTACGAAGCGGATGTGCCGGTCACGCTCGGCTTCGTCGACTCGGTCACCGGCACCACGGGCCTCGGGCCGACCGTCTGGCTCACGGGCGACGTGCCGGCCGACATGGATCGCATCCGCGCCTTCTACGCCGGCAAGCGCGGCATCATCCCCGAGCGCACCACCGAGCCGCGGCTCGCCGACGAGGCGGGCCTGGCCGAGCGGCTCGCAGCCGAGGGGCGACCCTGAGCCGAGCCGGAGCCGACCCGGAGCCGACCCGGAGCCGACCCGGAGCCGACCCGGAGCCGACCCGGAGCCCGGCCCCCCTGGCGCGAGCGCCGCAGCAGTGCGAGCATGAGGCCATGAGCCAGCATGCGGGGCGCGAGAACCCGGTCCACGAGATCAGCGAGGACGAGTGCCTCAAGCTCCTCGCCCTGTTCGAGTTCGGCCGCATCGCCTTCCGCGTCGGCGACCTGCTCGAGGTGTTCCCGGTCAACTACCACTCGGCAGGCCGTGAGATCACCTTCCGCACCGCCCCCGGCACGAAGCTCGCCGGTGCGCTGATGGCCCACGACGTGGTCTTCGAGATCGACAACATCGGCGTCAAGGAGGCCTGGAGCGTCATCGGGCACGGGCGGGCGCGCCGGCTGGAGGCTCAGGACGAGATCGAGGCCGCCTCTGCGCTGCCGATCCACCCGCTCATCCCGACGGTGAAGCGCGAGTTCGTGCGCATCGACCTCACCCGGCTCTCCGGCCGCCGCTTCCACCGCTGGGCCGAGCCCCACCCCGACGACGAGCCGCTGGTCGACTCGACCGACTGAGGCTGCTCACCCTGCTCGAGATGGGCGACGCCAGCGCGGGGAATGCGCCCGGCGAGCCCGCTGTTGTCAGACACCAGAGCAACCCCGGGGAGTCACGCATGTCGCAGCAGGTCGAGTCCATCGCCGAGCGCAGCCAGCCGTCGTCAGAGACGATCACGGTCGCCATCCTGGGCGCCGGCAAGATCGGCACGGTGCTGGCCAAGCTCGCGCTCGCCGCCGGCCACCGCACGCTCATCGCCGGCTCGGGCAGCGCCGCGCGCATCCGACTGATCGTCGAGTACCTGGCGCCGGGCGCCGAGGCGATGGTGTCGGCGGATGCCGCTGCCGCGGCCGACGTCGTCATCCTCGCCCTGCCGCTCGGGCAGTACGACCGACTGCCGGCGGAGCAGCTCGAGGGGAAGCTCGTCATCGACGCCATGAACTACTGGTGGGAGACCGATGGCATCCGCGACGAGTTCACCGACCCCGAGCGGTCGACGAGCACGATCGTGCAGGAGTTCCTGCCCGCTTCGCGCGTCGTCAAGGCCTTCAACCACATGGGCTACCACGACCTCGCCGACTGGCCTCGGCCCGCCGGGCATCCGCAGCGCCGAGCGATCGCGGTCGCGGGCGACGACACGCGCGACGTCGAGCTGGTCGCGGGCCTCGTCGACGACTTCGGCTTCGACCCCGTCGTGCTCGAGTCGCTGGCCGCCGGCCTGCACCTGCAGCCGGGCTGGGCCGCGTTCGGGGCGAACGAGGACGCCGAGACGCTGCGCGGTCTCATCGCGACGGCCTGACGCATCCGTCGACCCCGACATCGAGGGTCGCATCGGCGTGTCTTGAGGCTCAGGAGTGTCGCGGGAACACCGAAGCCCCCGCTGAACGGGGGCTTCTCTGTGGCTCCGACGGGCGTCGATCCCGTGACCTCACGATTTTCAGTCGTGCGCTCTACCAACTGAGCTACAGAGCCGGACTCCTGCGAGCCTGACGGGCTCGCGCCCGCCCGTGCGCGAGACCCTCTCTTTCGAGAGGGCCTCAGGCATGGCGACCCTGACGGGACTTGAACCCGCGACCTCCGCCGTGACAGGGCGGCGCGCTAACCAGACTGCGCTACAGGGCCTAACTGGTAGAACCCATCGTACAGACCAAAATCCGTACTGAGTGACCCCAACGGGATTCGAACCCGTGCTGCCGCCGTGAAAGGGCGGTGTCCTAGGCCTCTAAACGATGGGGCCGTATGCCGAAGCATGCGACTACCGAGGAGCAACGCTACAGGACGGTTGCAGCTCCGTGCAAACCGACGCGAAATCGCGACACGCCCACCTGAAGTTCTGCTGAACAAACCTTCAGGTGGAACATGAAACTTGGTAGCGTGGGCCCGATTGTGTCGTGACGAACGCGGTGAGCCGGGTGCACGATGGTGGACGAAGCGGCGGTACGACGCCGCGAGACGGGACGACCATGGCTTTGCCCGACCGGCAGACACGTGCCGAGCGAGCTCCTTCGCGCGGTCGCAGGCTGCGCCTGGGCATTGCCGCGAGCCTCGCGGTCGGCGCCATGCTCGCCACGCTGGTCACGCCGGGCGTGCCGGCTGCGGAGGCCGTCGACGAGTACGGCTTCCCGACCTGGGCCGAGGTGGAGGCCGCGCGCGGCAACGTCGCCGCCAAGAATCAGCAGATCAGCGACATCCGCGCCCTCATCTCCCAGCTGGAGACGGATGCCGCCGACGCGCAGGCGCTCGCCGATCAGCGCGCGGCCGAGGCGATCGAGGCGCAGCGCGTCTACGACGAGGCGGTCGCCGTCGCCGAGCGGCTGCAGGAGCAGGCCGACGAGGCGACGGAGCGTGCCGAGCAGTCGCAGCGTGCGGCGGGGCAGCTCGCGGCGCAGCTCGCGCGCTCCGGCGGCACCGGCGACATGAGTGCCGAGCTCTTCGCCAATCCCGGCTCGGCCGACACCTGGCTGTACCGGCTCGACATGATCGACCGGGTCGCCGGCACGGCGGACACGCTCTACGAGCAGGCGCAGCAGGACGCGAACACGGCCCAGTCGCTGCAGGACCAGGCCGCCGTCGCCCGCGACGCGCTGCAGGAGCTCAAGGAGGCCGCTGACGCCGCGCTCGTGGCCGCGCAGGAAGCCGCTGCGGCCGCGCAGGCCGCCGTCGAGGCGCAGCAGGAGCACCGCGTCGAGCTCGAGGCGCAGCTCACGGTGCTGGTCGAGAACCGTGCCGCGACCGAGGACGACTACCAGGCCGGGCAGCGGCACCGGGCCTGGCTGGCCGAGGAGGAGCGGAAGCGCCGCATCCGCGAGGCGCAGGAGCGAGAGGCGGACCGTCAGCGCGCGATCGCTGAGCAGCAGCGGCTCGCCGAGGAGGCCGCGCGCAACAACGCCGGCAGCGGCGGCGCCGGGAGCAGCGGCGGCGGCTCCACGGTGCCCGTCACGCCCCCCGCGAGCAGCGGCTGGGTGACCCCGCACTACGGCCGCGTCACGTCCAGCTACGGCTGGCGCAACGACCCAGTCGGCAACCTCGGTCGAAAGCTGCATGCCGGCGTCGACATCGCGGCCGGCTGCGGCACCCCGATCTACGCGGTCGCCGACGGCACCGTGACGCTGCGCTCGCGGGACGTCTACGGCGCGAACATGCTCTACATCGATCATGGCGGCGGCGTCAGGACCGAGTACTACCATATGATGCAGCCCGCCAGCGTGGCGCCCGGCCAGCGAGTGCAAGCCGGTCAGGTCATCGCATACGAGGGCAGGACCGGCTACGTGACCGGCTGCCACCTGCACTTCCAACTCCGCGTTGGCGGCGGGCTCGTGAACCCGGAGTCGTTCCTCAACGCGCGCGGCGTGCGCCTGCGCTGAACGCGCTGCGCCCCGCGCGCGCAACCGGACGCATCCGCCGCCGATGACGAGAAGGGGCGGAGCGCACCATGTGCGCCCCGCCCCTTCTCGTGTCTCCGGTCAGTCCGTGACGTCGCGGCCGCCCTCGGGCTTCTCGACCGGCTCGTCGGTCTCGTCGCCGTGCGCCGCGTCGAAGGCGGCGAAGCCTGCCTGCACGGTCGCCTCGGCGGCGTCGACGCCCTCCCAGCCGCCGAGCGTGGCCCACTTGCCGGGCTCGAGGTCCTTGTAGTGCATGAAGAAGTGCTCGATCTCGTTGCGCACCTGCTGCGGCACATCCTCGATGTCCTGGATGTGCGACCAGCGCGGATCCTTCTCGAGCACGCAGATGACCTTGGTGTCGATGCCGCCGTCGTCCTCCATGTTGAGCTGGCCGACCGGACGCACCGTGACGAAGACGCCCGGCGGCACCGGGTACTCGAGCAGCACCAGCGCGTCGACCGGGTCGCCGTCGAGGCCGAGCGTGCCTTCGAAGAAGCCGTAGTCGGTGGGGTAGACGAAGGTCGTGAAGAGCACGCGGTCGAGGTACACGCGACCGGTCTCGTGATCGAGCTCGTACTTGTTGCGGCTCCCCTTGGGGATCTCGATGACGACGTCGTAGGCGGCCAACGGCGGCTCCTTCTCGTGGGGGTGGGGAATCGGCATAAGGTTACTTCATGCCCGAAAACGAGCGCCGACCGCGGCTCACCCCCGCCGTCGCCGACGTGCGTCGGGCCGTGCGCGAGGCGACCGACGACGTGCCGCCGGGCTCGCTGGTGCTGGTTGCGCTCTCGGGCGGCGCCGACTCGCTCGCGCTGGCGGCCGCCACCGCGTTCGAGGCGGAGCGCGCCGGTCTGCGGGCCGGCGCCGTGGTCGTCGACCACGGCCTGCAGGCCGGCAGCGCGGAGATCGCCGAGCGCGCCGCGGCGCAGGCGCGGGAGCTGGGCCTCGACCCCGTGCGCATCATCCCCGTGCAGGTCGCGCCCGACGGCAGCCCGGAGGCAGCCGCGCGCCAGGCCCGCTATGCGGCGCTGCTGCACGCGCGCAAGGAGGAGGGTGCCGTCGCCGTGCTGCTCGGCCACACCCTCGACGACCAGGCGGAGACCGTGCTGATCGGCCTCGCCCGCGGCTCGGGCGCCGAGAGCCTGTGGGGCATGCACCAGCGCATCGGCTTCCTGCGACGGCCGCTGTTGCAGGTGCGCCGGGCGACCACCCACCAGGCGTGCGCCGATGCCGGCATCGCGCCGTGGCACGACCCGCACAACGACGACGACCGCTTCCTGCGCGTGCGCGTGCGCCACAGGGTGCTGCCGATGCTCGACGACGTGCTGGGCGGCGGCGTCGCGCTCGCCCTCACCCGAACCGCCGACACGCTGCGGGAGGATGCCGAGGCGCTCGCCCACTTCGCGCAGGAGCAGATCCTCGACCTGGTCGAGCACGCCGAGGGAGGGCTCTCGCTCGACGCCGGCGCGCTCGCGGCGAACCCGCCCGCCCTGCGACAGCGCATCATCCGCCTCGCCGTGCAGAGCGAGTTCCACACCGCGCTCTCGCGGCAGCAGACCCTCGAGGTCTCGCGGCTCGTCACCGACTGGCACGGGCAGGGCCCGATCCACCTGCCCGGCATCCGCGTCACCCGCGAGGGCCGCAGGCTCGTCTTCGTCGCCGCCTGATCGGCAGCGGTCGGTGATCGTCACCGAACCGTGACATCGGCTCGGTGACCTGTGCCGGAAGCTGGACATGTCAGGGCGTGCGGGAACCTTCGCATCTCGGTAGCGGGAGGAACACCATGACCATCCGACGCGCACTGCTCCCTGCAGCAGCGGCACTGCTGCTCGTGACCCTGCTGGCCGGCTGCGCGACCGCTGCGCCCGCCGACTCTGTGCCCCCGGCCCCGGCCGCGGCTGCGCCGCAGCCGAGCGCGGGCGAGGCCGGCGCCGCGTCGCCGCCCGACTCGCCGGCGGCATCCGCTCCTGCGGAGCAGGCGTCCGAGTGGGTCGACTGGGCGCGGTTCGAGGTCGGCGACGGCCACACGAGCTGGTCGCTGCCGCCGGGATGGACGGCCGAGATCGAGCGGCAGGTCGTCGAGGGCAACGCGGAGTGGACCGACTACGAGGGTCTCGTCCGCGACGCCGCCGGCACCCCGATGCTGCAGTTCATCGCGATCGCCAGCGGCGGCCAGTACGGCACCGACTTCTCGCCCTGCGAGCGACCGCAGACCGAGGTCTTCGAGAGCCTGCCGCTCGGCGAGCAGGTCGCCGGTGGAACGGCACATGCGGTGACGCTCGCGCACGTCGGCGGCGATGGGCGCGTCACGCTCTCCGCCGGCGTCTCCACGAACGACCCCGAGGCGTCCTGCGAGCCCGGCATCCTGGCGCTCTACCCGGAGCAGTACGACTTCCTGCTCCTGCAGATCGTCGCCGACGACGGGATGAACCCCCCGACCTTCGTGGGCTTCGACGAGGCCCGGGCGTATCTCGACACCGAGGAATACGCGGCCATCCGCGGGGTGCTCGCCTCCTTCGAGTACCGCTGACGCCTCGGCGGCGCCGCGCATCCGCCCACCTGGGCGCGCGGCGCGGCGCCGCGCGCCCAGGTAGGTTGGTCGCACCCGCCACGCGATCCAGGAGCGCCCATGGACTTCCAGCACGTCGAGGCCGACCTCGCCAAGACCCTGATCACCGAGGACGAGCTGCACGCCAAGCTCCAGGAGCTCGCGCGCCAGATCGAGACCGACTACCAGGGCAAGGACCTGCTGCTCGTGGGCGTGCTGCGGGGCGCGGTGATGGTGATGGCCGATCTCGCGCGGGCGCTCAACCGCCACATCGAGATGGACTGGATGGCGGTCTCGTCCTACGGCTCCGGCACGGTCTCCTCGGGCGTCGTGCGCATCCTCAAGGACCTCGACAGCGACCTCTCGGGCCGCAACGTGCTCATCGTCGAGGACATCATCGACTCAGGCCTCACGCTCTCGTGGCTGCGCGGCAACCTGCAATCCCGCGGCGCGGCATCCGTCGAGATCTGCACGATGCTGCGCAAGCCCGACGCGCTCAAGGTCGAGGTCGACGTGAAGTACTGCGGCTTCGACATCCCGAACGAGTTCGTCATCGGCTACGGCCTCGACTACGCCGAGCAATACCGCAACATGCGCGGCATCGGCGTGCTCGCCCCGCACGTCTACGAGTGATCGAGCCGTCGCGGCGGGCGGCGGAGGTCGCGATCCCGCCGGCTCTTCAGCGGCGCCTGAGCAACTCGGGGCATGATGGATGGATGCAGTCCCGTGCCCGTACGAGCGCAGTCGTCGCGCTCATCCTCACCGCGAGCGCGCTCGTCGCCTGCTCGTCGACGCCAGACCCCTCGCCGGAGCCGAGCATCCCGCCCGGCATCACGGCACCGCCGCCCACCACCCCCGCGACGACGGCTCCAGTGGTCGAGTCATCGCTGCCCGCCGAGATCGCCGGCGTCGACACGAGCGGCTGGCAGCAGATCGGGGTGCCGAGCGGCGCGGCGACCTTCCGCATCCCGGCCGACTGGTCGGTGAGCGAAGCCGAGGGCGGCGTCGATGTGCTGCGCGCCGACGGCCAGCGCCAGCTGCTGTACCGGGAGAGCCCTGACACCGGCGACGGGCGCTGCGTGAACGCCGACGGCGTGGCGGTCGCGTGGCGCACCGCGATCCTCGACCGCCAGGATGTCGAGCTGGCGGGCGCACCCGGGATGGCCTTCGGCGCCGCCGCGCTGCAGCTGGGGGACCAGTGGATCGTGAGCGTCGGGCTGCGACCTGCCGCCGACGCGCAGTCGCCGAGGTGCCCGATCGTCAACGCCTTCGACTCGCCCGCCGGCACCATCGGCTTCGGCTCCGAGGTGGTCGTCCAGGGAGCCGGCGAGGCGGCCCCCTGGCAGGTGGCGTCGCTCGCCGACGGCGAGGCCTACCTGGGCGGCGAGGAGTTCCCGATCATCCGCGCCATCCTCATGTCCCTCGAGCTGCGGTCGTAGCGCAGCCGAATTCGGCACAGGCCGTGAGCGAACAGGCGGATTCCCCCGCTCGCCCGCGGGATAGCCTGGGCCGATCGAGACTCAGAAGGGCGTCATGAGCTTCAAGAAGTTCCTGCGCGGGCCGATCCCCTGGATCGTCGTCGCACTCCTCATCGTCGGCGTGGCGTTCAGCTTCTTCCTGACGCCGCAGTTCCGGCCGGTGCAGACCGATGTCGGCATGGACATGATCCAGGACGGCCGCGTCGAGCAGGCGACCATCGTCGACGGCGAGCAGCGCGTCGACCTCGTCCTCAGCCAGGCGGACGCCGAGTTCGGCCAGCGCGTGCAGTTCTACTACGTGGCTCCACGCGGCGACGAGGTGGTCGAGGCGATCACCGCGGCCGACCCCTCCGGCGGCTACATCGACCAGGTGCCGCAGGCCAACTGGCTGCTGTCGATGTTCGGCATCCTGCTGCCCGTGCTGCTGCTGGGCGGGCTCTTCTACTTCTTCATGACGCGCATGGCCGGCGGCAACAAGGGCGTCATGCAGTTCGGCAAGTCGAAGGCCAAGCTGATCACCAAGGACATGCCGCAGGTGAAGTTCGCGGATGTCGCCGGTGCCGACGAGGCCGTCGAGGAGCTCGGCGAGATCAAGGAGTTCCTGCAGGACCCGACGAAGTTCCAGGCTGTCGGCGCGCGCATCCCCAAGGGCGTGCTGCTGTACGGCGCCCCGGGCACCGGCAAGACTCTGCTCGCACGGGCCGTCGCGGGCGAGGCGGGCGTGCCCTTCTACTCGATCTCCGGCTCCGACTTCGTCGAGATGTTCGTGGGCGTCGGCGCCAGCCGCGTGCGCGACCTGTTCGAGCAGGCGAAGGAGAACGCCCCCGCGATCATCTTCGTCGACGAGATCGACGCCGTCGGCCGGCACCGCGGCGCGGGCCTGGGCGGCGGCCACGACGAGCGCGAGCAGACCCTCAACCAGCTGCTGGTCGAGATGGACGGCTTCGACGTCAAGACCAACGTGATCCTGATCGCCGCCACCAACCGTCCCGACATCCTCGACCCGGCGCTGCTGCGCCCGGGCCGGTTCGACCGGCAGATCGGCGTCGACGCCCCCGACATGAAGGGGCGCGAGACCATCCTGGGTGTGCACGCGAAGGGCAAGCCCATCGCTCCCGGCGTCGACCTGGCGGTGCTCGCGCGCAAGACGCCCGGCTTCACCGGCGCCGACCTCGCGAACGTGCTGAACGAGGCCGCGCTGCTCACCGCGCGCAACAACGAGACGCAGATCACCGACGAGTCGCTCGACGAGGCCGTCGACCGCGTGATGGCCGGGCCGCAGCGGCGCACGCGCATCATGAACGACAAGGAGCGGCTGATCACCGCCTACCACGAGGGCGGCCACGCGCTCGCGGCGGCGGCCATGCGGCACTCCGACCCGGTCACGAAGGTGACGATCCTGCCGCGCGGCCGGGCGCTGGGCTACACGATGGTGCTGCCGGTCAACGACCGCTACTCGGTGACCCGCAACGAGCTGCTCGACCAGCTCACCTACGCGATGGGCGGCCGGGTCGCCGAGGAGATCGTCTTCCACGACCCCACCACCGGCGCCGGCAACGACATCGAGAAGGCCACCGGCATCGCCCGCAAGATGGTGACCGAGTACGGCATGACGAGCGCGATCGGCGCGGTCAAGCTCGGCAGCGCGCAGGGCGAGCAGTTCTTCGGCCGCGACACCGGCTCGAGCCGCGACTACTCCGACACCCTCTCAGAGACCGTCGACCGCGAGGTGCGGGCGATCATCGAGCAGGCGCACACCGAGGCGTGGCAGGTGCTCAACACCAACCGCGACGTGCTCGACCGGCTGGCGGGCGAGCTGCTGGAGCGCGAGACGCTCGACCACCTGGCGCTCGAGGAGCTCTTCCACGACGTGCAGAAGCTGCCGGAGCGGCCCCAGTGGCTCTCGCACCCCGACCGGCCGGTGAGCGACCGCCCGCCGATCGAGCTGCCCGTCTCCCAGCACGTCGATGAGGCCGTCGAGCCTGACGTCGAGAGCGAAGCCCCGGCCTGATGGCTGTCGACCGGGCGCGTGTCGAGGCCGCCGTGCGCGAGCTGCTCGTGGCGATCGGGGACGACCCAGGGCGTGCCGGCCTGCTCGACACGCCTCGCCGCGTCGCCACCGCCTACACCGAGTACTTCGCCGGCGTCGGCGCCGACCCCACCGAGCAGCTCGACACCCTCGGCCTCGAGGGCGAGACGGGCGAGATGGTGCTGCTGCGCGACATCGAGTTCCGCTCGATGTGCGAGCACCACCTGCTGCCCTTCACGGGTGTCGCGCACATCGCCTACCTGCCCGGCGATCGCATCACGGGCCTGGGCCGCATCCCCGCCGTGGTCGACGTCATCGCCTCCCGCCCGCAGATCCAGGAGCGCCTCACCGACGAGATCGCCGACGCCCTCGACGCGGGCCTCGAGCCGCGCGGCGTGCTCGTCGTGATCGAGGCGGCACACGGATGCGTGCAGGCACGCGGTGCGCGCCAGGCCGGTTCCACGACGGTGACGGTGGCGAGCCGCGGCAAGCTGGCGGAGCCGATCGAGCGTGCCGAGATCATGGCGCTGATCGGGGAGCGGAGGTAGCGGTGCAGCAGCTGCCAGAGGTGTGGGGCATCCTCAACGTCACGCCCGACTCGTTCAGCGACGGCGGCCGCTACGTGGACGCGGGCGCCGCGATCGCGCACGCGCGGCGCCTGCGCGCGCAGGGCGCCGGCGTGATCGACGTGGGCGGCGAGTCGACGCGCCCCGGTGCCGACCCGATCGACCCCGCAGAGGAGCGCGCGCGCATCCTGCCGGTGGTGACCGAGCTCGTGCGCGAGGGGATCCGCGTCTCGGTCGACACCATCCACGCCTCCACCGCCGAGGCGGTGATGGCCGCGGGCGCCGAGATCGTCAACGACGTCACCGCCGGCCTGCACGACGAGGCGATGCTGCGCACGGTCGCGGCCGGCGGCGCGCGCATCGTGCTGATGCACTCGCGCGGCATCGACGTGACGGTCGACACCGACTACGACGATGTCGTCGCCGAGGTGGAGGCCCACCTGCAGGAGCGGCTGGCGGCGGCGGAGGCGGCCGGCATCCCGCGCTCGCGCGTCATCCTCGACCCGGGTTTCGGCTTCTCGAAGCAGCCGGGCGACAACTGGCGCTTGCTGGCCGAGCTGCCCCGCTTCACCCGCATCGGCCCGCCGCTGCTGGTCGGCACCAGCCGCAAGCGCTTCCTGGGCGAGCTGGTGCCCGACGGGGCGCCCTCGGAGGAGCGCGACGCCGCGACCGCCGCGACCTCGCTGCTCGCCGCCCAGCGCGGCGCGACCGCCGTGCGGGTGCACGACGTCGCCTCGACCGTCGCCTCGCTGCGCGCGCTGGGCGCGATGCACCACGCCGAGCGGCTGCCTGCCGCTGCGGCGCACGGAGCCGACGGCTGGTCGATCGACCTCGCCACCGGCGCGATGCTCGAGCCGCCGCAGCTGCACGGCAGCATCGAGCTGCGCGGCGTGCGCGGCTTCGGCCACCACGGCGTGCTGCCCGAGGAGCGCCGCGACGGCCAGGAGTTCGTGGTCGACGCGCACCTCTCGGTCGACCTGCACGACGCGGTCACGAGCGACGACGTCGCCGACACCGTGCACTACGGCGAGCTCGCCGAGCAGCTGGTCGCGGCGATCGAGCGCGACCCCGTCGACCTGATCGAGACGCTCGCCGACCGCCTTGCGGGCGTGTGTCTCGCGCACCCTCGCGTCGAGCACGCATCCGTCACCGTGCACAAGCCCTCGGCACCCATCGCCGTGCCCTTCGGCGACGTCGCCGTCACGGTGCACCGCGGGCGGGAGCGCCCGTGAGGCTCACCGCCGAGCGCCGCGCCGTGCTCTCGCTCGGCGCCAACCTGGGCGATCGCGTCGCCACCATCGACGCCGCCGTGCGCGCCATCGACACGATCGACGGCATCCGCGTGCTGCAGCGCTCGAGCGCCTGGGAGTCGCCCTCCTGGCACCCCGACGGCGAGGGGCTCACGCCCGACTACGTCAACATCGCCGTGCTGGTCGGCACGACGATGGAGCCGATCGACCTGCTCGACGCGATGCAGGCGGTCGAGGATGCGCTGGGACGCGAGCGCACCGAGCGCTGGGGACCGCGCACGATCGACATCGACATCGTCACCGTCGGCGGCATCGAGCACGCCGAGGACCGGCTGGTGCTGCCGCACCCGCGCGCGCACCAGCGGCAGTTCGTGCTGCAGCCGTGGCTGGAGATCGAGCCGCACGCCGAGCTGCCAGGGCACGGCCCGATCGCCGAGCTCGCCGACTATGCCGACGGCGACGCGTGGAGGCTGGAGTGAACCGCACCCGGCCCGCGCCGATCGTGCTCACCGTGGTGATCGCGGCCGTGCTCACCTGGCTGTTCGAGACCATGCTGGTGATGAGCGGCAGGCCCGCGCTCGTGCTGCCCTTCACGCTCGGCGTCGCGCTGGCGCTGATGGGCGCGATCCTGCTGCTGGCGGCGTGGCCGGTGCGGCAGGCGGCGCAGGGCAAGCGGCGCATCGGCTACCGCCACGCGACCTCGGTGCTCGGCTTCGCGAAGGCCTCGTCGCTCGTCGGCGCGATGCTGGGCGGTGCTGCGCTCGGCGCGCTCGTGTTCTTCACCACGCGCGCCGTCGTGGTCGGCGACGCGGTGGTCACGGTCGCCGTGGTCGCCGCTGGCGGGCTCGTGCAGCTCGGGGCCGGCCTGCTGGCCGAGCACTGGTGCGTGCTGCCGCCCGACGACGATGACGAGGCGACCGCGGCCGCAGGCAGCGCCGCGTAGCCGCGCCGCGCATCCGCCCCCCTGCCCGGCGGGCTACTGCTCGGCCGGTGGCGTGAAATCGGTCATCGACTCCTGGTCGAAGGCCTCCTGCACCTGCGCGAGCCCCTCCTCGTTGACGTAGACGACCGACTCCGAGCCCTCCATCCCGGTGCCGAGCGTCGGCATCGTGAAGGTCTGGATCCGGGAGTTGTCGATGCCGGCCAGCTGCGGTGCGAGCGAGACCACGGTGCCCAGGTCGAAGGTGTCGGTGGTCGCCATGTAGGGCGATACGGTCGCGAAGATGTCGGCCGCCCGATTCGGGTTCGTCAGGTTCTCGCGCGTCATCAGCTGCGACATCATGCCGCGCAGGAACGCGCGCTGGTTGGTGACGCGCTGGTAGTCGCCGTCGCTGAAGGGATAGCGGGCGCGCACGTAGATGAGCGCCTCCTCGCCCTGCAGCGTGATCTCGCCCTGCGGGAAGTCGTAGCCGCCGGTCGAGAAGGCCATCTCGTTGTCGACGGTCACGCCGCCGAGCGCCTCGGTGAGCCCCTCGAAGCCGTCGAAGTCGATGATCGCGACGTGGTCGATGCGCTGGTCGATGAGCTCCTCGACCGTCTGCACCATCAGCGGCACGCCGCCGTAGGCGAGCGCCGAGTTCACCTTGGAGACACCCTGCCCGGGGATCTCGACCCACGAGTCGCGCATGATCGACATGATCTGCACCGTCTCGCGATCCGGCGGGATGTGCGCGACCAGGATGGTGTCGGCGCGGTCGCCGAGGCCGGTCAGCAGCGAGCCGTCCTCCGCGCGCGAGTCGCTGCCCAGCAGCAGCACGTTCACCGGCTGCGACGGCCCCTCGTCGGCCTCCGGCCGCAGCGACTCCTCGGGGAAGGCGGTCTCGATGGTCTCGACCTGCTGCACCGAGGGATTGATGCGCAGGAAGTACCAGCCGATCACGGCCAGCAGCGCCAGCACGATCACGCCGACGATGCTCACGGCGACCCAGCGGCCGACGTGCTTCTGCTTCTTGGTCTCTGCCGTCACCGAGGCAGTATCGCAGAACCGGCATTCAGTCGCCTCGCACTAGCCTGGATGCGACCGCGGTCGGGCAGCGGAGTTCGACTCGGCGAGCGACCGAGCATGCCCCGACCGCACCAGCCCGACCGCACGAGGAGGAACCGTGGCAGAGCGCATCGACGTCACCGGCGCATGGCAGCGCATCAGCATGCGGTACGCGAGCGTCGAAGCGGTGAGCACCGTGATCTGGTGGCTGATCGTCGGCGTCGCCGCGACCGTGCCGATCTGGATCGTCAACGATGGCGACATGCCCTGGTGGGGCTGGCTGCCGCTGGCAGCGGCGATCCTGCTGATCGTGATCGGCGTGGTCTTCTCCGTCCTGCGCACCCGCACGATCGGCTACCTGCAGCGCGACGACGACCTGCTCGTGCGGCGCGGCATGCTGTTCCGCCGCTTCGTCGCGGTGCCGTACGGCCGCATGCAGGTGGTCGACATCACTCAGGGGCCGGTCGAGCGGATGTTCGGGCTCAAGTCGCTCAAGTTCGTCACGGCGGCCGCGACCAGCGCGATCACCATCCCCGGGATGCCCGGCGACACGGCCGAGCAGCTGCGCGATCACCTGGTCGCCGTCTCCGAATCGCGACGAGCCGGCCTGTGACCGACCCGCGCCATCCCCAGGGGCCGCCCCCGGGCGGGCCCTGGCAGGGCATGCCGCCGCAGGGCATGTCGCCGCAGGGCACGCCGCCGCAGCCGAGCCAGCCGCAGGATGCCCGTGCGAAGGCGGCCGAGCTCGTCGACG
The DNA here is from genome assembly GCF_017168255.1 of Agrococcus sp. KRD186. GTDB lineage: Bacteria > Actinomycetota > Actinomycetes > Actinomycetales > Microbacteriaceae > Agrococcus. The sequence continues at coordinate 2,673,436 of NZ_JABFAP010000001.1, forward strand.
GCGAGTGGCACCAGCTCCACCCCGCCTCGCCGCTGCTGCGCGGCGGGCTGGCGCTGATCATCTTCGTCGGCATCCTGTTCTCGGTGTTCCGCGACCGCCTGATCGTGCTGTTCGTGCCGGATGAGTTCGGCAGCGACTTCGACGAGGACCCGTTCAGCGACTTCATCGTCACCCAGCTGCTGTGGGTCATCCTCGGCATGATCGGCCTCGTCCTGCTGCTGATGCTGCTGTTCTGGATCGGCTGGCGCGTGCACCGCTTCCGCATCACCGGCGACGCGGTCGAGGTGCAGCAGGGCATCTTCGTCAAGAAGCACCGCCGCGCGCCGCTCGCACGCATCCAGGGCATCAACATCCAGAAGCCGTGGTTCGCGCGCCTGCTGGGCGCCTGCAAGTTCGAGATCCAGCAGGCCGGCAACGACTCCAACGTCGACCTGAACTACCTGAGCTCCTCGGTCGCGGATGCGCTGCGGTACGAGATCCTCAACCGCGCGTCGGGGCGCTCAACGGCCGATGCGCAGCGCCTCGCCGCCGAGCGGCAGACGGCCGCAGGTGGCGTCGTCAACGAGTTCCTGCACCCCGACGCCGAGCTCTCGCGGGTCGCGCCCGGCTCCCTGGTGCGCATCCCCGTCGGCCGCATCATCGCCTCCTCCGTGCTCGACGGCTGGATCGTCTGGGCGGTGCTCTACCTGGTCGGCACGCTGGTGGTGACGTTCGTCTTCCAGCAGTGGTGGGTGCTGTTCTCGATGGTGCCCGCAGCGATCGCGTTCTTCGCCGCCGGCATGCGCTCGCTGGGCGCGAAGCTGCGCTACTCGATCGCGGCCACACCCGATGGCATCCGGCTCGCCTACGGCCTCGCATCCACCACCACCGAGATCCTGCCGCCGGGCCGCATCTTCGCGCTGCAGGTCAAGCAGCCGCTGCTCTGGCGGCCGTTCGGCTGGTGGCAGGTGACGTTCACGCGCGCCGGCAAGACGTCGAGCGACGGATCAGGCTCGAGCGGCCAGAGCCAGCAGATGGCGAACTTCCTGCTGCCGGTCGGCGACCTGCGCGATGTGCGCACGGTGATCGGGCTCCTGCTGCCCGAGCTCGCGCACTCGCCGCTGGTCGACCAGGGCCTGTTCGGGCAGGCGCCCGACGCCTACGTCGTCAGCCCGCCGCGTGCTCGCGCCTTCCGCTGGTTCAGCGTGCGCCGCAATGGCTTCCACGTGCACCCCGCGGCCTTCCTGCTGCGGCACGGCCGCATCTGGCGATCGCTGCAGCTGGTGCCGGGCGCCCGCGTGCAGTCCGTCGCGATGCAGCAGGGCCCGATCTACGGGCTGGCCCGGCTCGCCCGCGTGCAGTTCCACGTGCCGGGGTCGGTGCTCTCGCCCTCGATCGGCGCGCTCGACCAGCAGGATGCCGCGACGCTCTTCGAGCACGCGATGCGCACCGTGAAGGTCGCCATCGACACGGATGCGTCGGAGTCGTGGGCAGCGTCACTGTCGCGCAACGCGGTGCTCGAGACCGCGCCCGCGGTGCAGGACGGGCTGATGCCGGCACCGCACCCCGGGCGGCCGCAGTGGCAGCAGGAGCCGCCGCAGTGGCAGCACGCGCCGCAGCACGCGCCGCAATTGCACCGGCCCGCCCCGCAGCCGCCGCAGCAATGGCAGCCGCCAGCACAGCCGCCGCAGCAGTGGCAGCCGCCAGCACAGCCGCCGCAGCAGTGGCAGCGACCCGCGACCGACGCATCGTGGCAGCCGCCAGCAGCGGACGAGCGCTGGCAGCGGCCGCGCGACGAGCAGTGAAGCCCGGCAGGCTCGGCGTCGGCATCATCGGCGCCGGCAGGGTCGGACCGGTGCTCGGCGCCGCGCTCGCGGGCGCCGGCCATGCGATCGTCGGCATCAACGCGACCGGCGCCGACGCGGTCGAGCGCGCGGAGGCCGTGCTGCCGGGCGTGCAGATCCTCGACGTGCCCACGCTCGTCGAGCGCAGCGAGCTCGTGCTGCTCACCGTGCCCACGGAGGAGCTGGCCGAGCTGGTCGCCGGCCTCGCGGCCACGGGCGCCTGGCAGCCCGGCCAGCTGGTCGTGCACACGGCCGCCGAGCACGGGATCGAGGTGCTGCGGCCGGCGTACGAGCGCGGCGCCATCCCCATCGCCCTGCACCCGGCGATGACCTTCACCGGCACCACGCTCGACCTGAGCCGGCTGCTCGAGACGGTGGTCGCGGTCACCGCGCCCGGCCCGGTGCTGCCGATCGGCCAGGCGCTCGCCGTCGAGATGGGCGCTGAGCCGATGGTGGTCGACGAGGCCGACCGCCCGGCCTACGCGGAGGCGGTCGCGACGGCGCGCGACTTCGCAGACGGGATCGTCGCGCAGGCCATGCGGCAGCTGCATGAGATCGGCGTGGAGCGCCCCGCTCGCGTGCTCGGCGGCGTCGTGCGCTCCGCCGTGGAGATGGCGCTCGCGCGCTACCCGGATCCGCCGATCGAGCCCTGAAGCGGCGCGCTCAGCCGCCGATCGCGTTCATGCCGCGCGCGGGCTGCAGGAACGACGGGTCATTGATCGCGTGGCCGGGCAGCTTGCCGGCGATGCACGAGCGCAGCACGTCGTCGACCGCGCCGTCCGTGCCGCCGCCGGCACCCTCGCGCAGCACCGGCAGCAGGTCGTACTCCTGGTTCGAGAACAGGCAGTTGCGGAACTGGCCGTCGGCGGTCAGCCGCATGCGGTCGCATGCGCCGCAGAACGGTGCGGTCACCGAGGCGATCACGCCGACCGTGTGCGGGCCGCCATCGATCTCCCAGCGCTCCGCCGGCGCCCCGCCGCGGCCCGGCACCGGCGTGAGGGCGAAGCGCCGGCCGAGCGTGTCGAGCATCTCGTCGCGCGTGACCATCTGCGCGCGATCCCAGGTGTGCCCGGCGTCGAGCGGCATCTGCTCGATGAAGCGCATCTGCGCGTCGTGCGCCATCGCGAACTCGACCAGCTCGACCAGCTCGTCGTCGTTCACCCCGCGCATCGCCACCGCGTTGAGCTTCAGCGGCCGCAGCCCGGCCGCCTGCGCCGCGCGGATGCCGGCGAGCACGTCGTCGAGCCGATCACGGCGGGTGAGCTCGGCGAAGCGGTCGCGGCGCAGCGTGTCGATCGAGATGTTCAGCCGCGCGAGCCCCGCGTCGACGAGCTCTGGCAGCAGCTCCGGCAGACGGATGCCGTTGGTCGTCATCGCGAGCTCGACCGGCGTGCCGTCGGGGCCGCGCAGCGCCGCCAGGCGGCGCACGACGTCGACGATGTCCCGCCGCAGCAGCGGCTCGCCGCCCGTGAGCCGGAAGGTCGAGATGCCGGCCGCTGCGGCGACGCCGGCGATGCGCACGATCTCGTCGACCGTGAGGATGCTGGTGCGCGCGAGCCACTCGTTGCCCTGCTCCGGCATGCAGTAGGTGCAGCGCAGCGAGCAGCGGTCGGTGAGCGAGATGCGCAGGTCGCGATGCACGCGGCCGAAGCGGTCGACGAGCGGTCCGGATGCGATCCGGCTCGACTCCGCGGGGGCGGGCGGGCTCGCCAGCGCCACCGCCGTGCGGCTGCTGATCGTCACCGGCACTCCGGTCACACCGTGCCCCTCGCATCCATGCTCCGAGCGTAGCCCGGCCACCGCATCCGTGACCGGAAGTCTTCCTCGTTCTCTGCCCGACCCTTGCAAGCCCTGCTCGGTTCGGCCAGGCTGGAGCCAATTCGGCGATGGAGCGGAAGGGCAGCGATGCGGGCAGCGACGGAATCTCGGTTCACGGCGACCATGTCTGATTGGGACTCAGAGCGCGATGCGACGCGGGACACGCGCCTCGCCCTCTCGAGGCTGCGGATCGCCATCTGCTCGCGACGGCGGCGCGCAGCGCTGCACTGCACAGGAGCGACGTCATGACACAGACCGAGCCACGCCGCCGCACCGCGCCGGCCACCGACGGGCCGCTCGCCGAGGCACTGGTGGGCATGTCGCGCTTCGTGCGCCGCGGCGATGTGTCGGAGGATCTGCGGGCGCTGTTCCTGAAGGGCGGTCGCGAGGGCGACGTCTTCTACCGCGACCGCTGGTCGCACGACAAGGTGGTGCGCTCCACGCACGGCGTCAACTGCACCGGCTCGTGCTCGTGGAAAGTGTACGTCAAGGACGGCATCATCACCTGGGAGGCCCAGCAGACCGACTACCCGAGCGTCGGCCCCGACTCGCCCGAGTACGAGCCCCGCGGGTGCCCCCGCGGCGCCGCCTTCAGCTGGTACACCTACTCGCCGACCCGGGTGCGCTACCCGTACATCCGCGAGACGCTCGCCCGCCACTACCGCGCGGCCAAGGCCCAGCACGGCGACCCGGTCGAGGCCTGGGCATCCGTCGTCGACGACCCGGAGATCTCGCGGGCGTACAAGCGCGCCCGCGGCAAGGGCGGCCTGGTGCGCACCACGTGGGACGAGGCGCTCGAGATCGCGGCGGCCGCGCACGTGCACACCATCAAGCGCTACGGCCCCGATCGCATCGCGGGCTTCTCGCCCATCCCGGCGATGTCGATGGTCTCGCACGGGGCAGGCTCGCGCTTCATGAGCCTGATCGGCGGCTCGATGCTCTCCTTCTACGACTGGTACGCCGACCTGCCGGTGGCCAGCCCGCAGGTGTTCGGCGACCAGACCGACGTGCCCGAGTCGGCCGACTGGTGGAACTCCAGCTACCTGATGATGTGGGGCTCGAACGTGCCGGTGACGCGCACGCCGGATGCGCACTTCATGACCGAGGCGCGCTACCGCGGCCAGAAGGTCATCACCGTCTCGCCCGACTACACCGACAACACGAAGTTCGCCGACGAGTGGGTGGCGCCGCACCCCGGCACGGACGGCGCGCTGGCGTTCGCGATGGGGCACGTGATCCTGAAGGAGTTCCTGGTCGATCGGCAGACCGAGCGCTTCGTCGACTACCTGCGGCGCTACTCTGACGCGCCGTACCTGGTCGCGCTCGAGCAGCGCGGCGAGCAGCTGGTGCCCGGCAAGTTCGTCACCGCGAGCGACCTCGGCGGCGAGGCGGCAGCGGCACCACGAGCCGACTTCAAGACCGTGCTGCTCGACCAGCAGGGCTCGCCGGTGGTGCCGAACGGCTCGCTCGGGCACCGATTCACGCCCGAGGACGAGGGCAGGTGGAACCTCGACCTGGGTACGACCGTGCCGCCCCTGTCGGTCGCCGACGTGCCCGACTGGGACGGCGCATCCGCTGAGATCGCACTGCCCCGCTTCGACCTGGCCCCCGAGCCCGGGCAGGAGCACGCGGGCGGCTCCGGCGTGCTGCTGCGCGGCGTGCCGACGATGGAGGTCGCCGGGCGCACCGTCACCACCGTGTTCGACCTGATGCTGGCGCAGTACGGGGTGGCCCGCGCGGGGCTGCCGGGCAGCTGGCCGAGCGGCTACGACGACGCCGAGGCGCCCGGCACGCCCGCGTGGCAGCAGGAGCTCACCTCGGTGCCGGCCGAGCAGGTCATCCGCATCGGCCGCGAGTTCGCCGACAACGCCGAGCAGTCCGGCGGCCGCTCCATGATCCTGATGGGCGCCGGCACGAACCACTGGTTCCACTCCGACACGATCTACCGCACGTTCCTGGCGCTGACGACGATGACCGGCTGCCAGGGCGTCAACGGGGGCGGATGGGCGCACTACGTCGGGCAGGAGAAGGTGCGCCCGCTCACCGGCTACTCGCAGTACGCCACCGCCGCCGACTGGAACCGGCCCGCGCGGCTGGCGATCGGCACCGCCTTCTGGTACCTCGCCTCGGAGCAGTGGCGCTACGACGGGCTGCCGGCCGACCAGCTCGCCTCGCCGCTGGCGCGCGGCACCTTCGCGGGCCGCACCACCGCCGACTGCCTGGTGGAGTCGACCAAGCGGGGCTGGATGCCGAGCTTCCCGACCTTCTCGCGCAACCCGCTCGACCTGTGCGACGAGGCGGAGGCGGCCGGCAAGGAGCCCGCGCAGCACATCGTCGACTCGCTCACCGACGGCTCGCTGCACTACGCGGTGGAGGATCCCGGCGCACCCGAGAACTTCCCGCGCGTGATCTCCATGTGGCGCGCCAATGTGCTGGGCTCCTCCGGCAAGGGCAACGAGTACTTCCTCAAGCACCTGCTCGGCACCGACGCGGCGGTGCGCGCAGAGGAGTCGGGGCCGGGGGAGCGGCCGCGCGACATGGTCTGGCGCGAGGAGGCCGCCAGCGGCAAGCTCGACCTGCTCATGACGGCCGACTTCCGCATGACCTCGACGACGCTGTTCAGCGACCTCGTCTTCCCCGCGGCGACCTGGTACGAGAAGTACGACCTGTCGTCGACCGACATGCATCCGTTCATCCACTCGTTCAACCCGGCCATCAACCCGCCGTGGCAGACGAAGACCGACTTCGACCTCTTCGGCGAGCTCGCCAAGCGCTTCAGCGAGCTCTGCGAGGGGCACCTGGGCGTGCGGCGCGACGTGGTCGCCGCCCCGCTGCAGCACGACACTCCCGACGTCATGGCCACCCCGCACGGCCGGGTGCCCGAGGGCGCCCCGCTCGTGCCGGGGGTGACGATGCCGAAGCTCATCGTGGTCGAGCGCGACTACCCGGCGCTGTACGACCGATGGCGCAGCCTCGGCCCGCTCACCGAGCAGCTCGGCATGACGACCAAGGCGATCACCTACCGGCCGGATGAGGAGATCGAGGCGCTGGGCCACAGCAACGGCGTCCACCCGTCCGGACGGGTGGCCGGTCGTGTGCGGCTCGACAGCGACAAGCGCGCGTGCGAGATGATCCTGGCCTTCTCGGGCACCAGCAACGGCAGGCTCGCGGTGCAGGGCTTCCGGCAGCTCGAGCAGCGCACCGGGCAGCGCATCGCGCACCTCGCTGAGGATCACGAGGGCTCCCGCATCACCTTCGCCGACGTGCAGCAGCAGCCGCGCAGCGTCATCACGAGCCCCGAGTGGTCCGGCTCGGAGCACGGCGGCCGCCGCTACACGGCCTTCGCGATCAACGTCGAGCACCTGAAGCCCTGGCACACGCTCACCGGCCGCCAGCACTTCTACCTCGACCACGACTGGATGGAGGAGCTGGGCGAGAACCTGCCCATCTACCGCCCGCCGCTCGACATGCACCGGCTCTTCGGCGATGCCAAGATCGGTCACGTCGGCGAGGCGACCGGGCCCGGCGCCGGGCAGGCCGAGGTGGCGGTGCGCTACCTGACGCCGCACTCCAAGTGGTCGATCCACTCCGAGTACCAGGACAACCTGTTCATGCTGTCGCTCTCGCGCGGCGGCCCGACGATCTGGATGAGCCCGCAGGATGCCGGCAAGGTCGGGGTGCGCGACAACGACTGGATCGAGTCGTACAACCGCAACGGCGTGGTCGTCGCGCGCGCGATCGTCTCCCACCGCATGCCGGAGGGCACGGTGTTCATGTACCACGCGAAGGACCGCACGATCGATGTGCCGATCGCCGAGACGAGCGGCAAGCGCGGCGGCATCCACAATTCGCTCACCCGCATCCTGCTCAAGCCCAGCCACCTCATCGGCGGCTACGCGCAGCTCGCGTGGGCGTTCAACTACCTGGGACCCACCGGGAACCAGCGCGATGAGGTCACGACGATCCGACGCCGAAGCCAGGAGGTCGAGTACTGATGAAGGTCATGGCACAGATATCGATGGTGATGAACCTCGACAAGTGCATCGGATGCCACACCTGCTCCGTCACGTGCAAGCAGGCATGGACGAACCGCACCGGTGTCGAGTACGTCTGGTTCAACAACGTCGAGACGCGGCCCGGCGTCGGCTATCCCCGCACCTACGAGGATCAGGAGAAGTGGCGCGGCGGCTGGAAGCGCACCAAGCGCGGCAACCTGAAGCTCAAGGACGGCGGCCGGCTCTGGAAGCTCGCGCACATCTTCTCGAACCCGAAGCTGCCCGAGATCCACGACTACTACGAGCCGTGGACCTACGACTACGACATGCTGCTCAACGCGCCCGCCGGCGACCAGATCCCGGTGGCGAAGCCGCGCAGCCTGCTCACCGGCGAGGACACCAAGATCTCCTGGTCGGCGAACTGGGACGACAACCTGGGCGGCTCCCTCGAGACGATGCAGGACGACCCGATCCTGCAGAAGATGAGCGAGAGCGTCGAGGCGGAGTTCTCGAAGGCGTTCATGTTCTACCTGCCGCGCATCTGCGAGCACTGCCTCAACCCCTCGTGCGTCGCGTCATGCCCCTCTGGCGCGATGTACAAGCGGGCCGAGGACGGCATCGTGCTGGTCGACCAGGACCAGTGCCGCGGCTGGCGCATGTGCGTCTCCGGCTGCCCGTACAAGAAGGTCTACTTCAATCACCGCACCGGCAAGGCCGAGAAGTGCACGATGTGCTACCCGCGCATCGAGGTGGGGCTGCCGACCGTGTGCGCCGAGACCTGCGTCGGGCGGCTGCGCTACATCGGGCTGGTGCTCTACGATGCCGACCTGGTCGCCGAGGCCGCCAGCGTCGAGGACGAGCACGCCCTGCTGGCCGCGCAGCGCAGCATCCTGCTCGACCCGAACGACCCGGCCGTGATCGAGCAGGCGCGCAAGGACGGCATCCAGGAGGACTGGATCGACGCCGCCCAGCGCAGCCCGATCTGGAAGCTCATCCAGCAGTACGAGGTGGCGCTGCCGCTGCACCCCGAGTACCGCACCATGCCGATGGTCTGGTACATCCCGCCGCTCTCGCCGGTCGTCGACGTGATCTCCGGCTCCGGCGCCGACGGCGAGGACGCCCGCACGCTGTTCGCGGCGATCGAGAAGCTGCGCATCCCGATCGCCTACCTGGCGGAGATGTTCTCGGCCGGTGACCCCGATCCCGTCGACCTGGCGCTGCGCCGCATGGCGGCGATGCGCTCGTACATGCGCGGGGTCAACCTCGACGGGGAGGGCGACGAGCGCATCGCACGCGCGGTCGGCATGCCCGGGGAGGACCTGCAGGAGATGTACCGGCTGCTCGCCATCGCGAAGTACGAGGAGCGCTACGTCATCCCGAGCGCGCACGCCGAGCAGGCGCACGACCTCGAGGAGATGGGCTGCTCGCTCGACTTCGAGGACGGACCGGGGATGGGCGGGGCCGGGCCGTTCGGGTCGTCCAGCGGTCAGAGCGTGCCGGTCGCGGTCGAGAACTTCCAGTCGCTCGAGGCGCGGCAGACCGCCGACCGGCCATCGAGCCCCGGACGGGTCAACCTGCTCAACTGGGATGGCAACGGCACCCCGCGCGGGCTCTTCCCGCCGAAGGACAAGGACGTGCCGCAGGGCGACATGGGCCCCGTGCAGAGCACCGGCAAGCGGAACAAGGGGAAGGACGTGTGAGGACCATCCTCCCGATGCCCACCCGGCGGCCGCGACTGCCGGGTGAGCTGCCGCCGCTGCGACTGAAGGCCGACCAGCGTGCGCGCACGCACATGCTGGCCTCGCTGCTGCTCGACTACCCGGATGCGGCGTGGTTCGACCGGCTCCCGTCGCTGCGCGTGCACCTCGAGGGCCTGCCGGCGCCGATCGCCGAGCCGCTCGATGGCTTCATGGATGCCGCCGAGCTGGCCGGGCAGGCGCCGTGGGAGGAGCAGTACGTGCTCACCTTCGACCTCAAGCGCAAGTGCAGCCTCTATCTGAGCTACTTCGCCACCGGCGACACCCGCCGGCGCGGGATGGCGCTGCTCACCTTCCTCGAGGCCTACCGCGCCGCCGGCTGGCAGTTCGACGCGCAGGAGCTGCCCGACTACCTGCCGGCTGTGCTCGAGTTCTCGGCGCTCAGCGGCTCCGACGTCGCCGCCGCGGTCATCACCTCCCACCGCGAGGGCATCGAGCTGCTGCGCGCGGCGCTCGAGGACATGGACAGCCCCTGGGCGCAGGTCATCCGCACCGTCACACTCTCGCTGCCGCCGGTGGACGAGCGCACGCGCGAGCGCTTCCGGCAGCTGGTCAGCGACGGGCCGCCGACCGAGACCGTCGGGCTCAGCATCGGGCTGGAGCCCTTCGTCGCGAACTCCCAGAACGGAGACTGACGGATGAGCGCGATCGAGATCGTCCTGTGGGTGGCGGTGCCGTACGTGAGCATCATCGCCTTCATCGCCGGTCACATCTGGCGATACCGCTACGACAAGTTCGGGTGGACGACCCGCTCGAGCCAGACCTACGAGAACACGCTGCTGCGCTGGGGCTCGCCGATGTTCCACCTCGGCATCCTGATGGTGCTCGCCGGCCACGTCGTCGGCCTGTTCATCCCGCGCGAGTGGCTCTACGCGATCGGCATCACCGAGGAGATGTACCACTGGGGCGCGACCGTGATGGGGAGCTTCGCCGCCGTGCTGACGCTCGCGGGCCTCGCCATCCTCATCTACCGCCGCCGCACCGTCGGCCCCGTCTTCCTGGCGACCACCGTGATGGACAAGGTGATGTACGTCTTCCTCGCCCTCACGCTCGGCTTCGGCACCCTCGCGACGGTCGTGCACCAGGTCTTCGGCTCCGGGTTCCAGTACCGCGAGACGATCTCGCCCTGGCTGCGCTCGATCTTCGGCTTCCAGCCGCAGCCGGAGCTGATGGCGAACGTGCCGATCCTGTTCGAGCTGCACGTGCTCTCGGCGCTCGCGCTCTTCGCGCTCTGGCCGTTCACGCGACTCGTGCACGTGTTCTCGGCACCGGTCGGCTACCTGTTCCGGCCCTACGTCGTCTACCGATCGCGCGACGACGTGCAGGGCACCCGGGCGCCCAAGCGCGGCTGGGATCCGATCAGCACGCCCGACCCGCAGCGCCTCCGGCGGCCCTGACGCGCCCACGCGCATCGCGCATCCGTCACGCCCGCGCGCCGCGCGCATCCGTCACGCATCGTGCCGCTCGAGCGCCGCCATGAAGCGGCGGTAGCCGCCGGCGGGCGGCGTCTCCCGCTCGATGCCACCGTGCTCCTCGGCGGCGCGCACGCTGCCGGTGCGCAGCAGCTCGCGCGTGATCACGCGCAGCTGCAGCGTCGCGAGCGGCCGCCCCGGGCACACGTGCGGGCCGATCCCCCAGACGAGGTTGGCGGATGCGTTGCCGTGCGGGTCGAAGGCACGCGGCTGCGCGAAGCGGGCCGGGTCGACGTTCGCCTCGCGCCAGTCGAGGGCGACGACCTCCTCGTGCGCGACCGGACAGCCCGCGACCTCGGTCGCGCGGGTGGCGATGCGCCGGTTGGCGAGGAAGGGGTCGTCGAGGCGCAGGATCTCGTCCAGCACCGCATCCAGCTCGGCGTCGTCCGCCGCGGCCAGCCGCTCGGCGTGCTCGGGGTGCTCGGTGAGCCAGGCCACCACCACCCCGACGCAGAGCGCCAGGGAGGCGAGGTCGCCGCCGGTCCAGTTCCGCAGCACCGACACCAGCACCTCCTGCGACAGCGGCATGCCCTCGGCGTCGCGCGTGCGCACGAGCTCGGTGGTGAGGTCGTCGGGCGCGTCGGCACCCATGCGCTCCTCCACCCGGGCGCGCACGATCGCGTCGAACCGCACGGCGACACCGGCCAGGCGGGTGCGGTCGCCCGATCGCGTGGCAGCCCGGTTGTCGGCGACCCACTGCAGCAGATCGTCCTCGATCGACGCCGGCCAGCCCAGCCAGGCTGACTGCGCCCGCACCGCGTACCGCGCGCCGAGCTCGCTGACCGCATCGAACGCGGCCCTGCCGGCCAGCTGCTCGAGTAGCTGCTGCGCGACTCGCACGAACGCGGGCGTGTACGCGGCGACGCGCTGCGCGTCGAGGAACGGGTCGAGCATGGCGCGCGCCCGCCGGTGCGCCTCGCCGTCCAGCCCGTTCGGCACCTGCAGGTGGCGGGAGACGGCGCTCGAGAAGGTCTCGGGGTCGGTCGCGACCGCGACCACCGCCGCGTGGTCGCCGAAGCGGCGGCTGACAGTGCGCGACGGGCGGGGCTCGTGAGCGGTCATGCCTCCACGGTAGGCGCGGGCGCCGCGTTCGGCGAGCCCTGGTGTGGCACCAGCCGCAGCCGCTGCGGATCGATCGACACGCGCACGCGCGCGCCCGGGCGCAGTGCCGGCTCGGCCGCGGTGCGCTCGTCGAGGTCGGCCGCGATCCCCGGCGCGTCCGGTGCAGCGCCGTCGAGGGCCACCACCACCCGCAGGCCGGCCGGCAGCCGCAGCACGCGCAGCACCGTGGCCTCGCCGCCGAACTCCGCGCCACCGGCGCGCCCGGCATCTGCGTGGGTGCCGAGCTCCGTGCCACGGGCGGCCGCGGCGCCTGCGGCTGTCAGGCGCACGTCCGCTGGTCGCACGACTGCGGCCGCGTCGCCGTCGGCCGCAGTCGCGCCGTCCGTGCTCGCCGAGGCCTGCGCCCGCGCGTCGAGCCGGAGGCCGCCGCCGGCTGTCCACACGCCGTCCCGCACGACGCCCTCGATGCGGTTCACGTCGGCGAAGGCGGCAGCGAAGCGGGTCGCGGGCCGCTCCAGCACCGCGCGCAGCGCACCATGCTGCGCGACCCGGCCGTGCTCGATGACGACGATCCGAGCGGCGAGCGCCGCCGCATCCGCTGCCGCATGCGTGACCACGAGCGCGGTCGCTCCGCTCGAGGCGAGCTGCTCGTGCACGAGGGCGCGCACGTCGGCCGCGGTCTCGACGTCGAGCGAGGTGAAGGGCTCGTCGAGCAGCACGAGCGCCGGCTCCACCGCGAGCGCGCGGGCGAGGGCGACGCGCTGCTGCTGGCCGCCCGAGAGCCGCTCGGGCGCGCGATCGCCGAGCCCGCGCAGCCCGACCCGGTCGAGCCACGCGTCTGCCCGCTCGGCCGCTGCCGCCTTCGCGACGCCGCTCGCCCGCAGCCCGAAGGCGACGTTCTCGCCCGCCGTCAGGTGCGGGAACAGCCGCGGGTGCTGGTCGAGCAGCACGACGCCCCTGCGGTGCGCGGGCAGGCTCCGCCGGGCCGTGGCGACCGACCGCTCGCCGATCACGACCTCTCCGTCGGCCAGCGGCGCCTCGCCCGCGATCGCCTGCAGGATCGTCGACTTGCCCGCCCCGCTCGGCCCGATGAGTGCCACCGCCTCGCCCGCGGCGGCGCGCACGTGCGCGCGCACGGTCATGCCGTGCGCGCGGTGGACGACGATGCGGGCGTCGAGCGCCGCGCCGCTCACCGCACGCTCCCCGGCATCGCACGCTCCCGGCATCGCACGCTCCCGCTCATCGCACGCTCCCCGTCATCGCACCAGGCCGCCAGGCGCGCGCGAGCAGCAGCACCGCGATGGCACTCACGAGCAGCAGCAGCGACAGGGCGATCGCCGTCGCCTGGGTGGCGCCGGTGCCGTGGAAGGCGGTGTAGATCGCCAGCGGCATCGTGCGGGTCACCCCCGGCGCGTTGCCGGCGAAGATCGCGGTGGCGCCGAACTCGCCCAGGGCGCGCGCGAAGCACAGCGTGGTGCCGGCCAGCAGCCCGGGTGCCGCCAGCGGCAGGGTGACGCGCAGCAGCACCGTCCACGGGGGCGCACCGAGCGACGCCGCCGTGCGCTCGAGCGCGATGCCGCGGGCGCGCACCGTGCCCTCGATCGCCAGCACCAGGAACGGCAGCGACACGAAGGTCTGCGCGAGCACCACCGCGGAGGTCGTGAACGGCACCTCCACGCCCCAGACCGCCAGCACGCGGCCGAGCGGGCCGTCGCGCCCCAGCAGCGCCAGCAGCGCCACCCCGTCGACCAGCGGCGGCAGCACCAGCGGAATCGTCACGATCGCGCGCAGCCACGCGGCAGTGCGGTCGCCCGCCCTGGCGATCGCGATCGCCAGCGGCGCCCCGAGCAGCAGGCAGATCGCGGTGGCCAGCAGCGCGGTGCCGAGCGAGAGGCCGAGCGCGCTGAGCGCCTCCGGCGAGGCGATGTCGGCGCCCAGGCTCGCCCATTCGACCTGCCCCACCAGCGCGGCCATCGGCACCACCAGCAGCAGCAGCCCGACCACGATCGGCACTGCGAGCACCGGCGGCCACGGCCACGACGCATCCGTTCGCCCGGTCACGGCGCCCCGAACCCGAGGCCGTCGAGCACGGCGCGGCCCTCATCGCCGGCGATGAAGCGCACGAGCTCGGCCGCCAGCTGCGGCTCGGGCGAGTCGAGCACCACGGCGGCCATCGCGCGGTTGACGACCTGCTCGGCGCCGGCGACCGCGATGGTCTCGACCGAAGCGGATGCGGCTGCGTCGGTCGAGTAGACGAGTCCGGCGTCGACCGCGTCCGCCTCGACCTTCGCGAGCACCCCGCGCACGCTCTGCTCGAGGCTCACCGGCCGCACGTCGAGCCCGTGCAGCGCCAGCAGGCGCGCGGAGGCGGCGCCGCACGGCACCTCGGGGGCGCAGAGCACGGTGGAGACGTCGGCCAGGTCGGCGAGCCCGCGCACGCCACCCGGGTTGCCCGACGGCACGACGATCACGAGCCGGTTGGTCGCCAGCGGCACCGGCTCGCCGACCAGCTCGGCCACGCCCGCCATGCTGGGCTCGTCGGCCGAGACGAAGACGTCGTAGGGCGCGCCGGCGCGGATCTGGGTGGCGAGGGTGGCGGAGCCGTCGCTCACGATCGGCCGCACGTCGATGCCCGGGCGGGTGCGCTCGAAGGCCTCGGCGATCGTGGCCATCGCCTCGGCGAGCGATGCGGCCGAGGCGATCGTGAGGGCGGCGGTCGGCTCGTCGCCGGGAGCTGCCGGGCCGCCGCCGTCCGCGGGGCTGCACCCCGCGAGCAGCAGCGCCGCCGCGACCGCCGCCGCCACCCGGCGCCGCATCATGCCCTCGGCGTCTCGACCACGACGTGGGTCGCCTTCACGACCGCCGCCGCCAGCGAGCCGATCTCGAGCCCCAGCTCGTCGACCGCCTCGGCCGAGAGCAGCGAGACGACCCGGTGCGGGCCCGCCTGGATGTCGACCTGCGCCATGACGCCGTCGCGCTGCACGCGCACGACCAGCCCCACGAAACGGTTGCGGGCGCTCGAGCGCGTGCCGTCGGGGTCGGCGGGCGCCGCGGCCAGCTCGAGCGCCTTGGCGGCGAGCGCGTCGCCGGGCACCTCGATCGGCCGGCCCTCGCCCACCGGCAGCTCGCCCTGCTCGATCCATCGGCGCACGGTGTCGTCGCTGACCCCGAGCAGCTGCGCCGCCTGCGCCACCTTGAACGACTGCATGCGCCGACCGTATCGCCGCAGATGCGGAGAATCCAGCCTGATTTCGGGTGATCTGCGACTGCGTGGCCCGATCGTAGCCGTACGGCAGCGTTCCGCGTAGCCTGGCGGCATGGGAATGGCCCCGCTGGTCGAGCCGATCGCCGCGCTGTCGGAGCGCGAGCGCCTGCGCACCGCGCGCCACGCGCGCCTGCCCCAGCTGGGCGAGCTCGGCCAGCGCCGGCTGGCAGCCGCGCACGTCGCGATCATCGGCGCCGGCGGGCTCGGCTCGCCGCTCGTGCTCGCCCTCGCCTCCGCGGGCGTCGGCACCCTCACCGTGATCGACGACGACGTGGTCGAGATCTCGAACCTGCACCGGCAGGTCATCCATCGGCTCAGCGATGTCGGCTCGCCCAAGGTCGACTCCGCCGCCCGCGTGGCGCCGGAGCTCTCCGAGACGCGAGTGGTGCCGCTCGAGCTGCGGCTCACGCCGGCGAACACCGCCGACGCCCTGCGCGGCGCGCACCTGGTGATCGACGGTTCCGACAGCTTCGACACTCGGGCGATGGTCGCGAGCGCCTGCGAGCAGCTCGGCGTGCCGCTCGTGTGGGGGACGATCCAGGCCTTCGACGCGCAGGTGACCGTCTTCTGGAGCGCGCCGCCCGTGGGCGTCGCCCCGGTGGTGCTCGCCGACCTGCATCCGCCGGAGTCGGTCGGCGAGCTGCCCTCATGCGCGCAGGTCGGGGTGATGGGCGCGCTGTGCCTGCAGGTGGGCTCGCTGATGGCGCTCGAGGCGATCAAGCTCATCACCGGCGTGGGGGAGAGCCTGCTCGGTCGGGTGCTCGTCATCGATGGGCTGCGCGCGACGCAGCGCGAGCTGCGCGTGCGCCCCGCACGGGCCGCCGCACTGCCGGGCGCCGCGCCGCGCGTGCGCGAGGTGGGGGAAGCCGCCCTGGCCGGGGCGCGCGTGCTCGACGTGCGCGAGCATGACGAGGTGGCAGCGGGCATGATCCCCGGCGCGCAGCACCTGCCGCTCGCCGCGCTGCTCGCCGACCCGCGCGCGGCCGCCGGCGACGGCGAGCAGACGGTCGTCGTGTGCCGCACGGGCCCGCGCGCGCACGCCGCCGCCGCGGCGCTGCAGGCGGTGGGCGTCGACGCCGCGGTGCTCGCGGGCGGGATGCTCGCGTGGGACGCCCGGCGGCAGGGCGCCCGGGCGTGACCGGCGCGCCGATCGAGGTCGAGGCGCAGCTCGCGACCGTGCTCGCACGCGTGCGCGCGCTGCCGACGGAGACGCTGCCGGTCGCGCTCGCGCTCGGCCGCGTGCTGCGCGAGCCGGTGCGCGCCCTGGTCGACATCCCGGTGTTCGACAACTCGGCGATGGACGGCTTCGCGGTGTGCTTCGACGACCTCGCCGCGCTGCCGGCGCGGCTCGCGGTGGTCGCCGATGTGCCGGCCGGCTCGGGCCTCGACCCCGCGCTCGAGGCGGGGCAGGCCGCGCGCATCATGACCGGCGCACCGATGCCGACGGCCGCCGACACGGTCGTGCCGTTCGAGGACACCGCGGGCGGCCTCGCCGACTCGCTCGGCGTCGTCGAGGTGCTGCGCGCACCGGCCGCGCGCGGCCGCCACGTGCGCCGCCGCGGCGAGGATCTGCGCGCCGGCGACCCCCTGCTGGCACCCGGCGTGCGGCTCAGCCCGCTCGCGCTGCAGGCGATCGCCGCGGCAGGGGTGCCGCAGGCGATCGTGTCGCGCCGGCCGCGCGTGGCGGTGGTCTCCACGGGCGCCGAGCTCGTGACCGCGGGCGCTGCGCTGCGGCGCGGCCAGATCCCCGAGTCGAACAGCGTGCTGCTCGCGGCGCTCGCGGCCGACGCGGGGGCCGAGGTCGTGCTGGTGCGCACGGTGGGCGACGGCGGCGACGACCTGGTCGCGGCGGTCGCCGAGGCCGAGGCCGCCGGCGCCGACGCCCTGGTGAGCAGCGGTGGCGTGAGCGCCGGCGCCTACGAGCCGGTGCGCGCGGCGCTCAGCGGCACGATGACCTTCACGAAGGTCGCGATGCAGCCGGGCAAGCCGCAGGGCTTCGGCGAGACCGCCGGCGGCATGCTGCTGTTCGGCCTGCCCGGCAACCCGGTGAGCGCGGCCGTCTCGTTCGAGGTCTTCGTGCGCCCGGCGCTGCAGGCGATGCAGGGTGCGGGCGAGCTCGCGCGACCGGCGCTGCGGCTGCCGGCCGCGGTCGGCTGGCGATGCCCGCCCGGGCGGCGGCAGTATCTGCCCGCCGCGATCGACCGATCCGACCCGGCGCGCTGGCGCGTCGCCCCAGCGACGGCCGGCGGCTCCGGATCGCACCTCGCGGGCGGGCTCGCGCACGCCGAGGCGTACGCGGTGGTGCCGGCGCAGACCGAGCAGGTGACCGAGGGCGACCTCGTCGATGTCATGGTGGTCGCATGAGCTTCACGCATCTGGATGCCGCCGGGCACGCCCGCATGGTCGATGTCACCGGCAAGACGCCCACCGTCCGCGCCGCGACCGCGCGCGGCTCGGTGCGCTGCAGCGCCGAGGTGATCGCCGCGCTGCGCGACGGCACCGTGCCCAAGGGCGACGTGCTCGCGCTCGCCCGCATCGCCGGCATCCAGGCGGCCAAGCGCACCGCAGAGCTGCTGCCGCTCGCGCACGTGATCGGCGTCCACGGGGCCGCCGTCGACCTGGCCGTCGTCGACGACGGCGTCGAGATCGAGGCCACCGTGCGCACCGCCGACCGCACGGGGGTCGAGATGGAGGCGATCACCGCCGTCTCGGTCGCCGCGCTCGCGGTGATCGACATGGTGAAGGGCATGGATCGGCTCGCCTCGATCGAGCACGTGCGCATCGTGGCGAAGGAGGGCGGCCGCTCCGGCACCTGGGTGCGGCCGCAGGCGGACTGAGCGACCGATGAGCGAGCCGGCGACCGATGCCGCAGCCCCGGCGGGCGGCTGCGCGGCGGTGCTGCTCGCGGGCGGGCGCGGCTCGCGCATGGGCGGCGTGCACAAGCCGCTGCTCGAGGTCGGCGGGCGCAGCCTGCTGCAGCTCGCGATCGACGCCGCCGAGGCGCTCGGCTGCAGTCCGGTGACCGTCGCGGGCCCGGTGGCGGATGCGGTGGGCGCGCACGTGCGCTGGGTGCGGGAGCAGCCGCCGCTCGGCGGGCCGGCAGCCGGCATCGTGGCGGCGCTCGCGGAGCCGGCGTCGGCGCCTGAGCCCGCGTGGACCCTCGTGCTCGCGTGCGATCAGCCGGCGGCACCCGCCGCCGCGCTGCGGCTGCGCGACGGCATCGAGGCGCTGCCGGCGGGGCTCGACGGCCGCTGCCTCGCGGTCGGCGGACGCGCGCAGTGGCTGTGCGGGCTCTACCGCACGAGCGCGCTGCGCTCTGCGGCGGCAGCGCTGCCGGAGTCGGGCGCTGGCGCCTCGATGCGGATGCTGCTGGCGCGGCTCGCGCTCGAGCTCGCCGACGCGCCAGCAGCGCTGGCGGCGGACGTCGACACCTGGGACGATCTGGAGCAGGCACGTGCTCGGGCCGACGCGGCGCGAGCGACCGAGGACAGCCAGGAGGAGGCGCTATGAGCACCGCACACACCCTGCCGCCGGAGGCGCTCGACGAGTGGTCGGCAGCCCTGCGCACGCACTTCGACCTGCCCGCCGATGCGGTGCCGATCGCGCTCGTGCTCGATCTCGCGCGCGACGTCGCGGTCGGCGTCGCCCGCCCGGCGGCACCGCTGAGCGCGTTCGTCGCCGGCCTGGTCGCGGGCTCCCGCGGCGGCGATCCGGAGCAGATCGAGGCCGCCGTCGCCGCCATCACGAAGCTCGCCGACCGGTGGCAGACCCGCGCCGCCACCGACAGCGTGGAGGGCTCGGCGTGACCCGCGTGCGCTACTTCGCGGCCGCGCTCGAGGCCACCGGCCTCGACGAGGAGCGGCGCGGCGAGCAGACCGTCGGCGCGCTGCGCGCCGGCCTGGTCGCCGACCATCCGGGGCTCGCCGGCATCCTGTCGCAGTGCGCGGTGCTCGTCGACGGCTCTCGCGTCGACGACGCCGCCTCGCTCGCCGACGCCGAGCTCGTCGACGTGCTGCCGCCGTTCGCGGGTGGCTGAGCCGCGGCCGCCAAGGCTCCACCCGGGCGAGCGGTCAGCCGCCGAGCCCCTGCCACTGCGCGGACCCGTCGGCGGCGTGCTGCCGCTTCCACACCGGCAGCTCCAGCTTGATCGTCTCGATCACGGCGCGGCAGACGGTGAAGGCCTCATCGCGGTGCGGCGCGGCGACCGCGATCACGACCGCCAGATCGCCCACCTGCAGCGTGCCGACGCGGTGGCTCACCGCCACCACCGCCCGCGTGCCCGCGGCGGCGCGCTCGGCGATGCCGCGCAGCGCCGCCGACGCATCCGGGTGCGCCGAGTACTCGAGCGCGACGACCGGCGCGCTCGCGTGCGGGTCGTGATCGCGCACGCGGCCGATGAAGGTGGAGATCGCGCCGGCGGTGTCGTCCTCCACCGCGGCCAGGTGCGCCGCCAGGTCGAGCGGCACGGTCTCGACGCGCGCGAGGCGCACGGCACCGGCCCCGGGGCCGGCAGCGGCGCCGGCGTGCATCGCCTCGCTCATCGGTGATCACCGCCGCCCAGCTGGCTCGCGACGTGGTCGGCGACCCGCAGCACCGCCTCGACCCCGTCGGCGACCCCGCCGGGGGAGCCGGGGAGGTTCACGATCAGCGCGCCGCCCGCGATGCCCGCGAGACCGCGGGAGAGGAGGCCGCCGGGGGCCGCGGCCGCACCGATGCGGCGCAGCTCCTCGGCGATGCCCGGCACCGGGCGCTCGAGCACGCGGTCGGTGCCCTCCGGCGTCTGGTCGCTCGGCGCGATGCCGGTGCCTCCGCTGGTGAGCACGAGCAGCGGCCGTGCCGCGAGGGCATCGCGCAGCGCCGCCTCGACCGAGTCCGCGCCGTCGGGCACGACGACCGCGTCGTCGCACGCGAATCCCGCCCGCCGCAGCGCCTCGACCGCGACGGGACCCGACGCATCCGCCCTCGTGCCCGCGGCGGCGCGGTCGGAGACCGTGATGACGACTGCGCGGTGCGGCATGAGCCCAGCCTAGGCACCTCTAGGCTTCTACGAGGCCCCGCACCGTGGAGAGCGCATGCCCATCCAGACCCTGACCACCATCGACGACGCCCGCGCGTTCGTCGCGAGCGCCCGAGCCGAGGGCAAGCGCGTCGCGCTCGTGCCGACCATGGGCGCGCTGCACGCCGGCCATCTCGAGCTCGTGCGCGTCGCACGCGAGCACGCCGACGTCGTGATCGCGTCGGTGTTCGTCAACCCGCTGCAGTTCGGGCCGCACGAGGATCTCGCCAGGTACCCGCGCATGCCGGAGGCCGACACCGAGCAGCTCATCGTGCTCGGCGTCGAGGCGGTGTTCATGCCCTCGGTGGAAGACATGTACCCCGACGGCGGCCGCAGCGCCACGCTCGTCACCGCCGGGCACCTGGGCACGGTGCTCGAGGGCCGCAGCCGCCCTGGCCACTACGACGGGGTGCTGACGGTGGTCGCGAAGCTGTTCTCGATCGTGCAGCCCGACGTCGCCGTCTTCGGCGAGAAGGACGCCCAGCAGCTCTTCCTCGTGCGCCGCCTGGTGCGCGACCTCAACCTGCCGGTCGAGATCATCGGCGTGCCGACCGTGCGGGAGCCCGACGGCCTCGCCCTCTCGAGCCGCAACGCGATGCTCTCGGCGGGGGAGCGGCGCGACGCCCTCGCCCTCTCGCGCGCCCTCGAGGCCGCCGGCTCCGCGGCCGACCGCGGCGTCGAGTCGATGCTCGCGGCAGCCCAGTCGGTCTTCCAGTCCGACACCGGCGTGCAGCTCGACTACCTCGCGATCGTCGACCCGTGCACCTTCGCGTTCGCCGGCGAGCAGCACCACGGCCCCGTGCAGGTGCTCGTCGCAGCCCGCGTCGGCTCTGTCCGCCTCATCGACAACGCGATCTTCAGCATCCCGTGAGCGTATAGTTTTGCAAGAAGCAAGTTCGCATCCCCCTGTTGCCTCATGTCAATACCTCCGCCTGGGTGCAGTCGTTGCCTCACGTCAGGATCTCCGCATGCCGTAGTCGTTCCAGGCGTGGTTGATGGGTGGTTTGAGGGGCGCTGGCCGCTTCGCGATCGCGAGAGTTTCGAGTCGTCCGGTGAGGTTGAGGATGGCGCGTGAGAGCGCGCCGACGCGGATGCGTTTGAACTCGGCGTTGATTCGTCGGACGGCCATGGGCCGGGTCGTGGGGTGCCGGAGGGCGCGCTGGTGCGGGGTCGCTCCGGCGTCGTGCTTCTTGATCACTTTTGCGCCCTGACGGGTCTTGGAGAGCAGCTTCTGCTGCGGCAGCAGGTGGTTGGTGAAGACGCGGTCGAGGTCCCAGATCTGGTTCAGCAGCTCAAGCTCGGCAGTGGTGTCGTAGCGGAGGTAGCCGACGAGCTCGCGCACGCGGGACCAGTTCTTCTGCTCGACGTGGGCGCCGTCGTTCTTGTTGCCCGATCGCGACCTGGTGAACGTGATCTGGTGCAGCTCGCAGTAGCGGAACAGGTTGTGATTGATGAACTCGGTCCCGTTGTCGGAGTCGATGCCGATGATCGGGAACGGGAACACGGCGGTGACCTGCTGGAGCGCTTCGAACACCCACTTGGCTGCTTTGTTCGGCACGGACCGGTTCACGGTCCAACCGGTGGCGATGTCGGTCACGGTGAGCGTGAAGCAGAACTCGCCCGACGCGTTGCCGCCGTCGTGGGCGACCAGATCGATCTCCACGAAGCCCGGGACCGCGTCGTCCCATTCCGCCCAGGTGCGGATCGGGATCTGGGACTTGAGGAGGCTGCCGGGCTTCGTATGCGAGCGGCCGCGCGGCAACATCTTCGCCCGCTCGGACGCGAGCTTCCGGTCGATCGTGGCCGCGCTCATCCGGGTCAGCAGGGCCGCTTGCGCGTCGGTCAGCTCCAGTTCGCCCTCGCGGCGCAGCATCGGCACCAGCACCGGCAGCATCGGTGCGAGCAGCTTGCCGGCGGGTGCCCGCAGCACCGCCCAGCAGCGCACCAGCGCCGGCTGCAGCTCCGGCCCGTAGGTCGGCGTCCGCGGCGCCCGCGCCCTGACCGGGCGCACGGGTGCCGCCGCGGCCCGCAGCGCCGCCCGCGCGTAATCGCGATGCCAGCCCGTGAGTTCGATCAGCTCATCCAGCAGTCGCGACTTCCGCGCCCGGTCACCCGCTCGATACGAGGCCGCCAACTTCTTCGTCACAGCCTTGCGTTCCACCATCGTCAGCTCCACAGAGACAGGCGTAGCGCGAAACGGAGATTCCTACATGAGGCAACGTATCGATCTACGCGGAGGTTTCTGATGAGTCAACGCGAGCCCTTGCATGTCGCGTCCAGGGGGGGGTAGCGTCCAAGTCACGCGAGCCGGTCGGCGGCTCCATCCGCAGGGAGACCGCAATGAAGCGAGTCAAGATCGGAATGCTTGGGATGCTCCTTGCAGGGCTGATGGTTGCCTCTACGGCGGTCGCGGCGCAAGCAGACCGCAACACCTCCATGTCCGGGTGGAGGCCTGGCTCTGCGAGTTCCTCTTGGGCTGACTCCAACGCGACGAACGTGTCGACGCGCGTGCGACTGTCGAGCGTGAACGTCTACCTCCCCTACACACCCTTGTCCGCGACGCCGTCCTCGGTGCAGCTGGAGTTGCAGTACGACCAGTGGGGCGTCGGTTGGGTCGGCCGCGGCAGCCGGACGTCGGCCCCTGGCATCCTGCATACATGGGCCAACCCCGGATCGGGCACGTATCGATTCCGCCTGAGCGGGTGGACGTCGAGCGGTCAGTGGTTCGGCACGGGCACGGACTGGCGGCTGAACGCAGGGGCCGTCTTCATCGGTTGGTAGCGGCGATCTCGCTGAGCCGCGTGCGGCTCGCGGCTCCGGTCTTCTCCAACGCGTCGTTCTGGGCCGGGAGCGGCGCTGTGCCGGTCATGGTGTTGGCGGTGGCGATCGACGTGCCAGGCTTCGTCGCGCCCCTGCCGACGTGGGAAAGCGTCGTCGCAACCTCGGGCATGGGGTTCGCGTTGGCCGGGCCGGTTGCCGCTGCAGGCTCGGCAGTCGCGGTCGCAACGGCACGGCAATGGCGTGCGGGCTCCGGCACTCGACCGACGAGGCCGGTGTGGCAACAGGTGTTGCAACGCATCTGGCCCGCGTGGCTCGCCCTGATCGTCGGCTTCGGCATCTGCCTGGTGTCGGTCGCGACCGCGACCTCGCCTGACACCGGCGGGGACCAGCTCGTGGCTGTGGTTGTCGCTGTCGCCAGCGCGGTGTCAATCCCGGTGATCGCGGGCGCGATGGTCGGTTGCAGTGTGACCGCCGTCGTCGCCGGCCCATTGACGCTGATCGTTGGCTACGCAATCTCCGCCTTCGGGCTGGTCGATCCCGCGTTGATCTCGCTTGGCGTGCTCGGCGGCACCTGGCTTCCCCATGCCACGCAGTCGCTCGATGCGTCGATCAGCCCCGCGCTACTCATCGGTCCGCCCCTCGCGTTCCTCGCCTTGGCGGCGATGCTGCGCGTCGCTGACCGGCGGCGGATATTGGCACGCGGCGCCGCACTGCTCGGAGTCGTGGCAGTCGTGGGAGGCATGTTGGCTTCGCCATTGATGGACGTGCGGGCACCCGGCACAGTCGCGCGATCGGCATCTGCGCTGCACTGCGTCGGAGTCGACGTGGAACTCTGCCTATGGCCTGAGGTCGAACGCGACCGAGATGAGCTCACGACTCACATCGCTGCATTCAATGCGGTCCTCGAGCGCGCGGCCTTGCCAACTCCGAGCACTGTGACGCCGCATCCAGAAGGCGCCGCCGATCTGTTCCTGTCGACGCGCGTGACTGACCCGGCGGACTGGATAGCAGTGCAGTTCGGCGAGTCATACACGTGGTCGATCGGATGCCTCGACTCGACTGGTTCGATGCCGATCTCGTCCGTGGGACCTCAGTCTGAGGAAGAGTCCGAGGCGATGTTGCGCGCCAGCGGCTTACTCTCGGCTGCGCTCGGCGGTGACCCGGGGTACGCCGCAAGCGCTCTAGGTTGGACACCGGCAGCGGGCACCGATCCGCTCCAGCATCTCGGAGCTGCCGACCCGGAGAGCGCTTTGTTTGCGTTCGCTGACTGGGTGGACACCATCCAAGAACACTGTGGAGTCGCGAATGCAACTTGAAATCGCAGGCCTTACGATCCGTCGCGGGATTCGTCGTCGCATGGTCTTCGACGCACTCGACTGGAAGGTCGATCGCCTTCCCCTCACCTTGCTAGGGCCCAACGGCGCTGGCAAGTCAACGCTGTTGGCCGTGCTGGGTGGCACGCTGCTGCCGAGTCGCGGCGTGGTCACGACCGACGTCGCCGGCGGCCTCGACGTGCAATCCCGTGCGTGGGCCCGGCACGTGGGCCTCGCGCCGCAGCACTTCCGGGGTCTTCGCGGCCTGACAGTGCGAGAGGTCATCGCGTACGCAGGCTGGCTCAAGGGCATGTCCCGCACCGACGCATGGCAGGCGAGCGAGACGGCGATCGACGTGGCGGCACTCGCTGCGCTCGCGAGCCGTGCCTCGAGCCAGCTCTCGGGCGGCGAGCTTCGACGCCTCGCTCTCGCCCAAGCGGTCGTTCACAGCCCTCGTCTGCTCCTGCTCGACGAGATCGATGCAGGCCTCGACGCCGCGCAGCGGATCGCGGTGCGCGCAGCGGTCGAGCGGCTCTCCGAGCGCACAGCGGTCATCTCAGCCACGCACGAGCTGGTCAGCATCCCCGGCGGCGACCACGCCGTCGCGATCATCGACGGCGGGCGCATCGTGTTCGAGGGCAACGCCGCCGAGTTCTTCGCGCGTGCGCCAGACGGGACGGCACTGCACCAGGTGGCGGAGGCGGCGTATCTCGCAGTGACCGAGCGAGTGCGCAGTCCGCAGTGAGATGGCTCCTTCGGGCTCGTCTGTCGATGGCCGCGGCCAGCGCTGCGTGGATCATCGTCGCCGCGCTGCCGCTGGTCGTGCCGTACCCGACCATTCGGGCTGGCATGCAGTGGCTCGATCTCGGGGCGTCCACCGTCATCCTGCCGCTCGTCGTCTCGGTCTGGCATCGCCGGCAGTTGGAGACGGAACGCCTGATGGGGCCGGTGAGAGCCGCCCCCGCGCTGCTCGACGCCGCGCTCGTGGCAGCGCTGCCGCTTGGCGCGGCGGCGCTCGCCGCGGCCGGTATCCCGAGCGCAGCGCATGCCCTGGTGCCGAGTCTTGCTCTCGGCGCGGCCGCGCTCGTCCTGGGAAGTCGCGGTGTGCCACCAGCGCTGACGGGCCTCCTCGTCGCATGGATCGCGATCTCGTTGCTGCTCGGCGATCGCCCTGACGGCAGTGCGCAAGTTTGGGCGCTGCCGATCACGACGGTCGCTGAGGGGCCGATCGTCGTGACACTCGTGCTTGTCTTTGTGTGCGCCTGCGTGTTCGCGGCCGTCGCAGACATCGGAAGACGGCCCCGACCGCGTTCGTAGAATGGATGCGTGACAGACGCAGAGCAGACCACTCCCACCACCGCGCACGAGCGCGCCGACTGGGTCTCGCGCCTGGCCGACGAGGTGATCGCCGAGGCCGAGCGCCGCGGGACCAAGCCCGTCGCCGCATCCGGCATCTCTCCCTCCGGCCCCGTGCACCTGGGCAACTTCCGCGAGGTGATGAGCCCGCACCTGGTGGTCGACGAGATCCAGCGCCGCGGCCTCGAGGCCGAGCACATCTTCAGCTGGGATGACTACGACCGCTTCCGCAAGGTGCCCGCCGGCATCGAGGGCGTCGACGAGGCGTGGGCCGAGCACATCGGCAAGCCGCTCACGAGCGTGCCCGCCCCTCCCGGCAGCGCAGAGTCGTCCTGGGCGGCGCACTTCCGCGTGCAGGCGGAGGCCTCGTTCGCGGAGGCGGGCATCCGCTACCGCGGCATCAGCCAGACCGAGCAGTACGCGGCCGGCGCCTACACCGAGCAGATCCTGCACGCGATGCGGCACCGCCGCGAGATCGACGCGATCCTCGCGCAGTACCGCACGCTGCCGGCGGCGAAGGATGAGGACGAGGCGCTGCAGGCGGCCCTCGACGCGTCGTCGGGCGCCGCGACCGAGGATGACGGCTCCGGCGGCGCCGAGTACTACCCCTACAAGCCGTACTGCACGAGCTGCGGCAAGGACCTCACGACCATCGAGGCCTACGACGACGAGTCGACCGAGATGACCTACTCCTGTCAGTGCGGGCACCGCGAGACGGTGCTGCTGCGCGAGTTCCGCTCGGGCAAGCTGGTCTGGAAGGTCGACTGGCCGATGCGCTGGGCCTACGAGCGCGTCGTGTTCGAGCCCTCCGGTGTCGACCATCAGAGCCCCGGCTCGTCCTTCCAGGTGGGGCTCGAACTGGCACCGGTGTTCGGCTGGCAGCGGCCGCTGGGCCCCATGTACGCCTTCGTCGGCTTCGCCGGCGTCGCCAAGATGTCGTCCTCGCGCGGCGGCGCCCCGGTGCCCGCCGACGCGCTCGCGGTGATGGAGGCGCCTGTGCTGCGCTGGCTCTACGCCCGCCGCCGCATGAACCAGTCCTTCGACGTCGCCTTCGGCTCGGAGCTGCAGCGCACCTACGACGAGTGGGACGCGCTGCTGCGCAAGGCCGAGGCCGGCACGGCGGGCGAGGCGGAGCTCGCCGCGCTCGAGCGTGCCACCTCGACCGCCCACGAGACCCTGCCGCAGACGCCGCGCCGCGTCGCCTACCGCACCCTCGCATCCGTCGTGGACCTCACCTTCGGCGACGAGGCGCAGGTGCTGCGGATCCTGGGCGGGCTCGACGCCGAAGACCCGATCACCTCGCTCGACCCGCTGCGGCCGCGGCTCGACAGGGTCGAGGCGTGGGTCGCCACCCACATGCCCGACGAGGAGCACACGGCCGTGCGGGACGCGCCCTACCGGGAGGCGCTCGACGCGCTCACCGAGACCGAGCGCGACGGCGTGCGGCTGCTGCTCGACGGCGGCCAGGGACTGCCGGCGATCGAAGAGGCGTGGACCCTGGATGGGCTGACGCACCAGGTCTACGGTGTCGCGAAGGTGCAGCGCGGCCTCGAGCCCGGCGCCATGGTGAAGGGCGACAAGGAGCTCTCGGCCGCCCAGCGTGCCTTCTTCGCGCTGCTCTACCGGCTGCTCGTCGGCCGCGAGGCCGGGCCCCGCATCCCGACGCTGCTGCTCGCGATCGGACGCGAGCGCGTGCGCGAGCTGCTCACCTGAGCGCAGCCGCTGCGGGTGACCGGCGCTCCGCGCGGTGCGGGTAGACTGGGCCCATGCCTGAAAGCTGGTGGGGGAACGCGATCTTCTCGCTCGTCCCGACGATCGTGCTCGGGCTCATCTTCTGGATGGTCATGCGCATGATCATCCGCGGCGACCGCACCGCGCGCCGCGAGTACGACCGCATCGAGGCCGAGGAGCGCGCCAAGCTGGGCCTGCCGCCCAAGGCTGCTGCGCCGGTCGAGGTCACCACGACGACGGATGCGTCGGTCGAGCCGACCTCGAAGGCCGGCCCGCCCGAACCTCAGTAGGCGGCCGCTGCCGCGGGTGGTGCGATCGGCGGTCGCGGCTCGAGCAGGTCGGCCGCGGCGCTGCCGGTGGTGAAGCGCTGCGTCTTCGCCATCGTGACGTGCACTGCGAGGTAGGCGAGCCCGAGCGCCGCCGCGGTGATGGCGGTCGAGAGCCAGTCCTCGCCCGCGACCGGCTGGCCCGAGAAGGCTGAGGTGCCGGTGAGCGCGAGCGGCACCATGATGAACACGTTGTTCGCGGTGTGCAGCACGGAGGCGGCCTCGAGGCCGCCCGTGCGGTAGGTGAGCATCGAGCAGGTGAAGCCCACCAGGGCCAGCTGCAGCGTCGCCGCGATCGACGGATGCGTGTGCAGGGCACCGAAGAGCAGTCCGGTCGCGGCACCGGTCCAGAGGGCGTTGCCGAGCCGACCGGTGAGCACCCAGGGTCCGATGGCCGCGGCTGCGAGGGCGAGCAGCGACAGCCACCAGGTGGCCGGCTGCAGGACCATCACGAGCAGCACCGGCAGTAGCATCACGAGCGCCGGCACGTACCGGTGCACGCGCCAGCCGCCCATCAGCTGCGGCAGGAGCCCACGGAAGGTGAACTCCTCGCCGGTCGACTGCAGCGGGGTGGTCAGCAGCACGGCGATGACGAGGCCCCAGTTGGGGTTCCACTGCCATTCGACCGTCGGGTCCATCCAGAGCGAGATGCCGATGTAGACGGCGAAGATCGGCACGATCACCAGCGCCGAGCGGGCCACGGCGCTCCAGCGCCAGCGGCCGACGACGCTGATCGCGAAGCCGGCGGCGCCCTTGCCGAACGCGGCCATCGCCACGATCGCACCGGGGATCATCGTCGCCCATGCCATGTTCACGGCGACCATGCCGAGGGGAGTCGCGACCACGGATTCGATGACGTCCATGCCGATCTGCGTCTCGTCGGTCGGCATGCTCGTCGGGTCGAGGGTCGCGAAGAAGCCGACCAGGCCGGGCAGCATCAAGGTGAGCGAGATGATCTGGCCCGCCATGAAGAAGCCGATGGCGATCGCCCAGGCGATGAACCAGCGGCCGACGCGGCGCTCGAACGGCCGGAACGCCTGAGTGTATGAGAGGCCAGACATCGGCAGCGCGGCAGGCAGCAGCGCCGGGCGCTTCGGGGCAGGCGGCTGCACGGCGTAGCCGGGCTGACCGTAGGGCGCGGTGCCATAGGCGGGCTGCCCGTACTGCGGCTGCTGCTCGTAGGCGGGCTGCCCGTACTGCGGCTGCTGCTCGTAGGCGGGCTGCCCGTAGTACTGCCCGTACTGCGGCTGCTGCCCGTACGGGGGCTGCTGTCCCTGCGGCTGGTCCCGCGGCTGGGGCTGGGGCTGGGGCTGATCGGTCACCGTGCTCCTCGCGTCGTCGCGTCGAGGCTATCGAGCGGAGCCTTGCGTTCCGTGAGCGTCGACCGTGAACAGCTCGCCGGGCTGGCAGCCGAGCGCATCGCAGAGCGCGATGAGGGTGGAGAAGCGGATGGCCTTGGCCCGGTCGTTCTTCAGCACCGACAGGTTGACCAGGCTGACGCCCACGTCCTCGGCGAGCGCCGTCAGGGTCATGCCGCGCTCGACGAGCAGCTCGTCGAGCCGGCAGTGCAGGCGCGAGAGGTCCTCATCGGCCGGCACTAGACGAGGCCCTCGGTGTCGCGCTGCAGCTGGTGGCCGTGCCGGAAGAGGGTCGCCAGGGCGGCGAGCCCGAGCCCGGCGCCGATCGGCCACAGCGGAAGGTCGATGCGGAAGCCGGCCCGCGGCAGCAGCACCGACGGGTCTGCCAGCTCGCCCGTCCACTCCGCGCCCGTCCAGGCGAGCGCCTCCTGCGCAGCCATGCTGCCTGCGACATCGCCGAGCACCTCCGCGAGGAGGCCACCGGCCAGCACCACCACAGCG
The DNA here is from genome assembly GCF_017168255.1 of Agrococcus sp. KRD186. Lineage (GTDB taxonomy): Bacteria > Actinomycetota > Actinomycetes > Actinomycetales > Microbacteriaceae > Agrococcus. The sequence continues at coordinate 2,703,050 of NZ_JABFAP010000001.1, forward strand.
GTGACCATCGTCAGTCGCTCGAGCAGCGGTGCGAACGGCCGACCGGCGCGCAGGCGCAGGCAGCCGACGGCGATCAGCGCCGCGACGGTGCCCGGCACGAGCCAGCCGAGCGCCAGCGCGATCGCCCAGCACAGGCGCGCGACGAAGCTCAGGTCGGCGACGAGCAGGTCGGCCGAGGTGAAGCCGCCGCCCACGCGGTTCGCGGTCGTCCCCTCGACCTCGGCGCCTGCGGGAAGCTGCGGCCAGAACTCCTGCACCGGCACGGTGATGCCGACGGGGTTCTGCAGCAGGGCGGCGAGCAGCGCGATGATCGCACCGATCGCCGACAGCGCTGCGGCACCTGCGGCGACGACGAGCGCCGTGGTGACGACGGCGCCCGAGCCGCCGTCGCGCCGCGCGCGCACGCCGACCACCAGCAGCGCGATGGCGCCCAGCAGCAGCGTGGCCATGACGAGCCCCGTCATCCCGGCGATTGTGCTCATCGCGACTCCCATCCGCATCGACAGGTGCCTGTCGATGCTCGTCTGAACCTTATCGATTATCGTTGTTATCGATTGTCGATGCGGTAACGGCGGGCCGTGACGAGCGCAAGGGCGGATGCGCGCACGGCGGCCACGACGCATCCGTCTGTCTCGGTCCGTGTCGGTCTGTGTCGCGCCCACAGCGAACAGCCGCACGCCGTCCCCCGACCCGCGGCTACGCTCGGGAACCAAGGAAGGGAGGCAGCGATGTTCGAGAGATTCACCGATCGCGCTCGCCGCGTCGTGGTGCTCGCCCAAGAAGAGGCGAAGCTGCTGAACCACAACTACATCGGCACGGAGCACATCCTGCTCGGCCTCATCCACGAGGGCGACGGCGTCGCCGCGAAGGCGCTCGAGCAGCTGGGCATCTCCCTCGATGCGGTGCGCTCGCAGGTGCAGGACATGATCGGCTCCGGCAGCCAGCAGACATCGGGACACATCCCGTTCACGCCGCGCGCCAAGAAGGTGCTCGAGCTGAGCCTGCGCGAGGCGCTGCAGCTCGGCCACAACTACATCGGCACCGAGCACGTGCTGCTCGGCCTCATCCGCGAGGGCGAGGGCGTCGCGGCCCAGGTGCTCGTCAAGCTGGGCGCCGACCTCAACCGCGTGCGGCAGACCGTCAACCAGCTGCTCGCCGGGTACCAGGGCAAGGAGTCGACCACGGTCGGCGGCGACCAGACCGTGCAGGCGGACGCCAAGGGCTCGCAGATCCTCGACCAGTTCGGGCGCAACCTCACCCAGGCCGCGCGCGACGGCAAGCTCGACCCGGTGATCGGGCGCGAGAAGGAGATCGAGCGGGTCATGCAGATCCTCTCCCGCCGCTCCAAGAACAACCCGGTGCTCATCGGCGAGCCGGGCGTCGGCAAGACCGCCGTCGTCGAAGGGCTCGCGCAGGCGATCATCAAGGGCGAGGTGCCCGAGACGCTGAAGGACAAGCAGGTCTACACGCTCGACCTCGGCTCGCTGATCGCGGGCAGCCGCTACCGCGGTGACTTCGAGGAGCGCCTGAAGAAGGTGACGAAGGAGATCCGCACGCGCGGCGACATCATCACCTTCATCGACGAGATCCACACGCTCGTCGGCGCCGGTGCCGCAGAGGGCGCGATCGATGCCGCGAACATCCTGAAGCCGCTGCTCGCCCGTGGCGAGCTGCAGACGATCGGCGCGACCACCCTCGACGAGTACCGCAAGCACTTCGAGAAGGATGCCGCGCTCGAGCGCCGCTTCCAGCCCATCCAGGTGAACGAGCCGTCGGTCGCCCACACGATCAACATCCTCAAGGGGCTCCGCGACCGCTACGAGTCGCACCACAAGGTGACGATCACCGACGGCGCGCTGGTCGCCGCGGCGAACCTCGCCGACCGCTACGTGCAGGACCGCTTCCTGCCCGACAAGGCGATCGACCTGATCGATGAGGGCGGCGCCCGCCTGCGGCTGTCGATCCTGTCGGCGCCGCCGGAGCTGCGCGAGTTCGACGAGAAGATCGCCGACGTTCGCAGCCGCAAGGAGGGCGCCATCGAGGGCCAGGACTTCGAGGCTGCGGCCCGCCTGCGCGACGAGGAGAAGGAGCTGCTCGGCGAGCGCCTGCGCCTCGAGAAGAAGTGGCGCTCGGGCGACGGCGGTCCCACCGGCGTGCTCGACGAGGGCGTGATCGCCGAGGTGCTGGCGAACGCGACCGGCATCCCGGTGTTCAAGCTCACCGAGGAGGAGTCGGCACGCCTGGTCTTCATGGAGAAGGCGCTGCACCAGCGCGTCATCGGCCAGGAGGAGGCCGTCAGCGTGCTGGCGAAGACCATCCGCCGTCAGCGCGCCGGCCTCAAGGATCCCCGCCGCCCCTCTGGCTCGTTCATCTTCGCCGGCCCCACGGGCGTCGGCAAGACCGAGCTCGCCAAGGCGCTCGCGGAGTTCCTCTTCGACGACGAGGACGCCCTGATCGCGCTCGACATGTCGGAGTACAGCGAGAAGCACACCGTCTCGCGGCTCTTCGGCGCTCCTCCCGGGTTCGTCGGCTTCGAGGAGGGCGGCCAGCTCACCGAGAAGGTGCGCCGCAAGCCGTTCTCGGTGGTGCTCTTCGACGAGATCGAGAAGGCGCACGTCGACATCTTCAACTCGCTGCTGCAGATCCTCGAGGAGGGTCGTCTCACCGACGGCCAGGGCCGCGTGGTCGACTTCAAGAACACCGTCATCATCATGACGACCAACCTCGGCACCAAGGACATCTCGGGCGGCCCGGTCGGCTTCGTGCTGGAGGGCGACTCGGAGAACGACTACGACCGGATGCGCGGCAAGGTCCGCGAGGAGCTCAAGAAGAACTTCAAGCCCGAGTTCCTCAACCGCGTCGACGAGATGATCGTCTTCCCGCAGCTGGACCCCGAGGAGCTGCTGCAGATCGTCGACCTGTTCATCGGCCGGCTCTCCGAGCGACTGCTCGACCGCGATATGACGATCGAGCTGACCGTGGCGGCCAAGCGGCACCTCGTCACGATCGGCCACGACCCCGCACTGGGCGCGCGGCCGCTCCGTCGCGCGGTGCAGCATGAGATCGAGGACGTGCTGAGCGAGAAGATCCTGCATGGCGAGCTGGGTGCCGGCGAGCACGTGACGGTGGACTTCGCCGACAACGCATTCGTGTTCTCGCACACGAGCCCGGAGCCGCACGAGCCGGAGCTCGAGGCCGCTGGCGCCTGATCGGCTGCCTGCACGAGAAGGGGATCCCGAGAGGGGTCCCCTTCTCGCTGGTTCCGATGGAAGACCGCGGATGTTCACCTGCCGGCAACTTTTGGGCCTCGCGCTCACCCTCGGAACTTCCTAGGGTGGATCTTGGCGCGCCCTGTGCGCCTTCCGCATCCATGGCAACGGAGACACTGTGATGAAGCACTTCAAGCGCAATACCGCGGTTGGCGCCGCCTGCGCACTCGGACTCGGGCTGATGGTCGCCCGCAGGCCGCTGTGGCAGCGCCGATCGAGGTCGACCCAGCGACGACCGCCGTCGTGAACCTCCTCCACTTCAACGACTTCCACGGCCGCATCGTCGGCAGCTCGGTCGATGAGGGAACGTTCATCCCCAGCACGACCACGCTGTTCGCCGGCACCATCGAGCAGCTGCGCGCCGACTACGCGTCGAACACACTGCTGCTCTCGGGCGGCGACTCCATCGGCGCCTCCAACTTCACCTCCGCCTCGCAGGACGATGAGCCGGCGATCGACGTGCTGAACGCGCTGGATGTGTCGGCCTCGGCGGTCGGCAACCACGAGTTCGACAAGGGCGTCGACGACATCGTCGCCGGCGGCCGCGTCGACCTGCTGGCGGACTTCCCGTACCTCTCCGCGAACGTGACGCTCGACGGGGCGCCCATCGGGCCCGCCTACGAGACCTTCGAGGTCGACGGCGTCACCGTTGCCGTGATCGGTGCGGTCACAGAGCAGACTCCGAGCCTTGTCGACGGCAGCGGCCTCCTGGGGGTCGAGTTCGCCGACCCCGTGACCGCGATCAACGGCATCGCGGCCGAACTCACCGACGGCAACGCCGCCAACGGCGAGGCGGAGGTCATCGTCGCAGAGATCCACGAGGGCTCGCAGGTCAACGTTCCGCTGAACGCCCCGCAGGCGGAGCAGCAGGCGCTGCTCGGGCCCGACGCGGCCGCGGGCGGCGTGTTCGGCAACATGGTCAACAACCTCTCGGCCGAGGTCGACGTGATCTTCAACGGTCACACCCAACGCGCGTACAGCTGGATGGCGCCGGTTCCCGGTGTTCCCGGCGCGACGCGGCCGGTGGTGCAGTCCAACGAGTACTCGAACGTGGTCGGCCAGGTGGTGCTGGCCGTCGACCGTGCCAGCGGTGAGGCGACTGCGGAGGTGCTGACCAACCACCAGCGACTCACGGTGCCCGCCGGCGAGGACCCGGAGGCGTTCCAGACCGGCCTCGAGGAGACCTACCCGCGCGTCGCAGCGGTCTCGACGATCGTCGAGGCGGCTGAGGAGCAGGCGGCTATCGTCGGCAACCAGGAGGTCGGCACGATCACCGGTCCGATCACCGTGCCGGCGGAGTCCAACGGCAACCGCGGCGAGGAGTCGACCGCAGCGCAGATGGTCGCCAACATGTACCGAGACCAGCTCGCAAGCGACACCCGCGGCGGTGCCGAGATCGGCATCGTCAACCCCGGCGGCGTGCGCGACAGCTTCCTGTACGAGCCCACCGCGCCCGAGACGGCACCCGGCATCGTGCGCCTCGCCGAGGCGAACACGATGCTGCCGTTCATCAACAACCTCTGGTCGATCACGCTGACGGGCGCACAGCTCGACCAACTGCTCGAGGAGCAGTGGCAGCGGAGCGCGGAGGGCGTGCCCTTCACTTCCGGGCGCACCTATCTGCAGCTGGGCCTCAGCGACAACGTCACGTACGTCTCCGACCCATCGCGGCCGCTGGACGATCGCGTCAGCGACATCCAGATCGACGGTGCGTTCGTCGCTCCGGACCAGCAGGTGCGCATCGCCAGCGCGTCGTTCCTGATGGGCGTGAACGGCGGCACGCCGGGCGACAACTTCTGGGCTTTCGCCGGTGGCACCGACGAGCGCGACTCGGGTCTGGTCGACCAGGACGCGCTGCTGGGCTACCTGGGCGACAACCCGGGCCTCGCGCCCGACTACTCGGTGCGCCACGTCGACCTGACCGGGCTGCCCGCAGCGGCTGTGACGGACGGCACCGAGGTCACGATCGACGTGAGCCAGATCGACCGCATCCGTTCCACAGGCGCGAGCGCGAGCGAGTGGCTCGAGGTGCGTGCCGCCGACGGGACCGTGCTCGGCACCGCTGCGGTCGTGGTCGAGAACGACGGTGCCGGCGCACCGCTGAGAACCGTGGCGACGGTGACCTTCACCGCCGCCACCGACCGTGAGGACGGCTCCACGGCCGCCGAGGACTACCGCATCGTGACCTCGAACGGAACCGAGATCCCGTTCCAACTCGAGGTGACCGCAGAGGCGGAAGCGGAGGGTCCGGGCAACGGCAACGGCAACGGCAACGCGTACGGCCACGCCAATGGCCAGGGGCACAGCTCGCACGGCAACGGCAACGGCAACGGCCACGACAAGGGGCAGCACCGACACGACGCGATCCTCTTCTACTGATCCATAGTTGACGGGGCGGGAGGCGCAGCGCCGCCTCCCGCCCTGGCGTGCCCGATGGGTGGAGCAGGACGGGGGCACACCCGCGTAGGCTCGGTGACCGTGACCACCGACGCATCCGCCATCACCGTGCGCCCCGCCCGCACGAGCGACGTGCGGGCGATGCAGCGCATCATCGAGCCCTACGTGCAGCGCCGCATCCTGCTCGGCAAGGAGCTCGTCACGCTCTTCGAGGCTGTGCAGGAGTTCGTGGTCGCCGAGCGCGAGGGCGAGCTGGTCGGCTGCGGCGCACTGCACGTGCTGTGGGAGGACCTGGGCGAGGTGCGCACCATCGCCGCAGCCCAGGGCGCGGTCGGCAAGGGTGTCGGCCACGCCATGCTCGATGCGCTCGAGCACCGCGCGCGAGAGCTCGGCCTGACCCGCCTGTTCTGCCTGACCTTCGAGACCGACTTCTTCGGCCGGCACGGCTACGAGGAGGTCGACGAGCAGGTGGTGCCGCCCGAGGTCTTCGCCGAGCTGCTCCGCTCGGCCGACGGTGGCGTCGCCGAGTTCCTCGATCTCGCGCACGTCAAGCCCAACACGCTGGGCAACACGCGCATGCTCAAGCGTCTCTGAGCCGGCTCTCGCCTACCCTGGATCAGTGAGCAAGGGATCTTCAGCGAAGCGCCGCGCGGCCGTGCGCAGACGCCGCACGCTGCTGACGCTGCTCGTGCTGGTGGTCGTGGCGGCCGTCGCGCTGTTCGTCTGGCGCCCGTGGGAGGCCGGCGAGCCGACGCCGCCGCCGGTGCCGAGCGAGAGCACGCCGACGTCGCCCGAGGCGGGCGAGACCGAGCCGAGCGAGACGCCCCAGCCGACCGAGACGGAGCCGTTCACGCCGATCGGCGGCAACCCGACGGCGGATGCCGGTGAGCCCTGCGCGCCCGAGCAGGTGCGCGTCACCCCGCAGACCGATCACACCACCTACGCCGCCGACGAGCCCGTGCAGCTCTCGTTCACCCTCGAGAACACCGGCGAGGCGGCCTGCTCGCTGAACGTCGGTACGAGTGTGCAGGAGTACGAGATCCGCACCGGCGACGAGCTCGTCTACCGCTGGTCGGACTGCGCGGCCGACGTGCAGGACAGCGTCGCGACGCTCGAGCCGGGCGCACCGCAGACGACCGTGCCGATCGAGTGGGACCGCAGCCGGTCGTCTGCGGACACCTGCACCTCGGAGCGGCCGCAGGTCACCGCGGGCGGCGCCGCCTACAACCTCAGCGTGCAGGTCGGTGACTTCGCCAGCCTGGAGAGCCGGCAGTTCATCCTCGAGTGATCAGAACTCGGGCACGGCGATCGGCCGCTGCACCGGGGCGGACTCGTTGCGACCCTGCCTGATCGCCTCTGGGACGGCGTTGCGCACCAGGCCGACGGCGTCGTCCAGGACGCGCGTGTAGCCGAGCCGCCTGGCCTCCTGCACGCGGCGGCCGGCCGCCGAGGCTGCCCGGATCTCGCCGGCCAGCGAGATCTCCCCGACAGCCGCGAGCCGGCGCGGCAGCGCGACGTTGTGCTCGGCGCTCGCGATGGCGAGCGCGATCGCCAGGTCGGCGCCCGGCTCGGTGAGCTTGATGCCGCCGACGGTCGAGACGTAGACGTCCCTGCCGCCCAGGTGCAGGCCGGCGTGCCGCTCGAGCACCGCGAGCACCATCGCGACGCGCGACGCGTCGACGCCGTTCACGACCCGCCGCGGCTGCGGCGTCGACGCCGCGACCACGAGCGCCTGCACCTCCACGGGGATCGCCCGCCGCCCCTCGAGGGCCACGGTCACGCAGGTGCCCGCGAGCGGCGTCGCAGACCGCGAGAGGAACAGGCCGGAGGGGTCCGGCACCTCGAGGATGCCGTCGCCGGTCATCTCGAAGCAGCCCACCTCGTCGGTCGGGCCGAAGCGGTTCTTCGAGGTGCGCACGAAGCGCAGCGCCGTCTGCCGGTCGCCGTCGAAGTGCGCGACGACATCGACGAGGTGCTCGAGCAGCCGCGGCCCGGCGACCGAGCCGTCCTTGGTGACGTGCCCGACCAGCAGCAGCGGCACATCCGCCTCCTTCGCCGCTCGGGTGAGGGCGGACGCGACGTCGCGCACCTGGCTGGGGCCGCCGGCGAGGCCGTCGTTGTCGGCGTTCGCGACCGATTGCGCCGAGTCGACGATCACGAGCTCGGGCTGCGTCTCGACCAGCTGGCCGAGGATGGTCGCCAGGTCGGTCTCGCTCGCGAGGTAGAGCTGCGGCTCGAGCGCGCCGGTGCGCTCGGCGCGCAGCCGCACCTGCGCGAGCGACTCCTCGCCGGAGACGTAGAGCACCCGCTTCCCGGCGGCGGCGGCCTTCGCGGCGACCGCGAGCAGCAGCGTCGACTTGCCCACCCCCGGCTCGCCCGAGCACAGCACCACCGCGCCCGGCACGATGCCGCCGCCGAGCACGCGATCGAACTCGCCGATCCCGGTCGGCCACCGGGGCGCATCCGTCGTCTGCAGCTCGGTGATCGGCCGTGCGCCGCGGCCGGCGGGCACGGTGGCGGGGCGGATGCGCGTCACCGATGCGCCGACCTCCTCGACGGTGCCCCACTGCTGGCACTCGCCGCAGCGGCCGACCCACTTGAGGGTCGCCCAACCGCACTCGGAGCAGCGGAACGCGGGAGCCTTGGCCATGCCTGCGAGGCTACCGGCGACCGCTGACTCCCCGGGCCGGCACCGCGCGCACCTGTCAGCGGTGTCCCTGCGCGCGGGCTGTGAGCGGCATCGGCGAGCGACCCAGTACCTTGTCCTCATGCTCAGTGTCGGCTCGATCGTGATCCGCTGCAGCGACCTCGATCGCCAGCTGCTGTTCTGGTCGGCCGCGCTCGACTATGAGCCCCGTGTGCCGCTCGACGAGGGGTTCGCGCTGCTGCGCCCGCGCTCGGGCGAGGGGCCGAACGTCTCCCTCGACGCCGTGCCCAGCGAGCGCATCCTGCCCCCGCGCATCCACCTCGACCTGTACGCCGACGACCAGGCTGCTGAGCTCGACCGGCTCGAGTCGCTCGGGGCGCTGCGCGTGCACTGGCCGAAGCGCCCGGAGGGTGCCGACTACGTGATCATGGAGGATCCCGAGGGCAACCGGTTCTGCGTGGTCGACGCCGCCCCGGGCGAGGCGGCATGACCGCCAACATCCGCGACGCGCGCATCGACGACGTCGCAGGCATCGCGAAGGTGCGGGTCGAGACCTGGCGGGCGGCCTACGACGGCCTGGTGCCCCAGGAGATCCTCGACCGCATGGACATCGAGCGCGAGACCGCCCGCCGCATGGAGCACTGGGATGACATGCATGCGGATGCGCGCTGCCACGACCTGGTGGCGGTGGCCGACGGCGAGGTGGTCGGCTGGGCCATGTGCGGGCCGGCGCGCGACGAGGACGCGCCCGCGACCGGCGAGGTGTACGCGATCTACGCGCACGCCTCGCGGTGGTCGCGCGGCGTCGGCAACGCGCTGCTGCTGGAGCTCGAGCGGCGGCTGATCGCCGATGGGCACGCGAACGCCTATCTGTGGCGGCTGGTCGGCAACGATCGCGCCGACCACTTCTACGAGGCGCACGGCTGGCGCGCCGACGGCGGCGAGAAGGTCGAGGAGGGCATGCGCGAGCTGCGGCACGTGCGGGTGCTGGGCCGCGCGTTGGCGCAGGGTTCTGCGCTCGTGTAAGATATTCCCTTGGTGACGTGTCCGAGCGGCCGAAGGTGCGACTCTCGAAAAGTCGTGTAGGGCAACCCCCTACCGTGGGTTCAAATCCCACCGTCACCGCCAAACCGCGTCCTTGCTCTCGCCAGCAAGGGCGCGGTTTTCGTTGTGCGCGGTCATGCCTGCCTATCTGCAGCCGCCCTGCTCGACGCTCTTCCGCTGCGGCGGGAGCGTGCGTAGGTTGATCCTGACGCGGGCCATCGCTCGCCGGGGAGGGGCAGCCATGGCCGGCACCGCGAGCACGCCTGCCCTCGCCCTCCCCCTGCTCTGCGCCTCGGCGCTGCGCTCGCGCGTGCTGGCGATTCGGACTGCTGCGGCCCTCGCGACGGTGGTCGTGCTCGCGGGGTGCTCGGCATCGCCGACGGAGCCCGCGCCGTCGGCCTCGAACTCACTCCCGGAGGCCTGCGCGGCAGCAGCGGAGACAGTCGTGCAGGCGGCCGGCGAGGTGGTCGCGGCCTACGCGCCGGAGGCGGTCGAGGCGGCGGGTGCGACGCCCGCGGAACCCGACGGCGACCCGCTCGGCGAGGCCGTCGAGACCGCCATCGCGGAGCGCGATCTGCTGGGCTGCAACCCCAGCGTCTTCCGCAGCGACATCGCCGCCGGGCTTGACGAGATCGAAGCAGACGGCCCGCTGGCGGCCGCGGTGCAGCGGCGCGTGACGGCCTCGATCCTGGGCACCGGCCGCACCGAGCCGGGCGAGTGGATGCTGGCCGCCGGCGCCGACCTGCACGACGCCGTCGCGCGTGCCGTCGAGGGCACGACGATCGTGCTGCCGGCCGGCACCTGGGAGCTCGACGAGACGCTCGTGCTGCTCGACGGGGTGCTGCTGCGAGGCGCCGGCCGCGACGCGACGACCCTGCGCTCGAGTGCTGGCGAGGCGGCTGTCGTCGCCGCCACCGCGTCGCTCGTGCGGATCGAGTCGCTCACGGTCGAGGTGGTCGGCGACCAGCCCGCCTCTGCCGTCGTCGGCGGCCCGAACGCCTCGATCGCGCTCACCGAGGTGCGTCTCGCGGGCGCGGTCGTGGGCGAGGCGGGCGAGGGCGGCGCCGGCCTCCTGCTCTCTGCGCCGGGCGACGAGGCATCGGGTGGCGGCACGACGCTCGAGGTGACGGATTCGCTGCTCGAGGGCAACGGGTGGGCAGGCATCGCGGTCTCCGGCGGCCATCGCGTCAGCATCGTCTCGACCGCGTTCGTCGGCAACGGCGACGCCGGCATGCTCTTTCTCGACCAGAGCTCCGGCTCGGTCCGCTCGAGCACCTTCATCGACAACGGCGTGGGCATCGCGGCGACCGGTTCCGCGACACCGACATGGCTCGGGAGCAGCGTGTCGGGAGGCGCCGTCGGACTGCAGCTGGACGCATCCGCCATGCCGGTCATCGACGGTATGACCATTACCGGGACGAGCTCGGCGGCGGTCATCTTCGGGGGCGAGTCCGGCGGTCGGATCGAGGGTACGAACTGCCCGGACGTGCCATACGGGATCGTGATCGCCGACACCGCTGCGCCTACCCTGGGAGCGAACGAGTGTGCGATCGCCCGCGGCGGAGAGTGACCGCCCCGTCATTTTGCTGACCGGGTCTAGATACACGAACGTGCGGCGCTCTGAGCAGAACCTGAGCCAACGTTGAGCAAGAGTGGCGCGACACGCCGTTGGGGTGCTTGACACTTCGGTGGGATGCTTCATCTCGTTGTGACCGCAGCCGGGTCCCCAGCCGCGGACGATCCAACTCGAAGGCGATGCGACATGTCGTATTCGGACTCCTCCCTTGCAGACGCAGCGCGTCTCGGGTCGAGTCGCGGCGGGCGCAGGGTCGGCCGGATGCGTCGTCTCGGTGCGACATCGCTGCTGGTGACGACGACGCTGATCGTTTCGCTGGTCACCGCACCCGCGCAGGCCGCACCCGAGCTGGCCGCACCGAAGCAGTTCGCCGCCGCGCAGGCCGCGCCGGAACCGTCGGTGCCGGACGCCATCCGGCTGCGGGACGCAGAGACGGTCGTCGTCGAGACGCTCCCGCGTGACGAGGCGCGTGCGCAGCTCGACGCGCTCTTCGCGGCCCAGCAGCAGCAGGCGCAGGCGGCCGTCGAGCAGCAGGCAATCGTGCAGCGGGCGCAGTCCCAGCAGGTCGTCCAGCAGCAGCGCGCGGTCGAGGTGCGGCAGGCGCAGCAGCAGGCCCAGCAGGCGCAGGAGGACGCGGACGCACAGCTGCAGGCGGCGCTCAGGGCGCTTGCCGAAGCGCTCTCGACCAGTCAGTGCACGACCGTCGGCGGCCAGAACGGGCAGCCGGCCTCGGTGTCATGCCCCATGGGCGAGGGCGCGGAGGTGTCCGGCGACGGCGTCGACGTGGTCGTCCCGGATGACCTGGACGACGACGAGCTGCTGACCGCGGCCAGCCTGCCCGCCGACCCCGTCGACGCGCTGCTCGAGCACGGCATGCTCCAGGCGGTGCTCGCGCAGGTGCTCGGCGAATGGGCCGCCGCCGGTGCGGATGTCGCCGGTATCACCGCGTCGATCGCCGCGTTCGACGGCCCCACCCTCGGCAGCGCCAGCGGTCGCAGCATCGCCATCGACGACGACGCCGCGGGCTGGGGCTGGTCGCGCATGGATCTCGCCACCGCCGTGCGCCACGAGGTCGGCCATGCGCTCGGCGCCGTGCACGGCGCGGGCGTGATGGGCGAGACGCTCGCCGCCGGCCAGGCCTGGAGCGTGGACGCCGGCGTGCTGCCGGCGCCCGCGGTCGAGCCCGCCGCCGAGCAGCCCGCGGCCGAGCTGCCGCCGGCTGAGGAACCTGCAGCGGACGAGCTCGCGGCGGCGGCGCCCGCAGCCGACGTCGCCGTCGCGGCGCCTGCGGCCGACGAGCCTGCTACCGGGGCGCCTGCCGAGTCGGCTGCCGCGCTGGTGGCCCCGGCCGAGCCCGGCGCGAGCGGCTGGTCGACCGACGGCGCCACCGCCACCCTCACGCTCACCCCGGCTGACGCGGCCACCGGCACCCTCCGGCTGCTGGGCGGCCGCATCGTGTTCACGACGTCCGACGGCGGCGAGCTGGCCACCACCGTCGAGAGCATCTCCGCCGTCGTGCTCCGCGGCACCGTCGGAGCCGCATCCCTCACCGTCGACCTCGCCGGCGTCGGCGGTGTCGCGATCGACATCGAGGGTGCTGCCGGCACGCTGCACGTGACCGGCATCGCCGACTCGGCACAGCTCGTCGGCACGTCCGACCGCTTGCGCCTGGTGTGGAGCTTCGCCAGCCTGTCGTTCCTCGCCCCGCGCATCTCGGCGCTCATCGAGTCGACCGGCGATATCGCGCTCGACGGCTCGTTCGCGCTGCCCGGTGCCTCGCTCGCGGTGCTCGCGAACCGCATCACCGTCGCCGAGGGCACGGTCGTCGATACCCGCGGCGAGACCGGCGATGGGGCGATCGTGCTCGCCGCCCGCGACGACCAGACCGCCCGCGACGCCGTCGCCTCGGTGTCGGTCTCGGGCGCGACGCTCGCCGGCGCCGAGATCGCATTGACGGCGGATGCGTCGCGCACTGCGAGCGCGCAGGGCACGTCGTCGGCGTCGGTCGTCGTGGTCGACGCCATCATGGTCGCCTCGGGCGATGTGACGCTCCGCAGCAGCTCGACCGCCGCCCTGCGCGCCGACGCGGCCACCGCTGTCGTGCGCGGCTCCTCGACCGCCGTCTCGCTGGTCGGCGGCACCTCGACGATCCGGAGCACCGGCACGGTGAGCATCGAGGCGCACAACATCGCGAACGCCGAGGCACGCGGCGCTGCTGTCGCCGAGGCCGATCTCGCCCGCCTGACGCACGCGACCATCGAGGGCGAGCAGACGATCGACGCCGACGGCCTCGTGCTGGTCGCCGACGGCAGCACCGTGCTGCGAGCGATCGCAGCCGGTGCCACCGGGGCCGTCGCGACCACCGGCGGACTCGCCGGGCTGGCGCAGCGCACCGACCCGGCAGCCGCCTCGGTCGCCGTGGCCCGCGCGCACCTCGACACACTGGCGGGCATCGCGCGCGACGCCCGCGTCACGGTCGCCGACGCAGCCGTGTCGGTGCTGGCCTCCTCCGAGCTCGACGCCGGCGCGAGCGCCACGGGCGCGGAGCGCGGCGTGTCCGCGCTGATCGTGCGCGACAGCACCGCGAGCACCCTGGCGACGGGCGCAGGCCTCGCCGGCGCGACGGACCTGACGCTGCGCGCGACGACCCTGCACCGGGCGACGGCCGACGGCGCGGCTGGCTGGGCGCTGCTGTCGTCGACCGCCGCCACCGCGGCCGCCGCCGAGCCGGGCGCGCCGCTCGAGCTCGCGGGCGGGCTCGAGATCACCGCAGAGCAGGACGCCGAGGCGCACGCCACCGGCACCGGCGCGGCACTGGTGCTCGGCACGCACGAGGCGACCGCCTCGATCGCGCGGGCGGCGACCGTCGCGGGCGCCGCAGCCATCCGCGCCGACTCGCGCTCCGTCTCCTCCTCGACCGTGGCACCGGTCGCGGTCGCGCTTCCGGTGCTCGCGGCGGCATCCACCGCCCTGCTCGCCGCGCTCGGCGGCGTCGCCGGTCCCTCCGCCGTCGTCCAGGTCGCGCTCGCCGGCGTCGCGCCGATGCGCGCGGTCGCCGCCGCCGTCGTGCTCGCCGCCGCCACCGCGTCGATCGCGGTCGCCGCCGGCCGGCTGGGCGTCGACGGCATCCTCGACCTGACGGCCGTCTCCAGCGGGTCGAGCACCACCGGATCCGGCGGCGTCGACCTCGCCCCCGACCAGTCGACGCGCATCACGGTCGGCGGCCACAGCTCGGTCGTCGAGGTCAACAGCCCCGTCTTCGCCGGTGACGACGTCACCATCCAGGCGGGCAGAGGCCCTCCGGCCGGCGATGGATCCGCATCCGCCCTCGTCCGTCAGACCGCACCGATCACCCTGCTCGACCCCACCGCCACGACGACCATCACGAGCCCCCCGCAGACGCCGGCGATCACGCCGCCTGCAGGCGCAGCGCTCATCGTCGCAGCCGCCGGTGGCGCCGTCGCCCTCCGCGGCGCCAGCCTCGCCTTCGCGCCCGGCGCGCTGCCCGCCGATGCCTGGGTCGTCATCACCGCCCGCGACGCCGTCGTGCGAGGCCTCGCGACCCGCTCGGCCGTCTACGACCTGCGCGCCTTCGACGCCCGCACGGGCGAGGAGATCACGACCTTCCTGATCGACCCGCAGCTCACCCTCGCCGTGCGGGGCACCGTCGGCGGCGACCGCATCTGGTACGTCGCACCCGACGGCTCGCTGCAGGCGATGGCCACCGCGGTCGACGCGAGCGGTGCACTCACGGCGCAGCTGCCGCACTTCTCGGAGTACGTCGCCGGCTCGCCGCTTGACGGGCTCGTCGGCCTGATCGTCGCCCAGCTGCAGGCCTACGTCGAGGGCCTCTCGTACACGCAGGCGCTCGGCGACCACAGCCTGGGCGAGGCGTTGCGGCTCACCGGCCTGCAGCTCACGATCGGCTCGCTGTCGGCCGCCGCGCCCTACACGGGCACCGCGACGCTCACCGGCACGCTCGCGATCGCGCTCACCGTCGGCAGCCTCTCGATCACGGCGAGCGCGCGGCTCTCCGCCGAGTACACGCTCTCGAGCGCCGCGGGCCTCGACGGCGGCACCCTCACGATCAGCCTCGAAGGGGTCGCGCCCGCCACCCCCATCACCGTCGCGATCGCCATCGGCGGCACCAGCGTCGCCACGCTCAGCTTCGCGTCCGCGATCCTGACGCAGGCCGGCGCCGACGTGACGCTGCGGGCGACCGGCGTCAACGCCATGATCGGCCCGGTGCTCGCAGACGGCTCCGAGATCACCCTCGGCGGCGGCACGCTCGCCCTCACCTCGCGCGCCGACACCGGCGACGTCGACCTCTCGCTCACGGGCGCCACGCCCGCTTTCAGCGCCGGCATCGGCGGCGTGACGCTGACGGATGCGCGCCTCGCCTACGACGGCACCACCGGCCTCGTGCTCCACGGCACCCTCGCCGTCACGGTCGCCGGGCAGCAGGTGACCGCGACCGCCAGGATCACGCGCACCGCCGGCGTCACCTCGATCGCGATCACCGGGCTGCGCGCCACGCTCTCCGGCGATGGCCAGACGGTCGTGGTCTCCGAGGGCGCCGGCTCGCTCGTGATCGACCCCGCCGGCATCAGCGGCACGATCGCCGCGACGGTCGTCGCCACCGGGCTGGTCGACGCGACCCTCGGCGGGACGCTCGCGCTCGACACCGCTACCGGCACCGTGCGCGTCGCGCTCGCCGCCCGCGACCTCGACCTCGAGCTCGCCGACGGGATCGGGGTGACGGATGCCGTGCTCGCCCTCGTCATCGAGTCGAGCGTCGAGCACGGCACCCGCGCCGCGCTCGACGCGACCGGCACGGTCACCCTGGCGGGATGGCACGGAGTCAGCCTCGGCGGCATCGTGCACGCCCGCGTCAACGGCTTCGAGGGGCCGCTGTCGGAGTCGGTGGCGCTCGCCGACGGCTCGGGCCAGGCATCGATCGCCTTCGCCGCCGACGAGGTGGCCGTCGCCGACGGCGCGTTCCTCGAGGTCGCCGGCCTGGGCGTGACGCTGACGGCGCTCGGCCAGCAGCTCACCGCCGACCTGGTGCTCACACGTGGCGCCGCCGGCTACGACCTCGCGGCCACGAACCTCGTGCTCGCGCTGGGCGGGGCCGCGCCGCTCGCCCGCTTCACGGCCGCCACCGGCACCTTCGACCTCGACGCCACGACCGGCGCGCTGTCGGCGAGCATCACCGGCAGGCTCGTGATCGCGGTGCCCGGCCTCGCACTCGACGAGACCCTCTCGCTCGAGCTGAGCACCGCATCCGCCGCCGAGCACCTGCGGTTCGAGGGCACCGCCGTCGACCTGTCGCTCGCCGGCCAGACGATCGCGTTCGCGACGCTGAGCCTCGCGCGCAGCACCGCCGACGGCGTGACCCGCACGAGCGTCGCGGTGACCGGCGGCGCGCTCGCGATCACGAGCGGCACCACCGAGCTGATCGCGCTGAGCGCCCTGGCCGGCACGCTGACGCTCACCGCGGGCGGGCTCGCGGGCAGGCTCACCGCCACCGTCTCGACCGCGCTGCCCGGGCTCGCGATCAGTTCGGCGACCCTGCTCGTCAACACCGGCGCCGCCGCCGTCGGCGACGTGCCCGCCGGCCCTGTCCTGCGCGTCCAGGCGGTCGGCGCCACCCTCACGATCGGCGGTCGGTCGGTCGCCTTCGACGCCGCCTTCGAGCGCGGCGTCGACGCGGCGGGCGCCACCGTCCTGCGGGCCGCCATCACGAACGGCAGCCTCACGATGCTGGCCGGCACCACCCCGGTGATCGCCGTCACCGGCGCGACCGGCGTCATGCTGGTGACCGCCACAGGCGTCGCCGCCTCGCTGAGCGGCACGGTCGCGATCGGCCTGCCGGGCGTCAGCCTCACCGGCACGCTCGCGGTCGAGGCCAACACCATCGGCGCCCCCGTCGACACGACCATCCGCGTCGGCGGCGTCGACGTGCCGCTCGTGCTGAGCGCGAGCGCCGTGCTGCGCCTCGTGGGCACCGACGTGCAGCTCACGGTCGCGGGCCAGCGGATCACGGGTTCCGTGCGGTTCACGCAGAGCGGATCCGTCGTCATGGTCGCCGTCACCGGCGGCGCGCTCGCCTTCGGTGGCGGCATCGCGAGCCTCACCGGCCTCAGCCTCACGCTCACCGCGGGCGCGACCGGCATCTGGGGCAGCGCCGTCGGCGCGCTCGCGCTCTCGCTGCCGGGCGTCGCGCTCGTGAGCGGCACCGTCTCGGTGCAGCTCAACACGGATGCGTCCCTGCAGTCGGGCATCCAGCCCGGCACCGTGCGGGTCGGCTCCGACAGCCTGACGCTGGCCGTCGCCGGGGTCGAGATCACCGGCGGCGTGTGGCTGACGCGCACCGTCGTCGGCGGGGTCGCGAGCCACCGGATCGCCATCACCGGCGCCAGCCTGGCGCTCGGCGGGGTCGCGACCGTCACCGGCATCACCGGCTCGCTCGCCATCGCGCCGACCGGGGTCGCCGGCAGCATCTCGGCGAGCATCGCGGTGCCCAGCATCTCACTCACGACGACCGCCGACGTGGCCGTGAACACCACCGCATCCGCCTTCGACCTCGGCACGGGCACCGTGCTGCCCGCCGGCCCGTACCTGCGGGTCGAGGTCGCTGCGCTCGAGATCGCCGCCGGTGGCGGCAGCATCAGCGGCGCGGCCTCCATCTCGCGCTGGGGCAGCGAGACCGTGGTCGCGATGACCGGGGTCGAGGGCAGGCTCGACGCCGCCTCGGGCGACGCCGACCTCAACGACGGCACGGGGGTGCTGCTGCTGCGCGCCGGCGGCCTCGCGGGCGTCTTCAGCGGGTCGGCGACGGTGGACGGCAGCGGCGCGAGCGCCTCGGGCACCGTGCTGCTGCAGGTCAACACCACCGGCGTCGCGATCGACACGAGCGTCAGCCTGGGCGGTACGACCATCCCGCTACTGCTGGCCGCGAGCCCGGTGCTGGCGCTCTCCGTCTCGGGGCTCAGCGTCACGATCGGCGACTTCCTGACGATTGAGGGCGATCTTGCCTTCACCGACACCGTCGTCGGCGGCGTTCCCGCGCGCTCGGTCGCGGGCACGGGCCTCACGATCTTCCTCGGCCGCGGCCCGGCCTTCCTCGAATCCGGCGCGCGCAATCCGCTCGCCATGGGCGTGCTGCTCACCGACGCCACCATCGGCCTGATCGCCGTCGGCACCGGCCACGCGCTCGTCGCTACCGGCACCGTCAGCATCATCGGCGTCGCGGGCGTGACGCTGCAGGGCACGGCGAGCGCGCGCGTCAACACCACCGGCATGGCGCTGACGAAGACGATCACCATCGAGGGCAGCACGGCGCCCGGCGTGCTCGTCTCCTTCGCTGATGCCGCCACCGTGAAGGAAATCGCCGTCAGCGACGCGACGCTGGGGCTCGCCGGCCGCTCGCTCGACGGCGACCTGACCTTCTCGCGCAGCAGCACCGGCCTCGCGGTCGCCGTCGCCGACGGCGCGGTCGACCTGGGCGCCGGCGTGCAGGTGACGGCGGTCGCCGGCACGCTCGTGCTGGGCGACCAGGGCGTCGCCGGGCAGCTCACGGCCATCGTCACCGTCGCCGCGCTCGGCATCACGGGCGCAGTCGCGTCGCTGCAGCTCAACTCGTCGGCCTCCGCCGTCGCCGCCGTGTCGCTGCCCGCCGGACCGTTCCTGCGGGTCGCCATCTCCGGCGCGACGGTCACTGTGCTCGGCCAGAGCTTCGGCGCCGACGTCATCGTCGAGCGCACCACCGCCGCGGGCGTCGCCACCACGGTGATCGGCATCGCCGGCGCGGCACTCTTCCTCGGCGACGACCAGGGCACCGCTGCCGACCTCACTGATGATCTCGGCGTCCGGCTGACCGGCGGCGCCGGCATCCTCGTGCTCACCGCCAGCGGTGTCGCCGGTCGCATCAGTGGCACGATCTCCGCACAGCTGGGCGACGTGGAGGTCACCGGCGACCTCAGCCTCGCGATCAACACGACGACGGCACGGGTGCAGGCCTCCGTGCTGGTCGGCACCGTCACGCACCTGCTTGACGTGCAGGCAGGTCCCCGCCTGCGCTTCGACGCCGCCGATGCGACCGTCGAGGTGCTCGGGCAGACGCTGCGCGCCGACCTCGCGATCGAGCGCGTGACCGCACTGACCGCTGCCGGCGCCGTCGACGCGACGAAGACGCTGCTGCGCATCGCCGCCACCGACGTGCGCCTGAGCCTCGCGGGCGGGCGCGCGACGCTCACCGACGGCACGGCGCTGCTGCTGCTCGACTCCAGCGGCACGACGAGCGCCGTCGCCGGCCGCATCACCGGCACGGTCGCGCTCGACGTGCCGGGCGCGAGCCTCGCGGGCACCCTGGTCGTCGAGCTCTCGACCGCGGTCGGCACCGTCGACACCACGTTCCGCGCCGGCGGCGAGACCATCGCGCTCGCGCTGCCGGCAGGCGGCGCCGACGGGTACTTCCGTCTCACCGGCACCGCCGTCACCCTCACGATCGCCGGGCAGGCGCTCACCACCGACCTCGAGCTGGTCGACACCGCCGGCAGCCTCTCAATCAGGCTCCGCAACGCCCGCCTCGCGCTCGGCGGCGCCGGCCCGCTCGTCACCTTCACCCAGCCCGTCGAGGGCGCCAGTGCCGTGTCGACCCTGAATGTCGGCACGACCGGCCTCTCCGGCTCCATTGCGGTCGCAGCCGCGTTCGGGGTCGCGGGCATCGCCGTCACCGGCGCACTCTCGATCGGCGTCAACACCACGGCAGCCGCCGTCGTCGTCACCGGCTGGAGCGACGCGCTGGCGCCGGGCGCGCTGCGCATCGGCGGCGAGGGCCTCAGCATCGCGGTGCTCGGCCAGTCGATCCAGGCAGACCTCGCGTTCGAGCGGGTGCCGACGCCCACCGGCGCGCTCGTCCGCATCGGCATCGCCGACGCATCGCTGGAGCTCGGACCGCTCACCGCCACCGGCGGCACCGGGCTGCTCGTCCTCACCCCCGGCGGCGTCGCCGGCACGCTCGCCGTCGGCTTCACCGTCGCAGGCGGCGCCCCCTTCGCGCTCACCGGCGACCTGCGGCTCGAGGTCAACAGCACGGGCGCCGCGGTCGCCCAGTCGCTGCAGCTCGGCGGGGGCACCGTCGCCATCGACCTGCCCGCGGGGCAGTTCGTGCGCCTCGCGGGCACGGCAGTCACCCTCACGGTGCTCGGCCAGCAGCTGCGCGCCGACGTCGCCGTCGACCGCACGACCTCCTACGGCGCGGACGGCGTCGCCGGGGGCATCGACGACACGACCGTCACCCGCATCGCGCTCGCGAACGCATCCGTCGTCCTCACCGCGCGCGGCGCGCGGCTCGCGCTCACCGGCGGCGAGGCGCTGCTCGTGCTCACCGCGGCCGGCCTCGCCGGGCGCATCAGCGGCACCGTCGCCCTGACCGGCGTGCCGGGGGCCAGCCTCGCCGGCGCGCTGCAGGTCGAGCTGAACACCACGACGGCGCACGTGCAGGAGGCGCTGCGCGTCGGCGACCAGACCGTCGAGATCGACCTGCCGGCAGGCGGCGTCGGCGGCTACCTGCGCATCGCGGGCACCGGCGTGCGGCTGACCGTCGCCGGGCAGATCCTGCAGGCCGACATCGCCGTCGTGCGCGAGGCGGCCGCGCTCACCGTGACCATCGCGAACGGCGTGCTCGCGCTCGGGTCGCCGACCGCCCCGCTCGTGCGTGCCACCGGTGTCAGCGGCGCGCTGCGCATCACCGATGCGGGGGCCGCCGCCTCGCTCGCCGCGTCGCTCGCGGTCGCCGTCCCCGGCATCGCGATCGGCGGCGACGTCACCGTGCAGGTCAACTCCGGTGCAGCCACGGTCGCCGTCGGCTCGCCGGCTGTCACCGTGCAGCCCGGCATGCGGGTCACGGTCGCGAACGCGACGCTCACCATCTCCAGTCAGTCGCTGGGCGCGAGCTCGCTCGCCATCACCAGCACGCCCGACGGCGAGGTGGCGCTGGCCGTCACCGCCCTCACCGTGCAGCTCGGCACCTTCGTGCGGGTCACGACCGAGCACGCCTGGAGCGGCGCGCTCGTCATCACCGCAGCCGGCGTCGCGGGCTCGTTCCGCGGCTCCACCGCCGGCGTCTTCACCGTCCCCGGGATCATCGTCGGCGGCACCGTCGAGCTCGCCGTCAACACCGGGCGGGCAGCCGTCCGCCGCACCGACCTGGGCATCGACGTGCCCGCCGGGCCCTACCTGCAGGTCACCGTCACCGGCGGCACGCTCGCCGTCACCGGCGGCCCGACGTTCAGCGGCAGCTTCCGCTTCAGCAGCACGACGCCCGAGGGCGCCACCGACTCGGTCACCACGATCGCGTTCAGCGGCGTCTCCGTCTCGCTCACCCGTCAGGGGGAGGCGAGCCCGATCGGCATCGCCGACGGCGTCGGCGCCTTCCTGGTCACCGCCGACGGCATCGCCGGCGCCTTCTCGGGCTCGATCGCCTTCGCGCCCGGCGGTGGCTTCACCGCCGATGCGGTCGTCTCGGTGCGCTACAACGGCACGGCAGGCGCGCTCGCGGAGACCATCACGGTCGGCGGGGTCGACGTGCCGCTGACGTTCGCAGACACCGAGGTGAGGGTCGGGGCGGATGCGTTCATCGCCGTCACGGCGGCCGGTGCGTTCACGT
Organism: Agrococcus sp. KRD186; assembly: GCF_017168255.1. Lineage (GTDB taxonomy): Bacteria > Actinomycetota > Actinomycetes > Actinomycetales > Microbacteriaceae > Agrococcus. The sequence goes on from NZ_JABFAP010000001.1 coordinate 2,724,655, forward strand.
TCGGCGACTTCGTCGAGGCCAGCGGCTCCATCACCTTCACCGGCAGCGACATCGCCGTCGCCGACCTGACCGTGTTCGTCGGCCGCGGCCCCGGCTTCCTCGCGGGAGGCGCGCGCAACCCCTTCGCCGTCGGCCTGTACCTGACGGACGTCGCGGGCCGCATCTCGGGCTCCCTCGGCGACCATGACCGCGTCATCGCGATCTCGGGCAGCGTCGAGCTGGTCGGCATCCCGGGCGTGACGCTCAGCGGTGCCGTCTCCTTCCTCTACAACGAGTCGCTGCTCGAGCACACCCTCGGCTCGGGCGATGCCGCGGTCACGGTCGCCGAGGGCACTGCTGACGCACCGTTCATCCTGGTCATCGGCGATGTCACGCTCGGAGTCGCCGGGCAGTCGCTCACCGGCACCGTGGCATTCGAGACCGTCGTGAGCGGCGGCTTCGTGCTGCGGTTCGGCGGCGCGGCGCGCGACGGGGGCAGACCCCTCACCCTCAGCCTCGGCGGCGGCGTCGCGGTCGCCACGATCGCCTCCGGCGAGCTGCAGCTCACGCCCACGGGACTCGCGGCGGTGCTCGACGCGAGCATCGTGCTGAACGCCGGCGCCGACATCAGCATCGGCGGCCCCGGCGGCGTCGCCGCCGTCATCCAGCTGCAGCTGAACTCCGCGACCACCACGCGCACCGTGCAGGGCGTCACGATCCCCGCGAGCTCGGTGCGGGTGCAGGTCGGCACGCTCGCGGCGCCCGCCGTGCTCACGGTGCACGGCCAGCAGCTGAGCGGCGTCGTGGTGTTCGCGCAGGTCGCGGCCGCGCTGCCCGCGGGCTCCCCGCCCGACACGGTCGCGCCGAGCACCGCGATCGTCGTCGTCAGCGCGCTCAGCCTCACGCTCGGCAGCGAGACCGCCGGCGTGCGCCTGCGCGACGGCAGTGCCGTGCTGGTGCTGAGCGACACCGGCATCGCCGGCCGCATCGGCGGTACCGTCGAGATCCGCGTACCCGGCGATAAGGCGCGCTTCAGCGGCACCTTCTCGCTGGCGATGAACTCGGGCGCAGCCGTCGACCGCGCGATCGAGGTCGACGGCACCACGGTGGTGCTGCAGCTCGAGGCAGGCAGCTACGTGCAGGTCGAGGGCACCGCCGTCGCGATCGAGATCGCGGGCCAGCGGCTCTCGGGCGACTTCACCTTCACGCAGGCCGGCGACGTCACGACCATCACGGTCGCGAACGCGCGGGCCGCGTTCGGCGACGGCACCACTGACTACGTGGCGCTCACCGGCGGTACCGGCTCCCTGACGCTCGGCACCGCCGGCATCACGGGCGCGGTCAGCGGCCGGGTGGCCGTCACGCTGCCGGGCGTCACGATCACCGGCGACTTCACGGTGGACTTCGACACCTCGGTCGCCAGCCCCTCGATCGCCGTCGTCGGCGACGGCATCACCATCGACATCGGCGGGCTCCTCCTCACCGCCGGCCACGTCGAGCTCCGGCAGCACGTCGACGGCACCGTGCGCATCGTCGACATCGCGGTCGGCGCCACCCTCGACCTCGGCGCCCCGATCGGGCCGATCACGCTCAGCGGCTCGCTGCAGATCGGCGCGAGTGGCCTCGCCGGCTCGCTCGGCCTCGGCGGCTCCGTCAGCTTCGGCGGTGTCACGATCGGCGCCTCCGAGCTGCGCTTCGAGATCAACCGCACCGACCAGGCCGTCGAGCTCATCGACGGCACGCGCCTCGAGGCAGGCCCGTACCTGCGGCTCGCCGGCGAGGGCGTGGAGTTCGCCATCGGCGGCTTCGGCCTCACCGCATCGGTGTCGTTCACGCAGGCCACGAACGCAGACGGGGCCGCGCGCACCGTGATCGCCATCGCCGGCGGCACGGTCTCGCTCGACGGCTCGGCGCTGCTCAAGGGCGTCGAGGGCATGATCGTGCTGCTGCCCGGCGGCATGGCCATGTCGCTCGCGGGCACCGTCGACCTGGCCTCGCTGCTGCCCACCGGCGTCACCCTCGCCGGCTCCTTCTCGCTGCAGGTGAACCAGACCGGCGGCCGCGTGCTCGAGTCGGTCACCGTCGGCGGTGCGACGGTCGCGCTCGACCTGAAGGCCGGCACCTACGTGCGCGTCGGCGGCACCGGGATCACGCTCGCGATCGCCGGCCAGTCGCTCACAGGCGACATCGCCATCGAGTCGTCGGCGACGGCCACCACCATCGTGCTGGCGAACGTCGGCCTGCGCATCGGCAGCGGCGGCACCGACATCCTCACGCTCACCGGTGGCGCCGGCTCGCTCGAGATCGGCGACGCAGGACTGGTGGGCGACCTCTCCGGCACGGTCGCGCTGACGGTGCCGGGCGTCACCGCCTCGGCGACCATGCGCATCCGGATCGACACCGCCGCATCGCTGCTCGCCATCGACGCGGACGACCTCGTGCTCGACATCGCCGGGCAGCGGCTGAGCGGCAACTTCGTCTTCCAGCAGTCGGGCATCGGCGCGGCGCGCGTCGTCACGGTCGCCGCGACCGGCGTCAGCCTCTTCCTCGGCGACCCGAAGGGAGCGGGCGACAGCGACGACGTGGGTCTGCGCCTGACCGGAGGCTCCGGCGCGCTGCTGCTCACCGCGTCCGGCATGGCCGTGAGCGTCGAGGGCACCATCAGGCTCGAAGGCTTGCCGGAGGACATCATCGTCTTCGACGACCTCACCGTCGCGCTGCAGATCAACACCATGCCGACCAAGGCGGAGCAGACCTTCACGGTCGGTGCCGGCACGTTCGTGCTCGACCTGCCCGAGGGCAGCTTCGTGAGGATGGAGCTGACGGCCGGTGCCACGGTGATGGGCCAGTCGATCTCGGGCACCTTCATGTTCGAGCAGGCCACCTCCGCCGGCGCAGACGGGCGGATGGGCACCACCGACGACGTGCGGGTGCTCAAGATCGCCGCGACCGGGGTCACAGTGTTCGTCGGCGAGGCCGGCGATCCGCTGACCGACGCCGACGACATCGGCCTGTCGATCACGGACGGCACGGCGCTCATCGTGCTCACCGCCGAGGGTATGGCTGCACGGATCTCGGCCACCGCCACCATCAAGCTGGGCTTCGACACGAACCCCTCGGCGACCGTGACCGTCGAGATCAGCGACCTGCGCCGCGGCACCGAGGGCGCCCTGACCGCGGTCGCCGTCGCGGAGCAGTTCCGCATCGGCGGCGAGACGGTCACGCTCACGCTGCCGGCCGGCCCATACCTGCGCGTCGCGGTCACCGACTTCGCGATCGAGATCGGCGGGCAGCGGCTCAGCACCGACCTCTCCTACGAGCGGATCACGACCGCAGGGGTGCAGACCCGCGGCACCGGCGACGACTCCGTCACCCAGCGCATCCGCTTCGACAACCTCTCGCTGCGCATCGGCTCCCCTGACCGCGACGTCGTCGTGGTGAGCGACGGCTCCGGCACCTTCGAGATCGTCGCTGCCGTGCCGGCCGTCGGCGCCACCCCTGCCAGCCCCGGCGGCATCGTCGGGCGCATCTCGGCCACGGTCGAGCTGCTGGTGCCGGGCGTGACGCTCTCCGGCACGCTCGAGGTGCGCTTCAACACGATGCCAACCGCACGGGAGGTCGACGGCGTCTCGATCGAGCCCGGCTTCGCCGTGGCAGGCATCGACGTCACCATCGAGGTGATGGGCCAGCGGCTCACGGGCAGCATCGGCTTCGCCAAGAACGCGACCACCGGCGACATCACCATCTCGCTGCGCGACGTGACGCTCGAGCTCGGCGACGGCACGCAGTGGTACGTGCGGCTCACTGTCGGCACCGGCGACATCATCGTGCAGCGCGATGGGCTGGTGGCGCAGCTGACTGTGACCCTGGAGCTGAACGAAGCCGTCATTCCGGCCGACAAGCTCTCGCTCACCGACGCCACCATCACCCTGGAGCTCAACACCACGACCACCGACGTGAGTCGCACGGTCACGCTCGCCGGCATCCCCACCCTGGTCGCGGTGCCGAAGCAGACCCTGCGCGTGCAGCTCGGCAGCCTGGGAGTGCCGGCCACGCTCACCCTGGTCGGGCAGCGCATCAGCGGCGTCGTGCTGATCGAGCAGCAGCGCACGGCGACCGGCGCATCGGTCATCAGGATCGCGCTCGCCGATGTCGGCATGTTCCTCGGCGACGACGGGGCGAACGACGTGGTCGAGGCCCACGGCGCCCCCCACATCGACGACGTCGGTTTGCGGCTCGTGGGCGGCTCCGGTGCGTTCATCATCTCGCCGACGGGCTTCGCGGGCGCGGTGACGGGCACGGTCAGCCCGGTCGGCCTACCGTTCACGTTCACCGCCACCCTCTCGCTGCAGCTCAACACCATGAAGGTCGCCGGGCAGGGCGTCGCGGTCACCGAGATCTTCCGGTTCTCGGGCGTCTCGGTCACGACGCAGCGCCAGGGCACGGCCACCGTCACCGAGCAGCAGGTCATCACCCGCAGCGACACCGACGCGGCATTCAGCCTCGCGATCGACGCGAACCTCGACGGGATCCTGCAGGCGAGCGAGATCAGCGCGGTGCTGGCCGCCACCGCGACGGCAGACGACGTGGCAGACGCCCTCAACGGGATCCTGGGCGACGGCGCCGTGGCGGTCACGGGTGGCGCCGGTGCGTTCGTGGTCGAATGGGCGACCGTCGGCAACCGGGCGGCGATCCAGCCGAACGTGCGCCTCCTGCAGCTGCCGAAGGGCCCCTACCTGCGGTTCTCCGCGACCGATGTCACGCTGACCATTGGCAGTACCGAGATCGTGGTCGAGGCGATCGTCTTCGAGCGCGTCGGCCCGCTCGGTGCGGAGATCACCCGCATCGTGGTGGACGGCGCGTCGGTGGCCGTCGGCGAAGGCGGCAGCGGGAGCCCCGGCATCGTCGACGCATCCGGCGTGTTCGTGATCTTCTCCGCGGGCGCGGACACCGATTCCTCGGCGACGATCACCACGACGACGGCCCTGGGCGGCGTCGCCGGCATGCTCACCGGCACCGTCGATGCGGAAGCAGGCAGCTTCGAGCTCGGCGCGAGCGTCGGCTTCGCCTTCAACACGACCGGCGTCGCCGTGCACCAGGTGGTCGAGGTCGGCGAGGGCCGTGACGACGTCGTGCTCGACCTCACCGCGGCGTCGTTCTCGGTCGTCGTGCAGAACCTCGACTTCAGCTTCGGCGACGTGCTCGAGATCAGGGCGGGCAGCTTCACGATCGGCAGCGACGGCAGCTTCTCGGGCAGTGGCCTCGAGATCTTCATCGGCTCCGGGCCGTCGATGCTGAACGGCGCGATCAACCCCGACGCCATGGGCCTGCTGATCCGCAACGCATCCATCGAGTTCATGAGCGCCCCGGCCGGCTCGACCGGCTGGGCGATGCGCGTCAAGGGCACGATCGGACTGCTGGGCCTCGACGGGCTCGGCATCTCGGGCAATGTCGCGTTCCAGGTCAACACCTCCGAGACGACCACGTTCAACCTGCCGGAGCTGCCGGGCGAGACGACCCCCTGGATCGACCCTGCACCGGGGGAGTTCTCCTTCACCGCGACCGACGTGGTGATCGATGCGGGCGAGGTCGTGCGGCTGACCGGCTCACTGCGCGTCTCCAAGAGCGCCGGCGGGGTGCTCGACCTCTCGCTCTGGAACGCGACGGTGCTCGTGCGCAGCGGCGACACCAACATCGCCAGTCTGTCGGGCTTCGCGACGTTCTCGATCGCCCCGGCCACCGGCTTCCAACTCGGCACCTTCAAGGTCACCGGCTTCCAGCTCGCACCGGAGGACGCTCCCGTGGCCGTGGGCGGCACGGCGCCGGAGCCCATCCTCACCGCAGACCTCGCCTCGCCGTTGCGCGGAGCGACGGTCACCGTGTCGCCGCAGTGGATCGACGTCGTCTACAGCTCGACGGGCGGCGCGATCGACACCGCCTCGATCATCGACCCAGGCGCCGAGTTCACGATCACCGTGCAGGGCGGCGGCACCCTGGCGCTCGCGGCCTCCCCGCCGACCCGCGTCGCGGGCGAGCTCAACACCTGGCGGTATCTGCTCACGGGGACCCTGACGGCGACCTCGATCGTCTCGATCCAGTTCACCGCCGGTGGGGTCAGGACGCTGGACGGCACCGTGCTGCTGCTCGGCGACACGGAGCGGTTCTACTACTTCAAGGCCGTCATCGGTCAGCCGACGCACGTGCAGCCGGGCCCGGTCGCGTCGCTCACGACGCCGAGCCTGAGCCAGGCGCAGCTCAATGCGCAGGGCTACATCGACATCACCTTCACCTCGGTGCCGAACCTCGACGGCGTCATCGCGCCGCTCGACACCGCCGCCCTCGAGGCCGCCGAGGTCGCTCCCTTCACGCTCAGCGGGCCGATCGCCGACGTGCTGATGGCCTCCGGCAGCACGCCGCGCCTGCGCGGCACGCCGTTGCGCATCTCGGGCGCCCCGGGCGGAACCGTCGCGACGTACCGGTTCTTCCTAAAGGACAAGAACCCGGCCAACGCGCTCGGCCTCTTCAGCAGCCCCGGCACCGTCTCGATCGCCATGGTGGACGGCGCTGTCCGCAGCGGTCCGGACGCGGCCATGGAGGCGCAGACCCTCACCCTCACTCTCACCGCCGGGACGATCGGCGAGAGCACCAGCGGCGGCCCGATGTCGATCGGCCCGCTGACGCTCCAGGGCCCCAACGTCGGCCTCGGCGGCTTCGGGTTCAAGGACGGCAAGGTGCTCGTCTCGGTGATCGTGGGCGTGCAGCGGGCCTCGCTCGACTTCGGCAGCACGGCCGCCGGCACCCCATCGGCGTCGCAGTCCAGCTCGGGCATCACGGTCGACCTGATCGGCGTCCAGGGCTCCTTCGAGCTCGCGGTCGACGTGTTCGGCCTCCTCGGCGGCGACGTCGACATCCGCCTCACCGGCAAGTGGAGCCTCCAGATCGCGTCGCTTGTGGCGGAGATCCCCGACGTCGTCCGCCTGACCGCCACCGGCATCCGCGTCACCGTCGACCCCGCTGCGACGCCCGACCAGGAACTCATGCGGATCAACTCCGCGAAGATCGAGTTCCCCCGCTTCGGCATCACCGGCTCGCTGCAGCCGTACAACCCCTCGCTCGGCTCGAACATCGCCGCGAACAACGACGATCCGATGACGGGTGTCATCCCGGGCTTGACGATCTTCGGCGACGGCTTCCGGCTCGGCACCGCCGAGTTGGCCTACGGGCTGGCCCCGACCGACCCGAACGCGCTCACCGCGACCGCGGCCGACAAGAAGATCACCTTCGGCGGCATCCTCGAGCTCGACGACATCCGCGTCGGGGTGTCCGGGCTCGAGGTGCGCTTCCCTGAGGGAGCAGCAGCGAAAGCCGCCTTCACCGGCTCCATCTACGTCGCCACCGGCGGGGCCAAGCTGTTCCCCGGCAGGCCCTACGGCGCGACCCTCAGCGACCGCACCACCGCCGACGACCGACGGCCCGACGGCACGATCGACACCGAGGCCTTCCGCGTCACGCTCGTCTTCGACCTCGGCAGGGTCAAGGCGTTGCAGCTCACCGTGGACACCCTCGAGATCAGGCTCGGCAGCTTCGTCACCATCACCGCGCGCGACTTCCGGCTCGACACGGGTGCGACCGGCACCCAAACCATGGTGCAGTTCCAGGCCGTCGGCGCGAAGGTCACGATCGGCTCGCTCGTGCTCGCCGGCGAGGCGCGCAACTTCGCGATCCTCGGCGACGGATCGTTCGACGCGCTCGACGGCTTCGGCGTCTTCCTCTCGATCGGCTCCGCGACCGGCGACTCGTTCAAGTGGCCCTCGTACCTGCCCGTGCGGATCGACGCCATCGGCATCCAGTGGGACGACATCGAGCAGCACCCCGAGGACTTCGTGCTCATCCTCTCGGCGAGCGTCACTGGCATCAAGGGGCTCGCGGGCCTGGAGATCAGCGGCGCAGTGCAGGGCATCCGCATCCAGCCCTCGCTGCTGCTCGAGGGCAAGTTCCCCATCATCGCCATCGACTCGATCGGCGTCACGGTGCGCGGCCAGATGTTCGGCGGCACCGTCGCCGCGGGCCTGGTCGGCGGCATCCTGAAGCTGAACGCCGCCAACGCCATCATCGGCACCTTCGACACCACGACGCCCGTCGCCCAGCGCATCTTCTACGCCGGGCTCTACGGTGAGATCTCGATCGCGGGCCTCGCGGGCTTCAGCATCAGGCTCGGACTCTCCGAGCTCGGCCCGCTGCAGGTCACCCTGGGCGTCAACGTGCCGGGCGGCATCCTGCTCGAGCCCTTCTCGGGCCTCACCATCAACGACTTCGTCGGCGGCGTGGAGTTCTTCAAGACGCTGCCCTCGATCGAGGATCCCTTCGCGCTCCGCAGCTCCGCCTTCCAGCTGCCCACCGTGCTGCCCGCCGACCAGTGGCTCACCCAGCTGCAGCAGCAGGTGGCGGCGCAGGCCGCGGCGATCGCCGCGAACCCCGGCATGAGCGGCTTCGAGGCCGCCTTCACCGCGCCCATGGTGATCACCGGCTCGGCGAAGATCTACTCGATCTACACCTCGCAGGCCGTCTTCAACGGCCAGGTGATCATCAAGATCTCCACCGACGGCAAGATCCTCATCTCCGGCAAGCTCAACTTCGCCGCCGACAACATCTCCATCAGCGGCCGCCTCTACGCTGACCTGTCGAGGGTCGCGACCGGTGACGTCGTCGTGCTCTTCCTCGCCGACATCCCCGACCAGGTGAGGCTGCTCACCATCTACGGCAAGCTCAAGATGGGCTTCCGCAACTCGACCGGCCAGGAGGTCGCGTTCGACGTGCCGGAGGGCCTCAACCCCGTCGGTACGGGCACCGCACCCACGATCGCGCTGGGCGGGCCGAGCTCGAACGGCGGCACGATCGACGTCGCGGTCGTGAACGGCGCGGTCGGCTCGACCAAGTACGTCGACGTGATCTTCACCGCGGCGCCGGGCGCGAGCCTCGCCCTGGCCCCCATCCTCGACGGCACGACGCGCCCGACGGTCGTCCGGGTCGGGGGCGGCACCCGCACCGTCGGTGCGGCGGTCGCGCTGGTGAGCGTGACGAGTGCCATCGGCATCGACTTCTACGCGCTCGAGTTCGACGGCGTGGGCGCGTACTACATGGTCGGAGCGACGCGTGTCGACGTGGTCAAGGTCGTCGACCTGCCCGACGGCGCCGACCTGCGGGAGACCGCGATCCGGATCGCGGGAGTGACGCGCTTCCGCTACGACATCGGCACGGCCGTCCTCGGCATGGGCCGCTGGGATGTCACCTTCGCCGCCGGCGCCATCCGCAACGCCGACCTGGTGACCGCCTCCGGCACCACGCCCGGTGCGGACAGCGCACAGACGACCCTCTCCTTCACCGTGGTCGGCAGCACCGCGGTCATCGTCGATCCGACCCCCGGCGCATCCGTCGACGTCAACGTCATCAACGGCCGCGGCTGGATCGACGTCATCTACACGAAGCCCACGCGCTTCACCCTCCACGCGCCGTCGATCACCGACCTGGCGCCCGAGTTCCAGCTCGCCGGCCCGGGCCTCGGCAGCGTGCAGCTCGACGGCACGCGCGCGCCGGTGCAGGTAGGCAGCACCACGACCACGAGCACCTTCCGCTACTGGCTGACCGGGCGCTTCGCGCCCGCAAGCGACGTCACGCTCTCCTTCATCCCGGGCAGCTGGTCGTACGCGTTCGTCCTGAACGGTCCAGTGACCGTCACCGACGCGCCCGAGCAGACCGGCCTGGGCGACGTGGCCATCCAGCTCCCCTCCGGCGGCAGCGGCGCCATCCCGGCCGGCTTCGAGATCGACCCCGCCTCGGTCCTCGGCGGACTCGCGGGCCTCACGTTCGGCGGCGCCGGCTGGGTGATCGCGATCGACGCGACCGCGAGCGTCTCGGCGACCGGCACCCCAGGCGAGTTCCGCATCCCGGTGCTCGTCACGACGATCGGCAGCGACCCACTCACCGCGACCCTCGCCAGCACCGTGGTCGGCTACCGCGGCGCCGTCACCGGGGGCACGCAGGCCGGCGAGACACTCACCGTGACACCCACCGCGTACATCGACGTCGACTTCACCATCCCGACCACGGCAGGCGTCACGCTCGACCTCGCCTCGATCCTCGACCTCGCCGCCGAGTTCGAGCTCTCGGGGCTCGGCATCGGCAGCATCGTGCTCGACGCCACGCGCGCCCCGCTGCAACTCTCGGGTGCACCCGCCGACAAGCTGCGCTTCCGGTACTGGCTGAGCGGCCAGTACGAGGCCGGCTACAACGTCACGCTCACCCCGATCGCGGGCAGCTGGCGCGCCCTGCAGGCGACGGGGGCGCTGACCGCCTCGATCTCCGGGGTCACCGACACCCTCCGCTCGGCGACCTTCGCGATGCTACTCCCGGCCGCGCCCACGGGCTTCACGATCGATGTCGAGCGGATGCGATCGGCCGAGTTCCTGGCGTCCCTCACGTTCACGGCCAGCGCCGCCGGCTGGCGCGTGCTCGTCGACACGAGCCGCGCGATCACGCAGGGCGCTACGGCCCGGGACTGGGTTGTGCCGATCATCATCCTGCGGGAGGCCCTCGCGACGACGCCGACCGCCGCCACCATCACGCTCGCGAGCGCCCTCATGCCGCTACTCGAGGTCGCGGGCGTCGACCGCCTGGTCGCAGACGGGGGCAACGCCTTCACCGCCCCGGCGCGCACCTTCCTCGACCTCGCCTTCACCGCCCCGACCGGGCTCTCGTTCGTCCCCTCCTCCTTCACGAGCGGCGTCATCACGCTCGAGATCACGCGCGGGGGGCAGACGGTCTCGATCACGGTCGACGGCGCCGCGGTGCTGCGGGTGGAGGGCGACACCGTCTGGCTGCGGTTCACGCTCAGCGCCCCGATCCTGGTCGGCGACGTGGTCGAGGTGACGGCAGCCGGCGGCTGGAACTACGCAGGCCACAGCGGTGCGCAGCCTGACGCCGGCACGCAGCCGGGCACTCCCGTCGACGTCGCCTTCCCGTCCGCGCCGGCCGACCGGACGATGTCGACCCTCGACGTCACGATCCTGTCGCAGTCGGGCCTCGACCTCAGCGGCCTCTCCGACGAGGCCGTGCGAGCGCTGTTCTCGCTCTCCGGCCCGGGCGCCGCGGGCGTCCTGGTCATCGGAGCCACCAAGGTCGGCGCCCTCACCTGGCGCCTGCTGCTCGACGGCACCTTCCAACCGGGCCGCGTCGACGTCGTGCTCAAGCTCGATGTGCTCAACTCCGGCGATGCGCGCGGACCTCCGACCGGCGCGACGCTCATCCAGTCCTTCCAGGTCGTGGGCGCGAACGCCGACGTCGTGCACACGGCGGGCGACGGCACCGTCACCACGATCGGCGGCACCACCATCGGCCGCGAGGTCGTGAACGGCCCGCGCTACCTCGAGATCCGCTTCCGCGGCTCCGACGGCTTCGGCATCGACCACAGCACCATCGACGGCGACGAGCTCGAGCTGCGTGACGCAGCCGGCAACCGCATCGCCCTCGGCGCCCCCGTGCGAGTCGGCACGAGCGACATCTACCGCTACTCCTTCAGCGCAGCGCTCACCGCAGGCATCTACACGGTCACGATCCTCGCCGGCCGCTTCGCCGACCTGGGCGGCCGACTCAGCTCGACCGAGACCGAGACCCTCAGGCTCACCGCGCCCAGCGCATCCGTCGCAGACCCGACGCCCGGCTCGGTGCTCGAGGTGCCCACGCTCGACGGGCGCGGCTGGGTCGACATCACCTTCAGCGGGTTCGGCGGCCAGGACGTCGACCGGGCCTCGATCGTCGACGCGGATGCGGAGATCGCGATCACTGCGGACGGCGTCGAGCTCGTCGTGGTCGCCGGGCTCTGGATCGGCGGCGACACCTACCGCTACTTCTTCACCGGGCACCTCGCGGGCAGCCTCAGCATCGCGTTCGCCGACGGCAGCTGGCAGAACGAGGCGGGCGTGGCATGGACCGCAGCGTCGGCGCCTGCCGCGGCCGACGCCGAGACCGACCGCTCCTGGGGAACGATCGGCAAGCGCACCTGGGTCATGGTGCGCCTGACGCCGACTGCGAACGCGACGGTCGCCACGGACTCCCTCGGCGGTGACGACGTGACGCTCAGCGGCGGCGGCGTCACCTGGACGGTGGAGGGCCGCGTCGGCTTCAGGGCAGAGGACGCCGGTGGGGTCGCGTTCTACGGGATCACCCTCAGCGGCGCACTGCAGGCCGGCACGGTCACCCTCACCTTCGTCGAGGGCGCGTGGAGCGACTCGACCGGCACGACCGCCGCCGGCGGCAGCCAGACCTTCCGCACCATCGTGCTGGGCACGTCGTTCTTCATCGAGCTCTCGGGCGGCATCCTGCTGCAGGCCGCGGGCTTCACGGAGGAGCCGCTGCTGCACGCACGTGCCTCGGTGGTGCTCGAGATCGACGCCGCCCGCAAGCTCTTCACTCTCACGTTCGTCGGCCAGCTCTCGGTGATCGGCCTCGGCACGATCGGCGCCACCGCCGGCCGCTTCGTGCTGCAGGTGGGCGATGCTGCGACGAACCCGATGTACCCGGTGCCGCAGTTCTGGGGTGTCGCGTCGATCGAGATGAACTTCGAGAAGCTCGAGGAGTTCGGCATCTTCTTGAGCGGCTCCGCACAGTTGCGCATCAACCTCACCAACGAGGTCAAGCACGAGATGATCACGCTCCCGGGCGTGGGCCCGGGGGGCACCGACCTCACCGAGACCTTCGAGCTGCAGCCGTTCAGCCTCGGCTTCCAGATCGTCGGCCAGGCGATCATCGCGCCCGCGGGCACCGAGATCATGCGCGTGCAGGGCGGCCTGTATCTCAACATCTCGATGAACCCGCCGAACCCGTCGATGGACATCTTCCTCACCGGGCGCCTCTCGTTCGGCTCGGGCGACACACGGCTCGAGTTCGCCTCGGTCACCGGCCTGCTGATGATCTCGACCGTCCGAGACGATGAGACCGGCGAGATCCCCGGCGTCGCCGGCATGATCCGCGTCTCGGGCGGCGTCGATCTCGGCCTGCCCGACGTCGGCGACCTGCTGCAGATCAGCGGCACCGTCAACGTGATCTTCAACACCACGCTCGCCGAGCAGAGGTTCGTCGCCCCGAACGCCTTCCTGCCGCTGCTGCTCGAGGGTCAGTCGGCGGAGTTCGTGGTGCCGGCGGGCGCTCCAGCGTTCAACGGCCAGCCGATCCCGGGCGCCGTGCCCGCGGTCTACGTGGTCGCGAGCATCGACGCGCAATTGACGATCGGCGGAGTCTTCACGCTCTCGGGCTTCATCGCCATCACCGCGGGCGTTGGCACCGACGACATCGCCTTCTTCAAGCTCGACGGCTTCGTCAGCACCACCATCAAGGGCCTCGGCTCGCTGTACGGCGCGATCAACCTGACGATCCTCGCCGGTGCCGAGACCGGCATCCTGGGCCGCGTGCAGCTCGAGCTGGGCGTGCAGGGCATCCCTGGGCTGCGGCTCGAGGGCGGCTTCCTGCTCGAGATCAATACCTTCAGCACCACCCGCTCGATCAGCACCTTCGTCACCACCAAGGAGCAGGTCAACGGGCGCCAGGTCTTCGCCGGCTTCGCCCGTGATGCCGGCGGCGACCTACTGGTCGGTGAGGAGACGCTCGGCGTCGTCGCCGGCTTCCGGCTCGAGATGAACGGCACACTCGAGGTGATGGACGTGCTGCTCATCGACGGACACCTCGTCCTGACGGTCAGTGCCAGCGAATTGACGCTGCTCGTCAACGGCACGGCGGAGCTCGCGCTGTTCGGCTCCATCAGGATCGTCGACTCGGGCTTCTCGATCACCAGCGCCGGCATGGTGGCCAGGCTCGACGTGCAGCTCGACGCCGGCTTCGGCGGCGACATCGGCATCGGCTTCTCGGTCTCCGCCCTGCTCGAGCTCAACACCACCGGCACCGTGAAGACGCTCGGCAGCACCGCGGTGCAGCCCGGCTTCCTGCTGCGGCTCGAGGGCACGATCAACTTCCTCGGCTTCATCAGCGGGAGCGGCTTCGCCGAGATCCGCATCGGGGCCGCCGGGTTCGAGATGGCGTTCGGCGTCGACTTCGATATCGCGGGCCTGAAGTTCCGCGCCGCCGGGCGGGCGGGCGTCTACAGCGACGGCTTCGCGATGGAGGTCTCCGTCAGCGTCTCGGCCGACGCCTTCATCTTCAGCCTGAGCGCGAGCGGCCTGTTGCGCATCAACACCACCGGCCAGGTCAGGAACGGCATCGAGACCGGCTTCAAGCTGCAGATCGAGGGCACGGTCACGCTGCTGGGCATCTTCAGCTTCGATGCCGGTCTCACCATCGAGTTCGGCAGGGCGAACCCCGACGACGGCAACCCGAACACGACGATCGACGATCCCAAGGACGGCGCCTGGTACCTCAAGGCCAACGCCGATCTGTCGTTCTTCGGCTTCGACCTCTCGGGCTCGATCTTCCTGAACTCCGACGGCAACTTCCAGCTGCTGCTGAAGGGCGGCATGGAGTTCCGGGCCGGACCGATCGGGGTGCGCGGCAGCTTCAGCCTCGAGGTGTCGTTCCTGACGCACGACGACAACGGCATCATCTACTACACGCTGTTCATCGGCGGCTCCGCCCGCGTCGAGGTGTTCTTCGACTTCGGGCTGTTCGAGATCAGTTTCGGCGTGGGCCTCGAGATGTCGGTCTCCGCCGACTCCCGCAACCAGGTCGACGGTTCGACCCCGCTGATCTTCCGCATCACCGTGCGCTTCAAGATCTTCGGCTCGTGGGAGTCGATCTCCGGCAGCTTCCGCATCGGCAGCGTCTCGTTCCCCGAGGTGCCGTACCTCGCCGGCAACAACGTGACGCTGCCCGACCCGGGCCGCAGCCTGCGCGAGTGGCGACCCGAGAACACCGAGCTCACGCTGAACGTCGGCGACGCGGCGCACCGCACCGCACGGGGCGTCAGCACGTCGACCACCGACGAGACGATCTTCGTCGAGCAGATCGGCGCGCTCGACGATGACGGCCGGGCGACCCTCCGCATCAGCGGCTTCGGGCACACGCGCACCTACGCGCACGTCGAGAAGCTGCGGGCCTACTTCGACGGCGGCGCCGACCGCATCGTCATCGACCCGAGCGTGCAGATCCCGGTCGAGATCTACGGCGAGGCCGGCGACGACACCATCGAGATGCACGGCTCGGGCACCGGCATCGTGCTCGACGGCGGCAGCGAGCGCGACACGATCACCGTCACGGGCTCCGCGACCGGCACCGTGCACGGCGGCACCGGCGACGACGTCCTCCGCCACACCGGCACCGGCGCGCTGAGCATGCACGGCGGCGACGACAACGATCAGCTCTTCGGCAGCCACGTCGGCGACCGGCTCTTCGGCGACGACGGCGACGACCTGCTCTCGGGGATCGCCGCGAAGTACGACGGCGGCGCGCACGACGACACCATCATCGCGATCTCGATGTTCTCGTCGACGGAGGCCATCGTCGTCGACGGCGGCACCGGCACCGACACGCTGTCGATCGCGCTCACCGGCGGCGACGACGTCCTCGCGGTGACGAACCCGTCGACCGGCATCCTCGAGTACCGGCTCGGCGGCGACCTGGCGACCAGCGCGAGCATCGAGCACCTCATCATCGACGCCGGGGCAGGTGCCGACACGCTCACCCTCAGCGACATCACCGGCGCGGCCTCGGGCCTGACGCAGGTCGAGATCGAGCTCGGCACCGGCAGCGCCGATCGCGTGGGCGTCATCGGTGCGAGCGGCGCGGATGCGTTCCAGGTCGTCACCGACGCGGATCGCACCCGGGTGACGCGCAGCTCGGGCGCCGCCTACTCAGTGTGGATACGCGGCGGCGTGCGGGGCCAAGGCGACGCGCTCAGGATCGCGGGTGAGGCTGGTGGCGACACGATCGACGCCTCGGGCGTCACCCTCGACCAACTGACTCTGACGCTGGTCGGCGGCGATGGGAACGACCGGCTCACAGGCTCGCGCTTCGATGACGTGCTCGACCTGGGCGCCGGCGACGACACCGCCACCGGCGGCCTCGGCCGCGACACCTGGTACGACGACGGCGGCACCAACACGCTCATCGAGTCGTTCGAGACCGGCGACTTCGGCCTCTACGGCAACCTGTTTGTGGTCGGCGTGGCGATCGGGACCGACTGGGCCATCGGCTCCGTGCCCGAGGACCTCAAGGGCATGTTCGCGATCGCGCACCTCACCTCGACCGGCACCGGCTCGACCACCATCCTGGTGGGCGATGCCGACGGCCGCGTGTCGATCGCCGGCACGGCGACGCTCGAGGGCAGCAGCTGGGACGCGGACCCCTGGACGGGCACCGCGCACCTCGACACCGGTGCCGGCGACGACCTCGTGCGCATCGAGCTGACCCGCTCCACCGGCCTCGCGGTGCACCTGCGCGGCTCCGCCGGCAGCGACCGGCTCGAGGTGTGGGGCACGACCGCCCCCGACGACCTGATCGTGGACCGCCTCACCGACGACGACAGCTCGACCCACGCCAACCGCATCCGCCGTGTCGCCTTCACCGGCGCCACCATGGCACTGCTGGGCACGATCACGCACGACGGCACCGAACTGGTCACGATCCGCACGCTGACCGGCGCCGACCGGGTCGCCGTGCGCGCGATTGCCGTCGAGCACCGCATCCTCACCGGCGAGCACACCGACCGCATCGCGGTGGGCTCGCAGGCCGCCGGGGCAGACACCTCGCAGTCCGACTGGACGAACACCGGCGGCACCGTCGACGCGATCCAGGCGCTGCTCGTGCTCGACGGCGGCAACGGGCCGGGCGCCATCACGGGCAACGACCTGCTCGCCGTCGACGACACCGGCGACGCCGACGCGAACACCGGCGAGCTGACCGTGACGACGATCACCGGCCTCGACATGGTCGGTGGCGGCATCCGCTACACGACCTTCGAGCGGCTGACGATCGACCTCGGCTTCGGCGGTGACACCTTCACGGTGCACTCGACCCACTCGGGCACGACCGCACTGACGGCCAACGACGGCACCGACCTCGTCATCATCCGCACGATCGACGGCGCCACCCGCGTCGACACCGGCGCGCAGGATGACACGGTGCGGATCTCGTCGACCGTCACGGGCGTCGGCGGCGTGCTCACGGGCATCCGCGCGCCCCTCACGCTCACCGGCGGCAGCGGTGTCGACCGGCTCTTCCTCGACGACGCCGCGACCCTGCTGGACCGCATCGGCGTCGTCACCGGCACCACGATCGCGGGCCTCGGCATGACCGCAGGCTCCCCTCGGCCGAGCCTCGTCCAGGTCGTCACGGTGCATGGCGCGGTCGACGGCCGCTTCGTGCTGACGGTCGCAGGCTTCGGCGCCACCGGGCAGCTCGCCTTCGACGCCTCCGCGGCGCGCGTGCAGGCAGCCCTCGAGGCGCTCGTCGGTATCGGCAACGTCGTGGTGACAAAGGCGGGCGGCCGCTGGACCATCGCCTGGGCGGGCGCGCTGGCAGGCGCCCTCGGCGCCTCGCACACCATCGCCGTCAGCAGCGTCGCAGCCTTCCCGCTCGTCGGCGCTGGCCTCGCCGTCGGGGTGCTGCGGATGACCAACGGGCTCGTCGACTACCTGCTGTTCGAGGCGCTCGACCTGACGCTCGGTTCCGGCTCCGACGTGCTGAACATCGACAGCACCCACACCGGCACGACGACGGTGCACGCCGCCGACGGTGACGACCGGGTGCAGATCGAGTCGCTCGCGGGCACCACCGCCGTCGAGGGGGAGGCGGGCGACGACTGGCTGCTCGTCAACCCCGTGCCGGGCCAGGTGGGCGTCAACGCGATGGACGGCCAGTTGCTCACGCTCGACGGCGGCGCCGACTCTGACACCTTCATGATCGAGCTCTTCGGCGCCGGTAGCAGCCGCATCAACACCGTCGACACGGCTGACGGCGGCACCAACGTGCTGGTCGTGAACGGCTCGGCGCTCGACGACACCTTCCTCTTCCGCAGCAACCCGAGCCGCGCCCTGATCGCGCTGCTCTCGCAGGCGGGCGCCGTCGAGGGGCAGTTCGCCGCGGTCGAGCAGGTCACCTACGGCCAGGAGATGACCGGCGGCGTGGTCGTCAACGGCGGCGCGGGCGACGACATGTTCGCGTTCGACGACACCGCCTCGGTGCTGACCGTGACCGGAGGCTCCGGCAACGATCACTTCCGCTTCGGTCAGCTCTACACCGCCTACGACGCTGACGACGAGTTCCCCGCCGCCGACTTCTTCAACTCCTCCCGAGGTCAGCTGACCAAGGGCGTCTCCGAGACCGCGCACGTCTACGGCGGCTCTGGCGACGACGTGTTCGAGGTGTTCCGCAACTTCGCGACCCTCAACCTCTACGGCGACTCCGGCGACGACACCTTCGTGATCCGCTCCTTTGTCGGCCAGTCCGAGGTCACCGCCGTCGACGCGGGCGAGGGCCGCAACTTCATCGAGTACGCGTCGAACGCCCCGGTCAACATCGACGGCGGCTCAGGCTACGACCTGGTCGTGATCATCGGCACCGAGCTGCGCGACGTCTTCGTGATCACCGCGAACGGCGTCTACGGGGCCGGCCGCGTCATCCGCTACACGAACGTCGAGCAGGTCGCGATCTACGGCATGGCCGGCGACGATGTCTTCCACGTGCTCTCGACGAACCCGGCGATCGAGCTGTCGATCTACGGCGGTCTCGGCTCCGACCGGGTCGAGGTCGGCAGCGCAGCGCCAGCGGTGCAGGCCGACGACCTGCTCGGCCACACCGGCCTCGTGCGGCACTCGGTCGAGAGCACGATCGGCAACAGCGCGTGGGCGCTCCTGCCGGTCGATGGCATCGCCACCGAGATCTTGGACAACGACGAGCCGACCGTCGTGGTCGCGCCGGTGGGCGGCTCGCTCGTGCTCACCGAGGGCGACGAGGGTGCCGTCACGGTGCGGCTCACGCTCGCGCCCACGACGCAGGTGCTCGTCACGCTCGTCGGCCCCGCAGTCGACCCCACCTCCGGCAGCCGCTCCCGCATGATCGAGTTCTTCGACGCGGTGACGGGGCTCTGGAAGACCTCGGTGACCCTCGTCTTCGCCGCCGGCAGCACCGACCAGCAGCAGGTGCGCGTGCGCGCCGTCGACGACATCGCCGCCGAGGGCGCCTGGTTCGCGCCCATCGACGCCATCGTCGCGCAGGGCGACCCCGAAGACGCCATTGCCGACGAGTACGCGGGTGCGCGCGTCGCCACCACCTTCGTGCGCGTGCTCGACGACGAGGCACCTGAGCTGCCGGTGGTCGTGCCCGACGGCGGCGTCGAGGTCATCGAGCCCGCGGGCGGCACGGGCGGCACGATCGCCACCTACGAGGTGCGCATCGCGGCGGCGCCGTCCGGACCCGTGACGGTGCTCGTGACCGCCCCGTCCGGCCTGCAGATCTCGACCGACGCCGGCCCGTGGCTGACCGAGCTGCTGCTCACCTTCACCGCCGTCGGCGCGAAGCTGGTGCGGGTGCGCGCGATCGACGACAGCGTCGTCGAGGGCCAGCACGTGCAGCTGCTCACCGCGGTCGTCGTCACCAGCGACGCCTTCGCCGGCGTCATCACCGGCGCCGGCGGCCTGGCGAACTCCTTCCTCGTCGCCGGCCTCGCCGCACCCGCGGGCGTCCTGAAGGGCCGGATGATCCGCATCACCAGCGGTGCCGGCGCCGGTCAGCTGTTCCGCATCTGGAACAACGTCGGCGAGGAGATCGAGATCGAGGGCGACTGGGACGTCGCGCCCGCGGCCGGCGATGCCTTCATCATCAGCGGCTACGCGGCCCCCGCGGTCGCGGACGCGATCGTCGGCATCGTGAGCGCGATCTCCGCCGACCGCCGCACCGTCACGCTCAGCGGCATCGCACCGATGCTCGTCGACCAGCTGGCCGGAGCGCTCCTGCGGGTGGTCGACGCGCGCGGCACCGCCGCATACCGCACGATCGCCTCGAACACCGCCTTCACCATCACCGTCGTCGAGGCCTGGGGCTCCGACGCGATCACCGTCGGCGTCACGCAGCTCTACGTCGCCGAGATCCCCGGGATCGTCGTCGAGCGAGTCAGCGTGCTCGTGCACGACGGCGACACCCCCGGCGTCGTCATCACGCCGGTCGGCGGCGACTTCCGGCTGGTCGAGGGTGCGGTCGACGGCCAGTTCGGCGCCGAGGGCAGCTACACGGTGCGCCTGACCATGGCACCCGGGGCCGGTGAGACGGTGACGGTGCGCATCGACGCCATCCGCTCCTTCACCCTCGACATGAACGGCCCCGACTGCGGCCTGCCGAACGGCTGCCACGAGGCGCAGGTCGAGCTCTGGAACGGCAGCGCCTGGGTGCAGCAGCTCACGCTCGCGTTCACCGCTGCCAACTGGATGACCCCGCGCACCATCCGCGTGCGCGCCATCGACGACAGCCGCATCGACGGTGGCGACGTGCAGGAGTTCGCCGACGCCGCCCGCCGCCTGCACCTGATCCAGGGCCCGCTGTTCGTCTCCGGCGGCGACGACCCCAACCCGCCGGTCGCCCTCGAGATCGACGACTTCCTGCCGATCGTGCTGCCGGGCGAATCCTCCGGCCACCCGCTGCCCGTCACCGCCAGCACCGCGCAGGCGATCGAGTCGGCGCAGGTCGACGTGCTGGTCGTGCACGACGAGGACAGCCCGGCCAACAGCAGCGGCGTCGTGACGCGCGACCGCATCACCGGCTTCGGCATGGCCGGCGACACCGCCATCGCGGGCCGCCCGGTGCTCGGCGGCATCCGCTACGCCGACTTCGAGGACCTCACGCTGCTGCTGGGCTACGGCGACAACACGGTCACGGTCGAGAGCACCCACGCCGGCACCACCACCGTGCACGCCGGCCCCGGCGACGACACCCTCACCATCCGCACGATCGACGGCCACACGCGCCTCATCGGTGGCCCGACCAGCAGCAGCGCAGCCCTGTATGGGCGCACCGACGACGACGTCTTCCACGTCGGCACCGCATCCGGCCTGCTCGACCTCCTCGCCGCGCTGCTGGTGCTCGAGGGCGGCATCGGCGACGACACCGCGAACCTGCACGACTTCGGCGACCTGAACGACAACCGCGGCGTGCTCACCCAAGACACCCTCACCGGTCTCGACATGCTGCCGCGCACCGGCCTCGACGAGCTCGGCCGACCGCTCGACCGGCTCTTCTCGGTCACACCCCGCGGTGCGACCTTCACGCTCATGCTGTCGCAGCTGCAGGGCGGCGTCGCCACCGGCATCGGCGCGATCACCTTCGCCGCAGGGGCCTCTGCCGAGACCGTGCGCCTGGCGCTGCAGGAGCTGCTGTTCGCGACCTCTGCGGGTGCCGACGCGGGCTTCTCGATGACCTGCGGCGTCGAGGACCGCACCCGCTGCGCTGACAGCGTGTACGTCTGGCAGGTCGGCGGCACCTACCTGATCGGCTTCCGCGGCGAGGTCAACGCCGATCCCGTCAACCCCGTCGCCATCCAGCTCGCGGCGCTCGGCGCGGCCGTCGGCGCCCCGGCCACCGATGCGCTGACGACCTCCGGCATCCGCTACCAGGGCCTCGAGACGCTCAACCTGGCGCTCGGCTCCGGCGACGACGTGCTCAACGTGCGCGGCACGCTGCCGGTCACGAACGTCTCCTTCGGCGACGGCGACGACCGCGTCTCCATCGCCTCGCTCGCCGACGTGCCGGTCGACGGTGAGCCCGAGTTCCTGGCCGGCGACCTCGACGCGATCGAGGGCACCCTCAACCTCGATCTCGGCAGCGGCCGGCACACGCTGCTGCTCAGCGACGAGGGGGCGGATGCGGGTGATGCGGATGCGCTCATCACCGACGTCAGGAGCGCGGCGCAGGCGCGCGACGCGGCGCTGGCGGCGAACGGCGAGATCTTCGTGCTGGGCCTGGCGCCCGCCGGCATCTCGTGGCGTGCGGCCGCCGACGGCACCTTCGCCGACGGCATCCGCATCTGGACCAGCGCCTTCGCCGACACGATCATGATCGACGGCACGCATGAGCGCGCCGGGGTGCGCACCACCACCTGGCTGAACACCGGGCTCGGCGACGACGACGTGACCGTCGCGCTCACCGCCGGCCAGGACGGCCACTTCGTGCTCAACACGCAGGGCCCCGCCGATCACGTGCTGGGCCTCGGCGCCGACCTGGATGACGGCGACGAGCCCGTGCGCGCCGACGCGGTCGTCAGCATCGTCGTCACCCGCGGCGGCACGAGCTTCACCCTGCCGGCCGTGCGGTGGACCGCCTCGACCGCGCTCGACATCGTCAGCCTGTTCGACTCGCTGCGGGTGGGCGACATGATCACCGTGACCATGGAGCTGAGCGACTGGAGCGTGCAGTCCGGCGGTGCCTTCGACCTGGGCTCGACCAGCGACCTGGTCGGCTACCGCGTGTGGGTGAACGGCCGCCTGCTCGGCGCGAGCGACATCACGCGCACCGGCTCGCTGCTCACCTTCGACGCTCCCGCGCAGCGCGACGGCTCGGCCGCGCACGTGCTGGTCGAGGTCACCCGCACCGCCACCCGCAGCTTCACGGTGCCGGTCTACGACGCGATTCTGCCGGCCGGCTTCAGCGACGACGACACCGTGCACGGCGAGGCGTCGACGCTGCCGCTGCTCATCTTCGGCGGCATCGGCGACGACGAGCTGAACGGCGGATCGGGGGCGGATGTCATCTTCGGCGACCGCGGCCTGGTGCAGTGGCTCGATGCGGCGGGCACCGTCGTCGCCCAGGCCGGCAACGGCGGCGTCGACGACTTCACCGACGGCGTCGTGCGACCGACGCGCCTGGTCACCAGCGTCGATACGCAGGTCGGCGGCGACGACATCGTGCGCGGCCTCGGCGGCGACGACGTGCTCATCGGCGGCCGCGGCGACGACCGCATCGACGGCGGCGCGCAGCGCGACCTGCTCTTCGGCGACAGCGTGCAGCTCGACCGCCGCTCCTCGCTCGGCGACCACCGCAACCCGCGGTTCCAGGTGCTCATCGGAGGGCAGATCTACAGCGTCGAGCTGCTGAGCGCCGGCCAGGCGCTCGTGACGCGAGCCTGGCAGCTCGACCCCGTCGGGCCGACCGCCTGGAGCGACTTCCGCATCACGCTGCTCGACCACACCGCGACGACCGCCGCGGGCCTCATCGGCGACGACGTCATCGCCGGCGGCGCGCACGACGACACGATCTTCGGCCAGCTGGGCGACGACACCATCCAGGGCGACGGCTCGATCGACGGCGCGACGGGCCTCGCCAGCGCGTTCCGCGATGCCGCGGGCAACCTGGTGGTGCGCCCCTCGGCCGAGCGCGCCGACGACGGCGACGACTACATCGAGGGCGGCGGCGGCAGCGATGTGGTCTTCGGCGGCCTCGGGCGCGACGACATCATCGGCGGCAGCTCCAACCTGTTCTCCCTCACCAGCCCGCAGCAGCGGCCCGACGGCGCCGACCTGCTCTTCGGCGGCGCCGGCACCCGCATCGACCGCAACGATGACACCGCCGGGCACGGCCGCGACGCCGACACGATCGTCGGCGACAACGGCAGCATCTTCCGCCTCGTCGGCACCGGTGGCGGCACCGGCGGCGCCTACCTGCGCTTCACCTACGACACCGAGAACGCCCCCGCGTCGCGCCTCGTGCCGCGCGCGGTCGAGCTGCTCGACTACACCCCGGGCGGGCCCGACTTCGATCCCGGCGCGCTCAGCGGCGACATCTACGGCGCCGACGAGATCCACGGCGAGAGCGGCGACGACACCGTCTACGCGGGTGCCGGCAACGACGTGGTCTTCGGCGACGCGGGCGATGACGACCTCATCGGCGGCTGGGGCCACGACTGGATCTCCGGCGGCACCGGCATCGACGGCATCCTGGGCGACGACGGCCGCATCTTCACCAGCCGCAACGGGCAGACCGAGCTGCTCAACGGCATCCGCACCCCCGACGTGCAGGTCGAGATCACCACGCCCGGGCGCGTGCAGATCGCGCTGCTGTTCCCGACCGGGCAGCTCACCAAGCGCGTCGACCTGACGCCCTTCGCTGTCAACGGCGACCCGTTCGACACCCTCTACGCCGCGCAGTGGGCGAGCGACGTGCTCTTCGGCGGCTGGGATGGCGACTTCATCCACGGCGGTGCCGGCGAGGATGCCATCTCGGGTGCCGAGGCGCTCGTGGTCGGCTACGGCGTCGGCGGCGTGCGCAGCGACTTCACGCGGCCGTTCAACGACGGCACGCTGCTGGGCTTCGACCCCGTGACCGGCATGTTCGAGCTGTACGACGAGTACGCGCCGATGCGCCGCATCACGGTCGGCGGCGGCGACTGGTTCCTGAACTTCGACCACTCCGAGGGCAGGCTCGTCGAGGGTGCGATCCGCAGCGACGGCGACGACGTGCTCTTCGGGGACCACGGCAACGACTGGCTGGTCGGCGGCACCGGGCGCGACACGCTCTGGGGCGGCTGGGGCAACGACCTCATGAACGCCGACGACGTGCTCACCACGAATGGTGGCGAGAACGATGCGCCCGACACGCACGCCTCCTACGAGGATCGCGCGGTGGGCGGTGCCGGGCTCGACGTGCTCATCGCCAACACCGGCGGCGACCGCCTGATCGACTGGGTCGGCGAGTTCAACAGCTACCTGGTGCCCTTCGCACCCTTCGGCCTCGGCACCGTCAGCCGGCAGGTGCCGCCGCGCCTGTACGAGTTCCTGTACCAGCTCTCGGCCGCACAGGGCGCTGACTTCACCATCGCCCAGCTCTCGGGCGCGATGTACGCCGACCGCAACGGCGAGCCGTTCGGCGAGGTCGGCCTGGTCACCCAGAAGGACGACTACTGGCAGGACCAGACCGGCGGTCCGCGCGACCCGCAGCCGGGCAACGTGCCCGGCGGCAAGCGCGACGTGCTGCGCTCCGCGTCGTTCAGCAACGGCAGCGCCGACGCATTCTTCGCCGACTCCGGTGTGTTCTCGGTCGTGAACGGCGAGCTCTCCGTCTCGGCAGCATCGCTCGCTGGCGATGCGGTCGCGGTCTACTACGTCGACGCCTACCTGCCGATCTACTACGAGATCCAGGCGAACCTGCGCTTCGAGAAGCCGACCGGCGGCTGGGGCGCGAACGCCTACGTGATCTTCGACTACTTCGGCCCCGACGACTTCAAGTTCGCCGGCGTCGACCAGTCGACCAACAAGCTCGTGATGGGCCGCCGCACCGCCGCCGGATGGGTGGTGGATGTGCAGACCCAGGTGCAGGGGAGCGTGCGGCACAGCACGTGGTACGACATGCTCGTCGCCGTCAACGGCACGACCGTCACCGTGCAGCTCGACGGCAGGTTCGCCTTCATCCACACCTTCGCGCCCCGCGTCATCGACGGCGTCGACCATGGCTTGAACAAGGGCATGGTGGGCGTGGGCTCGAACCGCTCGCGCGGGCAGTTCGACAACATCTCGGTGCGCGTGCTGCCGCCGACCATCACCCTCGACGTGAGCGAGGAGTTCGATGCCGGGGCCGGCATCGTCGGAGGGTCAGGCGGCGCCTGGACGACGGAGTCCGGAACGCTGCGCGGCGAGGCAGCGGGCGCAGGCCCCGCTATCGCCACTGCGGATGTCGGCAGCGCGATCAACCCCAACGCATTCCTCGAGCTGACCGCGACGCTCACGCTGCTCCCCGGCGCGATCGCCGGCGTGGTCTACGACCTCTACGACGCCGGCACCTTCAAGTTCATCCTGCTCGACCTGGTCGGGCAGGCGGTGGTGTTCGGGCACATGCGCGGCGGCCAGCTGGTCATCGACCAGCGCGTGAGCCGGGTGCTGAGCGCCGGAGCGGCCTACACGATCCTCGTGACGCTCAAGGGCGCCTCCGTCTCCGTCGTGCTGAACGGCTTCTTCGTCGCCTCGCGCGCCTACAACGCGGCACTCGCCGACGGCCGGTTCGGCCTGCTCGTCACTGCGGGCAGTGCGAGCTTCGACACCCTGCGAGTGCGCACCGACGGCACCGACCCGGCGACGCCGCTGCTCGCGGCTCCTCCGCCCGCCCCCGCGCCCGAGCCCGAACCGGCGCCGGAGCCTGCGCCCGCGCCGGAACCCGCGCCTGTGCCCGCGCCTGAACCCGCGCCGGTGCCCGCGCCGGTGCCCGCGCCGGTGCCCGAGCCGGTCATCGAGCCTGAGCCCGTGGTCGAGCCCGCGCCGGTCGTGGAGCCGGAGCCCGAGCCCTGGGTGCCGCCGGGCAAGCGCAAGAATCGCTAGCGCCGCTCGCCTCGTGCTCGCCGGGTGCGGCTCGCTGCTAGCGGCGCCGACCCGGCCCCGGCCGTCCCGAACGGCCGGGGCCACCCGGTCGACGCGGCCGGTTGGAGCCGGGCTTGGGCTTCGGCTTCGAGGGGCGGGGCTTCGCGCCGGTGGCCGCGTTGCCCGGCTCGACGCGGTGCGCTCGGTCGTCACGATGCTTGCCGTCACCGCGCGAGGAGCCAGCCTTGCGCCCGCGCGCGATGCCGATGAGCTCCTGGTGCAGGGGCGAGTCCGCCGCCTCGAGCCAGGCGAGCGCGATCGTCGTCGGCGGCAGGTCGGTCACCACGCGGTGGCGGGTCTCGGTGCCGCCGAGCGCGCGCGCGACCGACATCGGCACGATCGCGAGCCCGGCTCCCGTGGCGACGGTCTCGAGCAGCTGCGCGAGGCTCATCCCGCCCCGGTCGAGCATCGGCTCACCGGCGAGGTCGGCGCTCGTGACGGTCTCGAACGCGACGATCGGGTGGCCCTTCGCCGCCACCACCACCGGCAGCTCGTCGTAGAGCCGCACGATGTGCATGCCCTCCTCAGCGATGGGGAGCCGGGCCAGCACCGCATCGGCACGTCCCTCGACGAGCGCGGCCACCGCATCCGCCTCGTCCACCTCGACCAGCTCGGCGCGCACATCGGGTACGCGCTCGCGCCATACGCGCAGCCACTTGGCCGGGGTCACCCCCGGCACACCGCCCAGCCTGAACCGCTCCATGCGCTCAGTCTGCCGTGCGCGCGGCGCCTCAAGCTCCAGCGCGCAGCAGGAAGGCGACCACGTCGGCGAGCTCCTCGGCGACGATCGAGTGCGCGCGGTGGTAGGTGCGCCGATCGACGTCGAAGTGCGCATCGAGCCACGGCGCCGAGCGCTCGATCTTGTCGCGGTTGATCACCTCGTCGAGGTCGCCGATGGTCGTCAGCAGCGGGATGCGCGGCTGCATCGCCGCCAGCTCCGCATCGCCCGGCAGCTCACCGGCGTGCACGAACGAGGCCAGGTGAGCGATGGAGGCGAAGCGATCGGGCGCGAGGCGCGCGAGCTGCACGGCCATCGCGCCGCCCTGCGAGAAGCCCAGCAGGTGCACGCGCGAGAAGCGCCCCTCGAGGCCGTCGAGCCAGGCGAGCACCGCCTGCGCGGCCTCGTCGATAACCGCGTGGTCGTCGCTGTCGACGGGCGAGAACTCGAACCAGGCGAAGCCGCCGCCGTAGGGGATCGGGCCGCGCAGCGAGGCGACCGTGAGGTGCGCCGGCAGGTGCGGGGCGAGGCCGAACAGGTCGCCCTCGTGCGAGCCGATGCCGTGCATGACGAGCAGCAGCTCGCCGTCGGGCTCGCCCTCGCGCCAGCGGACGACGTCCGCGTCGATCTGCAGCATGTCGTGCCTCCTTCGCGGGTGCCGCCACAACGGCGAGCGCCCTGCAGAACACCGTAGCCTCGAAGCATGACGAACACCTCGGCGACCACGCGGGTGCTGGGCACCGTCGGGGCCCGCTCGGGCGGCTCCGGGCGGGGCGGCGGCAGCCACCGCGCCCCCCGCAGCCGCCGCATCGGCCGGGTCGTCTCGCTCGACGCCGCGCGCGGCCTGCTCGTGCTCGCGACCGTCTTCTGGCTCGCCGCGCCGCGCCGCCCGTTCCCGGCCTCCGAGCCGTGGGGCGCGATCGGCCTCGACGCGATCGCGCTGCCCGCCTTCGCCGTGGTGCTCGGCTGCTCGTTCGCGATGGCGCAGCACCGCAGCTGGATGAGCGGCGGCCGCATGATCCGCCGCACCCTCATCCTGCTGCTGCTCGGCCTGGTGCTCGCCGCCGCTGCCGCGCTCGTCGCCGGCGCGGCGGCCGGCATCCCCTTCGACGCCGAGGCCGGCACGCTCGGTGGCCTGGAGCGCACGCGCATCGCGGGGCCGCTGGTGCAGCTGGGCGTCGCGGTCGCGGTTCTCGGCTTCCTCGGCATGCTCGCGCGCAGCTGGTCGGGCTGGTCGCTCGCCGTCGCCGTCTCCACCGCGATCGGCGCGGGCACGCTCTGGCTCAGCACCGGCCTGTGCGGCGAGCTCAGCGACCGCTGCAGCCCTGCGACCCTCATCGTCACCGGGGTGGCGGATGCCGCGGGCGCCACCGCAGACCCGCTCATCACGGCGGGGGTCACCACGGTCGTCGCCGGGCTCGGCCTGGCGCTGCCGGCGGCCGCCGGCGCCGCCCTCGTGCACGCGCTGCTGCGCGCCCGCAGCGTCACCGGCGGCCAGCGCGGCCGCGTGATCGGCTACGGGCTGCTGGCGGCGCTGCTGACCGCCGTGCTCAGCGTGCTCGCCTACTTCACGCCCACCGTCTGGGGGCAGCAGCCGCTGCAGCCGGCGACCGCGCTCTGGACGCCGCCGCTCACCCTCGCCGTCGCGACGCTGGCCAGCCTGCTCGCGACCGCGATGCATCCGTCGATCGACACCGACCTGCGCGGCGGCACCTCGGCGCTGGGCATGTTCGCCCAGCCCTTCGCCGCCGTCGGCCGCATCAGCCTGCTGGCCGTCGGCACCACGCTCGCCGCCCGCACGCTGCTCGAGACCGTGTCGCCGAGCCCGGTCGCGTGGTTCGCCGGGCTGGGCGACATCCCGTCGATCGCGCTCGGGCTGGTGGTGGTGGCGCTGTGGCTGACGCTCGCGCTCTGGGCCGACCGCACGGGCCGCCGCCTGCGTCCCTGAGCCATGCCGACGCATCCGCCTGGCACCATGGGGCCATGGCTGTGCGCACCCCCGACCCCAATCCAGGCTGGCTGAGCGACGACGAGCTGCAGCAGGCGCGCGAGCGCATGCCCATCCTCTACGTCGAGGCCATCCCCGTGCGGCTCGACGGGCTCGGCCAGGTGACGGAGATCGGGCTGCTGCTGCGCATGAATGCGCAGAGCGAGATCACCCGCACGGTCGTCTCCGGCCGCGTGATGCGCGGCGAGCGCGTGCGCGACGCCCTCTACCGCCACCTCGAGAAGGATCTCGGGCCGATGGCCTTCCCGCAGCTGCCGGCCGACCCGACCCCGTTCCACATCGCCGAGTACTTCCCGCTGCCGGGCGACGGCATCTACGCCGACGACCGCCAGCACGCCGTCTCGCTCTGCTACATCGTGCCCGTCACCGGCTCGTGCGATCCGCGGCAGGACGCCCTCGAGCTCACCTGGCTCTCGCCGGAGGCCGCCGCCTCAGAGCTCGTCACGAGCGAGATGGAGGGCGGCCGCGGCGCGCTCGTGCGGGCGGCGCTCGCCAGGCTCGGCGCACTACGCTGAACCGGTGACCAGCACCGCGGCGAGCACCGCCGCCATGTCCATCGCCGAGGCGCAGGCCGACGTCCGCCGCATCTATCAGGGCGGGGCGGTCGGCCCGTGGGTCTCGAGCGCGATCTGGCTGATCGCCGCAGCCGTCACGACCTGGGGCTCCGAGGTCGCCGGTGCTGCGGCGCTGTTCCTCGGCGGCATCCTGATCTTCCCGCTCACGACCCTCGCCCTCACGCTGCTCGGAGGCCCCGCGGGCCTGCCGAAGGGGCACCCGATGATCGCGCTCGCGGCGCTCACCGCGATCACGGTGCCGATCGGGCTGATCGTCGCGCTCTGGCTGCTGCCGCAGTCGCCCCACATCTTCACCTCTGCCGCCATGGTGATCGTCGGTGCCCACTACCTGCCGTTCGTGTTCCTCTACGGCATGCGCGTCTACGCGGCGCTCGCGGCAGTCCTCTGCGCCGGCGGCGTGCTCATCGCCCTCGCGGTGCCGAACCCCGGGCCCGTCGCTGCCTGGGCGGGTGCCGGGGTGCTCATCGTCTTCGGCTTCATCATCCGGCGCGCGTGCATGCGCATGGCGGCACCCGCCGACGACAGATGACGGATGCGCTCCGTCGCGCTCCGTAGGCTGGCGGCATGAGTGCGCACTACCAGGTCACCCTCGAGTGGGGAGCGGCCGGCATGCGGTCCGCGGCAGCCGACGTGATCGTCATCGCGGATGCCGACGGTGGGGCCGAGACGGCCGAGCTGCGCTCGCTCGTGCCCGGCTCCGCACTCGTGCTGGAGGCGGCGCTCGAGGGCGCCGCTTCCGTGGCCCGCGCCGCGCTCGACGAGCAGGAGCGGCGCGGCGACCGCGTCTCGATCGCGATCGTCGCGGCGGGAGAGCGCTGGGCGGACGGCTCGCTGCGCCCCACCGCGACCGACCTGCTGGTCGCCGGTCGCGTCGTCGACGAGCTGGCGACGCTCGGCATCGACTTCCACAGCCCCGCCTGCGCCGCGGCGTGCGCGGCAGCCGTCGCGCTCCGCGGCGCCACCAGGACCCTTGTCGCCGCCGAGGCGGTCGCCGCCGCCGACGCCACGGCCCACCCGGCCGCCGCCGCAGCCTCCGCACCAGAGCCGAGCACCGCATCCGCCACCCGAACAGGAGCAGCCCGATGACCTGGACCGCCGACCCCGCCCGCTACGACACGATGCAGTACCGCCGCGCCGGCGGATCCGGGCTGCAGCTGCCAGCGCTCACGCTCGGCCTGTGGCACAACTTCGGCGACGACGTGCCGCTCGAGCGGCAGCGCGGCATCGTGACGACCGCGTTCGATCGCGGCATCACCCACTTCGACCTCGCCAACAACTACGGCCCGCCCTACGGCGCCGCCGAGGCCAACTTCGGCCGCATCATGGCGAGCGACCTCGCCGCGCACCGCGACGAGATCCTCGTCACCACCAAGGCCGGCTGGGACATGTGGCCCGGGCCGTACGGCTCCGGCGGCAGCCGCAAGTACCTGATCGCGAGCCTCGACCGCTCGCTCGCGCGCATGGGCCTCGACCACGTCGACATCTTCTACCACCACCGGCCAGACCCCGAGACGCCGCTCGAGGAGACCATGGCGGCGCTCGACCACATCGTGCGCACCGGCCGCGCCCTCTACGTGGGCGTCTCGAGCTACTCGGCGGCCGACACTCGCAGAGCGCACGAGATCCTGGCGTCGCTCGGCACGCCGCTGACCATCCACCAGCCGTCCTACTCGATGCTCAACCGGTGGATCGAGACGGATGGCCTGCTCGAGACCGCGGGCGAGCTCGGCATCGGCGTCATCGGGTTCACGGCGCTGGCGCAGGGCCTGCTGACCGGCAAGTACCTCGACGGCGTGCCGGCCGACTCGCGCGCGGGGCGCGGCGGCACGTCGATCGACCCGGAGGTGTCTGCGGAGGCGACCCGACGCATCCGCGGCCTGGCCGACATCGCCGAGCAGCGCGGGCAGTCGCTGGCGCAGCTGGCGCTGGCGTGGGCGCTGCGCGACGAGCGCATGACCTCGCTGACGATCGGCGCCTCGCGCGTCGAGCAGCTCGAGCAGAACCTCGGCGCCCTGAGCGCACCGCCGCTCACCGCCGACGAGCTCGCCGCGATCGACGAGCTCGCGCGCGACGAGCCCGGCGTCGACCTCTGGGCCGGCGCGCGCGACTCCCGCGCGTAGCCCTCATCCCCCGTCCCTCCGCAGGTATAGGGCGGTTTGCTCTCTCGGCTCGCCACAGAGGGCAAACCGCCGTATACCTGTGAGGCGAGGCGGTGACCCGCACCTGGCGTGCATGGGCAGTGAGCACGCCCGGGTGCGGCAGCGAGCCCGCGCCGCGCGCTCAGGCGGCCTGCTGCTGCGCGAGCCCGCGCCGCGCGCTCAGGCGGCCTGCTGCCGCGCGAGCCCGCGCGGCACGCTCAGGCGGCCTGCTGCCGCCTGCTCCACCGCACCTCGACCAGGCTGCGAGCCGAGCGCGTGCAGGGCTTGCACGCGTAGCGGCCGCGCGGTGCCCGGAAGCGCACGTGCTCGTGCCCACCGGGGCACGAGCCCACCCAGCCCGCGCGCTCGGCAGCGATCTCGCCCTGGTGCGTGCGGCCGCCGACATAGCCGATCTCGCGCGCGGTGCGCCGCCACAACGGTCCGTGGCCGACGCGCGGGCCGACCATTGCGTGCGCCACCTCGTGCAGCAGCGTCTGGTGCACTTCGTCGTCGTCCCAGAGCGCGGCGAGATGCTTCGAGACGGTGATGCGCCGCGTCGTGAAGTTCGTCAGCCCGGCGCGCTTCGCGGCCCGGTCGAAGCCGAACGCCCATGAGTCGTCGAGGTGCAGCCGGATGAGCGCTTCCGCCCACACCCGCACGCGTTCGAGATCAGCCATCGTTCACCCTTCGACGGCTGCGAGCATGCCAGCAGTCGGGCAGGCGACGCGAACCGGACGCATCCGCCTGTGGATGACGATCGCCGCGCACGGGATGCTGCGGCTCAGCGCCCGCCCCAGATCGGATGGGTCGCGCGCGGCACATCCTGCTCGGCCCGCAGCGCCTCCGTCTGGTCGCGGTCGGTCGCGACCATGAGCGCCAGCTCTGCGGCCTCGAGCTGCTCGGCCGGCAGCTCAGCCTCGCGGCAGAGCTCCACCGCGACGGTGAAGTCGACGCAGGCCTCGTGCCACTGGCCCAGCGCGAAGTGCACGGTGCCGCGCTGCTGCAGCGCGTGCGCCCACAGCTCGACCCAGTCGTTCGAGCGCGACTCGGCGATGATGGCGGTGCATTCGCCCAGCGCGGTGCGCAGATCACCGCGTGTCTGGATGACGGATGCGCGCAGCAGTCGCGCCTCCGCCACCCGGTCGCGAGATCCCGACGCCCGGGCGAGCGTCACCGCTTCGCTCGCGGCGGTGAGCGCGTCGTCGAGGCGGCCGATCGACTCGAGCAGCCAGGCGCGTTCGGAGACGGCGGCGAGCGATCGCTCCCTGCCGAGCTGTCGCAGCCGGCGCGCGACCGCGCCCACGTCGACCGCGTTGCGCAGCGCCGTCTGGTCGTAGCCGATCGACTCGCTCATGCCCGCAATCGTCCCGCACGTGCGCCGATTCGCGGGGAGCACGCGCCGCATTCGGCGGCGGTCAGCCGAAGATGCCGCGATCCGGGGCCGGGCTCGGCGTCGCGTCGGCGTCGCGGGCCGGCAGCGCACCGCCGAGGAAGCGGCGCAGCTCGGCGCCCGCGACGACCTTGCCGGGCAGCGGGTCGCGGCGCAGGCCGCGCCCGATCTCGTCGAGATCCGGCAGCGTGGCACCGGCGATCGCCACCACGTTGCCGAACCGCCGACCCTTGAGCATGCCGGGGTCGGCGAGCGCGGCCACTTCGGCGTGCACCTCGAGCAGCGCCGCGAGCTGCCGCTTCGCGAACGCCAGCGTGCGGTCGTCAGCGATGTTCACGACCACCATGCCGCCCGGCGCGAGCAGCTCGCGCGCGAGCGCATGGAACTCCACCGTCGTCACGTGCGCCGGTGTCTGCGAGCCCGAGAACACATCCACCACCACCAGGTCGACGGCGCCGCGCAGCCCGGCCGGCAGCCGGCCGAGCTGCTCGCGCGCGTCGCCGTAGCGCACCCGGACGCTCGCGCCGCGGGGGAGCGGCGCGACCTCGCGCACCAGCTCGACCAGCAGCGGCTCGAGCTCGATCACCTGCTGCCGCGAGCCGCGCCGGGTCGCATCGATGTAGCGGGGGAGCGTGAACGCACCGGCGCCCAGGTGCACGGCGGTGATCGGCCCCGGCGGCAGTGCGTCGATCGCGTGACCCATCTGCTGCACGTACTCGTAGACCAGCAGCTCCGGCCGCTCCGGGTCGACGTGCGACTGCGGCGTGCCGTCGACGACGAGCTGCCAGCCGCCCGCTCCGGAGAAGCGCATCTCGGCGTGCAGGCCGCTCGAGAGGCGACGGGTGGGGGTGCTCACGCCACCATTGTCCCGCGCCCGCCGGCGCCGTTAGCATCGGGCGTCGCGGGGCCGCCAGCCGACACGCCGGAGCGACTGGACTTTCGCCGATCAGCGGCGTAACGTTGCCGGTTGCGCTCACTGACATCCCCTCTGCCTTCATATTGCGGTCGGCACGCGCCCATCTCGGGCGCTTCAGGGTGTTGACGAGTCTCTCACCGACGACACGATCCCGGGAAGACCCGCAACCCTTCCCGGCCCGGAGGTATCTGCCTTGGCTGAACTGAGCCCCAAGACCGGTCGAAACGCGAGCCGCCTGAGCTTCGCGCGGATCACGGACACACTGACTGTCCCCGACCTGCTCGCACTCCAGACCGAGAGCTTCGAATGGCTCATCGGCGACGAGGCATGGAAGGTGCGTGCCGGCGACCCGAGCACCGCCGGCCGTGAAGGAGTCCACGAGAACTCCGGCCTCGAGGAGATCTTCGAGGAGATCTCGCCCATCGAGGACCTCGGCGAGAAGATGCAGCTCTCCTTCTCCGAGCCCGTCCTCGACGTGCCCAAGTACACGATCGACGAGTGCAAGGAGCGCGGCAAGACCTACGCCGCCCCGCTGTACGTCGCGGCCGAGTTCATGAACCACGAGACCGGCGAGATCAAGTCGCAGACGGTCTTCATGGGCGACTTCCCGCTGATGACGGAGAAGGGCACGTTCATCGTGAACGGCACCGAGCGCGTCGTCGTCTCGCAGCTCGTCCGCAGCCCCGGCGTCTACTTCGACCGCACCCCCGAGAAGATGTCCGACAAGGACGTCTACTCGGCGCGCGTCATCCCCAGCCGCGGTGCGTGGCTCGAGTTCGAGATCGACAAGCGCGACGCCGTCGGCGTGCGCATCGACCGCAAGCGCAAGCAGTCGGTCACCGTCTTCCTGAAGGCACTCGGCCTCACGAGCGAGGACATCGCCCGCGAGTTCGCCGGCTACGAGTCGATCATGGCGACGCTCGAGAAGGACGTGCCGATGTCGAAGGAGGACGCCCTCCGCGACATCTACCGCAAGCTGCGTCCGGGCGAGCAGGTCGCCGCCGAGGCCGCCCGCGCGCTGCTGGACAACTTCTACTTCAACCCGAAGCGCTACGACCTCGCCAAGGTGGGTCGCTACAAGATCAACCGCAAGCTCGGCATCGACGTGCCCATGAGCGACTCGGTGCTGTCGGTCGAGGACATCGTCGCGACCATCAAGTACCTCGTCGCGCTGCACGCCGAGGAGACGACGATCAAGGGCGTCCGCAAGGGCGAGCCCGTCGACATCCGTCTCGACGTCGACGACATCGACCACTTCGGCAACCGCCGCATCCGCGCCGTCGGCGAGCTCATCCAGAACCAGGTCCGCACGGGCCTGGCTCGCATGGAGCGCGTCGTGCGTGAGCGCATGTCCACGCAGGACATCGAGGCGATCACCCCGCAGACCCTGATCAACGTGCGCCCCGTGAGCGCCGCGATCAAGGAGTTCTTCGGCACCTCGCAGCTGTCGCAGTTCATGGATCAGAACAACCCGCTCGCGGGCCTGACCCACAAGCGCACGCTCTCGGCGCTGGGCCCTGGCGGCCTCTCGCGCGAGCGCGCCGGTGTCGAGGTGCGCGACGTGCACCCCTCGCACTACGGCCGCATGTGCCCGATCGAGACGCCGGAAGGCCCGAATATCGGCCTGATCGGGCGCCTCGCGACCTTCGGCCGCATCAACTCCTTCGGCTTCATCGAGACCCCCTACCGCCGGGTCGAGAACGGCGTCGTCGGCGAGCAGATCGACTACCTGACCGCCTCCGAGGAGGACGAGTTCATCGTCGCCCACGCGAACAACCCGCTCGACAAGCAGAGCCGGTTCGTCGAGGAGCGCGTCATCGCCAGGAAGAAGGGCGAGGAGGTCGAGCTCGTCGACCCGAAGACGGTCAACTACATGGACGTCTCGCCGCGCCAGATGGCGTCGGTCGCCACCAGCCTCATCCCGTTCCTCGAGCACGACGACGCCAACCGCGCCCTCATGGGTGCGAACATGCAGCGCCAGGCCGTGCCGCTCGTGCGCTCGGACTCGCCGCTGGTCGGCACCGGCATGGAGGGCTTCGCGGCCATCGACTCCGGCGATGTCATCACGGCGGATGCGTCGGGTGTCGTCGCAGAGGTCTCGGCCGACCTGGTCACGGTGCAGCTCGACGAGGGCGGCACGCAGCAGTACTTCCTGCGCAAGTTCTCCCGCTCGAACCAGGGCACGTCGTACAACCACCGCGTGATCGTCTCGGCGGGCGACCGCATCGAGGCCGGCGAGGTCATCGCTGACGGTCCCGCGACCGAGAACGGCGAGCTCGCGCTCGGCAAGAACCTGCTCGTGGCGTTCATGCCGTGGGAGGGCCACAACTACGAGGACGCCATCATCCTCAGCCAGAACCTCGTGAAGGACGACGTGCTCTCGTCGATCCACATCGAGGAGTACGAGGTCGACGCCCGCGACACGAAGCTCGGCAAGGAGGAGGTCACGCGTGACCTCCCCAACGTCGGGCCCGACCTGCTGGCCGACCTCGACGAGCGCGGCATCATCCGCATCGGCGCCGAGGTCGTCCCCGGCGACATCCTGGTCGGCAAGGTCACGCCGAAGGGCGAGACCGAGCTGAGCGCCGAGGAGCGCCTGCTCCGCGCGATCTTCAACGAGAAGAGCCGCGAGGTGCGCGACACGTCGCTCAAGGTGCCCCACGGCGAGCAGGGCACCGTCATCGCCGTCAAGCAGTTCCGCGCTGAGGACGGCGACGACGAGCTGGGCTCGGGCGTGCACGAGAAGGTCGTGGTCTACATCGCGCAGAAGCGCAAGATCACCGAGGGCGACAAGCTCGCCGGCCGTCACGGCAACAAGGGCGTCATCGCGAAGATCCTCCCCGAGGAGGACATGCCCTTCCTCGAGGACGGCACGCCGGTCGACATCGTCCTGAACCCGCTCGGCATCCCGAAGCGCATGAACTTCGGCCAGGTGCTCGAGACGCACCTCGGCTGGATCGCGAAGACGGGCTGGAAGGTCGACGGCAAGCCCGAGTGGTCGAAGGGTCTCGACCCGGCTGCGCTCGAGGCGCCCGCGAACACGAAGGTCGCGACGCCGGTCTTCGACGGCGCCACCGAGGAGGCGATCATCGGCCTGCTCGATGCCACGCTCCCCACCCGCGACGGCGTGCGACTGGTCGACGGCTCGGGCAAGGCGAACCTGTTCGACGGCCGCTCCGGTGAGCCGTACCCGTTCCCGGTCTCGGTCGGCTACATGTACATCCTCAAGCTGCACCACCTGGTCGACGACAAGATCCACGCGCGCTCGACCGGGCCGTACTCGATGATCACGCAGCAGCCCCTGGGCGGCAAGGCGCAGTTCGGCGGCCAGCGGTTCGGCGAGATGGAGGTCTGGGCGCTGGAGGCGTACGGCGCCGCCTACACCCTGCAGGAGCTGCTCACCATCAAGTCCGACGACATCGTCGGCCGCGTGAAGGTGTACGAGGCCATCGTCAAGGGCGAGAACATCCAGGAGCCCGGCATCCCCGAGTCCTTCAAGGTGCTCATGAAGGAGATGCAGTCGCTGTGCCTGAACGTCGAGGTGCTCAACGCGGCCGGTGACGTCGTCACCCTCCGCGACGACGAGGACGAGGCGCTCCGCACGGCCGAGGAGCTCGGCATCAACATCTCCCGCCCTGAGCTGTCGTCGATCGACGACATCTGATCCGGCAGCTGAACAGAATTCGACAAGAGGGAATTGCATTGATCGACGCAACAACGTTCGATGAGCTGCGGATCGGCCTGGCTACGGCCGACGACATCCGGGGCTGGTCTCACGGCGAAGTGAAGAAGCCCGAGACCATCAACTACCGCACGCTGAAGCCGGAGAAGGACGGCCTGTTCGGCGAGCAGATCTTCGGCCCGAGCCGCGACTGGGAGTGCGCCTGCGGCAAGTACAAGCGCGTGCGCTTCAAGGGCATCGTCTGCGAGCGCTGCGGTGTCGAGGTCACGAAGTCGTCGGTGCGCCGTGAGCGCATGGGCCACATCGAGCTCGCCGCCCCGGTCACGCACATCTGGTACTTCAAGGGCGTGCCCAGTCGTCTCGGCTACCTGCTCGACATGGCGCCGAAGGACCTCGAGAAGGTCATCTAC
This sequence comes from Agrococcus sp. KRD186, assembly GCF_017168255.1. Lineage (GTDB taxonomy): Bacteria > Actinomycetota > Actinomycetes > Actinomycetales > Microbacteriaceae > Agrococcus. Next base: position 2,762,798 of record NZ_JABFAP010000001.1, read on the forward strand.
TTCGCCGCGTACATGATCATCTCTGTCGACCAGGAGGCTCGTCACGAGCGCCTGCCGCAGCTCGAGCAGGAGCTGCGCCTGAAGGTCGGCGAGATCGAGAAGCGCCGCGACGCGGACATCGCCGCTCGTCTGTCGCAGCTGGAGACCGATGTCGCCCAGCTCGAGGAGGAGGGCGCGAAGGCCGACCAGAAGCGCAAGGTCAAGGACGCCGGCGAGCGCGAGATGGCGCAGCTGCGCAAGTTCGCCGACGACGAGATCGCACAGATGGAGAAGGTCTTCGACGACTTCCGCACGCTCAAGGTCGGCGACCTGAAGGCCGAGGACGCGACGTACCACGACCTCGTCGACCTGTACGGCGAGTTCTTCGAGGGCCACATGGGCGCCGAGGCGATCAAGCTCCGCCTGCTCTCGTTCGACCTGGTCGCCGAGGGCGAGGACCTGCACCAGCAGATCGCCGAGGGCAAGGGCCAGCGCAAGATCCGCGCGATCAAGCGCCTGAAGGTCGTCAACTCCTTCCTGCAGACGGGCAACAGCCCGGCTGCGATGGTGCTCGACGTCGTCCCGGTCATCCCGCCGGAGCTGCGCCCGATGGTGCAGCTCGACGGTGGCCGCTTCGCCACCAGCGACCTGAACGACCTCTACCGCCGCGTCATCAACCGCAACAACCGCCTGCGTCGCCTGCTCGACCTCGGTGCTCCCGAGATCATCGTGAACAACGAGAAGCGCATGCTGCAGGAGGCTGTCGACGCCCTGTTCGACAACGGCCGTCGTGGCCGTCCCGTCACGGGCACCGGCAACCGCGCGCTGAAGTCGCTCTCCGACATGCTCAAGGGCAAGCAGGGGCGCTTCCGCCAGAACCTGCTCGGCAAGCGCGTCGACTACTCCGGCCGCTCGGTCATCGTGGTCGGCCCGCAGCTGCAGCTGCACCAGTGCGGTCTGCCGAAGCAGATGGCGCTCGAGCTGTTCAAGCCGTTCGTCATCAAGCGCCTGATCGACCTGGGCCACTCGCAGAACATCAAGCACGCCAAGCGCATGGTGGAGCGTTCGAAGCCGCAGGTGTGGGATGTGCTCGAGGAGATCATCCGCGAGCGCCCCGTGCTGCTGAACCGTGCGCCCACGCTGCACCGACTGGGCATCCAGGCCTTCGAGCCGCTGCTCGTCGAGGGCAAGGCCATCCAGCTGCACCCGCTCGTCTGCGCGGCGTTCAACGCCGACTTCGACGGTGACCAGATGGCTGTGCACCTGCCGCTCTCGGTCGAGGCGCAGGCCGAGGCCCGCGTGCTGATGCTCGCATCCAGCAACATCCTGAAGCCGTCCGACGGCCGCCCGGTGACGCTGCCCTCGCACGAGATGGTCTCGGGTCTGCACCACCTGACCACGGTCAAGGAGGACGGCATCGGCACCGGCCGTGCGTTCTCCTCGGTCGCCGAGGCGATCATGGCCATGGACCAGGGCTCGCTGAACATCGGCTCGACCGTGCGCCTGCGCCTGGACGGCCTGGTCTTCCGCGACCAGGACCGCCCTGAGGGCTTCGTCGACGGCGAGACCTTCCTGCACGAGACGACCCTCGGCCGCGCGCTCTTCAACGAGCTGCTGCCGGCGGACTTCCCGTTCGTGGCAGAGGCGGCGACCAAGCCGGTCATCTCGCTCATCGTGAACGCCCTCGCAGAGCGCTACCCGAAGGTGGTCGTCGCGCAGACGCTCGACAAGATCAAGGACGCCGGCTTCTACTGGGCAACGCGCTCCGGCATCTCGGTCGCGCTCTCCGACGTCATCACGCCGGAGCACAAGGAGGAGATCGTCGCTGCCGCGGAAGAGGCGGCCGCCAAGATCCAGTCGAAGTTCGAGAAGGGTCTCATCACCGACGCCGAGCGTCGCAGCGACCTGACCGAGCTCTGGACCAAGGCCACCAACGATGTCCAGAAGGACACGCAGGAGGCCTTCGACAAGGACAACTCGATCTACCGCATGGTCACCGCAGGCGCCAACGGCAACTGGATCCAGGTGCGAAACATCACCGGCATGCGCGGTCTGGTGACCAACCCGAAGGGTGAGGTCATCCCTCGTCCGATCATCTCCTCGTACCGCGAGGGCCTGACGGTGGCGGAGTACTTCATCGCCACGCACGGTGCGCGCAAGGGCTCGGCCGACACCGCGCTCCGCACGGCCGACTCGGGCTACCTGACGCGTCGTCTCGTCGACGTGTCGCAGGACGTCATCATCCGTGAGGACGACTGCGGCACCGAGCGCGGCCTGGACGTGCCGATCGCCGAGACGATCGACGGCAACCTCGTGCTGCACGAGAACGTCGAGTCGGCGGTGTACGCCCGCAACCTGGCGACGGATGTCGTGGCTGCGGACGGCACGGTCCTCGCGACGGGCGGTCAGGACATCGGCGACCGCGAGATCCGCGCGTTCATCGCGGCGGGCATCGAGACGGTCAAGGTGCGCTCGGTGCTCACGTGCGAGTCGGCGGTCGGCGTCTGCGCCCGCTGCTACGGCCGCTCGCTGGCCACCGGTCTGCTCGTCGACATCGGCGAGGCGGTCGGCATCATCGCCGCCCAGTCGATCGGCGAGCCCGGCACGCAGCTCACCATGCGCACGTTCCACACCGGTGGCTCGGTCGGCGCGAGCGACATCACGCAGGGTCTGCCCCGTGTGACGGAGCTCTTCGAGGCTCGCACCCCGAAGAACGCCTCGCCCATCGCGGAGGCTGCCGGGCGGGTGCGCATCGAGGAGGACGACAAGTCCAAGCGCATCGTCATCACGCCCGACAACGGCGATGAGGAGTTCGCCTACCCGGTGCTCCGCCGCGCGACCCTCCTGGTCGGCGACGGCGACCACGTCGAGCAGGGGCAGCAGCTCCAGATCGGTGCGGTCGACCCGAAGGAGGTGCTGCGCGTGCGCGGTGTCCGCGAGGTGCAGAAGCACCTGGTCTCGGGTGTGCAGGACGTGTACCGCTCGCAGGGTGTGCCGATCCACGACAAGCACATCGAGGTGATCGTCCGGCAGATGCTCCGCAAGGTCACGGTCGTCGATCACGGTGAGACGGGCCTGCTGCCCGGCGAGCTCGTCGACCGCTCGCGGTACAACGACCTCAACCGTGCCGCGCTGACCGATGGCAAGAAGACCGCCTCGGCCCGCCAGGAGGTCATGGGCATCACGAAGGCGTCGCTCGCGACGGAGTCGTGGCTGTCGGCCGCGTCGTTCCAGGAGACCACCAAGGTGCTCACGGAGGCGGCGCTCGCCGGCAAGCGGGACCCGCTGCTGGGCCTCAAGGAGAACGTCATCATCGGCAAGCTCATCCCCGCGGGCACCGGCCTGTCGCGCTACCGCGACGTCTCGGTCGAGGCCACGGAGGAGGCGAAGGCGGAGCGCTACCCGAACCGCCTGTTCGCCGATGCCGGCGGCGTGGACGAGTCCGACCTCTCCTACCTCGACTTCGACGCCTTCACCGGCGGCGAGTTCACGGAGGAGCCCGGTCAGATCGTCTGATCGATCGCACGTGCAGGGGCCGCATCCGATTCGGGTGCGGCCCCTGCGCCGTTCCCCGTGATTGGACCTCGAGCGGTGCGCCGCAGCCGACGCACACCGCTGCGTGCCTAGAATCAGCCGACGACGCGGCACCGTGCCGCTTCAGGAGGTTTGACGATGAGCGACGAGCAGCCCACCTCGTGGCGCGATCGGTTCTTCGGCAGCACGCCCGCCGAGACGCCGGCAGCCGACAGTGCCGATTCTGCGACGGATGAGCAGGCCGAGGCCGAGCCGGAGGTCACGTACGACTCAGCGGAGCTCGCGCCCGACGAGGCCGAGGTCGCGGCGGTCTCGGTCCAGGATCACGACGAGCACCAACCGCTGGTCGAGCACGACGCGCAGGCCGGCCGGGATCCGGTCGACGCCGACGAGAGCGCACCCGCAGAGCGGGAGGGCCGCAACGCCTCCGACAGCGGATCCAGCGACGACGCCTCCATCGAGCCGACGGTGATCGCTCCGTCGACGCTGCGGGGGCCCTCGCACTCCGCCGCGCATCCGGACGACGCCCGCGGCTCCGCCGACGCGGCGCACGGCGAGGCCGCGGAGAGTTCGCTCGAGCAGCACCCTGAAGCCGACGCGGCAGGCGCGAACGCAGCCGACGGTGCCGAGCCGCCGGCGCTCGTCGAGCCCCGCCGCCCCTCGTTCGGCCTGCGCCGCCGCGCAGACGGCGAACCGGCCGGCGGCGACGGCGCGGACGGCACGGCAGCGGGCGTCGCCGCCGGCGGCCTGGCTGCCGGTGGCGCGGTCGCTGCGTCGCGCTCCGGCGACCGCGATGCAGGCGCCCCGGAGTTCTCGGAGCCGGCTCCGACGCAGGCGATGGAGACCCAGCGCGCCGGCGACCAGCCGACACAGGCGATGGACGCCCAGCAGGCCGACACCGGTGCCGCAACGCGGGTGCTCGACGCGCAGCCGGAGCCCGAGCGCACGGAGCGGTTCGGCATCATCCGCGATGAGGTGCCCGCCTCGTCGATCCCGGTCGACGACGAGACCGCCCGTGCCGCCGCCGGTGGAGGCACGCCCATCGTGCTCGTCGAGGAGCCGATGCCGCCGCGCCGCAAGGGCGCGCGGGGCGTGGGCTTCGCGGTCACGCTGCTCGCGACGCTCATCTTCGCGATCGTCTTCGCCGCTGCCTACTTCGCCGTCGGCTACCTCTTCGACCGCGAGTTCAACGCGATGGAGACGCTCGAGTCGGTGTGGCTGCGACCCTCGTTCCTGCTGCCGGTGGTGGTCTTCTTCCTCGCCTACTGGATCGTGACGCTCATCGTGAACCGCGCCGGCTGGTGGGCGCACGTGCTGGGCGCCTTCATCGTCGCGCTGCTCGTCTACGCGTCGCACATCGGCGGCGCCTTCATGGAGGAGCAGGGTGGATGGACCGCCTACACGGCGCTGCCCGGCATCGACCCGCAGGCGCTGGGCCAGCTGCTGCTCGCGCCGCTGTCGGTGCTGGCGTTCGTGATCGCCCGCGAGGTGCCGGTCTGGGTCGGCGGCATCGTCGCTCGCCGCGGCCGCAAGGCGCGCGAGTGGAACCGGCAGTCGATGGACGAGTTCAACGCCGAGAACGCCGAGCGGCTCGCAGCCTACGAGCGAGCTCGCGGCTGACGCAGCACGACGAGGAACGGCCCGGGCTCGCGCCCGGGCCGTTCCTCGTTCGCAGACTCAGCGACACGGCCGGGCGAGCTCGCCCGGCGCCTCCACGGCGACCGGCTCGCCCCATCCGGTGAATGTGAAGGAGCCGTCGCCCGAGGTGTCGGCGGCCTCGAGCAGCCGGGGCAGCGGCGCGCCCTCAGCCTCCACCAGCAGCCGACCCACCGGGGCGTCACCCGAGCCGAGCACGACGGTGAGCGTCTCGCTGTCGCCGATCCGCGGCTCCACGGCGAGCGGGTCGGCGCCGAGCGCGAGCTCCTCGACGAGCGCCGCGGGGTCGAGCAGCGGTCGCCACTCGGCGAGCAGCGCCTCCGCGCTCGCCGTGCACACGAAGCCTTCGGCGAACTCGGCGATCCCTGTGCGATCGGCGTAGGCGCGGTTGCCCCGCAGGTACGTCAGGCCGTCGGCGACGACGATCTCGACATGGCTCGTGCCGGCGTCGACGGTGGCGCTGAAGCGGTCGGACGCTCCCTGGAACGCGACATCGAGCGAGCGGCCGGTGGTGGGCGGCACCTCCGGATCCTCGCTCTCGATCGTCTCGACGAAGGAGCCCTCGTAGCGCACGCCGCCGGCTGCCCGGATCGCCTGCGAGATCTCGGCGACGGCCGCGTCGCCCGAGAGCAGCCACAGCCCGTTGCCCGGCTGCCCCTGCGGGTCGAGCGTCGACAGGTCGACGTGCTCGGGCACCGGCACGGGCTCGGCGGCGGCGGAGCATCCCGTCAGCGCGACCAGTGCGAGCAGCGCTACTGCTGAGCGTCTGCGACGCACGCGCTCGCGCCTCCCTCCGCCTCGAGAGCGGCGGCGTCCATGCGCACCTCTCCCGTCGCGCTCGCCGGGCGCACGACGAAGCAGGTGTCGGCGCCGTAGAAGCCGCCCGCCGAGTAGATCCAGCTCTCGGTGCCGCGCACGAGCTGCGAGAGGTCGACCTGCGCACCGGATCCGTCGACGGCTATCACGCTGTACGGCGCATCGGGACCGTCCCAGTCGAGGTGCGCGTTGCCCGCGTCGATCGTCAGCTGCAGGTTGGTGACCCGCACATCCGGCGCGAGCACGACCGAGACGACGAACCAGGCGACGCCGGCGCCGATCGCGAGCACGGTGAGGATCAGCGAGACGATGAAGGCCGGATGCTTGTACCAGCGGCGGGGAGGGGTGCGCAGCTCCTCGAGCTCGGGCAGCACGTCGCCGGAGCTGCTCAGCGGCGGCCGCTCGGCGGCGACGCGCAGCGACACCTGGCCGCGCTCCCAGCCCATGCCGGTGCCCGGCGCGACCGCGTCGTCAGCGGGCAGGCCGCGCGAGGTGTCCTCCGCGGTCTGCGTCTGCTCAGCGAGCGCGGGGGCGCCGCGCAGGTCTCGACGACGCTGCTGATCGGTCACGCATGCTCCTCGCTCAGGTTGGGCCACCGGCGGCTCGGTACGATGCTCCATCGTAGGCGGAAGCTCGCTGGCTTCCCTGGACGGTTCTGGCGACGGGAGGGGCGCGGATGCCACGGGCAATGCTCGCGCTCGCCGTACTGACTGCCGCGACGCTCGCCTCGCTCGGCACCACCCCGGCCGCCGCCACCGGCTACAGCGGGCCCAATGCGGTGGCGATCCCGTACCTGGGGGAGATCGTCGTGAAGCCGGCGCCCGGCTGGACCGTCGCCGACTGCGCGGCGCCGCTCGCGGCCACCGATCTGCTGGTCGAGTGCTCGGCGGAGGAGCTGCGGTTCGCGACCGATGCCTGGGATGCGTCGCTCGGCACGGTGATCGTGCCGGTGCCGCTCACGAACGGCCGCACCACGATCGGGTTCGACTACCGCGTCACCCTCGCGCCGCCCGAGGCGCCGGCCGTGCGCCCAGCGGCCGCGGCGCATCCGATCGCCGCAGGCACGACCGTGCTCGTGCCGCTCACCGACCTCGGCATCGAGTGCTCGGTGTGCACCGACGGCGGCTTCGTCGACGTCGGCGCCGTCGAGCCGGCGGAGGCGGGCACCGCCTCGGCGCTGCCCATGCACGTGCGGTTCACGGCCTCCGCCTCGTTCTCCGGCACGGCCGAGATCGCGGTGCGCTTCGGCGACCGCTTCGGCTCCTGGTCGCAGCCGGTGCAGCTGCCAGTGCACGTCTACACCGACAGCGACGGCACGCTGCAGGCGATGTCGGTCTGGCACGAGCGCACGCCGGGCAGCTCCTCGCCGCTCAGCATCCGCGAGCTCGTGCAGGGCGCCGGCGCCGACGCCGCGGTGCTGGTCGGCTGCGGGAGCGCCGCGCACGGCATCGTGGTGTGCAGCCCGGACGGCAACGTGCTCTACGCCCCCGCGGACGACGCGGCTGTCGACCAGTTCAGCTACCACGTGGCGACGCCGAGCGGCGAGCAGGCGAGCGGCTCGGTGACGCTCGCGACCGCCTCGAGCGGGCTGCCGACCTCGGGGCCGATCGCGCTCGCGGCCCCCGCCGATCCCGACCCCGACGACGACGACCACAGCGTCGCGACCTCGTTCATCCCGCCGCCGCCCGTCGAGGAGACGGGCGGCTCGACGGGCATCTTCGACCCGCTGCTCGGGCTCTTCGCCCGCGTGGACGCATGACCCCAGGAGGAGCACGATGACGGTGCGGCTGTCGCTGAGCGAATCCGGTGCCGAGGGCGATACTTCGGACTGGATGCTGAAGGTCGACGACGCGACCACGGTCGCCGAGGTCGCGGAGTCCCTGGGCGTGCACCCCGAGCTGCTGGCGGATGGACCGGCCGGCACCCCGCTGGTGCAGTCGCAGCTGCTGTCGGGCGCGGTGGTGCCGGCGCGGGCCTCGTCGCTGCTGCCCGCGGGCACGCTGCGCCTCGAGGTGGTCGGCGGCCCGTTCGCGGGGCAGACCTTCCCGGTGGGCACCGAGGGCAGCATCACGGTCGGCTCGGGCTCGGCCGACCTGCGCGTCAACGACCCCGCGCTCCAGCCCGTGCACGCGACCATCCGGGTCCGTCGCGAGCCCCGCGAGGACGGCCGTCCCGCACCCCTGCTGGCGACAGTCGTGCCCGCCGAGGGCGCCCGCGCCTACGTCAACGGCGAGCCGCTCGAGGGCGAGACCGAGATCGTGCCCTCCGACCTGCTGCAGCTCGGCGCATCGATGCTCCGGCTCGGCATCGCGCCGGCCACCGACGCCGACCTGACGCCCGTGCTGGGCGCGCGCGGCTTCAACCGGCCCTCCCGCATCGCGCCGCAGAAGGCCCGGCCGGTCGTCCCCCTGCCCGGCGACAAGCCCGAGGATCCCGACCAGTCGCCGATGCCGTGGCTGTCGGCGATCATCCCCGTGGTGCTGGGCGTCACCATGGCGGTCGTCTTCAACCGCCCCATCATGCTGATGATGGCGGCGGCCAGCCCGATCATGGTCATCGGCTCCTTCCTCACGAACCGCAAGCTGGCGAAGAAGAAGGGCGTCAAGACCGAGCTGCAGTGGCGCGACGAGGTCGCCGCGGCCGGCCGCCGCATCACCGACCTGGTGCGCCTCCAGCGGCTCGACGCCTGGTATCGGCTGCCGGACCCGGTGGTGCTGCGCGACATCGCGATGCGCCCGCTGTCGCGGCTGTGGGAGCGCCGTCGGCGCGACGACGACGCGCTGCAGGTGCGCGTCGGCGTCACCGAGGTCGCGCTCGACGTGGGCTTCGAGGGCGGCGGCAGGGATCGCGCGGGCGAGCGGCGCGTCGGCGTCGCGCCGGCGCCGGTGGCGATCGACCTGCGCGCGGGCGTCGCCGGCATCGCGGGGGAGACCGAGGCCGTGCGCAGCGTCGCCCGGTCGATGCTCGCCTCCATCGCGACGCTCCGCTCGCCGCGCGAGACCGAGCTCATCGTCATCTGCGGCGACGACGCATCCGATGACTGGGCATGGACGAAGTGGCTCCCGCACATCCAGCTGGTCGACAACGTGCCGGCGCAGATCGGCAACACCGACGACTCGCGCCGCGAGCGGCTGCGCGAGCTGACGGTCGCGCTCGACGTGCGGATGCGCATGGCCGGCCAGCGCGGGTTCGACCCGGGCACCGACATCATCGTGCTCGTCGACGGGGCGCGCCGCTTCCGCATGCTGCCGGGCATGGTGCCGCTGCTCGAGCACGGCGCCGAGCACGGCATCCACGTCATCGCCCTCGAGACCGATCGGGCGCGGCTGCCCGAGGAGGCGAAGAGCGTGCTGGTGGTCGACGCGGCCGACGCCTCGCTCGGGCGGCTCGAGACCGATGCGGCGTACTACCCGGTGGTGCTGCTGGACGGCATGTCGCTCGCGCACGTCGAGCAGCTGGGCCGCTCGCTGTGCTCGCTGCAGCACGTCTCCGGGGTCGGCGACGAGGCGATGCTGCCGACGAGCGTGCGGATGGTCGACCTGCTCGGCATCGACCTCGACGACCACTCGGCGCTCGTGCACCGCTGGGAGCAGCGGCCGCGCAACACCTACGTGGTCGTCGGCGCCAACGCCGACGGCGAGTTCGCGCTGGACATCTCGCGAGACGGGCCGCACGCGCTCGTCGCCGGCACCACCGGCTCCGGCAAGTCGGAGTTCCTCCAGGCGCTCGTGATCGGGCTCGCGATGGCGAACCGGCCCGACGCCCTCAACTTCGTGCTGGTCGACTACAAGGGCGGCTCGGCCTTCGCCGACTGCGAGCGGCTGCCGCACACCGTCGGCATGGTCACGAACCTCGACGCGCGGGAGACCGAGCGCGCGCTCGCCTCGCTCGACGCAGAGCTCAAGCGCCGTGAGCGCGTGCTGCGCGACATGGGCGCGAAGGACATCGACAACGCCTGGGCGCGCGACGCGGAGACGGCCGCCAGCCGCGGCCTGGCGCGGCTCATGATCGTGATCGACGAGTTCGCCGAGCTCAAGACCGAGCTGCCGGAGTTCATCGACGGTCTCGTGCGCATCGCGCGCGTCGGCCGCTCCCTGGGCGTCAACCTCGTGCTCGCCACGCAGCGGCCCTCCGGCATCGTGACGCCCGAGATGCAGTCGAACATCAACCTGCGCGTCGCGCTGCGCGTCACCGACCGCGCGGACTCCTCCGACATCATCGGCTCGGCAGAGGCATCCCTCATCTCACCCTCGACGCCTGGCCGCGGCTACGTCAGGCTCGGCCCCTCGTCGGCGCCGCAGGGCTTCCAGACGGCGCGCGTGGCCGGCCTGCGCCCGGGCGCCAAGCGCACGGCGAAGGCGCTGCCGCCGAAGGCGGAGCTGCTGTGGGACGACCTCGGCTTCCCCGCGCGCTACCCGCGCTCGATGGCGACCCACGACGAGAACCGCGACCTCGACGACACCGATCTGCGGGCCCTCGTCGAGATGGTGTCTCGCGCGACCGCCGAGCTCGGCATCGAGAAGAACCCCTCGCCGTGGCTGCTGCCGCTGCCCGCGGTGCTGCCGCTCGAGCGGCTCGCCGAGCACGAGCTGGCGCCCAGCGAGATCGCGCTCGGCCTCGAAGACGTGCCGGCCGAGCAGTCGCAGCGCGTGCTCACCTGGGATCTCGAGCGGGGCTCGCACCTGCTCTTCATGGGCGGCTCGATGTCGGGCCGCACCACGGCGCTGCGCACGGTGCTCGCGCAGGCAGTGCAGCGCATGACGCCCGCCGACCTGCACCTGTACATCGCCGACTTCGGCAACGGCGCGCTCATGCCGCTGGCCGATGCACCGCACGCGGGCGCCGTGGTGACGCAGCTCGACAGCGACCGACTGCCGCGGCTCATGCAGCGGCTGCTCGAAGAGCTCGGCCGCAGGCAGGGGGTGCTCTCGAGCGCCGGCGTCGGCCACATCCGCGAGCAGCGCCAGCAGGCGCGGCCGGAGGATCGCCTGCCGTTCGCGATCTTCGCCGTCGACGGGTGGGACCGCATGCTCTCGACCATGAACCCGGATGCGCTGATCGCGTTCCGTGATCAGGTCATGCGGGTGCTGCGCGAGGGCCCGGCCGTGGGTGTGCGCGTCGTGATGTCGGGCGATCGCGGCATCTCGGGCGACAAGATCGCCGCCTTCATCGACACGCAGTATGTGCTGCCCATGCGCGACATCAACGACTACCGCACCGCCGGCATCATGGCGCGGGACATCCCGCTCAACCTGCCCCCGGGGCGCGTGCTGTTCGGGGCGCAGGGTGTTGAGGCGCAGCTGGCGGTGCTGCTGCGCGACACCAGTGGCGAGGCGCAGACGACGGCGCTGCGCCGCGTGGTCGAGCACGTGCGCGACCACTACGACGGCTTCCCGGAGCTCGAGCAGCTGCCGCAGCCGTTCCGCGTCGATCCGCTGCCGAACTACATGTCGCTCACGCAGGCGTACGAGCTGCCTGCCGGCGACACCACCGACCCGGACGGCATCGTCGTCGCGGTCGGCGGCGACAGGCTCTCGCGCTTCACGCTCGACTGGCCGGAGGACGGTGGCTTCGCAGTCGCCGGCCCGCGCCGTTCGGGCCGCTCGAGCGTGCTCGCGGCGATGCTGCACCAGCTCGCGCATCGCGGCGAGCCGCTGCTCGTCGTCGCGCCGCGGCCCTCGATCCTGACCGAGGCGGCCGAGGCGCGGGGCATCGCGGTGATCAGCGCCGCCGACACGAGCCCGGCCGAGCTCGAGCAGGCGCTCGCGGCGTTCGACGGTCGGGTCTCGATCCTGGTGGACGACGCCGAGCAGTACAAGAACGCCCCCATCGAGCACGCGCTCGGCGGCATCAAGCACCGCGCCACCTTCGCCGCCGCCGCTGACTCCGACTCGATGTCGACGCTGTTCGGCGGCCCGTTCGCCGAGGCGCGACGATCGCGGCGCGCGATCGTGCTGTCACCGGAGGCCTCGATGCTCGGCACGCAGGCCATCGGCTCGCCCATCCCGAAGCCGATGCTCGGCCGCAGGTCGGTGGGCGGCGGCGTCTTCATGGCGTCGGGCGGGTGGCTGCCGGTGCGCGTGCCCGACATGCGCCAGTAGCGGGCCGCCGCGATCGCTCGCGGCATAGGATCGTCCGGTCGATCGCAAGGAGGAAGCCATGGTCTCGGCGCGCTGCGCATACTGCGATGCCACCCTGCAGCCGAACAGCATGTACTGCGCGAGCTGCGGGCAGCTGGTGGCCTCCGTCGCACCGCCGGCACCCGCGGCGCCCGCGCCGGTGCGCCCGACGCGCGCCAAGGCATCCGCCCCCGCCCCCGAGGCGAGGCGCGACGGCGGTGAGGATGTGCCGCTGCCGGGCGCACTGCCGTGGCAGGCGCCGAGGCTGCCGCGGCCGAGCGCCGCCGTCGCGCGCACGGTCGCTGTCGAGCGCGTCGAGCTCGTGCTGCCGGACGGGCATCGCGCGGTGCTCACCGGACGAGCCCTGATCGGGCGCAAGCCGGGGCAGGAGGCGCTCGCGATCGGCGCGCAGGCGATCGAGGTGACGGATGCGGGGCGTTCGGTCTCGCGCGTGCATCTGGCTGTCGAGCTGGTCGATGGACGGATCATGGTGGCCGACACGGGGTCGAGCAACGGCTCCTCGATCGAGCACGAGGGACGGTTGCACCCGCTGCAGCCCGGAGGCGCCCAGCAGGAGGCGCAGCCGGGTGACGTGCTCGTGCTCGGAGACGTGCGGATCCAGGTCGCGTAGTCGACGCCATGGGGACTTCTCCCCATGGCTGGCGCACAATTCCCAGGTGCAGGAGCCGCGCGGGCCGCTAGCGTTGAATGGTCAGCCGGTCTTGCGGCCTCGTGCTCCTGCCTGCTGATGCATCCGCAACATTCTCGCCTCGCATCAGGAGGAAACCATGGCAGAGATCAAGGTCACATCCGATTCCCTCGCCGGCGTCGCCGGCCAGCTCTCGTCCGGCTCGCAGTCGATCGAGTCGCAGCTCTCGAACCTGAAGTCGCTCGTCGAGGGCCTCATCTCGGGTGACTGGCAGGGCTCGGCATCGATGTCGTTCAACGAGCTCTACTCGCAGTGGGACCAGGCCGGTCTCCAGCTCAAGGAGTCGCTCCAGGGCATCAGCGATCTGCTGAACCAGGCTGCGCTGTCCTACGAGGACAGCGAGAACGCGATCGCGGGCACCTTCAACGGCTGATCCCGCCTGAGGGCTGCCGGCCTCACGGTCGGCAGCCCTCAGCCCCGCATCCACCCGATCGCCCTTCCACGGAGCAGCCATGGTCTACTTCAAGGTCCGCGCCGACTCGCTCAGCGAGGTCGCTGCGCTCATCGGCGGCGTCATCGCCACCTTCGACAGCAACCTCTCGTCGGTCAACAGCACCGTCAACAGCGTCGCCAACGCGACCTGGCAGGGTGAGGATGCCACGAAGTTCAGCGAGAACTGGACATCGTTCGTCGCCATGGCTGGGCAGGTGCGCACGTCGCTCGCCGCGCTCCAGACCGGCCTCATCGCAGCCGACGGCTCCTATACCCAGACCGAGACGGGCATCCGCTCGGGCTTCACGGGCAGGCAGGACAGCGTCATCGCGATCAGGGGCAACAGCGGCTCGCTCGGTGCCCGTGTCGCACGGGGTGAGGATCGGGCGGAGGACATGGCGGAGTTCTTCGGCCGCGACTACGCGGGCGACGGTGAGGTCGAGGAGTTCGGCGGCGGCATGCTCGGCCGACGCGCGACCGGCCAGTACACCGGCGGCGGCTCAGGTGACACCGACGGCGATGGTGACGACGACTCGATCGGCACCGGCGTCTTCCTCTCGGCCGAGAGCCGGGCAGCGCTCGCGGGCGACGCCGGGGCGGCCACGACCGGCGCCGACGGCGCCACGATCGGCGATGCCCGCGCCGATGCCGAGGAGTACGGCCTCGAGCAGGTCGGCGGCGAATGGGTGCCCATCGCATCCGACGACGTCGCGACGCCGGCAATCCAGATCGTCGACCAGGGACAGGGAGTCGCACATGGCTGAGCAGCAGGCCACCGTCAGTGAGCTCAACTCGCTTATCCAGACGATGGAGCAGATGATCAGCTACTGCGACGCGCTCAAGCAGGGCGCCGGTGGCTTCGCCTACATGCTCCCCAACGAGTGGCAGGGGCCGGCGATGAATGCCTTCCTCGGGCAGTTCGAGACGTGGGCCGCAGGTGCGCAGGGCATGCGCATGGCTGCGGAGGCACTCAAGGGTCAGGCCAAGACGTCCCACGACGCGTACGACCAGACCATCAACCAGCTGAACGAATCCTGGAGCACGCTCCAGACGAACCTCTCCTGATCAAGGACGCACGATGACTGACGTCAAGCTCGATCCCGCACGCCTTGTGACCGCCGGCGCGGAGTTCTACTCGGTCGCGCAGACCATCGAGGGTGCTGTGTCGTCGGCGAGCGGCACGCTCTCCGGCCTCGGCGGCATGGCAGGCGATGACAACGCCGCCGAGGACTTCTGCCAGGGCGCCGAGGGCTACGACGCGGTCGCAGCCCCGACGCTCGATGCGGTCACCTCCATCGCGAATGGCCTCCGCATCCTCGACGCCGCCCTGTCGAACACCGGCCGCGCGTACGACGCCGCGGAGAAGCCCGGTGCCGGCCTCAGCGCCGCGTCCGCGCAGCCGGCCGAGGCGACGGCGACGCTCGACCAGTCGAAGGCGAGCCTGCCGTCTGCCCTCGGTCCGGGCTGGCCCGGTCCGCTCGGCGAGTTCCAGGAGCTCATCGAGGGCGCACTCGCGACGATCGGCGTCGTCATCCCGACCGGCGATGTCGGCCAGCTGCGCAACGCGGCCACCGCCTGGGGCACGCTCGGCTCGACCCTCACCACCGCCTCGTCGACGACGAGCTCGGCCGGCAGCGACGTGCTCTCGCTCACGTTCCCGCAGAAGAACAGCGTGCTCGCGTGCCGCACGGGTCTGGCGACGAGCATCTCGACGCTGGCGACATCCGCCACCGGGATGCAGCAGTGGCTCACCGACTTCGCCGACAACCTCGAGCAGATGCGCTACGAGCTCGGCAACTTCCTCAAGCAGATGGCCATCGAGGTCGCGGCCGAGATCGGCCTCGCGATCATCCTGGGCCCGCTCACCGCCGGAATCGGCACCGCGCTCATGGCCGGCAAGGTCGGCCTCACGATCATGCGGTGGGCTCGCAAGATCGCGACGCTCATCGACAAGCTGCGCGACCTGCTCAAGGGCCTCCGCGGCATCAAGGGCGCAGCGGCGCGCACCGGTCTGCGGGCTGCCAAGGAGGGCCTGCAGGCGGGTCTCGCCAGCGCCTTCGCCACGACCGTCATGAATCACGCGGAGGGTGACGACTCGCGCTACCAGCAGCAGAACGTCGGCACGGCGTTCGTCTCGGCATTCGCTGGTGGTGCGGTCGCGGCACCCGTGTCGAAGGTCACGGTCGGCGGCAACAAGACGGGCAGCGCCACCGGACCGTCGGCCGCGCGGCAGATCACCGGGGAGACCGCGGCTGGCGCTGCGGACGGCTTCACGAGCGGTCTGGTCGAGTCGCAGATGACCGGCCAGGACTTCAACCCCATCTCTTCCACACTGCTCGGCTCGATCATGGGTGGCGGCATGGCTGCCGGCGGGCGCGGCATCAATGCCGTGATGCCGAGCCGGCGGCCGACGCCAGGCTCCGGGACGTCTCGACCTGAAGCACCCGGCGTGGCAGGCGGCGGCACGCAGCCGACGATGCCGAGCCGCACCCCGACGCCGGGCTCCGGGCCTTCGAGCCCCGACATTCCCGGCGCGGGCGGCGTGGGCGGTGCAGGCGGTGCAGGCACCGCAGCCGGCGCGGGCAACGGCCAGGGCGCCGACGTGCCAGGCGACAACGCCCCGCAGCCGGGCGCTGGCGACGCCGGCACTGGTGGCGCCGGTGACGCTTCGGGTGTGGACATTCCGGGTGATGGTGCGCCGCAGCCGGGTGCTGGTGATGCCGGCGCTGGTGGTGCCGGTGACGGTTCGGGTGTGGACATTCCGGGTGATGGTGCGCCGCAGCCGGGTGCTGGTGATGCCGGCGCTGGTGGTGCCGGTGACGGGTCGAGTGTTGACATTCCGGGTGATGGTGCGCCGCAGCCGGGTGCTGGTGATGCCGGCGCTGGTGGTGCCGGTGACGGGTCGAGTGTTGACATTCCGGGTGACGCTGGCACTTCCGACGCCGGGACTCCCGCCATGGGTACGCCGGATGCGGGTACGCCCGACGCGGGCACTCCCGACGCGGGCACGCCGGATGCGGGCACGCCGGATGCGGGTACGCCGGATGCGGGCACGCCGGATGCGGGTACGCCTGACGCTGGGACGCCCGACGCTGGCACGCCGGATGCAGGTACGCCGGATGCAGGTACGCCTGACGCTGGGACGCCCGACGCTGGCACTCCTGACGCTGGCACGCCCGACGCTGGGACGCCGGATGCGGGTACTCCTGACGCTGGCACTCCTGACGCTGGCACGCCGGATGCGGGTACTCCTGACGCTGGCACGCCCGACGCTGGGACGCCGGATGCGGGTACTCCTGACGTTGGTACGCCTGACGCTGGCACGCCGGATGCGGGTACTCCTGACGCTGGCACGCCCGACGCTGGCACGCCGGATGCGGGTACTCCTGACGTTGGTACGCCTGACGCTGGCACGCCGGATGCTGGCACGCCGGATGCTGGCACGCCGGATGCTGGCACGCCGGATGCTGGCACGCCGGATGCTGGCACGCCCGATGCTGGCACGCCGGATGCGGGTACTCCTGACGCAGGCTCGCCCGACGCCAGTACTCCCGACGCATCGACCGCCGAGTCTTCGACGCCGGAGGCCAAGACCGAGGGCACGCCTACTGCAGCCGCTGGCGCTTCCGCCGGTGCGAAGACCGAGGGCGGCCCCGCAGGCACGAAGGCCTCGCCGGACGCCGACGCGCAGGCCACCCTGGCCGACGTCGAAGCTGAGGCAAGCGAAGCGAAGACGAATGAGGCCGAGAGTGACGCCGACCCGCAGAAGCCTGAGGCCGAGCAATCGGCCAAGGCTGACAACGAGCTGACCGCAGAAGCCGAAGGGTCCGAGAGCAGCGACAACGAGGGGATCGAGGCCGACGAGGCCGCCGCCGCCGCTGTCGGCACCGCTGCTGCCGCAGGCCTGCTCATCCGTCCGACGCTGCCTGTGGCGACACCCAGCACACCGGGTTCCGCGGCCCAGGCGTCGACGGCCGATGGCCAGTCGCCCCAGCCTCAGCAGCCTGACGCTCAGCAGCCTGACGCTCAGCAGCCCGACGGCCAGCAGCCTGACGCGCAGCAGCCCGAGAACCAGGACGGCCAGGACAACAGCACGAAGGACGACGACTCGACCAGTGCGCCGAAGTCCGAGCTGACGCTGGCCGAGATCGACGACGCGCTCGCGAAGATCAATCCGAAGTACGACATGAACGACCCGCTGTCGCCCTATGGGGTCAACTGCGGCAACACGTCGTCCAACCTGTTCGACGCGCTCAACGGCAAGCCGGTGGCGGAGGCCGGCACGGGAACGCTCTCCATCCCCGAGATGGAAGCGCGCACCGGATTGCCGCAGACGGCACTGACACCGACCCAGATCGCCGATTCGCTGCGTGACATGGGCGCCGGGTCGCACGTCGTGGTCGGCATCGACCGCGCTTCCGGCGACGGCCACTGGTTCAACGCGTTCTTCGATGGCACCGACGTCTGGGCGCTCGATGCCCAGACCGGCACGCGCTCTCCGTGGCCGCCGGACATGGGGGCTGTGCACTGGGACGTGTCGATCGCTCCCGGGAACGTCGCGACCAGCACCGCCACCACGCCGGATGCGACCTCGCCCGACGGTACGACTCCCGCTGGTACGACTGCTGCTGGTACGTCGCCTGCAGGCCCGACGCCGGCTGCTACGTCCCCCGACGGGAACACGCCCGCAGGTGCGACGCCTGCTGGCGCGTCGCCTGACGGTGCCACGCCTGACGGCGCGTCGCCTGACGGTGCCACGCCTGACGGTGCCACGCCTGACGGCACGTCGTCCGCTGGTACGACGCCGGAGGGCTCGTCGCCTGACGGTGCCACGCCTGACGGCACGTCGTCCGCTGGCACGACGCCGGAGGGCTCGTCGCCTGACGGTGCCACGCCTGACGGTGCCACGCCTGACGGTGCCACGCCTGACGGTGCCACGCCTGACGGCACGTCGTCCGCTGGCACGACGCCGGAGAGCTCGTCGCCCGACGCGACGTCCCCCCAGGTCGACGGTCGCAATCTCTCGATGCGCACCGGCGGCACGACGACGATCGAGGTCAGCGCAGAGGATGCTGGCGGCGCGCGCACCCCGTTCGCCGGCCGCACCGACCTCACGCCGAACGCCCGCTACGAGGTGGAAGGTCGTGGCGTCTTCACGACGGATGCCTCAGGGTCGGTCGTGCAGGTCGAGGCCCAGTACGGGACGAAGGGCAACCTGAACCCCGACCTGAACAGCCCGCAGCCGAACGTCACCTATGTCGTGACACCGAACGCGCAGAACACAGCGGATGGCCTGGACTTCCGGCACACGTTCGTCACCGACCACGCCGGCCGCGTGTCCGAGGTGCGCGTCGAGAACCTGGTTGCGGGTGACGCTCCGCGTTCGCCATCGATTCAGCGCACGGTCGGAGGCACGGGGCCGGAGTTCGCCGACGCATTCCTCGCAAGGCACGACATCGAGGTGCCGGAGTACGACGGTGGCCACCTGATCGGCAACGAGTTCGGCGGCGGTGCTGAGCGCATCAACATGATTGCGCAGCTGCGGACCGTCAATCAGAACTACGGTGCGTCGTTCTACCGTGTCGAGCGCACGCTCGCCGCAGCAGCCGGTGGCACTCCGCCCCAGCAGGTCTCGTTCCAGATCAACCTCGACTACGCACGCGACACCGTGCCGCACGGCTACCTTGTTGAGTGGACGATCGACGGCACACCGGATTCGCAGTACTTCGAAAACATCTGAGCAGGAGCAGGACGAGAATGATCGATATGCAGGAGCAGGCGCGTCTTGTGACCGAGGCGGCCCGATCCCTCGTCGAGGTTGCACCCGAGGGCTGGACCGCGCTGCACTACACGGCGCACATGGTGCGCGGTGAGCAGCGGTCGCGGCTGTGGGTCGACCTGCCGGAGGGCCGCAAGGGCATCCACGAGCGCGACACGATGGTGTACATGCGGCAGCTGCGCACGGCAATGTACGAGCCTGGCAAGGGCACGTTCTACAGCGCGAAGATCGACGTGACGGCAGCCGACGGCTCAGTGCAGACGCACTTCGAGTACGACGAGGAGCCGCAGATCGAGGTGCACCCTGCGCAGTTCGCGGCCGACCTCGAGCAGTTCCCGCGCGATGATGAGCACATCCCGGCCTGGCTGCGCCAGCGCGTCTCCGAGGCGGACACCCCGCCCGAGCTGTGGGCGATCATTCCTGACCTCGAAGATGTCGGCAACGAGCTCTTCGCACGGATGCCCGGCGATGCGGCGCCGACGGAGACCAGCATGTTGCCGGACGGCCTCGGCATCCTGATGGCACGGCAGTCGCGCGGCGGCGGCAAGCTGTTCATCGCGCCCGACCGCTCGCTGATGTTCTCGCCGTCGGCAGAGAGCGTCGAGCAGGGCCTTGAGCGCTTCCGTGCCGGCGAGCGCTGGCAGCCCGCAGGCGAGTAACCTCCCCGAGACCCCCGGCGCTGCGGCGCGGAGAGGATTCCCCATGGCTGACACCATCGCCGAGCGCTGCGCGCGGCTGCGCCAACCCGTCACCGACCTCCTCGGCGTCGGCATGACCGCGACCGTGGAGCCGAAGGACCTGTCGAAGCTCGTCGAGCAGATCCGCGCCGTGCGCGCGATCATCGAGGACGATCTCTCGGCCATCGACTCCCCGCCGTATCTCGCGTGGGTGCCCGTCGCGGGTGACACCCTTCAGGCGATGGAGGACGCCGCAGCCAGAGGAGACGCCGCCGAGTCGTTCCGTCTCTTCCGCGACCCTGAGGTCGGCTTCAACCGGCTCGGCATCGCGTGCAGCGGCAACGCCGGCTGGTGAGCAAAGCGCTCCAGCGTTTCCGCGACTGAGTCGGCCGCCTCGGCCGTCGAGCGGGCTCAGTGCCACTTCGGGTCGACCCGCGACCCGTAGAACTCCATGAACTCGAGCTGCTTCACGAACGGCTCGGCGTCGATGCCGCGCGCGCGGGCCGCGGCGACGAGGGCGCGCCCTGCCTCGAGCGCGGCGCCCTCGCTCATCACCGCATCCAGTAGCAGGATGATCGCGCCGTGCGGCTTCCCGTCGCTCGGATGCGGCTTCCACACCTCGATGCGTGCGCGCTCCGCATCGCTCGAGCAGGCCGCGCGCATCGCCTCGCCGTCTCGCACCACGACGCATGCGCCGAGCACCGAGCTGCCAGCGCGCACGGCCATGCGGACGAAGATGCCGGTGAGGGGGATGCGCGACACGCGTTGCGTCCGCGCCCGGTCGTCGACCGTCGCGACCGCGAGGATCTCGCTCCAGGGCACCGAGGGCACGCCCGCCAGGACGATCCCGTGGTCATCGATCGCGAGCGCGATGCCACGCCCGTCGCCCACGAGCGACTGGACGGCGCGCCAGCGGCGCACCGACAGGACGACGCTCACCACGGCGAGCACGAGCAGCAGTCCCGCGAGGATCGTCGTGAGCAGGTGCAGCTGCCACACCTGCGCCAGCACGATACCGACCGCAGCCGCCAGCGCGAGCGCGATCTGCCACGCAAGCAGGGCGCGGTGCGCGCGACCGGCATCGGCGACGCGGGCCTGGTCGATGGGGAAGGTGACAGGGGTCGTGGTCATCGGCTCCGCCGGTTCGTGTGCGTGGACATGAGGGAAGGGCTCTGCAGGCGGCGCGGTCAGCGCAGCAGCGGATCGAGGAACGACGAGATGGTCTGCGGGCTCGGGCCCCGCTGCCAAGCCTCGCTCTGCAGCCCCTCGATCGCGGCGAAGGCGCCGCCGTCGAGCACGATGAGGGGCAGCGGACGCGACCGCTTGCCGGTGCCCGCGGTGATGCTCACGAACGCTCGCCGGGCCCCGGGCGTGACATGCAGCGCGAAGCCGACCTCGCCGTGCTTGCCGAACTCGATCGGTAGATAGACGCGCGGGTCACCGGTGGAGAATCGCTGGTGCACCTCGCCCGCTTCGGCGGCGACCTTGAAGATCGGGCCGTGGAGTCGCAGCTGCAGCACCTCGCCGGTGCTGCGGTCGCGCCAGCGCGCCGACGACTGGAACGCGGTGGCGATCGAGGAGAGGCCCAGCAGCAGCGGGATGCCGACCGCCGCCGGCCCGACGAGGCCGCGCAGCCCAGCGCGACGGCCCTCATAGTCGGTGCTGTCGGCGACGATCGCGTCGAAGTTCACGACGGCGAGCGCGCTGACGATGAAGAGCGCGGCGGCGACCGCCAGCCAGCCCCACAGGCGCTTGCCGTCTCGGTGTCGCTCGAACGCGCCGGATGCCTCCAGCACCAGATCCTGCTGCGCCATAGGCTGCTCGTCCTCTCGTGGTCTGACGTCAACGCTACAGAATCCCTTCGTGCGTATCCTCAGACGGCGTTCACTGAGGGATGCGATAATGCGCAGAACTGCGCGGAGTGAAAGTTGCGCGCACATCGTCCCTGCAACCGAAGGTCACCGCGTGCTCCGTTGGATCAAGCAGCGTCGCCGCACGAGCGCCGCTGCGGGCATCGTGACGGCCGCTGCGGTCGCGCTCGGCGTGATGGCCTTCACCTACGACGGCTTCCGCACCACCGACGTCGACCTGCACGACGGCGGTGTCTGGGTGACGCGCGGCAGCGAGCTGCAGGTCGGACACCTCAACGCGCAGGCCCAGGAGCTCGACGGCGCCTTCTACTCATCGACCGCCGACGTCGATCTGCTGCAGGACGACACCGAGGTCGTGGTCGTCGACCGTGGCGCGTCCACGGCGGCACTCGTCGACGTGGCGGGGATGGTCTCGCAGGCGCCCATCACGCTGCCAGCGGGCGCGACCGTGGCGGCGCATGCGGGCACCGCCGGCATCCTCAGCGCCGACGGCCTGCTCTGGGTCATGCGGACGCAGGATCTCGGGCATTTCAACCCCGAGTCCATGGATCCGGTCGCGGAGCTCGGCACGGGCGCCGCCATCACGGTCGATCGTCAGGGCACGCTGCACGCCGCATCGATCGAGCTCGGCGAGCTGCAGCAGTGGCGCTCCAGCGAGGAGGGCTTCGCCCTCGAGGCACAGGATGCTCGCGGCGAGCTGCGCGATGCGAGCGGCCTGGTGCTGACGGCGGTCGGTGAGGACGTCGTCGCGCTGGACGCGGCGCGCGGCACGCTCTACCTGCCCGGCGGAGTCACGCAGGTGCCGGAGGGGGCGGTGCTGCAGCAGCCCGGCGACGACTCCGACCGCGTGCTCGTCGCGACGCCGGAGCAGCTGATCCGGCAGCCGCTGAACGCGAGCGAGGCGACCATCTCCGACCACGGCGAGGGTGGTGAGGCCGTGCGCCCGGTGGCGGTCGGCGGATGCGAGTACGCGGCCTGGGCGTCGACGCGCACGCTCGTGCGCGACTGCGACGACGACGCCCGAGACCTGACGACCGTGGTGGAGGGCAGCGACGGCAGCCAGCTCGCGTTCCGCGAGAACCGCGGCATCGTCGTGCTCAACCAGGTGCAGGAGGGCACGGCCTGGCTGCTGACCGACGAGCTCGTCCTGATCGACAACTGGGAGGACCTCGTGCCCCCGGAGTCGCAGGAGGAGACCGACGAGGAGGATGAGTCGTCCGAGGACGAGTGGCAGCATCAGCCGCCGCAGCTCACCGAGGAGAACACCGACCCGGTCGCCACCGACGACAACGACTTCGGTGCCCGCACGGGCCGTTCGACGATCCTGCCGGTGCTCTGGAACGACTACGACCAGGATGGCGACGTCCTCACGATCGAGGTGCTCAGCGAGCACGACGACGGTGTGGTGGTCGCGCCGATCGCCAACGACTCGCAGCTGCAGCTGCAGCTGCCACCGGACTTCTCGGCGTCCGAGGTCACGATCGAGTACCGCGTCCACGACGGCCGTGGCGGCAACGATGACGCGACGGTGCGCGTGGACGTGCGGGCCGATGGCGAGAACGCGCCGCCCGAGCAGCTGCGCTCGCAGTCGTTCACCGTCGAGCAGCGCGCCGACTTCGAGATCAACCTCCTGCAGGACTGGTTCGATCCCGACGGCGACGACCTCGTGCTGCAGAGCGCGGTCTCCGCATCCGGTGACACCGTGGAGGTCTCGCCCTCCGGGCGCATCGTCTACACCGCCACCGGCGAGGCGGGCGAGACGAGCCTCGGGCTCGAAGTCGGCGACGGGACCGCGACCGCGACCGGAGAGGTCGCGGTGACGGTGGTCGAGCGCGGCAAGGGCAGCCCGATCGCCAATGCCGACTTCGTCGCGACGATGGTCGGGCAGGAAGCGGTGGTCGAGCCGCTGCTGAACGACTACGCCCCCTCCGGCGCGACCCTCTCACTCGCACAGGCGACCTCGCTCAGCTCTTCGCTCGTGATCGAGACCGACACCGCGACCGGCACGATCCGCGTCGTCGACGGTCCGGTCGGCTCGCACTACGTGCAGTACACGCTCGTGGCCGGCGCCGGCTCGGCCTTCGGCCTGGTGCGCGTCGACATCCGTGAGCCGGTGGCGGATGCGCGTCCCGTGGCTGTGCGGGACATCGCGCTGCTGCCACGTGGCGGCGAGACGCTCGTCGACCTCGTCGAGAACGACGTCGATCCTGCGGGCGGGCTGCTGGTGGTGCGGAGCGTGCAGGTCGAGAGCGACGCACGCGTGACCGTGCAGCTGCTCGAGCGGCGGCTGCTGCGCATCGTCGACAACCGCGGGCTCGAGGGATCGGTGACGCTCTCCTACCAGGTGTCGAACGGCGAGCAGGTCGACACCGGCACGGTGGTGGTCACGCTGGTCGAGCCGCCCGAGAGCCCAGCGCCGCCGAGCGCCGTCGACGATCAGGCGACCCTCCGCGAGGGCGACTTCACGTCGGTCGCCGTCACCGAGAACGACTTCAGCCGCGACAACACGCCGTTCGAGGTCACCCGCATCGTCGAGTCGAGCCTCGCCGGGCCCGAGGAGGGCGTCGTGTTCGTCTCGGGCGATACCGTCCGCGTGCACGTGGTCGAGGGCGGGCCCAGCACCGTGACCGCCGTCTACGAGATCGTCGACGAGACGGGCCAGGCGGCCACGGCGACGCTCGCCGTCACCATCGTGCCGCGCGACCCCGAGGTGAACTCGCCTCCGGCACCGGAGGTCGTGCATGCACGCGTCCTCGCCGGCGAGCGGGTGCGCATCCCCATCCCGCTGCAGGGCATCGACCGGGACGGCGACGGCGTGCAGCTCGTGCGCTGGGAGACCGCTCCGTCGACCGGCCGCATCACCGAGACGCTGCCGGACGCATTCGTCTTCGAAGCCGATCCCGCATCGCAGGGCACCGTGAGCTTCCGCTATCGCGTGCGCGACCGCTGGGGCGCGGAGGCGCTCTCGACGGTCATCATCGGCATCGCCCAGCCGGGCGAGATCAACAACCCGCCGTTCGCCGAGTCCGACGAGATCACCGTCCGGCCCGACCGCCTGCTGGCGGTGCCGGTGCTCGACAACGACTCCGACCCAGACGGCGATGCGCTGACGCTCGTGAGCGACGGGCTGGAGCTCGGCGAGGGCATCGATGAGGCCGCCGTCGGCGAGCAGAACACCGTCGACTTCCGCTCACCGGCCGAGCCCGGCACCTACTCCATCGTCTACACCGTGCGCGATGCGCGAGGCCTGCCCTCCCGCGGCACGCTGCTGATCGAGGTCTCCGCCGAGGCCGCGCTCGTCGCCCCCCGCGCGAAGGACGACACGGTCGAGGCTGCCGATGCGGTGCTCGACGAGGTGCTGGACGTGCCGGTGCTCGAGAACGACGTCGACGAGGATGGCGATCCGAGCGAGCTGAGCGTCGAGGTGGTCACCGGTCCCGGCGTCGCCGTCGAGGGCGCCGTGCAGATCGTCCCGGGAGAGACCTTCCAGGTCGTCACCTACCGGGTCACCGACCAGGACGGGCTGTCGTCCGAGGCGTTCGTGTTCGTGCCGGCGGTCGTCGACCCCGCGCCGCGCCTGATCTCGACCGAACCGGTGCTCGTGCCCTCGGGCGTGCGCACGGAGTTCGAGCTCGCCGACCACGTCTGGGTCTCCACCACCAACGCTCCGCGCATCACCAGCGCCGACACCGTCAGCGCCACCAACGCGAACGGCGACCAGCTGGTCATCGACGAGTCGACGCTGCAGTACACCTCCGACCTCGGCTATCGGGGTCCGGCGGTGCTCAGCCTGCAGGTGACCGACGGCCCCGACGCCGAGAGCGGCAACGTCGCGAACCTGCAGATCCCCATCGAGGTGACCGATTCCTCGGCCGTGCCGCCGACCTTCTCGGGCGTGCAGATCTCGGTCGAAGCGGGCGGTGCGGAGACGTCGTACGACCTGCGGCTCTCGACCGACGACCTGGATGGGCCAGAGGACGTCAACGCTGCGACCTACACGATCGCGGGCGGCAGCGTCCCGGGCGTGCAGCCGCGCATCGTCGACGAGAACACCTTCGTCGCCTCGGCGGCCCGCGATGCCGCGCCCGGCACCTCCGGCTCGTTCCAGATCACGATCACCGACCCGGCGGGCAACTCCATCCCCGGCACGGTGATCGTGACGGTCGTGCCGTCGACGCGCGAGTTCGCGCAGGCACGGCCGGACTCGGGGGAGATGACGCAGCTCGAGACACAGCAGTTCGACGTGCTCACGAACGACCACAACCCCTTCGAGCGCGACAACGTGCCGCTGCGCATCGTCTCCGCGACGTCGTCGCCGGGCGCCTCCGTGAGCACCGACGGCACGAGCGTGTCCGTCGATCCGAACGACGACTTCGCGGGAATCCTCACGGTGCAGTACCTCATCGAGGACGGCACCCGCACCGTCGCGCGCCAGGTGAGCGGCACGCTGACCGTGACGGTGAAGGGCCGACCGGATGCGCCGCTGCGCGCCAACGTCGAAGAGGTCGGCAATCGTCAGGCGCGGCTGTCGTGGGCGGCGCCCGCCGATCGCGGCGACCGCATCACGCACTACGTCGTCACCTCGACCGACGGTCGCGTCTCGCAGGAGTGCACGTCGACCTCCTGCACGATCGAGGGGCTGCAGAACGACTCGATCTACCGGTTCCAGGTCACCGCGGTGAACGGCGTCGGCGCATCCGACCCCTCGCCGCCCACGATCGAGGTGCGACCCGATGTGCGGCCCGAGCAGCCCGCGCCGCCGAGCGCGGTGCGCGGCGATACCGCGCTCGACGTGTCATGGACCGAGCCGGTCAATGAGGGCTCGGCGATCACGCACTACCTGCTGCGCATCTCGCCGCCGGCGCCGAACGGCGCGGTGCAGGTCGAGGTGCAGGGCCTCAACCACCGCTGGGAGGGGCTGGCCAACGGCACGGCCTACCAGTTCTCGGTGCAGGCGGTGAACCGCGCCGACGAGCCGAGCGACTTCTCGGCGCTGTCGACGCCAGCCATCCCTGCGGGGCCGCCCGGGGCGGTCGCCTCGGTCACCGCGCAGCGGCTCGAGGGCACCGGCACCGCGGCGCAGATGCGGGTCAGCTGGGGCGAGGCCGACCCGAACGGCGACGCCATCACCACCTTCCGGGTCGACGCGATCCAGGGCGGCAGTGTGGTCGCGACCCTGAACGCGGGCGGTGCCGACCGCAGCCTCGTGTTCGAGGGCTCGCTGCCGACGAGCACGACCCCCTATTCCTTCCGCGTCACGCCGGTGAACACCGTCGGCCCCGGTGCGCCGAACGAGAGCGCACCGGTGCGCGGCGTCAACGCGCCGGGCGCGCCGTCGGTCGCCCCGTGGTCGGGGCCGAACCCGGCGGATGCGGATGGTCGCGGCATCGGGATCGTCACCGTCACGGCGGGCGCCACCAACGGCGCCAGGGCCGACGAGGTGCAGTACATCGCCTTCGTGAACGGCACCCGCATCGGTGCCGTGCCCTTGGGACGCGCCGAGGTTCCGGTCGCGAACGGCAGCGCCGGCACGATCACGGTGCAGGCTGTCTCGACCGTCGACGGCGTCACGTACCAGAGCCCGGCCTCGAACGGCGTGACGGTGCGCCCGTACGGGCCGATCGGGGTGCCGATCGTGTCGGCCAAGACGGCGGTCGGCAGCGTCACGTTCACCTGGAACGCCCCGTCGCCCAACGGCCGCCCGGTCTCGACGCAGATCCGCATCGACAACGGCCCATGGGAGAACGTCAACAACCAGGGCTCGCGCACCGAGACCGGCCCCTCCAACGCGCAGATCACGATCAGCGTGCGCTCGACCACGGGCGCGCCCGCTGATGACAACGGCTCGCAGACCGAGACCGCCAGCGCCAGTGGCAACGTGGAGCCGCCGCCCCCGCCGCCGCCGTCCATCTCGCTCAGCGAGGGCGGCAACGTCACGGCGCCCAACGGTCAGAACGGCACGAACTTCGTCGTCAGCTGGGACTACCTGCCCGTGCGCTCGTACACCTATGAGTGCCACTCGCAGGCGGACGGCATGTTCCGCTCCGGCACCTGGACGCCGCCTCGTGAGAGCGGCACGTCGTCGCGCAACCAGTACACGTTCTGCATGTCGGGCTATGACACCACCGCATGGTTCGTCCTCATCGGCGGCGGCGAGCGGTACGAGACCACCCGAGTGAAGTGGAACTGATGAAGGAGCACACCATGACGATGACCCGAGAGCAGGCGACCTGGTTCGCCGGCACCTTCCAGCGGATGGTCGACAACGTCGGCGCGGTCGTGCTCGGCAAGGCTGACGTGATCGGGCTCGCCTTCACGACGATGCTGGCCGAGGGGCACCTGCTGCTCGAGGATGCTCCCGGCACGGGGAAGACGCAGCTCGCCAAGTCGATGGCGGCGACCCTGCAGGGCACGAATCACCGCATCCAGTTCACCCCCGACCTGCTGCCCTCCGATGTCACCGGCGTCACGGTCTACGACCAGAAGACGCAGACCTTCGAGTTCCACAAGGGACCGATCTTCGCCTCGGTCGTGCTGGCGGACGAGATCAACCGCGCGAGCCCGAAGACGCAGTCGGCGCTGCTCGAGGTGATGGAGGAGGGCCGGGTCACGGTCGACGGCACGCCGCACGACGTGGGCAGGCCGTTCATGGTCATCGCCACGCAGAACCCCATCGAGCAGGCGGGCACCTACAAGCTGCCGGAGGCGCAGCTCGACCGCTTCCTGATGAAGACCTCGATCGGCTACCCGGGCAGGGACGAGACGGTGCGGATCCTGGCGGGCGCCTCGCGCAGGAACGCCTCGGCCGACGTGCAGCCGGTCATCACCACCGGCGCGCTGACAGAGATGATCGACCTCGTCGGCACCGTGCACGTCGATGAGGCCGTGCTGCGCTTCATCGCCGACCTCGCCGCCCACACGCGCGACTCGCGCGACACCCGCATCGGCGTCTCGGTGCGCGGCGCGATGGCGCTGACGCGCGCCGCCAAGGCGCGAGCTGCCTCGAAGGGCCGCAACTACGTGCTGCCCGACGACGTGAAGGCGCTCCTCGTGCCGGTGTGGGCGCACCGCATCGTGCTGGATCCCGAGTCGGAGTTCTCGGGCGTCACCGGCGAGACCGTCGTGGAGCAGGCGCTCGCGCAGATCTCGGCACCGCAGGATCGCACCGTCGCGGCATGAGCACGGCGGCACCGGAGCGGGAGCGGGAGCGCCCGCGCAGCGAACGGCGGATGCGTCGTGCTGCGCGGCGCAGCGCCGTCGCGCGCACGCGCGCCGACGCATCCGCCCGGCTCGCCGCGGTGCGCGAGCGCTGGGAGCGCGACCCCAAGCTCGGCCGCGCGCTCGACTCCGCACGGAGCGTCCGCGATCGCATCGGCGCCGCGCTCGCACCCATCACCGGGCTCGGGTGGGCCGTCATCGCGGCGCTCCTGGTGACGCTGTGGGCAGGCGCGGTGCTGCAGTGGAAGGAGGCCCTGGTGCTGGCGATCGTGCTCGCGGTGCTGCTGCTGGCCGCCATCGGGTTCATCATCGGCCGCAATCGCTACCGCATCGAGCTCGACCTCAACTTCACTCGCGTCGTGGTCGGCGAGCGCGCCCTCGGCCGCATCGGCATCCACTCCGCCTCCCAGCGGCCGCTGCTGCCGGCCACGATCGAGGTGCCGGTCGGTGCCGCCGTCGCCTCGTTCCACCTGCCGCGCATGCGGCCCGGCGACGTGCACGAGGACGTCTTCGCGATCCCCACGAGCAAGCGGGCCGTGCTGCAGGTCGGGCCGGTGCGCTCGGTGCGCGGCGATGCGCTCGGGCTGCTGCGGCGACAGGTGCGCTGGACCGACCCCGTCGAGCTGTTCGTCCACCCGCGCACGGTGCAGCTGGCAGACACGGCGCCCGGCATCATCCGTGACCTCGAGGGCATCGAGACGCGCGACCTCACCGACTCCGACATCTCCTTCCACGCGCTGCGCGACTACGTGCCCGGCGACGACCGCAGGTACATCCACTGGAAGTCGTCGGCCCGCACCGGCACGCTGATGGTGCGGCAGTTCGAGCAGACCCGGCGATCGATGCTGGCGCTGGGGCTGTCGACGTTCCCGGAGGACTACGCCAGCCCGGAGGAGTTCGAGACCGCGATCTCGGTGCTCGGCTCGCTCGGGCTGCAGGCGATCCGCGACGAGATGGATCTCGTGGTGCGCTCCTCGCGCGCCCAGCTGCCCGTCACGAGCGGCAAGCGCATGCTCGACGCGCTCTCCGGCGTGCTCGGCAGCGTGCGCGACCGCGACACCACCGAGCTCGCGCGCACCATCGGGCGCGAGCACGCCGATGCCTCCATCGTCATCCTCCACACCGGCTCGATGATCGACGCGCACCAGGTGCGCCGCCTGCGCACGCTGCTGCCGGTGCACGCGCGCTTCGTGCTGGTGACGGCGAAGGGCGAGGGGCGCCCGGCGGTGCGCCAGATCGGTGACGCGACGCATCTCGAGGTCTCCTCCGTGCACGACCTGCCGCGAGCGCTGCGGGCGGTGACCTTCGCATGAGGCTGCTCGAGCGACGCGCCGGGCTCGCCGCGATCGACGTGACCGCGGTCGCGCTCGCGCACCTGCCCGCGGTGCTCGCCTTCGGGCCCGTGTTCGGCGGCACGCAGTACCTGGTCACCGGCCTGGGCGCGCTCGCCGCCGGCATCGTCGTCGGCGTCCTCACCTCGCTGCGGCCGCTGCGCGGCTGGCTGCTGACGCTCGCCGGCATCGTGCTCGCGTTCCTCGCCGTCGGCCCCGCGCTCGCGGTGCCGCGGGCGACGATCGGCGGCGTGCTGCCCACGCTCGACGCGTACCGCGAGCTGCTGCTGGGCGTCATCCACTCGTGGAAGGGCCTGCTGACGGCCGAGCCGCCCGCCGAGGGCTTCCCCAGCCTGCTGGTCGTGCCGTTCCTGGTGCTGCTCGTCTCCTCCGCGCTGTCGACCGTGCTCGCGCTGCGGCTGCGCCGCGGCGCGGCGTTCGCGATGCTGCCCCCGGCGCTCGCGCTCGCGACCGCGATCATGTTCGGCACGAAGATCGCCACGTGGCCGGCGCTGCTCGGGCTCGTGCTCGCGGGCGTCGCCGTCGGCTGGAGCGCCTGGCGCGCCTCGGCCGAGCGGCACGGACGTGCCGTGGAGGTCGAGGTGACGCGCGACACGCAGCACCGCGCGGCCGCACGTCGCAGCCGCTGGCTCGGCGCCGCGGCGATGCTCGGCACGGCGCTGCTCGTCGGCGGTGCGGCGAGCCTGCCCATCCAGCCCACCGATCGCCGCGTGCTCCGCGACACGGTCGAGCCGCCCGTCGAGCTGCGCGACTTCCCGAGCCCGCTCGCCGGGTTCCGCGGCTGGCACAAGAACTACGAGGACGCCGACCTCTTCACCGTCAGCGGCATGCCCGAGGGCTCGCGCATCCGCATCGCCGCCCTCGACGCCTACGACGGCACGGTGTTCGCCGTCGCCGGCAGCGAGCAGGCGACCGGCTCGGGTGCCTTCACCCGCGTGGGCGATGAGATCCAGGTGCAGCAGCAGGGCGACCCCGCATCGATCACGATCGAGATGGGCGCGTACACCGGCGTGTGGGTGCCGACGGTCGGCTACGCGCAGGCGATCGACTTCGGCGGCGCGCGCGAGGACGAGCTGCAGGGCTCGCTGAGCTACAACGCGCAGACCGGCACGGCCATCGCGCTCGATGGGCTCGCTGCCGGCGACAGCATCCGGATCGATGCGATCGTGCCCGTCGCCCCCGAGCCGGAGGCGCTCGACGGCGCATCGGTGTCCTCGGTCGCGGTGCCGGAAGCCACGAACGTGCCGGATGCGCTGGAGTCGTGGGTGGGCGCGCGCGGCGGCGATGCGCGCACGGCCTCCGCGCGCATCCAGCAGCTCATCGGCGTGATGAACCAGGGCGCCTACAGCGACGGCCTCGGCGACGCGGCCACCTCGCTCTCGGGGCACAGCGCCAGCAGGCTCGAAGCATTCGTGAGCGCCCGCACGCTGCTCGGCGACGACGAGCAGTACGCCACGGCCTTCGCGCTCGCGCTGCGGCAGCTCGGCATCCCCTCGCGCGTCGTGATGGGCTTCTACCCGGACGAGGGCTTCCCGGGCGGCGACGAGCCCGTGCAGATCACCGGTGCCGAGCTGCACGCATGGGTCGAGGTGCCGTTCGAGGGTCAGGGCTGGGTCGCGTTCGACCCGACGCCGCCCGAGGACCAGACCCAGGTGGAGCCCGAGCCGCAGCCGCAGCCAGACCCCAAGCCTCAGGTGCTGCAGCCGCCGCAGCCGCCCGACGAGCCCGCCGAGCTGACCCCTGACACGCAGCCCGACGAGGGCGAGCAGGAGGACGAGGAGCCACCTGCCGCCGACTGGTCGTGGGTGCTCTGGTTCGTCGTGCCGCCGCTGGTGGTCATCCTGCTGCTGTCGCTGCCGTTCCTGGTCATCGGCCTGATGAAGGCGCGCCGCCGCAAGCAGCGGCTCGCCGCCGAGCGTGAGGCGGATCGCCTCTCGGGCGGCTGGGACGAGATGGTCGACGCCGCGGTCGACCTCGGGCTCGAGGTGCCGAAGGGCGTGACGCGGCAGGAGGTCGCTGCCACCGTCGGCGACCGCTACTCTGCCTCGAGGGCGCAGGCGATCGGCGCGTTCGTCGACGCCGGGGTCTTCGGCCCCGGTGATCCCGAGCGCAGCGACGTCGACGCCTTCTGGGACGATGTCGACGCCGGCGTCGGAGCGATGCGGTCGACAGCGACCCGAGGCGAGCGGATCCGGTCGCGGCTGTCGCTGCGATCGTTCCGTCGGCGACGCGGAGAGAGGAGACGGCGATGATGACGACAGCGCAGACAGGGGCGGCACTGCCGCAGGCGCCCTACGGACGTCGTGCGGTCGCGGCGATCATCGACGGCGCTCTCGCCGCGGTCGCGTCGCTGCCGACGTTCATCGGCATCGCTGTCGGCGATCCGCTGGGCGCTGCGGGGCTGGCCGGAGCGGGCGTCGGCGCGCTGCTGCTGCTGGCCCTCGCGATCGTGCAGCTGCTGCTGACCGCCCGCGGCGGCAGCATCGGCAGCCGGATGCTCGGCCTCGGTGTGCGCCGTGACGGCACGGGCGCGCCGCTCGGCATCGGCCGCACGCTGCTGCGCTGGCTGGTGCTGGGCGCTGCCGGCATCGTGCCGGTGCTCGGCACTGCGCTCATGCTCGCGTCGATCCTGATGGACCCGCAGCGACGTGGCCGAGGGTGGCACGACCTCGCAGCCGGAGCGTTCGCGGTCGATGCGCGCGGTCGGCGTCCCGCGCACGACGCGCAGCGCTCGGCCTCCGCCCCGCGCCCGCACACGATGGCGCCATCGGTCGGCGCGGATGAGCCGTACCGGCCGGGTCAGCTCGCCGCGGCCGTGCCGGGCGCGCCGCAGCCGATGATCGACGCGGTGCCCGGCGGGGGAGCGCCCATGCTCGGCGGGCGAGCGCCGTCCGCGCCCGCGTCGGCATCCGCCCCAGCTCCGCTCCGGGCCGAGCACGCCGCGCCGGCCGATGCCGCCCGATGGCAGCCGCCACGATCGGCACCGGAACCGCCCCCCGCTGCCGCACCCGCGCATCCGCTGGCCGCTCCCGAGCACGCGCAGGGCGCGCCGACGGCCGGCCCCGCGCTCGCCGACGAGCTCGATGAGGCCACCGTGCGCCGCGCGCCGGCGGTCGGTGCCGAGCTGGATGACGACCTCGAGCGCACCCATGTCGTGCGACGAGGGCCGTCGGCCACGGTGCGCATCGACGACGGCGATGCCTTCCGCATCGCCGGGCTTGCGCTGCTGGGTCGCAATCCGGCCGCGTCCGAGGGGGAGACGGTCGCCCACCTCGTGCCGCTCGGCGCCGACTCGCGCACCGTCTCGAAGACGCACCTCTCGCTGCAGCCCACGCGCGACGGGCTGGTCGTCATCGACCTCGGCTCGACGAACGGCTCGGCGCTGCTGCATGCGGGGCTCCGCAGCGAGCTCGAGCCGCACCGTGCGGTGCTGGCGATCACCGGCGACGTCATCGAGCTCGGCGACCACCGGCTGGAGGTGGTCGAGCATGCAGGTTGAGCGCACCGCAGCGCAGGAGTTCCGCTTCGCGCATGCCGCCGTCGCCGTGCGATGGTCCGCGACCACGCACGAGGGGATGCGTCGGCGCGTCAACGAGGATTCGGTCGTCGCGGCGTTCCCCGCGTTCATCGTCGCCGACGGCATGGGCGGGCATGACGCCGGCGATGTGGCGAGTTCCGCCGCCATCCGGCCGTTCCAGG
Source organism: Agrococcus sp. KRD186 (assembly GCF_017168255.1). Taxonomy (GTDB): domain Bacteria; phylum Actinomycetota; class Actinomycetes; order Actinomycetales; family Microbacteriaceae; genus Agrococcus. The sequence continues at coordinate 2,796,639 of NZ_JABFAP010000001.1, forward strand.
CGATGAAGGGCAGGGAGCTGCCGAGCCCGGCACGGGTCGAGCGCGCCGTGGACGACGCGTTCGCCGCGGTCGGAGCCGTCGCCGAGGAGGGCGCCGGGACGACCCTCGCGGGTGCCGTACTGGTCGAGATGGACGGCATCGCGCACTGGCTGGTGGTGAATGTGGGCGATTCCCGCGTCTACCTGGTCGAGAACGGCACGCTGCGGCAGCTGAGCGTCGACCACTCGCTGGTGCAGGAGCTCATCGATTCGGGGCTGCTCAGCCCGCGTGGCCGCGAGCGGCACGCCGAACGGCACGTCATCACCCGTGCGCTCGGCGGCGGGCAGGATTCGGATCCTGACCTGTGGGCGCTGCCCGCCGAGCGGGGCCACCGGCTGCTCGTCTGCTCCGACGGGCTGCCCGACGAGCTGCGCGACGAGCAGATCGCGTGGATCCTCTCGCTCCACGCCTCACCGGCGGCGGCGGCGGATGCGCTCGTCGATGCCGCGCTCGAGCGCGGCGCTCGCGACAACGTCTCGGTGGTGGTCGTCGACGTCGACGAGGTGCGGCACAGCGACACGGGCCTGCACGACACCGCGAGCGTCATCGATGCCGACACCGTGCCGAGGAGACCCTGATGCGCGCCACCCACTACGGACCGGGCAACGCCTGGATGCTGGTGAACGAGCACGCGATCGGCGTCCTCGAGAACGGCTTGACCGCAGGCGAGGCCGAGCTGCTGCTCGAGGCGCTCGCGAGCGACGGCGGCGCCGCAGTGCGCGACCACCCGCTCGGCCTGCTCGTGCTCGTGCGGGATGAGGAGGGCTGGCGGCTCGATCGGCGGTGGGGCGCGCCGGCCGTCATCGACGCGATGCGCCTGCCCGATCGCATCAGCCCCTTCTGGGAGAGCGACCGGTTGCCCGACGAGGGCGTGCTCGAGGCCGGCGGCGCGACCGACGAGGCGCTGCTGCCCATCGGCCACGGCGTCGTCCGCACCATCGTCATCAGGGTCGATCTCGCGGCGTTCGCGCAGGGCGATCCCGTCGCCGACCTCGCCCAGAGCTCCCAGACGATCGTGGAGCGGGATCCGCGGGACGAGGTGCTGGAGGCACCCCCATCCGCTCCCGCTCCCGCCCCC
>NZ_JABFAP010000001.1:2797855-2971899 GCF_017168255.1 Agrococcus sp. KRD186
GCCCGCTCCCGCCCCCGCTCCCGCTGCGGCGCCGGATCTCGCGTCCGCTCCAGCGGCGGAAGCGGCTCCTGGCTCGACGCCCGAGCCCGAGCCCGAGCCCGGCGCCCAGCCCGATCCGTCCGCTGCCGAGCCGGTGCCCGCAGCGGCGCCGACCGAGTCGGCGCTGCGTCCGCCCGCCTTCGGATGGGGTGCACCGCCGGCACCTGCGCCAGCCGAGCCCGCGCAGCGGGAGCCTGTCCAGCCGGAGCCTGTCCAGCCGGAGCCGGTGCCGGCATCCGAGCCGGAGCCGGCCGCGGCAATCGTGGTGCCGCCGCCCGCAGCCGAGCCGGACGAGGAGGCATTCGACGAGCCGATCGACGAGCACACCGTGGTGATGCCGGGTCGCGAGCGCGCGCAGACAGGACCCGCGGTGCTCTCCGCACCAGCGCCATCGGCGTCGGCGCCTCCACCGCCTGCAGCGACGTCGCCCGCGTTCACGGCACCGTCCGCATCCGCGTCAGAGCCCAGCACCGCATCCGCCCCCGTCACGGCCCCGGGTGGGCTCAGCGGGCTGATCGACTCGGTGCCGGGGTTCGTGCGCCCCGCTGTCGCGGAACCCGCTCCCGCGATCGACGAGGCGATGCGGGCGACGTCATCGCCGCAGCCGCCGACCGAGGCTGCGGCTCCGCTGGGCGACCACGACGGTCGCACGCTGACCGTGGCGGAGGCGCGCCGACTGCGCGGGGAGCACACCGCGACCCAGCAGGGCGAGCCGGAGCCCTCGAGCATGCCCGCCACTGGCCCGCTGGTGCTCTCGGTGCTGTGCGAGCAGGGTCACGTGAGCCCGCCAGGATCGACCCGTTGCCTGCACTGCGGGGCCGCCGTGCGGGCAGGCAGCGACGGGCGTCGCAACCGCCCCGACTTCGCGGTGCTGGTCAGCCCCAGCGGCGAGCGGGTGCCGCTCGGCCGCGGCGTCGTCGTCGGTCGCCGGCCCCGCACCTCGCGAGCCGAGCACGACCGCCTGCCGCGCCTGGTCGCGGTCGAGAGCCCGAACGAGGATGTCTCGCGCAGCCACCTGGAGGTGCGCTGCGACGAGTGGACGATCGTCGCCGTCGACCTCGACTCCACCAACGGCACGGTGCTGCTGCAGCCCGGCAGGCCTCCGCAGCGCCTGCGCGCCGGGCAGCCGACGATCATCGCGATCGGCGATCGGCTCGATCTGGGCGACGGCGCGGTCGTCGCGATCGAGGCTCTATGAGTCCCAAGCGCGCCGCATCGCCGCCCCCGAGCATCCCCGGGTACGACTTCGACCGGCTGCTCGGATCCGGCGGCTTCGCCGACGTGTTCCTGTACCAGCAGCTGCTGCCCACGCGTCCGGTGGCGGTGAAGGTGCTGCTGCCCGACCTCGTCGACCGCGACCTCATCGAGGACTTCCGGCACGAGGCCAACATCATGGCCCAGCTCTCCTCGCATCCGTCGATCGTGACGATCTTCGGCGCGGCCGTGAGCGAGGATGGCCGGCCGTACCTGGCGATGGAGTACTGCCCGAGGCCGAACCTCGGCTCCCGCTACCGGCGCGACCGCTTCGCGGTGCCCGAGGTGCTGCAGCTCGGCGTGCAGATCTCTGGTGCGCTCGAGACGGCGCACCGCGCCGGGGTGCTGCACCGTGACATCAAGCCGGCCAACATCCTCGTCACCGCGTACAACCGGCCGGCGCTGACCGACTTCGGCATCGCTGCCTCCGACAGCCGTGCCGGCGGCGAGGGCATGTCGATCCCGTGGTCGCCGCCGGAGGCATTCGACTCCCCGCCGCGGGCCGGCCGGGAGTCGGACGTCTTCTCGCTCGCCGCCACACTCGCCACGCTGCTCGCCGGGCGCACGCCGTTCGAGATGCCGGGCCTCGGCAACACGGCGATCGACCTCATCGGACGCATCCAGCGCGGGCAGGCGGCACCGATCGCGCGCGCCGACGTGCCCCAGACGCTGGAGACCGTCCTGCAGCAGGCGATGCACCCCGACCCGCGCCGGCGCCACGCTACGGCGCTCGAGTTCGGGCGCGCGCTGCAGCAGGTGGAGGCAGAGCTGCACCTGCCGCCGACGCAGATGGATGTGCTCGACGAGAACCTGCCGCCGGACGAGGTGGAGGAGGACGACGGTGGCGCCACGCGCATCCGGGGCGTCGTGCACATCGACCCGCACGAGGGGGACGCCGACGCCGGTCGCACCGAGCTGCGGCCCGGCGGCCCGCGCCCGGTGCCCATGCTCGGCGCGGCGCCGGAGCCGGCCGCGCCCTCCGAGCGGCAGCCTGAGCCGGTCGTCCGCAGCCGACGCACGCGCTGGGGCGGGATCGCGGCCGCGATCTCGATCGCGATCGTGCTCGGCACGGTGCTGACGATCTCCTTGCTCTCGCTCGGCGCCGACCCGCGGAGCGAGCCGCAGACCGGTCCGACCGACGGCCCCGCGCAGGCTGCGCCGCCGCCGCAGGCACCCATCCTGGTGGAGCAGCGCATCGAGAGCGGCGAGGCGGTCTTCGTGCTGGGCAACCCGCAGCCGCAGGAGGGCGACCGGCTGCGCTATCGGGTCGATTCGTCGGCCGCGAACGCGCAGACCGAGCGCAGCGACGACCTCACCATCCGCGTGCCTGTGGACCCTGACGGCCGCACCTGCATCCAGGTCGCCGTCGAGCGGGCGAGCGGCGCGTCGTCGGCGCTGGTGGAGCAGTGCATCGATGGCTGAGCCGATGCAGGCCATCACGCTCGAGTTCGCCGGCGAGCTGCACCGCATCGACCCGGGCACGCGCTTCATCGTCGGCCGCGAGGGCCACCTGCGGATCGACGACAACCAGTACTTGCATCGCGCGTTCCTGCAGATCTTCGCCGAGGGCGGTCTGTGGTGGCTGGCGAACGTCGGATCGACGATCGCGGCATCCGTCTCCAGCGCGGACGGCACCGTGCAGTCATGGCTCTCGCCCGGTGCCCGGCTGCCGCTCGTGTTCCCGGACTCGACCGTGGTCTTCTCGGCGGGGCCGACGACCTACGAGCTGCTGATCGCGCAGCCGGACGCGCAGTACGACGTGGTCTCGGGCCTGCCCGTCACCGCGTTCGGCGAGACGACCAGGCGACCCGTCAGCCTGACCCCGGCGCAGCGGCTGCTGATCGTCTCGCTCGCCGAGCCGATGCTGCGACGCGAGGGCGTCAGTGTCGCCGAGATGCCGACCAGTCAGCAGGCCGCAGCCCGACTGGGGTGGACCAGCAGCCGGTTCAACCGGAAGCTCGACAACGTCTGCGACAAGCTCGACCGCTACGGGGTGCAGGGGCTGCGTGGCGGCGCAGGCAGGCTGGCGTCGAACCGCAAGGCGCGGCTGGTCGAGTATGCGGTGATGTCGAACCTCATCACCCGCACCGACCTCGAGCTGCTCGACGACGCGGCGCTGCGCGAGGCCACCGACCGCGCCGACGCCGACACCGACGCCTGATCGAGCTCTCGAGCACGCTGCCGCCGAACGCGCTCGCGAGCCTGCTCGTGCCCATCGTCGTGACCGGGCTGGTGGGCGTGGCTGCGCTGGTGGCGCACCTGACGCTGTCGCGGCCGACGGTGCCGCATCGCGAGGAGATCGCGCTGGCGGAGCGAGCGCAGGCGCTGCCGAGTGCGGCGCCAATCGTGCCCGCGCGACGCGGCTGGGCGAGTGGTGGACCCTCGATCGGGACGCCGCGCCGCAGGCCTGATGTCCGTGCTTGACCAGATTTCCCGCCACCGGTAACATTGAGCGGGTGTGCGCACATGCGCGCCCTGCGTCATGCGCAGGGAGCGTACGAGTTCACTCGGGCTGCGGAGCCTATCCGCAGACCCCCACGGCATATCCAGGAGCACGCGAGAGCGTCAGAGCTGGATCACCGATGGAGCCGGCCGAGCCGGCAAACCACATCGAAGCGCTGTCACCGTGCAGCAGGAAGAAGCAACGTGCCCACAATCCAGCAGCTGGTCCGCAAGGGTCGGTCGCCGAAGGTCACCAAGACCAAGGCGCCGGCACTGAAGGCGAACCCCCAGCAGCGCGGCGTCTGCACCCGCGTCTACACCACCACCCCCAAGAAGCCGAACTCGGCGCTCCGCAAGGTCGCGCGCGTGAAGCTCTCGAACGGCACCGAGGTCACGGCCTACATCCCCGGTGAGGGCCACAACCTCCAGGAGCACTCGATGGTGCTCGTCCGCGGCGGTCGTGTGAAGGACCTGCCCGGCGTGCGCTACAAGATCGTGCGCGGCGCGCTCGACACCCAGGCCGTGAAGAACCGCAAGCAGGCTCGCAGCCGCTACGGCGCGAAGATGGAGAAGAAGTAATGCCTCGCAAGGGACCCGCACCCAAGCGCCCGGTGGTTGCTGACCCCGTCTACGGCGCACCGATCGTCTCGCAGCTCGTCAACAAGATCCTGCTCGACGGCAAGAAGGGCCTCGCCGAGCGCATCGTCTACGGCGCGCTCGCAGGCGTCGGCACCAAGTCGGGCGAGGACGCCGTCGTCGTGCTCAAGAAGGGCCTCGACAACATCCGTCCGACCCTCGAGGTCAAGTCGCGCCGCGTCGGCGGCTCGACCTACCAGGTGCCCGTCGAGGTCAAGCCGCACCGCGCGAACACGCTCGCGCTGCGCTGGCTCGTCTCGTACGCCAAGGCTCGTCGCGAGAAGACGATGACCGAGCGCCTCATGAACGAGATCCTCGACGCATCCAACGGCCTCGGCGCCGCTGTGAAGCGCCGCGAGGACACGCACAAGATGGCCGAGTCGAACAAGGCCTTCGCGCACTACCGCTGGTGATCACTGCGCGCTGGAGCTGAGGGTGGAGGCCCTTTCGGGCCTCCACCGCGACACCAGCGCCGGAGTCCGTCTCGGACTCCGGGTCACTGCTCAACCAAACGCATCCATCCACTCATCGGAGGAACCCTGTGGCACAGGACGTGCTCACGGACCTGACGAAGGTCCGCAACATCGGCATCATGGCGCACATCGATGCCGGCAAGACCACCACGACCGAGCGCATCCTGTTCTACACGGGCGTCAATCACAAGATGGGCGAGACCCACGACGGCGGAGCCACGACTGACTGGATGGAGCAGGAGCAGGAGCGCGGCATCACGATCACGTCTGCCGCCGTGACCTGCTTCTGGGACAACAACCAGATCAACATCATCGACACCCCCGGCCACGTCGACTTCACGGTCGAGGTCGAGCGCTCGCTCCGCGTGCTCGACGGCGCGGTCGCCGTCTTCGACGGCAAGGAGGGCGTCGAGCCCCAGTCCGAGACCGTCTGGCGACAGGCCGACAAGTACGACGTGCCGCGCATCTGCTTCGTCAACAAGATGGACAAGCTGGGCGCCGACTTCTACTTCACGGTCGACACGATCATCAACCGCCTGGGCGCTCGCCCGCTCGTGCTGCAGCTGCCGATCGGCGAGGAGAGCTCCTTCGAGGGCGTCGTCGACCTGGTCGAGATGAACGCGAAGACCTGGCGAGGCGACTCCAAGGGCGACGTGAAGATGGGCGCGGAGTACGCCATCGAGGAGATCCCGGCCGACCTCAAGGAGAAGGCCGACGAGTACCGCGCGGCCCTCATCGAGACGGTCGCCGAGACCGACGACGCTCTGATGGAGAAGTTCTTCGAGGGCGAGGAGATCTCGGTCGCCGAGATCAAGGCCGCCATCCGCAAGATGACGGTCAACTCCGAGATCTACCCCGTGCTCTGCGGCTCCGCGTTCAAGAACCGCGGCGTGCAGCCGATGCTCGACGCGGTCGTCGACTACCTCCCCAACCCGCTCGACGTCCCGGCCATCCCGGGCCGCGATGTGCGCGACGAGGACCTCATCATCGAGCGCCATGCAGACCGTGACGAGCCGTTCGCGGCGCTCGCGTTCAAGGTCGCCGTGCACCCGTTCTTCGGTCGCCTGACCTACGTGCGCGTCTACTCGGGCCAGGTGGACTCCGGTGCCCAGGTCGTGAACTCGACCAAGGGCAAGAAGGAGCGCATCGGCAAGATCTTCCAGATGCACGCCAACAAGGAGAACCCTGTCGCGTCGATGAGCGCGGGGCACATCTACGCGGTGATCGGCCTCAAGGACACGACGACGGGCGACACGCTCAGCGACCCGGCCAACCAGGTCGTGCTCGAGTCGATGACCTTCCCCGCGCCCGTCATCGAGGTGGCGATCGAGCCGAAGACGAAGGCGGACCAGGAGAAGCTCTCCATCGCCATCCAGAAGCTCGCCGAGGAGGACCCGACCTTCCGCACCGAGAACAACCCGGAGACCGGTCAGACGGTCATCAAGGGCATGGGCGAGCTGCACCTCGACATCCTGGTCGACCGCATGAAGCGGGAGTTCAACGTCGAGGCGAACGTCGGCAAGCCCCAGGTCGCGTACCGCGAGACCATCAAGGGCACCGTCGAGAAGTACGACTACACCCACAAGAAGCAGACCGGTGGTTCCGGTCAGTTCGCGAAGGTGCAGATCAAGCTCGAGCCGATGGAGGTCACCACGGAGACCACCTACGAGTTCGTGAACGCCGTCACCGGTGGTCGCGTGCCTCGTGAGTACATCCCCTCGGTCGATGCCGGCATGCAGGATGCGATGCAGGTCGGCGTGCTCGCCGGCTACCCGACGGTCGGCGTCAAGGCGACGCTGCTCGACGGTGCGGCGCACGATGTCGACTCCTCGGAGATGGCGTTCAAGATCGCCGGATCGATGGCGTACAAGGAGGCTGCCCGCAAGGCCCAGCCGATCCTGCTCGAGCCGCTGATGGCGGTCGAGGTGCGCACGCCCGAGGAGTACATGGGCGACGTCATCGGCGACCTCAACTCCCGCCGCGGGCAGATCCAGTCGATGGAGGACGCGCAGGGCGTGAAGGTCATCAAGGCCCACGTGCCACTGTCGGAGATGTTCGGCTACGTCGGAGACCTTCGGTCGAAGACCTCGGGCCGCGCCGTCTACTCGATGGAGTTCTCGAGCTACGCCGAGGTCCCCAGGGCCGTCTCGGACGAGATCGTCCAGAAGAGCAAGGGCGAGTGACGCGTCGGGGCGGCCACCACGGCGCCCCGACCTGCACGCCTGCGACTTCGGTTTTCCCTGCAACCGCGGTCGAAGTACGATAGATCAACACCACCCCGAAGGATCGCCGCGGATGCGGCGGTGCACTCATGAGAACAGTCCTAGGAGGACATAGTGGCTAAGGCCAAGTTCGAGCGGACCAAGCCGCACGTCAACATCGGAACGATCGGTCACGTCGACCACGGCAAGACGACGCTCTCGGCAGCGATCTCGAAGGTCCTGGCAGACAAGTACCCGTCGGCGACCAACGTGCAGCGCGACTTCGCAACGATCGACTCCGCTCCTGAGGAGCGCCAGCGCGGCATCACGATCAACATCTCGCACATCGAGTACGAGACGCCGAAGCGCCACTACGCGCACGTCGACGCTCCTGGTCACGCTGACTACATCAAGAACATGATCACGGGTGCGGCCCAGATGGACGGCGCGATCCTCGTGGTCGCCGCCACCGACGGCCCCATGGCGCAGACCCGCGAGCACGTGCTGCTCGCGAAGCAGGTCGGCGTGCCGTACCTGATGGTCGCGCTCAACAAGTCCGACATGGTCGACGACGAGGAGATCCTCGAGCTCGTCGAGCTGGAGGTCCGTGAGCTGCTCTCGAGCCAGAGCTTCGACGGCGACAACGCTCCGGTCATCCGCGTCTCGGCGCTCAAGGCGCTCGAGGGCGAGCAGAAGTGGGTCGACTCTGTCATCGAGCTCATGGAAGCCGCTGACGAGCACATCCCGGACCCGGTCCGCGACCGCGACCGTCCGTTCCTGATGCCCGTCGAGGACGTCTTCACCATCACCGGCCGCGGCACGGTCGTGACGGGTCGCGCCGAGCGCGGCACGCTGAAGATCAACTCCGAGGTCGAGATCGTCGGCATCCGCCCGACGCAGAAGACCACGGTCACCGGCATCGAGATGTTCCACAAGCAGCTCGACGAGGCATGGGCCGGCGAGAACTGCGGTCTGCTCCTCCGTGGCACCAAGCGCGAGGACGTCGAGCGCGGCCAGGTCGTCGTGCAGCCGGGCTCGGTCACGCCGCACACGAACTTCGAGGGCACGGCGTACATCCTCGCCAAGGACGAGGGCGGCCGCCACAACCCGTTCTTCACGAACTACCGCCCGCAGTTCTACTTCCGCACCACCGACGTCACCGGCGTCATCTCGCTGCCCGAGGGCACCGAGATGGTCATGCCCGGCGACACCACCGACATGACGGTCGAGCTGATCCAGCCGATCGCCATGGAGGAGGGCCTCGGCTTCGCCATCCGTGAGGGTGGCCGCACCGTCGGCGCCGGCACGGTCACGAAGATCAACAAGTAAGACCTGCACGACAACAGAAGGGGCTCCGCGCGATGCGGAGCCCCTTCTGCGTGCTCGGACGCATCCGGCTGACTTCGGCCAGTCGTCTTGGACGCCGACCTCGATCCAGCAGAGGATGGTCGCATGGCAGAGCAGAAGACCAAGCCCACTGGCGCATCCGTCGACGCATTCCTCGATGCGGCCGAGCCGGCTCGGCGAGTCGAGGAGGGGCATCGGCTGGCCGCGATCATGCGCGAGGAGACCGGCGAGGAGCCGGTGCTGTGGGGCCCGTCGATCGTCGGCTTCGGCAGCTACCGCTACGTGTCGCCCTCGAAGACCTCACGCGCCGAGGGCGAGTGGCCGAAGGTGGGCTTCTCGCCGCGCAAGGGGGCGCTCTCGCTCTACGGACTGAAGGATCTGCCCGAGGGTGCGGCGTTGCTGCCGCAGCTGGGCGGCTACACGGAAGGCGCCGGCTGCGTGTACGTGAAGCGGCTCGAGCAGGTCGACGAGGCCGTGCTGCGGGAGCTGATCCGCATCGCCCACGCGCGCGGCGACGATCCGGCCCGCGATGAGTGATGCGGTCGGCGTCGTCGGCGCCGTGCTGCTGCTGATCGGCGCCGCCTTCAGCCTGCTCGTCTGGCCGACGTTCCTGCGACGGGTCGCGAAGGACGAGCGGGCAAGGGATGCGCACGGCAGGCCGACGCGGTTCCTGACCGTGCACGTGGTGCTGATCACGATCGCGCTGCTGATCGCGACCGCGCAGGCGGTGGCCGGCATCTGGTGGCTGATCGACTGACCTCCGCCCCGGAAGGCGCTGAGCCGCTTTGGGGACTGGCGGGCGAGGGCCGGATCGGCTTGGCTGGCAGGTGCGCGGGCGACCGCCGCCCGCTCGGCACAGGAGGTGCGAGATGACCGGGACCGACGACATCGCCGACGCAGGGCTCGCGGCGTTCGACCAGGAGCACGAGCTGGTGCAGCAGCCCGGCGAGCGACCCGACCGGGCTGCCGCAGAGGAGGCGGAGGCCGGCGGCGCCGCGGATGATGTCGCAGACGACTCGGTCGCCCCCGGCACGCAGGCGCCCACCAACGAGCCCGTCGGCTCCGAGACGGGCGGGCCCGATGCCTTCGGCGTCGGCGCAGCCGACACCGACCGCACCGGCGGCAACTGGGCGGACGCCGACGACGCTGGCGCCAGCGACACCGGCATCGCGCCACCGCCAGGAGCGCAGCCGGGCAACGACGACCCCGCCGACAGCGGAGCCGTGCGATGAGCGGCGTCGGCATGCCGACGGCCGCGGATCCGCCGGAGCAGGAGCCTCCCGTGCGCGTGGGCCCCGGCGCACCCGGTGCACCGAGCGCGCCGGAGGCCCCCTTGGGTCCGCCGCCCGTGGCGCCCGAATGGCCCGCCGACCCGACGCCTCCGCCGGGCGGCTGAGCAACTCCGTGACGCCGCGTGACGCGGCATGACGATCGGTGACGCGGTGGGCTTCCGGGCCCGCCGCGTTCCTCCGTAGCGTGTGGACTCCCGACCGAAGGAGACCCCATGAGCATCGCCACCGCATCCACCGCCACCCCCGCCGTCGACGTCACCGCCGACGAGCGCACGCAGCGCCTCGAGCGGGCCGAGCAGGCCTGGGGCGAGCGCCTCGCCGCCGACCCCGCGAACGGCCGCCTGGTCGTCGCCGCCGCCGGTACGGCGCAGGGCTCGGTCGCCACGCGCGTCCGCGCCGGCCGCCACGAGTGGCTGATCGATGAGCCGGCGGCGCTGGCCGGCGACGACGCGGGCACGAGCCCGGTGGAGGCCGCGCTCGGTGCGCTGCTCGCGTGCCAGACCGTCGTCTACCGCCTCTACGCGCAGCGCCTCGGGCTCACTATCGACAGCCTCGAGCTGCGCGCCGAGGGCGACCTGGATGTGCGCGGCCTGTTCGGCGCCGACGACGTGCGACCGGGGCTCGCGGGCATCGAGATCGTCGTCGACATCGACGGCCCGCACGAGGCCGAGCAGTTCGACGAGCTGCGCCGCGTCGTCGACGCGCACTGCCCCGTGCACGACCTCTTCTCGAACCCGACGCCGGTGACGAGCCGGCTCGCCTGATCCGCACGCCGAGCGTCGCCATTGCCTGGCGGCGCTCGGCGTGGTGTGCTGTCAGCAGGCGGCGCACCGCCGCCGCGTCACGAGAGGGGTGCGAGATGGCTGAGTACCAACCGCAGGACGACGACCGCCGCGACGAGGACGAGCCTGATGTCGAGCTGCCGGGTGCAGACGTCGACGGGAGCCGGGACTTCGTCGACGACACCACCGGCGCTTCCTACGACGAGCAGGCCGATCGGGCGCAGGCCGTGATCGATCGGACGCACGCGATGGACAAGCCGGAGCTGCAGCCCGACGATGCCTCCGAGGCCGCGCTGGCAGACTCCCCGCCGTCCGGGCCCGACGCCGACGAGCGGCCCGCCTGAGCCGAAGCGCCGCTGCCGAGCATCTCCCAGTCACTGGGCGCCAGCGCCGCCAGCCGGAAGGTCAGCCCGACGGCCGCGGCGGGATAGCCGGCGGCGTCGCGCGCGGCGGCGGCGACGGAGCCGTAGGCCGCATCCACCTCGCCGTCCTCCCTCGCCCAGCCGCGCCGCCGCACCCCGGCGAGCAGCGTCGTCAGGGCCGAGCGCGTCGCCGGCCGCTCACCCGCCAGGTCGCGGTCGTGGGGGATGAGCGCGCGCACCTGCTGGTCGCCGAGCGCTGCCAGCATCGCCCTGCCGGTCGCCGTGCGCACCGCGGGCAGCCGCACCCCGACGTTCGAGACGGTCGCGGGCGAGCGCCGACCCTCGCCCCGGCCCGCGTAGGCGACATCGCTGCCGGCCAGCACGGCCAGGTGGCTGGTGACCGGCACCGGCGCGGTGCGCACGAGGCCGTCGAGCAGCGGCTGCGCGAGGCGCTCGAGCCTGGTCGCCGCTGCCACCCGCGAGCCGATCTGCTGCACCCGCGCGCTCGCGCCCCACGCGCCCAGCTCCGGGTAGTGCACGAGGAAGCCCTCGTCGCGCATCACCTGCAGCAGCTGGTAGGCGCTCGACCGGGGCAGCCCGAGCTCGCGGGCGATGGTCGCCGCGCGCACCGGCCCGGCCTGCTCTGCGAGCAGCGACAGCACGCGCAGCGCGCTCCTGGCCGCCGGCATCCGCGCCATCGCCATGATCGCCTCCGAGTCTGAGATCTCAGACACGAGTATGACCGAAGCGGATGCGCGTGACCGGCTTCGCAGATGGAATGGGGCCATGACTGTGGTTCTCGGAGACTCCCCCCTCACCCGGCACGAGGTCGTGCAGGTCGCCCGGTTCGACGCGCGCGTCGAGCTGAGCGCCGCGGCGCTCGAGCGCATCGACGCCTCGCGCGCCGTGATCGACTCTCTTGCTGCCGAGACCAGCCCGCACTACGGCATCTCCACCGGATTCGGTGCGCTCGCCAACACGGCCATCGCACCGGAGGACCGCACACGCCTGCAGCAGTCGCTCATCCGCTCGCACGCCGCGTCGAGCGGCGAGGAGATCGAGCGCGAGGTGGTGCGCGGGCTCATGCTGCTGCGGCTGCAGACGCTCGCGACCGGCCGCACCGGCATCCGCCGCGCGACGGCAGAGCTCTACGCCGGCATGCTCAACGCCGGCATCCACCCCGTCATCGGCGAGTACGGCTCGCTCGGCTGCTCGGGCGACCTCGCGCCGCTGTCGCACATCGCCCTCGCCGCGATGGGGGAGGGCACCGTGCGCGTCGACCGCCGGGGCGAGGGGCCGCTCGAGCCGGCCACCGAGCTCCTCGACGCCTCCGAGGCGCTTGCTCGGGCCGGCCTCACGCCCGTCGTGCTGGCCGAGAAGGAGGGGCTGGCGCTCGTCAACGGCACCGACGGCATGCTGGCGATGCTGTGCCTGGCGCTCGCTGACCTCGACAAGCTGCTCGACACGGCCGACCTCGCCGCGGCGATGAGCGTCGAGGGGCTGCTCGGCACCGATGCGCCCTTCGCGCCCGAGCTGATGGCGCTGCGCCCGCACCCCGGCCAGGCCGCCAGCGCCGCGAACATCGCCGCGCTGCTGGCCGACAGCCCCATCGTCGCGAGCCACAAGGGGCCGGAGGACACCCGCGTGCAGGACGCCTACTCGCTGCGCTGCGCGCCGCAGGTGCACGGCACGGCGCGCGACACCGCCGCGCACGCCGCCCGCGTCGCCGAGATCGAGCTGGCGAGCGCGATCGACAACCCGGTGGTGCTGCCCGACGGCCGCGTGGTCTCGAACGGCAACTTCCACGGGGCGCCGGTCGCCGCCGTGCTCGACTTCCTCGCCATCTCGATCGCGGATGTCGCCTCGATGAGCGAGCGCCGCAGCGACCGCTTCCTCGACCCGGCGCGCTCCTTCGGGCTGCCGCCGTTCCTCGCCGGCGACCCAGGCGTCGACTCGGGCCTGATGATCGCGCAGTACACGCAGGCCGGCATCGTCTCCGAGCTCAAGCGCCTCGCGAGCCCGGCATCGGTCGACTCGATCCCCTCGAGCGCCATGCAGGAGGATCACGTCTCGATGGGCTGGGGCGCCGCGCGCAAGCTGCGCCGCGCCGTCGACGGCCTCGGCCGCGTGCTCGCGATCGAGATCATGACCGCCGCGCGCGGCATCGAGCTGCGCGACGACGCTCCCGGACCCCGCACCGGGCGGGTCATCGAGGCGCTCCGCCGGCTGGTGCCGGGCGTCGGGCCCGACCGCTTCCTCGCCCGCGACATCGAGGCATCCGTCGCCTTCGCCGTCGGCGGTGGCGCCCTGCTCGCAGCCGGGCTGCTCGACCACGCGGAGGCGTGGATGCCGCGTCGGGCGTACGGGTACTCGGCCGTGTCGACGACCTTCACCGCGCCCGAGCGAGAGGCGCGGCGATGAGCACCACCCTGATCACCGGCATCGGCGAGCTGACCACCAACGACGACGAGCGCGGGCGGATGCGCGATGCGGCCCTGGTGGTCGACCACGACGTGATCGCGTGGGTGGGTGAGGCATCCGCCGCACCGGCCGCCGACGAGCGCGTCGACGTCGAGGGCCGCGCGGTGCTGCCCGGCTGGGTCGACAGCCACACCCACCTGGTGTTCGCCGGCGACCGCACCGCCGAGTTCGAGGCGCGCATGGCGGGCGAGGCCTACGCGGCGGGTGGCATCGGTGTGACGGTGGGCGCCACCCGCGCCGCGAGCGACGAAGCGCTCACCGCCAACCTCGACCGGCTCGCCGACGAGATGCTGCGGGGCGGCACCACCGCCTTCGAGACCAAGACCGGCTACGGGCTGACCGTCGCCGACGAGCTGCGCAGCGCCCGCATCGCCGCGACCCGCGCCGACTCGGTGACGTTCCTCGGCGCGCACCTGGTGCCGCAGGACTGGGCCGAGCGCGGCGGGGCGGATGCCTACGTCGACCTGGTGACGGGCGAGATGCTGACGGCGGTCGGGCCGCACGTCGATGCGATCGACGTCTTCTGCGAGCGCGGGGCCTTCGACGAGGCGCAGTCGCGCCGAGTGCTCGAGGCGGGCCGCGCCGCGGGGCTCGCGCTGCGGGTGCACGGCAACCAGCTCGGCCCCGGCCCGGGCGTTCGGCTCGCGGTCGAGCTCGGCGCCGCGAGCGTCGACCACGTCGCCTTCCTCGACGACGACGAGGTGCGGATGCTCGCGGAGACCTGGCAGGGCGGCACCGGCACCGTCGCCACCGTGCTGCCCGCCTGCGACCTCTCCACCCGCATGCCGCTCGCGCCCGCGCGGCGGCTGGTCGACGCGGGCGCCGTGATCGCGATCGCGACGAACTGCAATCCCGGCACCAGCTACACGACGTCGATGGCGTTCTGCGTCGCGACCGCCGTGCTGCAGATGGGGCTGACGGTCGAGGAGGCGGTGCGGGCGGCGACGCTCGGCGGTGCCGTCGCCCTCGGGCTCGACGGCGACGAGCCCGCGGCCGCGCCGGTGCGCGTCGCCGGTTCCGGCGGGCGTGGCACGCCCGGCCCGGCCGCCTCGGGCGCCGGGCGTGCCCGCCTGCCGCTGGGACGCATCCGCCCCGGTGCCCGCGCCGACCTGCAGGTGCTCGATGCTCCGTCGATCACGCACCTGGCCTACCGGCCGGGGGTGCCGCTCACGAGCGGCGTCTGGCGCGCAGGCGAGCGGGTCGTCTGAGCTGCGGCGGCTGAGCGAGGTCGAGCCGGCTGCGCTGCGCGCGCCCGTCGGGCGAACCCACAGCGTGCCCCATTACCCTCGCGCCATGACCGTGACGATGCGAGGCCTGTCCACAGCGGTGCCGTCGACCGAGCTCTCGCAGCCGCAGGTCGCCGAGGTCTTCGCGTCGCAGCCGGGCCTGAGCCGGCTCGCGCAGCGCATCGTGAGCACCTCGTTCGGGGTCTCCGGCATCGAGCGCCGCTACACCGTGATCGACGAGCTCACCCTCGACGGCCCCGCGACGGCGGAGCCCGAGTTCTTCGACCGCGACTCCGGCCTGCTGCTCGACCCCGGCACCAGGCTGCGCAACGACCGCTACGAGACGCACGCCAGCCGGCTGTACGTCGAGGCCGGCCGGGCTGCGCTCGACGCGGTCGACGGTCTCGAGCCGGCCGATGTGACGCACGTCGTCACCGTCTCGTGCACCGGCTTCTACGCGCCCGGGCCCGACTTCGTGCTCGCGCGCGACCTCGGGCTGCGGGCCGGCGTGCAGCGCTACCACCTGGGCTTCATGGGGTGCTACGCCGCGGTGCCCGCGCTGCGGCTCGCGAAGCAGCTGTGCGAGGCCGATGCGGATGCGGTCGTGCTGGTCGTGAGCGTCGAGCTGTGCACGCTGCACCTGCGCACCTCGAACGACCCCGACACGATCGTCGCGACCTCGCTGTTCGGCGATGGGGCGGGGGCGGCGCTCGTGACGGCCCGGCCGCCGGGCGAGCGCGAGCGCGCGCTGCAGCTCGACGCCTTCGCGACGCGCACCACACCGCAGGGTGAGGGCGACATGGCATGGCGCATCGGCGACCACGGCTTCGAGATGGTGCTCTCGAACGCGATCCCGTCGATCATCGGCGAGCACGTCACCGGCGCGATCGCGCCGCTGCTGGCGGCGGAGCCGGCGCTCGGCGAGGCGCTCGCGGAGGGGCGCGCGGGTGGCGCGATCGAGCACTGGGCGATCCATCCCGGCGGCCGCAGCATCCTCGACCGGGTCGAGTCGACGCTCGTGCTGAGCGAGGCGCAGCTCGTGCCCGCGCGCGAGACGCTGCGCGACTACGGCAACATGTCGAGCGCCACGGTGCTGTTCGTGCTCGAGCGCATCCTGCGGGATCCCGCGGCGACCGACGGGGACCGGGTGGCGGCGATGGCGTTCGGGCCGGGGCTGACGGTGGAGTCGGCGCTGCTGACCATCCGCGGCTGAGATGCTGCTGAGCGGACTGCGGCGGCGCGATCCTGACGCGCACGAGGTCATGGACGACCCGGC
Source organism: Agrococcus sp. KRD186 (assembly GCF_017168255.1). GTDB lineage: Bacteria > Actinomycetota > Actinomycetes > Actinomycetales > Microbacteriaceae > Agrococcus. The sequence goes on from NZ_JABFAP010000001.1 coordinate 2,813,667, forward strand.
ATGCGACCCCGACATGCTCGCCCGCACCTACGCCCGCTTCGACCTCGTGAACGCGGTCGTCTCCGGCCGCGGCGCGCTGTACCGGCGGTGGATCCGCCCCCGGCTGCGCACCGGATCGCGCGTGCGGCTGCTCGACGTCGGCACGGGCGGCGCCGACCTGCCCCGGCGCCTGCTGCGCTGGGCCGCGCGCGAGCCCGGCACGCTCGAGGTGGTCGCGATCGACCCCGACCCGCGCGCGATCGCCTTCGCGGCCGGGCTCCGGGGCATGCGGGGGCTGGAGCTGCGGCAGACGACGACGCGTGAGCTCGCTCGGGCCGGGGCGCGCTTCGACGTCGTCGTCTCCGGCCACGTGCTCCACCACCTCGCGCCGCGCGAGCTCGGCGCGATCCTCGCCGACTCCGAGCGGCTCGTCGCACCGGGAGGCGTGGCCGTGCACGGCGACATCGCGCGATCCGCGCTCGGCTACCTCGCATTCGCCGCGGGCACGCTGCCGTTTCAGGGCACGCTGCTGCGCGACTCGTTCATCCGCTCCGACGGCCTCGCGTCCATCCGCCGCAGCCACACGCCGAGCGAGCTCTCCGCGGCCGCGCCCGCCGGCTGGCGGGTGCAGCGCGGATTCCCCTCGCGGCTCGAGCTGGTCTGGGGCGCGCGGTGACGGGGCGGCGCGAGGTCGCGCTGGTCGGCCCAGGAGCGCCATGACCGGGCGGCACGAGGTCGCGGTCGTCGGCGGGGGCGCCGTCGGGCTGCTGCTCGCGTGCCTGCTGGCGCAGCGCGGCGTCGATGTGGTGGTGCTCGAGCGACGCGGGCAGCCGTCGACGTCCGCGCGCGCGATCGGCATCCATCCGCCGGGCCTCGCAGCCCTCGACGTGGCCGGCGTGGGCGCGTCGATCAGGCGCGAGGGCGCGCCCATCCGTCGAGGCATCGCCCTCAGCGGCGGCCGCGAGGTCGCGGGGCTGCGGCTCTCTGCCGAGCCGATCCGCTCGCTGCCGCAGCTGCGCACCGAGACGCTGCTGCGCGAGCGACTGGCTGCGCTGTCTCCGGGTGCGCTGCGATCCGGTGCCGAGGTCGTGGCGCTCAGCCCAGGGAGCGCGTCCGTCGAGATGGCGCTCGCCGACGGTCGGCGGCTCGTCGTCGACTGGCTGGTCGGCGCCGACGGCGTGCGCAGCACCGTGCGCGAGCTGCTGGGCATCGACTGGCTCCCGCGACGAGGCCTCGGTGCCTACGCGATGGTCGATGCGATGGAGGATGCCGCTGCGCGGACGGACCCGGCTGCGGCCGACGCGGCCCTGCTGCACCTCGAGCCTGACGGCATCGTCGAGTCGTTCCCCATGCCAGGCGGCATGCGGCGGTGGGTCGCGCGGCTGGCTGCACCCGCAGACGACATGCCGATCGAGGCCTTCCAGTCGATCCTCGACGCGCGCCTTCGGGAGCCGCCGCTGCTGCCGGCCGCCGCGCGCGTGAGCACGTTCGTCGCGCAGCAGCGGATCGTGGCCCGCTGCGCGCACGGCCGCGTGGTGCTCGTGGGGGATGCGGCGCATGAGGTGAGCCCCATCGGCGGCCAGGGCATGAGCCTCGGGTGGCTCGACGCGCTCGCGCTCGACCGGATGCTCGCCGGCGGCCCCGTCGACGCGAGCGAGATCGAGCGCTACGCGCGCGCCCGACGTCGATCCGCCGAGCTGGCCATCCGGCGGGCGGCCTGGAACATGGCGATGGGAGCGCCCGCATCAGGGGTCGCGCTCGGTGCTCGGCTCGCGTTCGCGCGTGCGCTCGCGCTGCCGCCCGCGCGCACCGCGCTCTCGCGGGCGTTCACGATGCGCGGCCTCTGAGCCGGCGCCGCAGTGCCCCGCGAGGGGTGGCGCTTGCCAGGCAAGTGTGGTTCTGTGTGCGCGGAAGCCGCGAACAGCGCGGCGACAACCGAGGGAGTGCACATGGGCTTCGAAGATCTCGTCAACAAGGGCAAGGAAGCGCTCAACAGCGAGCAGGGCGAGCAGATGAGCGACCAGGCCATCCAGGGGGCCGGCGACGGCTTCGACAAGCTGACCGGCGGCAAGTTCGCCGAGCACACCGATGGCGTGCAGCAGCAGGCTGACGGCTTCATCGGCCAGCAGGACCAGCAGGAGCAGCAGCAGCAGTAGTAGTCGCTGCAGAGGAGGGGGATGGGGCTTCGGTCCCGTCCCCCTTCTGCTGTGCCGGCACGGGCCGGTCCGAGCCGCGCGAGCACGGGGGAGCACGCACGACACGCCCGGGTTGCACGAACCTCTGCATCCGTGCGAGAATCGACAGGTTGCAAACGCGGCGTTTCAGGTCGCTCACTGCTCTGGCTGTGCACAGGTCGATCACGAACCTGGGCCGCGGGCAGCCCCAACGAGAACTTCACCGGATTCGAGTGCGGCATGGCCGTGCTCGGCATCGGTGCGCGCCCCTTGTGGGCATTGACAGAAGAACAGCGGTGCACTCGAGCAGTGCGTTGCGAGCAGCCTGAACGGCTGCGTCGACAGGAAGAGAGTCAGCCATGGCGGGACAGAAGATCCGCATCCGACTGAAGTCGTACGACCACGAGGTCATCGACTCTTCGGCGCGCAAGATCGTCGACACCGTGACCCGTGCGGGCGCGACGGTGGTGGGCCCTGTGCCGCTGCCGACCGAGAAGAACGTGGTCGTGGTGATCCGTTCACCTCACAAGTACAAGGACAGCCGCGAGCACTTCGAGAAGCGCACGCACAAGCGACTCATCGACATCATCGACCCGACGCCGAAGGCTGTCGACTCGCTCATGCGCCTCGACCTGCCCGCTGACGTCAACATCGAGATCAAGCTCTAAGGAACGCCATGTCGAAGATCATGACGACTCGCGGCCTGCTCGGCAAGAAGCTCGGGATGACCCAGGTCTGGGATGAGCAGAACAAGCTCGTCCCGGTCACGGTGCTCGAGATCACGCCGAACGTGGTCACGCAGATCCGCACGCCCGAGAAGGACGGCTACGCAGCCATCCAGATCGCCGCCGGCCAGATCGACCCGCGCAAGGTCAACAAGCCCGCTGCCGGCCACTTCGAGGCCGCCGGCGTCACGCCGCGCCGCCACATCACCGAGGTCCGCACGGACAACGCCGCTGAGTACGAGCTCGGCCAGGAGCTGACGGTCGACCTGTTCGGCGTCGGCCAGAAGGTCGACGTCGTCGGCACGTCCAAGGGCAAGGGCTTCGCCGGTGTCATGAAGCGTCACAACTTCGCCGGCGTCTCCGCCTCGCACGGTGCCCACCGCAACCACCGCAAGCCCGGCTCCATCGGTGCCTCGGCAACGCCCAGCCGCGTCTTCCGCGGCAAGCGCATGCCCGGCCGCATGGGCACGGACCGCGTCTCGGTGCTGAACCTCACGATCCACTCGGTCGACGCCGAGCAGGGTCTCATGCTCGTCAAGGGCGCCGTCCCCGGCGCTCGCGGCCGTCTTGTGTTCGTCCGCAACGCTGTGAAGGGAGCCTGAGCATGACTGCACAGGTCGCCATCGTCAACGCCGAGGGCAAGCAGGCAGGCTCGATCGAGCTGCCCGCGAGCATCTTCGACGTGCAGACGAACGTTCCGCTCATCCACCAGGTCGTCGTGGCGCAGCTGGCTGCCGCCCGTCAGGGCACCCACGCGGTCAAGGGTCGCGGCGAGGTCTCCGGCTCCGGCGCCAAGCCCCACAAGCAGAAGGGCACGGGCCGCGCCCGTCAGGGCTCGATCCGCATGCCGCAGCACCGCGGCGGCGGCATCGTCCACGGCCCCGTGCCGCGCGACTACTCGCAGCGCACGCCCAAGAAGATGATCGCCGCAGCCCTGCTCGGCGCGCTCTCCGACCGCGCTCGCGGCGGCAAGCTGCACGTCGTCGAGGCGTTCGCAGGCGAGACGCCCAAGACCCGTGTCGCGGTCGAGATGCTCACGGCACTCGGTGTCGCCAAGAACGTGCTGATCGTGCTGGACCGCGCGGAGGAGACGGCGTTCACCTCGGTGCGCAACCTCCCCGAGGTGCACGTGCTCACGTGGGACCAGCTCAACGCCTACGACGTGCTCGTCAGCGACGACATCGTCTTCTCGCAGCCGGCCTACGAGGCGTTCGTCGCCGCGAAGTCGGGCGCGAAGGCAGAGGTCGCCGCAGCTCCCAAGGCTGCGCAGCCCGCCAAGGCCGAGAAGGCTGAGAAGCCGGCCAAGGTCGAGGTCGTCGAGGACGCGCCGGCTGCTGCCGCCGCTGACTTCGGCGCCGACTCGCACGCCGCGCTGGAGGACGGCTCGGCACCCGAGGGCTTCGAGATCAAGGGCAACGCCGACTCGATGAAGTTCCACCGCCCCGGCGGTCGCTGGTACGACCAGACCGAGGCCGAAGTGTGGTTCCGCACCGCAGAGGCCGCTGAGGCCGCAGGCTTCGCCGAGGCCGGCAAGGCCTCGAAGGCTGACAAGGCAGAGAAGGACAACTGATGAGCGGCTACAACAAGGACCCTCGCGACGTCATCATCCGACCGATCGTGTCGGAGAAGAGCTACGCGCTCATCGACATGGGCAGCTACACGTTCGAGGTCGACCCTCGTGCCACCAAGACGGAGATCAAGCTCGCCATCGAGAAGATCTTCAGCGTCAAGGTCGAGCGCGTCAACACACTGAACCGCATCGGGAAGTCGCGCCGCACCCGCTTCGGCACCGGCAAGCGCAAGGACACCAAGCGCGCCATCGTCAAGCTGAAGTCCGGCTCGATCGACATCTTCACGGCTGTCGGCTGAGACTGAAGGAACGAGAACATGGCTATTCGCAAGTACAAGCCGACGACCCCGGGTCGTCGAGGCTCGTCCGTCGCCGACTTCGCTGAGATCACACGGTCGACGCCCGAGAAGTCGCTGCTCCGCCCGCTGCCCAAGACGGGCGGCCGCAACAACACCGGTCGCATCACCACGCGGCACATCGGTGGCGGTCACAAGCGCCAGTACCGCGTCATCGACTTCCGTCGCAATGACAAGGACGGCGTGAACGCCCGCGTCGCGCACATCGAGTACGACCCCAACCGCACGGCGCGCATCGCGCTGCTGCACTTCGAGGACGGCACGAAGCGCTACATCCTGGCCCCGAACAAGCTCGGACAGGGCGACGTCGTGGAGTCGGGCGCAGGCGCCGACATCAAGCCGGGCAACAACCTGCCGATGCGCAACATCCCCACCGGTACGGTCATCCACGCAGTGGAGCTCCGCCCCGGCGGCGGCGCCAAGATGGCTCGTTCGGCGGGCGCCTCGGTGCGTCTGGTCGCGAAGGACGGCCCCTACGTGCAGCTCCGCCTGCCGTCGGGCGAGATCCGCAACGTCGACGCGCGCTGCCGCGCAACGATCGGCGAGGTCGGCAACGCCGAGCAGTCGAACATCAACTGGGGCAAGGCCGGCCGCAAGCGCTGGCTCGGTGTCCGCCCGACCGTCCGCGGTGTCGCGATGAACCCGGTCGACCACCCGCACGGTGGTGGCGAGGGCAAGACGAGCGGTGGCCGCCACCCCGTCAGCCCCTGGGGCCAGGCAGAGGGCCGCACCCGTCGGCCCAACAAGCCGAGTGACAAGCTCATCGTCCGTCGCCGTTCGACCGGCAAGAAGAAGCGCTAGTAGGAGAGTCCGATGCCCCGCAGCCTCAAGAAGGGTCCGTTCGTCGACGACCACCTCCTCACCAAGGTGGTTCGCCAGAACGAGGCCAGCAGCAAGAACGTCATCAAGACGTGGTCGCGCCGTTCGATGATCGTGCCGGCCATGCTCGGTCACACGATCGCCGTGCACGACGGTCGCAAGCACATCCCGGTCTTCGTCACCGAGACGATGGTCGGCCACAAGCTGGGCGAGTTCGCGCCCACCCGTACCTTCCGTGGACACGTGAAGGACGACAAGAAGGGCCGTCGCCGCTAAGCGCGGTGACGGAAGAAGGAGAAGGCAATGGTTGAGTCGATCGCTCGCGTTCGTCACATCCGCGTGACCCCTCAGAAGGCCCGCCGTGTCGTCGACATGATTCGCGGCAAGCAGGCAGAGGAAGCCCTCGCGATCCTGAAGTTCGCCCCGCAGGGCGCCTCGGAGCCGGTGTACAAGCTCGTCGCCTCGGCGATGGCGAACGCCCGGGTCAAGGCCGATGCGACGAACGAGTTCCTCGACGAGCAGGACCTCTACGTGTCCCGCATCTTCGTCGACGAGGGCACCACGCTCAAGCGGTTCCAGCCGCGTGCACAGGGTCGCGCGTTCCGCATCAACAAGCGGACGAGCCACATCACCGTCGTGCTCGCGACGCCGACCACGGAGGACGAGAAGTAATGGGACAGAAGGTCAACCCGTACGGCTTCCGCCTCGGCATCACCACCGACCACGTGTCGCGCTGGTTCGCCGAGTCGACGAAGCCGGGACAGCGCTACGCCGACTACGTGGCTGAGGACGTCCGCATCCGCAAGATGCTGATCACCAGCCTCGACCGCGCCGGCGTCGCCCGCATCGAGATCGAGCGCACCAAGGACCGCGTCCGCGTCGACATCCATACCGCCCGTCCGGGCATCGTGATCGGTCGCCGTGGCGCCGAGGCCGAGCGCATCCGCGCCGACCTCGAGAAGCTCACCGGCAAGCAGATCCAGCTGAACATCCTCGAGGTCAAGAACCCCGAGGGCTCGGCGCAGCTCGTCGCGCAGGGCATCGCCGAGCAGCTCAGTGCTCGCGTGGCCTTCCGCCGCGCGATGCGCAAGGGCCTGCAGTCGGCGCAGCGCGCCGGCGCCAAGGGCGTCAAGATCAAGGTGTCGGGTCGTCTCGGCGGCGCCGAGATGAGCCGCAGCGAGCAGTACCGCGAGGGCCGCGTGCCCCTGCACACGCTGCGGTCGAACATCGACTACGGCTTCTACGAGGCCCGCACCACCTTCGGCCGCATCGGCGTGAAGGTCTGGATCTACAACGGTGAGCTCACCAACCGCGAGCTGGCTCGCGAGCAGGCGAACCAGAAGCCGCAGCAGCGCGAGCGCCGGGGTCCCCGTCGCGACGCAGCTCCGGCCGCAGCAGGAGCAGAGGCGAAGTAATGCTTATTCCCCGTCGAGTCAAGCACCGCAAGCAGCACCACCCGAACCGTCGTGGCCAGGCCACCGGCGGCACGGCCGTGTCGTTCGGTGACTACGGCATCCAGGCCCTCACGCCTGCGTATGTCACGAACCGCCAGATCGAGGCCGCACGTATTGCCATGACGCGTCACATCAAGCGCGGTGGCAAGGTGTGGATCAACATCTACCCCGACCGTCCGCTCACGAAGAAGCCTGCTGAGACCCGCATGGGTTCCGGCAAGGGTTCGCCCGAGTGGTGGGTCGCGAACGTCAAGCCGGGCCGCGTCCTGTTCGAGGTCGCCGGTGTCGAAGAGGAGCTCGCCCGCGAGGCGATGACGCGAGCCATCCACAAGCTGCCGCTCAAGGCACGCATCATCAAGCGCGAGGAGGCTGACGCATAATGGCGATCGGTTCCAAGGAGCTCATGCCCGCCGAGCTCGCCACCCTCGATGACGAGCGACTCGTCGTCGAGCTGAAGCGGGCCAAGGAAGAGCTGTTCAACCTGCGCTTCCAGTCGGCCACCGGCCAGCTGGAGTCGCACGGCCGCCTGCGCGCTGTCAAGCGCGACATCGCGCGGCTCTACACCGTGATCCGTGAGCGCGAGCTCGGCATCAGCGCCTCCCCGGCGCCCGTCGAGAAGCCTGCGGACAAGAAGAAGTCGAAGAAGGCCGACGAGGCCAAGGCTTCTGAGAATGACGAGAAGGCTGAGGACAACTGATGGCTACCGAGCAGCCCAAGGACGACACCGTCCAGCGCGGCTACCGCAAGTCGCGCATCGGCTACGTCACCTCCGACAAGATGGACAAGACTGTCGTCGTCGAGGTCGAGGACCGCGTCAAGCACGCCCTGTACGGCAAGGTGCTCCGCAAGTCCTCGAAGGTGAAGGCGCACGACGAGCAGAACGCAGCCGGTATCGGCGACCGCGTGATGATCGCCGAGACCCGCCCGATGAGCGCCACCAAGCGGTGGCGCGTCGTCGAGATCCTCGAGAAGGCCAAGTAGGCCTCGGCCTCGAAGGAGATCCAGACATGATTCAGCAGGAATCCCGCATCAAGGTTGCCGACAACACCGGCGCCAAGGAGCTCCTGACCATTCGCGTGCTCGGCGGCTCCGGCCGCCGCTACGCCGGCCTCGGTGACACCATCGTGGCCACGGTCAAGGACGCCATCCCCGGCGGCAACGTCAAGAAGGGCGACGTGGTCAAGGCCGTCGTCGTCCGCACCGTGAAGTCGACGCGTCGCGCCGACGGCTCGTACATCAAGTTCGACGAGAACGCAGCAGTCATCCTGAAGACGGACGGCGACCCCCGCGGCACTCGCATCTTCGGACCCGTCGGTCGCGAGCTCCGCGACAAGCGCTTCATGAAGATCGTGTCGCTCGCACCGGAGGTGATCTGACCCATGGCCAGCATCAAGAAGGGCGACCTGGTCCAGGTGATCGCCGGCGCGCGCGAGTCGCGCGGCGGTGACCGCGGCAAGACCGGTCGCGTCATCCAGGTCCTCACCGAGCAGGACCGAGTGATCGTCGAGGGCATCAACCTCGTCACCAAGCACATCAAGGTCGGCCAGACCAACCGCGGCACCCGCACGGGTGGCATCGAGACCCACGAGGCCCCGATCCACGTGTCGAACGTCGCGCTCGTCGACCCCGAGTCGAAGAAGCCCACGCGCGTCCGCAGCGAGTTCAAGACCGTCGAGAAGAACGGCGCGTCGATCCCGCAGAAGGTTCGCGTCTCGAGCAAGTCGGGCAAGGAGATCAAGAGCAATGACTGACACCGCTGTGCGCCTGCCCAGGCTCAAGCAGCAGTACCGCGAGACGATCGTGAAGCAGCTCCAGGAGGAGTTCGGCTTCACGAACGTCATGCAGGTGCCTGGCCTGACCAAGATCGTCGTCAACACGGGTGTCGGCGAGGCCGCGCGCGACTCGAAGGTGATCGATGGCGCGATCCGCGACCTGACGCAGATCACCGGACAGAAGCCGAAGGTCACCGCTGCCCGCAAGTCGATCGCTCAGTTCAAGCTGCGCGACGGCATGCCGATCGGCGCGCACGTCACGCTGCGCGGCGACCGGATGTGGGAGTTCCTCGACCGTCTGCTGACGCTCGCCCTCCCGCGCATCCGCGACTTCCGCGGCCTCGAGCCCAAGCAGTTCGACGGCAACGGCAACTACACCTTCGGCCTCACGGAGCAGTCCGTGTTCCACGAGATCGACCAGGACAAGATCGACCGCGTCCGCGGCTTCGACATCACCGTCGTCACGACGGCGAAGTCGGACGACGAGGGTCGCGCGCTGCTCAAGGCGCTCGGCTTCCCCTTCAAGTCCTGACCCCATCGGCGCCGCCGGCGCCGAGCTGAATTCAAGGTCGCTGTCCGCGGAACGGGCAGCGAAACCAGAACGGAGAACATCCATGACGATGACCGACCCGGTCGCCGACATGCTGACGCGTCTGCGCAACGCCAACACGGCGATGCACGACGAGGTCACGCTGCCGTCGTCGAACCTCAAGGCGAACATCGCTGAGATCCTCGAGCGCGAGGGCTTCATCTCGGGCTGGAAGGTCGAGGACGCACGCGTCGGCAAGACGCTGACGCTGAGCCTCAAGTACGGCACGAACCGCGAGCGCGCGCTCGCCGGCCTCAAGCGGGTCTCGAAGCCCGGTCTGCGCGTCTACGCGCGATCGACCGAGATCCCCCAGGTGCACGGCGGCCTCGGCGTCGCCATCCTGTCCACGAGCTCGGGACTCCTCACTGACCGTGAGGCCGAGCAGAAGGGCGTCGGCGGGGAAGTCCTCGCCTACGTGTGGTGAGCTGACATGTCACGAATCGGACGTCTCCCCATCGACATCCCCTCGGGTGTCGAGATCTCGGTGAACGACGGCGTCGTCACCGTCAAGGGCCCCAAGGGCGAGCTCACGACCCGCATCGCACAGCCGATCGAGGTCGAGGTCACCGACGGCCAGGTGCAGGTCACCCGGCCCGACGACGAGCGTGAGTCGCGCTCGCTGCACGGCCTCACCCGCACCCTCATCGCCAACGACATCGTCGGCGTCACGGAGGGCTACTCCAAGTCGCTCGAGGTCGTCGGCACCGGTTACCGCGTGCAGGCGAAGGGCACGGGCCTGGAGTTCGCGCTCGGCTTCTCACATCCGGTGAACATCGAGCCGCCCGCCGGCATCTCGTTCGCCGTCGAGGGCAACAACAAGGTCACCGTCAGCGGCATCTCCAAGCAGGCCGTCGGCGAAGTGGCCGCGAATCTCCGCAAGCTGCGCAAGCCTGAGCCCTACAAGGGCAAGGGTGTGCGCTACGCAGGCGAGCAGATCCGCCGCAAGGCTGGAAAGGCTGGTAAGTGATGGGCATCGGTACCCGAGGCAAGAGCAAGTCGGCTGCCCGCGGCCGTCGTCACGCACGCCTCCGCAAGAAGATCGTCGGCACCGCTTCGGTGCCGCGCATGGTCGTCACCCGCTCGGCACGCCACGTGTTCGTGCAGATCGTCGACGACTCGCAGGGCATCACCGTCGCCTCGGCGTCGACCATGGAGGCAGACCTCCGTGCGCTCGACGGCGACAAGACGGCCAAGGCCAAGCGCGTCGGCGAGCTGCTCGCTGAGCGTGCGAAGGCTGCAGGCGTCGAGTCGGTCGTCTTCGACCGCGGCGGCAACCGCTACGCCGGTCGCGTCGCAGCGATCGCCGACGGCGCACGAGAGGCAGGGCTGGGACTGTGAGCGAAGAGAACAAGGACACGCAGGTGACGGACACCACGCAGCAGGCTGCAGCCGGTGCTCCCGCGGCTGAGGCCGGCCAGTCGGCCGACCACCGCGACGAGCCCCGCGAGCAGCGTCGCGGCAGCCGCGACCGCGGCACGCGCAACGAGCGCGGGCGTCGCGACGACCGCACGGAGAACCAGTTCCTCGAGCGCGTCGTGACGATCAACCGCGTCTCGAAGGTCGTCAAGGGCGGCCGCCGCTTCAGCTTCACGGCGCTCGTCGTCGTGGGTGACGGCGACGGCATGGTCGGCGTCGGCTACGGCAAGGCGCGCGAGGTCCCCACCGCAATCTCCAAGGGCGTCGAGGAGGCGAAGAAGAACTTCTTCCGCGTTCCCCGCATCGCCAAGACGATCCCGCACCCGGTGCAGGGCGAGGCCGCAGCCGGCGTCGTGCTCCTGCGTCCCGCTGCCGCCGGTACCGGCGTCATCGCGGGCGGCCCGGTTCGCGCGGTCCTGGAGTGCGCTGGCATCCACGACGTGCTGAGCAAGTCGCTCGGCTCGTCGAACTCCATCAACATCGTCCACGCGACGGTCGCGGCACTGCGCATGCTCGAGGAGCCGCGCGCAGTGGCAGCCCGTCGTGGTCTCGACGTGGACCGCGTCGTGCCGGAGCGCCTGCTCCGTGCCGAGGCGGAGAACACCAAGCACGAGGCCGAGATCGCGAAGGCGGCATCCAAGTGAGCAAGCTGAAGATCACGCAGACGAAGTCTGTGATCAGCGAGAAGCAGTACCAGCGCGACACGCTGCGCTCGCTCGGGCTCAAGCGCATCGGCCAGTCGGTCGAGCGTGAGGACAACCAGCAGAACCGTGGGTACGTCAACACGGTTCGGCACCTCGTCAAGGTCGAGGAGATCCAGAATGACTGACAAGAACGAGTCGGCCGAGCTGCCGTCGCTCAAGGTGCACCACCTCCGGCCCGCGCCGGGCGCGAAGACCGCCCGCACGCGTGTCGGCCGCGGTGAGGCGTCGAAGGGCAAGACGGCCGGTCGAGGCACGAAGGGCACGAAGGCCCGCTACCAGGTGCGTCCGGGATTCCAGGGCGGCCAGCTCACGAGTGTCATGCGCACTCCGAAGCTGCGGGGCTTCAAGAACCCGTTCCGCACGGAGTACCAGGTCGTCAACGTGGGCCAGCTGCAGTCGCTGTTCCCCGAGGGCGGCGACGTCACCGTGGCGGCCCTGGTCGCCAAGGGCGCGGTCCGCAAGAACGAGCTGGTCAAGGTGCTCGCCGGTGGCGAGCTCTCGGTCGCGCTCACGATCGCGGTCGACAAGGTCTCGGCCGCGGCTGAGCAGAAGATCGTGGCCGCTGGCGGTTCGGTCAAGTAAGTAGGCTGAGGGGCGGTCCGTGCGCGGACCGCCCCGATTGCCATTCTCTGGAAGGCTGCACGTGTTCAGTGCCATCGCACGCATCTTCAAGACGCGCGACCTGCGTCGGAAGATCTTCTTCTCGCTCGCCATCGTGGCGGTGTTCCGGTTCGGGTCTTTCATCCCCGCTCCGTTCGTCGACTACGGCAACGTGCAGGAGTGCATCGCCGCCAACCAGACCGCGCAAGGGCTGTACCAGCTCGTCAACCTGTTCTCAGGCGGCGCGCTGCTGCAGCTGAGCATCTTCGCGCTGGGCATCATGCCCTACATCACCGCGGCGATCATCACGCAGCTGCTGCGCGTCGTCATCCCCCACTTCGAGGCGCTCCAGAAGGAGGGTCAGCAGGGGCAGGCGAAGCTCACGCAGTACACGCGCTACATGACCATCGCGCTCGCCGTGCTGCAGTCGACCACGCTCATCACGGTGGCCCGCTCCGGCGCCCTCTTCTCGCAGACCGGCGGCCCCGCGCTGCCGCAGTGCCAGAACCTGCTGACGAACGACTCCTGGTGGTCGATCACGCTGATGATCTTCACGATGACAGCCGGCACCGGCCTGATCATGTGGTTCGGCGAGCTCATCACCGAGCGCGGCATCGGCAACGGCATGTCGCTGCTCATCTTCGTCTCGATCGCTGCGACCTTCCCCACCGCGCTCGGCCAGATCTTCCAGACGCAGGGCCCGAACACCTTCGCGATGGTGCTGGTGGTCGGCGTCATCATCATGGCGCTCGTCGTCTTCGTCGAGCAGTCCCAGCGGCGCATCCCCGTGCAGTACGCCAAGCGCATGGTGGGTCGCCGCATGTACGGCGGGCAGTCGACCTACATCCCGATCAAGGTCAACATGGCCGGCGTCATCCCGGTCATCTTCGCCTCGTCGCTGCTGTACCTGCCGATGCTGGTCGCGCAGTTCAGCACCCCGAACGACGGCACCGCGCCGCCGGAGTGGGTGCTGTGGGTTCAGGCGAACCTCACCTCCGGTGACGCGCCGCTCTACATGCTCGTGTTCTTCCTGCTCACGGTCGGCTTCACCTACTTCTACGTCGCGATCACCTTCAACCCCGAGGAGGTCGCCGACAACATGAAGAAGTACGGCGGCTTCATCCCCGGCATCCGCGCTGGCCGACCCACGGCCGAGTACCTCGACTACGTGCTCACCCGCATCACGCTGCCTGGCTCGCTCTACCTCGGCATCGTCGCGCTCATCCCGCTGATCGCGCTCTCCACCGTTGGTGCGAACCAGAACTTCCCGTTCGGCGGCGCCTCGATCCTGATCATCGTCGGCGTCGGTCTCGAGACCGTGCGGCAGATCGACGCGCAGCTGCAGCAGCGCCACTACGAAGGGCTCATCCGCTAGATGTCGAATCTCCTCATCGTGGGCCCGCCTGGTGCGGGCAAAGGCACCCAGGCAGCGCGCATCGCCGAGGCGCTCGGGGTCCCGGCAGTCTCCACCGGAGACATCTTCCGCCAGAACATCAAGGACCAGACCGAGCTCGGGCAGCGCGTCTCCGCCATCCTGGACGCCGGCGAGTACGTGCCCGACTCCCTCACCAACGAGCTGATCGACGATCGGCTCGCGCAGTCCGACGCCGAGCAGGGCTACCTGCTCGACGGCTACCCGCGCACCGCCGGTCAGGTCGAGTTCCTCGACGGGGTGAACCTCCGCCGCGGCGAGCAGATCGACGCCGTGATCCGCCTGGTCGCTGACACCGACGAGATCGTCCGCCGGCTGGCCGCGCGCGCGCAGGACCAGGGGCGCAGCGACGACACCGAGGATGTCATCCGACACCGCCAGGAGGTCTACGAGCGCGAGACCGCTCCGCTGGTCGCGATCTTCGCCGAGCGTGGCCTGGTCGTCGAGATCGACGGCATGGGGGCGGTCGACGACGTGACCGAGCGCATCCTCGCCGGCCTGGCCGAGCGCGGCATCACGGCCTGATGCGGGGCCGCGGGCACACCAAGTCCCGGCGCGAGCTCGCCGCGATGCGTGAGCCGGGCCGCATCACCGCCCTGGCGCTCGCCGCGGTTGCGCGGGAGATCCGGGCGGGCGTCACCCCGCTCGAGCTCGACCGACTGGCCGAGGGCGTCATCCGCGGGCACGGTGCGGTCCCCAACTTCCAGCTCGAGCCAGGCTACGAGCACACGCTGTGCGTCGGGGTCAACGACGTCGTGGTGCACGGCATCCCCGGCTCCGCCCCGCTCGAACCGGGTGACCTGGTCACGGTCGACTGCGGTGCCACCATCGGTGGCTTCCACGGCGATGCGGCCATCACGGTGGTCGTGCCCGGCGGCGACCCGGAGCGCGCTGCGGCCCGGCAACGGCTGAGCGACGTCACCGAGGGCGCGCTCTGGGCAGGCATCGTCGCGCTCGCCTCCGCGAAGCAGCTGGGAGAGATCGGTGCCGCTGTCGAGGACCACATCGAGGCCAACAGCGACTACGGCATCAACGACGACTACCTCGGCCACGGCATCGGCACGGCCATGCACGAGGATCCGCCGGTGTTCAACTACCGCACGCGCGTGCGCGGGCCGGCGGTGAAGCCGGGACTGTGCGTGGCGATCGAGCCGATCATCCACGCCGGATCGACCGACACCACCGTGGACGACGACGGCTGGACGGTGCGCAGCGCCGACGGCAGCGACGCCTGCCAGTGGGAGCACTCGGTCGCGGTGCACTCCGGGGGCATCTGGGTACTGACCGCGCTCGATGGCGGAGCAGCGGGCCTGGAGCCGTTCGGCATCGTGCCGGTGCCGATCGCAGAGCGCTGACGCTCGCAGTGCCTCGGTGGTAGCGTGTTGCCACCTCGGGCCGACCGCGGCCCTGATCTCGAAGGAGCACCATGGCCGAGCGCACCGTCACCGTCGAGTCAGCGCACGGGCTGCACGCCCGCCCGGCCTCGCTCTTCGCGCAGGCCGCGGCGAAGGCGAGCAGCCCCGTCACGGTCACCAAGGGTGAGAAGCAGGTCAACGCGGCCAGCATCCTCTCGGTCATCTCGCTGGGCGTGAACAAGGGCGACTCGATCACGATCACCTCGGACGACGAGAGCATCCTCGACGAGCTCGAGCAGCTCCTGGCCACCGATCACGACGCCTGATCACCCCACACCACGCAGCAGGGAGTCGACGATGACCACCACGCACGCATCCACGCAGTCGGGCGGCGCGCGCGTCGCCGTCCAGAAGTTCGGCACCTTCCTGTCCGGCATGATCATGCCGAACATCCCCGCGCTCATCGCGTGGGGCATCCTGACGGCGCTCTTCATCCCTGTCGGTCCCTTCCCGAACGACGCGCTGGCGTCGATGGTCGACCCGACGATCCACTACCTGCTGCCGATCCTCATCGCCGGCACCGGCGGCCGCATGGTCTACGAGACCCGCGGCGCCGTCGTCGGCGCATTCTCGGTGATGGGCGCCATCGCGGGTTCAGACCTGCTGATCGACCAGGTCAACGCGGCAGGCGAGGGCGGTCTCGGCTACGTGCACATGTTCATCGGCGCGATGATCCTGGGACCTCTGTCGGCGTGGGTGATGAAGCAGCTCGACAAGCTCTGGGACGGCAAGGTCAGGGCCGGCTTCGAGATGCTCGTCAACATGTTCTCGGCCGGCATCCTCGCGTTCCTGATGGCGCTGCTCGGCTTCTTTGTCATCGCCCCCATCGTGAACTGGATCATGTCGGTCGTCGGCGGCGCCGTCGGCTGGCTGGTCGACACGGGCCTGCTGTGGCTCGCGTCCTTCCTGATCGAGCCCGCGAAGGTCTTCTTCCTCAACAACGCCATCAACCACGGCGTGCTCACGCCGCTGGGCACCAGCGAGGTCGCCACCGAGGGCAGCTCGATCCTGTTCCTGCTCGAGGCGAACCCCGGCCCGGGCCTCGGCCTGCTGCTGGCGTTCTCGTTCTTCGGCGTTGGCGCAGCGCGCGCCACCGCACCCGGCGCCGCGATCATCCAGTTCGCCGGCGGCATCCACGAGGTCTACTTCCCCTACGCGCTCATGAAGCCGGTGCTCATCGTCGCGCTGGTGGCCGGCGGCGCCTCGGGCGTCGCCACGAACATGCTGCTCGGCACCGGCCTCGCCGGTCCCGCAGCTCCCGGCAGCATCTTCGCGGTGGGCGCGCAGGCGCTGCTCGTCGGCGGCGGCAACTTCCTCGGCGTGATGCTCTCCGTCGTGATCGCCGCTGCCGTCACGTTCCTGGTCGCGGCGGTCATCCTCCGTGCCAGCCGCAAGCGCGACCTCGCGCGAGAGGCCGACGGGAGCGACGCGCTCTCCGCTGCCGTCGCCAAGACCGAGGCGGCGAAGGGCAAGAAGTCCGAGCACCTGTCGAACCTCGCGGCGGCCGGCACGGCTGCGGCGGGCAGCGCGGCATCCGGGGGAGCGGCGGCCGGCACCGCCGCCGACGCGACCGGCGCGCCGGTCGCGAGCGACCCCATCCGCACGATCGTCTTCGCCTGCGACGCGGGCATGGGCTCGAGCGCGATGGGCGCGAGCGTGCTGCGCAACAAGCTCAAGAAGGCCGGCATCGAGGGGATCGAGGTCAAGAACGTGGCCATCGCCAACCTCGACGGCAGCGAGGATCTGATCGTCACGCATCAGGACCTCACCGCCCGCGCGCGCCAGCAGAACGACCGCGCCACCCACGTGTCGGTCGAGAACTTCATGAACAGCCCGAAGTACGACGACGTCGTCACGATGGTCGGCGAGTCGAACGCGACCGAATAGGAGCACCATGCCCGTCCTCTCCCTCGAGCAGATCACCACCACCCCGACAGCCACCTCGAAGGACGAGGCGATCCAGGAGGCGGCCGACATACTGGTCGCCGCCGGCGCGGTGACGCCCGACTACGCCGACGCCATGCGCGAGCGCGAGACGAGCGTGTCGACCTACATGGGCAATCTGCTCGCGATCCCGCACGGCACGAACGAGTCGAAGGAGTCGATCCTCGACTCCGGGCTGTCGGTCGCGCGCTACGACAGCCCCATCGACTGGGACGGCAACCCGGTGAAATTCGTCATCGGCATCGCCGGCAAGGACGGCGGGCACCTCGAGATCCTGTCGAAGATCGCCATCGTGTTCGCCGACGAGGACGAGGTCGCCAGGCTCGAGGCGGCGCCCGACGCCGCGGCCATCCTCGAGCTGCTCGGCGACGTCAACGAGTGATGCGCGCGGTCCACTTCGGCGCGGGCAACATCGGCCGCGGCTTCGTCGGGCTGATCCTGCACCGAGCCGGCTACGAGGTCACGTTCGTCGACGTGAACCCCGAGCTGATCGGCATGCTGCAGACGGCGGATGCGTACCAGGTGCGCGAGGTCGGGCCCGACGCGGTCGTGCACACGGTCACGGGCTTCACCGGCATCGACTCGAAGGCCGAGCCGGCGGCCGCCGCGCAGGCGGTGGCGGATGCGGATGTCGTCACGTGCGCGGTGGGCCCGACGGTCATGCGGTTCATCGCCCCGGTGATCCGCGAGGGGCTCGCGCTGCGATCGGGGGCACCGCTGGTCGTGATGGCGTGCGAGAACGCCATCGGCGCCAGCGACACGCTGCGCGACTCCGTGCTCGAGGGCGCCGAGGAGCTGGGCGCCAGGGCGGTGTTCGCCAACACCGCGGTCGACCGCATCATCCCGCCGCAGGACCCTGCGGGCCTCGACGTGGTGGTGGAGGACTTCTTCGAGTGGTCGATCGACCGCTCGGCGTTCACCGGCACGACGGCGACCGCGCCGGTCATCCCGGATGCGCACTTCGTCGACGATCTCGCGCCGTTCATCGAGCGGAAGCTGTTCACGGTCAACACCGGGCACGCGACCACCGCCTATGCCGGCTGGAACGCCGGCATCGCGACGATCGCGGAGGCGCTCGAGGAGCCGGAGATCCGCACGGCCGTCGAGGCCGCGCTCGCCGACACCTCGAGGCTGCTGCTGGCGAAGTTCGGCTTCGACGCCGGCGAGCACGCCGCCTACGTCGCGCGCGCCATCGAGCGCTTCGAGAACCCGGCGCTGCCCGACACCTGTGAGCGCATCGGCCGCCAGCCGCTGCGCAAGCTCTCGCGCCACGAGCGCTTCGTGCAGCCGGCCGTCGAGCTGGTGGAGCGCGGCGAGCCCGCTGAGGGGCTGGTCGCGGCCTACGCCGCAGCGCTGCGCTTCGACGCGCAGGGCGACGAGCAGGCGGTCGAGCTGCAGCGGCTGCTGGGCGAGCTGGAGCCGGCGGACTTCGTCGCGCAGGTGAGCGGTGTCGAGTCTGGCCCGCTCGCCGAGACGCTCGCGCAGCGCGTGGCGGCAGCGAAGGGCTGAGACCTGCGCCGCTCCCAGCCGCGATGCGGCAGGATCGGGGGCATGGGGATGAGGCAGGCGCACGCATGAGGTCGCCGGGATGCTGACGCGCGGCTCGCGCCGGCGCGGTCGCTCGAGCGCCCACCCGCGGCAGCGGCTGCTGCACGGCTGGGACTGGTCCGACCCCGGCATCGAGCTCGAGGAGCTCGCACCCGCCAGCCGTGTGCTGGTCTCCGGCGGTGCCGGCGAGATGATCGCCGTGCTCGCCGACGCCGGCCATCGCGTCACCGCGATCGGCTCCAACCGGAACCAGCTGGAGTACGCGCGCCGGCGCGTCGCAGGCGGGGCGTTCGAGCCCGGGGCCGCGGAGCGGCTGATCGACCTGGGCCGCGGGATGATCCGCGCGGCGAGCCCGGCCTGGAGCCGCCGTCGCGTGCGGCAGTTCCTGCAGGAGGGCGATCCGATCAAGGCGTCGCAGGCGTGGAAGGACCGGCTCGACAACCGCAGCCTCGCGTCCATCCTGAAGACGATGCTGGGCCCGGCGGGCTCGCTGTCCGCGCTCGTCCTGCGCGACTTCTCGACGCCCATCCCGCCCCACTTCGACGAGGCCATCCGTGGCCGCATCGCGCGAGCGCTGCGGAAGCACGCGCCGCGCGACAACCCCTACGCCTGGCGGCTGCTGCTGGGGGAGGAGCTGCCCGGGCATCGGCTGCCGCGCGTCGACGCCGATGCGATCGGCTGGGTCGATGCGCCGCTGCTCGACCATCTCGAGGGGGTCGAGCCCGGCACCTACGACGCCATCACGCTCTCCAACGTCGTCGACGGTGCCGACGAGCGATGGGTGCGCGACCTGCGCAAGGCCGCGGTGCGGGCAGTCGTGCCCGGCGGGCCCATCATCGCCCGCTCGTTCGCCACCACCATGGACGACGATGCCGCCAAGCGCGCGCGCCGCGATCGTGCGATGCTGTGGGGCAGCATCGTGGTGCACCGCTCAGAGGTGGCCTGAACGGCCGCCGACACGCCCGGCTTGCAAGTTCACTCACCTTCCGCGTAGAGTTGACCGTTGGTGTCGCGCGCCCTCTGCGCGCGTCACTCGCATGACCGGCAACCAGAAACTTGCAGAAGAAGGCTATGGCCAAAAAAGACGGCGTCATCGAGATCGAAGGAACGGTCGTCGAGGCACTCCCGAACGCGATGTTCCGCGTCGAGCTCTCGAACGGACACATCGTGCTCGCGCACATCTCCGGAAAGATGCGGCAGAACTACATCCGCATCCTCCAGGAGGACCGAGTGATCGTGGAGCTCAGCCCCTACGACCTCACGCGCGGGCGCATCGTCTACCGCTACAAGTAATCAGGCTGCTGGAAAGGAACGGCCCGCGCACCCGCGCGAGCACGAGGCCAGCGAGGAAGCAAACATGAAGGTCAATCCCAGCGTCAAGAAGATCTGCGACAAGTGCAAGGTGATCCGCCGGCACGGTCGCGTGATGGTCATCTGCGACAACCCCCGCCACAAGCAGCGCCAGGGCTGATCCTGGCGCTCACGCCCTGAGGGCGCGGCGCACAACAGCACCCAGCAGCGGTAAGAGCCCTTTCGCGAGGGCGACACCTTGGGGAGAGGCCCAGGCACCTCCGCTGCTCCATACCTCTCATCACTCCTTAGGAGACACACGATGGCACGCATCGCAGGTGTCGACATCCCGCGCGAGAAGCGCGTGGAGATCGCACTGACGTACATCTTCGGCGTCGGCCGCACCCGGTCGATCCAGACGCTCGAAGCCACAGGCATCGACCGCAACATCCGCGTCAAGGACCTCACCGACGACCAGCTGCTCGCCCTCCGCGAGCACATCGAGGCCGCGTTCAAGGTGGAGGGCGACCTTCGCCGCGAGGTGACCGCAGACATCCGCCGCAAGGTCGAGATCGGCTCGTACCAGGGCATTCGCCACCGTCGCGGGCTTCCCGTGCACGGTCAGCGCACCAAGACGAACGCGCGCACCCGCAAGGGCAGGAAGCAGACGGTCGCCGGCAAGAAGAAGGCCGGCCGCTAGGCCGCGTGGAGGGTTAGAGAAACATGGCAGCTCCCAAGTCCGCGGTCCGCAAGCCGCGCAAGAAGGACAAGAAGAACATCGCAGCGGGCCACGCCCACATCAAGTCGACGTTCAACAACACGATCGTCTCGATCACCGACACCACCGGGGCCGTCGTCTCGCAGGTCTCCGGTGGCGGCGTCGGCATGAAGGGTTCGCGCAAGTCGACCCCCTACGCCGCACAGCTCGCCGCCGAATCGGCCGCGCGTCAGGCGCAGGACCACGGCATGAAGAAGGTGGACGTCTTCGTCAAGGGTGCCGGTTCGGGCCGCGAGACGGCGATCCGCTCGCTCCAGGCCGCTGGCCTCGAGATCGGCGCGATCCACGACGTGACGCCGCAGGCGCACAACGGCGTTCGTCCGCCGAAGCCCCGCCGCAACTAAGTCGCTTCTGCCGGGCAGGCACGCTTTGCCTGCCCGGCCATCCGCCGTCACTGAACACGCGAGTCATATAGCGGACTCGCGACCGAAAGGAACCGACACGTGCTGATCGCCCAGCGCCCCACTGTCACCGAGGAGACCGTCTCCGAGCACCGCTCGCGGTTCACGATCGAGCCGCTCGAGCCGGGCTTCGGCTACACCCTCGGCAACTCGCTCCGCCGCACCCTCCTCTCGTCGATCCCCGGCGCTGCTGTCACCAGCATCCGCCTGGACGGCGTGCTCCACGAGTTCTCGACGATCGCGGGGGTGAAGGAGGATGTCACCGAGATGATCCTCAACATCAAGCGCCTCGTCGTCTCGTCCGAGCACGACGAGCCGGTCGTCGCCTACCTCTCGCGCCAGGGCGCGGGCACGGTCACGGCTGCCGACATCACGGCTCCGGCCGGCGTCGAGATCCACAACCCCGAGCTCGTGCTCGCGACGCTGAACGACTCGGCGAAGCTGCAGCTCGAGCTGACGATCGAGCGTGGCCGCGGCTACGTCTCGGCCGCCCAGAACCGCGACGAGTTCGCCGAGGCCGGGGTCATCCCGATCGACTCGATCTACTCGCCCGTGCTCAAGGTCACCTACCGCGTCGAGGCGACGCGTGCCGGTGAGCGCACCGACTTCGACTCGCTCGTCGTCGACGTGGAGTCGAAGCCGGCGATCTCGCCGCGCGACGCCATCGCGTCGGCCGGCCGCACGCTGGTCGAGCTGTTCGGACTGACGCGCGACCTGAACGCCGAGTCCGAGGGCATCGAGATCGGCCAGGCGCCCGCCGAGGCCATCGGCTCGGGCGAGCTCGCCACGCCGATCGAGGAGCTCGACCTGTCGGTCCGCTCGTACAACTGCCTCAAGCGCGAGGGCATCAACACGGTGTCCGAGCTGGTGGCGCTGAGCGAGACGCAGCTGATGAACATCCGCAACTTCGGCCAGAAGTCGGTCGACGAGGTGAAGGACAAGCTCGTCGAGCTCGGCCTCTCGCTCAAGGACGCGGTGCCCGGCTTCGACGGCGCCCACTTCTACAGCGGTTACGACGAGGACGCTCGCTGAACGCGGGCCGACTGAACAACTAGAGGGATACGAATCATGCCCAAGCCCACGAAGGGTCCCCGCCTCGGAGGCGGCCCCGCCCACGAGCGCCTGCTGCTGGCGAACCTCGCGGCCGCGCTGTTCACGCACAAGTCGATCAAGACGACCGAGACGAAGGCCAAGCGCCTCCGCCCCGTCGCTGAGCGCCTGATCACCTTCGCGAAGCGCGGCGACCTGCACGCGCGTCGTCGTGTGCTCGGCGTCATCGGCGACAAGGGCGTCGTGCACGAGCTCTTCACGGAGATCGCTCCGCTGGTCGCCGAGCGCGAGGGCGGCTACACCCGCATCACGAAGCTCGGCTTCCGCAAGGGCGACAACGCTCCGATGGCGCAGATCGAGCTCGTGCTCGAGCCGGTGCAGAAGAAGGCCTCGAAGTCGAAGGCGTCGGCTGCCGCCAAGTCGGCAGCTGCCGACCAGGAGGCATCGGAGGCCAAGGCTGCAGAGGCCAAGGCCGCTGACGCCGAGGCCGCTGACGCCGAGGCCGAGGAGACCACCGAGGGCGACCTCGAGGGCGTCGCCACCGTGGCCGACACGGCCGTTGCCGAGACCGAGGCCGGCGAGTTCGGCGAGGACTCCGCTGCCGCGCTCGAGGACGGTTCGGCTCCCGAGGGCTTCGACATCAAGGGCAACAAGGACTCGATGAAGTTCCACCGCCCCGATGGTCAGTGGTACGAGCAGACCGTCGCCGAGGTGTGGTTCCGCACCGCCGAGGCCGCTGAGGCCGCAGGCTTCACCGAGGCCGGCAAGTAGCTCGCTGACACAGCACTGAGGGGGTCCCGCATCGCGCGGGGCCCCCTCCTGCCGTCTGCGGCGCAGAGCGCCGGATCAGCGTTGCGGCGCGTCGCCGCCGTCCGGCGGCGCCACGGCGGGATCGGTCTCGCCGGGCTCGGTGAGTGTCGCATCGGCCTGCTCCCGCTCGGCGTCCTGCTGCTCCTGCTCCGCCGACTCCGCCTGCGCCGGTCCTGCCGCCGCCTGCTGCGCCTTCGCGATCTCGGTGGCAGCGAGCACGAGCCCGAGGTGCGAGAAGGCCTGCGGGAAGTTGCCCCAGTGGCGACCGGTCGCCGGGTCGATCTCCTCGGCCAGCAGCCCGACGTCGTTGCGCATCGACACCAGCCGCTCCATCAGCCGCTCCGCCTCGTCGAGCCTGCCAGCCTGCGCGTAGGCGGTCACGAGCCAGAAGCCGCACAGCACGAACGGGAACTCGTGGCCCCTGAGGCCGTCGACGCCGGTGGTGCGATATCGCAGCGGGATGCCCTCGACGAGCAGATCCTGCTCGATGCGGGCGATCGTGCCGAGGAAGCGCGGATCGGTCGCCTCGACGATGCCGATGGTCGGCAGCTGCAGCAGCGAGGCGTCGACCTCGCTCGTGCCGTAGTGCTGGCGGAACGAGCCCGTGGACTCGTCGAAGCCGCGCGTCAGCACCTCCTCGCGCAGCGCATCCCGCAGCTCGATCCAGTGCGTGGGGTCGCCCTCGCAGCCGTCCTCCTCGATGGCGCGGACGCCGCAGTCGAAGGCCGCCCACATCATCGCCCGGGAGTGGGTGAAGAAATGCGGCTCGCCGCGCATCTCCCACAGCCCCTGGTCGGGCTCCTCCCAGTGGGTGGCGAGCTCGCCCAGCAGTGCCCGCTGCATGCGCCAGGAGTCCTGGGTGTCGTCGAGGCCGATCGACCGCAACCGCTGCAGCGTCAGCATGACCTGCCCGAGCACGTCGTGCTGCCGCTGGCCGGCGGCACCGTTGCCGATCCGCACCGGCGAGGCGCCGCCGTAGCCCGGCAGGTGGTCGAGCTCGCGCTCGAGGAGGTCGCGGCCGCCGTCGCGCTGGTACATGATGCGCATGTCCTGCGGGTCGCCTGCGATCGCCCGCAGCAGCCAGTTGCGCCACAGGTCGACCTTCTCGGACAGCCGCACGGCGAGCATCGCGTCGACGGTGAGGGATGCGTCGCGCAGCCAGGTGAAGCGGTAGTCCCAGTTGCGCTCGCCGCCGGGGGTCTCCGGCAGCGAGGTGGTCGGCGCGGCGAGGATGCCGCCGGTCACCCCGTCGGTCAGCGAGCGCAGCACCAGCACGCTCGTCTGCACCGCCTCGAGGTACGGCCCCTCGTAGTCGAGCTCGCGCAGCCATTCGGCCGACTCGGCGACCGTCGTCTCGACGATCTCCGACTCGCCCACGGGGCCCGCGAAGGGTCGCCACGAGTGGCGCCAGCAGAGGTCGAGCACGATCCGGTCGCCCTCCCGCACCGTGAAGCTCGAGCGGTGCCGGTGGCCGTCGGCACGCGGCAGCTCCGGCCCGCGCAGTACCAGCCGGTCCGGGCCCGCGATCGCGACGAGGATGTCCTTGCCGTCTTCCTGCAGGCGGCGGAACCACGGCGGCACGCTGCCGTAGCCGAAGCGCACGACGAGCTCCTGCTCGAGCTCGACCTCGCCGGCGACGCCCTCGATGATGCGCACCACGTCGGCCCGGTCGTCGCCGGTGGGCATCGCATCCGTCACCGTGACGCTGCCGGTCGCGGTCTCGTGCGTCGTCTCGAGCACGAGGCTGCCCGGCAGATAGCGGCGGGTCGAGTTCGCCTCGGTGCTCGGCCCGATGCGCCAGTGGCCGTGCTCGGGACCGCCGAGCAGCGCCGCGAAGCACGCGGGGGAGTCGAAGTGCGGGAGGCACAGCCAGTCGATCGATCCGTTCCGGCCGACGAGCGCCGCCGTGGTCCGGTCGCCGATCAGTGCGTAGTCCTCGATGGCCAAGGTGTCGTGGTTCGGCATGCCGCGAGGCTATCGGGCAGCCGCGGCGCCGGGAACCTGGGGCTTCGCGACCGTAGGCTGGCGGCATGCCGCGCATCCGCCTCGACCTCGCCTACGACGGCGGCGGCTTCGCCGGCTGGGCCGCGCAGCCGGGCCTGCGCACCTGCCAGAGCGAGCTCGAGCGGGCGCTGACGACGATCGCGCGCGAGCCGGTGCGCGTGACGGTGGCGGGGCGGACGGACGCGGGCGTACATGCGAGCGGGCAGGTCGCGCATGCCGATGTGCCGCAGGCGCTCGCGCAGGACCTCGATGCGCATGCGCCGCGGCTCGCGCGACGCATCTCACGGCTCGCGGCCCCGGAGGGCGACCTCGTCGTGCTGGGCGCCGCGCGGGCGCCCGAGGGCTTCGACGCACGCTTCTCGGCCGTCTCCCGCTCGTACCGCTACCGCATCGTGGCGAGCCCCGCTTCCGACCCGCTCGAGCGGCGCACCGCCGCGCACGTGCCGCAGTCGCTCGATGTCGACGCGATGCAGCGCACCGCCGAGGCGCTCGTGGGGCTGCGCGACTTCGCCGCCTTCTGCAAGCCGCGCGAGGGGGCGACGACGATCCGCGAGCTGCGCGCGTTCACGTGGCAGCAGGAGGGCGCGCTGCTCACCGCGGCACTGACGGCGGATGCGTTCTGCCACTCCATGGTGCGCGCGCTCGTAGCCGCATGCGTGCGGGTGGGGGAGGGCAGGCTCGGGCTCGCGGAGGCGGCCGCGCTGCTCGACGAGCGCCGGCGCTCGCCGCTCACCGGGCTGATGCCCGCGCATGGGCTCACGCTGGTCGCGGTCGGCTATCCGCCCGACGACCTGCTCGCCCAGCAGGCCGAGCGCGCCAGGGCGCGACGCAGCGCATCCGACCTGGACGCCTGAGTGCCCTCGGCCAGCCAGCGCTGCGCGCGCCGCGGTGGTCGATGCGCCGAGCGGCGCTCGTCGCCGGGCCGAGATGTGCACGCCGACTCGGGTCCGGCTCGCGGCGATCCGCGAATTCGTGGGTCGAGCGGCTGGGCGCGCGTGCACATCTCAGCGCAGGTCGCGCCGGGTGGCGGCTTGGCCGGGCGGCGGCGCGCGCGAGCCGGCTGCATCAGGCCGCGCGCGCCGATGTGCGTCGCGCTGGCCGCGCTGCGGTCAGGCCGCGAGCACCAGCCCGAGCTCGTCGACCGACTCGACGATGCGGGTCGCCCCGGCGGCCTCGAGCTCGGCGCGGCCGCCGTAGCCGTACGCGACCCCGATCGAGCGCATGCCCAGCTCGTGCGCCGAGGCGATGTCGTTGACGCGGTCGCCGACCATCACCAGCTCGGCGGCCGGCAGCCCGATGGACTCGACGGCACGCGCGATGACGCTCGCCTTCGAGTGGCCGACCTCGTCGTCGATGCGCCCGTGCACGCCGCGGAAGCGGTGGCGCAGCGTGTAGTGGTCGATGACGGTCTCGGCATCCCTCTGCAGCTTGTGCGTGGCGACAGCGAGCGGCCTGCCCGCGCCGTCGAGGGAGGCGATCAGCGCCTCGACCCCCGGGTAGAGCGTCGAGTCGACCAGGCCGCCGGCGGCCTGGCGGGCGCGGAAGGCGACGAGCGCCACCTCGATCTCGGTGGGCGTGCGGCCCGCCTCGCCGAGCACGGTCACGAGCGGCGGCCCGAGCCACTCCAGCAGCTCGGCCTCGCTGGGCACCTGCCATCCGACCGACTCGTGCATGTGGCGGAGGCTCGCGAGGAGTCCCGGCTTGGAGTCGGTGAGGGTGCCGTCGAGGTCGAAGATGATGCCGCTGTGAGTCATGTCCGACCATGCTCTCAGGTATCTGATCGGGCTCGCCAGGCGTTCGCGCGCGGCTTAGACTGGTGAGCGGTTGCCGAGGGGTTCGGCGGTACTCGGGAGGCACTCATGTCGGAGCAGCAGCAGGCGTTCGATCAGGTATTCCGGGGCTACGACCGCGAGCAGGTCGACGCCGCGGTGGCGTCCCTGCGCGGCGAGCTCGACGAGCTGCGGGGCCAGGGCGAGACCGCCGCGCTCGCGACCGAGGCGCGCGTGCAGCACCTGAGCGAGGATCTCGACGCCGCGATCGCGCGCGCCGACCAGGCGGAGTCGCGCATGCTGCGCCTGGCGCAGCAGGTGCAGACGCTCGACGAGGAGGGCGCCGACGACGCCACCCCCGAGGGCGACGGCGAGGAGGGCCGGCAGACGCGCGTGCGCTTCGCCGAGATCCTGCGCGTCGCCGAGGACCAGGCGTCGACGCTCGTCACCAACGCCTCGACCTCGGCTGAGCGCATCCTCGACGACGCGAACGCCGAGCGTGACCGCATCCGCAAGGACGCGAAGGAGGAGGCTGCGCGCGTGCTGCAGGAGGCGCAGCACGAGGCAGAGCTCACCCGTCGCCGCAGCGAGACCGAGCAGACCGCGCACAGCGCCCGCCTCGAGACCGAGCTCGGCTCGCTGGGCGAGAAGGTCTCGCAGGCCGACCGCGAGGCGCAGGTGCTGCTCGGCGAGGCCGAGCGCGCCGCCGCCGCCATGCGCGCGCAGGTGCAGCGCGAGACCGACGACCTGAAGCTCGACGCCGACCGCATCGTGCGCGAGGCGAAGGCGCGCCGGGTCGAGCTCGACGCGGCCATCACCCGTCGCCAGGACGACGCGCAGCAGGAGTTCCTGCGGCTGCACAGCCAGGCCGTCGCCCACGCCGAGCGCATCACGAGCGACGCCAACGACAAGGTCGCCTCGGCGCTCGCGCACGCCAAGCACGTGGCCGAGCAGTCGGAGGCCTACGAGCAGCTCTCGAAGGCGCAGGCCGCGCAGATCGAGGCGAGCGCGAAGGCGCGCGCGTCGTCGATGCTCGATGAGGCCCGCCAGCGCTCGCAGTCGATCGTCGACACGGTCACGAAGCACACGAAGGACGTGCTGCGCGACGCCGAGGATCGCACGCGGAGCCTGCGCTACCAGCAGACCCAGCTGAACGGCTTCATGGCCGAGGTGCAGTCGCTCATGCACGTCGCCGACGCGGCAGACCCGCGCACCTGGGGTTCGGCGGGCTCCGAGGCGCGCTCCGAGCCGGGCGATGCGGTGGCGGATGCGTCCACGTCGTCGAGCGCGCAGGCCGCGGTGCCGTCGGTGGCCGCGGAGGACCGCGTCGTCGTGCCCGACTCGCACACCGCATCCGCCCCCGACGCCGACCCGCTCGCAGACCTCTCGATCGAGGTGGACGAGCCCGTCGAGGGCGAGCCGCTCGAGGACGGCGCCGAGGCGTCCACCACGAGCGAGCAGGTCGTCGACGTCGTCTGGCACGAGGAGGACGAGGCGTACGACCCGGCGATCGACCGCTGAGGTTGACCGCCGGGCGATCGGGCGAGTATGCTCGATCCTTGGTGCGCACAGCCTGTGCGCTCCCGAATGAGCCCTCCACCGGATCGTTCCCGCGGCGTCGCTGCCGGAACACCTCGGAGTGGGATTCACGACCATCCATTCGATCAGTGAGGCATCAATGACTCGCACGTATTCGCCCAAGGCGGCGGACGTCCAGCACAACTGGATCGTCATCGACGCCACCGACGTGGTGCTGGGCCGCCTGGCCAGCCACGCAGCCGCAATGCTCCGCGGCAAGCACAAGCCGACGTTCGCCCCCCACATGGACATGGGCGACTTCATCATCATCGTCAACGCCGAGAAGGTCGCGCTGACGGGCCAGAAGCTGGCCAAGAAGGTCGCCTACAGCCACTCCGGCTACCCGGGCGGCCTCCGCGCCGTCGGCTATGCCGAGATGCTCGACCGCTACCCGGTCCGCACCGTCGAGAAGGCCATCCGCGGCATGCTGCCGAAGAACTCGCTCGGCCGCGCCCAGATCAAGAAGCTCAAGGTCTACGCAGGCCCCGAGCACCCCCACGCGGCGCAGCAGCCCACCCCCTACACGTTCGACCAGGTCGCCCAGTAGGGCGCGAGGAGACACCAGACATGGCGAAGATCGCAGACTCCATCGAGGCTCCTGAGAGCTTCTCGACCGAGACGCCGGCAGCTGAGGCTCCCAAGGCTCCTCGCGTCGTCAACATCGGCGGCCAGGCCGTCGGCCGTCGCAAGCAGGCCATCGCCCGCGTGCGCCTGATCCCCGGCTCCGGCTCGTACACCGTGAACGGCCGCACGCTCGAGGACTACTTCCCGAACAAGCTGCACCAGCAGCTGATCAACGACCCGTTCACGCTCCTCGAGCTCGCGGGCAGCTACGACGTGATCGCCCGCATCTCGGGCGGCGGCCCCTCGGGCCAGGCCGGCGCGCTGCGCCTCGGCATCGCTCGTGCGCTGAACGAGATCGACGTCGAGAACAACCGTCCGGAGCTCAAGAAGGCCGGCTTCCTCTCGCGCGACGCTCGCGTCATCGAGCGCAAGAAGGCCGGTCTCAAGAAGGCCCGCAAGGCGCCGCAGTACTCGAAGCGCTGATCCGTGTCGCGCCTGTTCGGCACGGATGGAGTTCGGGGCCTCGCGGGTCTCGACATCACGGCAGAATCGGCGCTGGCGCTTGCACAGGGCGCCGCACTCGTGCTCGGGCGACTCGCCCGGCAGGAGGGGCGGCGCCCTGTTGCGGTCGTCGCGCGCGATCCCCGCGTCTCGGGTGAGTTCATCGTCGCGGCCGTCTCGGCGGGCCTGGCCTCCAGCGGCATCGACGTGCTCGACGCCGGCGTCATCCCCACGCCCGCCGCCGCATACCTGGTGGCGAGCATCGGTGCCGACTTCGGCGTGATGGTCTCGGCATCGCACAACCCGGCGCCCGACAACGGCATCAAGTTCTTCGCCACCGGCGGACGCAAGCTGCCCGACGCCGTCGAGGATGAGATCGAGACCGCGCTCGGCGGCGCCCCGCTGCGCCCCATCGGCGCTGAGGTGGGCACCGTGCGCCGCTTCGCGGACGCCGAGGACCGCTACCTCGTGCACCTGCTGGGCACGCTCGACGTGAGCCTCAAGGGCCTGCACGTCGCGCTCGACTGCGCGCACGGCGCGGCCGCGGGCGTCAGCCCGCAGGCGTTCACCGACGCCGGCGCGAGGGTGACCGTGATGGGCAACGACCCCGACGGCATCAACATCAACCGCGAGGTGGGCTCGACGCACCTCGAGCAGCTGCGCGAGCTGGTGGTCTCCTCGGGCGCCGACCTGGGCATCGCCCACGACGGCGACGCCGACCGCTGCCTCGCGATCGACGCGGCCGGCAACGTCGTCGACGGCGACCAGATCATGGCGCTGCTGGCGCTCTCGGCCAAGCGCCGCGGGCTGCTCGCCGACGACACGCTCGTGGCGACCGTGATGTCGAACCTGGGCCTGAAGGTGGCGATGGACGAGCACGGCATCGCGCTCGTGCAGACCGCTGTCGGCGACCGCTACGTGCTCGAGGCGCTCGGCCAGTACGGGCTCTCCCTCGGCGGCGAGCAGTCGGGGCACATCATCTTCTCGGCGCACGCCACCACCGGCGACGGCATCCTCACGGGGCTGCAGATCGCCGCCGAGATGGCGCGCACCGGTCGCTCGCTCGCAGAGCTGGCGTCGGTCATGCAGGTCTACCCGCAGGTGCTCATCAACGTCACGGGCGTCGACCGGCTCGGCCTGCGCGGCAATCAGCAGATCGCCGACGCGGTCGCCAAGGCGGAGGCCGAGCTGGGGGAGCAGGGCCGCGTGCTGCTGCGCCCGTCCGGCACCGAGAAGATCGTGCGCGTCATGGTCGAGGCGAACGAGCAGCACCGCGCGCAGTCGATCGCCGACGAGCTCGCCGACCTGGTGCGCGCCGAGCTCAGCGCCTCGGCGTAGCGTCTAGCCCGTGTGCGCCGTGTGGCGCGCACGGAACGCGGCGACGTTGGTGCGCGACTGGCAGGTGGTCGAGCAGAAGCGCCGGGAGCGGTTGCGCGACTGGTCGAAGAACATCCGCTCGCACCGACCGTCGCCGCAGCGCTTGCAGCGGGCGGTGTCGTCGGTGCGCACGAGGTCGACGAAGGCCATCGCCGCGTGCACCGCGACGGCACCGGGCAGCGGCGCTCCGGGCGACACGCCGTGCAGGTGCCAGTCGAAGGCACCGTGCCGCACGAGCCGGGGCTGCGCCTCGTTCGCGTCGAAGACCTCATTCGCCATCTGGGCGGCCTCGTCCCGATCGGCATCCCAGAGCGCCTCGATCGTGCGCAGCTGCACCCACGTCGCCTCCGCATCCGCCTTCGTGGCACCGCTGGCGCCCGGGAACGACCACTCCGAGCACAGCCGCCGCAGCTGCGCCGCCGTCTCGAGCGTGCCCTCGCGATGGCGGTTGCAGAGCTCGGCCATGAAGTCGAGCGTATGCATGAGCTCTTGCGGGTGATGCAGCGGCACGGTGCGTTCCTCTAGGCTCACGACTGTCAGGGCCCACGGTCGTGACACGCGTGCCGCGCCATGGTGAGCACGATCGTAGCCGCAGAACTGCAAGCTGGTGGTCATGCCGTCTCGTCGCCCGGTCGGGCTCGCCCTCGCGCTCGCGAGCGCGGCCTCCTTCGCGCTCTCGGGGATCTTCGCGTCCGCGCTGCTCGACGGCGGCTGGAACGCCGGCGCGGTCACGCTCGTGCGCATCGCCGGCGGCGCGCTCGTGCTGCTGGTGCCGACGCTCTGGATGCTGCGAGGCAGATGGGATGCGGTGCTGCGGTCGTGGCGGGAGGTGGTCGTGCTCGGCGTGCTCGCCGTCGCGGTGTGCCAGCTCGCGTTCTTCAGCGCCGTCGCCTACATCGACCCCTCGCTCGCCCTGCTGATCGAGTTCCTCGGACCGGTGCTGCTGGTGTTCTACGCCTGGGCCAGGACCCGCCGCGCGCCCGCCGCCCTGACCTTCGCCGGCGCGGGGGTCGCGCTGCTCGGGCTCGGCCTGATCTCGGGGATCGGCGGCGAGGCGCTGCACCCGCTGGGCGTGCTGCTCGCGCTCGCGGCCGCGGTCGGCAACGCGGGCTACTGGGCGTCGGCGTCGAAGGCCGACTCTGAGCTGCCGCCGGTCGCGCTCGCGGGCCTCGGGCTGATCGTCGGCGCCGTCGTGCTCGGCATCGCCTCGGCGACCGGCCTACTGCCCTTCGTCGCGACCGCTGCGCCCGTCGTGCTCGCCGGCTCGCCGATGCCGTGGTGGCTGGCGATGGGCATGCTCATCCTGCTGGCGACCTCGCTCTCCTACGTGCTGGGCATCCTCGGCGCCCGCCGGCTGGGCGCGACGCTCGCGAGCTTCGTCGGCTACTCCGAGCCGATGTTCGGCATCCTCTGGACGGCGCTGCTGCTGGCCATCCTGCCCACCGGTGTGCAGTGGCTCGGCGCCGCGGCGATCATCGCCGGCGTGCTGCTCGTGCGGCTCGGCCAGGTGCGGCGGCCGCGCCCCACGAAGGGGCCGGCGATCGTCGAGGGCATCCCGAGTCCTTGAGCTTCAGCGGCTCGGGCCTCAGAGCTTGCGCAGCAGCACCGAGCGGATGGTGTGGTCGTCGGCCTTGCGCAGCACCAGGTCGGCGCGCGTGCGGGTGGGCAGGATGTGCTCGACCAGGTTGGGGCCGTTGATGGAGTCCCACACGTCCTCCGAATACATCCGCGCCTGCGTCCGCGTCATCTCGGCGAAGCGGTGGAAGTACGACTGGGGGTCCTGGAAGGCGCTCTCCTTCAGCGCCCAGAACCGGTCGACGTACCACTCGCGGATCGCGCTCGTGCGCGCATCCACGTAGATCGAGAAGTCGAACAGGTCGCTCACCGCGAGGTGCGAGCCGGCGGGCGGCGGCTGCAGCACGTTGAGGCCCTCGACGATGAGGATGTCGGGCCGCCGCACGACGACCTCCTCGCCCGGCACGATGTCGTAGGTCAGGTGCGAGTAGACCGGCGCGCGCACCTCGGCCTCGCCGGCCTTCACCCGCGAGACGAAGCCCAGCAGCGCCCGGCGGTCGTACGACTCGGGGAAGCCCTTGCGCTCCATCAGCCCGCGCTCCTCCAGCACCCGGTTGGGGTGCAGGAAGCCGTCGGTGGTGAGCAGCTCGACCCGCGGCGAGCCCTCCCAGCGGCGCAGCAGCTCCTCGAGCAGCCGCGCGGTGGTCGACTTGCCGACCGCGACGCTGCCGGCGACGCCGATAACGAAGGGGGTCGGATGCGCGGCGGTGCCCAGGTAGGCGTGCGTCTCCCGGTGCAGCCTGGCCGCCGACTCCTGGTAGAGGCTCACCAGGCGCGAGAGCGGCAGGTAGACCTCCGCCACCTCGCGCAGCTCGAGCCGGTCGCCGAGGCCGCGCAGCCGCCGCACCTCGTCCTCGGTGAGCGGGTTCGGCATGCGGGGAGCGAGCCGAGCCCAGTCGGCTCGCTCGATCTCGACGAACGGCGACTGGATCGGGTGCGACACGAGCGCGAGCCTACCGCCGGTACGATTGTCGGCATGTGTGGAATCGTCGGATACACCGGTCAGCGCAGCACCGTCGAGGTGCTGCTCGAGGGGCTCAGCCGGCTCGAGTACCGCGGCTACGACAGCGCCGGCGTCTCGGTGCTCGACGGCGACACCGTCGCGCTGCGCAAGAAGGGCGGCAAGCTGGCCGTGCTGCGCAGCAGCCTCGAGGATGCGCCGCTGCCCGACGAGGGCGCCGGCATCGGTCACACGCGGTGGGCGACGCACGGCGGCCCGACCGACGAGAACGCGCACCCGCACCTGGGCGACGACGGCAAGCTCTCGCTCATCCACAACGGCATCATCGAGAACTTCGCCGCGCTGCGCGCCGAGCTCGAGGCCGAGGGAGAGAGCTTCCTGAGCGAGACCGACACGGAGGCCGCCGCCAAGCTCGTCGGCCGCGCCTTCCGCGAGACCGGCGATCTGACGACGGCGATGCAGCAGGTGGTCGCGCGCCTCGAGGGCCAGTTCACGCTGCTCGCGGTGCACGCCGAGCAGCCCGGCGTGGTCGTCGGCGCCTGCCACAACTCGCCGCTGCTGCTGGGCTACGGCGAGGGCGAGCACTTCCTCGGCAGCGACGTGAGCGCCTTCGTGAAGTTCACGCCCAACGCCGCGGCCCTCGACAACGACCAGATCGTCACCATCACCGCCGACGGCGCATCCGTCACCGACTTCGACGGC
Source organism: Agrococcus sp. KRD186 (assembly GCF_017168255.1). Lineage (GTDB taxonomy): Bacteria > Actinomycetota > Actinomycetes > Actinomycetales > Microbacteriaceae > Agrococcus. The sequence continues at coordinate 2,847,524 of NZ_JABFAP010000001.1, forward strand.
AACCCGGTCGAGCCCAAGCGCTTCGAGGTGAGCTGGGATGCCTCGGCCGCCGACAAGGGCGGCTGGTCGTCGTTCATGGCCAAGGAGGTCGCCGAGGGCCCCGAGGCCGTCGCGAACACCCTGCTCGGCCGTCTCACCGACGACGGCGTCGACCTGGGCGAGCTCGGCGTGCTCGACGAGGAGACGCTCAAGGGCATCAATCGCATCGTCATCGTCGCCTGCGGCACCGCGAACTACTCCGGCCTGGTCGGCAAGTACGCGATCGAGACCTGGGCCCGCGTGCCGGTCGAGGTCGACCTGGCGCACGAGTTCCGCTACCGCGACCCGGTGCTCGACGAGCACACGCTGGTGATCTCGATCTCGCAGTCGGGCGAGACCATGGACACGAAGATGGCGGTGCAGCACGCGAAGGCGCAGGGCGCCCGCACGCTGTCGATCTGCAACACGCAGGGCGCCACGATCCCGCGCGAGTCGGAGGCGGTGCTCTACACGCATGCCGGCCCCGAGGTCGCCGTCGCCTCCACCAAGGCCTTCCTCGCGCAGGTGATCGGCCAGCTGCTGTTCGGCCTGCACCTGGCGAAGGTGCGCGGCACGATGACCGACGCGGCCATCGCCGAGGTGGTGCACGAGCTCAAGGAGCTGCCGGACGAGCTGCGCCAGGTGCTCGCCGAGCAGGCCTCGGTGCACGAGCTCGCGCACTGGATGAGCGACACCCGCTCGGTGCTCTTCCTCGGCCGCCACGTCGGCTACCCGGTGGCGCTCGAGGGTGCGCTGAAGCTCAAGGAGATCAGCTACATCCACGCCGAGGGCTTCGCCGGCGGCGAGCTCAAGCACGGCCCGATCGCGCTCATCGAGCCCGGCCAGGTCGTCTTCGTGGTGGTGCCCAGCCCCCGCAACGAGCCGGTGCTGCACTCGAAGATCATCAGCAACATCCAGGAGATCCGCGCCCGAGGCGCCCGCGTGATCGCGGTCGCCGAGGCCGGCGACGCGGCGGTCATGCCCTACGCCGACGTGGTGCTGCGGGTGCCGCTGACGCTGCCGATGCTCGAGCCGGTGCTGCAGGTCGTGCCGCTGCACATCTTCGCGCTCGAGCTCGCGACCGCGAAGGGCCTCGACGTCGACCAGCCGCGCAACCTGGCGAAGTCGGTCACGGTCGAGTGATGCGGATGCGTCCGGTCGCGCCATGATCGTCGGGCTCGGCGTCGACGTGGTCGACCTGGCGCGCTTCGAGCGCGCCATCACGCGCACCCCGAAGCTGCTCGAGCGCCTGTTCGACGCCGAGGAGCTCACCGCCGACGGGCAGCCGCGCTCGGTGCACTCGCTCGCGGCCCGCTTCGCGGCGAAGGAGGCGGCGCAGAAGGCGATCGGCACGACCGCCGGCACCCGCTGGGTCGACTACGTCGTGCTGCAGGCCGCCGACGGCAAGCCATCGCTCGAGCTGCGCGGCACCGCCGCCGAGCGCGCCGCCGCGCTCGGCGTTGCCCACCTGCACGTGTCGATGAGCCACGACGCCGGCATCGCCACGGCGACGGTCATCGCGGAGTCCTGATGCGCGTCGACGTCGACACCGCGGCGATCGCCGCCAACGTCCGCGCGCTGCGGTCCATCGTCGGCGTGCCCGTCTGCGGCGTCGTGAAGGCCGACGGCTACGGTCACGGCGCGCTGCGCTCGGCGACCGCCATGCTCGAGGGCGGCGCGGCGATGGTAGGCGTCGTCGACCTGCACGAGGCGCTGGCGCTGCGCCGCGCCGGCATCGACGCGCCGCTGCTGGCTTGGCTGCACGGCGCGGGCACCGACTTCCGGGTCGCCGCCGCGTACGACATCGAGGTGGCGGTCTCCTCGATCGCGCAGCTCGAGGCCGCTGCGACCGCCGGCGCCACGATCCACCTGAAGCTCGACACCGGCCTGGGCCGCAACGGCATCGCGCGCCGGGATCGGGCACGGGCGATCGCCCGAGCGATCGAGCTCGCCCACGGCGGTGCGCGCATCCGCGGCGCCATGTCGCACCTGGCCGGCAGCAACCGCGAGGCCGACCTCGCGCAGGTCGCCGACTTCACGGCCGCGCTCGATCAGGCGGCGCCGCTCGGGTCCCTGGTGCGGCACCTGGCGAACTCGCAGGGCGCGCTCGCGCTGCCGGAGGCCCGCTTCGACCTGGTGCGCATCGGCATGGCTGCCTACGGCATCGACCCGAACGGCCCGGCCGCCGGCGACGGGGCAGCCGCTGGAGCGCTGGGCCTGGTGCCGGCGATGCGGGTGACCGCGGAGTTCGTCGACGGCGTCGCGAGCTGCGGGCTCGACGACGGCCTGCTGCCCGCCCTCGGCGCGCCGGTGCGCGTCGGCGGCGAGCTCGCGCGGGTCGTCGCGATCGACCCGTGCCGGCTTCGCATCGAGCCGGCGCTGACGGGCGAGGGCGTGCTGTGGGGCGACCCGGCGGCAGGGGAGCCGAGTGCGGATGCGTGGGCCGCTGCCGCGGGCACGATCGGCTACGAGACGGTCACCAGGATGTCGGCCGCGGACGGCGGCACCGCCACCGCCAGCGACGCAGCCACCGCGCCCCGCCGGGTGCTCGAGCTCGGCCTCGACGGCGAGCCGAGCCGGCTGCTGGGTCAGGTGATCGGGGTCAAGCGCGCGGAGGCGGGCCTGGGCATCTCCTACGGCGGCGAGTACGTGACACCGGGCGAGACGACGCTCGCGCTCGTCGGCCTGGGGTACGCCGACGGCGTCACCCGCGCGGCGAGCGGCCGGCCCGCGGTGCTCGCCGGCGAGGCGCACCCGATCCGCGGCCGGGTGGCCATGGATCAGTTCGTGCTCGACATCGGCGACCGCCTCGCGAGCGTGGGCGACGCGGTCGAGCTCGCCCACGCATCCGCCCCCGAGCTCACCGGCATGATCGGCGCTCGCGTCGCGGTCGAGCTGGCCGGCTCGATCGCCGACGCCGACGAGATGGAGGCGCTCGGCGAGCGGATCGGCGCGCGGCTGCGCGCGGGCGATGCCGTGCTGCTGATCGGCCCGCTCGGCGCCGGCAAGACCACCCTCACTCGCGGCATCGGCAGGGCGCTGGGCGCGCGCGGCACGGTGCAGAGCCCCACCTTCGTGCTCGCTCGCACCCATCGCACCGCCGCCGGGCCCGCGCTGCAGCACGTCGACGCCTACCGGCTGCTCGCCGACGACGACGATGAGGCCGAGCTCGACGATCTCGATCTCGACCTCGAGGGCGCCATCACGGTCGCCGAGTGGGGCGCGCCGCTCGAGCACGCGCTCGAGTCGTGGCTGCGCGTGGAGATCGCGCGGCCCGTCGCCGGTGAGGATGACGGCGACGACGACGAGGCATCGCCGCGCGCGGTGCGCCTCAGCGGCCACGGGCCGGGGTGGCCCGCCGGGCGCGTGCGCGGCCTCGCGGCCGATCGCGCCGTGCGGGTTGCCGGCCCCGCGGCCGAGCTCCGGGACCCCTTGCGGATCGGGGGACCCGATGCAGCGGGTCCCGCAAGCCAGAACGGGTCCGCGGGCGACGACAGGCAGGAGCTCGCATGACGCAGCAGAGCATGACGCAGCAGAGCATGACGCAGCAGGCTGCCACCCAGCCGGGCATGGTGCTCGCGATCGACACCTCGCTCGGCACCTCGGTGGCGGTGGTCGACGGCGAGACGGTCGTCTTCCGCGAGCAGGCCGCCGACACCCGGCGCCACGCCGAGCACCTGGGCGGCATGCTCGAACGCGCCCTCGAGGGCCGCCGCGAACGCATCGGGCTCGTCGTCGCCGGCATGGGTCCCGGCGCGTTCACCGGCCTGCGGGTCGGCATCGCCGCGGCGAGGGCCGCCGCGCTCGGCCTGGGCGTGCCCTGCCGCGGCGTCGCGAGCCACACGGGCGTCACGAGCGGCAGCGCCCAGGTGACGACGGATGTGCGGCGCAAGGAGCGCGCGTGGAGCATCGTGGTCGACGGGCTGGTCGCCGTCGGCCCGCACCTGGCGCCGGCCGACGACGTGCCGCCGCCCGCTGGCGAGCACCGGGGTCTCGAGCGCATCGACGCCGAGGCGATCGACGCCGCGCTGCTCGCGCTCGCGGTGGCGCGCGGTGCCGCAGAGGTGCAGCAGGCGCTCTACCTGCGCGAGGCCGATGCGGTGCCAACCGCCGGGCCGAAGCGGGTGAGCCAGTGATGGTCGAGCATGACGGCACCACGCGCGGCACCGGCACGTTCCGCATCAGGACGGCCACCGCATCCGACCTCGACGTCATCATGGCCATCGAGCGGGCGTCGTTCGGCGCCAGCGCCTGGGAGGCGGAGACGATGCGGGCCGAGATCGGCAGCGAATGGGGTCGCTACATCGTGGCCGAGGATGCCGCCGCCGAGGCCACCGAGGCTGCCGCGACCACCGGTGCGCGCCGGGCGCTCGGGTATGCAGGGCTGCGCTCGGTGGGTGTGGAGGGCGATGTGCAGACGATCGCAGTCGTCGACGAGGCGCGAGGGCGCGGCATCGGGCGCGCGCTGCTGGCCGAGCTGCTGGTCGAGGCCGAGCGGCGGGGGGTGCGCGAACTGTTCCTCGAGGTGCGGGCCGACAACCCTGCCGCGCGCGCGCTCTACGAGTCGGTCGGCTTCCGCGAGATCGGCGTGCGGCCGCGCTACTACCAGCCGGAAGACATCGACGCCGTCGCGATGAAGAGGGAGATGCCCCGATGAGCGCACCCGCGGCAGCACCGGTCGTGCTCGGCATCGAGACGAGCTGCGACGAGACGGGCGTCGGCATCGTGCGCGGCACCGAGCTGCTCGCCAACCGCATCGCCTCGTCGATGGAGCTGCACGCGCGCTTCGGCGGCGTCGTGCCCGAGATCGCGGCCCGCGCGCACCTCGAGGCGATGGAGCCGACGATCCGCGCGGCGCTCGACGACGCGCGGCTGACGCTCGACGACCTCGACGCGGTGGCCGTGACCGCCGGTCCCGGACTGGCGGGCGCGCTCATGGTCGGCATCGGCGCGGCCAAGGGCCTCGCGACCGCGCGCGAGCTGCCGCTGTACGGCGTGAACCACCTGGTCGGGCACGTCGCCGCGGACGTGCTCTCGGGTGAGCCGCTGCAGCTGCCGACGATCGCGCTGCTGGTCTCCGGCGGCCACACCTCGCTGCTGCTCGTGCGCGATCTGGCCGGCGACGTCGAGTTGCTGGGCGAGACGATCGACGACGCCGCGGGCGAGGCCTTCGACAAGACCGCCCGGCTGCTGGGGCTCAGCTACCCCGGCGGGCCCTCGATCGACGCTGCCGCCGTCGGCGGCGACCCGCGCGCGATCGCCTTCCCGCGCGGCCTCACCGCCCCGAAGGACCGCCAGAAGCACCGCTGGAACTTCTCGTTCTCGGGCCTCAAGACCTCGGTCGCGCGCCACGTCGAGCGCGCCGAGGCCGCGGGGGAGGCGCTGCCGACCGCCGACGTCGCCGCGAGCTTCCGGGAAGCCGTCGTCGAGGTGCTGATCGCGAAAGCGCTCGACGCGTGCGAGGCGCACGGCATCCCGCGCCTGCTGCTGGGCGGCGGCGTGGTCGCCAACGCTCGGCTGCGCGAGGTCGCGACCGAGCGCTGCGCGGCCGCGGGCGTCACCCTGCGCATCCCGCCGCTCGAGCTCTGCACCGACAACGGCGCGATGATCGCCGCGGTCGGCGCGATGCTTGTCGCGCGCGGCGATGCTCCCAGCCCGGCGGGCTTCGCCGCCGAATCGACGCTCGAAGCCAGCACCGTGCAGGTGACCCAGTGACGGCGACCCGGTGATGGTGACTCGGTGAAGCGGATGCCCAGGTCGGGCTGGCAGGATCAGAGTCGGAGCGTCAGGGGAGGCGAAGCATGAGTCAGACCGGTTGGCAGCAGCCCGCGTGGGGCACAGCTGCAGCACCCATGCCTGCGGGAGCCATGCCGCCGCCGCCCATGCCTGCGCAGCCGCAGCCGATGCAGTGGACGGCGCCGACGCATCCGGGACCGAAGACCGATCTGCTGGCGCTGCTCGCGATCGGTGCAGCGGCACTGGGCACCACCGTCTTCGTCGGGCTCGGATCGCTCGCCGCGATCGTGCTCGGGTTCATCGCGCTGCGCCGCATCGCGCGCACCGGCGACGACGGCCGCCTGCTCGCGATCTGGGCGATCCTGCTCGGGATCGCCACCATCGTCGCGATCATCGCCAGCACGATCATCGGCATCGGCGCGTTCCTGGCGATCGCCGAGCAGTTCGGGGCACTGGGCGTCTGAGCGCGTCCACCTCGCGCTCACAATTCATCCAGGCTGCGCTTGCCTGCCGCGCGGTACGGTGGTGCCCGCGCAACCGCGCGCCGCAAGGAGGTTTCCCGTGAGCGACCAGTTCCCGCCGGCCGACGACCGATTCCGTCGACCCGACCAGGGCGAGCCAGAGCAGGCGAACGCCGCGCCGACAGATGGTGCGCAGGCGGGCGACCCCGCGAGCGCGCAGCCCGCGGCTGATTTCGGCCAGCAGGCAGAGCAGGTGCCCTCGTTCGGTCAGGCGCAGGATGCTCCGGCGGCACCGTCGTACGGCGATCAGAGCCAGCAGCAGGCGCCTTCGTATGGCCAGCCCGCGCAGGAGGCGCCCGGCTACGGCCAGCAGCAGCCCTACGGTCAGCCCACTGGGCAGCAGCAGGGCTTCGGCCAGCCGCCCGCGCAGGAGCCCCCCGCCTACGGTCAGCAGCCCGGCTACGGCCAGCCGGCGGCGCAGGAGCCCCCCGCCTACGGTCAGCAGCTCGGCCACGGCCAGCCGGCCGCACAGGGTGGCTCGGCGCCCTACGGTCAGCAGCCCGATGCCTCGCAGCAGCAGGCATACGGTCAGCAGCCGAGTTACGGCACCAGCGCCCCCTCGTACGGTCAGCAGCAGTACGGGCAGAGTGCTCCGGCCGACCAGGCCTACGGCCAGCAGCCTCCCGCCTACGGCCAGCAGTCTGCCTACGGCCAGCAGACCTCCTACGGCGACCCGGCGGCTGTCGGCTACGGCCAGCAGCAGGGCTACGGCCAGCAGCAGGGCTTTGCGCAACCGGGGGAGAAGAAGATCAAGGGCATCACGCTCTGGTCCATCATCCTGACCGCTCTGGGCGTGCTCGGCACGTTCCTCTTCGGTACCGGTTTCCTGCCCGCTGCCGTCGGCTCGGTCCTCGGCTTCGTCGCCATCAAGAAGAATCCGGAGGCAAAGCCCTGGCCGCTCATCATGGGCATCGTCGGCGCGCTGGCCGCGATCATCTCGCTGGGCCTGTTCATCTTCAACATCATGAGCTTGATCGCATGGGCGCAGTACGCTGGAATGTGACGTCACGGTGAGCTCGGCGGGCCGGCCGGGCGACCCCGACGTCGGGACCCGTGGCTGGTCGACATTGACGCTCGCCGCGCTGATCCTCGCAGGGCTCGGACTCGTGTTCGCGCCAGCCAGCGGCATCGGCCTGCCGTTCGCGCTCGCGGGCACGATCTGCGCGGCGATCGCGATTCCGCGCGATCGCCGCGCGCGCCCGTGGCCACTCATCGCGCTCGTCGCAGGCCTGCTCGGCACGCTGCTCGCCGCCGTGCTCGTCGTGGTCGCCATGGTCACCTGGGGGCCGCTCGTCCCGGGGCTGCTGCTGCCCTGAGGGCACCGCCTCAGCTGTGGCCCGCGGCCTCCGCCGAGACCCGATCGGCGAGGATCGCCCGGTGGCGGCCGCCGACGCGCGTCGCGAAGAGCGTCGCGCGCTCGTCACCGGAGAGCTTCAGCCGCTTGCGCAGGGTCGCCGGGTCGATGTCGGCGCCGCGCTTCTTGATCTCCAGCTCGCCGATGCCGAGCTCCCGCAGCCGCTGCGCGATGCGGCGCTCGTCCAGCGGCAGGGTCTCCCGCACTCTGAACGCCTGCGCGAGCGGCGTGGTCGCCTGCTGCGGCCCGCTCAGGTAGGCGATGCCGTCGCTGATGCTCGTCGCACCCAGCTGCTCGGCGAGCGTGCCGATCAGCTCTGCCCTGATCACCGCGCCGGCCGGCTCGTAGAGCCACTCGCCCAGCTCGCCGGGCTCCGGGTGCGCGGGCTCGCCCGCGAGCTCCGCGGCGCCGCCGTCGCCGAGCACGAGCGCGCTGCGGACGATGCCCTGCCGGGCCAGCGAGCCGGTCCACACGACCGCCTCGACCGTCTCCAGCCCATCCGTCACCCACTGGTGCTCGGCCTCCGCGGGCAGCAGCGCCCGGTCGATGCCCGGCGCGAGCTTCACCCCGGCGGGCCGCTCGGCCGCGCGTGCGAACACCGCATCGAGCGCCGGCGACCAGTCGCCCGGGTCGCTCAAGCGCCTGCGCCCATCGCGGCGGGCGGGGTCGAACCAGAGCGCCTCCGCGTCGACCGGTGTCTCGAGCGCGTCGCCGTGCACGACGGATGCGTGCCACGCGGCGAGGTTGTACGTCGCGATCGCGGCGGTCACCTCGTCGCGCTCGACAGCGGTGACCTCGAGCCCGAGGGTGGCGAACGCGAGGGAGTCGGCACCGATGCCGCACCCCAGGTCGGCCACCGAGACGATGCCGGCCGAGCGCATCCGCCCCGCATGGTGCGCGGCGACGCGCAGCCGCGTCGCCTGCTCGAGCCCGGCCTCGGTGAAGAGCATCTCGGTGGCGAACTCACCGAACTTCGCGCGCGCCCTGCGGCGCAGCTTCGCCTGCGTGAGCACGGCGGCGACCAGCCGGGGGTCGTGCCCCTCGGCCCGCAGCCGGGTCACCTCGCGCACCAGGTCGCGATCGTCGAGCCCGGTGCCGTCCGGGCCAGCCTCGACGCGCTCGAGCAGCGCGAGCCCGTCGGCGGACAGCAGTGCGCGCAGCTCTTCGGCATCCATGCCTCCAGTGAAGCACCGCGCGGGCTCGTGCCGCGTCGCCGCGAGGCCCGCGATTGGCACTCATGTTGACCGAGTGCCAATCGAGCGCCTAGGCTTGGGCTGTTGTCCGGTGCATCCGGGCAGACCCCAAAGACTGAGAAGAAAGAGGCAACCGTGTCGGTTTCCATCAAGCCGCTCGAGGACCGCATCGTCATCCAGCAGGTCGAGGCTGAGACGACCACTGCAAGCGGTCTCGTCATCCCTGACACCGCCAAGGAGAAGCCCCAGGAGGGCGAGGTCGTGGCTGTCGGCCCCGGCCGCATCGACGACAACGGCAACCGCGTCCCGATGGACGTCTCCGTCGGCGACCGCGTGCTCTACTCGAAGTACGGCGGCACCGAGGTGAAGTACGGCGCCGACGAGTACCTGGTGCTCTCGGCGCGCGACGTGCTCGCCATCGTCGTCCGCTGACGCAGCACTGACATCTCGGCGGCGCCCCTTCGGGGGCGCCGCCTTCAGTCTTCCCGGAGGGGCGATGGGCGAGCACGCCAAGGCAGGCCTCGGGTACGCGCTGTTCGCGTACCTCTTCTGGGGCTTCCTGCCCGCCTATCTGCAGCTCACCCGCGGCATCGACGGCTTCGAGCTCATCGGCTGGCGCGTCATCTCGTCGGTCGTCGTGGCATTCGCGCTCGTCGCCGCGACGCGCGGCTGGGCGCGCATGCGCACGGTGCTGCGCAGCCGCCGCGACACCTGGACGCTCGTGATCGCGGGCCACGCGGTGCTCATCAACTGGACGGCGTTCGTCGTCGGCGTGCTCAGCGACAAGGTGCTCGAGACCAGCCTCGGCTACTTCCTCAACCCGCTCGTGAGCGTCGTGTTCGCCGTCATCTTCCTCGGTGAGCGGCTCCGCCCCCTGCAGTGGGTGGCGGTGGGCCTGGGCGCCGTCGCTGTGGGCGTCATGATCGTCGGCTACGGCCAGGTGCCGTGGATCGGGCTGCTGGTCGCCTTCTCGTTCGGCACCTACGGCCTGATCAAGAAGCGCGTGAGCGGGTCGGTGGATGCGCTGTCGGGGTTCACGATCGAGACCACGGCCGCGCTGCCGGCGTCGATAGTCATGCTCGGTGTGGCCTTCGCGGTCAACGGCGTCACCGTGGGGGCCAACGGCGCCACCGGGATCCTCGGCGCCGCAGGCTTCGGCATCGTGACCGCGATCCCGCTGCTCGCATTCGCGGCCGCGACCCGACGCATCCCGCTCACCTGGGTCGCCTTCGTGCAGTACCTGACGCCGATCATGACCTTCCTGTTCGGCGCGTTCATCATGCTCGAGCCGATGCCGCTCGAGCGCTGGATCGGGTTCATCCTCGTCTGGGCGTCACTGGTGCTCTTCACCGTCGACATCGCGGGCCACCGCTTCCGCAGGCCCCGGCCGATCCTGCCTGCGGCGTAGGCCCGCCGCGCCTCAGGCCTCGCCCAGGATCTCCCCAACCGGTCGCGCGTGCGCCAAGACCGTTACCAGGACGTAACGCAGAACGCCGGAAATCGGCCCGTTCCTCGCCTACTGTTGCAACAACGCCCGCGTCAGCGAGCTACTCAGCAATCGAGGAGAACAATGCAGTCCTTCCTTCGCACCAAGGGGCACAGCCCCCGCCGGTATGCCGCGCTCGGCGCAGCAACTGCGGGCGTGCTGCTGCTCGCCGCCTGTGCAGGTGGCGGTACCCCCGCACCGTCCGGCTCGGCCGGCCCCGACGAAGGCGCGTCCGACGACACGCTCTACGTCGGCACCGTGCTGCCCCAGACCGGCAACCTCGCCTTCCTCGGCCCGCCCGAGTTCGCGGCCGTCGATCTCGCAGCGCAGGAGCTCGAGGCGGCCGACTACCCGTACACGATCGAGGTCGACCACCAGGACTCCGGTGACACGCAGACCGACATCGCCACGCAGTCGGTCGGCAACCTGGTCTCGGCTGGCGCAGACGTCATCATCGGCGCGGCTTCGTCGGGCGTCTCGTTGACGTTCATCGACCAAGTGATCGACGCGGGGATCGTGCAGATCTCCCCGGCGAATACCTCGCCTCAGTTCAGCGACTACGAGGACGACGGCTACTACTGGCGCACCGCTCCTTCGGACGTGCTACAGGGCCGCGTGCTCGGCAACCTGATGGTCGCCAACGGTGCGGCCTCGGTCGGCTTCATCACGATCAACGACCCGTACGGCACCGGTCTGCAGGAGAACGCCACCCTGGCGATCGAGGCGGCCGGCGGCACGGTCACGCACAGCGAGCTGTACAATCCGGGTGACACGAACCTCGCCACCCAGGTCGCAGCGGTGATGGCCGACAGCCCCGACGCGATCGGCATCCTCGCCTTCGCCGAGACGGCGCAGATCGTGCCCGAGCTCGTCACGCAGGGCTTCGACCCGGCCGGCATGTACTTCGTCGACGGCAACCTGTCGAACTCGTACAACTTCCCCGAGGGTACGCTGACCGGGGCGCTGGGTACGCTGCCCGGCAACCCCGCCGACGAGACCTTCCGCGAGCGCCTGCTCGAGGTCACCCCCGACCTCGAGGACTTCTCGTACGCGCCCGAGTCTTATGACGCAGTCGTGCTCGCCGCGCTCGCTGCGGTGCAGGGCGGCAGCCCCGACTCGGACACCATCCGCGACAACCTGCAGACGGTCTCCGAGGGTGGCACGAAGTGCACGGCCGTCGCCGATTGCCTGCAGCTGCTCGCCGACGGCGAGGACATCGACTACGACGGTGTCTCCGGCCCGATCACGTTCGACGAGAACGGTGACCCGACGGAGGCGTACATCGGCATCTACCAGTACGGTGCCGACAACCAGTACACCTTCCTCCGCGCGGAGTTCGGCTCGCTCAACGAGTGAATCGGAGTCGATGGGGGCGGATCCGGCATGGCCGGGCCGTCCCCATCGTGCTGAGACCGGGTGGTGTCCGGCAATAAATGCAGGCGGGACGCTCTCGCTCTGACAGCGCAGTGGGATACCGGACGAAGGCGGTCCGGAGCGCGACGAGGAGCCTCGGCGGCACAAGGAGGCCGCAGCCCATTTGGCGCCGCGGGCGTGCTGGATGAATCGGGAAGATCGATGTCCCGAGGCATGCAGTGACGAGGGCCGACAGGCGAGAAGAGGGCGAGCTAGTGTCTTGCGCCGTCAACTCGTTGCAATCACTCCTTCAGCCGCGCGATCCGCCACGCGGCAGAAGCCTAAGAACAGTGGCCCTCAACCCGAATAGTGACTGGCCCTCACTGCCGCGATTGCGACCACGCGCGAGAGGCCCCCAGACGCAATATCAGTGGCCCTCAGAGGAACGAATAGTCATGATCGCCATCCTGGACGATTCTGTGCGCGAGCACCCGCCAAACGGTTGACAGCGAGGGGGTGTCTGGCACGCCCAGCTCGGCCCAGACCCGCGGCGTGTCTGCCTTCGAGGTAGGCATCCACGATGCGGGCGAGCACGAGCTGCTTTAACGGCTCGTCACCGATCGCGTCGAAGCCGAGCACCGCGTACGCCTCCTCCAGCACCTCCCAGAGCACCCTCGAGCGCGTGGACGCGACCTTCGGCGCCGTCGTCGCAGCCGGCGCCGGGATCAGCGCATCGAGATCGAACTCGGCCTGCCGGCTCAGCCGTGATGCGTCTACGGGGGAACTAGGGCGTGTTTCGTAATCGTCGGGTGTGGCTGGGAGTGTCAGGGTATGTCGCGCTTCCAGTCGCTCTCGGATGCTCAGTGGCCGTTGATCGAGGACGCGTTGCCGCGCCGGACGGGCCGTCCGGGCCGGCCGTTCGCGGACGCGCAGACGATGGTCAAGGGCGTCATCTACCACTATCGCTGCGGCATCGCGTGGCGTGATCTGCCGGAGGTGTTCGGGCCGTGGCAGACGGTCTGGCGGTGGCATCGAATGCTCGCCGCCGATGGCACCTGGGATCGGCTGCTGGCGGTGTTGACCGCTCAGGCCGACGCCGCGGGACTGGTCGATTGGTCGGTGTCGATCGACTCGACGATCGCCCGTGCGCACCAGCACGCGACGAACGCCACTCGCCACACAGGGGGCTTCATCGAATTACAAGAATCCGCTCGTCGAGTCGCCTGATTACGCGGTCGGCCGCTCCCGCGGCGGCCTCTCGACCAAGCTGCACCACCTCGTCGACGGGCACGGTCGGCCGCTGGTGGTCGCGGTCGCACCAGGCCAGGCCGATGACGCGCCGGCGATGCTGCCGCTGCTGCAGCAGCTGCGCGTCGGGCGAACCTCGGGACGTCCGCGCACTCGGCCGGACGCGGTCCGAGGCGACAGGGCCTACTCGTCCAGGGCGATCCGCCAGCATCCGCGCGATCGCAGCATCCGCGCCGTCATCCCGGAACCGTCCGACCAGATCGGGCATCGCAAGCGGCGCGGATCAGCGGGCGGAAGACCGCCCGCGTTCGACGTAGACGACTACCGCGGCCGCAACGTCGTCGAGCGTCGCTTCAGCCACCTCAAGCAATGGCGCGGCATCGCCACCCGCTACGACAAGCTCGCGATCGTCTATCGCGCCGCAGCCGTCCTCCACGCCGTCATCGCCTGGACAACGACACTACGAGACACGCCCTTGGGCGCGCGTGGACAGCGGCTCGCTTTGAGGTCGCTCGCGCGACCCCAACACGCCGCCTAAGGTTTCGCTTTGCAAGCGCTGTGGATAGCCTTTAGGCAGGTCGGGCATCTGCCGTGCTCGAACTTGACTCAACGACGAGACGGAAAGTACGAGGATGTTATGTCTAGGGTGCGGCTCTCTTGGAGTGACGGTCATGCGGCTTGTGGGATCGCGTCGTCGGCGTAGCGGGTGGCGTGGACGCGCTGGAGTTCTTGTTGTTGGTGGAAGATCCAGTAGTCGTCGAAGTCGCCGTTGCTGCGCACTGCGCGTAGCTGGAGGACGGCTTCGGCGCCGGGCAGGCCCCAGCGGGCTCCGGTGATGTCGAGCCTGTCGGCGACCAGGTGTCGGCAGGCGCCTTCGATGACGCCGGTGGCGATCGGCCAGCCTCCGGCCAGGGCGGCGGGGTAGTCGAGGTAGGGCGCCTTGTTGGTGAGGTAGCGGGCGGCGGCGTCGGCTCCTTTGCGTGCCGTGGCGCTCAGCTCTCGGGTGCTGGCGGCGCGTCGGATGGTGGCGGCGACGGTCCTGGCCTTGCCGGCGAGGATGTCGCGGGCTTTGGCGTGCACCCAGGCTTGGGCGGCCGGGTCGCCTTCGGAGTGGAAGCACCAGGCGGCCTTCCACAGGTACTCCATGACGTGGACGAAGTCGATCAGGATGTGCACGCTGACTGCTCGATCGTCCGCTTCGGCGGTGATCCGCTCGATCTGGTGGTTGGCGCCGTCGACGAGGGCGATCCAGGTGCGGGCCTTGTCGGGGTCGCGGCGCTTCGCCTCGTCGAACACCTCGGCGATGACGGTGGCCGCGTCCTGCGCGACGCTGGCGGTCAGCCACTTGCCGGTGGCGCGGGGTCCGTCGGTGGCCGCGGCTCGTTCGGCGTCGGTGGCGGGCAGGATGTCGGCGACGGTGCGGATGACCGGGGTCGCGTCGTGGACCGCGCCGACCTCGGCGATGCGCTTGCGGTAGCGCTTCTCTCCCTTGCTCAACCGGCCCGAGAGTTTCGGGGATGCCTGGCCGGCTGCTTTCGCGGTGGCCGGGCGCAGCGCCTCGGGGCGCATGACGATGCCTTTGCCGTCGACCTGCAGGACCAGCAGCTCACCCTGCTCGGCGGGGGCGGGCTGGCGGTGGGTGGCGTAGAAGGCGGCGAAGTCCACGGCGGCTCGCACGGTCAGGGCCTCGACCTGGCGTTTGCCGGTCGAGGCCCCGGTGCCGCGGGTCAGCGCGGCGCGCGCCTCGTCGAACGCGCCGCGGGCGGCCTCGGTGGCCGCCAGCCGACGCAGCCCGTGGGAGTGCTTCTCGGCCGGTAGGTTCAGTGCCGCGTCCGCCGGGTGGAGGTTGGCCTGTCCGTGAGCGCGGTAGGCCAGCCTGGCCACTCTCACCTCCCCGAATACGGTGGCAAGGGTGCGCTGATGGTCGGCCTCGACGATCCGATGCGCGACGCCGGCGGCGTCGGCGACCGTGACCAGGCGCAGCTCCCGGGTCGCGCGCAGGTCCAAGTGGTCCTGGTAGAGCTGGCGCAGCAGCTCGCGGCCGCGGCTGGTGAGCTGCTCCTCCAGGCCGGCGTGGTCGAGGTCGGCGGCAGAGGCGCCGGCGGCGAAGTCCATCAGCTCGGCGAACCGGGTCTGGCTGGCGGTGAAGGTCTCGGTGGTCTGGGTGTGCTCTGGCACGACAGGCTCCCTTGCTCACGGCACCCTACAGCGGTAGCGCAGTAGGATCGCCGAGAACCATGATTCCCCCACCGCCGGAGCGAAGGAGCGAGATGGACCCCGACACGCCGAGACTGCCGTTCCAGGCCACCCGTACCGCGCTGGCCGCCCAACTCGCCGAACTCGACGGGCTGCTGCCCGGGAGCGTCCTCGTGCGGCACATGCGCTGCGGCAAACGCCGCTGCGCATGCAAAGACGACCCGCCCACGCTGCACGGGCCCTACATCCAGTGGACCCGCACCGTGGCCGGCAAAACGGTGACCCGGTACCTCAGCCCAGAACAGCTCGACCGATACCAGCCCTGGTTCGACAACGCCCGCCGCGCCAAAGACCTGGTCGCGAAGCTCGAGACAGCCTCACTGCACGCCCTGGAGCAGCACGAGGGCCCCAACCGATAGCCCGTCGCCACCAGCCGTCAACGCGACGTGCCAGGCCGGCTGCCTCGCCGCCACTCCGGCCTCCACGGACGAATCAGGCGTCCGACGCGTCACTCCAAGAGAGCCGCACCCTTATGTCTATGACGAGTGCGACCAAGCACGAAACCCACCGCCATGTGATCGTGGCGCTGATCGCAGCGATCGCGCTGGTGCTCAGCTTCTTCCTTACGGATTCTCGCGCCCAGGCTGTGGAAGAGGCACCGTCAAGCGGTGACGGCGCCTCTCTTGCACAGCCGGGCGGAACGTCCGTTGCGCCGGAGGAGTGGGACCAAGCAATCGCCGAGTTGCTCGCGAGCGATGTGCCTCGAACCGTGGAGAGCGGAATCACGGGGCAGGAGTACACCTTCCACGTTCCCGTCTCCGACCCCCTGGTCCCGAGTGGGTCCTTCGATCTCGTGGTCTTCGTGCCCTCGGATGAGCTCGTCCAGCCGACCATCGGCGGTGGCTGGGACAACGGCGGGCCCTACATCCTCCTCAACAACTTCGACCAGCAGCTCATCGTCGGCGGGGGCGGAGCTGCGCTGACGGCTGCGCTGTGTGCCATTCCGGGCCTCGGAACGGTGAGCTGCATTGCGATCATCGCCGCGGTGGTCGCCGCGGGCACCTGGATCGCCAACTACGGCACCTGCCCCGGCAACCTGAAGTCGTACGTGTTCGGCCCCCGGTTCTCCTGCGTCGGGTAGGGCTAGGCACCTGGCGCGGCCCGCTCGCTCGGTAGATTCTGGGCGGGCGGGTCGAGCCAGAACATCTGCTCCAGGGGAGTTCGTAGTACTGCAGCGATCCGGAGCGCCAACGTCAGCATCGGTTCATGGGACATTCGCTCAACGGCGATGATCGTCTGTCGAGAGACTCCACACAGGGCGGCGAGCTCCTCCTGAGTCAGGCCCGCGTTCTTCCTGTAGTCGCGAACCCTATTCATCACTGACATTGCTGCTTGCCCTCCCAACGAGGACCCGTCGAACCCAGTAGGAAACGGCGATGGCAACCAGCACCGCGAGTCCGATCACCCAGGCGGGAAGGTCGGGTACGAGGGCCCCCAGAAGCAGGGCTGCGGCTGCTGCGACTGCCGAGTCTTTGAAGGCTCCGGCGCGAGCCTCCACATCCATTGCTCGCTCGACGCTTCCCAGCTCCATCGAGCGGTCCGTGCGGGCCTTGCGGTTCTTCGTGACTAGCACCGCGATCCCGGCGGCCGCGGGCGCCGCGACGAGGACGGCCAAGCGGAGCCATTCCAGCTCAAGCTGATCTGCGATTGCCAAGCCTGATGCCAGCACGAGAATGGCTATGGCTACGATCGTGATCCACGTTCGAAGTCTCATGGTGTTCCTCCGCAATGTAAAATCCTTCTTACATTCAGGATGCATGATCCGGTAGGTGACGTCAAGGCACGTGCGAGGGCGGGCGCGGCCGTCTATGACACTGGCATGACGAAGCCCTCCCACCGCATCGATCTTGCTCAGCTACGCGCAGAGCACGACGGCACCCACATCGGCATCAGGTTGGAGGCGCACTTCGACCGGGCAGCTGCGCTTGCTCGCCCGATCCTGGCTGACGCATCGTGAGCGACACCACCGACGACCACCCGCCCGCCGAGATCGTGGACGAGCTCCGCGGTGACCTGCTCGCGCACTGGCCGCGCGCTCAGGCGTTCACCGTGGCGATCGGCGACAGCCGCGACCTGGTCCTCGACGGTTGGCTGCACGCCGGCGGCCACGTCATCGCCGAGTTCCACGAGCTGCGCGAGCACATACGCGCGAGGGCGACGAGCCACGGCCGGCCGCGATCGCCGCCACGCTCCGCGACGCCCTGCTCGAGGAGCGCCAGGCAGCGCGCGACGCCGGGCCGCCAGCCGGCACGGGACTACCTTGCGGCTGCGCGAGGTGTGCCGCTACCTCGGCGAGACCGCCGCACGGCGGGCCGGGGTCGACGCCGTCGATAGGATCATCGTCGACGGCCGGTTCGTGCCGACGAACCCCGCGCACCGCTGAACGGTCGACCTGCTCAGCCCCGACGCGGACCCGAGCGACGTGCTGCGTCTGGCACGCCCGATCACCGAAATCGCCTGGACAACGACATTACGAGACACGCCCTAGACCAGAAGCTCCAACTGAGCCTCGTCATGCGCGGACCCGAGACGCTCGACGATCGTGCGCAGGTCCCGCGTCTTCGGCGCGATCTCCACCGCCGTCGCGCGCGAGGCGGTCCTCACCTTCCGCATGAACAGCCCACCGGAGCAGCATTAGTGCGTAACGCGCGCACCAAGAACCCCGGGAAGAATCAAGGCAGTCAAGCCCTCCGCGCGCGAACTGGACTCGAAGTGGCACGATCCAGGTCACGCCGACGTGACACCAGGGGCATCCGTCGACAGCAGCGCGTTGATGGACGCCGAGAACATCTCACGCACCAGGTTCGGGGATGCCTGCTCGACGTGCTCGCGCAGGAAACGGGCATGGTTGACACTGTGAGCGACAGTCCTTTCGAGACGGACGTGAAGAGTTCTCCCGAGGGATCACATGGCGATCGTCACTACGTTCGCTGCGACGCGATCACCGGAGAGTCGTACACCGCTCTGCCGGACGCAACCCCTCACAACCTCAACCGCGGTGGCAAGAACTTTCAGCGGAACTGGAGATGAGTCTGAACGGCCTCATATCCGGCTCGACACCATACTTCTCCGTTCTGTCCAGCGCTTCTCCAGAGTGAGTAGTTGATGTAGAACTGGGTACCGCCGACTCGTTCGCATCCAAGCGACATACGCCACTGACTCATGCCGGCCGGCAGGGACCAGCATGTACCGGATGAGCCATCGTCCGTAATTGCGATCCCGCAATTCGCGGCGGCTTGCGCTGGAGCGGCAGCAATCATTGATGCCGCCCCGATGGCGCAAACCGCGAGAAGGCTTGAGATCCCATGCCTTGTTGCATTTTCGAGCTTCATCACTTCTCCGAACTGGTCGTGCGCTGCTTGAGCCGTCTCGGGTGCTGCTATTTTGGGCGAATCACCGGAATTGCACGTTGACTTGAATTGCGTTGTAGCCAAGTGAGCAGACCGCGTCAGCGTTCTGATTTGCCCACCGCCACAAGGAATAGCTGACGTAGAACTGGCTGCCACCGATGCGTTGGCAACCTACGGCAGCACGGAACTGTGTCTTCCCCACGGGGAGCAACCAGCAGTTTGCGGTGCCGTAGCCTTTCGTCGCCGAGATCGAAGTGGCACATCCATAGTCAGCTGCAGAAGCGGCGGCGCCGCCGACAAATAGTCCAGCAAAGACGATAGTCGCGACACTGGCAGCCGCCGCGACTCTTCGCGATCCATATGTGCGACGCATCTATATCTCCATTCTTCGATGAACCGACCGTTCGACGATTCTTCATGAGATTTCGTTTGGCAGGCTGAGACCTGGATCGTGCCAAGTTAGTGCCCCATGGCCGACCTGAGTTTGGTGAGGATCTCGGCGGCTTCGCCGGTGGCAGGGGTCTGGGCGGTGATCCGGTGTCCGTCGACGCTGATCACGATGTCGCGCAGCGGCTTGAGGGCGCGGACGATGCGGCGGATCGAGGCGCCGGTGGTCGCGTGCAGGTGGCGGCTGATGGCGAGGGCGCAGAACACGATCGTGAGGTGCGCCTGGATCGAGTCCTCCTGCGCATGGAACATCGGTCGCGCCTTGAGGTCGGTCTTGGCCATCCGGAATGACGCTTCTACCTGGAACAGGTCGTGGTACGCGGCGACCACGCCGGCCCCGTCGAGCACGTCCTCGGGGATGTTGGCGACATAGCCTTTGAGCCCCTGCCAGGTGCGCGCCTTCTCGATCTGTGCCCAGTTGACGCCGACGCTCTTCCCGTCGATCGTGACGAACCGGTCCCGCTTCGCCGGCCGGGAGCCGTCGGCGATCTTCTCCGCGCGCTCGATCTGCTTGTTGAGGGTGAGGTTGTCGCGCTTGTCTCGTTTGAACGAGTAGTGCCAGACCACCCGCCGCTTCCGCGCCTGCTCGCCTCTGCCCATCGTGCGCTGCGTCTCGATGATCTGCCCATCGGCGAACGCGTTCCCGTGCCGCTCGAAATGCGGTGTCAGGTCGTGCGGGGCGGAGGAGGTGCGGGAGCCGACGATGAACCGGAACCCGGCGTCCTCGACAGCGTTCAGGTTCGCCGCCGAGAGCATGCCGGCATCGGCGACCACCACCAGCTCCTCGACGCCGTGGCGGGCGCGGAAGGCGTCCAGCACCGGCAGCAGCGTGAGCGTCTCGCCCTTGTTGCCGGGGAACGCGTGCACCTCCAGCGGGAAGCCGCCGGCGTCGACGAGCAGGCCGACCAGGATCTGCGGATCCACGCGCCGTTCCTTGCTCATGCCGACCTTCCGCAGCGCGTCTTCGTACTCGGCCTCGAAATACAGCGTGGTCACGTCATAGAGGACCAGCGTGAGCGCGCCAGCCCGGGTCGCGTGCGCATACGCGGCCTCCGCAGCCGTTGCGCGAACATACCCACTTGGGCAGTCTAGAAGCGCCCGATTAGTGCCCCGCACGGACACCAAGAACCCCGGAAACTCAAGGCAGAATGACCATCAGGTCACGAAATCCGGCCGAGGTGGCACGATCCAGGTGAGAGTGCGCTGTGAAAAGATGCGCTCACGGCACGGAAGTTCTGGAGCCTTCAACAGTCAAGGTCGATGTGGCCCAGTTCGCTTGCTTGATTCGGCTACACGACTACACGTGATCTGAGGATGCCGAAGGAGCCGTCTTCGCCTTCTCCTCGACGTCGGTCGCGAGCGTGCCGAGGTAGAGCTGAATGACCTTGGGGTCGTTCAGCATCTCTCGGCCGGTTCCCGTGTAGGCGTCCTTGCCCTGGTCGAGCACGTACGCGCGGTGCGAGATCTGCAGGCAGCGCCGGGCGTTCTGCTCCACCATCACGATCGTCACGCCGTGGCTGTTGATCTCTGCCACGCGCAGGAACGTCTCGTCCTGGCGCACCGGGCTCAGGCCGGCGCTCGGCTCGTCGAGGAGCAGCACCGAGGGGTCCATCATGAGCGCGCGGCCCATCGCGACCATCTGGCGCTCGCCGCCGGAGAGGCTGCCGGCGCGCTGCTTGCGGCGCGACACGAGCTCGGGGAACAGGGCCCCGACGAACTCGAAGCGCTCCTTGAACATCTTCGGCGCCTGGAACAGGCCCATCTCGAGGTTCTCCTCGATCGTGAGCGAGGGGAACACGTTGTTGTTCTGCGGCACCATGCCGACGCCCCTGCCGACCAGCTTGTCGGCCTTGAGCCCGGAGATGTCCTCCCCGTGCAGCAGGATCTCGCCGCCGCGGACGTTCACCTGCCCGAAGACCGCCTTCAGCAGCGTCGACTTGCCGGCGCCGTTCGGTCCGATGATGCCGATCAGGTCGCCCTGGTTGGCCACGATCGAGCAGCCGTTGAGGATGTTGACGCCGGGCAGGTAGCCGGCGACGAGCTCCTTGGTCTCGAGCACCGGGGTGCTCGTGGCGCTGTCGGTCATCGCTTGCCCTCCTCATGGTCGGCATCCGTCGCCGGCTGCGCATCGGCAGCCGGCGTGCGCTGCTCGGCACCGGGTGCTCCGGCGTCGATGGGCACCTCGTCCTCGGCGGCCCCGTGGATCTGCGCCACCTGCTGGTTGGTCAGCGTGCCCAGGTCGGTGTCGTGGTGCGCGCCCAGGTAGGCGTCGACGACCGCCTGGTTGTGCATGATCGTCTCGGGCGGACCCTCGGCGACGATCTTGCCCTCGGCCATCACGATCACCCAGTCGGAGATATGGCGCACCATGTGCATGTCGTGCTCGACGAAGAGCACCGTCATGCCGTCCTCCTTCAGGCCCTTCACGTGGTCGAGCAGCGACTGCGTCAGCGCCGGGTTGACGCCGGCCATCGGCTCATCGAGCATCACCAGGGTCGGCTCGCTCATGAGCGCGCGTGCCATCTCGAGCAGCTTGCGCTGGCCGCCCGAGAGCGACGCGGCGTAGTCCTCGCGCTTGGTGTCGAGCTTGAAGCGGGCCAGCAGGCTGTCCGCCCGCTTGATGTTGGCCTCCTCCTGCGCCCTCCACAGCGGGCGCACGAGCGCGGCGAAGATGCCCTCGCCGCGCTGGTCGCGCGCGCCCAGCAGCATGTTCTGCAGCACCGTCAGGCGGCCGAGCGACTTCGTCAGCTGGAAGGTGCGCACCATGCCGCGCCGCGCCACCTTGTGGCTGGGCACGTGCGCGAGCGACTGGCCCTCGAACGACCAGGTGCCCTTGTTGGGGCGGTCGAAGCCGGTGAGCAGGTTGAAGAAGGTGGTCTTGCCGGCGCCGTTCGGCCCGATCAGCGCCGTGATGGCGCCGCGCGGGATCTCGGCGTGCTCGACGTCGACGGCCGTCAGGCCACCGAACTGCCGCACGACGCCATCGGCGATGACGATCGGGTCGACCTTCTTGCAGCCGGGGCCGACCTCGCCGTCGACGAGCGGGTGCGTCGTCGGGGGAGTGGTGGTCTCAGACATGGAACGACAGCTCCTTCTTGTTGCCCAGGATGCCTTGCGGTCTGAATACGACGATCGCTATCAGCGCGAGGCCGACGAGCACGAACCGCAGCTGGCCGGCCTGGGTGCCGGTCATGTCGCCGAAGGCGCCGATCGACTGCAGCCCGCTCAGCAGGCCGCCGGTGAACGACAGCAGCACCCAGAACAGGATGGAGCCGAGCAGCGGGCCGATCACGGTGGCGGCACCGCCGAGCAGCAGAGCCGTCCAGATGTAGAAGGTCATGGCGGTGGCGAAGTTGTCCGGCTGCACCGCTCGGGGCAGCACGAACATGATGCCGGCGAGCCCGCCGATCACACCGCCGAGGATGAGCGCCTGCATCTTGTAGCCGTAGACGTTCTTGCCCAGCGACCGCACCGCATCCTCGTCCTCACGGATGCCCTTGATGACGCGGCCCCACGGGCTGCGCATGAGCAGCCAGACGATGATGAGCGCCACGATCACAAGGCCCCAGGCGAGGATGCGGATCCAGGTGTCGTAGGCGCTGCCGGCCCAGGGGCCGAAGCCGTAGGTGGAGCCGGTGAGCGGGTTGAGCGCGTCGACGTCGCCCTTGTAGTCCTGCCCGCGCAGGCCCTGGGAGCCGCCCGTGATCGCCGAGTACTCGGAGGTGCGCATCGTGAAGCGCACGATCTCTGCCGCCGCGATCGTGACGATCGCGAGGTAGTCGCCGCGCAGCCGGAGCGTCGGGATGCCGAGCAGCAGCGCGAAGGCGACTGCCGCCACGATCGCCACGAGGACGGCGGTCAGGAAGGACAGCCACACGGGCCACCCGAGCGTCGCCGTCGGGTCGACCTGCATCGTGAAGATGGCGAAGGCATACGCGCCGATCGCCATGAACGCGGCGTGGCCGAAGTTCAGCAGCCCGGTGTAGCCGAAGTGCACGTTGAGGCCGATCGTGGCGAGTGCGAAGGCTGCCGTGGTGGGGGAGAGGATCTCGCCCGCGGCATTGCTGAGAATCGCGAGGAAGTCCATGTCAACCAACCCTTTCCCTGCGACCGAGGATGCCCTGCGGTCGGAACAGCAGCACCAGGATCAGCGCCAGCAGCGCCACGGCATAGCGCAGGTCGGCGGCGATCCAGAGCGTCGAGAGCTCGGTGACGAGCCCGACCACGACAGCGCCGACGAGGGCGCCGAACGCGCTGCCGAGGCCGCCGAGGGTGACGCCCGCGAACAGCAGCAGCAGCACGGTGAAGCCGACGTCCCACTTGATGTTCGCGCCGATGAAGTACGTGTAGAGGATGCCGGAGCCGCCGGTGAGCAGCGCGCCGAGCACCCAGACGATGCGGATGACGCGGTCGACGTCGATGCCGGAGGCCGAGGCCAGGGAGGCGTTGTCGCTCACCGCGCGCGTGGCCTTGCCGAGCCGCGTGCGGGTGAGGAACAGGCCGACGGCGACGAGTACGAAGATCGCGATGACCATGCTCACGACATCGCCCGTCCGCATCACGATCGGACCGACGTTCAGGATGTCGCCGCGCGGCACCGAGAGGCCGAGGATGCCGCCGCCGATGAGGAACTGGAAGAAGTAGCGCAGTGCGATCGAGAGTCCGATCGTCACGATCAGCACCTGCACCAGCCCGACGCCGCGCTTTCGCAGAGGTTTGAAGATCGCCCAGTCGTGCATCCAGCCGAGGGCCGCTGACGCCGCGAGCGTGACGATCACCGCGATCCAGACGGGCCAGTTGACCAGCGTCGTGGTGGCATAGAAGACGACGCCGCCGAAGGTGAGCAGCTCGCCGTGCGCGAAGTTGCTGACTCCGGTGGTGCCGTAGATCAGCGTGATGCCGATGGCGCCGAGCGCCATGAGCAGACCGAAGCTGAGGCCCGACACCGAGCGTGCCAGCACCGTCGACCAGAAGCTGCTGTCGGTGGTGCCGGTTGCGGCACTGCCGCCGCCCGGATCGGCCGAGTCGCCGCCCGTGCCGCCGGTCCCCGGCTCGGCACCGGTGCCGCCTTCGCCGCCGGTGCCGCCGCCGCCCGCGCCCTGGAGCGGGAAGAGCACACCGATCTGCGACGTACTGGCGGTCGTGAACTCGCGGCTCTCGAACTCCGCCGGGTCGCGCAGCGAGATGCCGTCCGGCAGCGTGGCCGGGTCGATCGAGACGGTGTAGGTGCCGGGATCGGCCACGCCGATCGACCATGCACCGCTCGCATCCGTCGCGGCCGTCTCTTCGACGCCGTTGCCGGAGACGGTGATCTCGACGCCCTCGAGCGGGGTCTGCCCGTCGCGGATGATGCCCTGGAACGTGTACTGATCGGTGGATTCGGTGCTCGGGAGATCTGCGGCGGTGGCCGCAGCCGCTCCGCCCGCGATCATCCCCAGCGCAGCAAGGCCGACGACGATCGCTCGTCGCAGCCCTCCGCGTCGAGGTCTGCTGGACGTCTTCACATGTCCTCCATGTTGTGGGGCTGCGCTGCCCTGGGGAATGCCGCGTGCATCTTGCCCGTTACATCGGTGGTGACACAGTAGCGGCCACGCGAGCCGCTCCGTGTCCATTTCAGCGTCACCGGAAGCGAGAATGCCTGGATGCGGCGGGACCGTTACCGAATAGATACGATGGAAGCGATGGAAATGCGCAACCCCTTCGGCCCCGTAGGCCTGACCTATGACGACGTCATGCTGCTTCCGGGCCGCACGGATGTGATCCCCTCCGAGGCCGACACGGGCACCCGTCTCTCGCGCCGCATCCGCCTCTCCATGCCGCTCGTCTCGAGCGCGATGGACACCGTGACAGAGGATCGCATGGCGATCGCCATGGCACGCCAGGGCGGCATCGGCATCGTGCACCGCAACCTCTCGATCGCCGACCAGGCCGGCATCGTCGACCGGGTGAAGCGCTCGGAGTCGGGCATGATCACCGACCCGCTCACCACCACTGCCGACGCGACGATCGAAGAGGTCGACCGCATCTGCGGCGAGTTCAAGGTCTCGGGCCTGCCGGTCGTCGACGCCGAGGGCATCCTCGTCGGCATCATCTCCAACCGCGACATGCGCTTCGTGACCCGCGGCGAGTTCGCGACGACGCGCGTGCGCGACGTCATGACGCCGGCGCCGCTGCAGACCGCCAAGGTCGGCATCTCGCGCGAGGAGGCGTTCGACTTCTTCGCCCGCACGAAGCTCGAGAAGCTGCCGCTCGTCGATGACGACGGCCGCCTGCACGGCCTGATCACGGTCAAGGACTTCGACAAGGTCGAGCAGTACCCGAACGCCACGAAGGATGCGCACGGTCGACTGCGCGTCGGTGCAGCGATCGGCTTCTTCGGCGACGCCTTCGACCGGGCGGTGGCGCTCGCGGCCGAGGGCGTCGACGTGATCGTGGTCGACACCGCCAACGGCGAGAGCCAGGGCGTGCTCGACATGGTCGCGGGCCTCAAGGGCGACTCGCGCTTCGACGAGATCGACATCATCGGCGGCAACGTCGCCACCTACGAGGGTGCAGCGGCGCTCATCGAGGCGGGCGTCGACGCGGTGAAGGTCGGCGTCGGCCCGGGTTCGATCTGCACCACACGCGTCGTCTCCGGCGTCGGCGTGCCGCAGGTCTCCGCCATCTACGACGCGGCACGGGCCGCGCACGACGCCGGCACGGGCATCCCGGTCATCGCCGACGGCGGCCTGCAGTACTCGGGCGACATCGCCAAGGCGCTCGTCGCCGGCGCCTCGTCGGTCATGCTCGGCTCGCTGCTCGCGGGCACGAGCGAGAGCCCGGGCGACTTGGTGCTGGTGAACGGCAAGCAGTTCAAGGCCTACCGCGGCATGGGTTCGCTCGGCGCGATGCAGACCCGTGGCAAGAAGACCTCGTACTCGCGCGACCGCTACTTCCAGGCCGACGTGCCGAGCGACGAGCAGCTCATCGCCGAGGGCATCGAGGGCCAGGTGCCCTATCGCGGCCACCTCGGCACGGTCGCCTACCAGCTGGTCGGCGGCCTGCGGCAGTCGATGTTCTACACCGGCGCGCGCACGATCGACGAGCTGCAGCAGAAGGGCCGCTTCGTGCAGATCACCGCCGCCGGCCTCAAGGAGTCGCACCCGCACGACATCCAGATGGTCGTCGAGGCGCCGAACTACCGCCGCTAGCCGGCGAGCACTGCTTTCACGGACCCGTTCGGGATTCGGGGACCCCCCAGAGCGGGTCCCCGGGTCTCGAACGGGTCCGTTCTGCGTGTGCGGCGCGGCCCGGGAGCAATCGGCGCGGCGCGGGCAGGGCGGCGCGGCTTCGGTCGACAGGGGTTGCGCATCAGCCCAGACGCGATATATCGTGACTTCCACGTAACGCGATATATCGCGAGTGGCGGCCGCCGGGGCCGGCGCGCAGGGCAGGAGAGCACGATGAACGAGCAGTGGAGCGGCGGGTCCGACGCCTTCGGCGCGCAGGGCGGCGGCGGGCCGGAGGGCTTCGGCGCGCAGGAGAGCGTCGACACGCATGGCAGCGGCGACACCAGGCCGCGCAGCGCATCGGGCGCGGCAGCGTCGGGCGCCGACGCGATCTCCGAGCGCTGGACGATCGGCGAGGGCCAGAGCCGCGTCATCGACCTCGACGCGGTGACCGCGCTGCGCGTGGGCATCGTCGGCGGCAGCGTCGACATCGTCGGCCACGACGAGCCGACCGCGCGGGTCGAGGTGCACCGCGTCGAGGGTCGCGACCTCACGGTCACGCTCGAGCAGGGTCGCCTCTCGATCTCCCACCCGAAGGTGAGCTGGGATGACGTGTGGGAGTCGGTGAAGGCGCTCGTGGGCGTGCGCGCGCGGGTCGAGCTGAGCATCGTCGTGCCCAGGCAGGTGGCGCTGTCGCTGGGCCAGGTCAACGCATCCGCCCTGGTCACCGGCCTGCGCTCGCGCGCGAGCCTCAGCACGGTCTCGGGGGCGATCCAGGTCGAGTCGCACGAGGGCGATCTCGACCTCAACACCGTCTCGGGCGATGTTGAGGTCTCCGGCGGCACCGGCCGGCTTTCGGTGCACGGCGTCTCGGCGAGCGTCACCGCCTCCGGCGCGCTCGAGCACATCGGCATCGACACCGTCAGCGGCGAGGTGCTGCTCGACGTGCACGGCTCGCCGCGCGGCATCACGGCGAACTCCGTCTCGGGCGACGTCACGGTGCGGCTCGACGCCGGTCAGGGCGTGCGCGCCACCACCCGCACGGTCTCGGGCCGCGGCTCGGTCGCGGGGGTCGCGATGCCCAAGCGCGGCGGGCGCGAGAGTGTCGACGGCGCGAACGCGTTCGACTTCAGCGCCAGCACCGTCTCGGGCGACGTCACGATCGTGCAGCGGGACGGCACGCGGAGGGGCGCATGACCCCCGTCTTCGGCCACGGTGCGCTGCGGCTCTACCTGCTGAGCCTGCTGGCCGAGGCGCCCCGCCACGGCTACGAGCTCATGCAGGCGCTCGAGCATCGCTTCGGCGGCACCTACTCGCCCAGCGCGGGCACCATCTACCCGCGGCTGGCGAAGCTCGAGGAGGAGGGGCTGGTCACCAAGACGGTCGACGGCCGCAAGTCGACCTACACGATCACCGACGCCGGCCGAGCCGAGCTGCGCGAGCGGGAGGGCGAGCTGCACTCGCTCGAGAGTGAGATCACCGACTCGGTGCGGCGGATGGCCTCCGACGTGCGGGCGAGCGTGCGCTCGGCCATGCAGGGCCTGCGCGCCGACCTCGCGGAGGCCGAGCGCGACGCCCGCAGCGCCGCCCGCCGCCCCGGCTCTGCGAGCGCGCGCACCGGCGGCGTCGGCGAACCGAGCGCGCCGCGACCCGACGCGCACGAGCGGCCGGACGCATCCGCCCCCGAACCGCCGGCATGGGCCGGCGCCCAGGGGGCCGACGCCAGCTGGGCCGACTCCCCATGGACCGGAGCCCCCGGGTCGCCGCAGGCTCCCGATTCGCGAGCGGATGCGTCGCACACGGCCCGCAAGGCCGCAGCGCGCATGGCGGTCCACGACGTCGACCTCGCGCTGAGCGACTTCCGGCAGCAGGTGCGCGAGGCAGCCCGTCGGCAGCGCGGCGAGCACATGACCACCGAGCGCGCCGCGACCGTGCGGCGCGAGCTGGAGGCGGCGCTGCTGCGGATCAAGAGCGTGCTCGGCGGCTGAGCGGACCGGCGGCCGATCGAGGAGCCCAACCTGGGCGGCCGCCCGGATCGGCGGCGATAGGCTGGCGAGGTGACGGAGATCGAGATCGGCCGCAGCAAGCGCGCTCGTACGGGCTACGGGTTCGACGACATCAGCATCGTGCCGTCCCGGCGCACGCGCGACAGCGATCTGGTCTCGCTGCAGTGGCAGATCGACGCGTTCAAGTTCGAGATCCCCGTGCTGGGCGCCCCGACCGACTCGGTGATGAGCCCCGCGACCGCGATCGCGCTCGGGCGTGCCGGCGGCCTCGGCGTGCTCAACCTCGAGGGCGTCTGGACGCGCTACGACGACCCCGAGCCGCTGCTGGCCGAGATCGCCGGCCTGCCCGCCGACCTCGCCACCAACCGCATGCGCGAGATCTACGCGGAGCCGATCAAGCCCGAGCTGATCCGTGACCGGCTGGCGCAGATCCGCGACGCCGGCGTCGTCGTCTCCGGCAGCCTCAGCCCGCAGGCGGTGCAGGAGCACTACGAGACCGTGCTCGCCGCAGGCGTCGACCTGATGGTGATCCGCGGCGCGACCGTGAGCGCCGAGCACGTCTCGGCCGAGCAGGGCACGCCCCTCAACCTCAAGCAGTTCATCTACGAGCTCGACGTGCCCGTGGTGGTCGGCGGCGTCGTCACCTACACGGCGGCGCTGCACCTGATGCGCACGGGCGCGGCAGGCGTGCTCGTCGGCTTCGGCGGCGGTGCCGCATCCACGAGCGAGCGCGTGCTGGGCGTCGCGGCCCCGATGGCGACCGCGGTCAGCGACGTCGCCGCCGCCCGCCGCGACTACCTCGACGAGTCGGGCGGTCGCTACGTGCACGTCATCGCCGACGGCTCGCTGGGCACCTCCGGCCAGGTCGTGAAGTCGCTCGCCTGCGGCGCCGACGGCGTCATGCTCGGCACCGCGCTCGCGCGCGCCACCGACGCCCCCGGGCGCGGATGGCACTGGGGCCCAGAGGCCCACAACCAGAAGCTGCCGCGCGGCAACCGTGTGCAGGTCGACCAGGTCGGTCAGCTCGACGTGGTGCTGAACGGCCCCTCGCCCGTCGCCGACGGGACGGCGAACATCATGGGCGCTCTGCGCAAGGCCATGTCGACGACCGGCTACAAGGATCTCAAGGAGTTCCAGCGGATCGACGTGGTCGTCGAGGCGAACCCACCGCGCTAGAGAAGCCCCGATCGGGGCGACGTACCGAAGGAGGATCCATGGCTGAGACCACCAACAGCGTGAGTCGGTCGAGGAAGCTCGGCCCCGAGGAGCGCGCTGCCGCTCTTCGCTCGATGCGCGACCGCGAGGTCGACGTGCTCGTGATCGGCGGCGGCATCGTCGGCGCCGGCGCGGCGCTCGACGCCGTCACCCGCGGCCTGCGGGTTGGGCTGATCGAGGCGCGCGACTTCGCCTCCGGCACCTCGAGCCGCTCGTCGAAGCTCATCCACGGCGGCATCCGCTACCTCGAGCAGATGAACTTCGAGCTCGTGCGCGAGGCGCTCGTCGAGCGCGGCCTGCTGCTGCAGCGCCTCGCCCCGCACCTGGTGAAGCCCGTGCAGTTCCTCTACCCGCTCGAGACGCCCGTGGTCGAGCGCGCGTACATCGGCGCGGGCATGGCGATGTACGACGCGTTCAGCTACACGGGTTTCATGAAGCCCGGTGTGCCGCTGCACCGCCACCTGTCGAAGAAGCGGCTGCAGAAGGAGATCCCCTCCCTCGACACCGAGAAGGTCATCGGCGGCCTCTCCTACTACGACGCGCAGATGGACGACGCCCGCTACGTCGCCACCGTCGCGCGCACCGCATCCTTCTACGGCGCCCACGTGGCCAGCCGCGTGCGCGCCGAGGGCTTCCTGAAGGTCGGCGAGCGGGTCGTCGGCGTGCAGGCGCACGACTACGAGACCGGTGAGCAGTTCGAGATCCGCGCCAAGCAGGTCGTCAACGCCACCGGCGTCTGGACGGGCGACACCCAGGCGATGGTCGGCGCTCGCGGCGAGATCAAGGTGCGCGCCTCGAAGGGCGTGCACCTGGTGGTGCCGCGCGACCGCTTCCACTCGACCATGGGCATGATCCTCCGCACCGAGAAGAGCGTGCTGTTCGTCATCCCGTGGGGCCGGCACTGGATCGTCGGCACCACCGACACCGACTGGCAGCTCGACAAGGCGCACCCCGCCGCGACCGCCGCCGACATCGACTACATCCTCGACAACGTCAACCGGGTGCTCTCCACGAAGCTCACGCGCGCCGACGTCGAGGGCGTCTACGCGGGGCTG
This sequence comes from Agrococcus sp. KRD186, assembly GCF_017168255.1. GTDB lineage: Bacteria > Actinomycetota > Actinomycetes > Actinomycetales > Microbacteriaceae > Agrococcus. The sequence continues at coordinate 2,877,970 of NZ_JABFAP010000001.1, forward strand.
CGCCCGCTGCTGTCCGCCGGCGACGGCGGCTCGACCGCGAAGCTCTCGCGCGAGCACCACGTCGGCCACACCGTGCCGGGCCTGGTGATCATCGCGGGCGGGAAGTTCACCACCTACCGTGTGATGGGCAAGGACGCGATCGACGAGGTCGCCACCTCGCTCGACGGCAAGGTGCCCGAGTCGTGCACGGCCGACATCCCGCTGCTGGGCGCGGAGGGCTACAAGGCGGCCTGGAACAAGCGCTCGAAGATCGCGCGTGCCTTCGGCCTCCACAAGCACCGCATCGAGCACCTGCTGAACCGCTACGGCACGCTCACCGACGAGCTGCTCGACATGATCCGCAAGGACGAGTCGCTCGCCGAGCCGCTGCCGGGCGCCGACGACTACATCGGGGCGGAGGTGCGCTACGCCTGCACCCATGAGGGCGCGCTGCACCTCGACGACGTGCTCGCCCGCCGCACCCGCATCTCGATCGAGGCGTGGGACCGCGGCGTCGCCGCAGCCCCGGTCGCCGCACGGATCATGGCGGATGCGCTGGGCTGGGATGACGCGCGCGTCGAGCAGGAGGTCAACACCTACAACAAGCGGGTGGCAGCCGAGCTGCAGAGCCAGGAGCTGCCGGACGACGAATCGGCCGACCGCGCGCGCCTGGAGGCACCCGACATCGTGCCGCTGAGCGCGCTGCCGACGGCCGACACCGTGCGCACCCGCCCGGAGCCCGCCGCCTGATCCACCGATAGGCTGGGGGTGCCCATGAGCACCCCTCGCCCCACCTTCAAGCAGGTCGCCAAGCGACCCCGGTGGATCGGCGTGCTCGCGCTCTGCCTCCTGGTCGCGGGCGTGTTCGCGCTGCTCGGCCAGTGGCAGATCGAGCGTGCCGTCGAACAGGGCCAGACCGACGAGCGCGACACCGAGACGGCCGTGCCGCTCACGCAGGTCGCCGAGCCGACCGCGACCCTCACCACCGAGGCTGGCGGCCGCATGGTCGGCTTCTCGGGCACTTGGGTGGCGGAGGACTTCGACACGCTCGTCGGCCGCCAGCAGGACGAGCGCACCGGCGCATGGGTGATCGGCCGCATGCTGATCGAGCAGCCCGACGGGCAGCCGGCCTCGCTGCCGGTCGCGCTGGCCTGGTTCGCCGACCCAGCCGCCGCCGACGCCCGCGTCGCCGAGCTCACGGCTGCTGCCGGTGCGACGGATGCCTCCGGCGAGCTGGTCGGGCGACTGATGCCCACCGAGGCACCCACGCAGGGCGACATCCGCGAGGGCACCAGCGAGGCGATGTCGGTCGCCGCGCTCATCAACCAGTGGAGCGACTACAACGGCCTGGTCTACGGGTCGTATGCGATCCTCGACGAGCCGTCGGCAGCCGCATCCGGGGCCCTCACCGAGAGCGCGCAGCCGATCATCTCGATGCGGCCGGTGAGCGACACGCAGCTGAACTGGCTGAATGTGTTCTACGCGGTCGAGTGGGTCGCGTTCATGCTGTTCGCGTTCTACCTCTGGTACCGGCTGGTGAAGGATGCGCACGAGCGCGAGATCGAGGCGATCGAGGACGAAGAGGCGGCTGCCGCCGCGGCCGCGGGCACCTGAACCGCTCGATAGACTGGCACCCGTGCCCCGCCCTATCGAACAGCTGCCGCAGATCCGCACCGCCATCAAGTTCTACCGCGTGATGTCGTGGGTGACGGGAATGTTCCTGCTGCTGCTGGTGGCCGAGATGGTGCTGAAGTACTCGCCCACGCACGTCGAGATCTTCGCGTTCGGCGCCTCCGGCCCGCTCGCGCTGGAGGCCGTCGTGCCCGGCGCAGGCTGCCAGTGGTACTCGCTGTTCGTGCCCGGCGGCATGGGCTGCGAGATCGTCTCGCTCGGCGAGGGCGGCATCAACATCTCGCTGATGATCCTGATCGTGCACGGCTGGATCTACGTCGTCTACCTGCTCGCGAGCTTCCGGCTCTGGAGCCTGCTGCGCTGGCCCTTCCCGCGCCTGCTGGCGATGGCGGCGGGCGGCGTGGTGCCGTTCCTGTCGTTCTTCGTCGAGCACCGCATGCACCGCGTCGCCCTGGCCGACCTCGCGCGACTGGAGGCCGAGAAGGCCAGCCGCGACAGCGCATCCGCCGTCTCCTCCTCCGCTCCCACCTCGAAGGAAGCCTGATGTCCGACACCGCTCAGCGGCCCGTGCTCGTGGTCGACTTCGGCGCGCAGTACGCGCAGCTCATCGCGCGCCGCGTGCGCGAGGCCGACGTCTACAGCGAGATCGTGCCCTCCACCATCACGGCTGACGAGGTGCGCGCCAAGGACCCGGCGGCGATCGTGCTCTCGGGCGGCCCCTCGAGCGTCTACGCCGAGGGCGCGCCGCGGCTCGACGAGGGCATCCTCGAGCTCGGGATCCCCACCTTCGGCATCTGCTACGGCTTCCAGGTGATGGCCGCGCAGCTCGGCGGCACCGTCGCCCACACCGGCCGGCGCGAGTACGGCTCTACGGCGATGACGGTGGATGCGGCCGGTTCCCTGCTCGACGGGCAGCCCGGGGCGCAGACGGTGTGGATGAGCCACGGCGACTCGGTCTCGCAGGCGCCGGAGGGCTTCACGGTGCTCGCGACCACCGCAGACACCCCGGTGGCCGCGTTCGAGCACCGCGAGCGGAAGCTGGCCGGCGTGCAGTGGCACCCGGAGGTCAAGCACTCGGAGCACGGCCAGCGCGTGCTGGAGTCGTTCCTGCACGACATCGCGGGCCTGCCGGGCGACTGGGACTCGGGTTCGATCATCGAGGAGCAGGTCGCGCGCATCCGCGAGCAGGTCGGCACCGACCGCGTCATCTGCGGGCTCTCCGGCGGCGTCGACTCGGCGGTCGCCGCGGCGCTCGTGCACGAGGCGGTCGGCGACCAGCTGGTGTGCATCTTCGTCGACCACGGCCTGCTGCGCCAGGACGAGCGCGAGCAGGTCGAGCAGGACTACGTCGCCTCAACGGGCGTGCGGCTCGTGACGGTGGATGCGCGGGAGCAGTTCATGACGGCGCTCGCCGGGGTCACAGACCCGGAGACGAAGCGCAAGATCATCGGGCGCGAGTTCATCCGCGCCTTCGAGCAGGCGGAGCGCGACCTGGCCGCGGAGGCGGCCGCCGACGGGCAGCCGATCCGCTGGCTCGTGCAGGGCACGCTCTACCCCGACGTGGTCGAGTCGGGCGGCGGCACCGGCACCGCCAACATCAAGAGCCACCACAACGTCGGCGGCCTGCCCGACGACCTGCAGTTCCAGCTCATCGAGCCGCTGCGGGCGCTGTTCAAGGACGAGGTGCGTGCCATCGGCCGCGAGCTCGGCCTGCCGGAGGTCATCGTCGGCCGCCAGCCCTTCCCCGGGCCGGGCCTGGGCATCCGCATCATCGGCGAGGTCACCGAGGAGCGGCTCGACATCCTGCGGCGAGCGGATGCGATCGCTCGCGCCGAGCTGACGGCGGCCGGTCTCGACGGGGAGATCTGGCAGTGCCCCGTGGTGCTGCTGGCCGACGTGCGCTCGGTGGGCGTGCAGGGCGACGGCCGCACCTACGGCCACCCGGTGGTGCTTCGCCCGGTCTCCTCCGAGGACGCCATGACCGCCGACTGGACGCGCGTGCCCTACGACGTGCTCGCCCGCATCTCGAACCGCATCACGAACGAGGTCGCCGAGATCAACCGGGTCGTGCTCGACGTGACGTCGAAGCCGCCGGGGACGATCGAGTGGGAGTGACGGGGCAGTAGCGCGCCGGTCGCGCAGTCTGCTCCTCAGCTCAGACAATGCAGAGGTCCGGATGCCCGCAAGGGGCACCCGGACCTCTGCATAACTCGACACCCCGCAGACCGCGGGACCGGCGCTCGCGCGGGGCGGGGCTCGCCGCACATGCGGTCGGGCTGAGATGTGCACGCGACGATGGCCGCGTTCCGCGGAACCTCGCTCGCCGTCGCTGCGACGCGTCCGGCGGCGTGCACATCTCAGCCGCACGAGCAGCCGCGGGTATAACGAGTTATACTTGTGAGCATGAAGACTGCGATCTCGATCCCGGACGGCGACTTCGAGCGGTTCGAACGATTGGCCGCTCGTCACGGCATGAACCGGTCGGAGTTCTACCGCCTCGCGGGCCGCCGCCTTGCCGATGACCTTGAGGGCGACTCTGAGCTGACCGCGCTGGCGGATTCGGTCATCGCACGTGTCGGCCAGCCTGGGGCAGGCAGCCTGTTCGTGCGTGAGACGGAGCGCACGATGCTCGAGAGCACGGAGTGGTGATCGCCCACGGAGATGTCGTGTGGGTGGACTTCGGCTCGCCTCGCGGCTCAGAGCCTGCCAAGCGACGCCCGGCCGTCGTGATGCAGGAGGACTGGCTGCTCGCGACGCAGATCGCGACGGTGCTCGTCGTGCCGCTGACATCGAACGTCGCGCTCGAGGCCTTTCCAGGCAACGTGCTCGTGCCGGTCGATGCCTCCGGCCTCGACAAGGATGCTGTCGCACTGGTGACCCAGGTCGGCCCCGTCAGCCGCGAGTTCGTGGAGCCGTATGCAGTCGGGCGCATCCCTGGGTACATCCAGATGAAGATTGCTGACGGCATCCGTCTCGCGCTTGGGATCTAGCGGTTCAGGCAGGCACGGGTTGGGCGGAAGTCTCGCGCACGAAGCCGACGAGCTCAGACTCGAATGATCTCGATGCCAGCGACGCCGGCGAGCGGATCGAAGTCGGCATCCTGCGTCGCGAGCGGCAGCCCATGTGCTGCAGCGGTTGCTGCGATCCACAGATCGTTCACGTTGATGCGTCGACCCGCTTCGCGGAGATGCACCCGCAGCCGTGCCCAGTGCGCTGCGACTTCCGCCGTGACCGGCAGCAGAGTGATGTCGGCCACCATGCCGAGCGTGCCGAGCCTGCGAGCGCGGGTGTCGACGTCACCTGCCAGAAGCACGCCCGCCTGGAGTTCGGCAATCGTCACCGGGCTGACCGCGCCGTGATCGGGCAGCGCAGCCAGGTCGATCGGCCTACCTGACTCGATCGCGATGAACACGCTGGTGTCGAGGAGGACGTCTGGCGAAAGCGCCTTCACTGGATGGGGCCGAGGTCATCGGTCGTGTCGCCCGCCAGCAGCGCAAGGTCGTCACGAAGCCCGGGATCTGCTTGAAAGTGCTGCAGGCGGCGCGCGAGCTCCTCCCGCGAGATGGGCCTCCGGGCGTCGTTGTCGATCGGGAAGAGCTGCGCGACGGGTCGGCCGCGCGAGGTGATCGTCACCGACTCACCGCCTTCCACGCGTCTGAGCACTTCGGCGGTGTTGTTCCGCAGCTCTCGTGCAGCGATCTCGACCATGCGACGAATGTAGCACTCTGTAGTCCTTCGGCGACAGAGGCGATGCGGTCGCGGTGCGGTGGGGGATCATGAGTGCATGATGCAGCAGCTGGAACAGGCTCGGGGCGCGCGAGCGCTGGCCCTGTGGACAGTCGCTGCGGGGTTCATCGGCGCCGTGCTCACGGGGCTGTCGGCCGCGAGCTGGCTGCAGGGATTCCTGCGGTTCGGATGCTCGTGGAGCGTGGGCGGCACCGAGTCGCCCAGCCCAGCCGACGGCGGCTGGGTGTGCGGAGACGGCATCGTGCTGTTCCTTCCCGGCGCCGCGATCCTCGTGCTGGGAGGGCTCGCGGTGCTGACGGCCGCGCTGCTCTTCCTCGCGGTGTGGAGGCGGGTGCGCGAGCGAGCTGCGGCGCTCGCGTCCGCCGCGCTGCTGGCCGTCGTGCCCACCGTGGTGACGTGCCTCGTGATGCTGCGTGACGCATCCGTGCACGACGGCAACGCGCAAGAGGCGATCGCAGCGGGGGCGGGGTCACGGCTGGCGCAGTGGAACGAGTTCGCGCTGCCTGCCCTGATCGCCACGGTCGCCGCGGCGTGTCTCGCGGCGGTCGGCCTCTGGCTGCGGGCAAGGGGCCGCAGCCGCCGGGTCGCGGGTGCGCTCGTGATCGGCGCGCTCGCGCTGCTGCTGGTCTCGGCGGCGCTGTCGATCCTCGGCACGCTCTCGCTCGGCCTGGTCGCGGCGGGGATCATCGCGGGGGCGTGGTCGCTGTCGGCGACGGTCGGGCATGAGCCGGGCGGGCTCCCAGGGGCGACGCCGCAAGAGAGTTCTGCGCCGATGTCGATCGAGGGCGTTCCCGATCGACGTCCTGAGTGAGAGGGTCGAGCAGCGGCCCAGCACACAAGGAGTACGACCATGCAGTACATGCTCATCATGCGCTCGGACGACGCAGCCGTCGCCGAGTACAAGGAGATCCCCTTCGAGCAGATCATCGAGGCGATGGGGAAGTACAACGAGTCGTTGATGGAGGCCGGCGTGCTGCTGGCAGGCGAGGGCCTGAGCGACGCGAGCGAGGGCTTCGTGGTCGACTTCACGGCAGACCCGCCGCTCGTCACCGACGGCCCCTACGGCGAGACGAAGGAGCTCTTCAACGGCTTCTGGATCCTCGACGTCGCCAGCAAGGAGGAGGCCGCCGAGTGGGCGAAGCGCTGCCCGCTGGGCCCGGGCGCCAAGCTCGAGGTGCGCCGCGTGACCGGACCGGAGGACTTCCCGGCCGACAACGAATGGGTGCAGAAGGAAGAGGGCTGGCGCGAGGAGCAGGCCGCCAAGCAGGCCGACCGCCAGGCGCAGGCCGCCGGCGACGCGCGCTGAGCCGCGGACGACGGGAGCGCTGATCATGCAGTTCATGCTCATCATGCGAGACGAGGACGCCGCGGCCGTCGAGCGCCGCGACGCCCCGTTCGAGCAGATGCTCGAGGCGATGGGCCGCTACAACGCGGCGATGGAGGAAGCCGGCGTGCTCGTCGATGCGCAGGGCCTCGCGAGCCCGCGCGAGAGCGTCGTCGTCGACTTCTCTGCCGAGCCGCCGCTCGTCACCGACGGCCCCTACGGCGAGACGAAGGAGCTGTTCAACGGCTTCTGGCTCATCGACGTCGACTCGATCGACGCAGCCGCCGGGTGGGCCGCGCGCGCGCCGCTCGGGCCGGGCACGAAGCTCGAGATCCGTCGGGTGCACGGCGAGGCGGACCTGCGCCGGTGACCGAAGCCCACGACGAGACGGCGCGCCGAGCGGAGGCATCCGCCCGGCGCGCGGTCGTCGCGGTCTGGCGCATCGAGTCGGCGCGCATCGTCGCCACCCTCACCCGCTACACGGGCGACTTCGCGCTCGCCGAGGATCTCGCGCAGGACGCATTGACGGATGCGCTGGCCCAGTGGCCGACGCAGGGCGTGCCCCGCAACGGGGCGGCCTGGCTCACCTCGGTCGCCAAGCGCAAGGCGATCGACCGCTGGCGCCGCCAGGAGCGCTTCGCCGAGCGGGTCGAGGCGATGGGGCTCGACCTCGAGCGGGCGCAGGCCGAGGCGGCGGATGCGCTGCCCTGGGATCCGGACGAGATCGACGACGACGTGCTGCGGCTGGTGTTCACCGCCTGCCACCCGGTGCTCAGCCAGCAGGCGCGCGTCGCGCTGACGCTGCGCGTCGTCGGAGGCCTCGAGACGACCGAGATCGCGCGCCTGTTCATGGTGCCGGTGGCGACGATCCAGCAGCGCATCGTGCGCGCGAAGCAGGCGCTCGCCGACGCCGACGTGCCGTTCGAGACGCCGCCGCGCGCCGAGCGGCAGCAGCGGCTGAGCGCGGTGCTGGGCGTGCTCTACCTGATCTTCACCGAGGGCCACGCGGCGACCGCCGGTGACGACTGGATGCGACCCGAACTCAGCCGCGAGGCCATTCGCCTCACCCGCATCCTCGCTGCGCTGCAGCCCGACGAGCCCGAGGTGCACGGGCTGCTGGCGCTGATGGAGCTCACCGCCGCCCGCTTCCCGGCACGGGTCGACGCGCGGGGCGAGCCGGTGCTGCTCGCCGACCAGGACCGCCGCCGCTGGGATCGCGGTGCGATCCGGCGCGGCACGGCGGCGCTCGACCGTGCCGAGTCGTTCGGCCGCGGCCTCGGCCCGTACGCACTCCAGGCGGCGATCGCGCAGACGCACGCCGACGCATCCGATCTCGCCTCGACCGACTGGGCGCGCATCGTCGCGGCCTACGAAGGGCTCGAGCAGATCGCGCCCTCGCCGATCGTCACCCTCAACCGGGCGGTGGCGCTGTCGATGGTCAGGGGACCTGACGGAGGGGCGGATGCGGCGCTCGCGATCGTCGACGGGCTGGCAGGGGAGAGGGCGCTCGCGATGAGCCATCTGCTGCCGTCGGTGCGCGGCGAGCTGCTCGCGCGACTCAGCCGCGACGACGAGGCACGCGTGGCGTTCGCACTCGCCGCCGAGCGCACCGAGAACGCGCGCGAGCGTGCCGTGCTGCTCGCGAAGGCCGCTGCCGGGCGCTGACAAGCACGCATATGTCCCCGACGGGCGCGGCTACTACCCTTGATGCGTGACGACCGCGACCGAGACAGCCCTGACCGAGGAACGCGTGCAGCAGCTGCGCGCCGACTTCCCGATCCTCGCCGAGCAGCCCGGCGGGGTGCCGCTGGTCTACCTCGACTCCGGCGCCACCAGCCAGCAGCCTCGCCAGGTGCTCGAGGCCGAGTGGGCCTTCCGCACGCAGCACAACGCCGCCGTGCACCGCGGCGCCCACACGCTCGCGGCGCTCGCGACCGACGACTACGAGCTCGCCCGTGAGCGCATCGCCCGCTTCGTCGGCGCACGCCCGACCGAGATCTCCTGGACGATGAACGCGACGGATGCGCTCAACTCCGTCGCGCTCTCGCTCGCCGAGGCCAACCGGGCCCATGCAGACGGAGCCGGCGCCGTCGACCCGACCCTGCGCATCCGCCCGGGCGACGAGATCCTCGTCACCGAGGCCGAGCACCACGCCAACCTGCTGCCCTGGCAGCGACTCGCGACCGAGACCGGTGCGACGCTGCGCTGGGTGGAGGTCGACGACGAGGGGGTGTGGACGACGGATGCGCTGCTCGCGCTGATCACGGAGCGCACGCGCGTCGTCGCTATCGCCCACGTCTCGAACGTCACCGGGCAGATCGCCGACGTGCCCGCGGTCGTCGCCGCCGCGCACGAGGCCGGCGCGCTGGTGGTGCTCGACGCCTGCCAGTCGGTGCCGCACCGCCCGGTCGACTTCCGCGCGCTGGGCGTCGACGCCGCCGCCTTCTCGAGTCACAAGATGCTCGGCCCGGGCGGCATCGGCGTGCTCTACCTGACCGAGGCGCTGGGGGAGGCGCTGCCGCCCGCGCGCGTCGGCGGTTCGATGATCACGACCGTCACGATGACCGAGCACGAGTTCCTCCCTGCGCCGCAGAAGTTCGAGGCCGGCACGCAGCCGGTCGCCTCGATCGTCGGCCTGGCTGCGGCCGTCGACTACCTGGAGGCCGTCGGCATGCCGGCGATCGAAGCCCACGAGGTCGCGCTCGGCGAGCGGCTGGCCGCCGGTGCCGCCGCCATCGACGGCGTGCGACTGGTCGGGCCTCGTCTCGGCGCCGAGCGTGCGGGCCTGGCGAGCGTCATCGTCGACGGCGTGCACGCGCACGACGCCGGCCAGCTGCTCGACGCCCACGGCATCGCGGCCCGCGTCGGCCACCACTGCGCCCAGCCGTTGCACCGCCGCCTCGGCACGGCCGCGACGACCCGCGCATCCGCCTACCTCTACACGACCGAGGACGAGGTCGACCGGTTCCTCGACGTGCTCTCGGGCGTGCGCGCCTACTTCGGGGTGGCGTGATGGCCGACCCGCTCGCCGGCCTCTACCAGGAGCTCATCCTCGAGCACGCGAAGCTGCGCGCCGGCGAGGGCGAGATCGAGCCCTTTGACGCCGAACGGCACCTCAAGAACCCCACCTGCGGCGACGAGGTCACCGTGCGCGTGCGCCTGGCAGGCGACGGCGACGAGGCACGAGTGGATGCGCTCGGCTGGGTCGGGCAGGGATGCTCGATCTCGCAGGCCTCGGCCTCCGTGCTCGCCGAGCAGGCGCCAGGGCTGACGGTCGCCGCGGTGCGCGAGCGGATCGAGGCGATGCGCGAGCTGCTGCGCTCGCGCGGCGCGGTCGAGCCCGACGAAGCGCTGCTCGGCGACGCGGTCGCGTTCGCGGGCGTCGCGAAGTTCCCCATGCGCGTGAAGTGTGCGATGCTCGCGTGGGTGGCGCTCGAGGAGGCGCTCGCCGAGCTCGACGGCTGACGGCGCCTCCCCTGCGTCAGTCGATCAGCGGAAGACCATGCCGCCGTCGATGAGCGGCGTCTGGCCCGTCATGTAGTCCGAGTCAGGGCCGGCGAGGTAGGAGACGAAGCTCGCGACGTCGTCCGGTGTGGATGCGCGACCCATCGTGATGCCCTCGACGTACTTCTTGTAGGTGGCGCCGATCTCAGCACCCGTGAGCTCGGCGAAGCCGCGGTCGATCTCCTCCCACATGCCGGTGCCGACGATGCCTGGGGAGTAGCCGTTCACGGTGATGCCGTGCGCGCCGAGCTCCTGCGCCGAGGCCTGGATGAGCGCCCGCACCGCGAACTTCGTCGACGAGTAGAGGCCGAGCATCGGGAACGAGTCGTGGGCGGCGATCGAGGTGGCTGCGATGATCTTGCCGCCCTTGCCGAGCTCCTTGAACTTCGCGGCGGCGACCTGGATGCCGAACAGCACTCCCTTGACGTTGATGGCGTAGATCTTGTCGAAGTCGGCCTCGGTGATGCCCTCGACCGGCGTGATGGGACCGGCGATGCCCGCGTTGTTGACGATGATGTCGAAGCCGCCGAGCTCGTCCGCGGTGCGGTTCACCGCCGATTCGAGGCTGGCCTTGTCGGAGACATCGCCCGCGATCGTGATGGCGCGCCGGCCGAGTGCCTCGACCCTCGCCTTGGTCTCCTGCAGCGATTCCTCGGTGAGGTCGAGCAGCGCGAGATCCGCGCCGTCCTTGGCGAGGCGCTCGGCGATGCCCTGCCCGATGCCCTGCGCTGCCCCGGTGATGAGTGCGATCTTCCCGTCGATGGCCATGATTCCTCCTTGTAGGTGGTCCCCCCCGCAGGCTACGCGCGCGGTCGCGCGCTCGCCACGGCGAGTCGGGGCATGAACGTTATGGTTTGGTATCAGATAACAACGAGAGAGGCTGTTCTATGCCCAAGTCCGCGCCCTTCGGCGAGCGCATCGGTCGCTTCGCCGGCACCTGGTTCCCCGTCGTCGTCCTCGCCGCCGGCGCGGTCGCGCTCTTCGCACCGCAGCCGTTCCTGCCGCTCGGCGCGATGATCAACCCGCTGCTCGGCATCATCATGCTCGGCATGGGCCTGACGCTGCAGCCGGTCGACTTCAAGGTGATCGCGAAGAAGCCCAAGGCCTTCGTCATCGGCGTCGTGGCGCAGTACGTCATCATGCCGCTGGTGGCCATCGGCCTCGCCACCGTCTTCCAGCTGCCGCCCGCGCTGCTCGTCGGCGTCGTGCTGGTCGGCTCCGCCCCCGGCGGCACCTCCTCGAACGTGATGGTCTACCTCGCCAAGGGTGACACGGCTCTCTCAGTCGCGATGACCACCGCCTCCACGCTGCTCGCACCGGTGCTGACGCCGCTGCTGGTGCTGTGGCTGGCCGGCTCCTACCTGCCGGTCGACGCCTGGGGCCTGTTCCAGACGATCATCTTCATCGTGCTGCTGCCGGTCATCGCCGGCGTCGTGCTGCGGATGCTGCTGCCGAAGGTCGTCAAGGCGATCCTGCCCTGGCTGCCGCTCGTGTCGGTCACGGGCATCACGCTCGTCATCCTCGCGGTCGTCGCCGCCTCCGCCGCCACGATCCTCTCGGTCGGCCTGCTGGTCGCGCTGGTGGTCATCCTGCACAACGGCTTCGGCTACGGCCTCGGCTTCCTGGCCGCGAAGTCGGTCGGCCTCGACTCGAGCGCCCAGCGCGCGGTCGCGATCGAGGTGGGCATGCAGAACTCCGGCCTCGCCGCCGGCCTGGCGAAGACGCACTTCATGCCCGAGGCGGCGCTGCCCGGTGCCATCTTCTCCGTCTGGCACAACGTCTCGGGCGCGCTGCTGGCCTCCTTCTGGTCGCGCCGCCCGACGAAGGATGCGCAGCAGCAGGTGACCGAGGCAACCAAGGACGCCCCCGTCAGCTGACCCGCTGCCTCCGAACGACCCTCGCCCACGCTCGGGCGGGGGTCGTTTGCGTGGGCGACAGGGCGTAGCGTGAGCGACATCCGAGCCGAGGGAGCCGCGATGGCGCTGCGCTGGTATTCGAACGTGATCGAGACGACGGATGTGCCGAGGCTGGCCCGCTGGTGGGCCGAGGTGCTCGACTGGCAGGTCGTCTTCGAAGCGGCCGACGAGGTCGTGATCATCCCGAAGTGGGCTGAGGAGCTGCGGCCGAAGCTCGAGTTCGAGCAGGTGCCGCCCGGCCTCGTGTTCGTGCTGGTCGACCACGAGAAGCAGACGAAGAACCGCATCCACATGGATCTCGCCCCGCACACCAGCGACGACCGCGACGCCGAGATCGCCAGGCTCGAAGCGCTGGGCGCCAAGCGCATCGATGTGGGTCAGGGGCCGGAGGTCACCTGGGCGGTGCTCGCCGACATCGACGGCAACGAGTTCTGCGTGCTCTCGAGCCGGGAGCGGTAGCCATGGGCATCTACCCGGCGCTCTACCGCCTCGGCATCAGGCCGTGGGAGCGCTACGCCGAGCTTTCCGGCCCCGCAGTCGCAGCCGCCCTCGACCGCGAGCGGGACGAGAGCCCCGACCCGCCGGGCCGCGCGCTCGACCTCGGGTGCGGACGCGGCATGCACACCCCGAAGCTGGCCGAGCGCGGCTGGGATGCGGTGGGCGTCGATCTCGTGCCCTCGGCGATCGAGCACGCCCGCAGCAGCGATCACTCCGGGGCGAGCTACGAGGTGGCTGACGTGACGCGGCTGCCGACGAGCCTCGGCAGCTTCGACGTAGTGATCGATATCGGCTGCTTCCAGACCCTCAGCACCGCGCAGCGGCAGGCGGCGGCTCGCAGCGTCACAGCGATCGCCGCGCCGGGTGCGAGGCTGCTGATGCTCGCCTTCGGTCGCGCATGGTTCAGCTACGAGGGCGTCTCGCAGGTGCAGATCGAGGAGTCCTTCGCCGACTGGCAGCTCGTCTCGACTGCACCGGCACCGACTGCCGGGCTCGGGTGGCCGCTGAACCGCACGAAGCCGCGCTGGTTCCGGATGCGGCTTCGGCCGTAGCGGGAGGTGGCGGGGGCGTCCAAGGCGAGCGCTAGGACTCCTCAGCGCACTGGGTCACGATTGCTGTGGTGATGCGCCCCACGGGTTCGATCGGCAGCGGCACTGCGTGCTTCAGGATCACGGTGTCCTTGCTCGAGCGCAGCGCCCCGACCTCGGCCTCGACCGCATCCGCTCCTCGGGCCCGTGCGCATCGCGGGCCGGCACCTGGGCCACGATGGCCGCCCGCACCTGCTGCAGCCGCTCGGCCACGTCCGGCGGGAAGCCGGCGATGTAGACGTCGACGGATGCTGGCTGGTCGCTCATGCGCACAGTGTGCCGCACAAGGCGGGCACGGCAGAAGGGGTCCCGGCCGAAGCCGGGACCCCTTCTCGCAGTCGAGCTGCTAGTTGCTGCTGCGCAGGATCGCGATGATGCGCAGGATCTCGACGTAGAGCCAGATGATCGTCAGCACGAGGCCGAACGCGGCCGACCAACCGTACTTCTTGTGCACGCCGCGCTTGACGCCCATCTCGATGCCCTCGAAGTCCATCACGAGCGAGTAGGCGCCGAGCAGCACCGCGAGCACACCGAGGATCACGCCGAGCGGGATGCCCATGATCTCGACCGAGCTGCGCCAGCCGAACATGCCGGTCGGAGCCACCATCATGCCGACGAAGTTCGCGAGGGAGAACAGGCCGTAGGCGATGATCACGATGAAGAAGATCTTGTTCAGCTTCGGCGACGTGCGGAACACCCGGAATACGTAGCCGGCGAGCGTCACACCGATGACGCACGCGGTTGCGAGCAGCGCCTGGAAGATGATGCCGGTCATCGGCTCACCGCCGATGCCGCCGAACTCGAGCAGCCCCGAGAAGCCACCGAGGAAGAGGCCCTGTGCCGCGGCGTAGCCGAGGATGAGCGCGGGGCTCGGCTCCTTCTTGAAGATGTTCACGAGCGCGAGCACGAAGCCGACCAGCGCGCCGCCGTAGGTGAGCACGTAGAACGGCAGCGACGTGCCCGAGAACCACAGCATGCCGAGCGTCACGATGAAGCCGAGCGCGGTTACGCCGAGCGTGAGCACCGTCTTCATGATCACGCTGTCGTACGTCAGCCGCTCGGTCTCGACCGGGCCCGCCGACGGGGCGTTGAACTGCTGGTTCAGCTGCTCGGGCGAGGGGACGCCAGGCTGCTGACCGTACGGCTGCTGCCCGTAGGGGGTGCCGCCGTACTGCTGCGGCTGCCCGTACGACTGCTGGCCGTAGGGCTGCTGCCCGTATGGGGCCTGGCCGTACGGAGCCTGGCCATAGGGAGCCTGCTGCCCACCGGGCGTCGCCTGCGAGGCGCGCTGGGAGTTCTCGGTGAACGCGGGCGAGTTGCGGAACGCCGGGTTGCCTGCCAAGGGAGTTGCTCCTGTCGAAGATCTGCGGCCGCCACGTCGGGCGGTCTGCGCTCAGACTACCGATGGATGCCCAGATTTCGCTGTGGATGGCACGCCGTTCGCGCACGGCGAGCGGCAGGCTAGCCTGGCGCCGTGCACACCACGCGCGTCATCGCCCACCGCGGCGCCTCCGGCTGGGCTCCCGAGCACACCGAGCGCGCCATCCGCCTCGCCGCGCAGCTCGGCGCCGACGCCGTCGAGCCCGACCTGGTCGCCAGCCGCGACGGGGTGCTGGTCGTGCGGCACGACAACGAGCTGGGCGAGACGACCGACATCGCCGACCGTCCCGAGTTCGCCGACCGCCGCCGCACGCAGTCGATCGACGGGCACGAGCTCACCGGCTGGTTCGTCGAGGACTTCGCCTGGTCCGAGCTCGCCACGCTCCGCACCCGCGAGCGGCTGCCGCAGCTGCGACCGACGAGTGCCCGCCGCGACGGCGCCGAGCCCATCCTGCGCTTCACCGAGCTGCTGGCGATCGCCGAGGAGACCGGCCTCGACGTGGTCGCCGAGCTCAAGCACCCCAGCCATCTCGCCGCGATCGGCCTCCCGCTCGATGCGATGCTGGCGGATGCGCTGGCGCGCACCCGCTGGATCGCACCGGGAGCGCTGACGGTCGAGTCCTTCGAGGAGAGCGCGCTGCACCAGGTGCGCGCGCTCGGCGTCGACGCCCGCCTGGTCTACCTGATGGAAGCCGACGGAACGGCACCCGACCTGCGCCTTGCCGACGATGCGGCCGGGCCAGCCGCGCGAGCGACCTGGTCGAGCGGGCGCGCGCGGCAGGGCTGGGCACCATCACCTGGACGCTGCGGCCCGAGAACGCCTTCCTGGAGCCCGCGCATCGGCTCGGCGAGCACCCGGCCGCATGGGGCGACTGGCAGCGCGAGTGGATGCTGTTGGCCGAGCTCGGGCTGGAGGCGGTCTTCGTCGACCACCCCGATCTGTGGCGGCGGATCGAGCCGTAGCGGAGCGGCCACGAGCGCCTCCACCGGCGCCCTCGGCCGACCGCGCGTGTGGGCGCGCTCGCCTAGAATCGAACCCATATGAACGATCTGTGGGGGTTGCACGATGACGGCTTCGGGGACGTCGCGAGGCCGAGCCCGATCGGCCCCCGCGGCGACGGCATCCCCGAGCATCTGCTCGCCGGGCTGAACCGGCCGCAGCGCGACGCCGTCGAGCACCGCGGTCCCGCGCTCCTGATCGTCGCCGGTGCCGGCTCGGGCAAGACACGCGTGCTCACGCATCGGGTCGCCGGCCTGCTCGCCACCCGCGAGGCGTGGCCGAGCCAGATCCTCGCGATCACCTTCACGAACAAGGCTGCGGCCGAGATGCGCGAGCGCGTCGAGCACCTCGTGGGGGAGGAGGCGCGCGGCATGTGGATCCGCACGTTCCACTCCGCGTGCGTGCGCATCCTGCGGCGCGAGGCCGAGGAGTTCGGCTTCAAGGAGTCGTTCACGATCTACGACTCCGGCGACGTGCGCGCGCTCATCAAGCGGCTCATCAAGCAGCGCGGCGCCGACATCCAGGGCCTCACCCCCGGCAGCGTCTCGGCCCGCATCTCGAAGCTGAAGAACGAACTGCACGACGTCGACTCGTGGGCGCGCACCGTCAGCCTCGAGAACCCGCTCGATGCCGCCTTCCTCGAGCTCTGGCGCGACTACGACGCCGAGCTGCGGCGTGCCAATGCCTTCGACTTCGACGACCTCATCTCGCAGACCGTCTTCCTGCTGCGCGCCTTCCCGAGGGTGGCGGCGCAGTACCGCAAGCGCTTCCGCCACATCCTGGTCGACGAGTACCAGGACACGAACGCCGCCCAGTACGCCCTCATCCGCGAGCTCACGAAGCCGGTCACGCGCGCCGAGCTGCCCGAGCTCCGCACTGACCTGCCGGGCGCATCCCTGACGGTCGTGGGTGACTCGGATCAGTCGATCTACGCCTTCCGGGGTGCCGACATCCGCAACATCACCGACTTCGAGCGCGACTTCCACGATGCTCGCGTCATCATGCTCGAGCAGAACTACCGCTCGACGCAGAACATCCTCTCGGCCGCCAACGCCGTGATCGGCAACAACTTCGACCGGCGCGCGAAGAACCTCTGGACCGACTCCGGCGACGGCGCGAAGATCATCGGCTTCACCGGCTACTCGGGCCACGACGAGGCGCAGTTCGTCGCCGACGAGATCGTCGAGCTCACCAGCGGCGGCAGCATGTCGTACAGCGACGTCGCGGTGTTCTACCGCACCAACGCGCAGACCAGGGCGCTCGAAGAGGTGCTCATCCGCACCGCCATCCCATACAAGGTCATCGGCGGTACCAAGTTCTACGAGCGCGCCGAGATCAAGGACGCGATGGCGTACCTGATCACGGTGGCCAACCCCGACGACCCGCTCAGCCTGCGCCGCATCATGAACGTGCCCAAGCGCGGCATCGGCCCGGCCACCGAGGCGGCGCTGCAGGCGCACGCCGACGAGCACCGGATCACGCTGCGGGATGCGATGCGTCGCGTCGACGAGATCGCCCTCGGCCCGAAGGTCGCGGCGGCGATCAAGGATCTCGCGGCGCTGCTCGACGAGTTCAGCGCCCGGCCCGAGGCCGACCCGGGGGAGGTGCTGCGCGAGCTCATGAGCCGCTCGGGCTACACCGACCAGCTGCGGCGCTCGCCCGATCCGCAGGACGCGGCACGGCTCGAGAACGTCGAGGAGCTGGTGGCGGTCACGCGCGAGTTCCGGCGCCAGAACCCGGCGGCCAACCTGCTCGACTTCCTCACCGAGACCTCGCTGGTCGCGGCCGCCGACGAGCTCGATGACTCCGGCGGGCAGGTCTCGCTGATGACCCTGCACACGGCGAAGGGGCTCGAGTTCGACGCCGTCTTCATCACCGGCATCGAGGAGGAGCTGCTGCCGCACCGGATGGCGGCGATGGAACCGGGCGGCGAGGCCGAGGAGCGGCGCCTGTTCTACGTGGGCATCACGCGCGCGCGCCAGCGGCTGCACCTCTCGCTCGCCATGACGCGCGCGCAGTTCGGCGAGGTCAACCCCGCCGCACCCAGCCGCTACCTCGAGGAGATCCCCGCGGGCCTCATCGACTGGCGCACGCCGCCGACGGCGGTGCGGCCTTCGCCGCAGCGAGCGCTCGCCGGGCGCTGGCGCGACGAGCCGCGCGAGTCGTTCGTCACCGGCTACCGCGACAGCCCGAAGCCGCTGCCGAAGACGCCCAAGAAGGAGTTCGCCAACATGATCACCGAGGTGCGCGACAACAGCGCCATGGTGCTCGAGCCCGGCGACCGCATCCGCCACAAGGACTTCGGCGAGGGCCGCGTGCAGGCGGTGACCGGCCTCGACAAGAAGCGCGTCGCCGAGGTGCTCTTCGAGGGCGCCGGCCGCAAGCGGCTGCTGATCAAGATCGCGCCCATCGAGAAGCTCTGAGCACATGCCGAAGTTCGGGGACTACGTGGTCTACGTCGACGAGAGCGGCGATCACAGCCTCACTTCGATCAATGCGCAGTACCCGGTCTTCGTCCTGGCGTTCTGCGTCTTCCGGGTCGAGGATTACATCGCTTCTGTCGTGCCGCGCGTGCAGGAACTGAAGTTCTCGACGTTCGGTCACGACATGATCGTGCTGCACGAGCGCGAGATCCGGAAGGCTGAGCCGCCGTTCGACGTGCTGCTGAACCCGCAGGTGCGAACACAGTTCATGGCAGAGCTCAACGAGATCATGGCGGCAGCGCCGATGACCATCGTGGCCGCCGTGATCGATAAGCCGGCCTTCAAGCGGCGGCGGGGGATCGATACGAATCCGTACCACGTCGCATTGGAGTTCGGACTGGAGCGAGTGTTCCTCGAGCTGCAGGCGCATGGTCAGGTCGGTCGACCGACGTCAGTGGTGTTCGAGAGCCGGGGCAGGGAAGAGGACCGGACCCTCGAACTTGAGTTCCTGCGGATCTGCTCGTCGACGCAGATGGAAGGGCTCGCTCGGACGCTGCGATTCCAGTGTGCGTCGAAGGGTGCGAACAGCAGCGGACTGCAGCTGGCGGACATGGTTGCCCGCCCCATCGGGCTGCATCACTTGCGTCCCCAACAGCCGAATCGAGCCTGGGATGTCATCGAGTCCAAGATCCGTCGAGACCGTCTCGGACGCATGGCCGGCTGGGGCCTCAAGACCTACCCATGAAAGCGAAAGGCCCCGGTCTCCCGGGGCCCGACGCCGATCGAGCATTCCCGATCCACTTGTCTCATTGTACCGCCTGATCCGATCGGGTGCGGTTGTGATTCCGAACGCCCTCGCTTGGCGGTGGCTTGCCAGTGATCGGCTTACAGGCCGGGCGTCACCAGCAGCACCATCGCTACGAGCGTGACCGCTCCGACCAGCCAGATGACCGGCTGCAGCCGTCGGCGCATGGTGCGCGGCGGCCGTTCGTCGTCGTAGCGGTCGAAGTACGGGTCGAGCTCCGGCGGGATCCGCTCGTGCTCGCGCTGCTCGTGCTCCTGCATGTCGCCCAGCCTGACACAGCGGGCGTCATCTCGATACGGCCTGCGGCGTACTCGATGGCCGCGGGAGGTCAGCCCTGCGCGCTGCGGTCGGGCAGCTGCTGCAGGGTCCAGCGGTTGCCGTCGGGGTCGCTGAAGGTGACGAAGCGGCCCCACGGCTGCTCGTCCACCTCGCTCGCGCCGACACCGGCGGCAGTGAGCGCATCGCGCGTCGCGTCGGCATCGTCGATCACCAGCTGCACGTTGCGCATGCTGCCCGGCTCGTCCTCCGAGATGCCCTCGCCGAAGGCGATCGAGCATGCCGATCCCGGCGGCGTGATCTGCACGAAGCGCAGCCCCGGCTGCACGGTCTGGTCGAAGTCGACGTGCCAGCCCAGCTGCCCCTCATAGAACGCCTTGGCCCTGTCGGTGTCGCTCACCGGCACGAAGATCAGCTCGATGCGGCAGTCCATGCTCGCTCCCATCGTGGTGCGCGGTCGTCGTCGGCCGCGTCGTCACCGACGCTACGCCGGGGCGCCCACACGGCGCAGGGGTCGGGGGCCCCGACCGAGTCGGCGCAGGGCTCGGGTGCCGCCAGCCACCCGGCAGAGCGACCAGGCCGCCTGGGCGCAGACGACGGATGCCGCCCCGGGGTGTCCGGGACGGCATCCGTCGTGTGGTGATCTCGAGACGGCCCATCGGGCCTGACCGCTCAGCGAGATGGCGGCGAATCGTCGAGGTCGTCGCCCTCGTCGTCGGGCCGCACCCTCGGCAGTGCCGTGGTCGACAGTCGACCGCGATCGACCTCGGGGTGCGGCTCGTGCAGCTCGATCTGCTCGTCGAGCGAGGCGATCGCGACCGTGTCGACCGCCGGCAGCGACGCCTCGTAGCGCGCGCGGCGGCGCTTGAGCCACAGCGACAGCGCGATGATCACGATCATCACGCCGTACGCGACCCACGAGAACGGGCTGTGCACGAGGTAGGACGCGTCGCCCTGCGAGATCTGCATCGCCTTGCGCAGCTGCTCCTCGGCCATCGGCCCGAGGATGGCGCCGACCACGAGCGGCGCGACCGGGAAGCCGAGCCGTCGCATGAAGAAGCCCAGCACGCCCAGCACCAGCAGCACCCCGATGTCGAAGGTGGTGAAGTTGGCCGCGTAGGCGCCCAGCCCGGCGAACACCAGGATGCCCGCATAGAGGTAGGGGCGGGGGATCTGCAGCAGCTTCACCCACATGCCCACCAGCGGCAGGTTGAGCACCAGCAGCAGCGCGTTGCCGATGAAGAGGCTGGCGATCAGCGCCCACACGAGCGCCGACTGCGTCTCGAACAGCCGCGGTCCGGGCGCGATGCCGTAGGTCTGGAAGGCGCTCAGGATGATCGCGGCCGTCGCCGAGGTGGGGATGCCGAGCGTCAGCAGCGGCACGAGCACGCCCGCGGCCGCCGCGTTGTTCGCGGCCTCGGGGCCGGCGACGCCCTCGATGGCGCCCTTGCCGAACTGCTTGCGGTACTCAGGCTTCGCCAGGCTGCGCTCGCTCGCGTACGACAGGAAGGTCGCGACATCCGCCCCGCCCGCAGGGATCGAGCCGATCGGGAAGCCGATGGCCGCACCGCGCAGCCACGGCTTCCAGGAGCGCGCCCAGTCGCTGCGGCGCATCCAGGTGCGCCAGCCGCGCGTGATCGGGATGATCGGCAGCTCGCCGTGCCGCAGGCGAGAGCCCACGTAGAGGGCCTCGCCGAGCGCGAACAGGCCGACGGCGACCAGCACGACGTCGATGCCGTCGCCGAGCTGCGGGATGCCGAGCGTGAACCGCGACTGGCCCGTGAGGGTGTCGACGCCGATGAGGCCGATGAAGAGGCCGACCGCGAGCGAGACCATGCCGCGCCAGGCGCTGTCGCCCAGCAGCGCGCCGACCGTGAGGAAGGCGATCACCATCAGGGCGAAGTAGTCGGATGGGCCGAGGCTGACCGCGAGGCGGGCGACGGTGGGTGCCAACAGGGTCAGCAGCACCGTGGCGATCGTGCCGGCCACGAAGGAGCCGATCGCGGCCGTCGCGAGCGCGGCGGCGCCGCGGCCGGCCCGGGCCATCTTGTTGCCCTCGAGGGCGGTGACGATGGAGGCGGACTCGCCCGGCGTGTTCAGCAGGATCGAGGTGGTCGAGCCGCCGTACATGCCGCCGTAGTAGATGCCGGCGAAGACGATGAACGCCGCCGTGGGCTCGAGCGCGTAGGTGATCGGCAGCAGCAGCGCGACGGTCATGGCCGGGCCGATGCCGGGCAGCACGCCGACGGCGGTGCCCAGCAGCACGCCCAGCAGCGCGTAGAGCAGGTAGATCGGCTGGAGCGCGGTGGCGAAGCCGTCGAGCAGCAGGGACCAGGTTTCCATCAGAGGCCGATCCAGGAGGTCAGTGTGCCGGTGGGCGGCATCGACAGGCCCAGCAGGGTGCCGAACAGGAACTGCGTGATGATGCCGAGCGCCAGGCCGATCAGGGCAGAGACCCACCAGCGCTTCGCGCCGAGGGCGAGTGAGGCGCCGGTGAACAGGATCACGACGGCGAGCGGCCAGCCGAGCGACGGGATGGTGATGATGAGCGAGAGGAAGGCGAGCACCACGATGCCCGTCACACCCCAGGAGGTGCCGTGCTCGAGATCGACGTCCTCGCCCTCCTCCGCGTGCCCGAAGTGGCCGCGCAGCTGCTGGATGAAGACGACGAGCGAGCTGACCAGGAGCAGGCCGCCGATGACGTACGGGACCACCCGGGCGCCGAGGGTGCCCGTCGAGCCGGGAGGCTCGCGGATGGTGGTGGTCGCGATCAGCACGGCGATCGAGAGCACCACGAGGAACCCGACGAAGGCCATGGCCTCGATCCGGGCGGCGCGCGCCCGGTCCGGCGCACCCTGCGAGGGTGCGCCGGCCGGGGCGGTGCTCATTCGATCAGGCCGATCGTGCGCAGCGTCTCCTGGGTGAGCGTGATCTCCTCGCCGACGAAGGTGTCGAACTCGTCACCGGCCATGAACGCATCCGTCCAGCCGTTGGTGGAGAGCACCTCGGCCCAGGCCTCCTGCTCGTGCATCTGCGTGACCAGGTCGATGAGGCCCTGGCGCTCCTCCTCGGAGATGCCGCCGGGGGCGATGACGCCGCGCCAGTTGGTGAGCGTCACGTCGATGCCCTCGTCCTGGATCGTCGGCACCTCGGGCAGCAGCTCCGAGGGCTCCTCACTCGAGACGGCCAGTGCGCGCAGGTCGCCCGAGAGCACCGACTCCGAGAACTCGGCGACGCCGGAGATGCCGGCCTGCACGGTGTTGCCCAGCAGCATCGTCAGCGCCTCGCCGCCGCCGGAGTTGGCGATGTAGTTCAGCGTGTTCGGCACCTCCTCGGGGGCGACGCCGCCCTCGGTGAGCAGCAGGCCGGCGAGGATGTGGTCGATGCCGCCGGCCGAGCCGCCGGTGACGGCGACGCTCTTGCCCTCGGCGATGATCGCGTCGACGAGGTCCTGCAGGCTCTGGAACTCAGAGTCGGCGGGCACGACGATGACGAGCGGCTCCTCGGTGAGGGCCGCGATCGGCGTGGTGTCCTCGAGGCGGTTGTCGGAGGCGTTCGTCTCGACCGCGCCGATCATCACGGAGCCCGTGATCATGAGCGTGTTCGGGTCGGTCTCGGTCGCGAGGCTCGCGAGGCCGACGGTGCCGCCGGCGCCGCCGATGTTGGTGACCGGGGCGCTGCCGACCAGGTCGGAATCGGTCAGCACCTGGCCGATGGCGCGAGCGGTGGCGTCCCAGCCGCCGCCCGGATCGGCGGGAGCGATGACGTTGACGGCCTCGATGGCCGCCGGTGCTGCGTCGCCCTCGGGGGCGTCAGAGCCGGCCGGTGCTCCGCCCGACGAGCAGGCCGCCAGCGTGATGGCTGCGGCGCCTGCGATGCCGATGCGGGCGATGGACTGCAGACGCGTGCTGCGCGTGGTGCGTGGGTGCATGGATCGCACTTCTCCTCCTTGAGCGCCCGGCACCATGCCGGGTCACGATCACCGGCGACGCTAGCCCGGACGGCAGCGGTGGGCGCCGTTGTGGTCGATTCGGCCGTTTCGGTCGTTCTGGTCAGCGCCCTGAGGGGTTGCGCGACGCCTACGATTGGCTCATGCGACGGGGGATGAAGCTGCGCACGCAGCTGGTGGTGCTGCAGAGCGCCATCATGCTCGTCGTCATCGTCGGCTCCGGCGTCGCTGCGGCCTGGCTGCAGGAGCGCGCGCTGCGCGACGCGTACCTCGACCGCATGATCGGCGTCGCATACTCGGTGGCGCAGCTGCCCTCGGTGATCGACGCGTATGACGACGCCGACCCGTCTGCCGTCATCCAGCCGATCGCCGAGACCGTCAGGGAGGCATCCGACGTCACCTACGTCGTGGTGACCGATGTCGAGGGCATCCGCTTCTCGCACCCCAACCCGGAGCGCATCGGCGAAGTCGCCTCGACGGAGCCGGATGCCGTCATCACCGGCGACCTCTATACCGGCAGGCAGACCGGCACGCTCGGCGAGTCGTGGCGCGCGAAGGTGCCGGTGTTCGACGCGCAGGGCGCGATCGTCGGACAGGTCTCGGTCGGCATCCTCGAGTCGGAGCTGCAGGCCGCGTGGCTGTCGAACGTCTGGATCCTCGCCCTCTTCCTCGCCATCGCCGCCGTCATCGGCGTGCTGCTGGCGAGCTGGGCTGCATCGCTCGTGCGCCGGCGCATCTACGGGCTCGAGCCCGAGGAGATCAAGTCGATGCTCGAGACCCGCAACGCGACCCTGCACGGCATCGGCGAGGGGCTCGTGGTGCTCGACGAGGCCGGCGCCATCGTGCTCTGCAACGATGCGGCGCTGCGGCTGCTGGGCCGCGAGGGCGACGACCTCGCGGGCGTGCCGGTGGCCGAGGTGATCGATGCGCAGCTCGAGCCGCTGCTGGCCGACGCGGGCGAGCAGCAGCTGGTGCTGGCGGGCGAGCGGATGCTCGTGGTGCGCGCCGACCCGGTGGTCGTCGACGACCGCTCGATCGGCACCGTCCTCATCCTGCGCGACCGCACCGAGCTCGACGCGGCCCTGCGCGACCTCGCCGGCGCGCG
This sequence comes from Agrococcus sp. KRD186, assembly GCF_017168255.1. Lineage (GTDB taxonomy): Bacteria > Actinomycetota > Actinomycetes > Actinomycetales > Microbacteriaceae > Agrococcus. The sequence goes on from NZ_JABFAP010000001.1 coordinate 2,902,095, forward strand.
GGACTCCACCGAGACGCTGCGCGCGCAGCAGCACGAGTTCGCCAACACGCTGCACACGCTCGGCGGGCTGCTCGAGCTGGGCGAGACCGACGCGGCCATGGCCGTCATCCAGCGGGCCGGCGCCGGCGGTGCGCTGGCGGCGCTCGAGCCCGCGCACGGCATCCTCGAGCTCGAGGTGGCGGCGCTGCTGCTGGCCAAGCGGGCGCGGGCTCGCGAGCGCGGCGTCGAGCTCGAGGTGCGGGCGGATGCGTCCCTGCGGCCGGCGTCGTCGCCCTCGGTCGCGGGGGACTGGCTGACGGTGCTCGGCAACCTGATCGACAACGCACTCGACGCTTCGCCCGGCGGCCGTGTGGAGGTGTCGCTCGACGATGTCGACAGCGCCGGCGGCCGGCTCGTGACGATCGTCGTCGACGACGACGGACCCGGCGTCGACCCCGAGCTGCGGGAGGCGATCTTCGGTCACGAGGTCTCGAGCAAGCAGCGGCCCGGCGGGCTCACGCGCGGCTACGGGCTCATGCTGGTGCGCCGCGTCGCCGAGCGGCTGGGCGGCTCGGCGACGGTCAGCCCCTCGCCGCTGGGCGGGGCGCGCTTCACCGCCCGGCTGCCGGTCGAGAGCGACGCGGCCGGCACGAGCCCCGCTGCGGTGAGCCCGGCGGCGACCGGGGCCGCGTCGTGAGACTGCTGCGGGTGCTGATCGTCGAGGACGACAAGGCCGTGGCACTCGTCAGCCGCGGCTTCGTCGAGCGCCACGGCGCGTTCACCGTCGTCGGCGAGGCGGGCACCGGGCGCGACGCCCTGGAGGCGATCGAGGCCGTGCGGCCCGATCTGGTGCTGCTCGACGTGCACCTGCCGGATGCATCCGGCATCGAGGTGCTGCGGGTCGCCCGCGCGCGCGGGTTCGCCGGTGAGGTGGTGGCGGTGACCGCGGCGCGCGACCTCGAGACGGTGCGCGCGGCGCGCTCCTTCGGCGTGCGGCACTACCTCGTGAAGCCGTTCGGCATGGAGGCGATGCGCGAGCGGCTCGAGTCGATCCGAGCCGAGCTCGCGCAGGCCGAGAACCTCTCGACCCACCCGCTCGACCAGCGCGCGGTCGACGCGATGCTGCAGCCCTCCGACCGGCAGAAGCCCACGCCGGCCGGCTCGCAGCTCACGCTCGATCGGGTCGCGGCGCTGCTGGCGACGATCGAGCAGTCGGTGAGCGCGGCCGAGGTGGGCGAGCGGCTGGGCATGTCTCGCGTGAGCGCCCGCCGCTACCTCGAGCGGCTGGTGGTCGACGGCCGCGCCGAGGTCGAGCCGCGCTACGGCGGCACCGGCAGGCCCGAGCTGCGCTACAGCGCGCGCTGACGGCCGCGAGCCCGCTTGCAGAGAGCGGGGCTAGCATGCCCGACATGAAGCGCAGACGGATGCGTCGGCTCGGCTCCGGCGCGCTCGCCGTGGCAGTGACGGCGGCGCTCGCGGGCTGCGGCATGACCATCCCCTCCGACGTCGAGGGCACGCTCGATGCCGTCACCGGCGGCGTGCTCGAGGTGGGTGTAACGCCCAACCCGCCCTACGTCGACACGAGCGACGAGCAGCCCACCGGCAGCGAGGTCGACCTGGTGACCTCGTTCGCCGACTCGGTCGGCGCGACCCTCGAGTGGACCGAGGGCAGCGAGCAGACCCTGGTCGGGCTGCTGGAGGCGGGCGAGATCGACCTGGTCATCGGCGGCCTCACCGACGACACGCCCTGGAGCGAACGGGCCGCTCTGACGCGCGCGTACGCGCAGGCTGAGCAGGCGGACGGCTCGAGCAAGGGGCTGGTGATGCTCGCGCCGATGGGCGAGAACGCGTTCCTGTCGGCGCTCGAGCGCCACCTCGACGCTGAGACGGCGGGGCGGTCGTGAGCCTGCTCGGCGGGCGCGAGCTGCCCGAGGCGCAGGCGCGCGCGCTGCGCAAGGCGCGCACGCTCGAGTGGGCGGTGCTCGCCTACACGGCGGGCACGATCGTGCTCGTCGCGCTGGTGATGGGCAACTCCCAGGCGATGCAGACCGCCTGGGTCGAGGACATCCTCTCGACCATCCCGCAGCTCGCCTTCCTGGCCGCGCTGCCGTTCGTCCGCCGCGCGGCGACGGCGAAGCACCCCTACGGCTACCACCGGGCGATGGGCGTCGGGCACCTGGTCGCCGCTGTCGCGCTGCTCGCCGTGGGTGCGAACCTCTGCTTTGAGGCGATCAGCGGGCTGGTGAAGCAGGAGCACCCGCCGATCGGCACGATGCAGGTGTTCGGCGTCACGCTCTGGCAGGGCTGGCTCATGATCGCGGTGATGGCCGTCATCATGATCCCGCCGTTCTTCTATGGCCGCGCGAAGATGAAGCTCGCGAAGCAGCTGCACAACAAGCTGCTCTACGCCGATGCCGACATGGCGCAGGCCGACTGGACGACGAACGCCGGCTCGATCGTCGGTGTGCTGGGCATCGGCCTGGGCATCTGGTGGCTCGACGGCGCCGCGGCGCTGTTCATCTCCGCCGGCATCCTGTGGGACGGCCTCAAGAACACCCGCGCGTCGGTGCTCGACCTGATGGACATGCGGGCGACGACCTACGACCAGTCGGAGCCCGATCCCGTGCACGAGCAGGTCGACGAGCTGCTGCGCGGCCTCGGGTGGGTGCGCGACGCCGCGAGCCGCATCCGCGACGAGGGCCAGGTGTTCCACGTCGAGGCCTACGTGGTGCCCAAGCGGGCGAAGGTGAAGGTGACGGATGTCGACCGTGCGGTCGCCGCTGTCCAGGCACTCGACTGGCGCGTGCACGACGTCTCGGTCTCGATCGTGCAGGAGCTCGACCTGCCGGAGCAGCAGGAGGAGCGCCAGGAGCGGCGCAGGCGCGGCAGCCGGTAGCTGCGGCGAGCGAGCTGAGGGCTAGCGCAACGGGGTGTCGAAGAGCGAGCCGACGAACCACGTCGCGGCGAGCGCCAACACCCCGCCGATGAGCACGCGCAGCATCGCGGCGCGCTTGCTCGAGGCGCCGATGCGCGCGGAGATGATGCCGGTGAGCAGCAGCGCGGTGACCGTCGCGACCACGATCGACCACGGCATCCATGCTGCGGGCGAGAGCAGCGCTGCCAGCAGCGGGATCAGGGAGCCGAGCGTGAACGCCACCGCCGAGGAGGCGGCTGCCGCCCACGGGTTGTTGAGGTCGTCGGGGTCGAGCTTGTACTCGACGTCGAGGTGCGCGCGCAGCGGATCTGCCTGCGTGAGTTCGACGGCGACCCGGTGCGCAGTGCCCGGCTCGAGTCCGCGCTCCTCGTACATGTGCGCGAGCTGGTCGATCTGCCCGTCGGGATTCGCCTGCAGCAGTGCCTGCTCGCGCCGGATCGCCGCGCGCTCGCTGTCGCGCTGCGACGAGACCGAGACGTACTCGCCCACGCCCATCGAGAATGCACCGGCGACCATGGCGGCGACACCGGCCGTGAGCACGCCGCCGATCGCGGTGCCGGCGCCGGCGACGCCGACCATCAGCGCCGAGGTGGAGACGATGCCGTCGTTCGCACCGAGCACCCCGGCGCGCAGCCAGTTGAGCTTCGACATCATCGATGCGACGGGCGGCGGCAGGTCGGGCCGGCGCTGCAGAGCGGGATCCATGGACGTTCCTCCTGAACCTCCATCGTCGACCGTCGCAGGGCCGTCCGCAAGCAAGGCGAGGCTCGTGCGAAAGCCGCAAGAAAGCCGAATCTTGGCCCTTCGGCGGCCCGAAAGCGGGCGGGGGTGCATGCGCCGGGCGGCTAGGCTTGCCACGGCGAATCCCCCCACACACACGGATTGGATGACGCGTGGATCTCTACGAGTACCAGGCAAGAGACCTGTTCGAGCAGCACGGGGTGCCCGTGCTGCGCGGCATCACGGCAGACACCCCCGAGCAGGCCGAGGCAGCAGCCACGGAGCTCGGCGGCGGTGTCGTGGTCGTGAAGGCACAGGTCAAGACCGGCGGACGAGGCAAGGCAGGCGGCGTGAAGCTGGCCAAGAGCCCCGCAGAGGCGAAGGACGCAGCGGATGCGATCCTCGGCCTCGACATCAAGGGGCACACGGTGCGCCGCGTGATGGTGGCGGAGGGCGCCGCGATCAAGGAGGAGTACTACTTCTCCGTGCTGCTGGACCGAGCGAACCGCTCCTACCTCGCTATGTGCTCCTTCGAGGGCGGCATGGAGATCGAGCAGCTGGCCGAAGAGCGCCCCGAGGCGCTCGCGAAGATCGAGGTCGACCCCGCCGTCGGCATCGACGCCGCGAAGGCCGAGGAGATCGTGCGCGCCGGCAAGTTCCCCGAGGAGCTCGTCGCGAAGGTCGCACCGGTGATCGTCAAGCTCTACGACGTCTTCGTCAAGGAGGACGCCACGCTGGTCGAGGTGAACCCGCTCGTGCTCACCGAGGCCGGAGACATCATCGCGCTCGACGGCAAGATCACGCTCGACGAGAACGCCGACTTCCGCCAGCCCGGCCACGCCGCGCTCGAGGACAAGGACGCGGCCGACCCGCTCGAGGCGAAGGCCAAGGAGTCCGACCTCAACTACGTGAAGCTCGACGGCCAGGTCGGCATCATCGGCAACGGCGCAGGGCTCGTCATGTCCACGCTCGACGTGGTCGCCTACGCGGGTGAGAAGCATGGCGGTGTGAAGCCGGCCAACTTCCTCGACATCGGCGGCGGCGCATCCGCCGAGGTCATGGCGGCCGGTCTCGACGTGATCCTGAACGACAAGGACGTGAAGAGCGTCTTCGTCAACGTCTTCGGCGGCATCACCGCGTGCGACGCGGTCGCCACGGGCATCGTGCAGGCGCTCGAGATCCTCGGCGACGAGGCCTCGAAGCCGCTCGTCGTCCGACTCGACGGCAACAACGTCGAGGAGGGTCGCAAGATCCTCGCCGACGCCGGGCACCCGCTGGTGACGGTTGTCGACACGATGGACGAGGCAGCCGACAAGGCCGCCGAACTGGCCGCGGCGTAAGGGAGCAAGAGATGTCGATCTACCTCAACAAGGACAACAAGGTCATCGTGCAGGGCATCACCGGCGGCGAGGGCTCGAAGCACACCGCCCGCATGCTCGCGGCCGGCACCCAGATCGTCGGCGGCGTGAACGCGCGCAAGGCCGGCACGACCGTGACGCACACGGCGCAGGACGGCTCGCAGCTCGAGCTGCCCGTGTTCGGCTCGGTCACCGAGGCCATGGAGGCCACCGGCGCCGACACCTCGATCGTCTTCGTGCCGCCGGCATTCGCCAAGGACGCCGTCATCGAGGCCGTCGACGCGGGCATCGGCCTGCTCGTGGTCATCACCGAGGGCATCCCCGTGCAGGACTCGGCCGAGTTCTGGGCGCACGCGAAGGCCAAGGGCACCACGCGCATCATCGGCCCGAACTGCCCCGGCATCATCACGCCGGAGGAGTCGCTCGTCGGCATCACGCCGGCGAACATCACCGGCAAGGGCCCGATCGGCCTGGTCTCGAAGTCGGGCACGCTGACCTACCAGATGATGTTCGAGCTGCGCGACCTGGGCTTCTCGACCGCCATCGGCATCGGCGGAGACCCGGTCATCGGCACCACGCACATCGATGCGCTCGAGGCCTTCGAGGCCGACCCTGAGACCAAGGCGATCGTCATGATCGGCGAGATCGGCGGCGACGCCGAGGAGCGCGCGGCCGACTACATCAAGGCGCACGTCACGAAGCCGGTCGTCGGCTATGTTGCGGGCTTCACCGCCCCCGAGGGCAAGACGATGGGCCACGCAGGCGCGATCGTCTCGGGCTCGTCGGGCACGGCCGAGGCGAAGCAGGAGGCCCTCGAGGCCGCCGGCGTCAAGGTCGGCAAGACGCCGACCGAGACCGCTCGCCTGATGCGGGAGATCATCGAGTCGCTCTGACGCGACAGACCTGGGGCCCCGGCTGATGCCGGGGCCCTTCGTCGTCGGCGGGTGCGCTCAGGCCTCGCCAGGGTGCGCGGACTACGGTGGCCGCACGATCCGACGAGCCATCGTCGGCGACGAGCGAGGAGGCGGCGATGAGCGAGCAGCAGGGCAACGAGCACGAGGGCACGAAGAAGCCCGGCGGGCTCGGCGAGGACGGCACGATCCCGCCTGAGGAGGACGGCCTCGGAGCGACCACCACCGACGAGCCGTCGACCTTCGAGCCCGAGGAGGACGAAGCCGCGGCGCCAGAGGTCGACGGGCGCTGATGGCCGCCGGCGCAGCGCACGCGACGATCCTGTGCGCGACGTGCGGCGTCGAGTCAGCCGAGCCGCTGCCGGAGACCTGCCCCATCTGCGCCGACGAGCGGCAGTGGGTGCCGAAGTAGGGGCAGGGGTGGACGAGCACGGACGTGCACGCCCGCGACGGCATGCGCATCGACGTCGTCGAGGTCGAGTCGAGGCTCTGGGCGCTCACCTCCGAGCCCGCCGTCGGCATCGGTCAGCGGGCGCTGCTGGTGCAGACCGAGGCCGGCAACCGAGGTCGATCTGCTGCCCGGCGTACGGCTGATCCGCTTCGGCGGTCACTTCCCGGGCTCCTGCATGGTGCTCTGGGCGCAGGGCAGTGACGGTGAGGGATCATTGCTGGCGGGCGACACGATCCAGCCCAAGCCCGCCCGGGCCAGTTTGGGCTTCATGCGCTCGTTCCCGAACAACATCCCGATGTCGCCGGGCGTCGTGCGGCGCATCGCCGATCAGCTCGCGCCGCTGCCGTACCGCCGCATCTACGGCAACATCCCTGGCCAGCTGATCGAGGAGGGCCCTGCGGCGGTCGAGCGCTCAGCTGCCCGCCACATCGCCTGGTGCCGCGGAGAGCACGACGACCTGACCTGAACTGCGCTCTTCGCGCACCGGCTGCGTTCCCAGGACCTGCAGAGACGACGAATGGCCCGGCCGGAGCCGGGCCATTCGCGGACAGATCAGCGCAGCGGCGCGAGGATCGCGTTGAGCGAGGAGCTCGGCCGCATGGCGGCGTCGGCCAGGTCGGTCTCGACGCGGTAGTAGCCGCCCAGGTCGACGGGGCTGCCCTGCACGGCCAGCAGCTCCTGCTCGATCGTGCTGGTCTGCGAGACCATCGCCTCGGCCACCGGTGCGAACGTCGCCTGCAGCGCCGCATCATCGGTCTGCGCGGCAAGCTCCTCGGCCCAGTAGCGCGCGAGCCAGAAGTGGCTGCCGCGGTTGTCGATCTCGCCGACCTTCCGCGAGGGCGACTTGTTCTCGTTCAGGAACGAGCCGGTCGCGGCGTCGAGCGTCTCGGCCAGCACGCCGGCGCGAGCGTTGCCCGTGGTCACCGACAGGTGGCGGAACGACTCGGCCAGCGCCATGAACTCGCCCAGCGAGTCCCAGCGCAGGTGGTTCTCCTCGACGAGCTGCTGCACGTGCTTCGGGGCAGAGCCGCCGGCGCCCGTCTCGAACAGCCCGCCGCCGTTGAGCAGCGGCACCACCGACAGCATCTTCGCGCTGGTGCCCAGCTCGAGGATGGGGAACAGGTCGGTGTTGTAGTCGCGCAGCACGTTGCCGGTCACCGAGATGGTGTCCTCGCCACGACGGATGCGCTCGATCGAGACCTTCGTCGCCTCGACAGGGGAGAGGATCTGGATGTCGAGGCCGTCGGTGTCGTGCTTCGGCAGCTCTGCCTCGACCTTCTTGATCAGCTCGGCGTCGTGTGCGCGGCCCTTGTCGAGCCAGAAGATCGCGGGAGTCGACGAGGCGCGGGCGCGGGTGACCGCGAGCTTCACCCAGTCGCGCACCGGCACGTCCTTGGTCTGGCAGGCACGCCAGATGTCGCCGGCCTCGACCTCGTGCGACATGAGCACCTCGCCGGTCGAGTTCACGACCTCGACGCGACCGTCCCGCTCGATGCGGAAGGTCTTGTCGTGCGAGCCGTACTCCTCGGCCTTCTGCGCCATCAGGCCGACGTTCGGCACGGAGCCCATCGTCGTCGGGTCGAAGGCGCCATTGGCCTGGCAGTCCTCGATCGTCGCCTGATAGACGCCGGCGTAGGAGGAGTCGGGGATCACGGCGAGCGTGTCCGCCTCTTCGCCATCCGGGCCCCACATGTGACCGGACTGGCGGATCATGGCCGGCATCGACGCATCCACGATCACGTCACTGGGCACGTGCAGGTTGGTGATGCCGCGGTCGGAGTTCACCATCGCCAGGCGCGGGCCGTCGGCGATGCCGTCCTCGATCGCCTTGCGCACGCCGGCAGCGGTCGAGTCGTCGAGCTCACCCAGGCCCGACAGGATCGACGCGAGGCCGTTCTCGGGCGACAGGCCTGCCGCCTCGAGCTGCGCGCCGTACTTCTCGAACACGGCAGGCAGGAACGCGCGCACCACGTGGCCGAAGATGATCGGATCGGAGACCTTCATCATGGTGGCCTTCAGGTGGGCCGAGAAGAGCACGTGCTCGTCACGGGCGCGCTTGATCTGCTCGGTGAGGAAGGCATCCAGCGCCTTCGCGCTCATGAAGGTGGCGTCGACGACCTCGCCGGCGAGCACCGGCAGCGACTCCTTCAGCACGGTGGTCTCGCCGTCGGTGCCCACCAGGCGGATCTGCAGTGTGTCATCGGCCGGCATCGTCACCGACTGCTCGTTCGAGAAGAAGTCGCCTTCGCTCATGGTGGCCACGGCGGTCTTCGAGTCCTCGGCCCACGCGCCCATCGAGTGCGGGTGCTTGCGGGCGAACTCCTTCACCGAGCGCGGCGCGCGGCGGTCGCTGTTGCCCTCGCGCAGCACCGGGTTGACTGCCGAACCCTTGATGGCGTCGTAGCGGGCGCGGATGTCGCGCTCCTCGTCGCTCGCGGGCTCGTCCGGGTAGTCGGGCAGTGCGATGCCGCGCTCCTGCAGCTCCGTGACGGCCGCCTTCAGCTGCGGCACCGACGCCGAGATGTTCGGCAGCTTGATGATGTTGGCCTCCGGCGTCTGGGCCAGCGCGCCCAGCTCTGCCAGCGCATCCGACTCCTGCTGGTCGGCAGGCAGCAGGTCGGCAAAGGCGCTGACGATGCGCCCGGCGAGCGAGATGTCGCGGCTCTCGACCTCCACGTCGGCCGCGGCGGCGAATGCGCTCACGATCGGCAGGAAGGAGTGCGTGGCGAGCATCGGCGCCTCGTCGGTGTACGTGTAGATGATCTTGGCCATGCGGCTCGAACCCCTCGCGGTGAAGTGATGGACGGCGGCCGGGAGTGCGTGCACAGGCCGCGCCGTGCCCCTCCAACCTACCGTGAGCCCAGCGGGTGGTGCGCGGCGAGGCGACCACGACGAGAGCGGATGCCTCGGTACAGTGCCAGCCGTGCGTCGCGTGTGGGCCGGGATCGGCCAGGCAGTCGAGTCCGCCGCCATCGCGGCGGTCGGACTCGTCGTGTGTGCGCTCGCCGTGCTCGCCGTCTGGGGCTTCGACCAGGGCTTCGGCGGCGACCCGCTGCTGCAGTGGCGCTTGGCGGCCGACACCTGGTTGCTCGGGCACGGCGTCGACATCGGCATCTCGCTCGGCCGTGACGCCGTCGTCGCTGTCGGCATCGAGGAGGCCGGGCGCTCGTTCGTGCTCTCGCTCGGCGCCTGGGGCATCGGGTTCATCACCTTCTGGCTGCACTGGCGCAGCGGGCGCCGGCTCGCCTCGCTGCCGCTGATCGACACGGCCATCGCGGTCGTGCTCGGCACCGCCGCGACCGCGGTGATCGGCCTGCTGGTGGGCTCGAGCGCGCAGCACTCCAGCGCCGCGCCCAACCTCGCGCACGCGGCGATCCTGCCCGCGCTCGTCGCACTGCTCGGCATGGTCGCTGCGGTGGTGGCGGTGCACGGGCATGATTGGCTGGCCGCCATCGCGCGCAGCCTCACGATCGAGGATCAGTGGCTGCGGCCCGTCCGCGCGGCGATCCGCGCGGGCTTCGGCGGCGCGATCGGCGTGCTCGGCATCGGCGCGCTGCTGGTCGCCGTCGGCCTGTTCCTGCGCTTCACCGAGGCGCTGCTGATGCTCGAGTCGCTCGGCGTCACGCCGGTCGGCGTGGTCGTCATGTTCCTGCTGCAGCTGGCGCTCGCGCCGATCGCGGTGGTCTGGGGCGCCTCATGGGCGATCGGGCCGGGCTTCATGATCGGCACCGGCTCAAGCATCTCGCCGCTGGGCACCGACCTCGGCCCCGTGCCGGCGATGCCGCTGCTGGCCGCCATCGACCCGAGCGCGCAGCCCTGGATGGCGGTCGTCGTCGCGCTGCCGGTGCTCGCGGCGGTGCTGGTGGGCGTGCTCGCACGCCAGAGCCTGCTGGCCGGCAGCGAGGCGCGCCCGGTGCACTGGTGGGAGCTCGCGATCGCCGCAGTCGGCGGCGGAGTGCTGGCGGGGGCGCTGCTGGGCATCGCCGCCATGCTCGCCACCGGCGCAGCCGGTCCCGGCAGGCTCGAGACGACCGGTCCGGATGCGGTGCTCGTCGCCGCCTGGGGAGCGCTCGAGATCGGGATCGGCCTGCTGATCGGCATGATCGCCGGCGGCAGGAGCGCCGGTGCGCTCGCGGGCGGCTTCGCGGTGCCGCTCGCCGCGGAGCGCGAGGGATCGACGATCCGCGAGTTCTTCGGCTTCGGTCGCGGGGACGACGCACCCGAGCCGGACGTCGACGCGCAGGAGACCGAGGTGATCGAGCCGCTGCCCGCCGAGCAGCCGGCCGAGGAGACGCAGCCGGTCGTGTCGGTCTCCACCGAGGATCAGACCAGCACGCAGGCGGTCGAGCCCGTGGCCGAAGACGCAGCCGGCGACGACCGCGAGGCGGAGGCCGACCGCAGCCCTCGGTAGGATGGAGTCCGTGCTGCGTCTCGTCGTCCTCGTCTCCGGCAGCGGCACCAACTTCGCCGATCTGCTGCACCGCACGAAGGCGGGGCGCGTGCCTGCCGAGATCATCGCCGTCGGCGCCGACCGCGAGTGCGGCGGCATCGAGACGGCCCGGGCCGCCGGCATCCCCACCTTCGTCGAGCCCTTCACGGCACCGCGCGAGGAGTGGTCGATGCGCATCGCCGACCGCATCGCCCCCTTCGAGCCCGACCTGGTCGTGCTGTCCGGCTTCATGCGGCTGCTCTCCAGCGCCGCCGTCGCCCGGTTCGAGCCTGCCATCCTCAACACCCACCCGGCGCACCTGCCCGAGTTCCCCGGCGCGCACGGCGTCCGCGACGCGCTCGCGGCCGGCGTGGCCGAGAGCGGCGCATCCGTCATCATCGTCGACAGCGGCGTCGACACCGGCCCGATCCTCGCGCAGCAGCGCGTGCCGGTGCTGCCCGGCGACACCCAGGATGTGCTGCACGAGCGCATCAAGCTCGTCGAGCGCGACCTGCTGGCGCGGGTCATCGGCCACATCGCCGACGGCTCCATCGACCTCGCCGATCACGGCATCGAACGCCGACTCGACCGACCCGACAGTGAAGGAACACAGTGAGCGGACCCCAGCACGACCCGAGTCTCTACCGCGACCGCGACCAGGTGCCGTTCCAGCGCGCGCTCATCTCGGTGAGCGACAAGAGCGGCATCGTCGAGCTCGCCGGCTCGCTCGCCGCCGCCGGGGTCGAGCTGGTCTCCACCGGCTCGACCGCGAAGATGCTGGCGGATGCGGGACTGCCGGTCACCGAGGTCGCTCGCGTCACGGGGTTCCAGGAGGCGCTCGACGGGCGCGTGAAGACGCTGCACCCCGCCATCCACGCCGGCCTGCTCGCCGACCTGCGGCTCGAGCACCACGAGGCGCAGCTGGCCGAGCTGGGCATCGCGCCCTTCGAGCTCGTGATCGTGAACCTCTACCCCTTCGTGGAGACGGTGCGCTCGGGCGCGCCCGATGCCGACATCGTCGAGCAGATCGACATCGGCGGCCCGGCGATGGTGCGCGCATCCGCCAAGAACCACGCGAACGTGGCGATCGTCACCGACCCGCGCGTCTACCCGCTGATCGCCAAGGCGGCAGCCACCGGGCTCTCGCTCATGCAGCGCCGCGCGCTGGCCCGCGACGCCTTCGCGCACACCGCCGGCTACGACCGCGCGGTCGCGTGCTGGTTCGCCGGCGAGCCGGTCGAGGAGCTGCCTGCAGCACCGGCAGCCGCTGCTGCACCCGCGGCCGCAGCACCCGTAGACGCCGCGACCGCTGCCGCAGCGCCGTCTGCCGCCGCGCCGGTCGCCGAGGCGCCCGCGCTGGTCGAGCCGGGCGAGCAGCGCCCCACGGCGGCGCCCGCGCCCGCCCGCGCGGACGCGGCGGGCGCGGCTGCGCAGACCGACGCATCCGACGCCCTGCCCGACACCGGCAGCGCCACCGGACTGCTTCGGGCCGTCGGCGCGGCGAGCCTCGTGCAGGGGCTGCGCTACGGCGAGAACAGCCACCAGCAGGCTGGCCTGTTCGGGCTGCCGGGCGGGAACGGCATCACGCAGGCCGAGCTGCTGCACGGCAAGCCGATGTCGTTCAACAACTACGTCGACGCCGATGCCGCCCTGCGCGCCGCGTTCGACTTCACCGAGCCGGCCGTCGCCATCATCAAGCACGCGAACCCCTGCGGCATCGCGGTCGCAGCACCGGGCGCCGCCGACGCGATCGCCTCGGCGCACCAGCGCGCCCACGCCTGCGACCCGGTGTCGGCCTTCGGCGGCGTGATCGCCGCGAACCGCACGGTGACCGCGGCCATGGCCGAGACGGTGAAGGACATCTTCACCGAGGTGGTCGTCGCGCCCGACTTCGAGCCCGAGGCGCTCGAGCTGCTGACGGCCAAGAAGAACATCCGGCTGCTGCGCCTGCCCGCCGGCTACGTGCGCGAGGGCAGCGAGCTGCGGCAGGTCTCGGGCGGCGTGCTCGTGCAGCAGCCCGACACCTTCGAGGGCTTCTCGTCGCACACCTGGCGGCGCGTGTCGGGCTCGCACGTCTCCGACGCGGTGCTCGCCGACCTCGAGTTCGCGTGGCGCGCGGTGCGCTCGGTGAAGTCGAACGCCATCCTGCTCGCCTCCGGCCTCGCCTCGGTGGGCGTCGGCATGGGGCAGGTCAACCGGGTCGACTCGTGCCACCTCGCCGTCTCGCGCGCGGGGGAGCGGGCGGCCGGCTCGGTGGCAGCGTCGGACGCGTTCTTCCCGTTCGCCGACGGCCTGCAGGTGCTGCTCGACGCGGGCGTCACCGCGGTCGTGCAGCCGGGCGGATCGGTGCGCGACGAGGAGGTCGTCGCGGCCGCGAACGCCGCCGGCATCACGATGTACTTCACGGGCGAGCGGCACTTCGCTCACTGAGCGCGCGCGGCACTCCGCGCTCGCCGGTAGTCTCGCTCGGATGAGCGCGGGCACCATCGACGACGTGCGGCGGGCTCGCCGCATCCTCTGCTTCGGCGCCACCGGCTCCGGCAAGTCGACGATGGCGGCGCTGCTGGGGGAGCGGCTCGGCCTGCCCGTCGTGCTGGTCGACGAGCTGTGCTGGGAGCCGGGCTGGGTGCAGCCGCCGCGCGACGAGCTCGACCGGCGCATCCTGCCGGTGCTCGATGGCGAGGCCTACGTCATCGACTCGGTCTACCGCTTCCACAACGCCGCCGCGCTCGAGCGCGTCGACGCGATCGTCGGCCTCGACTACCCGCGCGCCACCTCGCTCGCGCGCCTCGTGCGCCGCACGGCCCGACGCATCCGCACCCGTGAGCTGGTCTGCAACGGCAACCGCGAGAGCCTGCGCATCGCGCTCTCGAGCGATTCGATCCTGTGGTGGCACTTCCGCTCCTGGCGCTCGAAGCGCGAGCGCCTCCGGCAGTGGCACGCGGATGCGTCGGCGCCACCCGTGCTCCTCCTGGCGCGCCCCCGCCACGCGGACGCCCTGCTCGCGCAGCTGGAAGGCTGACGTCCCGGCGCCACCCTCCGTGCGCACGAGTGGGGGACAAAGCAGAAATGATTGGGAGACCTCGATCACAGGGGTGGACGGGGCAACCCGCATCTGCTTAGACTGAAAGGCTGCACGCGCCACACCGGAGCGGCCGACCAAGGAGGATGCCATGAGCACGACGACGACCGCCCCGATCGCTGCCGCCGGCCTCTTCCCCGTCCGCTCCGCACGCGCAGGCGTCCGCTAGCAGGAGGGCCAGCCAGCCCGCCGCGAGCCCTGCTCGCCCCGTCGCAGTCGGATCGCCCTGAGCTGTCAGTGGCGCGACCGATCATCGACGAAGCACCACCCCTGGCGACCCACCGGTCGCACCGCTCCAACCGCTGGCGCACGACGCCGGCGGCATGAAGGATCCGCAATGTCCTCGTCCCTCCCGGACCAGTCCCCGCCCGACCAGACCTCTGGCGACCAGACCTCTGGCGTCCAGAGCCCTGGCGACACCAAGCCGATCGGCCACCTGAGCGCGCTTGCGCGGCTGCTGCCGTACATCCGCCCCGTGCTGCCGAGGCTGCTGCTGGGCACGTTCGCAGCACTGCTCTCAGCGCTGCTGAGCCTCGCGACACCGATGGTGATGCGCGTGCTCGTCGACGGCCCGCTCGCCGAGGCAGACGCGGCCGCCGTCTGGCCTGTCGCGCTGCTGATCCTGGCGCTGGCGCTGGGCGAGGCCTTCTTCGTCTTCATGCGCCGCTTCCTCGTCACGCTGCCGTCGACGCAGGTCGAGGCGACGATGCGCAGCGCGCTCTACCGCAAGCTGCAGGCGCTGCCGGTCGCCTTCCACGACCGCTGGCAGTCCGGCCAGCTGCTCAGCCGCGCCGTGCAGGATCTCGGCATGATCCGCCGCTTCAGCGCCTTCGGCGCACCGCTGCTGGTCGTCAACGCGATCACCCTCGCGGTCGGCATCGTCATCCTGTTCGTCTGGAGCCCGATCCTGGCGTCGGTGTTCGTGGTGATGTCCGCGCCGGTCGTGTTCGTGGCGCTGCGCTTCGAGCGCCGCTACTTCCTCGTCTCGCGTGCCGCGCAGGATCAGGCCGGCGACCTCGCGACCACGGTCGAGCAGTCGATCCACGGCATCCGCGTGCTGAAGGCGTTCGGCCGCGGCCGGCACGCGCTCGAGGGCTTCACGAGCCAGGCCTCAACGCTGCGCGAGACCGAGATCGACAAGGCGCGCATGGACGGCCACCTGTGGATGTGGCTGACGATCGTCCCCTACGTCTCCTACGCCGTCTGCCTGTTCCTGGGCGTCGCCCTCACCGCGAGCGGTCAGCTCTCGGTCGGCACGCTCGCGGGCTTCTTCGCGGTCGCGATGGTGCTCAACTGGCCCATCGAGTCGATCGGGTTCCTCTTCGCGTTCCTCATCGACGCGTCGAACGCCTCGCGCCGCTTCCACGAGATCATCGATTCCGAGAACACGATCGTCGACCCGGTCGCGCCGCGCACGATCGCGAGCCCGAAGGGCCGGCTCGTGTTCGAGGACGTGCACTTCCGCTACCAGGACGCGCAGCCGCACGAGCGCGACCTCGTCGACGGCGCGACGCTCACGCTCGAGCCGGGCGAGACGATGGCGCTCATCGGCGTCACCGGCTCCGGCAAGACGACGCTCACCGCGCTGCCCACCCGCCTGTACGACGTGACGGGTGGCCGCGTGCTGCTCGACGGCGTCGACGTGCGCGATCTCACGCTCGAGGAGCTGCGCACGCACGTGGCGATGGCCTTCGAGGACGCGACGCTGTTCTCGGCGTCCGTGCGCGACAACGTGCTCATGGGTGCCCCGGATGCGTCCGAGGAGGCCCTCGACCGCGCCCTCGCGATCGCGCAGGCCGACTTCGCACGCGACCTGCCGAAGGGTCTCGACACCGAGATCGGTGAGGAGGGCCTCTCGCTCTCCGGCGGCCAGCGGCAGCGGCTCGCGCTCGCCCGCGCGGTGGCCGCGGCGCCCGCGGTGCTCGTGCTCGACGACCCGCTCTCGGCGCTCGACGTCGAGACGGAGGCGCTCGTCGAGGCGGCGCTGCGCAACGTGCTCGAGACGACGACGGCGCTCATCGTCGCCCACCGGCCGAGCACCGTGCAGCTCGCCGACCGCGTCGCGCTCATGCGTGACGGCAGGATCGACGACGTCGGCACGCACTCCGAGCTGCTCGCGCGCAGCGCGCACTATCGCTTCGTCATCTCCAGCCTCGAGGAGGCGGCGCGCGACCGGAAGACCATCGAGACCGTCACCGGCTCGATGGAGCAGATCCAGCTCGACGACCTCGATCCGCAGACGACCACCGAGGAGGTGACCCGATGACCGTCCAGGGAGTGCAGGGCGAAGACCGCACCGACTACACGAAGGCGGAGTCGAAGCAGATCCGCGCGCGCTCGCGCCGGCTGCTCGGCTCGCTGCTCAAGCCGCACATGGCACGCGTGGTGCTGACGATGGTGCTCGTCGTGATCGCGGTCGCCGCGAACGTCGCCGGGCCCATGCTCATCGCCTACGGCATCGACACCGCGCTGCCGGCCATCATCGAGCGGTCCGACTGGGTGCCGCTGTGGGGCGCGACGATCGTCTACATCGTCGCCGCGATCGTCGGCGGCGTGCTCATGTTCGTCTACACCGTGAGCATCGCGCGCATCAGCCAGACGGTGCTGTTCGACCTCCGCCGCCGGCTCTTCGACCACGCGCAGCGCCTCAGCCTCGAGTTCCACGAGAGCTACACCTCGGGCCGCATCATCGCGCGGCAGACGAGCGACCTCGAATCGATCCGCGACCTGCTCGACCAGGGGCTCAACGAGCTCGTGCGGGGCGTGCTGTTCATGGGCTTCACGGCGGTCGCCATCACGATCCTCGACCCGCTCTCGGGCCTCATCATCTTCGTGGCCCTCGTCCCCGCAGTCATCCTCACCCGCTGGTTCCAGCTGCGCTCGACGAAGCTGTTCCGCGAGACCCGCACGACCAGCGCGCGCATGATCGTGCACTTCGTCGAGACCATGACGGGCATCCGTGCGGTGAAGGCGTTCCGCACGGAGCCGAGGGACCAGCACGAGTTCGACCAGCGCGTCGACGACTACCGCGACGCGAACTTCCGCACCATCAACATCTTCGGCATCTACGAGCCGGGCATCATGGCGATCGGCGCGATCACGCTCGCGACGCTCGTGCTGGTCGGCGGCCTGCGCGTCGTCGACGGCACGCTCGACATCGGTGCGCTGCTGGGCATCGCGCTCTACGCGCGCAACTTCTTCCAGCCCATCCAGGGCATCGGGATGTTCTTCAACGGCTACCAGGCGGCCTCGGCCGCGCTCGAGAAGATCTCGGGCGTGCTCGAGGAGGAGCCGACGGTCAAGGAGCCGGCGGCACCCAAGGCATTGCCGGCCTCGCGCGGCCAGATCGACTTCGACGAGGTGCGCTTCTCGTACGGCAGCGACACGACGGTGCTGCCCGACTTCGAGCTGCACATCCCCTCCGGGCAGACGATCGCGCTCGTCGGCACCACCGGCGCGGGCAAGTCGACGCTCGCGAAGCTCGTCTCGCGCTTCTACGACCCCACCGAGGGCTCTGTGAAGCTCGACGGCGTCGACCTGCGTGCGCTCACGAACGACGACCTCCGGAGGGCGGTCGTGATGGTCACGCAGGAGGCCTATCTCTTCTCGGGCACCGTGGCCGACAACATCGCGCTCGGCAGGCCCGGCGCGAGCGTCGAGGACATCGAGATGGCAGCCCGAGCCGTCGGCGCGCACGAGTTCATCACGGCGCTGCCGGACGGCTACGACACCGACGTGAACAAGCGCGGCGGCCGCGTGAGCGCCGGCCAGCGGCAGCTGCTGTCGTTCGCGCGCGCCTTCCTCGCCGATCCGCGCGTGCTCATCCTCGACGAGGCCACCGCCTCGCTCGACATCCCCTCCGAGCGGCTCGTGCAGGAGGGCCTGACGACGCTGCTGGCCGACCGCACGGCCATCATCATCGCCCACCGGCTCTCGACCGTCGCGATCGCCGACCGGGTACTGGTGATGGAGCACGGCCGCATCATCGAGGACGGCAGCCCCGACGAGCTCATCGCCCAGGGCGGCAAGTTCGCGTCGCTGCACCGCGCCTGGCGCGACTCGCTGGTGTGATCGGCGGTGGCGCTACGGTGCGAGCGCGCACGGCGGTGGGCCCGTCAGGCTGTCAGAGCGACTTGCGCCCGATGGATTCGCCGTACTCGTTCTCGCCGATGATCTCGAAGCCGACGGCCTGGAAGAAGTTGCCCGGCCCGAGATCGTCCTCCTCCCACACCGCGTAGACGCTGTCGAAGCCGAGGCGCTTGGCCTCCTGGGCGACCTGGTCGACGGTGAAGGTGCCGACGCCGCGGCGCTGCGCCTCGCCCGCCACGTACATGCGGAGGATGCTCGAGCGGTATTCGTCGCGATCGACCTCGGCGTCGAAGTTGGCCATCACGTAGGCCACCGGCTCGTCGCCGTCGAAGATGACGCGCTGCCAGGCGCTCTGCGTGTTGACGAATTCCTCGAGCTTCGCATTGGCCGCGAGGAAGGCCTCTTGGCCGCGTTTCAGCGTCATGCCGTTGGCCGCGACGACGTTCGCGGCGGAGAGCTCTTCGAGGCGCAGGTTCGTCATGGGCACACCGTACCAGCGCCCGCCCCGCTGCCACATGGGAGTCGCCGGTGCTGTCGGATCAGCCGATGGGTGTGATGCGGATGCGCGCAGCCAGCCGCTCGGCGTCGACGATCGAGCCCGCCTGCGGGGCGAGCACGGCCGCTCCCGACCACGCGGTGGCCCTGGCGAGCTGCTCCTCGAGCGTCGCACCCTCGGCGATGGCCAGCGCGAGCGCGGCGACGGCGGCGTCGCCCGCACCGGTCGGATTGCCGTCGAGCACGTGGTCGAGCTGCGCGTGCCAGGCGCGGCCGTCCGGCAGCACCGCGAGCATGCCCTCGACGTCGAGCGAGGCGAAGACCGCACCGGTGCCGTTGGCCGCCAGCCGGCGTGCGGCGTCGAGCGGGTCGGTGCCGCCCATGGCGTCGAAGAGCTCGTGCCGGTTGGGCTTGACCGCGGTGGCGCCCGCGGCCATCGCCTGCCGCAGTTGCTCGCCGCCGACGTCGATGATGACCGGCTTGCCGGCGGCGATGGCGGCCTCGACGACGCTGGCGCAGAAGCTGCCGGGGGTCTGGGGCGGCAGCGATCCGGAGGAGACGACGACGCGGGCGGCGGGCGCCTCCGCACGCACGATCTGCAGCAGTCGGTCCCAGTCGCCGGCGCTGATCGCCTCGCCGCGCTCGTTGAGGTTGGTCGTGCCCGCCGGCGTCACGATCGCGGTGGTGCGGCGCGTGGGGGAGTCGACCTCGACGAGGCGGTGCGCGATGCCGGAGCGGTCGAGGTCGTGCACGAACAGCACGCGCACCGGGCCGCCGATCGGTGCGATCACGATCGTCGGCTCGTCGTGCTGGTGCAGCACACGAGCGACGTTCACGCCCTTGCCGCCCGCGCACGCGAGACCGGTCTCGACGCGGTGGCTCGTGCCGATCCGCAGCTCGTCCATCGTGTACGTGATGTCGATCGCGGGATTCGTCGTCACGCAGAGGATCGGTGCGGACGTCGAGGCGACGCTGGCTGCCTGCATCCTGACCCCCTCCCGCATGCGTGCTCCTGCTCGATCCTCCCGCATCCGCTCATGCCGTGCGAGCCGCGGCGGCTCGGCTGCGCGCGTCGGGCGCCATCGTTACCGATTCGTGATCGGCGCGGCCGGGTTCGATGCGCGGCAGCACGATGCTGGCGGACGCCTCTCGACACGCCGTCGGCGATTGACATCACTCGAACACACGTTCGATCATGAAGTGGTGAGCACACGGGTTCCTGCACGACTCGAGCGCCGCGCGGGCGAGGACCGCACGGCGACCGTCGAGGCGCTGCGCGCACGTCTGCGCGGCATGCAGCAGGCGGCGCCGCAGCACGCGGTGCCCTCGCTCGACGAGTCGGCACCCGCCGGGCTCGAGGAGGTCGTGCGCCGGCTGCGCTCCGGCGCCGCCCACAGCATCGAGTCGCGCAGCCTCGCGCTCGTCTGCATGGGCGCCGCCATGCCGGCCGGCGCGTGGGGCGCGATCGTCGGCATGCCGGATCTCGGCGTCGAGGCCGCCCGCGACCTGGGCGTGCCCATCGAGCGCGTGGCGCTCGTGCCGCATCCGGGCCGCTCGTGGCTCGATGTGGTCGCGAGCCTGGCCGAGGCGATGCCCGTGGTGCTGGCGGCCTCGCCCGGCAGCGTGAGCCCCACCGATGCAGCCCGGCTCGCAGCGCGGCTGCGGCAGGCGTCCGCGACGCTGCTCGTGGCCGGCCCCTGGCCGAGCGCGGCCACGGTCGTGCGCAGCGTGCGCGCCGAGTGGCAGGGGCTCGCTGACGGCGACGGCAGGCTGGCGGCGGGGGCCATCGTCGTCGAGGCCTCGAGCGGTGGTGCCGCGCAGCTAGCGCGCATCCCGATCGATGGCGTCCGGAGCGAGCGGATCCCCGATGCTCAGCGCAGGCTCAGCGTAGGCTCAGTGGCAACTGCTGCTGGGGCTCAGGGTTCAGTGAAGAACGGCCATGGCTGGGACGGCGGACGTATCGTCGCATGAACGCGACTGCGATGACGCGGGAGGTGACGCATGGGCGACGCAAGCCTGTTCGACCGTCACCGTGCCGTGCGCGTGGGGCTCATCTCCATCGCCGCCTCCCTCGGCGCAATCGCATGCTCGATGCTCATCGGTGGCTCGTCCGCACATGGCGCCGAGGATGAGGGGCTGCTCGGCGGCCTGGTGAACCGCACCGTCTCGTCAGTCGTGGAGCCGCTGGCTCCCGTCGTCTCCACGGTGACGGCGCCGCTCGCCCCTGTCGTCTCGACCGTGTCGGAGCCGCTGCGCACCACCGTCGGAGCAGTCGTTACCCCGGTCGCACCGGTCGTCGAGGCGATCGCCAGGCCGGTCGAGGCCATCACTGCGCCCGTCTCCCGGGTCGTGGCGCCGGTCGTCGCCGCGATCGCGCCGGTGACGGATGCCGTTGCCCCCGTCACGGGGGCGCTGGCACCGGTGACCGGGGTGCTGTCGCCGGTGACCGATGCGCTCTCGCCGGTGACCGGCGTGCTGTCGCCCGTCGTGGCTCCCGTCACGGATGCGCTGTCGCCCGTCGTCGGCGTGCTCGATCCGGTCGTGGATGCGCTCGACCCCGTGGTCGACCCGATCTCGCCCGTGATCGACGGGGTCGATCCGGGAACCGAACCGCTGCTGCCAGCACCCGGCGCGATCCTGCCTGGCGACGCACCTCCGCTCGTCACGACGCCCGAGCCTGCGGCGACGCCCCCGACTCCGACGCCGCATCCGACCCAGCCCGGTGATGATGCCGGGCCGGCGTCGATGAGCCGAGCCGACGCATCCGCGGCCCCGAGCGCGCCGCAGCGCGCCCTGCAGCTGCCGGCTCCGCCGCCGGGCACCGCCGTGGCGGCGTCGCCGCCCTGGTCGCCCGCTCCCGAGGAGCGGCGCGCGCCAGCGACGCCTGCGCTGCCCGGCCCCGCACCCGCGGGAGGCAGCGGTGCGCCCGCCGGCGGCACGGCGGCCGAGGCCGACACCCATGACCACTCGCTGCCCGAGCCCACGGGCGGCGAGGTGCAGACGGCCGATGACGACCGCCTGCCCGCTTCGACGATCGAGGAGCACGACGCGAGCCCTGACTGAGTGATCCGCACCGCGCATCGAGCGCGGCATGCAGTCGTCCCGGAGCGGGATGGCAGATCACTCATTGAAAGGGAAGAGCGATGAACAAGCTCATGAAGCGCGCGCTGTGGACTGCAGCGCTCGCAGGCGGCCTGTGGGCCGCAGGCACTGGCGTGGCCAGTGCGGCAGAGGTTGACGCCACCGTGGATGTCGGCCTGGGAGACGTGCAGATCGGGGCAGTCGACGCAGTCGTCGACCTGCTCGGCGACGAGCAGGCGACCACGGCGGATGCGGACGCGACCGTCCAGCTGCTCGGTGACGAGCAGCTGGCGTCGGTCGACGTCGACGCCGTGGTCGATCTGGGCGACGGTCTCCTGACCGACACCGGGGTCGCCGACGGTGCGACCGGCGATGTGGCCGACGCGGTGGTCGACGCCGATGTGGCAGTCGATCTCGGCGGCGATCTGCTGTCCGAGTCGGGTGACGCGGATGCGACGGAGCCGACCGCGGTGGTCGATGCGGCGGTCGATGTTGGGCTGCTCGGTGACGAGCAGACGGCGTCGGTCGACGCGGATGTCGTGATCGATCTCACCACCGACAGCGATGGGCCGCTGCCGGCGCTCGATGGCATCGTCGACGCAGTCGTCGATGTCGACCTGGGCGGCGACGTGCTGGACGGCACGGTCGGCGAGGTGATCGACGGCACGGTCGGCGAGGTGCTCGATGGGACGATCGGCGAGGTGCTCGATGGGACGGTCGGAGATGTGCTCGACACGACGATCGACACCGTGGTCGACGTCACGGTCGACGTGATCGACTCGACGGTCGATGTGTGCCTCGCGGTCAGTCTCAACGGCACGACCGGCGACTGCGCAGCGGCGGAGGTGCCGGGCACGGATGACGGCACCGATGGCACCGACGGGACCGACGGGACCGACGGGACCGACGGGACCGACGGGACCGACGGGACCGACGGGACCGACGGGACCGACGGGACCGACGGCACCGACGGGACCGACGGCACCGGCGGGACCGCTGGCACGGACGGCACCGACGGCACCGACGGCACCGACGGCACCGACGGCACCGACGGCACCGACGGCACTGACGGCACTGACGGGACCGACGGCACCGGCGGGACCGCTGGCACGGACGGCACCGACAGCACCGATGGTACCGATGGGACCGCTGGCACCGACGGTACGGACGGCACCGACGGCAAGGGCGCTGACGCTGGCGACACCGATGGCACGGCCGTGCCGGACACCAAGCACGATGCACCCGCGGCTGACGCTGCGGCGTCCGGTGGCGCGGACACGCTGCCGCAGACGGGCATGGGCATCGCCGACGTGCTGCTGCCTGCGCTGGCGCTGCTGGCGCTGGGAGGGCTGCTGCTGATGCGGCGCCGCGTGCGCGGCTGAGGCGAGTACGGGGAGCGCGGGGCGCGCGAGCCGTGCCCCGCGCTCCGCCGCGCCGTCCGGCGGGCGCGACACACCGCATCCACTTGCCTTGTTCGAACGTATGTTCGATCATGGATGCATGACCGATGCGACGATCGTGAGCGAGGCCGGGGTCGCCGGTGGCGCGCCGCAGTGCGCCCGCGAGAGCCGCGTCGGCGTGCTGCGCGTACCTGACTGGCCGGTCGTCGTCGCGCGCCAGACAGGCGCCCTGCCGGCGGGCGGCGAGGTCGGTTCGCCGGGCGCGATCGTGCACGCGCTGCGCATCGCCGCCTGCGATGAGGGCGCGCGGGCCGACGGCGTGCGGGTCGGCATGCGGGTGCGCGACGCGCAGGCCGCATCGCCCATGCTCGCGCTCGCCCAGGCCGACCCGGTGGGGGAGGCGCTCGCATTCGAGCAGGTCGTGCGCACGGTGCTCACCGTCGTGCCGGCCGCGCAGCCGATCGGCGACGGGGCACTGGCGTTCCGGATGCGCGGGGCCAGCAGGTTCTACGGCTCCGAGCCGCGCGCGATCGAGGCGGTGCGCGACGCGCTCGCGCAGCTCGGCCTGGTCGCCGCGTTCGGTGTCGCCGACGACCGCTTCACCGCCGAGCTGGCTGCCGGCGCCGCTGCGGGTGCCGGCGCGGGCGGTGGCACCGGCGGCGAGATGATCGTGCCCGGCGGGCGCAGCGCCGAGTTCCTCGCCCCGCTGCCCGTCGGGGTGCTCGGCGACGACGAGCTGCCGAGCATGCTGCACCGCCTCGGCGTGCACACGCTCGGCGGCTTCGCGCAGCTGCCCGATGCCAGCATCCGCGATCGCTTCGGCGCCGCTGGGGTCATCGCGCTCGCTCGCGCCCGCGGGCTCGACGACCGCCGCATCGACGACGCCGGGCTGGGGGAGGAGCGCGCGCTGCGGCTGGTCTTCGAGCCCGGCATCGAGGGGGTGGCTGAGCTGGCGCTCGCCGTGCGCGAGCCGGTCGAGCGCTTCGTGCGACAGCTGGCCGAGCAGCGGCTGGTGTGCAGCGAGATCCGCATCGTGCTGCGCGGCGAGGAGGGCCGCGTGAGCGAGCGGCTGTGGCGCCAGCCCGGCTTCCTGCGCGCGGGCGACATCGTCGACCGGATGCGCTGGCAGCTGACCGAGAGTGCGCTCGGCTCGGCGCTCGTCGAGGTGCAGGCGCTGCCCGAGCGGCTCGATGCCCAGGCCTCCCACATGCCGGGCCTGTGGGGCGGTGGCGGCATCGACGATCGCACGAAGCATGCGCTCGAGCGGCTGCAGAGCATGCTCGGCCGGGAGGCGGTGCTGACCGCCGCCCCCGGCGGCGGCAGGCTGCTGGCCGAGCGCGGGGTGCTCACCCCCTGGGGCGATGCGGCGCCGATCCCGTCGGCGGGGCCGTGGCCGGGCGCACTGCCCGCCCCGCGGCCGAGCGTCGTCTTCCGCCCGCCGCTGCCGGTGCTGCTCACCGATGCCGCCGGCCTGACGGTCGAGCCCGGCGCGCTCGACGTGCGCGAGGCATCCCCCGCCGTCTTCTCGCCGCCCGCCGCCGCGCGCCGCCGGGTGGTGGCATGGGCGGGGCCGTGGCCGATTCGCCGCCGCGAGCTCGGCGACACGGTGCACCGCGTGCAGCTGCTCGACGGCGAGGGCGAGGCGTGGGTGCTGCTGCACGCCGACGGCGCCTGGCTCGCGGAGGGTCGCTATGCGTGACGGCCGCCGCGCTCGCTCGTCCGTCAGACGGCTCCCTGGTTCCGCAACGCGGTTTCGGCGGGTCTGCGACCAGGCGTCCGTCTGACCGACAGGCGGCGCGGCACGACGAGCGGGAAGGACTGGACAGGCAAGAGAGGGAGGAGGAGCGATGGCAGGCTGGAACAACCCGGCGATGCCGTGGCGCGAGCTCGAGGGCATCCTCAGCGACCGCGACGTCGGCACCAAGCACACGACCGAGTCCGACGACGCCCGCCGAGCGCGCATCCGCGTGCCCGCCGCCGGCGCCGCGACCCCCTACGCCGAGCTGCACGCCCACTCGCACTACTCCTTCCTCGACGGCGCCTCGAGCCCGGCCGAGCTGGTCAACGAGGCGCGCAGGCTGGGCCTCGAGGCGCTCGCGCTGGTCGACCACGACGGCCTCTACGGTGCGGTGCGCTTCGCCGAGGCCGCCGCCGAGGCGCAGCTGCCGACTGTGTTCGGCACCGAGTTCACGCTCGGCCTCGAGACGCCGCAGAACGGCATCCCCGACCCCGACGGCAGCCACCTGGTGGCGCTCGCGACCGGGCCGGCCGGCTATTCGGCGCTCGCCTCGGCGCTCACCGACGGCTACCTCACCAGCGACATCCACGGGCCGGGCGAGAAGGGGCGGCCGATCTTCGGGCTGGAGACGCTCGCCGAGGCCGCGCGCGGCGAGTGGCTGATCCTCTCGGGCTGCCGCAAGGGAGGCGTGCGCCAGGCGCTCGACCGCTTCGGCGCCAACGCAGACGGCGCGGATGCGGCCGGTCACGAACTCGACCGGCTCACGTCGCTGTTCGGCCGCGACCGCGTTGCCGTCGAGCTGAGCGACATCGGCGACCCGCGCGACTTCGAGCGCAACCGGGTGCTGGCCGGGCTCGCCGAGCGGCGCGGGCTGCCGGTGATCGCCACCACCAACGCGCACATCGCCTCCCCGGTCAGCCAGCAGCTGGGCGATGCGGTGGCGGCGGTGCGCGCTCGCCGCTCGATCGACGAGATCGACGCCTGGCTGCCCGCCGGGGGCGTGCCGTCGCTGCGCTCCGGCGCCGTGATGGCCCGCCGCTTCCGCGCCTTCCCCGGCGCGATCGACACCGCCGCCGCGCTCGGCCGCGAGCTGGCCTTCGACCTGCGCGCCGCCTCCCCGAAGCTGCCGAAGACCGAGGTGCCGGCCGGCCACACGCCCATCAGCTGGCTGCGGGCGCTCGTCGCCGAGCGGCTGCCGCGGGTCTACGCGGCCGGCGGCGACGGCCGCCCGAGCAGCAGCATCGTGCGCGACCGGCTCGAGCACGAGCTGCGCCTGATCGACGAGAAGGGCTTCGCCGGCTACTTCCTGATCGTGTTCGAGATCGCCGAGTTCGCGCACGGCCGCGGCATCCTCTGCCAGGGCCGCGGCAGCGCGGTCGCGAGCGCGGTCTGCTTCATCCTCGGCATCACCGCCGTCGACCCGATCCGCTACAAGCTGCCCTTCGAGCGCTTCATCTCGATGATGCGCGAGGAGGAGCCCGACATCGACATCGACTTCGACGCCGACCGCCGCGAGGAGGTCATCCAGCACGTCTACGAGCGCTACGGCCGCCGCAACGCCGCGCAGGTCGCGAACGTCATCACCTACCGCCCGAAGTCGGCGGTGCGCGACGCGGCGAAGGCGCTCGGCTACGCCGTCGGCCAGCAGAACGCCTGGTCGAAGTCGGTGGAGTCGTACTCGAAGGTCGACGAGGGCTCGATCCCCGAGCCGGTGGCGCTGCTGGCGGGCGAGTTCCTGCACGCGCCCCGCCACCTCGGCATCCACTCCGGCGGCATGGTGCTCACCGAGCAGCCGGTCGGCACCGTCTGCCCGATCGAGCCGGCGCGCATGGCCGGCCGCACCGTGCTGCAGTGGGACAAGGACGACTGCGAGTGGATGGGCCTGGTCAAGTTCGACCTGCTGGGCCTGGGCATGCTCGGCGCCATGTCGCACACCATGGCGCTCGCGGCAGAGCACACGGGCGAGCAGTGGTCGCTCGCGACCATCCCGCTCGAGGAGGCCGGGGTCTACGACATGCTCTGTGAGGGGGATGCGGTGGGCGTCTTCCAGGTCGAGTCGCGCGCGCAGCTCGCCACCCTGCCCAGGCTCAGGCCCCGCTCGTTCTACGACCTGGTGATCGAGATCGCGCTCATCCGCCCCGGCCCCATCCAGGGCGACGCCGTGCATCCCTACCTCCGCCGCCGCAGCGGCCAGGAGCCGATCAGCTACGCGCACCCGCTGCTCGAGCCGGTGCTCGAGCGCACCCTGGGCGTGCCGCTGTTCCAGGAGCAGCTGATGCAGATGTCGGTCGCGGTCGGCGGCTTTGACGCGGGCGAGGCCGACCAGCTGCGGCGCGCGATCGGCTCGAAGCGCTCGAAGGAGAAGATCGCCGCGCTCAGGGCGAAGCTCTTCGCAGGCATGGCCGCGAACGGCATCGACGAGGCGACCGGCGAGGCGATCTACCGCAAGATCGAGGCCTTCGCGGGCTTCGGCTTCGCCGAGTCGCACTCGCTCGCCTTCGCGAAGCTCGTCTACGCCTCTTCCTGGCTGAAGCTGCACTACCCGGCGGCGTTCCTCGCGGGCCTGCTGCGCAGCCAGCCGATGGGGTTCTGGTCGTCGCAGACCCTGGTGGCGGATGCGTCCAGGCACGGCGTCGAGACCCTGCGGCCCGACGTGGTGCACTCGGGCGTCGCTGCCGGGCTCGAGCAGCGCGGCGAGCGCACGCCGGGTGACGACGCGTGCCTGGCGCACGAGCAGCCGCCGGTGCCTGCGCGGGCGAGCGAGTCGCTGGCGCAGCGGGGTCTGCACCGCCGCGACGCGGGCCTCGCGGTGCGGATGGGGCTCGCGGAGGTGCACGGCATCGGCACGCCGGCCGCCGAGCGCATCGTCGCCGCCCGCGCGGCGCACCCGCTGCGCGACATCCACGACCTCTCGCGCCGCGCCGACCTCGGCCGGGGCGAGCTCGAGGCGCTCGCGACCGCCGGCGCGCTCGACGGGCTGGGCGTCGGCCGCCGCGAGGGGCTGTGGCTGGCGGGGCCCGCGTCGACCGAGCGCGAGGATCAGCTGGAGGGCACGCAGGTGAGCCTGCAGGTGCCGCTGCTGCCGCTGCTGTCAGCCGAGGAGCAGGTGGCGCTCGACATCTGGGCGACCGGCGTCGCGCCCGACGACCATCCGGTGCGGCACGCGCGGGCGATGCTCGACGGCCGCGGGGTGCTGCCGATCGCGGCGCTCGGCGAGGCCGAGCCGGGCAGGCGCGTGCAGGCGGCGGGCGTGGTCACGCACCGGCAGCGGCCGCGCACCGCGCAGGGCGTCACGTTCATGAACCTCGAGGACGAGACGGGCATGCTCAACGTGATCGTCTCGAAGGGGCTGTGGCTCAACCAGAAGCAGGTCGCCAGGCACGCGCCGGCGCTCATCATCCGCGGCATGCTGCAGCGCACCGAGGAGGGCGTCATCGCCCTGCTGGCCGATCGGCTCGAGCGCTTCGAGGTGCCCAGCCGCGGCTCCAGAGACTTCCGGTAGCGCGGCTAGGCTTGTCCGATGCGCGCTCCAGGGACCCCGACGATCCGGCTGACGATCGCGCGCTCGCCGCACGAGCTCGCGACGCTCGCCGCCGATGCCGTCGTCGAGGCGCTGCCCGGCGATCGCGCGCCCGTGCTGGGCGTCGCGACCGGCTCGTCGCCCAGCGGCGTCTACGTCGAGCTCGCTCGCCGGCAGGCCGCTGGCGAGATCGACCTGCGCGACGCGAGCGCCTTCGCGCTCGACGAGTACGTCGGCCTGCCCGACGGCGACCCGCACAGCTATCGCGCCGTGGTCGACGAACAGGTGGTCGTGCCGCTCGGGCTCGACCCGGCCCGCGTGCACGTGCCGCACGGCTCCGCCGCCGACCTGGCTGCTGAGGCCGCCTCCTACGAGCGGCGCATCAGCGAGGCCGGCGGCGTCGACGTGCAGATATTGGGCATCGGCCGCAACGGCCACATCGCCTTCAACGAGCCCGGCTCGGCGCTCGACTCCCGCACCCGCGAGGCCGAGCTCGCTCCCGAGACGATCGCCGACAATGCGCGCTTCTTCGACAACCCCGACCAGGTGCCGCGCCGCTGCGTCACCCAGGGGGTCGGCACGATCCTCGACGCGCGCCGCATCGTGCTGGTCGCGCAGGGCGAGGCGAAGGCGGATGCGTTGGCGCACGCGCTCGAGGACGCCGTCTCACCCGCATGGCCCGCGACCGCGCTGCAGCAGCATGCCGATGTCATCGTGATCGTGGACGAGGCGGCGGCGAGCAGCCTGACGCCCGAGGCGCGCGCGGCCGCAGGCGTCGGCATCCGCTAGTCTGCGAGGCTGCGCCCTCGGCGCGGCGCGGACGGCTCGCGGCCCACCGCAGGATCTCGGATCGGAAGCTCCATGCACTCCCGCACTGTCACCGAGCACTGGCTCCGCCAGGTGCCCGCCGATGCGATGCCGAGCGCGAGCGGCGCGCTGCGCGTCGTGGTCGACGACGAGCTGTCCCACGAACGGCGACTGTCGCTGCTCGAGCCCGTCGACGGCGCAGGCGTCGTGGCGCTGACCTCCGCGGTGGCCGAGGCGCTGGGCCTCGTCGGCGGCGGCGAGGTCGACCGCCCGTCGCTCGAGGCGGCGCTCGCCGACGCGGGGATGCGACTGCATGGCGCAGATCATCTCTTCTTCCTCCCGGCCGAGGCGCACGGGCCGCTGCTGCAGGAACCCGTGCCCGCGCACATCCGCCGGCTCACCGAGGCCGACGCCGCGGCGTTCGCCGCCTTCGAGGCCGAGGCCAGCGAGGGCGACCTCGACGACGCCTACGTCGAGCTCGACCACTGGCTCGTGTTCGGCGCCTTCGTCGTCGACGAGCTGGCGTGCGCAGCGAGCATGTACCCGTGGGCGGGCAGCACGCTCGCCGATCTGGGCGTGCTCACGCTGCCGCGCTTTCGTGGCAAGGGGATCGCGCGCCAGGTGGTGCGGGCGATGAGCGCGGGTGCGCTGAGCCGCGGCCATGAGCCGCAGTATCGCTGCCAGCTCGACAATCTCGCCTCGGTGGCGCTCGCGCGGTCGGCCGGCCTCACGCGGCTCGGCAGCTGGGATGTCGTCGCTGAGGAGGATGCCGGGGCGGCTGAGGACGTCGAGTAGCGTCTCGGCGCGTCGGCGCGTCGGCGCGTCAGTGCGTCAGTGCCGCACGCCGTCGTGCCAGACGCCGACCGGCTCGAGCCGCGCATCCAGCGCGACCAGGTCTGCCCGTGCACCCACGCGGAGCGTGCCGAGGTCGTCGCGACCCAGGGCATCCGCCGGTGCACGCGTCGCCGCATCGAGGGCGGTCTCGAGCGGGACGCCGGCGGCGACCAGCACCCGGATCGCGCGATCGAGCGTGAGCGTCGAGCCGGCGATCGCGCCGCTGCCCGCGAGCCTGGGCAGCCCCTGCTCGACGCGCACGTCGAGGGAGCCGATGCGGGAGTCGCCGTCGGCCATGCCGGCAGCGGCCATCGCGTCGGTGACGAGCGCGATGCGGCCGGGCGCCGCCTGCAGCAGCAGCGCGAGCATCTCGGGCGCGACGTGCTCGCCATCGGCGATCGCCTCGAGGGTGACGCGCGCATCGAGCAGCGCGGCGGCGAGGGGCCCTGGGGAGCGGTGGTGCATGGGCGGCATGCCGTTGCAGGCGTGGGTGAGCAGC
Source organism: Agrococcus sp. KRD186 (assembly GCF_017168255.1). Taxonomy (GTDB): domain Bacteria; phylum Actinomycetota; class Actinomycetes; order Actinomycetales; family Microbacteriaceae; genus Agrococcus. The sequence goes on from NZ_JABFAP010000001.1 coordinate 2,932,423, forward strand.
GTCGCGCCCGCGTCGAAGGCGGCGCGCACCGTGTCGGCGTCGGCGCCGGTGTGGCCGACGGCGACCAGCACTCCCGCGTCGGTGAAGCTGCCGATGGCGTCGAGCGCGTCGGGCAGCTCGGGCGCGACGGTGACCTGCAGCAGCCGGCCGTCGCCGGCCTCGAGCAGTCGCTCGACCGACTCCGGCGTCGGTGCCTGCAGCGCCGCCGGGTCGTGGGCGCCGCGGTGGCTGTCGGCCAGGAACGGGCCCTCGAGGTGCACGCCGAGCAGTGCTCCGTCGGCGGCGCACGCGGCGGCCGCGGCGGCGACGCGGGGCAGCAGCTGCTCGAGCGGCGCGGTGACGAGCGAGACCGCCTGCCGCGTCGCGCCGTGCGCCGAGCGGAAGGCGGCGATGGCAGCCCAGTCGGGCTCGTCGTCGTCGAAGGCCGAGCCGAGGGCGCCGTGGCAGTGCAGGTCGACGAAGCCGGGTGCCAGCGTGGCATCGGGCAGCGCCAGATCGGGGCTGCGCGGCGGCGCTCCCTGGCCGAGCGCGGTGATGACGCCGCCCTCGGACTGCAGCCACGCATCCGGCACCAGCACGCCTTCGAGGAGCGCACCGCCTGCGGTCAGCAGCAGGCTGGGCGGAGTCACGCCGTCAGCCTATGCGGCATCGAGCGAGCGCTCGATGCCGCACGGCCTTGGTCACCAGGCGCGCGGCCCGTGCCCGTTGCCGGGAGGGTTGTCGCCGAAGACCGGGTGTCCGCTGCCGAAGCCGCGGCCCGGGTGCGCGTCGCCGAAGACCGGGTGGTCGTCGCCGAAGCCCGGGTGGCCAGCACCCGGCTCGTCCGTGTCGAACGAGAGCCCGATCACGACGGCGTCGTGATCGCTCGCGCGGTACGAGTCCGGTGCGAACAGGGCGTCCTGCGCATCCCGCTTGAACTCCATCGTGTAGTCGATCAGGCTCGCCTCGTCGGCGTTCGCGTGCCAGGCGGCAGCGCCGACGACGAACGGCAGCGCACCGGCGTCGGCGATGCCGTAGTCGAGGTAGCCGAGCTGGCCGTCGAAGACGTAGGTGTAGGCGTCCTCGCCCTGGAACTGCTCCAGCAGATCCGTCCAGCCGGCGCCCTCGAGCGTGGTGATCGGGTCCTCGTGGTCGTACGAGTTGAGGTCGCCGATGATGAGCGAGCCGTCCGCCTCGATGCCCGTCGGGTTCGCCGCGAGCCAGTCGGACAGCGCCGCTGCCGCCGCGGTGCGCACCGTGTTGCAGTTGCCCTGCTCGGGCTCACCGGTGTCGCCCTCGCACGCGGAGCCCTTGGACTTCAGGTGGTTGACGGAGATGGTGAGCGTGGTGTCGCTCGCGAGGTCGCGGAACGTCTGCGCGAGCGCGGGGCGGTTCTTCGAGTCGTCGAAGCGGGGGTCGACGCTCGCGTCGAGCACCGCGTGCGGGCCCTCCGGCGCGACGAGCGCCGGCTGGTAGATCAGCGCGGTCGTGATCGCGTCGGTGCCGAGCATGCCGGTGTCGATGCCGGCCCACTGCTGCATGCCCGCGGCGGCGTTGAGCGCTGCGACGAGCGTGTCGAGCGCGACCCCGTCGTTGTTCTCGATCTCGAGCAGGCCGACAATCGCCGAGTCGAGCTCGTTGATCGCGGCGACGATCTTCGCCTCCTGGCGGTCGAACTCCTCCGCCGTGACCGCACCGCGGTCGCCGAGCGTCGTGAAGTAGTTCAGCACGTTGAACGCTGCGACCTCGAGGCTCGAGCCGTCGATCTCGGGCGCAGCCGTTCGCTGGTTCACGGCCTGGTAGGTGCCAGCCGCGGTCGGCTGGATCGCCCACGTGTCGAAGCGCCAGTCGAGCACGCCCGTGATGCCGGTGATCGTGTCGCCGCCGCGGAAGAGATTCGCGAGCGTGAACTCCTCGAGATTGCCGGGGTGGATTGCCGGGTCGGGGTTCTGGAACGAGCGCGCGTCGTCGATCGTGATGCGGTTCGCTGCGTTGGCCTCGCGCACGGCTGCGGCCTCGGCAGAGCCGGGCGCCGCGACCGCGGTGGGCTGCATCTGGCGCTCGGTGCCCACGACCACCTGGCCGTAGCGGCCGTAGTTGAAGTATTCGAGGATCGAGAGCGACTGCGGCAGCGTGACGAGCATGTTCTCGAGCGACTCGTGATCGTCGACGGGCAGGGTCAGCTCGACGGCCGCGGGGAGCGCGGCATCGCCGCAGTCGAGCACGGCGCCGTTCGCGATCTGCGTCATGCCGAAGTACTCGGACGGGGTGCCCGTGACCTGTACGAGGTCGCCGGCGACGAGCTCGGGCGCGTTCGGCGCGTAGATGAAGATGCCGTCGCTCGTCGCGGGGTTGTCGTCGCCCGCGTCCTGCAGCGAGACGCCGTCGAAGCCGCCGACCTGGAAGTCGCCGGTGACGACGCCCTCGACGGTGACCGGCGTCGTGATCGTGGTCGCGTCGCCCTCGCCCTGCACGGTGCCGATCGGCGTGATGCCCTCGGTGACGCACTCCTGCTCGACCGGCGGCTGCTCCTCGTCGGCGAACACCTCGTTGGCTGCGCCGGGTGTGTTCAACGCCTGGCCGACCGTGGCGGGGCCGGTGTAGCCGTCGATGCCCAATCCGTTGAAGTGGTTACGCACCCAGTCCGTGGCCGCATCCATGTCCCTGCCGTCAGGCACGCGGCTCGCGCCGCCCGGAGCGAACTCGGCGCCGTCGTAGGCAACGCCGAGCGTGGTGCCGTAGGTGAGGTCGCCGGTGCCGCCGTCGTGCACGGCCACCGCGTCGACGAGCTCGAACGCCACGCCGATGTCGATGGCGCCGTCGTCACCGACGTCGATGTCGGTGCCGAGGGATGCCGAGCCCCGCACGAGCAGCAGGGAGACCGAGCCGTTCTCGAGGTCGCCGGGAGCCAGCGAGAGTAGGCCGATGCCGTTCGCATCGAGCACGGGTGCGGTCCACACACCGTCGACGAAGCCGAGGAATGCGCCCTCGTCGCCCTCGATCTCGAGCAGCGAGTAGCCGCTCAGATCCGTGCCTGGTGTTGCGTGGATCTCGATGTACTCGACATCGGTGCTGCCGGTGGTGTTCACCGAGAACTCGTTGATGACCGGATGATCGGCGGCCATCGCGGGGGTGGCGACGAGGCCTGTCAGGGCGAGCGCGGCGACCGTTCCGGTGCCGAGCAGTGTGCGTGCGTGCATGGGTCCACTCCGTCGGGGGCAAGGGGTGGGATCAACCTAGCCCGCTGCAGTGGCATTGGCGAGAGCCTGATGTGAACGCGCGATGAAGCCGCGCGGAACGAGAGCCGGTGCGCAGCGGTTGCGTCAGCGGAAGATGATGGTGCGCTGCCCGTCGAGCAGCACGCGGTCCTCGGCGAACCACTGCACCGCGCGCGAGAGCGTGCGCGACTCGACGTCCTGCCCGATCGCGACGAGCTGCGCGGGGGTCTGCGTGTGCTCGACGCGCTCGACGTTCTGCTCGATGATCGGGCCCTCGTCGAGGTCGCTGGTGACGAAGTGGGCGGTGGCGCCGATGAGCTTGACGCCGCGGGCGTGCGCCTGCCGGTAGGGGTTGGCGCCCTTGAAGCCGGGCAGGAAGGAGTGATGGATGTTGATCAGCCGACCCTCGAGCGCGTTGCACAGCTCGGGCGAGAGGATCTGCATGTAGCGGGCGAGCACCACCAGCTCGATGCCCTCGGCCTCGACCACCTCGAGCACGCGGGCCTCGAACGCGGCCTTCGTGGACGCATCCGTCACCGGGGCGTGCTCGAAGGGCACGTCGTAGAAGGCGGCGAGCGAGCCGAGCTCCGCGTGGTTCGACATCACCAGCGGGATGTCGACCGAGAGCTGGCCGGCGCGCTGGCGGAAGAGCATGTCGTTCAGGCAGTGCGCCGCCTTCGACACCAGCACCAGGGTCTTGAGCGGGCGGCCGACATCGTCGAGCTGCCACTGCATGCCGTAGCGCTCGACGACGGGCGCCAGCCGAGCCTCGAAGTCGGCCCGCTCCGCCTCGGCCTGCACCTGCAGCCGCATGAAGAAGCGGTCGGTGTCGGCGGAGGAGAACTGCTGCGACTCGGTGATGTTGCCGCCGCACTCGACGATCGCGCCCGAGATGGCGTGCACGATGCCCGGCCGGTCGTCGCAGACGAACGACAGGATCCAGTGGTTGCTCACCCGATCGAGTCTAGGCCGGGTCAGGCCGCCCGCTCGTGCTCGGCGAGGGCGGTGGCGATGCGGTCGATCGCGTCGTCGACCTCCTCGGTCGCGTAGGCGTCGCGGCCGCGCCCGGTCGGCAGGGTCGCCTCGTGCACATCCTCGGCGAGCAGCTCGACGGCGCCCTCGGCGTCTCCCTCATATGCACGAAGGGTGCGGATGACGTGGTCGAGCCAGTCATCGACGGCGTCGGCGGCGTAGCCGGCCCGGAAGAGGCCGGCGGGGGAGAAGCGGAGATCGACGACCTCGGCGGAGGTGAGCATGCGGCGACAGTATCGAGCGAGCCTGACCGTGGACTCGGCGTAGGCTCAACGCCGTGAGTGAGCAGACGGCGACCGGGCAGCGGCAGGCACGGCCCTTCCCGATGGCGGCGCTGCTCGTGCTGGCGCTGACCATCTTCGTCAACATCTCGGTCGAGATGCTGCCGATGGGCCTGGTGCTGCCGATGAGTCGCGACCTGGGCGTCACCGAGAGCGCGATCGGCCTGCTCGTGTCGGTGTTCGCCTTCACCGTCGTCGCCTCCTCGACCACGCTCATCCGCCTCACCCGCCGCGTGCCGCGGCACCTGCTGGTGATCAGCGTGCTGCTGGTCTTCACCGCCTCCTGTCTCGCGACCGCGATCGTGCCGACCTACGAGTGGATCGTGGCGATGCGCATCATCGGCGGCCTCGCCCACGGCGTCTTCTGGACGGTCGTGGGCGCCTACGCCGCCTACCTGGTGCCGCCCGAGCAGCTGGGGCGCGCGGTCGCCATCACGAGCGCCGGCGGCTCGCTCGCCTTCGTGCTGGGCCTGCCGGTCTCGACGCTGCTCGGCCAGGCCGTCGGCTGGCGCTGGGCGTTCGCGGTGTTCGGCATCGCCTGCCTGTTCGCGGCGCTCGCGGTCTGGAAGGTGCTGCCGCCCGTCGACCACCTGAAGGATGTCGCGACGACCGAGACCGGGTCGCTGGCACTGCCGGTCGAGGGCTCGCGGGTGTCGATGAGCGGCATGGTCGTCGCGATCATCTCGACCACGCTGGCGATGACCGGGCAGTACGCCTTCTATACGTTCATCGCGCCGTTCCTGGTGCAGCACGCGCAGCTGCCGGAGGAGTGGCTGAGCCCGGCGCTGCTGGCCTACGGCGTGATGGGCGCGATCGCGGTGCTGGCGCTGACCATCTGGCTCGGCGGTCGCCCGCTCGCCGGTGTCGTCGCCTGCATGATCGTGATGCTGCTGACGATGGTGGTGCTCGCGCTCTCGACCGTGCTGCCGCTGACCTTCGCGGCCATCCTGGTGTGGGGCCTCGCGATGGGGGCGCTGCCGCCGCTGCTGCAGACGCGGCTGCTCGAGGCCGCGCCCGAGCGGCTGCTGCAGCCGGCCATGGCCTGGTACACGACCGGCTTCAACACCGGCATCGGTGCCGGTGCGCTGCTGGGCGCGATCGCCTTCGACAGCTGGGGACCGGGATCGTTGCCCTGGGTGCTCTTCACCGGCATCGCGGTGAGCCTCCTGCTGGTGGCGATCAGCAGCGTGCGCCGCTCGCGCACCGCCTGAGCGGCGGCCCGGCCGCATCCGGTCGGGCGCATCCGTCAGGCGAGCTCCGGCCGCTTCTGCCGGAACGCGCGCGCGGGCTGATCGTCGCCATCCCACACCTGCGTGATGCCCCACGCCACCGCGGCGATCGGCACCGAGAGCACCGCGCCCACGATGCCGGCGAGCACGGTGCCGATGGTGAGGGCGATGAGGATGACGAGGGCGTGCAGCTTGAGCGAGCGGCCCATGACCACCGGCTGCAGGAAGTTGCCCTCGAGCTGGTTCACGACGATGACCCCGCCCAGCACGATCAGCGCAGTGGGCAGGTCGTTGGCGACGAGCGCGACGAGCGTCGCGAGCGCCCCGGCGAGCGTGGCGCCGACCATCGGGATGAAGGCGAGCAGGAAGACGAGCACAGCGAGCGGCAGCGCGAGCGGCACCTGCAGGATCCAGAGCACGAGGCCGATGCCCACGGCGTCGACGGCTGCGACGATGGCGGTGCCGCGCACGTAGCCGCCGAGCGTTTCGACGGTCTTGCCACCGATGCGCTTGCCGCGCGCGTATGCCTCCCCCTCGAAGGGGCGCAGCAGGAACTCCCAGATGCGCGGGCCGTCCTTGAGGAAGAAGAACAGCACGACGATCATCAGCACGAGCCCGGTGGCGAAGCTCGCGGCGGCGCTCACGCCCGCCAGCGCACCGGAGCCGAACTGCGCGCTGGTGAGGAAGTCGACCAGGGCGTCGCGTGCGCCGATGAGCTGGTCGTCCGTGGGGGCGAACGGCAGCGTCGCGACCCATTCCACGACCCGGTCGAAACCCGCGTTCGCCTGCTCGATGAGCTCGCCGATCTGGTCTCGCACCGCGTTGACGATGAGCCACACCACGCCGCCGAGCACGAGGACGATCGCCAGCAGGGCGATGATCGTCGCGAGCACGGCCGGCACGCCCTTGCGTCGCATCCACCGCATCACGGGGGAGAAGGCGGAGGCGAGGATCAGCGCGAGCATGACGGGGATGATGACGACCGTCAGCTGCGTCATCGCGAAGATCGCACCGACGACCACGACGAGCACCAGGATGGTCTGCAGCGCGCGGGTCGCGAGGCGGCCGAACGTGTCGGCCCACAGTGACAAGGGCGCACGGACGGGTGGCTCGGCGACCACGATCGGGTGCTTCCGGGTGAACAGGCCCACGGGTCTCCTTCGGGTGCGTGCTCCCACGCTACCGAGCCTCGCCTGCGAGGTGGGCCTGCGGCAGCGCGCGGGGGAGCGATCAGTCGGGGGCGACGTCGGCGGGCACCGCGCCGCGCAGCGCCTCGCGCACCGCGGCGATCGCGGGCGAGCCGCTGGAGGCAGCGCGCGCGGCGGTGAAGATCTCGCGCCTGGGCGCGCCCGGCAGCGGCAGTGCGCGGAATCGCACCTCGGTGCCGACCCCGGTGAGGTCATTCATGATCCCGACCGCGTGGCCGGTCTCGATCAGCCGCATCTGCGCCTGCAGGTCGGCGGTCGCGAAGCGCACATCGGGCTCGAAGCCGGCCACCCGGCACTGCTGCTCGCCGAAGTGGCGCGAGGCCGCGCCGGCCGGCTCCATCACCCAGGGGTGGGATGCTGCATCGGCGAGGGTGCGGATGTCGCTGCCGGGCGGCACGGCCAGCCGCAGCGCATCCGTCATCAGCACCTCGCGGTCGAGCCCCAGATGCTGCGGCGCCGCGTGGCCCGGGTATTGCTCGGCGACCACCAGGTCGAAGTCGCCCACGTGGGTGTCGTAGAGCGCGGTCTCGGGCTCGCGCTGCACCATCTCGATCCGCAGCTCGGGGGCGGTGTCGGCGAGGATGCGCAGCATGCCGGGCACGAGCGAGAGCGCCGCCGACTGGAACACCGCGATGCGCACCGTGCCGATGGGGCGGCCGAGTGATGCCGCGACCGCGCGCTCGGCGGTCTCCAGCTCGTCCAGCACCCGCTCGGCATGCTGGGCGAGCAGCTCGCCCTGCGGGGTCAGCGCCAGTCGGCGACCCTGCTTGTGGGTGAGGGGCACGCCGACCTCGCGCTCGAGCGCGCTGAGCTGCTGCGAGACGGCACTCGGCGCGTAGGCGAGGGCCGCGGCGACCGCCGCGATCGTGCCGCGCAGCCGCAGCTCGCGCAGCAGCCGGAGCCGTCGAACCTCGAGCATCGTCGGCCTCCCGCAGACCAGCAGCCAAAGCATCACTCAACGTGATGCATATTCATCGTGAACCGTCACTGTACCTGAACGATGGTTGCGGGCAAACTGGCCGCGACGCGCATGTCGGCGCGCACCACACCCACGCGGGCACGCCCGCGGCACGGCGAGAGAGGGCAGCAGCATGGGCGCAGCCGCCACCGAGAAGGACACCGAGCTGGAGGCGCTGCAGGCGCTCGCTCCCGAGATCGTCGCGCAGGTGCGCACATGGCTCGAGGCCGCAGCGCAGATTCCCGCCGACGCGAGCGCCGAGCAGCTCGCCGGGGTGCTGAACGACCCCAAGGGCCTCGACTTCGCGGTCGCCTTCGTCGACGGCGTCGTGCGCCCCGAGGATGTGCACGTGGCCGCCCGCACGCTGCGCGAGATCGCCGGCGACGCGCCCGCGTTCCTGCCCTGGCCGATGCGCCAGGCGCTCAAGCTCGGCGGCGGCGTCGCCCCGCTCGCCCCGCACATCGTGGTGCCGATCGCGCGCCGGGTGCTGCGCGAGATGGTCGGCCACCTCATCATCGACGCGACCGACGCCCGCCTCGGCGCCGCGATCAAGCGCATCCGCGCCACCGGTGCCCGCCTGAACGTCAACCTGCTCGGTGAGTACGTGCTCGGCGGCCGTGAGGCGAAGCGCCGCATCGACGGCAAGATGGCGCTCATCGAGCGCGACGACGTCGACTACGTCTCGATCAAGGTCTCGGCCACCACCGCGCCCCACCAGCCGTGGGCCTTCGACGCGCACGTCGAGCACGTGGTCGAGCGGCTGCTGCCCCTCTACCGCCGCGCGGCCGAGACCGGCACCTTCATCAACCTCGACATGGAGGAGTACAAGGACCTCGAGATGACCATGGCGGTCTTCATGCGGATCCTCGCCGAGCCCGGCCTCGAGCAGTACCGCGGCGGCATCGTGCTGCAGGCCTACCTGCCCGACGCGCTGCCGGCCATGCAGCGCCTGCAGGCGTGGGCGGCCGAGCGCGTCGCGAACGGCGGCGGCAACGTCAAGGTGCGCCTGGTGAAGGGCGCGAACCTGCCGATGGAGCGCGTCGAGGCCTCGATCCACGACTGGCCGCTCGCCACCTGGCACACGAAGCAGGACAGCGACACGCACTACAAGCGCGTGCTGACCTGGGCGCTCACGCCCGAGCGCATCGCCAACGTCGAGCTCGGCGTCGCCGGCCACAACCTCTTCGACGTCGCCTTCGCCTGGCTGCTGGGCAAGCAGCGCGGCGTCACACGCGGGGTCGAGTTCGAGATGCTGCTGGGCATGGCGCAGGGCCAGGCCGAGGTGGTGCGCCGCGACGTGGGCGGCCTGCTGCTCTACACGCCGGTCGTGCACCCGAACGAGTTCGACGTCGCGATCGCCTACCTGATCCGCCGCCTCGAGGAGGGCGCGAGCCGCGAGAACTTCATGTCGGCCGTGTTCGAGCTGGCGACCTCACAGGCGCTGTTCGAGCGTGAGAAGGATCGCTTCCTCGCCTCGCTCTCCGGCCTCGCCGCCGCGGCGCCCGCCAGCCACCGGGTGCAGAACAGGGCGGATGCGGTGGTGCCGGCCACAGAGGAGGGGTTCCGCAACGCTCCCGACACCGACCCCTCGCTGCCCGCCAACCAGGCATGGGCGGCCGGCATCCGCGAGCGCGCGAAGGACTCGCGCCTGGGCGTCGACGCCGTCGAGGCGGCCACGCTGCGCGACGCCGAGGCGCTGGAGGCGGTCATCGAGACCGGCATCGCCGCGAACGACTCCTGGCGCTCGCTCTCGGGCGACGAGCGCGCCGAGATCCTGCACCGCGCAGGCGTCGAGCTCGAACTTCGCCGCGGCGAGCTGATGGAGGTCGCGGCCAGCGAGGCCGGCAAGACCCTCGACCAGTCCGACCCAGAGGTGAGCGAGGCGATCGACTTCGCCCACTACTACGCAGAGCGCGCCCGCGACCTCGACCGCGTCGACGGCGCCGTCGCGGTGCCCTCGCGGCTGATCGCCGTCACCCCGCCGTGGAACTTCCCCATCGCCATCCCCGCAGGCTCGACGCTCGCGGCGCTCGCGAGCGGCGCATCCGTCATCATCAAGCCCGCCCGCGCCACCGCGCGCACCGGTGCGACGATGGTCGAGGCGCTCTGGGCGGCCGGCGTGCCGAAGGACGTGCTGCAGCTCGTGCAGCTGGGCGAGCGCTCGCTCGGCGACCAGCTGATCGGCGACCCGCGCGTCGACCGCGTCATCCTCACCGGCGGCTTCGAGACCGCCCAGGCCTTCCGGCGCATCCGCCCCGACCTCAACCTGCTGGCCGAGACGAGCGGCAAGAACGCCATCATCGTGATGCCCTCTGCCGACTTCGACCTCGCCGCGAAGGACATCGTGGCGAGCGCCTTCGGCCACGCCGGCCAGAAGTGCTCGGCGGCCTCGCTCGCCATCCTGGTCGGGCAGGCCGGCACGTCGAAGCGCCTGCACAACCAGATCGTCGACGGCGTGCGCTCGCTCGAGACCGGCTACCCGTGGCACGCGACGAGCCAGATGGGGCCGATCGTCGCACCCGCAGAGGGCAAGCTGCTCGACGGCCTCACCAAGCTGGGTGAGGGCGAGTCGTGGATCGTCAAGCCCGAGCGGCTCGACGAGACGGGCAAGCTCTGGTCGCCCGGCCTGCGCGCCGGCGTGCAGCGCGGCAGCGAGTACCACCTGACCGAGTACTTCGGCCCGATCCTCGGCATCATGCGCGTCGACACCCTCGAGGAGGCCATCGCGCTCGTCAACGAGGTCGACTACGGGCTCACCTCGGGCATCCACTCGCTTGACCCCGCCGAGATCGGGCAGTGGCTGGGCACCATCCAGGCCGGCAACCTCTACGTCAACCGCGGCATCACCGGCGCGATCGTGCAGCGCCAGCCCTTCGGCGGCTGGAAGCGCTCGGTCGTCGGCCCAACCACCAAGGCCGGCGGCCCGAGCTACCTGATGCCGCTGGTCGACTGGGTCTCGGCCGAGGCGCGCGAGACGGCGCCGATCGAGCTGCACGCGGTGCAGACGCTCGTCGACGCGGTCGCGTCGGTGGCGACGACGGGTGCGACCGCGAGGTCGACGACCGAGGCGACGGCGGATGCGTCGAGCTCGGCCACGACGGACTCCTCCGTCACGCGCGCCGAGGCCGACGCGCTCCGCCGCGCGGCCGGCTCCGACCAGCACGTGTGGGCCGGCGAGCTGGGTGTCGCCCGCGATGTGCAGCAGCTGCTCGCCGAGCGCGACATCCTGCGCCACCTGCCGATGCCGAACGTCGTCATCCGGCTGGCCGAGGGCGCACGGCTCGTGCAGCTCGCCCGCACCGTGGCTGCCGCGCTCCGCGCCGGCGCAGACGTGCACGTGTCGACCGCGATCGAGCCCGCGCCCGCGGTGCGCGCGGCGCTCGCGGCGGCCGGGGTTCCGGTGGAGGTGCAGGACGACGCCGGCTTCGCGCGTGCGGCGACGCGCCTGCCGCAGGGACGCATCCGCTACCTGGCCGCCGAGGCGACGGTCGCCGAGGGCGTGCGCGCGCTGGCGGAGGCGGTCGAGGGCCGCCCCGACCTCGCGATCGTGTCGCACCCGGTGACGGAGGCGGGCCGCGTGGAGCTGCTGCCGTTCCTGCGCGAGCAGGCGGTCGCGATCACGGCGCACCGCTTCGGCACGCCCAACCACCTCACCGACCACCTCATCTAGCGGCCGCGGCAGCTGCGGAAGGGGCCGGGATCTCGCGATTCCGGCCCCTTCGCCGTCCGCGGACCCCTTCGCCGCTCCACGGACCCCTCCGGGCGGACCGCCCTCGCCACGTGGACCTCTGCGGGATCAGGGGACCCGCCAGGACGGGACCTGCGATCCAGAACAGGTCCACTTGCGAACGCGATGCGCTCGCGCCAGACGCCCGTCCGGCGAGCCGCGCGGCGCTCAGCCCGCGAACCAGCCGCCGTCGTTCGGGATGATCGCGCCGTTGACGTTGCTCGCCGCATCGGAGGCGAGGAACGCGATCAGGTTCGCCTGCTCGATCGGCTGGGCCACACGCTGCGCCGACTGGTGCACGGGAGTGATGGCCGCCATCGACTCCTGGTCGATGTGCTGCTGGATGTCCTCGGTCATCACGTTCGTCTCGACGCCGCCCGGCGCCACCGCGTTCGCGCGGATGCCCCGCTTCGCGTACGTGTATGCCGTATTGCGGGTGAGGCCGACGACCGCGTGCTTCGAGGCGGTGTAGGCCGCGCCGGCCGCCGCACCGCGGATGCCCGCTGCGCTCGCGACGTTCACGATCGAGCCGCCGCCGGCCGGCAGCATCGCCCGCAGCGCCGCGCGCGTGAGGAAGAACGGGCCGTCGAGGTTGACGCGCATGATGCGCCGCCAGATGTCGTCCTCGGTGGTCGCGGCGCCGGCGAAGCGATCCATGATGCCGGCGTTGTTCACCAGCACGTCGAGCTTCCCGTGGCGCTCGACGGCTGCCGAGACGATCGAGTCGGCGACGGCGGCGTCGCCGATGTCGCCCACCACGGCGGATGCGGTGCCGCCGCCGGCCTCGATGCTCGCGACGGTCTCGTGCGCGGTCTCGGCGATGTCGCTCACGACGACCGTCGCGCCCAGGCTCGCGAAGAGCTCGCACGTTGCCTTGCCGATGCCACTGCCGCCACCGGTGATGATGGCGACCTTGCCGGTGAGATCGATGACGTTCATGGGATCCTCCTGGAGATCTGAGATGTGCTCACGAGTCTGCGCGCGCGACCTGTGGTTGTCGTATGGGATCGCCCCGGCGCCGCGCACCTCGCGATCCAGAAGGGGTCCACCCGCGCGCGGTGGCGCACGCGGGATACGATGAGTGCGGCCGTGACTGGCGCATTGGTGGAGCACCACCGGGGAGCGGCCGATCTGTGGTGAACGCCATGGGCCGCGCGCCTGGGCCGCAGCACACCAGCCAGCGACGCGCGCGAGCGCACAGCGAAGGAGCACCCGTGACCGACCGCCTGCCCAGCACGTTCAACTCGCCGCTCAGCGAGGTCGACCCTGAGATCGCCGAGGTCCTGCAGCAGGAGCTGAACCGCCAGCGCGACTACCTCGAGATGATCGCCAGCGAGAACTTCGTGCCCGTCGCGGTGCTCGAATCCGCCGGCAGCGTGCTCACCAACAAGTACGCCGAGGGCTACCCGGGTCGCCGCTACTACGGCGGCTGCGAGTACGTCGACGTCGCCGAGCAGCTGGCGATCGACCGCGCGAAGGCGCTCTTCGGCGCCGAGTTCGCCAACGTGCAGCCCCACTCGGGCGCCACCGCGAACGCCGCCGTGCTGCACGCGATCGCGCGCCCCGGCGACACCGTGCTGGGCCTCTCGCTCGACCACGGCGGCCACCTCACGCACGGCATGAAGATCAACTTCTCCGGCCGCCTGTACGACATCGTCGCCTACGGCGTCGACGAGACCACCAGCCAGGTCGACATGGAGGAGGTGCGCCGCCTCGCGCTCGAGCACAAGCCCAAGGTGATCGTCGCCGGCTGGTCGGCCTACCCGCGCCAGCTCGACTTCGCCGCCTTCCGCGCGATCGCCGACGAGGTGGGCGCGCTGCTGTGGGTCGACATGGCGCACTTCGCCGGCCTCGTCGCCGCGGGCCTGCACCCCAACCCGGTGCCGCACGCGCACGTGGTCTCCTCGACCGTGCACAAGACCATCGGTGGCCCCCGCTCGGGCTTCATCCTCACGAACGACGCCGACATCGCCAAGAAGATCAACTCGGGCGTCTTCCCGGGCCAGCAGGGCGGCCCGCTGATGCACGTGATCGCCGCGAAGGCCACCGCGTTCAAGCTCGCCGCGAGCGACGAGTTCAAGGAGCGCCAGGAGCGCACCCTGCGCGGCGCGCACATCCTCGCCGAGCGGCTCATGCAGCAGGACGTGGCGGATGCGGGCATCACGGTGCGCTCGAACGGCACCGACGTGCACCTGGTCCTGGTCGACCTGCGCGACGCCGCCATCGACGGCAAGCAGGCGGAGGATCTCCTGCACGAGATCCGCATCACCGTCAACCGCAACGCGGTGCCCAACGACCCGCGCCCGCCGATGGTCACGAGCGGCCTGCGCATCGGCACGCCCGCGCTCGCGACCCGCGGCTTCGGCGACGAGGAGTTCACCGAGGTGGCCGACGTCATCGCGCTCGCGCTGCTGCCGGGCGCCGACCCCGAGCCGCTGCGCGCCCGCGTGGCGAAGCTCGCCGACGCCTTCCCGCTCTACCCGGGCGTGGGCCCCTCCGGCCAGCCGACGGCGGTGCACGACCTCGGCTCCTCCGTCAGCCAGGGCGGCGACCACCGATGACCGCACGGCTCCTCGACGGCAACGCCACCGCATCCGCCATCAAGGCAGAGCTGAAGGAGCGGGTGGATGCGCTCGCGTCGAAGGGCATGACGCCGGGCCTCGGCACGCTGCTGGTCGGGGACGACCCGGGCAGCCAGTCCTACGTGAAGGGCAAGCACCGCGACTGCGCCGAGGTGGGCATCGAGTCGATCCGCGTCGACCTGCCCACGGGCGCCTCGACCGCCGACGTGCGGAAGGCGATCGCCGACCTCAACTCGGCGCGCGAGGTGACCGGCTACATCATCCAGCTGCCGCTGCCCGACGGACACGACGAGAAGGCGATGCTGGAGCTGATGGATCCCGACAAGGATGCCGACGGCCTGCACCCGACCAACCTCGGCCGGCTGGTGCTGGGCGTCGACGGCCCGATCGACTCGCCGCTGCCGTGCACGCCTGCGGGCATCGTGCAGATGCTGCGCCGGCACGACATCGAGATCGCAGGCTCGACGGTCGCCATCGTCGGCCGCGGCCTCACGGTCGGCCGTCCGCTCGGCCTGCTGCTGACCCGCAAGGGCATCGACGCGACGGTGACGCTGTGCCACTCGCGCACGCCCGAGCTCGCCGCCCAGGTGCGGGAGGCCGACATCGTCGTGGCCGCCGTGGGCGTGCCGGGGCTGATCAAGGCCGACTGGGTCAAGCCCGGCGCCGCGGTGCTCGATGTGGGCATCACGCGCGGCCTCTCGGCCGAGACCGGCAAGGTGAAGCTGCTCGGCGATGTCGACCCGGGCGTGAAGGATGTCGCGGCGTGGGTCTCGCCCGTGCCCGGCGGTGTGGGCCCGATGACGCGCGTCATGCTGCTCGACAACGTGGTGCAGATGGCCGAGCACCGGGTGCGCTCGCGCTGACCCGGATGCGACGGATGCGTCAGCCGGCGTACGCGTCGCGCAGCGCCGGGTAGTAGTCGTCCCACGCGGGCATCGGCTCGCCGGCGATCGCGGCGACCAGCCGGTCGAGGTACCACTCCCAGCCGGCGCCCACGTCGGGCAGCATCGACAGCGGCAGCTCGTGGTGCGAGAAGCGGATGAGCGTGCCGGAGCCGGGCTCGTGCCCGCCGTCGACGAGCTCGACCTCGAGGCTCCAGCTGCCCGAGTCGTCGGTGGTCTGCACGATCAGGTGCTCGGGCGGCGTGCACTCGAGGATCTCGACGGCGCTCGTCGACTCCCCGTCCTCGGCGGTCATCGACAGCACCACCTCGCCCGAGTCGGGCTCGCCGACGTAGTTCGCGAACCAGATGCCCAGCTCGCGCGACTCCGACAGGAACGGCCACACCGCGATGGCGTCGGCTCCCACCTTGCGCTCGAGCGTCAGCTCGCACATCTCGCCGTGCTCGGTGACGGTGCCCGTCCGTTGGATCGCCATCTCGGTCTCCTCCCCGTGGGGCCGAGCCTACGCATCCGCCCGCCTGGCCCGCCAGGGCCTTCGGGCGGCGTCAGTGCCCGATGGCCTCGACGTAGACCTCGATGCGCTTCGCGTAGGTCTCGGCGTTGCGCTCGATGCCGCGCCGCTCGTCCTCGGTGGTCTCGCGCCGCACCTTGCCGGGCACGCCCGCGACGAGCGAGTGCTCGGGGATGACGGTGCCCTCGGTGACGAGCGCGCCGGCGGCGATGATCGAGCCGGTGCCGATGACCGCGCCGTTCATGACCGTCGCGTGCATGCCGATCAGCACGTCGTCCTCGACGGTGCAGCCGTGCACGACGGCGTTGTGGCCGATCGAGACGCGCGCGCCGATCGTGAGCGGCGAGCCGTGGTCGACGTGCAGCGAGCAGGAGTCCTGCACGTTCGAGTCGTCGCCGATCACGACGGGCTCCTCCTCGGCGCGGATGGAGGCGCCGGGCCAGATGCCGACGCGCTCGCCGAGCGAGACCTGCCCTGCGATGACGGCGCCCGGCATCACCAGCGCCGACTTCGGCAGGTGCGGCACGCGGTCGGGCAGCGGGATGATCGTGGCGCGGTCGTGGACAGTCATGGCGCCAGCGTACGCCGAAGGGCGGGGGTGGGGCGGATGCGGCTGGTCGCGCGAGCGCTGCGGGTGCACCATGGGTGCATGGTCGCCCCTGCCCGCATCGAGTCGCTCGAGCCGCACCAGGTGTTCGTCTTCGGCTCGAACGCCGAGGGGATGCACGCCGCCGGCGCCGCCCGCACCGCGCACGAGCGCTTCGGTGCGGTCTGGGGGCAGGGCAGCGGTCTGCAGGGGCAGTCGTACGGCGTCGACACGATGAGCGGGCTCGGCACCATCGAGCGCGAGGTGACCGAGCTGCTCGCGTTCGCCGCCGGGCACCCCGAGCTCGAGTTCCTCGTCACCGAGATCGGCTGCGGCATCGCCGGCCACACACCGGGCCAGATCGCGCCGCTGTTCCGCGGCGCGCCGGCCAATGTGCTGCTGCCGCAGCGCTTCGCGGCCGTGCTGGCGGCCGAGTCGGCGTAGCGTAGGGGCGGGCGCGCGCCCGGCCCCCGTAGCCCAACTGGCAGAGGCAGCGGACTTAAAATCCGCCAAGTCTGGGTTCGAACCCCAGTGGGGGCACCCGCGCCAGCTGCCCGCAGCGGGTCGGTCGGCTCAATGCACCAGCAGCTCGCGCAGGCTGATCGGCCTGCTGCCGGTGAGCAGCTCGACGTCGCCGCTGACGCGCGCGAACCGGCCCTCGGCGATGGCGGTGTAGGTCGTGATCCAGCCCTCGATCTGCCACCCGGGCGCGTTGAAGTGCGCGCGCGAGCGACGGGCCTCCTCGACCGTCTCGTCGAGGTAGCGGATGCGTCGTCCTGCGGCCGCCGACAGGGTCTCGACGATCTCGGCGAACGAGAGCGCCTCCGGCCCGGTCATGTCGTAGATGCGGCCCGCGTGCGCTGCCGGGTCGCGCAGCACGGCGGCCGCGGAGCGTGCGACGTCGAGCTTGGCGACCGCCGCGACCCGCCCCTGGCCCGCGGGCGCCCGGAGGAGGCCGTCGGCATCCGGCAGCAGCGCCAGGAAGTCGAGGTAGAAGCTGTCGCGCAGCATCGTCCAGGCCATGCCGCTGGCGCGGATCGCCTCCTCGGTCGCGAAGTGGTCGCGGGCGTAGGTGAAGACAGCATCGGTGGCCGCCGTCTGGAAGGAGGTGTAGACGATGTGCTCGACACCCGCCGCGGCCGCCGCCGCCACGAAGTCGAGCTGCTGCTGCAGCCACCCCTCCTCCTCGCCGGCCGAGACCATCAGCAGCGTCGACACGCCTTCGAGCGCAGCCTGATCGCGGTCGCCGTACGAGCTCTGCATGACGACCGCGTCGGGCAGCTGGGGCGCACGCTCGGGCGCGCGGGCCAGCAGGCGCAGGGGAGTGCCGCCTCGTGCGAGCTCCTCCGAGGTGAGCCGCCCGACCGCTCCGGTGGCGCCAGTGATCGCCAATGCGGGTGCGTCAGTCATGCTCATCGGGCCTTCCGGTTCAGTGCTGGCGAGGCGCGCCAAGGAGCGAGCGTACGCGCCCGTCCGGCGCGCGCCCCGCGCACTCGGCCCGCTTCAGCCAACGCTGGGGGAGTGCTCGGCGGGTGGCGCTCAGCCAGCGGCGCATCGGTAGGCTCGCGGCATGCGACCGCCCACCGGAGAGCAGTTCATCATCGCCCGCAGCGTCGACGGCCGGCAGCTGCGCGCCGTCGTGACGGAGGTCGCGGCGGGGCTGCGCGAGCTGGTCTTCGACGGCGTCGACCTGGTCGAGCCGTTCCCCGAGCACGCCCGCCCCGCGAAGGCGCAGGGCATCGTGCTCGCCCCCTGGGGCGGCCGAGTCGCCGGCGGCGACTGGCGGCACGAGGGCACGACGCAGCAGCTCGCCATCACCGAGCGCGACAAGGGCAACGCCAGCCACGGCCTGCTGCGCTTCGCGCCCTACCGGCTGCTCGAGCACACCGAGTCGAAGGTGGTGCTGGCGGCGACCATCCATCCGCAGACCGGCTGGCCGTTCCTGCTCGACACCACGATCGCGTACGAGCTCACCGACGACGGCCTGCTGGTGACGCACGAGGCGACCAACGTCGGCACCGAGCGCGCGCCGTGGGCGTGCGGCGCGCATCCGTACCTCGCCGTCGGCGACACCGCACCGGGCGAGCTGACGCTCACGGTGCCCGCCGCCCGGGTGTTCAACGCGGAGGGGCTCATCCCCACCGAGGAGACCCTGGTGGATGCGATGGATGCGTCGGCGCCCGACCTGCGCGGCGGCCGCCGCCTGGCGGAGCTCGACATCGACGCGAACTATGCGGGGCTGGAGTTCGTCGGCGGGGTGGCCACCTCGTCGCTCCTCGACGCGGGTGGCCGCGGGGCGGAGCTGTGGCAGGACTCGGCCTACCCCTTCGCGGTGGTCTTCACCCCCAGCAGCTTCCCGGCCGCGGCAGGCCCGAAGCACGCGGCGGCGGTCGAGCCGATGAGCGCGCCCGCGAACGCGCTCAACAGCGGCACGGGCCTCGTCTGGCTCGAGCCGGGCGAGCGCTGGATCGGCCACTGGGGCATCGAGCCCGTCGGCTTCTGACCGGCGCGTCCTGGCCGGCGCGACGCCACCGCCGCGCTACTGCGCCACCTCGAAGACCCCCTGCGCCCCCCGATCCGCGTCGATCATCACGTGGCTCAGGAACGGGTAGTGGCCCGCCTCCGGGAAGACGAGCTCGACGAAGCCGCCCTGCGCCGGCTGCAGGGCGAGCGCCTGCGCGCCGCCGTCGCCGCCCTCGCGCGCGTCGAGCAGGTAGTCGCCCTCGGCCCAGGTGGTGTCGAACTGCCCGCCCACGACGTGGAAGCTCGACGGCCGGGCGACTCCGGCATCCAGCAGCCACACCCGCACGCGCTCGCCGACCCGGGCGGCCAGCGGTGCGTGCTCGTACTGGCGGGCGTAGCCGTTGAACGCCACGATGTCGGGCTGGCCGGTCGCCAGCTGCGCGACGTCGACCTCGCCGTCCTGCGGTCCGAGGTAGAGCTCCGACTGCACGAGCACGTAGCTGCGATCCACCTCGGGCAGGCCTTCCGGCTCGATCACGACGGCGCCGAACATGCCGTTGGCGATGTGCGCGCTCATGGGCATCGTCGCGCAGTGGTACATCCAGATGCCGGCCCGCTCGGCGGTGAACGCGTAGGTCAGCGCCTCGCCGGGCCCGATGGTGCGCATCGGCTCGTCGGGCGCCAGCGCCCCGGCGTGGAAGTCGATCGAGTGACCGATGGTGCCGTCGTTGACGAGTGTGATCTCGAAGCGGTCGCCGACCCGGCCGTGCAGCGTCGGGCCCGGAGCGGTGCCCGGTACGGCGCCGTCGAAGGTCCACAGCGTCTGCCGCACCCCCGGCGCGACCTCGACCACCTGCTCGGTCACGGTGAGCGTCTCCCGGTGCGTGACGGGCCCGTCGGCCGGCGGCGGCAGCGGCGGCAGCGCGGCGTCGCGGGCGGTGAAGCCTGCGCCCGGTTCGGCCATCGGGTCGTAGACGGCGTCGGATGCGTCGTGGCCGTCACCGGCAGCGGATGCGTCGCCGCCGTCACCGGCGCCGGCCGCCGAGTGATGGTGGGCCGCGTCGGGCGCCGTGGCGCCACCGGGCTCGCCGGTGACGACGATCGCGAGCGTCATGCCCATCTGCCGGTGGCCGATCACGGAGCACCAGCCCTCGGCGCCGGCGGTCACGATGCCAGCATCGATGCTCGCGTGCTCGCCCGGTGCCAGTCGCGGTGAGCGCACGCCGGTGTCGAGCACCAGGTCGTGCTCGATCTCGGCATCCGCGTTCGTGAGCTCGATCACCAGCCGGGTGCCCGCCGGCACCTCGATGCGGCTGGGGGTGAAGCGCATGTCGGCGGCGCTCACCTCGACGGTCTGCACGGGTGCGGATTCGGCGGTGGGCTGTGCTGCCGCCGCCGCACCCGCCGGGGGAGCGGTGAGACCGAGGTCCTGCGGCTGCACGGCCGCCGCGATCACGACCGCGAGCACGACCGCCAGCAGCCCGGCGACGGCCTGACCGGAGCGCTGCCCGGCCGGTCGCTCGCCCTCCGGTGCGATGGGTCCGCGCCGCCGCGCGGCCGCAGGCTGCGCAGCGCCCGCGACCGAGGCGGCGCCCGCGACCGGCGCAGCGCCCGCGCCCGCGGCCTGCGCCTGCTTGGCGCGCCGCTGCGCCCGCATCGCGATCACCAGCAGCGGCAGGAACGACCCCACCGCGATCAGGTACAGCATGGACGCGATCACCCGCATGAGGCTGCTCACCGGCAGCGCGCAGACCACCAGCGCGACGTTGGCGGTCGCGATCCGCAGCGCGCCGCCGCGATCGAGCGCCCGCGTGCCGGTGCGCACCGGCGTCGGTCCGCCGCCGAGCACCACCGGCACCAGATAGCTGAGTGCGCCGATGAGCACCTGCGCGACGAAGCCGGCTGCGGCGTACGGCACCACGGCATCCATCGCCGCTCGCACGGCGACGAAGTCGGCGCCGGTCGACCAGGCGTGGAGCGCCGTGCCGGCCAGCGCGAGCAGCGTGCCGACGCCCCAGAGCACCGCCATGCCCGCCGAGCCGGCTGCGAAGCTGCGCGGCGGCGCCGAGCGGGCGGCCCGCACCATGCCGATCGCGATGAGCACGAGCCCCGCCGCGTAGCCGAGCAGGCCGAGCGCGAGCACGCCGCTCGCGCCGAGTGCGGCACCGGCCGTCGCGACGGCCGCCGCGACGGCGAGCACGGGCAGTGCGCGAGCGGCGGAGGGCCCGGCCTGCTCGTCGGCGCGCGTGCGCAGCATCGTCGGCCAGAGCGTCACGAGCGTGCCGGTGACCGTGAGCCCGACCCAGCCGAGCAGGTTGATGAGCGCGTGCGCGAGCACCAGCCGCTCGCGGTCGGCGCCGAAGCCGCCGGCCAGCCAGGTGCCCAGGCTCGCGCCGACGATCAGGAACGCCGCCGCGGCCACGTAGTAGCGCACCGTGCGGCCGAAGCGGCCAGCGAGCGCCCCGCGCAGTCGGCTGACGAGACTCGCGGCATGCCAGGCGACGGCGGCGATGAGCAGCGCGGCGCCGGCGACCGTGACCGGCCAGACGCCCAGCGGCACCCCGATGACGACGAGCGCCGCGCCGGCGTTCGACAGCGCCAGCCGCCAGGTCTGACGGGACCGGTCGCTGCTCGACTGCTTGGATCGCAGCAGCGCGAACGAGAAGTACTGGCTCCACACCAGGATGGCGTGCGTCGCGGCGCCCAGCAGCAGCACGTGCAGCATCAGCCAGCGCGGCGCAGGCAGGTCGCGGTGCGCGATCGTGACGAGCACCAGCAGCAGCAGCCACAGCACCGTCGGCAGATCGCGCAGCGGCTGGAACCCGCGTGTGGTGGAGGCGGCCCTCATCGCACAGCGCCCGTGTTGGTGCCGGTGCGCGCACCGGTGACGATGCCTGCACCAATGCCGATCCGGATGCCTGGGGCCGGCTCGGCTGCGGATGATGCGGCGGCCTGCGCGGGCGCCCGCGCTGCCGGGCCCGCGATCGCGCTGCCGACGGCGACGAGCAGGAACAGCAGCACCGCCATGATGTTGAGCACGCCGCCGAGCTGCCAAGCGGCCGGCCCGCCCAGGCCATCGCCGAAGCCGATGCGCAGCACGAGCCCGGCGTGCAGCAGCAGCATCGGCGCCCACATGACGGCCCGATAGGGGAGCGGGATGCGCAGCACCGCGGGCAGGATCGTCGTGGCGTGCGCCATGATCATCGAGATCGTGAAGCCGAGGAACACGGCGTGCAGCACGGCGTCGTACGCGGGCTGGCTGACCGGGTGGCCGAAGAGCAGCACGCCGGCTGCCACGGCGAGCCAGCCGTAGCCCGCCAGCATGCAGGCGGCCATGAAGCGCGTGACGCCGCGCGCCGCGATGGTGCGTCGTGCGACATCGTGCCGCACGAGCCATACGGTGAGCGCGGCGAGCACCCCGCCGAGGAGCCGCGCACCGGCGTCGGCGTCGATGAGCGTGACCACCAGCGCCGCCGTCGTCGCCCACGCCGCCAGCAGCAGCCGTCCGCCGGCACCCGCGCCCATCGTGATGCGGGCGAGCTCGACGCGCTCGGCGGCGATCGTCAGCACGACGAACGCGATCAGCCACGGCATCAGCCGCGTGACCGGCAGGTCGCCCAGCCAGAGGATCGCGGCGGCGCACCCGAGCGCCGCCGCCAGCAGCTGGGTGAGCAGCGCCGCGTCGCGCTGCCTGCGCCACAGCGGCAGGTACAGCGCGGTGAACGCCGCCATGCCGGCGACCAGGACCAGCTTCGCCGCCGCCAGCGGCACGGCGTCGACCACGAGCAGCACCGCGCCCGCACCCAGCAGCGCCGGCGCCGCGAAGCCGATCCGGCGGCCCCACGCGGTCGCGCGCTCGAGGGCGATCAGCGTGCCGACGAAGCCGAGCACCAGCACCACGCCGTGCACGAGCGGCAGCCGCGCGGTGGTGACGGGCGCGGGCAGCCCGAGCAGTAGCAGCGCGGCGTCCAGCCCCGCCAGCAGCGCGAGCGCCGCCGGCAGCATCCACAGCGCGCGCAGCGGCAGCGCGCGGCGCGCGGTCACCGTGCGTCCAGCAGTCGCAGCGTGCACTCGCTCGGCCCGCTGAAGGGCTCGAGCGCCGTCGCGGTGCGCTCGGCGCCGAGCGCCTGCAGTGCGCCGTCGGCCATGCCCAGGTGCACGGCGCAGACGACCTCCGGATGCCGCGCCGCGGCCTCGAGCAGCGGGCAGCGGCGCAGCAGCACCGTCGTGCCGTCGCCCTGCGGATCGGGCGCGAAGCCCTGCTCGCGCATGAGGTCGACGACGGCTGCCCGCGCGGACGACTCGCCGCGCGGCGCATCCTCGTCGGCCGCCCGGGCCGCCATGAGCTCGCGCCCCCATGCCCGCCCGGCCTCGCGAGCCTCGGCGACCGGATCGTCGCTGACGCGCATCACCGTCGCGGCGAGCACGCTCGCGAGCGGCGCGTACGGCGTCGACGCCTCCGGCTCCGCCGCCTGCCACAGCCAGGCCGGGCGGCCCCGGCCGGCCGCCGGCGCCGCGCGCCTGGTGGCGAAGCCGTCACGGCGGAGCGCATCGAGGTGGCCGCGCACGGTGTTCTCGTGCAGGCCGGTGGCCAGCGCGAGCGCGGCGAGGGACACGGGCGCGTGCTGCGCCTCGAGCGTGCGCAGCAGCCGTTCGCGCGAGGCAGAGTGCAGTCGTCCGCTGATGCTGCGGCGGGAGGTATTTTCCACGGTACTTATTGTAGTAAATTCTGGGCATGGCCGATATCCAGATCCACCGCAGCCTCGACGACGCGAACGAGGCCCCCGCCGCCGCCCACGCCTGCGCGTGCGGCGAGCACGACGACACCATGCCCGAGCTCGATGTGCAGACGATCCCGCACGCCGTGCGCCACGCCGCCATCTTCGGCGCACTCGACGCGCTGCAGCGCGGCAGCGGAATGATCATCTCGGCGACGCACGATCCCGTGCCGCTGCTGACGCAGCTCGGCCAGCGCCACCCGGATGCCTTCGAGGTCGACTACCTCGACCGCGGCCCGGAGCGCTGGCGCATCCGGCTCGTGCGCGTCGCGTAGGCGACTGCCGCCACGACCGGCTGCCGCACTGGGCCAGCTCGTGTGTCACGGGCGACTGAGCCGGGCGCGCGAGCGTGCGATCCTGCATCTCCGGCAGCCCTTCGAGGTGATCGTCGCGGCGACCGAGTGGGAGCCCGAGTGCGCCGACGGCCATCTGGCGCAGACGACGCGGCTCGCCCGGCTCATGCGCGAGGAGTCAGCCCTGCCGAGACTGCTGCCCGCCGACCCGAACGGCGATGCCAGCCAGCCGGAGCTCGCGCCGCTCCCGCTCGGCGCGCGCAGCCACCGGCTGACGCAGGATCGTGCGCAGCTTCGCCGGCTCCACCCGGCGGGCGTCGCTGAGGTAGATCTCGTGGTGCCGCCCGCCCTTCTGCAGCCCCTGCGCCTCGAGCCACGCGTGCATCCGCTCGAGCACCGGGCCCTCGTCGTCGAAGGCGCCGAGGTGCAGCGTCTGCACACAGCGGCCCTCCTCGAGCGGCGCGAGCCGGATCTCGTCGAGCCGCGCGGGCGCGCCCTGCGTGCGCACCGCATCCGCCGCCTTGTCGAAGAGCGCGCGATCGATCCAGTCGGGCACCAGCATCAGCAGCGTCCAGTCCCACCGCGACTTGTCGCGGGCGACGGTGAAGGCATCCATGTCGGCCGCTGACCACAGGCCCTCGAGCGGCATGACGACGTAGTCGCGGCCGAGCTCGCGCCTGCTGGCGAACTTCAGCGCGTAGGCGAGCGGGTAGAGCGCCTCGAGCGCCTCGCGGTAGGCGGGCGCGGTGTTCGGGTCGCCGTGCCCGTCGATCATCAGGTACTGCAGCGGCGGCACGTCCACCAGCCTGAGCTCACCGCGCTTCGCACGGTAGGCGTCGAGCTCGCGCTTGAGGTCGAGCTTGGCGGTCATGCCGCATCACCTCGCGTGGGCCCGGTGGGGCTCGAACCCACGACCGACGGATTAAAAGTCCGATGCTCTACCGACTGAGCTACAGGCCCGCGCATCCAGGGTAACGGCGTGCAGCAGCCGGCGGGACACGCCCGAGCCTCGCCGCCGAGGCGAAATCGTTGCCTGCTCGTCATCTTCGGCGGGGCGATGCATCTTCATATGCGCGCGCCCACGCGCGTAGCATGCCGTGCTCCCGGTATTCCGAGCGCGAACACGGTTGCGATCGATCGAGATCTCGATAGCGTCGATAGTCGTTCGCTGAGTCCCGGCTGCCGGAGCCCTGTGTGCTCGCGGCGCCTGGATGACTCGCACGCGCCGACCGGCTCGCGCCCACTGGCACCCCCCGATCATCGACCGAGGAGATGCATGCCCCTGATCGTGCAGAAGTACGGCGGTTCGTCCGTCGCCGATTCCGACCGACTGCGCATGGTCGCGCGCCGCATCGCGGCGACCCGCGACGCCGGCCACGATGTGGCGATCGTGGTCTCGGCGATGGGCGACACCACCGATGAGCTGCTGCAGCTGGCGCGCGGGGTCTCCTCGGAGCCGGTGGCGCGCGAGCTCGACATGCTGCTGACCGCCGGTGAGCGCATCTCGACCTCGCTGCTGGCGATGGCGCTGCACGAGCTCGGGCACGAGGCCGCCTCGTTCACCGGCGTGCAGGCGGGCCTGCGCACCGACCAGGCGTTCGGCGACGCGCGCATCCTCGACGTGCAGCCCGCGCGCATCGCCGACGCCATCGCGGCGGGCGTGATCCCGATCGTCGCCGGCTTCCAGGGCGGCAACGCCGATGAGGACGTCACGACGCTGGGCCGCGGCGGCTCCGACACGACCGCGGTCGCGCTCGCCGCCGCGCTCGGCGCCGAGGTGTGCGAGATCCGCACCGACGTCGACGGCCTCTACACCGCCGACCCGCGGGTGGTGCCGCACGCGCAGCGGCTGCCGTACCTCTCGACCGAGGAGGCGCTCGAGCTCACCGCGCACGGCGCGAAGGTGCTGCACCGCCGCTCGGTGGAGATCGCCCGCCGCCACGGCGTCAGCCTGCACGTGCGCTCGAGCTTCGGCGACACCGAGGGCACCTGGATCTCCGACGACCCCGTCGCCACCGCGCTGGCCGCCGATCCCCTCACCAGCGACCCCCACGCATCCGTCCACCAGCACGCCGACCTCGAGGAGAGCCCCGTGGAGCAGCCCATCATCAGCGGAGTCACGCACACCGACGACCAGTCCATGCTGACGGTGGTGGGCGTGCCCGACGTGCCCGGCACCGCCGCCGCCATCTTCGCCGTCATCACCGGCGCCGTCGCGACCGTCGACATGGTGGGCCAGACGCACACCGCCGCCGACACCGGCCTGATCGACTTCTCGTTCGCGCTGCCGATGGAGGACGCCACGCGTGCCGCCAAGGCGCTGCAGCGCGAGCAGGACCGGCTGGGGTTCGCGACCCTCACGCTCACCGACGACGTCGGCAAGGTCTCCGTCGTCGGCGACGGCATGCGCTCGACCCCGCAGGTGTCGGCGCAGCTGTTCGAGGCGCTCAGCGCCGAGGGCATCACGGTGCACCTCATCGCGCAGAGCGAGATCCGGCTGTCGGTGGTCGTGCCGCTCGAGCAGCTCGAGCACGCGACCCGGGTGCTGCACGGCGCGTTCGGGCTCGATGCGGTCGAGCTCGCCATCGTGCACGGCGGGGCGGCCGCATGATCGGCACCATCGCCTTCCGCGCCCCGCGACCCGACGAGGGCGCGCAGCTGTGGGAGCTGGCCCGCGACAGCGAGCGGCTCGACCTCAACACGCCCTACGCCTACATGCTGTGGGCGCGCGACTTCCGCGAGACCACGGTGGTGGCGGATGTCGACGACGAGCTCGTCGGCTTCGTCACCGGGTTCCTGCGCCCCGAGGACCCGACCACGCTGATGATCTGGCAGGTCGCGGTCGACGAGTCGCAGCGCGGCCGCGGCATCGCCGGCCGGATGCTCGACGAGCTCGCCTCGCGCACCGGCGCGGCCGCGGTCGAGACCACCATCACCCGAGCAAACGAGGCATCGGTGCGGCTGTTCGCGTCCTTCGCCGAGCGGCGCGGCGCCGAGCACACCGTCACCGACCTGTTCGCACCCGAGCACTTCCCCGGCGACGAGAGCGAGTGGGAGGCTGAGCTCCTGCATCGCATCGCCCCGCTGCGGCCCGAGCCGCGCGAGGAGACCGAGGCGCTCGACGCACTTGAGGAGGCAATCCGATGAGCACCACCACCACAACTCCGGCCGAGACGCCCGCAGGCGGCATCGGCGACATCAGCGCTTTCGAGCGTCGCGAATCCGCGGTCCGGTCCTACGCGCGATCGTGGCCCGCGGTGTTCGCGAGCGCCTCGGGCGCCGAGCAGGTGAGCGAGCAGGGCGAGACCTACCTCGACTTCTTCGCCGGCGCAGGCGCGCTCAACTACGGGCACAACCACCCGGTGCTGCAGCAGGTGGCGATCGACTACCTCGCCAGCGGCGCCGTCGTGCACTCGCTCGACACCCACACGCCCGCGAAGCGCGCGTTCCTGGAGGCGTTCGAGCGGCACATCCTGGTGCCGCGCGGCCTCGAGCACCGCGTGCTCTTCCCCGGGCCGACCGGCACGAACGCGGTCGAGGCGGCGCTGAAGACCGCCCGCAAGGCCACCGGCCGGCGGGACATCGTCTCGTTCACCAATGCCTTCCACGGCATGACGCTCGGCTCGCTCGCCGTCACCGGCAACGCCAAGAAGCGGGCCGCCGCCGGCGTGCCGCTGCCCTTCGGCGTCACCGCCCCATACGAGGAGCCGGGCTTCGACGGGCTCGCCTGGCTCGAGCGGGTCTGGTCCGACAGCGGCTCCGGCATCGACCTGCCCGCCGCTGTCATCGTCGAGCCCGTGCAGGGCGAGGGCGGCCTGCGCACCGCGAGCCCCGAGTGGCTGCGCGCGCTGGCCGATATGTGCAAGCGCTTCGAGGTGCTGCTGATCGTCGACGAGGTGCAGAGCGGCTGCGGTCGGACGGGCACGTTCTTCGCCTTCGAGGCCGCCGGCATCGTGCCCGACATCATCTGCGTGTCGAAGTCGCTCTCCGGCTACGGCTTCCCGATGGCGCTGACGCTGCTGAAGCCCGAGCTCGACGTCTGGCAGCCGGGCGAGCACAACGGCACCTTCCGCGGCTTCGCACCCGCCTTCGCGACCGCGACCGCCGCGATCGAGACCTTCTGGGCCGACGACGCGTTCGCCGAGTCGGTGCAGGCCAAGGCGGCGCTGCTCGACGCGGGCCTGCAGCAGATCGCCGAGCACTCCGGCGCGACGCTGCGCGGCCGCGGGATGCTGCGCGGCGTGCGCTTCGAGGATCCGGCCGTCGCCGGCCGTGCCGCGGCCGCCGCCTTCGACCGGAAGCTGCTCGTCGAGACCTCCGGCTCGAACGATGAGGTCATCAAGCTCATGCCGCCGCTGACCATCACCGATGAGCAGCTGCAGCGCGGCATCGCGCTGCTGGACGAGGCCGTGCGGGCCGCCACGGCGTGACGCAACGCCCGACATCACCCCGAACGACGAGAGGAACTCCATGAAGGTCATCCACATCGACGAGCTCGACGGCACCGCCAACGACGTCGACCACGACACCTGGCGCAGCCGCCGCTTCGTGCTCGCAGACGCGGGCGTGGGCTTCTCCTTCCACGACACCCTGCTGCGCGCGGGCACCGAGACCGAGATGTGGTACGCCAACCACATCGAGTGCGTCTACGTCTACCAGGGCACCGGCACGCTCGTGAACCGCGAGACGGGCGAGGAGTTCGAGCTCAAGCCCGGCACGATGTACCTGCTCGACAAGCACGACAAGCACACCGTGCGCGCCGAGACCGACATCCGCTGCGCCTGCGTGTTCAACCCGCCGGTGACCGGCCGCGAGGTGCACGACGAGGACGGCGTCTACCCGCTGCTGACGGCCTCGGCCTGACCGGCGACGACAGCCGCAGAGGGCGCCGCCGGGTTGCATGCCAGGCGGCGCCCTCGCACGTGCCGCGTGAGAGGATCGTCGACGATGGCTGACGACTTCCACCGCCCCACGCACTTCTCGAACGACTGGTTCGAGCGCGTCGAGGGCGACGTCGACCCGGTGGTGCGGCTGCAGCTGGCGAGCGAGACGGCGAACGCGCTGCTCGCCCGCGTGCGCGCCGGCGCCGACCCGGAGGTCGTCGAGCGCATCCTGCGGGTGGCGCGCGAGGACGGCATCGACATCGTCGCCGAGCTCTGGTCGGGCGCCCGGCCGCACTCGCTGCCGGGTGCGCTCTGGCGGGTGCACCTGCTGCACGCGCTGGTGACCCAGCGGGCGGAGGAGGCAGCCCATCTCTACCAGGCGGGGGCGGATGCGCTGCCCACGGCCGCGCCGGTGGTCGCGGGAGTGCCGGCACCGGCCACGCCCGCCGAGCTGCGGACGCTCTCGGAGACGATCCTGCGCGGTGTCTTCGCCGGCGACTTCGCGCTCGCGCTCGAGCGCGCCGCCGCGTTCGCGATCGTCACCGCGGCGGGTGCCGTGCAGCTCGCCCACCAAGACGAGACGACGCATCCGGATCGCGCGAGCGCGCGCACGAAGCTCGCGGCCAGGCTCACGGACATCGCCGAGGATCTGCGCATCTGCGGGCGTCTGTGGCGCTCGGACTCGCTCGCCTGAGGCTGGCCCGAGCGAGCGGCCCGGCCGGCGGCGTAGGCTCGGCGGAGCCGCCAGTCGTGGCCGTCGGATGATCCGGAGATTCGCATGCCCAAGCCCCGCCGCACCCTCGCAGCCGCCCTCGTGATCGGGGCGAGCGCCATCGCGCTGACCGGCTGCCTCCCGCTGCCGCCTGCGCTGCCCGAAGCGCCGCCCGCAGTGACGGCCGTCCCGAACCCGAGCGCGGCGCCGGAGCCCGCCACCGGCGACTTCCCGTACACCGTCGACGACGGGCTCGGCGACACCTGGTCGTTCGATGTCACCAACGTGATCGCCGACCCGCCGATGGAATCCGGTGAGGCCGAGGCGGGCACCTTCTTCGTGGGGGTGGTGGTCTCCGCCGAGCACGTCGAGGGCGACGTCGACTTCATCAGCTGCTTCGACATCTTCATCACAGGCGACGACGGCCAGACGTACGACTGGCGCGACACGATCGACGTGACGGCCGAGAACGACGTCTACTACGCCGACGACACCGCCTTCACCGACGCGGTCGCCGCGGTGCAGCTGCCCGAGGGCGTCGAGCCCGACCAGGTCATCCTTCGCTCGACGTACGGCCACCCGGAGGTGCCGGACACCGTCATCGACGTGAACTGAATGCGTTCGCAGTGAGCGGACCCGCCTGCGTGTCGGCTCCGGCCTCGTTATTGTGGTCGAGCCGGGCCGCGTAACCCCGGGCTCCAATATTCGCCGCTGCGAGCGGCCTCTCGCCGTGAGGCGTTCGCGGCCCGGCTCCCTGCTTCCCAGGCGTCGTGCGGCGTCACCGGCCGTGTTCACCCGCTGTTCACCTGTGCGGGGCCTGCGCGAAACCCGCCTTCCCTAGCGTGGTCCCCGGCGCGCTCGTTCGTGCCAACTCCAGGGCGCTCCAGGCCCTGCATCACAGCACTCCGAAGGGAACACCGTGAAGTTCACGAAGCTCGGCCGCGTTGCGGTCGTCGCGGCAGCAGGCGCACTCCTGCTCAGCTCTTGCGCAGCCAATGAGCCCGCTGGCGAGAGCGATGCCCCCGCGGGCACCGACGAGACGACTGCCCCCGAGGGCTCGTCGTTCTCGGGTGACCTCGCAGGCGCAGGCGCCTCGTCGATGGGCGCAGCGCAGGAGGCGTGGATCGCCGGTTTCCAGACCGCGAACCCCGACGTCGACATCACCTACGACCCCGCCGGCTCCGGCGCGGGCCGTGAGCAGTTCATCGCTGGCGGCGTCAGCTTCGCCGGCTCGGACGCCTACCTGAAGGACGAGGAGCTCGCCGGTTCGTTCGGCGCCTGCGTGGCCGACACGCTGCCGGTCGACCTGCCCGTCTACATCTCGCCCATCGCGGTGATCTTCAACGTCGAGGGCGTCGAGTCGCTCAACATGGACGCGGCCACGATCGCGCAGATCTTCTCGGGCCAGATCACCAAGTGGAACGACCCGGCCATCGCCGACCAGAACCCGGACGCGACGCTGCCGGACGCGAACATCACGGCCGTGCACCGCTCGGACGACTCGGGCACCACCGAGAACTTCACCGAGTACCTGGCCGCCACCGCTGAGTCCGACTGGAGCGAGGGCGTCTTCGAGACGTGGCCCGCGAGCTACGGCGGCGAGGGTGCACAGGGCACCTCGGGTGTCGTCGACGCCGTCACCAACGGCACCAACACGATCGGTTACGCCGACGCATCGCGTGCCGGCGGGCTCGGCACCGTGGCCCTGCAGGTGGGCGAGGAGTACGTGCCGTTCACGGCCGCTGCTGCTGCCGCCGCTGTCGACGCCTCGCCGCGCGTCGAGGGCCGTCACGAGGGTGACATCGCTGTGGACCTCGACCGCACGACGACCGAGGCCGGCGTGTACCCGCTGGTGCTGATCTCGTACGCGATCGCCTGCACCGACTACACCGATGACGCGCAGGCTGAGCTCGTCAAGGGCTACCTCTCGTACATCGCATCGGCCGAGGGCCAGGAGGCGGGCGCCGCGAACGCGGGCAACGCCCCCATCTCGGACTCGCTGCGCGACGAGATCCTCGCGGTCGTCGACACGATTCAGTAATACTGGACAGGTACATCGCACGCCCGTAGGGCTGCACCGTCCGGCCGGGGCGCTCCACCGCCCCGGCCGGACCTCGTTCACAGGTCCTCCGACTCCGCAGGGAGCTCCATGACTACCGCTGCACCGGCCGCACCCAGGGCCGCAGTGACGAACCGGCCCGCCGACATCGTCTTCAAGGCCGTCTCGACGACTGCAGGCGTGCTGATCCTGATCGCGCTCGGCGGCGTCGCGCTGTTCCTGGTGGTCCAGGCCGTGCCCGCGATCATCGGGCCGATCCCCGAGGAGGAGGGCGCCAACTTCTGGGCATGGGTCTGGCCGCTCACGTTCGGCACGCTCTGGTCGGCACTGCTGGCCATGGTGATGGCGGTGCCGCTGGCCGTCGCGATCGCCCTGTTCATCACGCACTACGCGCCGCGCAAGCTCGCGCAGTTCCTCGGCTATCTGATCGACCTGCTAGCGGCCATCCCCTCGGTCATCTACGGCCTGTGGGGCATCGCGGTGCTCGCCCCGTTCTTCCAGCCCGGTTACATCTGGCTGGCCCAGAACCTCGGCTGGCTGCCGCTGTTCAGCCCGCCCGCATCGGGCACCGGGCGCACCATCCTGACCGCATCCATCGTGCTCGCGGTGATGGTGCTGCCGATCATCACCGCCCTCTGCCGCGAGATCTTCCTGCAGACGCCGCGCCTCAACGAGGAGGCCGCGCTCGCGCTCGGCGCCACCCGCTGGGAGATGATCAAGATGGCCGTGCTGCCCCACGGGCGCTCCGGCATCATCGCGTCCTCGATCCTCGGCCTGGGCCGTGCGCTGGGCGAGACGATGGCGGTCGCCATGGTGCTCGCCTCCTCCGGCGTCGTGAGCTTCGTGCTGATCGGCTCGCAGAACCCCTCGACGATCGCCGCCAACATCGCGCTGCGCTTCCCGGAGGCGCACGGCATCACCGTGAACATGCTGATCGGCTCGGGCCTCGTGCTGTTCGCCATCACGCTGCTGGTGAACGCCCTCTCGCGCTGGATCATCGCCAAGACGACCGTCGACGGAGGTCGTTGAGCCATGACCACCACCATCGCCCCGAGCCGTACCGCGCAGAACCCGCTCACCGCGGGACAGCTGCCGCCCTGGGCCCCCTGGGGGCTGCTCGGCGTCTCCCTGCTGATCGGCGCGGCCATCGCCGGCCTGATCGCCGGCGCTTCCGGCAGCGACTTCAGCGTCGTGATCGTCGGGCTGGTCGGCTTCGTGCTCTACCTGGTCTCGGTGACGGTCGTGAGCCAGCTCATCGAAGGCGGCAGGAAGGCCGCCGACCGGCTGGTCACGGGCCTCGTGGTCGGCGCGTTCCTGCTGGCGCTCATCCCGCTGATCTCACTGATCGTCACGGTCGTCGTCAACGGTGCTGCCCGCTTCGACCTGCAGTTCTTCACCTGGACGATGCGCAACATCGTCGGCGAGGGCGGCGGCGTGCTGCACGCGATCGTCGGCACGGTGCTCGTCACGCTCTGGGCCGCGATCATCTCGGTGCCGGTGGGCATCTTCACCGCCATCTACCTGGTCGAGTACGGGAGGGGCGCGCTCGCGAAGGCGATCACGTTCTTCGTCGACGTGATGACCGGCATCCCCTCGATCGTCGCCGGCCTGTTCGCCTACGCCCTCTTCGCGCTGTTCGCCGGCGAGGGCGTGCGCAGCGGCCTCGGCGGCGCGGTCGCGCTCAGCCTGCTGATGATCCCCACCGTCGTCCGCTCGACGGAGGAGATGCTCAAGCTCGTGCCCAATGACCTGCGCGAGGCGTCGCTGGCGCTCGGCGTGCCGAAGTGGCTCACCATCGCCAAGGTGGTGCTGCCCACCGCACTGGCAGGCATCGTCACCGGCGTCACGCTCGCGATCGCCCGGGTCATCGGCGAGACCGCGCCGCTGCTGATCATCGCCGGCTTCACGACGAACATGAACTACAACGTGTTCGACGGTCGCATGATGACGCTGCCGGTGTTCGCCTACAACCAGTACATCTCCCCCGGGGTGCAGGAGCAGGCCTACTTCGACCGCGCATGGTCGGCGGCGCTCGTGCTCATCCTCATCGTCATGATCCTCAACATCGGCGCCCGCGTCATCGCGCACTTCTTCGCGCCGAAGTCTGGAAGGTAACGCAATGTCCAAGCGCATCGAGATCAACGACCTCGACATCTACTACGGCGCCTTCAAGGCCGTCGAAGGCGTGTCGATCGACATCGAGCCCCGCGC
Organism: Agrococcus sp. KRD186; assembly: GCF_017168255.1. Classification (GTDB taxonomy): domain Bacteria; phylum Actinomycetota; class Actinomycetes; order Actinomycetales; family Microbacteriaceae; genus Agrococcus. The sequence goes on from NZ_JABFAP010000001.1 coordinate 2,966,035, forward strand.
GGTCACCGCGTTCATCGGCCCCTCCGGCTGCGGCAAGTCGACCGTGCTCCGCTCGCTCAACCGCATGCACGAGGTCATCGCCGGCGCCTATGTCGACGGCGAGGTGCTGCTCGACGGCGCCAACCTGTACGGCCCGGGCGTCGACCCGGTCAACGTGCGCCGCCAGATCGGCATGGTCTTCCAGCGCCCCAACCCCTTCCCGACCATGACCATCCGCGAGAACGTGCTCGCCGGCGTGCTGCTCAACAACCGCCGCATGTCGCGCAGCGACCAGGACGACCTGGTCGAGCGCTCGCTGCGCGGCGCCAACCTCTGGAACGAGGTCAAGGACCGGCTGGGCGTGCCCGGCTCCGGCCTCTCCGGCGGCCAGCAGCAGCGCCTCTGCATCGCCCGCGCCATCGCGGTCAGCCCCGACGTGCTGCTGATGGACGAGCCGTGCTCGGCCCTCGACCCGATCTCGACGCTCGCGATCGAGGACCTCATCGAGGAGCTCAAGACCGAGTACACGATCGTGATCGTGACGCACAACATGCAGCAGGCCAGCCGCGTGAGCGACAAGACGGCGTTCTTCAACATCGCCGGCACCGGCAAGCCGGGCAAGCTGATCGAGTTCGACGAGACGGCGAAGATCTTCTCGAACCCGAGCGTGCAGTCGACCGAGGACTACGTCAGTGGGCGGTTCGGCTGATCTGGCGATCAGGTCTGTCCCGCGGATAGCGGGCAGCGCTACCGCTCGCGGGGGCTGTGCGTCTCGAGCGCGACCAGCGCGGGCGTCTCGCCGGCCGAGACGTGCAGCACGGTGAACTCGGCCGTGTGCAGCATCGACGCGCGGTGCGTGCGCTGCGACTCCAGCGCATCCGTCGCGTGCACGACCGCGGTGACGATCTCCGGGATGACCGGCGCGTGCGAGCACAGCACGATGCCGCGGCGCTTGCGCACCGCCTTGCTGACGCGCCGCTCGACCTCGTCGCGCGGCTGCAGCTCGGGATGCTCGTGCGCCTCCTGGCTGATGGCGCTCGAGACCTTCGGCTCGATGCCCAGCAGCTGCCGCAGCGGCGCCACCGTCTGCATGCAGCGCACCGCGTTGGAGGTGATGATGCGCTCGGGCGCGAACGCCGCGATGCCGCCTGCGACGAGCCGCGCCTGACGCTCGCCCCGCGACGTCAGCGTGCGCGACGCATCCGACCCCTCCCACGTGAACGCGTCGGCGGCCTTCGCGTGCCGCTGCGCGATGATCGGGAAGGTCTCGGCGTGGCCGGCGGCCAGCCGCTCCTCGAAGCGCTCGATGACGGTCACGTCATGCTCGTAGGTGCAGCGGCGCTTCGCCTGCGCCAGCGGCAGCCACTCGAGCGCGAGGATCTCGTCGTTGGGGGAGAACGATGCGGCGCTCACCGCGTGGTCGTCGACCTTCGCCTGCCAGTAGTAGACGACCTTGTCGCGGCCGTCGGGCAGTCGGTACTCGGTGTGCCCGAGTGGCGCGCCGAGGACGATCGTGAGCCCGGTCTCCTCCTGGATCTCGCGCGCGGCGCACTCCGGCAGCGTCTCGCCCGGGTCGAGCTTGCCCTTCGGCAGCGAGTGGTCGCGGTGCTGGGTGCGCTCGACCAGCAGCACCTGCACCTCGTCGCCCACCTCGCGCCAGACGAGGGCACCGGCGGCGAGCACCGCGCCGTCGGCCGCGCTCACCGGGCGGTCCGCTTGCGCCGCTGGATCTGGATCATGCGGTCGCGGTGCAGGTCGTCGAGCGGGGTGCCGTCCGCTGCCCGGAAGTGCCGGGTCCAGCTGCCGTCGGGCTCGCCCCACCAGGAGGCCGTCTGCGGCGACATCGCCTTGTCGAAGTGCTGCCGGATGTCGCGCATGTGCTCGCTCGAGGTGAGCTGGATGAGCGTCTCGACGCGGCGGTCGAGGTTGCGGTGCATCATGTCGGCCGAGCCGATGAAGACCTCCTCGTCGCCGTCGTTCCAGAACGCGAACACGCGCGAGTGCTCCAGATAGCGGCCGACGATCGAGCGGATCGTGATGTTCTCGCTCAGCCCCGGCACGCCCGGCTTGATCGTGCAGATGCCGCGCACCCAGATCTCCACCTCGACGCCCGCGCGGCTGGCGCGGTAGAGCGCGTCGGTGATCTGCTCGTCGACGACGGAGTTGACCTTGAGGCGGATGCGCGCCCGGCGGCCGGAGCGGGCGGCCTCGGTCTCGCGCTCGAACCGGCTCAGCAGCCCCTTGCGCAGGTGCCTGGGGGCGACGAGCAGCCGCTGGTACGACTTCTCCTTCGCGTAGCCGGAGAGCTCGTTGAACAGCCGCGTGATGTCGCGGCCGACCTGGTCGTTGTCGGTGAACAGCCCGAAGTCCTCGTAGATGCGGCTGGTCTTCGGGTTGTAGTTGCCGGTGCCGATGTGGCAGTAGTGGCGCAGGCGGCCGTTCTCGCGCCGCACGATCATCATGAGCTTGCAGTGGGTCTTCAGCCCGACGATGCCGTAGACCACGTGCACGCCGGCGCGCTCGAGCTGCCGGGCCCAGCGGATGTTGTTCTGCTCGTCGAAGCGCGCCTTCACCTCCACCAGCGCCAGCACCTGCTTGCCGGCGGCGGCAGCACGGATGAGCGCGGCGACCACGGGGGAGTCGCCGGAGGTGCGGTAGAGGGTCTGCTTGATGGCGAGTACGTCGGGGTCGTCGGCGGCCTGCTCGAGCAGCGCCTGCACGCTGGTCGCGAACGACTCGTAGGGGTGGTGGACGAGCACGTCCTTGCGCGTGATGGCGGCGAACAGGTCGGGGGTGTCGTCCTGATCGGTGGGCAGGAACGCCGCCGCCGTCACCGGCACGCGCTTCGTGTAGAGCAGATCGGGCCGGTCGAGCTTCGCGAGCTGGAAGAGCCCGGTGAGGTCGAGCAGGCCAGGCAGCTTGTAGACCTCGGAGTCGGTGATGCCGAGCTCGTCGACCAGCAGCTCGAGCGTGACGTCGTCGATGTCCTCCGACACCTCCAGGCGGATGGGCGGGCCGAACTTGCGGCGCGAGAGCTCGTGCTCGAGCGCCTTGATGAGGTTCTCGGTCTCGTCCTCGTCGATCACCACATCCTCGTTGCGGGTGACGCGGAAGACGTGGTGCTCGACGATCTCCATGCCCGAGAACACCTCGTCGAGGTTGTTCGCGATCAGCTCCTCGAGCGGCAGGAAGCGCTGCACGCCGTCGACGCGCGCGAGCTCGACGAAGCGCGGCAGCACCGCCGGCACCTTGAGGCGCGCGAACTGGTCCTCGTCCTCGCCCGGCACGCGCACGCGCACGGCCAGGTTGAGCGAGAGCCCCGAGATGTACGGGAACGGATGCGCGGGGTCGACCGCGAGGGGCATCAGCACGGGGAAGATCTCGTCGTCGAAGCGCCCGCTCATCGACTCGCGCTCGGCGTCGGTCAGGTCGCTCCAGCGCTCGAGCACGATGCCGGCGGCCCGCAGCTCGGGACCGAACGACTCCTGCGCGGCCTTCGCGTGGCGCAGCTGCAGCTCGTGGGCGCGCTCGACGATGTCGTCGAGCAGCCGCTGCGGCCCCGTCCCCACGTTCGTGGGCACGGCGAGACCGGTCATGATGCGGCGCTTCAGGCCCGCGACCCGCACCATGAAGAACTCGTCGAGGTTGGAGGCGAAGATCGCGAGGAAGTTGGCCCGCTCGAGCAGCGGCGTCGCCGGGTCCTCCGCCATCTCCAGCACCCGCTCGTTGAAGTGCAGCCAGGAGAGCTCGCGGTCGAGGAAGCGGTCGGCGGGCAGGCCGTCCTCGGTCTCGACGCCCTGCATCTCGGCCGACCAGGCGACCTCCTCGTCGAAGTCGTCGCCGTCGAAGTCGGCCTCGTTGGCGTCGTGGAAGGTCTGCTCCTGCTCGAGCGTTCGTGCGGCGCGCTCGATGCGCGGCAGCTCGCCCGTCGCGGGCTCCGTGACGTTCGTGTCGCTCGCAGTGCCGTCGCTCATGGCGTCATTCTGCCAAGTTCGCGTGAACAGCGGGTGCCGCGATCGCTGCCGCCGCCGGAATCACTCGGGTGCGACATGCCGCCACCGCACGTCGATGGCCCACTGCGTGAAGCCCGCCCGCCGGTAGAGCGCGAGCGCCGGCGCGTTGTCGCCCTCCACGTAGAGGTGCGCCGTGGTCGCGCCCAGCGCGCGCATGCGCACGAAGGTCGCCTCCAGCATCCGCCGCCCGAGGCCGGCGCCCTGCCGCTGCGGCGAGACGCCCAGCACGTACAGCTCCGCCACCTCGCCCTCGGGCTTGACCCAGGTGAAGGCGTCGAGGCCGGCCTCGCCCGGTGCCACCACCAGGTTGGCGTCGTCGTGCCAGGGCTCGGCCATGCGGGCCGCGAGGTCGTCGGCGGTCATGCGGCCCTGCTCGGGGTGGTCGGCGAACGCCGAGGCGTTCAGGGCGAGCAGAGCGGATGCGTCGTCGGGCTCGTACGGGCGCGTCCCGTCGGGCAGGCGGTCGCCGCCCGCCGCCGAGTCGGCGCTCCCCGCTGCTGCGGCCGTAGCCGGCTCGGCCTCCGCCGGCTCGGCTGCCGCCGGCTCGGCTGCCGCCGGCACGGGCGCCGGCACGGGCGCCCGCAGCTGCAGCAGCGTGCGCACGCGCGCCATGCCGAGCCGTTCGGCGATCACGGTTGCGGCCGGGTGGTCGCCGTGCGCCCAGGCGTCGAAGCTGCCGAGCTCGTCGGCGACGCGAACGGCGAGGGCCTTGCCGAGGCCGCGCCTGCGCTGCTCTGGGTGCACGGCCAGCTCGACCTCGTGCTCGGCATCGCTGATGACAGCCAGCGCGGTGGCGTCGCCGATCGCGCGGCGCTCGCCCCGGCGCAGCTCGACGAGCGCCTGATCGTTGAACGGCGGCACGCCGTCGGCCGCGGCGCACGCCGCGCCTAGCGCGGTCGCCAGGCGCACGGCCTCCGCAGTCTCGAACGTCGTCTCACTCATCTGCATCCTCCTGGCCCCACCGTCTCACGCACGGGCCCACCGTCTCACGCACGGCGCCCACCGTCTCACGCACGGCGCCCACCGTCTCACGCACGGTGCCACCGTCTCACGTACCGCGCCCTGCGCCTCACGCGCATCGCGCGGCACGGGCCCACCGTCTCACGTGCCGCGCCCTGCGCCTCACGCGCGGCGCGCTGGGCGGTGACCCACCGCATCCGCTCGTCAGTCGTCTGTCTGCTCGAAGCGGTAGCCGACGCCGCGCACCGTGCCGATCAGCGACTCGAGGTCGCCGAGCTTCGCGCGCAGCCGCCGCACGTGCACGTCGACCGTGCGTGTGCCGCCGAAGTAGTCGTAGCCCCACACCTCGCTCAGCAGCTGCTCGCGCGTGAACACGCGGGCGGGGTGCGCGGCCAGGAACCGCAGCAGCTCGAACTCCTTGTAGGTGAGGTCGACGGGCCGGCCGTCGACCTTCGCCTGGTAGCTCGCCTCGTCGATCGTGAGCCCGGCGGTCGATGTCGGCGCTGCCGCGCGCGCGGTGGCGAGGCAGAGGCGGATGCGCGCCTCGATCTCGGCCGGACCGGCCGTGTCGAGCACGATGTCGCTCACGCCCCACTCGGGTGTCACGGCCGCGAACCCGCCCTCGCCCAGCACCAGCAGCACCGGGGCCGCGTCGTGCTCGAGCAGCCGGCAGATGGCCTTCGCGGCGGCGAGCTCGCCGACCGCATCGACGATCAGCAGCTCGCCGGCCGGGGCGTGCGCGACCGCCTCCGCCGTCGCCGGCAGCGTGCTCACCCGGTGCTCGAGCAGCTCGAGGCTGGGCAGCACGCCCCGGTCGCGGCGGGTGAAGATCACGACGTGCGCCATCCAGCCTCCTGCCGTGTCGATCCTATGCGCCGCCACCCGCGCCTGCGGTGCGCGCCCCCACGCGCCC
>NZ_JABFAP010000001.1:2971999-2982803 GCF_017168255.1 Agrococcus sp. KRD186
GCCCGCCGCCGCGGTGTGCGCCCCCACGCGCCCTCCGCCCCGCAGGTATACGGCGGTTTGCGCGAAAACCCCGGCGGCGCGAGCAACGCGCCGTATACCTGTCGAGACGCACCGAGCACCGCAGCCGCGACTGCGACACAATGGCGGCATGCGCAAGGCGATGACGTGGCAGTGGGCGAGCGTGTGGCCCGTGTGGCTGCTCGCGGCGCTCGGCGCGGTGCTGGTCGCCGTGCTGCAGCCGACCGACGGCATCGTCTGGCTGCCGATCGTGCTGGGCACGTGCACGCTGACCGCCTTCGCGATCCAGCTCGGCGGCCCCACCGTGCCGGGTCTGGTCGACCGGCTGGCGGCCGCGCTGTTCGGCGCGATCGTGGTGCTCGCGGTGGCGAGCGCCATCCTGGTGCCGTTCACGGCCCTGTAGCCTCCGCCGCTCACGGCCCTGTAGCCTCCGGCGTTCACGGCCCTGTAGCCCCCGGCGTCCACTGCCCTGCAGCCTCCGGGCAGACATCCGAGAGAGCGGTTAGGATTGAGACATGGATGCCATCCCCGTCGTCGCCCTCGAGATCTTCTTCCTCGGCCTGCTCGGCCTCGCGATGCTCGCCATCCTCGGCGTCTCGTTCGTCGTGGTGCGCAACCTCTTCCGGGGTCAGCGCTAAGCGATGCTCGAGCTCGACCCCACGCTCCCCGCCGAGCTGGGCCCACTGCAGTGGCTCATCGGCACCTGGGAGGGCACCGGGGTGCTCTCCTTCCCCGTCGGCGAGCGCACGGTCGAGCAGGAGTTCGGCCAGCGCGTCTCGTTCGCGCACCACGGGCAGCCCTACCTCAGCTATGAGGCCTACGCCTGGCAGCTCGACGACGAGCTGACGCCGCTGGCGGCCGAGAGCGGCTTCTGGCGCCTGGCGCGCCCGGCGCACGACGCCGACGCCGGCCCCGGCATGCTGCCGCCCGAGGGCGATCCCGCCTACGGCGACGCCGAGGCGGTCGAGGCGCTGCGCCGCCCCGACGGCGGCTTCGAGCTCCAGGCGCTCATCTCCCACCCCACCGGGGTGGCCGAGCTCTACCTCGGCACGATCGCCGGCCCGCGCATCGACCTCGCCACCGACGCCGTGCTGCGAGGTGCGAGCGCGAAGGAGCACAGCGCATCCACCCGCATGTACGGGCTGGTCGAGAACCACCTGCTGTGGGCGTGGGATCTCGCCGCGCTCGGCCAGAGCCTCGAGAGCCACGCCTCCGGCCGGCTCGCCCGCGTGACACCGAGTGAGGCGAACGAAGCATGAGCACCGACCTGAGCACCACCACCGACCCGAGTGCCCCCGGCGCCGCCCGCCGCATCGCCGCCGCACTGCCCGACGCCGTGCTCGACGAGGCCACCGGGCTGCCACTGCACGTCGGCAACCCGATCGCCGAGCAGCGCCGCCTGCGGGCAGGCGGCCTCGTGCTGCTGCCGCGCGACGTGCTGCGGCTGAGCGGCCCCGACACGCTGCCGTGGCTCGACTCGATCACCAGCCAGGCCCTCGAGCAGTTCGCTCCGGGCGCCTCGACCGAGTCGCTCGTGCTCTCGCCCGAGGGTCGCATCGAGCACGTGATGCGGCTGCATCAGACGGCGGATGCGCTCTGGGTCGTCGTCGACGCCGGCACCGGTGATGCGCTGGAGACGTGGCTGACGCGGATGCGCTTCTACAAGCAGGTCGAGATCGAGCGGCCCGAGGTGGTCGTCGTGGGCACCGCGGGCGGGCCGTCCGCCGAGCTCGCCGGCGCGCCCGCCTGGGTCGACGGCTGGCCGGAGGTCGCTCCCGGCGGCGTGCGCTACGGCGAGCCGACGGGGGAGCCGTGGCGCTGGTCGGAGCTCATCCTCACGCCCGCAGAGGCCGAGGGTATCGCGAGCGACCGCTTCGTCGGCTCGATGGCGGCCGAGGCGCTGCGCATCGCCGCGGGCAGGCCGTCGCTGGCGGAGGTCGATGAGCGCAGCATCCCGCACGAGCTCGACTGGCTGACCACCGCGGTGCACCTCGCGAAGGGCTGCTACCGCGGGCAGGAGACGGTCGCGAAGGTGCACAACCTCGGTGCCCCGCCGCGCCGGGTGGTGCTGCTGCACCTCGACGGCAGCGAGAACGCGCAGGTGGCGCACGGCGACGAGGTGCTGGCCGGCGAGAAGCCCGCCGGTGCCGTCACCTCGGTTGCCATCCACGACGAGCTCGGCCCCATCGCGCTGGCGGTCGTGAAGCGCTCGACGCCCGCCGATGAGGATCTGATCGTGCGCGCCGCCGACGGCACGGCCGTCGCCGCCGGTCAGCAGGTGCTCGTGCCGCCCACCGCGGGCCACGCGAACCGCCCGCCGCGGCTGCCGCGCGTGGGCGCCGTCAAGCGCCCCGCCGCCCCACCCGCCTGAGCAGTCCGCACGGCTAGGCTGGCGGCATGACCGAGCGCACTCTGATCCTGCTCCGCCACGGCCAGTCGACCTGGAACGAGTCCAACCAGTTCACCGGCTGGGTCGACGTCCGTCTCACACCGAAGGGCGAGGGGGAGGCCAAGCGCGGCGGCGAGCTGCTGCGCGAGCGCGACCTGCTGCCCGACGTGCTCTACACCTCGCTGCTCACGCGTGCGATCCAGACCGCGAACATCGCGCTGGACGCCGCTGATTGGGACTGGATCCCGGTCAAGCGCTCGTGGCGCCTGAACGAGCGCCACTACGGCGCGCTGCAGGGGCTCAACAAGGCCGAGACGCTCGAGCAGCACGGCGAGGAGCAGTTCATGCTCTGGCGCCGCTCGTTCGACACCCCACCGCCGCCCATCGACGACGACAGCGAGTACTCGCAGGTGAACGACCCGCGCTACGCCGACATCGACGGCGAAGTGCCGAAGACGGAGTGCCTGAAAGACGTCATCGAGCGCTTCCTGCCCTACTGGGAGTCGGACATCACGAAGGATCTCGAGGCAGGCAAGACCGTGCTCGTGGTGGCGCACGGCAACTCGCTGCGGGCGCTCGTGAAGCACCTCGACGGCATCTCGGACGACGACATCGCCGCCCTCAACATCCCCACAGGCATCCCGCTGCTGTACCGCCTGGGCGAGGACAACATGCCGCTGGGCCCGGGGGAGTATCTCGACCCGGAGGCCGCCGCCGCCGGCGCCGCCGCCGTGGCGAACCAGGGCAAGCACTAGCCCGGTCGAGCACCAGTTGCGAACGACGGAGCGGGCCCGCGCGATGCGGGCCCGCTCCGTCGTTCGTCGTCGCCGTCAGTCGGAGGTCTCGAGCGGATGCACGGGTGCCGCGGGGGCGGCGGGCTGCACCGGCTCAGGGGCCATCTCGGCGTGCGCGTCCTCATCGCCGACCCAGTCGCCGGTCGCGAGGTACTGCACCTTCTTGGCGATGCCGACGGCGTGGTCGGCGAAGCGCTCGTGATAGCGGCTGGCGAGCGTCGCGTCGACGGTCGTGTGCGCGGCGCCCTCCCATGCGGTGCCCAGCACGTGCGAGAAGACCTCGCGGTGCAGCCGGTCGACGTTCTCGTCCGACTCCATCAGCCGCTCGGCGAGCGAGAGGTCCTGCGTCTCGAGCAGGTCGCGCAGCATCTTCGCGATCTCGATGTCGTGCGCGCCCATCTCGGCGAAGGTCGGCTGCAGCGACTCCGGCACCACCTGCATGGGGAAGCGGTAGCGGGCCAGCAGCGCGATGTGCCGGGCGAGGTCGCCCATGCGCTCGAGGGAGGCCGAGATGCGCAGTGCCGAGACGACGATGCGCAGGTCGCGGGCGACCGGGGACTGGCGGGCGATGATGTCGATCGCGAGCTCGTCGAGCGATGCGGCCTTGTCGTCGATGACCGGATCGGTGGCGATGACCTGCTCCGCGAGCTGCACGTTCGAGTCTCCGAACGCACGCACAGCCGACTCGATCGAGACGACCACGTGGTTGGCGATGTCGACGAGGCGCTCCTGCACCTCGGCGAGCTCCTGCTGGAAAACGTCGCGCATTGCTTCTGCTCCTGTTGCTGCGCCCGGGGCTGCATCGGGACCGGGCACGGGTCGAACCCCGAGTGTTCCGCTCCTAGGTTACCGTCGGGTGTCCGAAGGCTGAACGTCGGGTGCACCGTCCCGATTCCGCGGATCCATTCGCCGGCACCGATACGCTCGTGGAGTGGATGCGTCTTGGTACGTGCTCCTCGCCATCCTGCTCGGGTTCGCGATCGGAGCGGCCTCCGTGCACCTGCTCGGCCTGGCCGCCCAGCGCGGGCGGCAGGTGATGGCGATCGCGAGCGAGCCGATCCCGGATGGCATCACCGCCATGGTGCACGTGCTCGAGTCGGCGGGCGTCGTGCTCGACGGCTCCAACCAGGTCATCGTCTCCTCGCCGGGGGCGCAGGCGCTCGATCTGGTCGAGGGCAGGACGCTGCGCGCGCACGAGATAGCGGATGCGGTGCGCCGGGTCTGGAGCACAGGTGAGGCCGAGGTGCTCGACATGACGCACCGTCGCGGCCGCCTCGGCGGCGGCCACGACGTGCAGCTGCGCGTGCGGGTGGCCCCGCTGGGCAACCGCTTCATGCTGGTGCTCGCCGCCGACCGCACCGAGGAGCTGCGGCTGGCGGGTGTGCGCCGCGACTTCGTGGCGAACATCAGCCACGAGCTGAAGACGCCGATCGGTGCGCTCACGGTGCTGGCGGAGGCCATCGAGGCAGGCGCCGAGGAGCCCGAGCGCGTGCGCTCCTTCGCGCAGCGCATGCAGGTGGAGGCAGACCGGCTGGGTCGGATGACCAAGGAGCTCATCGACCTCTCGCGCATCCAGGCCGACGACCCGCTCGACCACGCAGACCGGTTCCCTATCGCGCAGGTCGTCGACATCGCGGTCGACCGCAACCGGGTGCTGGCCGACGCCAAGCGCATCCGCATCATGCCCCGCGTGCTCGAGGATGCCGACGTGCTCGGCTCCGAGGAGCTCGTGACGATGGCCGTGCAGAACCTGATCTCGAACGCCGTGCAGTACTCGCCGGAGGCGACGCACGTGGGTGTCGGGGTGCGCGTCGTCGACGGGGTCGTCGAGGTGGCGATCACCGACAAGGGCGTCGGCATCCCGGCGGAGGAGCAGGAGCGCGTGTTCGAGCGCTTCTACCGCATCGACCCGGCGCGCAGCCGGGTGACGGGCGGCACCGGCCTCGGTCTCAGCATCGTGAAGCACGTCGCCGCCAGCCACGGCGGCGAGGTCTCGCTCTGGTCGCGCCCCGGTCAGGGCTCGACGTTCACCCTCCGGCTGCCCGCGGCGGCCGGCCCCGCTCACAAGGAGATTGCATGACGCGCATCCTGATCGTCGAGGACGAGCCGGCGCTCGCCGAGCCGCTGGCCTATCTGCTCGAGCTGGAGGGCTACGAGACGGCGCACGCCGAGGACGGCGACGCCGCAGTGCGCATGTGGGAGCAGGAGGGCGCCGACCTGGTGCTGCTCGACCTGATGCTGCCGCGCCGCAGCGGCACCGAGGTGTGCCGGTACATCCGGCAGAGCTCGCAGGTGCCGATCATCATGGTGACCGCGAAGGACAGCGAGATCGACACGATCGTCGGGCTCGAGCTGGGTGCCGACGACTACGTGACCAAGCCGTACTCGTCCCGGGAACTGGTGGCGCGCATCCGTGCCGTGCTGCGCCGCCGCGCGGTCGACGAGGAGGGCGAGGACGACTCGGTGGTTGAGATCGGGCGGGTGCGGCTCGATTCCGACAGCCACACCGTGCACGTCGCGGGCTCCGAGGTGGCGATGCCGCTGCGCGAGTTCGAGCTGCTCGAGTACCTGATGCGCAATGCAGGTCGCGTGCTCACCCGCGGTCAGCTCATCGACCGGGTGTGGGGCAGCGACTACTTCGGCGACACCAAGACGCTCGATGTGCACATCAAGCGGCTGCGGGCGAAGATCGAGGAAGACCCCTCGAGCCCGACGCGCGTGGTGACGCTGCGCGGGCTCGGCTACCGCTTCGAGCGCTGAGAGCGCTCGCCGAGCGGGTCTACTCGGCGGAGGGTGCGAGCGTCTCGTAGCCGACCATGTCGGTCGAGATCGTGGGCACGCGGAGGCCGGACGGCTCGGCGCCGTCGGCCTGGAACGAGACGTTGCGCAGCTCGCCCAGCACGAGGTCGCTCGGCGCCGGGACGACGATCTGCTCCCCGTCGAAGCCGAAGGTCGTGACGCCCTCGCCGACGCGCACCTGCTCGCTCGCGTCGTCGACGCGCACCTGCACGACGGTCGGCTCGCCGTCGTTCGTGAAGGTGACGGCGAGGTTCAGGGCGTCGCCGTCGGGAGCGCCGACGAGCATGGCGTTGTGGATCTCGACCGTGCCGGTGGCGCCCGAGACGCCGTCGGAGGCGTCGTAGTCGATCGTGGTCGCCTGCGGCGTGAGGATGTTGCATCCGGTCGCGGCGATGGCGACGACGACGGCTGCGGCTGCTGCTGCGGCGAGACGAGGCTGCACGGGGACCCTTTCGACAGGTGACGCTGATGGCCCGCTGGTGTGCGTGGCGCGGTCGCGATCGAGTCTACTACCGGCGGCCTCGCGTGTGCGCGAGCGGGCGCGCAACTGGGGCTGCGGCGTTCGCGCGGGGCGTGATTCAAGCACCTCCGGCGGGCGTTGGCGAGCGACACGCTGTGATAAAATCAAGGTTCTGGGCTAGGACGAGGAGCATTCGATGAACTTTGAGGTCGGAGAGACTGTCGTCTACCCGCACCACGGTGCCGCGACGATCACCGAGGTCAAGGTGCGCAAGATCAAGGGCGTCGAGATGACGTACCTCAAGCTCAACGTCGCACAGGGCGGCCTCACGATCGAGGTCCCCGCCGCGAACGTCGACATGGTCGGCGTGCGTGACGTCATCGGCGAGGAGGGCCTCGACAAGGTCTTCGAGGTGCTGCGTGCCGACTTCACCGAGGAGCCCACGAACTGGGCCCGTCGCTACAAGGCGAACGTCGAGAAGCTCGCGTCCGGTGATGTCATCAAGGTGAGCGAGGTCGTCCGCGACCTCTCGCGCCGCGACCAGGACCGCGGCCTCTCGGCCGGCGAGAAGCGCATGCTGGCGAAGGCGCGCCAGATCCTGGTGAGCGAGCTGGCGCTCGCGGAGAAGACCGATGAGGATGCCGCCTCGGCGCGCCTCGACGAGGCGCTCGCCCCCGCGAGCTGACCCGCAGAGACCCAGCGAAGGCGCCCGAGCCGCGAGGCCGGGCGCCTTCGTCGTCCTACGCCGCGCGCAGCAGCCGCACGATGCCGACCACGATCACGACCAGCATCCCGGCGCCGCCGATCCACAGCAACGGCGCGACGGGCATGCCCACGAGGCTCAGCGCGATGCCGGCGAACAGCATGACCATCGGCACCATCAGCCACACCAGCATCCGCTCGCCCTCCCGGTAGAGGCGCTGCGCGTTCTCGTCGGTGACGGGCACCGGCAGGTTGAACCAGCGCGGCTTCGTCGACAGCCACCCCATCGCGGCCGGCAGCAGGACGGAGACGGCCACCAGCGCGAGCACGCTCGACTTGTCGCCCCAGGCGTCGGGAGTGCCGGTGACGTCGAAGTGGGTCGGCACCGTCTGCGGCATCGCCGGGTAGAGCAGCAGCACCCAGCCGGCGACGGCGACCGCGGCGACGAGCGCGGCGATGCGCACGGTGCGGGTGAGCGCATCCGTCGTGTAGGTGCGGGCGGGCCGCTGCGACCTGGGCATCGTCACCAGGCTACCCAGCCGCGCCGCCATAGGCTGTCGCTGTGACCGAGACCGCCGTGATCGTCGTCGCCGCCGGCAGCGGCACGCGCCTCGGCCGGGGCGTGCCCAAGGCGTTCGCGCAGCTCGCCGGAGCGACCGTGCTCGAGCACGCGCTGCGCGATCTCGCCTGGCTGGCAGCGCGCATCGTGGTGGTCGTGCCGAGCGGCTACGAGGCGGATGCGTCGACGATCGCCGTGCGGGCCGGCGTCACCGCGCAGGTGGTCACCGGGGGCGCGACACGGGCCGACTCGGTGCTGGCTGGGCTCGCGGCGGCGGGCGACGTGCGCTTCGTGCTCGTGCACGACGCGGCCAGGGCGCTCACGCCGGCGACGCCGTTCGATCGGGTGCGCGCCGCGCTGGAGGCGGGCGCTGTGGCCGTGGTGCCGGTGCTGCCGGTCGTCGACACCGTGCGGGTGGTGGACTCGGGGCACCCCGCTGGCGCGCGTGAGACCGGTGGTGCCGATGAGACCGGCGGTGCCGATGAGACCGGCGGTGCCGACGAGACCCTGGGCGCGATCGTCGACCGCTCGACGCTGCGGGCGATGCAGACGCCGCAGGGCTTCGACGCGCAGATGCTGCGCCGCGCGTACGAGGCGGCCGGGGAAGCCCGTGCGGACTCGACCGACGACGCGCAGCTCGTGCAGGCGCTCGGCGAGCCGGTGGTGGCGGTGCCGGGCGACGAGCTCGCCTTCAAGATCACGACCCCCGCCGATGCGGAGCGGGCCGAGGCGCTGCTGCTGGAGGCGGGCATGGCGGGATCAGGTGCGGACGAGCTCAGGACCGGCATCGGCGTCGACATGCACGCGTTCGGCGGCGACGGCGCGCTCTGGCTCGCCGGCCTGGAGTGGGAGGGGCAGCCTCTCGCGGGTCACTCCGACGGCGACGTCGTCTGCCACGCGATCGTCGATGCGCTGCTGAGCGCGGCGGGGCTCGGCGACATCGGTGGGCTGGTCGGCGTCGACGACCCGCAGCACGCGGGCGCGCGTGGCGAGGTGTTCGTGCGGGCTGCGCTCGAGCGGCTCGGCAGCGAGGGCTGGACGCCCGTGAACGTGGCCGTGCAGGTGCTCGGCAATCGCCCGCGCATCGGCCCGCGCCGCGACGAGGCGCAGCGGGTGCTGAGCGCGATGCTCGGCGCGCCGGTCAGCGTCAGCGGCACCACCACCGACGGACTGGGCGCCACCGGTCGCGGCGAGGGCGTGCAGGCGATCGCGACGGCGCTCATCCGCCGCCGGTAACCGCGGCGCACGCGATAGCGGTCCGGAGCTCGAGCGGCCCGCCTCAGCATGCTCAGCGCCTCGGCGTTCGGGTCAGACGGCTCGCGTGCGGGCGCGCAGGCGCGTGCGGCGTCCAGATGGTCGGTCTCAGAAGGGTGTGTCCACCAATGGTGGCGCGTTCGGGAGGCTGGGCTGGGTGCAGGTCATGCTGCCCCAGAAGGTGTCGTCGGTGGCGGTGAAGCGTGGCCCTTGGGGCTCGGGTTCGCTGCGGAGCACGATGCCGAGGGGGCTGGTGAACTCGAGCACGCCGTCTTCGAGCTGCTGCACGGTCCAGGCGGTGGCGTGCTTCATCGTGTGATGCCGGCGGCAGAGGTGGGCGAGGTTGCCGATGGTGGTCGCGCCGCCGGCGTCCCAGTCGTGGGTGTGGTCGACGTCGGCGCGGTAGACGGGGTTGTTGCAGCCGGGCCAGCGGCAACGGCCGTCGCTGCCGGCGGCAGAGGTGGGCGAGGTTGCCGATGGTGGTCGCGCCGCCGGCGTCCCAGTCGTGGGTGTGGTCGACGTCGGCGCGGTAGACGGGGTTGTTGCAGCCGGGCCAGCGGCAACGGCCGTCGCGGGCGCGCAGCCAGCGCCGCATGGCCCGGTTGGGCCGGTACGTGTCGACCGTGACCGGGACGCCGGTGACGGGGTGGAGGAAGAGCCGCTCCCAGGTGACGGTCTCAGCGGCGAGCATGCGGACGGTGTCGACATCGACGAGGATCTCGTCATCCAGCAGCGCCGGGAACGGCTCCTGCCCGTGCGCGTCATCGTGATCGTGCAGCAGCGCGGTCGCGGGGATCGTCACCACCACCGTCGCGGTGATGCCGTTCACGCCGCGCACGCCGCTCGTGTCATCCGGCACCATGCCGCGGGTGAGGAGATCCAGCACGACGTCGGCGCGGTACTGGTCGAAGGTGCGCGGGTCGTCCTTGGGCTTGCGGCGAGCGGCGTCGGTGGCGCGGTTGTAAGCGGCCTTCGCGGCGACAGCCAGGCAGCGAACGCCCAGGAACGCCATCCCGTCGCCCTCGTCCTGCAGGAACAGCTCCCTCGTCTCGCGCGCCCGGTCGTGGCGCTGCTGCAGCGGCTCGGTCAGCACCCGATCGACGATCCGCTTCGCCCGTGAGCGCAGCTGCCCAGGGGTCGTGGTCTCCGCCATGGCGACGAGCTCCTGCTCGACCCTCGTCCGCTCTTCGGCGTCGATGGCGGCGTCCAGGCGCAGCGCCTCGGTCTCCTTCTCGATCGTGCGCAGATGACCGCTGTTGATGCGGCCGGCCCGGTGGGCGTCGTGCGCGAGCGGCAGCTCCGTCACCATGCGGGCGGCGGCGATCAGGCGCCGCTCCATCGTGCGATCGGAGAGGCGCAGCTCCACGGCCAGGTTCGAGGCGGTCTCGCGCAGGTTCGTGTCGAACACGCCAGGCTCGTCCTGCAGCCGCGCGAACCGCGCTGCCAGCAGCTCTCGCTCGGCCGCCTCCAGTCGAGCGCGCTGCACCTGCAGGGCGCGGGCACGGCCGACGAACTCGGACTCCGCGCGGAAGCGGACGGCGTGCTCCGACTCGATCGGACCCGGCAGCGGCGGAAGCTGCATGCGGCCCGCGGCCACCTCGTCGAGCTGCTCGTCAGTCAGCGCCATCAGGCGTTCGGTCCAGTCGCGATCGTACGCGTCCAGCGACTCCTGCAGCTCCTCCGCAGTGTGCCCGTACGGGTCGATCGCGCCGGCACGGACAGCATCGATGTACCCCTCCGCATCCATGCCGTCCTCGAACATGCAGGCATTCAATCAGCGGCCACTGACATGGGAAGAGAGATTCGAACGGGGTGTGGAGAACTCGCGG
>NZ_JABFAP010000001.1:2982903-3048703 GCF_017168255.1 Agrococcus sp. KRD186
GATCGCGCCGGCACGGACAGCATCGATGTACCCCTCCGCATCCATGCCGTCCTCGAACATGCAGGCATTCAATCAGCGGCCACTGACATGGGAAGAGAGATTCGAACGGGGTGTGGAGAACTCGCGGTGAGGGCGGCTCGACCGGCGGTGGCGCACGGCAAGTAGCCTATGGAACCGTGACCGTGCGCATCTACGACTCGAAGCAGCAGGCCGTCGTCGACCTCCAGCCGCTCAAGGCCGGCGAGGTGTCGATGTACGTCTGCGGCCCCACCGTGCAGTCGAGCCCGCACATCGGCCACGTGCGCAGCGCCGTGGCCCACGACCTCTGGCGCCGCTGGCTCGCGTACCGGGGCAACCGCGTCACCTTCGTGCGCAACGTTACCGACATCGACGACAAGGTGCTGGTGAACGCCGTCGACGAGCCCTGGTGGGCGCTGGCCTACCGCATCGAGCTCGAGTTCACGGCCGCCTACCGGGCCGTCGGCGTGCTCGCGCCGACGTACGAGCCGCGGGCCACCGCATCCGTGACCGAGATGCACGCGCTGATCGCTCTGCTCATCGAGCGCGGCCACGCCTACCCTGCGCTCGACGGCTCGGCCGACGTCTACTTCGACGTGCGCTCGTGGGAGCAGTACGGCGCCCTCACGCGGCAGTCGATCGACAAGATGGAGCCGGCCGCCGACGCCGACCCGCGGGGCAAGCGCGACCCCCGCGACTTCGCGCTCTGGAAGGCCAGCAAGGACGGCGAGCCGGAGTCGGCCTCCTGGGAGTCGCCGTGGGGCGCGGGCCGGCCGGGCTGGCACATCGAGTGCTCGGCGATGTCGCGCAAGTACCTCGGCGACGCCTTCGACATCCACGGCGGCGGGCTCGACCTGCGGTTCCCGCACCACGAGAACGAGCTCGCCCAGTCGGCCGCCGCCGGGCTCGGCTTCGCGAGCGTCTGGAGCCACAACGGGCTCGTCAACGTGAACGGCGAGAAGATGTCGAAGTCGCTCGGCAACTCGATCTTCGCGGCCGACCTGCTCAGCACCGTGCGCCCGATCGTGGTGCGCTACCTGCTGGCGGCCTCGCACTACCGCTCGACGATCGACCTGCGCACCGAGGGCGGCAGCCTCGAGGGCGGCTCGCTCACCGAGGCCGAGGCGGCGTTCGGCCGCATCGAGGCGATGCTCGAGCGGGCCCGGCGCGTGGGAGAGCTGCCCGAGACGGACGTGCCGGATGCGTTCGGCGCGGCCATGGACGACGACCTCTCGACCCCGCAGGCGGTGGCGGTGCTGCACGACACCACCCGGGCCGCGAACGCCGCGCTCGACGCCGGCGACAGCGGTGCCGCGCTCGCCCTGGCTGGGGAGGCGCTGGCGATGCTGCGCGCACTGGGACTCGACCCCGCGGACGCGGTGTGGCATTCTGGAATGTCGGCCTCCTCCGGCGCACCGCAGTCCGCCGCCTTGACCAGCCTGGTCGAGACGCTGCTGGCGGAGCGCCGCGAGGCCCGTGCGGCGAAGGACTTCGCCGCCTCCGACCGCATCCGCGACGCGCTCGCGGCCGCCGGCATCCTCGTCGAGGACGGCAAGCAGACCACCACTTGGAGCATCGCATGAACAAGCCGCAGCGCCCCGCGCGCAAGAAGGGCCCACTGAAGGGCACCGGCGGGAAGGGCCGCAAGTCGCTCGAGGGCAAGGGGCCGACGCCGAAGGCGGAGGACCGCTCGTGGCACCCGGCAGGCCAGCGCAAGGCCGCCCGTGAGCGCTACGAGGCCGTCGCCGGCAAGAGCCGCCGGCCCGAGCCGCCGCGCCACCGCAAGCCCTCGTCGGCGAAGGACGACTCCGAGCTGGTCACCGGCCGCAACTCGGTGCTCGAGGCGCTGAAGGCGAGGATCCCCGCGACCTCGCTCATCCTCGCCGCCCGGCTCGAGATGGACGACCGCGTCAAGGAGATCCTCTCGCTCGCCACCAAGCGCGGCGTGCCCGTGCTCGAGGTGATGCGGCCGGAGCTCGACCGCATCTCCGGTCACGACACGGTGCACCAGGGCGTGGCGCTCAAGGTGCCGCCGTACCAGTACGCGCACCCCATCGACCTGCTCGAGACCGTGCGCGGCCGTGGCCAGAATCCGCTGTTCATCGCGCTCGACGGCGTCACCGACCCGCGCAACCTGGGCGCGATCATCCGCTCGGCCGCCGCCTTCGGCGCGCAGGGCGTGATCGTGCCGCAGCGCCGCTCGGTGGGCGTGACGGCGAGCGCGTGGAAGACCAGCGCCGGCGCCGCCGCGCGCGTGCCGGTCGCGATGGCCTCCAACCTCACGGCGACCCTCAAGGAGCTCAAGGGCGAGGGGATGTTCGTGATCGGCCTGGACGGGGACGGTGACGTGCCGCTGCACCAGCTCGAGCTCGCCGACGGGCCGCTCGTCGTGGTGGTCGGCAGCGAGGGCAAGGGCATCTCGCGCCTGGTGGCGGAGACCTGCGACGCGATCGTGTCGATTCCCATCGAGTCGATGACCGAGTCGCTGAACGCCGGCATCGCGGCATCCGTCACCCTGTACGAGGTCGCGAAGATCCGCGCGGTGGAGCACTAGGGCGAAGGCCTTTTCGGGCCCGCGACCCCAGCGCTGAGCCCCGTCCCGGGGCTCAGGTCCCGCTAGACCAGATCGCGCCAGTCGGGCTCGTCGTCCTCGTCGTCGCCCGGCCGCTCCTGCAGGGTGACGATCGGCATCGTCATGGTGCTCGGCACGTTCAGCAGCGCCGCCTCGTCGCGCTTGAACGCCAGCTGCGTCTCGATGTAGCTGTAGGTGGCCTCCTTCAGGGTCACCTCGCACTGCTGCTGCTCTGACAGGAACCAGCGGTGCTCGAGCACCTCGTGGAAGACCTCTGGCCCCTCGAGCTTGCCGCGCAGCTCGAGCGGCACCGCGGCGACCACGCGCGCGAACACCCGCTCGAACCACTCGTTGGCGAGCGCCTCGTCGCCCACGTTCGGCCGCGCGTCGTGCTGCACCGCGACGTACTCGTCGAGGTCGTTGAGCATGCGCCTGGCCTGGTTCTCCTGCGCGTCGATGCCGGTGAGCGACTGCAGCCGCCGGTGGTGGTGGCCGGGGTCGACGACCTTCGGCTGGATGGCGACGGTGGTGCCGCCGTCGCCGGTGCGGATGGCGAGCTCGCCGATGTCGTAGCCGAGCGCGTTGAGGCGCTCGATGCGGTCGCGGATGCGCCAGCGCTCGTCGGCGGCGATCACCTGGTCGCTGTGCAGCTCGTGCCACAGCGAGCGGTACTGCTCGACGATCGAGCCGGCCACCGCGATCGGGTCGATGGCGGCATCCAGCCGGTCGCCCGCCGCCAGGTCGAGCAGCTCGCCGGCGATGTTCACCCGCGCCACCTCGAGGTCGTCGGCGCGGCGCCCGTCCGAGAGGCCGCCGGTCTCGATGGTGCCCGTCTCGGCATCCACGAGGTAGGCGGCGAAGGCGCCGGCGTCGCGGCGGAAGAGCGTGTTCGACAGCGACACGTCGCCCCAGTAGAAGCCCACCAGGTGCAGTCGCACCAGCAGCCCGGCGAGCGCATCGACGAGCCGCTCGGCGGTCGCCTCCTGCATCGACGAGGAGTAGAGCGCGCGGTAGGGCAGCGAGAAGCGCAGGTGGCGGGTGACGAGCGCCGCCGCGAGCGGGTTGCCGTCGGCGTCGGTGCGCTCGGCGATCACCGCGAGCGGCTCGACGCACGGCACGTCGAGGCGCTGCAGCCGGCGCAGCATCGCGTACTCGCGGTTCGCCATCTCGGCGGTGGTCTCCTTGATCGCGACCACGCGGCCGCTGAGCCGCGCGAAGCGCACCAGGTGGCGCGAGATGCCCTTCGGCAGCTGCACCACGTCGTCCTCGCCCCACTCCTCGAGCGGCAGATCCCACGGCAGATCGAGCAGGCTCGCGTCCATCAGCGCCGAGGTGATGCGCAGGTCAGAGGGCATGCCGCCATCGTAGGCGCGCACGCCGCCGCCGTGACGGGCGCGGGCGGGCCGGCCCGACGCATCCGCCCGCACCGTGAGACGGCGAAGGGCCCCAACCGAAGCCGGAGCCCTTCGCCGCAGAGGGGTCAGATGCGGATGCCGGACTCCTTGTCGAACACGTGCAGGTGCGTCTCGTCGGGCGTGATGTAGACGGTGTCGCCCAGCTTGGCGTGGTTGCGGCCGTCGACGCGCGCGACGATGTCGACGCGCTTGCCCTCGACGTCGGCGTGGCCGTAGAGGTAGCCGTCGGCGCCGAGCTCCTCGACCAGGTCGACCTCGACCGGCAGCCCGTCGCCCTGCTCGGAGACCGAGACGTCCTCGGGCCGGACGCCGACGATGATGCCGTCCTTGACGCCCGCCAGCTGGTCGCGGGAGATGGGCACGAGGCGGTCGCCGAAGTGCACGCCGCCCTCGCTCGTGCGCAGCTCCATGAGGTTCATGGCGGGGCTGCCGATGAAGCCGGCGACGAACACGTTCGCGGGCTCGCCGTAGAGGTCGCGCGGGGTGCCGACCTGCTGCAGGACGCCGTCCTTGAGCACCGCGATGCGGTCGCCCATCGTGAGCGCCTCGGTCTGGTCGTGCGTGACGTAGACGGTGGTGACGCCCAGGCGGCGCTGCAGCGAGGCGATCTGCGTGCGCGTCTGCACGCGCAGCTTGGCGTCGAGGTTCGACAGCGGCTCGTCCATCAGGAACACCTGCGGCTGGCGCACGATCGCGCGGCCCATGGCGACGCGCTGGCGCTGACCGCCCGAGAGCGCCTTGGGCTTGCGCGCCAGGTAGGGCTCGAGGTCGAGCAGCTTCGCCGCCTCCTCGACGCGCTTCGCGCGCTCCTCCTTGGCGACGCCGGCGATCTTGAGCGCGAAGCCCATGTTCTCGGCCACCGTCATGTGCGGGTAGAGCGCGTAGTTCTGGAAGACCATCGCGATGTCGCGATCCTTCGGGGGCATGTCGGTGACGTCGCGGTCGCCGATCAGGATGCGGCCGTCGTTGACCTCTTCGAGGCCGGCGAGCATGCGCAGGGTGGTGGACTTGCCGCAGCCGGAGGGGCCGACCAGCACCAGGAACTCGCCGTCGGCGATCTCCAGGTCGATCTGGTCCACCGCGGGCTTCGTGCTTCCCGGATAGACCCGGGATGCCTTGTCGAACGTCACAGACGCCATTGTCGTTTTCCTTCCATCGGCAGGTACGTGCCGAACGATCCGTTGTGTCAGGACGGGCGGCTTCGCCCGCACTCATGATCTTCGCACAGCAGGGCGGCCGCTTCGCATAGCGATCGCCGGTACCCTGGATCGCGGCGTGTGATGTGATCGCGCCCACCTGCCGGTTCCCCGGCCGACCCCAGGACAAGGACGCATGAGCGAGAAGCTGACGAAGAACGAGCGCCGCGCGCAGGCACGCGAGCAGGCCCGCAAGATGCAGGAGGAGCGCCGCCGCAGGGAGCGCCTCAAGAAGGGCCTGACGGTCGGCGGCATCATCATCGCGGCGGTCGCAGTCGTCGCGGTCGTCGCGATCGTGATCGTCAACAGCATCCGGCCGGAGGGCCCCGGCCCCGAGAACATGGCCTCGAACGGCATCGTCATCGGGCAGGAATTCGTCGCCGAGACCACCGCGGCCACGCCCGCGGACGGTGAGCCGACGCCGACCGAGAAGCGCCAGGACATCATCCAGATCGAGATCTATCAGGACTACATGTGCCCGGTCTGCGGTGCTTTCGACGAGGCCAACCGCGCCACGCTCGAGCAGCTGATCTCGACCGGCGCCGCAACGGTCGAGATCCACCCGATCTCGATCCTGGATCGCGCCTCGCTCGGCACGAAGTACTCGACCCGCGCGGCCTCCGCGGCCGCGTGCGTCGCCGAGTTCGCCCCCGACAGCTTCTGGGACTTCGACACCGCGATGTTCGACAACCAGCCCGAGGAGAGCACTGCGGGCCTGTCGAACGCCGAGATCGTGGGCGTCGCCGAGCAGGCGGGCATCGACACCTCCGGCGGCCTCGCCGACTGCATCAACGAGGGCCGCTTCATGAGCTGGGCCGAGGAGGCCACGGTGCGCGCCGGCACGCAGCCCCTGCCGGGCACCGATGGCGTGGTCGCCGACCGCACCCCGACGGTGCTCGTCAACGGCGAGAAGTACCAGGGCGGCGTCGACGACGCTGCGGGCTTCCAGGCCTTCGTGACCGCCGTCGCCGGCCAGCAGACCGGTGAGTCGAGCGAGGAGCCTGCCGAGGGCGAGGCGCCTGCCGAGACGCCGGCTCCCACCGACGAGGGCTGATGCCGCGCGCCGCCCGGCCGGCCGGCGCTGCGCTGCTCGCGCTCGCGCTGCTGGTCGGGGGCGCGCTGAGCGGCTGCACCCCGGCGCCTCCGCCGCCCATCACCACGATCGGCGAGCTCGGCGCCGCCTACCTCGACGCGGGCGGTGAGTGCGCCGAGCTGGTCGAGCAGTACCGCGAGTCGGACGACGCTCCCGTGGTCGCCACCTGCGGCGCTGACACCGAGCTGCTGCTCGCCGCCGACGCCGACCAGGCGCAGGCCATCGCGACCGAGCGCCAGCTGCAGGAGCAGACGGTGCTCGTCTCGGGGCGCTGGCTCATCCGCGACCCGCAGCTCGAGACGCTGCAGCAGGCGCTCGGCGGCCAGATCGTCACGCTCGCGCCCGCCGAGGGCCCCGCGAACCTGGCCGACGCGATCGCCTTCGACGCCGACGGCGTCGTGCCCGCCGAGCCCGTGCCGGCCGACGGCGTGCCTGCGGAGCCGGCCGACGCATCCGCCCCCCATGACGTGCTCGTGGTCATCGACGCCGACTGCGAGTACTGCGACCGGCTGCTGGCGGCGAGCGGCGAGCTGCTGACCGAGCTGGCCGACAGCGGCGCGGCGCGGGTGGCCTACCTGCCGGTCTCGCTCGGCGACACGATCGACAGCGGCTACGCCTCGACGCTCGGCGCCAACGCGCTCGCCTGCGTCGCCGACGCTGCGCCCGAGGGCTACCGGCCGTTCCAGACCGCGCTGCTGGCGCACCTGCAGCAGCAGCCGTTCGAGGCGAGCGAGGTGTCGGCGCTGGCCGCCGAGCACGTGCCGGCAGACGCGAGCGCCGCGGTGGGGGAGTGCGTGCAGTCGGCGCAGTTCGCGTGGTCGGTTCGGCAGGCGACCGTGCGCGCGATCGAGCAGCCGCTGCAGGGCGTCGAGCCGCTGCGCGGCGTGCCGACGGTGATCGTCGACGGCGTGACGTTCGCGGGCGACGTGGGCGATGCGGATGCGCTGGCCGCGTTCATCGCCGACCCCGCGGCGCCGCCGCAGCCGTAGCCCGGCGATCGACGCACGGCGTCGGGGTGACACCGGAGCCCCCTGTCAGGATTGAACTGACGACCTACGCTTTACAAGAGCGTTGCTCTACCACTGAGCTAAGGAGGCGCGGCCCGGTGAGCCGGGCGCCCAGCCATTCTAGGCTGGCTCGGCGCCCAGCCCCACCTCAGCCCGACCGAGCCCCGCCGACGCGACCGCCGCCCGGCTGCGCCCGTGGCGACCAGAGCGCGACGCGGCGGCCGGGCTCGCGAGCCGCGCGCGGCTGACCGGCCTAGGCTTGCCGGGTGAGCGAGCAGACCGGACCGATCGAGCTGCCCGGGACGAGCAGCGCGGCGAGCGGCGCCGCCGATCACCGCCGGCCGGTGCTGTGGACGCTCGTCGCGGTCGCGGCAGGTGCCGGCCTCGCCACCCAGGGCCGCATCAACGGCGAGCTGGGCGCCAGGCTCGACCACGGCCTGCTCGCCGCCCTCATCTCGTTCGCGGTCGGCTGCGTGCTGCTCGTGCTCGTGCTGGCGGTCGCGCCCAAGGCGCGCGCCGGCCTGGTGCGGCTGGTGGCCGTCATCCGCGACGGCTCGATGCCGTGGTGGTACATCTCGACCGGCCTGATCGGCGCCCTGCTGGTCGCCACCCAGGGCCTCGTCGTCGGCACGATCGGCGTCGCCCTGTTCACCGTCGGCGTGGTCGCGGGGCAGACGATCAGCGGCCTCGCCGTCGACCGGCTCGCCTTCGGCGGGCTGGCGCGCAAGCCCATCACCGTGCCGCGCGTCGCCGGCGCCGTGCTGGCGCTCGCGGCCGTCGCCCTGGCGCTCGTGGGCACCGGCCGGCTCGACGGCATCTGGCTCGCCGTGCTGCCGTTCGTCGCTGGACTGCTGCAGTCGCTGCAGCAGGCGATGGGCGGGCTCGTGCAGCGGCACTCCGGCTCGGCGATCGCGCAGGCCACCCAGAACTTCGCCGTCGGCACCGTCGCGCTCGCGCTGGTCGTCGCCGTGCAGACCGTCGCGGGAAAGACCTCGGAGCCGCTGCCGACGGAGCCGTGGCTCTACGTCGGCGGCACCCTCGGCGTCGTCTTCGTCGCGCTCGTCTCGGTCGCGGTGCACCACCTGGGCGTGCTCGCGCTCGGGCTCGCCGTCATCTGCGGGCAGGTCGTCGCCTCGGTGGCGCTCGATCTGGTCTTCCCGGCCGACCATCCGGTCTCGACGTGGTCGCTCATCGGGGCGGCGCTCACGATCGTGGCGGTCGGCGTCTCGTCGATCCGCCTGCCGAAGCGGCGAGTCGCCGCGTGAGCGTCAGGACTCGGGCGTGAAGTTCAGCGCCAGCGAGTTCATGCAGTAGCGGTCGCCGGTCGGCGTCTGCGGTGCGTCGTCGAAGATGTGGCCCAGGTGGCTGCCGCACTTCGCGCAGCGCACCTCGGTGCGCGTCATGCCGAGCGTGCGGTCCTCGATCAGCTCGACCGCGTCCTCGTTCACCGTCTCGTAGAAGCTCGGCCAGCCGCAGCCGGCGTCGAACTTCGTCTCGTCGCGGAAGAGCTCGTTGCCGCACGCGCCGCAGGTGTAGACGCCCTGCCGGGCCTCGTCGAGCAGCGCACCCGTCCAGGGGCGCTCGGTGCCCGCTTCGCGCAGCACCTTGAAGGCTTCGGGCGAGAGAGCCTCGCGCCACTGGGCGTCGGAGCGTTCGATGCGTTCGTTCATGCCTCCAGCCTACGCCTCGGCACTCGCGTTTCGCGGCGGGCGCAACCCGCCCGCGGCCGTAGGATCGAGGGCATGCCGACCGACCCGCGCGCACGCACGAGAGGCACCGCCGACGAGGCGGCAGCCCTCGCCTTCGTGTCGGCGGATGCGTTCACACAGGCGGATGCGTCCACACAGGCGGATGCGTCGGCGCACGTCGACGAGGCCGCCCACGACGCTGCGCCCACTGGCGCTACGACGGCGCACGACCTCGCCGCGGCGCGCGAGGCACGCATCCGCCGCATGCTCGACTTCGAGGCGGGCTGGACGAGCCACGGCGGCGCGAAGGCGCGCGCGATCCGCGCGGAGTTCGGCTGGACCACCACGCGCTACTACCAGGTGCTCGACGGGCTGCTGGAGACGCGGGAGGCCGTGCGGCACGATCCGATGCTGGTGCGCAGGCTGCTTCGCCTTCGCGAGGCTCGATGAGCCCCAGGCAACGGGTCGGCGTCCATCGCTCCTCCTCGACCAGCCGCTGGCCGCGCTGGGCGATCCTGCTCGCCGCGCTCGCGCTGGCGATCGTGCTCGCCGCCGTGGGGCTGTTCGCGCTCGACATGCTGCGGCCGCGAGCGCCCGAGCCGTCCCCCACGCAGGCGCCGGAGACGATCAGCGACCCCTCCGCCATCGACCCGTCGCTGGATGCCTCCATCACCGTGCTCGACACCTCCGGCGAGGACGGCTTCGCGGCCGGCGTCGGGCAGGCGCTGGCAGACGCCGGCTGGCAGGTCGTCGCCACCGCCGGCAGCTCCGAGCCGAGCGAGACGACGATCGTCTGGTTCGACAGCGAGGAGCTCGCGCCGGTCGCGCGCGGGCTCGCCGAGCAGCTCGGCGCCGGCCAGGCGCTGCTGTCGGACGGCAGGCTCTCTGGCACCCCGATCACGATCGTGCTGGGGCCGGATGCGCTGGGGACGGCGCCGAGCACCGCGCCGCGGGACGACGGCGAGCTGACGCACAGCCCCACGCCGGAAGCGCCCTGAGCCGACAGCGCCGGCGGCGTGAGCCCGCCGCGCTCGGCGGCGTGGGCCCGGTCTGCTCTGCGGCTCGGGCCCGGTCTGCTCTGCGGCTCGGAGCACGCGCGCCCGGCGGCTTGCACTCGACCGCCCCGAGTGCCAGACTTGGGCCTGGCACTCCCACCGTTGGAGTGCCAGTTGAACGTCACCAGCGTCCAGGAGGGACGAGATCCAATGGCAAAGATGATCGCATTTGACGAGGAGGCCCGCCGCGGGCTGGAGCGTGGACTCAACACGCTCGCCGACGCGGTGAAGGTGACCCTCGGACCGCGCGGCCGCAACGTCGTGCTCGAGAAGAAGTGGGGCGCCCCCACCATCACGAACGACGGCGTTTCGATCGCCAAGGAGATCGAGCTCGAGGACCCCTTCGAGAAGATCGGCGCCGAGCTCGTCAAGGAGGTCGCGAAGAAGACCGACGACGTCGCCGGCGACGGCACCACGACCTCGGTCGTGCTCGCTCAGGCGCTCGTCCGCGAGGGCCTGCGCAACGTCGCGGCCGGTGCTGACCCGATCAGCCTCAAGCGCGGCATCGACAAGGCCGCCGCAGCCGTGAGCGCGCAGCTGCTCAAGAACGCCAAGGAGGTCGAGACCAAGGCGGAGATCGCCGCCACGGCTTCGATCTCGGCTGCTGACGAGGAGATCGGCGCGCTGATCGCCGAGGCCATCGACAAGGTCGGCAAGGAGGGCGTCGTCACCGTCGAGGAGTCGCAGACCTTCGGCACCGAGCTCGAGCTCACCGAGGGCATGCGCTTCGACAAGGGCTTCCTGTCGCAGTACTTCGTGACGGACCCCGAGCGCCAGGAGACGGTCTTCGAGGACCCCTACGTCCTGATCGTCAACTCCAAGGTCTCGAACATCAAGGACCTGCTCCCCGTCGTCGACAAGGTGATCCAGGCGGGCAAGCAGCTCGTCATCATCGCCGAGGACGTCGAGGGCGAGGCGCTCGCGACGCTGGTCGTGAACAAGATCCGCGGCATCTTCAAGTCCGTCGCCGTCAAGGCTCCGGGCTTCGGTGACCGTCGCAAGGCGATGCTCGCCGACATGGCGATCCTCACGGGCGGCCAGGTGATCTCCGAGGAGGTCGGCCTCAAGCTCGAGAACACGACGCTCGACATGCTCGGCCGTGCGCGCAAGGTCGTCATCACCAAGGACGAGACCACGATCGTGGAGGGCGCCGGCGAGGCCGACGCCATCGCGGGCCGCGTGCGTCAGATCCGTCAGGAGATCGAGAACACCGACAGCGACTACGACCGCGAGAAGCTCCAGGAGCGCCTCGCCAAGCTCGCCGGCGGCGTGGCCGTCATCAAGGCGGGTGCCGCGACGGAGGTTGAGCTCAAGGAGCGCAAGCACCGCATCGAGGACGCCGTCCGCAACGCGAAGGCTGCAGTCGAGGAGGGCATCGTCGCCGGTGGTGGCGTCGCGCTCATCCAGGCTGCGAAGACCGCGTTCGACAACCTCGAGCTCACGGGCGACGAGGTCACCGGCGCGAACATCGTCAAGGTGGCCGTCGACGCTCCGCTGAAGCAGATCGCGCTGAACGCAGGCCTCGAGCCGGGCGTCGTGGCCGAGAAGGTGCGAGGCCTCGAGGTCGGCTTCGGCCTCAACGCTGCCACCGGCGAGTACGTCGACATGCTCGCCGCGGGCATCTCCGACCCGGTGAAGGTGACGCGCTCGGCGCTCGCCAACGCCGCGTCGATCGCCGGCCTCTTCCTCACCACCGAGGCAGTCGTCGCCGAGAAGCCCGAGAAGTCGCAGGCCATGCCTGCAGACCCCACGGGTGGCATGGACTTCTGATCCATCCCCTCGAAGAGCCCCAGTCGCGAGACTGGGGCTCTTCGTCGTTCCAGGGCCGGGCGTCACGAGCCGAGGAAGGATTCGCGATCCGTCACGAACGGAGGACGCATCGTCCTCTGCTCGGAACCGATCCTCATCTCGTGACGCGCGGATCGCGGACGAGTAGTCTCGGCGGCATGAGGCCCTACGTCAGCTACAGCGCCGTCGTGGGCGCGCTGCTGCTCATTTGGCTCGGCACAGCCAACATCGATGCGCTGGCTGACCCGGCAGGCGTCGCGCTGCTGGTCGCGATGGCGCTCCTGGTCGTGGCGGTGGTCGCGACCTACCAGTGGCGCACGCTGCTGCTCGTCATCACCACTTGCGTGCTCAGCGGACTGGTGCTGGGGCTGGCGCTCGCGGTGATGCTGACCGACCCGACCATCGGGCTGTCGGTCGCGGCGATGCCGTTCGTGCTCGGTGGGCTCATGGCGGTCTGGGCCTCGTACCGACGGCCGGCGCTGGCCGGCGCCGAGCCAGACCGCCGGAACGACCACGTGGGGTCGCCGACGGCCTGACGCCCGTCGCGATGCGCCGCCGCGACGGCTGCTCGACCAGCGGGTGGCGCGGGCTACGCCGCGAACATCCGCAGGTTGCCCTGCTCCACCTCGTCGTACTGGCGGCCCGCCTGCGCGAGCGCCTCGTTGATCGCGGCGAGCGACTCCTCCACCCGCACCTGCGTCGCGCGCCAGTCCTGCACCACGCCCTGGAAGGCGACGGACGCCTGCCCGCTCCACGAGTCCTGCAGCGCCTGCAGCTGGCTGTGCATGGCCGAGACCTCCGACTGCAGCCGGGTGGCGGTGCCCCGCACCGCGACGCTGGCTCCGTGGATGGCATCGGCGTCGACGACGTACCTGCTCATGATCCCCTCACTCCTGCGCGGAGCATCCGCGCTCATGGGCAGAAGGTAGGGCAGGCGCCCGATCAGCCGTGGCTGTGCAGCCGGCCCTGTGGATTGCTGCCGGTGGAGGTGAGCGTGCCCTCGGGCCGCAGCCGCTCGCTCAGCTGCATGACCGCGGCCTCGTCCGCGAGCGGGATGGCGATGCGGAAGGTGGCGCCGCCCGGGGTGTCGACCACGTCGAGCCGGCCGGAGTGGGCGCGCACGATGCCGCGCACGATCGCCAGCCCCAGCCCGGTGCCGCCGGTGTCGCGGGCGCGCGAGGAGTCGGCGCGGAAGAAGCGCTGGAAGACCCGGTCGCGCAGCTCGACCGGGATGCCCTCGCCATGGTCGATCACGAGCACGACCGCCTCCCGGCGACGGGTCGAGACGCCGACGCCCAGCTCGATCGGCGTGCCGTCGGGGGTGTAGCGGGTGGCGTTGCCGATCAGGTTCGAGATGAGCTGCCGCAGCGCGTGCTCGTCGCCCAGCACGACCGCTGGCGGGGTGAGCGGCGGCGGGGTGAAGACGCCGGTCTGGGGCGCACCGTCGTCGACCATCCCCGCGACGGGACCGTGCGCATCCGCGTCGATGGGCACCACGGTGATGCGCCGATCGGGCGTGCCCACGCGGGTGTCGCTCGCGGCGTCGTTGACGAGCGGCACCAGGTCGAGCGGCTGCAGGTCGAGCGGGCGGCGCTCGTCGAGGCGGGCGAGCTGCAGCAGATCCTCGACCAGCCGGCCCATGCGCTTGGCCTCGCCCTCGATGCGCTCCATCGCGTTCTTGACGTCCTCGGGCTGGGAGATGGCACCCATGCGGTAGAGCTCGGCGTAGCCGCGCACCGCGACCAGTGGCGTACGCAGCTCGTGGCTGGCGTCGCCGACGAACTGGCGCATGCGCGCGACCGAATCGTCGCGCTGCTCGATGGCGGCCTCGATGCGGTCGAGCATGGTGTTGAGCGAGAGCTGCAGCGAGCCGACCTCGGTGCGCGGGTGCTCGCCGGTGAGGCGCGTGTCGTAGTCGCCGTCGGCGAAGCGCTGCGCCTCGGCGGCGGTCTTGCGCAGGCTCCGCAGGGTGGAGACGGCGAGGATGCGCGTGAGCGCGGCACCCAGCACGACCGCCAGCAGTGAGAAGCCGACGAAGACCAGCAGGAAGTTGGTGGTGCTCGACTCGGCCGAGGTCATGTCGACCGCCACGATCGACACCAGCAGCTCGCCCGTGCCGCTCACCGTGCTCGGCGCGATGAGCGTGCGCCAGCGGGTCATGCCGTCGATCGAGGTGAGCGTGAAGGCGCGATCCTGCTCGGCCACCGTGCCGAGCGAGAGGTCGGTCAGGTCGGGGTTGGAGGCGCCGGGCAGCTTGTTGTCGCACAGCACCGTGCCGGAGGGATCGGCCACGCCCAGGTAGTAGGTGTTGGGCATGCGCTGCGCGAGATCGCACTGCTCGGGCGAGTCGGATCGGGTGATCTCCTCGCTCGTGAACGCCCGCATCGCCTGATCGAGCTCCCCGTCGATGTCGGCCACCTGCGCGTCGCGGATGATCGACACCGTGCCGACGCCCGCGAGCGCGAGGCCGAAGGTCATCACGACCACGATCAGCGCCGTGATCCGCCCGGCCAGCGACATGCGGCCGAGCAGGCGCGTCAGCAGTGCGCGCACCTACGCCTTGGGCGTCTTCAGCATGTAGCCGAACCCGCGCTTGGTGACGATCATGGGCTCGCTCACCCGATCGTCGATCTTGCGCCGCAGGTAGGAGATGTACGACTCGACGATGCCGACGTCGCCGTTGAAGTCGTACTCCCAGACGTGGTCGAGGATCTGCGCCTTCGACAGCACGCGGTTGGCGTTGAGCATCAGGTAGCGCAGCAGCTTGAACTCGGTGGGGGAGAGCTCGATCTCGTCGCCCGCGATCGACACCTCGTGGGTGTCCTGGTTCATCACCAGCTCGCCGACGCTGATCGAGGCGTCGTCGGTCTCGGCCATCGTGCGGCGCAGGATCGCCTTGATGCGGGCGATGATCTCGTCGAGCGAGAAGGGCTTGGTGACGTAGTCGTCGCCGCCCACGGTGAGGCCCGTGATCTTGTCCTCCGTGTCGTCCTTCGCGGTGAGGAAGAGGATGGGGGAGGTGAACCCGGATGCGCGGAGCCGCTTGGTCACGCCGAAGCCGCTGATGTCGGGGAGCATCACGTCGAGCAGGATGAGGTCGGGCTCGTCCTCGAGCACCGCCGAGATCGCGGCGGCTCCCGCGCCGACGGCGCGCACGTCGAAGCCGGCGAAACGGAGGCTGGTGGACAGCAGGTCGCGGATGTGCGGCTCGTCGTCGACGACGAGGATCTTGGCGTTGGGCTCAGTCATGGCATCAGTCTCTGATCGTTGACTGAGTGGTTCCTGTGAGCCCTGTGCATGCGGTCAGACGGCGACGTGGTCGGCCAGACCGAGCTCGTGCTCGTCGAGGATCGTGTACGCGTAGCCCTGCTCGGCGAGGAAGCGCTGGCGGCCCAGCGCGAACTCCTGGTCGACCGTGTCGCGCGCGACCACGGTGTAGAAGCGGGCCGTGCGGCCGCCCTTCGGCCGCAGCAGCCGGCCGAGGCGCTGCGCCTCCTCCTGGCGCGAGCCGAACGAGCCCGACACCTGCACCGCCAGGGAGGCATCCGGCAGGTCGACCGAGAAGTTCGCCACCTTCGAGACCACCAGCACGCGCTCGGTGCCGTCGCGGAACGCCTGGAAGAGCTCCTGCCGCTCGGACACCGGCGTCTCGCCGGTGATGAGCGGGGCGTCGAGGGCGGCCGAGAGCTCGTCGAGCTGGTCGAGGTACTGCCCGATCACGAGGGTCGGCTCGTCGGGGTGCTGTGCGAGCACCCGCTTGACGGTGTCGATCTTGCGCGGGCTGGAGGCGGCGATCCGGTAGCGGTCGCGGTCACCCGAGGCGGCGTACTCGAGCCGCTCGTCCTCGTCGAGGTCGATGCGCACCTCGTAGCACTCGGCCGGCGCGATGAAGCCCTGCTGCTCGATCTCCTTCCAGGGCGCGTCGAAGCGCTTCGGGCCGATCAGGCTGAACACGTCCGACTCGCGGCCGTCCTCGCGCACGAGCGTGGCGGTCAGGCCGAGCCGGCGGCGGGCCTGCAGGTCGGCGGAGAGCTTGAACACCGGCGCGGGCAGCAGGTGCACCTCGTCGTAGACGATCAGCCCCCAGTCGAGCGCGTCGAGCACGCCCAGATGCGCGTACTCGCCGCCGCGCTTGACGGTGAGGATCTGGTAGGTCGCGATGGTGACCGGCTTGATCTCCTTCGACTGGCCGGAGTACTCGCCGATCTCGTCCTCGGTGAGGCTCGTGCGGGCCAGCAGCTCGGCCTTCCACTGGCGCGCCGAGACGGTGTTCGTCACCAGGATCAGCGTCGTGGTGTCGGTGGCGGCCATCGCCGCCGCGCCGACGATGGTCTTGCCCGCGCCGCAGGGGAGCACGACGACACCCGAGCCGGCCTCGGCGAAGTGCGACACCGCATCCGCCTGGTACGGCCGCAGCGACCAGCCGTCCTCGACGAGGTCGATCTCGAGCGGGGTGCCGGGGGTGTAGCCGGCGAGGTCCTCTGCCGGCCAGCCGAGCTTCACGAGCTCCTGCTTGAGCTCGCCGCGCGCCCAGTCGACGATGCGGATGCCGCCCTCGACGGGGCCCGCGAGCAGCGGCTGGATCTTCTTCGACCGCCGCACCTCCTCGAGCACCGGGCGGTCGTCGCTGCGCAGCACCAGGCCCTCCTCGTCGCGCTCGATGACGAGGCGGCCGTACCGGCCGATGGTCTCGCGGATGTCGAGGGCGACGCCGGGCGGGACGGGGAACTTGGCGTGCGTGTCGAGCGTGCTGACGATCTCGTCGGCGGTGTGGCCCGCGGCGCGCGCGTTCCACAGCCCCAGCCGCGTGACGCGGTAGGTGTGGATGTGCTCGGGTGCGCGCTCGAGCTCGGCGAACACCTGCAGGGCCTGGCGGGCCGCTGTCGCGTCGGGGTGCGCGACCTCGAGGAGCACAGTCCGGTCGGACTGGACGATGAGCGGGCCTGGCTGAGTCATAGCGTGCCAGTCTACTCGCGCGGTGGAGCTGCAGGCGGAGGCCACTGCTGGCCTTCGCTGCGACCCCAGCGCCGGGGCCCGTCCCAGGCCCCGGATGGTGGCGGGGCGCGCCCCCCTGGCCGGGTGCGCTGGTGCGGACTGCCGATGCCACTTGGCGGACCCGTTCTGGATTGTGGGACCCGTTGCATCGGGTCCCCGGCGACCGAAGGGGTCCAGCAACGCTGTTATGCGTGCGAGCGGCGAGCGGCGGAGCGGCGGAGCGGCGGATGCGCAGGCCGCCGCGAGCGTCAGCTCAGGGCGCCGAGGCCCGCCACCTTCGTGATCGCGCTCAGCGGCAGGGTGCGCTCGATGTCGCGGTTGGCGTCGCGGGCGCGCAGCCGGCCGTTCGCGACGGCCAGCGGCACGAGCTCGATGTCGACGGGATCGGTCGCGGTGGTGACGGTCAGGCGCACCGGCATGCGGTCGCGGATCGCGCCCTGCAGCTGGCGCTCGAGCCAGGCGCGCTCCTGGTCGCCGACCTCGAAGCCGGCGTCGCGCAGCCGGTCGACGAGCCGGTGCCGCTCGTGCACCGGCCGGGGCGAGCGCTCGACCGCGGGGCGCACGAGCTCGCCAGCCTCGTCCTCGTGCACGGCCGGGTAGCGCTCCTCGAGCAGCGCCGCGAGCGCCTCCTCGGCGCCGAGCCGGAAGGTGACGCGGTGCGGGCCGGTCTGCAGCGGGCCGGCGCTGACGAGCGCCCGGTCGACGGCGATCGTGCGGATGAGCTGCTCGTCGTCGCTGCGCGCCTGCGAGCGCGCACCGCCCTCGGCGAGCGGGTCGATGCTGCGCACCCTCAGCGAGCCGAACTTCGCGGCGGTGTCGCGCACCAGGTAGGCGACCGGCTGCGGCAGGCCGGTGAGCGAGACCTCCTCGAGGAAGGCCAGCATGCCCTCGACATCCTCGCCGGCGACCAGGCCGGCGGCGATCGATTGCGCGGTGAGCCGCCAGTGCGAGGCGATGCCGGCGCGCTCGATGCGCGCGAGCCGCCGCAGGCGCGACTCGACGGTCGCCTCGAGCGGGCCGGGGGCGACGGCCGAGAGGTCGGGCTGCAGGTAGACGGATGCGGTGGCCGGCGGCACGTGGGCGGCGAGCGCCTCGAGCGCGGCGGCCGGGCGCTGCTGCAGGTCGGCGGCGAGCGTCGTGGGGGTGCCGCGGTCGGCGAGGCCGAGGCGCTCGGCCTGCCTGCGCTGGCGCTCGCGGACGGCGAGCACGGCGGCGTCGGCGAGCGGGAACCGCGTGCGCGGGTCGCCGGCGATCGCCGCGGCGTCGGGAGTGGCGTCGAGCCAGGCCTGCGCGATCAGCGCCCAGCGCTCGGGCACCGGCGACGCGAGCCAGGCGTCGGCGTCGACGGTGGCGCGCATGCGGCCGTCGCGTCGGTCGATGAGGCCGGCGAGCAGTGCGGGCTCGAGCCGCTCCTCCAGCTGGGCGGGGTCGCCGTCGACGGCGGCGGCCAGCTCGCGCCCGACGGCGGCGGGCAGCTGCGAGCGGCTGCGCAGCGTGACCGGCGCATCGGCGACGCGGTGCACCAGCTCGGAGACCTTGATGGTCTCGTCGATCGCCGACTGCGGCGCGGTGGCGCTCTCGACGGGCTCGGCCTCCGCAGCCTGCCCGCCGGCGGGCATCGCTGTCGCCGCGAAGGAGCGCACGCGCGGCAGCGCTTCGCCGTCGATGCCGAGCAGCAGGGCGTCGAGCCGGGGCGTCGAGCCGCCGTCGCGCAGCACGGCGAGCTCGGCACCCGACCGCCACCTGAGCGCGGACGCGATGGACGCATCCGTCATCAGGTGCTCGGCGAGGTCGAACGTCGACGACAGCTGCGGCGGCGCCTGCCGCTCGACCACCAGCAGGTCGAGCGCGTCATCGGCCATCGCCTGGATGCGGGCGGCGAGGTCGACGACGGTCACGGATGCGGTCACGGGCGATGCCGGGTCAGGCTCGGTGGGTGCGGGCCTTGTCGCGCGCGCTCATGATGACGAGCACGACGACCAGCACGATCATGATCGGCAGCGCCAGCAGCGGCAGCCAGTACGCGTACTGCCACGCGACGCCCGCGAAGAAGTCGTTGCCGTCGCGGAAGGCGACGTGCAGCAGGGTGGCGGCGAAGCCGAGCACGGCGATCGCGCCGAAGACGACGACGGCGATGGCGAGCGCGCGCTCGAGCGCATCCCGGCCCGGTCGCGTCTCGGCGACGGGCTGCGGTGCGCGCTTCCTGGGGCGCTGCGTCGGGTTGCTGCTGGCCTTCGGCATCCGACCAGGATATCGCGGCTCTGGGGCGCGGCGGACGCCACTACGCTGGGGCGAGCGGCAGGGCGCCGCCATCGATCTGCAGCAGGAGGGTGCCATGCCGACGGGCAGGGTGAAGTTCTTCGACGAGGCCAAGGGCTTCGGCTTCATCGCCGGCGATGACGGCGGCGAGGTGTTCCTGCACGCCTCGGCGGTGCCGGAGGGCGTGACGATCAAGCCCGGCGCGAAGGTCGAGTACGGCGTCGCCGACGGCCGCCGTGGGCCGCAGGCGCTGTCGGTGCGGGTGGTCGGGCCGACCGCCGTGCGCGCCGCGCGCCGCGACACCGAGGACATGGCGATCATCGTGGAGGATCTGGTGCGGCTGCTCGACACGATCGGCAACGACCTGCGCCGCGGGCGCTATCCGAGCGCCGCGCACGGCTCCACCGTCGCGCAGATGCTGCGAAGGGTCGCCGATGACCTCGACGCCTGAGCACGACGTGGCTGCGCTGCCCGAGCACCACGAGCACCACATCCCTGAGCCTGAGGCGGGCGAGGGCGAGTGGCCGGAGTCGGCGGCGACCGAGCCGTCGCACGCGGCGCCGATCGATCACGCTGCCGCGCACGCCGCGCAGCCGGCACCCGAGCCGACGACGCCCACGATGGAGGAGCTCGAGCTGGCGCTCGCGGCGCTCGACGAGATCGCGCCGGCCGGCGCGGTCGGCGAGGTGCAGGGCGCGCTCGCCGAGGGCGGTGCCCACGGGCAGGCCCACGTGGTCACCATCCGCCACGCCTCGACGCTCGCCGGCTACCCCGACTGGTCGTGGACGGTGCTGCTCTCGCGCGGCCTCGAGGGCGGCCCGACCGTGCTCGAGGTGGCGCTGCTGCCCGGGGAGACCTCGCTGCTGGCGCCCGCGTGGGTGCCGTGGTCGGAGCGGCTCGCCGACTACCTCGCCGCGAAGGACGCCGAGGGTGCCGACGCGGACTCCGACGAGGACGACGAGGACGACGAGTTCGAGTCCGATCTCGAGGCCGATCTGGAGGACGACTTCGACGACGACTTCGATGTCGAGGACGATGCCGCCGAGGACGACGACGCCGACTGGGACGACGAGGCGGACGCCGAGTCCGACTCGGAGCCGGACGACTCCCGCGACTGACGCGGCTCCGCGGCAGGGGAGCCCGGCGAAGATCGCGGGTGATCGGCGACGTTCCGTGCGTGGGCTCCGTCAGCCTTCGTCGTCGCGGATTGCCCTGATCGCGGCTGCCTCTCGCGGGAGGTCGACCTCCAGCGTGCGCCAGAGGACGTCGTAGTCGATCACCGCGTATTCGTGCGCGACGAGGTTGCGGAGGTCCTTCATCTGCCTCCAGCGCACGGCGGGGTGCGCGGCGGTGAACCAATCGCCGAGACGGGCGACGGCGGCACCGATGCGGATGAAGACCGCCTCGGCCGCCAGCTGCACGAGCTCGTCGTCGTCGAAGCGCGCTCTTCCCAATTCGACGATGCGCGCCCCGGTCGCCGCGAACTCGAGCAGGTCGTCGAGCGATTCCCGGATGCGTGCGTCCATCACAGCGGCACCGCCTCCTCGCGGATGCGCGCATGCTTGGGACGCAGACCGCCTTCGCTGACGACATCGACCTCGACGCCCAGCAGATCCTCGAGGTCGTGCCCGAGGCCCACGATGTCGAACAGCGAGGCGCTGGCATCGAATGCGACGAGCAGATCCAGGTCGCTGCCGGGGCGGTCGGTGCCGCGGGCGACCGAGCCGAAGACCCGTGCGCTGCTGGCATGGTGCTCGCGCAGGAGCTCCTCGACTGCGGATCGCTGCTCGGCGAGAACGACGCTGGGGCGAGGTCTGGCCGCTGATGCGAGACGCTGCAGCATCGCCGGCGACGGGCGCCTGGCGTCGCGCTCGTAGGCCGCGATGTTGGGCTGCGCGACGCCTGAGCGCTCTGCCAGCTGTCGCTGCGTGAGGCCCGCGCGCTCGCGGATCAGCCGCACCTGCGCCTGCTCACCCATGCCGACTCCCCTCGATATCGCGATGATATCGGGAAGCGCGTGCGTCGGCGGCTGGAAATCCACAGGTGCAGATCCCGCAACGGACGGCCAGACCTACAGCATGCGCTCCCAGCGCACCTCGCCGTCCTCGCTGCGGTCGGTGCGAGACAGCCCGAGCCGAGCGGCCACCCGCATCGATGCCTCGTGCTGCGGATGCACGTGGGCGATCACCGTGCGCACGTGCTGCGCGGCGAGCCACTCGATCATCGCTGCGGCGGCCTCGACGGCGCAGCCCTGCCCCTGATGCGCGACACCGATGACCCATGCCGCCTCCGCCGTGCGCGCGCCGTCCTCCTCCTCGACGGTGGCCTGCACGTAGCCGACGGGCGCGCCCGACGGCTGCAGGCGGATGACCCAGTTCAGCCACCGCTCCGCACCGTCGGGCGACTGCCCGACGACCTGCGCGGTGTAGCGCCGCCGCAGCTGTGCGACGCTCGGCGGCTCCCCGCCCGTGTACTCGTACAGGGCGGCGTCGTGGAGCACCCGCACCATCGCATCCGCATCATCGACGTGCAGCGGGTCGAGCATCAGCCGCGCGGTGCGCAGCCGTTCGATGCGCGGCCACCTCGCCGAGGGAATGAGGGATCCGTGCGCCAGTGATGCGTCACTCCTGCAGCAATCCGTCATTCGCGCGCAATCGCCGGCGGCGTCGGCAGGCCGCTCAGCGCGCGTCGAGCAGGAAGTCGAGGCAGCGGGTGAGCTGCACGACGTCGCTCGGCTCGATCGCCGCGAAGGTCGCGACCCGCAGCTGGTTGCGGCCGAGCTTGCGGTACGGCTCGGTGTCGACCACGCCGTTCGCGCGCAGCGCCTTCGCCAGCGCCGCCGCGTCGACCGAGTCGTCGAAGTCGATCGTCACGACCACGTTCGAGCGGTGCTCGGGGTCGGTCACGAACGGCGTCGCCTCGGCGCGGCCCTCGGCCCACGCGTAGAGCGTCCCCGAGGACTCGGCCGTGCGCGCCGCCATGGCGGCCAGCCCGCCGCCGGCGAGCATCCACTGCACCTGCTCGTCGAGCAGCAGCAGCGTCGTGAGCGCCGGCGTGTTGAGCGTCTGGTCGAGCCGCGAGTTCGTGACCGCCTGCTGCAGCGAGAGGAAGTCGGGGATGTAGCGGCCCGACGCCGCGATGCGCTCGATCCGCTCGATCGCCGCCGGCGATGCGAGCGCGAGCCACAGGCCCCCGTCGGAGGCGAAGTTCTTCTGCGGTGCGAAGTAGTAGACATCCGCCTCGGCGACGTCGACGGATAGACCGCCTGCCGCACTCGTGGCGTCGACGACCGTCAGCGCATCCGCCCCCCACCCGTCGGTGCTGCGAGCCCGCACCACCGGGTGGAAGACGCCGGTGGAGGTCTCGTTGTGCGGGTAGGCCACCACGTCGACCTCGACACCGTCGGCGACCGGCTCGAGCAGCGGGCGCGAGCCGGGCTCGGCGGTCGCGATCGACGGAGCCTCGAGCCAGGGCGCGGCGGCGGCCTTGCCGAACTTGGCGCCGAACTCGCCGAAGGTCAGGTGGTGCGAGCGGCGCTCGATGAGGCCGAACGCGGCGGCATCCCAGAAGGCGGTCGAGCCGCCGTTGCCCAGCAGCACCTCGTAGCCCTCGGGCAGCGAGAAGAGCTCGGCCAGCCCCTCGCGCACCGAGCGCACGAGCGACTTGACCGGCGCCTGCCGGTGGCTGGTGCCGAGCAGCTCGAGGCTCGACTGCAGGCGCGCGACCTGCTCGGGGCGCACCTTCGAGGGGCCGCAGCCGAAGCGGCCGTCGGCGGGCAGGAGGTCGGTGGGGAGAAGGATGTCGCTCACAGGACGATCCTATGAGCGCAGGACAATAAGGTGGGGGCATCCGGATGCGTGACAAGAGGGAGAGCTGCGGGTGACCGATCTCGTCGACACGACTGAGATGTACCTCCGCACGATCCTCGATCTCGAGGAGGAGGGCATCGTCCCTCTGCGCGCCCGCATCTCGGAGCGGTTGAACCACTCCGGCCCCACCGTCTCGCAGACGATCGCCCGCATGGAGCGCGACGGCCTCGTGGTGGTCGCCGCCGACCGGCACCTCGAGCTGACCGACGAGGGCCGCGCGCTCGCGACCCGCGTGCTGCGCAAGCACCGGCTGGCCGAGCGGCTGCTGGCCGATGTGATCGGGCTCGACTGGAGCCTGGTGCACGACGAGGCCTGCCGCTGGGAGCACGTGATGAGCGAGCAGGTCGAGCGCCGGCTGCTGGCCCTGCTCGGCAACCCGACTGAGTCGCCCTACGGCACGCCCATCCCTGGGCTGGAGGAGCTGGGGCTGGCGCCGGCCGCGCCCTTCCTCGAAGGCGTCGTGCCGGCGACGGATGTCCGGGGCGAGTCGGTCGTGCGGCGCCTGGGGGAGCCGATCCAGTTCGACGTCGAGGGGCTGGCAGAGCTCCAGGCCGCGGGCGTCCTGCCGGGCGCGCGGGTGGTGGTGACCGAGGCCGCGGGCCGTATCCGTCTCGCCGTCGTCGGCGGCGCGGCGATCGACCTCCCGATCGAGCTCGCGCAGCACGTCTACCTCGAGGCCTGAGGCCGCCCGCGTTCAGGATCCGCTCAGGGAGCGTGCAGGCTCGCCGATACCGTGCCTGTCGATTGTGACGAATTGGTAACGGTCGGGTAGTGTCGCCGGGTCAGCCCCGCACGCAGCCGTGTGGGGAACTGCACGAAATGTCCTGGGGGATCACCGATTGTGAAGCAGCACACCACGACCGTCGCGGTCGCGAACGACCCTGCTCGCACCATGCCAGGCACCGTGCGCCGCGGCGCCAAGAGTCTCGGCGTCGTCAGCATCGCCGCGGCGCTCGTCGGCGCCCTGTCGCTGCCGGCCGCCGCGTTCTCGCAGCAGGGCCCGGCGTTCTCGCAGCAGCAGCTCGCCAGCATCATCGCCGAGAACTCGCAGACCGTCACGGTCGCCGCCGACGCCCGCGTCGAGGCGATCGGGCGCGACGGCATGTCGGGCACCACCCCCGCAGAGCTCGAAGAGCTCCGCGCGGCAGCGCAGGAGGCAGAGGAGGCCCGCCAGGCCGAGCTCGCCGAGGCGCGGGAGGCCGCCGCCGCGAACGCATCCGGCTCATCCTCGGCTTCGGGCGCAGCGGCCGCGGCGACCGTGAGCATCCCGGCGAACAGCGGCATCGTCGCCATCGCGCAGTCGCAGCTCGGCGTCCCGTACGTCTGGGGCGGCTCGAGCCCGGCCACTGGATTCGACTGCTCAGGCTTCACGATGTGGGTCTACGGCCAGGCCGGCCACTACCTCCCGCACGCGTCGAACGCGCAGGCGGGCTACGGCACGCCCGTGCCGGCCTCGCAGGTCGCCGCGGGTGACCTGCTGGTGTGGGACGGGCACGTCGCTGTCTACGCGGGCGGCAACCAGATCATCCACTCCGCAACGAGCGGCAAGCCCGTCAAGTACTCGAACTACGCGGCGATGCTCGCCGCGTTCGGCACCCCCGAGGTGCGCCGGTTCGGCTGAACCTGCGAGCCTGATGACAAATCGGTAACGATTTGGTAACGTATGTCGATGTGTCGCCCAGCGGCGCGTCTACGCAACGAGAGTTTTGGAGCATCAACCTGTGACGACTTCTACCGAGTTGACCGGCACCGAGCCCGGCAAGAAGCGCTTCGACCGCGCTTCGGTCGTGCGTGGCGCCCGTCGCGTCGGCGTGATCGCCGTTGCGGCCGCCCTTGCCACCCCGCTCGCGCTGCCGGCCTTCGCCTCCAGCTCTGACACGGGCTCGCAGGAGTCGCTGTCGACGCTCGTCGCCCGCGATGCGCAGCAGGTCTCCGGTGTGGTGACCGCCGGCGAGAGCACGCTGGCCGATGTCCGCCTCGAGGTGGAGGCCACGACCCCCGCAGAGCTCGAGCAGATCCGAGCAGAGCTCGAGGCAGCCGCTGAGGCCGAGCGCGAAGAGCAGGCGCAGGCGCAGGCACAGGCTGCCGCAGCTGCCAGCTCCAGCTCCAGCGGCTCGTCGACCTCTGGCTCCTCGGCGGCGGCATCCAGCTCGGCGCCTGCCGGCGCATCCGGCAGCGTCATCGCCAACGCCGCGCTCGCGCAGGTCGGCGTGGCGCAGGACTGCACCGCGCTCGTGGCCCGCGCGATCGCAGCTGCTGGCCTGACGTACACGGGCATGGTGAACCTTTCGAGCCTCGGCCCCGTGATCCCCCGCTCGGCGGCGTCGCCCGGCGACATCATCTACTACGCGAACGGCGGCACCGGCAGCCCGCACATCGGCATCTACATCGGCGGCGGCAGCGCGGTGCACGGAGGCTGGTCGGGCTACAACACGGTGGTCGCGGGTGTCGACATCGGCGGCTCCACCCCGGTGTTCTACGACATCACGTGAGCTGAACCCCCGCGCTGAGCGCCCGTCCCCGCACCGGGGGCGGGCGCTTCGCACGTGCGGCCCGCGTTAGACTCGTCGGGCACTGCCTCTGTAGCTCAATGGAAGAGCATCTCCGTCCTAAGGAGCTGGTTGGGGGTTCGAATCCCTCCAGGGGCACCAACGCTCTGGCCGATCACGACTCCGGGTCGAACATGAACTCGCGCACCTCCTGCGCGCACCGGCAGCCCTCCGTGATCCTCGCGGCCCACGCCATCGCTGCGTCGCGGTCGGGCAGCTCGAGCACCGCGAAGCCGCCAGTGAGCTCCTTCGTCTGCGGATAGGTGCCCTCGGTCACGGTGCCGTCGCCGGCGACCATCACGGGCGGCACGCCCTCGTCGATGCCGCCGCCGAACACCCACACGCCGGCCGCCTTGGCCTCCCGCACGACCTCGTGGGACGCATCCGACACCGCTTGCATCTCGGCGTCGGGCACCTGCATCGCGGGGGCGGGGAACGAGATCAGGTACTTGGTCATGGCGGCGATCTTCCTCCGTCGCGGGCGCGAGCGGAATACCCTGTGCCCATGTCGTTCCAGGCGTACCTCGACGCGATCGAGGACAAGACCGGGCTCACGCCACGCGCGCTCGTCGAGCAGGCCAAGGCGCGCGGCTTCGACGATCACAAGGTGAAGGCCGGCGAGATCCTCGCCTGGCTGCAGGCCGACTACGACCTCGGTCGCGGGCACGGCATGGCGCTCGTGCACGTCATCAGGAAGGGCCCGCAGATCGACGCGAAGCACGTCGGCTCGACCGGCTCGCACCGCGACGAGAGCGACACGCTCTGGCTCGATGGCAAGGCCACGAAGCCCAACTGACCCTGCGCGGCGACAGCTTGCGGCCGCCGCCCAGGCGAAGGGGTCAGCCTTCGCGACGCGGACGGATGCCGAGGCGGTCGACGAGCGCTCCCGTGCACGCGTCCTCGACGTAGTCGAGCCCTGCCGAGCTGGCGATCTCGGCCGCCTCGGCCGAGACGATGCCCAGCTGCAGCCAGAGCGCCGGCGCACCGATCTCGACCGCCTGCCGGGCGATGCCCGGCGTCTCCGCCGCGGGGCGGAAGACGTCGACGAGGTCGACCGGCACGGGGATCTCGGCGAGCGTGGGGTAGGCGCGCTGGCCGAGGATCTCGGTCGCCGTGGGGTGCACGGGGATGACGGTGAAGCCCGCCTCGATCAGGATCGCCGGGATGCGGTGGGCCGCCTTCGCGGGGTGCGTGGAGGCGCCGACGACGGCGATCGTAGGGGAGCGCTCGAGCAGCGCACGCAGCTCGGTCTCGTTCATGCTGGCACCTCCTGGTCGGCCGGTTTGCGGATGAAGAAGGCGAGCACGACCGCCGCGAGCGAGATCATCGCCGCGACGAGGAAGGCCATTCGCGCACCGGGGGCACCGGCCACGGCGATCGACAACCCGGAGGCCTCTCCCGCGTGCAAGACGCTCGAGTACAGCCCGATGAGGATCGCGACACCGGCAGCGCCCGCGACCTGCTGCAGGGTGTTGAGCACGGCGGAGCCGTGCGAGTAGAGGCGGCGCTGGAGGGATCCGAGCGAGGCTGAGAACAGCGGCGTGAACGACATCGACATGCCGACAGACATCGCCGTCTGCGCGAGCGCCAGCACCACGGCGGGGGTGGTCTCGCCGACGGTGGAGTAGAAGAACAGCACGCCGGCGACGAGCAGCGTGCCGGGCACCAGCAGCACTCGCGGCCCCTTGGCGTCATAGATGCGACCCATGACCGGGCCCAGCAGCCCCATGAGCACCGAGCCCGGCAGCAGGATGAGGCCGGCCTGCAGCGGGTCGAGGCCGACGACGTTCTGCAGATAGAGCGGCAGCAGCGTGAGGGTGCCGAACATCGCCATCGAGATGATCGACATGATGACGACCGAGACGGTGAAGTTGCGCGAGCGGAAGACGCGGAGGTCGAGCAGTGCGCCCTCCCGTCGCTGCAGCCTGAGCTGGCGCCAGACGAACAGCACCAGCATCACCAGGCCGGCGACGAGCGCGATGCTGCCGAGCGCGACCGGCGAGAGCGCCGATGCCCCGGCTCCGCCCTCCCCGCCCTGGCCGCTGCCCAGCTGGCTCAGGCCGAAGACGATGCCGCCGAAGGCGAGTGCCGAGAGGATGACCGAGGGCACGTCGAGCGGCGGCTTGCTCGTCTCACCCAGGTTCGTCAGCCACTTCGCGCCGACGAAGAGCGCGATGAGCGCGATCGGCAGCACGATCGCGAACGTCCAGCGCCAGTTGAGCAGCTCGAGCACCGCGCCCGACAGCGTCGGGCCGATGGCGGGCGCGAGCGACATCACGAGGCCGACGAGCCCCATCGTGCGGCCGCGCGAGTGCGCCGGCACCACGTTCATGATCGTGGTCATCAGCAGCGGCATCATGATGCCCGTGCCTGCGGCCTGGATGACGCGGCCCAGCAGCAGCGCGGCGAAGCCGGGCGCGACGAGGCACACGAGCGTGCCGATCGAGAAGAGCGTCATCGCGGCGATGAAGATCTGCCGCGTGGTGAAGCGCTGCAGCAGGAAGCCCGTGGTGGGGATGACGACGGCCATCGTGAGCATGAACGCGCTCGTCAGCCACTGCCCGAGCTCGGGCGCGAGACCGAGATCCTCGTTGAGCGCCGGGATGGCGATGCCCATCGTCGTCTCGTTCAGGATCGCGACGAAGGCCGCGA
This sequence comes from Agrococcus sp. KRD186, assembly GCF_017168255.1. Classification (GTDB taxonomy): domain Bacteria; phylum Actinomycetota; class Actinomycetes; order Actinomycetales; family Microbacteriaceae; genus Agrococcus. The sequence goes on from NZ_JABFAP010000001.1 coordinate 3,011,060, forward strand.
CGAGCAACAGCCAGATCACCCGCATCCCGCGGGGATCGATCTCCGCAGGCTGGTGCTGCGGTTGGGGGCGCTGCGTGGGCACCGCGCCGGTGGCTGTAGACGTCATGGGGCTCCGGATGTGAAGAGGGGCGGATGCCTCGGGTCGCGTGTGCAAACGAGCCACGGGCAGAGAATCCACGCTATCGGCCATTCCTCGCCATCGATCCGCCTGCGGGCAGAGTTCATCGGCCCGACACCACGCTGTCAGAGAACAGCGAGCCGCGACGCCGCCGTCGATCGCGAACCGCAGGGGAGATCCTCGCCGGGCGGCACGATGACCACGGCCTGGGTCGTCACCAGTGTGGCAGTTTCTGCCACACTGGCCTAGCATGAAGCCATGGAGCGAAACAGTGGACTCAGCGCGCTCGAGGCGTCGCGTCTGCGGGCTTCGGAGCGCTGCTGCGAGCTGTTCATGGCGCGCGGCACCACGGAGCTCACAGTCGCCGAGATCACCGCGGTCATCGATGTGCCGCCCCGCACCTTCCATCGCTACTTCCCGAGCAAGGCAGAGTGCGTCGCACCGTTGTTCGACTGGATCACGAGGCGGTTCGACGAGCCCATCGTGAGTGCACCGGCGGAGCTGCCGATCGCCGAGCTGCTTCGAGCGGCCTATCGCGCTGGTCTGGGCGGAGAAGCCGCGACCCGTACCCGCACGCTCTTCCCGCTCGTCTTCCAGGACGACGCGATGTGGTCGGTGTTCCTGCGCAAGGTGCACGCCGGCGAGCGCGCGCTCGGTCCGGCGCTCGCGCCCCGGCTCGGGCTCGACCCCGAGAGCATCGCCGCGCGAACGGCGGCCGCTGCGGTCGCGAGTGCCACCCGGCTCGCCCTCGAGGCGATGGTGACGCGGGGTGCCGAGCCGGAGGAGACCTACATGGAGATCGTCGACGCATTCGCGTCGGGTGCCTTCCGTCGAGGTTGACGGGTGATACCCCGGGGCTCGGCCCCACCGGGGGCGCAAGGCAATCCGGGGTCGTGAGTGAGAGGAATCGAAAATGACAGGACTGCTTGCAGACAAGGTCGCCATCGTCACGGGCGGCACCAGCGGGATCGGCCTCGCGACCGTCGAGCGCTTCGTCGCAGAAGGCGCGAAGGTCGCGATCGCAGACATCCAGGACGAGCTCGGCGCGTCCATCGTGGAGCGACTGGGCGACAGCACGCTGTACGTCCACACCGACGTCACGGACGAGGCCGCGATCGAGTCGCTCGTGGCCGCGACCGTCGAGCGCTTCGGCAAGCTCGACATCATGTTCAACAACGCCGGCGCCGGGGGCGACCCGTCGTCGATGCTCGAGGTCGGCTCGGAAGGCTTCGACAAGACGCTCGCGCTGCTGACGCGTTCGGTGCTGCTCGGCCACAAGTATGCGGCGCGCCAGTTCCAGTCGCAGGGCACGGGCGGGTCGATCGTCTCCACCGCTTCCGCCGCGGGCATCCAGGGCGGCTGGTCGGCGGCGAGCTACACCGTCGCGAAGCATGCGGTCGTCGGCGTCGTGCGCCAGGCGGTCGCAGAGCTCGCGCCGCTCGGCATCCGCTCGAACGCGATCGCGCCGGGCATCATCATGACGCCGATCATGGCGCGCTCGTTCGGCGTGGCGATGGAGGAGGCCGAGCCGTTCGCCGACTTCCTCGCCGAGCGGCTCGGATCCACCCAGCCGATCGGCCGCACCGGCACGGCCGATGACATCGCCAAGGTCGCAACCTTCCTCGCGAGCGACCTCGCCGACTACGTGACCGGCGTCACGATCCCGGTCGACGGCGGCGCGACCGCGGTCACGCAGGGAACGTTCTCCACGGACGTGGTGGCGGCGGCAGCGGAGTACAACCAGCGCTGAGCGCGGTGCGCGGGGCGGCGCGAGGAGCGCCGCCCCGAGGCACTCCTCCTCAGGAGCATGATGGCGTCATGCGACGCGCCTGGCTCTGGTTCATCAAGCACACGCTCAACAAGCTCACGAGCAGGGCGGCGCGCAGCTCGGTCGGGCCGTTCTCGCTCGTGCGCCACGTCGGGCGCAAGAGCGGCAAGACGTTCGAGACGCCGATCATCGTGGCGCCGGTGCCCGAGGGCTTCGTGTGTGAGCTGACCTACGGCGACGACGTCAACTGGTACCGCAACATCGTCGCGGCGGGCGGATGCGTCCTGGTCGTCGACGGCGCCCCGCACGAGATCGTCGCGGTCGAGCCGTACGGCACCGACGCCGGCCTGCGAGCCTTCGGCGGAGCGGGGGCGGTGGTGCTGCGGCTGCTGCGCCGGCACGACTTCCGGCTGCTGCGCACCGCGGCCTGAGCGCTACTTCTTGCTGCGTACCTGCATGCCGCCGCCCTCGCGGCTCTCGATCTGGAACAGCTCGGTCGCTCGCACGAGGTCGGAGAACTTCGCATAGCCCCAGTTGCGGGAGTCGAAGTCGGGCTGCTGCTTGCGCATCAGCGAGCCGACCGTTGCGAGATTCGCCCAGCCGTCCTCACCCGACGCCGTGGTCGCGCACGCGCGCAGTCCGTTGACCAGCTTCGGATCGTTCCGCAGCTGAGGAGCGGGAACGCGTTTGGGCGCTGGCGCCACGTCCTCGGCCTCGGGTGCGGTCAGCACATCGAGGTAGGTGAACTCGTCACAGGCATTCCGCAGCGACTCGGGCGTCTTCCGCTCGCCGAAGCCGTAGACAGTGAGCCCCTGCTCGCGGATGCGCGACGCGAGGCGCGTGAAATCGCCGTCGGAGGAGACGATGCAGAAGCCCTGGAAGCGCCCGGTGTAGAGCAGATCCATCGCATCGATGATCAGCGCGATGTCCGTCGCGTTCTTGCCCCTGGTGTTGGCGAACTGCTGCATCGGCTGCAGCACATGCTCGCTCGCGGCCGCCTTCCAGCCGACCAGGTTCGACTGCGACCAGTCGCCGTAGACGCGCTTGACGGTGGCGGTGCCGAGGCGCGCGACCTCCGTCAGCACTGCGCCGATCATCGACGGCGCCACGTTGTCGCCGTCGACGAGGACGGCGAGCAGATCAGTTGGCCGGGCCATTCGCCAAGCATGGCAGTCGCGGGGCCGCGTTCAGCGCCGCGCAGGCAGCCGCAGCTGCAGTTCCGCCGTCGGCAGCCCGGTCACTGGCGCCCGGTGGCCCGCTCGATCACGATGCGGTCGGGGGAGGGCCGGCTCGACGCCCCGCCCCGGCGGCGCGCGCCGGTACCATCGAGGGCGGTGCCGTGTGCACCTGCGTGACACACCGCATCCGCCCACCACCCTTCAGAGAGCGAGCGCATGAGCACCTCGAGCGAGCCGAAGCCGGCGAAGGCGACCGACGGCGTCGCGTGGGATGCGCAGGTGCTGGCCGGGCAGTCGCGCGCGCACTACATGCAGTCGGATGCGTGGGCCAAGACCCGTGAGGCGAGCCCGTGGAGGGCGCTGCGAGACACGGTTGCCGTGCCGACCGCCGAGGGTGGCAGCCGCGAGCTGCCCATCCAGCTGTTCGAGCGCACCGCGCCGCTGGCCGGACGCCTGCTCTTCCTGCCGCGCGTCTCGGGCATCGACGCTGCCGCGATCGACGCGATCACCGCGCGCGCCAAGGCCTACCCGAAGCGCTGGTTCGGGCTGAAGATGGAGACCTTCGAGGCTGAGGATCCCGAGCTGATCGCCGCGTTCGAGCGCAACGGCTGGGTGCCGGCCGCCTCGAGCCAGTACCAGCACGCGGTCGCCGTCGATCTGACGGGCACGCTCGACGAGGTCGCCGCCCGCTTCAAGAAGCGCGCCCGCAACTCGTACCGCGCGGCCGAGAACAAGTTCGGCGTGACGGTCGAGAAGGTGCCGATGACGCCCGAAAACGAGGCGGAGATGCACCGCCTCATCGGCGAGACGAAGACGCGCTCGGGCGGCTACTTCCGCCACCCCGAGTACTTCCAGCGCATCTGGGATGTCTACAAGACCGTCGGCCAGGGCCACTTCTACGTCGCGCACTACGAGGGCGAGGTGCAGTCGATGGCGTTCGTGATGCGCTTCGGCGACACCGCCTGGTACAAGGATGCGGGCTCGATCCGCGAGAACGCGAAGATCTTCGCGCCCTACCTCATGCAGTGGAAGATCATGCAGGACCTGCACGCCGACGGCGTCACCCTGTACGAGCTGGCGAACATCCCCGACCCGGCCGAGTGGGAGACGAGCGACATCCGCGGCCTCTACACGTTCAAGACCGCGTGGGCGCAGGAGCCGGTGAAGTACATGCCGACGTACGAGCTACCGCTGAGCCCGCGCTTCGCGCTGTGGCAGCAGGCGGGCCGCTGGCTGCGCGCCGTCTACACGCGGCGCACCGGCGACGCCTGGTACTGAGCCGCTCCTACGCGGACGGCGGCGGGGCGGCGTCCTGCACGCCGAGGTAGTGCGCCAGCGCGAGCTCGACTTCGGCGAGCTGATCGCGGGTGAGGTAGTCCACTGGCTCGCCTACGACGTGGTCGACGTCGATCGAGCGGATCTGGTCGACGAGCATGCGGGTCTGGCGGCCGGCGATCTCGAACTCGGGCCGGTAGATCGACGCTCCCGCCGAGGTCGACGCCGGGATCACGGTGACGACCGAAAGCGGCGAGTCGGAAGGCGAGACGACCAGCCCCAGCCGCTTGCCACCCTGCTCGTGGCCACGCGGCCGGCCGAGGTCGATGCGGTAGACCGCGCCGCGAATCACCAGGCCTCGGGCTCGGCGTTGAGGTCTTCGTCCTGCAACGCCTCCGCGTCCGCGCGGAACTGCGTCAGCCAGCGCTCGTGGTCGAGGTGGCGGAGAGCCCGACGCAGCGTGTCCGATGTGTTCTCGCCCGGCAGCGCCGCACTGCGCAGGATCCGCGCGTCATCGGCGGTGGGGCGGAACCCGATCGTGGTCGCCATGCCAGCCAAGGTATCGCGCGTTCAACAATTGTTCAACAGATGCAGGCGGGCGAACAATGCACATTGAGCACGGTTCAATAACGAAGCGGCGGATGCGGTGCCGCTGCCCGCGCGTGCATGTGACGATGGGCGGGTGCGTGCGCAGAAGCCGACCAGCGGGGGCAGCCCCGGCCCGCTGCGTCGTGCGCTGCGCTCGCGACTGACCACCGCATCCACCGCACTGCTCGCTCTGAGCCTCATCGCGAGCGCCGGCACCGGCACAGCCGCGTCGGCGCAGCTGCAGGGGCTGCTCGACGACAACTGGCGCGGCCTCTACGACCTGCTGGTGACTGCACCGGGCTCGGAGGTCGAGCTCGAAGGGCTCATCTCGCCGTCGGCGCTCGGCGCGCTCGAGACCCGCATGACGCTCGATGACCTCGCGACGGTCGCGGGCATCGAGGGCGTGGAGGTGGCGGCGCCGCTCGGGTCGGTGACGGTCGACACCGAGTTCGGCGCGACCGGGCTGTACGTCTCTGCGCCCATCACGCCTGGCGACACGGTGGAGGATCCGCACGGCTATCGGCTCACGCTCACCTACACGAGCGACGACGGCCTCGGAGAGCGCGTCATCGACCAGGTGCGCGTCGGCATCTCGTTCGACGACGCCGATCTTCCGACGGTCACCCCGATGACGCCTGAGCAGGCGGCGCAGCAGCAGGGCACCTGCTGGGTTGACGGCGTGGGCTACACCGAACCGTCGCCGGAAGCTCCCGAATGCTTCGTGAACCTCCGATTCCCGATGGAAGTGGTCGGGTCGAACGGCCAGGGCAACGCGACGACCACGATCGAGGAGGGCCAGGTGGTCGCTGCCCTGCAGGCGGTGCCGGTCGTGCCGTCGACCATCACGCTTGTCGATCCGGCCGCCGAGCAGACGCTGCTGGGGGGCGAGGGTGCGTTCCTGCAACCGCTCGCAGACCTCGGAGGCAGCGAGCAGACGTATCAGACGCTCGCCGACCACTTCGAGAGCGCGCCGAACGCGCGTACCGACGCGATCGAGCAGGAGGCGGAGCAGCAGAGCGCGCGGCTCCAGGACGTCACCGGGCCGGACGGCGAGATTGTGCAGGAGCTGCAGGGTGTCATCGGCAACCGTGATCCGCTGCCTGTGCTGCCGGTGCTCACCGCGCCGGTGCAGCAGGGATCGCTGCGGCTGAGCGTGCGCGTCGAGTCGGGCTTCGACGCGCCGGAGGACGGCGGCATCCGTGGGGTGCCCCGCTCGGTCTTCGGCGAGGAGCCGGGCACCCTCGTGCGGGAGTACGAGCTCGACGCGAGCACGCTGCTCGACCCCTTCGGCACCGACGCGATCGTCCTGCCGATGCTCGGCGACGATGCCCCGCGAGTCGGCCCTGACGAGCTCGAGCCGATGCCCGGCATCGTCCCAGCGGGCTCTGCGGTCACCGCCGCGCTGCCGTTCACGTCGCAAGGGGATGGCGTGGCGGTCATGGCCGAGGAGTACCTCGACCCACGTCTGCTGTGGGACGCCCGTGGTCGCACGCTCTTCTCGCCGTCCGCCGACGGAACCGCGATCGGCGCGCAGTCGATGTACCGGCAGATCGTCGAGCAGTACGTCGACGTGCCCCAGAGTCTGGAGGGGATGCCTGCCGTCGTCCCCATCGCCGACTACGACGCATCCGCCATCGCCATCGACGACTCCTCGCTCGGCTATGCGCCGCTCGGCTCGTTCGACCGGGTCGAGACGACCCTGGTGGCGGATGCCTCGGGCGCCCCGGTCGATCCGGTGCAGCTCGCGCCGCCCATCACCGGCTTCGGCATCACCAATCCCGTGCCGACGGTGGTCGCCGACATCTCGCAAGCGGGACTGCTGCAGCTCGACGACCCGATCTCGTCGATCCGCGTGCGGGTCGCGGGCGTCGAGGGCGGCTACACGCAGCAGAACATCCAGCGCGTCACCGAGGTCGGGCAGCGGCTCGTGGACGCCGGCTTCACCGTGACGATGGCGGCGGGCTCGAGCCGGCAGGACGTGCCGATCGAGCTGGGCGGCTGGGCCTTCGGCGTCTCGCCCGATGCGCTCGCGCAGGCTGAGGCCTCGGGGACGGATGCGGTGCAGACGGTGGGCGCGCTCGGCACGGTCGAGCAGCGGTGGCCGTCCATCGGCGCTGCCCAGCGGGTCGAGGCGGCGGTGGTCTCGTCGACCATCGGAGTGCTGGCGCTCGCGATCGGCGCGGCCACGCTGCTGTTCGGGGTCGTGCAGCTGGCCGGCGTCGGCCCGCGGCATCGCGATGCGGCGCTGCTCGCCAGGATCGGCTGGCGCCGCTCGCGCATCGCCCGTCGGTTCGCCGCTGAGGACGCTGTGACGCTGGGCGTGCTGGCGGTCGCGGGGCTCGGCGCGATCGGGCTGATGGCGACGCAGTCGATCGGCAATGTCGATGCCTCGACGCCGTGGATCGTGGGCGGGGCACTCGCGGTCGCCGTGGTGATCGCCGGCGGGGCGCTCGCGGTCTCGGTGCCGGCGCTGCATGCCACTCCCGCACCGCCGCGTGCGCTGGCAGGCGGGAAGCATGCGCCGGTGCCGACGCCTCGAGCGCTCGCGACCTCGACGGTGGGCTTCGGCATCGGGCAGGCCCGGCTGCACCTCGGCCATGCCCTCACGGTGCTGACGGCGCTCGTGCTCATCGGGCTCGCGACAGCCGGCGCCTGGACGGTCGTGCAGCAGGGCATCGCCGCCGCGGGCCGGACCGAGCTCGCCGACGCCTCGAGCGCGCAGGCGCTGATCGTGCAGGCGCTGCTTGCGGCCATCGGCATCGTCTCGGGTGTCGTGCTGGTGGTGCTCGCGCGCCGGCTGGATGCGCGGCTGCGCGCCGGGCAGTGGCGGGCGCTGCATGCGATGGGCTGGGGGAGCCGCCGCATCTGGGGCGCCCGTGCGGTCGAGCTGGTGACGGTCGGCGTGCCCGCGATCCTGCTCGCCGCCGTGATCGCGTGGTTCGGCGCGCCGCTCGCGGGGGTGGAAGACCCGATGCCGATCGCGCTGGCGGCGCTGGCGGCGCTGCTCGCCCTCCTGCTCCTGCTCGCGCTGCAGCGCACCGATCGCTCGTCAGCGCGCGCTTCGAGGCGAGCTCGCCCGACCGAGTCGGCCGCCGCCGAGCCCGCTTCCACGGAGGGACGCCCATGACCACCACAGACACAGCCGAGGCGGCCAGCGAGGTCGCGGCGACGCATCCGGTGCTCGCACTCGACGGCGTGACGATCGCCTACCCGGTCGCCGCCGACCGCACCGTGACCGTCATCGAGGGCTACGACCTGGTGCTCGAGGCCGGAGGCTTCCACTGCCTCGCCGGGCGCTCGGGCTCGGGCAAGACGAGCGTGCTGCGGGTCGCGGCCGGGCTCGCGAACCCGACCGAGGGCAGCGTGGCGTGGGCGGGGGATGCGATCGCCGAGCTGTCGCCGCACGCGCTCGCCGACCGCCGCAACACCTTCCTCGGCTACCTCGACCAGGGCGGCGAGCTGCTGCCGGGGCTCACGGCGCTCGAGAACGTGCTGCTGCCGGCCGTGCCGACGCGAGCGGTCAAGCGGCTCACCGCGCGGGCGGTCGAGCTGCTCGAGCACGTGGGCGTCGACCATCGCATGCAGCACACGCCCGACCGGCTCTCCGGCGGTGAGCGGCAGCGGGTGGCGCTCGCGCGGGCGCTGCTGATGGAGCCGGCGGTCGTGGTCGCCGACGAGCCGACCGCGAGTCTCGACCGCGAGAGCGCCGACACGGTCATCGAGCTGCTCGCGGGCCTCGTCGACCACGGCGTCGCGGTGCTGGTAGCGGCGCACGATCCGGGTCTGATCGCTGCGGCCGGATCGGTGACCCGACTCGATTGAGCCGCGCGATTCTGCGGGTTCTCGCAGTGTCACCCAGGCGCCGAGCCTCCGCTTGACTATCCTCGCGGTGTGCGTGATGACGAGACCGAGAACCAGGGCGACCGGCCTGTCGACGGCGCGCAGACCGACGAAGCCGCGTTCGACGACGCCGCGTTCGGCGAGGCCGCGGCCGAGAGCGACGCGATCGACGATGGCGCGCCCGACCGACCGACCGACGTGGCCGGGCCCGACCGCGAGCTCGTCAGCCCCGCATCCGTCCCCTCCCCAGAGTCGCAGCCCGCCAGGCGCGAAGGGGAGTGGGAGGCCTGGGCGGCCGCGCTCCGCAGCGTCGGCGGCCGCAGCCCGCTCACCGACTTCATCGACACCACCGCCACCCGGATCGAGCTCTCCACCACGCACCCCGGTGGTCTGGCACAGTTCATCACCGGCAGGCCGACGGCGCTCTCGAGCCTGATCCGCGACGACCTCGCGCTGCGCGCCGCCCGCTCGGCCGCCGCCGCGATCGCCTCGAAGGGCATCGAGCTCGCCGCCGCCCGCTCGATCGACGCCGTGCACCTGGGCATCGGCATGGCCCGCTTCCCGCATGGCGACACGGAGGTCTACGGGCCGGTGCTGCTGCGCCCGCTGGTGGTGCGCCGCCGCGGCCGTGACTTCGAGCTGCAGCTGCTCGGCCGCCCCTTCGTCAACCCGCGGCTGGCGAGCATCCTGCGCGGCCACCACGGCGTGCGGCTCGACGAGCGGCAGCTCATCCAGCTCGGCTCCGGCGAGGGCACCTTCACCCCCAACGCGGTGCTGGATGCGCTGCGGCAGGCAGCCGCGCACGTGCCCGGATTCACGGTGGAGGCGAGGCTGCTCGCCTCGACCTTCGCCGACGTGGGCGAGCCGATGGCCGCCGACCTGCAGCAGCAGGAGCACGACGTGCTCGACGCCGTCCGCGGTGACGAGCAGGCCGCCTGGCGGCTGCGCGAGGGTCGCGCCGGCATCGACGAGACGCCGCAGGATCGGCGCGACCCCGAGGTCGACCGACTGGTGCTCGACGCCGACGGCGAGCAGGACGCCGTCATCGCCGAGGCCGCCACCGGCAACTCGCTCGTCATCGAGGCGCTGCCCGGCACCGGCCTCACCCAGACGCTCGTGAACGTGATCGCCGCGCTCGTCGGTGACGACAAGCGCGTGCTCGTCGTCAGCCCCCGCCGCGCCACGCTGCGCGACATCGGCGACCGGCTCGCCGCCACCAAGTTGCAGGGCCTCGCCGTCTCTGAGGCGACGCTGCGCCGCGACCTGATCGCCGCCATCCGCCGCATCGAGAGCTCAGCGAAGCCCGACACGAACGAGATCGACGAGGCGATGCTGCGCCTGCGCAAGGTGCTGCTCGACTACCGCGCGGCGCTGCAGCGCGTCGACCCCGAGCTGCACGTGAGCGTGCTCGACGCGCTCAAGGAGCTCTCGCGGCTGGCGATGCTGACGCCCGCCCCCTCCACCCGCGCGCGCCTGAGCGAGCAGGCCACCCGGCAGCTCGCCACCGACCGCCCGCGCGTGGCCGCCACCATGCGCAAGGCCGCAGACCTCGGCCAGTTCAAGTACGGCCCGGGTGACACCCCCTGGTACGGGGCGTCGTTCGCGACCAGCGGCGACGCATCCGCTGCCTTCGACGACGCGAAGGCACTCGCCGGCGGCGATCTGCACGCGCTGCAGGCCGAGGCCAAGAAGGTCATCGGCGACACGAAGCTGCGGCCGGCCGCGTCGCTGGCCGAGCTCGGCATCCAGGTGGCGCTGCTGACCGACGTGCGCGCCACGCTCGACGTGATGACGCCCTCGATCTACGACCGGCCGCTGGGCGAGCTCATCACCGCCACCGGCCCGCGCCGGGAGGCGATCCAGTCGCTCGGCGGCATGCAGCGCCGGCGGCTGCGCAAGCTCGCCGAGGAGTACGTGCGGCCCGGCAGCAGCGTGCCCGACCTGCACGACGTGCTCGTCGCGGCGCAGCAGCAGCGGCGGCTGTGGGCGAAGTGGGCGCCGGACGGCTCGATCCCCTCGGTGCCCGCGGGCCTGGCAGCCCTCGACGCGCGCCTGCGCGACGTCGCCGCGCGCCTCGGCAGCCTCGACGCGGCGCTGGGGCCCGAGACGAAGAGCATCGACCTGTCGATGGGCGATCTCACCGAGCGGGTCGCCGAGCTGGCCGCGCCCAGTGACGCGCTGCAGAACATCCAGGAGCGGGCCGAGCTGATGGCCTCGATCGAGCGCCTCGAGCTCGACGCGCTGCTCACCGACCTCGCCGACCGGCACGTCAGCGACGACCAGGTCGAGCACGAGCTCGATCTGGCCTGGTGGCAGTCGGCGCTGCAGACGATGCTGGCGAAGGAGCGTGCCCTGCTGCGCGGCAACACCGAGGTGCTGCGACGCCTCGAGCAGGATTTCGCGCTCGTCGACGAGGCCCACGTCGATGCCTCGAGCGCCCGGCTCGCGCACCAGATCGCCCAGCAGTGGCGGCTCGCGGTCGACGACCACAGAGGCGAGGCGGATGCGCTGCGGCAACTCGTCAAGGCCGGTCCCGTGGACGCCGACGAGCTGCAGCGCGTCGCCGGCCACCTGACCCGCTCGGTCGCGCCGGTGTGGCTCGCCTCGCCGTACGACCTGCACCGGGTGCCCAAGCGCATCCCTTTCGACGTCTGCATCATCGCGGACGCCGGCGCCATCACGATCGCCGAGGCCGCGGGCGCCATCAGCCGCGCCCGCCAGGTGATCGCGGTGGGCGACTCGGCCACCCAGACGCCATCGCCGTTCGACGTCGGCATCTCGACGCTCGGCATCCGCCCCAGCGCCGAGCTCGCCACCCCCGACGAGCTGCACGCCGAGTCGGCGCTGTCGCGCCTGGGCGCGGTGCTGCCCAAGCTGCACCTGACCCGCTCGTACCGCACCGGCGGCGCCGACCTGGTCACCGCCGTCAACGAGCGCTTCTACGAGGGCCGCATCGAGGCGCTGCCGTGGGCGGGCGCCTACCTGGGCCACGCCTCGCTGACGGCCTCGATCGTGCACGGCGCGCACGGCCTGCCCGAGCAGGGCGCCGCGACCGTCGAGAGCCCCGACGCCGAGGTCGAGCGGGTCGTGCAGCTGGTCACGCAGCACGCGCGCTCGCGCCCGCAGGAGTCGCTCATGGTGGTCACCGCCAACGAGAAGCACGAGGTGCGGGTGCAGCAGGCCGTGATGGCGGCGCTGGCGCACAACTCGGCGCTCACCGACTTCGTGGTCGCCGACCGCGACGAGCAGTTCGTCATCGTCGACGTCACGCACGCGAGCGCGCTCAGCCGCGACCGGGTGATCTTCTCCATCGGCTACGGGCACACCAAGCACGGCAAGAACGTCGACTTCGGCACGCTCGGCCACGAGGGCGGCGAGCGGCTGCTGGCCGTCGCGATGACGCGGGCGCGCAAGTCGCTGCAGATCGTCGCCTCCTTCGACGCGGCAGAGCTCGACCCGGCGAAGCTCGAGCACGGAGCCGCGCAGCTGCGCGAGATCCTGCTCGATGCGGCCGCCGGCCAGCGCCCGCAGTCGTACTACGGCGGCGACCCGCTCATGGTCGACTTGGCGACGCGGCTGCGCCGGCGCGGGCTGCGGGCCGACGTCTCCTACGACGGCCAGCTGCCGCTCGTGGTCGCCAACGGCGGCGTCTGCGCGGCGATCGAGGCCGACCACGACGACGGCGACCGCACGCTGCGCGAGGCGCTGCGGCTGCGGCCCGAGGTGCTGCGCCGCTTCGGCTGGCACACGATGCGCGTGCACGCCTTCGAGCTGTTCACCGACCCCGAGGGTGTGGCCGACCGCATCGCCGAGCTCGTCGGGGCGGATGCGTCGACGTCGTGACCGGCGACCGTCGCGCGTCCGACGGTGCGGCTGGCGCGCACCAGGTAGCCGGTGCCGCAGAGGCGGCAGACAGCGAGCCGACGCGCGCTGACAAGACGGCCCGCGCCGCCGAGCCAGCCGGCGCCGACGAGCTCATCGAGGATGCGCCGGCGCCGATGGTGATCCGCAGGCGCGGTCGCCGAGTGAGCACGGAGCCGTCGCCCGGCTACACGGGCGAGCCGCCCACCGAGCGCCAGCAGTCGTCCGAGAACGACGCGCGCCTCTGGGGTGACCTACCGCCGCACTGGGGCAAGCGCTAGCGGCTGCGCGGCGGCTGCGCGGCGGCCGCGCGCCGCCCGCACGCCGCCCGCACGCCGCCCGCACGCGTCCCTTCGCCGCCGCTGCGCGGACCCGTTCGGGATTCGGGGACCCGTTCGGGATTCGGGGACCCGTTCGGGATTCGCGGACCCGTTCTGCCGGCAGCAGACCATTGCGTGGACCTGTTCCGTCGGGCTGGACCCGGTACATCGGGTCCTCGAATCCCGAAGGGGTCCGGCCAGCGGAAGGTGCGGTGCCGGTGGGGCGCGGAAGTGGCAGCCGGTGGTGGCCGCCGGTGGTGGCCGCCGGTGCTGGCCGCCGGTGGTGGCCGCCGGGGGTGGCAGCCGGAGAGGCGCAGTGGCGCCACCCGCAGACGCAGAACGGCGGCCCCTCGCGGGACCGCCGTTCGTGGTGCGGGTGTGCGTGGCGCGTCAGGCGCGCGGCGCGGTGCCCGGCGCCTGCTGCGCACGCAGCAGGTCGCGGATGTCGTGCAGGATGTCGACGTCGGTCTCGGCCGGCTCGTCGGCGGTGACGCCCTTGCGGCGGTCGTTGCGCTCCTTCAGCTTCGCCATCGGCAGGACGAGCGCGAAGTACACGACCGCTGCGATGATGACGAAGTTGATCAGCGCGGCGATGACCAGGCCGATCTTGAAGATGCCCGCGGTGGCATCCGCGATGTCATCGGCGTTGAACATGGCGGCGATCATCGGAGTGATGATGCCGTCGACGACCGCGGTGATGACAGCCGTGAGCGCGGTGCCGATGACGACGGCGATCGCGAGCTCGACCACATTGCCCTGCATCAGGAACTTCTTGAAGCCCTCCATGGGGTCCTCCTCGAGAGTGTGCTGGTTGTGAAGGGGTGAACGGCCCGGTCAGGCGACCGTGCCGGCTCCGCCGCTGGATGCGGTGGAGGTCTTCGCAGCAGGCTGGGGGCTACTGGTGCTCTTGGCGGCGGACGAGTCGCCGCTGGACTTTCCGGCGGACGAGCCGCCGGGAATGGTGGAGGAGGCGCCGGCCTTGGCGGCGGCGCGCGAGTCGGTGCGGTAGAAGCCCGAGCCCTTGAAGCTCACGCCGATCGCGCCGAACTGCTTGCGCAGCGCGCCGCCGCACGCTTCGCAGACGGTGAGCGCGGGCTCGTGAAAGCCCTGCCGCACGTCGAAGGCGTGGTCGCAGGCGGTGCAGGCATAGGCGTAGACGGGCATGAGGTCAGCTCCTGGTGGCTAGGTGAATGATCCCGGACGGCGTGACCACGCCGTCGACAGGCTGGTCGTAGCCGGCGTGCGGGACGCTGTCGAAGAGCTCCTCGTCATGCACCACTGCGTAGACCAAGGGACATTCTGCCATGGCGGCGATCGTCTTGTCGAAGAATCCGCGCCCGCCGCCGAGCCGCGAGCCGTCGCGCCCGACCGCCGTCGCGGGGATCAGCATGAGGTCGACCGACTCCAGCTCGGTCGGCGGCAGCGCGTCGCTCGCGGGCTCGGGCATCCCGAGCGTCGCCTCGATGGTCTCGGTGCCGTCGTGCTCGGCCCAGTCGAGCAGCCCGTCCGGCCGGATGATCGGCAGCAGCACCCGGATGCCCTGCTCGGCCGCCCAGGTCAGGAAGGCCCGGGTGTCGGGCTCGTCGGGCGTCGAGAGGTAGGCCGAGATCGTGCGCGCCTCGAGCGAGCGGGTGAGCGCCTCGAGCTGCTCGGCGAGCGCCGGCGCCCGCTCGGCGGAGAACGCCGGACCGCGCTCGGCCCGCTCGGTGCGCAGCTGCCGGCGCAGCACGCGCTTGGCGTCCTCGATGGCGGCTTCGTCGTCGGTCACGGGCTGGAATGTAGCGCGTCGGGGTGAATTCCGCGCACAGCCGCTCCGCGAATCGGCCGTTTGCGCGGGCTGGAGAGGGGCGGATGCGTCGGTGCGGCGAGGGGCGGATGCGCGGCCCGGGTGCCGGGGGAATGCCCGGCACCGCGGCCGGTTGAGTCAGGTATGGACTACGGCCACGAGATCGAGTTCGGCGTCTTCATCACGCCGACGAACCAGCGTCCGCAGCAGCCGGTGCAGCTCGCGCAGCTGGCCGAGCAGGTGGGCTTCGACCTCGCGACCTTCCAGGACCACCCGTACCAGCCCTCCTTCCACGACACGTGGACCCTCATGAGCTACGTCGCGGCGGTGACCGAGCGCATCCGCCTCTCTCCGAACGTCGCGAACGTGCCGCTGCGGCAGCCGGCCGTGCTCGCCCGCAGCGCCGCGAGCCTCGACCTGCTCACCGGCGGCCGCATCGAGCTGGGCCTGGGCTCCGGCGGGTTCTGGGACGCGATCGAGGCGATGGGCGGCACGAAGCTCACGCCCGGCCAGGGCGTCGATGCGCTGGGCGAGGCGATCGCGATCATCCGCGAGATCTGGAACACCGGCGAGCGAGGCGGCGTGCGCGTCGACGGGCAGCACCACCGTGCCAGCGGGGCCAAGCGCGGGCCGCGACCCGCGCATCCGATCCCCCTCCACATCGGTGCCTACAAGCCCCGCATGCTGCGGCTGACCGGGCGGCTGGGCGACGGCTGGCTGCCGAGCCTCGGCTACATGCAGCCGGGCGACCTGGCGAAGGGCAACGCCACGATCGACGAGGCGGCAGCGCGGGCCGACCGCGAGCCGGGCGAGATCCGCCGGCTGCTGAACGTCGGCGCCGACTTCGCCGACCCCGCGGAGCTGGGCCGGCTGGTCGAGCTGGCCCTCGAGGACGGCATCGGCACGTTCATCGTCAGCACCGACGAACCGACCGTCATGCAGCGCTTCATGGCCGAGGTGGCGCCGGCGGTGCGCGAGCAGATCGCGGCCGAGCGGCTCGCGCGCGGCACCGCGGTCGCGTCGCGATTATCGGCAGCAGCGATCGCGCTGCGCGCCGAGGCGCTCGACTACCAGGCGATCCCCGAGAGCCTCAAGGCGACGGCGGTCGAGCCCGGCTCGTGGGAGTACCCCGAGCGGCGCAACACCTACCTGCGCGGCGGCGCGCCCGGCGTGCTGCTGCGCCCGACCAGCCCCGCGCAGGTCGCCGAGGCGCTCGCCTACGCGCGCTCGCAGGGCGCGGCGCTCGCGGGTGAGGGCGCGGGGCGCGTGCCGCTGAGCATCCGCTCGGCCGGGCACGGCATCTCTGGCCGGTCGACCAACCATGGCGGCATCGTCATCGACCTGGGTGCGCTCGATCGCATCGACGTGGTGGATGCCTCCCGGCGGCTCGTGCGCATCGGCGCCGGTGCCACCTGGGGCCGGGTCGCGACCGTGCTCGACGAGCGCGGCTGGGCGATCTCCTCGGGCGACTTCGGCGGCGTCGGCGTCGGCGGGCTCGCGACCGCGGGCGGCGTCGGCTACCTGGGCCGCGAGCACGGGCTGACCATCGACCACATCGAGTCGATCGACGTGGTGCTCGCCGACGGCTCGCTCGTGCGCGCCAGCCGCGACGAGCACGCCGAGCTGTTCTGGGGCATGCGCGGCGCCGGCGGCAACCTGGGTGTGGCCGTCGCGTTCGAGATGCTCGCGCAGCCGGTGGGCGAGATCGGCTTCGCGCAGCTCGCCTTCGACGCGAGCGAGACGGCCGACTTCTTCGAGCGCTGGGGCGCGACGACCGAGGCGAGCGACCGCGTGGTGACGCCCTTCCTGCTGCTGGGCGGCGACCAGCGGGGCAGGCCGAGGGTCGCGCAGGCGATGATCGCCGTGGACGCATCCGACCCCGACACGATCATCGAGCACCTGCAGCCGTTCGCGATGGTGGCGCCGCTGGTCGGCCAGCAGGTGATCAAGACGCCGTACGCGGGCGTGATCGACAACGCGCCCGGCGGCGCGCACCAGGGGCAGGGGGAGCCGGCGACGCGCTCGGCGCTCATCGGCTCGATCACCCCCGAGGTGGCGCGGGCGCTCGCGCGCTTCCTCGACGCCGGCGCCCACTACTTCTTCCAGATCAGGGCGATGGGCGGCGCGATCGGCGATGTGGCGAGCGACGCGACGGCCTTCGCGCACCGGGAGGCGAAGTTCTCGGTGATCGCGTTCGGCGGCCAGCGCGCCCGCCTCGATGCCGCGTGGGACACGCTCATCGCGCCCCACGCATCCGGCCTCTATCTCTCGTTCGAGACCGACCAGCGCCGCGGGCGGCTGGAGGAGGCCTTCCCGCCGGCGACGCTCGCGCGGCTGCGGGCGCTGAAGGCCGAGGTCGACCCCGAGAACCTCTTCCGCGACAACTTCAACGTGGTCGCCGCGCCCGCGAGCGAGTCTGCCTAATACGGCGAGACGAGGTCCTCGAACATGGGGAAGTGCTTGACGTTGCGCGTGGCCAGCGGTGCGCCCAGCGCGATCGCCGTCGCGGCGATCGCGAGGTCGGCGGAGTCGATGCCGCGCTGCGCGGGCAGCCATCGCCGGCCGAGCTCGCCGGCGATCTCCGCGATGCGCGCGTCGAGGGGGTGCCAGGTGAGCGCGCCGAGCAGGGCGCGTGTGGCGGGCTCCTCCTTCGGGCGCATGCCCGCGAGCACCTCGAGCCGCGTGACCTCGCTCGCGTGCAGCGGGCCGGCGTGCCGAGCCTCGCGCAGCGCTGCGACCGCCTCATCCCGGCCGCGCAGCACATCGATGAGGATCGACGTGTCGACGAGCGTCACGGGCCCGTCGCCTCAGCCAGCCGCCCGCCCGAGCGCAGTCGGTCGACGTACTGCTCGCCGTCTTCGTCACGGTCGGACCAGCCGCCGAATGCCGCGTCGATCGCTCGCAGATCCGCATCTGCGTCGTCGAGGGAGCCATAGGTGCGCGTGACCGCGTCGCGGATCAGCGCCGAGATCGATCGGCCTGTGCGCGCCGCCTCGGCGTCGAGCAGCTGACGCTCTTCCGGGTGCAAGGAGATCTGCGTTCGGAGCATGATGTAATGCTACATCACCTTATGCATCGACGACCGGAGAGTTCTCGGTCGCTCCGTGCGCGGGTGTGCGTGCTCCAGCCGTAGGCTCGGACTGTGTTCGACACCGCCCCGCGCCTGAGTCACGGTGCGATCTCCGTGCGCGGCATCAAGCTGCGCGACGCGAAGACGCTCGAGACCGAGCTGCAGGTGAACCGGCCGTGGCTCGAGCGCTGGGAGGCGACGCTGCCCGGCTCGCGCCCCAGCGGCCGCTTCGACACGCGCTCGTCGATCCGCTCGCTGCTGGATGCCGACCGCGACGGCAGCGGCATGGCGATGGTGATCGAGGTCGACGGCGAGTTCGCCGGGCAGCTGAACGTCGCGAACATCTCCGGCGGCGCGCTCGCCTCGTCGACCCTCGGCTACTGGATCGCGCGCCGCTTCGCCGGCAGGGGAGCGACCACCACGGCGGTCGCCCTGGTCACCGACCACCTCATGCTCGGCCGCGGCCTGCACCGGGTGGAGATCTGCATCCGGCCCGAGAACATCGCCAGCCTGCGGGTGGTCGAGAAGCTCGGCTTCCGCTACGAGGGCTGCCGGCGCCGCTACATCCACATCGACGGCGACTGGCGCGACCACCTGTGCTTCGCGCTCGTGCGGGACGAGCTCGCCGAGCCCGTGCTCGAGCGCTACCTGGCCGGCCGGGTGCCGCCCTTCGACCGCTCGGTGTACCCGGGCGAGGTCGGCGGCGACCCTCGAGGTGCGACTTCAGCCTGAGGGTGAACGAACCGCCGCAGTGCCTACTGTCGTCGGCGCCGTTCTCGCACTACCGTGCAGGACATGCCAGAGTTCGCAGGTCTCGGGACGACACTCGTCCTCATCATCGCCGTCGTGCTCTGGGTCGCCTACCTGGTGCCGGTCTGGACCCGCAAGCGCGAGTACCTCGCGACCGAGCGCAATGCGATCCGCCTGCAGCAGACGCTCCGCATCATGGCCGAGTCGGCTGAGGCGCCCGAAGAGGTGCAGCTGGAGGCCGACGCCCGCACGATCGCCGTGCAGCAGAAGGCGGTCGCCAAGGAAGCTCGCCTCAAGCAGGCGATGGAGCACGCGAAGGCCGTCGCCCGCGCCCGCGAGCTCGACGAGCAGATCAAGGCGGTCGAGCGCGAGGTGCGCGCGGCCGTGAAGTCGACCGTCTCCCGCGCGCAGCGCCTGCGCCGCACCCGCCTGGCCTGCTTCGCGCTCGTCGTGCTCGGCTTCGTCGCCACCGCCGCCGGCGCGCTGGTGCCCGGCCTGCAGCTGCTGCTGGCCGTCGGCGCCGCGGTCGCCGTGCTGGGCATGGTCGGACTGGTGGGGGTCAACTCGTCGTCGGCGCGGATGCGTCGGGTCGCCGAGGCGACGGCGCCGCGCGTTCGCGATCTGGTCGAGGCGCGCGAGGTCGCCGCGCACGCGGTCGCGACCGAGACTCGCATGGCCGAGCAGGTGGTGGCGCGGCAGTCGCAGCGCGCTGACGCGAGCGCCGCTTCGAGCGACGGCGCTGCGCTGCAGACCGAGGAGGTGCTCGCCTCGCGCGCCTGGACGCCGCGCTCGGTGCCCGAGCAGCGGCTGCGCGTGCAGTACGAGCCGGCGCGCCACCCGAGCGATGATCTGCTGGCACGGGCGAAGGCGCAGCTGGCGGAGGATCGCCGCGCCATCTCCGGCCCCATCGCTCGCGTGACCCGCCTCGAGGCCAGCTTCGATGAGATCATCGACGGCGGCGAAGCGGCCTCGCTCACCGAGTCGGAGCGCCGCATGTCGCCGACGGAGCCGGCCCCGCCGATCCGCGAGGTGCACCGGGAGCGCGCGGTCGCGGCCGCCGATGCGCTCGATGTCACCCGCGCCGATGCGCTCGATGTCACCCGCGCCGATGCGCCGATCCAGACCGAGACCGACGAGCACATGATCTTCGCACGCGACGAGCGCACGCCCGCGGCGCGCGCCACCGACCGCACGCCCGCGGCGCAGGTCGCCGAGCCGGTCCCCGCCGCCCCCGGCTCGAAGTTCGCCGCGATGGGACTCGTCGACGACGACCTCGGCGGCATGGACGTGCACGAGGCATTCCTCCGCCGCGTCGGCTGAGCCGCGCGGATCTCAACGTGTCAGGTGCTCGCTCGCCGCACTGAGTGCGGCGAAGCACCACCTCACACGTTGAGCCAGTCGCGCGACAGTCGATTTCGCGCCGGACGGCGCGATCCGATAGCATTTCCCGGTCCGGGCCCATGGCGCAGTTGGTAGCGCGCCTCGTTCGCATCGAGGAGGTCGGGGGTTCGAATCCCCCTGGGTCCACGTTCGGAAGGCCTCGCCTCGGCGGGGCTTTCCTCGTCTCATCGCTGAGCCGTCGAAGCCGAGCGGGTGCACGCGACCCGGCCCGTCTGCGCGGGCGCTCGTACGATGTCCCCATGAGCACGCAGCCCACGCCCCTGCACATCGAGCGCACCGCGCCGAAGACCTACGTCGGGCGCAACGCGCGCGGCGCCGAGGTGGCGATCGGCAGTGGCAGCGCCGACGGCGTGTTCTCGCCGGGCGAGCTGCTCGCCGTGGCGCTCGCCGCCTGCGGGATCCTCTCCGCCGACCACACGATCGCGAGCAAGCTCGGCGACGACTTTGCCGCGACGGTCGACATCGAGCAGCGGAAGCACGCCGAGGAGGATCGCTACGACCTGATCGCGTCGACGATCCGCGCGAACCTCGGCGCCCTCGATGAGTCGCACGTCGCGGCGCTCGCCGAGCGTGCGGAGCGCGCGATCGACCGGCTCTGCACCGTCGGCCACACGGTCGACGAGGGCACCGAGCACCCGGTGGTCCTGCAGCACGACGAAGCGCTGCCGCAACGGGTCTGAGCTGCGGCGATGCGCGACCGTGCCGCGACTCAACGCATTCGCTGCGTTGGCAGATCCATCGCGTCGTGCGGCACGCGCAGCACCTGGATCACCTCGCCATCCTGCCGGTAGACGATGAAATGGCGCGGGCGTGCGATCTTGCGCGCGCCGTCCCCGACCGCCGTTCGACTCGACGTCAGATGAAGGCTCCGGATGCCGCGTCCAAGTTCGGAGCGCTCGCGCGACCCGGGTCTGTCCGGATCCTCTTGGATGCTGCGGATTGCTGCGTCGAGCAGCGCTTCATAGCCGTTGCGGATCGCTCCGCCGAACTGAGACGCGGACCACTCGAGGATGTCGTCGATATCCGACTCGGCCTCTGGGGCGAGTTCGAGTGGGAAGGTCACCGCGAACGCGCAGCGGCCCGCTCGGTTGCCAGCCTTCCTCGATCTCGCAAGTACTCCCGCAGCTCTCCAGTAGGGACAGCGATGCGTTCGCCTGCATGGAGACTCGTTGCCGCCGCATCGACCGCAGAGCGGAGCGCCGCCAATCGCACCTCGTTAGAGACGTCGTCGGCATCCAGGGTCGACAGCAGTTCCTGTGCGACTTCGGCTCGTTCAGTACGCGAGAGCGACTTGGCCGCCTCGAGCACTTTCGCCGCGTTTCGGGTCATGACTCGAGTGTACGGCGCGTAGCGGTCGCCGTCGGAGGCTCTCCACAGGGGTGCGGCCCGCCGCTCACCGCGCCCCGGCGCGCGTCAGGCGCGCCGATAGCGCAGCAGCAGCTCGTCGCCCGAGCGCAGCACCGAGGCGAGAGCCATGCCGGTCGGCGCGGCGAGGGGGCTGTGCGCGATGCGGCGCGCGTCGCCGGCCTCGAGCGTCGGCGAGAGCGTGAGGCACAGCTCGTCAACCGCTCCGCCAGCGACGAACGCGCCGAACAGGCTCGGGCCGCCCTCGGCATGGATGCGCGGCAGCCCCCACGCGGCGAGCTCGTCGCGCAGCCGCTGCGGGTCGGCCTCGGTCTCGCCCACGTCGACGACATCCGCGACAACTGCAAGCGCGGCGCGACGCGACGCGGGAGCGGTGGCGACCGTGCAGACGATCGGCCGCACCGGCGCATCCGTGAACACTGACGAGGCCGGGTCGAGGTTGAGCGTGCGCGTGACGAGCACGAACACCGGCTGCGCGGGCAGCCCGCGCGTCACCCGCCATGCGACCGCCGCATTGTCGAGCCGCATCGCCCCGTAGCCCTCGGCGCGCACCGTGCCCGCGCCGACGAGCACCGCATCCGCACCCCACCGCAGCAGCTCGAAGACGCGCCGGTCGGCGGCGTCGCCCAGCCCGCCCGAGCGACCCTGGCGCGTCGCCGCGCCGTCGAGGCTGGCGATGAAGTTCATGCGCAGCCACGGCCCCTCGCCCGGGAAGGCGTAGGCCTCGAGCAGCGCCTCGTCGTCGAGGTCCGCCGCGGGTTCGGGCCACAGCCGGTCGATGCGGGCGGATGCGTCGGCCGACGCGGTCACGTCGGCTGCGGTCACGTCAGCCAACACGTCGGTCGAGTCTGCCGCGTCTGGTGCCACAGCGTCGGGTGCCGGCGCCTCGCTCACACGTTCCTCGTCGGGTGGCAGTTGTGCTCGAGCCTGACGGGGGCGCGCATGCCGAGGATCGCCTCGGTCATCCGCACCGCATCCACCGTCGCCTCGACGTCGTGCATGCGCACGATCCTGGCGCCGGCGAGGATGCACGCGGTCATCGCCGCGAGCGAGCCGGGCAGCCGCTGCTCCTTCGGCCGGTCGATCGATTCGCCGATGAAGTCCTTGTTCGAGACCGCCACGAGCAGCGGCAGCCCGAGCCCGGCGATCTCGCCGAGCCGCCGCGTGAGCTCGAGCGAGTGCAGGGTGTTCTTGTCGAGGTCGTGGCCCGGGTCGATGATGATGCGCTCGCGCGGGATGCCCGCGGCCTCGGCGTGACGGATGCGCTCCTCGAGGAACGCGCGCACGTCGCCGACGACGTCGTCGAAGCGGGCGGCCGGCTTCTCGACCCGCGGCGGGCCGACCGAGTGCGTGATCACCACGTGCGCGTCGGAGCCGGCGATCACCGCTGCCATGTCAGGATCGCCCAGTCCGCTGGTGTCGTTGACGACCGCTGCGCCGGCGGCGATCGCGGCGCGCGCGACGGCCGCGCGGTTCGTGTCGACCGAGATGACGACGTCCGGCGCGGCGGCGAGCACCGCCTCGATCACCGGCACGACCCGCTCGATCTCGGCCGCGGTCGTCACCTCCGGCCCGCGGCCGAAGGGCACGCCGCCGATGTCGATCCAGTCGGCGCCCAGCTCGACCGCGCGCAGCGCGTGGCCGACGGCGTGGTCGAGCGCGAAGGTCGCGCCGCGGTCGAAGAACGAGTCGGGCGTGCGGTTCACTACCGCCATCACCGCGACCTGCCGCTCGAAGTCGAACTCGCGGGCGCCGATGCGTCGCGTGGTCGCGGTGCTTCGTTCGGCGACCGGTGGCGCGAGCGTCTGCAGGGCGGGCTCGGCGGTCACTGCGCGGCCCCGCTGTCCACGGGCGCCGGTTCGGTGGACACCGATTCGGTGGACGCCGGTTCGGTGGACACCGATTCGGCGGACACTGGTTCGGCGGTGACCGCTCGGCGGCTGCCGATGCTGTCGCGGATCACCTCGGATGCGTCCCAGTCGTTCACGTGCATCGCGGCGACGACCGCGTCACCACGCACCCAGAAGGCCCGGAACGCGTCGCCGTGCAGCGCATCCGTCTCTCCTTCGATGTCGACGCGGTCGTAGCCGTCGGGGCCTGGGCTGCCGACGTACTCCATGCCGAGGTCGTACTGGTCGGTGAAGAAGTAGGGGAGGCGCTCGTAGGGCGTGTCGGTGCCGGCGAGCGTGCGGGCGACGGCCTTGCCCTGCTCGATGGCGGTGTCCCAGTGCTCGACGCGGATGCGCACGGCCAGCACGGGGTGGTCGTGGTTGGCGATGTCGCCGATGGCGAAGATGCGCGGATCGCTCGTGCGCAGGCTGGCGTCGACGAGCACGCCGCCGCCCTGCTCGCGGGTGGCGAGCTCGAGCCCGGCGGCCTCGGCGAGCGCGATGTCGGGGGTGACGCCGATGGCGGCGATGCGCACGTCGGCGCTCTTGAGGTCGTCGGCCGTGACCTGCGTGCTCATGCGCAGGTCGACGCCGTGGCCGCGGTGCAGGTCGGCGAAGACGGCGCCGATCTCGGCGCCGAGCACGCGCTCGAGCGGCACGGCGGCCTGCTCGAAGACGGTCACCTCGCTGCCGGCCTCACGAGCGGCGGCGGCCACCTCGAGGCCGATCCAGCCGGCGCCGACGATCGCGACCTTCGTGCCGGCGTGGAAGGCCTCCTTGAGGCGGGTGCTGTCTTCTCTGGAGCGCAGCGTCAGGAACTCGCCGACGCCGTCCATGTGCAGCGGGCGCGAGGAGGCGCCGGTGGCGAGGAGCAGCTGCTCGTAGGGGATCTCGGTGCTCTGGCCGCCGCCCGTGCTCTCGCCGCCGCTCGCCGGCTCGACGTGCACCACGCGGCGCTCGCGGTCGATCGCGGTGGCGCGGGTGCCCAGGCGCAGGTCGATGTCGTGCTCGGCATACCAGGGCTCGGGGTGCACGAGCGCCTTCTCGAACGCGTCGTTGCCCAGCAGGTAGCCCTTCGACAGCGGCGGCCGCTCGTAAGGCGGGGTGGTCTCGGCTCCGATCAGCACGATCTCGCCCTCGTAGCCCTGCTCGCGCAGCTCGGTGGCGGCGGTCGCGCCCGCCAGCCCCGCGCCGATGATGACGATGCTCATGTCGGTGACCCTTCGTTGAGACCCCTGCTGCTCTGATTGAACACCCGCCGGTTTCTTTCGTCAATCAAGATGTCAGTTAGAATATCGGCGAATCTGGTTGCGCGCACGGGCAAGGGGCGCGGCGAGCGATGTGGGCTGCATGCAACGCGTCGAGCGGCCGCCTATGCGCTCTCGGCTGCCTCAAGCAGCGCGAGGTGAGCTCGCCGGGCGGCGTCGACGTCGGCGCGCGACGCTGGATTGGCTGAGTAGCCAGCTTTGGACTTCAGGCTGAGCAGTCGCGAGAGGTGCTTCGAAGCGTCGGCATCCGCGCGCTTGAGCAGCGCGACTGCTTCCTGATGGGCACCGCTCGCCTGATACGCGCCCAAGCGTCGGATGCACACGACGTCTGCGGCAGCGATGCCCGAGTGCACGGCCGTCGTTACGTAGGCGTCAGGGAGATCTGCGGAGCCGGTTGTGTCGTCGTAGAACAAGGCTGCGGCATCAGCGAACTGTCGCGCTTTGGCCATCCGAGCGGTCGCGTCCGCTTGGCTGCCGGGGCGCGGCGTCACCGCGCAACCGCCAGTCGGCGCAGCGCCGTCGTGTCGCCGAAGACGGGGACGCCGTCGCGCAGGATGTCATCGATGACGGGCTCTGGGTGCCCATTGGCGCGCGCCTCGTCCACGGCGGTCTCAAACACCTGAGCATCGTTGCCGGTCCACTTGGTGATGTCCTCCAGCAGCTGCGCGACCTGCATGTCCCAGAGCGGGGTGAGGGGCCGGTCTCGAAGGATGAAGAGGTCGATGTCAGAGCCGGGGAGCATCTCTCCGCGCGCGGCAGAGCCGAAGAGCGCTGCGTAGACGGGCGGTTCGCTCCACGATTCGATCGCAGCCCGGATGCGGCGGCTCAGGATGCGGGACAGATCGGCGAGCTCGACGATCGCTGCCGCAGCGAGATGCTCGCGATTCAGCGCGTAGACGCGTGCGCGCCCGATGGACTGCTGGTGGACGATGCCCTGCTCGACAAGCCTTGACATTGCCTGCCTGATGCCCTCGGGCGAACGGCTCTGGATGATGCTCGCCAGGGTCGGGATGGTGAACTGCTGCTCGGCGCGCGCGAGCACGGTCAGCACATCGCCGTCGACGGTCGGCGTGATCACCTTCATCGGGGACTGCAGTTGCATCGTCACTCCCAGTATTTCGTGTCTAGGCACACAATACTGGGTTTGGCGCCGCAATTGTGGGCATTCTCCGACCTGAGGGCTGTGCGGCGCTGAGGCGCCCGGCATGCGTCGGTCCTTCCCTGACCACGATCGCTCGATAGCGTGCAGAGGTGCACCCCGACGCGCTCAGCCTGACTGTCGCGGCCGTGCCGATCGTGCTCGTGCTGCTGCTGCTGGTGCTGCGCGTGCCGTCGCTGTGGGCGGGCGCGGCGGGGCTGGCAGCGGCGCTGATGGGCGCGGCCATCGCGTTCCCCGTGAGCGGGGCGCAAGCCGGCGAGGCGACCGCCAGCCTCGGCCCCACGGTGATCGAGGTGGCGATCATCCTGCTCGGCGGCGTCGGCCTCGCCGAGGGCATGGCCCGCTCGGGCGCGCAGGATCGCATCGCCGCGTGGCTGAGCGCGGCCGAGACCGGCGCCGACCGCACCGTCATGCTACTGCTGCTCGTCTACGGCATGACGCCCTTCATGGAGTCAGTCACCGGCTTCGGCCTGGGCGTCGTGATCACCGCGCCGCTGCTGATCCGCCTCGGCCTCACCCCGGTGAAGGCCGTCGTGTCGGGGCTGCTCGGCCTCGTGCTCGTGCCCTGGGGCTCGCTCGGGCCGGGCACGCTCGTCGCGGCGCAGCTGGGCGGCGTCGACTTCACCGAGCTGGGCGTCTGGTCGGCGCTGCTGACGCCCGTCGTGCTCGCCGTCAGCATGGTCGCGGTGCTGTGGCTCAACGTCGGGCGGGTCCACCTGCGCGACGTGGCGCTCTCCGCGCTCGTGCTGGTGGTCGCGACGGCGGTGCTGACGGCGGCGAACGCGCTGCTCGGGCCGCCGCTTGCCGGCGTGATCGCGGGAGCCTCGGTGATCGCCCTGCTGCTGGCGGTGACGCGGCTGCAGCGCGGCTCGCTGCCGCCCGTCGACCGGGCCCTCGGCCGCGCGCTGCTGCCCTACGCGGTGCTGAGCGCCGGCATCCTGGGCGCGACCGGCCTGCTGGCGCTCGGCGATGGGCTCGCGGCCACTGGTGCGGCCGAGGCGGGCGGAGCGGCCGCCGGCACAGCCGTGCAGACGACGACGGATGCGCTCGGCTGGCTCGCGTCGCCGGCCGTCTGGTCGGTGGTGGCCGCGTCGGTCGGCATCGCGATGGCGCCGGCCGCCTGGGCGGCGCGGCTCGCGATGCTGCGCGGCACGCTGCGGCGCTGGGTGCCGATCGCCGGCAACGCGCTCGTCTTCCTGTTGATGGGCATCGTGCTCGCGACCGCCGGCATGGCGAGCCACCTCGCCGAGGCGGCCGCGCAGGTGGGCCTCGGGTTCGTCGCGGCGATCCCGCTGCTGGGCGCGCTCGGCGGCTACCTGACCGGCTCGAACACGGGGGCGGCCGCGATGCTGTCGACCGCGACGGCGAGCTCGGCGGCGGGCCTGGGCGCGAGCCCGCTGGTGGCGCTCGCGGGCCAGAACGTGGCAGGCTCGTTCGCCATCATCGCCTCGCCCCCGCGCATCGCGCTCGCGGTCGGCGTGGCGCTGCCGCCGGGGGAGCGGCTGCCGCGCCGCATGCTCGCGGTGCTGCTCGGGGCGGTCGCGGCGGCGGCCCTGCTGCTGGGCGCGCTGACGCTGCTGCTCCGCTGAGCTGAGCTGACCCGAGCCGTCGTGTCCTCGTTCGAGGACCAGCATGCGATGTCCTCGTTCGAGGACCAGAATGCGATGTCCTCGTTCGAGGACTCTCCGGGGATTCGTCCTACGGGGCGCTGCCGTCTATTCGGCGACCCTCCCGCAGGTTCGTGACGAACGCTGCGATCTGCTCCTGCAGGTGCGGGAATGCTCCGGGCAGCGGTGCCTCAGTCGCCACCGCTGCATCGAGCTGCTCCAGCGTCTCTTCGACGATCACGGTGGCTCGATGAACGCCCCAACCTGTGATCTCGCTTGCGAGATGGTCACGCGTGATCTCGGTGTGGCGATAGACCCCGTCGACGGCCAGTGCGAGCTTGCCATCGTTGGCATGGTGCGCTTGCGGCACCACGTCGTACGCCGGAGCGAGCCGCACCTCGCTGTCGGGAGGGTGCAGCAGGCTGACATTCTTCGTGTGCAGGTCGAGGTTGCCGATGGAGGCTGCGAGCACCACCATCCGTGCCAGTCGCTCGAGGTCATCCGCCGACGTGAATCGCGTCAGCACAGAGGCCATTCGAGCGAGACTGACGACGCCTCCGTACTCCTGATACTTTTCGTTGCCCTGCGCTCCAAGGGCCTGGTTGCCATCCTCCTGATGCAGTCGCTCGCCGTGGTCGCGGTCGTAGCGCTCGATCACGAGAGCGTCGAGTCCATCGAAGCGCTCGATCGCCGTCTCGAAGGTGGTGAGCCCGATACGCCGGGCGACGCGCGAGCCGAACTCCTCGTCGAAGATGACCGAGCTGAGGGCGCCCGTCAAGCGGGGCTTGAGGATGTGCGTGGTCGGATGACCGCCGAGCGACTGCGCCCAGCCCGACCCAGTGCGGACGAGCACGATCTTCGGCTGGATGCCGCCGAGCGACGACTTTCCGAGGTTTGCGTCGTTCGCGAGCGGGGAGCCGATCGGGTCTTCGAGCAAGGCTTTGATCTCGGTAGCGTCGAGGGCGCGCAATGCTGGGGCCCGCGGCTCCGTCGGGTCGTCGAGATCCCACAGTTGCAGCGCACCTGCCACGTCGCGTCCGTATCGAGCGAGGAATCCAGGTGTGTCAGCGCGGCGCAGTCCACCCTGCGCGAGCATGTGGTCGTACTGGTCGCCCTCCGGCAGCAGCTCGCTGAACCAGTTGCGACGACGCTTGGCATGATCGCGCCGCTGTGTCGGCAGCAACGGCACGGTGACCGACAGCACGGAGCTGTTCACGCCGAAGCGGGCGATGCCCTCGTCGTTCGGTCGGAAGTCGAATGTGCGCGCATCGCCCTCGAGGGTGCCGATGACGGTGCCATACAGCTCAACCGCCAGGCGCATCGTCGTCGCTCCAGCTCGCGGTCAGCTCGATACCGGTCGCGCGCGCCAAGGCGAGCAGTCGTCGGAGATGGATCGTCGACTTCCCGCTCTCGATCTCGCTGATGGCGCTCTGCGTCACGTGCAGTTCAGCAGCCAGGTCCGCCTGGGATCTGCCGCGAGCCAGCCGTGCCTGCTGCACAGCGAGGCCGAAGTCGGCCGGCGCTCGCAGGCGTGCCTCGCGTCGTGCCATCGGACCCTCCTCGATATCGGGATTTCAGCATACGCTCCCATCATCGGAATATCCAGATGGTCGCGAAGTATCTGGATATTCCGATCACCAGCGGAGACACGTCCGCGCAGCTCATGCGACGACTCAGGCGAACAGCGGCAGCAGCGAGAGCGCGAGGCCGAGCAGGCCGGCGATGGTCAGCACGGCGCCCACCACCGTGAGCATGCGCTGCATCGGTGGATGATCGCGCAGGCGCATGCGCGACGGATGCCGGGCACTCACCTGCGCGACGTGCTCGCCGTCGGCGCCCAGACGCATCCGCTCGCCCCGTGAGAGACGGCGCTGGTGGAAGCCGCTGCCGGCGTACCAGCGGGCCAGCGCGCGATCGCCGTGGGGCACGACGACGATCTCGACCGGTTCCCAGGCGCCGTCGCGCATGCGCAGC
The DNA here is from genome assembly GCF_017168255.1 of Agrococcus sp. KRD186. GTDB lineage: Bacteria > Actinomycetota > Actinomycetes > Actinomycetales > Microbacteriaceae > Agrococcus. The sequence continues at coordinate 3,040,277 of NZ_JABFAP010000001.1, forward strand.
AGCCATCCGGCGAGCAGCAGGGGGATGCCGGGCACAAGGCAGAGCCACGACACGAGCTCGCCGATGCTCGCGACTGCGTCGTTCGACTCCACTCCTGCACGGTAGTGGCAGGGGTCGCGGCGCGCCGCAGGGCGCGGCAGGATGGGCGGCATGGGCGAGCGGTTCAGGGTGGGCGACCACGTCAGCTGGAACTCCGAGGCCGGGCACGTCAGCGGCACGATCACGAAGGTGCACACGAGCGACTTCGACTACAAGGGGCACACCCGGCGCGCGAGCGAGGACGAGCCGCAGTACGAGATCGCCAGCGACAAGACCGACCACGTGGCGGCGCACAAGGGGTCGGCGCTGCGGCTGCTGCAGAATTAGCCGCGAGCGACGACGCGACGCACGAAGTCGCGTGGCCGCATGACCAGCCGTCCATGCCAGTTCGGGCCCAGATCGAGCAGATCATGGTCGCTGGTGACGATGATGAGCGCGTCAACGGCTGGATCCTTCGCCAGGGAAGCGATCAGGTTGTCCTCATGATCGTGGACGCCGTGGTCTCGCTGAAGGGGCTCGATCACTGCGCCGCCGGAGAATTCGCACATCTCGGCGATCGCGGCAACGAACGCCTCGACAACGGGCTCGCTCTGGCCGACCGTTCGCATCACGCGCGCGACGTTGCGCAGGATGTGGGGTGACGTGAACAGCCGAAATCGCTCGGCAAAGGCGAGTGCGACGGCGTCTGCTGCCGCATTGTCGCTCGTCGGCGGCACTTGCGGCAGCAGGGGCCAACTGCCGTCGTCGCCGAGGATGTAATCGAGGTAGACGTTGACGTCGAAGACGACAGCGGTCGCCGGATCGATCACGAGGTCGAGGACTGCCGAACGAGCTCGACCACCTCGTCGCTCGAGTAGCGACGGCCGCCGCGCTCGGATCGCGCTTGCTCGCGGATGGCGTGCAAGCGCTCGAGCCGCAGGCGTGCCTGATAGTCGCGCACGGCGAGCCGCAGGAACTCGCTGCGGTTGCCGTGCCCAAAGTGCTCGACGACCTCGTCGAGGGCGGGTCGGAGATCGGCTGAAACGGCGATGCCGACGGTCTTCGCGGTCATGATCCCCCATTGCCTATGCGTAATCAACATTGCCCAGACTACCGGAGCGCCTGCGCGGCGACAAGGCCGATCGGGCGCTCTGCCGGGCGGCAGTCGTCACGGCGGAGCGCGCGCCAGGGCTGCTGCGACGCTGCTTGCGTGAGCGATCCCACGGTGAGAAAGACCTCGTCGCCGTCGCGGTGGATGCGGAGTAGCCGCCCGCAGGTATACGGCGATTCGCTCTGTCGCGCCATGGGGGAGAGCAACACGCCCGATACCTGCGGGCGCGTCAGCCGCGCGCGCGTCAGCCGCGCGGGGCCGTCGCCTCCTTGTCGCGCAGGATCGCGGGCAGCACGATGTGCGCCTCGGGGATCATGCCGGGGGTGACGCGGCGGCGGAAGACCCAGTAGCTCCACGCCTGGTAGCCGAGGATGACCGGCAGGCTGACGGCGGTGATCACCGTCATGACGCCGAGCGTGTACGGGCTGTTGGCGGCGTTGGCGAGCGTGAGCGAGAAGGCCTCGTCGACCGTCGAGGGCAGCAGCCGCGGGAACATCCCGGCGAAGATCGACGCCACGCCCAGCACGCCGAAGGCGGCGTAGCCGGTGAAGGCGAGCCCCTCGCGGCGGCGGCGCGCCTGCACCCACCCGAAGCCGGCCGCGACGACGGCGAGCCCCACGAGCATCCACGACACCGCATTGCCGCCGTGCTCGAGCTGCACCCAGAGCGCCCACACGGCGGCGGGCACCAGGCAGAGCGGCGCCCAGCGGGCGGCGAAGACCGCGGCGCGCTCGCGCACCGGGCCGTCGGCCTTCAGCCCCAGGAAGGTGGCCGAGTGGGCGAGCGAGAAGCCGACCACCGCGAGTCCGCCCACCACGGCGGGCCAGCCGAGCCACACGAAGGGCCCGCCGACGCGGTCGCCGTTGCCGTCGATCGGCAGGCCGAGCGAGGTGAGCGCGAGCATCGCGCCGATGCAGAAGGCGGCGATCAGCGAGCCGAGGCCGATGCCGGCCGTCCACATGCCGCGCCAGCGAATGGTGTGCACCTTGCCGCGCCACTCGATCGAGACCGCGCGCAGGATGAGCCCGACGAGCGCGACCGTCAGCGGCACGTAGAGCGTCGAGAACAGCGACGCGTACCACTCGGGGAACGCCGCGAACATGCCGGCGCCGGCGGTGATCAGCCACACCTCGTTGCCGTCCCAGACGGGCCCGATGGTGTTGAGCATGACGCGGCGCTCGCGCTCGTCGCGGGTGGCGAAGAGCATGCGCATGCCGACGCCCAGATCGAAGCCCTCGAGCACGAGGAAGCCGATCCAGAGCACGGCGATGATCGCGAACCAGGTGATGGCGAGCGGTTCCATGATGGCTCCTTGTCTCCGGTGTCGGCCTAGTAGGCGAAGGCGAGCACGTCGTCGCCCCGGTCGCGGTCGGTGTCGTCGGATGCGTCGTGGTCGCCGCCGTCAGGGTCACGGTCGCGATCACCGCGGTGGGCGGGGCCGAGCTCCGGCATCGCGCTGGCGACCCCGCCCCGCACGTACTTCACGAGCAGGAACAGCTCCACCACCATCAGCACCGCGTAGACGAGCGAGAGGGTGATGACGGAGAAGAGCATCTCGCCGGCGGTGACGCCGGGGGAGACGGCGGCGGCGGTGAACATGAACACGCCGTCGATGCCGGAGGGGTCGGGGTTGGGGGCGACGACGAAGGGCTGGCGGCCGATCTCGGTGAAGATCCAGCCGGCGATGTTGCCGGCGAAGGGCGCCAGGATGCCGAGGATCGCGAGCCGCATGATCCAGGGGCTGCGCGGCACGGTGCCGCCGCGCGTCAGCCACAGCGCCACCAGCGCGCCGAAGGCGGTGATGCCGCCCAGGCCGATCATGAGCCGGAAGCCCCAGTAGGTGACCCACATCGGCGGCACGTACTGCACGTCGCTGCCGGCGAACGAGCCGTAGAGCTCGTCGTTCGGGATGGTCTCGCCGTACTGGTTCTGGTACTGCGACTCGAGGTCGGTGATGCCGGGCATGTCGGCGCCCCACTCGCCGGTGCCGAGGAAGCCGAGCAGGCCGGGGATCTCGATCAGCGTGATGACGTCCGAGCAGTCGGTCGAGCCCGGGTCGCCGAGCGAGAGGATCGAGAACGACGAGCCGGTGTGGCAGGCGGCCTCGGCGGAGGCCATCTTCATCGGCTGCTGCTCGTACATCAGCTTCGCCTGCCAGTCGCCCGTGAGCCCCGTGCCGGCGAAGGCGACGATCGCCATCACGGCGCCGAAGCGCAGCGACCAGAGCCAGACGCCGTGGTCGGCGGCGTCTCGGCCGGCCACGCTGGGTGCCTCGCCGACGACGACGCGCGTGCGCGCATCCGTCAGTCGTCTGATCAGGCCGGTGCGGCGCTCGGCGGCGGGGATGGCGGCGACCGTGTCGATGCCGTCGCGGCGGCGCTGCCACAGGTGGTACCAGCTGATGCCGATGAGGAACATGCCGGCGACGATGAGCGAGCCGAAGAGGGTGTGGGTGACGGCGGCGAGCGCCGTGTTGTTGGTGAGCACGGCCCAGATGTCGACCATCACGGGGCGGCCGTCGGGGCCGAGCTCGACGCCGACGGGGTGCTGCATCCACGAGTTGGCGACGATGATGAAGTAGGCCGAGAGCCACGAACCGACCACCGCGCACCAGAGGGCGGCGAGGTGGAGGCTCTTGCGCAGGCGGCCCCAGCCGAAGATCCAGATGCCGAGGAAGGTCGACTCGGCGAAGAAGGCCAGCAGCCCCTCGAGCGCCAGCGGGGCGCCGAAGACGTCGCCGACGAAGCGGGAGTACTCGCTCCAGGCCATGCCGAACTGGAACTCCTGCACGAGGCCGGTGGCGACGCCCAGGATGAAGTTGATCAGGTAGAGCTTGCCCCAGAACTTCACCATGCGCAGGTACTTCTCGTCGCCGGTGCGCACCCAGATCGACTGCATGATGGCGATCGTCATGCCCAGGCCCAGCGTGAGCGGCACGAGCATGAAGTGGTAGACGGTGGTGATGCCGAACTGCCATCTGGCGATGTCGAGTACTTCCACGGGGCTCCGTTCGGGCCGGGGTGTTCTACGTGACATAGAACGACTTCTACACAGCATAGAACAACTTCGCTCGGCTGTAGAAGTCGCGCTAGGCTTGGTGCGTTGACGGATGCGCTGGCGCGCGCGGGCGCGCCGTCGCACGAGAGACGAGACCAAGACCACGCGGTCGCGGCCACACGGTCGCGATGCACGAACGGACGAGACGGAGGACCGCATGGCGACGCTGGGCGAGCTGGAGCGGGCCGTGATGGATGCCGTCTGGGATGCCGCGGTGCCGCTGAGCGCCTACGACGTGCAGGCCTCGCTCGAGGCGGCGGGCCGGCCGCTCGCGGCGACGACGCTGCTGACGGTGCTGTCGCGCTTGGAGAAGAAGGGCTTCGTCGCCTCCGACCGCTCGTCGCGCCCGCACCGCTACACGGCGGTCGCCGCGCGCGCCGACCACGTGGCCGAGCTGATGCACGAGGTGCTCGGCGAGTCGCGCGACCGCTCGGCGGTGCTCGCGCGCTTCGTCGGCAGCGTGTCGGACGAGGACGCGGCCGTGCTGCGCGAACTGCTGCGCTCGGCGGGCAGCGAGGGCTGAGCATGCTGCCGGCGGCCGCTGCCGCGCTGGCCCCGGCGGGGCCCGCGCAGATCGCGGTCGCGAGCGTCGCAGCCGACATGGCGGACGCGCTGGTGATCCCGATGGGGGCGATCGTGTGGGCGGCGGCGATGCTGTGGCTCGTCGCGCTGCTGCTGGCGTGGCCTGTGCCGGTGTGGCTCGCGCGGGCCGCGTGGCCGATGCGGGCACCGGTGATCGCGCTGCTCGTGTGGCAGGGCGTCGGGCTCGCCGGTGGGCTGTCGATGATCGGCGCGCTCGCGCTCACGGGGCTCGCGATCGCGCCGCAGCAGCCGTGGCCGGCGCTCATCCCGGCGGCGGTGTTCGCCGGCTACCTGCTGGTGCACCTGGCGGTGACGATCGTGCAGGTCACCCGCCAGCGCCATCGCCACCTTGCCCTGCTCGACATGCTGTCCGCACCGCATCCGACCCGTGCCCGCACGCGCGTGCTCGACGATGCGGTGCCCGTCGCCTACTGCCTGCCGCGCGGCGCAGGCAGCGTGACGGTGCTCTCGCAGGGGCTGCTCGACCGGCTCGACGCTGATGAGCTGGTGGCGGTGATCGCGCACGAGCGCGCGCATGTCGAGCAGCGGCACGACATCCTGCTGCTGGTCTTTCGCGCCTGGCGCTCGGCGCTGCCGTGGTTCCCGATCGCGGCGCTCGCCGACGCCGAGGTGGCGGCGCTGGTCGAGATGCTCGCCGACGACCACGCGCGCCGCGAGGTGCGCGACGAGGTGCTCGCGCGGGCGATCCTCGCCGTGGGTGCCAGCGGCGTCTCCGGCGCCGAGGTGGAGCCGGCCGGCTCGACGCGGGGGAGCGACCGCTTCAAGCGGCTGGTGGCGTAGCGACCGCTGCGCCGATCGACGTGTCGACACGCCGGGTCGCGTGCCGCGCGAGTTGCGGAGTCGACTAAGCGATGAAGCAGTTATCCAGATGTCGGGGCCGTTCCCTCACAGGAACTTGAGCGGTGATGGAAGACTCCGCCGGTGGCCACATATCCGTCGATGAAGCCGGCGGCGCTGCTGAAGGTTCTGAAGAAGCAGCTCGGTTACCGCGAAGACGGGAGCCACCGCACCGGGGGCTCCCACAGACAGTTTCGGGCCGAGGGATTGCCAACGCTCACGTGGGCGTTCCATAGTGGAGACGAGATCCCGCCGTTCCTCGTGCGGAAGATCCTGACAAAGGACATTGGTCTGACTGACGCCGCGGCCGAGCGGCTCTTGGGGCTGAGGAGATGACGTTGCAACCGGTTGAAGTGACGTACCACCGCGAAGCCGGAACCTGGTGGGCGGAGTCGGATCAGTTGCCCGGGTTCTCGGCGTGGGCGGAAGAGTTGGACTCCGTGCAGGCATTCGTGCTTGCAGAATGCCGCTCTCGGTTTGCTGCCGCGGAACGACAGCTCATCGAGCGCGATGAATCGGGCGCTCTGCTGCCGGCCGCGATGCCGCGCTCGTCGGCGGGATGAGATGTCGCCGCGGGTGAACCAGGGTGCGATCGCCCGAGTCCTCGCAGGCGCCGGATCGTACGACTCGCTGAGCGAGCCGGAGCAGGCGATCGTCCGTGCGCGATGGGCCGGTCGCGCGGCAGCGCGGCGCGAAGCCCTCGACTACGGGGCGCAATTCGACGCGCTGGTGAGTCGTACTCGGAGATCGACGAGCACGGCGACTTGGTCGTCCGTCCCGCTCGCGGCTGACGCCGCTGCTGCATCTGCATCTGCCTCATTCGACGATGACCGGCAGCGTTACGACAGGGGCACGACCGAGTCGGTCGGCTCGCGGTCGGCGGCGCGGTGCGAGACGAGCACGACGACGCGGTCGGCGGTGGCTGCGCGCACGTCGGCCATCATGGCGGATGCCGTGGGGGCGTCGAGGTGCGCCGTCGGCTCGTCGAGCAGGATCAGATCGGCGCGCGTGAGCAGCGCCCGCGCGACCGCGAGCCGCTGGCGCTCGCCGCCAGAGAGCGCGGAGCCGCCGGCGCCGACTCGCGTGTCGAGGCCCTTCGCGAGCGTGCCGAGCAGCGGGGCGAGCCCTGCTCGCGCGAGCGCGTTGCGCAGCGTCGCCTCATCGGGCGCGTCCTCCCGCGAGCGGGCGAGCAGCAGGTTGCCGCGCAGCGTCGAGTCGAACACGTAGGCATCCTGCGGGCACCAGGCGACGCGCGACTTCCACGCGCGGTCGTCGAGCTCGGTGAGCGGCGCGCCAGCAGACGCGCGCGACAGGTATAGGTCAGGTTGCTCTTCGCGGGCCGTTCGGGCAGCAACACGCCCTATACCTGCGGGAGCAGCGGGAGCAGCGGGAGCAGCGGGAGCAGCGGGAGCTGCGGGAGCAGCGGGAGCAGGGGGAGCAGCGGGAGCAGTGGTGGCGCTGGCGCCGGGGTCAGTCGCGGCTGGGCCGGCGGCGCGGATCTCGCCGCGCTCGAGCGGCAGCGCGCCCATGATCGCCGAGAGCAGGGTCGACTTGCCCGAGCCCGACGGGCCGTCCAGCACGAGCCAGCTGGACGCATCCGCTCGTGCATCGACGCCCGCGACCGCCGGTCGCGGCGTGTGCGGGTAGCGCACGGTGACGTCGTGCAGCGCGAGCTCCGCGATGGGGCTGGGCGGCTCGGCCCCGCCCCACTCGGGCTGCGGCGCCGGCTGCAGCACCGGCCCCAGTTGCCGCAGCAGCGCCCGCATCGACGGCACCCGGTGCACGCCCGCGACGAGGTCGACGAGCGGCTCGAGCAGCGCGAGCGAGAGCAGGGCGATGACGGATGCGCCTTCGGCCGTCAGCTCCGGAGCGAGCACGGGCACGAGGAAGGCGAGTGCCGTCGCCGCCGCGGTGACGATCGCCGTGCCGAGGCCGGCGGCCCACGCGGCGCGGCGCTCGGCTGTGGCGAGGCGCTCGGCCGCGCCGTCGAGCTGCGCGAGTGCCGCGTCGGCGACGCCGTTGCCGCGCAGATCGGGCGCGGCGGTGGCGAGCGCCGCGGTGCCGCGCACGATGTCGGAGCGGGCGGCGATGCGGGCCGCTGCGGCACCGCGCTCCGACCAGATGGCGAGCGCCGAAGCGGCGGCGGTGGCGAGCACGAGCGTGAGCACCACCACGGCGGTCAGCTGCGGCGCGACCAGCCAGGTGGTGATGCCGGTGCCGGCGATGATGAGCACGCCCACCGCGATGGGCGGCAGCACGCGCGGCAGCAGGTCGCGCAGGTCGTCGGCGAGCGTGACGAGGTAGTCGAGCGGGGCGCCGCCCTCGAGCAGCCGCCGCGAGCCGGCGCCGCGCGCGGCGATCGCGTGCCAGAGCCGCAGCCGCAGCGCGTCGACCACGCGGAAGGCGACGTCGTGCGTCAGCAGCCGCTCGGCGTAGCGCCCCACCGAGCGGAAGATGCCGAACGCGCGCACGCCGACGATGGCGACCAGCAGCACCATGATGTGCTCCTCGATGCTCGCCCGCACGATCAGCCAGCCCGAGACCGCGGTGAGCGCGAGCCCGAAGCCGACGGCGAGCGCGGCCATGGCGATGGCGCCGGCCCAGCGGATGCGGTGGCCGCGCAGGAGGGTGCCGAGGCGCAGGCGAGGGGCCGGCGCAGCGTCGGCAGAATCGCGGGACCCGTTGGGGATTGCGGGACCCGTTCGGTCGGCGGCGGCCGGTTCGCTGGACCCGTTGGGGATTGTGGGACCTGTTCGGTCGGCGGCGGCCGGTTCGCTGGACCCGTTGGGGATTGTGGGACC
>NZ_JABFAP010000010.1 GCF_017168255.1 Agrococcus sp. KRD186
TCGTCAAACACCGGGCACGGATCCTCGCCGCGATCGAGCACAACCTCTCCAACGGCCTCATCGAGTCGACCAACACCAAGATCCGACTCATCACCCGGATGGCATACGGCTTCAAATCACCCGAAGCACTGATCGCCCTCGCCCTGCTCAACCTCGGCGGCCACCGCCCCACCCTCCCAGGCCGAAACTGACCCACAGGTACGTCAGGAGAGCCCGAATATCGCTCGTTACTTCTCGCGGGCCGTACGCGGATTCACTGAGCACGCGTTCTTGATCGATGAGGCGGAATACGATCCCCTCGCATTGCTTCCCGATGGAGTGATCACCGACCTTTGCGCGTTGTATGACCGACCGGTTCGCGGCGCTGTGGCGTATATGCAGAACCTCAACGACAGCAGCCATATCGAACGCCATCTCAAGCCGTTCATGGCGCAGATGCACGGCGATAACGAGGTGTACCTACTTGCTGAGGCTTGGAGACAGGGCCACACTCCACCGCCAAAGTCGCTGCTCACGGCCACGCTTGAGTCGGTGACCACAATGCCGACTTGGTCGCAAGGGCTCACATCTGTCGGATTCGAGCGCGTGGACCCAGGAGGTTTACGCCGCATCCAAGCGTTCGGCTCCTCTGCTGCGAGCATCGCAACCGGACGGGAGTGAGGCGGCGCCGCTGTTCAGCGTCGACCGCGCCGGGCGACGCCTTCGACCACGACACCGAGCAGCGTCCCTATGAGCGCGCCGACGCTGTTGGCGATGACGTCCTGCACCGCTGCGACACGTCCTGGCATGAAGTATTGGGTCAACTCGACGCTAAGGCTCAGCGTCACGCACAGGCCGACCGCGATCCACCACCGTCGCCCGCCGAGCGCCAAGATGAGCAGCAACGCGAGCGGCAAGAACATCGCGACATTGGCGAGCACCTCGAGCCGAGTCCAGTAGAGCCACTCGACCATGTCACGCGCCTGCAACCATTCGATGCCCTGCACGACGCGCGGCTTGATCCGCAGCAGGAAGTGCGTGGGCCAGAGCGTGATCACCCCGAGAGCGGGGACCCCCAGCAGCAGTCCGGCGACGCCGAAGCGTCTCAGTGGCGCCGGCACCCGTCGGGTTACCAGCACAACGTTGGCGCCGGCCTGCACGGATACGGGGGCGGTGGCGGGCATGCCTTCAGTCTGTCGATCGCGCCTGTGACTCAGTTGGGGTCGGCCGGCGAGCCCGCGGCTCATCGAGCAGGCGCTCGTCGCAAAATGCGGTGGCTGCGGCGCACGCGCGCAAGCATTCGGCATGGTCGCGAGAGGATAAGTACGTGAAGCCATTGCAGACGCTCCGGACCGGCCTCTGGCATCTCCGTAAGGGCGGCACAACGCAGTTGCGATCGTGGCTGCTGCGTCGCGGCATTTTCGAGCGCAACAGCGCGGGCGCCGTCGACGGCGGCCTGCTGCCCGCCTGGCCGATCGTCCAGCGCGATCCGCGCCGGCCGCAGGTGCGCGTTGGCGTCATCATGGACACCTTCTCCGCCAGAGCATGGGGATACGAGTTCGATGTCGTCGAGCTGACGGCGAGGGGCTGGCGCGGCGAGCTCGATCAGCGCCCCATAGACCTGCTGTTCGTAGAGTCGGCCTGGGCGGGCTCGAGCGGGAGTTGGAAGTATCAGCTCACCGGCTCCAAGGCGCCGACCGAAACGCTCCGTGGCCTCGTCGCGTACTGCCGCGAGCACGGCATTCCCTCTGTCTTCTGGAACAAGGAAGACCCGCCGCACTTCGACGACTTCCTCGAGACGGCACGCGTCTTTGACCGGGTGTTCACGACCGATGCCGGTCTCATCGACCGCTACCGCGAGGCGCTTGGGCACGACCGCGTCGATGTCCTCGGCTTCGCCGCCCAACCCGCGCTGCACCACCCGATGCGCCAGAAGGGACTGCACCAGGTGCTCGACATCGGCTTCGGTGGCAGCTACTGGTCGCACAAGTTCCCCGAGCGGCAGGTCCAGATGCAGCTGCTCCTGGGCGCGGCGGCGAAGGTCGCCGAGCGGCGCAACATCGGCTTCGATATCTATTCCCGGTTTGAGAATGACTCGAAGTACCGGTTCCCCGACGAGTTCAAGCCTTTCGTGCGCGGCTCACTGAGCTACGAGCGGATGCTGTCGGCCTACCGCGCGCACAAGGTGATGTTGAACGTCAACTCGGTTGTCGACAGCCCGACGATGCTCGCACGGCGTGTGTTCGAGATCCTCGCGAGCGGCACGCCTGTGGTGACGACTCGCAGCACCGCGGTCGAGCATTGGTTCAGCGGCCAGGAGATCTCGATCGTGGACGATGAGCAGGAGGCGGCGCTCGTGATGCGCGCGCTCGTGCGATCGCCCGAGCTGCGCGACCGTCAGGTGCACCTGGCGCAGCGACGCATCTGGCGCGAGCACACCTTCTCGCACCGAGCCTCGCAGTTGCTCGAGTCGGTCAGTATTGCGGATCCCGCCGCGTGGCGCGCGCCGCGCGTGAGCATCATCGCGCCCACGATCCGCCCGAACCTTGTGCCGGGCATCATCGCCACCGCAGGCCGGCAGGTAGGTGTCGAGGTGCAGCTGCTGCTCATGCTTCACGGCTTCGACGACGATGAGCAGCACCTGCAGCGGCTCGCGCGCGAGGCGGGGGTGGACGAGCTCGTCGTTCTGCGTGCCGAGCGCGAGACCACGCTCGGCAGCAATCTCAACGGGCTCGTTCAGGCGAGCGACGGCGACGTCATCGCGAAGTTCGACGACGACGACATCTACGGTGAGCACTACCTGCTTGACTCCTGCTTCGCGCTCGACTACTCGGGCGCCGAGTTGGTCGGCAAGCATGCCCGCTACCTCTACCTACAAGCGATGGATGCGACGGTGCTGGAGAACCCGGAGCGCGAGCACCGCTGGACGAACCTCGTCGGGGGCCCGACGATGGTCGGCCCGCGCACGACCTGGGAGGCGGCGCCGTTCGAGGATCGCACCTTGGGGGAGGACACCACCTTCCAGCGAGCGGTGCTCGCGGCGGGCGGCGGCATCTACAGTGCCGACCGTTTCAACTTCATTCAGATCCGCACGGCACGCGCCGGCCACACGTGGCACATTGAGGATGAACGCATCATTGCGAATGGGCGGGTGCACTCGTTCGGCAGGTCAGAGCAGCATGTGCTGCTCTGACCTCACTGGCTCTTGGGGACTTTCGGGCACTGAGGCTCACTTGGGCTTCGGCGCGAATCCCTGGTAGCCGTGCTCGTCACGTAGTTGTCGTAGCACTTCTTGGTAGACGTCGGGCGTGTAGTGGAACGGCGCGAGGCCCCAGCGATGGTCGGGGTCGGCGAGCACATCTGCTTCGCGCAGTTCGACTACGTGGTGACCACGCTGTCGCAAGTAGTCGTAGTACGGCCGGTAGCGCTTGTTGGCGTCGGTGGCGCGTACGCCCATGCTCCACGGCGTGGTCTTGCCCTCGGTCGTTCGCAGCGCCCAGGGCACCTCGAGCACGACGGTCCGCTCGAACAGGTCGTGTGCGCGCAGGAACTCGTCGAACGCGTCGACCCGCTTGCGCCACAACTGCAAGTGCTCGGAAGTGCCGAACTCAATATGCTCGGCCTGACTCAGCAATTCGTCGACGACCGGGGTGCGGATGGTGTCGATGCTGCGGGTGACGATTGTTCCGTCGGCGAATCGGTAGATGCCGTGCCGCTCGTCGGCCAGATCCCACAGCAGCACGTCAATCTCGCCCGCGAGCGACTCGAGGCGCCCGAACAGGCCGCCCGCGAAGTCCGCCCGGATCATGCGCTCCTGAAATTTCGACGGGAGATCGAGATCTGCCGGGATGTGGGTCGACGCGTCGTTGCCCGCAGAGATCAGCGATTGCCGTGCGACGTAGCCGCGCAGATCGACCGCGTCGGCGGCGGCGAACTCGATGGTGTCGCGCGCCACGCAACTGCCGTACACGACCACTCGTGCAGTTTGGTGATGGCTGGCGTCCACTGCTCCCCAAAGATCCCGGTGTTGCTCTGCACCGCCCATCGTGTCACGAGTCGCGATGTGATTCGCCTCGGGCACGTCCTCGCCGAGCCGTCTGGCCGATCGGAGGCGGGTAGATTGATTGAGAGACGTTGAAGTCGCAGTCCTCGCGGCTCGCAGTAGAGCGGACTCGTCGCGGCTGTCGGAGATTAAGGCGTATGAATTTGCAACGGAGCAGAACTGTTTATCGAGCTCTGCTCGTGGTCGCCAGCGCAGCGGTGGTCATCGCAGTCATCTTCGCGGTACTGGACCGCGGCGCGGTGGCTGTCGCGATGTTCGCGTTGGCGATCCTCGCTGGGATTGCGTGTGCGCACTTCCGCCTGCGGCTGGTGCTAGCTGCTGTGCACGAGCGGTCGGAATCGACGATCTCGAGGAATCGAACGATCTTGGAAGAGAGGCTCCAGCCGTTTGAGGCACGAGCCGCTGCATCGATGCAGTTCGAGAACGACATCCGAGAAGTCATCGGCCGGATGGACGGCATGCTGGTTGGTTTGGGAAGTCACAGTGAAGTCCTGCGAGGAATTCGACGCGACACTTCTCGCGTCACCGGATTCGCCGAAGGCCAAGAGCGTGAGCTCAGCAGTCTGAACGGGAAGATCGCATCGCTGGCCGATCGGAACGCGCAACTGCGCAGCGCGCTGGACGAAACCTCACGGGTTGCGCGAGAGAATCTTGAGAGGATCCCGCAGGCGGTCGAGCAGTACCGAGCCATGCAGGCGCGGCTCGTCGGTGACAGCATCGCCATGCCGCCGATCGGCGGTTGGGCGATGACCGCGAGCTCTCTGACGGAGATCGTCGCCCGTGTCCTGGACGCCGAGAAGCATCCGAATGTCCTCGAACTCGGATCGGGGATCTCGACCGTGTGGACGTCGCTCGCGCTGGAGCACCGAGGCGGCGGCACCGTCGTCAGCTTGGAACATGAGCAGCAGTTCCTTGGAGACACGGCGTCCTCGCTCCGTGCCTACGGATCCTCCAAGCGAGTGCGGTTGATCCATGCGCCCTTGAAGAGGCTGGAGCTGGGTGGCGAAGAGTTCGCATGGTACGACATCGGGCGGATTCCACACGATTTGAAGTTCGATCTGCTGGTCGTCGACGGCCCGCCTGGCGCAGCGGGCGCGCTCACGCGCTACCCGGCGCTGCCGATGCTCGCGGATCGGCTGAACCCCGGGGCGCTGATTCTGCTGGACGACACGATCCGTCCGGAAGAACGTCGGACGATCGACCGGTGGTCGAAAGAGTTCGACGGCGTCGTGTTGGAGCGCCGGCTGGACAAGGCCACGATGTTGCGCTGGAACGCCGCAACCAGTTGATGTGGGTCGGTCGGTCGGTCGGTCGGCCTGCCGCTCGCCCCGTTAGGGTTGTGCCAGACTCTGCGCTCGTGGCCACTGGCTTGAGTGCATCATCGACCAGCACCGTCAGGGATTCACTCATGCTAGAAGCGCAGCCCGCCGAACGCACTTTCGACACTGTCAGCGTCATCCCGGGGTTCCGCAGCTGGTAGGCATTTTCGGCCGCTCGGCGGTGGCTGATTCGCGTGATTCCGCGGTTCTTGGCGTCGACGAGCGGCAGATTCTGTAGGCACACGACTGTCGGAGTGTCGGACTGGG
>NZ_JABFAP010000011.1 GCF_017168255.1 Agrococcus sp. KRD186
GAACAAGGCCTCGAGCTCGGGCAAGGACTCCAAGAAGGACCAGGAGGAGGCGTCCTCCCAGTCGAAGGCCGTCACCTACGCCGACGCCGCAGCCTCGACCGGCCCGGCCGAGGAGGTCCCCGGCGCCAAGAGCGGCGGCACGATAACCGTCTACCAGGAAGCGGGCCTGACCCACCTGGACCCGGGTCAGATCTACGTCTCCGACGCCGGCCCGGGCGCCAACCTGCTCTTCCGCGGGCTGACGAACTTCGAGGAGGACGGCAAGGGCGGTGTCTCGGTCGTGGGTGACCTCGCGACCGACTCCGGCAAGTCCTCCGACGGCGGCAAGACCTGGACGTTCACGCTGAGGGACGGCGTCAAGGACCAGAACGGCAAGGTGATCAGCTCCGCCGACATCCGCCACACCGTCGAGCGCACCTACGCCGAGTTCATCTTCGACGGCCCGACCTACC
>NZ_JABFAP010000012.1 GCF_017168255.1 Agrococcus sp. KRD186
ATATTATGGTGTCAACGTATGATGCTCGTCGTGAAGCATTTGATCCAAGCGGTGATTTAAAACCATATACTATTGCTAAGCACTATGCTGATGAACACTTGAAAAATTCTGGATTAAATTATACGATTGTTCATCCAGGTGCGTTAGAAGATAAAGAAGGAACTTCTAAAATAGAGACTGATTTATACTTTGATGGAAGAGGTTCTATACCTAGAGAAGATGTGGCATCTGTGTTAAAAGAGGTTGCTTTATCTGAGAATAAATTCATAAATAAAGAATTCCAAGTTATTACAGGTAATCAATCAATAAGCGAAGCATTGTCTTCATTTGAATAAATGAGTTGTTTAAAGATAATCATTGACTTAAAAAATGCTTTCATTAAACTTTAACTAATAGTAAATATTTCAGTTATAGTG
>NZ_JABFAP010000013.1 GCF_017168255.1 Agrococcus sp. KRD186
CAGCTAATGGCACATTGGGATATGATTGCATCAAGTCTTCAATTTGTGGTAAAACGGCATGACACACGCTACACTGATCGCGCATGACATGTACAACTGCTAACGGATATTGATGAATAAATTCACGGAATGCTTCGACACTATTTAATTGCTTAACCATTTCGAACACCTTCTTACTTTTTATATTTTAAAATGAAGTCATTATTTTGTTGCTAAAATGTCTTGAAACACTTGTGGCACAGAGGTTATCTTCTTATCGCTCAATCTGTAAAAACCGCCTGTCTGTGTACCAATACAATGCACGCCATGTGCGGACACAATTTCAAACTGAAACACCCATTTCATCTTGCTTGCTTTAACTAAGTAAATACGACCTACTGG
>NZ_JABFAP010000014.1 GCF_017168255.1 Agrococcus sp. KRD186
CCCATGCGAGGTAGGTTGCTTCTGGAATTTTAAATTCTGCATGTGGCAGTTCTTGTTCTAAAAATTGTGCTAGGTATTTAAAGTTGTCGTCTAGATAATCATTCATAGCAGCTAACCAGTCTTCGCCCTTTTCATAAGCTGCCTGTGTCGCAACGATACTTAATGGATTCTCGGAACTAAAGTGATGTAACTTCCATGTCTTTAATAATCTTCTATTCGGAATAATAATGTTTGAGAACATTAAGCCCGCTATATTAAATGCCTTACTTTGCGACATTGCGGTAACAATCTTATCGTAATCTGGCACTGCTTTAGCAAAAGGTACATGTGTTTGACCGTCACGTTTAATGTCGCAGTGAATTTCATCTGAGATGATCCATACGTCATTATCGACCATAATTTGTCC
>NZ_JABFAP010000015.1 GCF_017168255.1 Agrococcus sp. KRD186
GCTTCGGGTGATTTGAAGCCGTATGCCATCCGGGTGATGAGTCGGATCTTGGTGTTGGTCGACTCGATGAGGCCGTTGGAGAGGTTGTGCTCGATCGCGGCGAGGATCCGTGCCCGGTGTTTGACGATCCGTTTCTGCAGCTTCACGAACGCCGGGATTCGGCAGCGGCGGGCCCAGCTGATCCACCGGTCGATCGCCTCGACGGCCGCGGCGTAGGGCAGCTGGAAGATGACGCGCAGCCCTTCCTTGAGCAGGTACGAGCGATACAGCTTCGGGTCGGTCTTCGCGACCCAGGCGAGTTTCGCCTGCTGGTGCTCGGTGAGGTTCTCCGGGTTCTTCCAGAGCGAGTAGCGGGCGCCCTTGAGCGCCGTGGCGCGCTCGCTGCCCGGCCGTGGTGGCGCATCGGCTCGGGGCCGGCCACGACCCCGCTTCGGCTCCGACCGGGCCAGCGTCCGGGCGTCGTTCCACGCTTCCCGGCGCACCTCGTCGAGCGCGTCGGTGGCCCACGACACGACGTGGTACGGGTCAGCGACGCGGACCGCGGCCGGGCACTTCTCCGCGACGATCGCGTCGATGAAGCCGGCGCCATCGGCGGAGACATGCGTGATCTGGGCGCACCGTTCAGGCCCGAGCAGGTCGAAGAACTGGCGCACCGTGGCGCGGTCGCGTCCGGGCGCGGCCCACACCAGCCGCCGCGCGTCGTGGTCGACGACGACCATCAGGTACTTGTGGCCCTTCTTGTAGCTGATCTCGTCGATCCCGATCCGGCGCAGGCCCGCGAACCGGTCGGTGCCGGCCTCCACGTCGGCCCAGACGCGAGTGATGATCGAGCCGACCGTGCGCCAGGCGATCCGCATCAACGCCGTCACGGTCGACTTCGCCGACTGGGTCGCCAACCACGCGACCGTCTCGTCGAAGGCGTAGGTATGGCCGGCATCGTGCCGGGCCCACGGCACCGACGCCACCACCACCCCGTGCCTGCGGCACCGCACCCGCGGCGACTCCGCCTCGAGCTCGGCACGCACCGTGGCCAGATCCAGCGCCCGCCAGCGCCGCCGACCCGGCCCGGCGTCATAGCCGGGGCTGCGCCGGCCACAGATGCCACACCGGCCCCGCTGCCGCTTCGTCGGCCGCACATGCGCGACCAACAAATCGGCGTCCTCGTCGAACTCGACTCGCTCGATCACCGTCTTCTCGACGCCCAGCAGGCACCGCCATAGGCTGACATCACGCACGCCGTTCTCCTGACCACTCGTTTCCGTACCTTTGACAGTTCAGAAACTAGGCAGGGAACGGCGTGCGGCCGTCACGGCACGCTCAACGCGCCCACAGGTATGTCAGGAGCGCC
>NZ_JABFAP010000016.1 GCF_017168255.1 Agrococcus sp. KRD186
CGACGAGCTCTTCGACGCCGTGGCGGGCGCGGAAGGCATCCAGCACGGGCAGCAGCGTGAGGGTCTCGCCCTTGTTGCCGGGGAACGCGTGGACCTCGAGCGGGAAGCCGCCGGCGTCGACGAGCAGGCCGACCAGGATCTGCGGATCCACGCGCCGCTCCTTCGACATGCCGACCTTCCGCAGCGCGTCTTCGTACTCGGCCTCGAAATACAGCGTGGTCACGTCATAGAGGACCAGCGTGAGCGCGCCAGCCCGGGTCGCGTGCGCATACGCGGCCTCCGCAGCCGTTGCG
>NZ_JABFAP010000017.1 GCF_017168255.1 Agrococcus sp. KRD186
GCCGTCGACAGCCACTACGGCTTCCCCGTCATCACGCACACGCGCGAGGTGTGGGAGAAGCTGGACGCGGTGCCGTTCAGGGCGGCGATCGCGGCCGGCGTCGACTCGATCATGACCGCGCACATCCTGGTCCCGGCCCTCGACGACTCGAGTGACCCGGCGACCCTCTCCCGGCCCGTCGTCACGGGTCTGCTGCGCGACCGCCTCGGGTACGACGGGGTGGTCGTCACGGACGCGCTCGACATGGCGGGCGTAAGGACGAAGTACGGCGACGACCGGGTGCCGGTGCTCGCGCTGAAGGCGGGCGTCGACCAGCTCCTCAACCCGCCGAAGCTGGACGTGGCCTGGAACGCCGTGCTGCGGGCCGTGCGGGACGGGGAACTGACGGAGGCGCGGCTGG
>NZ_JABFAP010000002.1 GCF_017168255.1 Agrococcus sp. KRD186
CTGCGCGATGTCGTGATCAGCATCGACGGGCACCAGCTCACCGCCGAGACCCCAGCAGCAGGCGAAGGCGCCGAAATTCTGGCCAAACTCAGGTCAGCTGCAGGGCACTAATCTGACACGATCCAGGCCTGACGATCGTGTTCTGCGCGCTGGCCGTCGCGCGACACCTCCAGGACATCACCGGCGTGAGCATCAAGAAGCTCGTCCGCACCCTCAAGCCGCTACGCGACGTGACCGTCGACATCGCCGGCACCGAGCTTGTCGCCACCGCACCGCTAGGAGAAGACGCGGCCAGCATTCTCGAGGCCATCACGTCAGCCGAAACTACGCACTAACTTGGCACGACTCAGGTCAGACCCGGGACGGTTCACTTCGGCGGGGTGCCTTTCCCAGGATCTGTCCGACCAGGTGGGTGCCGGCGCCCACCCTGTCAGCCGACCCCAGGCCAGCCACTCCCAAGACTTACAGCCGATTCAGGGTCACCGAGCTCCCCGACCGGGTCGCGGCGGACTCCATCGTGAACCGGCTCGCGAACCACGCCCGCACCATCAACCTCGGCCAGATCGACATGCGCCGACTCCGCCACGACCACGCCCGCGCAGGCGACACCTACTGGGAGTGACGGCCAGCGGCCCGGTCAGCGATGGCCGGGCCGCAACCAACAACACCGAACACCGCTACCAACTCCGCAGACTCGCGTTACCGACAAGCGCTACGCGTCAGAGGCGACGCGCGCGGCGATCCGCGACGCGCTGCAGCGCGACGATCGCGTCTTCCTGATGGGCGAGGACGTCGAACGCTACGGCAGCGGCTTCGCCGTTAGCCTCGGATCGGTAGAAGGAGGTGCCTGAAATCCTGGCCGCCATCAACATCAGCGCACGACGGGCTCACTAGCGCCAAGCAAAGCCAGCTCCTCACGAAACGGCATGCCCTCCCAGTCGCCCGCCGTTTCGCATGCAAAAGCCCCTGAACGCACGGCGGTGACAAGTCGCGATCGCGGTTCCCGGCCCGCGAGCAATTCGGCGAGGTAGCCGGCCACAAACGCGTCGCCGGCGCCGACAGTGTCGACGACGTTCGCCGGCACGGCCGCGAACGCGAACTCCTCATCGTCGATGACAGCGAAACACCCACGCGCGCCGAGCTTGATCAACACCTGGCGCGGCCCCAGCTTGCGGATGGCATGAGCGAGCTCGACCTCGCCCGTGCCGTCGACGATGATGCGCGCCTCCTCGTCTCCCGCGAAGACCACGTCCGATGCCGCTGCTAGCGCCACGAGGGTTTCGCGCGCATCGTCCTGGGACCACAGGCGTGAGCGGAAGTTGATATCGAACGACACAGGCACCCCCGCCGTATTTGCACGGGAGACAGCCTCGAACGTCGCGTCCCTCGCGGTCTCCGATAGTGCGGGCGTGATGCCGGTAATGTGGAGAAGCGCCGATCGCTCGATGAGTCCCTCGGGAATGTCCCCGGGCGCGAGCCGACTTCCCGCGCTGCCCGCCCGGTAATACCAGATGCGCGAGACACTACTGGTGCGTCGTTCCTTGATCATGAGACCTGTCTGCGCAGAATCCCTGATAGCAAAGACATCAAGCCCCTCAGCGCGCAGCTCCCGCTCGACCAAGTCTCCAACGCTGTCGTTACCCCGCCGCCCCAGCCACGTGGTAGAAACCCCGAGCCGCTGAAGTGCGATTGCCACATTGCTCTCGGCGCCTCCAATCCCCAGGTGCACAGTGCCCGCGTGCACGAGCGGTCCCGGGTCGGCCGAGACAAATAGGCCCATTGTCTCGCCGAACGTGACCACGCCGCCGGCGCGGGGAACGGCTGACATGTCCGCGATGCTCACCCCAGTCTCCGACTCAACATGACGATCTCCGCACAGCGTCGACGAATCTCGTCGAAATCGCCGTCGGCGATCAGCGCGCGCGGTGTGATCCAGCTCGAGCTGATAGCAAAGACCGACGATTTCGAGAGATACTCCGCCGCGTTGGACGGGTTCACACCACCGCTCGGCATGAAGGACACCCCGGCGAAGGGACCGGCGAGCGCGTCGATCAACGCTGGCCCGCCGAGCTGCTGAGCCGGAAACAACTTCAGGCGCGCCACGCCGGCACGGGAAGCGCGCTGAATTTCCGTCGCTGTGGCGACACCGGGCACGTAGGGGATCGATTCCGCGAGGGCGGCACCGAGCACACTCGTGTCAAGTCCTGGGCTAACCAAAAACTGTGCCCCGCCATCGACAGCTCGCACCACGTCGTCCGCCGACAAGACCGTGCCAGCGCCGACTGTAAAGCCGTCGCGCCGCGCAAGCGCCCGGATCACGTCGATCGCCGCCGGGGTGCGCAGCGTCACCTCCGCGCAGCGGACGCCTCCTGCGGCGAGGGCGTCGGCGAGAGGATCGGCGTGCGCGGCGTCGTCGATGACGACGATCGGAACGATCTCACCGAGTGCAGCTTCAATACTCATCGCCCGAGCCAGCCACCATCGACGGGGAGAGTCACTCCGTTCACATAGTCGGATGCAGGCGCGGCCAGAAACACTGCCGCACCCTGCAGATCGGACGGCTTGCCCCATCGCGCGGCGGGGATGCGCGACAAGATCGCCGCAGTGCGCTCACCGTCGGCGCGCAACGCGGCCGTATTATCCGTCGCGATGTATCCGGGCGCGATAGCGTTAACGTTCACGCCCCGGGCGGCCCATTCGTTCGCGAGCGCTTTTGTCAGTCCAGCGATCCCCGACTTCGCCGCCGTATAGCCCGGAACTAGGACGCCTCCTTGGAAACTCAGGAGCGACGCCGTGAAGATGATCTTTCCGCGGGTGCGCGCCAGCATGAGTTCGCCAATCGCCCTGGTCAGCACAAACTGTGACGTAAGGTTCACGGCGATCACCTCATCCCAGTATTCATCGCTGTGCTCGACGGCAGGCTGGCGGCGGATGGTGCCAGCATTGTTCACGAGGATGTCAACTTCGTCGGCGCGCAACTCCTTAAGAACCCGGTACACGCTTGCTCGATCCGAAAAGTCGGCCGCATACGATTCGAACGCCTGACCCGTCTCACGTACCCGCATGGCCACCTCACTTTCCGGGCCCTGCAGGCTTTTGCTGACGCACGCGATTTCAGCGCCGGCTGCCGCGAGCGCGCAGGCGATCTCGAGCCCGATGCCCCGGTTCCCCCCTGTAACGACGGCACGCTTGCCGCTTAGGTCGAAAAGTTCAGTCTGAGTTGCATGCATGTCAAACCGCCTCCGATGCCTGGCAGTCGATGAGAATCTTCATCGCCTTGCCTGATTCAAGAGCAGCAAATGCCTCCATCGTGCTCTCGAGGGGAACAACCCGCGAGACGATCGCGTCGACCGGAACCGTTCCCTCAGCAATCAGCTGAATGGCTTGAACGAAGTCCTCGCGCGTGTAAACCCGTGCTCCGAGGATCTCGAGCTCGCGCCAGAACACGCGCGGCAGGTCGAGTGGCTGAGCATGCGCCTGGATGCCGACGACCACCACTCTGCCGCGTACTCGGGCGAGCGAAGTCGCAACCAGAATGCCGGGCGCCGATCCCGAGACCTCGAACACGACATCTGCCCCATCGCCGTCGCTCCACCTCTCCACCCATTCCACCTGATCGACATCGAGTGGATTGATCGTTGAGAATCCGAGTGCAGCGATGTTCGCCTGCCGCTCGCGATCCACTTCGATCACGAGAACCTCGGCACCGAGGTCACGCGCCACTACCCCGATCAGTGCACCGATCGGCCCGCCGCCGATGATCACCGCCCGCTCGCCTGCCATCAGTCGCGAGCGATTGACGTCGTGGACGGCCACGGCTACGGGCTCGACCAGCGCGGCATCGCGAAGTGGAATCGCGGCGGGCAACGGGATGACAATGTTCGCCGGCACGTTCCATGTGGTCTGCAGTGCACCAGGTGAGTCGATGCCGACGAACTCGAGATTGTGGCATACGTGGTTGTGACCATCGCGGCACGCACGACACGCACCGCACCACGCGAGGGGCATCACCGTGACGCCATCACCGAGCTCGAAGCCGTCGACACCCTCACCCACCGCCGACACGTTGCCACTCATCTCATGACCGATGATGGTCGGCGACCTATGGTCCATATGTCCGCGCAGGATGTGCAGGTCGGTCCCACAGATACCGGTGTATGCGACGGCGACCTGCACCTCTCCGGCACCCGGCTCCTTCGGCTCGCTGCGGCGTACGTCTATCGCGCCTTCTCCCATATACGTGACCGTCGTCATCTCATTCTCCTCGCCCGACGACGTCCGCGTCTGCTCCCTCAGGCGCATCGGAGGCTGGCCACGTGTATGGCCACTCCATCTCACCGAGCATGTACTTTTCGACGTTGAACACGCCGTTCGTTGTGTCTTCAAGCGACTTCGGCCCATCGAAGCCGACCACGTCCCAACCCACGCGATTGCGGTTCCCGCCGTAGACGGGGTCGCCGTAGTACCCCTGCCGCGTGTGTAGCAGGAGAGCCGAGAAGAAGTCGGACCCGTTGTCTGACGCCCCCCGATCGGATGCCGCTGCCCCCGCCGGCACCCAGGCGACCTCGTCGCTGAGCACCGTGGACTCAGGTTTCGGAGCGCCCGAAAGCGTCACGAGCACCTCGTCTTGCTGCTGCTCATCGAGCGCGACGAACTCGACTCCGTATGCGTCGCGGCTGAGGCGATCGAGTTCGCGTACCCCCTCGTGGTACGTCGCCTGGAGCTCGGCGATCCTGCCCCGCCACGCGTCGGCCTCCTTCCCGCTCATTGCCAGGAAGCCCGACCCGTCGGCAGAGGCGTAAATGTACTCGATGCCCGACAGGTACCTGTCAATGAAGAGAGTGACCCCGGCCTCATTCGCTCCGGCATCGTGATCCGTGGGCATAATCCGCGCCGTCGCAGCCTCGATTGTGTCCCACTCGTGATCACTGAAGAAGAGCCGTTCGGTGGAATCCGGGTCAATGGGTGGGATGTCGTTGGCCCATGCGGCCTTGCTGGCCGGATGCACCTCGTCACTTGGCAGGCGGCCGCCGTCTCGGGGGGCATAGGGGCGCGTCTCTCCGGCAGCCCGGTCGGCGCGGCGCCTTCCGATGCCGGGCGTGGCTGCAATGTGCTCGGCACAGCGCCATGCGTTCGCCATCATCAGCGGCGTGGGGTTGACTCCGGTCGCTGTTGGGAACCCGCTGCCGTCGAGCACGAACAGGTTGTCGACGTCGTGCGCCTGGCCCCAGCCGTTCAGCACCGACTTCGACGGGTCCGTGCCCATACGGGCCGTACCGTGCTGGTGAGTCGTGGTACCGGGAATCATGTCGGCGAGACCGACGGTGTGGATGCGCGAGGCACCGGCGGCCTCGAGGATCTCGGCATTCTTGGCAACCTGCCAGTTCGCCATCGCGATGTCATTCGGGTGGCTTGTGTAGGTGATCCGTGCGACAGGCATGCCCCACGCGTCTTGAACATCGGGGTCAAGGTCGACCCGGTTCGTGTGTTGAGGCATGTCGTGCAGGATCATCCCGATCTTCATCGCGTAGTTGAAGTAGTCGCGGTCTGCGTTCTTCATGGCCTGACCCCACAATGGGCGGTCGGGCATTGACCAGTTGATGGGCTGCAACGTTCCGGACGCCGTGATGAACGATCCGTTAATGTGACCTCGTGACGCGTCCGATTCGTAGAACTGGAACGATCCCCCGTTGAGGTAGTAGCCAGTCCAGCCGTACAGAGGGTCGTTCACCAAGTTGTCAAACAGCCCGGTGGCATAGCAGTACTCGTGGAAGGTCGCATTGCGCCCGACCAGGCCGCTGCTGTTCGCAAGCCCGTCCGGAAACAGTGTCGACGTCGACAGCAGCAGCAGGCGCGCGGACTCGATCGCGGTCGAGCACAAGACGACGATCTCAGCTTCCTGCTCGACCTCGCGACCGTCGGGATCAAGGTAGGTGACGCTCTTCGCGCGACCGTCCCGCCCCACGTTCACCCGCGTCACGTAGCTGTCGGCCCGCAACTCGTATAGGCCTGTGGCGAGCGCTTCGGGAATGAAGCTCGTGAGCGTCGTCGACTTGTTCAGCCCCGGGTCACCATAAAGGTTCCAGAAACCCGTGCACTGCGCGGGCGGGCGCCCGTTGTGTTCCCGCGTCACGAGACCTTGCGGTACAGGTGCGGCGTCGATACCGAGGCGGTCGCACGCCTCGTAGAACTTACGTCCGAACGCTGTGACAGGCGGCGGGGGCGTGGGATACGGGCGACTGCGCCGCACCTCATATGGGCTTTCACGGTCGAGACCGCTCGTGCCGAACGCCCACTCGACCTTCGTGAGGTAGGGCTCGATGTCGTCATAGGTAAACGGCCAGTCCGCGAGGCTGGCGCCCTCGACCTCGCCGTGGATGGTCAATTGCCGAAAGTCGGAGGGACGGGGGCGCGGCATCCACGCGTTCCAGTGCACCGTCCCGCCACCCACCTGCTGCGGGAGCGGAGAGAACGGAAAGATCTCGGCCTTCGTGTTCTCGTCCGGACGACGGGTCCTCGGCTTGATGCGCACATCGGGGTGCAGATAGTTGCGTCCGAGGTATTTGACCTCGTCAAACGAGAAGTCCTTCGGCGTCAACCACGGGCCGCGCTCGAGGCCGACCACCGACAGCCCCTTTTCGGTGAGCACCTTCGCCACCGTTCCGCCGGTCGCACCAGCCCCGACGATGACCACGTCAACTTTCTCTGGCTTACGCGCATACCGTGATGTTGAACTCATTGATCTTTCTCCCTACTACTTGAGCCATTGATGCAGTGCTTCGAAGATGGGTTGCTCCGGCGAGCCGGTCCGTCGGTCGGTCGGTCGGTCGAAGCCTGTTCGCGAGCGCGCGTCGCCTCAATCGAAGACCGCCGCGCCCGCGCTCGTTCCGGGTGTTCAGTTCGAGATCGGCGCATAGTTGCGTCGCCTGAACAGCGAGTTGAACCCGCGCACGAAATCCTTCGAGCCACCCGACGTGAGGTACACCGCGAGCAGCACGAGGATGCCCTGAACGACGAGCTGACCCTCCGCCTGCACGCTCCGGAGGTTCATGATGTTGGAGATGGTCCCGATGAGCAGTGCACCGATCACGGCGCTCACAGGATTTCCTTTACCACCGAAGAGTGCGGCCCCACCGACGACGGCCGCGGCGATCGAGTCGAGCTCGTAGCCCGAACCTACCAGCGCGCTGCCACCAGAGAGCTGTGCGGCGAGGAGCAACCCGGCGAGACCGGCCAGGAACCCTGAGATCACATAGGCGAGGATGACGTTCCTGCGAACCGGGAGCCCCGAGAGCAGCGCCGCCTGGCTGTTGCCCCCGATGGCGTACTGCTGTCGCCCGAAGATCGTGTACCGCATAACCAGCGCCATGACGATCGTCACGACGATGAGCAGAATGGCGGGCGATGAGATGCCGAGTACCTGGCCGTTGAACAGACCGATGAACTCCTGGTTCGTGATCGCGATGAGCGACCCGCCCTGCACAAAGAACGAGATGCCCTGAATAATGCTCATCATGCCGAGTGTCGCAATGAACGGGGTGATTCGTCCGAAGACGACAGCGAGGCCGTTCAGAACGCCAACCCCGGCGCAGATGACGAGCGCCCCGCCGATCGCCACGACGAGCGAGCCCCCCTGGGCCAGGATCCAGGCCGAGGAGACCGTCGCGAAGGCGGCGATCGCACCCACCGACAGGTCGATTCCCGCAGTGACGATGACCATAAACTGTCCGATCGCGAGGATCGAGACGATGGCACCCGAGAGGAGGATGTTCTGGAGGTTCAGAGCGGTGAGAAAATACGGCGACGCGAACGAGCCGATGATTATGACCACCACAAGCGCCAACAGGATTGGGACGTACGACCCCGTGAACAGCCGCCGCACGCGGAAGCGAACGGCCTGCTGCGGGGCAGAAGCGGGCGCGGTGAGCTGATCACCGCGATTCTTGAGTGTGTCACTCATTTTGGATGATTCCGTTCTATGGACATGAGCTACCGCAGTAGGCCCAGGAGATGATCGAGGTTCGTCGCCTCGTGCTCGAAGGATTCGGTCAGCCGGCCGTTCTGCATGACGTGTATACGGTCGGCCATGAGCGCCTCGCTCAGCTCGGACGTGAGCAGCAACACCGATCCGCCCTCCGCGAGATACCTGGTGATGCCGTCGTAGATACTCTCTTTGGCAGAGACGTCAACGCCCCGGGTCGGCTCGTTGATGATGAGGAGGTCGGCGCCAGCGGCGATCCACTTGGCGAACACAACCTTCTGCTGGTTCCCGCCGCTGAGCGTCCCCACGACCTGCTCGGCGTCCCAGACCTTGATGCCGAGATCGCGGATCATCTCGTCGGCGATGTCCGATTCCTTCCCACCCCGTCGAACGCCGAAGCGATTGATAGAGCCGAGGCTCGCCAATGAGATGTTCGCCTTCACCGTCATGTCGAGCACGAGGCCTTGAGATTTTCGGTCTTCGGGGATCATGCCGAGCCCCGCACCGATCGCTTCGCCCGGCGAGCGGGCCCGCAGGCGACGAGTCGTGTGGACGGAGATCTCACCAGCTGTGCGCGCCCTGCTGCCGAAGAGCGCCGCACCGAGCTCGGACTGCCCGCTGCCCACCAACCCCGTGACAGCGACGGCCTCGCCCACCTTGACAGTCAGCGAAATATCACGCAGCAGGTGCGAGTCGCTGAGGCCGCGCACGTCCACGATCACGGGCGCGTCTCTGGCGACGACCTGGGGATTGATCCGGCGTCGAGCTCCACTCGTGATCTGCCCCAGGAAATCGACCTGACTCGCGCCCACCATCGAGCGAACCGCGGCGTCAGGGGCGAGTTCAGAGACTGATCTGGTCTGTATCCGGCGTCCGTCACGCATCACCGAGATCCGATCGCACAACCGGTAGACCTCATCTAGCCTGTGCGAAATGAACACCACCGCGACGCCCTCAGAGCGCAGCTTGTCAACGACCTCGAAGAGTCGGTCGACGTCGGGCTGTGGGAGCGTCGCCGTCGGCTCGTCCAGCAGGAGCACTCTGGCCCTGTGATGTAAGGCCTTTGCGATCTCAACCACCTGCTGCTCAGCCACCGAGAGCATCTGGACTGGGGTGTCGACGGGGATGTCGAATCCCAGGTTGCGGACGGCAGCCGCGGCGTTACGACGCACGGCATTCCAGTTGATGACGCCCAGCTTGTTGCGCGGCAGGTCAGAGATGTACACGTTCTCGGCGACGGTCAAAGCCGGCGAAAGGCTGAGTTCTTGGTGGATCGTGTAGATGCCGGCCTGCTGCGCGTCGACTGGGCGCGCGAATCGCACCCGCGCGCCCTCGAAATACAGCTCCCCTTCGCTCGGGGCTTCGATTCCGGACATGATCTTGACCAGCGTGGACTTCCCCGCGCCATTCTGGCCAAGAATGGCGTGACACTCGCCAGCCCAGATCTCGAGATCGACACCGTCGAGTGCCCGCACACCCGGGTAGCTCTTCGATACCCCGACGAGCCGCAACAACGGCTCGTCGCGTCGACCCTCCTGACCGATCGGATCGGATCCTGATCTCGAATCAGTTCCCATCGTCATTTCCCTCCTCACTGAGTGTCAGACGACTCGGCGGCAGTCTCAGAACTTGGCGTTCTCTTTGAGGACCTCCGCGGCATTGCCAGGGGTGTAGAGAGGCGTGTCGATGTACTTAACGCCCCCGGGGCAGGACTCACTCTGGGGAACACCCTCGATGGCGGCCTTCGCCATCTCGACCGCCACTTGACCTTGCACGTCCGGGCTGTTTGCACCGTCCGCGAAGATCGGACCATCGGGGTTGTCGATCATGAACTGCACGGTCGACATGGCGCCGTCGTAGGTTCCGATCACTGCCGTGTCCCAAATCCCCATGCTCGTCAACGCCGACTCAACGGGCGGGAGCATCGAGTCGCTCGCAACGAACAGCAGCTGCAGATCAGGGTTCGCCGTCGCGACCTCGCGCAACGGTGCGAGGGCGCCATCGGCCGTCCACTCGCCGTAGACCGTCGGCAGCATGTCGAGTTCGGGTGCGCCAGAGACTGACTCATAGCCACTCACGAATCCGGAGGTACGAAGCTCAGTCACGACCTCTCCGGGGAAGCCGCCCACCATCACCGCCTTAACGGGTGCGGAGCCGGTGTTGCGTGACTTCATCACCTCGGCGAGTTCGGCGCCGACTCCGGCCGCGACTGCCTCCTGGTCTTCCGCGACGTAGCAATAGGCGCTCGATGCGAGCGATTCATCGAGGTTCGAGTTGACCGCAATCAACGGAATGCTCGCTTGCTTCAGCGCCGTGACGGAGGGAGCGACGCCCCTCGGGTCGGCGGGGTTGATGATGACCGCTCCCACACCCTTAGTGATGAAGGTCTGCACGTCGGAGTTCTGGGTGACGGGGTCACCCCCAGCATCGGACTCGAGCAGTTCGATCCCCTCTTCGGCCGCCGCGACCCGCGCACCCTCAGACTGAGCGGCCCACCAGTCACTCTCAAAGTTGCGCTGGGCGAACCCCACTGTCGCGGAGGTTCCTTCTGCCGCGCCGCCCTCGGCTCCCGATGCGCAGCCAGCCAAGGCTACGACGACGGCCGATGCCGCGAATACTGCGACGAGTCTTCTTGTGTTCATGGTGATGCACCTCTTCGTGAATCAGGTTGGGAACAGTTCGGTCGAACTGTCCGGATGATGCAGGCAAGCGGATACCTAGGTTCATGCCTTGGTGAGCGGCGTTGGGGATCCTCGACCGCCATGAGGGCCCTGGGAAACGCGGAGCCCTCCACGTCACGGAGCGTTCTTCGTTGAAGTCGACCGCGTGACGTGCACGTGCACTTCGGCTCTACTGGCTCCGGCCGGCGCGCATGTAACCGAGCTGATTCCCCCTCACCTTGGTTCGAACTCGATACACCGATGTCGAGGCTGTGATGTACAGCGTTCGCCAATCGGAATCGCCCCAGTTGAGGTTGGAGACCTTCTCCGGAACTTCAATCGTGCCGATATGTCTCCCAGCCCGGTTGAAGATCCAGATCCCCCCGGGGCCGGTCACGTACAGGTTGCCGAGTTCGTCGACCTTCATACCGTCGACGAAGCCGTCGGAGTGGTCACTGACGGCGCTGATCCCGGATGCGAAGACACGGTCGTCCGATAGCGCTCCGTTGGAGTCGTACTGGAAGGAACGAACGTGCGCACGCTCCGTATCACCGACGTACAGTCGCGACTCGTCGGGTGACAAGCAGAGGCCATTCGGCTGCCCGAAGTCCGCGGCCAGAAGCTGCAACTCGCCAGCGGGGGTCACGCGGTATACTCCGCGAAATTCGAGTTCCACGTCGCGTTCGACACCGAAGACGGACATCCGGCCGAACACGGGATCGGTGAACAGCACCGCGCCATCGCTCGCGACGATCACGTCGTTCGGACTGTTCAGTTCACGGCCCTCCCAGCGTTCGGCGAGCACCGTCCGCGAACCGTCCGCGGCCTCACGCACCACTCTGCTCGTCGAGTGCTCACACACGATTAATGCGCCGCCGTTGTCGATCGTCATCCCGTTGCACTTGTTGCTCTCAGCGCGTTCGATCGTCACACCTCCGTGTTCGCGCCAGCGCCGGCGCTTGTCGTGAGGCATGTCGCTGAACACCAGCGACTGATCCGGCATCCAAACGGGACCCTCGGTGAAGCCGAACCCGCTTGCCACACGCTCGAGACGCGACATCGGTTCGATCAGGTCGGCCATCCCCGTCTCAGGCGCTCCCCCGGACACCGCGCTCGCATCGCGCGCTGGCGTGTTAGCTCGCAATTTGTCCTCCCTCGGCGTAGAAGGGCGCCCCGGTAGAGAAGCTGGAGGCATCGCTTGCGAGGAACACGACCAATGGCGCGATCTCGGTAGGCAACCCGGCCCGACCGATGGGGTTGCCACTCTCCGCTGCAGCCGGATCGGCCTGGGCGGCAAGAAAGCTCCGCCCGATGCCCGTCAAGATGAGTCCTGGGACGAGCGCGTTCACCGTGATGTTGTCCCGTGCATGGTCCATAGCCATGGCGCGGGTGAGTGACATCACTGCCCCTTTCGAGGCTATGTACGCCGCGTTGTCCGCCCAGCCGATGAACGAGCTCGGCGACGCGGTATTGATGATGCGCCCGCCACCTCCGCGACGCATCTCCGGAATGGCGAAGCGCGAGCAATAGAAAATGCCGTCGACGTTGATCGAGAAGATTCGCCGCCACTCACTGGTCGACAGGTCAACAACGTTGCCCTCCATGGGGTTGATGCCTGCGTTGTTGAACAGTACGTTCACGCCGCCGAAAGCCGCGACTGTCTCATCGATGAGCCGACGTGCTTCGTCCTCCTGCGAGACGTCACAACGGACGGCGATCGCGTTGCCGCCCGCCTGGTGGATCAGTTCCACCGTTTCCTCGGTACCAGCCGTATCCACATCGCTGACGGCGATGCTGGCTCCTTCCGCGGCGAGCGCGATAGCGGACGCGCGCCCGATCCCCGAAGCTCCGCCCGTAACGATCGCCGTTTTTCCTGTCAGTTTCACGTTGTCCTTATCCAATGGTTAGAGGGGTACGAGCTACACCCAAGAGCGGCTGCGGAACTATGTGGAGTGGTGCGGGTGCCGCACGGCCCCTCCCAATGCGCGGGAGCGAATCCTGAGAGCGAGATCTGCGATCGCCCGCGACTGAGAGAGGCCGTGCTGCCCGAACGGTCGAGCTCAGACCAAGGTCGGCGCCGCACCCGCACGTGACAGGTCGAGAGGGCGTGCAAGATCGTCCGTCTGAACGACTCGATCCGCCACACCGTAGTGGTTGAACGTGCAACGACCGAAGTACGACGTGAAATCGCTCAGCGGGCCGATCGGGATCTGATCGAACGGACCGTCCTGGATCGAGATGCCGCCCGTGCCCTTCATAGTGTCCGCGGCCTCGAACTCAAGGTGAACCCAGACGAGCTCGTTCTTCTCGAGCCCAATCTCGGTGTTGGCCGGGGTCTGGCGGTAACAGATGGAGTATGCCTTTCCGAAGAACGGAAACTCCTCCTTGTCGATCGGCTTGAGGTCCTCGATCGCAGCCGACACGAGGTGTGATCCCCGGCGCCCGACCGTGTACTCATAGCGATCGGAGTCCTCGGCGGAACGCGGGGTGATAGCCATCTGGCCGATCTTCTTCGGGTAACCCCAGACCTCACGCCCATGAACGAGCACCAGATCGTCGTCGACATAGAGCTGCACGAGGAACAAGCCCTCAGAGTCCGGATCGTCGGGTAGATGCGTCTTGATGCCGATACCCCACTCATGGAACGGATATGCCCACGTGCGAACGCCTTCCTTCTCCGTCTCCTTGAAGTACCCCATATAGATGACGACTTCGTCTGTGGCGACGAGCGGTGCCGGCACGAGCTTGCGCAAGTGCTCGAGGTCGCCCTTGGCGGTCATGATCAGGTAATCGGCGTCGATGCGCCCGATCATTTCACCGTTGTCGCATGCCATCCAGTCAAGTTCGTAGTTCCTACAAACTTCTCCCTGCTTCACAGCATTCTCCCATCTCCATTGATTGCGGCAGTCTACGGTTCGCGCAACAACAAGCTCCCCGGGGATGCATCGTTGGGCATCCGATTCGGACTTCAGAGCTTCGCCAGGCAGTTCCGCCGCTGTGTGCCCTCCAAGATTAGATCAGGCTCGCGCAATCCGTCAACCCCTAGACATGCTGTCAATCAGCTGACACTATGGGGCGGGTTGCCACATCGAATCCAGGCGGAAGTGATCCAATGGGTTAGACGCATACAAACGGGACAACATGACTCAACTTTCTAAATCGGGCAGTCGCTGGCAGAGCGCGACGGCCTCGCCCGCAGTCACGCGTGCGGCCGACATCCTCGACATCCTCGCGAGGAGCCGCGGCCTGCCGATCTCCATCGGTCAAATGGCCGCATCCGCCAAGATTCCGCGTTCGTCAGCCGCGAACATCTGCGCCGCACTCTCGGGCGCCGGGATGGTGATCGAGACTGATCATGGCTTCATGCTCGGGCCGCGACTGTTCGAGTTCGGCCAGGCCTACGTCGCCGCCCTCGACCCATTGCGCAGCTTCACTGAGGCCTGCCAGAATCTGCCGCCCAGCATGAACGAAACCATTCAGCTCGCCACGCTCGACGGGCTCGAGGTCGTGTACCTGGGACGACACGACGGCAACCAGCGCATCCAGATCGCGTCCAGTGTCGGCCTTCGGCTGCCGGCAAGCTGTACGGCACTCGGAAAGGCCATGCTCGCGGATCTCCCGAAGACGGAGAGCACCGAGCGACTCCGCGCCGCGGAGCCACTCCCGTCGCTGACGACATTCTCGAAAACGACGGCGGCCGAACTCGAACTGGAACTCTCACAGATCCGGCACAACCGATGCGCCGTTGACGATGAGGAGACCACGGAAGGGATTCTGTGCGTCGGTGTTGCCGTGTCCGACATTCCCCAGGGGTCCGGCAGGTTTGGAGTCAGCATCACCACCTTGAAGAGCCTCGCAACCGAGGCGCGGATTGAGCAGCTCGTGAAGACAGCCACCGACCTCGCCCGCGCGGTGTCACGCCCGGCAGGGGCGGTTCCCGGCGGACTCGGGCGCGCAGCCGATGCGACGGGCCAACCGTAAGTGCGGTAGACCACGTAGAGCCAGCGTCGCGGCGAGCTCGCGCTCCATGAAAGCGAGCACGCCGCCGATCGCCTTCAGGTGCGCGGCGGCGATTGTGGCCTGCGTGTTCGCATCGGCCACCGCCCATCGGACAGATGCCGACTTCGGCGGCGAAAAGGTGAAGTCGTAGCCGGCGACCGCGCGGCGAGTCGGTGTTGGCGCGTCGGTGGACGACCTGTCGGCCTCGACGCGATCGACTACAAGAGCTGAAGCGCCTGTAAGTCTCTGAGGTGGCTGGCCTGGGGTCGGCTGACAGGGTGGGTGCTGGTGCTCCGTCTGGTCGTGACTCTTGAATCGCCTGGCCTCTCGCTTCGGCGGGGTGCCTTTCCCAGGATCTGTCCGACCAGGTGGGCGCCGGCGCCGACCCTGCCCACTTGCGATGGCTTGTGTCAAGTGTCGGGTTTGGTAGAGGCTGATTTATCTGGTTTCGGTCGATGAGAGTGGGTCTGCTGCACGGATAGGTGACATCTGAGTTGGCTAGCCCGGAGGGCTGGCCTGGAAGGATGTCATCATGCCCAAGCCGTTTCCCAAGGAGTTTCGCGACGACGTGGTCCGTGTGGCGCAGCACC
>NZ_JABFAP010000018.1 GCF_017168255.1 Agrococcus sp. KRD186
CGCGTGATCAAACGCGCCATCTCCAAGTACCGGGCCAAGGGCCGCGAGATCGACCGACGCACCTATCCCGCGACACTCCACACCAGAATCTTGACCCCCGGCCCCGACGGCTAACCGAACGGCATTGGCACTAATGGGCCGCTTCTAGACTGCTCAGGTGGGCCTGTTCGTGCGGAAGGTGAAGACTGCCTCCGGGGCGACGGCGGTGCAGATCGCGTCGAAGACGCGGGGCGTGCGGACGATCGTCGAGCAC
>NZ_JABFAP010000019.1 GCF_017168255.1 Agrococcus sp. KRD186
TGTTGGCGGCCATGTGAAACTGCCCGTAGGCGGTCACGAGAACTGCCCGTAGATGGCCAGCAGATCTGCCCGCTGGTGGCCACGAGTTCTGCCCACGTCTGATGGTTCCGCTCCGCGCGTCGTCGCGGTGGCGGGGCTCCTCCCCGGGTTCGATGACGGTGCTTGACGCCGTATCGATGCCCGGGAAGGGGCTGCTGTGAAGTCTGACGGAGAGATCATGGAAATTTTGGAAGCGTACGACCTGACCGGGTCGTTTCGGGGTGCTGCCGAGCTCGCGGGATGCTCGCATCACACGGTCGCCGCGCATGTCGCGGCCCGGGATGCGGGGCGCCCGATCGGGGCGTCGGCGCCGCGGTCGAAGGTGATCGACGGGTTCCTGGCGAAGGTCGAGGAGCTTGTCGATCGCTCGCAGGGGAAGGTGCGGGCGGACAAGGTGCACGAGGTGCTCGCCGCGTCCGGCTTCGACGGGTCGGAGCGGACCGTGCGGCGCGCGGTCGCGGAGGCGAAGACGGCGTGGCGGGCGGGCCGGCGCCGGGTGCATCGGCCGTGGGTCACGGAGCCGGGGCTGTGGTTGCAGTACGACTTCGGCGACGGCCCGGTCGTCGATGGCGTCAAGACGGTGCTGTTCGTCGCGTGGCTGGCGTTCTCGAGGTTCCGGGTAGTGATCCCGATCCGGGACAAGACGTTGCCGTCGGTGTTCGCGGCGCTGGATCGCACGTTCCGGCTCCTGGGTGGCGCGCCGACGTACGTTCTGACTGACAATGAGAAGACGGTCACCGCGATGCACGTCGCCGGGGTGCCGGTGCGGAACGCGCAGACGGTGTCGTTCGCGCGCCATTACGGGGTGACGGTGCTCACCTGCCAGCCGGCGGATCCGGCGTCCAAGGGCGGCGTGGAGGCGTCGGTGAAGCTCGCCAAGGCCGACCTGGTGCCGACAGGCGCGAACCTGCGGGACGGCTACGGCTCGTTCGCGGAGCTGGAGGCGGCGTGCGCGGCGTTCATGGACGAGGTCAACGGCCGGCAGCACCGCATCACGCGCCGGCTGCCCGCCGAGGCGCTGGCCGAGGAGCAGCGGCGGCTGCATCCGGTGCCGGCGCGTGCGCATACGATCGCGTTCGGGCTCTCGCGGCAGGTGCCGCCGAACACGCCGATGGTGGCGTTCGAACACGGCCAATACTCGGTCCCGCACCGGCTGATGGGCGCGGAGGTGTTCGTCCGCGCGCAGGGCGTCGGCGAGGCCGAGCGGATCGTGCTCGTCCATCACGGCATCGACGGGCCGGTCGAGGTCGCCCGGCACCCGCGCGCCCGCCCCGGCTCGCCCCGCATCGCGGACGAGCACTTCCCGGAGCAGCCGGTCAAGGTCCCGGGCGACTACGCGATCAAGGCGCGCAGCGGCGAGGAGGCGGAGTTCCTCGGCATCGGGCACGGCGCGGCAGCGTGGCTGCTGGAGGCCGCCGCGTCGGGCACCGCGCGGGTGAACCAGAAGATGCGCGAAGCGGTGCAGCTGGCCCGCATCCACGGCATCGAGCCGGTCGATGAGGCGCTCGGGACCGCTGCCGCGTTCGGCCGCTTCGGCGCCGGTGACCTCGCCTCGATCCTCGGCTCCAAGGCGTCGGCGACGCCGGCGCGGACGGCGTCGGAATCGCGCTCGCTCGCGCAAGGCACCCGCGGCTGGGCCAGCATCGGCCACCCGGAACCCGCGATCCAAGTCGACGCGGTCAGCGCCGACGAGGCGCGCGAGGAGGCCGGAGCATGAGCGTCGCGACCCCTGCCGCCCCGCCCATCCCCGCCGAGCTGGAGGCGATCATGCGGCAGCTGAAGATGCCCTACGCGCGCGGCCTCGCGCCCGAGCTGTTCGCCACCGCCAGGAGCCAGCGTTGGGAACCGGCCGAGATCGTCAAGGCGCTGCTGGATGAGGAGATCGCCGGTCGTGCCAGGTCGATGCTCGCCGCCAGGCGCAAGGCCGCCGGCTTTCCCACCGGGAAGACCTTCGACACCTGGGACCCGTCGCTGTCCACGATCCCGGCCCCGACGCAGCAGTCGCTGCGGACCCTGGAATGGGTGCACCGGCGCGAGAACCTCGTCATCTGCGGACCCGCCGGCACCGGCAAGACGTTCTTCCTCGAAGCGCTCGGCCAGCACGCCGTCGAGCAAGGGCTGAAAGTCGCCTGGTTCCGGCTCGAGGACCTCGGCGCGCTGATCCGCGCGCACCGACCCGACGACACCGTCACCCGCACCGTCGCCCGCATCCTCCGCGCCGACCTCGTCGTGGTCGATGACATCGGGCTGCTGGGCGTCGGCGACGACGCCGCCGAGGGTCTCTACCGGCTCGTCGACGCCGCCTACGAGAAGCGCTCCATCGCGATCTCCTCGAACCTGCACCCCGCCGGCTTCGACGAACTCATGCCCAAGACCCTCGCCACCGCGACCGTCGACCGGCTCCTCCACCACGCCCACCTCGCGCAGACCAGCGGCGACTCGATCCGGCTCGCGCAAGCCCTCGCCGGCACGGGGGTGACCCCGATGAACTGACCGCCGAACCGCCCTACGCGGCCAGGGCCACCACAACCCGGTGGGCAGAACTCCTGGCCGCGAACGGGCAGTTCTCATGGCCACCAGCGGGCACTTCTGCTGGCCGCCAATGGGCAATTCCTACTGGCCGTTGACA
>NZ_JABFAP010000020.1 GCF_017168255.1 Agrococcus sp. KRD186
ATATTATATGGAACATAAGCATAGTTGAATGGTGCTAACTTTTCTTCCGCATTTGCACCCATAATGGCATAAAAAGGAACTACAAAAAGTACACCTAAAATTTTAGTAATAAGAATACTTAATGTAATGAGAAAGGTACCTCTTACCATTTCCTTATTTTCACTCATATTTAATCTTCCTGCCTTTTTAATAATCAAATTATTTAATTTAAAACCTGTATTTTTTAAGGGCTTGCATTACTATAAAATATATCACAAAATACTAATTTTTTACTAATTACTTTAATAGTTTTACTAAATTTAAGTTTAAACGCATAATAAATCAAGATATATAATTGATTAATGATGAACCAATCTTAAATTATAACTAAATTTATTGAGAATTCAAACGTATTTTAATTTATAATAAGAGAACTATGATTAACAAATGGAGGTTACTCTATGTATC
>NZ_JABFAP010000021.1 GCF_017168255.1 Agrococcus sp. KRD186
CCGCTGCTTCCGCGGACGCCGCTCGTCGTCGCCAAGCCACTGCTGGATCACCGACTCCAGCCCCGCCAGCACCACCGAGCCCGGCCGCGCCGCCGCCACCGGCACCACCGGGGAGAAGTCCACCGCCTGCGTGTACTTCGTCACCGAGTCCCGACTCACCCCCAGGCGCCGCGCGATCTCCCGCCCCGGCACGCCATCGGCATCGAGCCGCCTGATATTTTCTACAACGGTCATGGGTACCGTCATCTCCTCTACCGGTTCCTCTCCGGCGCCCCGCTTGCCAAATTGGAAGCGCCGACCGGAACCTATCGACGGTGACGGGCCCGTGACCCCAGCCCGAGCCGGGCCGCACGAACGCCGTCGCCGATATGAATGCTGAACACGTCACGCACGCTCAGCCGGCACCCTCGGGCACCGTCACGGACGTGACGCCGCGGTGGCCGGATTCTCGCGCTCACACGGCAGGAAACCGGCCACTACATGGGCCGGAAAACCCTGCACAACCGGCCTGTAAACAGTCGATCACACACAACCGCTACGCCCGTCCTTACTATGGCGCGCCCATACGCCCAAGCGTGAGTAGCGGGGGCGCAGGCGGCTGGCGCCCGGGAGGCCCCCGTCGCGCTGACGGCGGTCGCGCGGTTTCCTACACGCTCGCGGACCGGCGCACCCTCGAACCGGTGCGACAGAAGGTCGAGCAGCAGTCGCAGGCGCATCCCGGTCGACGAGACCTATTCCTCTGCCACGCGTGGGCGGATCGGGAGACAGTCGCACAAGAGTTCCACGACCTGCTCGAGGACCTCCACGTGTCGGTGTGGTTTAGCCAGAAGGACGTTGCGTTGGGGACCTCGCTGCTGCGTGCGATCGACAAGGGGCTGCGATTGTCGCGGGTTGGCATAGTCCTCGTGACGCCGGAGTTGCTGAAGTCGATCGAAAAGGAGGGGATCGCTGACAAGGAGCTCTCTGCCCTGCTCGCAACGGACCGGGTCATTCCGGTGGCACACGGCACCACATTCGAGGCGCTTCGCGACGTGAGTCCGCTACTTGCAGCCCGGTCGGGGCTCACGACAGGCCCCACCCTGCCACTCTCCGACATCGCCGCGAAGGTCGCGGAGACCGTCCGTCTGTAGCACGCGCGGCCGCGCGCCGCATCTCTCGGACACCCCATGTCAATGAGTACCCGCCAATCCCCGGCTGCCAGAGGCTGCCTGCCGCGCCGGCGCACACTCGATGCGGGCGTCACCCCACATCGAGGGTTCGGGTTGCCGTAGCGAGCCGAAACGCGCATGAATCGCCAGCGACAACAATTGGCTCAGCACACATGTGTTCGTGCGCGCGCAGCAGCGGTCCCCCTAGCTCCGGGTGCCCGGTCCGAGCTGGCTCTTCCCGCCCAGCACAGCGACAGCGGCTGCGACGATTGTGACGACGACCGTCGCTGCGACGCCAGCAATCTTCAGGAGGAATGCGTTGCGCTTGTCGCCATCCTTGGAGATCGCTTCTGAGGCCGCCCGGAACTCCATTAAGAATTGGTAGCGCTCCTCACTCGTGAGGTCGGGACGGTCAAGTTCGCGCTGCAGTTGCTTCTGGTAGCGCTTCCATCCCTTGTACGCATCCTTGCTGCCCTCGTCATGGCTACGGAGGACGGCCTCGAACTGCTGGGTGACCTCGTGGAGTGCGTCTGACGCCAGAGCCTTGAAGTTCGTGAACTCCCCGACGATTGCGAGCGCAACGTCCTTGTCGATCTTGTCGAGATTCCCGGCGAATGCTAGGAACTTTTCCTTCGAGAGGTTCCTCCAAGAATCGATCTGCAGCGCGCTCTTGATCGACTCCTCGTCTTGGTAGGTCATCGTTTGCGCCCTTTCGCCGGATCGAGTCTCGCCGTTCCTACGAATAGCCTAGCCATGGCGGCACAACGACGGCCGACACGCATACTGGGCGTCGGTTGGAGCAGGTCGCCGTGGCCGCCGGGGCTTTCCGGCGTCAGCTCGTCGCGCAGCGGGCTGGACACGATCCCAAAACTCGAGAATGTCGACGGCTGTGTCAGTTTGCCCGGCCACAAACTAGCGCTTGTCCCTCGGCGGGCGAGCTCGTCGGCGAGCTTCCCCATGCCGCTTGCTGTAGGCCGCGCTCAGGTGCAGCTCTGCCTTAATTTCCAACTGCCTTGCGGCGCGGCGCAGCATACTGCGGTAGGTCTTGTTCTTGCTGATATAGCTCACTGCGCGCCCACTCCACACCATCGACGCGCTCGCGAGGAACAAGAGCAGCTCAGGATCGAGCGGAGCATCCGGTATCTGTCGCGGCGGAGGCACTACTTGCCCCCGGGGCGGCGCCGAAAAGTAGAGGTCCACAAGCCGCACTCCCGCGTGGCTGATCGAGCTGAGAATCTTGTAGAAGATATAGGCGTCCGCGCCCCCGGGTTCGAGGTCTTCACAGATCAAGTCGAACCGGCGTGCGTTGTCGCTGGAACCCAGGTACTCGTCCATGTTCGTATCAGCCACGGCGCCGCGACTGCTTCGGAACGTCGCGCTTACCGCCCGCGTCAACGCCGATTGGAGGTTGCTCTGCTGCCGCGTGTACTCATGCAAGAACGCCTTAATACCGTTGTGGTCTTCGCTCTGCACGAGCCAGGTCGCGGTCAAAGCGCACTCGTACACGAGCCGAACGAGCGGAACTGCAGCATTCAGATGCCCGTTGTCGAGCAGCAGTCGTATCGCCCTGGTCGTCTCGTGGACATGACGAGCCAAGCCAACCACGCACTCCATCCGCGCAACGTCAGCGGCGCCGATTGGCTTACCCAAGCGCGCTCGGGGCTGAGACATCTCTGTCGGGTGGCCGTCCGCGTCCCACGCGTCGAGTAGTTCGCGTGCCAGCTCGTCCAGTTCAGCAGTCGAGAGTTCCATAGCCGTCGCTACCGTGCTCCAGGCCTAGAGCGCAACATTTCAGCTCGACCGGAAGTAGTTCGGTGCAATCGCGCCGAGACGGTCGTCATCGGTCCCGGTGACCTCTTCGGGGAAGACATGCGGCCCAAGTCAAAATGTCCATGGCGATCGCTGCTGTACCAGATGTCAATCACCCGGAAGCGCCGGAACCCTGGCCTGATTCGAGCAAACCATCGCTTCTCTCAAGCCGGACATATCCGGCCAGCCGAACGTGCCGTCCACCGAGTAGGTGTTGGCCCAAGGGGGTTGATTGTGGACATGCACTTGGGTCATGACCGCAGGTTACTTGAACGACCGGTATCTCTGATGATCGACGGCGTTCAGCGGTCGCGCGCTCGCGCGGGGCTAGAGGCGCGTAGTCAGGCTTCGCCACCGGAGGATGCTGAAGACCTGGGCGCTCCAGAATCGTAGAGCCTCCGCGCGAACTGGATGGCATCCGGTGCGGTGTACCAGCCTTTGTTGCGCAGGTGCTCCTCCCAGTCCGGCTCATGGAGCCGGTCGACGCCGATGGTGTAACTAAGGTTCTCAACCGGAAGGACGTTCTCCTCGGTGAAGTACCAACCGTTGCGCCTTTCGATGACCCTCCTCAACGTCTGCCGATGACCGGCGAGTTCCTGGGAGCGGAGTCTCGTGATTTCAACCAGCATCGCGGAGAGTTCCTCGACCGACTGCGTCGGGAGATTCAACCCAGTGCCTAGATCTCTGCCTGCGGCACGTACAGCGCTTACTAGTGCCTGGTAGAAGTCGACCGGCGAAGTGTGTACGTCCCAGGCGGATTCCGACAGAACAGTCCCGTCGTCCTGCTCCAAACGAACGACAAGACTAGGCTCCGCTTCGCTCACGACGAATCGGTAATGGACGTCTGTCTCCCATACCGGAACACGGACACCGTCCGATGTGATGAGGTCTTCTTGCGTTGCCTGGCGCAGTGCACCGATCAGCGACTCGCGGTCGGGCACTTTCACGATGTCGCGATAGCGGTCGATCGAAGCTTCGAGCTCGTCAACCTGCCTGTCTACGAGGACTTGACGAACTTCGTCCAGCGAGCGAGCCGTGGCCTCAGCCGACTGCTGTGCCTGGTCCGCAGTCAGCTCAGCCCTCGTTGCCGTGTCGGCTACCGTCTCGACTCGATTTCGAACGCCCGCCAAGAGCAGTTCACCGGGAATAAGTAGAAGGACGACCACTGCCATGTTCGCGAGGAGGGCGCTCCACCAAGGATCCTGATCCTTCAAGAACCACGACACTATGGCGAGGCCAGCGCCTGCGAGGAACGTCAGCGTCATCAGCAGTAGTCGAGGTTGCCGACGCGGCTTGACGGTGCGCTTTGAAGCCATACGCAAGTGTATGAGGGTGACACATCGACCCGGTTGTCCGACGCGATAAATCGGGCGCGACAAGTTCAGGCTTATGCAAGCGTTCTTCGAGGACCGCTTCGCAGTCCGCGATGACTCCGACTCGGACGGCACGTGCAGCAGCAGAGTCGGGGGACGCCGAAGTGCTCGAAGACATCCCCGCGGCAACCGCCGAGAACTGGGCTAGTGACCGGGCTGTGCAACCGCGGGCATCGCCCGCGGGCCACCGGAGTGCGCCCCGCGCGGCACAAGGCCGCAAAGTGCAAGCATCCCGGCGGCCGCGGAGAAACCGGCGGCCACGAGGAACATGGCCGAGACGCCCGCAGCACCCGCGGCGCGCTCCCCAGTGGTGACGAGCGCATCCACGGCGCCGAACACCGCAATCCCGAGCAAGCCGCCGAGCTGTGGGCTCGCTGACGCCAGCGCGGACCCAACGCCGGAGTCTCGGCGGGCAACCTCCCTCGCGATCACCAGGGTCGTCGGGGTGAAGCTCATCGCCACCCCGGCGGCAGCGAGCGCTAGGGCCGGCAGGACGTGCAGCACATATGAAGTCCCAGGCGTCGCTGTGGCGAACACGAGGTGTGCGACTGCCAGCGTCAGGCAGCCGATCGCGGTTACGCGCTCCGGTCCGTAACGTGCGAGCAGCCGAGGCAGCAGCGCAACGCTGACCGCGAAGCCGAACAGGGACGTTGGCAGCATCGCAAGCCCCACAGCTCCTACGTCCATGGCGAGCACTCGCTGAAGCAGGAACGCGACGAGCACGAAAGCAGCGATCCGTGCTCCTCCGCCGAGCATGTTGACCGCAAGCCCCGCAACCACGCGCGGACTGCTGAGCACCGTTTGAGGGAACAGCGGGTCGGGTGCTCGACGCTCGTGGCGCATCAGCAGCACGGCGAGACCCGCCCCCGCGAGCACGCCTCCGACGGTCGGAACCGACCACCAGCCGTGCTGCGGCACCGACAGGATGGCGAAAGCCAATGCCAGTGCGGTGCCCGTGGCCATTGCGGCCCCGGCGCCGTCGAACGATCGTCGTGCTCCGCACTCGTCGGCGGGCAACCATCGCATGCCGAGCAGCAGCGCGACCGCCGCGGCGCTAGCTGGGATCGCAAAGATCGCGTTCCAGCCGGCCGCCGCCGCGACGAGGCCGCCGAGCGAGACGCCGAGTGCGCCGAGCGAGACGCCGAGGGCGCCGCCAATCGTCGAGGCGGCACCCCAGTTGCTCATCGCTTTGAGGCGGGCCGGCCCCTCCGTGCGTGAGAGGAGCATCGACATCGCTGCCCGGCTGAGCGCCGCGGCTCCGGCAGCTTGCACGATTCGAGCCCCGAAAAGCGCTTCGGCGCTGGTGGCGAGGATGCCGACGATCGCCCCGGTGAGCAGCAGCGATGCGCCGATTAGGAACATGCGCCGCCTGCCGAGCACGTCCGCCGCACGGCCCGCCACGAGAAGGCAAGGCCGCAGCGGGCCTACAAGCGTCCGGGGATCAGCATCGAAGGCCGTTTCATGATCCAGAGGTAAGTCGTCGGGAGAAAGCGCGCTCCAAGCTGGTGAAATTGTGGCGCTCCTGACATACCTGTGGGCGCGTTGAGCGTGCCGTGACGGCCGCACGCCGTTCCCTGCCTAGTTTCTGAACTGTCAAAGGTACGGAAACGAGTGGTCAGGAGAACGGCGTGCGTGATGTCAG
>NZ_JABFAP010000022.1 GCF_017168255.1 Agrococcus sp. KRD186
GTCGTGACCAGCCCGTTCTCGCTGTCGACGATCTCCTCGCCGGTGTTCACGATGAGGAAATTGCCCGTGCCGTAGGTGTTCTTGGATTCACCGCGCTCGAAAGCGACCTGGCCGAATGTGGCGGCCTGCTGGTCTCCGAGGATTCCCGCGATCGGGATGCCGTCGAGCGAAGTGCCGACTGCCTCCCCGTACACCTCCGATGACGAGCGGATCGTGGGCAGCATCGCACGAGGAACCCCGAACGCCTTGAGCAGAGCGTCGTCCCAGTCGAGCGTGCGCAGATCCATCAGCAGCGTGCGGCTGGCGTTGGTGACATCAGTCGCGTGCACTCCCCCGTCGACACCACCCGTGAGGTTCCACAACAACCAGGTGTCTGGTGTGCCGAACAGCAG
>NZ_JABFAP010000023.1 GCF_017168255.1 Agrococcus sp. KRD186
CCTGGATCGTGCCACCTCGGCCGGATTTCGTGACCTGATGGTCATTCTGCCTTGAGTTTCCGGGGTTCTTGGTGTCCGTGCGGGGCACTAATCGGGCGCTTCTAGACTGCCCAAGTGGGTATGTTCGTGCGGAAAGTGCGCACCGGGTCGGGTGCGACGGCGGTGCAGATCGCGTCGAAGACGCGGGGCGTGCGCACGATCGTCCAGCATCTCGGCTCCGCGCATGACGATGCCCAGCTCGCAGCGCTGGTCGCGGTCGCTCGCGATCGGATCGCGGAGCTGCGCGGGCAGGGCGAGTTCGATCTCAACGCGCTCATGCCGACGCCGGCGCCCACGGCAGCGCCGACGGTGACCGGCTCTCGCTCGCGGGTGCTCTGGGAGGTGCTCGAAGACGCGTACGCGGCGCTCGGCTTCGACGCGATCGGCGATGAGACGTTCAAGCGGCTCGTGCTGGCCAGGGTCGTGGAGCCGACCTCGAAGGCGGACACGCTACGGGTGCTGGGCGAGCTGGGCGTGCCGGACCTGCCCTCGTTGCGGACGATCTGGCGCACGCTGGCGCGCAGCATCGAGCACGACTGGCGCGCAACGGCTGCGGAGGCCGCGTATGCGCACGCGACCCGGGCTGGCGCGCTCACGCTGGTCCTCTATGACGTGACCACGCTGTATTTCGAGGCCGAGTACGAAGACGCGCTGCGGAAGGTCGGCATG
>NZ_JABFAP010000024.1 GCF_017168255.1 Agrococcus sp. KRD186
CCGGAGTTCCGCAACTGGTGAGCACACGTTGCCCGGGATTCCGCGCGGTGGCGCGGAAGTTGACGGTTGGGCGTGTGGGGGTCGTGTTACTACAGGGTCGGCTCGGACCGGCGTATCGGCCTCAGTTGGCGGGCGTGTAGTGCTGGAACCGGTGCGGTTCGGGTAGTTCGAGGGCGGCCAGGATGGCCCGCTGGCCGTCGGTGAGCGCGGTGCGCTGGGCGATGCCGCCGTCGGCGCTGGCGAGGGTGACGAGGTGCATGCGGTCGAGCTCGTGGCGGATGTTCCGCCAGGTGTCGCCGGTGGTGTTCTCGATCACTCGGATCAGCAGGAGCGAGAGCCAGCAGAGTTGCACGTGCCCGCGGATGCGGTCCTCGCGGTGGTGGAACACGGGGCGCAGCCCGAGGTGGCCCTTCATGTCGCGCCAGCCGCGCTCGACGGCCAGGAGCTGCTTGTAGGCGGCGGCCAGATCCTCAGGGCTCAGGGTGGCGTCGGAGGTGCGCAGCAGCCACTTGCCGTCCAGGTGCGCCTCGCGTTCGATCGCCCGCTTGTCGATCCGCAGCAGCCCGGCGCCGGTGCGGCGCAAGTAGCGGCGCAGCCCCGGCTTGCCCTTCAGGGAGCCGACCAGCTCGTCACGCTTCCGGGCCGTCCACGCGTCGGAGCCGTCGATCAGCGACTGCAAGTGCGCGACGAGGTTCGCCCGCACCTCGACGTCCCGCGTCGCCTGGTCGGGGTTGTGGCAGATCACGAACCGCTGCGCCCGCGCTCCGCCGTCGCCATCGCCCTTGCCGCCGGGGGCGACGTGCACCTCCTTGACCCGCAGGTTCCCGGCCACGGTCTTGTAGCGGCCGGGCCGGGCGAGCGCGGCGGCCGCCTCGGCGTTCGTGTGGCGGAGCTTCTCGGCGTGGATGTAGTGGCCGCCGCCGCGGGTCAGGTAGGCGCGGTTGGTGGCGGAGGCGAAGCCGCGGTCGGCGACCCAGACCATCCGGTGCAGGTGCCAGCCGGCCAGGTCGTCCTTGATGGTGCGGATGATCGCCGTATCCGCCGTGTTCCCCGGGAACGTCCAGCACTTGACCGGCACGCCGTCGCGAGTGACGGCCATCGCGATCACCACCTGCGGCAGGTCGGTGCGGAAGTCCTTCGAGTGCCCGAAGGTGCGCGCCCCGGACTCGGCCGGGTTGCCGCCCTCATCGGCGGTGGGCTCGGCCAGCTCCGGCAGTTCATCCGGCCGCTCGGTCTCGAAGTAGGTGGAGGTGGTGTCGACGAAGACGATGTCCAGATCCAGATTCAGCAGGGTGGCGACGGAGCGGAAGACCTCCGCGGCGATCTCCTCCAGCGCCTCCAGCAGGAAGTCCATCCCCCGGTACGCCTGATCATCGCTCAGCGCCGCCAGGTCCTCGATCCAGACCCGCTCCGCCACCCAGCGGGTGGCGGCGAGCTTCGAGGCCGGCTCCAGCGCTCGCTGGGCGACGAGGGCGAAGATCACCCGCTCGA
The DNA here is from genome assembly GCF_017168255.1 of Agrococcus sp. KRD186. Lineage (GTDB taxonomy): Bacteria > Actinomycetota > Actinomycetes > Actinomycetales > Microbacteriaceae > Agrococcus. Next base: position 1,492 of record NZ_JABFAP010000024.1, read on the forward strand.
CCGCGTCCGCATCGAGCTTCCTGCCCTCGGCGGCGGCCCGGATCGCGGCGCCGATGCCGAGCCGTTCCCAGAGCCGGTCCAGCGTCCAGGCCCCGCCCATCCGGCGGGACTCGATCACCTCCGCCTCGCCGGCCGCAGCCGGGACCGAGCCCGGCTCAGCCTGCTCGGGGCCGAGCATGCGGGAGATCGACGACACCAGCCGCGCCAGCGCGTCCCGGTCGACATCCTCGGCGCGGCCGAAGTTGTGGATCACCTTCGCCGTCGGCGCCCCGGTCTCCGGATGGCGGACGTTGTGGGCAAGCTGGAAGTAGCGCACGACCGAGCCGTCCCTGTTCTTCCGTCGCGTCTCCCGCAGGTACATGCCCACAGCATGCCACGGGAGACACCGAATCCCAGTCCGACACTCCGACAGTCGTGTGCCTACAGAATCTGCCGCTCGTCGACGCCAAGAACCGCGGAATCACGCGAATCAGCCACCGCCGAGCGGCCGAAAATGCCTACCAGCTGCGGAACCCCGG
>NZ_JABFAP010000025.1 GCF_017168255.1 Agrococcus sp. KRD186
GATGGCTTCGTCGGTCGTGGCCTGCCATTCGCGGTCTCGTTCACCGATCGCGATCGTGGTGGCCGTGTGGCTGCGCGTGCGCGCGGGGGCGGGGTCGTCATTGCTGTGCTCCTCCGTTGGGCTATTTCATGAGGGCGTGGGCGACGCGGTAGGACTCGCCGCGGAACTGCAGCAGCCGGCCGTGGTGGACGATGCGGTCGATGACTGCGGCGGCCATCTGGTCGTCGCCGAACACGGTGCCCCAGCGGGCGAACTCGAGGTTGGTGGTCAGGATCAGGCTGCGTTTCTCGTACGCGTCGGCGATGACCTGGAACAGCAGCCGGGCACCCTCCGCATCGATCGGCAGGTACCCGAACTCATCGATTGCCAGTAGCGGGTATCTGGCGATCGCGGCGAGTTCTTTGTCGAGCCGGTCGGCGTCTTTCGCGCGGCGCAGTTGGGCGACCAGCGATGCGGTGGTGTGGAATCGTGCGGGGATGCCTCGTTGGCACGCGGCGGCGATCAGGGCGCAGGCGAGGTGGGTCTTGCCGGTGCCGACATCGCCGTAGAGCACCAGGTCCCCGGCATGGTCGAGGAACTCCAGCTCGGTGAGCTGCCCGCGGCCGTAGCCGTCGGGGAAGCGGATCGCGGACCAGTCATAGCCATCGAGGGACTTCAGCGCCGGCAGCCGGGCGGCTCGCAGCAGCCGGGCGTGGCGGGCGTGCTGACGGGAGGCGTGTTCGGCGGTGAGGAACCCGTGCAAATACTCGCGCTGCTTCGGCGTGCCCCGCGTCGCCCAGTCGGCCACGACGGTCGTGGTCAGCGAGATCGCCCGGCCGGCGGTGATGATGTCGTCGTTGGTGACGGCTGCGCCGCTCATGCCGCGTCCTCCTGCGTCTGGGGCCCCTGCGGCCGGTCGTGTCCGGGCGGCTGCGTGAACTGGTCGTAGACGTGCAGGTCGACGACCGTGGCGGCCGGTTCGAGGTTGTCGTGGATGCGGCGGGCGAGCATGCCGAGCCCGTCGGCGGCGGGGTCGGCGCCGCGGCTCAGCAGCTCGGTCGCGGCGGTGATCGCGGTGGCGAAGCTGGTCGCGACCGCCGCCTGGTCCAGCCGGGCCAGCAGCCGCGCCCGCTCCGGTAGCCGCGCCGTATCGAGCCAGTCGCGGACCGGGTCGGCGACGAGCTCTCGCACCGGCGAATGCGTCCACGCGCCGGGCTTGACCGCCAGGGCATGCAGCAGCTGTCCCGCGGCGAACACGGTCCGATCGCCCTGCCCGAAGACCCGGTCGAACTCGATCACCGGGTGCGCGTGCTCGTCGAGGATCTCGATCCGGTCGTGCCGGACCCCGACCGTCAGATGCCGGTCGTGATAGGCGGGCCCGGCCAGATACGCCGTCCCGTCGATGACGACCTTGCCGGTCTTGTCCGCGCGCCGAGACTCGTACCGGACCGGGTCGAAGCCGATCCCGGGCAGCTCCAGGCCGGCGGCGAGGTCGTCGGCGAACAGTTCGCCGATCGGGGCGCCCTTACGCCAATGCTCCTGCGCGGCGAGCGCATCGCAGCGCTCCAGCAGCACCTCGTTCAGCGCCTGCAGCGAGGCCGCCTCGGGTTCGGGGACCATCAGGTTCCGGCGCAGGAACCCGACCGCGTTCTCCACGTTCCCCTTCTCGTTGCCCGAGTTCGGGTTGCAGTAGCGGGCGGTGAGCCGGTAATGCGCCTTGAACGAGCCGAACAGCTTCGACTCGATCACCTTCTCCCCGCTGCGCCGGCCCACGCCGGTGGCGTTATCGAACACCAGCACCCGCGGCACGAAACCGGTGTGCTCGAAGACGCGGCGCAGCCCATCACAGACGCACTCGGCCGTCTCGCCCCGGTAGGCCAGCACGAACCGGGTGTTCGAGAACGGGAACGTCACCACCAGCAGGTGCAGCAGCAGCGACACCCCGCCGACGATCGCCACGCCCTGACCGAAATCGACCTGCGCCTGCCCCGGCGGCCAGGCCAGCTCCAGGAACCCCTCGGCGCGCGAGCGATGCTCGGCCCGATACTGCTTCACCAGCCGCTGCACCGGCGAATACGAGCCCGCGTAGCCGTGCTCGGCCACCAGCCGATCGAACACCCGCCGCGCGGTATGCCGCTGCTTCCGCGGACGCCGCTCGTCGTCGCCAAGCCACTGCTGGATCACCGACTCCAGCCCCGCCAGCACCACCGAGCCCGGCCGCGCCGCCGCCACCGGCACCACCGGGGAGAAGTCCACCGCC
>NZ_JABFAP010000003.1 GCF_017168255.1 Agrococcus sp. KRD186
AACTGAGGCCGATACGCCGGTCCGAGCCGACCCTGTAGTAACACGACCCCCACACGCCCAACCGTCAACTTCCGCGCCACCGCGCGGAATCCCGGGCAACGTGTGCTCACCAGTTGCGGAACTCCGGTCATCGGCCTAGGCTACATCGGCTTGCCGACCGCAGCCTTCATCGCGTCGAAGGGCATCAAAGTCATCGGTGTCGACGTGAACGAGCGATACGTCGAGCAGATCAACAAGGGTGAGGTCCCGTTCTACGAGCCAGACTTTGAAGCGTCGCTGACAGGAGTAGTGCACAAGGGCCTCCTGGTCGCGCAGACAGAGACGCCGCACGCGGACGCGTACATCGTCGCGGTTCCGACGCCATTCAACGACGACTACTCAGTCGACACCAAGTTCATAGAGGCAGCTGCGCAGCAGATCGCGCGGGAGTTGAAGGGCGGCGAACTGGTAGTGCTCGAGTCGACTTCTCCTCCGGGAACCACGGAGAAGATGGCGGAGTTCATTCTGCAGCAGCGGACCGATCTGACCGCGACCGACGGGCGTCCCAACAGCGTCTACTTCGCGCATGCTCCGGAGCGTGTGCTCCCGGGTCGAATCATGGTCGAGATGGCCGAGAACGATCGAGTCATCGGTGGGCTGACCCCCGTAGGCGGCGAGATGGCGCGAGACCTGTACGCGACATTCTCTAACGGCGAGCTCCTGATCACCGATGCGCGCACGGCCGAGCTGGCGAAGCTCACCGAGAACTCGTTCCGCGACGTCAACATCGCCTTCGCCAACGAACTCTCCATCATCTGCGACAAGCTCGGAATCGATGTCTGGGAGCTGATCGAGCTTGCGAATCATCACCCGCGAGTAAACATCCTGCAGCCGGGCCCCGGCGTGGGCGGCCACTGCATCGCGGTCGACCCCTGGTTCATCGTCGCCGCCGCTCCGGAAGAGGCACGGCTCATCCGATGGGCGCGGGAGGTCAACGACAGCAAGCCACGATATGTCATCGGCAAGGTGCTGACCAAGGCGGCGAAGTTCAAAGCGCCGGTCATCGCTGCGCTCGGCATCGCGTTCAAGGCCGACATCGACGACCTGCGTGAATCGCCCTCGCTTGAGATAGTCCGTGAGCTTGCCATCGAGCTGCCGGCCGCCAGTATCCGGGTGGTAGAGCCGAACGTTGCATCGCTGCCAGAACGGTTGGGCGGCCTCGCAAATGTGCAGCAGCAGGATCTCGATACCGCGATCGATGCGGCCGACATCGTCTTGCTGCTGGTCGACCATTCCCCGTTCAAGCGTGTGGACCGCGGTCGGCTCGAAGAGAAGGTCGTCATCGACATGAAGGGTGTGTGGCGATGAAGCATCTGCGGAGGGCGTTCTTGACACGGACAGGTGCCGCAACGACCGTAGTCGTTGTACTTGCGACTGCCGTCGCTGCGGTCTTCGCGCTACTTTCAGCCTTCGCATTCGGCGCCGTGCTCTCCGTGCTCGTCGGCGGGCTATGGTTGCACACTGCGTTGAGCCTGATCGCGAACCAACTCGCGATTTCGGATATGCAGCACATCAATGCACGGGTGGACGAGACGCTGCAGCGCGTGAAGAAGCTCACTCGAACCGTCAACGACACGGCCGGTTCCGTTGGACGCTCGGCCCCGTTGGTGCGTGAGATCAAGAAGACCGTGCGAGAGATAGAACAGCGGTCAAGCCATGATGGCGAGAGCAGCGGATCGCTGACAGGTCCGGCGAAGTTCCCGCCGATGCGCACGGTCCCACGCCCATTGGCCTCGTCGCTCAAGGTCATGATGATCGCCGATGAGTTCACAGCGATGGCGTTCGCCCCGGAGTGGGAGCAACACCTGCCTACCCCGGAGAACTGGCGTCAGGTGATGGACGACGCGCAGCCCGATCTGTTCTTCATCGAGAGCGCCTGGGAAGGAAACTCCGGCACTTGGAAGTACCACTTGGTTGGGTCTTCCGCGCCGAGACCGGCGGTCACTGAAGCCATCGACGAAGCGCAGCGCCGCGGCATCCCGGTCATCTTGTGGAACAAGGAAGATCCGCCCCACTTCGATGACTTCTTGCCGCTCGCAAGACTCGTTGACGTGGTCTTCACGACCGATGGCGACCTGATCCCCACCTACCGCCGCGAACTCGGGCACGATCGAGTGCACGTGTTGCCTTTCGCGGCACAGCCTGCGATGCACAACCCGGCACAGCTGAAGGGGCGCGCACGCGATCGTGAGGTCGCATTCGGAGGAATGTACTTCCAGCACAAGTATCCAGAGCGTCGAGAGCAGCTCAACTACCTGCTTCCGGCGGCATCGAAGTTCGAGTTCGACATATTCTCGCGCCAGTTCGGCGGCGATCCTCGGTACCAGTTCCCCAAGCCGTTCGACGAGTTCGTGCGAGGATCGCTCTCCTATCAGGAGATGGTCTCGGCATATCACGCCTACAAGGTCGTGCTGAACGTGAACTCGGTCGTTGGATCGAGCACGATGTTCGCGCGGAGAATTTTCGAGGCGACGGCGTGCGGCGCATCCGTCGTGACCCCGCCGAGCGCAGCGATCGACGCCTTCTTCCCCGGTGGAGTCATCTCGACGGTGGCCAACGAGGTCGACACCGCAGAAACCATTCGCATCCTGGTGAAGTCGGATGAGTATCGCGACAGGCTTGCCCATCGCGCGCAGCGCGAGATCTGGCAACGGCACACCTATCGCCACCGAGCCGAGACGATCGCGCAGGCGACTGGGCTCGACCTTCCGGTGCAGTCCAGCGACGTCTCGGTGATCATCTCCACGAATCGGCCCGACCATGCTCAGGCCATCGTCGACAACGTGGCACGCCAGTCGATGCGCCCGCAGCAAGTCGTCGTCGTCTCGCATGGATTCGAGTTCCCACGGGAGGCGTTCGCCGTGCTCTCGAGCATGGGCATCGAGCTCGAGCTCGCGCAAGCTCCGAATGACTGGTCGCTGGGTCGGAACCTGAACCATGCCGTCGAGCTCGCGAGCGGCGACATCGTGGTGCGGATGGACGACGACGACTGGTACGGAGCCAACTACGTCGGCGACATGATGAATGCGCTGATGTTCTCGGGCGCCGAACTGGCCGGCAAAGCATCCACTTTCATCTACTTCGAGGCGTTGAACCACACCGTGCTCACCATGCCGCTGAAGGAGCACAAGTACGGCGACTTCGTTCGCGGTGCGACGTTCGTCGCCCGGAAGAGCATGTTCCAGGAGTATCCGTTTGCGGAATTGGGCAGGGGTGAGGACTCGAGCGTCTTGACACGTCTGAAGAGTGACGGCGCCCAGATCTACAGCGCGGATAGGTTCAACTTCGTGGTGAATCGCAAGCAGGACAAGTCCCGGCACACTTGGAGCGTCAGTGATCGTAGTCTCTATTCGACCGGCGTAATGAAGTACATCGGTGACGGCCGCGATCAGATTGAGGTCTGACGCGATGATCGATCGTGAGCTGAGCGAGGCATGGGCGGCATATAACCGCGCCCATACCGCGTCCAAGCCTGCGTCGGTTACCGCGGGCTACAGGAACTTCTATGCGCGCGGCTACCTTCTGTCGAAGGGTGCGGCTGCCGTCTCGGTTCCGGAGAGTTGGTTGAGCGTACGGATCGGCACCTGGACGCTGTCGCACGACCCGAACCTGCCCATGATCCTGGAGCGCGGCGCGGACCAGCGCTCGGCTGTATTGATTCTGGGCCACGCCTTCGACTCGTCAAGCCAGAGCGCCAGCTCACCGGAGACAGCGCAGTCGCTGCTTCCAGTCCTGGCTGGCGCTGAGGACTGGAGTGGGTTCGACCGCGAAGTTGCTTGGGTCGGCGGCAGGTACGTCATCGTCGGCTTCTCCGGCGATGACGTCCGCGTTCACGTCGACCCCATGGCAAGCCTCTCGTGCTTCTGGGCGGCTGATGCGGCTGGAATCCACATCTCGTCGCACGCGGTGCTGGTGGCAAAGAGCATCGGCGACGAGGCGTCGTCGAAGAAGTCTTGGATCATGGGGCACCCGGACTATGTCAGCCCGGGTGGGAAGAGCCTGCCTGGACTCATCCATCCGTTCGACGCGGTCGATCTCGTCTTCGCCAATTGCGCGCTGGCGATTTCGCACGGCGAGGTGCGCCATCAGCGCTTCTTCCCGTTTGAGGATCTTCCTGAACTGTCGGTGGACGAGGCCGCAACGATTTTCATCGAAGAGCTGCGGTACCAAGTCGAGTGCTGGCTGCCCGCACAGACCGCCAGCTACTTCGCTCTCACGGCAGGACGGGACGCGCGCTCGATCCTCCTGAGCGCGATGGACCTGCTGCAGCGCGAAGGCACCGTCGCCCTGACCTATCACTTTTTCGCGCGCGCGACCGAGTCGACGCTGGTCGACCTCAAGCGTGCGAACCAGCTGGCTACGCTAGCGCAGTTGAGGTTCGCCGTCGTTGATCTCTCTGCGCCGCTGACAGGTGGCACTCCGATGGCAAACCTGTACAACACCACGTTCCCATCGTGGGCGCGATTCCCGACGCTGGCCCAAGCGTTCTACGAGCAACTGCCGATCGACTCGACGATGCTGTGGGGGCTGGGTGGAGAGATCGGTACAGGCTTCTACCAGGAGCGGGAGCAGGACCAGATCTCTCCGGAAGTGCTCGCCCGCAAGTATTCCCCGTCAGGAGTCTGCAAAGATCCCATGCTCATCGCCTCGATGGCCGAGTATATCGAATACACGCAGTTCACTGCTGAGCGCATCGCGAACTACGACTTTTACGACCTCTTCTATTGGGAGCATCGGCTCTCGAAGTGGGCTGCGGCCGGATACTCCGAGTACGACCTATCAACATCAGTCGCGCTGCCGATGAACTCCCGGCGTCTCTTGTGCGCCATGCTCTCGCTTCCTTGGAAGGAGCGGCGCGACAAAGCAATCTACGATCAGATAGATCAGTGGTCGGGTCTCGAGTGATGCGCGTACTGCTGCTCACTCATTATTTCGAACCCGAGAATGGCCCGTCCCAACGTCGCTGGAGTGCTTTGATCGAGCGGTTCGTGGCAGCCGGCCACATCGTCGATGTCGTTGCTCCGCCACCGCACAATCGCACCGGCAAGATCGATCCGGATGCGCCGGCAGCCGCGCTCCGCGGCCGGACCGCGGTCGGAAGCCACGGCGGCACCGTGCATCGCGTCTCCTTTCTGCAGCACACCGGCGGGGTCGCATCTCGCACGCTTGACCACCTCTGGGTTGCACGAGGGTCAGTGCGCGCGGTGCGGCGGCTGGTCCGCGATGGCCGTCTCAATCCTGACATCGTCGTGGCAACCGCGCCGGCGCTGCCCTCGCTGATCGCAGGGAGAACCGTCGCGCGAATGCTGCACATACCTCTGGTCGTCGAGATGCGGGATGCGTGGCCCGACCTCGTGTCGCACACGCCGGGGCTGACGCGAGGGAAGCGAGTCGTCACGCGCCTCAAGCGACGCGTTCACGAATTCGTGACCGCGTTGCAACGAAGTGCGGCGCTGGTCGTGACGACGACAGAGACGTTCGCACGAGTGCTTCGAGAACGTGACGTCGCCACTGTCGCCGTCATCCGCAACGGCACATCGTTGCGACGATATGCCGGCATCCCGCCCACCGAGCACGGCCATGACGAGCTACGCGTGCTGTATATGGGCACAATTGGGGCGCTCCTGACATACCTGTGGGCGCGTTGAGCGTGCCGTGACGGCCGCACGCCGTTCCCTGCCTAGTTTCTGAACTGTCAAAGGTACGGAAACGAGTGGTCAGGAGAACGGCGTGCGTGATGTCAG
>NZ_JABFAP010000004.1 GCF_017168255.1 Agrococcus sp. KRD186
GGCACTAATGGGCCGCTTCTAGACTGCTCAGGTGGGCCTGTTCGTGCGGAAGGTGAAGACTGCCTCCGGGGCGACGGCGGTGCAGATCGCGTCGAAGACGCGGGGCGTGCGGACGATCGTCGAGCACCTGGGATCCGCGCATGACGATGCGCAGCTGGCGGTGCTGGTCGCGGTCGCGCGCGACCGGATCGCGGAGCTGCGCGGGCAGGGCGAGTTCGATCTCGACGCGCTCCTGCCGACGCCGTCCGCCACGGCGGCGCCGACGGTGACCGGCTCGCGTTCGCGGGTGCTTTGGGAGGTGCTCGAAGACGCGTACGCGGCGCTCGGCTTCGACGCGATCGGCGACGAGACGTTCAAGCAGCTGGTGCTGGCGCGGGTGGTGGAGCCGACGTCGAAGGCGGACACGCTGCGCGTCTGGGCCGCGCTGGGCGTGCCGGGCACGCCCTCGCTGTCCACCGTCTGGCGCACGCTCGCGCGCAGCATCGAGCACGACTGGCGCGGCCGGGCCGCGGCTGCCGCGTACGCCCACGCCACCCGGGCCGGCGCGCTCACGCTGGTCCTCTACGACGTGACGACCTTGTATTTCGAGGCGGAGTACGAGGACGGGCTGCGGAAGGTCGGCATGTCGAAGGAGCGGCGCGTGGATCCGCAGATCCTGGTCGGCCTGCTCGTCGACGCCGGCGGCTTCCCGCTCGAGGTGCACGCGTTCCCCGGCAACAAGGGAGAGACGCTCACCCTGCTGCCGGTGCTCGACGCCTTCCGCGCCCGACACGGAGTCGAAGAGCTCGTCGTCGTCGCCGATGCCGGCATGCTCTCGGCCGCGAACCTGAACGCCGTAGAGGACGCCGGGTTCCGCTTCATCGTCGGCTCCCGCACCTCCTCCGCCCCGCACGACCTGACGCCGCATTTCGAGCGACACGGGAACGCGTTCGCCGACGGGCAGATCATCGAGACCGTTCGCACGATGGGCACCGGCGCGAAGGCGCGGCAGCGGCGGGTGGTCTGGCACTACTCGTTCAAGCGCGACAAGCGCGACAACCTCACCCTCAACAAGCAGATCGAACGCGCCGAGAAGATCGCCGACGGCTCCCGGCCGGCGAAGCGGGACCGGTTCGTCACGATCGACGGGAAGAGCGTCGGCGTGAACTGGGCGCAGATCGAGAAGGCACGCACCTGGCAAGGCCTCAAGGGCTACGTGTCCAACATCCCCAAGGGCGTGCTCGACGGGGCCGGCGTGGTCGCCGCCTATCACGACCTGTTCCAGGTCGAAGCGTCATTCCGGATGGCCAAGACCGACCTCCGTGCCAGACCGATGTTCGCCTCGAAGGAGGAGTCCATCCAGGCGCACCTGACTGTCGTGTTCTGCGCACTCGCAATCAGCCGCCACCTGCACGCGGCCACCGGCGTCACCATCCGCCGCATCGTGCGCGCGCTCCGGCCGCTGCGCGATGTCGTGATCAGCATCGACGGGCACCAGCTCACCGCCGAGACCCCAGCAGCAGGCGAAGGCGCCGAAATTCTGGCCAAACTCAGGTCAGCTGCAGGGCACTAATCTGACACGATCCAGG
>NZ_JABFAP010000005.1 GCF_017168255.1 Agrococcus sp. KRD186
CACTACTCGTTCAAACGCGACAAGCGCGACAACATCACGCTCAACAAGCAGATCGAACGCGCCGAGAAGGTCGCCGACGGCACCCGGCCGACGAAGAAGGACCGGTTCGTCACGATCGACGGGAAGAGCGTCGGCGTCAACTGGGCACAGATCGAGAAGGCGCGCACCTGGCAGGGGCTCAAAGGCTATGTCGCCAACATCCCCGAGGACGTGCTCGACGGGGCC
>NZ_JABFAP010000006.1 GCF_017168255.1 Agrococcus sp. KRD186
CAATGCCGTTCGGTTAGCCGTCGGGGCCGGGGGTCAAGATTCTGGTGTGGAGTGTCGCGGGATAGGTGCGTCGGTCGATCTCGCGGCCCTTGGCCCGGTACTTGGAGATGGCGCGTTTGATCACGCGGGATCGGGTGCGGACCCTCCGGGTGGGCATCGGGTCGGCGAGGACGGCCGCGCCGATCCGTCCCACGAGATCGACGCTGGCCTCCGCGATGCTGCCCGCGGTTTGGATGATCTGGTCGCGGGCGGCCTGCAGTGCGGTGGTGAACGAGAGCCGGTCGGGGGCGATGTCCGTGCGCTCCAGCAGCGCGTCGGTCATTGCCGTGCGCAGCGCCTGGTAGGCCGTCAGCAGCGCCCAGACTTCCTGCTCCACCCCGGCCGGGTAGCGGCTGCGGAGCACCCGCCCGCCCAGGATCGTGGACTTCAGCTCGCAGTAGGTCGTCTCGATCTCCCACCGGTCGTGATAGTGCCGCACCAGCTGCTGCGCCGGTGCCGCGTCCGGGTCCAGCAGCGTCGTGATCAGCCGGTACTCGCTGACGCGCGTGCCGGTCTCGGTGGTGATCGTCACGGCCGCCTCGATCACGCGCACGGGCAGACCGGCGGCAACCGAGAGGTAGGAGCCGTCGCGGAAGCGGCGCGTGACGGGCAGACGCATCGCCCCATTGCCGGTCTTGCCACGGATCAGGAAGTCGGCTCCGGTGCGGGCGATTCGGGTGAAGAGCCGGTAAGTGGCGAAGTTCCGGTCTCCCAGCAGCAGCATCCCCGGCCGCAGCGCATCAGCGAGCCGGTCCGCGTAGCTCAACTCCCCGATCTGATCGGTGCCGAACACGGCCTCGATGATCGTCCTGGTGCCGGTCGCGACCAGCGCGACGAGCCGGATCATGGGATACCCGGCTTCCCCGTTCGGGCCGCCGCGCGGCTTCGGGAAGGCGACGCGGTTCGCTTCGGTGTCGGCGACGGCGATCTGGGTGCCATCGATCGCGACCACCAGCCGTCCCGCGAACCTGACCACCTGCTGCGTGCGCGTCAGGCCAGGGCCGGCCAGCAGGGTGAACAGCTCCCGCAGCGGTCGCGGGCCGACCCGGCGCATCGCCGCAGTCAGCGCGGACCCCGCCGGGCGGGCCACGGGAGCCGGGAAGCCTGCGGTCAGCCGCGACCACACCCGCTGCCAGCCCTGCCCGGCGAACAGCGCCCCGGCCAACAGCAGATACACCACCACCCGCGACGGCAGCCGCCGAAGGCGCTGCTGCTTACCGCCGGCGGCCTCCAGCGCGGCATCGACCATCTCCGGAGGCACGATCCGGGTCAGATCCCCCAGATGTCCCGGCGCGAACACGCCATCGGAATCGGTCGTGACAGAATGAGACATCGCAGCCCTTGTGAAGAGATCGGTCTTGGCGGACAGATCCACTTCTACAAGGGCTGCGGCTCTCCAACGGGAGCCACGCGGACGCGCTGCTTGACATCACCGCCCGACGGCTAACCGAACGGCATTG
>NZ_JABFAP010000007.1 GCF_017168255.1 Agrococcus sp. KRD186
AAATACGGGTGTTTATCAAAGAGCAACTAAGTTTGTGTTTTTTGAATATTTTTATCCTAATGTACCAATTTATATGCTTTATAACGATTCTAATAAAGATACCGATAAAAAGCCTTCTGATACAAGTATATTTGGTACTAATATGTACAAAAATTTAGGTGTAGATTTAATAGGAAAAGATGACAAATGGTTTAACCCGTTTAAATCTATTGATGAACTAATAAATTTTAAAAATTCAATGAGAAAACCCCCTAATAATAATACACCTATTGTAATTCAAAAATTTCTGAATTGTATTAAAATATCAGGAAGATTAGAAAAGCCTATAGGAAAGGGCAATATAGGTCATGATCCAAATATTGGAGCATTAGCATTAATTAGTTCTACTATAAGAAAATTAGGATGGAATAAAGAAATTACTATAATTGACCATGGAGTAACTC
>NZ_JABFAP010000008.1 GCF_017168255.1 Agrococcus sp. KRD186
CGCAGCCCTTGTGAAGAGATCGGTCTTGGCGGACAGATCCACTTCTACAAGGGCTGCGGCTCTCCAACGGGAGCCACGCGGACGCGCTGCTTGACATCACCGCCCGACGGCTAACCGAACGGCATTGCCATTAGTGCCCCATACGGACACCAACAACCCCGGAAACTCACGGCAGAACGAACCTCAAGTCACGAAATCAGCCCGAAGTGACACGATCCAGGTCGGAGATGGGTGCTCGCTCGACCGGATCGCCGGCGAGTGTGCGGCGTGGTTTCACGGCGCCAAGGATGTCGTCGTCCCAGATCGGCGCGGTGCTGGGATCGCCGCTCGCGCCGAGCACGAGCGGCGCGCAGCAGCGCGGGGCGCTCCGGCGGTAACGGGTCGTTGATGCGCACCGGTCCCGTGCCCGCCCGATGGCTCCGGAAGCGCCTGGTGGCGGTCGGCAGGTGAAGATCTTCCTGGACGTGCTGGTCGGACTGACGACCGATGCGCACTCCTATCGGCTCGACGACTAGGTAGCGACGTCCTTGAGCGACGCAGACCTGGCGCTGCGTGCCGCGCTGACTGCACTGCGCGACGATCTCGAGACGGTGACCTCGTCTGTCGCCGGCCGCGAGCAGGTAGAGCGGCTACTCCGTAAGTTCGGCTCAGTGGCAAGCCGCGGACGCGCTTTGTTCGGGCATGCCGCTCGGACCCCGCAGGTCAGCTCGGGTACTTGACTGAATATGCTTGAAGGACGCGGACCATCCAGCGCAGGGGGTGAGGTTTGGCCAACGATTTCATCACCGGATTGCTGCCCGTGCTCAGCCGGCCGCTAGGCCCCGAGTTCAATGTGTTCGACGTCATGCATCATGGGCTGCACGAGAAGCAGATCTCCAATGTGTTCAGATGGCTGCTCGCGGTCGACGGCACACACGGACTGGACGACCGGTTCGTCCGGATCTTTGTCGATGAGGTGAATCGCGCGCGACCCGGTGATGAGCCGTTTGTGAGCACTGGCTATTGGGTCGGGCAGGAGCGCAATACCGCCGTGGGCGACGAAGACACCGACATCGCGGACCTGGTGCTCGAGAGCGACGACGCTGTGCTCGTGATCGAGAACTACTACACCTCGGACGGGCACGGACACAGCTACGCGAATTACCTGCGGTACAGCCAGCGGGACGGCAAACGTGGCGCGGTCGTGCTGCTGAGCCGCGACATCGATCGCGCACGGCAGACTCAGCGATGGGAGGAGGCGGTGGTCGTCACCTACGGACGGCTGGCTGATCGCCTCGTGGAGTCGTTGAGCACCGACCATGTCTATCAACGGAACAACGCTGCGGCCTACTGGTTCATCGAACAACTGCGGCACAAGTTCTCGCAAGGAGGCCGATCCATGAACGATCAGACCGTGCTCGACTTCGTGGTCGCGATGTGCTCGACGGGCGAGGCGCATCGGTACGGGACTCAACGCAACGAACGTGCGGCAGAGCAGTTCGCCAGCGATCTGGCGGATCAGGCGAGGGAACGATTCGGTGAAGGCCGCGAGCTCTTGCTCACCGCGAAGCAGCAGCTTCGCAGCTTCAGCGAGCAAGTCCTCGCGCTGCAGCTGAGCGAATCAGTGGGCGGCGAGCTGGTGCGAGCGGTGAGCTCGAACTTCCAGGGCGTCTACCAATGGACCGTCAACTTGGACCTGGAAGCCGCCGAGCCGGGTCCCGGGCAGTCCAGGATCCAGCTCAAGTTCGGTCCTTCCGCCTGGCATGCGATCGAACGGGATCCCAACTGGGCGGATGCCTTCGACAGTCCCCCACCCGAGTACTCGCAGATCTTCCTGACGTACGCCGGTGGGAAGAGAATCCGTCAATCCGCAGTGTCGCTTCGTGAGGTCCTCGAAGGGCTCTCTTCGGACGACAGGCGCTTGCACGAGGAGGTGCTCAGCTTGCTCGACCGATCTTTGTAGTGCGCTCGTGCAGGAGCGCGAAGCGTCAGTGGTGCCCACCATCATCGGGTGCGTCGACTTCGCGGGCGACGCGATCCGAAGTGATGGGTGATGCGCAAGGTGATGGACGAGGGCGAACTTCGTTGGTTCGAGGAACAGTCGCCAGCGTGGGCGTGGAAGTGGGCGTCGACGTTCGAAGGCGGTGCTGAGCACGCGTACGTGATCAAGGGGCGTCAACTTGACGCGCAGACGTACGAGCGCGCGGCTCGCGTCATTCACGGCATGGGGATGCCTAGGAGGTTTTTTCGACGGCTCAACATTGAACTGCACTTGCCGGACGTCGAAGTCGCATACGGTCGCGAGCCGCTCGGGCAGCGATCGATGCAACACGGTGTGAAGCTCTGGCTGATGTCGCATCGCACCAGCGTGAGCAAGGCGTTGAACATCGCGCCCCTGACAGCGGAGTACGGGCGGCAGGATGCGCCGAGCACGGCGCCTGCTGTGCCATCGCCGTGGGATCTGCGCGCGCTCGATTTCGACGATGCATTCGAGTCCGCGGGACTGGCCGCTTTCGCAGATCGCCTTCGAGACGCAGCGCCGGTTGGCGGGCCAGCAAACCACGTGCTGGACCTCGGCGCGCGTACCGGCGCGGCACTCGATCTCGGGCTCGCATCCCGCGCCGGCGGGTGCACGGCTGTGGAAGCGAGCCGAGGCCTCCTGCACTCGTTGCTGTTCAAGCATCAGTGGGTGCGCGACGTGCATGTGATGAGCGCAGAGGCCTACCTCGCCGCCCGCAACCTTGCCCCATCCGCGACCGTCGTGTCGCTTTTCGGCGCAGCTTCGTACCTCCGGCCAGAGACAATCAGCGCTCTCGCCGAGGCGGGCCATCGCCTGGTGCTGATGCATCACGCCGACGATCCGGAGCGGGACTTCTTCAGCGCTACGCACCTGCCCCCGTGGTCGGCCGCCTCTCGGTCTCGCGCCGCGCAGCTGCCCGGTCGCGTCGAGCGGCTGGGAGATTACGTCTTGACCGTGGTCGAGGCGCTGCGTCGGCACCATCATCGGAGATGAGCCAATGAACGACCGCAGCATCGACTCCTTCGGCGACGCCTTCCGCGAGTACGGCGCCCGTTCTAGAACCAGCCGTTCATCCGAGCGTTCGCGAACTGATGTTGGCGGCCATGTGAAACTGCCCGTAGGCGGTCACGAGAACTGCCCGTAGATGGCCAGCAGATCTGCCCGCTGGTGGCCACGAGTTCTGCCCACGTCTGATGGTTCCGCTCCGCGCGTCGTCGCG
>NZ_JABFAP010000009.1 GCF_017168255.1 Agrococcus sp. KRD186
CTAGTACGACTTGCCAATTGGAAGGGAGATACGCCTTTTATAGATCCTTTCTGTGGTTCAGGTACTATTGCCATAGAAGCATGTTTAATCGCTCAAAATATTGCACCAGGGTTCAATCGAGATTTTGTTTCTGAAGAATGGAATATTATGCCTCCCAATATTTATGATGATATGCGAGATGAAGCTGATCAACAAGCTAATTACGATAAAGACATTCAAGTATTTGCATCAGATATAGATCCTGAAATGGTTGAAATTGCTAAACGTAATGCTGAAGAAGTCGGTTTGGCAGATATAATCCAATTTAGTGTTAAAGATGTGAATACATTATCAATTGACACCGATGAACCAGTAGCTTTAGTTGGAAACCCTCCATATGGTGAACGAATTGGAGATAGGGAAGAAGTCGAAGAAATGTATCGTTATATTGGTAAATTAATGAATCAACATTCACATTTAT